>CP182556.1:3847348-4489096 GCA_048288465.1 Shigella flexneri | reverse complement strand
GAAAAATACTTACTAAGGCGTTTTTTATTTGGTGATATTTTTTTCAATATCATGCAGCAAACGGTGCAACATTGCCGTGTCTCGTTGCTCTAAAAGCCCCAGGCGTTGCTGTAACCAGTCGACCAGTTTTATGTCATCTGCCACTGCCAGAGTCGTCAGCAATGCCATGACTCGTTCGCGTAAAGCTTGCAGTTGATGTTGGTCTGCCGTTGTGTCACTTTTCGCCGGTTGTTGTATTAATGTTGCTAATTGATAGCAATAGACCATCACCGCCTGCCCCAGATTGAGCGAAGGATAATCCGCCACCATCGGCACACCAGTAAGCACGTCAGCCAACGCTAACTCTTCGTTAGTCAGCCCGGAATCTTCGCGACCAAACACCAGCGCGGCATGGCTCATCCATGAAGATTTTTCCTCTAACAGCGGCACCAGTTCTACTGGCGTGGCGTAGTAATGATATTTCGCCCGACTACGCGCAGTGGTGGCGACAGTGAAATCGACATCGTGTAACGATTCAGCCAGTGTCGGGAAAACTTTAATATTATCAATAATATCACCAGATCCATGTGCGACCCAGCGGGTGGCTGGCTCCAGGTGTGCCTGACTATCGACAATCCGCAGTTCGCTAAAACCCATCGTTTTCATTGCCCGCGCCGCTGCCCCAATATTTTCTGCTCTGGCGGGTGCGACCAGGATAATCGTTATACGCATATTGCCACTCTTCTTGACCAAATAACCGCGAACAGGGTGATCACTGTCAACTTATTACGCGGTGCGAATTTACAAATTCTTAACGTAAGCCGCAGAAAAAGCCCTTTACTTAGCTTAAAAAAGGCTAAACTATTTTCTGACTGCACTAACGGTTTAATTGTTAAAAAATGCTACATATCCTTCTGTTTACTTAGGATAATTTTATAAAAAATAAATCTCGACAATTGGATTCACCACGTTTATTAGTTGTATGATGCAACTAGTTGGATTATTAAAATAATGTGACGAAAGCTAGCATTTAGATACGATGATTTCATCAAACTGTTAACGTGCTACAATTGAACTTGATATATGTCAACGAAGCGTAGTTTTATTGGGTGTCCGGCCCCTCTTAGCCTGTTATGTTGCTGTTAAAATGGTTAGGATGACAGCCGTTTTTGACACTGTCGGGTCCTGAGGGAAAGTACCCACGACCAAGCTAATGATGTTGTTGACGTTGATGGAAAGTGCATCAAGAACGCAATTACGTACTTTAGTCATGTTACGCCGATCATGTTAATTTGCAGCATGCATCAGGCAGGTCAGGGACTTTTGTACTTCCTGTTTCGATTTAGTTGGCAATTTAGGTAGCAAACATGCAGACCCCGCACATTCTTATCGTTGAAGACGAGTTGGTAACACGCAACACGTTGAAAAGTATTTTCGAAGCGGAAGGCTATGATGTTTTCGAAGCGACAGATGGCGCGGAAATGCATCAGATCCTCTCTGAATATGACATCAACCTGGTGATCATGGATATCAATCTGCCGGGTAAGAACGGTCTTCTGTTAGCGCGTGAACTGCGCGAGCAGGCGAATGTTGCGTTGATGTTCCTGACTGGCCGTGACAACGAAGTCGATAAAATTCTCGGCCTCGAAATCGGTGCAGATGACTACATCACCAAACCGTTCAACCCGCGTGAACTGACGATTCGTGCACGCAACCTGCTGTCCCGTACCATGAATCTGGGTACTGTCAGCGAAGAACGTCGTAGCGTTGAAAGCTACAAGTTCAATGGTTGGGAACTGGACATCAACAGCCGTTCGTTGATCGGCCCTGATGGCGAGCAGTACAAGCTGCCGCGCAGCGAGTTCCGCGCCATGCTTCACTTCTGTGAAAACCCAGGCAAAATTCAGTCTCGTGCTGAACTGCTGAAGAAAATGACCGGCCGTGAGCTGAAACCGCACGACCGTACTGTAGACGTGACGATCCGCCGTATTCGTAAACATTTCGAATCTACGCCGGATACGCCGGAAATCATCGCCACCATTCACGGTGAAGGTTATCGCTTCTGCGGTGATCTGGAAGATTAATCGGCTTTACCACCGTCAAAAAAACGGCGCTTTTTAGCGCCGTTTTTATTTTTCAACCTTATTTCCAGATACGTAATTCATCGTCCGTTGTAACTTCTTTACTGGCTTTCATTTTCGGCAGTGAAAACGCATACCAGTCTATATTACGAGTCACAAACATCATGCCGGCCAGCGCCACCACCAGCACACTGGTTCCCAACAACAGCGCGCTATCGGCAGAGTTGAGCAGTCCCCACATCACTCCATCCAGCAACAACAGCGCGAGGGTAAACAACATGCTATTGCGCCAGCCTTTCAATACCGCCTGCAAATAAATACCGTTCATTAACGCCCCAATCAGACTGGCGATTATCCATGCCACGGTAAAACCGATATGTTCAGAAAGCGCCAGCAAGAGCAAATAAAACATCACCAATGAAAGCCCCACCAGCAAATATCGGATTGGGCGTAAGCGTTGCGCGGTGAGCGTTTCAAAAACAAAGAACGCCATAAAAGTCAGCGCAATCAGCAGAATGGTAGTACTCAGTCGCTCGTTAGTTAATCGGTATTGATTGGCTGGCGTCGTCACTGCGACGCTAAGCGCGGGGAAGTTTTCCCAGCCGGTATCATTGCCCGAAGCAAAACGCTCACCGAGACTCATTTGCAAACCAGCTGCTTTGCCATTGCGCCTGAAAAACCTGACTCGCTAACTTCCCGTTGGCTGGCAAAAAATCACCAAAAAATCTGGGATGTGGCGAGTTGCGGTTAAGGTCATTTCGCTATTACGCCCTGGCAGGCACCACAGAAAGATTGCCGGTACCGCTTAAATTCAGTGCCATATTCAGCTGCAGGTTCTGCTTCCGCCAGTCCCCTTCGGGTAAAGGGATATGCACGCCCTGCCCGCCTTGCTCTAACCCGGTACCGGGTTCAATGGTCAGTGCCGTTCCGTTAACTTCAGGCGCTTTCACCACACCAATACCACGCGCATCCCCGACGCTAATCACAATAAAGGGCTTGCCTAAGATGATATTTGGCGCGTTGAGCTCGCTAAGACGCGAAACATCGAAATCGGCTTTTAGCGTTAAATCACTGTGCCAGACCTGACCGGTATAAATCCCTATCTTGCGTTCTTCCACGTTCTGATTGCCATCAACCATCAATGACTCAGGTAACCAAAAATGGATAAAACTTCGTTTCCGCTCCACGGTTTTATCCTCTTCCTGCACCGTATAAAGCTCGGTCACAGGAATAGCGATAAGCGGCCCAACGAGTTTTTGCGGCCCGCTGGTACTTTGGCGAATCGCATCTTCCACATCGCTACGGTAATCGGCACGTTCGACAATCACCTGCCGAATCAGCATTATCGGAATCAACAACAGCAATACTGCCGCCAGAACAGGGAGGTCATTTCCAGACGGGGGGATTTGGACATCTAGTCTTCTCCTTTGCAATGGCAGCGGATACGAAGGCTATGTGGGAAGAAGTGAAGCTAGTGAAGGAAGTAATGAAGTCGAAGCGAGGACCACACACCACCTTCCTGCACGTTGCGCAGCGTGACTTCGCCGTTAAACAAACGGGCAACCTCACTGACGAACGCGACCCCCAGACCGCTGCTTTTTTGCCCATTTGCACGCGGCAAAGATCGAGAGCGTTCAAAAATCACGAGTGACGACGCGTCATCAGGAATACACTACCGGTATCCAGCACCTTAAGGGCGACGTGTTCCTTGATCCACTTCGGCGCTTAGCGTTATGCGAGACCGCTCTGGGGGTCAAGTGAACGTGGGTTGTCCAGTAAATTGCAGGCGCCTGCTCCAGTAACGCCGGTTCAGCAGCAACATTAACCTCAGTGGGCATAACATGTAGAGTGATGTTTTTTTCTGCCAACTGCACGGTGCGCGCTTCGCTGACGCGGCGGAGGAATGATCCCCGCCGCGTCGACGACCGTCAGAACGACTTCCTGACGATTCTCCAGTCTTGGCGTGGTAACGTTTCTACCAATGCCTGCATACGCGCATTTTGCGTCAGAATGTTGTCGGTGAAAACGAGCCGCCAGCTTCCGGTGGCGAGCACTGGTGAAACCCCAGCCGCACCACGAATCAGGCCAGTGGGCTTTTTAGCTCATGGGTTAACGCATAAACGTACTGCTCAATATCGTTTTCCCTTCCAGCTTCACGCGCATCTTTTCCAGCGCCTGCGCAAGCTTACGCGAACTCGCTGCTGCCAGAGTTCAGGAAGGGAACGGGCTTATTGTCGTGACGGAATCGGCGTAGCGAGTCAAGCCGGGCGATGAACGGTGCCATCCACCAAACCATGCCTGCGCCAATCACCAGGCAATCCCCAGCAAAATGGCGCTGGCCCATAAATTCGCCGCTCGCTACGCTTAATGACCGGAGCCATCGCCGCGTTCGGTTTGCCTCGCTAAAACGCCAATAAGCAAGCCGTCCATCATCGGCGCGGCAACGTACATCACCGAACTTCGGGATCGGCAGGATTTTGCAACGTGCTCACGCACCATACTGACCACGCAACGTTAGCCGGACGTCATTCCAGCGCGAATAATCCTGCCAACGGCTTTATTTGCCGAATCAACAATGCTTACCCTGCGAATCGGTCATATAGACATGATATTCATTGCGCACTTTGTTAATGCCACCGATATTGGCGCGAAACGGGCAATGTTGTAGCTTGATTAAACACCTGCGCCAGTTGCCCATGCGTTGGGTCCCCAGAGCAAAATCGGAGCGCAGGCTCCGCCAGCAACGTTGCGGTGTTCAATAACGTCCCCTCCGTTGCTCTCGCACGCCCGGTTTAACTTCTTTGACAAAATAGCCAGTACGAACCAGGCCGCCACCGCCACCAGTAAAAAATAGCCCAGAAGCAACCGCATGCCGATACGCATTACAGGCCCCTCAGGCTATATCCCATGCCGCGATGAGTATTAATCGAGAAAAATCCGGGTTGATGGCGCGCAGCTTGGCACGCAACGTTTTAATGTGGGTATCGAAGTGGAACCGTAAGTGTCCTGGCATCTTCCGACACGCTATCGATGAAGTTGCTGGCGGCAGACGCGGCCTGGCGACTTGAGTAACGTCTTCAGCAATAAAAAACCATACCGCGTCAGCGTTAATGGCGTGTCAAACCAGCCGATCTGCGCCGCGGGTTCATTCAATACAAAATGACCAATACGGATGACGGAGACGGCGACGAGAACTTCTTCACCCGACGCAGTAAGGTGCGCACCCTGGCGCACCTTCGCGGGTGAAACCGGTTTAGCCACATAGTCGTCAGCGCCAATTTCCAGCCCAAACAGGCGATCGACCTCTTCACTTTGGGCCGTCAGGAACAGTACAGGTAACGCCGGATGGAGCGCCATGACTGGCGGCACAATTCAAAGCCGCTGATTCGGCAAACCAACATCGAGACTCATGACGTCGGAAACCTGCTGGCGAGCTTTATCCAGCACCGGCAAGCCTCGCTGCGAAGACCTCGACGGCAAAACCTTCCTGCTGCAACATGTAGACCAGCGTGTCGGCTATCCCTTGCTCATCTTCCACTAACCAGACCGTTTCCCGTTGCATAAATCGCCTCTGTTATTGCCGCCACGGCATGACAGGAACCGCGCTAATCGCGTTTTTCGGCGAACCTTCTACAACTTTGTCGGAGTCAGCCAATAAGCCAGCGCGTTGCGTTTGGCGTCATAAAAGCGCACGACCTGTAACGACTTAAAGACCAGGGACGTGCGTTTTTTGAATACTACCTCGCCCTGAGCTTCGCCGTTTTTAATACGATCCGACCCTTCAATCGGCCCGACTTGCTGACAGAAATAGCCGCATCGGAGGATTTTCGCCATACCCAATCCCCCTTTAATCCACCTGTTTTCGCCCGGCTCACATAACAGGTGACATTTTTCACATCGGGATCGTCAAAGGCTTCCACAACAATTTTGTGATCCGGGCCGATCAATTCAAGTCAGGTGTCGACCGAACCAATCTCTTCTGCATGAGCCAATGGCCCCAGCATTATCAGGCTTAAGACAGGATCAAATGCTTGTATTTCATTCGTTACCATTTTTATCTATTACACCAGCAATTAGTTCGTCACGGTAAATAACATATCGATTAGGGAACAAATCTCAATACTTTTATTTCCGTCAAGACCTAAAACATACTCTACTAAGAAAAAAACACGAATGCTAAAACAGCAAAAAATGCTATTATCCAATTACCTGATGTCAGGTGCTCGTTGTTGAAAGGATGAGGAAATATATGGATCAGGCCGGCATTATTCGCGACCTTTTAATCTGGCCGGAAGGTCATCTGCATCAGCCCCGTCGCTCGACAATGTAGCGGCGAAAGCAGGTTATTCCAAGTGGCACTTACAGAGAATGTTTAAGACGTCACTGGCCATGCTATCGGCGCGTATATTCGTGCTCGTCGTTTGTCGAAATCGGCGGTCGCACTACGCCTACTGCGCGTCCGATTCTGGACATCGCGCTGCAATACCGCTTCGACTCTCAACAGACATTTACCCGCGCATTCAAGAAGCAGTTTGCCCAGATCCTGCACTTTACCGCCGTTCTCCTAATGGAGCGCCTTTGGTATTTGCCCGCCGCTGCGTCTGGGTGAATTCACGACGCCAGAGCAGCAATTTGTCACCCTGAAGAACGCCGCGATTGGTGTCACCCAGCTACTCCGTTCGCTGGAGCAGACCTCCCATTTCCGCCATGAAAGCGTTATCAGTTCTGGGACCATTCTTCGGCAACGCGCCGACCATTCCGCCAGCGCTCTACGGCCTGAAAGAACGTGTCCGAGTCAGGATAAAGACGACGAACAAGAGGTATTCTATACCACCGCGTTAGCCCAGCATTAGGCAGATGGCGATGCACTGACGGGGCATCCGGTGATGCTGCAGGGCGGCGAATATGTGATGTTTACCTATGAAGGTCTGGGAACCGGCGTGCAGGAGTTTATCCTGACCAGATACGGAACGTGCACGCCAACGCTTAACCTGACGCGCCGTAGGTTAGGATATCAGCGAACCACCCGGCAGAAGACGCCAAGCGGAAGATTGCCGAATTAATCTGCGCTGTGAACTGCTGATCCTATCCGCCGTTAACGCTGCAGCTCATCTAATGCAGGGGCGTCCAGATGCGAGATGTCCCCTGCGGTTTCACGACCCAGCCAGACGCCAGCCACAGGCTTTCCTGATAATCCACGCGCGAATAGAACAGTTACGCAGACGTAAGCGGCGCTCTGCCGATGCTGGTAATCCGAGAATCGTACTCACCAGGCATCCCAGTGCAAGACCATGACTCACCAGCAGTGGTCGGCTTCCCTGCGGTAAGTCCCGGCAAGATTCCAGGGCCGCATTGACGCGATCGCCGAGCTCCTGCATCGACTCGCCTTCAGGAATACGCCCGTCGACGGTGCCATCGACCAGCTGCCGACGCCAGTTCTCTTCTTCTCGGTCAGAGAATCGATATGTCTTTTTCCAGCACACCCATGTTTAATTCACGCAGGCGAGAACTCAAAAGATGATGTCACAGCCGCAGGCCTGGGTGATGATCTCCGCTGTACGCCGGGTGCGCCCTAAATCGCTGCGATGATATGCGCAATGCCAAGCTCTTTGCACGCGTCGCCACCTGCATCGCCTGTTGCTCACCTTGGCGGTCAGCGGGGTGTCAGACCGCCCCCGAACACGTCGTCGGCGTTCCACTGCGTTTCACCGTGGCGGACTAGGTATACCTGTAACATACTTCTTTTCCGTACACTGCTGTAACGTCATTTTCCGAGTAATGCTCATTATGCACCAAGTTGCTTGCGACCACCAATCCCGCGAAAATTCAGGCCATTCTGCAGGCATTTCACGAGACTTCGGCGAGGATCCTGCCATATCGCATCCGTTGCCGTCGAGAGCGGTGTACCGGAACAACCCTTTGGCAGTGAGGAAACGCGCGCTGGCGCACGAAATCGGTAGCACTGCCCGTCGTTACTTCCAGAGGCTGATTTTTGGGTGGCGATTGAAGCTGGCATTGATGGCGACAGCACTTTCAGTTGGGTGGTGATTGAAACGCCAGCCAGCGCGGTGAGGCGCGTTCGGCGACTTTGCCGTCGCCTGCGGTGATTCTGGAAAGGTGCGCGTAGGTGAAGCGCTTGGTCCCGTGATGTCGCGTTATACCGGTATTGATGAGATTGGTCGGAAGGAAGGGCGATCGGCGTGTTTACCGCCGGAAACTATCGCGCCAGCGTCGATCACCAGGCGGTGATCCTGGCGCTTAGTCCGTTCATAATGCCGTGTATCAGGCATTGAGGACGGATAAGGCGTTCACGCCGCATCCGGCATTCGGTGCACGATGCCTGATGCGACGCTGCCGCGTCTTATCAGGCCTACAAAATCAATCGCTTTTCAGCAACACCTCTTCCAGCCACTGGCGCAGCTCAACGGGCGCGGCTTTCAGGCTGTTAGATCCACGCGTAATCGTCGCGATGCCCGCGCCGAGTTCATTTTTTAACTCACGCTGGCTCATTTCGCCGCGCAACAGCTCTTCGACAATACGCACGCGAGTCCCCAACTGCTTCGCGCTCATCTGGCGTCAGCATCAGGTTTAACAACGGTAAATGGAGATCGTTTTGGTAGGCATTCTAAGCAGGTCGACAAAACGTAACCACTCCTGGTGACGCTGTTCTGCCATCGCTGCTGAATAGGGTGATTGTTGGGCCATAATATGTCGCCATTGTTAGCGGGGAAGGACGCCTCCCCCGGTTGTACTCGCTAAAGAATAGATAGCATATCATAAACGTGCGGATCAGTAATGACGTCCCCATTCCGTGGCGCTCATCAACGTCGGTTTATCCCCCATGAAATAGCGGTAGTAAGCGTCATAAGCCAGCACGTTCTTCACATAACCGCGGGTCTCGGAGAACGGAATACTCTCTCAAACGCGACAGCGTCGATACGCCCGGGCTGTTTCCAAGCCAGGTTCGACCTGTCCAGGTCGGCGTTAAAGCTGCTGAGGAGAAAATACGGTTATTGCCAAACTGCTGATAAACATATTGCAGGTAACTGGTGCCAATGTTATATCGTTTCCGGATTCCAGCAATTGCCCAGGGCCGCTATAACCGAGAGAACATCTTCACCGTATGGGTCGCTTACCAGGCAGAACCTGCATCAGGCCGCTGGCCCAACCGTGATTTCACTTTCGGATTCCAGGCGCTCTCCTGACGGGCAATCGCTATCGCATAGCTTCGCGGGATTCCTTCCCACCGGTGTAACGTTTCGGAAAAGATTGTTGTAAGTGAGCGGGAATCGCTCTTCCAGATGATCCCTGCTCCCGGCGATCGTCGCCAAACGCTAAGATCCCACCATCGGTTATTGAAAGCATACCGAGCCAGTCGAGCCGCTTGTTTTTGACTTGCTCTTCACCAGATTGGCCCACTCGCTACGCGCGGTGTTATCGAGATTCCAGACATCACTCGCGCACGCGCGCCATCTCCGGCCCCTGAGTCAGGGCGCTGTCGACATTCTGCGGCGCTTTATCAATCTTCAGCTCATAATCTCTCCGACGCGTTGCGCCAACCATCGGGACAAACGCACGCTGTCGCACGAGTCTATGCAAATCTCTTCGCTTCAGCTTCACGTCCGCGTTCCAGTAATAATCCGCCTGCCAGTAACGCCATTCATCTTTCTCTTTGCTTCCATCGGCAGACGGCGCCAGCCGCTATTCAGGCCGCGACGATCGCCGGTGCCAAGTGCCATTCGCACACGGCGTTCAATCGACGACGTGGATTGCGAGCGCATAATGGCGTCATCGCGCCATTTCGCCTGCTCGTCGGTGACATCGTTGCCCATCAAACGCCAGGACGATATCGCGCAGCTCCTGAATCTGATCTTCATCAAGCTGCTGCGCCGGGCAAGCGACGGGATCATCAGCCGGCATTTCAGCATCCTGCCGCGCCACCTGGCAACCGCCACCGCTGCCATTTGACGGGTAAAATCGGTTGCTCCGGTTGTACGCGAAGGTCAGAACCGTATTAGGGTTGTTCGCCAGTGAAATGATTACCGAGCGACAGGTCTGGTGATCGGCGGCATCGGCCCGCCAGCACTGTACCAGGCCTGTGTTACCCGCTTTCATCGCCAGACGGATACGCTCTAATACGCGAGCGGATTCGTTGACCCGACGCACGCCAGACGCTAAATAACTTGTCACAGGCGTTAGGCTGGCTCTTGCCGGTTAGCCACAGCTCTTCCGCCCCTTGCCAGGCTCTCCACTCTGCCCGGTGTTCCATTTCGCATAGTAGTAATTACATTGCGCTTCGGTAGTTCCGGGCTTTTCCGGCCTAAAGGCTAACAAGTGACGCCAAGTCTTCACGCCGCGCCAGTTCATTGACGAACGAGATCGCAGCGTGCGAGCGGGGAGGAAGCGTGGGGTTAGCGCGACAAGTCAGTGACCGTCACCGCCGGTTGATTCATCAGATTATCGGTGATCTCGTGGTATTCCGCTAGGGATAAAGCGGATAATCCTTCAGTCCAGGCATTATTTGTTCGACCACATCCATTTGTCGATTATCCCATGCTTGCCCGATTTGCGCGTAACGGCTACGCTGCTCATCCAGTGAGTCGGCTCGCGCCACGCCGCTGACCGTCAGCAGACACACACTGCAGCCAAAGCCGCCAGGTAACTGTTTGGCTCTTTCGACAGCGCATCCTCTAAGTGTAAATACATCAATGCAGCGTCATGCCGCGTAATACATTTATGCTAACCAGTCATTGCCGTTTACGCCACGTTACGCAGATTTTTCTACTTTTACTGCGAAGGTGATCGACCAACTGGGATTAGGCGGGGAAAAAAGGCTACACTTCGCCTTTGAAAACTCATCATCACGATAAACATAGAGGCGAAGTCCACGTGGCTCAATTCGTTTATACCATGCATCGTGTCGGCAAAGTTGTTCCGCCGAAACGTCATATTTGAAAAACATCTCTCTGAGTTCCTTCCCGGGGCAAAATTGGTGTCCTGGGTCTGAACGGCGCGGGAAAGTCACCCTGCTGCGCATTATGGCGGGCATTGATAAAGACATCGAAGGTGAAGCGCGTCCGAGCCAGACATCAAGATTGGTTACCTGCCGCAGGAACCGCAGCTGGACCCGGAACACACCGGCGCGAGTCCATTGAAGAAGCGGTTTCTGAAGTGGTTAACGCCCTGAAACGCCTGGATGAAGCGTATGCGCTGTACGCCGATCCGGATGCCGATTTTGACAGCTGGCCGCTGAACAAGGCCGTCTGGAAGAGATCATTCAGGCTCACGACGGTCATAACCTGAACGTACAGCTGGAGCGTGCGGCGGATGCGCTACGTCTGCCGGACTGGGACGCGAAAATCGCGAACCTCTCCGGTGGTGAGCGTCGTCGCGTAGCGTTGTGCCGCCTGCTGCTGGAAAAACCAGACATGCTGCTGCTCGACGAACCGACCAACCACCTGGATGCCGAATCCGTGGCCTGGCTGGACGCTTCCTGCACGACTTCGAGGGCACCGTGGTGGCGATCACCCACGACCGCTACTTCCTCGATAACGTTGCAGGCTGGATCCTCGAACTCGACCGCGGCGAAGGTATTCCGTGGGAGGCAACTCCTCCTCCTGGCTGGAGCAGAATGATCGCGCCTGGCGCAGGAAGCTTCACAAGAAGCGGCGCGTCGCAAGTCGATTGAGAAAGAGCTGGAGTGGGTACGTCAGGGAACCAAAGGCCGCCAGTCGAAATGTAAGCACGTCTGGCACGCTTTGAAGAGCTGAACAGCACCGAATATCAGAAACGTAACGAAACCAACGAACTGTTTATTCCACCTGGACCGCGTCTGGGCGATAAAGTGCTGGAAGTCAGCAACCTGCGTAAATCCTACGGCGATTGCCTGCTCATTGATGACCTGAGCTTCTCCATCCCGAAAGGTGCAATCGTCGGGATCATCGGTCCGAACGGTGCGGGTAAATCGACCCTGTTCCGTATGATCTCCGGTTAGGAACAGCCGGACAGCGGCACCATCACTTTAGGTGAAACGGTGAAACTGGCATCGGTCGATCAGTTCCGTGACCAACGGATAACACAAACCGTCTGGAAGAAGTTTCCGGCGGGCTGGATATTATGAAGATCGGCAACACCGACATGCCAGCCGCGCCTACGTTGGCCGCTTTAACTTTAAAGGGGTTGATCAGGGTAAACGCGTCGGTGAACTTTCCGGTGGTGAGCGCGGTCGTCTGCATCTGGCGAAGCTGCTGCAGGTCGGCGGCAACATGCTGCTGCTCGACGAACCAACCAACGACCTGGATATCGAAACCCTGCGCGCGCTGGAACGCCCTGCCGGAGTTCCCGGGCTGTGCGATGGTTATCTCGCACGACCGTTGGTTCCTCGACCGTATCGCCACGCACATCCTGGACTACCAGGACGAGGTAAGTCAGTCTTCGAAGGTAACTTTACTGAGTACGAAGAGTACAAAGATCGTATGCTGGCGCAGACGTACTGGAGCCGAAGCGTATGAAGACAAGCGTATTGCGAAGTAATGAGATAAACTGCTGGATGCGGCGTGACGCCATCCGGCCTACAAACCAAGAAATTTCAAGACGTTGTGAATCTCCAGGCCTGATAAGACGTGGTAAGTGTTGCATCAGGCATTGAGCACCGAATGCCGGATACGGCGTGAACGCCTTTTCGGCCTACAACAGCCTTAGTATCCGCAATTTCGGCGGGTACCCGTGCAGGTTTTTCAAACCTTGTCAATCTCGACAGCCTCTTCCAGAGAGGTTTTCAACTCATCAAAAAAACTTATTTTATACCTCGCCTTTGAGCCGTTTCATCGCGGTTATCTCTGCTCCCCCATCATCTCCCGCACCAGCTCCACGCAGCGCAGGAAACGGCTGTCATAACCGTCCTCTTCAACCCGCACGAATCCGACATCGTTCCTTCCAGCATCTCCACCAGCAAGTTCTGGAGGTCTTTGCGATCACCGAACTGCCGAGGCTGCGTAAACCATCCGCCACCCACGGCGTGTTGTTCTCCAGTAGGATCACCAGATTCGAAGGCATTCATCAATCAACGCCTGTACGAACGGATGCTCACGCCCTTCGTACTTTTGCAGAACGCCTGGGAGTGACAATCAGTGTCAATAATGGTCAAAAAATCGGCATATTTCACTGCAAAATCAATGGATTGTGCGTGGCCCAGCGCGATTTATCGTAATTGCAATACTGCAATGCGATCTCATCACCGCCGAGGTGTGAAAAGACATAATCGCGACCATATTCCCACGCACTGGTGGTATCGAGACATCGGCAAGTTTGTTTACCAGCTGCCCACCCCACCGTCGTCCCCCGCCACCAGGATTGCCATGGTACGTACAAAGAACGGCTTCACTTCCGTAGGAATATATTCCCAGTAGCGGTACGGGTTTTCGCGGATCTGCGCACCGCTCATACCAGATGTTTCGGATTCCACCAGCACCTCGTATCGATCCCCAGATGTTCCATAGACCGCGGCGTATCGGCTTCTTCTGAGGTGTAGATCAGGTCGGCTGAACTCCCTTTTCAGCCATAAACTTTTGATGCCGTTGCTCACACATCCCAGCCGTGCGGATACGGCTCCATGCCCTCTTCGTTGAAAAGACGATGCGAATATTTTTCTGATATTTAAAGTTTGCAGAACCAGCGCAGACGATCCGGCACTCGCCGGGCTGTGGCGATATGCTCGTCTTCAAACAACGCGCGGTCGCGGGTATCGTCAAAACCCATAATGATATGCAGCTCGTCAATCTTGGCTACAGGCGCCTGGATAAGGAAGATATGTCCGGTACGGAGCGGGTAAAACTACCGAAGACGACACCAACTGTTTTCTTCTGTCGGGGAAATTCAAGCCCCAAAAAACGGCGCACCGCCTCCAGCTTTTGCGCGCTGGGCTTTTAATTTTGGCATTCAAGCAACTGGGTGAATACCCTTTGGTCATACCGCTGGCATCAGCTACCTGCTGTAGCGTGCAGCCCTGTCGCTTGATGGCAGTTTTCAGGTAATCAAATGACGACATAACTCCCCCACATCTCCTCATTATAAGTTGTTGAACACGCTAAGCGCGTCGGAGAAGTTTTTTCAACGCCAAAAAATCTCATCCCTTCCGTGCTTTTTTCAATGCGTGAGCCGCCGGAACAATCTGCCCTGGCGCAAAACCTGTTTCGCCGCTTCTCGTATTCGTCCCAGCCGCCGGGCACCCGGCGGATCTCCCCTGCCAGCTGACTTCACCAAACACCACCATTTGTGGTAGCGGGCTCTGTCACGCAGGCTGGAAACCATCGCCAGCAGTAACGCTAAGTCGGCACTGGTTTCGACTAATTCACGCCGCCGACCACGTTCAAAACACATCCTGATTGGCCATTTGCAGACCACCGTGGCGGTGCAACACAGCCAGCAGGATTGCCAGACGGTTTGTTCCAGCCCCACTGCCCACGCGGCGTGGGTTCGCCATCATCGAGTGATCGACCAGCGCCTGAGTCTCCACCAGCAGTGGACGCGTTCCTTCCACACCCACGATCACTGAGCGACCGGAGGTCACTTCATCTCCGCCGCGACTTAAGAAAATTGCCGAAGGTTCGCCTGATTCACGCAGCCCCTGTTCGGTCATCGCGAAGACGCCCAGCTCATTCACCGCGCCGAAGCGGTTTTATGGCTGCTAAGGTGGAAAAACGGGAGTCGGCATCGCCATCCAAAAGTACTGAACAGTCGATACAGTGTCCAGGAGATCCAGGCCCGCAGCTGAGCCATTCTTCGGTTACGTGTCGTCATGAGCATCGCCACACCGCGCATTTTGGCGAAGCGCGTCAGATAAGCCGCTCGTTCACGCACCTGCGCCACGCTGCCTGCGATGATGGCAACAACCGCCATATGCATCACCTGATTCAGTCAATTACCATCAGCTTCGTCGCTCTTCTTCGGCAATCAGGGGTATCCGCTTGATGCCGGTTTCCTACAAGACATCCAGATTGTCAGTCAGGCCAAGGCGATGAGCGCGCATTGCCCACCTGTTGCAGCGACTCTTCGCCAGTGACATACAGCGTTTTCATCTGCTGCGCCAGTTTGCACAGTGTTTGCAATAGCAATGTGGATTTCCCGGCACCTGGGTTACCGCCAATCAGAATGGCGCTTCCGGCACCACCCCGCCGCCTAGTACGCGGTCGAAAAATCTTTTAATCCGGTGGAAAAACGCGGCAGCTCTTCAAAGGCTGATATCGGAGAAGTTTCCTGACTCTTCGCCACCCCGGCGCTACCTGCATAGCCGCTGAGACGCTCGTTACGCGCCACCGTTGGCGACGCAGCAAACGCACTCCGGCCATGGTGTTCCAGGCACCAGAGGGGCACTGCACTGCCCCTGCCAGCGCGGATAATCGGCCCCGCATTCATTACAAACAAAGGCGCGTTTTGGAGCTTTTGCCACGGTGTAATCTCGTTAACGCCGCCGCCCGCAGGATGGCGGCCAGCAATTACTTCTGATCAGGCTGCCTGAGAGGATGCAGAATACCCCCATCAGGTCAGCGTGACGGGATGGTGACTTCCCGCCTTTCATTCACTTTTGGCTTGGCAGGGGAGTGCACCGCAGCCCTGCCGCTTTGATCACTCGGCAGGTCATTGGCTCCATCGCCAATCGCCACGGTCTGCGCCAGCGGGATTTTCATACTCCTGCGCGAGGCGAGTCAGAGTTTTCGCTTTGTACTGCGTGTCTACGATGTCGCCGATCACATTGCCGGGCAACTCACCGTCCATGATCTCCAGTTCATTGGCTACCACGGCTGTCAGGCGCAGCTTGTCGCGGAGGTATCAGCAAAGAAAGTAAAGCCGCCGGAGGCAGCCGCCACTTTCCAGCTGATGTTTCCAAGCTCGAGCACCAGTTGCGTCAAGCCTGCATCAGCGGCAGATTTTCACGTACCTGTCGGCAGAAGATCGGCGTCAGCGCCTTTCAGCGTCGCCACGCGGCTGCGCAGGCTGGCGGAAATCCAGTTCGCCGCGCATCGCCCGTTCGGTCACTCTCCGCCACCCACCCCGCCCGTTCCGGCCAGTTCCTGCAATTTCATCAAAGACACTTCAATCTGGATGGCGGTGGCAATCCATGTCCATCACCAACAAACCGGCGTGCGCAGGTGCGGGATTTTCCCCAGCGGCGCGACATCCAGTCGCGCTTCATGGGCCAGGCGCGTAGCCCGGTGCGGTGAGTGAGCTGCCAGACGAATCACCTGATAATCTTCCACGCACCAGGCCGGCAACAATCACCATCGCCGCACCCAGTTTGCTCTGGTATTGGTCTTACGTCCTTGATCCAGCCCACGACCATACAGCAGCCAGCCGCTACGACCTGCGTGGTAATCCAGTGGCATCACTTCATCACGACTTAATGAAAGAGGCATACCTGGCCATAAAGAGACATCTTCAGGCAGGTCGCACCAGGTAATGTTGTGCATTAAGGCTCCGGCAAAATTGTTCGAAGCAGGGAAAATAACGCATGAGGCTACCTTGTATCCATTGCTTCTGGCAACATTAAGTCTCAAATTTTCAAAGGGTGGAAGATGGCTCGCACAAAACTCAAATTCCGGCCGCATCGGCAGTGATTGTCCTGTTGCGTCTCGCCTTGTTAGTGGGGCTGATGGATGGGAAATCATCCTATGCAAAAATGATGAGGCAAAGTGTAATTGACAGTGGAAGACCTGGCTGATTTCTGTCGGGTCAGTTGACGCTGAACGTTGCACCGCAAAGCGTACCGACTGACCAGATGAAAAACGCATTCAGGCGATTCCTCGATCAGTTAACCCACCAAAGCCGCATCCCCGACGCGGCTGTGTACTGACGAACAAGGCGATTCTTATCGCCCGTTCAGGCGAAAGCGTCGAAGTGCGCGCCGGCTGGCGCTCGACGGTAAAAAAACAGGCGCGATTATGACAGCAGATCGTCGAGCCAATTGCGGGTAAAAACTGGACCGCTCGGCTATCTGCGCCTGACACTCGACACCCATACGCCTGCCCACCGAGCCCAACAGGTGGATAACACCACTAACATTTTACGCCTGATGTTGCTGCTCTCACTGGCAATTGGCGTAGCGCTCACCCGCACGCTGCTACAGGGTAAACGCACCCGCCTGCAGCAATCGCCTCTTCCCGTAACCGCCACCAAACTGTGCCCCAAGAGGAAGAAAGCGAGAAAAAAGAGCTGACCCATTACTACAAGAAAGGAAATCGTTATGTCCACATTACGCCTGCTCATCTCTGACTTTACGACCCGTGGTTTAACCTGGCGGTGGAAGAGTGTATTTTTGCCAAATGCCCGCGACCAGCGCGTTCCGTTTCTGGCGCAATGCCAGCACGGTAGTGATTGGTTGTGCGCAGAACCCGTGGAAACAGGTGCAGACCCGGCGGATGGAAGAGAGAGCGTCCGCCTGGCGCAAAGTAGCGGTGGCGCGCGGTGTTCCACGAT
The DNA here is from genome assembly GCA_048288465.1 of Shigella flexneri. Lineage (GTDB taxonomy): Bacteria > Pseudomonadota > Gammaproteobacteria > Enterobacterales > Enterobacteriaceae > Enterobacter > Enterobacter flexneri_B. The sequence continues at coordinate 4,471,565 of CP182556.1, read as the reverse complement.
CTGAGCAATACCTGCTTCACCCTTTACGGCTGGCAAGCCGGAGTACCACAAAACCATCTCTACGTCGATTGTGCTCAATGCGCTTAACGCGCTCGGCGTCAGCGCCGAAGCGTCCGGATGTAACGATTTGGTGGTGAAAACAGTTGAAGGCCACCGAAAGTCTCAGGCTCGGCCTATCGCGAGTCCAAAGATTGTGGCTTCCACCACGGCACTTTGCTGGTCAGTTGCCCACCTAGCCGCCTGGCAAACTATCTCAATCCGGATAAAAAGAAACTGGCGGCGAAAGGCATTACCTCAGTGCGTTCCCGCGTGACCAACCTCACCGAGCTGCTGCCGGGATTACCCATGAGCAGGTTTTGCGAGGCCATAACCAAGGCCTTTTCGCCCATTATGGCGAGCCGTGTACGTGGAAATCATCTCCCCGGACAAAACGCCTACACTTGCCAAACTTCGCCGAAACCTTTGCCCGTCAGAGTAGCTGGGAATGGAACTTCGGTCAGGCTCGGCATCTGCATCTGCTGGATCAACGCTTTAGCTGGGCGGCGTGGAACTGCATTTCGACGTTGAAAAGGGCCACATCACCCGCGCGGCGTTTACCGATAGCCTCAACCCCGCGCCGCTGGAAGCCCTCGCCGGCGACTGCAAGGATGCCTGCACCGCGCGGAGAGCCGCAACAAGAGTGCCAAGCGCTGTCGGTGGCTTCCCGAACCAGGAAACAGAGCTACGGAGTTGTCGATGTGGATAGCGGGGCGGTAAGTAACTCGCTGATCAAAATACCAAAGGAAGGGAAAGACGATCGATTTGGAAAACCAGGAGCGGGAGATTATCAATTTAATGTTAAGCCAGCTATTTCCTGCCAGCCGCCGTGCGTATCAGGCATAAATTATCGCTTGCTGAGTAAGTAAAATGTTAGGTATCCCGAATTATTCTCTAAAATAGATTCGAAAAGAGGGTATGGTTTAGCTCAAACATCAAAAGCAAAAGGCAGAAATTATGGTTGTCACGAGAGTTGCTGATATGCCCTTCCTGGATGACGGCTAACATAAACGAATAGATTCTTGTGAATAGAGACTTGAATAGATTTTATTTCTATCGATACCAAAAATAATAGTAAATCTATAAATCAGTTGCTATCGATGAATAGATGCGAAAAAGCCTGTAGCCATCCCCCACTCCGGCTTCACACGACAATCGCCTTTCAGCCATATACTACCCTCCATCACCAGTTATTGACGGCCATTTTGATCATGTTGTTCGAAGGTGGTCGACGCCAGCGGCAGTGCTTGCTCGTGAGTGCGGATGTGGTCAGAACAATGTAGACATGGTCAGGGCTCTCGCGCCAAACCGGAGCCACTAGTAGACAGCCAGCCGCTTCCCATCTCCACGCCGAGGATGCCGTATTTTTCCATCACGTCGAACATTTCGCCGTCCGGAGAGAGAAACAGGTCGAGCGGAGAACAGGTGACCAACGCTAGAATCATGCCCAGCGCTTTAGCCGCGTCTACCGCGTTACGCACCATGTCAAGTCAGCGATAGCGGCAAAGTCACGAACTTTAGAAACCATGTGATGCGCTTCCCTCCGGAATTCGGGCAGGCACCCAGACCCTATAACCACGTTGCGGTAGTTTTACGTGTGCAGAACTGCGCCACAGGAACCCTATGCGGAGGTTCTTCACGCCGAAATCGGTGATCAGTTCTTTGGTGTAGATGGAACAGGACGGGATACCCACTGTGACCCATTACGGAAAATTTTGCCGGCCTTCTGTAAGTAACCTGGTGAAGCCCAGCACACCCGCGAACGTTTGTCCACTTCACGGCACTTCAAGGAAAGTTTTCAACAGACTTCGCATGCAGTGGTTGCCTGGCATTTACATGATGTCAGCGAAATCGCCCATTTTCCTGCATTAATGTGTGGGTAGCCATTGTTTATCCTTATCACAACATGTTTTAACCTTCTCCCCTAGGGAGAGGGCTCGGGTGAGGGCATCGCCACCCATCATCAGAAGATGGCTCTGCCATATTCCATATCAGAAGTACCAAAAGATTTTGCCAGAGTTGGCCGATATCCGCGAAGGTTTTACGGTGACCCAGCTAGTCGCGGTTTTACTTTCGGGCGTAATGAGTACCGGAATGTGTTCACGCGTGTGGTCATACCGGTCCAGGTCGGATCACACCCGTGGGCCAGCAGTGAAGGATCAGGATGTCGTCATCGCGCAGCAGAGACATCAGCTCCGCAGACGGCGGTTGAACAGCTCCAGACCTGTAGTATAACCGTGACGTCGCGACGGGCGGCCCCAGGAAGAGTCGAAGTCAACGAAGTTGGTGAAGACGATGGGGTCATCACCCGCTTCTTCATCTCTTGATGGTGGTGTCAAACAGCGCGTCCATGCGAGTTGCTTTCACTCTTGGTGATACCGCAGTTGGCGTAGATGTCTGGACTTTGACTCACACAAGTCACCTGACCGTGTTCTTCATCAACCAGTTGCTGCAGCACGGTCGGCGCCGGCTCAACAGCCAGGTCGTGACGGTTACCGGTACGCTGGAAGTTACCCGGCTTCGTCACCGAGAAACCGAGATGTGATAGCACGACCGATGTTGTAGCCGCTGTTGGTCAGCCTTCACGGGCGATTCTCGTACAGTTCGTAGAGTTTATCCAGGCCAAGGTTTGCTCGTGGAAGGCAATCTGGAACACAGAGTCAGCGGGAGGTATAAGAATCGGCTTGCCGGTTTTCATGCGGTCTTCGCCCAGCTGATCCAGAATGACCGTACCGGAGAAGTGGCAGTTACCCAGGTAACCGTGCAGATTAGCGCGTTCAACCAAGTCATCCAGCAGCTCTTGCGGGAAGCTGTTTTGCCGATTTGAATATATCTCCACTCAAATACAACCGGGACACCGGCCATTTCCCAGCTACGATACGGGATATCTTTACCGGATGAACATACGCGCGCCGATGTGTACGCCTGCTGACCATAACCTCCAGCCATCCGCCGTCCATTCCCGCCGGACCGAACCCAGAACCTTCCGTGGTGCTCTTCGCCAGCCCCAGACGGGTCAGATTTGGCAGATTGAGCGGCCCTTTACGACCATTATCAGCTTCGCCTTTGGCACAAGCTTCTGCGATATGACCCAGGGTGTCAGCCCCGACGTCACCAAAGCGTTCTGCATCTTCTGTAGCGCCGATGCCGAATGAGTCCAGCACCATAATAAATGCACGTTTCATATGTTCTCCGTACTCAGTGCTTCAAATTTAAATGATCAGATCAGTATACCGTTATTCGCTGATACGGCGATAGACAGTTGGTGTGCTTTCCCGTGCTCCATCCAAGTTTAATTGCCGCTTTCACCGCTTTCGCCGCTTCCTGCCAGCTGTTTTCGTCTTTCGCGTGGATAACCGCCAGCGGACGCTGACCGTCTACCTGTCGCCCAACGCGCCATATCAGTAAAGCCGACGCCTAATCAATGGTGTCAGACGCCGACGACGACTGCCGCCCATTGGAACCATTGCCATCCCCAGCGCGCGGGTATCGATTTCACTGACAAAACCTTCGGTATCAGTATAGACTGCTTTCGTCAGCATCGCTGTCGGCAGATACTTCGCGTAGTTCTCAACCAAGTCGGTTGGGGCTTTTCCGTGCCGCTACCAAACGACCAAATACTTCTGCCGCTTTACCGTTGTCCAGTACCGCCGGCAATTCGCGCGCGCTTCGGCGTCATCTTTGCCAGTTTGCCGGAGATAAGCATCTCCACGCACAGCGCCATCGTGACATCAACGATGCGGGTTACGATACTGACCCGTCAGGAACTGCACCGCTCACGAACTTCAACCGCGTTACCGGACCTGCAGGCGAGTACCCGATTCATGTCGGTGAGCAGCGCGGTGGCGCGACGCCAGCGCCGCTAGCCACGCCAACAATCGCTTCGGCAAGGTCTTCAGAGAGTTGTAGGTCGGCATAAACGTGCCGACCCACTTTCACGTCCATCACCAGCGTGTCCAGCCTTCCGCCAGTTCTTCGCCAGAAAAGAGGCGGTGATCAGCGGACGGAGTCCACGGTTGCGGTAATATCACGGGTCGCGTAAGAACGTTTATCCGCCGGAGCCAGTGAGCTGGTCCGACCGTAATCGCGACGCCGACGTCTTTATAATTTCGCGGAGCGGTTGTCATCCGGGGAAGATGTCGAGCCAGGACGGATTCCAGTTTGTCGAGCGTACCGCCAGTATGACCGAGGCCGCGACCAGAGATTATCGGAACACAGCCGCCGCAGGCCGCGACGATCGGCCCCAACATCAGCGAAGTCACATCGCCGACGCCACCAGTGGAATGTTTATCAAAATCGGGCCATCGATGCAGGCTTTCCAGTCGAGAACCGGTTCCGAATCTCGCATCGCCATGGTCAGCGAGACACGCTCAGGCATTGTCATATCGTGGAAGAAAATGGTCATCGCGAGGGCGGCAATCTGCCCTTTGGAGAGAGTGTTGTCGCAATGCCGTCATAAAGAAACGAATTTCTTCATCGCTCAGTGCATGACCATCACGTTTTTTACCAATAATTTGTGGCCAGTAACAAGGAACCTCCCGAGGAAAAGAGTATGAGGCGGCTTTGCCGGATGCGCCACGCCTTATCCGGCCTACGGGTAGACACGTCGCGGAGGCCGATAAGCGCAGCGCATCAGGCGTAAAGCATCTTACTTAGTAGCGGCGGCGCCGACCGTCACCCGCGGCCCAGCGCTTTCAACAGGCTTGCCAGCAGGCTGGAAGCACCAAAGCGGTAATGACGGCGCATCTGCCCAGTCAGCACCGAACAGTTCATCTGCGATGGCGAGATATTTCGCGCATCTTCCGGAGTACGACACGCCGCCCGCTGGTTTGAACCAACCGTGTTTTCTACGCCCATATCACGGATCACTTCCATCACGACGCGCGCGCTTTCCGGCGTCGTGTTCACAGCCACTTTACCGGTAGAGGTTTTGATGAGCTCCGGACCCGCTTTGATGGAGATTTCAGACGCTTTACGGATCAGCGCTTCGTCTTTCAGTTCGCCGGTTTCGATGATCACTTTCAGCAGTACATTCGCCGCCGCGCAAGCCTCTTTACAGGCTTTCACCAGGTCAAAACCAACCTGCTCGTTACCCGCCATCAGCGCGCGGTACGGGAACACCACGTCAACTTCATCGGCACCGTAGGCGATTGCCGCACGGTTTTCTGCCAGCGCGATTTGATGTCATCGTTACCGTGTGGAAGTTGGTTACCGTAGCAATACGGATTTCCGGGGCGCCCTGCTCTTTCAGCGTTTTGCGAGCAATCGGGATAAAGCGAGGCATAGATACAGATAGCGGGCGGTATTGCCGACCGGGGTTTTGGCCGATGACACAGAGCAATTACTTTCTGTTGGTGTCGTCGTCATTCAGGGTGGTCAGGTCCATCAATTTCAGTGCACGCAGGCCTGTCTGCTTTCAGATGGTCTATTTCATTTCCTGCTTGTCGCCAATAAAATTCACCTTGCGAGTTCGTTAGTATTCTCAATATTGACCCCGCAACACACTTCGATATACATCACAATTAAGGAACTTACTTACAAGTTTGCATCACTGTAATGCGATTCGGTTCAAATAATTCACTTTCCAAATGAATGCGTCAGTGGTGGCAAAAACGCATCAGGATTCAAGTGAACATCACGAAACTTCTTACAATGGCGCATCACCTTCGGCATAAAAGGAAAAGAAGATGCCCACTTCTCATGAAAATGCACTGCAACAACGTTGCCAGCAAATCGTCACCAGCCCAGTGCTTAGCCCGGAGCAGAAGCGCCATTTTCTGGCACTGGAAGCAGAAAACAATCTGCCTTACCCACAGCTCTCCTGCCGAAGCCCGCCGCGCGCTGGATGAAGGTGTAATCTGCGATATGTTTGAAGGTCATGCGCCGTACAAACCGCGCTATGTCTTACCCGATTACGCCCGTTTTCTGGCGAACGGTTCCGAATGGCTGGCAGCTGGAAGGCGCCAAGATTCTGATGACGGACTCTCTCGCTACCATTCTTTACCACCACGTACCGTCGGTCACATCGATGCCGGTCTACCCTGGGTAGTCTGGACTGTGTTGTCAACCGTATGTTAGAATTCTTAACACAAGACGATATTGATATTCGAATAAAACGTTTCTGGCGTTACCTCGACAGAACCCTGCCAGACGCCTTTATGCACGCCAATATCGGCCGGTCTGATTCGCCCATTACCCGCGCATCCCAGTGCAGACGTACAGTTGAAGCAGGTTTCCCGAACCTGACCTTTATCTACGATCCGTGAGATCCACCCTGATGACCTGCTGCTGGAAGTGGCGAAGTAGATCTGTGAATGTAGCAAAACTGCACATCGCCAACGGTCCGGTGCATGATAAAATTTTCACAAAAGGGGGCTACGGGATTGTGAGCTGTTACAGTCACTGCCCTGGCGGGTGGTGGCAGCACGCTGGTACGCCTTAACCTGAAAGCCATTGCCGAGCGCAGCGAATCGCTGGATCTACTTCTTTACGCGTACTCTACCGCACTACTGCCAGCAGCAGATCGCCATCATCGATGCGCGGTGTGAATTACTCTATCAACAATCACACTTCTTCTAGAACAGCTTCCTGTGAAGAAAGGGCCGATTAACCCTGAACGTTTTTTGTGCCAAATGTTCGGCATGTATGGGCTGGCGGAAGCGGTTAACTGCCGTGCGAGAAAGAAGGGATGGCCGCGCGCTACGGAGAAGCCGCCGCAAATGAAGTGGGTTATCGCATCAGCGCGCAACTGGCGGAGTTTGTCGCCAGACCCCCGTGAAATATGGCCTGCAAAAACGCCACGTTACACGCACAGCTGGGTCTCAGTTCCATATCGGCACCACGCCGGGCGCGCGTTTGCCGTATGGCGATGAGCCAGATCCGATCACCCATCTGCAAACTGTCGCCCCGCATCATGCTTATTATTATTCCGGCATCAGCGACATTCTGACGCTCGACCAAACCATCAAACGTAACCCGCAGGCACTGGTACAGCTTTGCCTCGGTGCCTTTAAAGCCGGAATGCGGTGACTTTACCGCCATGCTCAGCGGTAACGATTTGGTCTCGCGTTACCGGTTATATGGTGCGTTTGTCGGATTTAGAAAATATCGCGCCGAAGGTTCATGCACCATCAAAAATGGCCTGGCGAAGAAGCTGCACGCAACACTCGTATTTTCTGGAATGCGAGCCGCGGATGCATAAGCTATGAACAGCAGATGCGCTTTAGTCAGTAAGATTATCCCCTTCTCCTGCGTTGACGGGCCAGGGGGTTGTCCCGGCTTTGTTCCCGCAGGGCTCCAACCCGCGCTGCAAGAACTCGTCACAATCCGTGATCATCATGGACCGGGGACCACGGTGGCAGTGTGTGCCACAGTGTCCGCATTAGGCGTTGGACAATTGTCGACGGCAAAGTGGTGTGGGAACGCTGTGGTGTGTGAGCAATGCTATACCTGCCTGAGAAGGTGTCCGCACACGCCACGCCAATGGCGTATCTATTAGCGTGGACGAGGCGCTGAGCCATGTCCGCAAAGCAGTGCTGTTTATCCAAGGGATAACGGTGAGTGGCGGCGAAAGCCATCACCAGCGGCCGTTTTGTGGTGGTGCTGTTTACTGCTATCAAGAACGATCCCGCAACTGCGCCATCACCTGTCTGGTGGACAGTAACGGCATGTCGAGCGAAACCGGCTGGGAAAAATTGCTCCCGGTGTGCGACGGCGCAATGCTCGATCTCAAAAGCGTGGGGGAGCGAATGTCATCAGACGCTGACCGGACGCGAGCACCAGAGGCAGATTAAGCCAGGACCGAAACCGGCCCAGAGCGCGGGGAGCTGGCGGAAATCCGTCCGCCGGTGATCCCTGTGGGAGGTGGATTATTTGCAACACATCGAAGAAAAAGCTGCGTTCATCAAGGGACTCGCGATGTTCCGCTACGCGAACGCGTTTCATGCCCACGGCGTGTATGGCGAGGCCAAAGCTGGGCGAGCGCCACGCCGGAAGACGTTTAGCTGTCGGCCGACGCGTTAAAGATGCGGCGGGCTAAGCCGGTTGATATTCCCGGTGCTGTATTTGTGACATGCCGGATACGGCCTACGGTCTGGCACAGACTTGTAGGCGTGATAAGACGCGTCAAGCGTCGCATCAGGCGTTGTGCGACTGCCGGATGCGGCGTGAACGCCTTATCCGGCCTACGGTTCGGCACAAACCTGTAGGCACCATAAGACGCGACAAGCGTCGCATCAGGCATATGCGCCGACTGCCGGATGCTGCCTACGAAGGGTAAACTACCCACTAACGCTAAACACCGCATACGTACTTATTAAGCAACACTTCGGCAATCTCATTTTTCGGGTTCCGGGCGCAACTCGCAAAGCACGTCAAACACCCGCACAGCCTGTTCCGGTCGGTTAGGCTGCCCCTGAAAGCCGTTGAGCGGCATATCCGGCGCGTCGGTTTCCAGCAACACGATGCCAGCGGAAATTTTGCGATGACATCGCGGGTTTTACTGGCGCGTGGATAGGTGATAGTACCGCCTACGCCATTTTGTAGCCCAGCTGTACAAACCGTTCAGCCTGTTGCTGGCTGCCAGAAAATCCGTGGACAACACCAGCACGCGGCAAATCGTGGCGTTTAAGATGCATCGCCAGTTTGTCGTGTGTGCGCCGTGAATGCAGGATCACCGGCAGATGGTAGCGTTTCGCCAGTTTCAGTTGTTCGTCGAGTAACCACTGCTGCCTCTCAAATTGCGGATCGTCGCCGAAAAGATCCAGACCTATCTCCCCACCGCCACCACCTTCGCCGGACGCCTTTCCAGCGCCTGCTGTAGCTGATCAAGAGACACATCGCTACGTTTTTCCAACATCCCCGGATGCAACCCCAATGCGGCATACAGCGGTTGATATTTTTCCGCTAACGCCTGCACGCGGCAAAATTTTCCGCCTCTGTCGCCGGAACAATGATCTTGCCTACGCCCGCTTGTGCTGCGCGTTGCAGGCTGGCCTCTTCATCGCCACTAAACGGCGGAAATCAAAATGGCAGTGGGTATCGATAAAACGGCAAATCAAGCCAGATCCTCATTGTTAAATGTCGGGTCGTTCGCCTGCGGAGCATCGCTCACTTCGGCAACCAGCGTATCGTTGGCGACTGGCGCAGGCGGAGTAACGATCATTCCGGCGTCACCACTGGCACCAGATGGCGGGTAAGCGGCGCTTTTTCAGTTAATAGCTTGCAACCGTGGCGAGGAAATAACGACCGCATAAACGCTGAAGTTTATAGTCTTCACGCAGCGCCGGAAACCGACTGCCAAGCGCGATACTATGTAATGGCTTCGGCGGATAAATTTCGAATATCCGCAGCTTGCCCGGTGGTTTCTCAATAAATTGCTGAATGTCACGATAGCTGGTTTCATGATGCTGACCAGATTCACCAGCGGCTGCAGGCTACTGTCACCCAGCCAGCGTTCGATGCGTTGAACCACTGCGGCGTGTAGTACATTTGTGACGGCACAGTGCGGATGACGACCAACGTTTTAGCGCCCTGCCTTGCCGCCTCTTTAACCGGAATCGCATCACCGATCCCGCCATCCAGGTAGTTAATGCCTTCCAGCGACACTCCGCTACGATAAAAGCCAGGTATCGCACTGGAGGCGCGAATCACATCCAGCCAGTTTTGTTTGGTTGGTAAAAAGTAATTCGGCGCGTAGTCATCCTGACGACAGGCGCACATATAAAACGATTTGCCGCTGTCAAACAACCGCGCGGCGGTATCCATTGCAACGGCATCTGGCTTGCGGTGGCCTCCACCAGCCAGTCGAGATCGATAAGATTTCCTCCACGGACAAAGCGCAATGGATTGAAAAATTCGCGTTTTGTGGTATAGCGCATGATGACTTTGCGCGCGTTGCCGGGCTGATCGCAGATAAACGCGAGAGGTTGTGCGCCCGGCAGATGTGCCGAGATAAAGATTGAAAGGATTAAACTCCGCGCGCATAAACTCATCCAGCACGCCAGCCGTGAAATTTTCACGCTGTCCGCCGCCTTCGCACACCAGAGCTATTCGTCCAGGCTGGAACGGCCTTAGCGACAACGGCGCAATATTACCAAGCGTTACAGGTATTCGCTGCCCCACCTCTGCCTTCCTGTTTTTGTTGTGAAAGAATGACAAAGTAACGCAATTTATTATTCGCTAAAACCGCAAAAGCCAGTCCGCTGGACCGGCTTTGGATAAAATTTTCTTATGGTCTGAAATCTAGGGTCGTTTTCGGCCCATGAACAAACTCACCAGGAACAGAATAATCCCGACGACAAAGACAATTTTCAGCTGCGCCTGCAGCGGTACCGGCCAGACCACCAAACCCAAGTGCGGCGGCGATTAACGCGATAACCAGAAATATGATGCCCAACGAAACATAAGCGTCTCCTTTACCATAGTTAATGTCACCGCTTGATATGAGCGTGAAAATCACTCAATGCGATATTTTAGTGTGGTGCACATCGCGTCTCCCGACAAAGTCGGAGGACGAATTACTTAGTTTTCAGATCATTTTTAACGCTTTTCACACCATCTACCGCTTTGGCGATACTTTCAGCACGGTCACTTTGTGCCTGAGAATCTACGGTACGGGAGGGCTGAACCACGCCATCGGTGGTTTCAACCGCACATGACGGGGAAGGGACGATATTGTCCGCCAGGTTTGGCTTTGATTTCACTGGTGGTGGCGGTGTTACCCGCGTAGCCCTTCACCGAGCCTTCTTTAGCGTCGCGAACGTGCAGTTTGTCGCTGACAGAGGTCACCCTTCAACGCCTTTCGCCACTTTCACTGCCTCTTCGGGCCGGGCCTGGCTTTCAACGAAACCGCCGGGTCACGACTTTTTGATTGGTCTTTACAGATATCGGTGCTCTGAGATGTCATATCCACCGCGCCGCCTTCACTTTCGCGGTGATGACCTGTCATCCATGAAAATTACCGACTTATTCATAGAGCTATCGACTTTTTGCCCTGCGCTTTCATTCGGTAGTCTGCGCGTTGTTTTCCGCGTAGGCAGAGCCGGTCGCGACGAGCAGAGGTCAACATTAGAGCCAGCAGAGTTTTCGAAATCTTCAGTCTCGTCATAGTCATCGATTTATTCCTGCACGTTTGCTCGTCATTTCAGCCTGGCAACACCGAGGGTTGCGATTGCTCAATAGGGAGAGAGCTCACCCTCTACAGAAGTCAATCGTCGCCATCACAAAAGCGATGGGTGATGAATAACCACCATTACAGCCTCTGAATCAGTTATTAATATCGGTAGAACAACAATGACGGCTTTCGATACCGATATCTACGCATTGAACGGTATTTAACGCCGTAGAAATCTCATTACTTTGTTAAATATAGATCACAATTTGAAACCGCTCGTGATATCAGCGAAAACATAAGCAAAAGTGAAAGTTTTAAGAACATTCCGTAAGCGGCTGACAAGGAAGGGAAATCAAGGGCGCAGCGGCTACCGCGCCCTGGAGGTGAGAATTAATGCTCGCGGGTCTGGTGGAACTGACCATCCGGATAACCATCCTGCGCCAGGCGCAGGTCGACCATGTCGGTAGCGATGTAAGCGAGGTTATCGCCGCCATAAAGCGCCAGTTGGCTTTTGTTCTTACGCTTGAACTCTTCGAATTTCTTCGCGTCCGCACATTCTACCCAGCGGGCAGTGGCAACGTTGACTATTCATATACTGCTTCAGTTGATTCGCTCTTCAGGCGCGATACCACCACATCAAACTGCAGCACACCAACAGCACCAACCATCAAATTGTTGTTGGAGATTTGGACGGAACACCTGCACCGCGCCCTCTTCGGAAAGCTGTACCAGCCCTTTGAGCAGCTGTTTTGCTTTAGCGGAGTTTTCAGGCGGATACGACGGAACAGTTCTGGTGCGAAGTTGGAATACCGGTGAACTTCATCATCTCACCCTGGGTAAAGGTGTTCGCCAATCTGAATAGTGCCGTGGTTGTGCAGGCCGAGGATATGGCCGATACGCTTCTTCGACGTGCGAACGGTCGCCCGCCGTAAAGGTCAGCGCGTCGAGATGACCACATCTTTCACCATCGCACCTGGCGCAGGCTTCATGCCTTTTCATATTTACCGGATACTACGCGCATAAACACGCGGTCATATCGGGTCCATCTGTTGGCCTGAATTTTAGAATCCGGAGCCGTAAGGTGCTTGGCTCGCCTCTACGGTACGGGTATCAGTCTGACGCGGCGTCAGCAGGAGCCCACTCCACCAGGCCATCCGGCATCTGATCAACGCGGAAGTACCCAGCGCAGTACCAAAGATGCCGATAATACGCCGCAAGGAACGAATACTTTGTCGAACTAGTAGACGCGCCTTCACCAGTTCCAGTTCGTCACGTAGCTGCTGTCCGGGATACCACCGACCGCAGCGTCGAGATCCGGGTTATTCAGCCCTTTAACAATACGGACTTCCTGAATCGTGTGGCCTACCGCTCTGATAGAGATAGGTTTCGTCTTTATAAAGGTGGTGAAACGCCTTTAAACAGCTTGCCGCAGCCGATCGGCCAGGTTGATCGTGCGCAGCCAATTTTCAGCTCGTTCTCAACTTCATCGAGCAGTTCCATCGGGTCGCGGATATCACGGTCAAGTTTGTTCATAAAGGTGAGGATCGGCGTGTCGCGCAGACGGGTAACTTCCATCAGCTTACGGGTACGATCTTCAACACCTTTTGCGGCGTCGATAACCATCAGGCAGCAGTCCACCGCCGTCAGGGTACGATAGGTATCTTCCGAGAAGTCTTCGTGCCCCGGGGTGTCGAGCAGGTTAACCAGGCAATCGTGATACGGAAACTGCATCACAGACGTAGTAATGGAGATCCCACGCTGCTTTTCCATCTCCATCCAGTCCGACTTAGCGTGCTGGTTGGAACCACGGCCTTTTACTGTACCGGCGGTCTGAATGGCCTGTCCGAACAGCAGCACCTTCTCGGTGATGGTAGTTTTACCGGCGTCCGGGTGAGAAATAATGGCAAAAGTGCGGCGCTTCGCCACCTCTTTCAAATAAGGAGACAACGTCATAATTCTTTCTTCTTGAGTAAGCGGCATCGCGCCGCGCTTGTTGAAAACGAAAAATTGCGGCTATTTTACCCATCAACGGGGGGGAGGCAATCAGTGTTTACACAGGAGCTGCTCCAGTTCGTGCAACGAAGAAACGGTCCAGGTGGGCGCGATGCCTTCTGGTTGCTCGCGATTGTGCGCATTCAGCCAGCAGGTCGCAAGCCCGGCGTTGATGCCACCGAGAATATCGGACTCGGCAGTGTCGCCAACCATCAGCACGCGTGAACGGTCAGGATTGCCCGCCTGTTCCAGCGCATAATCGAAAATTTTCTTATTCGGTTTGGCAACGCCAACTTCTTCGGAAATCACCAGCAAATCGAAGTAATCACGCAGGCCCGTCCGTTCCAGACGCACTTGCTGCAAGGCGCTAAAACCGTTGGTGATGATGCCGATTTTAGCGTTGCTACGAATGGCGTTAAGCAGAGAAACCGCGCCCGGCAACGGCGTACAGATTTCCGCCATCGCATTAATAAAGGCATCGTTAAGCAAGCCTGCTTCAACTTTCAGCCGTTCGGCCCAGCTCTCGAAACGCCCGTGCTGAAGCTGTAATGAAGTGATCGCGCCGTTTTGATAATCCACCCACAGTGGCTTGTTAACGGCCTGATAGTCCTGAAAATCTTCAGCGGTAAAGGTGACGCTGTAATCAAGAAACATCCGCTGCAGGCCGGTGAATGAGTCAAAGGTAAACAGCGTTTCATCGGCATCAAAGAAAATCCAGTCCCACTTCATTATTCCACCTTGTCTTACATACTGATTGGCAACGCCATGATGATGGCGTCTTCGCGACCGTCCGTGGTGGGGTAGTAATTGCGGCGAATCGTCGCCTCGTTAAAGCCTAAACTTTCGTACAGGGCAATGGCGGCAGCATTTGAGGCACGGACTTCCAGCCATAGTGTCGCCACGCCGCGTTTTTCCAGTTCGTCGATCAGATGTTCCAGCAGCGCCCTACCCAGCCCCTGACGCTGATAGTCGGGATCGACCGCAATATTGAACAATGTAGCTTCATCCAGCACCACTTGCGTAATCGCAAACGCCGCCATTTTGCCGTTTTGCGTTAACTGAAAGTTGAGATAACGCTCGCCCTGGTTGCTGGCAAAGGTTTTTTCACTCCACGGAAAGGCGTGGGCGCGTTGTTCAATGTGGTAAGCCGCTGGCAAATCAGTTGTTTCCAGGGAAGACGTGTTCATATGTGCAAATTCGTTGCCATAACGCGCGCGGCTCGTTGGGCTTGCCCGTCGGTGAGCGCCGGTGATGCCACCTGAGCGCCTTCCAGTGATAGCGGTTCTGCTCAAGAACCTGCCGCCAGCCGTCAGCGACTGCCTGCGCAGCATTGCGTATTTTCTGGCGTCAGTCGCAGCACCTGGCTCGGGGCTGACGGTTATGCGCAAGAACATCGCTGACTAAACAATTGGTCAGGGCGGGGAGATTGTTGACCACCATCACCAGCAGGAGGCGTGCCGGGATTGCACGGCAAGCTCCCCCTGCAACGCGCCAGGGCGACGCAGCGACCACTGGGCACGCCCAGTTGCCGGCACCTGCCAGTCTCGGAGTCATAGCGAATCGCTCCCTGTCGTCAGGGCGCAAATATAGGCACTTGTCGACCGCGCCAACATATGGCGAGCACCGCCGCCAGTATCAATCGCAGGAGCATTCCATGTCTGCATTTACCCGGCAAGTCAAGTCCTTGCCGCTTTACAGCGATGATTTGAACAAAGCCGACTCTGTTTGCCGGAGACTTACAGGATCAACCTGCCCCGCGCGTTTAGATACCGCGGCCAGCCGTGCCATACCCAGCAATTCCACCACTGGCAGATTAACATGCGACAATGGGGATAATGCCTGTTTCAGTCGTATGTGATGGTGGATGACGTCGCAGATTGCGATACGTCGGACCACGACTGGCCGAAAAGTAATAAACCGGAAGCCCAGTTCCAGTCGATGAATTTACTTTCTCCCTGCCAGTGGTACAGATATTTTTGTCGTTGGCGAGACCCTCAGCGGCGTGCGCAGCGCCAGCAGATGCTGGCAAGATTATGCGCCGTTGAATAAAGTCGACAGCGCTCGTCGCTGTGGCTCTCATCTTGGTTGTCTGGAAAAACAGCCGGTATTGATGCCGATAAAATTCCTGGCGACTACAGCGTCGATGGCCTGACGGCTCAAAACGCTGCCTGCGCGTTTAGCCGCGACGGTCTGCACGTCGGTAGCCAGTCGCTGCTCTCGACGTTAACCCCGCACACGAAAGGTAAAGTGCTGGATGTCGGCTGTGGCGCGGGCGGCTTTCAGTTGCCTTTGCGCCCATTCGCCCAAATTCGTCTCACCTTGTGCGATGTCTCTGCGCCAGCGGTAGAAGCCAGCCGCGAACACTCGCGGCCAACGGCGTCGAAGGTGAAGCCTTGCCAGCAACGTCTTTTCCTGAGGTGAAAGGTCGTTTTGATATGATCATCTCAACCCGCCGTTCCACGACGGAGGAAACGGGCCCCCTGGATGCGGCGCAAACGCCGATTCGCCGCGCGGTGCGTCATGGCAAGAGCGGCGGCGAGCTGCGAATTCTCAGCGAACGCCTTCCTGCCCTACCGGACGTGCCTGAGACATTTGGCTTCCATGAAGTGATTGCGCAAACGGGCGTTTCAAGGGATATCGCGCCGATTATGACTTGCCCAGGCGAAAAAGGTCAAGCATCCCGCCCCTGTAGCCTTGCCGGATGCGGCGTAAACGCCTTATCCCACATACCAAACCTGCACGTTAGCCCCTCCCAGGCCAGATAAGACGCGCCAGCGTCGCACCGGCATCTGCCCCCGACTGTCCATGCGGTGTGAACGCCTTATCCGACCTACAAGTCAATTATCCACAATCCGCTGATGGACTTCAGCAATTACACCTCCGCGATAATTAACGATTCAACGAAAAGCCCAAAACCACTACAAATGCGCCTCCGTGGTAGCAAATTCTTTTTAAGAATTGATGGTATGCGAAGGTGGTGGAATTGGTAGACGCGCTGCTTCAGGTGTTAGTGTCCTACGGATGTGGGGTTCGTTCCTCTCCTCGCACCAAAATTCAGACTGATAATGCTCGCATGGGCGAAGGTCGGCGGAATTGGTAGACGCGCTAGCTTCAGGTGTTAGTGTCGCCCGGTGGGGGGTCAAGCCCCCCCTCTGCACCATGTTAGACGATATTAATACAACTGACAACCCTGTGCGAAGGTGGCGGAATTGGTAGACGCGCTAGCTTCAGGTGTTAGTGTCCTTACGGGATGTGGGGGTCCAAGCCCCCCCTCGCACCAATTATCTTTACTTCCTTTCTCGTTTCTTCCTTGAATTCTTGTACTGATTCAAATTCATTATCATCAGCATGATGCCAGCAATAAGCGCCAAGGGACCACGGTAGCAAAACCAACGCCGTAACCGTTTGTGATACAGCATCACCTGGCGTCAATACTAATCCCATCAGAATGAGAACGCCACTGATCGGCGATAAATCAATACATCAGCCCTGCAATCAGCAATCCTGGCAGCAACACTCCCCAGCCACTGCCCAGCGGACCTTGCAACATGGTTTCATCTCTTCATTTATAATGATAACCAATATCATGTGATAATTTTTATCATTTTGTAAGCCAGAGCAATCCCTTGCTATTGTAGAAATGGATCAAGCATTAAGAATCATTATCATTTAGATTACTATCACGATTATGGCCTATCGCTCCGTACCGCCTTATGAAGATATCATCTGGCGAACGCATCTCCAGCCGGCAGGACGCTGGTCCAGAAGCCGTACGTGTGATGATTGCCAAGATCGCGGCAACATTTGCTGGAGTTTATCCGCCTGGACCAACCTGCTCCGCTTAACGCCATGACGCTGGCGCAATGGTCATCACCGAATGCGCTAGTCTGACTGGCGGTCTTATTCCGATTGATCTATCGCAACCAACGGTAATGATGATCCGCGAGAACAAACCGCTGATCTCACCATGGGCACAATGGTATATCGGCTGATGGTGCCACCATTAACGCCTGGCGCTACTGACGCAGGAAAAAGCATTAGATGTGTCGCCGGTACATTTCCACGCCGAGGTTCACGAAACCGGCCGTGCCGCCTGTTTCTGGGTCCATGTGTGTGAAGATAAAAACGCAACACCACTTTGCCGAAGTAGCGAATGGAAATGTTAACAGCCAGGTGCTGGTTCGGTGGTGCAGGCACGAGAAGTGACCGGAAGATCAACGGCAAGCTCATCTGGAGCAATACCGGTTATTCGATCAACTGGATCTCACTGAGATGAAGTACCTGCCGGCGAGGCGACGGTTGACGCTGCGCCACGCCCTCTTTTCTGAGAAAACGCTACGAACGGTGAATATAATCCACTCTGGCGTACCGTGGTGCTACGCGACGGCCTGCTGGCGCCGCAATCGCTGCCAGCGTTATCGCTTACCGGATGTGGAGCAATGTGGCGATTGTACGCTGAAATGAAAGCACTGCCGAAACCAGGCATCATGTGGATTAATAGGGATGCAACACATTACTTGCTCCACAATGCCGCATACATAACAGAATACTGCGTGCTCCAACAACCCTGCATCAGACTGATGCCCAGTTTCGATCACATCGGTTTATGCGCGCGGATTGTTTTGATATTACGTTTAAGCTGCTCGGCAATTTGTGTCATCGAGTAGCCACGCGACATAAAAGCGAAATATTTCTCCTCCGTCGGACTCAGCGTCCGGCTTTGGTTAATGTACCGTCATTGTTCAGTCGGTCGGTCGCCGACGTACACCATTAATGACAAAAAGAGTTCCTGACGGAAAATCTCCAGCGTTGACGCTTTCCTCTATACACCGTCCAGCGGTGATGGCGACATGAGTCATTAGCCGAGCTTCAATATCATCATCCGCAATAACTAAACTCCGGGTACGTGGAAACTATCGCCAGTTCAGTCAGGTACAGATAATCCCCCGCGCTCACTTCTCATGGCAGAAAAAGAAAAAATCACCGCCGAAGCCACACCGTGACATGGCATCCTGAAATCACTCCCCACCGGTAGAGGTATGGAGCTTATAGCGTTACCCGCAAAGTTTCCGAGTCCCCTCTCAATACCCATACTGCTCATGACGCATTTTTCATGAGTGCGACTTCCTCTGCTCAATTCGGCTGTGTTCCATTCTGCGGCATCTCCATAAACATAAGGGAAGTTAGTTCTCTTGCACCCTGCGCGCTATTTATCGATGCACACATTTCAGCGTCGCTGTGAATTGCCAGTCGACGCATCGCACTGTTCTTTGGGCGCGAGAGTTTTATTACTTTCTCTAAAGTACCGAGTGATCCCGTCCATGCCCCGTCCTTACCCAAAGCCGCAGTACCTTGCGCTCTGAAAGAGTGAGATGACGGAGCCAGAGCTAAAATCATGAGTTCAGTCATTGCCGGAGAGGTCAGCATGGCGCCATACGCTCTGCGTGCGCATTGCGGAAACGTAATGTCGTTATGATATTCTCAATGGGTTCAACATCAGACAATAACGTCGCCGTAGGGCACATGAGCAATTTCTACCGCCTGGAATACCAGGAGCGCGACACCATGAAAACCCAGCGAATTTCCCGATATGGTGAGATTAAAGAATAATAATGTTCACAAACAGAACGTGGAACTTCACTTTCACGGTGAAACCAGCAATGACTAATCCGGAACCACGTATTTGAAGTAAGGCAGGTCTGCTGCAGAGGCAGCTGGATATTATTTCATATTCAGGGAAGCTAGTCCCTCACTGACCCTCTTGGACCCTGCTGCTCATAACAGGTATTTAATGATTTTAATTCGACTTTGCAGCATCCTGGCAAGATATTTCCTCCACTAATCCACTGTCTAAAAATCATGATGGTTTTATTCAGGAATCATTCATTCCTTAAATGTTTCCAGCAAATTAATAGATTAAGCGAAGAAATCATCCTTAGCATTCACTTTCATATCAGCATACTCCTGCTGCACAACAACTCCACTGCATGTGTCAGAAGGTTAGAATCAAATTATAACCCTGTGAATAGCCCTCAGACATTTAAAATATCTACATTAAGTTGTTAGAAATACTTATGAAAAACAGAAACATCATTCATTTAAATGAGAATCAAATGATACCTCTTCCCGCAATATGGAAAAATCACACAACCAAAATCATTCAATAAAAATCGAATTGTTTTAGTTGTTGGCATTAAAAAACGTGCCCAGTTATCTATTATCCTGATTCTGTAAAGGCCAGAAATAAATTCATTATGGTGATAAATATTCATGCTATAATTTGTTTGCGCGTAGAATAATTCGCTTTTATCACCGAGCTTCTCCCATAACCAGGATTAATCAGCGCAATTTTGATCTTAACCTACCGCAAAAGACCTGCTCATGATACCAACGCATTCTCATTATCTGAACAATACCAGCACGTCTATGACAAAGGGCGAGTTATGCAAACTGAGCAACAGCGAGCCGTAACACGGCTTTTTGTATCCAGTGTGGATTATTCCTTTTTGCAGCATGGTGCGGAAAGCGCATTGGTTGATGGGCTTTCCCGACGACTGGGTCGGGCGCTGGGAATGGACAGCGTCGAAAGTTCTATCTCTTCGAACGCCATAGTGCTGACAACCATTAAAGATGGGCAATGCCTGACATCGACACGTAAAAATCACCATCGCGGCATTATATGGTGTGGTGCCATTGAAGTCCAGCACATTGTGATTCTGGCAAGCACCATCTGCTGGATTACAAGGCGTAGAGAGACGATTAGCCAATTCAGCCATTACGTTACCCAAGATGGCTGGTAGCCTGAATGGTTGGCCGTCTTTGCGCCTGTTCCTGTAAACTCAATAACGGTGGCTGGGTGTTCTTCATCACCTTCTTTGCCAGTACGGCCGAAATGTATATCCACCAGCTACTGGCACAACGTCATCTTCATCCGCAGATCAACTTTTTGCCTCACCGCTTTCGCCGCCACCACTATTTCCGGTTTGCTTTGCAACTTCCCACCTTCAGCAATACCCCACCATTGCAATGGCCGCCAGCGTTCTGCTGCTGGTGCCGGGCTTTCCGTTGATTAAGCCGTCGCCGATATGTTTAAAGGCCACTCAATACCGGACTGGCACGCTGGGCAATCGCCAGTCTGCTGACACTTGGCTACCTGCGTCGGCGTGGTGATGGCACTGACGATCTGGGGGCTACGCGGATAGCCCTACCAGTTCTGTTTGCATTCGCGCAGGATATGATCCTCGCCGCCATTCCAGCGGTCGGCTTTGCGATGGTGTCAACGTTCCCGTTCGGGCATTACGCTGGTGTGCGCTGCTGCGCGATTGGTCATGGTTCCCGAATAATCTTAATGACCAGCGGGCCGATATGAGTGGTCAACCTTTATGGCTTCTACGCTGGTCGGCACCATTGGTATTCAATGGTCGCGCTGGTATCTGGCGACTCCAAAGTGTTTACCGTGGCGGCTGTTATCCCTATGTTTCCTGGCATATCCGCTATACTGCAATGATTTCGGCGGTAAAACGATCACCAAGTTAGGCTACAGCGAACCGTTGATAAATACCCTGTTAACCAGCTTCTACAGCTTCACCGATGTCTGGTGCGTTATCCATCGGTCTTTCCATTTTCCTGATTATGGTTGTACCGCAAGCGCCCTCGCGTAAAAAATTGCCTCACTCAAAGCACGTGAATGAGAACAGCCTCCTCTCCTCCGTGTGTTGCTATAAAAGCCATCTCCCCTTCTCGTCATCGTTCCATATTTGAGAAACAGTATGTCTTCCAGAGTTTTGACCCGGACGTTGTTGGTATTGGCGCCCTGTACAGGTCACCAAACCGTTCCTGGCAAAAGCTGAAGGCGGTGTGGTTGCCGTATCTTGCTAGCAATGGCCCGGCCTTTTATGCCGTCACGCCTGCACGCCTGGCTGAACTGCTGGCGCTGGAAGAAAGCTGGCGCGTCGGGAAGCGATGTCGCTCTGGACGATCAACTCTATCAGGAACCGCAAGCCGCTCCGTTGCTGTACCCATGGGGAAGTTGCCATGTATCCAACTGGCAATCTCATGCCGATTGTATCCGCCTGGCGGCGCTATGGGGCGTGGCACTGGAGAGCCGGTGACCACCGAAGAGCTGCCTCATTCATTGCCTACTGGCAGGCGGAAGGTAAAGCCTTTCACCCATGTACAGTGGCAACAAAAACTGCGCGCAGCCTGCAAATCGGTCGTGCCAGCAACGGCGGACTGCCGAAACGAAGGTGAATACGGTCAGTGAACCTGACGGCCAAATTCCACCAGGAATTCAGAGGGTAACGATGAAAAACGTTGGCGACCTAATGCAACGCCTGCGAAAATGATGCCTGCCATATCAAACCCCGCATTCAAAACGGGTGAAGAACTACTGGCCTGGCAAAAAGAACAAGGAGCGATCCGCTCCGCCGCTCTCGAACGTGAAAATCGGGCGATCGAAAATGCAGCGCACCTTTAACCGCTCCGGTACTCGTCGACTGCATCAGAACTGCTCCTTGGAGACTATCGCGTTGAGTGGAAGGGCAGACTAATGCGTTAAGCAAAGCGCGCCAGTATGTCGAAGAGTTTGACGACAACATTGCAGCTTCATCTTTCTGGTAAGCCAGGAACCGGCAAAAACCATCTGGCGGCGACGATCTGCAACGGCTGCTGCTACGTGGTAAATCCGTATGATCATCACCGTGGCCGATATTATGTCGGCGACGAAAGATACCTTCAGGAATAGCCGTACCAGTGAAGAACAACTGCTTAACGATCTGAGCAACGTTGATCTGCTGGTGATCGATGAGATTGGCGTGTAGACCCAATAGAATACGAAAACCAGTGATCAGAACCAAATACATCAATCGCCGCTCTTCTTCCAAGCGCCGACCGGAAGCTACCAACAGTAATATGAAGAGATGACCAAGTTGCTGGGCGAACGCGTGATGGACCGTATGTGCCTGGGTAACGGTTGCCATCGCAATGGAAGAAGCCCCAGCCAGATAACACCTCGACTCGCACATACACAAAACCACCAGAGAAGGTCATGATGAAAACGTTATAAATCTTCCGCGCCGCGCCATTGCCGCCAGCGTATTAATTTCCACTGGGGTGCATGCTGCATGGAGCGATGCGCCCTCCAGCGCCGCCAGTGAACTTGGGGACCAAGACAGCACCACACAGGAAGGCGGTTGGTCGCTTGGATCATCAACTAGTTGCTCGCAGCGGTACCAAGCCTTAAGTGCAGAAAACATGAACAACGCCGCAGGGATGCTGCGGAACACCTGCGTGAAGCAAGAGTGGTGTCGGTAACCGATGCCGAAAACATCAAGAACCAGGTGCCGGAAAAGCTGGGCCTGGACAGCGGAGAGCAAAAGAAGACACCAACTATCTGGATGGCATTGAGGTTTGCCCAGCCAAAGATGGTCAGCAACTCCAATCCCGATAACATCGGACCAGACTCCCGCTGGCAGAAAAGGTGAAAACCAAAGCCTGGATTTGGTGTTAAAGCAGGGGCTGAGCTTCATTTCCCGTACCTGCGAACGCTGCGTTCCAGCTGTTACCCGGCTGACGCCTGGCCCCTCCTCCCCTGCCCCCTACGGCTCTCCCCTGTTACACGGGAAGCTACTGCGATCAAACTTGTTTATAAACTAATTCCTAAACATCGCAATTTGTGACACCAGCATTGCAGCAATATGGCGATGCCATTACATTGCCCCCAAAGGGTTGGTGATAAACGGCCCGGTTAGTGAGGATTGCCCGTTGTCAGACTTACTCTCTTCGCCCTTTTTCTCGCCTCCTCTGTGCCGATTTTACGCATGGAAAGCCGGACGTAACACCTGTGGTTTGCAGCCACATTAACGGTGCTGGGCTTATTCGTCGTTCAGAATATCACCCTGTTTGCCAGCGACTATTTTACTGGCGATGGTATGGACTATGCGGTTCTACCCCAACCAGTAGCCCCACCGGCGCCGGCGTCAGCAAATACATCCTGCCGGGTATCGGCATTGTGCCGGGGCTGACAGCGGTGTCGTGCGCCGGGCTGGATCCCGCGCCGTCCGTCGTCATCATCCCGGCACCATTTGCGTTACAGCCTGCTGGTGCTTACTGGCGCTGGGTTTGGTGACGCCAGCCCGGCATTTCGTCAGATAACGGAACTGGTGAAATCCCAGTCACGCGATGGCGACCCGGACTTTGCGGCTTATTATAAAGAGCCGTCGAAAGCTATCCCTGACCCAAACTCAACCTGGTTTATACCTTGGCGAAAGTCTCGAGCGGACCTATTTGATAACGAGGCCTTCCGGATCAGCCTGAACTGGGAAAGTCGGAGATCAAGGCCTGGATCTTGCCACGCAGCAGCTGCCGGGAACAGTGCACGATTGGGGCATGGTGGCTTCTCAGTGCGGCATACCCCTGTTTGCCCCCTTTGAAGGAAACGCCTCCCGCTTCTGTTTCCAGCTCTTCCCGCAGAACATCTGTCTGGGCGATATCCTGAAAAACTCGGGTTATCGAACTATTTTCGTGCAGGGCGCAAATCGCGTTTTGCCGGTCGAGTGCTCCTCAAATCGCACGGCTTCGACACTTATACGGCTCAGAAGAGCTGAAAAGCGTGGTGGCCGACCCGCGCTATCGCAACGACTGGGGATTCTACGACGATACCGTTCTCACGAAGCGTGGAAAAAGTTTGAAGAGCTTTCCCGCTCAGGTCAGCGATTCTCACTGTTTACCCTGACAGTAGATACCCATCACCCGGATGGTTTTATCACGTGCCTGTAACCGCAAACATATGATTTTGACGGTAAGCCAAACCAATCATTCAGCGCGGTAAGTTGCAGCCAGGAATATCGCGGCGTTTATCAACAAAATCAACTGGTTCACCGTGGTTTAAAGATACCCGTCATCGACGTCTCTTCTGACCATTTAGCGATGAACAACACGGCGTGAAAATACCTCAAAAGCAGGATTGCAATAACCTGTTTTTTGTCATTCGTGGCCATAAGCCACAGCAAGAGACGCTGGCAGTGAAGCGTAACACGATGGATAAACGGCGCGACGGTGCTCGGACATTCTCGGTGGCGATAACTATCTCGGACTTGGTCGTAACTTCATCCGGCAAGTCGATGTCAGAAATCTTCCTCAATATCAAGGGAAAACATTGGCGTGGAAGCCAGATATCATCCGCCTGTGGAAATTCCCTAAAGAGTGAAAGAGTTCACCATCGACCAGCACAAAACATGATTGCCTTCTTGGGTAGCCATTTCCGTTGCCGCTGCTGTTGCGGGTTTCGACAAACGCGTGAACCGCTGCCGGAAAGCGAATACTCAGCACCGCTGCGTTTCCAGCTGGCCAGCCCGCTCCACGGACATTTCGTCTCGGTCTACCGTTGTACAAGATGGCACGACTCTGGGCTCCGGATGACACTTCCCACCCACTGGTGTGTCTGGCAGGGGCAGTTGGCGGTCAGCAAATTGTTCAGCATGTTGACAAAACAACATGGAAGAACAAACAGGGCATTTAGACAGGACGGTTATCGACATGGCGCGTTACAAAAGGCAATGTCGATACGCTGAAGATTGGCGATAACGTATTCGCTACAAAGCCGACAGTTTCATCTTTACGTCGCCGGTGCGCCAGAAGAGGTGAAACAGTTTAGCGGGATTTCCTGTCCGGAGTCTCGTGGGGCCGCTGGTCCAACGCGCAGCTGGCGATGAAGAAAAATCCAGTACAAGTATCCGCTGCCCGAAGAAATTTGACCCGTGATTACCGCCAAAGCATACGGCACATAAAGCCAGCCCTCCTTATTCCGTACGCGTAGGCAACTAATAACCCTTTGTGCTGGGCAATGAAGTGACCACCACCACACTGCATTTCGATAGCCGCACCCATGCCGACACACTGGTAATTGTGCCGCCGGAACCCGTCTCAACCAACGAAGGGAGTATTCTCGGACACTCGCCGCGTAAGCTCGGGATCCGCATGGCTGGAAATTAAAGCGGTAGAACGTGAGAGGTAAATTTCGCAACTCACGTGCAGGTCGCATAGGCGGCAACCTGCACAATTTCTCCGGCCTACAACACATCATTGAGAAGCAAATAAACAGTGCCCAACACTTCCCCGGATGCTGCATGGCAACTTTTAATAATCTCGCCTTATCAGAAAGTAATTACACCCTTAATCAACTCACGATTGTTAATCGCATCGCGCTCGGGGCGCTCCTGGCGCAGCGCGGAGGATAGCGATGGGTTAACATCATGTCGGCAGTGATTTTCCTTCCGCCATCAGTCGACCGACTTTAGCAAATCTTCCGGCGTGGCGTTGCGGCTGCCCATCATCGTCGTTCTTCTTTTTATGGAATTCCGGATCGGAGAACTGCAACCCACCTTTAAACAGGCCCAGAAATACCACCGTGCCGCCGTGACGATTAATTCACGGCGTCATTCATCGCATGTTGATTACCTGTCGCGTTGATTACTTTCTCTCGCGCCAGCTAATCACCAAACTTGCCGTCCTGTAGCTGGCGCGTCGGTACTTTCGGCCAACGGGTCCAGTAAGGCCTACTCCAGACCCACTGAACATGTTCACGGCGCGCCGGACTGGTAACCGCCACCACCACCTGCGCGCCATCGGCTTTAGCGATCGCCGCCGCGCCCAGACCGATTGGCCCCTGCCGGACCACCAGCACCTGCTCGCCGGTAGTAATGGCCGCGCGACGCACCCGCATGAGCGCTAATAGCGAAAGGTCGACGAATGCTGCCGCCTGCGGGTCAAGACCCGCTGCGGTGAAAACGTTCGCCACCCGCACGGTCTTATACGGACTAACACCGGGATCCCTGATGTACGCCAATGACTGATATTTTTTCACAGCAATTGGTACGCCCGCTTTTACACGCCTGGTAGTATCGCCGACAGGTAACATAAGGGATTACAGCAAGTCTGCTGACCATTTTATGGTTAGTATATTTTTACCCAGCCCAACAATCTCCCACATATTTCATGGCCGAACACCCGTGGATAACGGAAACCCGTTCACTCCCCCCGCGGCACTAAGATCGTACTGCAATCCCCAGAGACTGAATTTTTAATCAACGCTTCATCGCTACCGGAAGAGGTATCTCGCGTTCGTTCCAGATGATTCTTTCGGCTGCTGGGAAATCAAAACATTTCATCGTATAAATGATCCGGCTTCATTTTTGTTGCCTTAGATATCAATGAAAATGAAAAATGGCAACGGAACGGTAGGTCCGTTTGTGAAAACAGACGCACAAACCAGTTTTAAATCGGGTTTTAATGGAATCCACAAGGTAGGAAAATATGAGTTGTTCACAAAATTTACGCCACAATGTGATTAACCAGGTCATCATGATATGGCGCGGGGTCATATCCCTTCCCCACTTCCATCGCAAAGTGCGCTGGCGGAAATGTAGAACATCAGCCGCACCACAGCGCGTTATATTCTCAGCCACTTACGCGACGCCGGCGTCTTGACGCAGGTTGGAAACGACTAACGTTATTGCGCGTAAACCTGACCACTACTACGGTTTCGCCTGTACCACCCAGTCTTCAACCTTAGTGAACAAAACAAAGTGTTTGAGCAGGCTTTTTTCACGTCAGAGCCAGCGCCAGTTACGCCCAGGGCAAGTTTTTCTGACATGCAACTGGCTGGGGCTGTGGGTGTCAGCCCGGTTGTAGCAAGAAGAGCATCTTTTAAAATTTGTCCGCTATAAATGATTCACAACCAAAAGCCAGGCCAGCTGGGAGGATGAAGCAATCCGATCAATCCTGGACGCCGAGCAGCTGTTCGAGCTACGCGAGGCTCGCCCCAAACACATTCACTTCAGCACTTTCTCAACCTGCTGATCACGATTCCCGCTGGCGGCAGGTGAAAACCATGCTCGAACGTCATCGGCTACTGCGTGACAACATCGGCAATAGCTTTGCATGTTCTCGCAACTTATAGAGATTTTCACTCCTCTACTCGTCTTTCAGCTGCCCACAATATCTTTTTGATTAATCGGTCGACATTATCTCAGTCATCTTCATTTTCACTATCAATGGGACGAAAGCGATTGTAAACAGCGCAATCTCATTGCCGTCGATGACATATGACCATTCTCAGCGCTCTCATTTGCCGCAGTGACCTTGATGCCACCCTTGTGCTCCGTAACCATTTGAATTCAGCTAAACAATCAATGATTCTATTGATTAGTGAAAATAGTGTTATGCCTCATTAGGATGGATTAATATATATACAAAATGATTTAGCGGCTAACGGTTTATCAGAGATAAAAACTGGGCAAATTCCCGCTTACCTATGTCATAATTAGTCGACTAAAAATGTTTTGTGAGCGGTAGTAAAGTCCTAAAACTTTAACCTTGTTAATGTCAACCTTGCACAATGCATAATTACGTAACAATTAAAATTATAAATACAGGAGTCCGGCGTGGAAAAAGAAATATTACCCCTCATTCCGCGTTCTTCATTCTCACTCCATCTTCGTCGGCAGGATATTCCCGTGCCACCAGATGGATTAGTTCAACGCAGTACCCGAATTAAACCCAATCAAACCACCGCCACGTCGTTATTATTTTTTCGGCGGTGAATCAATTATCTCATCCGCAGTTCGCTGTCGGTAGGAAATTTAACGATTCGTGAAGAATTGGGATTAAGTGCCACCGAAAGTCGCGCTTTGTTCTCCGTGTTTTCAACTCGCTTATGGGATCGCGTAACTTCCCGCGGCCCACTATCGGATTGCAAAGGCCCGGCCATGTGATGCTGGGACTGGGGATGTTCTTGAGGTCACTGTTCCAGGCGATGTCTGCATGGCGCACAGCTTTACGCAGTTCGTGTTGGTGCGGATCCGGTAAAGGGATTTGTGAAGTGCCGATCAACCCATGTGGCAAGTCATTAACCACTGGTTCAACATCAAAGAGCGCAAATGCCCGATGGGCTTCTTCAATGCCCTCCACGATTGGCGTTGCCGTAAGCCCACCCATTCTGGGCGGTGATGATGCCGGCTATGGGCTGGCGTGGGATGTTTATTACCATTGGTGTGCTGGGGATTTTGCTCGCCATCGGCTGGTATATGCTCATCGTACTCGCGAGCACGTAGAACCGACTGCCGTTGAACAAGCTATCTCAATGCAGGTAGCGTCTATGCCTGCTGATATTCGTCGACTTTTGCCGAATGGCGCAGCCCTGTCCCAGTACCCGCACAACGCCTGGCAATGATGCTCGGATCCAGTGGCATCAGATGAGACACTGCGTGGCCTGTACCCCGCCTGGCTTCCCGTTACCTGCAACAGCCCATAATCCTCGATTTAAACCGGACAGGGTCGATGGCGGCTATCCCTTTCGTTTTGGGCTGCCGGGATGCTGGGCGACGATTACGTTACCAACTGGCTGGTCAAGGGGAGATGACTCTGATCAAAAGATGTACACTCTGCATTATTGCCGGGATGTTCTGTTCTGCCGCCTTTCACGCTGGTCGTACCGGAAGCCATCCATGACGGCGAGTTCTGCCCATTGGACTGCACCGTTCCGTATTCACTTTGCCTGTAGATTCCTGCTGGGGCTTGATCCACGTCGCAGTTGCTTCTCGCATGACGGCGTCGGTGGGCAGATCCAGAACTTTGCCAGCTTCGACTGTGCCTCTTCGTGCCGATCATTACTGGTTTATTGTTGATACCACCCACTCATCTCGTCTTGTACTAATCATCTGCGGTTGCGTCACCGCAGCGGGAGCACTGGCGCACCTCCGGCTTCGTCAGCCGATCAACGACCCGCGTAAAGATTTAGCGTCTCCCCACGTCCGATAACATTTGCTTATCGGGCATTTTTATGGCGATTAAAACGTTTCCCAGTTTTCCCGCTATCTGCCACTGCCATTTTACGCGGCGTAGCTGGCGTCACGTTTTTTACCACAGCGATGTTTCACCCTACCGCCGTCGCCGCCGTCGCCTAATCGGGAGCACCGCCACAGCTTCGGTCAGGCCACCGGCCCGCTCTTCCAGCGCGGCGGCGGCAGCGGGAGATTCTTCGCACCAGCGCAGTGTTCTGTTGAGTTACCCGGTCCATCCACAACCGTGAGCCAACTGGATCCATACCACGGCTCTGCTCATCAGAAGCAGAAGGTACCCCTCGCCCATAATGTCCGTCACGCGGGTCACAGCGACAATCTCCGCCATCGTTTCCCCGCGCTCTCGACCAGCGGAGAGCCAATATCCGCTTCCCCTACCGAAAGTCTTCAATCAGGCTTTTAATTTCGCGAGCTGCTCCTGGGCGCTGCGCTGGCCAGATCACGGATTCGCCGGTGACCACCGCACAACCGGCGCCCTTGGCTCACCCGCACGCGTAGCCTCGCACCGCCGCGTTGAAAGCCAGAATATTGGTCTGGAAAGGCAACGCCGTCAATTACGCTGATAATATCGGCGATTTTCGCGAAGCTGGTGGACATCGCGCACGGTCTGCACCACGTCACCGACGACTTCGCCGCCGCGTTGCCCGTCTTCCCAAGCACGTGACGCCAGGTGGCTGGCCTGACGCGCATTTCGGCGTCGCGCCGACCGTTGCGCGATGCTCGATGCCGGCTGCTGTCTCTTCCAGCGAAGCGGCCTGTTGCTCGGTGCGCGAAGAGAGATTGTTATCGCCGGTGGCGAATTCCCTCGGCGGCACCGCTATAGATGGAGCATCGGCCCCGTTGCGCACATCACCGACGGTACGCATCAGCTCTCCCTGGATATGGCGCAAACTCTCGCAGTCGCCCCATCTCGTCACAGCCATCCACCTCAAACGACTTCACCAGATCGCCGCACATGACCAAATGCTGTCAATCAGGCGATTCATTGGCGCTACCAACGAGGCTTTAATACCGAACCAGACGGCGAAGATGACCGCCATACGACTATCATCACGCCCACCAGGATCACATCGCCTGGCTGTAGGAGGCATTGATCATCGCTATGGTGATATCATAGAGCCGATTGTCTTTGCTCCATGTAAGCCACATATCGTCTTCCACCCGTCCTGATATCCCTCGTTGGCCGATCAAAGTAGTCTGTCGTATTCGCCTGCACCTAACAGTTGGATTAGCTCCGCCAGCGCATTGTGAGAAATATCGTAATCACGGTTCGATCTCCTCCGTCGCCGCCGGCGGCGCTCTGACGCGGTTTACGTGGCAACGCTTCGCAACGGCCCAGTTCTTTTCCGCCTGTTTCAGCGAAATATGGCACTCTGCATCAGCTTAGCAACGGTTGAACCGCTACCAATATTATTCTGATCCATCACGTAGCGGATACCCGCGCGGTTGAGGGCGTTACGTGGTCTGCAACAACGCGACCCAGCTGCCATTCAGCGTGGATTGCTGCCGGCGAATGGTTTGTAAAACAGTGAAATTTTCTTCGTCATCTTTAAGGCATTAAAGAACATACGGCTGATGTCAGTCGCAAAAGGTGAAAAACGGCCAAAACCAGCAGTAAGCTGGTTACAATTTTGATACGTTTAACATGTTTTCTCTCCCGTGGACCGATGCAAGATTTTCGGCCTGGAAGGGAAAGACTTTACCAAAAGGTGTAACCCGCTATCATGGAAAAACGTGGCGCTGGTTATCAGATATTAAAAAGTCATCCATTATCGCCCGGGATGTCTTCTAGTCGGCAATTACCCAGAGCAAATAATTCCTCTAACAGATGGGTTAACTGTTGGATTGGCTCGGCAGTAACCTGAGCTTCAAACTGCCGATAGGCCTCTTCAATCTGTGTCGAGCGCGGGTTATACAGCGCCTGCCCCTCTTGGTCAGCGAGATATAGAGCTTCCGCTGATCATTGATTGGCTTTAATCGCAACACTAAACCGTCAGGTTTTATTCGCGTAAGGATCCCGGTTAGGCTTGGGCGTGCAATGCAGGTGCGATACGCCAGATCGTGAATTGAATTGATGGGCTTTCGCCAGAGATGACGATGCGCCGACCAGGTTGTTAGTCAAATTATGCCGTTTAACGATTGGCGAAAATAACTCATCGCCGCTTCAGCGCCTAGCAAACCCAATGGTTAGAGAGTCGTGCATTAATCTTTCCCCTAAAAATTCAAAATCATTAATATAGAAACAGTTAATCATCACGTTACCGGGACTGCGCTGCCCCTGCACTTTTTTATTTTATCCAAAATCTAGTATGTTTTGTCAAACGGCTGATTCTAATATTTTATTATCTTTAAATGTAAATAGTTTGTTAATTATATTGCATCACATCACTTGCTTTTGCCAAACTACGCAATCGGGAATAAAAGTAATCATTAACATATTAATGATTAAGATGATCGAATCCGAGGAGTGGTAATGAAAGGCACTATCTTCGCCGTAGCGTTGAACCATCGCAGCCAACTTGATGCCTGGCAGGAAGCGTTCCAGCAATCTCCCTACAAAGCCCCGCCTAAAACTGCGGTCTGGTTTATTAAACCGCGCAATACGGTGATTGGTTGCGGTGAACCGATTCCCTTTCCACAGGGTGAAAAAGTACTGAGCGGTGCGACTGTTGCGCTGATTGTGGGGAAAACGGCGACGAAAGTACGTGAAGAAGATGCGGCAGAGTACATCGCCGGATATGCGCTGGATAACGACGTCAGCCTGCCGGAAGAGAGCTTTTACCGTCCGGCAATCAAAGCAAAATGTCGTGATGGATTCTGCCCCATTGGCGAAACCGTGGCTCCAGCACTGCTCGAATACCTGACTATCTATACCGAGATCAACGGGCGCCAGCCGATCACCTGGAGTACCGCCCATTTACAACCCAATGCTGCGCAGTTGCTGAGCGCCCTAGTGAATTCTGCCACACCGAATCCAGGCGATGCGATCCTGCTCGGCACGCCACAGGCGCGCGTGGAAACACAGCCAGGCGATCGCGTTCGTGTTCTCCGCAGAAGGTTTCCCGCCGCCTGAATCCGGTAGTGGACGAGACTCGTGAGCTGACGACGCGCAAGAGCTTCCCAACGCAGCCACACCCACGGCACGCTGTTCGCCCTCGGCCGAACTACGCCGACCACGCCAGCGAATCTGCAATTTAAGCCACCGGAAGAACCGCCGCGCTTCCTGGAAAGCGCCAAATACCCTCACTGGTGATAACCAGACCTCCGTGTTGAGATATTGTAATACATGCACCATGAAGCGGAGCTGGCTGGTAGTTATTGGCAAACAGGCGCGTAACGTCAGCGAAGCCGATGCGACTCGGATTATGTCGCGGGCTACACCGTGTGTAAACCATGACGCCATTCGCGACTATCTCGGAAACCACCACCGCCCTAAACCTGCGGGCAAAAGCCGCGACGGAGTGATGCCCAAGCCTTCAACCATCGTGCCGAAAGAGGCTATTCCGGACCCGCATAATCTGACCCTTCGCACCTTCGTCAACGGCGACTTACGCCAGCAAGGCACCACCGCCCTTATCCCATTTCTTCAGCGTGCCCTTCTCATTGCCTACTAAGCGAATTTATGACCCTGAATCCGGCCGACACTATCGCCACCGGCACACCAAAAGGCTCTATCTGACGCGTGCCTGGCGTATGAAGTAGTGGTGGAAGTAGAAGGCGTGGGCTGCCTGTGAACCGAATTGTGAGTGAGGAAACAGCGAAATGAAAAAAAAAAATTGATCGGATTTACGGCAAAAATGTTGCAGGTAACGACTACTTCCAGACCACCAATCGGGCAACCGGCGGAGTGTGGCGGACGTGGCCTTGGCGGTGAAGCGGAGATTAATCAGGCGGTAGCGGCAGCGAAAGAGGCGTTCCCCAAACGGGCGGATCTGCCGATGAAAGAGCGTGCGCGCCACGCGCCGTCTGGCGATTGGATCTCACCAGAACGTGCCAGAGATCGCCGCGATGGAAACCGCGGCACACTGGCCTGCCGATTGATCAGACGAAACGTGTTGATCCCACGCGCCTTCCCACAACTTTGAATTTTTTCGCGGAAGTCTGCCAGCAGATGAACGGCAAGACCTATCCGGTTGACGACAATATGCTCAACTACACGCCGGTGCAGCCGGTGGGCGTTTGTGCGCTGGTATCGCCGTGGGAACGTACCGTTTATGACCGCCACATGGAAGGTCGCGCCGCGTCCGGCGCTGGGCAATACCGCGGTACCTGAAGACGTCGGCGATCTCCCCCGACCGCTGACCGCCTGGGTGAGCTGGCGCTGGAAGCCGGGATTCCGTAGGCGCGCTGATGTGGTACAGGGCTACGGCGCAACCGTAGGGGATGTGCTGGTTCGTCATCATGATGATGGGTGCCGCGTCGTTCACTGGCGGTACGGCTACTGGGCGCAACATCATGAAATGGTGGGCTGAAAAAGGTCCCCACTGGAACTGGGCGGTAATTGGCCGGGGCTGATTTTTGAAGATGCCGATATTGAACGCGCGCTGGACGCCGCCCTGTTCACCATCTTCTCATTCAACGCGAGCGCGGCACCGCCGGTTCGCGCATCTTTATTCAGCAAAGCATCTCCACCCAAATTCGTTAAACGCTTTGCCGAACGCGCCAACCGTCTGCGCGTGGCGATCCGAATGATCCCAATACCCAGGTCGGCGCCCATCAGCCAGCAACACTGGGATAAAGTCTCCGGCGATATCCGTCTCGGCATCGAAGAAGGCGCCTATGCTGGCGGGCGGCCGGATAAACCGTTCTACCTGCCTGCACACCTGAAAGGCTGTACTTCCTGCGCCGAAAATGGTGCTGGCGGACGTAGATAACCGGTACCGCGCGTTGCCCAGGAAGAGATTTTCGGCCGGTCGCCTCGCCTGTCGCCGTTTAAAGACGAAGCCGAAGGTTATGTCTGGCAAACGACGTGGAGTATGGCTGCGCGTTGCACACATCCTGGACAGAGGATGTCAGCAAAGTGTTACGCCTGGCGCGTGGCATTCGAAGCAGGCAGGGCGTTCGTCAACACCCAGAAATGTGTGTGACCTGCGCCAGCCATTTGGCGGTGGGGGAGTCTCCGGCACCGGGCGTGAAGGCGGTGAGTACAGCTTCAGCGTTCGCGGAAATGAGTAATGTCTGCATTTCCACTCGGCGACCATCCAATTCCGAAATGGGGAGTCTGATATGGGAAGCGAGCGGTGCCAGCCGCCAAGATTATGCACGTACCGTCGATGTATCTCGCAACCGCCAGGGAAAAACCAACGGTCGCCGCGAGGGCGCGATTGATGGGCATAAAGAGATTTAGAAGCGTTGCCTGGGAATGGTGTCGATACCATTATCGTTTTCGATACTCACTGGCTGGTCAACAGTGCTTATCACATCAACTGTGCAGACCATTTTCGAAGGCGCTACACCAGTAACGAAGTGCTGGATTCAATTGTGACATGACCTACAACTACGAGGGCAACCCGGAGTCGGGGGAGCTGATCGCCTGATGAAGCGTTAAAACTTGGCGTGCGGGCAAAAGCGCACAATATTCCCAGCCCTAACTGGAATACGGCACGCTGGTGCCGATGCCTCATGAATGAAGACAAGCACTTCAAAGTGGTCTCCATTTCGGCTTTCTGCACGGTTCACGATTTTGCCGACAGCCGCAAGCTGGCGAAGCGATTTGAAAGCAATCGAACAGTACGACGGCACCGTGGCCGGTCCTTGCCAGCGGTTCGTCATCGCACCGCTTTATTGACGCATCAGGCCAAAGAAGGGATCAACAGCTACACCCGCGAGCTTCGACCGCCAAATTAACCAGCGCGCGGCGGGTCTGTCTCCCGAGGCGAATTCAAAGAACTCGACAGACGCTGCCTGCAGGGCGTCCACCACCGTCACGGCGAAGGCAGATGCACGACACGGTGATGCTGCTGGGGACGTCTTGGCTGGGAGAGACGACGGCAAAGGCCTGCAATCATTACCGAAGCTGTTCCCAAGCTCTGGCACCGGTCAGGTTAACGCTGCTTCCCTGCTTCCCGCGTAAGGAACCACCATGCTGCACTTTATCGTGGAAAGTCGACTGAAAATATTCGTCAAGAAGCCCGCTTACCTGAGCTGTTTGCCAGTGTTAACACCGCACTGGCGGCGACGGGGATTTTTCCGTCGGGGGAATACGTAGCCGGGCGCACTGGATTCATACCTGGCAAATGGCTGATGGCAAGCACGATTACGCCTTTGTGCATATGACGCTAAAATGAAGCGACAGTCTGGAAAGCCGTCAGGAAGTGGTGAAACGCTGGTTCTATTTGATCATAAAGCACTTCGCCTCACTGATGGATAGCTGTTACCTGGCGCTTTCATTTGAGATTCGGATAGCTGCACCCACGTTGAATTTCAAACAGAACAACGTACACGCGTTGTTTAAGTAAATTTGCACCAGCTTCCAGGCGGATGATAAGGCGCAGCCGCATCCGGCAATGCCACAGGATATCGCTATGTTCGATAAACACACCCACACCCTGATTGCCCAGCGTCTGGATTGAGGCAGAAAAACAGCGCGAACAGATCCGCGCGATCTCGCCGGATTACCCGGAGATCACCATCGAAGACGCTTACGCGGTACAGCGTGAATGGGTTCGACCCAAAATCGCCGAAGGTCGCGCGCCCAAGGCCACAAAAATCGGCCTGACCTCTAAAGCGATGCAGGCCAGCTGCACAAATCAGCGAGCCGGATTACGGTGCCCTGCCGGATGACCTGCTCCACGATGGCAGCGATATCCCACTCATTGCTTATCGTGCCGCGCATCGAAGTGGAGCTGGCTTTCGTGGGCGCTGGCAAAACCGCTGCGCTGGGCCAAACTGCACGCTGTTCGACGTCTACAACGCCACGGACTATGCTATTCCGGTGCTGGAGCTGATCGACGGTCCGCTGCCACAACATCGATCCGGGAAACCCAGCGCCCGCGTAAAGTGTTCGACACCATTTCTGATAACGCCGCCAATGCCGGGTGATCCTCGGTGCTTGTCCCATTAAGCCCGATGAGTTGGATTGCGTCGGATTAGCCCCGATGTATCGCAATGGCGTGATTGAAGAAACTGGCGTCGCCGCTGGCGGTGCCGAATCACCCGGCAACGGCGTAGCCTGGGTGGCGAAGAGTCTCCCACCGCATGACCTAGAGCTGGAAGCCGGGCAAATCATCGGCGGTTCGTTCACCCGCCCGGTTCCGGCGCGCAAGGGCGACACCTTCCACGTCGATTACGGCAACATGGGCTCCGATCAGCTGCCGCTTTGTTTAAGGAGAGACGAACTGCAAGAAAGCTCTCAAGCGGCGCCTGAAAGCAGGCCGCCCGCAGATCGGATTATGGCTGGGGCTAAGTAGCAGCTACAGCGCAGAGTTACTGGCCGGAGCAGGAATCGACCGGTCATCATTTACGGTGAGCACGCGCCGAGAACGCGTAAACCGCGTGCTCACCCAACTACAGGCGATCGCGCCCTACCCCAGCCAGCCGGTAGACGTCCGTCGTGGAACGATCCAGTGCAAATCAAACAACTGCTGGACGTCGGCACAGAGCCGTGACCGTGCCGATGGTACAAAACGCCGACCAGCCCGCGCAGCGGTACGCGCTACCTCGTTATCCCCCGCCGGTATCGTGGTGTGGGCAGCGCCGGCTCGCGCCTCGCGCTGGAATCGCATTCCTGATTACCTGCAGCTGAAACCAACAATCGAACGTGCGTGCTGGTGCAGATCAAGCGTGAGGCAATGAAGAAATTACCGCAGATTCTGGACGTGGAAGGGGTCGACGGCGTGTTTATCGGCCCGGCGGATCTGAGTGCCGATATGGGTTATGCCGGGGTCACAGCACCCGGGAAGTACAGGTCGCCATTGAGCAGGCGATCGCGCAGATTCCGGCGAAGCGGGCAAAGCGCCTGGGGATCTGATTGCCAATGAGCAACTGGGCAAAACGCTATCTGGAACTGGGCGCGCTGTTCGTCGCCGTCGGCGCTCACACCACCCTGCTCGCCCGCGCGGCCAAGCGTTGGCAGCACGGTTTGGTAATAGTTCTTCTATTTCGATGGCGAAGCAAAACAACAACTCTGTCTACTAAACGTACGATGTGGAGCGCATCATGACGACCTCTACCCTGCAATATAAAGATAATAAAACTGTTGAAATTGAACATCGTGTCATTAATAAATTATTTCGTCGCCTAATCATTTTTCTTTTTATTCTGTTTGTTTTTTCGTTTCTTGATCGCATCAATATAGGATTTGCCGGACTGACAATGGGCAAGGATCTTGGCCTGACGTCCACAATGTTTGGCCTCGCCGCAACACTCTTTTATGTCACGTACGCCATGTGCGGGATCCCCAGTAATATGATGTTAGCGAAAATTGGCGCTCGTCGATGGATCGCTGGGATCATGGTGGTCTGGGGAATTGCTTCCACCTGCACAATGTTTGCAACAAGCCCCGAAACACTCTATCTACTGCGTATGCTGGTTGGTATTGCTGAGGCGGGTTTTTTACCTGGTATTTTGGTTTATCTGACCTGGTGGTTCCCGGCATATCATCGGGCCAGAGCCAATGCCTTATTTATGATAGCGATGCCAGTCACTATGATGCTGGGATTGATCCTTTCAGGCTACATTCTGGCCTTGGATGGACTGTGGAATCTAAAAGGCTGGCAATGGCTCTTTTTGCTGGAAGGTCTGCCATCGGTCATTCTTGGTGTCGTCACCTGGTTTTATCTCAACGACACACCAGACCAGGCGACCTGGCTTGATGAAAACGAAAAACAGGCTTTAAAAACGATGATTCTCCGTGAACAAGAGAGTGCATTTGCCCATGCATCTGTTCCACGCTCAACCTTACGTGAAGTCCTGACCCCAGCCATCATGCTATATACACTTGCTTATTTTTGCCTGACTAATACTCTGAGTGCGATTAATATCTGGACGCCGCAAATCCTACAGAGTTTCAATACTGGCAGTAGCAACATCATGATTGGTTTGCTGGCGGCCATCCCCCAATTCTGCACAATTTTTGGCATGATCTGGTGGAGTCGTCGTTCCGACCGTCTTAAAGAACGCAAAAAGCATACGATTCTTCCCTACCTGTTTGCCGCTGCCGGATGGTTACTCGCTTCTGCGACAGATCACAGCCTCATTCAACTGAGCAGCATCATTATGGCCTCAATGGGATCATTTACCGCGATGACTATCTTTTGGACAACACCGGATCAAGTTATAAGCTTGCAATCGCGTGCCGTTGCGATGGCTGTCATCAATGCTGTCGGCAATGTAGGTTCAGCAGTCAGTCCATTACTTATCGGTATTTTGAAAGATGCAACCGGCAGTTTTAGCTCAGGTTTGTGGTTTGTAGCAGGATTGCTGGTACTGGGCGCGTTAGTCATGACCCGAATCCCTATGGGGAGTCGGGAACACTCTCTTTCATCTGAACTTATCGCACCAAAACCGCAATAAGGAGTCATGATGTCCAGTGAAGCTATCTTTGAACATGGTTATGAAAATATTGATTTGGTCCGGGAATATGATGCCCGCTACGCTGGTGAAGATGTGCATTATGAAACATTTGCCCGGTTAGCGAATTTCTTTGGACGCGATATGCGCCCTCACTGGCACGATAGATATTTTCAACTCCATTATCTGGTCACTGGACGCATTACTTTACAACTGGATGAGCACTTCTATTCTGTGCGCGCACCGCTTTTTGTACTAACACCACCATCGGTGCCACATACTTTCTTTACTGATCCTGATAGCGATGGGCATGTTCTGACCGTACGTCAGGAGTTAATTTGGCCCCTGGTAGAAAAGCTCTGGCCTGGTAGTGGAGATGCCGCAATGCTACAAGGTATCTGTCTGTCACTGGAGGGAATGGAACATACACTGGCGGCATTAAATCATTATTGGCCGATAATATCCCTGGAGTTTCAACAAAATAAGCAAGGACGGGAAATTCTATTGCAATCACTGGCGCAAAGTATTTTTACAATCCTACTGCGTGAAGCACCACCAAATGATATTTCAACATGCAGCGTGCGCGGCGAGATGTGTTTATTCCAGAAGTTTAATCGGCTGATTGACGAAAATTATCGCCAACATTTAATGGTCCCTGAATATGCAACAATGCTCGGTATGAGTGAATCACGGCTTACCGAGCTGTGCCGACGTTTTGCCAATCAATCGCCGAAGAGATTGATTTTCGAACGAGTGAGCCGGGAAGCCAGACGGCTTCTGCTCTATAGCGAGCAAAGCATCAACCAGATAGCCCTTGATCTTGGCTACAAAGATCCCGCCTATTTCGCCCGTTTTTTCAACCGAATGATGGGTTGCTCACCAACACAATTCCGTGGTCGCTGACCATTTATCAACCTGAGAGACTCGACATGAAAATATCTTTACGCTCACTATTTGTGGCGTGCCTGATTGCGCCAGTGGCATTCACCTACGCCTCCGAACCGCAATAAATGAAAATTGTACTACTTGGAACGAAAGGTGGCCCTTCTTTATTAAAAGCTGACCGTTTACCGATGGCAACGGCACTTATTATTGGCAATAAAACCTGGTTAATTGATGCTGGTTACGGGGCCAGCTTACAACTGGTAAAAAATAATATTCCACTGCGCCAGATTGATAATATTTTACTCACCCATTTACACAGTGATCATATTCTGGACTATCCATCAGTCTTAATGAATGCATGGGCTAGCGGTCTGCAGGACAAAACTATTCATGTATTCGGTCCGCCAGGCACCCGAGCCATGACCGCTGCCAGTTGGCAGGTCTTCGATCGGGACATCACACTGCGTATGGAAGAAGAAGGAAAACCCGATCCTCGCAAACTCGTTACAGCTCAAGATGTTGGTGAAGGCGTAGTTTATAAAGATGATACCGTGACCGTGACTGCATTAAAGGTCCCTCATTCTCCTTTCCCTGACGGTGAGGCTTTTGCTTATCGCTTCGACACACAAGGCAAGCGAATTGTCTTCTCAGGAGATACCTCGTACTTTCCCCCACTGGCAACTTTCTCAGAAGGCGCTGATATACTTGTGCATGAGGCCGTACATGAGCCCTCCGTCGCTAAGCTGGCAGACAGTATTGGCAATGGTAAAACACTGGCAAAAGCCATTGCTTCTCACCATACGACTATTGAGGATGTAGGCAAAATTGCCAATGAAGCAAAAGTGAAAAAACTCATCCTTAGCCACCTGGTACCAATCACCGTTCCGGATGAAACATGGAAGCAAGAAGCACAGAAAACTATTCAGGTCCTATCGTCGTTGGTCATGAAAATATGACGATTACCATTCCATTCGCCCCATAAAAAATTCCGTCCCCGTTAGCCCTTGTTAGCGGGGAATATTATGATTTGCCTTACTGTAAGTTGATCACGATCGCAGTTTACTATTTAACTCCACCTTGCTGTCGAAAAGTACCAACGTTCGCCTGAAACGTCTCTTCCCGACAACCGCGTTCAACGCTTCAATTGAATAACAAAAACAACACACAAAATTAACAATTGTATTCCGATTAATACGTAAGAGGTTGACATGAACCAGGGCCAGTACCTAAAATCCGCTTCACCGGGGAGAAGATCCGAAAAGCCTGCAGGATGGTCGCGAGATTTATCTACGGCGAGCTAGTGAAAGACGTCACCACTCATCCGGCATTTCCGTAATGCGGCAGCGTCTGTTGCCCAACTGTACGACGCGTTAACACAAACCGGAGATGCAGGACTCTCTGTGTCGGAATACCGACACCTGGTGGCGGCTATACCCAGGGAATCTTCGCGTGGCGAAAAGTGCCGACGACCTGCGCCAGCAACGCGACGCCATCGCTGAGCTGGTCACGCCTGAGCTATGGCCTGGATGGGCCGCACCCCAGACTACAAAGCCGCTTTCGGTTGCGCATGGCGCGAATCCCGGCTTTTACGGTCAGTTCGAGCAGAACGCCCGTAACGGTACACCCGTATTCAGGGGGCTGGCCTCTACTCTAACCATGCGATTGCTTACCCACCGATCGATCGTCATTTGCCGACCGATAAAGTGAAAGACGTTTACATCAAGCCGGAAAAAGAGACTGACGCCGGGATTATCGTCAGCGGGTGCGAAAGTGGTTGCCACCAACTCGGCGCTCACTCACTACAACATGATTGGCTTCGGCTCGGCACAAGTGATGGGCGAAAACCCGACTTCGCACTGAATGTCGTTGCGCCAATGGTATGCCGATGGCGTGAAGTTGGATCTCCCGGCCTCCAATGAAATGGTGGTGGGCGCCACCGGCTTGCCGTACCATGCCCCGCTCTCCAGCCGCTTTGATGAGAACGATGCGATTCTGGCTGATGGATAACGCGCCCATCCCATGGAAAACGTAATCATTTACCGCGATTTTCATTGCCGCCTGTTGCTGGACAATGGAGAGCTGCCCTGCCCGTACGTACCCGCGGCAAGCCTGTGTGCGCCTGCAGCGGACTGACTTCATTACGGCACTGCTCAAAAAATCACTCGACGTACCTACTCCCCGCGAGTTCCTGCGGGGCGTGCAGGCCGATCGCGCAAGTGGTGGCGTGGCGCAACACCTTCCTGGCATCGAGTGATCCCCACGTGCTCCAGAAGCCATGCTGTGGGTCAATGGGGCTTATTTAACGCATCATGCTGCATGCAAACCCATCCCTTACCCGCACCAGGGCCGAGTGAGATTTAAAACATTCACTCCAAATCAACGTTACCAGTGGCCTGATATCACCTCCTTCCAGTGCCCTGTGACCTGACAATCCGCATATTTACCAGTATCTTGGTGAAGTATGTGCGGGTTCGATAGGTATGGATCACGTCCAGCGCATCAAGATCTTCAACCGTACCCCGCCTGGCGCCATATCGGCAGCGAATTTGGTGGTCGTCACGAACTGTATGAAATCAACTACTCCGGTAGCCAGGATGAACACTCGCCTGCAGTGCTTGCGCCAGGCAAGAAGCTCTGGGATATGGACAAGATGATGGCTGATGGTCGATCGCCTGTCGGAATACGACCAGAACGGCTGGACTGTGCCGCACCTGCACAGACGATGATATCAACATGCTGGATAAGCTGCTGAAATAACGCAGCAGGAGGTTAAGATGCAATTAATATGAACAACGCCTGCGCTTTCGTGATGCATGGCCAGCCTGTCGGCAGCGGTACACTATCACCACCGAGGGCAACGCCGGCAATGCGGGATTACGGCAACGGCTGTCTGCTCGGTCACGGATACACCACCGTCGCTGATGGTGTGCATTAACGCCAACAGTGCGATGAACCGGTCTTTCAGGGCAATGGTAACCCGTGCGTCGAACGCCTGAACCATGAGCAGGAACGCGATGGCACGCCGACTTCGCGGGCATGACAGGCATGGCGGTTGCAGGTGCTCCAGCCTCTCACGCCTGGCAAAAAGGTCCGCTGGCGCAGCCGGTGCCTAAAGGCTTCGCTGGCCAGTCTGAAAGGCCAGATCCGCGCAGCGCCTAGGCAATGGCAGCATCCGGCGTATCTGGCGGACCCCAAAAACATCATCCTCAAGGCAGAAGGTCACGGACTTATCGACTTTAAACGCCGTTTCTATTGAGTGATGCTGGAAATGGAAGTCTGCGATTTAAGCTCCAGCCCCTTCACGCATTCGTCGAAGGGGCATTTTTATTGTGATCTCAATCACATATCTACCCGATGAATAATTCTTGCCCAACCGCTCACCGCCATTCCTGACCGCTTACATCCCTAAAATAACCACTCAGTTATTTACCTTACTTTACGCGCACGTATCTCTGGCAACATCACTGCAGGATAGCGGTCAATTTACCTCCTCAAACGCAACGCAAACCTAGAACGGCTTCGGCCTATGATTAACAAATTACTCTATGGATTTTGGTTTGCAGGAAGGCAGCAAGTGAGTGAATCCCCGGGAGCTTACAAAAGTAAGTGTCAGAGGTGAACGAACGCAGCTGCCGCACCTGTAAGCCAAAAGACGACGAGTAAAATGCCAGGTTTTACTATGGATACGAAAAAACTATTCAAGCACATACCCTGGGTGATTCTCGGAATCATCGGTGCATTCTGCCTCGCGGTAGTTGCATTACGTCGGGGGGAGCACGTCAGCGCCCTGTGGATCGTGGTCGCCTCTGTGTCGGTGTATCTGGTGGCGTATCGCTACTACAGTCTGTACATCGCCCAGAAGGTGATGAACCTTGACCCCACGCGCCTGCCCATGAATATGATGGTCTCGACGATGTTCCGACCAACCGTTACGTGTTGTTTGGTCACCACTTCGCCGCTATCGCCGGCGCCGTCCGCTGGTGGTTCCGGGGCTCGCCGCGCAGATGGGCTACCTGCGGCAGATGCTGCGGCTGCTGGCGGGGTAGTGCTGGCCGGTGCGGTACAGGACTTTATGGTGCTGTTTTATCTCCTCGCCTAACGGCGCATCTCTCGGTGAGATGATCAAGATGGGACCAGTACCGGGGACTATCGCGCTGTTTGGCTGTTCTAATCATG
Source organism: Shigella flexneri (assembly GCA_048288465.1). GTDB lineage: Bacteria > Pseudomonadota > Gammaproteobacteria > Enterobacterales > Enterobacteriaceae > Enterobacter > Enterobacter flexneri_B. Next base: position 4,427,996 of record CP182556.1, on the reverse strand, counting down.
ATCATCATCCTCGCCGCTCCTGGCGCTGATCGTGGTTAAAGCCCTGGCCCAAAGTCCGGCGGTGTCTTCACCGTTTGCTGCACCGTCTGATCGCGCTGTTTACTGGGTATCTACATGCGCTTTATCTGTCCGGCGTGTGGGTGAGTCTTTGTCATTGGTATCGTGCTGCTGGTTGCCTCGATCACTTCGGTGGCGTGATCGTCATGATTTGTAATCTGGTTGCGGCACTGACCTTTAAAGACACCACCATTACCTTCGCGCTGATCGGCTATGCGTTTGTTTCCGCACTGCTGCCGGTGTGGCCGATCCTCGCACCGCGCGCCATCCAGTAACCTTCCTGGAAATCGGCGTCATCGTCGGCCTGGCACTGGTATTGTGCTTTGAACCCGGACCGAAAAACGCCTGTGATGACCCAGTACATTGACGGTACTGGCCCGCTGTGGAAAGGTGCTTGTTCCGTTCCTGTTTATCACCATCGCCTGTGGTGCGGTATCTGGCTTCCACGCGCTGATCTCTTCCGGTACGACGCCGAAACTGCTGGCTAACGAAACCGACGCGCGTTTCATTGGCTACGGCGCAATGCTGATGGAGTCCTTCGTGGCGATTATGGCGCTGGTTGCAGCGTCCATCATCGAACCGGGTCTTTACTTCGCGATGAACACCCCGCCTGCTGGCCTTGGCATCACCATGCCTAACCTGCATGAAATGGGTGGCGAGAACGCGCCGATCATCATGGCGCAGCTGAAAGACGTTACCGCACACGCGGCAGCGACCGTCAGCTCCTGGGGCTTCGTGATTTCGCCAGAGCAGATCCTGCAAACCGCGAAAGACATTGGTGAGCCTTCTGTCCTGAACCGTGCAGGTGGTGCGCCGACGCTGGCGGTAGGTATCGCTCACGTGTTCCACAAAGTGCTGCCGATGGCTGACATGGGCTTCTGGTATCACTTCGGTATTCTGTTCGAAGCCCTGTTCATCCTGACCGCGCTGGATGCGGGTACCCGTTCTGGCCGCTTTATGCTGCAAGACCTGCTGGGTAACTTCATCCCGTTCCTGAAAAAAACCGACTCTCTGGTTGCCGGTATCATCGGTACTGCGGGCTGTGTGGGTCTGTGGGGCTACCTGCTGTATCAGGGCGTGGTCGATCCGCTGGGCGGCGTTAAGAGCCTGTGGCCGCTGTTCGGTATCTCCAACCAGATGCTGGCAGCCGTAGCGCTGGTACTGGGCACCGTTGTGCTGATTAAGATGAAGCGCACCCAATACATCTGGGTAACTGTTGTTCCGGCTGTATGGCTGCTTATCTGCACCACCTGGGCGCTGGGTCTGAAACTGTTCAGCACCAACCCGCAGATGGAAGGCTTCTTCTACATGGCAAGCCAGTACAAAGAGAAGATTGCTAACGGTACTGACCTGACGGCGCAGCAGATTGCCAACATGAACCACATCGTTGTGAACAACTACACCAACGCAGGCCTGAGTATTCTGTTCCTGATTGTGGTGTACAGCATCATCTTCTACGGTTTCAAAACCTGGCTTGCGGTGCGTAACAGCGACAAACGTACTGACAAAGAAACACCGTACGTTCCAATCCCGGAAGGCGGCGTGAAGATCTCTTCGCACCACTAACCGTGTTTAGCCCCGCTTCGGCGGGGCTTTGTTCTTATCAGAGTGAACTATGTTTGGTAACTTAGGACAGGCAAAAAAATATCTCGGCCAGGCGGCGAAGATGTTGATTGGTATTCCAGACTACGACAACTACGTCGAGCATATGAAGACCAACCATCCCGACAAGCCGTACATGAGCTATGAAGAATTCTTCCGCGAACGCCAGAACGCGCGCTACGGCGGCGATGGTAAAGGCGGTATGCGCTGTTGTTAATGGAGAGAGCATGAACCCGATTGCAGTTACCCTACTCACCGGTTTTTTAGGCGCGGGCAAAACTACCCTGCTGCGCCATATTCTTAACGAACAACACGGCTACAAGATTGCCGTGATTGAAAACGAATTCGGCGAAGTCTCCGTTGATGACCAACTGATTGGCGACCGCGCCACGCAGATCAAAACGCTGACCAACGGCTGCATCTGCTGTTCGCGCTCCAACGAGCTGGAGGACGCACTACTCGACCTGCTGGATAATCTCGACAAGGGCAATATTCAGTTCGATCGTCTGGTGATTGAATGCACCGGCATGGCCGATCCCGGCCCGATTATTCAGACCTTTTTCTCCCATGAGATTTTATGCCAGCTCTACCTGCTGGACGGCGTGATTGCGCTGGTGGATGCGGTACATGCCGATGAGCAGATGAACCAGTTCACCATCGCCCAGTCCCAGGTGGGCTACGCCGACCGTATTCTGCTGACTAAAACCGACGTCGCAGGCGAAGCAGAGAAACTGCGTGAACGCCTGGCGCGCATCAACGCCCGCGCACCGGTCTACACCGTCACCCACGGCGACATCGACCTGGGCCTGCTGTTCAACACCAACGGTTTTATGCTGGAAGAGAACGTCGTCAGCACCAAACCGCGTTTCCACTTTATCGCGGATAAACAAAACGATATTTCGTCAATTGTGGTGGAACTGGATTACCCGGTAGATATCAGCGAAGTTTCCCGCGTGATGGAAAACCTGCTGCTGGAATCGGCGGATAAACTGCTGCGTTACAAAGGGATGCTGTGGATTGACGGCGAACCTAACCGCCTGCTGTTCCAGGGCGTCCAGCGCCTCTACAGCGCCGACTGGGACAGGCCGTGGGGCGATGAAAAACCGCATAGCACAATGGTGTTTATCGGGATTCAGTTGCCGGAGGAAGAGATTCGGGCGGCGTTTGCGGGATTGAGGAAGTAAGTGCAGCAGTGTTCGTCTATAAGATCTCGGTGAAAACCGGGCAGTTTGACATCATTCGCTCGTCTATTCTTTCGATAACCCCTGACCAGCGTCTGCAAATGCTGATCGTCGGTTTCTGTTTCGGCGCTTTCCTTGAAGGAGCCGCAGGCTTTGGCGCACCGGTAGCAATTACCGCCGCATTGCTGGTCGGCCTGGGTTTTAAACCGCTGTACGCCGCCGGACTGTGCCTGATTGTTAACACCGCGCCAGTGGCATTTGGCGCGATGGGCATTCCAATCCTGGTTGCCGGACAAGTAACAGGCATCGACAGCTTTGAGATTGGCCAGATGGTGGGGCGTCAGCTACCGTTTATGACCATTATCGTGCTGTTCTGGATCATGGCGATTATGGACGGCTGGCGCGGTATCAAAGAGACGTGGCCTGCGGTCGTGGTTGCAGGCGGCTCGTTTGCCATCGCTCAGTACCTTAGCTCTAACTTCATTGGGCCGGAGCTGCCGGACATTATCTCTTCGCTGGTATCACTGCTCTGCCTGACGCTGTTCCTCAAACGCTGGCAACCAGTTCGCGTATTCCGCTTCGGTGACTTGGGGGCGTCACAGGTTGATATGACGCTGGCCCACACCGGTTACACCGCGGGTCAGGTGTTACGTGCCTGGACACCGTTCCTGTTCCTGACCGCTACCGTAACACTGTGGAGCATCCCGCCGTTTAAAGCCCTGTTCGCATCGGGTGGTGCGCTGTATGAGTGGGTGATCAACATTCCGGTGCCGTACCTCAATAAACTGGTTGCCCGTATGCCACCAGTGGTCAGCGAGGCTACAGCCTATGCCGGTAATGACTCCAACTTACTGATAGTGTTTTATGTTCAGATAATGCCCGATGGCCTTGTCATGCAGCTCCACCGATTTTGAGAACGACAGTGACTTCCGTCCCAGCCTTGCCAGATGTTGTCTCAGATTCAGATTATGTCGCTCAATGCGCTGAGTGTAACGCTTGCTGATAACGTGCAGCTTTCCCTTCAGGCGTGATTCATACAGCGGCCAGCCATCCGTCATCCATACCACGACCTCAAAGGCCGACAGCAGGCTCAGAAGACGCTCCAGTGTGGCCAGAGTGCGTTCACCGAAGACGTGCGCCACAACCGTCCTCCGTATCCTGTCATACGCGTAAAACAGCCAGCGCTGACGTGATTTAGCACCGACGTAGCCCCAATGTTCGTCCATTTCAGCGCAGACAATCACATCACTGCCCGGTTGTATGCGCGAGGTTACCGACTGCGGCCTGAGTTTTTTAAGTGACGTAAAACCGTGTTGAGGCCAACGCCCATAATGCGTGCACTGGCGCGACATCCGACGCCATTCATGGCCATATCAATGATTTTCTGGTGCGTACCGGGCTGAGAGGCGGTGTAAGTGAACTGTAGTTGCCATGTTTTACGGCAATGAGAGCAGAGATAGCGCTGATGTCCGGCAGTGCTTTTGCCGTTACGCACCACGCCTTCAGTAGCGGAGCAGGAAGGACATCTGATGGAAATGGAAGCCACGCAAGCACCTTAAAATCACCATCATACACTAAATCAGTAAGTTGGCAGCATTACCTCTTTCTTGTTCGAAAGAAACGCAACTATAAGATTTTTATATATTTTGTTAGAGTTGATATGGTTCCTGTAACTTCTGTTTATCTGTCTCTGATATGCCCAGATTAATTCAAGCAAGATATAACAGAGATATCAATGTGATCTCTGCTACGTACTTTACGTTGAAACACCGCCCTAAATCATAGCCAGGCTATTGATTTTATGTACAATCAGAATCGTCCTGATAAAAGCGAGAACCCCCCATGGCGGAACTGAACCTAAGTAACCTGACGGAAGCAGACATCATTACCAAATGCGTTATGCCAGCCATTCTCAATGCAGGCTGGGACAACACAACGCAAATCAGACAGGAGGTCAAACTCCGGGACGGTAAAGTCATCGTACGTGGTAAAGTTGCGGCACGCAGAACGGTAAAATCTGCTGACATCGTGCTGTACCACAAGCCAGGCATTCCCTTAGCCGTGATTGAAGCAAAAGCCAACAAACATGAAATTGGCAAAGGGATGCAACAGGGCATTGAATATGCGCGCCTGCTGGACGTTCCTTTTGTTTTTGCCACCAACGGTGATGGCTTTATCTTCCGCGATGCCACCGCAGCCGAAGGTGAATGCCTTGAAAAGCAAATAACGCTGGATGACTTCCCCTCCCCCGCTGAACTCTGGCAAAAATTCTGCCTCTGGAAAGGATACACACAAGCTCAGCTTCCGGTGATTACTCAGGACTATTACGACGATGGCAGCGGCAAATCGCCTCGTTATTATCAACTTCAGGCAATCAACAAAACCATTGAAGCCGTCTCCAACGGGCAAAACCGCGTTCTGCTGGTCATGGCGACCGGAACAGGGAAAACCTATACCGCATTCCAGATCATCTGGCGCCTGTGGAAATCAAAAAATAAAAAACGCATTTTGTTCCTTGCCGATCGCAACATTCTGGTCGACCAAACCAAAAATAATGATTTCCAGCCATTTGGTACGGCAATGACCAAAGTCAGCGGACGCACCATTGATCCCGCTTATGAAATTCACCTCGCGCTCTATCAGGCTATAACTGGCCCGGAGGAAGACCAAAAAGCGTTTAAACAAGTCGCACCAGATTTCTTCGATCTGATCGTGATCGACGAATGCCATCGCGGCAGCGCATCCGAAGACAGCGCCTGGCGAGAGATCCTTGATTATTTCAGTTCCGCCACCCAAATTGGCTTAACCGCCACGCCAAAAGAGACGCATGAAGTCTCCAGCACGGATTACTTCGGCGATCCGGTTTACGTCTACTCACTAAAAGAAGGGATCGAAGACGGCTTCCTCGCTCCTTATAAAGTTGTCCGTGTTGATATTGATGTCGACCTGCAAGGCTGGCGCCCAACCAAAGGGCAAACTGACTTAAACGGCGAAGTGATTGACGATCGTATCTATAACCAGAAAGATTTCGATCGCACGATGGTGATCGACGAACGCACAGAACTGGTTGCCAGAACCATTACCGACTACCTCAAGCGCACCAATCCGATGGATAAAACCATCGTCTTCTGTAACGACATCGATCATGCAGAACGTATGCGCCGCGCCCTGGTTAATCTCAACCCGCAGCAGGTGAAAAAGAACGACAAATACGTCATGAAAATCACCGGCGATGATGAAATTGGCAAAGCTCAGTTGGATAACTTCATCAACCCGAAAAAACCGTACCCGGTTATCGCGACCACTTCAGAGCTGATGACCACTGGTGTGGATGCTAAAACCTGCAAACTGGTAGTACTAGACCAGAACATCCAGTCGATGACCAAATTCAAGCAAATTATCGGTCGTGGTACACGCATCGACGAACGTTACGGCAAACTCTGGTTTACCATCCTCGACTTTAAAAAAGCCACCGAACTGTTTGCCGATGAGCGTTTCGATGGCATTCCCGAAAAAGTCATGGATACCACACCAGAGGATATCGCCGATCCAGAATCTGATTTTGAAGAGAAACTCGAAGAAATCAGCGAACATGACGACGAACAGGTAACAGGCGTTGATGAACCGCCTGCGCCACCATACCAGGTTACCGATACCGATGATGTCGGCCCATTTCCGGAAGAAGACGAGAAGAAAATCCGCAAGTTTCACGTCAACGGTGTAGCGGTGGGCGTTATTGCACAGCGCGTTCAGTATTACGACGCCGACGGTAAACTGGTTACCGAATCCTTTAAAGATTACACCCGCAAAACACTGCTCAAAGAATATGCCTCGCTGGATGACTTTACCCGCAAGTGGCAGGACGCCGATCGCAAAGAAGCGATCATTCACGAGCTGGAGCAACAGGGGATCATCTGGGAAGTACTGGCAGAAGAAGTCGGTAAAGATCTCGACCCGTTCGACATGCTTTGCCACGTAGTGTATGGTCAGCCGCCGTTAACCCGCAAAGAGCGCGCCGAGAACGTGCACAAGCGGAACTACTTCACAAAATACTCTGAAGCAGCGCAAGCCGTGCTCGATAATCTGCTGGATAAATACGCCGATGCGGGCGTACAGGAGATCGAAAGTATTCAGGTGCTGAAACTTAAACCATTCGACAGCATGGGCACCTTACCGGAGATTATTAAAACCGGATTTGGCGACCGTAACGGGTATAATCAGGCGCTCAGCGAGCTGGAAAACGAAATCTACCAATTACCGCCCCGCTCTGCTTAACAACTCTCTTTTGCGCCTTCTGCAACCATCATGTTGCAGAAGGCCTTGTTTTTCATGGAATACAACATGTCTATCAGCTCAGTAATCAAATCATTACAAGATATTATGCGCAAAGATGCCGGTGTGGACGGCGATGCGCAGCGTCTCGGTCAGCTCTCCTGGCTGCTGTTTTTGAAAATCTTCGATGCCCAGGAAGAGGCGCTGGAACTGGAGCAGGATAACTATCAATATCCGATCCCACAGCGTTATTTGTGGCGCAGTTGGGCCGCCAACGCGCAGGGCATTACCGGTGATTCCCTGCTGGAATTCGTTAATGATGATCTGTTTCCGGCGTTGAAAAACCTCACTGCGCCTATCGATAAAAACCCACGCGGCTACGTGGTGAAGCAGGCGTTCAGCGATGCCTATAACTATATGAAAAACGGTACGCTACTGCGCCAGGTGATCAACAAGCTGAACGAAATTGACTTTACCAGCGCCAGCGAACGCCATCTGTTTGGTGATATTTACGAACAGATCCTTAAAGATCTGCAATCTGCGGGCAATGCGGGCGAATTCTATACTCCACGCGCCGTCACTCGCTTTATGGTGGATCGCGTTGATCCGAAACTCGGCGAATCCATTATGGACCCGGCCTGCGGTACGGGCGGTTTTCTTGCCTGCGCGTTCGATCATGTAAAGAACAAATACGTGAAGAGCGTCGCCGATCATCAGACACTGCAACAACAGATCCACGGTGTTGAGAAAAAACAGCTTCCGCACCTGCTGGCGACCACCAATATGCTGCTGCACGGCATTGAAGTACCGGTACAAATTCGTCACGACAACACCCTGAATAAACCGCTTTCCTCCTGGGATGAGCAACTGGATGTCATTGTTACCAACCCGCCGTTTGGTGGCACGGAAGAAGACGGTATTGAGAAGAACTTTCCGGCAGAGATGCAAACCCGCGAAACGGCGGATCTGTTTCTGCAACTGATTGTGGAAGTACTGGCGAAAAACGGTCGTGCGGCGGTGGTATTGCCGGATGGCACACTATTTGGCGAAGGTGTTAAAACCAAAATCAAAAAGCTACTTACCGAAGAGTGCAACCTGCATACCATCGTGCGTTTACCGAATGGTGTGTTTAATCCCTATACCGGCATTAAAACCAACCTGTTGTTCTTTACCAAAGGTCAGCCAACCAAAGAGATTTGGTTCTATGAACATCAGTATCCGGCGGGCGTGAAAAACTACAGCAAAACCAAGCCGATGAAGTTTGAAGAGTTTCAGGCGGAGATCGACTGGTGGGGTAACGAGGCCGATGGTTTTGCCAGCCGCGTCGAGAATGAGCAAGCGTGGAAAGTCAGCATTGATGACGTGATTGCGCGCAACTTCAATCTGGATATTAAAAACCCACATCAGGCGGAAACCGTCAGCCATGATCCGGACGAACTGTTAGCGCAGTATGCAAAACAGCAGGCGGAGATCCAGACGCTGCGTAATCAACTGCGCGATATTCTTGGCGCTGCGCTGTCTGGCAAGGAGGTTAACTAATGAGTGTGGAAAAGCTGATCGTTGATCATATGGAAACCTGGACCTCGGCGTTGCAAACCCGTTCCACCGCCGGGCGCGGCAGCTCCGGTAAGATTGATTTGTATGGTATTAAGAAATTGCGTGAGCTGATTCTGGAACTGGCGGTGCGCGGTAAACTGGTGCCGCAGGATCCGAATGATGAACCGGCGTCGGACCTGCTGAAGCGTATTGCGGCGGAAAAAGCAGAGCTGGTGAAGCAAGGCAAAATTAAAAAGCAAAAACCACTGCCAGAAATTAGTGAGGAAGAGAAGCCGTTTGAATTGCCGGAGGGATGGGAGTGGGTGCACCTCCCTGATATTTATTGCTCAATTTCTGAGTCATCTAGAAAAATAAAATCCTCCGAAATACTACCTGAGGGAAAATATCCTGTTATCGAGCAAAGCCAAGAATTTATTTCTGGTTATTGCAACAATGAATGTCTGTTAATAAAGTTAAATAATCCAGTTATAGTTTTTGGTGATCACACAAGGAATATTAAATTTATTGATTTTGATTTTGTTGTCGGCGCTGACGGTGTGAAGATTTTATCACCTATATTAATTTGTGAGCGTTTCTTTTTTTGGCAGTTACGATCATTTAAATTAGATGTAAGAGGATACGCGAGACATTTTAAAGTATTAAATAGCTGCTTATTTGCATTACCCCCCATTGCAGAACAAGAGCGAATAGTTGAAAAAGTTAGCTCTTTGATGTCCCTCTGCGACCAACTAGAACAGCAATCCCTGACCAGTCTGGACGCACATCAGCAACTGGTTGAAACCCTGTTGGGAACGCTTACAGACAGCCAAAACACCGCGGAACTGGCTGAAAACTGGGCGCGTATTAGCGAGCATTTCGACACCCTATTTACCACCGAAGCCAGCGTGGATGCGTTAAAACAGACCATTCTGCAACTGGCCGTAATGGGCAAACTTGTGCCGCAGGATCCGAATGACGAACCCGCCTCTGAACTGCTCAAACGTATTGCGCAGGAAAAAGCTCAATTGGTGAAAGAAGGGAAAATAAAAAAACAAAAACCACTGCCGCCAATTAGCGATGAGGAAAAACCGTTTGAACTTCCGGAAGGGTGGGAATGGTGTCGTATTGGTAATATAGTTAATATTAAATCTGAATTAGTATCACCAAAAGATTATTTAAATTTATATCAAGTAGCACCTGATATTATTGAAAAGGGCACTGGGAGAGTGATATCAAAGAGAACAGTGAAAGAATCAGGAGTCAAAGGGCCAAATAGTCGCTTTTATAAAGGACAAATTGTTTATTCTAAAATCCGCCCGTCATTATCCAAAGTTTTTTTAGCAGAGTATAATGGTCTTTGCAGTGCTGATATGTATCCATTAGACTGTTACATTAATCCAAATTACTTATTGAAATATATCCTTTCCATTCCATTTCTTATGCAAGTCAAAAAAGCAGAGAACAGAATAAAAATGCCAAAACTTAATTCTGACAGTTTTTACAATATTATTGTTGCGATTCCCCCCTATAATGAACAACAAGCAATATTTGATAAGATAAATTCTATTGAAGCAGTATGCAATGGTCTTATTTCTTATATTGGGATTTATCATAAAACCCAACTGCATCTTGCAGACGCACTCACTGACGCAGCGATAAACTAATTCCCTCGCCCTCACAAAACCAATAAAGCGGCTAAATAGCCGCTTTATTCACATCACCAAAATTTATATTTCACGCTAATTTTCATCTTATTTTCATTAATTTTTAGCTGGACTTTCCCTGTATTTACTGATGATGTATCCAGGTATTTAGCACGGTGCGGATGTGCGCCAACACACTCGCACCGCTAATCACAATCACTATTTATAGAGAATAGTAATCATGACTGACACGCATTCTATTGCACAACCGTTAGAAGCAGAAGTCTCCCCGGCAAATAATCGTCAATTAACCGTGAGTTATGCGAGTCGTTACCCGGATTACAGCCGTATTCCCGCCATCACCCTGAAAGGTCAGTGGCTGGAAGCCGCCGGTTTTGCCACCGGCACGGCGGTAGATGTCAAAGTGATGGAAGGCTGTATTGTCCTCACCGCCCAACCCGCCGCCGCCGAAGAGAGCGAACTGATGCAGTCACTACGCAAGGTGTGTAAGCTGTCGGCGCGTAAACAAAGGCAGGTACAGGAATTTATTGGGGTAATTACAGGTAAACAGAAAGTCGCCTGATACATTGACCCGGTAGCGCCAGTGCTACCGGGTATTATTCGCCGCGTTATACCAACGCGCTCTCCATCTGTTTTTCAAATGCCTGACGAATTAATCCCATAATGTAAGGAAGTTGTGCGAGGTCGCTGAAACCAATTTCTACATCGCCATTACCCCAGCGCCCAACATTTGTCACATCTTTGGCAATACCTTTCGGATCGACCAGTTCATGAAACTGCATATTAAGCGACAATCGCAGTCGGCTTTTTTGCGGCACAACATCAACAAAATTCGTTTCCGCTTTAAACGCAATATATAGCTTCAATACTTCCTGCGTGATCCCTGCGTCCAGGCGCATAACTTCATCGCGAAGATGATCGAATAACACTGAGGTAGCCTGAGTTTAACGGACACTCCTTCCTGAAATAGAATGGCATCAGAAGGAGCTAATAATGAGCAGAAAAACCCAACGTTACTCTAAAGAGTTCAAAGCCGAAGCTGTCAGAACGGTTCTTGAAAATCAACTTTCAATCAGTGAAGGCGCTTCCCGATTATCCCTTCCTGAAGGCACTTTAGGACAATGGGTTACCGCCGCCAGAAAAGGGCTCGGTACTCCTGGTTCCCGCACGGTGGCTGAACTGGAATCTGAAATTCTGCAACTGCGTAAGGCGTTAAATGAAGCTCGCCTTGAGCGAGATATATTAAAAAAAGCAACAGCGTATTTTGCACAGGAGTCGCTGAAAAATACGCGTTAATCGAACAATGGCGACAACAATTTCCCATTGAAGCGATGTGTCAGGTATTTGGTGTATCCAGGAGCGGTTATTACAACTGGGTACAGCATGAACCCTCAGACAGAAAACAAAGTGATGAGCGGCTAAAACTGGAGATTAAGGTGGCACATATCCGCACTCGCGAAACATATGGAACCCGGCGGCTCCAGACGGAGCTGGCAGAGAATGGCATCATCGTTGGTCGTGACCGACTGGCACGTCTTCGTAAGGAGCTGAGGCTACGCTGTAAGCAGAAACGCAAGTTCAGAGCGACTACGAACCCGAACCACAATCTGCCAGGTGCGCCAAATCTGCTGAACCAGACGTTCGCTCCTACAGCACCAAATCAGGTCTGGGTGGAGGACCTGACGTATGTTGCCACACAGGAGGGATGGTTGTACCTCGCTGGCATCAAACATGTTTATACGTGCGAAATTGTCGGCTACGCCATGGGAGAGCGCATGACAAAAGAGCTGACAGGTAAAGCCCTGTTTATGGCGCTCAGGAGCCAGCTCCCACCTGCCGGGCTAATCCACCACTCTGATCGAGGCTCACAGTACTGCGCATACGATTACCGGGTCATACAGGAGCAGACTGGTCTGAAAACATCAATGTCGCGTAAAGGTAACTGTTACGACAACGCTCCGATGGAAAGCTTCTGGGGAACGCTGAAAAATGAGAGCCTGAGCCACTATCGTTTTAATAACCGGGATGAAGCCATCTCAGTAATACGGGAATACATTGAGATTTTCTACAATCGTCAGCGTCGTCACTCTCGTCTGGGGAATATCTCCCCGGCAGCCTTCAGGGAAAAATATCATCAGATGGCTGCTTAAAAAAAGAACAAATGGTAGTGTCCGCTATTGCCAGTACACCTCAACCCTCCAGGCCGTGTGATTTCAGGAACGACTGCCACTCATGGCTTGTGTACTGACTGCCCTGATCCGAATGAACCAGCACCTGTTTTTCGGGATTACGCCGCCATACAGCCATCAGCAGTGCGTTCAGGACAATGTCCTTTGTCATCCGGGATTGCATGGACCAGCCGATAATTTTGCGTGAGAACAGATCAACAACAACGGCAAGATACAGCCAGCCTTCGTGGGTCCTGATGTAGGTTATGTCCGTTACCCAACGCTCATCAGGAGCATCCGGATTGAACTGTCGCTGGAGCCTGTTGGGTGACACGATACTGGCCTCGCCTTTACGTGCCCGCGGGCTTCGGTATCCGACCTGAGCCTTTATTCCGACACGTTTCATCAGTCTCCAGACTCTGTTTACTCCGCACTGTTGTCCGCTGTCACGCAGATCCAGATGGATTTTGCGATAACCATAGACGCATCCCGATTCCAGCCAGAACTGTTTAATCTGTCCTGTCAGTCTCAGGTCTGCCTGATGGCGTTGTGAATGCGGCTGCTGAAGCCAGGCGTAAAAACCACTGGGATGAACATCCAGCACCCGACAGAGCAGGCGAACAGGCCAGCAACAGGAGTTGTCACGGATAAAGGCGTACCTCAGTCGGACAGCTTTGCGAAGTACGCCGCGGCTTTTTTTAATATGTCCCGTTCGTCGGTAACCCGTTTCAGCTCTTTCTGGAGACGGCGGATCTCGGCCTGAGCATCTGACTGTTCTTTATTAGTGGAAGAATCCGGACCGTACTTCTTTATCCAGGCATAAAGGCTGTGGGTGGTGATATCGAGACGTGTTGCAACGCTGGCAACAGAATAACCGCGATCAACAACCTGTTTGACTGCTTCAGTTTTAAACTCTTCGGGATAACGCTTACCGCTCATGGGCACCTCTCTTTAAACCATCTTAAATGACTCTGAGGTGTCTGTTAAACCCGTGGCGATTCAGTAACAATGAATGGTGATAATTCTTTTGGATGGAACCATGAAGCTACATTAGATAATATTCACGCCCAGAAATACAATAAAGCTTACGCGGGTGCGAGGTTAACCGCAGAACTGAAATATTTATTGCAAGATGTCGAATCCTTCGAACCCAACAGTAAATACACAATACACGAGGTTGTTTTGGGACCTGGTTATAGTACTCCAGACTATACCGGCCAAACGATAGGATACGTTGTAACCCTTCCTGCCCAAATGCCTAATTGCTGCTCATCTGAACTACCAACAATCGATCTTTATATCGACCAACTTCACACTGTTACAGGCGTTTCTAATGCCCTCGGATTCATCATTGCTGCATTGCTAAACGCGTATTCTGATTTACCCCATGATTTGAAAATTGGTCTACGTTCCTTATCAAATTCAGCCGCAATCTACTCGGGTTTAGGTTTCGAGCGAGTGCCGCAGGACCGAGACATAAGGAGTGATCGTATGCATCTAACGCCAGCAAACCATCCTGACTTATGGACACAAGAGAATGGTGAATGGATCTACTTGCGAAATTAATGCCTGACGAAAAATAGAAAGCAAAACGCCGACCAATGGTCGGCGTTTTTACGTCTCGTTGAATAACGAATTATTCAGCTACTACGTTTACGATCACTTTCGCGAATACTTCGCTGTGAACCTGGAAGCTCACTTCGTGTTCGCCAGTGGTACGCAGAACGCCGTTCGGCAGACGAACTTCGCTCTTAGCCACTTCAACGCCAGCTGCAGTTACAGCGTCAGCGATGTCGCGAGTACCGATGGAACCGAACAGTTTACCTTCGTCGCCAGCTTTAGACGCGATGGTAACAGTTTCCAGTGCATTGATTTTCTCAGCGCGAGCATTAGCAGCTGCCAGAACTTCAGCCAGTTTAGCTTCCAGTTCAGCGCGACGTGCTTCGAAGAATTCAATGTTTTTCTTGGTAGCTGGAACAGCTTTACCCTGCGGTACCAGGAAGTTACGAGCATAGCCCGCTTTAACGTTTACCTGATCACCCAGGCTACCCAGGTTTGCTACTTTATCAAGCAGAATAACTTGCATTACCTTATCCTCTCAAAGTCGTATTAATGGACCGTGACCGATTACTGATGGCGATCAGTGTACGGCAGCAGGGACAGGTAGCGAGCGCGTTTGATAGCGCGAGCCAGCTGACGCTGGTATTTTGCACGGGTACCGGTGATACGGCTTGGGACAATCTTACCGCTTTCGGTGATGTAGTTTTTCAGCGTAGCGATATCTTTATAGTCGATCTCTTGAACGCCTTCCGCGGTGAAACGGCAGAACTTGCGACGACGGAAATAACGTGCCATATGGCTAGTCTCCAGAATCTATCAATTCAATCTGCTCGGCATGCAAAACCATTTTGCTCAGTCCGTTCTTTGCCTTGTGGCATGAAATGAACCCCTGAACGGTTATGCGACTGCCGACCGTTATACTGTGAGTAATGGCCTGGTTTTCGTGTCCGCTAACAATAACGGGCATTTGACACCATGCCTGCCGGTGAAAGCCGGCTTCCTCCTGCACAGAACGATGCTCAAGCACGAACTGGCAGTGAGGAATTCCTGATGGACTGACCTTTCGAAGGGGAGTCCTGCACACGGTGCCGGACAACACCAGACGGTTGGTCATCAGAAATTACTCTTCAGAATCCCCAGCTTCAGCATCATCAGCGGTTTCGTTTGCGAAATCATCGCGACGCTCACGGCGCTCGTCTTTCGCTTTAACCATCGGAGATGCTTCGGTAACAGCGTGCTTGGTACGCATAACCATGCTGCGGATAACGGCATCGTTGAAGCGGAAGGTAGTTTCCAGCTCATCGATCACTTCCTGCGGAGCTTCAACGTTCATCAGAACGTAGTGTGCTTTGTGCAGTTTGTTGATCGGGTAAGCCAGCTGACGGCGGCCCCAGTCTTCCAGACGGTGGATCTTGCCTTCTGCACCAGTGATGGCAGCAGTGTAGCGCTCGATCATGCCCGGAACCTGTTCGCTCTGGTCAGGATGGACCATAAAAACGATTTCGTAATGACGCATCGAATTGCTCCTTACGGATTATTCAGCCTCCTGTCTGGGTCAGCCGAATCCCGGGGAGGCAAGGAACGTGTTAAAGGTCGGCTGAAAAATGACGCGTTATAGTACTGGCATACCCCGCTAAACTCAAGGGCGGAGCAGAAATAAATCTCCCCTTTCGCAAATAACCTCTAAACCGCTGATTTGAAGTTCATCACATTCCGTCACAGTGTTTTTTTGAACAACTGCATCAGAAATGGTCACCATCAACTTCTTTATCATTGATTAAAATTAAATCAGAAGATCATCACAGAGGAGAGCACACAAAGTCAGCCGTCGAGGAGGTATCTATGTTCAGTCGAGTTTTAGCCCTTCTGGCTGTGCTTTTGCTAAGTGCAAATACATGGGCAGCCATTGAAATTAATAACCACCAGGCCAGAAATATGGACGATGTGCAAAGCTTAGGCGTGATTTATATCAATCATAATTTCGCCACTGAAAGCGAAGCACGTCAGGCATTAAATGAAGAAACAGATGCGCAAGGCGCAACGTACTACCACGTAATTCTGATGCGGGAACCGGGGAGTAACGGCAATATGCACGCCAGCGCGGATATTTATCGCTAGCACCAGGTATAACCAACGAAACATTGCCATAGTTTGCTTTGCCCCCTTCGCAGGGGGCTTTTTTTGAAAAACGGCTGCGGAATTAGACCAGTTATCTCCCGAGGAAGGAAATTTCCGCAGCGCGTGTTTTACTTCTGCCCGTAATAAGCGTTAGGACCGTGCTTACGCATGAAGTGTTTATTCATCAGGTAGCTGTCGATATGATTGAGTTGTGGATTAATACTGCGCGCAATCCACGCCATTTTCGCCACTTCTTCCATCACTACCGCGTTATGCACCGCGTCGTGGGCATCTTTCCCCCAGGCGAACGGTCCGTGCTGATACACCACAATTCCCGGCGTATGCAGCGGCTCGGCGTTGCCCAGCGTTTCGATAATCACTTTGCCAGTGTTCAGTTCATACTCACCCTGCACCTCTTCTTCGCTTAATCCACGCGTACACGGGATATCACCAAAGAAGTAGTCAGCGTGCGTGGTGCCTAATGCCGGGATCGCCAGCCCCGCCTGCGCCCATGCGGTGGCATGAGTGGAGTGGGTATGGACAATGCCGCCAAGCGACGGGTAACGACGGTAGAGTTCGAGATGCGTCGCAGTGTCGGAAGATGGGCGATACTCCCCTTCCACCACCTTGCCGCTCATATCGACCACCACCATATCGTCTGCTTTCATGGTTTCGTAGGCAACGCCGCTGGGCTTGATCACCACCAGCCCGCGTTCGCGGTCGATAGCGCTGACGTTGCCCCAAGTAAAGGTCACCAGCCCATAGCGCGGCAGATCCATGTTGGCTTCAAACACCTGCTGTTTTAGCTTTTGCATTATGCCGCCTCCACCATGCCTGCTTTGGCCATGCGCGCTTTCACCCAATCACACGCTTTCACCACTTCTGCCGCCGGGTCTTCCGCCGTTTCGCTCCACATCTCAATCAGGTACGGCCCGCAATAGCCACTCTGTTTGAGCGTTTCGAAGCAACGTTCGAAATCCACCACACCTTCGCCAAATGGCACGTTTTTGAAGACGCCCGGTTTGGTGTCTTTCACATGCACCGCGACGATATGCCCGATTCCGGCCTGCAACTCCATCTGCACATCGTTGTCCCACGCCGACAGGTTGCCGATATCCGGGTAGAGCTGGAACCACGGGTTGTTGAGATAGTGCGCGTAACCCAGCGCCTTGCTGATGGAGTTCATCAACGGATAATCCATGATCTCCATCGCCAGCGTCACCTGCGCGCGGCTCGCCATCTCAACGCTCTCTTTCAGGCCGTCACGGAAACGACGACGCGTTTCGTTATTGGCTTCCTGATAGTAAACGTCATAGCCCGCCAGCTGGATCACGCGAATGCCAACGTCCTGGGCGAACTGGATGGCTTTACGCATAATCTCCAGCCCCTGCGCCCGCACCGCGTCATCTTCGCTGCCCAACGGGAAACGACGATGGGCAGAAAGGCACATGGACGGCACACGCACGCCGGTTTCAACAATAGCATTCACCAGCGCCAGACGCTGTTCGCGGCTCCAGTCGAGGCGCGACAGGCGCTCGTTAGTTTCATCTACCGACATCTCGACAAAATCGAAGCCCAACGTTTTTGCCAGTTGCAGGCATTCCAGCCAGCACTCCCCGGCGGGAAGCATTTTCATAGATGCCAAGCGGGATTTGTTTGGACAACATATCCGCTCCTTAACCCCACAGTTCGGCGATGGAACGTTTGAACTGACGTGCAGCTTCCACCGGAGAAGCGGCATCACGGATCTACGGCCCGCGAATAAAGCGTGAAGTGGAATGCCTTTGAACAGCGGCAAATCTTCCAGCGCCAGGCCTCCGGTGACGGTGAGCTGCGAAGCCCATATCGGAAAGACGTTGATCGCGGTAATGCCGGCTTCGCCCGCGCCACGCCTGCGGGCCTGCGCGCGTCACGGCTGCGGTGATGAGCTAACCACCTGCTAATCCTGCGTTTCGCCGCTGCTGCGCCTGTCCCAGTCCAGTAGCCGGTAAGTCGTCCACGTCGCCGTTAAACTTCTTTGCTACGTCCAGCGCACCTTTGGCGGTGTTGATATCCGCACAACAAATCACGGTCACCCAGTCAGCGTTGGCTTCGAAGCACATACGAGAAAGAATTTTGCCCGCATCGGCAATTTTGGCGTCTGCCAGCACGATTTTGTGCGGGTAGAGCGCTTTCAGATCGCGAACCGCACGCACGCCTTCGCCCACGCACAGAATGGTACCCACTTCGATAATGTCGACTTCTTCGGCAATCAGGCGAGTGGTTTCGTAGGCGCTATCCATAGTCTGGTTGTCCAGCGCGACTTGCAACATCGGTAATGACATCTTCAATTCCTTCTTAAGCTGCCGCGTTGGTGCGGTCAATGAGATCCAGTACTTCCTGCTCGGTACGGCAGGCACGTAAACGGTCGAAATTTTCTTCATCTTCAAACAGGTTGACGATCTGCATGATGCCCACTTCCTGGTGCGTGTTGGCATCGACCGCCGCCATGGTGATGAGGATATCCACCGGGTCGTTATCTTCGTGGTTGAACTCCAGCGGCTTTTTCAGCGTCACCAGCGCAAAACCGGTTTTCTTAACGCCCTCTTCCGGGCGACCGTGCGGCATTGCCAGGCCTGGTGCGAGCACAAAGTACGGACCGTGCTGTTCAACCGCATCCAGAATCGCCTGGTAGTAACGCGGCTCGACAACATCCGCCGCCACCAGCAGGTCAACGCCGATTTTTACTGCGTCCTGCCATGTCTCAGCTTCAGCCTGCAGGCGGATGGATTTATTCTCCGCCAGCGAATCATGTAATTTCATGGCGCGTCCTTACTTCACATCCTGCGGGAAATGCGCTTTGATCACTTCCAGCAGTTTCGGGCCAAAGTCGGCAGGAGAGAGCATGTTGCGCACGCCAACCACGTATTTGTTGCCGGTCACGGTGATTTCGCCCGCAATGTGCGTAGAAGCGATGATGATATCCGCGCCGCTCAACTCGCTTTTGTATTCGCCAACCGCGCAGCTATTTACCGTGTGGTCAATGTTTGATTGGGTTAAAAACTGGTCCACTTTCATCTTCATGATCATGGAACTGCCTTGTCCGTTGCCACACACAGCCAGAATACGTACGGTCATAATCAAAACTCCTTATTAAGCAGACTGTTCTGCCAATTGTTTTTCTGCATCTTCTTCTGCGCGCAGTGCGCGGCCAGCGAAGAACATATAAGCCAGTGCAATTACAATGATGACGGCCATAAAGGCGATACCGATGGAGAAGAAGCCCTGCATCATCGGCGGTGCCAGAATCGACCAGTCCGCCATCCCCATCCAGGCACTCATACCGGTAAGTTTCACCACCCAGACGCAACCAAAGATTTCGATCATCCCCATCACCAGACAAATCTTCAGCGCCGCACGCCAGCCGCCGAAGTGGTTAGCGAACACGCCGATGGTGGCGTTGGAGAAGAACATCGGGATAAAGCCTGGGATAATCAGGATCGAGGAACCGCAGGCGACCAGGATGCCAACCGCAATCAGCTGACCGATGGTGCCCCACATAAAGCCCCAGACCACGGCGTTCGGAGCGAAGCTATAAATAGCCGCACAGTCAATAGCCAGAACCGCACCTGGGATCAGGCACTGGGAGATACCGTTAAATGCTTCGAGAGCTCCGCCACAAACATGCGCACGCCCTGGTGATCGTGGTCGCCACCGCAAAGGAGAAACCGGTTTGCAGGATAAAGACCGTACAGTTCACTTTGCCTGCCATCGCCTGCACGGTGTCGATCCCGAAGGAGAGCAGAATGGCACAAAGAAGATGGTCATGACGATCGCCGTGGAGACGATGTTGTCGTGGAAAATGTTCAGCCAGCCAGGCAGATAAAATATTCAACGCTCTCCTCTTTTGCCCAGGAACGGCGCGACTTTATAGCAACCCATGATGCAAACTGCTGCTGGTGACAGATGGAGAAACCGCAGCCGTGGGGTGACTCCCTAGAGTCGGTTTCTACATCATGTGGAGGTAATGCCCCAGTAAGCAAGACCAGAATCGCCGTACAGATAATGGTCGTGCACATGGAATAGCCGAAAATGAACGACGTAACGGCAATCAGCCCCGCCTGCTGGAACATGATGTCGCAGAGTGCAGGCGTTTGATGGTGCGAATACCGGTAATACGACGCAGGAGCAGCACATAACAATGTTCAGCGCCAGTGCCAGCAGCACCACGTGCCTACCCAGCTATAGGCATCGCCCATGCGGTCAATAGTAGAGATCATCGACGCGTAAGTATCGGAAATTGCGCCGTTAATGCCGTAAGACTGGGACATTTTCGCCACCACCGGTTTGAAGGTGCTGGTGAGATGCCGGACCCTGCCTGCAACAACATGAAACCAATTATGGTTTTAATCGTGCCTTTAATAATAACGCTGACACTTTTGCGCAGTAGGATGTAGCCCAGACAGGTCACAATACCCAGCAACAACGGGGCATTGGTCATGACCTGGTTAAAAAACACGGTAAAGATGTTGTAGAGGATCTCCATAACGATCTCCTGAAGAAGAGGTAACCGGGTATTCCGCACACCCGGAATGTTGTGCACTCACTCTAATTTTCAAAAGTAATCACAACAAGATTATTTATGATTAAATGTGACGCGACCCGCAAATAATTCCACACGGATAGAGTGGGATTCACACAACGAAACAATTATTTATTTAAATTCATTTAGTTAATTTAACTACACATTCCATTAAATCTTTCCCCACTCAAAATCAACAACAACTTCCCTGGCAAAAAGTCAAAAAATGGTCATTACCTTCCTGAAGGAATAGTGTCAGGATTAATCAAAACCAATCACATGTTGATTCGAATTGAACTATCATGAAGGTAAATGGCGATGAGTAAAGTGAAAAGTATCACCCGAGAATCCTGGATCCTGAGCACTTTCCCGGAGTGGGGTAGCTGGCTGAATGAAGAAATTGAACAAGAGCAGGTCGCCCCTGGCACATTTGCGATGTGGTGGCTAGGCTGCACCGGGATCTGGTTGAAATCAGAAGGTGGCACCAACGTTTGCGTTGATTTCTGGTGCGGCACTGGCAAACAAAGTCACGGTAACCCGTTAATGAAACAGGGTCACCAGATGCAGCGCATGGCTGGCGTGAAAAAACTGCAGCCAAACCTACGCACCACCCCGTTTGTTCTTGATCCGTTTGCGATTCGCCAGATCGACGCGGTACTGGCGACTCACGATCACAACGATCATATCGACGTTAACGTCGCTGCTGCCGTGATGCAGAACTGTGCTGATGACGTACCATTCATTGGACCGAAAACCTGCGTTGATTTGTGGATTGGCTGGGGCGTACCGAAAGAGCGTTGCATCGTGGTCAAACCGGGCGATGTTGTAAAAGTGAAAGACATTGAAATTCATGCGCTTGACGCTTTCGACCGTACTGCACTGATCACCCTGCCTGCCGATCAAAAAGCGGCTGGCGTACTGCCAGATGGCATGGACGATCGCGCAGTAAACTACCTGTTCAAAACCCCTGGCGGTTCCCTATATCACAGTGGCGATTCCCACTACTCTAACTATTATGCGAAGCACGGTAACGAACATCAGATCGATGTGGCGTTAGGATCGTATGGTGAGAACCCGCGCGGTATTACCGACAAAATGACCAGCGCCGATATGCTGCGTATGGGTGAAGCCCTGAATGCGAAAGTGGTTATCCCGTTCCACCACGACATCTGGTCAAACTTCCAGGCCGATCCGCAAGAGATCCGCGTGCTGTGGGAGATCAAAAAAGATCGTCTGAAGTATGGCTTCAAGCCGTTTATCTGGCAGGTTGGCGGCAAATTTACCTGGCCGCTGGATAAAGACAACTTCGAGTACCACTATCCGCGCGGTTTCGATGATTGCTTCACTATTGAACCGGATCTGCCGTTCAAGTCATTCCTGTAATCTGTCGTTTATACCGGATAGCGTGGAGAAGTTCGCGCTATCCGGCGTAGTATTTCCTGGCTATTTCAAATATCATCTAAAAAAATCAAATTTTATCGGAATAGCTCATGACTGAAGCACAAAGACATCAAATCCTCCTGGAAATGCTCGCACAATTGGGCTTTGTGACCGTTGAGAAAGTCGTTGAGCGTCTGGGAATTTCGCCTGCCACTGCGCGACGCGATATCAATAAACTTGGCGAAAGCGGCAAACTGAAAAAGGTGCGCAATGGCGCAGAAGCTATTACCCAACAGCGCCCGCGCTGGACGCCGATGAATCTGCATCAGGCGCAGAATCACGATGAAAAAGTACGTATTGCTAAAGCGGCCTCGCAGCTGGTTAATCCGGGCGAAAGCGTAGTCATCACTTGCGGCTCCACCGCGTTTCCGCTTGGGCGGGAAATGTGTGGCAAGCCAGTGCAAATCATCACGAATTATCTACCGCTGGCAAATTACCTGATTCATCAAGAACATGACAGCGCGATCATTATGGCTGGACAGTACACAAAAGTTAGTCCATCACTTTAAGCCCGCAGGGAGCGAAAACAGTCTCTATGCCGGGCACTGGATGTTTACTCAGCGGCAAAGGACTGACAGCAGAAGGGTTGTAGAAAACCGATATGCTGACCACCGGCAGAGCAGAAGATGCTGAGCGTGGTAGGGAAACTGGTGGTACTGGTTGATAGCAGTAAGATTGGCGAACGCGCGGGAACGCTTTTTTAGCCTGCCGATCAAATTGATATGCTCATCACCGGCAAAAATGCTAACCCGGAAATCCTGCAACAACTGGAAGCGCAAGGGGTCAGTATTTGCGTGTTTAAAGATGCTGGCGGAAAAATGTCACGGGAGCATCTAACGCCTTAGGCGTAATGCGGTGACGGATGCCTGGCCGCCATGAACAGGTTAGCCAGTCATCCCGTTCCGTCTCGCTTAAGGCCTGCTGCAAACAGTGATTCGTCGGCAGGCACAACGTCATCGTCGAGGCCATGCCACAGCAGAGAGGTCTGTCACGGAAGTTGTTCCAGCGGTCGGAGCTTCCCACCCTGCCAGGGCGCGCGACAATGTTATTGAATTCATTCTGCTGGTGCTGTCGGTTCCAGGTATCAGCGGTGGAAACAGTGAACGGGCGAGTGATGTAAAATAGCCCATTCCTATCATGCTGGCCGGTACATCTCACCTGGCCCGGCGAGTGGTAATCCCAGTGCCGTCATCGCGCCCATCGACGCACCACCGACTGCCAGACGGTCATCAAGCAGCCACTTTCTTCGGCGATTGCCGCACGTAAAGTAGTGAATTCCTGCAGGTGCTCCGAGCAAGATTCGCCAAGAATCCATTAACCGCCGCGCTGCGTCGCCACTAAAACGACTACCGTGATTGGGCGCATCCGGCATGATCACCCTTAACCAGCCTGCGCCAGCGCAACGGGAAAGAGCCATACACCAGATGGACGAAGAAAGCCGTGATAAAAAATCGCGCACGGTACGGGTATCTTTTTTCGTCCGACAGGATAAGCATCTTAACGGAATATCTGCCAGCTCCGCGCGATCTATTTCAATCATCTGTCTCTCCTTTTTGTCTGGTATGACATGAAGAAATCCTTAGGACAAGTTTCTGTGGCGGTATTAGTTCATAATGTTGAGATGTGGGTTACGCTTCGTTACGTTTCATTCGAAAATCGCTACCAGCTTAACAATTCGGGGAACATTCCCCCAAAAGTCAAATTAATAAGGCACTACACTATGGTTAGCAGGAAACGTAATAGCGTTATTTACCGTATTTTCTTGCCAGTTTATTATTGGTGTTGATGTTAAGTGCCGGTAGCGCACTGCAAGGTACGCCACAGCCAGCACCGCCAGTAACGGACCATCGTACAGAATTCGCCGCTACGAGACGCAAGGGTTACAGCGAATAGGTAGCGTAGGCACGATGGTTCGGGGTCTCCGGATGACGCATTAAGCAGAAATCAGCAGTAGCGAAAGCTGTCGCTGCAAAAGCTGATTATTACGTTGTCGTCATGGTGGACGAAACCATCGTGACAGGACAGTGGTATTCACAAGCCAATTTTGTACCTAAATAAATCATAGACTTACATAGTCAGTCTTCACATTGCTTGCTGTCCCTATGCGTTTACCTGTGCACAATAAATTACCGGCTGGAAGCCCTTGGGCGTTTATTACCGCGATGGAATGCCCTTAACATGTGGGAAAATGAACGGAGCCAACCATGACCAGCAATCACTTTGCCTCACCCTCGCTGCAATTAGTGACTTATCCTGCGAGCGCCACGGCACAGTCTGCAGAATTCGCCAGCGCTGACTGCGTGACGGGCCCTGAATGAGAAGGTCAGATTTGAGTTAGCAGATTTCAGGGGATCCGCAGGACGTGGAACGTATCGTGGCGTTAAAGGCCGATCAACAAGGTGCGTCATGGTACCGCATTATTACCATGTACGAAGACCAGCAGCCTGATAACTGGCGTGTACAGGCGAGCACCGTATGCGTGAGTGTCATCTACAGCAAATGAACAATGCCGGATGCGGCGCGAGCGCCTTGTCCGGCCTACAATTTTCACATATTTCATCGAGTTAATCGAAACCAGCGTCGCATCAGTCGTATACGCTTAACACAACACACTCCCCCGTCGCCCGCAGCAATAAATCATTCTGGATCTGCTCTGACAACCGTACGCCGCCGCGCGTATCTAACATCACCTGACACCACGCCTGCGCCATTGGCGGAGAAGCATATTTCAACATTTGCGCACCGCAGCCCAGCAGGAATAGCTGATGAGTAATCTCTCGCCCCAGTTCTTCAGCTGGCTTACGCAGCTGCTGCTGTAAACGACGAACCGCGCGATCAAAATAGCGATCCTGCCCTTTCACTTCCACAAATGCTTCCGACAATAAGTCGTATACGCCCGCTTGCTTATTGAGAACGCGCAACACATCCAGGCACATAATATTGCCGGAACCGGTAATGCTGCCAACTTACTGATTTAGTGTATGATGGTGATTTTAAGGTGCTTGCGTGGCTTCCATTTCCATCAGATGTCCTTCCTGCTCCGCTACTGAAGGCGTGGTGCGTAACGGCAAAAGCACTGCCGGACATCAGCGCTATCTCTGCTCTCATTGCCGTAAAACATGGCAACTACAGTTCACTTACACCGCCTCTCAGCCCGGTACGCACCAGAAAATCATTGATATGGCCATGAATGGCGTCGGATGTCGCGCCAGTGCACGCATTATGGGCGTTGGCCTCAACACGGTTTTACGTCACTTAAAAAACTCAGGCCGCAGTCGGTAACCTCGCGCATACAACCGGGCAGTGATGTGATTGTCTGCGCTGAAATGGACGAACATTGGGGCTACGTCGGTGCTAAATCACGTCAGCGCTGGCTGTTTTACGCGTATGACAGGATACGGAGGACGGTTGTGCCGCACGTCTTCGGTGAACGCACTCTGGCCACACTGGAGCGTCTTCTGAGCCTGCTGTCGGCCTTTGAGGTCGTGGTATGGATGACGGATGGCTGGCCGCTGTATGAATCACGCCTGAAGGGAAAGCTGCACGTTATCAGCAAGCGTTACACTCAGCGCATTGAGCGACATAATCTGAATCTGAGACAACATCTGGCAAGGCTGGGACGGAAGTCACTGTCGTTCTCAAAATCGGTGGAGCTGCATGAC
Organism: Shigella flexneri; assembly: GCA_048288465.1. Lineage (GTDB taxonomy): Bacteria > Pseudomonadota > Gammaproteobacteria > Enterobacterales > Enterobacteriaceae > Enterobacter > Enterobacter flexneri_B. Next base: position 4,402,175 of record CP182556.1, on the reverse strand, counting down.
AAGGTCATCGGGCATTATCTGAACATAAAACACTATCAGTAAGTTGGAGTCATTACCGCCGGAACCTTCCCAAATACTGTTTACCGGCATCTCCCGGTAAAGCCGCGGCAGCTCGCTCTCCTCGCAATAACCAATGCCGCCCAGCACCTCCATCGCTTCGGCCACAAACGGCATACCTCGTTTGCAGATCACAAATTTTGCCGCAGGCGTAAATAAACGCGCCCACAGGGCTTCTTTGGCATCGGCACGCCGGTCCCACGCTCGCGCAAGACGAAACAGCAACGCCGTTTGCCCTTCAAGCTGAAGTGCCATGCGACTTAAGACATGACGCATAAGGGGCTGTTGGATCAATGGATTACCAAAAACATGGCGTTGATGTGCATGATAAATCGCCAGCGAAAATGCACGGCGCATCATGGCATGGCTACCCAGGGCGCAATCAAAACGCGTCATCCCCCCCATTTTCAGGATCAGACGAATTCCTTCCCCTTCCTGCCCCAATAACCAGCCAATGGCATCCTGAAACTCCACTTCGCAACTGGCGTTAGAGCGATTACCCAGCTTATCTTTCAGCCGCTCGAGGCGAATCGCGTTGCGTTGCCCGTCAGGCAAAAAGCGCGGCACAAAAAAGCAGGACAGACCGCCCGCGGTCTGCGCCAGCACCAGATGCGCATCGCTTTGCGGCACCGAGAAAAACCATTTATGCCCCACCAGCCGATAAGAGCCATCTTCCAAACGCTCTGCACGGGTGGTGTTGCTCATGACATCGGAACCGCCCTGCTTTTCCGTCATTCCCATGCCAATCAACAAACCGCGTTTTTGCCCACCTGGCAATAAGTGAGAATCGTAGCGATCGCTCAGCAGCGGCGTGGTCCAGTCCTGAAACGGCGTGGGTAACATCTGTAACAACAATGGCGTGGCGGCAAAGGTCATCGTTACTGGACATAACGACCCAGCCTCAACCTGCGCATGTAACATAAAACGCGCCGCGCGCGCCACAAATGCGCCGGAGCGAGCGTCTTCTTCCCAGGCAAGATTGTGCACCCGATTGGTACATAACGCCTGCATCAGCAGGTGCCATGCGGGATGGAAACGAACATCGTCCAGACGCCGCCCCTGGGCATCGTAGCGCAACAGTTCAGGCGGGTTTACATTCGCCAGCCGCCCCAGTTCAAGGGATTCAGCCGTTCCTAACTGCTGACCAATACTGGCTAGAAAATCGCTATCCCAGCCAGCACCTTCACGCGTTACCGCTTCGCAAAGCGCGCCATCAGACAGGTATAAGTTGCTGTTATTTAATGGTATAGGTTGATTAAAAATGGTGTGAGTTTGCCAGTGCACTGTGTCTCCCTCCATCAATGGCAGTCACCATTAGTATGGTCACTGCCATGGATTCATGACAGAAAGAGATTGCTAAAACATTCTTATCCAGCAATGTAATGCGGAACGAAACGTGAGGTGTCTTTGGTGATCAGTGTGTTATCTTCACGGATCCCCATTCCGCACGCTTCATCATCGACAATCCAGCTACCGATGAGTGTGTAGCTATCGCCAAATCGCGGCAGAGGTTGAAACGCCTGGTAGATCATCGGTTCATCGGCGTAATCACCATCAGCGTGGTCAACGACGTTATTCTGACCGTCGAAAATGGTGACGTTTCCGCCTTCGCGCGAGTAGATCGGTTTACGCACATAGCTTTCGCCAGCGGCAATCTGCGATTTTTCACCCTCAAACCAGGATGCAAGAAGGTTAGGATGACCAGGGAAGAAGCGCCAAAGCAGCGGCATTAGCCCTTTATTACTCAAGATACTTTTCCATAACGGCTCCACCCATTGCTCGCGACGCTTGCGCAGCAGCGGACCGTTATCGTCACGCATCATCCACTCCAGCGGATACAGCTTAAATGCACGCTGGATGACATTATCATCAAGATCGGTCAGTACGCCGCCGACGCCCAAACCGAGATCTTCAATGTAGATAAACCGCGACTCCTGCCCTGCCTGCTGGGCGCAGTCCTGCAAGTACAGCACGGTACTCCTGTCTTCATCGGTGTCCTGACAGCAGCAAAAATAAAACAGTTCCCGACTGTAAAGCTCACTAAAGCGCGAAATCAGGCGTTCCTGAATGGCGTTGTACTGATCGGCATCACGCGGAATAATGCCGCTGCGCCGGGCATCCTCCAGCCACAACCACTGGAAATAAGCCGACTCATACAACGAGGTCGGCGTATCGGCGTTGTACTCCAGCAGCTTCACCGGCGCATTGCCACACCAGGCAAAATCCATCCGGCCATACAGCGAAGGATCGCGTGCGCGCCAGCTTTCGGCGATCACATCCCAGTACAACGGCGGGATCGCCAGTTGCGTCAGGATCTCTTCGTCTTTAACCGCGCGATCCACCACCTCAAGGCACATCTGATGCAGTTCCGCAGTCGGTTTTTCGATCTGCTCTTCAATCTGGCGCAGAGTAAAACGGTAAGCCCGACTCTCGTCCCAATAGATTTCATTGTCGATGATATGAAAGTCGAAACCGTTGTTAGCGGCGATCTGGTCCAGATCCCGCCGCACAGGAACGTTGTGTCTCAGCATGATTAGCCTCCCCAATGCCCACGGGCGCTGGAAGAACGACCATAGCCGCCGCGCGAAACGGTCGACGCTTTTCTGGTGGTAAAGCCGCCTGAAGAGTAAGACTCTTTTTTGCCAGAACCGAAGCGCCAGGAGTAATCACCGGAAGTGTTGCGCCAGACGGGGCGGGAAGCAAATGAGGATCCGCCGCTGTTATAGACGAACGGCTCATCGCGATCTTTACGAATAACCCGGCTTAACAAAAATCCAGAAACGACCGGGATCCAACTCTGTTCAACATTGTCGTAGTAGCGTTTTCCCACCCAGACTCAACAGTTCTGCTCAGTCATATTCTTCGTATATTTCGGGACAAAATGCCGTTTTGGCGTTGTTCCAGCGATGCCACAAACGTCCCCATCATCACCTAGTCATCAAAACAACCCCACTGTCGCGTAAACCGTTCTGTTGCCGTCGTTATCGACATCTACCATCGCCACAAAACCTTTCAAGACCAAGGCATCTCCCAATTAGCGCTAACGTTAGTATTTTGTGCGAGGATTGTGACGTGGTTCAAAAGGATTAATTGGTCTACCAATGCGTACTAATCGTCCGTGACCAATTTTACTGTTATTTCTTGATTTGTGTTTTTGGCCAACTATTGTCCATTACCATGTCATACAAGCTGCGTTAAAAATACCGCCAGCCAGCGCGGCGATTTCTGATAAGCATTCCTGCTGCGGTATTGTGATTAATAATTTTTTGCTTAATGCGGCATATAAAGTCTGACACCAGCAAAAAAAATGAATGTATCATGCAGCGCAATCCTGCTGAAGTGGTGAAATAGTCTCGGAGACTCACCGCATTGATTGCTCGTACTTGGATAAGGGGATCACGTAACCCAACAATGTAGGTAATGACTCCAACTTACTGATAGTGTTTTATGTTCAGATAATGCCCGATGACCTTGTCATGCAGCTCCACCGATTTTGAGAACGACAGTGACTTCCGTACCAGCCTTGCCAGATGTTGTCTCAGATTCAGATTATGTCGCTCAATGCGCTGAGTGTAACGCTTGCTGATAACGTGCAGCTTTCCCTTCAGGCGTGATTCATACAGCGGCCAGCCATCCGTCATCCATACCACGACCTCAAAGGCCGACAGCAGGCTCAGAAGACGCTCCAGTGTGGCCAGAGTGCGTTCACCGAAGACGTGCGCCACAACCGTCCTCCGTATCCTGTCATACGCGTAAAACAGCCAGCGCTGACGTGATTTAGCACCGACGTAGCCCCAATGTTCGTCCATTTCAGCGCAGACAATCACATCACTGCCCGGTTGTATGCGCGAGGTTACCGACTGCGGCCTGAGTTTTTTAAGTGACGTAAAACCGTGTTGAGGCCAACGCCCATAATGCGTGCACTGGCGCGACATCCGACGCCATTCATGGCCATATCAATGATTTTCTGGTGCGTACCGGGCTGAGAGGCGATGTAAGTGAACTGTAGTTGCCATGTTTTACGGCAATGAGAGCAGAGATAGCGCTGATGTCCGGCAGTGCTTTTGCCGTTACGCACCACGCCTTCAGTAGCGGAGCAGGAAGGACATCTGATGGAAATGGAAGCCACGCAAGCACCTTAAAATCACCATCATACACTAAATCAGTAAGTTGGCAGCATTACCAAAAAAACCATCCAAATCTGGATGGCTTTTCATAATTCAGAGGAACTAGCTGCGCTGACGAACCGCTTCAAATAAGCAAATTCCGGTTGCAACCGAAACGTTCAGGGAAGAAACACTTCCTGCCATTGGGATGCTGATCAACTCATCGCAATGTTCACGGGTCAGGCGACGCATACCTTCACCTTCCGCGCCCATCACCAGCGCCAGGCGTCCGGTCATTTTGCTCTGATAGAGTGTATGATCCGCCTCGCCTGCCGTACCGACGATCCAGATATTCTCTTCCTGCAACATACGCATGGTGCGCGCAAGGTTAGTCACCCGAATCAGCGGAACGCTTTCTGCCGCGCCGCAGGCTACTTTTTTCGCCGTAGCGTTGAGCTGTGCGGAGCGATCTTTCGGCACAATCACCGCATGAACGCCTGCGGCGTCCGCACTACGCAGGCACGCGCCGAGGTTGTGCGGATCGGTTACGCCGTCGAGGATCAGCAGGAACGGTTGATCGAGCGAAGCGATCAGATCCGGCAGATCGTTTTCCTGATACTGACGTCCTGGCTTCACGCGGGCGATAATGCCCTGATGCACGGCACCGTCGCTTTTCTCGTCGAGATATTGGCGGTTTGCCAACTGGATAACCACGCCCTGAGACTCAAGGGCGTGAATCAGCGGTAACAGACGTTTATCTTCACGGCCTTTTAAAATAAAGACTTCCTGAAAACGTTCAGGGGCGCGCTCCAGCAGGGCCTGCACTGCGTGGATGCCGTAAATCATTTCGCTCATTAATGTACTCGTTGTTTACGTTTTGCCTGATGCACTACGTTTATCCGGCCTACATGATCTCTGCAATATATTGAATTTGCGTGATTATGTAGGCCGGATAAGGCGTTCACGCCGCATCCGGCATGAACAAAGCGCATTTTGTCAGCAATCTAACCCTCTTCTTTTAAAGAGGGTATTGATCACTCTGCCACTTTTTTCTTCGCCGCACGCTTCGCTTTGGTCGCTGCGGCTATTTTCTGCGTTTTCGCCGATGGCTTTTTCGCTTTTCTCGCGTCTTTCTTCGCCGCTTTCGGCTTCGTTTTTTTCTCACCGCGGAAGGCGCTGTCTGGCTCAAAGTTTACCTTTTTACCGACCTGACAACGCTTGCCGCCTTTTTTGCCTGCATCGCCTTTTTTCGCTTTCTCGCGCGCCGTTTTACCGACGTTGCGCGGTGCGCGTTCACTGGAGATCAGACTAAAGTCGATTTTGCGCTCGTCCATATTAACCGCTTCGACGCGAACTTCCACGCGATCGCCCAGGCGATAAGTCTGGCCGCTGGATTCCCCCATCAGGCGTTGCCCTACCTGGTCAAAGCGATAGTAGTCATTGTCCAGCGAAGAGACATGGACCAGACCATCAATGAACAAGTCGTCCAGACGGACGAAGAAGCCAAAGCCAGTGACGCTGGAAATTACGCCTTTAAAGACGTTACCTACCTGGTCGAGCATGAAGTCACACTTCAGCCAGTCAGCGACATCGCGCGTTGCTTCGTCGGCACGACGTTCCGCCATCGAACAGTGCTGACCCAGTTGCAACATCTCTTCCATCGAATAATGGTAGCCGCCGGTTTCAGTGGTGTTGCCCTGATGCCCCTGCTCTTTCGCCAGCAGATATTTAATGGCGCGGTGCAGCGTCAGGTCAGGATAACGACGAATCGGCGAAGTAAAGTGCGCATAGGACTGCAATGCCAGACCGAAGTGACCACGGTTTTCTGGATCGTAAATCGCCTGTTTCATCGAGCGTAGCAGCATGGTTTGCAGCATTTCTGCATCAGGACGGTCGGCAACCGACTCCAGCAGTTCCGCGTAGTCACGCGGTTCCGGCTTGTTACCACCCGGCAGCTCCAGCCCCAGCTCCGCCAGCACTGAACGGAAAGAGGTAATCGCTTCGGTGCTCGGCTTGTCGTGAATACGGAACAGTGCCGGTTCTTTCGCTTTCTCAACGAAACGCGCCGCCGAGATATTCGCCAATCATGCACTCTTCAATTAATTTGTCGCGTCGTTACGCTGGGTCTGTTCGATGCATTTTCAATACGGCGTTCGCGTTGAAAATAAACTAGCTTCTTCGCTCTCAAATGAGATGCGCCGCGTTCTTGCACGGGCTTTATCCAGCACTTTATCAAGGTTATGCAACTCTTAGAGATGCTTAACCAGCGGGGCGTACTGCTCGCGCAGATCCTGATCGCCCTCCAGAATCTGCCAACCCGTGTAGGTGAGACGCGCGTGAGAGCTCATGCGCCGCTTGGTCGAATTTGTAGCCCGTCAGGCGGCCTTTGAGCAAAAACTCGTCATCTCAGCAAGCAAGTACACAGGCGGTCTTACCTGCAGGTTGAGCGAACACGAGCCGTTAGAGAGCACTTCCGGCAGCATGGGATAACCTGCGAAGGGAAGTACACCGACGTGCCACGGTTACGCGCTTCTCTGTCCAGCGGCGTTGGCGGACGCACATAGTAGCTGACGTCGGCAATCGCGACCCGTCAACGCCAGCCGCCGCCGCGTTTTTTTCGCAGTAAACTGCATCGTCAAAGTCACGGGCGTCTTCGCCATGATGGTGACCCGCGGTGGATCGCAGATCGACACGGCCCGCTTTGCTTCTCCGGCACTCTCTCTTCAGCCCGGCGACCTCTTGCTCGACGGCCTGGCGGTGCCGAATTCATCGGGTACGCAGGAGCGATATCAACCGCCATGCCGGTGCCCATATTGTCGCCCAGCACTTCGACGATTTTACCCACCGCTTTGGTGCGGCGAGTCGGACGCTGAGTCAGTTCGACTACGAGCACAAAGCCCATCGCGCACCGTAAATCTAATCGGCGGATTAAGATATCGAAGCTCAGACGGCTATCGTCACGAACCACAAAGCCGACGCCCGCTTCGTAAAGTAGCGACCGACAATCTGGCTGGTTTTTGGCACGGGGACGCGGACGATACGCGCTTCACGACGACCTTACGGTCAGCGCCCAGCGGCTGCGCCACACCTGATCGCCATAATGCAGGTTTTCATCTGCTCGCTGGAGAGATCCAAATAATTTTACGCCCTTCAACCCGCAGAAAACCGTAGCCATCACGGTCGCCGATAACGGTACCGTCACCAGGTCGAGGCGTTCCGGCAGCGCATAGCACTGACGACGAGTGAAGACCAGTTGACCATCGCGCTCCATCGCGCGCAGGTGAGACGCAGGCCTTCAAGCTGCTCTTCGCCTTCAATGTGCAGTTCTACCGCCAGCTCATCACGGCTGGCCGGTTTTCACGTTTGGTTAAATGTAGAGGATAAATTCCGACTAGGGATGGGATTCGCGTATTTTTCAGCTCGCGTTCCTGGAAAGGATACTTGTAACATCTCGGTTCCTTCGTTGTCATCTCTGATGAAATTTTCGTCACTCCACCAGCAATAATTTATAAAGCGGTTGATTCTCTTCGACCAAATCGGCAAGCGTCGGGATCCAGTTCCATAAGAAAACTTTGCACGGCCTTCGAAAGCGCCTGTTTCAACCGACAGGCAGGTGTAATGTGGCGAAACTCACTGCTGCAATTCACCAGCGATAAGGGCTCCAGCTCGCGCGCCACATCACCAATACGTATCGCACTCGCCGATTTACCAAGGCGATGCCGCCATTTTTTCCACAACAGCAGTCACGTAGCCGGCACGACTAAGTTGATTGATTATTTTGACCATATGATTACGGGAGACGCCGTAGACGTCGAGTCACTTCAGAAATACTGGTCATCCACCCTTCTGGCAATGACGCATGTAAATCAGCGCACGTAATCCGTAATCAGTGAAACTCGTTAACTGCACATCAACCTCAAAGGGAAATCGGGAAAAAATACATTATCTAGATGATAAACCAGCCACAAGCTCTACGCTAATTTACTTCAGTTCGGGGAAGGAAAAAAGCGAGGATTTAACACTGTCTCGGATAGCGTAATGGCTTAACCGACGAGCAATGTATCACACTGTTAGCCCGGCCGGCAAAATATCTGCCAGGCGTACCAGAATTACGCGTCGAACGGGTCACGCAGAATCATCGTTTCCGTACAATCCGGACCGGTAGAGATGATCAATCGGCACACCGGTCAGCTCTTCAATACGCTTGATATAGTTCAGCGCCGCCTGCGGCAGGCCGCTGCAATCTCACGCCGAAGGTGGATTCAGACCAGCCCGGCATGGTTTCGTAAATCGGCTCTACACCTTTCCAGTCGTCAGCTGCCAGCGGAGTGGTAGTCACTTCGCGACCATCCGGCATACGGTAAGCCACGCAGAGTTAACCTCTTTCAGGCCATCCAGAACGTCCAGTTTAGTCAGGCAGAGCCAGACAGGGAGTCAGCTGTACCGCACGACGAACGGCAACGGTGTCCGGCCAGCCGGTACGACGACGACGCCCCGTAGTTGCGCCGAATTCGTTACCCTGCTTGCAGAGGAACTGGCCAGTTTCATCAAACAGTTCGGTCGGAACGGACCTGCACCTACACGAGTGGAGTAAGCTTTGAGGATACCCAGAACGTAATCAACATAACGCGGGGCCAGGCCGGAACCGGTGGCCACACCACCGGCGGTGGTGTTGGAAGAAGTTACGTACGGATAAGTACCGTGGTCGATATCCAGCAGCGTACCCTGCGCACCTTCAAACATGACGAAATCGCCACGCTGACGCGCCTGGTCGAGCAGGTCAGAAACGTCAACCACCATAGAAGTAGGGATGTCGGCAACAGCCATCGTCTCATCCAGAACTTTCTGGTAATCAACCGCTTCAGCTTTGTAGTAGTTAACCAACTGGAAGTTGTGATCTCCATCACTTCTTTCAGTTTTTCAGCGAAGGTTTCTTTGTCGAAAAGGTCGCCAACACGCAGACCGCGACGTGCTACTTTATCTTCATAAGCAGGCCCAATACCACGACCGGTGGTGCCGATCGCTTTCGCGCCACGCGCTTTCTCACGCGCGTTATCCAGCGCAACGTGATAATCAAGGATCAGCGGACATGCTTCAGACAGCAGCAGACGCTCACGAACGGGGATGCCACGGTCTTCCAGTTCTTTCATCTCTTTCATCAGCGCGGCCGGAGACAGCACAACGCGTACCGATGATGCTGGTTACATTCTCGCGGAGAATACCTGATGGAATGAGGTGGAGAACGGTTTTTTCACCGTTGATTACGAGTATGGCCTGCGTTGTGACCGCCTGGTAGCGTACAACATATTTAGCCCGTTCAGTCGGAAGATCGACAATCTACCCTTACCTTCGTCACCCCATTGGGTGCCCAGTACGACGACGTTGTTACCCATTTTCAAAATCACCGTTTGCTTAAAAATGGATTCTACCATCGCTTTTTCAGAGTTACAGCACTTTTTGCACTCAAAAATGACCTGGATCAGTCTGTCTTTTATTACCAATCGTTTTCCTCAACATGTCGTAGACCACAACGCCACAACCACAAGTCCACCGCCAAAACAACGTAAAATATTATCGGGCAAATTGGTCATCGCGAGATCATCTTCTTCCATGCCTTCGGGTAAAGCATCGGCCCTAAACCTTCCAGTACCAAAACAGGGCAAGCGCCAGCCGGATTGTCGAATTAACTCATTATCCTTATAAAAGAAAACCACCGACATCCCTGAGGATGCGGTGGCTTTTCGACCTGTACCGCAGTCGTTATATTAACGCGTTGCGGAAGTCGGCGTCTTCATATAGCGGAAGAAATCGCTATCCGGGCTCATGACCATCACGTCCTGATTGCCAGAGAAGCTGTTCTCATAAGCGCGCAGGCTACGGATGAATGCGTAGAAGTCCGATCTTACTGAATGCATCAGCAAACAGTTTGGCTGCTTCGGCATCGCCTTCACCACGCATGATACGGCCCTGACGCTCAGCTTCTGCCAGCGTTCTGGTCACTTCATAGTCGGCAGTCGCGCGCAGTTTTCCGCTTCTTCCTGACCTTGTGAACGGTGACGACGCGCTACCGCTTCACGCTCAGCGCGCATACGGTTATAGATCGCTTCAGACACTTGGGTCGGCAGGTTGATCTGCTTGATACGCACATCGACAACTTCAATACCCAGCGCCGCCATACTGTACGGGTTGATGACCGGAACTTTGCCCTTCGTCTCAGCCGTTACGCGCTCTGCCGCTTCGGCAATGGCGTTATCTGCTGCCGGGGTAGTAACTTCATCTTCTGTACCCGCAGAACCGGAGTTCAGCACGTCACGTATTCGAGGGTCAGACGACCACGGGAATCGGTGACGATGTCTTACACGTCAGGCGACCAATTTCAGAACACAGACGTCAAGAACTACCTTTCAACAGCACTTCCGCTTGCGAAATGTCGCCACCACCCGTTGCCAGGTAGTAACGGCTGAAATCGCTGATGCGCCATTTGATGTAAGAATTGAGCGATCAGGTCTTTCTTCTCTTTGGTCACAAAGCGGTCGGCCTGGTTGTCCATGGTCTGAATACGTGCGTCAAGCATTTTCACCGTTTCAATGAACAGTATCTTGAAATGCAGACCGGCTCATAAACCAGAGGTTTGTTGTCATCGTCACGCAGTACCTTACCAAAACGCAGCGTAATACCGCGCTCACCTTCTTTGACGACAAAGACAGACATGTAAAGCACTACCAGCACGATGATGATAATCGCGATAACTGACTTACACATCGTTATTCCCCCTGACGCTGGTAGTCGTTACGCTGCGCGTTGGCGCGGCGTTGGTCCATAATATCGCCTGACTGGTGGACGACGTGTTGCTTGCTCCACTGGTTGTGGAGGAAGAGGCTGACGGTTGACCAGCAGATTGCTGGCACCGTTATCGCTCTTCGCCGCAGGGGCATACCACCTTCAGCATCTGGTCTAACAGCAGAACCATCAGGTTGCCACCTTTATCGTTAACCAGCACTTTGCGGGTGTTACCCAACGCTTTTCCATCGTCTCGATACACAGACGCTCGCGAGTAATTTCCGGCGCGGCTTTATACTCCAGCAGAAGGTCACCAAAGCGCGCCACTTCCCCCTGAGCTTCCAGGATGGTCTGGGCCTTGTACACACGCGCCTCTTCGAGGATACGTTGCGCCTGACCGTTCGCACGCGGCTGAACTTCGTTGGTACTCGCTTCTGCTTCACGAATGTATTGCTGTTCGTTTTCACGCGCGGCAATCGCATCGTCAAACGCCGCTTTTACTTCTGCCGGCGGACGACGGCCTGGAAGTTGACGTCCAGCAGCGTAATACCCATGTCATACGGACGGATAGTCTCTTCCAGTCGCGCTGATTCGCTACGAATCACGGTACGACCTTACCGTCAGAATGCGGTCCATGGTGTATTTACCGATAACCCCGCGCAGGGCGGTGTGGGAACCTGACGCAGGCGAATCATCCGGGCGGGTCACGCTATACGGATCTTTTTCCGGATTGGTAACGCGGTACTGCACGTCATCTCAACGCGCACTACGTTCTCGTCCGACGTCAGCATCACACCAGAAGCGGCCGCCGCGCGCGGCTTCACGTTCACCGGTTTGACTTCGTCGATAAACGTCGGTTTCCAGTTGAGACCCGGCTGAACCAGATGGCTGAATTTACCAAAGCGTGTTACCACGCCGCGTTCGGCTTCTTTAATCGTTTAGAAACCACTGGCCGCCCAGATAATGACAATCGCTGCCGCTGCGATGGTAACGACGCGACCGCCAAGCTGCGGGCGCGGGCCTTGCGATCAACTGCCACCGCCAATCCGGTGCCTTTCCGCCGCCAGACCACCAGCTTTTGCTCAGTTTGCGGAAGATATCATCTAAATCAGGTGGCCCTCGATCGCGACCACCTTTGTTTCCATTTCCCTAGAGTTGCCGCCAGGTTTGCTGCTTCCCCACGGGTCGCGGTCTTGTCCATTCTAACGGGCTGATCCACGCCATGTTTGTGCTCCATATTTGTTATGCGGTAATCCCTTTGTCTTCGACGCAGAGGATATGACTCCACGCTTCAGACGCTACGCCGTTAGATCAGGTAATCAATCAACGCCAGTTCTTGTTTACAGAGGCGACGCCAGTCGACAATCGGCATACAAACTTCCAACTTACGCTGCCGTCCTCCTCCATCCACTCTTTTTCTATTGCCTGAAGCTGATAAAAACGACTTCTCAGACGTCCTTCCTGCGGCGGCAAACGCAATGTATGCTGCGCCACCTCGCCGAAAGCCGCTCCGTCAAAGCCTGAAAAAGCTGTGGTATCCCGCTGCCGGTCTGTGCAGAAAGCCGACACAAATAGTTTGTCTCTTCGTCCAATCAATACGCGGTTCAAAATCTTCCAGCATATCAATCTTTTCATCGCCGCCGGGTCGGAATATCGTGAGCATCAATCTCTTCAGACCGTATTCACCGCTTCGATGTTTTCTTGTACACGTACATCCGCCGCATCAATGACGTGCAGCAGTAATGTGGCTTGCCGCGTCTCTTGTAACGTGGCTTTAAATGCTACCACCAAATCGTGCGGCAGGTGGCGAGTGACCCACGGTATATCCAGTACGGTTTCACCGACATCTGCAACGTCGATACGCCGCAACGTCGGTCGAGGGTGGCAAACAACTGGTCTGCCGCGTAACCCGCGCTTCGGTGATGCGATTGAAAAGGGTAGATTTACCGGCGTTGGTATATCCCACGAGCAAACAGTCGGAACGTCGGCTTTGATACACGATTCCGCCCCTGCTCACGCTGTTTTCAACTCTTTCCAGGCGCGACTGTCTCTCCACGATGCGATACGCAACAAACAACAGTCGGTTTCGCTGGGTTTCACCCGGACCACGCAAACCTCTCCGCCTTTCTGTCTTTCAAGGTCGTCCAGCCACGCACCGGCGCGTCACCAGATGGCGCAGCTGCGCGGCTGAACCTAACTTACCCTCATGGGTACGCGCACGTTGGGCAAAATATCTAAAATAAGGCCGGTGCAGTAGATAACACGACACTCGCACAAACGCTCCAGGTTACGCTCTTGCGCCGGGCTCGGGCATGGTCAAAAAAAACGACCAAAGCGCCCGTCGCTTTGACAGCTTCCGCAATTTCAACTGCTTTACCTTCACCTACAAAATACTTTCGGTGCAGCACTTTACGGCACCGGTAATCACCTGCAATGCTTCGACACCGGCGGAGAGACAGAGATTCAAACTCCTGGAGGTCTTCCATATCTTTGTCTTGCGTAAAATCGATGTGTACCAGTACCGCCTGCTCGCCAGCGTCGTAACGGTCAAACAAGCGTATAACCCTCTAAATAAATCAGCGGGGAACGCCGGATCGCTGGCTCCCCGTATAAAAAAAACAGCCCGAAACCTTACTCGGTTTCTTCGCTGTCCTGTTGCGCGGAAGTCTTCTGCGCGCTGCTACCATGATGGTAGTTGCTGCTCGTACGGCCACGGCGTTGTTACTGTGATGAGAAACCGGGCGAGACGGGACAACAGTAGAAATCGCGTGCTTGTAAACCATCTGGCTGACCGTGTTTTTCAACAGGAACACAAACTGATCAAAAGACTCGATTTGCCCTTGCAGCTTAATACCATTAACCAAATAAATAGAAACTGGAACACGTTCCCGACGCAGTGCGTTCAGGAACAAATATTGTAAAGGTTCCCTTGGCCATTCTCTCTTTCCTTATATGCTTATTTGTACTTTGAACCTTTCGATTCTGAAAAAATTGCGCACGATACGTCTCATTCTACACATTCACCTGCGATAGCACCAACAACCTGTAATACTCGTCACGCGCCTGCTTCTTCGTTTCCACTGTGAGCCAGTGAACCCCTTGCCGACCACGCCACCAGGTTATCTGCCGCTTCGCCAACTGTCTCGTGGCGCAAACACCTCGATAAACCATTTCATCGTATGAGATTTCGCCTTCAAGGTAAAACCGCATCTGGCGATAACCCACGCAACGAATGGAAGGCAAGTCCATATCCGAATCTTTTCCTCGGCAAAAGCGCCCGGACTTCTGCTTCGAAAACCTGAAGCCAACATCTGATGAAAACGCTGCTCGATGCGTTGATGGAGCAGTTCACGGCTCGCCGGGGCGATAGCAACTGATGCACCTGATACGGTAGAGCGTCTCCTAACATTAGTCAGTTCCGTTAAAGTTTTACCCGAAATGAAAAAAACTTCCAGTGCCGGGAAAGCCTTTGTGAATCATCTGGATGATCCTTCTGCACAACCGGATCTACCTCCTGAAGTTGACGATGCGATGACTCCCAACCTTGCTCTGCACCCTGTTGCTCAGATTCTGGCCCGCACTTCCGGGTCTGCCGACGGTAGCGGCGACAACCCTTCCAGCAATGCCTTGAAATACAACATCGGTCCCCGCCCACTAACAGTGGGATCCGCCCGCCGCGGTGATATCGGCCAGTCCACCAGCATCGCGGCGAAAATCCGCAGCCGAGTGACCTTTAACCATCGCGAATATCCAGCAATCGGTGCGGCGCAGCGAGCTAACTCTTCAGCGTTCGGCTTCGCCGTCCCGATATCCATCCCTTTGTAAATAAGGGCAGAATCAACGCTTATCAACTCTACTGGTAAAGTTACGCAGCTCAATGGCTAACGCCGTTTACCGGAGGCCGTCGGCCCCATCAAAAAAATCGCCTTAGGCAGGCTCGCCTTACTGATATCACTGATCTTTCAGGGCTTTTTATCGCCGGACTAAATCAACAGATTGTAACAGACCACCGGCGGCGTTTTCACAAGTTGCCGGACATAACCGTTCCACGTCCGCCAGCAGGGGTTATGGCCTGTGCCATTGACCACTGCGCATGTTCGCTCATCAGATTCCGTGCAATCCACTGCGCAATATTGCCAGGTTCGAATACGGACTGCTTCGCCAGGTAGCCTATCAGTTCAGGAATCAAGATTTGTAAATTTTGTTGGCGTAAGGGTAAAGGCACGGCCCTGATGGTCACATGCTGTGCATCTGACTGGAAATTCAATACCCAATTCCGCCAAGGCAGACTGCGCTTTTCTAATGCCGATTTTTCTTCGCCAGAAACTTTTAGCCGCAACGGAATAAGCAGCGGCTGAGCGCAAACTGGCGCTTCACCCGGCGTCAGTTGCACCTGACGCACCGACGTTCTGCCACTGGCAAGGCTAAACGTGAAATGTTGCCGTCGCGCTCAGCAACGCACAGTCGGAATGGACGATAGTCAGTACCGACCGGAAGTTCACTGCTCGCCGCAAGTGCAGGTTCCTGCGGTTCCCGGCGCTTTTAAATTCTTGCATCGGCGCGGGCGTTTGCAGAAGCTGGCGATACACTTCACCTTGCTGTTTCTGGTAGCCCGCGCTGCGCATTGGCCAGGGGGCAGCCGGACGACTGCCTGATGCTGCGCAGGAGTGTAGCGCGGAGCTACCGGCTCACGAGCTGCCGGTTCTGCAAAGTGATTGCGCCCCACCGCCACGCGGTTTTCCCGAACGGACGCGGTGCAGGTTGGGGTTCATCGTCCAGCGTTAGCGGCGTTTCCAGTTGCCTGTCGTAGCACGCTCAGCACGCCCTGATAGATAAATCATGCACCAGACGCGACTGATGGAAACGCACTTCGCGTTGGCGGGGTGCACGTTGACGTCCACCTGATGCGGATCGATCTCCAGATACAGCACAAATGCCGGTTGCTCATCGGCCCCCAGTTTGTCTTCGCAGGCCTTGCGGATCGCGTGATTGATCAGGCGATCGCGCATCATGCGACCGTTCACGTAGCAATACTGAATTTCTGCCAGTGCGGGCGTGGTGTGATTTGGATCGGCCACCCAGCCGCGTAGCGTGAGATCGCCGTGTTGCCATTCAATCGCCAGCGCTTGTTCAAGAAAAGCGGTGCCGCAAATCGCGCTGAGCGCCGTTCTTTTTGCCCGCCTTCCGGCACTGCGCGGTACTGACGCACAATTTTACCGTTATGCGACAGGTTGATCGTGATGTTGAAAAGCGCCAGCGCAATGCGGCGGATGATCTCATCAATGTGGTTAATTCGGTTTCTCGGTGCGCAGGAATTTGCGCCGCGCCGGGGGGTTGTAGAACATATTCAGCACCTCCAGCGTCGTCCCCACAGGATGCGCCGCCGGTTTTACCGTCACGTTCATATCGCGCCCTTCGGCATAGGCCTGCCAGGCTTCCTGCTGTTCTGCGGTGCGTGAAGTGAGCGTCAGGCGGGAAACCGAACTGATACTCGCCAGCGCCTCACCGCGAAAGCCCGGCTGATAATGGCTTCGAATCGTCCAGAGAGGCGATTTTACTGGTGGCATGACGCGCCAGCGCCAGCGCCAGCTCGTCTTTTTTGATACCGCAGCCGTTATCACGAATGCGGATAAGTTTCGCCCCACCGCGTTCGATATCAATATCGAGACGTGTCGCACCTGCATCGAGGCTGTTTTCACCAGTTCTTTGACCACCGACGCAGGTCGCTCGACCACCTCACCTGCGGCAATCTGGTTCGCCAGTCGTGGCGGTAAAACCTGTACCGGCATCAGTTCGTCCTTAGTTCGGCAGTGTGCGATCTGGCGTCGTCACCGTACTGGCCGTTTGTGCCGTCGCCCCGCGGCGCAGATTGCATCGGATGCGCAAGGAAATAATTGCGCAGGCCTTTGCAAATGGCTTCTGCCAGCTGTTGTTGGTAATCGTCGCCGCGAGCAAACGTTCTTCGCCGTCGTTGCTGATAAAACCGGTTTCGACGAGTACGCATGGGATATCCGGTGAACGCAGAACGCCAAGGCTGGCACGCTCTGGCGACGTTTATGTATTTCGCCAATGCGTTGCAACTGACTATCAGACTGGTCGCTACATCATACCCTACCCGCTGGGAATGACCGAACTGTAAATCCAGCACCGCCCGCTTAAAGGGTTGAGACTGACCGTTCGCCAGCACATCACCCGCCCCCGCCCAGCAGCTCCGACTGTTCCGCGCTGCTCCAGCGAGCTGGCCATTTCGCTGTTGGCGCGACGGTCAGAGAGCACCCATACGGAGCGCCAGTCGCACTGCGGTTCGCCGCGGCATCAGTGTGAATCGACACGAGGAAATTGGCGTTTGTTACGCGCCACATCGCTGCGCCCCATCACCGAGATAAAGTAATCCCCGTCACGGGTTAAAACGCCTTTAAAGATCGGATTGTCATTGAGCAAAGTACGCAATTTACGCGCGATGGCGATGGTGGCATTCTTCTTCCGCGGCGTACCACCGGGGCCGATAGCGCCAGTGCTTGACCGCCGTGCTCCGGCATCAATAGCGATGATAAATTTATCGCCAGTGTTAGCCGTCGCGCGCGCTGCCTGGTCAGCGTTACCGTATTACTGCTGATAGCACCGTAGTGCGGTTACTTTCCGTTTTAAACGGATCGCGCGCCGGTTCGCTGACGCGCGTGTGACAACCGCAGGTGTTTTCAACGCGTTTCGCAACCACGGGCGGTGGAGGAGGCGGTGGCGGCACATCGGCGTTAATCGTAAAGACGACAGTGTAAATCGCTGCCACTCCTGCCGTTCACCGCTTCGGTTTTACCGTTTTCGGCAAGATTGACCACCAGCCGTAGCGTTTGTGCATCTTTAGGCGTTCCAGAGCGAATCGCCTTCACCGGTATTATTGCCAACAACAACGGCAGTCCCTGAATCATGCCCGTTTGTTTGATATCCAGCGCCACGTGTGTTTGCTTTGACGGCTAAACGCATAATCCAGGATCGCCAATAAAACTCAACGTTATCCGCGCCTGTTGATTACCGTTAGAAACCTGAATATCAATAGAGCGTCGCGGCACCGTACCGGCGTGCACAGCAGCAGCAGCGTCGTCACCAACCAATTTCTGATGCGATACATCATCCCGCCACCTTTCAAAGGTTAACCGGCTAAACGCGCCAGCAACAATTCACCCGCAGAGGATCCGCACTCACGCCTCACGGCCTTGTGCCTGATAATCAATGTGTATTTTACATCCGGGTCAGGAAGAACACCTGTACCTTGTCGCGGCCACTCCACCAGGCAGATGGCATCGTCTGCAAAATAATCGCGAATCCCCATAAACTCCAGCTCCTCGGGATTGGCAAGGCGGTACAAATCAAAGTGATAAACCATTAAATTGTCGTAGCGTATAGGGTTCACTCAGCGTATAAGCTGGGGCTTTTGACATTACCCCATGACCCAGAAGCTGGAAAAAGCCCCGGCTAAAGGTGGTTTTACCTGCGCCTAAATCGCCATACAGATAGATTACGGTTGCGCCATCGCAGGCTCTTCCGCTACCCCGCTCGCCCAGGCTTAATGTTGCCTGCTCATCAGGGAGCGGAATTGTCCCCACTTCATCATGGTTCTTCATCAGTCACTTCCGGGGTTAACAATACGCTGTAGCGTGGAAAAGAGATTGGTTGCCAGCATCCCGCGCGTTCCAAAACGCGCCGCCAGTACGTCAGCTGCAGCACCGTGCGCGACACAGCCCGCACAGGCGGCATCATACGGCGACAGTTTTTCGCCCAAGCAATGCGCCAATAATACCAGAGAGCACATTGCCCACGCCGCTGCTCGCCACGCCTGCATTTCCGGCATCAATAATGCCTAAAGCGTCAGGACGGGCGGCGACCACGGTTCCGGAACCTTCAGCACCGCTACGCCGCCATAACGTTGTACCAGACGTTTGGTGGAATGTAAGCGGTCACTTTCAATTTCAGCGACGGAACAGCCTAACAACCGTGCGGCCTCGCCAGCTATGCGCGCTATTACGCGTATCGCGGCTGCGCTTATCGGGATCGATTGCCAGCAGGTTCGATGCATCGGCATCCCGACAACATCGGTTTGCGAAAATTCTCAACTTTTTGCAGCGTCTTTTCTCCCGACTCTTGCTGGCCCAGGCGGACCAATCACCACCACATCGGCCCATTCCAGGCTTTTGAGTCGATCATCGAGCCTCCACCCACCATCACTTTGCGTCGTGTAGCCAGCTGCGAGCCATGATCTCACCGCACAGCAAACCGACGAGCCACCGCCACAACGCCACCGCGGCTGCTTCCCGGCGCCACAGCCCGGCGCGATGGCCGGTGATCGCCACCGATAATTACCAGCCGCCCGTGATTGCCTTTATGCCAAGTTCGGGCGACGGCGGTTTTAGCCAGTGAGAAAGTTGTTCCTGCCAAGACCCGTTGTAATTTCGTTGACCCGCCAGCCAACTATCCAGCCCCAGTGAGTCAAAATGGAGCCGTCCGGCCATATTCCCGCGCTTTTCCAGTGAGCAAGCCTGTTTTCACGCAATAAAAGTGATGGTGTGATTCGGTGTTGATCACCGTGCTTGGCGTAGCGCCAGTTTTCAGCCAGCAGGCCGGAAGGGATATCAACCGCCACAATCGGCGCAGGATGGGAATGAGCGTGGTCGATTAACTGGCGCAACGGATTCGCGGCGCTTGCCGCAAACCGGTACCGAGCAGCGCATCAACAATCAGATTTACCGATTGGGCCAGACAATATTCTAAGCATGGATCTCGCCACCCGCGTTTAACCATGCTTCGCGTGCCAGCGCGGCCCTCTTCCGCAACGGTTTGTCGCTCTCCTGGGCGAACAACGTGACCTCAGTCACCGCTTTGGCCAGTCGCGCGACCACGTAGCCATCGCCGCCGTTATTACCATGACCGCACAGCACCAGCCAGTGGCGGGCGTCAGGATACGCCGAACGACACACCGCAACGCGGCCTCGCCAGCGCGTAGCATCAGCCATAAGAGTGTGAGCCCCAGCACATCTGCTGCCTTGCGTTCTCCGCGGCGGATCGTCGGCGTACCAGACGGTGTGTGGTATACTTACGGGGTTTTTTCTTCATCGGTATGGTCCGTTATGATCAGAGCCCCTCGATCTCAATCAGTTAGCGCAAAAATTAAACAGTGGGGGCTGGAACTGGGCTTTCAGCAGGTAGGATTACTGATACCGATTCCTCAGCGAGTCCGAGCCCAACCTGCAAGCATGGCTGGACAAACAATACCACGGCGAAATGGACCGGATGGCACGTCACGGTATGCTGCGCGCTCGCCCTCATGAGTTATTGCCCGGTACGCTGCGCGTGATCAGCGTGCGGATGAATGACCTTCCGACCAACGCCGCATTTGCCAGCACGCTGAAAAACCCCAACCTCGGCGACGCTTAGCCGTTATGCGCTGGGCCGTGACTATCACAAACTTCTGCGCAACCGACTCAAAAAGCTGGCGAGATGATTCAGCAACATCTTGCGTTTCGCTGAGTTTTAGACCGTTTGTCGTACCGCGCTGATCTTGAGCGCCCGTTAGCTGAAAAAAAGCTGGGCTCGGCTGGACAGGTAAGCACGACTTATCCTCAATCGCGAGGCGGTTCGTTCTTCTTTTTAGGCGAATTGCGGTCGATATTCCGCTGCCCGTGCATTTAACCAGTCGAGGAAGGATGCGGCAAATGCGTGGCCTGGTTACCATTTGCCCGACCGGTGCCATCGTCGAGCCATATACCGTCGATGCTCGCCGCTGTATGATCTCATCTCACCATCGAACTTAGGGCTATTCCGGGAGAAGTTGCGACCGTTAATGGGAGTCCGGATCAACGGTTGCGATGACTGCCAGCTTACTTCCTGCCCGTGGAATCGCTATTCACACGCTACCACAGAAGAGGATTTCAGCCGGCGTAAGCCGCTACACGCACCGGAACTCATTGAAATGATTTGCCTCAGCGAAGAGCGCTTTTTAGTCACGGAAGGATTGGCGATTTGTCGTATTGGTCACCTGCGTCTGGCTGCGTATATCGCCGTAGCATTAGGCAATGCCCCTTGGGATGAAACGATTTTGACAGCGCTGGAAAGTCGTAAAGGCGAACACCCACTTCTCGATGAGCACATAGCGCGGGCGATTGCGCAGCAAATAGAGAACGAAATGCGCGCACAGTCGAGGTGCAATTGCCGAAAAAACAGCGTCTGGTTCGGGTGATTGAAAAAGGGTTACCGCGTGACGCCTGATTTATCGACAGCTTGTGAATAAGTAAAAACGCATTGCAATTCAAGACGAATAAAATCGTCAAGTGATTGACTCGACAAAACGGTCTTAATCCCAACTTATCTATCAATAGGTTAAAAAAATATGATTCACCGTGCGAAGTTTCTTTGAAATTAAGATTACAGCCTGAGGCTGTGGATAACTCTGTTTACAAGAGTTTGTCAGAGACAACGAAAACCAGCAATAACGCATCGCATCGCTGTGGATATTTTATTGAGAGAAGCATTTGGAGCGGGAAACGAGACTCGAACTCGCGACCCTGACCTTGGCAAGGTCGTGCTCCACCAACTGAGCTATTCCCGCTCGGGTGGTCTGTGCCTTACAGCACTTTCGGATTTTGGAGCGGGAAACGAGACCAAAACTCGCTGACCCCGACCTTGGCAAGGTCGTGCTCTACCAACTGAGCTATTCCCGCTTAATCTTCGTTTTTTCCAACCGCGACCGCCCTCGGCCGCCTTCACTCACCTTAGTCACATACTTTTGTAAATTCCCAAGGATTCGTTCAGTTGCCGCCTTGTCGCAATTCGAAGTACTGCGATCGGCTGGTCTGGGCTTCGCAGCACTTTTCAAATTTTGGAGCGGGAAACGAGACTCGAACTCGCTGACCCGACCTTGGCAAAGGCCGCGCTCTACCAACTGAGCTATTCCCGCGATCTACTTAATTTTGCTTTCGTAATTTTCGCATTTCTGCGTTGTTACGGGAGGGCGCATTATACAGAAATCTTTCCCTCTGCAACCCCCCAAAAAAGTTTTTTTGGCGTTTTTATTAAAGTGCTGAAATTATCAGCAAGACGTTCAATTTAGCGTCAAAATCATGTCTTTGCAAGTGGATTGGCGCTTACGTGACCAGGAAAAATTTTACAGCTTGATAAAACGCTCGCGGTAGTAAGCCAGCTCCGCCACCGATTCAGACGGATATCATCCATCGCCTGATGCGTCCCTGTCGGCAAAACTATCGAGAATTTCCGGCTTCCAGCGGCGCGCCAGCTCTTTCAGGGTGCTGACATCGAGATAACGGTAGTGGAAGTAGGCTTCCAGCTCCGGCATGTATTTTAAACAGGAAAATGATGGTCCTGTCCGATGCTGTTACCGCAAATCGGCGATTTTCCCGCAGGCACCCGACTGTTTTAGAATTCGAGCGTTGCCAGTTCAGCTTCCCGATCGCCCATCGCGCCGCTTCGCGGCGCTTCACCAGCCGCCTGGCGGTAACGGTGCGCACGTTCCAGCCACTCATGATAGCCAGCTGTTCATCGGGTGTCGCCACCGTGCAATGGTCGGCCTTCTGCCAAGAAGGATCCACCCTGGCATCGGTCACCAGCGTGGCAATCTCAATAATGCGATCCCGCGCTCGGGATCCAGACCGGTCATCTCAAGATTCATTCGAATCAGGTTGTTTCATCGGCACTCACGCCATTCTCACCCATTCACAGTGACGATATCTATTGACAATTAAGTGTATCATAGATGTTTTGCCCATCAGGGTGACCACAAGTCAGTACGATTCAGTAAAAAATAAACTCTCCAAAGGCCAGCAGCGCCGCGTGAAAGCCACATCAGACCAGCGTCGTCTTAAAACGTCTAAGGAGAAGCCCGACTACGACGACAATCTGTTTGGCGAGCCTGATGAAGGTATCGTCATCAGCCGCTTTGGTATGCACGCTGATGTGGAATCCGCCGATGGCGACGTTCACCGCTGCAATATTCGCCGTACCATCCGTTCGCTGGTAACCGGCGACCGCGTAGTCTGGCGTCCGGGTAAACCGGCGGCGGAAGGCGTAAATGTCAAAGGGATCGTGGAAGCGGTGCATGAGCGCACCTCGGTGTTAACGCGTCCGGATTTCTACGACGGCGTGAAACCCATAGCCGCCAACATCGACCAGATTGTCATTGTCTCCGCCATTTTGCCGGAGCTGTCGCTCAATATTATCGACCGTTACCTGGTGGCCTGCGAAACCTTGCAGATTGAGCCGATTATCGTGCTCAACAAGATAGACCTGCTGGACGACGAAGGCATGGCGTTCGTCAACGAGCAGATGGATATCTACCGCAACATCGGTTATCGCGTATTGATGGTTTCCAGCCATACTCAGGATGGGCTGAAACCGCTGGCAGAGGCGTTGACCGGGCGCATCAGCATTTTTGCCGGGCAGTCTGGCGTCGGTAAATCCAGCCTGCTGAACGCGTTGCTGGGGCTGCAAAAAGAGATCCTGACCAACGATGTCTCTGACAACTCGGGGCTCGGTCAGCACACCACGACCGCCGCTCGGCTGTATCACTTCCCGCACGGCGGTGATGTGATTGATTCCCCTGGTGTGCGTGAGTTCGGCCTCTGGCACCTGGAGCCGGAACAAATCACTCAGGGCTTTGTCGAATTCCATGACTATTTAGGTCTGTGTAAATATCGCGATTGCAAACACGATACCGATCCGGGCTGCGCTATCCGGGAAGCGGTTGAGGAAGGGAAAATCGCGGAAACCCGTTTCGAAAACTATCACCGTATTCTGGAAAGCATGGCGCAGGTAAAAACGCGTAAAAACTTTTCTGATACGGATGACTGACAATTAAGCTAACCGTCGTTAGAATCGTCCCCTTTTTTTCAGGATCCGGCATGTTGGCCGGATCAGGAACGACAAAACAATGGCCTGGAGGCTACCTTGTTAAATTCATTTAAACTTTCGCTACAGTACATTCTGCCGAAACTATGGCTTACTCGCCTGGCGGGTTGGGGCGCAAGCAAGCGGGCAGGATGGCTGACAAAACTGGTTATGTCGATTTGTTCGAGTTAAATACTACAAGGTCGACATGAAAGAGGCACAAAAGCCGGACACCGCCAGCTACCGCACCTTTAACGAATTGCTTGTCCGTCCGCTGCGTGACGAAGTACGCCCAATCGATCCAATCCGAATGCATGGTCATGCCTGCCGATGGCGTTATCAGCCAGTTGGGTAAAATCGAAGAAAAATAAAATCCTGCAAGCCAAAGGCCACAACTGCCGCCTCGAAGCCTTGCTGGCAGGCAACTATCTGATGGCGGACCTGTTCCGCGACGGTCTGGTTCTAACCCTTCCTCTCCCCGCGTGACTACCACCGCGTACACATGCCGTGCAACGGTATTGTCCGTGAGATAATCTACGTGCCGGGCAATCTCTTCTCCGTTAACCATCTCACCGCTCAGGAAGCGTGCCGAATCTGTTTGCCGTAACGAACGCGTGATTTGCCTTCGAGATACCGAATTTGGCCCAATGGCACAGCAGATTCTGGTCGGAGGGCGACAATTGTTGGCGGCGTTCAGACATAGGGCGGGCACCATTTCCGCCGCCGCGAAGGTATCATCAAGCGCTGGACCTGGCCTGCCGGGAAAACAACGGCTCTGTGGCACTGCTGAAAGGCCAGGAAATGGGTGGCTTTTAATTCGGTTGCCACCGTTATCGACCTGTTTGCACCGGGTAAAGTGAATCTGGTTGAGCAACTGGAAAGCCTGTCTGTCACGAAAATTGGCCAGCCGCTGGCAGTATCTACCGAAACCTTACGCCGAGAACGCTGAACCTGCCCGCTTTTCCTGCTGAAAAAGGAGATCGAAGCAAGAACACGATGCCAGCCCATTGGTTGACGACGAAAAGACAAGGTCTAATCCATCAAAGGAAACGCTGACGTGCGCCTGATTATCACTTTTCTGATGGCCTGGTGCCTCAGTTGGGGGGCGTACGCCGCGACGGCCCCCGGATCAGCAAACAAATCGCTCAGGAACTGGAGCAGGCAAAAGCGGCGAAACCCGCCACAGCCGGAAGTCGTCGACGTCGTCTGCTCGGTGCAAGTAAAAACAAAGGTCCTAACATCAACGATATCAGCAAGTTATCGATAATTACCAAACTCTCCGGCTACTCTGCGCGCACAATTGAACAACATGCGTGACGAGCCGCGCAGCGTGCGCCGGGAATGTCTACCGACGCGCTGAATCAGGAAATTCTCCAGGTCAGCAGCCAGTTGCTCGATAAAAGCCGTCAGGCCCAGCAAGAGCAGGAGCGCGCCCGCGAGATTGCCGATTCGCTGAATCAACTGCCGCAACAGCAAACCGACGCCCGCCGTCAGTTAAATGAGATCGAGCCCCTGGGAATGGCTACCGGCAATACTCCGCTGATCAGGCACGAAAAATTTGGCGTTCATCTGACTCTGCACGTCTAAGGCGCTCGTTGATCAACTGGAGCTGGCCCAGCTGTACGCCATAACCGCCAGGAATTCGCGCGCTTACGCTCAGAGCTAGCGAGAAGAGAGAGCCAGCAACTGGATGCGTATTTGCAGGCCTTGCGTAATGAATTAAACAGCCAACGTCAGCTTGAGGCGGAGCGGGCACTGGAAGCCCGAATTACTGGCAGAAAACAGTGCCGATTTGCCGAAAGATTCGTCGCGCAATTCAAAATTAACCGCGAACTATCGGCGGCTTTGAATCAACAGGCGCAGCGGATCGGAATCTCGTTCCTCGCAACAGCGTCAGGCTGCCAGCCAGACGTTACAGGTCCGGCAGGCGTTGAATACGTGGTGAACAGTGCGCAATGGCTGGGATCGTCCAATCTGCTCGGCGAAGCGCTGCGGGCGCAGGTGGCACGGCTGCCAGAAATGCCAAAACCACAACAGCTTGATACCGAAATGGCGCAGTTGCGTGTGCAACGGTTACGTTATGAGATCTGCTTAATAAACGGCCGCTGCTACGGCAAATCCATTCGGCCGACGGTCAGCCGCTGACCGCCGAGCAAAACCGTATTCTGGAAGCACAACTGCGCACTCAGCGTGAGTTGCTGAACTCATTGTAACAGGGTGGCGACACGCTACTTATTGGAACTGACCAAGCTGAAAGTCTCCAACGGGCAACTGGAGGATGCGCTGAAAAGAGGTGAACGAAGCAACGCACCGCTATCTGTTCTGGACCTCTGACGTGCGCCGATGACCGTCGCCGCCGAGCAGCTGGAAATCGCCCAGGAGTCTGCGTCGTCTCATTTCGCTGGACACCTTCGGTCGAGTTGGGCAGAGCCAGTGTGATGATGCTGACCAGCAAAGAGTAGATTTTTGCCGCTGTTTGGCGCATTAATCTGGTCGGTTGCAGTCTTTACTCGCGCCCGCTATTTCACCGTTTTCTTGAACGTTCGGCGGCGAAAGTTGGCAAAGTGACTCAGGATCACTTCTGGCTGACGTTTGCACTCTTTTCTGGTCGATTCTCAGTCGCGTCACCGGTACCGGTGCTGTGGATGACGCTGGGTTACGGCTTGCGCGAGGCGTGGCCTTATCCGCTGGCGGTCGCGATTGGCGATGGTGTAACGGCCACCGTGCCGCTGCTGTGGGTAGTGATGATTTGCGCCACCTTTGCCCGCCCGAACGGCTTGTTTATCGCTCATTTTGGCTGGCCGCGCGAACGTGTTTCCGTGGGATGCGCTACTACCTGATGGCCCTCGGGCTGCTTGCCGCTGATTATGGCGCTGATGATGTTCGATAACCTCGACGACCGTGAATTCTCCGGTTCGCTGGGACGGCTTTGCTTTATCCTCATTTGCGGTGCGCTGGCGGTGGTGGCCTTCAGCTGGGAAGGCGATCCGCTGTATCTCAACGAAAGAGCGATCGGCGGCGACATTACCAACCATATGCTGTGGAACATGATGATTGGCGCGCCACTGGTTGCCGTTCTGGCGTCGGCGGTGGGTTATCTGGCAACGGCACAGGCGCTGTTAGCGAGGCTTGAAACCTCGGTTGCCGTGGTTCCTGCTACTGGTGGTTTATCACGTTATCCGCCGCTGGATGCTGATCCAACGCCGCAGGCTGGCGTTTGACCGGGCGAAGCGTCGCCGGGCGGGGGTGTAGCGCAACGTGCGCGTGGCGAAGAGGAAGCACATCATCACGGTGGCCGGGAAGGGGCGATTGTGAAGATCGATGAAAGCGAAGTCGATCTCGATGCCATCAGTGCGCAATCCTTCGGCTGGTGCGCTCAATTTTGATGTTGATCGCCCTGCTTTCAGGTCATTGTGCTGTGGTCAGAAATCCATTCCGCTTCGGCTTCCTCGAAAATATTTCGCTGTGGGATGTCACCTCCAGCGACCAGGCGTAGAAAGTCTGGAGCCAATTACCCTCGGTGCGGTGCTGATTGCCATTCTAGTGTTGTGAGTCACCACGCAGCTGGTGCGCCGACCTGCCCGCGCTGCTGGAACTGGCGATTTGCGGCGCCTGGAACGTAAGACCCGGGTACGGGTTACGCCATCACCACCATCACCAAATATCTGCTGATGCTGATTGGCGGGCTGGTCAGCTTCTGGATGATTGGTATTGAGTAGTAGAAATTGCAGTGGCTGGTTGCCGCGCTGGGTGTTGGTCTCGGTTTTGGTTTACAGGAAATTTTGCGCGACCTTTTGTACGCCTAATCATCCTGTTCAAAAACCGATTCGCATTGGCGATACGGTAACAATCCGCGAATGTTGCTGGTAGCGTGACGAAAATTAATACCCGCGCAACCACCATCAGCGACTGGAGCATAAAGAGATAATCATACAACAAGGCATTTATTACCGAGCGGGTCCTCAACTCGTCGCTCTTTGACTCGGTCACGCGCGTGGTGTTGACGATTCCGGCCCCTGCCGATGCCAACAGTGAAGAAGTGACGGAAATCCTGCTCACCGCAGCGCGTCGCTGCTCGCTGGTGATCGACAACCCGGCACCGGAAGTCTTCCTGGTGGATCTGCAACAAGGGATTCAGATTTTCGAGCTGCGTATTTACGCCGCTCGAGATGGGTCACCGTATACCACTACGCCATCGAAATAGGCCGGCTGAATTATGGCTTCCATGCCCACGGTATCGATATGCCATTCCGCCTCCAGATGCGTCTGGAAAGCCTGAATGGTAAACAATAGGGAAGCATCCTAACTTCTGCGGGCAAAGGTAGTAAGGCGGGAAGTTTGTAATGCATGAAGCTGCCAAATGATGTCAACGTGGCTCATTTAGCAGGCTTAACATAAGTCTTCAGTTATCACCGGCCCTGGAGAGTATCATCCATACGCATTACCTTCCTGACAACTCATGGCCGGAGAGACGATGCGTTGCAGGATTTCATATGATCAGTAGAGAAGCTAACTCAGGTTTATTCGCCATGCGACTGCAATAACTCTGGTAAATCGCCATCGCTAACAGCGAGAAGAGAGAGCAGGCAGCCAATCATCCACAATGTGCTGTGCTAGGTCTAGGCTGGACCACAGGTTGAATGATGGTGAAGCATATCACGATGCCGCCCGCCAAGTACGACAACCACCGTCGCGATCATTGCCGACATACGCGTTGAAAATCACAAATGGTCTGTCGAGAATCCTGACGTGTTAAAGAATGGGAAAGCCAGCGCGAGGAACAGGTAAGGAAGCGTCATAGACACGTTCGCCATCAGCGTCAGCTTGTTAAAGAACGCCGATGCGGATCACCACAAACGAAACCAGCAGAATGAAGATGAGTGACCAACCCGCACTGCATCCACATGGCGATAGACGGCATCCCCATCGCATTCAGGCGCGTCATCGGTTCCGGCCA
Organism: Shigella flexneri; assembly: GCA_048288465.1. Lineage (GTDB taxonomy): Bacteria > Pseudomonadota > Gammaproteobacteria > Enterobacterales > Enterobacteriaceae > Enterobacter > Enterobacter flexneri_B. The sequence continues at coordinate 4,373,387 of CP182556.1, read as the reverse complement.
CAATGTTTTCGGCGTGCCTGGATGATGGCTTTCAACGGTGAATAGCAAAGCGTAAAGAAGCACACAGGTATAGGCGAGGAACATCGAAAGTCCCGTGATGCACGCGAACCATCGCCCAGCGACAATGACGCTTCAGATGACAAATGCAGTGCATTACCCAGCGTCATCCCAAGGCTCTTCATCAGCACATAGGTAATGTGCCGAGGTTAACGGAACCATTACTTAATACCTGCTGCCAGTTTGTGCTGACGCCCCATAAAAATATTGCCAGCGAATAACCGATTGAAATAACAATAGCGGCAAAAACAATACCTTTGGCAAAGTTCTTTTCTGGATTTTCCGTTTTATCGACCAACCACCAACCGCTTGGATCCGCCATAGGCAAAAATGGCAAATGCCACGAACCGATAGCATTGCCAGACCGGACTGATAACCCGGTTCAGGTGGTGCAGAAATGAATATCCTGCGCGAAATGCCCACCATTTAATAACAAAATAGTAAATGCTTACTAACAGCAATACTAAATTCAGACACATTACTGCAATACCACCACCGCAGTAATGCGGGCAATTTTATTAATCCCCTTCAAGAGCGACGACGGTGACCAGAATCATCCATGCCACTGTCCAGCAGACCAACCACCTGCGTAGGCTCCAGTCCGGCAATACACCAGTGCTGGGTCATGTCGCTACCATAAGGGATGATGTTAGAACGGTACAAATTTCAGAGGTGCTCATCACCATCCAGATGATAAAGAGGAAAACCACATAAACGTACCGATGAAGGCAAAACGTGGTCCAAACATCTATCCGTCAGATCAGTACCACCTTCTTTCTTTGCGATAAGCAGCTCCCATTTCAGCCATCATAAGGCGGGTAATGCTGCCAACTTACTGATTTAGTGTATGATGGTGATTTTAAGGTGCTTGCGTGGCTTCCATTTCCATCAGATGTCCTTCCTGCTCCGCTACTGAAGGCGTGGTGCGTAACGGCAAAAGCACTGCCGGACATCAGCGCTATCTCTGCTCTCATTGCCGTAAAACATGGCAACTACAGTTCACTTACACCGCCTCTCAGCCCGGTACGCACCAGAAAATCATTGATATGGCCATGAATGGCGTCGGATGTCGCGCCAGTGCACGCATTATGGGCGTTGGCCTCAACACGGTTTTACGTCACTTAAAAAACTCAGGCCGCAGTCGGTAACCTCGCGCATACAACCGGGCAGTGATGTGATTGTCTGCGCTGAAATGGACGAACATTGGGGCTACGTCGGTGCTAAATCACGTCAGCGCTGGCTGTTTTACGCGTATGACAGGATACGGAGGACGGTTGTGGCGCACGTCTTCGGTGAACGCACTCTGGCCACACTGGAGCGTCTTCTGAGCCTGCTGTCGGCCTTTGAGGTCGTGGTATGGATGACGGATGGCTGGCCGCTGTATGAATCACGCCTGAAGGGAAAGCTGCACGTTATCAGCAAGCGTTACACTCAGCGCATTGAGCGACATAATCTGAATCTGAGACAACATCTGGCAAGGCTGGTACGGAAGTCACTGTCGTTCTCAAAATCGGTGGAGCTGCATGACAAGGTCATCGGGCATTATCTGAACATAAAACACTATCAGTAAGTTGGAGTCATTACCATTAAGGCGAATGGAATAAAGAATAACAATGCAGAAAATATATAAAAGGGAATCGCACTATAACCCATTAAGTAATAAGCCGATGGGCTATTGGCAAATCCAAATACGGAAGTAAAGATCATCAATATGAGTCCTATCAGACTCATCTTTTTTATCGTGTGAGGCATGAAACCATCCTTCATTTCAGCGCGTGTATAACACGTGCCCACTGAACTGCACTGCGCAACATTGAGCAGGCAGCGTAAAAACCAATACAGAATTGATACTTGGATGATATCAAATATCCAGTCTTAAATTGTGGCCTTTAACGGAAAAATGAAAACATATGCTGCAGAATGGCGCTTATCACGCCATTCTTCGCCGTTAATTCAGTAATTTTTCAGAATTATGCCGGTTAACGCTAAAGGTGATGAACTCTCCAGCCAGTGTCTCCGCGCCCAGCGCCAACATCACCAGACGATCAGACCTAACGCCGCTCACGCCGGAACAGTCAGGCATACCGACTTTCAAGGCGTCAATCAGATTCTGGTCAATGGGGTGCTGCGGGCAAACCGCGCGCCGCGCGCTTACGGTTATCTTGTTCAAAGCGTTGTTGCTGCTACCTGCAATTCCGTCAATTCATGGAAACCATTCGCCAGCTCAATACCTTTAGAACAACCTCAAAGCGTTCAGCGACCCGATGATTCTCGGTACTGATTCGCGCCAGTGATGCCTGGGTGGCTGGAAAGTGGTAGCAGAAGGCTTGTTTTTCCTTTACCATATTTGGCTCTACGCCAAAGGTAAACAGCAATTGTAGCAATGTGTCGCGGTCTTTTGTATTAATAACATCGCTCAAATCCATTTCGTCCCCCCACCTCCCGGAGTTGCGTTTTGTCGGCAGAGAGTGGGTCAATTTCCAGATAACGCAAGAAAGCTTGTTGATAAGAAAGGCTTTCTGCTGCAGGCAGTCGAGCACCTGTCGGTAGTAGATCGTCCACCTGTTCATCAACCGGCACATATCATAGTGCGGTCGATACCACTCAGCATAGTGAACTCAGGGTTGCTAGAACGCCCCATCTCTTCATTACGGAAAACTGCGGCACAGCTGGAGTCGCCACAACCGGCAACCAGCAGGCGTTTCATACGGGTATTCCGGGCTGGCTCATTAACCAGAGCTTCATCCCCTGCGAATGCCCGGGGCCAACGAAACGTGTCAAACGGGACCAAATGAATATCGGTTACCGTCGCCTGGCTCGACAAGGCGTCTCCACCTCCAGCACTCCACGATTGGCAAAGAAAATCATGGATCTCCGCCATAATCGCCGCGCGTTTTAATAAGTTAGGAATGGATGCGCTCGGCCGCCAGGATGCCGTTTCGCTCATAGTTAAATCTCCAAGTTTTTGACAAGGGCACGAAAGTCTACTCGCAACGCGACGGCGAGAGAAATTTTACGCAGGAATCAAACAACGGTGGGCAGTGACTAAAAAAAGCACGATTCCTTATGGTTGGTAATTAAATTAATCATCTTCAGCCCTAATTTAGCCCTCTTGCGCACTAAAAAAATCGATTCCTGCTCAAATTTCAGACTTATCCATCAGACTATACTGTTGTACCTATAAAGGAGCAGTGGAATAGCGTTCGCAGACGCAACTTTCAGGCACTTACCCTGAAGTACGGGGCTGCACAAGCAATCCTGGAGGAATGTCGTGCAAACCTTTCAAGCCGATCTTGCCATTGTAGGCGCCGGTGGCGCGGGATTACGCGTGGCAATTGCTGCCGCGCAGGCAAATACAAATGCAAAAATCGCACTGATCTCAAAAGTATACCCAATGCGTAGCCATACTGTTGCTGCAGAAGGGGCTCCGCCGCTGTCGCGCAGGATCATGACAGCTTCGAATATCACTTTCACGACACAGTAGCGGGTGGCGACTGGTTGTGTGAGCAGGATGTCGTGGACGATCCGTCGACCATTGCCCAACCGAAATAACCCAACTGGAACTGTGGGGGTGCCGATGGGCCGTCGCCCGGATGGTAGCGTCAACGTACGTCGCTTCGGCGGCATGAAATCGAGCGTACCCTGGTTCGCCGCCGATACACCGGCTTCCGTATGCTGCACACGCTGTTCCAGACCTCTCTGCAATTCCCGCAGATCCAGCGTTTTCGACGAACATTTCGTGCTGGATATTTCTGGGTATGATGGTCATGTTCGCGGCCTGGTAGCAATGAACATGATGGAAGGCACGCTGGTGCAGATCCGTGCTAACGCGGTCGTTATGGCTACCGGCGGTGTGGGTGGCGTTTATCGTTAAAACACCAACGCGGTATCGTTACCGGTGACGGTATGGGTATGGCGCTAAGCCACGGCGTTCCGCTGCGTGACTGGAATTCGTTCAGATCACCCAACCGGTCTGCCAGGTCTCCGGTATCCTGATGACCGAAGGCTGCCGTGGTGAAGGCGGTATCCTGGTAACAAAAATGGCTACCGTTATCTGCAAGATTACGGCATCGGCGGAACTCCGCTGGGCCAGCCGAAAAACAAACACTGGAACTCGTCCACGCGGACAAACTTTCTCGGCCTTCTCGGCACGATGGCGTAAAGGCAACACCATCTCCACGCCGCGTGGTGATGTGGCTTTATCTCGACCTGCGTCACCTCGGCGAGAAAAAACTGCATGAACGTCCGCCGTTCATCTGCGACCTGGCGAAAGCGTACGTTGGCGTCATCGAGTTAAAGAACCGATTCCGTACGTCCCGACCGCACACTACACCATGGGCCGTATCGAAACCGATCAAACTGTGAAACCCGCATTAAAGGTCTGTTCGCCGTGGCTGAACTGTCCTCTGTTGGTCTGCACGGTGCAAACCGTCTGGGCTCCAACTCCCTGGCGGAACTGGGCGTCTTCGGCCGTCTGGCCGGTGAACAAGCGACAGAGCGGGCAGCAACTGCCGGTAATGGCAACGAAGCGGCAATCCAAGCGCAGGCAGCTGGCGTTGAACAACGTCTGAAAAATTCGGTTAACCGGATGCGGCGAAACTGGGCGAAGATCGCGACAAAATGGGCCTGCAATGGAGAGGCTGCGGTATCTACCGTACGCCGGAACGTTGACAGAAAACCATCGACAAGCTGGCTGAGCTGCAGGAACGCTTCAAGCGCGTGCGCATCACCGACACTTCCAGCGTGTTCAACACCGACCTGCTCTACACCATTGAACTGGGCCACGGTAACGTTGCCGAATGTATGGCGCACTCCGCAATGGCACGTAAAGAGTCCGCCCGGCGCACACCAGCGTCTGGACGAAGGTTGCACCGAGCGTGACGACGTCAACTTCCTCAAAGAAACACCCTCGCCTTCCGCGATGCTGACGGCACGACTTGCCTGGAGTACAGCGACGTGAAGATTACACGCTGCCGCCAGCTAAACGCGTTTACGGTGGCGAAGCGGTGCAGCCGATAAGGCGGAAGCAGCCAATAAGAAGGAGAAGGCGAATGGCTGAGATGAAAAACCTGAAAATTGAGGTGGTGCGCTATAACCCGGAAGTCGATGCCGCACCGCATAGCGCATTCTATGAAGTGCCTTATGACGCAACTACCTCATTACTGGATGCGCTGGGCTACATCAAAGACAACCTGGCACCGGACCTGAGCTACCGCTGGTCCTGCCGTATGGCGATTTGTGGTTCTGCGGCATGATGGTTAACAACGTGCCAAAACTGGCATGTAAAACCTTCCTGCGTGATTACACCGACGGTATGAAGGTTGAAGTGTTAGCTAACTTCCCGATTGAACGCGATGGTGGTCGATAATGACCCACTTCATCGAAAGTCTGGAAGCGATCAAACCGTACATCATCGGCAACTCCCGCACCCCGGATCAGGGTACTAACGTGCACCCCGGCGCAGATGGGGGGTATCACCAGTTCTCCGGTTGCATCAACTGGGTGCGTGCACGCCGCGTGCCCGCAGTTTGGCCTGAACCCAGAGTTCGTCCGTCCGGCTCCATTACGCTGGCGCATCGTTATAACGAAGATAGCCGCGACCACGGTTGAGAGGAGCCTATAGCGCAGTTTGAACAGCCAGAACGGCGTATGGAGCTGTACTTTCGTGGCTATTGCTCGAAGTCTGCCGAACGCGTCAATCCGGCTGCGGCCATTCAGCAGGGCAAAGTAGAAAGTTCGAAAGACTTTCTTATCGCGACCCTGAACCACGCTGCAGTGCAACATGACGACTAAACGTAAACCGTATGTACGGCCAATGACGTCCACCTGGTAAAAAATTGCCGTTTATCGCTTTTACATGCTGCGCGAAGGCGCGGCGGTTCCGGCTGTGTGGTTCAGCATTGAACTGATTTCGGGCTGTTTGCCCTGAATGGCCCGGAAGGCGCAGCAGGATTCGTCGACTTTTTACAAAACCCGGGTTATTGTGATCATTAACCTGATCGCTCTGGCGGCAGCTCTGCTGGCGCAAACACCTATCGAGAAACTGGCGCCGAAAGCAGCCATATTCGTTGTAAAAGACCAAAAAATGGGTCCAGAGCAATTATCAAAAGTATCTAGGCAGTAGTGTTAGTTGCCACCATCGTAATCCTATTTGTTGCCCTGTACTAATCACAGGGCCTGAGTGATCGAATCCAAATCCAAAGCTCTGACGAACCGGGCTGCTGGGGCCTCTTCGGGGCCGGTGGTATGTGGAGCGCAATTCTTGCGCCGGTGATGATCCTGCTGGTGGGTCTCTGCTGCCGCTGGGGCTGTTTCCAGGGTGGTGTCACTAACTGGCCTGGTTCTGGCGTTAGCGCAAGAGCTCATTGGTCGCGTATTCCTGTTCCTGATAATGGTTCTGCCGCTGTGGTGTCGTTGCACCATTATGCACCACGCGATGCACGATATTTGAAAATCCACGTACCTGCGGGCGAATGGGTTTTGTACGGTCTGGCTGCTATCCTGACAGGTCTGCACCTAATGGTGTCGTTGCCGATCTAACGCATCGCCAATGTAAATCCGGGCCCGGCCTATGGCGGGCCGTAAGCAATGGAAACCAGACCCTATGTTCAAAACGACGCTCTGCGCCTTATTAATTACCGCCTCTTGCTGCACATTTGCTGCCCAAAAAATGACGATGTGCATCGCACAATTACCCCGCTTATAGAGCAACAAAGAGGTCCGGTATGGCGGTGGCGGTAATTTATAGATTCACTGTTCTTTACCTGGGGCTATGCTGGACATCGCAAAAAGCAGCCCGTCACACAGCAAACGTTGTTTGGTTAGGTTGGTCAGCAAAACGTTTACGGGCGTGCTTCGTAGCGGGCTTATTACTAGAGGGGAAATCAAGTTAAGCAATCCGCAACAAAGATAAAGGCCTGAACTTACCGCTAAACAGTGGAATGGGATCACACTATTACATCTTGCGACCTACACCGCTGGCGGCCTGCCATTGCAGGTGCCGGATGAAGTGAAATCCTCAAGCGACTTGCTGCGCTTCTATCAAAACTGGCAGCCTGCATGGGCTCCAGGAACACAACGTCTGTATGCCAACTCCAGTATCGGTTTGTTCGGCGCACTGGCTGTGAAGCCGTCTGGTTTGAGTTTTGAGCAGGCGATGCAAACTCGTGTCTTCCAGCCACTCAAACTCAACCATACGTGGATTAATGTACCTCCCCCAGAAGAAAAGAATTACGCCTGGGGATATCGCGAAGGTAAGGCAGTGCATGTTTCGCCAGGGGCGTTAGATGCTGAAGCTTATGGTGTGAAGTCGACCATTGAAGATATGGCCCGCTGGGTGCAAAGCAATTTACCCCCCCTTGATATCAATGAGAAAACGCTTCAACAAGGGATACAACTGGCACAATCTCGCTACTGGCAAACCGGCGATATGTATCAGGGCCTGGGCTGGGAAATGCTGGACTGGCCGGTCAATCCTGACAGCATCATTAACGGCAGTGACAATAAAATTGCACTGGCAGCACGCCCGGTAAAAGCGATTAAGCCCCCAACTCCTGCAGTACGCGCATCATGGGTACATAAAACGGGGGCGACCGGCGGATTTGGTAGCTATGTCGCGTTTATTCCAGAAAAAGAGCTGGGTATCGTGATGCTGGCTAACAAAAACTATCCCAATCCAGCGAGAGTCGCCGCCGCCTGTCAGATTCTCAACGCTCTACAGTAAAATTTCATCGGGTCCGAATTTTCGGACCTTTTCTGCGCTTTTCCTTGCTGTCATCTACACTTAGAAAAAAACCAGTAAGGAAACATTTATGCGCCTGCTCCCTCTCGTTGCCGCAGCGACAGCTGCATTTCTGGTCGTTGCCTGTAGTTTTCCTACGCCGCCGCGTGGCGTGACCGTAGTGAATAATTTCGACGCCAAACGTTATCTCGGTACCTGGTATGAGATTGCCCGTTTTGATCACCGTTTTGAACGTGGACTGGAAAAAGTCACCGCAACATACAGCCTGCGTGATGACGGCGGCCTGAATGTCATTAATAAAGGCTATAACCCTGACAGAGGAATGTGGCAGCAGAGTGAAGGGAAAGCGTACTTTACCGGCGCACCAACTCGCGCTGCGCTGAAAGTGTCATTCTTTGGTCCTTTCTATGGCGGTTATAACGTTATTGCACTCGATCGGGAATACCGCCATGCGCTGGTTTGCGGCCCGGACCGCGACTACCTGTGGATACTCTCCCGCACGCCAACCATTTCTGACGAAGTGAAACAGGAGATGCTGGCAGTCGCGACCCGGGAAGGGTTTGATGTCAGTAAGTTTATTTGGGTACAGCAGCCCGGTAGTTAGTGAGTGCTGAGTTTCAGACCAATAATCCCCAATACGATTAACGCCAGACTCGCCAGACGCATCGGGTTAGCGGACTCACCGAGCAGCACAATGCCGGTGATGGCCGCGCCGACTGCGCCAATACCCGTCCACACGGCATAAGCCGTCCCTACCGGTAACGATTTCATCGCCCAGGCAAGTAGCGCCATACTGACTATCATCGCCGTCACGGTAATAACACTCGGCGTCAAACGGCTAAAGCCGTGGGTATATTTCAGGCCAACGGCCCATACCACTTCCAGCAGACCAGCAATAACTAAGATAATCCAGGACATATCAGGCTCCGGAAATTTGGGGCCGTCCCCGGTGAAAAGAGGCGTTTGCAGGTCGTCCTGCAAAGCTGATGGTTGAACGGATATTTTGCCAGGTGGCAGGGGAATTTCAACTATTACCTTTATGACGATCGCAGAAAAAACAAACGGCACGACACTGCTGTCGTACCGTTATTGCTTATTGCTGCGCTTTCGTTGCTGCGCCAGAAATCGCGTTACCGCCATCAGAAATGTCTTCACCAACGCCACGCGTGGTGTTGCAGGCAGTTAATACTGTTGAAAGCACCAGAACAGAAAAGATCGCTGCAATTGTCTTCTTCACCATAACGTCTTCCTTTTAGGTAATGTTATTTATGTTTGCCTATAGCAAATTAATAATAGACAACATCGCCAAAAATGATGGAAATCTGATGATTTTTCGGAAGAGAAGAAAAATTAGCTGGCAGCGCGAGAGATGGAGTTACCGAGATGTTTGATGTCTTCGCCGAAACCGCAAGCGGTGTTACAGCCCGTGAGCAGCGTGCTGGCAAGCAAAACAAGAACGATAAGGCGTTTCATCATCTCTGACCTGAATAAGTGATGGTGCAGCCTGCAGGCCGCACCACAACCGCATTACTTCACGCGAGAGACGTATTCACCAGAGCGGGTATCCACTTTGATGACTTCGCCGATTTGTACGAACAGCGGAACTTTAACCACAGCGCCAGTAGACAGGGTAGCCGGTTTGCCGCCAGTACCTGCGGTATCACCTTTCAGGCCCGGATCGGTATCAACGATTTCCAGTTCAACGAAGTTCGGCGGAGTAACGGAGATCGGCTGACCATTCCACAGAGTTACGATACACTCTGCCTGATCCAGCAGCCATTTAGCATTGTCGCCAATTGCTTTTGCATCAGCAGACAGCTGCTCGAAAGTTTCGTTGTTCATGAAGTGCCAGAACTCACCGTCGTTGTACAGGTAAGTCAGGTTCATATCGACAACATCAGCGCCTTCAGCGGAATCAGTAGATTTGAAGGTTTTTTCTACGCGAGTACCGGTCAGCAGACGACGCAGTTTAACGCGAGCAAATGCCTGGCCTTTACCCGGTTTTACGAATTCACTCGCTTCAACCGCGTAAGGTTCGCCGTCTAACATGATTTTAAGACCAGCACGAAAATCGTTGCTATAGTACGTTGCCATAAGGCCCTCTGAAATTTGTTAATTGGTAGCTAAGCCACAAAATGGCGCATATTGTAACCCTAAATACCCCATACAGAGAAGATTGGTTAACGCAACTTGCCGATGTTGTGACCGATCCTGATGAACTTCTGCGTCTTTTGAATATAGACGTGATGAAAAACTGTTGGCCGGACGCAACGCCAAAAAGCTGTTTGCCCTGCGTGTGCCCCTGCTCATTTATCGATTGCATGGAGAAAAGGCAATCCGGACGATCGCTTTCTGCGTCAGGTACTTACCTCGGAAGATGAGTTGCCGCCATCGCGCCCGGATTCTCCACCGACCCGCTGGAAGAACAGCACAGCGTAGTGCTCTGGTTTGTTGCAGAAACCACAACCGGCGCTTTCTGGTGGTCAAAGGCGGCTGCGCGGTAAATTGCCGTTATCGCTCCGCGTCGCCACTTCCCTTATGCCGAAAATCAGGGCAACAAGCGTAACTGGCAAACTGCACTTGCAGTATGTTGCTGCGCATCCGGAACTGGACGAGACCACTTCTCGGCGGCGATCCGCTTATGGCTAATATTTACGAGCTGGGAATCTTACTGCTTTACACAACTGGAAGCCATCCCGCATATCAAACGTCTGCGGATTTTATAGTCGTCTGCCGATTGTGATCCCGGCACGCATCACAGATGTGCTGGTCCAACGCTTTTCACATTCTACGCTGCAAATCTCGCCGGCGAATCACATCAACCATGCCAATGACAGATAGATGAAACATTCCGTCAGGCGATGGCTAAGTTGCGCCGGGCGGCGTTACTTTGCTGAACCAGAGCGTTCTGTTACGTGGTGTGAACGATAACGCACAAACGCTGGCAAACCTGAGTAATGCGTTGTTCGATGCCGGCGTGATGCCGTATTACCTGCATGTGCTCGATAAAGTACAGGGCGCGGCGGATTCATGGTGAGTGATGACGAAGCACGGCAGATTATGCGTGAGTTGCTGACACTGGTGTCGGCATATTCTTGTGCCGAAACTGGCGCGAGAAATTCGGCGGTGAACCCAGCAAAACGCCGCCTGATCTCCAGCTACGCCAGCAGTAACTGATTAAACAGGGAAGTCTAAACATTAAAATTGCCTGATGCGCTTAACGCTTATCAGGCCTACATCGTGCATTGAAATTGAATGGATTTGCAATGAACGGTAGGCCGGATAAGGCGTTTATGCCGCATCCGGCAAGAGCAACAAACGCAAGTACAGAACCTGTCATTAAACTGGAAAATTAATCTTTGCACGTTGCATAACCTTTAAATTATTCATATGCATTGCTGTTGTTACTCTTTATATAACTAACACCAATAATTAACCTTTCTTTTCTGTTTATATAGAGTGAGTACTGGCTATTTATGTTATTTTAACAACTATTACTACCAAGCCCATTTATCTGGCTTATAAATTAAAATTAATTATTTAATTGAGAAATGGTTAGGGAGAACCTGACATGGCCATAAGCATCAAGGGTGTTAATACTGGTGTTATTCGCAAGAGTAATAATTTCATTGCACTGGCGCTAAAAATTAAAGAACCTCGCAATAAGTAATCGTTGTTCTTTATGTCTGTCATGGACACGCGACCTGCTCATTGCGCTGGAAAGTCGTTCTTGCATCAAAAGCATAAACTGGATGCTGCTGCACGCCTTCAAGTATGAGCAAGTCGCGACAATAAAAACGATTAAAGAAAATGGCAGAAAATATCCCAGAAAATTCCGGTTGATGAGCTTAAAAAATGCCTCTATTATTCGTTGGGTTACACGCTGGAACTTACCGATAATCAAGGCGAAAAATCTTACCTTCGTATTAACGCTACATGACGGTAGCAAATGTGAGTTAGTCGTCAATGAATTGCATATTTAAATGCTGGCGCCAGCAATCATTCATGCAATTAATAATGCGGAAATGCTAACTGGCATTACGTATTACCTCACTGTTAGATTTCCTGCCGTTATACGACGTTGACTGCCAGGAATATGGCAATCTGGACGATGACACTGATTCCCAACCGGAATGGAAACATAACCGTTCTCCGACCATTATCTGGCGTGCTTTACCGCTTTAAAGATGAAAGTGGCAAAGAACAATTTAGCGGCGCAGTGGTGAAGGCGTGAAGCAACGCCGGGTAAAGAAATAGAGGCAATCACTCGCCGAAATGCTGATTTCAGCCCACGACTGAAAAAACTCGTGGGTGTGCCATGTCAGGTCTATGTTCGCACCGTAGCGACGAATAACGCCCAACCCTAACCCAGAATTATGCTTACGCGCGCTGCATCACTTACGTGTTGATCCACCAGCAAAACTGCACCACAGCGAAATAATCTCATCTTTGCTAATGCGAGGCTGGAGCCATCCAGCCTGAAATAACTGATAACGTGATCGTTGGTGCATGCCGGATGCGGCGTAAACGCCTTATCCGGCCTACAATTCTAAGCATTCAATCAGTTGCAATGCCTTATGTAGGCCTGATAAGCGAAGTGCCTCTGGCAATTATACGTTTGTCACCACTACATCAGTTCGGCACTCATAACCTGACCCATAATCTGGCTATCCGTCGGGACAAAACTGGACAACATTCCCTGCGACGGGCCGCCGACGCCATAAATCACGTTACCGCCCATTGCAGCCGCCTGTTGCGCAGATTGTTTTTGCTGCGCCGCGCAGAGCACCGCCCTCTTCTCCGCGTTGCCCGGAAAGCCAGTTGCTTTGCTTACCTGTCGCATACGAATCAGCTGGCACTCTGCGCCTGGCTGCTCGTCCACAACGCGTACCCTCTGACCGGCAGCACTCAATTCGTTGCTGGAGCTACAACCCGCCATCAGTAGCGCGGCACCGACAATCCTGCTAAGTATTTTACGTGCAGGTCATTCCCCATAATCAATGAGCTGGACGCCACTCGCGTCGTCCGTGTCCCTCGGTTGAGACTAGAAAGATGACCAAAAGAAATTACATTCCTGCCGGGGTTTGTTTTATTTCTGCGAGGTGCAGGGCAATTTACATCATCCGCCCATGCCACCCATGGCCGCCCATACCGCCAGCAGCGCCTAAGTCAGCTGCATCATTTTTGCAGGTCGGTAACCATGCACTCGGTGGTGATTGATCAGGCCAGCGACAGAAGCCGCGTACTGCAGAGCAGAACGGGTTACTTTGGTTGGGTCCAGTACCCATGTCGATTATGTTGCCGTATTCTTCGGTTGCTGCGTTGTAACCGTAGTTGCCGTCGCCGCCTTTAACGGTGTTAGCAACAACAGACGGTTCTTCGCCGCAGTTCAGGACGATTTGACGCAGCGGTAGTTCCATTGCACGCAGTGCAAAGTTCGATACCCACGTTCTGGTCTTCGTTGGACGACGCAGGTCAGCCAGTTTAGACGTTATGCGGATCAGCGCACAACCACCACCAGGTGCACGCCTTCTTGGACCCCAGCACGGGTCGCGTGCAGGGGCGTTCAACGCGTGCTTTTTTCTCTTTCATTTTACTTTGTAGCAGCACCTACTCTGATAACTGCAACGCCGCCTGCCAGTTTCGCTACGCGTTCCTGCAGTTTTTCACGGTCGTAGTCAGAAGTCGCTTCTTCAATCTGCTGACGGATTGAGGAACATGCCCATAATTGCAGCTCCTTCACCCACGCCATCGATGATAGTGGTGGTGTCTTTGTTGATCTACAAAACGTTAGCCTGACCCAGGTCTTCCAGGGTTGCTTTTTTCAGTTCCAGACCCATTTCTTCAGATCATGCACGGCCAGTCAGGTGTTGCCATATCCTGCAGCATAGCTTTACGACGATCGCCCGAAGCCCGGAGCTTTAACTGGAGCAACTTTCACGATGCCACGCATGGTGTTAACAACCAGAGTTGCCAGCGCTTCGCCTTCTACATCTTCAGTGATGATCAGCAGCGGTTTGCCTGCTTTGGACGGCTTCCAGAACCGGCAGCATTTCGCGGACGTTGGAAATTTTCTTGTCAGCCAGCAGGATGAACGGGCTTTCCAGTTGTACCGCGCCAGCTCTCCGGCTTGTTGATGAAGTAAGGAGACAGGTAGCCACGGTCGAACTGCATACCTTTCAACCACGTCCAGTTCGTCCTGCAACCGGTACCGTCTTCAACGGTGATAACGCCTTCTTTACCGACTTTGTCCATCGCTTCAGCGATCAGTTCACCTACCATTTCGTCGGAGTTAGCGGAGTGCTACCAACCTGACAATCGCTTTAGAGTCAGAGCACGGTACGGACAGCGCTTTCAGTCTGGACCTGCAGCGGTAACGGCCTGCCGATACCACGTTTCAGGTCCATCGGGTTCATGCCCCAGCAACAGCTTTCAGACCCTCAGTGATGATAGCCTGACTAAGTACAGGTGCAGTGGTGGTACCGTCGCCTGCAGCGTCGTTCGCTAAAGAGGCAACTTCTTTCACCATCTGCGCACCCATATTTTCGAACTCGTCTTCCAGTTCGATTTCCCGAGCAACGGAAACACCATCTTCGGTGACCTCGGTGCACCGAAAGATTTATCCAGAAATACGTTTAGGCCTTTGGACCAGGGTAACTTTCACTGCATCTGCCAGTACGTTTACGCCGCGCAGCATTTTCACACGAGCGTCGTTACCAAATTCACGTCTTTAGGCCTGCCATCTCTTTATTCCTTAATTCGTATGTTCAGTGTCGTGCGAGGATTACGCTTCACAATCGCAAGAATGTCGCTTTGGACATGATCAACACTTCTTCATTGTCGATCTTCTCAGACTTCACTCCGTAGCCATAGTTGAAAATAACGATGTCGCCAACTTCACGTCGGCGGCTTCACTTCGCCATTTTAGAGGATACGGCCATTGCCGACAGCCAGCACTTCGCCGCGGGTCGGTTCGCCGCTGCAGAGCCGGTCAGAAGCGGATGCCGCCAGCAGATTTGGTTCAACTTGTTTACGCTTCGGCGGATCACGCGATCATGCAATGGACGGAATCTTCATTGATAACTGGAAAACGCGTGTGTATGGGTGACGCCGGAGCTTACGTGGTTTCCGGCTGGTGACCAGAGAAATGGGGGTCAGGCTTCGCCCTTCAAGGAAAGAAAAAAATTCTGATCGGCACAAAAATCGATGAAACCCTAATTCACCTCACGTTCATCGCAATTTCTTCATCGCCGTCATCACGAATCTGATTGTGCTACCATCGAAAATCTGCGCAGTTGCCCAAAGTAGGGCGCAATCGGACATCTCAACCCATGAGTGACTCGAACAGAACTGGGGCTGGCCGGGCATTGGCCCTTATATCGACGTCATTATTAGGCACTGGCGTGTTTGCCGTTCCTGCGTTAGCTGCACTGGTCACGAGCAATAACAGCCTGGGCGTGGCCCGTTTTGATTTCTGTAGTGTACCCGATTGCGATTGTGTTTGCGATTCTCGGTCGCCCACTATCCCAGCGCAGGCGGCGTCCTGGCACTTCGTCGGTATGGCGTTTGGTCGCGGCTTGGCAGGTCACCGCTGGCTGTTTTTATCGGTCATTCCCGTGGGTTTGCCTGCCGCACTACAATTGCCGCCGGTCGGCAAGGCGATGTTTGGCTGGCATTCCTGGCAACTGTTGTTGGCAGAACTCGGTACGCTGGCGCTGGTGTGGTATATCGGTACTCGCGGTGCAACTTCCAGTGCTAATCTACAAACCGTTATTGCCGACTTATCGTCGCGCTGATTGTCGCTATGTGGTCGGTGCGCGATTCAAACCTGCCGAATATCCCCTTCCCGGCACCTGGTAATAAGAACTTACAGGATTATTTGCTGGTTATCCGTGATGTTGTGGTGTTTCAGTCTGGAAGCGTTTGCCCATCTTTCCTCGGAATTTAAAAATCCAGACGTCATCTCCTCGCATTGATGATTGGTCTGCTGCTCGAGCAGGATTAGTCTGCTGGGGCTGATCGGTAGTCGTCTTACACTTCGACGCCTATGGTGAAAAAATGGCGGCGGCGGCATCGCTTCCAAAAATTGTAGTGCAGTTGTTCGGTGTAGGAGCGTTATGGATTACCTTCAAGTAATTGGCTATCTCGCCCTCTTTGCCAGTCTAACATTTATCTATGCAGAGCTTCGCCCGCCTGGTCTGGTCGCAGGCGCAACATAATCCTGACCACTACCTGGCACGCCTCTCTTCTCGCCATATCCCGAATAATGCCCTCAATGCGGTGCTTGGCTGCTGCGTGGTGAGCACGTTGGTAATTCATGCCTTAGAGATCAATCTGGACGCTCTTATTATTTATGCCAATGGCATCTTTATTATGATTTATCTGTTATGCATGCTGGCAGGCTGTAAATTATTGCAAGGTCGTTATCGACTACTGGCGGTGGTTGGCGGGCTGTTATGCGTTCTGTTACTGGCAATGGTCGGCTGGAAAAGTCTCTATGCGCTGATCATGCTGGTGGGGTTATGGCTGTTTCTGCCAAAACGAAAAACGCCGGAAAATGGCATAACCACATAATCCGGCGTTTCGACATTAATCCTGGCGATCGTCTTTATGATCAAGGCGGTCGCGGTCATCATCCTTTCGCTGATACTCACCATCAAAAGTATTACCGCCACCGGTCCCGGCGCTAAAACCGCCGCCTGGCATGCGAGAAAAGCGCAAATGTGGCATCAACTTCACTGTCAGATGCTTTTGCACCGGCGGCAATAAAAGCAGAAGACCGAGGAAGTCGGTGAAAAAGCCCGGTAATAAAAGCAGCAAACCAGCAATGATCAGCGAAACACTTTTAATCATCTCCGCCGCAGGGTTTTCACCCGCCGCCATTTTTTGCTGCATCAGCACGAAATTCTTAAAGCCCTGGTTACGTACCAGTGACATACCGATAACTGACGTGAATATAACCAGCACGAGGGTCAGCAATACCCCCAATACATGGGCAACCTGAATAAAGATTGAAATCTCAATATAGACATAAAGGAAAATGGCAATAAAAGGTAACCAGCGCAAAGGTTTCTCCTGTAATAGCAGCCGGTTAAACCCGGCTACCTGAATGGGTTGCGAATCGCCTTCAGCTTATATTGTGGTCATTAGCAAAATTTCAAGATGTTTGCGCAACTATTTTTGGTAGTAATCCCAAAGCGGTGATCTATTTCACAAATTAATAATTAAGGGGTAAAAACCGACACTTAAAGTGATCCAGATTACGGTAGAAATCCTCAAGCAGCATATGATCTCGGGTATTCGGTCGATGCAGGGGATAATCGTCGGTCGAAAAACATTCGAAACCACATATATTCTGTGTGTTTAAAGCAAATCATTGGCAGCTTGAAAAAGAAGGTTCACATGTCAAACAACATTCGTATCGAAGAAGATCTGTTGGGTACCAGGGAAGTTCCAGCTGATGCCTACTATGGTGTTCACACTCTGAGAGCGATTGAAAACTTCTATATCAGCAACAACAAAATCAGTGATATTCCTGAATTTGTTCGCGGTATGGTAATGGTTAAAAAAGCCGCAGCTATGGCAAACAAAGAGCTGCAAACCATTCCTAAAAGTGTAGCGAATGCCATCATTGCCGCATGTGATGAAGTCCTGAACAACGGAAAATGCATGGATCAGTTCCCGGTAGACGTCTACCAGGGCGGCGCAGGTACTTCCGTAAACATGAACACCAACGAAGTGCTGGCCAATATCGGTCTGGAACTGATGGGTCACCAGAAAGGTGAATATCAGTACCTGAACCCGAACGACCATGTTAACAAATGTCAGTCCACTAACGACGCCTACCCGACCGGTTTCCGTATCGCAGTTTACTCTTCCCTGATTAAGCTGGTAGATGCGATTAACCAACTGCGTGAAGGCTTTGAACGTAAAGCTGTCGAATTCCAGGACATCCTGAAAATGGGTCGTACCCAGCTGCAGGACGCAGTACCGATGACCCTCGGTCAGGAATTCCGCGCTTTCAGCATCCTGCTGAAAGAAGAAGTGAAAAACATCCAACGTACCGCTGAACTGCTGCTGGAAGTTAACCTTGGCGCAACAGCAATCGGTACTGGTCTGAACACGCCGAAAGAGTACTCTCCGCTGGCAGTGAAAAAACTGGCTGAAGTCACTGGCTTCCCATGCGTACCGGCTGAAGACCTGATCGAAGCGACCTCTGACTGCGGCGCTTATGTTATGGTTCACGGCGCGCTGAAACGCCTGGCTGTGAAGATGTCCAAAATCTGTAACGACCTGCGCTTGCTCTCTTCTGGTCCACGTGCCGGCCTGAACGAGATCAACCTGCCGGAACTGCAGGCGGGCTCTTCCATCATGCCAGCTAAAGTAAACCCGGTTGTTCCGGAAGTGGTTAACCAGGTATGCTTCAAAGTCATCGGTAACGACACCACTGTTACCATGGCAGCAGAAGCAGGTCAGCTGCAGTTGAACGTTATGGAACCGGTCATTGGCCAGGCCATGTTCGAATCCGTTCACATTCTGACCAACGCTTGCTACAACCTGCTGGAAAAATGCATTAACGGCATCACTGCTAACAAAGAAGTGTGCGAAGGTTACGTTTACAACTCTATCGGTATCGTTACTTACCTGAACCCGTTCATCGGTCACCACAACGGTGACATCGTGGGTAAAATCTGTGCCGAAACCGGTAAGAGTGTACGTGAAGTCGTTCTGGAACGCGGTCTGTTGACTGAAGCGGAACTTGACGATATTTTCTCCGTACAGAATCTGATGCACCCGGCTTACAAAGCAAAACGCTATACTGATGAAAGCGAACAGTAATCGTACAGGGTAGTACAAATAAAAAAGGCACGTCAGATGACGTGCCTTTTTTCTTGTGAGCAGTAACTTAAAAATAACAATCTAATATCAACTTGTTAAAAAACAAGGAAGGCTAATATGCTAGTTGTAGAGCTCATCATAGTTTTGCTGGCGATCTTCTTGGGCGCCAGATTGGGGGGAATAGGTATTGGTTTTGCAGGCGGATTGGGGGTGCTGGTTCTTGCCGCTATTGGCGTTAAACCCGGTAACATCCCGTTCGATGTCATTTCCATTATCATGGCGGTTATCGCCGCTATTTCTGCCATGCAGGTTGCTGGCGGTCTGGACTATCTGGTTCATCAGACAGAAAAGCTGCTGCGCCGTAACCCGAAATACATCACGATCCTCGCACCGATCGTGACCTATTTCCTGACTATCTTTGCTGGTACTGGCAACATCTCTCTGGCGACACTGCCAGTTATCGCTGAAGTTGCGAAGGAACAAGGCGTTAAACCTTGCCGTCCGCTCTCTACTGCAGTGGTATCCGCGCAGATTGCGATCACCGCATCGCCAATCTCAGCGGCAGTGGTTTACATGTCTTCCGTGATGGAAGGTCATGGCATCAGCTACCTCCATCTGCTCTCCGTGGTCATCCCGTCCACCCTGCTGGCGGTTCTGGTGATGTCCTTCCTGGTCACTATGCTGTTCAACTCCAAACTCTCTGACGATCCGATTTATCGCAAGCGTCTGGAAGAGGGCTTGGTTGAACTGCGCGGTGAAAAGCAGATTGAAATCAAATCCGGTGCAAAAACGTCCGTCTGGCTGTTCCTGCTGGGCGTAGTTGGCGTGGTTATCTATGCAATCATCAACAGCCCAAGCATGGGTCTGGTTGAAAAACCGCTGATGAACACCACCAACGCAATCCTGATCATCATGCTCAGCGTTGCAACTCTGACCACCGTTATCTGTAAAGTCGATACCGACAACATCCTCAACTCCAGCACCTTCAAAGCAGGTATGAGCGCCTGTATTTGTATCCTGGGTGTTGCGTGGCTGGGCGATACTTTCGTTTCCAACAACATCGACTGGATCAAAGATACCGCTGGTGAAGTGATTCAGGGTCATCCGTGGCTGCTGGCCGTCATCTTCTTCTTTGCTTCTGCTCTGCTGTACTCTCAGGCTGCAACCGCAAAAGCACTGATGCCGATGGCTCTGGCACTGAACGTTTCACCGCTGACCGCTGTTGCTTCTTTCGCTGCGGTGTCTGGTCTGTTCATTCTGCCGACCTACCCGACGCTGGTTGCTGCGGTACAGATGGATGACACGGGTACTACCCGTATCGGTAAATTCGTCTTCAACCATCCGTTCTTCATCCCGGGTACTCTGGGTGTTGCCCTGGCCGTTTGCTTCGGCTTCGTGCTGGGTAGCTTCATGCTGTAATGATCAATCGCGGGGCGTTCACGCCCCGCTTTCTTTCCCGCCGACTAACATCCTTCCCCCGTCCGTTGTATAGTGACCTCTCTCTTGCGGTTCCATCTGTTCTTGCGAGGTGTTTATGCTTGATGAAAAAAGTTCGAATACCACGTCTGTCGTGGTGCTATGTACCGCACCGGATGAAGCGACAGCCCAGGATTTAGCCGCCAAAGTGCTGGCGGAAAAACTGGCGGCCTGCGCGACCTTGATCCCCGGCGCTACCTCTCTCTATTACTGGGAAGGTAAGCTGGAGCAAGAATACGAAGTGCAGATGATTTTAAAAACTACCGTATCTCACCAGCAGGCACTGCTGGAATGCCTGAAGTCTCATCATCCATATCAAACCCCGGAACTTCTGGTTTTACCTGTTACACACGGAGACACAGATTACCTCTCATGGCTCAACGCATCTTTACGCTGATTCTGCTACTTTGCAGCACTTCCGTTTTTGCCGGATTATTCGACGCGCCGGGACGTTCACAATTTGTCCCCGCGGATCAAGCCTTTGCTTTTGATTTTCAGCAAAACCAACATGACCTTAATCTGACCTGGCAGATCAAAGACGGTTACTACCTCTACCGTAAACAGATCCGCATTACGCCGGAACACGCGAAAATTGCCGACGAGCAGCTGCCGCAAGGCGTCTGGCATGAAGATGAGTTTTACGGCAAAAGCGAGATTTACCGCGATCGGCTGACGCTTCCCGTAACCATCAACCAGGCGAGTGCGGGAGCGACGTTAACTGTCACCTACCAGGGCTGTGCTGATGCCGGTTTCTGTTATCCGCCAGAAACCAAAACCGTTCCGTTAAGCGAAGTGGTCGCCAACAACGCAGCGTCACAGCCTGTGTCTGTTTCGCAGCAAGAGCAGCACACCGCGCAATTGCCCTTTTCCGCGCTCTGGGCGTTGTTGATCGGTATTGGTATCGCCTTTACGCCATGCGTGCTGCCAATGTACCCACTGATTTCTGGCATCGTGCTGGGTGGTAAACAGCGGCTCTCCACTGCCAGAGCATTGTTGCTGACCTTTATTTATGTGCAGGGGATGGCACTGACTTACACGGCGCTGGGTCTGGTAGTTGCCGCCGCAGGGTTACAGTTCCAGGCGGCGCTACAGCACCCATACGTGCTCATTGGCCTCGCCATCGTCTTTACCTTGCTGGCGATGTCAATGTTTGGCTTGTTTACTCCACAACTCCCCTCGCCACACACGTCTCACGTTGATGAGCAATCGCCAACAGGGCGGCTCACCTGCGCGTTTGTTATGGGGCGATTGCCGGACGCATCGGTTCACCATGCACCACCCCACCGCTCAGCGCGATCGAGCCGGACAGCCCCAAAGCGGGAACATGTGGCTGGGCGGCGGCACGCTTTATCTTGATGCGTTGGGCATGGCCTGCCGCCCATGCTAATTACCGTCTTTGGTAACCGCTTGCTGCCGAAAAGCGGCCCGTGGATGGAACAAGTCAATCCAGCGTTTGGTTTTCGCGATCTTGCACTGCCGGTCTTCCTGCTGGCAGCGAGTGATTGGTGATGTATGGGGATTACGCTTGTGGTCGGTGCTGGGTGGCTCAATTTTTGGCTGGCCTTCATCACCAGCCTACAGGTGAACGCGGCTGGACATGCGTATTGTGCAAATCATCCGCTGGGCAGTGCATTGTTAGCGTGCTCCCACTTCAGGATTGGGCATTTGGTGCGACGCATACCGCGCGAACTCACGCATCTCAACTTTACACAAATCAAAACGGTAGATGAGTTAAATCAGGCGCTCGTTAAAGCCAAAGGCAAACCGTGATGTAGATCTTTACGCCGACTGGTGCGTCGCCTGTAAAGAGTTTGAGAAATACACCTTCAGCGACCCGGAGGTGCAAAAAGCGTTAGCAGACACGGTCTTACTTCAGGCCAACGCACTGCTAACCACGCACAGACGTGGCGCTGTTAAAGCATCTTAATGTCCTTGGCCTACCGACAATTCTCTTTTTTGACGGACAAGGCCAGGAGTATCCACAGCACGCGTCACGGGCTTTATGGATGCTGAAACCTTCAGCGCACATTTGCGCGATCGCGCCGTTAACGACCCTTGCAGTGGGAAAGACGGAGGAAAATAGCGTGCGCAACGTGAAGATGTACTCGGAGAAGCCCTGAAATTATTAGAATTACAAGCGATTGCCAACACCACGCTGGAATGGTTGCTGAACGTGTGGATTACCACTGGACGAGCTGCGCCGCTTCTGGCCAGACAAAGAGGCGATCCTCTACGATGCGCTGCGTTATCTTAGCCAACACATACATGTCTGGCGTCGTCAGCTATGCTGGACGAAACGCAAACCGCCGAACAAAAGCTGCTGGCACGTCATCAGGCGTTATCGGAGTGCGTTAAAAACAACCGCTATCCGGGCTGTCTATTTATCGCTGCCTGGACGTTCTAACCATCTGGCTACCCTATTCATCGACTGGCCCATCAGCAAAAAGCGCGGCCTACCATTTCACCCACAACTGTTAACCACGCTGGAAGTTGAAGATCCGGCGATGGTAGCAAAGCAGATGGAACCGGTGCTGGAAGGCTGTTTAAGCCGAATGCTGGTGAACCGTAGCCAGGCGGATGTCGACACTCCACATCGGCTGGCGGAGACCCTCGTTTCGCCCGCTGCCGCCAGGGTGGTGCATTGACCTGACAGAAACACAGAAAGAAGCAATTTGCCGCAATCTTAAGCAGTTGAATCGCTTTTACTGAAATTAGGTTGACGAGATGTGCAGATTAAGGTTAATGTGCCCCGTTGCCGGATAGCTCAGTCGGTAGAGCAGGGATTGAAAATCCCGTGTCCTCGGTTCGAATTCCGAGTCCGGGCACCAAATTCATATGAACGGACCTCCACGGAGGTCCGTTTTTCGTTTTAGACGCGACGATTTAAGCGTCCTGCCTCCAATCAATTCTGCCGAACTCAACCAGATCTTCTCACATCACCAGCAATTTGCGGCATATCCCAATTCGGTAAAATTTGTTCCTGAGCGATAGCACTAACTGACGTGAGATGTTGTGTGGCCCTCGCCATGTCCGTCCAACGTCAAATCACGTTATCATGCCTATGCATCCATAAAGCACAACACCGGTCTGAACGCCAACTCATCGGCACTTTTCTGAATGAAAACAACGAGAACAGTATCAGTCCGCTTGCTCATGCAAAGACTAACAATCCGGTAATGACTCCAACTTACTGATAGTGTTTTATGTTCAGATAATGCCCGATGACCTTGTCATGCAGCTCCACCGATTTTGAGAACGACAGTGACTTCCGTACCAGCCTTGCCAGATGTTGTCTCAGATTCAGATTATGTCGCTCAATGCGCTGAGTGTAACGCTTGCTGATAACGTGCAGCTTTCCCTTCAGGCGTGATTCATACAGCGGCCAGCCATCCGTCATCCATACCACGACCTCAAAGGCCGACAGCAGGCTCAGAAGACGCTCCAGTGCGGCCAGAGTGCGTTCACCGAAGACGTGCGCCACAACCGTCCTCCGTATCCTGTCATACGCGTAAAACAGCCAGCGCTGACGTGATTTAGCACCGACGTAACCCCAATGTTCGTCCATTTCAGCGCAGACAATCACATCACTGCCCGGTTGTATGCGCGAGGTTACCGACTGCGGCCTGAGTTTTTTAAGTGACGTAAAACCGTGTTGAGGCCAACGCCCATAATGCGTGCACTGGCGCGACATCCGACGCCATTCATGGCCATATCAATGATTTTCTGGTGCGTACCGGGCTGAGAGGCGGTGTAAGTGAACTGTAGTTGCCATGTTTTACGGCAATGAGAGCAGAGATAGCGCTGATGTCCGGCAGTGCTTTTGCCGTTACGCACCACGCCTTCAGTAGCGGAGCAGGAAGGACATCTGATGGAAATGGAAGCCACGCAAGCACCTTAAAATCACCATCATACACTAAATCAGTAAGTTGGCAGCATTACCTAATCTTTAGGATTAATCCTTTTTTCGTGAGTAATCTTATCGCCAGTTTGGTCTGGTCAGGAAATAGTTATACATCATGACCCGGACTCCAAATTCAAAAATGAAATTAGGAGAAGAGCATGAGTTCTGCCAAGAAGATCGGGCTATTTGCCTGTACCGGTGTTGTTGCCGGTAATATGATGGGGAGCGGTATTGCATTATTACCTGCGAACCTAGCAAGTATCGGTGGTATTGCTATCTGGGGTTGGATTATCTCTATTATTGGTGCAATGTCGCTGGCGTATGTATATGCCCGACTGGCAACAAAAAACCCGCAACAAGGTGGCCCAATTGCTTATGCCGGAGAAATTTCCCCTGCATTTGGTTTTCAGACAGGTGTTCTTTATTACCATGCTAACTGGATTGGTAACCTGGCGATTGGTATTACCGCTGTATCTTATCTTTCCACCTTCTTCCCAGTATTAAATGATCCTGTTCCGGCGGGTATCGCCTGTATTGCTATCGTCTGGGTATTTACCTTTGTAAATATGCTCGGCGGTACCTGGGTAAGCCGTTTAACCACTATTGGTCTGGTGCTGGTTCTTATTCCTGTGGTGATGACTGCTATTGTTGGCTGGCATTGGTTTGATGCGGCAACTTATGCAGCTAACTGGAATACTGCGGATACCACTGATGGTCATGCGATCATTAAAAGTATTCTGCTCTGCCTGTGGGCCTTCGTGGGTGTTGAATCCGCAGCAGTAAGTACTGGTATGGTTAAAAACCCGAAACGTACCGTTCCGCTGGCAACCATGCTGGGTACTGGTTTAGCAGGTATTGTTTATATCGCTGCGACTCAGGTGCTTTCCGGTATGTATCCGTCTTCTGTAATGGCGGCTTCCGGTGCTCCGTTTGCAATCAGTGCTTCAACTATCCTCGGTAACTGGGCTGCGCCGCTGGTTTCTGCATTCACCGCCTTTGCGTGCCTGACTTCTCTGGGCCCCTGGATGATGTTGGTAGGCCAGGCAGGTGTACGTGCCGCTAACGACGGTAACTTCCCGAAAGTTTATGGTGAAGTCGACAGCAACGGTATTCCGAAAAAAGGTCTGCTGCTGGCTGCAGTGAAAATGACTGCCCTGATGATCCTCATCACTCTGATGAACTCTGCCGGTGGTAAAGCATCTGACCTGTGAGGTGTACTGGCAATAGCGGACACTACCATTTGTTCTTTTTTTAAGCAGCCATCTGATGATATTTTTCCCTGAAGGCTGCCGGGGAGATATTCCCCAGACGAGAGTGACGACGCTGACGATTGTAGAAAATCTCAATGTATTCCCGTATTACTGAGATGGCTTCATCCCAGTTATTAAAACGATAGTGGCTCAGACTCTCATTTTTCAGCGTTCCCCAGAAGCTTTCCATCGGAGCGTTGTCGTAACAGTTACCTTTACGCGACATTGATGTTTTCAGACCAGACTGCTCCTGTATGACCCGGTAATCGTATGCGCAGTACTGTGAACCTCGATCAGAGTGGTGGATTAGCCCGGCAGGTGGGCGCTGGCTCCTGAGCGCCATAAACAGGGCTTTACCTGTCAGCTCTTTTGTCATGCGCTCTCCCATGGCGTAGCCGACAATTTCGCACGTATAAACATCTTTGATGCCAGCGAGGTACAACCATCCCTCCTGTGTGGCAACATACGTCAGGTCCGCCACCCAGACCTGATTTGGTGCTGTAGGAGCGAACGTCTGGTTCAGCAGATTTGGCGCAACTGGCAGATTGTGGTTCGGGTTCGTAGTCGCTCTGAACTTGCGTTTCTGCTTACAGCGTAGCCTTAGCTCCTTACGAAGACGTGCCAGTCGGTCACGACCAACGATGATGCCATTCTCTGCCAGCTCCGTCTGGAGCCGCCGGGTTCCATATGTTTCGCGAGTGCGGATATGTGCCACCTTAATCTCCAGTTTTAGCCGCTCATCACTTTGTTTTCTGTCTGAGGGGGCATGCTGTACCCGGTCGTAATAACCGCTCCTGGATACACCAAATACCTGACACATCGGGTAATGCTGCCAACTTACTGATTTAGTGTATGATGGTGATTTTAAGGTGCTTGCGTGGCTTCCATTTCCATCAGATGTCCTTCCTGCTCCGCTACTGAAGGCGTGGTGCGTAACGGCAAAAGCACTGCCGGACATCAGCGCTATCTCTGCTCTCATTGCCGTAAAACATGGCAACTACAGTTCACTTACACCGCCTCTCAGCCCGGTACGCACCAGAAAATCATTGATATGGCCATGAATGGCGTCGGATGTCGCGCCAGTGCACGCATTATGGGCGTTGGCCTCAACACGGTTTTACGTCACTTAAAAAACTCAGGCCGCAGTCGGTAACCTCGCGCATACAACCGGGCAGTGATGTGATTGTCTGCGCTGAAATGGACGAACATTGGGGCTACGTCGGTGCTAAATCACGTCAGCGCTGGCTGTTTTACGCGTATGACAGGATACGGAGGACGGTTGTGGCGCACGTCTTCGGTGAACGCACTCTGGCCACACTGGAGCGTCTTCTGAGCCTGCTGTCGGCCTTTGAGGTCGTGGTATGGATGACGGATGGCTGGCCGCTGTATGAATCACGCCTGAAGGGAAAGCTGCACGTTATCAGCAAGCGTTACACTCAGCGCATTGAGCGACATAATCTGAATCTGAGACAACATCTGGCAAGGCTGGGACGGAAGTCACTGTCGTTCTCAAAATCGGTGGAGCTGCATGACAAGGTCATCGGGCATTATCTGAACATAAAACACTATCAGTAAGTTGGAGTCATTACCCGTGCTGTTAATATCTTCTGCCACCAGTACGGCGAGAATATTTCCATTTTAATAGCGCCATTAAATCCCGGCGTTTTCAACCAGCCGACGAAGTGACGGAGTATCGACGACCGCCATCTCCCCGCATTTCCCCGGTCATTGACCAGATTCGGTGGTCGGCACTAACCAGTCGGAAACATGAAACGCGAGGACGCGGTTTCCGGCACGCAGGATCTGACTGGCGAGATCCGGATCCCACCAGACGTGATAAACATCCACCGCCACGCCGAGGCCAAACTCACCATCGGAATTGAGTTCATCACACCAGTCCAGCGCCTGACGTAACGTGCACAGGCAAGAGCGATCGGCAGCAGTCATCGGGTGCAGCGGCTCCAGCGCAATTGGCGTGCCGACATCTTTCGAATGTGGCAGCAACTGGCGAATCCCTTGTTTTTACCTGTTCCCGCGCTTCGTACAATACTTTGTTCCTGCGGTAACCCGCCGACCACCTGCATATAACAGGGCGGCGTCAGCACCGCTGCGTCGTCCAGCGCCCGGCGGTTATCATCAATCGCCAGTTTGCGTTCCGCCAGTGTCGGCGCGGTGTAGTAAGTGCTACGGCACAAACCGGAAACGCTCATGTCACTGGCGGCAAGCTGGCGGGCGATTTGCTGGAGATCTTCACCCTGCAACTCCCTGCGCCAGGGGGCGATGCGCCATACCGCGTGCGGCGCAGGCATCAGTACTGGCGGGTAGCGGCGTTTTTTATAGCCGAGTGTCGCGGTATTGATACGAATAAATCCGGGCGTTGTAACAGAATCTCATGATCAGCCTCAGAAGCGCGGGCAGACTAAGCCCGCCGTCGATGGCAACCGCCTGACCGCAGGTGTAAGTCAGTTTACCTTCCGCCATCGCGCGGACGGTGGAAGCGATATCAGCCGGATAACCCCAACGTCCCCCACGGCACCAGACCTTTGGCAATCAGTTCGTCGTATAACCCGTTGCCGGAATAGTCATATCGGTTTTGATGAGACGGGCGCACTGCATAAACGCCAATTTGTTCATTGCAAAGGCGAGCAGCAAACAGACGAGCAGCGGCAGAAACGGCGGTTCTGGCAATGGTGTATTCGCCGCGATTCATCGCCAGCATGATGGCGTTGATGGAACTGACGGAAAATAATCCAGCGGTGCGGCAGTTCCGCTTCCGGTTTCGGCTGTGCCAGTAAACGCTTAACTGAATGCCTGAGCAAGGAAGACCGGCGCGCGGTGTTAATGGCAATGCTTTGATCGAAGCTGTCTGGTTCGAGGTCGAGGAGGTCACCGCGTTTTTTCACTGAAGATTCCCGCGTTATTGAGCAGGCAGTCGAGACGCCCCCCACTGGTTTTGCGCCGCGTCGAGCATCTCTTCATGCAAAGAGAAATCGCCGGCATCACCGGAAGCAAATCACTTCCACGCCTTCAGACTATACATTCTTGTTGTGTGATATGCAGTTTCTACGCTGTCGGCATCGGCAAGATCGTTAATCAGCAGGTTAAATCCGCCACGACAAGCTCCAGCGCACAGCCCTTTCCAATACCACGAGCGGCTCCGGTAATCACGGCAACAGGACGAGTGGATTCATTCAATAGCTCTCTTTTTTTGAATATTGTTTTAAGTGAAAATTAGCTTGCGACGTTGACGAAAAAAGATGAACCATCTGGTTGGTTGATATGCGATAGTGATCACAGGAAATTTGATAACTTGATGAAAGTACAAGTTTTTATCCTTTTTACTGGAGCTTCTAATTAATCGGGTTAAGATAGTTATCTTGAAGAGGTCGTGGGGAAGCGTTATGTATCTTGATACCAGCACGTACAGAGCCTGAAGGAAAAGCTGCTGTTATGCGCGGTTAATGAATTTGCCGATATGGTTATGAAGGGCCAGGGTTGATAATATTGTTAAGGCTGGGGTGTAGTAAACGAGACGGTTTATCATCACTTTGGTAATAAAGAAAATTTATTTATTGAAGTACTGGAATATACCTGGAACGATATTCAACAAAGGGAAAAAGGCCCTTTATTTCTCACATTCTCCGCCACAAAAAGCCATTGAGAAAATTATTCATTTTACATGGATTATATATTGCTAATCCCTGGCTTTTAAAAATTGTGCGTAGTGAAAATCAAAGTAAAGGTGTGCATTATGCAAAATCACAGCGTCTCTTAGAAATTAACCATGCGCACTTGCAGTTAATGGAATCCTATTGGATGAAGGGAAGAAACACAATATTTTTAAGCGAGATATCGACCCATTGCAGGTGAATATTAATATTGCTGCGCTTGGCGGATATTATTTGATCAACCAGCATACGCTTGGCCTAGTTTATCATATCAGTACGGTTTCCCCCCAGGCACCGGAAGCGAGACGTAAGGTCATAAAAGACAATCCAGCTCGCTTCTGTTGACCCTTCATCTACCGCGCACGAATAAACCTGCCATCCGGCTGGCGGGTGAACCGGACCTGCTGATCATCTCCCGTATCAATGGTTAAGCCCGTCACCACGCCGCTGGCGTTTCTGGCGCATTTTCACCATTTGCCCGTTTTGCAAATTACCCAGCGGCTTACCCGCGCCTTCTCCCTGCGCCATTGCATAGACATTGGGAGCGGGCAGTCCGTGGTCGCGGAACAGCTGCGCCATCGTTTTACCGGGTTCGACACGGTACGAGCGCCATTGATTATCAATTCCGCTATCTGGCTGGAATGGTTGTGTTTGGGTAATTTGCGGCTGTTCTTCTGGGTCGCCCTGCTGAGTTGGTTGTGGTGACCCGGAGCCACCTGATCAACTGTTATTTTCGTGTGACTAGTCCCGCCCGCAGCTGTTCCTCCTGTCGGCGGTTGTGATTGAGACTGAATATCTAACTGCGCTTCACGCGTCACCACCGGCGCGTTGGGCGTATCATCAGATGGAAGCAGAAATCCGACCACCAATATAATGGCGGCAATAATGATCCCCCTGACGATGCATCGGCGGCAGCGGGTCGATGAAGCGAAAATTGTCCGGCGCGTGCGGGCTTTCTCCAGGGTTGGTTTAATTCAAAGCGCCGGGCATGGTTTCCTCCCTGCTCCGCGTCTTGTTCCTCAATCATAGCCTATGAATAAGCTAACGCTATGATGTCCGTGGTAAACCGACCTTTATTATATTCATACGGAATATTGCTATTGTTCCTTTTTCCCCGGGATTTGTCATCATTCCTGCGACAAAGTTTTACCCAAAGAAGTGTGGCTAATATGCTGCCCGCTACTTTATACCCTAAAAAAGGAAATACGATGACCACCCCAACTTTTGACACCATCGAAGCGCAAGCAAGCTACGGCATTGGTTTACAGGTAGGCCAACAACTGAGTCAATCTGGCCTGCAAGGGCTGCTGCCGGAAGCGCTGGTGGCTGGTATTGGAGATGCGCTGGAAGGCAAACATCCGGCTGCTTCCGGTTGATGTGGTGCATCGCGCGCTGCGTGAAATCCACGAACGCGCCGATGCGTCCGTCGTCAACAATTTCCATGCGATGGCTGCCGAAGGTGTGAAATATCTTGAAGAAAATGCCAAAAAAGAAAGGTGTGAACAGCACCGAACTGGCCTGGATTTGCGCTATTCAACCAGGCCAAGGCGCAATTCCGGCACGTACTGACCGCGTTCGTGTTCATTACACCGGTAAACTGATCGACGACCGTGTTTGACAGCTCCGTTGCTCGTGGTGAACCCGCTGAATTCCGGTTAATGGCGTGATCCCTTGGTGGATTTGAGCACTGACTCTGACTGCGGTAGGTTCTAAATGGGAACTCGACTATCCCGCAGGAACTGGCATATGGCGTAGCGCGGCGCAGGCGCATCCATCCCTCCGTTCAGACCCCTGTGTTTGAAGTCGAATGGCTGGAAATCCTCTAAGCAGCGCATTCTGTTCCCCTCGAACCAGAGGGGAGCAGGCATTCAGCAATAAACCCTTCAAGGTGTCTGCCAAATGCTATTTTGCTTGTCGGAAAGACCGCGTAAGCGTGTATTTTTGTGAGCTGTTTCGCGTTATCACCGTGATATGACACTCACTTTAAACATAAAATTAACATTAGATTGAAATCTTAGTATTCCATCCCGCGATTGTTACCTATATCGATGAGTCCCGATACAGATTCGTCGTATCAATAGACTCGACCAAAGGCCGAGAGCCTGAACAACACAGACAGGTACAGGAAGAAAAAAACATGGTATATTTAGCAAGTCGTTGCCGATGCATCAGGCTCCGGCTGAACAGTCGCTACGGCGCAATTTACAAACCGACATATTCAGCTTATTGCCATTGGCGGTGCCATTGGTACGGGGTCGTTCACGGGTCTTCTGGCAAAACAATCAGCTTTGCCCTGCACCTGCTCCATTACTTTGTTTATATGATTATTGGTTTTATGCTCTTTTTCGCGACGTGGAGATGGGCGAATCGCCGCTTTCGACAATGGAATACAAATCTTTTAGTGACTTCGCTTCCGATTCTACTCGGTGGCCTTGCTGGCAGGATATTTCACCGGCTGGACTTACCTGGTTCTGCTGGGTTGTAACCGGTATGGCAGACGTGGTGGCGATCTCACTGGCTTACGTCAGTTCTGGTTCCCCGATCTCCACCGGGTCGCCTCGCTGGCGGTGATAGGCGCCCGCCGGCCGACGCTTAATCTCGCCACCGCGGTAAAATGTTCGGTGAGATGGAGTTTCCGGTTTGCGATGATCAAAATCGTCGCCATTGTGTCGCTCATTGTCTGCTTCGGCCTGGTTATGGCTGGCGATGGGGACTTCAGTTACCGACTCGGCGGTGGAAGCGTCATTCGCGCATTTGTGGAATCATGGCGGCTGGTCTCCCGAAAGGTTCAAGCCGGGCTTCTTTGCCCGGATCCAGATAGTGGTTTTCGCTTTCGTAGGGATTCGTGCTGTAGGTACAACCGCTGCGGAAAATGTATATTTTGCAGAAATCACTGCCGCGTGCAATTAACTTATTCCGATCGTATCATTATGTTCTACGTCTTCGCGCCATTGCGGATCATGCCCGCGACGCCTGTGGAGTTCGTAGTCCCGGTAGAACAGCCCGTTGTTGAATGTTTGTGTTGGAGGTTTGCCTGCGGCGCCAGCGTGATCAACTTTGCGGTGCCGACCTCTGCGGCGTCTTCCGCTAACAGTGGTGTCTTCTCTCACCAGCCGTATGCTGTTTGGTCTGGCGCAGGAAGGTGTAGCACCAAAGCGTTCGCTAAACTTTTAGCGCGCAGTACCCGCGAAAGGGTTGACCTTCTCGTGTATCTGTCTGCTCGGGCCGGTGCGTGGTGACGTTGTATGTGGGTCCCAGCGTGATCGGCGTGTTCACGATGATTACAACCGTTTCCGCGATTCTGTTTATGTTCGTCTGGACAATTATCCTTTGCTCTTACCGGTTCACCCCTACAGCGTCCTCATCTGCATTATGCAGAAGTTGATTAACATGCTCGCTCGCTCGGCAAGCTGATGTGCTGGGGTATGTATGGCGTTCTTTGTGTTCGTGGTCGTGTTGCTGACACTGGAAGATGACACTGCCTGCGCCGTTGGTCACCCCGCCTGCGGTTTTATCGCACTGGGGCTGGGCTGGTCGTTTATTGGTAAGAAGCGGGCTGCCAAACTGCGGAATAATCCGGCAACTCACCATGCTGGATGGCGCAATGCCATCCAGCTTTTAGATCACTCACCCGCCGACTTGCGCGTGGGAACAGGAGCTTGTTTTCATACTGATGTGATCCATCAGGTCATCAATCAGTTCATTAATGCCGTTATACATCGCTTTCGGCTGTGGTGCAGGCTTCTTGGCGGCGGTGTGACGTTATTGGTAGTGTGTTTGATCCACTTCACAGTTGCCTGCTTCATCGTGCTCGCTTTCCATTACGCTGATCGGCCCGATCGCCCTGCTGCCCAATGCCTTGTTCGATCATCGGCAAGAGGATTTGCTCTTCTTTCATCATATGCGGCTGGAAAGCTCTTCATGCAGCATGGTCAGGTATTTTGTCAGCCCTTTTGGCACGCTCGGTTTGTCGGCGTGAACGCGCTCGACTTTAGTCGCTTGCAGGATCAGCTCCGGCAGCTGCTCGCGGTGACGATCGTGGTAGCGCACGATGATATGGTCAATGATTTCTGCCAGCGGGGCGCTACGCCAGTCTTTCTCAATCGGTTGTTCAGCAAGCTTTGCCAGTTCAGCTTCAATGACCTCAACATCCAGTTCTTTACGTGCCGCCGCGCGCGCCAGCGTCTGCTTACCGCCACAGCAGTAATCCATATCATATTTACGAAACAGAGCCGAAGCGCGAGGGATAGAGAGCGCCAGTTCACCTAAAGGTTGGTCGCGATAAGCCATAGCTGATACCTCATTCTTAATAAGATAAGATGTATTTTAAATACACCTTTAAGGCAAAAGCTATAACCCTTACGTAGCAGAGGCTTATTTAACTCACTGCCAGCATGTCAACTTTCTGAGACAGATTCAGTTAAAGGTTTTTCTGGTTTTGCTCTGACCGCGATGACCACGCCAATCACTAACAGCGCGATACCGCTCAGCGTCATTAGCCGGTGGCATTTTGCTGGCGGAGAAAAAGGTGTACAGCAAACCTGCCAGCGTTTCCGAAACAAATCAGCGGCCCGAGAATCACTGTCGGTAATCGCGGCTGGTGATGTTCCAGCAGAGTGCGCCAACCCATGAGCAAAGCACGGCTATCGCAACCATCAGACGAATAAACACCAGCGGACGGTGCGAAAAAGGAAGGAGAAGTCCGGCGTTTGTATATTCAGCCAGTAACAGGCGACGAGATAGCCGATGAGAGAAACCGGCAGCGTGACCAGCGCCTGCGCCGTCGCCCACATCATCGGATGTTTGTCTGTATTTTCCCGCAGCCAGCGGGCGTTGCGCAGGGCAGACCATGCCCAGCAGACCACGGAGCTAACGCTAGCACGATGCCAGAGGTAGAACGTGCCCAGTCAAACGGGGAGTCCCTGGTCAAACCAGCAGATTCCACACTCTCCGTCAGCTGCTGATGCCAGAAAAATCCAGTGCCGGTGGGAGTCCTCCCTACGGCGTAGTTCGCCGTCGCGCTGGCGATAAAGCAGATCAGCAAAGACAAGGATGACCACCGGCAGGTGCGTCGATAATCATCGTGGAAACAGGCGCGCCAGGTCGTCCAACGGCACTGGCAAGGCAGAAGAATAAATGAGGTCGCCCATCATAGTGAGCATCAAGGCGGTAAGCCAGTCCCGACGCGCCAACTGACGCAGACGCACGCGTCCCAGCCGGCTGCAATGGGCAGCGCAATTAACCCTAACGCCATATAACGTCCTCATCCACTGCAACATCGCCGGGTATTCCGGTCCATCAACGGCCGACAAAACTAAGCCCCCGACATCAACCCTGCTAACAGCACACGCCGCTAATCATTACTGGTATCCATTTGGTCCGTCAGAAGTCCCTCAGGAAGCAATACATGATCGTCCCGGCATCCCTGTGGTCAATTACCAGAAGAGGATGCGGGAGGATGCCACTTTAATT
Organism: Shigella flexneri; assembly: GCA_048288465.1. Lineage (GTDB taxonomy): Bacteria > Pseudomonadota > Gammaproteobacteria > Enterobacterales > Enterobacteriaceae > Enterobacter > Enterobacter flexneri_B. Next base: position 4,338,983 of record CP182556.1, on the reverse strand, counting down.
AAATGGTTATTAACATTAAAACAATGGCTCACGCTTTTGGTGTAACGTTGTCGTCTGGGCGGCCAATCAATTTCGTGAAGCGTTTTGCTGTTATCAAACAGACGACCTTTCGATGCGCCAACGTCAGAATCCGCCAGCATATCCGCCAGTCCGTCGGCAGTCCGACGCTTTTCAGCGCCGCGGCGAAATCGGCTTCGCTGAGATTTTGATAGGTAACGACTTTCCGTCTGTTGGGTCAGCTCTGCCGTGAACCGTGTCAATGTCCGGCACCATCGCCCGCCAGTTCGTAACCTTGCCTTCGTGACCGGCTTCGCTAATCACGCGTGCCGCAGCTGCCGCAGCCCCGCCCGCGTCGCCAGGCGATTTTGCCATCGCCCGCCGCACCGATAAATACGCCGTGTTCCAGTGCCGCCGGGGCGCTGGCGAGGTAGTTTTCGGTGTACCAGCCGTTGCGCAGTAGGGTGTATGAGGGCCACCATCAGCCAGCATTTTCTCCGTCTCGATGTGCTCATCTGCGAGGCCGTAGCGGAGATTTATCCGCGTGAAGCAGGCTGGTATAAGCTGATAAATTTCACGCCAGCCGCCTTTGCGGCATTAATAACATTACGATGCTGCGGGGCACGTTGACCCACTTCGCTGGAAGAGATCAGCAGTAGTTTTTCCACTCCCTGAAGTGCAGATGTCAGTGCGGCTTCATCGCTGTAGTCAGCCTGACGCACGGTAATGCCTTGTGCTGCCAGGGCCTGGGCTTTTGCCGGATTACGAACGATAGCCACTATTTGGCTGGCAGGAACCGTTTTCATCAAGGATTCAATAATATAGTGACCAAGTTGGCCAGTGGCACCAGTAATAGCGATCATGGGAAGTCTCCATCGTTTTGTCTTGTGTTTAAATACGCTAACACCTAAACTTACTTTTAGTAAGTACGTGCAAAAAGGTAAGTATGAAATGAGTCAGGTTAGCCTGTCACAACAACTGAAAGAGGGTAATCTCTTTGCGGAACAGTGCCCGTCGCGCGAGGTGTTGAAACACGTCACCAGCCGTTGGGGGGTGTTGATTCTGGTGGCGCTACGCGAAGGTACTCATCGCTTTAGCGACCTGCGGCGCAAAATCGGTGGGGTGAGTGAAAAGATGCTTGCGCAGTCGTTACAGGCGTTAGAACAGGATGGTTTTCTTAACCGTATCGCGTATCCGGTGGTGCCGCCGCATGTGGAATATAGCCTCACGCCGCTGGGCGAGCAGGTGAGCGAAAAGGTTGCTGCACTGGCGGACTGGATTGAGTTGAATTTGCCCGAGGTGTTGGCGGTGCGGGATGAACGTGCGGCATAACTGCCGGATGCGCTGCGCTTATCCGGTCTACGGTTCATGGCTTGTAGGGTGGATAAGATACGGCAGCATCGCATCCGCCAATAAATGCCGGATGCGGTTGATTTATAGGCCGAAAAAGAAGTGTTTTACTTACTCAAATCCACCTGATAAATCGCAAACCCGATATCATCGGTCGCGACTTTATTCATCGGATACTGCCCTTTCTCTTTAATAAACGCTGCGGCTTTATCTGACGGGGAAGTTTCGAAACGGATATCCAGTTTCTTATCGGCAGCTATCGGTGCTAAACGCCAGTTGTTATCTGCCGCCGGATGAATTTCCCCCGCACGTTTCGACTCATCAGCAATCCACGCTGCCAGCACCGAGCGGTTCTCATCCGGTGAAGCAAAAGCGATATGGCTGTCGCCCGTACCGGCAAATTTGCCGCCGTAAGCGCGATAGTTATTGGTGGCAACCAGGAACATAGCGTTCGGATCAATCGGCTTGCCATTAAAGGTCAGGTTCTTAATCCGCTCTGCATTGGCATTAATCATCTGGCACTCGCCGTCATAGCGGGCGGGTTGGGTAACATCAATCTGATAATTCACACCATCAATAACATCAAAGTTATAAGTGCGGAAACCATCCCAGTTGATGAGTGACTGTGGTTTCGTGCTGTTAGGAGCAATCTGGTTAAACTGTCCGGCGGAGCACTCCAGCCACTCTTTCACCTCTTTACCGCTGGCTTTCACTACAATCAGCGTATTGGGGTAGAGATAAAGATCGGCGGCATTACGGAAGGTCAACTGGCCTTTTTCCACCTCCACATAGCTTGCCGGGTCATTTTTGCGACCACCAACTTTAAACGGTGCGGCAGCTGAAAGCACCGGCAGTTTTGCCAGATCCGGATCGCCCTGAATGTAATGTTCGACATACGCTTTTTGCGCGTTGTTCACGACTTGCACGGTCGGATCGTCCTGCACCAGCGCCAGATAGCTATACATATTGTCGGCAGATTTACCGATTGGCTTGCTGACGAACTGGCGTGTGGCATCGTGATCGGCTTTGAGTGTTTCTACCAGCTTGCTGTCTTCCGCCGCGAGGGATTTTTTATTGGCGATGTCGTAAATCGGCCGTGCTTCCGCTTTCGCCTGCGTCACCTGCCATTTACCGCTGTCATTACTGAGTTGTAAGTCGACCACCCCAAGATGATCGCCCCACATGCCCGGCATTACCGCCGGAACACCATTCAGCGTGCCTTTGGTGATATCAGCCCCTTCGATATCAGCAAAATCTTTACCCGGGAAAACGGCGTGAGCATGGCCAAACATAATGGCGTTAACGCCCGGAATTTCACTGAGGTAATAAACTGAGTTTTCCGCCATTACTTTATACGGATCGGCAGACAGCCCGGAATGCGCCAGAACGACAATGACATCGGCACCTTTCTCGCGCATTTCAGGCACGTATTTGCGCACGGTTTCGGTAATATCATTCACCGTCACTTTTCCGGATAAATTAGCTTTATCCCAGCCCATGATTTGCGGCGGCACGACGCCAATATAGCCAATCTTCAGCGTCTGTTTTTTTCCGTCTTTATCGACCACTTCGGTATCTTTAATTAAATACGGTGTAAACATTGGCTGTTTGGTTCTGGCGTCAATGACGTTGGCATTTACATAAGGGAATTTCGCTCCCGCCAGCGCATTTTTCAGGTAATCCAGACCGTAGTTAAATTCATGATTGCCGAGTGTACCGACCGTATAATCCAGCGTATTCAGCGCCTTATAAACCGGATGAACATCACCTGCTTTTAATCCTTTCGCCGACATGTAATCGGCCAGCGGACTCCCCTGAATCAAATCGCCGTTATCGACCAGTACGCTGTTTTTCACTTCATTGCGGGCATCGTTAATCAGGCTTGCCGTACGTACCAGTCCGAATTTTTCCGTGGCGGTGTCTTTGTAATAATCGAAATCCATCATGTTGCTATGCAGATCAGTGGTTTCCATGATACGCAGATCGACCGTCGCTGCATTCACACTGGCGGCAATCAGCGTGGCCAGGAGCGTTGCGCTAAACTTAATCATCAGGGACATCCTTTTATCATCGGGAATACGAAAGAAAAGGGAGAATAAACGCCTTACTTATAGAACAGTGAAGAATGCCACAATTTTACGCTTTGAAAATGATGACACTATCACAGTTGGCGCATTCATTAACGATAGGGTATAAGTAAAACAATAAGTTAACACCGCTCACAGAGACGAGGTGGAGAAATGTTAGATCAAGTATGCCAGCTTGCACGGAATGCAGGCGATGCCATTATGCAGGTCTACGACGGGACGAAACCGATGGACGTCGTCAGCAAAGCGGACAATTCTCCGGTAACGGCAGCGGATATTGCCGCTCACACCGTTATCATGGACGGTTTACGTACGCTGGCACCGGATATTCCGGTCCTTTCTGAAGAAGATCCTCCCGGTTGGGAAGTCCGTCAGCACTGGCAGCGTTACTGGCTGGTAGACCCGCTGGATGGTACTAAAGAGTTTATTAAACGTAATGGCGAATTCACCGTTAACATTGCGCTCATTGACCATGGCAAACCGATTTTAGGTGTGGTGTATGCGCCGGTAATGAACGTAATGTACAGCGCGGCAGAAGGCAAGGCCTGGAAAGAAGAGTGCGGTGTGCGCAAGCTGATTCAGGTCCGCGATGCGCGCCCGCCGCTGGTGGTTATCAGCCGTTCCCATGCAGATGCGGAGCTGAAAGAGTATCTGCAACAGCTTGGCGAACATCAGACCACGTCCATCGGCTCTTCGCTGAAATTCTGCCTGGTGGCGGAAGGACAGGCGCAGCTGTACCCGCGCTTCGGACCAACGAATATTTGGGACACCGCCGCCGGACATGCTGTGGCTGCAGCTGCCGGAGCGCACGTTCACGACTGGCAGGGTAAACCGCTGGATTACACTCCGCGCGAGTCGTTCCTGAATCCGGGGTTCAGAGTGTCCATTTACTAAATTCAGATGGCAGAAACAGTGTATTTCCTGATTCTGCCATCCTGATTTATCCCAACCTAAAAAGTTATAAATAAAAAGAGATTGTATTTAAAGTGCAAAAATTCAATTGCTAGTAAGTTACATTTTAATAATGAGCGTTTTTTGATAGTTTACTTCTATAATGAGATATTTAATGGCGACATAAAATAACCAAATAAAATAAGGTAGCCATATGTTACCCAGGATCAGACACAATAATTTTATTGGTGCGGTGGAGTTATTTGTAAAGTCATCGCATACAAAAACACATTCAAACGATTTTTTTAATAATATTCAGCATGCATTTAAGAAAAAAGATTGGGTTTCGAATTATGATAGTCTGTTAACTTTGCGGGAGTCCTTTCGTTGCGCAACACAGATTGATAAAAATAGTTATCAAGTGCTTTCATCAAAAAATGAAACTGTTAATGCCATGGATAATTTTCTTATCAGTTTCAGCCTTAAAGATAACGGTGCTGAATATACAATAACATTGCGAGGCAGTGGGTTTGAATACGAAGAAATTCCCATAACAATAAATGAGTATAACTCATTCATGGATTTCAAAAACCGCGAGTTTCCGTTAGAACAAAACAGAAGATTGTATGCCTGTGATATTTTGCAGAAAAAACAGTCTGACATACCAAAAAGGATTAAAGGTTATATTCGCCAGGCGTTTGGTGACGTATCTTTCGGTTATGCCTTATTGGAGGATGTAGTAAGCAAATTAAAACGGGGTAAATTTGAACTCCAAATACCAGGCGGTGGAATTAAAGAATGCGATGGATGGTATATTTACGAAAAAATAATTGATGATAATTTTGCCATAGTCATAGAATCTTTGGGCTTTGCGCTTAAAATCTATGGAGGGGATGAACGTTTTCGTAATGGTTCCTCTGTTGTTTTGGAGGATGAAGATTACTCTCTTATTTATAATTTTCTGGTTAATGCAGGTTGCCAACAAGTCGAATTAGCCGAACAAGTGGATGCGATAGTAAGTGCGAATCTGGCCGCAGATAGTAATATTACCAAAGAAAAGATTTGCGAGAAATATAAATCGACCATTGAGGCGTTTAAAAAAGAGCAACTAGCGTTACCAGTATTAGTTCGGTGTAAGAACTCAGAGACTTAATTCCCCTATCCCATAGATAACGATAGGGGAAAATTATTTTTCCAGAATTTATGTTATTGCCATTATTTGAGCAACTTTTGCAGCAGGTCCATCACTTGCTGCACCTCTTCCGGTGTGAGCGCCCCGTCTTTGGCCCATTGCACGCGACCGTCTTTATCCAGCACCACTACAGCGGAACTTTCTTCATCCAGCTGCCAGGCACCGCGCGCGACGCCATTGCTATCGACAATAAACTGCGACCAGGGATAAAGCTTTTTATTACTCTCCAGACTGCTGCGCACAAACATGCCGGAACCCGGAATCGCGTCGTCGGTGTTAACAATGGTGGTGGTCTGGTAACGATCGTGCGGTAACTTCGCTGATTTAATCGCTTCAATCAGCGTCGCGTTTTTCTCTTTTGCAGAGGTGCGACCAGCAATATGTTGCAGTACTCGCACTTTTCCCACTAACTGCGCGCTGTTCCAGGTTTTGTAGCTAAACTGATCTTTATCAAGCACCAACTCGCCCCGATCGGTAATGCCAATCGGCGGCACTCGCTGACCGATTTCGAACTGATGTGCGGAAGCCATCATCGGCAACAGCAGGCAGGTGAGTGCCAGAATCTTGCGTAGGGTCATGGTGTTTCCTTCTTATGATATGCAGGTGATCCGACCACTTGGGTCTGAGTTTTAATCATATGTGCTATTTATCGAATTTCCCGCAAGTGTGATGCCAGTTTGCGGTCAAGCGCACAAATCATATGAAAAATGAATGCTTATACTGAAGACCGCGCTTCGGTAAAAAGATAATTCTGAATAATTGTAACCTTTAGGTAAAAAAAGTTATACGCGGTGGAAACATTGCCCGGATAGTCTATAGTCACTAAGCATTAAAATTTGCGCCTCATAATAGTTGGGCCGATTGTGGCACCGCACAGGCGTAATACTCAGCAGGAGATAACAATGAAAATTTTCCAACGGTACAACCCACTTCAGGTGGCGAAGTACGTAAAGATCCTGTTCCGTGGACGGTTATACATCAAGGACATTGGCGCTTTTGAATTTGATAAGGGTAAGATTCTTATCCCAAAAGTGAAGGATAAGCTGCATTTGTCAGTGATGTCCGAAGTTAACCGTCAGGTTATGCGTCTGCAAACAGAGATGGCTTAACCAAAGTGCTATGCAGTAATAAGACGGCTCCTGATTCAGGAGCCGTTGATGTTTCTGGGGGTTACGCGACGCTTTCTTCTTTATCTTTAGCGTCAGGCAGTTTTGGCGAAAGGGCGGTGGCCTTGCTGTCGATCCGGGTCACCAGCAGCTGGTCGATGCGGTAGTTATCGATATCCACCACTTCAAATTTGTAGCCGGCGAATTTCACCGAATCGGTGCGTTTCGGGATCTTACGCAGCATAAACATCATAAAGCCGCCGATGGTTTCGTAGTTGCCCGACTGCGGGAACTCGTCAATATCCAGCACGCGCATGACGTCGTCAATTGGGGTGCCGCCGTCAATCAGCCATGAGTTCTCATCACGGGCGACAATCTGCTCTTCCAGCCCCTGACCGACCAGATCGCCCATCAGCGTGGTCATCACGTCGTTGAGGGTGATGATCCCCACCACCAGCGCGTACTCGTTCATGATCACCGCGAAGTCTTCACCTGCGGTTTTAAAACTTTCCAACGCCTCTGAAAGGGTTAACGTATCCGGCACAATCAGCGTGTTGCGAATTTGTACGCCGCTGTTCAGTGCCAGGCTTTGGTTAGCCAGCACGCGGTTCAGCAGGTCTTTAGAATCGACATAACCGATGATGTGGTCAATATCTTCATTACAGACGAGGAACTTAGAGTGCGGATGTTCCGCCACCTTATTCTTCAGGCTTTGCTCATCTTCGTGGAGATCAAACCAAATCACGTTTTCACGCGGTGTCATTGAAGACGGAACGGTACGGGATTCCAGCTCAAAGACGTTTTCAATCAGCTCGTGTTCCTGTTTACGTAACACGCCCGCCAGCGCACCGGCTTCCACTACCGCGTAGATGTCATCAGAAGTGATGTCATCTTTACGTACCATTGGCAGTTTGAAAATACGGAAGATCATGTTCGCCAGGCCGTTGAAGAACCACACCAGCGGGGTGCAAACGTACAGGCAGAAGCGCATCGGGTTGATGATACGCAAAGCCACCGCTTCTGGCGCAATCATACCGATGCGTTTCGGGGTTAAATCCGCAAACAGGATAAACATGCCAGTCACTAACGAGAAAGAGAGAATAAAGCTCAGTTGCTCAGAGAGCTCTGCCGACATATAGCGGGAGAACAGGCTGTGAAAAGCTGGAGAAAATGCCGCATCACCGACGATACCGCCGAGAATCGCCACTGCGTTCAGACCGATTTGGACCACGGTAAAGAACATGCCGGGATTTTCCTGCATATTCAGAACGCGTTGGGCATTTATATTGCCTTCATCAGCCAGCAGTTTAAGTTTGATTTTGCGTGAGGCGGCAAGCGAGATCTCGGACATCGAGAAGAACGCACTTACAGCGATCAAGCAGAGTATGACTAAAATACTGTTTAACATATCTTATCCGACCTTTCAGGCCAGACCCTCGGAAGGGAAAGTTGATTAATTTGTGTGAAATACACATTGAAAGCCGATTCGAAGAAAGTGAACCGGCATTTTCAGTGGCTAGTATAGCGTAAGGTACTGTAAAGTCGCCAGAGGGTTAAAATTCAGACTGCTGATAAATGCAATACTGCCTGATGCGCTATGCCGATCAGGCCTACGCAGTCCTTGCAATATATTGAATTTGGGCGATTTTGTAGGCCTGGTAAGTCGTTTAAGCCGCATCAGGCATAGACAAAGAGCACTTTATCAACAAACTACATTTGTACCCGTAACGCTATGCTTCCGGCGGCAGACAGACGCCAATTCCGCCAATTCCACAATAACCATATGGGTTTTTATGCAGATATTGCTGGTGGTCATCTTCGGCATAATAAAACGGTGTGGCGTTAGCGATTTCCGTGGTGATGTGACGATCGTCATCGGCGGCAAGCATCGCCGCCTGAAAACGTTCCAGACTGGCGCGAGCTGCGGCATCCTGTTCTGGGGTCAGCGGATAAATCGCTGAACGATACTGCGTGCCGTGGTCATTGCCCTGACGCATTCCCTGGGCGGGATCGTGATTCTCCCAAAATACCTGTAGCAACTGCTCATAGCTGATGACGGAAGGATCGTAAACAATGCGTACCGCTTCGGCATGACCCGTATCACCGGAGCACACTTCCCGATAAGTCGGATTTGGCGTATAGCCGCCGGTATAGCCTGCGGCGGTGCTGTAAACGCCGGGTAACTGCCAGAACAGACGCTCCACACCCCAGAAACAACCCATCGCAAAAATGGCAATCTCCATTCCGTCAGGTACATTGGTCATTGAGTGACCGTTGACCGCATGCAGCGTGGCTACGGGCATCGGGGTGTTACGTCCAGGCAGGGCATCGGCGGGGGAAACCAGATGCTTTTTATCAAATAAACTCATGGTGTCGCTCTCCCGAAAATCGGTCATTGGGGTTAAGGTTGTAACAAGAGGCGTATTTGCACACAATAACCACCGTGAATAGGTCTAAAGTAAAACATAAGAAATATTTGGGGTTTAGTCTGCTTTTTAATCCATATTACTGGATTTTTGTTAAGCCGTTTAACGGCGTTCCAGGGGCAGGAAAAAAGGATATTCAGGAGAAAATGTGCGCTATATCCGACAGTTATGCTGTGTAAGCTTACTCTGCTTAAGCGGATCTGCCGTCGCCGCGAACGTCCGTCTACAGGTCGAGGGGTTATCGGGACAGCTGGAAAAGAACGTTCGTGCGCAGCTTTCTACGATTGAAAGTGATGAAGTGACGCCAGACCGTCGCTTTCGCGCACGCGTCGATGATGCCATCCGTGAAGGTCTGAAAGCGCTGGGTTATTACCAGCCGACCATTGAATTTGATCTCCGTCCACCGCCAAAGAAAGGGCGGCAGGTATTGATCGCCAAAGTCACGCCAGGTGTGCCGGTGTTAATTGGCGGCACCGATGTGGTATTGCGCGGCGGCGCGCGGACCGATAAAGACTATTTGAAATTGCTCGATACTCGCCCGGCTATTGGTACGGTACTGAACCAGGGCGATTATGAAAATTTCAAAAAGTCCTTAACCAGTATTGCGTTGCGTAAAGGTTATTTCGATAGCGAATTTACCAAAGCGCAGCTGGGCATTGCGCTCGGCCTGCATAAAGCCTTCTGGGATATTGATTATAACAGTGGCGAACGTTACCGCTTTGGGCATGTGACCTTTGAAGGATCACAAATCCGCGATGAATACCTGCAAAATCTGGTGCCGTTTAAAGAGGGCGATGAGTATGAATCGAAAGATCTGGCGGAACTGAACCGCCGACTTTCTGCTACCGGCTGGTTTAACTCGGTGGTGGTGGCTCCACAATTTGATAAAGCGCGCGAAACGAAAGTATTACCATTGACGGGCGTGGTTTCGCCGCGAACAGAAAACACCATCGAAACCGGGGTCGGTTACTCTACGGACGTGGGACCGCGCGTGAAAGCGACGTGGAAAAAGCCGTGGATGAACTCATACGGTCACAGTTTGACCACCAGTACCAGTATTTCCGCGCCGGAACAGACCCTCGACTTCAGCTATAAAATGCCGCTGCTGAAGAATCCACTGGAACAATATTATTTGGTGCAGGGCGGTTTTAAGCGCACTGACCTGAACGATACCGAATCTGACTCCACTACGCTGGTGGCTTCTCGCTACTGGGATCTCTCCAGCGGCTGGCAGCGTGCCATTAACCTGCGCTGGAGCCTCGACCACTTTACCCAGGGTGAAATTACCAACACCACGATGCTGTTTTATCCTGGGGTGATGATTAGCCGCACGCGTTCTCGTGGTGGCCTGATGCCAACCTGGGGAGACTCGCAACGCTACTCTATCGACTACTCCAACACGGCCTGGGGTTCAGATGTCGATTTCTCCGTTTTCCAGGCGCAGCACGTCTGGATCCGCACACTGTACGATCGCCATCGCTTTGTGACACGCGGCACGCTGGGCTGGATTGAAACCGGTGATTTCGACAAAGTACCGCCGGATCTGCGTTTCTTCGTCGGGGGCGATCGCAGTATTCGCGGCTACAAATACAAATCTATCGCCCCGAAATACGCCAACGGTGACCTGAAAGGGGCCTCGAAGTTGATAACCGGATCGCTGGAATACCAGTACAACGTGACCGGAAAATGGTGGGGCGCGGTGTTTGTCGATAGTGGCGAAGCGGTAAGCGATATTCGCCGCAGCGACTTTAAAACCGGTACCGGGGTCGGCGTACGCTGGGAATCGCCGGTCGGGCCAATCAAACTCGATTTTGCCGTACCGGTCGCGGATAAAGACGAACACGGGTTACAGTTTTACATCGGTCTGGGGCCAGAATTATGAGTTTATGGAAAAAAATCAGCCTCGGCGTGGTTATCGTTATCTTACTGTTGCTGGGATTGGTGGCGTTTCTCGTGGCACCCCACCAGTGGCCTGCATCTGGTATTTAAAGCGGCGGATCGCCGGGTACGCGTATGGACATCGGCAAGGTCACCGGCGGCTGGCGCCATTTCACCTTGCTTGACGTTCGTTATGAGCAGCGCGGCGTGGTGGTAAAAGCGGGCAATCTGCATCTGGCGGGTCGGGGTTCAGCGCCAGGAACAGTAGCGTTTGTATTAATGACCTGGCGCTGAAAGACATTCAGGTCAACATTGACAGAAAAAAATGCCTCCTTCTCAACAGGTTGAAGAAGAGGAAGATAGCGGTCCGCTGGATCTCCACGCCGTATCCCATCACCCTGACACGGGTGGCGCTGGATAACGTCAACATCAAGATTGATGACACCACGTATCGGTGAAGCCTACTTCACCTCCGGCCTGAACTGGCAGGAGAAAACCCTGACCCTGAAACCGACGTCGCTGAAAGGCCTGCTGATTGCTCTGCCGAAAGCTGGTGGAAGTGGCGCAGGAAGAAGTGGTCGAACCGAAAATTGAAAATCCGCAGCCCGGATGAAAAGCTGCTCGGCCAAACGCTGAAAGATTTCTTTCTCGCCCGGTATTGCCGGAAAATCACCGACTTGCATTTGCCGCTTAACCTGAACATTGAAGAGTTTAAAGGCGGAGCAGTTACGCGTGACGGGCGACACGGACATGACCGGCGCGCACCATGCCGCTGAAAGTGAGCAGCATTCGACGGCAGATGGGAACCTGGACGCCCTGGATACCGATCTCGAACCCGTGGGATTGTCAACGCCAGCGCACGGCGCAGCTGTCAGACAACTGGCCGGTGGATATCACCCTCAACAGCACACTGAACGTGGAGCCGTTGAAAGGTGAAAAAGTGAAGCTAAAAGCGGGCGGCGCGCTGCGCGAACAGCTGGAGATTGGCGTTGTACCTTTCCGGTCCGGTGGATATGGATTTTACGCGCCCAGACGCGACTGGCGGAAGCCGGATTGCCGCTCAACGTGGAAGTGAACAGCAAACAGCTTTACTGGCCGTTCACGGTGAGAAGCAGTATCAGGCGGATGATTCGAACCGAAACTTACCGGCAAAATGACCCATTACACGCTCGCGACGCGCATGCGAGTGAAGGGCAGAGGACAAACCGCCAGCCACCATTACCCTTGATGCCAAAGGTAATGAACAGCAGGTCAATCTCGACAAACTCACCGTCGCGGCGCTGGAAGGGAAAAACTGAACTCAAGGCGTTGCTCGACTGGCAGCAGGCCACCAGTTGGCGCGGCGAAGCCAACGCTTATGGACATTAACACCGCCAAGCAGTCCCGTGGAGCGGCCGTCTAAACTCAATGGCTTGATTAAAACCCCCGGGAGCCTGTACGGCGGCACCTGCAGATGGAGGCGCCAGAACTGAAGCTGACCGGTAACGTCAAACAGAAGAAAGTGAACGTTGACGGCACGCCAAAGGCAACAGTTATATGCAGTGGATGATCCCGGGCTTCATCTGGAGTCGGGTGAAACAGTGCCGAAAGTGAAAGGCTAGTGGGGGTAAAAGATTCTACCTGATGCCACCATCAACGCGCCGGGGCCTGGATAACGCGCTGCCGGGGCTTGGCGGTACAGCGAAAGGCTGGTGAAAGTACGCGGCACGGTGGAAGCGCCACAACGACTGTACAGATCACCGCGCGCGGCCTGCGCTGGCAGGAACTTTCCGTGGCGCAGGTTCGCGCAGGCGCCATTAAATCCACCGATCAGATCGCCGGGAAACTCGACGTACGCGTTGAGCAAATTTCTCGCAGCCGGATGTCAGATTACCTCGTCACCCTGAATGCCAAAGGCAGCGAAAAGCAGCACGAGCTACAGTCTCGCGGATTCAGGGCGAGCCGTCTCCGGGCAGCTTAATCTGGCAGGAAATTTTTATTGCAAAGAAGAACGCTGGAAGGGAACGGGATACCCGCTTCCAGACGCCGGTCGGCCGTGGTCGCTGACCTGCGATATTGCGCTGGATTACCGCAATAAGGAGCAAAAAATCAGCATCGGGCCACACTGCTGGCTTAACCCAACGCGGAACTGTGCGTGCCGCAAACTATCATGCAGGGCCCAAGGGCGTGCGGTGGCGAGGCTTAACCGCTTCCGACCTGCCGATGCTGAAACCGTTTATGCCAGAAACCACTCAGGCCAGCGGTATCTTCACGGGTAAAGCGGACGTTGCCCTGGACACCACGAAAGAGGGGCTGCCGCAGGGCAGTATCACCCTTTCGGGGCGTAACGTGCAGGTAACAAAACTGTTAATGATGCGGCGCTGCCGGTGGCGTTTCAGACACTGAATCTGACGGCGGAATTGCGTAACAACCTGTGCCGAATTGGGCTGGACCATCCGCCTGACCAATAACGGCCAGTTTGTTATGGACAGGTGCTGGTGACCGATCCGCAAGGCCGCCTAAGAATCTTGGTGGCAACGTCAATATCCGTAACTTCAACCTTGCGCTGATAAACCCATCTTTACTCGTGGGGAAAAGCAGCGGGGATGGTGAGTGCCAGCTTGCGTCTGGGTGGTGATGTGCAAAGCCCGCAGTCGTTTGGTCAGCTTCAGGTTACGGGTGTGGATATCGACGGCAACTTTATGCCGTTTTGATATGCAGCCGAGCCAGCTTGCGGTCAACTTTAACGGTATGCGCTGACGCTTGCCGGGTACAGTACGGACCCAGCAGGGTGAAATCTACCTGAACGGTGACGCCGACTGGAGCCAAATTGAAAAATGGTGGTAACGAGTAACGGCGAAAGGCAGTAAAGTGCGGATTACCGGCGCCGCCGATGGTACGAATGGATGTATCGCCAGACGTCGTATTCGAGGCTACACCAAACCTGTTTACCCTCGATGGTCGCGGCGTGGATGTCCCGTGGGCGCGCATCGTGGTGCACGATTCCGCCGGAAAGCGCAGTAGGCGTCTCCAGCCAATCGCTGGCGAAACGCTTAACCATAACCTGCAACCGGAAGAGCCGAAAACGGCGTCGATTCCGATTAACAGGAACTGGATCGTCCAATGTCGGCAAAAATGTCCACATCCACGCCTTTGGCCTGAAAGTGCGGCGACGGCGATTCTAACGTCGTACAGGACAAACAAGGGCTGGCCCCAACGGTAGATTAACATCCCCTGAGGGCGCTTCCATGCCTATGGTCAGCATCTGATTGCGCGTAAGGGCGAGTTACTTGTTCTCTGGCTCCGCCGGATTAACCGTATCTTAATATTGAAGCGATCCGTAACCCGGATGCTACAGAAGACGATGTAATCGCCGGAGTTCGCGTCACTGGTCCGGCGGATGAACCGAAAGCGGAAAGATTTCTCTGACCTGGCGATGCTGCAACAAGCTGCATTGTCTTATTTGCTACGTGGACAAGGGCTGGACAGCGATCAGAGCGACAGTGCGGCAATGACCTCGACGTGCCATTGGTCTGGGGGTTGCGGAAAAGCTGCTGATTGTGGGTAAAATCGGCGAGACGTTTGGCGTAAGCAATTTAGCGCTCTACACCCAGGAGTAGGCGACTCCTCCCAGGTGGTGGTCAGCGGCTATGTATTGCCATGCTTGCAAGTGAAATACGGCGTGGTATATTCGACTTGATAGCAACACTCACGTTACGGAATCGCCTGATGCCTAAGCTATATCTGGAAGCCGTGTCTGGTGTAGAGACGTGCACCGGATTTGCTCTATCAGTTCGAGTTTTAGCAATGCGAATATTTGTCTACGGCAGTTTACGCCACAAACAAGGCAACAGTCACTGGATGACCAATGCCCGTTACTGGGCGATTTCAGAATCCATAACTACCAGTTGTATAGCCTTGGGCCACTATCCAGGCGCAGTTCCGGGAACGGAACAGTACACGGTGAAGTTTATCGTATTGACAACGCCACGCTGGCCGAACTTATGCCTCGCGCACCAGGGGTGGTGAAGACGCGCGCCAGTTGATTCGAGACGCCGTACGGGAGTGCATGGATGTACGTTTATCAATCGACCCGTCGATGGATTAAAGCTAATCGAAAAGCCGGCGACGGTTAGACAGGGATAAGTAATAGGGAAAGCACGCCACCTTCGGGTGGCGTTGTTTTGTGAGACGACTCGGCATTCTGTTTTGGTAAAGATCCCACCTTTCGCTTTTCTCCCCAGCTCGTTTTCCATATCATTAAACGCATAAAAAACTGCTGGCATTGACAAATGCGCAGGGGTAAAACGGGGGCACGCTTTGAACGGTGAGTATGAGTGAGGTCGGCTAACTTCCAGCAAGTGGCTATGAACAGCAAAATGGTGGTCGGGTTTGCTTGTTCTTACCGTTCAAGCCTTGCAACCGCTGAGAATAATGATGGTGGAATAAGTGTTTATTTATCGCGGGCATAAAAAAACCCTTACTAACCGAAGCCCGGTGTTCAGGGTTATTGCGCTATAAAGACGTATTGAATTCTTTGCGCGCTCGAAGGAGGTACGATTTTGAGCTTTAGCGGCTTCTGCGGTTTTCCCGCAACCTTCAACTTTCACTGACTTGCCTTTTTCGAGGTCTTTGTAATGCTCGAAGAAGTGAGCGATCTGCGCTTTCAGCAGCTCTGGCAGATCGTTAACGTCTTTAATGTGATTGTATTCTTTGCTCAGCTTGGTGTGCGGATACAGAAATCAGTTTCGCATCTTCACCGGCTTCGTCGGTCATTTTCAGAACGCCAACCGGATGAATGGATTACAGAACCCGGCTGCAGCGGTAACGGCAGTCGGGACCAGTACGTCAACCGGGTCACCGTCCAGAGACAGGCGCTGTTGATGTAACCGTAGTTGCACGGATAGAACATCGCGTGGAAAGACATGAAGCGGTCAACGAACAGTGCGCCGCTCTCTTCTGTCCATTTGCATTGATTGGATTCTGCGTTAGCCGGGATCTCAATAACCACGTAGATGTCTTCCGGTAATCTTTACCCGCAGGGACGTTGAGCAAGCTCATGTCTGTTTCCTTTAAAAATATGTGGCAAACAAGTGCCTAGTATTATAGCCAACTCGCGCCGAATGTCTTCGCTCGCTTCTCGTCTTCATTTTCCTTCTTCGCGAATTTTTAAGACGGTATACAGAGCAGGAAAATCCATAACCGTAGCCGCATTTTTCATAGTGAGATGAAAGCGATTACAAACTTGTGATTAACGTTTTATTTACTTCTTTGAAGTGTGATGTAACGCAATCCGTTAGATAACCAATTGTCATAGTTTTTTGCTAATATCTCTTCACCAGAAGAATTACCCCGACGAGGACAACCCTATGTGGAAATGCTCTACTGTAGTCTGTGCAGTCTCGCAGCCATGTCGTCTATGGCGTTGGCCGCTCCATTAACCGTAGGATTTTCGCAGGTCGGATTGGAATCCGGCTGGCGCGCTGCAGAAAACGTATGTGGCGAAAAGTGAGGCCGAGTCGCCTGATCACGTCTGGAAATTGCCGATGGTCAGCAAAAGCAGGAAAACCAGATTAAAGCGGTACGTTCCTTCGTTGCACAAGGGGTGGATGCGATCATTGAAGCTCCGGTGGTCGCGAGAGGTTGGTAGGAGGTATTAAAAGCAGGCGTAGTATGCCCAATTCCCGGTCTTCTGCTTGACTGTTCCATCGACCTGAAAGACAAATCTCTGGACATGACCACCGTTACTGCCTGATAGAATCCTCGAAGGTAAGTTGATTGGTGACTGGGTGGCAAAAGACGCAAATGGTAAAACATGGAACGTGGTGGAGCTGCAGGGACCGTCGGGGCCAGCGTCGCCATTCTCACTGTAAGAAAGGCTTTGCCGAAGCCATTAAGAATGCGCCAATATCGGACTGATCCGCTCGCAGTCAGGTGACTTCACCCGCAGTAAAGGCAAAGAAGTCATGGAGAGCTTTATCAAAGCGGAAAACAACGGCAAAAACATCTGCATGGTTTACGCCCATAACGACGACATGGCGATTGGTGGTAATTAGGCAATTAAAGAAGCGGGCCTGAAACTGGTAAAGATGTTCAATCCAAAAAGGTGAAAACCAGATCAGCCAGTTACATTGCCACGAAAGCCAGCCAGAATTCACGTCCCACATGGCGGTGACGCCTTTTATGCGCCCAAACACCATCATCAAAAGAGAATGCTGACCAATATCCACCCTTTACCTGCCTATAGCAAAAGAAGAGTTAGAGAAGAAGAAAAATATGGGGTATTGAGGAATACAATGCCCCATGCCGATTGAAAGGCCGGATAAGGCGCTTGCGCCCAATCCGGCGATGGTGCACCGAAGCCCGACGCGACGCTTACCGCGTCTTATCATGCCTACTGGGAGCACGCTTTACACCGGGGGAAACCATGACGACCCACCAACACCGCGACACTCCCAGCGAGGATTAAGTACCTTTTTCCCGGCGTTAAAGCGTTAGACAACGTTGATTTCAGCCTGCGCCGTGGCGAAATCATGGCGCTGCTTGGTGAAAACGGGGCGGGAAAATCGACGTGTCAAAGCATTAACCGGTGTATACTCACGCCGATCGCGCACCATCTGGCTGGAAGGCCAGGCTATCTCACCCAAAATACCGCCCATGCACAACAACTCGGTATCGGCACCGCGCTGATCAGGAAGTCAACCTGCTACCCAATATGTCGGTTGCTGATAAACTGATTCATAGGTCGGCGTTTAAAGTTTTGGCCTTTACGCCGTAAAGAGACTGGAAAAGCGCGCCACCGAACTGATGGCATCTTACGGTTCTTCCTCGACGTGCGCTGACCGCTTAACCGCTTTTCAGTCGCGATGCAGCAAATCGTCGCCATTTGCCGGGTCATCCATTCCTCCGCCAAAGTGCTGATCCTCGATGAACCCACCGCCAGCCTCGACACCCAGGAAGCGGAAGTGATCATTGGCCCCACGCGCCAGTTCGGCCGATCGCGGCGTCAGCCGAATCTTCGTCCACTCACTTTCTCGATCAGGTCTATCAGGCTCAGCGATTGGATTACCCGCTGCACGCATGCAGTTCGTAGGCTGTCGGGAAACGCGCCAGCTACCGCAGATTCAACTTGTAAAATGACGCCGGGGCGCGAGCTGGACAACCCACGCGCTACAGCGTGCCGGCGAACATTGTTGAGCGACAAACCCGTTGCCGCGTTCAAAATTTACGGCAAAAAAGCTAACCATAGCACCGTTTGATATCGACAGGACGTCCCGGCGAGATTGTCGGTCTGGTCGGCTGCTGGGATCCGGATGCTCCGAAACTGCCGAAGTGATTTTCGGCATCAAAACTCGCTGACAGCGGCACGGCGTCTTTCATTAAAGGCAAACCGCAAACCCTGCGATTGCCACATCAGGCTTCAGACCTGGTATCGGATTCTGCCCGGAAGACAGGAAAACCCATGGCACGCACCGCCGCCGCCTCGTGCGGAAAAGATCATCCTCGCTCTCTCAGGCCGAGCGCGGCTGGCTACTACCTATTTCCCGCAAGAGCAGAAACAGATTTCCGGCCGAATGCTTTATCCGCCAGCTTGGCATTCGCAACCTCCAACTCAGCAACCCGATCCAATTTCTCTCCGCGGCAATCAGCAAAAAGTGTTGCTTTCACGTTGGTGAGTGATCCTACCGCAATTTCCGCTCATCGACTAAGCCAACCCGTGGCATTGATGTTGGTGCCCACGCCGAGATCATCCGCCCCATCGAAACGCTATGCGCCGATGGTCTGGCGCTGCCTGGTGATCTCCCCGAACTGGAAGGGCTGGTGGGCGCAGCCCACCTCGGGCGATCATCATGCGCGATTGCAAACAGGTGGCGGAAGATCCCGCTGCAGAACTTTCTGTTCCGGCGATGACCAACGCCATTGCGGCGTAAGGAGAACAGTGTGATGCCTCAGATCTCTTCCGGACACCACTACGCCAAAAAGGCGCTTTCGCTGGCCGACGGGGACGCCGCAGCCGGAAGCACGATCGCTGGTGCTGCTGGTCTACAGCCCTAGCCCAGCACTTCTGGCAGGTAGTGCTTCAGGATGGGCGTTTGTCGGCAGCCCCATAGAGATCTGGACCCGTGCAGCTCCCGTTGCGTTACTGGCGATTGGTATGACGCTGGTGATCGCCACCGGTGGAATCCATCTCTCCGTAAGGGCGGTGACGGCGATCGCCGGAGCCACAACGGCTGCGATGACGGTCGCGGGATTCAGCCTGCCGATCGTTTGTCAAGCGCCCTTGGTACGGCATCCTGGCGGATTGTGGACGGCATACCGGTAGTGATTCCTCAAAATTCAGCCGTTCGTTGCCACCCTGATCCCTGACGGTCGCCGGCCGGCGTGGCGCAACTGATCACCCCCCGGAACATAGTCACGTTTAACTCGCCGGATCTCCATGGTTTGGCAGAGGATTGCTGTTGTCCCTGCCCACGCCGGTCATTATCGCGGTGCTGACGCTTATCCTGTTTGGCTGTTGACCCGCAAAACGGCGCTGGGGAGGTTTATCGAAGCCGTTGGTACCAACATTCGGGCGGCAAAAAATGCCGGGGTAGCACGTGCATCATCGTCATGCTCACCGACGTGTCAGCGGGCTGTGTGCGGCGATCGCGGGCATTATCGTGGTGCGGATATCGCGCTGCCGATGCCAATAACGCCGGGTCAGGCTGGAGCTGGACGTGATCTCGCGGTGGTTATTGGCGGCGGATCGCCATGGGCGGGCGTTTTAACCTACTGCTTTCGGTGGTGGGGGGGCTGATTATTCAGGGGATGAACACCGGATTTGCTTTCGGGCTCTCCGCCAGAGAACTACGTGCTGCAAGCGGTGGTGGTTCTTTGCGTGCTGATTGTCCAGTCGCAACGCTTTATCAGTCTGATTAAAGGAGTACGTAGCCGTGATAAAGCGTAACGCCACTGATGATCACCATCGGCGTCTTTGTGTTGGGTTATCTTTACTGCCTGACCCAGTTTCCCGGTTTTGCTTCCACAAGAGTGATTTGCAATATTCTGACCGATAACGCCTTTCTTGGGATCATTGCCGTTGGCATGACCTTTGTGATCCTCTCCGGCGGGATCGATCCCTCCGTCGGTTCGGCGATCGCCTTGACCCGCGTGTTTCTGGCAAAAGTGATTGGCGATTTCGGCCTATCGCCGCCGCCGGCGTTTCCGCTAGTGCTGGTGATGGGCTGTGCCTTCGCGCATTTATGGGGCTTCTCATCGACGC
Source organism: Shigella flexneri (assembly GCA_048288465.1). Classification (GTDB taxonomy): domain Bacteria; phylum Pseudomonadota; class Gammaproteobacteria; order Enterobacterales; family Enterobacteriaceae; genus Enterobacter; species Enterobacter flexneri_B. Next base: position 4,318,815 of record CP182556.1, on the reverse strand, counting down.
CGAAGATCCCGGCAATTATCATTACCCTGGCCGGGATGTTCTTTTGCGCGGTGTCAGCTATCTCATCTCAGAAGAGTCGATCCCGATAAACCATCCTGTTCACGACACGCTCTCAAGCTCTGCATGGAAAATCCCGGCCGGCGGTCGCTTTAGTGCGATGGGGCTGCTGATGCTGGCGGTGGTGGTTATCGGTATTCTCCCCGCGCATCGCACCCGCTTGGCAATCAGGTATACGCGTTGGCGGCAACGCAACGTCGGCGAACCTGATGGGGATTTCCACTCGCAGCACCACGATTCGCATTTATATGTTCTCCACCGGACTGGCAACGCTGGCGGGTATTGTCTTCTCGATCCATACCCAGGCCGGATATGCGCTGGCGGGCGTAGGTGTGGTACTGGACGCCATCGCGTCGGTGGTGATTGGCGGTACGCTTTTGAGCGGTGCGTCGGAACGGTATTGGGACGCTTTGGCGTGGCGATTCAGGAACTCATCAGACTTACATAAACATTGACGGCACGCTGAGCTCATGGTGGACGAAAATCGCCATCGGTATTTTGTTATTTGTAGCATTACAGTGGGAAACGGTGCTGTGGGAGAATCGTCACAGTTTGCCAGTGACAAGAGTCAACATTGCGCAGCGATAAACGCCTCTCCGTGTGGAGAAGGCGCAGGAGATTACGCGTCCGGGAACTCACGGATAAAGCGTTCGACATCTTCACGATACGCCCGTTGCCGACAAAGAACGAACGGCGCTGGTGAGAGTTTCCGGACGATATCGAGATACGCTCTTTGCCATCGCTCGCTTTACCGCCCGCTTGTTCCGCCAACGCCATCGGGTTGCACTCATAAAGCAAACGCAGTTTGCCGTCCGGGTGGCTGGCGGTGCTTGGTAGAATAAATACCGCCTTTCAGCAGGTTACGGTGGAAATCCGTGACCAGTGAACCGATATAACGTGAAGGATACGGGCGGTTGGTGGATTTATCTTCTCGGAACAATTTAATGACTTCTTCACCCCGTTCCGAAACTAATGTAGTTTCCTTCGTCATGGAGTAGGTTTTGCCTTTCTCCGGGAAGCGATCTGTTCCTGCACAGGCAGAAAAACGCGCAGCGAAGGATTGTAAATAAAGGCGTGAACACCGCATCCGTGGTGTAAACCAGCATGGTAAGAGGAGCCGTATACCACGTAACCTGCCGCAACCTGTTCGTTACCAGGCTGGAGGACCTCTTCTTCCATTACCGGCGTGCCGACGGGCGTACGCGGCGGTAGATGGAGAGATGGTACCAGAGAGACGTTAACATCGATGTTGGACGAGCCATCCAGGGGGTCCATCAGCACCACGTATTTTGCATGTTCACAGCCTTCAAAGACGACACTTACCTTCTTCAGAGGCAATGCCCGCAACGATATCGCGTGTCTTCAGTGCGGCTTTCAGTTTTTCATTAGCGAATAAGTCGAGTTTTTGCCGAACCTCGCCCTTACGTCCCAGCACCGCGACACGCCACGATATCAACCAGCCGCTCGTTGATATCGCGATGGATAATCTTGTCGCCCAGTTTATTGCCGACAGCAAAGCAGTGAGCTCACCGTAGCATGAGAAATCTCGTGCCGCTTTTCGACAATAAATTCACCTAACGTTTTCATAAGACTTTCCCGGCAATGTTTATGGAAGTAAAGCTACCGGACAATCTTAACAAATAACGGAATGTTGCGCTCAGGTGAATCGCGCCAGCAAATTGCGGATTATCCTGAAATGCGTTTCTCACTTGCCGAACATATGCGTAAAATGAGCGGCAGATTAAAAAAGGATAGTGACGTATGCGCATTCATATTTTAGGAATTGGCGGCACGTTTATGGCGGTCTGGCGATGCTGGCGTGCCAGAGCCATGAAGTAACGGGTTCGGACGCCAATGTGTATCCGCGATCAGCACCTTACTCAGAAGCAAGGCATTGAACTGATTCAGGGTTACGATGCCAGCCAGCTCGATCCGCAGCCGGATTTTGGTGATTATTGGCAATGCCATGACCCGTGGAAATCCGTGTGTGGAAGCGGTACTGGAAAAAAACATCCCAGTGTCAGGTCCACAGTGGCTGCACGATTCGTGCAGCGTGACCGCTGGGCGCCGGCCGTCGCCGGTACACATGGCAAAACCACCACCGCGGAACGGCGACCTGATTCTGGAACAGTGCGGTTATAAACCGGGCTTTGTAATCGGCGGTGTGCCGGGAACTTCAGGTTTCGGTGCGTCCTGGCGGAGCGACTTCTTTGTTATCGAAGCGGATGAGTATGACTGTGCCTTCTTCGACAAACCCTCAAATTTGTTCATCACTGCCCGTGTACGCTGATCCTCAACAACCTCGAGTTTATTACGCCGATATCCTTGACGACCTGAAAGCCATTGAGAAACAGTTCCACCATCTGGTGCGTATCGTACCGGGCAGGGCCGATGATCTGGCCGGAAAATGACATTACCTTAACAGACCATGGCGATGGGCTGCTGGAGCGAGCAGGAGCTGGTGGGTGAGCAGGGTCACTGGCAGGCGAAAAAGCTGACCATCGATGCTTCCGAATGGGAAGTCTTGCTGGATGGCGAAAAAGCGGCGAGCGAAATGGTCGCTGGTAGGCGAACAACAGCACCACGGCTGATGGCGATTGCGGCGGCTCGCGATGTTGGTGTAGCGCCGGCAGATGCCGCTAATGCGCTGGTTCGTTTATTAACGCTCGTCGCCGTCGGGATGCGTGGTGAAGCGAATGGCGTCACGGTATATGGCACCCCGCCTATCACCCAACGGCGATTCTGGCAATGCTGGCGGTGCTGCGCGCAAAGTTGGTGGACGGCGCGCATCATTGCCGTGCTGGAACCGCCCCGAAGACCATGAAAATGGGGATTTGCAAGGTCCATCGGGGACCTTCATTAGGCCGTGCCGATGAAGTCTTCCTGCCGCAACCGCGCATATTCCGTGGAGGTGGCGGAAGTGGGAGAGCCGGCGTTCAGCCTGCACACTGGAGTGGCGATGTGGATACGCTCGGCAGATATGGTGGTGAAAACGCCAGCCTGGCGACGATATTCTGGTGATGAGCAACGGCGGTTTTCGTGGGATCCATCAGAAAATGCAGGATGGTCCTGCGAAGAAGGTGGAAGCTGCGCAGTAATTCGGCCTTACCCTGATACAGCATTGCCGGATAAGGCGTTTACGCCGCATCCGGCAAACCATACTCACATCAACAACGAAAATTACCCTTCATTCTCCGCCAGTTCGCGCAGATACTGGAAAATCTGGCGTGCGGATTTCGGCGGCTTATTCCCTTCTTTCTCTTTCTTCGCGTTGCGGATCAGTGTACGCAGTTGCTGACGATCGGCATCGGGCCACAGATTCAATACTTCAGCGATGGCGTCATCACCTTGATCGATCAGACGATCGCGCAGGTTTTCCAGTTTATGGAACAGCACCACCTGCTGGTTGTGACGGTTTTTCAGCTTATCCAGCGCCTGACGAATAGGCTCTACGTCGCGCTGGCGCAGCATCTTACCGATGAGCTGCAACTGGCGGCGGCGACCTTCCATCTTAATACGCTGGGCGAGCTCAATAGCCGGGCGCAGATCCGCATCTAACGGGATCTTATACAGCGCGTTTTTCCCCAGATCAACAATTTCCGCGCCAAGGCGTTTTAGCTCCTCGGCATCACGTTTAATTTCACTTTTACTGACCCAGATAATTTCATCGTCTTCGTCTTCGATGTCATCACCGGGAACGTCGTCGAGCCAGTCTTCGGGCTGCTTAGTCATCTCAGGCTCCTTAAAAAAAGAGGCTAATGTTACCAGTTAAGATGCGCACTGAAAAACGGTTCTCTGTTAGACTTCAGAGAAACTCTCTACATTATGGCACTTGCAATGAAAGTAATCTCTCAAGTTGAAGCGCAGCGCAAGATTCTGGAAGAAGCAGTTTCCACTGCGCTGGAGTTGGCCTCAGGCAAATCGGACGGTGCGGAAGTTGCCGTCAGCAAGACCACCGGCATTAGCGTAAGCACGCGTTATGGTGAAGTGGAGAATGTTGAATTCAATAGTGATGGCGCGCTGGGGATCACTGTTTATCACCAGAACCGTAAAGGTAGCGCATCGTCTACCGATTTAAGCCCGCAGGCCATTGCCCGCACCGTACAGGCGGCGCTGGATATTGCCCGTTATACCTCGCCAGATCCCTGTGCCGGCGTGGCAGACAAAGAGCTGCTGGCCTTTGACGCACCGAATCTCGACTTGTTCCACCCTGCGGAAGTTTCCCCGGATGAAGCCATTGAACTGGCGGCCCGCGCAGAACAGGCGGCATTGCAGGCGGACAAACGCATCACCAATACCGAAGGTGGCAGCTTTAACAGCCACTACGGTGTCAAAGTTTTTGGCAACAGCCACGGCATGTTGCAGGGTTACTGCTCAACGCGTCATTCGCTCTCCAGCTGTGTAATTGCCGAAGAAAATGGCGATATGGAGCGTGATTACGCCTACACCATTGGTCGTGCAATGAGCAATCTGCAAACGCCAGAGTGGGTTGAGAAAAACTTGTTCGCCGTACTTTATCGCGCCTGTCACCGCGTAAACTCTCCACCATGAAAGCGCCGGTCATTTTTGCCAATGAAGTGGCAACCGGGCTTTTTGGCCATCTGGTGGGGGCGATCGCAGGGTGGATGGAGTTACCGTAGAATCCACCTTCCTGCTGGATTGGCTGGGTAAACAAACTCTGCCGGACTGGCTCACCCGTTGAAGGCATCCGCATCTGCTGAAAGGGCTGGCATCGGCGCGAATTCGACGGCGAAGGTCCGCACCGAGCGTCACGATGCTGTTCAAGATCGCATCCTGACTCAGTGGCTGCTGACCAGCTATTGGCGCCGAAAGCTGGGGCTGAAGAGCACCGGACATGCGGGCGGTGCTTCACAACTGGCAGGATTGCCGGACAAGGTCTAAGCTTCGAGCAGATGCTCGAAGAGATGGGCACGGGCTGGTGGTGACGGAATTGATAGGCCAGGCGGGTGACCGGATGCCGGTGATTATTACCCGTGGTGCAGCAGGCTTCTGGGTAGAGAATGGCGAAATTCAGTTATCCGTTAGTGAAATCACCATCGCAGGTAATTTAAAAGATATGTGGCGCAATATTGTCACCGTGGGTAACGATATTGAAACACGCGGTGATCTGCCGGTGTCGTTGTGTGCTGTACCGGGAGATGAAATGGCCGGGCAGTAAAAAACTGGCGCGACCTGCCACGCTATAAACTAAAAAATTACACAAAATCATACGCACTGCGAGTCGAGACGGAAAGTGAATGAGGGCCGGGGAGCATACTCGCAGATACGTGACCCGGGCGAATGACGTAGCCGTCGATAAGGCAGTGTGAAGGATAAATGTAAATAAAAAAGGAAGTGAGCAATTAGTAAAAGCCTGTTAGCTATTCTTGCAGTCTCCTCGTTGGTATTCAGGACGGCGTCGTTTCCGACTAAACTTGAAGACAATATGGAAACCCTCAACGACAATTTAAAAGTGGTCGAAAAAGCCGATAACGCGACGCAAGTCAAAGACGCGTTAACGAAAATACGCGCCGCAGCGCTGGATGCGCAAAAAGCAACGCCGCCGAAGCTCGAAGATAAATCACCGGACAGCCCGGAAATGAAGATTCCGCCACGGTACGACGTCTGGTCGGTCAGATTAACGACGCGCTGAAGCTGGCAAATAAAGGTAAACTAAAAGAAGCGCAGGCTGCTGCAGAGCAACTGAAAACGACCCGCAACGCCTATCACCAGAAGTATCGTTAATTCCTAGTTTCCCTGTTGCCTGCACTAGGTAACAGGAAACTTATCATCGCAAATAATGCACCACCTGATTGCTGCTGCCACGCCAAATCAGGGAAGGGTCTTTAAATCCTGCACAAATTTGCCGTCGACCACACGTTCATCAAATCAACAACCTGCATTTGCGTAGCGTTGAGTTCGTAGAGTTTCTAGCCTCTCCACACCCAGATGTCTTTACCGGACACTGGGCGCGGTGGCGTTTGACCAGTTTCAGAATATCCGGCACGTTTTGCGGATGCAGGGATCACCGCCGGAGAGGGAAGTCCAGCCCAGCATTAGATACGAGTCTCATCAAATTCTTTAATGATCTTGTCTTCCATTGCTTTGGTAAATGGCTCACCAGAATTTACCCGCCATGTGCTTTTGTTATAGCAACCAGGGCGTTCATCAACCCGCCCGGAGACAAACAGGTGCAGCGAGTGCCGGGGCCGGTGACGATGTCGACAGGATAGTACTGATGATAATTCGTTATTTCGCTGGCTTATCAGTCCGCGTGTAGGCTGCATCCGGTAATCAATGCCTGATGCGACGCTGTCGCGTCTTATAGGCTGGAGCAATTGCCAAATGTAGGCCGGATCAGGCGTTACGCCGCATCCGGCAACTGCTTAGCGCAGAGTGAAGATTAACCTATCTGCCCATTTCCCAAATGTTTAACGCGGCGCTTAACTTCTTCCTGCTTACCGGCGTTGAATGGACGTGCATCCGGGCTACCTAAATATCCGCACACGCGGCGAGTCACCGACACACGGGAGGCGTCGTGGTTGCCACATTGGGCAAGTGAAGCCCTTGCTGGTGCACTCGAACTCACCGGTAAAGCCACACTCGTAGCACTCATCAATCGGTGTATTGATCCGTAATACGGTACATGCTGATAGCTGTAATCCCAGACATCTTCCAGCGCCTTCAGGTTGTGCTGAATGTTAGGATATTCGCCGTAGCAAATGAACCACCGTTCGCCAGCGGCGGGTAAGGCGCTTCAAACCGATCTTGTCGTACAGGTTCACCTTCTTCTCCACATCGAGGTGGAAACTGTTGGTGTCGTAACCTTTATCGGTCACGCCCGGCACCACGCCAAACTCCGCGGTGTCGAGACGGCAGAAGCGGTCGCACAGGTTTTCACTCGGCGTGCTGTAGAGACTGAAACCATAACCCGTTTCTTCTTTCCACTTATCCACTGCCTGACGCAGCGTTCAACGATGGCGATACCTTCGCGCGAAGCTGCTCGTTGTCGTAAACATGCTCGCCGCCGAACAGCGCGTTAATGGTTTCGTGAATACCGATGTAACCCAGCGAAATAGAGGCACGACCGTTTTTGAAGATTTCGGAGACATCGTCGTAAGCATTGAGACGCACACCACAAGCACCTTCCATATAAGGAATCGGGGCCACGCGCGCTTTCACGCCTTCGAGACGAGCGATACGGGTCATCAGCGCCTTACGTGCCACACCAGACGTTCATCCAGCAGCTTCCAGAAGGTGGCTTCATCGCCTTTTGCTTCCAGAGCAATACGCGGCAGGTTCAGGCTGATCACGCCGAGGTTGTTACGACCATCGTGGATCTGCTCGCCGTTTTCATTTTCCGACACGCCGAGGAAGCTGCGGCAGCCCATCGGGGTTTTGAACGAACCGGTCACTTCACTACCTGATCGTCGTTCAGGATATCCGGATACATGCGCTTGGTTGCGCACTCCAGCGCCAGCTGTTTGATGTCGTAGTTGGGATCGCCTTTTTTATGGTTCAGACCATCGCCGATCGCAAACACCAGTTTTGGGAACACCGCAGTTTTACGGTTCTTCCGAGGCCTGCGATGCGGTACGCAGGATAGATTCCTGAATCAGGCGCGATTCCCAGCTGGTGCCCAGACCAAAACCAAAGGTTACGAACGGCGTCTGACCGTTGGCGGTGTGCAGGGTGTTTACTTCGTACTCCAGCGACTGGAAGGCATCGTAGCACTCTTTAATGGTACGAGAGTTAGCGTAGCCTTCGGCGTCCGGGATGTTCCACTCTTCTGCGGTCTTGCGATGTTTGTTGTAGCTGGCGGTGACGAACGGAGCCAGCACTTCATCGATACGGTTAATGGTAGTGCGCCATAGATCTGGCTGGCGACCTGAGCAATAATCTGCGCGGTTACCGCGGTTGCCGTACCGATCGACTTCGGCGTCAATCTGGCGTTGCCATTTAAGCCCTCGGTCAGCATCCCTTCCAGGTCAATCGACATGCAGTTGAACATCGGGAAGAACGGCGAGTAATGGGATCCGTGATAGTGAATATCGCCACGCTCATGTGCCTGCACCACGTCGCGCGGCAGCAGGTGCTGGTGGCATAGTGCTTGCGACGATCCCCGCCAGCAGGTCGCGCTGGGTCGGAATCACCTTGCTGTCCTTGTTGGCGTTTCGTTGAGCAACGAGGCGTTGGTCTGCTGGACCAGACCACGAATCTCCGTCCAGGCGACCGCGTTTTTCACGTTGCGATGCGCGATCGTGACGGTACTCGATGTAAGCACGAGCCAGTTGTTTGTATGGACCCGACATCAGCTGGTTTTCGACTGCAGTCTGGATCTCGTTGATATCCACCTGGTTGCGCCCCTGCATCTGCTCGTTGACAACCGCGGCAACAGTGGCGCAATAATCGGCATCATCGACTTCCGCTGCTTTAGCTGCACGCAGAATCGCTTCTTTGATGCGCTCTGATTTAAACGGCACTTTGCAGCCGTCTCGTTTCATCACATGCGGTGTCATGATCGCTCCATATTTTTAAGAACAGGTTATCCACAGAAATTGGGAAAGGCGTTTTCCGGTTTTTTCGTTTCGTTTTCCGGTGCTTTCCGCAATCGCCATCCGCTTATCCACAACGCCGCACCTTTTTCGTGGGGAGCTGTAGTAGCAATTATAGTCGATTAATACAACATATTGGGTTGGGACGCATTTTAAAGTCTATATATAGTGCTTTGCATCAAGGATGTTTTAACTTTTTTTGATGTAGCTCAAAGTAAAAAGCAGAGCGTACGGATGACGGGCGCTACAGCGTTATGTAAATTTTTTAATGAATTTGCTGGTTGAAAAATCAACAAAAACAACATGCTGACAGACAAAACCCCGGAATGACCGGCATTATCGGGGCTTAGGGAAGATTTACTTCTGTAACCACCAGACAGCCTCAAAAGGCCGTAAATTCATGGCACAGGGTTGTGGTGAGGCTTCTTCGTAGTTATGCATCACAAGCTGCCAGTTGCCGCGCATTTGCCCTGGCTGCCAGGGTTGGATCTCACGGCTAAGGTTGGCAATGACCAGCAAGGTTTGCCCCTTCCATTCACGGCGATAGCACCACAATACAGGGCTGTTTGGCAGCAGATCCTGGTAATTGCCCCATGTCAGGATGGCTTCTTGCTTACGCAGTGCGATTAACTTTTGGTAGGTGTAAAACACAGAGGAGTCATCGGCCAGCGCGGCTTCTACGTTGATTTGTTGATAGTTATCGCCTAGGCCAACCACGGTTCGCCAGCCGTAAACCCGGCATTATCGCCGTTGCTCCATTGCATGGGCGTGCGACTGTTGTCACGGGATTTACTGGCGAGGATTGCCAAGAACCCGTCGGCATTACGCCCATCGTTGCGCAGCTCGGCAAACATATTGAGGCTCTCCACGTCGCGATAGTCAGTAATGCGCGCGAAATGCGGGTTGGTCATGCCAATCTCTTCGCCCTGGTAGATATGAAGGTGTTCCTCGCATGCCATGCAGCACCATCGCCAGCATTTTTGCCGTAGCACGCGGTATTCACCTTCATCACCAAAGCGAGAAAAGATGCGGCCGATCGTGGTTACACCAGAACAAGGCATTCCATGCCACGTTGTGCATTCCTTGTTGCCAGTGGCTGAAGAATGCTTCAACGCCACAAAGTCGGGTCAGCCAGCGTCCACTTTTCACCACCGGGATAATCGACCTTCAGGTGATGAAATTTAAGGTTATCGACAATTCACTGCCTGTCAGTGCCGCGTATCGCTGCAATGCTCAAGGCTGGTGGTAGGGCATCGCACGGATGGTCATTAACCCGCGCGGCGTAAACACATCGCGGTTCATCTCGTGCAAAAACTCGTGCCCGCGGCCCGTCGGCTAGAAGCGATGCCCGTCGCCATCCAGGTCTTTCAGGGAAACGCGGGTCTTTGGAGATCAGATTCACCACATCGCTGCGCAACCCGTCGACCCCACGATCGGCCCAGAATTCACAGACTTTTTTCAGCTCTGCGCGTACCGCTGGATTCTCCCAGTTGAGATCCCGCCTGTTCTGGTGCAAAGAGATGCAAATAGTACTGTTCGCTTTCCGCATGCCAGCGCCACTCACTACCGCCAAATTTCTAATGCCAGTTGTCCGGCGGCGTTTCCGGCTTCGCCATCGCGCCAGACAGAAACCGGTGAAGGTGCTTTCTTCGTTCAGCGCCTCGCGAAACCAGGCACGTCGGCAGAGGCAATGGTTAATACTATATCGAGAATGATACGATCCCGCGCGATTCCGCCTGGCGTCACCAGTTCGTCGGACTGTCGAGCGTGCCGTAGCGGTATTTATCGCCGTATAGTTCGCTACATCGTAACCGTTACGACCTGGGGAGAGACATAAAAGGGGGTTAGCCAGATGGCATCAACGCCCAGTTCACGGAACATAGTCCAGGTGTTGGATAACGCCACGTAAATCGCCGGGCCGCTACCCGTGGCGTCCGAAAACTCTTTGGATAAATCTGGTAGATAATGCTGTTTTGCCACCAGTGGGGACTAAAAGTCATTACGTCATCCTGGTACGGCCAGGGGCGCAATCGCGCCAGAAATTAAGACAATGTCCAGCGTGCCCAGGCGGCAATTCCCAGAAAGATAAACGAGGTGAGTACAATCGGGATGATGATGGCGATAGCCATTGCCAGCGCAAACACCTGCCAGTAGCTCGGTTGAATCCAGAATTCCCGGCAGGCCGCCTACGCCTGATACCATTCGCCATAACGCCGTTCAGGCCGCATAGCAATCCTGCCAGACCAGAACCAATCATCGCGCACAGCATCGGAAGCGATCTTCAGGTTGATGCTGTACATTGCAGGCTCAGTGACCCGAGTGAGGCGGATATAGTGCAGGCACGGAGATCTCGTGCTCATTGTGCTTGCGGCTGGAAAATGATAACGCCTATTACGGCGAAGCCGAGGATATTGACAGCGCAATCAGCGGCCACATGGCGTGCTCACCCATGCTTTGAATCATCTGCAAATCAATAGCAAGGGTGGTCTGGTGTACGCCGGCGATCACCAGCGGCGCGTACAGGAAGCCAAACAATGCCGCACCAATCGGGACAAGCTGCCGGTCATCAGGTGACGTACCGCAAAGGCAACGCCATCGCCAATCATGCGACCAAACGGACCAATCAGCGCATGGGCGAGGAACACCGCGAGGATCAGCGAAAAGACAACGGTAAAAATGACCACCAGAAGGGAATCCGGCACGATGCGTTTAAGGCGAGTTTCAGATAGCCTGAGCGCCAGTCCGGCTAACAGTGCCGGGATCGCACCTGCGCCTGATAGCCGACTTTGGCCATGCTGAACATGCCAAAGTCCCACACTTCCGGCAGCCGCCGCCCGAGCAGATAAGCGTTCATCAGCTGTGGATAGAAACCAGTGTCACGCCAAGCACGATACCAAGGATTGGCGTGCCGCCCATTTTTTCACCGCTGACCAGCAAATACCGACCGGCAGGTAGACAAGTAGATTGCTCTCACCGATCAACCACAGAAAATCGTAGATCGTTCGGCAGGTAAAGGGGCATCGCGCCAGCGTCTACCGTTGCTCATGGGGAATACCGCCATTACATTGCGAAAACCGAGGATTAAACCGCCGCTGATCAACGTGGCAGCAACGGGAAGAAGATCTCCGCGAAATGAGAGATTAAATGGCCCATGCCATTTGACAATTCCGCCGGGCGGCTTTTTTACCTGCTCTTTATCAACCTGCGCCTGTCCGGTTGACGCAATCAGTGCTTGATAGTAATCACCCGCATGTCGGCGCCAATCACCACCTAAATTGCCCGGCATTGGTGAAACAGCCTTTCACCACTGGCAGTTGCTCAATTTCTTTCGGTTCCTGGCATTGGCCTGTTGGTTGAGGACAAAGCGAAGGTGAGTAATACAGTGGCTCACCGTCGCAATATTGCCGCGCCCGCCGACCAGTTCAATCACTCATTCATCTCCGTTTTGTTTATTTGCTCATCATAAAGCCCCATGGCAGATGACATTTTTGGTTGGCTGCAGATATATTGCGCGGAAAAATTTAAAAACGGAACGTTCCCGAAAATGCAGCGAAGATCACAATTTATCGTTCAGGAAACGATTAGGACAGGTGGCGGGACTACTATTTGTTGCGGTTCGCCGCGCCTGGTTACTCCGCCATCAACTGCAGGCCGCCTGGCGTTCAGCTTCGGCGTAACCTGGATCAACGGTGCACGATTCCCGGATGGAGGAATTTCATTAACCTAGCATCAACCGACGCTCGCCAGTTGCAAGGTGTCGATGCGTTGCTCAGGTATTTACTTGCGCCAAGTGCCGGCTCTCGGTCGCGCACAGTAACGCAGTAGTTCAGGCGTAATCACTTTTGCCACGTTCTCATAGCCTTGCTTCATAGCAAGCCCTGGCAGAGCCGGCAACGGGATGCAAGTTATGCGCTTTGCAGAACGCAAGGTAGGCGCGTGACGTCGCTTACCGGTTGTCACGTCACTATGCGCACGCCACTAACTCATATTACGATACCCCTGGTCATACAGCCGTTCGCATCAGATCTCCATTGCCCCTTCGTCGTCATAACGACGACGAAAGCCTTTTGCGTCACGCGCAGCAGAACCAGCGATGACTGCCAGTGGGCTAACATTTCTTCGTTATGCCAGTAAAACCGAACAGCACTACGCCGTCGATATTACGCCGTTTCAGCACCCCCAAATGTTCGGCAACTAATTGCGGGGAAAACTGATTTTCCATCATGATTGGGTCGTAACCTTGTTCATAGAACGCTGGCGGCATGGTTTGAACGGCGAGATTTTCTGACAACGAATCCAGGCGGTAACAATGATGGCGACCACTTTATCGCTTTGCCGACGCATAGCGCGCGCGAGAGCGGGAAGGGGAAAATCCATGCTGATTGATCACTGCTACAACACGCTTGCGGGTGGCTGGCTCACGCCGCTTTCGTTATTCAGCACCCGGGGGCTGCACTTCCCACGCCGCTTAAGCGTGCGATGTCTTCCATGGTGAGCCGATTCTGCATCCTGTTGTCCTGTAACGTGTTGTTTAATGATTGAGCTCAACTTTACCCGTGCATTCAGCAATGGGTAAAGTCTGGTTGATCGTTGGTTTAGTTGCCAGCAGGTATTATATCGCCAGACGTGGACGAAATTATCGGATTTTCCTTATCATTTGTGGTGCTTTTTCACTTACCGGAGGCTGGATGGAACCTGATCCCATGCCTCTCCCTCTACTGGAGATTAAAACTTTTCCGGTAAGCCCGTCTTTTCACGGCGTTACCGGACGCGAAGGCCGTGACGCCTTCCACGTTCCTGCTCAGCTTTATTACCTTCAGGTAAGGCCTTCGCCACGCCTGAAGACATTTCTGGTACTGTTTCAGACAGTGCGGAGGGGATCCTCACGTTTAAAGAAATTTTTACCCGGCTGATCTGCCATTTACCTTCCCTGTCTGGTTCATCACGTTTTGATTGCCTGGCGCGCAGCAGACAGTGAGCACGGTGGTCCCGCTGTCCTCGGAGCCCGCACCGCCCGAACGGCGGTGATGCCCGAAGAAGAATTATGGAAAACGTTCGACACCCATCCGGAAGGGTTAAATCAGGCGGAAGTGGACTTGCCAACAACATGGTGAAAATAGATTAACCCGCACAAGAACCGTCGCCGTGGTGGTACATTGATGGGTCTGCTATCGCAACCCCTTTAATATTTTACTCACCATTCTCGCGCCATCTCTTACGCCACGGAGAATTGACCTGCCGCGGGCGTTATCCGCGTGAACGGTCGCTATTTCAACGTCGCCAAACTTTATTCAGGAAGCACGTTCCACTAAAATGCGGCACATGCCAAAGCGATGGTCAGCAATACCGCGACGGTGCTGCGCGTAATTAACGACAAAGGCGAAAATGGCTGGCTGGAGATCCCGATTGACCAGTGGTGCCCGGTGATATTATAAAACTGGCGGCGGAGGAGATGATCCCGGCAGATTTACGGTACTCGCAGGCGCGGGATGTGGTCTGTTGCTCAGGTGCTGTTGCCCGGGAGTCTCTGCCCATGGAAGAAGCTGGGACGACTCGCCAGCGGAGCACAGCAATCTCGCAGTGCGATACCCTGTGTTTTATGGGCACCACCGTGGTGAGCGGCACGGCACAAGCAATGGTGATTGCTACAGGAGCCAACACCTGCTTTGGTCAACTGGCGGGGCGCGTTAGTGAGCAGGAAAGCGAGCCGAATGCCTTTCAGCAGGGGATCAGCCGTGTCAGTATGCTGCTGATTCGCTTTATGCTGGTGATGGCTCCGGTGGTGTTGCTTATCAACGGTTACACCAAGGCGACTGGTGGGAAGCGGCACTGTTTGCGCTTCGGTCGCGGGCGCCACGCCGGAAATGTTGCCGATGATCGTTACCTCGACGCTGGCGCGAGCGCAGTAAAGCTGCTCCAAAACAGAAAAGCGATTGTCAAAACATCTGGATGCTATTCAGAACTTTGCGCAACTCGGATAATATCCTGTGCACTGATAAAACCGGCACCCTGACACAGGACAAAATTGTGCTGGAGAATCATACCGATATCTCCGGCAAAACCAGCGAACGGTGCTGCATAGCGCGTGGTTGAACAGTCATTATCAGACCGGAGATGAAAACCTGCTCGATAAAGTGGTGCTCGAACATACGGATGAGAAGTCAGCGTGCTCGCTGGCCAGCCGTTGGCAAAAAATTGATGAGATTCCGTTTGATTTCGAGCGTCGCCGGATGCTGGTGCGAGCGGGAGAAAATACCGAGCACCATCAGCTCGGTTTGCAAAGGTGCATTGCAGGAAATCCTCACCGTGCCTTCGCAGGTGCGTCACAACGGCGAGATTGTGCCGTCGATGACATCATGCTGCGTAAGATTAAGCGGGTTACTCGATACGCCAATCGTCAAGGGCTGCGCGTGGTCGCGGTGGCGACGAGTACCTGCCAGCGCGTGAAGGAGATTACCAGCGGGCGGATGAATCCGACCTGATCCTCGAGCTATATATTGCTTTCCTTGATCCGCCAAAAGAGACAACTGCTCCGGCACTGAAGGCATTAAAAGCGAGGTGGAATTACCTAAAAATCCTTACTGGCGACAGTGAAGTTAGTTTGCAACGCAAGTGTGCCATGAAGTGGGGCTGGACGCGGGAGAGGTGGTCATTGGTAGAGATATTGAAACGCGATCCGACGACGAAATGGCACCCGCACAGCGCACCACGCCTGTTCGCTCGTCTGACGCCGATGCATAAAGAACGCATTGTGACCTTACTGAAGCGCGAAGGGCATGTGGTTGGCTTTATGGGCGATGGTATCATGATGCGCCCGCCTTACGCGCTGCGGATATCGGCATTTCTCGTGGACGGCGCGTAGATCCCGCCCGTGAAGCCGGCTGATATCATCCTGCTGGAAAAAAGCCTGATGGTGCTGGAAGAGGGTGTTATTGAAGGACGTCGCACTTTCGCCAACATGCTCAAATACATCAAAATGACGGCGAGCTCCAACTTCGGTAATGTGTTCAGCGTGCTGGTGGCGAGCTGCTCCTTGGCCCTTCCCGCCGACGTCGCCGTTACACTTGCTATTCAGAACCTGCCCGGACCACGTGTTACAGGCGGCGATTCCGTTTGATAACGTCGACGACGAGCAAATTCAAAAGCCGCAGCGTCTGGAATCCGGCGGATCCGGCGCTTCATGATTCTTCTTCGGTCCCCATTCAGCCTATCTTCGATATTCGCTACCTTTTGCTGATGTGGTGGGTATTCCATGCCAACACGCCGGAAACGCAACGTGTTCCAGTCGGGATGGTTTGTGGTGGGCTTCTACCGTCGCAAACGCTGATCGTGCAGACCATCCGTACCCGCCGTGTGCCGTTTATTCAGAGCTGTGCATCGTGGCCGTTATGATTATGACCGTGATCGCTATGATTGTCGGGATTGCATTGCCGTTTTCACCGCTGGCCAGTTATCTCAGCTGCAGGCGCTGCCGTCTGCAGCCATTTCCGTGGCTGGTTGCGATTCTGGCAGGGTATATGACGTTAACCCAGTTGGTGAAAGGATTTATAGCCGTCGTTACGGCTGGCAATAAAGAATAAACTGGCACGATAGCCCCGATTCAGATTGTAGACAAAGTAAGCTTCGTCATGCCGCATGCGGCGTAAATGCCTTATCCGGCCAACAAATTCAATAAATTGCAGGAATCACGTAGGCTGATAAGCGTAGCGCATCAGGCGATTTTCGCGTTTTGTCATCAGACTTAATCCGGGCATGATAGCCCGGATTTCCATCAGATTAGCGACTAATAGTGATCGCTCTATTTAATTTTACGCTCTTCGGCAGAATGGTAACTTTAACGCAAGAACGTGCCGGGAAGGTGGCGTTGTGTTCGGTGAGAAGGCTTCAGAAAGTGGGTTTACGGGTCGCGAGTTGTTCCAGATCTTTCAGCAACACGGTGGTTTTAAACTATATCGCCCACTTTCAGGCCAGCGGCTTCGACAATCGCTTTTCACGTTATCCAGTGATGACGCGCCTGTGCAGCGACGTCCCTGCCGGTACTTCACCAGTTTTCGGATTTACCGGGATCTGACCGGAGGTGATGATCATATTGCCCAGATCAACGCCCTGTACGTAAGGACCGATAGCTGCCGGTGCATTTTCCGTCGCGATAGTTTTGCTCATGATTTCTCCTTTATTACAGCGGTAAAAAGTCTGGCTCATTATAGGGAGCCAGACTTTTATTACCAACCGCAATTAATTGGCCAGCACCACATTATGGGAAAACTCTTTTTCACAGTATTTGCATTTAAGCGCGATGTCATTGGCGCGTTTTCGCACGGCAAAGCTGGATGAAACCGGTTCGGCATGGCTGATACAGTTGCTGTTCGGGCAGACCAGCACATTGTCGATGCGCTCTGGCAGACTTGGGCGCGATTTACCCACCACTTCATAGTTGTCGATACGGTTAACCGTGGCTTGCGGTGCATACAATGCCAGTTGGTCTACTTGCTCTTCACTCAAAAAGGTATTTTCGATTTTGATCAGATCTTTGCGGCCCATCTCGCCAGAAGGCAAATTCAGACCAATGGTGATGCGCTGATCTGTTTCGGTCAACTTGAACAGACTCAACAGCTTAAAACCGATCTGGGCGGGGATATGGTCAATTACCGTGCCGCGTTTAATAGCTTCAACCTGCAATTTATTATCGTGTGTCATCTCTATTTCCCCTTACAGTACCAGATCGCGATTCAGAACCAGTGCCAGTAACGCCTGGCGAGCGAAAATCCCGTTGCCTGCTTGCTGGAAGTACCAGGCGTGAGGCGTTTTATCCACATCCGTCGCAATCTCATCAACACGCGGCAGCGGATGCAGCACTTTCATATTGGCTTTGGCGTTGTGGAGATCGCTGGCGCGAAGAACAAACTGCGCTTTCACGTTGGCGTACTCGGACGGGTCCAGACGCTCTTTTTGCACGCGGGTCATGTACAGGATGTCTACTTCCGCCATCACTTCTTCAATAGAGCTGTGCAGACTCCAGGCGATCCCTTTTTCATCGAGCATATCCAGAATGTATTGCGGCATTGCCAGCGCATCCGGCGCGATAAAGTAAAAACGGTTGCCGTCGAACTTCGCTAGCGCCTGGGTCAGGGAGTGAACGGTGCGGCCATATTTCAGGTCACCAACCATTGCGACGTGGAGATTGTCCAGACGCCCCTGGGTTTCCTGAATGGTGAATAAGTCCAGCAAGGTTTGCGTCGGATGTTGGTTGGAGCCATCACCGGCATTCAGTACCGGTACATTGCCAGAAAATTCGGTGGCTAGGCGTGCCGCACCTTCCTGCGGATGACGCATCACTATCGCATCGACGTAAGTGCTGATAACCGAAATGGTATCGGCCAGCGTTTCGCCTTTTTTACCCAGTGATGTATTGGCGCTGTCGGAGAAGCCCACCACGCTGGCACCCAGGCGGTGCATGGAAGTTTCGAAAGAGAGGCGGGTACGGGTAGAGGCTTCGAAGAAACAGCTGGCAATGACTTTGTGCTTCAACAGCTCTGGTTGCGGGTTTGCTTTCAGTTTCGCCGCTGTCGCCAGCACCAGATTAAGGTCATCGCGACTAAGGTCGTTTATGGAAATGATATGTTTCTGATATAGCGGATTAGCCATCTTTTATCTCCTGACACCTAGGCAAAAAAAAGCCCCTCGATTGAGGGGCTGGGAATGGGTGATCAACGGGAAGAAAAACGGCAGGCCAGCGTCTTTTTTCAGACGCGGTAAGACAAAATGTCGAACACACTGAACCATACATCCTCCCGGCAAATTGTCCGGCATTATACTCATAGCCAGAAGCGGTGCAAGCATTTGATGCAATATTTTGTCAGCGCAAACGGTTTATTTGAATTAAAAGTCAAAATATATGCATTTTTATTTTCTATGATTCTGGAGGGGAAGTGTCGTTCGGTATCAATAATTGCAGACATTTCCTGCTTTTTTCTTTTTCATTTTCACGCAATCAGAAATGCATTTTATTCCATTCATCCGACTTATAGGGCGGAGGGTGAAAACGAACGGCTAACACTATTGCTTATAGCTCAGGGATACGCGCTATCACTTTAATTTCAAAATCAAAGCCTGCCAGCCAGGTAACACCCACCGCCGTCCAGTTTGGATAAGGTGGGGCGCTAAATATTTCATTTTTCACCGTCATGATGTCTTCAGATTGTTTTTCCGGATCGGTATGAAAGCTCGTAACATCAATGATATCGTCAAAAGTGCATCCCGCAGCTGCCAGGGTCGCATGCAAATTATCAAAGGCCAGTCTGACTTGTTGCTGAAAATCGGGTTCTGGTGTTCCGTCCTCTCGACTTCCTACTTGCCCGGAAACAAACAGCAAATCGCCGGAACGAATAGCCGCAGAATAACGATGCTCAGCATACAGTGAATGTCGGCCAGCAGGGAAAACAGCGGTTCTTTCTACCATTTGGTTATCCTCAAGATTTACGACATGAACAGAAGATTTATATTTATCGGGAGCCGCTTTTAGGGGGACGACGTTAGTAAACAAAACCCAGACATCATGGATAATGGCTGGGCTTAATTGAGCGTAGTCGGTTATGCGCCAAACGCGCCATCAATGGTATGCATCGCGCCGGTAACAAAACTGGCTTCTGGCCCTGCTAACCATGCGACCATACCAGCGACCTCTTCCGGTTGCCCATGTCTTTTGATGGCCATAAAACTATGCAACATATCGCGCATTGGCCCGTTGGCGGGATTAACGTCGGTATCAATTGGTCCTGGCTGGACGACGTTGATGGTGATCCCTCGCGGTCCAAAATCACGGGCCAGCCCGCGCGCCATGCCTTGCAGGGCAGATTTACTGGCGGCATAAGCAGCCATGCCTGCAACAGGCATACGATCGCCATTCACGGAGCCGATGATTAAGATGCGCCCGCCTTCGGGCATCTGCCGGGCGGCTTCAACAGAGGCATGATAAGGAGCATGAATATTGATTTTGAAAAGGCGATCAATATCGTCGGCATTTAATTCCAGGGCATCGCCAAAGACGCCAATACCTGCATTTACCACCAGGATATCCAATGCGCCGCTCTTACGAACGACATCAATAACAGCGTCTCTGTCAGCACTATCTGTGAATACTGCTGTCGCTCCAGTCTCTTGTGCCAGACGTTCAGCGGCATCTTTCGACCCCGCATAGGTGAATCGTACATTGGCCCCATCGGTGACGAAACGACGTACGATAGCGGCACCGATTCCACGACTGCCACCGAGGATGAGAACTGTCTTACCGGTAAAAGCGCCCATAAGGACTCCTTGATTTATTATGTAACATGCATTACAAAACTGTTTTAACTTTCTGTCAACAGGTTTTGTAATGGTCACTAAAAAACAATCTCGCGTTCCAGGTCGTCCCAGACGTTTCGCTCCTGAGCAGGCAGTCTCTGCGGCAAAAGTGCTTTTTCACCAAAAAGGTTTCGATGCAGTAAGTGTCTCTGAAGTTACTGATTATCTTGGTATTAACCCCCCGAGTCTCTACGCGGCTTTTGGCAGTAAGGCTGGGTTATTTAGCCGTGTACTCAATGAATATGTCGGTACGGAAGCTATTCCGCTTGCCGATATTCTTCGTGATGATCGTCCGGTAGGCGAGTGCCTGGTTGAGGTATTAAAAGAAGCGGCGCGCAGATATAGCCAAAACGGCGGCTGCGCTGGCTGTATGGTTCTTGAAGGTATTCATAGTCATGATCCACAAGCGCGTGATATTGCCATTCAATATTATCACGCCGCAGAAACGACCATTTATGACTATATCGCCAGGCGGCATCCACAAAGCGCACAATGTGTGACTGATTTTATGAGTACCGTGATGTCAGGGCTTTCTGCGAAGGCACGGGAGGGGCACTCCATCGAACAACTCTGTGCAACAGCTGCCCTGGCAGGGGAAGCGATAAAAACTCTTCTCAAGGAGTGATGCTGGCCTTGATCCGAAAGGCGGGAACGCGCCTGCCGATAAGTTGTGATAAGACAATAATTCACGCGTTAAGGCTGGCGGAATTGATCATCTTTTCGTATAACGATAGAAATGAAACATTGTTTTAATTAAGGAGTGGAAAAGATGATCATCGGAAATATTCATAATCTTCAGCCGTGGCTACCCCAGGAGTTACGCCAGGCGATTGAGCATATCAAAGCACACGTTACGGCAGAAACGCCAAAGGGCAAGCATGATATCGAAGGCAATCGTCTGTTTTATCTTATCTCGGAAGATATGACCGAGCCGTACGAAGCTCGCCGTGCGGAGTACCATGCCCGCTATCTTGACATTCAGATTGTGTTAAAAGGTCAGGAAGGCATGACCTTCAGCACGCAACCTGCAGGCGCGCCGGATACCGACTGGTTAGCTGATAAAGACATCGCATTTTTGCCGGAAGGCGTTGATGAGAAAACAGTTATCCTAAATGAAGGTGATTTTGTTGTGTTTTATCCGGGGGAAGTGCATAAACCGCTGTGCGCAGTGGGCGCGCCAGCCCAGGTTCGCAAAGCAGTAGTGAAGATGCTGATGGCGTGATGACTTTTCGCCGTAAATAACTCCAGGTTTACGGCGAGTTTGTGAAAAGAGCGTTTTTTGATATTTTTTTGTGAGTAAAATTTGTAATGCTTAGACGTTCTTATTAACTCAAGGAGTTCGTCATGGGCAAAATATCAGATTTGAATTATTCTCAACACATTACATTAGCCGACAATTTTAAACAAAAAAATGAAGCCTTAGATACCTGGTATGTGGGAATGAATGATTTTGCCCGAATTGCCGGGGGGCAGAATAGCAGAAGCAATATTCTTTCTCCTAGAGCATTTTTGGAGTTTTTGGCAAAGATATTTACCCTGGGTTATGTGGATTTTAGCAAACGCTCCAACGAAGCGGGTAGAAATATGATGGCTCATATTGAGTTCTCATCTTATTCTAAAGATACTGATGGCAATGAAAAAATGAAGTTTTACATGAATAATCCTGAAGGGGAGCGAGCGGATTTATCTAAGGTGAAGATAGAAATTACACTTGCCTCAGCTTCTACTAAAGGGATTCGTGAAGGACATACAGTCATTATATTTAAACAATCTGATGGTTCGACTAATCGTTATGAAGGGAAGTCTTTTGAAAGAAAAGATGATAGTTCATTACACCTGATTACTAACAAGGTTCTGGCGTGTTACCAACGCGAAGCTAACAAGAAAATAGCGCGTCTATTAAATAATCATCAGAAGTTAAATAATATACAGGAGTTAAATGATTCGCAGGAGTTAAATAATTCACAGAAGTTAAATAATTCGCAGGAGTTAAATAACTCGCAGGTGAGTTGTAAAGGTTCAGTTGATTCTACGATTACGGATTTATTAGAAAAAGCATTGAATAAAGGGTAATGACTCCAACTTACTGATAGTGTTTTATGTTCAGATAATGCCCGATGGCCTTGTCATGCAGCTCCACCGATTTTGAGAACGACAGTGACTTCCGTCCCAGCCTTGCCAGATGTTGTCTCAGATTCAGATTATGTCGCTCAATGCGCTGAGTGTAACGCTTGCTGATAACGTGCAGCTTTCCCTTCAGGCGTGATTCATACAGCGGCCAGCCATCCGTCATCCATACCACGACCTCAAAGGCCGACAGCAGGCTCAGAAGACGCTCCAGTGTGGCCAGAGTGCGTTCACCGAAGACGTGCGCCACAACCGTCCTCCGTATCCTGTCATACGCGTAAAACAGCCAGCGCTGACGTGATTTAGCACCGACGTAGCCCCAATGTTCGTCCATTTCAGCGCAGACAATCACATCACTGCCCGGTTGTATGCGCGAGGTTACCGACTGCGGCCTGAGTTTTTTAAGTGACGTAAAACCGTGTTGAGGCCAACGCCCATAATGCGTGCACTGGCGCGACATCCGACGCCATTCATGGCCATATCAATGATTTTCTGGTGCGTACCGGGCTGAGAGGCGGTGTAAGTGAACTGTAGTTGCCATGTTTTACGGCAATGAGAGCAGAGATAGCGCTGATGTCCGGCAGTGCTTTTGCCGTTACGCACCACGCCTTCAGTAGCGGAGCAGGAAGGACATCTGATGGAAATGGAAGCCACGCAAGCACCTTAAAATCACCATCATACACTAAATCAGTAAGTTGGCAGCATTACCCATCTTTATAGCGATATCAATTATTTGACGTCGCGACCATCACCGCTTTGATGGTATGCATGCATTCCGCCTGATCAGAAAGCGATCCTCACGGCGGCAGATTCGAAGACCTCATCAGTCACTTCCATTCCGCCATGTAGGCCAAACTCTTCCGCCATTTATCCCAAGCGTGGTCTGGTCGTCATGAAACGCGGGCAGGCAGTGGAGGAATTGACCTCCGGGTTACCGTAGACTGCATCATCTTGTTATTCACCTGATAATCACGCAGCAATGCAATCCATCGCCCATTTCTCTTTTGCTTCCCCATCGACACCAGTACATCAGTATGCAGTGGAGTAAGCACCTTCTACTCCTTTGGCTAAGTCTCCGTCAGCGTAATATTTCCGCCATTTTGCTGTGCCAGGCCAGGCATTCCGTAACCAGCGCAGCTTCCGGCCAGCATGCCTGTGGCGCGACCAGACGCAAATCCAGACCGGTAAGCGCCGCAGCTTCGAGCATCCAGTTTCCCATGTTGTTACGCGCGTCACCTGCATAGACCGGCGTCATTTCGTTGAATGTCTTGCCGGGCAAATGCTCCTGCATGGTGCGGAGAATCCGCCAGCAGCTGCGTGGGGTGAAACTAGTTGGTCAGGCCGTTCCCATACCGGCACGCCAGCGTATTCCGCCAGTGTTCGACAATCTCCTGACCATAGCCGCGATACTGAAATACCGTCATACATGCGACCGACGCACGGGCAGTGTCTTAATCGACTCTTTATGACCAATCTGGCTGCCGCTTGGGGCCGAGGATGAGTAACACGAGCACCCTTGGTGGCTGTCGGCAACTTGGAAGAGCATCAGATTCTGAGGCTCGAGTCTTTTTCGAAGATAGAGCGCGATGTTTTTACCAGTGAGTTTGGCTTCTTCTTTACCGCTTTTCTTATCGGCTTTCAGCTTCGCGGCTAACTGCAACAGGCTGTTGAGTTAGCTGGCGTGAATCGAGTAAATTTCAGGAAATGCTTATGATAAAACCCCGGACATAATCCTCCTGTGGCTAACGCCTCAATGAATTAAATTCTCAATTATATGGATGATTTATCCGTTTGCAAGTCTAAAGCATAAATCTTTGTCGCAAAGGTGGAGGCAATGTCAGTGGTGTGTGACGATGCGGCATCGGCAGGACATTAAGAGGAATGAGCCATGGCAAACCCGGAACAACTGGAAGAACAGCGTGAAGAAACACGTTTGATTATTGAAGAATTACTGGAAGATGGCAGCGATCCGGAGGCGCTGTACGCCATCGAACACCATCTTTCCACAGACAATCTGGAAACCCTGGAAAAGACGGACAGTTGAAGCGTTTAAACTCGGTTACGGAGTTCGACCGATCCAGAAGAGCTGGAAGTTGAAGATGGTGATATCATCGGGATTTGCTGCGACATCCTCAGCGAGTCGCGTTGAATGCCAATCTGATGGATGCCAGGTTGAACAACTGATGACGCTGGCGGAGAAATTTGACCGTTGGTGCGGACGGTTGGGGCATTTACTTTGAAGATGCAACGGCGAAGACGGCGACGATGAAGATTTTGTCGATGAAGACGATGACGGGGTTCGCCACTAATTAATTGATTAAAATGCCCGATAGCACACACTAGCGGGCATTTTTTGCAGAGTTGGCGTAGCATCCGCACTTCACAATCGACATGGCCCGTGCAGCCAAGCAGTAATTTGGATATGCTCAAAGCCCAAATGCTCATAAAGCGCAATGGCTTCCTTTTTTAAAAAAGCGGTCGTTTCCGGATTCAGCGAGTTTGAAGCCCATCTCTCGTGCTTGCTCCATCGCCATTAAGGCCAGTTTTTTCGCCAGCCCTTTACCGCGAATAGCCGGAAGAAAATACATCTTTTGCAGTTCGCAAATGTCCGATTCACTACCTGCTAATGGCGCAATCCCACCGCCGCCGACCACTTCACCCTCGTACTCAACCACCCAATATGCATGACCAGGCTGACTATCACTTGATACAGCTCGTCAAGATTCGGGATCGGCGACGGTGTAGCCTTTATCAGCAGAGATAACCGTATTGAGCGGAGTACCTGACGAATGACGCGGGCGATAGCGGGAGTATCCTGCAACGTCAGGCGACGCATTACAGGTGATTGCGGCGCAATGTTATTCATAGTTTAACCCAATAAAAGTGGAGAGTCAGATTATACATTTGTTTAAATATTCACTCTCTTCTTACGTGCGCAAGCGTCTTATAAAGCAATAAAGTTTTTGCCAGCCTGCTAGATAAGAGTATTGTAACGTGGCAGAACATTTTACTGTCTGTATATTATAAATTATATCAATGGATTTTTAATTCAGGGAATTTTTATAGCTCGAGCGTTTATTAATGAAATGGATGTTCCGTCCCATTGGTTTGCCTTAAATGGTACAGGTGAGAGATATTTTCTTATTTGTGTGGTGAATGTGTTGTTAACGATTATAACGCTAGGTATCTATTTACCATGGGCATTAATGAAATGTAAGCGTTATCTTTATGCTAATATGGAAGTTAACGGACAACGATTTTCTTATGGAATTACCGGTGGGAATGTTTTTGTTAGTTGTCTTGTTTTTGTTTTTTTCTATTTCGCAATCTTAATGACAGTGTCAGCAGATATGCCGCTTGTTGGCTGTGTTTTGACTTTGTTACTGTTGGTTTTGCTTATATTTATGGCAGCAAAAGGACTGCGTTATCAGGCCTTAATGACCAGTCTCAACGGCGTAAGATTTAGTTTTAATTGCTCTTTGAAAGGGTTCTGGTGGGTAACCTTTTTCTTGCCGATTTTAATGGCCATTGGGATGGGGACTGTTTTCTTTATCTCGACAAAGATGCTACATGCCAATAGTTCAAGTAGTGTTATTATATCTGTGGTTCTGATGGCAATAGTTGGTATTGTTTCCATTGGTATTTTTAATGGTACTTTATATAGCCTGGTAATGAGTTTTCTCTGGAGCAATACCAGTTTCGGTATACATCGTTTCAAGGTGAAATTAGATACTGCGTATTGTATAAAATATGCCATCCTCGCATTTTTAGCTTTATTACCTTTTCTCGCTGTTGCTGGTTATATTATCTTCGATCAAATATTAAATGAGTATGATAGTTCTGGGTATGCAAATGATGATATTGAGAATTTACAGCAATTTATGGAAATGCAACGTAAAATGATAATCGCGCAGTTAATTTATTATTTTGGGATTGCTGTTAGCACCAGTTATTTAACGGTGTCGTTGCGAAATCATTTTATGAGCAACCTGTCACTGAATGATGGGCGTATTCGTTTTCGCTCAACTTTAACGTACCACGGTATGCTTTATCGCATGTGTGCGTTGGTGGTGATATCCGGGATTACGGGTGGTCTGGCTTACCCACTGCTGAAAATATGGATGATTGACTGGCAGGCAAAAAATACGTATTTGCTGGGCGATTTGGATGACCTTCCTTTAATCAATAAAGAAGAACAACCAGATAAAGGCTTCTTAGCCAGTATTTCTCGGGGAGTTATGCCTTCTTTACCATTTCTGTAAGAGATAAAAAAGGCCGGAGCATGCTCCGGCCTTCGTTTTCATCACTGTGTTGATTACAGTGCGGCGATAACAGCCTGCTGTTCAATCAGCTTGGCTTTCGCTTCTGCATAACCTTCCAGCTTCTCACGCTCTTTCGCGATAACCGCTTCCGGTGCGCGGGCGACAAAGCCTTCATTTGCCAGCTTGTTCTCGATGCGGCTGATTTCACCTTCGATCTTCGCCACTTCTTTCGCCAGGCGCGCCAGCTCATCTTCTTTGTTGATGAGGCCAGCCATCGGGATCAGCAGCTCTGCGCCGTCGATGATCTTGGTAACGGAAACCGGACCTTTGTCATCGGCAGGCAGCACGGTGATGCTTTCCAGACGCGCCAGCGTTTGCAGGAAGCCACGGTTTTCATTTACGCGACGTTCTGCATCCGCGCTGCAACCACGCAGCAGCAGCTCCAGCGGTTTGCCCGGCGCGATGTTCATTTCTGCACGGATGTTACGTACAGCAACGATCGCCTGTTTCAGCCACTCGGTGTCGGCCAGTGCGGCTTCATCAACCTGAGATGCATCATACTGCGGGAACGGCTGCAGCATGATGGTGTCGGCAGTGATACCGCAAAGTACTTTCACACGCTGCCAGATGGTTTCGGTGATGAACGGAATGATCGGATGCGCGAGGCGCAGCAGACCTTCCAGTACAGTCACCAGCGTATGGCGAGTACCGCGCAGTTCGGCTTCTGTTCCACCGTTCATTACCGGCTTGGTCAGCTCCAGATACCAGTCGCAGAACTGGTTCCAGGTGAACTCATACAAAATGCCTGCGGCGATATCGAAGCGGAAGCTGTCCAGCGCTTCGCGGTACGCTTTGATAGTCTGGTTGAACTCCGCCAGAATCCAGCGGTCCGCCAGCGATAGCGTCATTTCGCCGCCGTTGAAGCCGCAATCCTGACCTTCTGTGTTCATCAGCACAAAGCGGCTGGCGTTCCACAGCTTGTTACAGAAGTTACGGTAGCCTTCCAGACGCTTCATATCCCAGTTGATGTCACGACCGGTAGACGCCAGCGCCGCCAGGGTGAAGCGCAGGGCATCGGTGCCGTGCGGCTCAATGCCGTTCGGGAACTGTTTCTCGGTGCGCTTACGGATTTTGTCCGCCAGCTGCGGCTGCATCATATTGCCGGTGCGTTTTTCCAGCAGTTCTGGCAGCGAAATACCGTCAACCATATCCAGGGGGTCCAGCACGTTGCCCTTGGACTTGGACATCTTGCCTCTTCGTCACGGATGAGGCCTGGGATGTAGACGGTCTGAACGGGACTCGCGGCTGGCCGTTCTCGTCCTTGATGAAGTGCATGGTCATCATGATCATCCGGGCAATCCAGAAGAAGATGATGTCGAAGCCGCTCATCAACACGTCGGTCGGGTGGAAGGTCTTGAGCCAGCCTCGGCGTTGACTCCGGCTAGCCCAGGGTGGAGAGGTCCAGCAGGGCGGAGCTGAACCAGGTGTCGAGCACGTCTTCGTCCTGACCAGCACGGTCACGGACGGGACGCCGTGCTTGGCAGGCGCACTTCCTCTTCGTCGCGCCGACGTAGACGTTGCCTGGATCGTCATACCAGGCCGGGATGCGGTGACCCGACCACAGCTGACGGGAGACGCACCAGTCCTGACGTTGCGCATCCAGGAGAAGTACATGTTTTCGCACCGCTTTGGAAGAACTGGATGCAGCTGGTGATCTTCCACCGCCTCGATGGCGGTCTTGGCCATGGTGCGACGGACGCACGTACCACTGGTCGGTCAGCATGGGCTCGATGGGCACGCCGCCGCGATTGCCCGAAGGCCCTGCTGCAGCAAGATGACCCTCCGATCCCGGCCAGGAGGCCCAGCTTGGTCCAGCTTGGCGACGATGGCCTTGCGGGTGGCGAAGCGCTCCATCCCGGCGAACTCGGTCGGCAGGGCGGCGTCATAGGCGCTGGTGTTGCCATTGGTATCGACCGCGATCGGCCTCGGCACGCACGCGGGCGTCCAGAGTGAAAGATATGTCGATCAGATCGGCAGGTTGTGCGCGCTTGCCCACTTCGTTGTCGTTGAAGTCGTGGGCCGGGGTGATTTCACGCAGCCGGTGCCCTTCTCCATGTCGGCATGTTCGTCGGCAACGATGGGGATCGCAGATGGTTCACCAGCGGCAGCAGGATGTGCTGGCCGATCAGCGCCTTGTAGCGCGGGGGCTTCCGGGTTCACGGCCACGGCGGTATCACCCAGCATGGTTTCCGGATGGGGTGGCGGCGACGATTGAAGTGATCCTTGCCTTCGGCGGTCTTGGCGCCGTTGGCCAGCGGATAGGAGGCCACGCACCTCACGATTCCGCGGTTTTCCACTTGCAGGTCGGAGATGGCGGTGTTGAAGCTCTGGGCATCCCAGTTCACCAGAAACGCTCGCCGCGGTACATCAGGCCGTCTTCGTACAGGCGCAGAACACTTCCTGGACGGCGGCGGAGAGCTCTCCTCATTCATGGCGAAGCGCTCGTGCTCCCAATCCACGGAATGCCGCCAGACGGCGCATCTGACGGGCGACGGGCGCCACCGGACTCTCTCCTTCCACTGCCAGATCTCGTCGATGAAGGCTTCCCGGCCGTAATCGTGGCGGGTCTCGCCCTCTTGCGGCGTATCTTGCGCCTAACCACCATTCCGGCGCGGCGATACCTGCGTGGTCGGTACCCGCCTGCCACAGGCGTCCTTGCCCGCACGGCGGTTGTAGCGGATTAGGGTGTCCATCAGGGTCTGCTGGAAGGCGTGGCCCATGTGGCAGGCTGCCTGGTGACGTTCGGCGGCGGGATCACGGACCCAGAAGGAGTCTTTGCTGGGTGTCGCCGTGGGGCTTGAAGTAACCCTGGGCTTCCCAGTGCTGGTAGAGCGCCTGTTCGATGGCGTTGTGATTAAAGTCTTTTCCATTATTTCCAGGTTGCCGTATTCAGGTTGAAACCAGCCACGCGGTAGGCTTTATAGCGTTCGCGCGCCAGTTGTTTCAGAGAATCTTCATAAGGAACGAAGTCTACCACTTCTGTGAAAGCGGTGGCAAAATCTGCAAAGCTTGTTCGCAGACTAATCAATATATCGCGCGGGCTGCTGCTGCGTTTTTGCGGCCAGGCGATCTCCACCGGCGCACTGCCGCGCGGTCCTTCTCCCGCTAAATTATGCGGAACAAAGCTTTCTGCCGGACGCGCCCACAGGGCTTCATCCAGCCGGTAAGCCTGCTTTTCATCTTCACAGGCGATGAGTACGCGCTTACCGCTGCGCCAACGTTCTGCGGCAATTTCACACACCAGTTGCTCAACGGCGCTTAAGCCATCGACGGTGGTGTCATTGTCCAGAAGGTAGAACGTTGCGTTTTTCATATATGGGGCTTCTTGTGGTGGATTTAAATATTGCTGCATTCCTCACCCTGAAAGATGAGCAATGAATTTCTATTGCGCTCGATCGGTTCCCTCTCCCTTAGGGAGAGGGTTAGGGTGAGGGTAAAACGCAAACTTACTCTTCGCCGTTAAACCCAGCGCGGTTTAACAGGAACTGTGCCAGCAACGCTACCG
Source organism: Shigella flexneri (assembly GCA_048288465.1). Classification (GTDB taxonomy): domain Bacteria; phylum Pseudomonadota; class Gammaproteobacteria; order Enterobacterales; family Enterobacteriaceae; genus Enterobacter; species Enterobacter flexneri_B. The sequence continues at coordinate 4,288,906 of CP182556.1, read as the reverse complement.
GACGACCGGTTGCGCCTTTTGCTTTACCAGAACGCCAGGCGGTTCCTGCAATATCCAGGTGCGCCCAGTTATACTTACGGGTAAAGCGTGACAGGAAGCAACCTGCGGTAATCGCCCCACCAGGACGACCGCCAATGTTCGCCATATCGGCAAAATTGGACTCCAGCTGTTCCTGATACTCGTCACCCAGCGGTAAGCGCCATGCGCGGTCACCGGATTGTTCAGACGCGGCAATCAGTTCATGGGCCAGCGGATTATGGTTCGTCATCAGACCAGTAATATGATGACCCAGCGCGATCACGCAGGCACCGGTCAGCGTCGCCACGTCAATCACTGCTTCCGGCTCAAAACGTTCAACGTAAGTTAACACGTCGCACAGTACCAGGCGGCCTTCGGCATCGGTGTTCAGCACTTCAACGGTTTGACCGGACATGGTGGTTAACACATCGCCCGGACGATAGGCACGCCCGCCAGGCATGTTTTCACAGCCTGCCAGCACGCCAATAACGTTAATCGGCAGTTGCAGCTCCGCGACCATACGCATCACGCCGTAAACTGCCGCCGCGCCGCACATATCGTACTTCATCTCATCCATGCCTTCTGAAGGCTTGATGGAGATACCGCCGGAGTCGAAGGTTAAACCTTTACCCACCAGCACGATTGGGCGTGCATCTTCCGACGCGTTGCCTTTGTACTCAATCACCGACATCAGCGATTCGTTTTGTGAACCCTGACCGACCGCCAGATAAGAGTGCATTCCCAGCTCTTTCATCTGCTGTTCGCCGATAACGCGGGTGATGACATTCTTGCTGTAGCTGTCAGCCAGCTGGCGCGCCTGAGAGGCGAGATAAGCGGCGTTACAGATATTCGGCGGCATATTACCGAGATCTTTCGCTGCTTTTATCCCGGCGGCAATCGCCTGACCGTGCTGGATCGCGCGCTCACCGCTGGTCAGTTCACGGCGGGTCGGCACGTTGAACACCATTTTACGCAGCGGACGACGCGGTTCGCTCTTATTCGTTTTCAACTGATCGAAACTGTAGAGCGTCTCTTTTGCTGTCTCGACAGCCTGACGCACTTTCCAGTAGTTGTTACGGCCTTTAACGTGCAGTTCAGTCAGAAAGCAGACCGCTTCCATCGAGCCAGTATCATTCAGCGTATTAATGGTTTTCTGAATAACCTGCTTGTACTGACGCTCATCCAGCTCACGTTCTTTGCCGCAACCAATAAGGAGAATTCGCTCGGAAAGTACATTCGGAACATGGTGCAGCAACAATGTCTGCCCCGGTTTTCCTTCCAGTTCGCCCCGGCGTAGCAGGGCGCTGATGTACCCATCGCTGATTTTATCGAGCTGTTCTGCAATCGGAGAAAGGCGACGTGGTTCGAAGACGCCCACGACGATGCAGGCACTCCGCTGTTTCTCCGGGCTACCGCTTTTTACACTAAACTCCATGCACTACGCTCCTGAATCTTAAAGACAACGGCGGTGGCTACAGATAGAATTGCAAGCTTTCGTAACTCATGTCCGCTGTTGCGATGACTTCGTGTTAATCTTAACGTTATTACGGCATTGGCACGTCAGAACAAAATCTGAGAGGTGAATCCGTTGAGTATAATTATCTTAGCGACGATTTCGACGACTCAAGAGAATAAATGACGTTTAAGCCATGAAACAAGCTAAAATCCTGCAAAAGACGAGTTTTTACGGGCGTATTTAAAGTGATAATCATAAGATATCTGGTGCGGGAGACGCTCAAAAGCCAGCTGGCGATACTCTTCATCTTGCTTTTGATCTTCTTCTGTCAAAAGTTAGTGAGGATCCTCGGCGCAGCGGTTGACGGCGATATTCCGGCGAATCTGGTGCTCTCCCTTCTCGGGTTGGGCGTGCCGGAAATGGCGCAGCTTATCCTGCCATTAAGCCTGTTCCTCGGGCTGCTGATGACGCTGGGCAAACTGTATACCGAAAGTGAAATTACGGTAATGCATGCCTGCGGCTTGAGCAAAGCGGTTCTGGTGAAAGCGGCAATGATCCTTGCGGTATTCACGGCAATCGTCGCGGCGGTTAACGTGATGTGGGCGGGACCGTGGTCATCGCGTCATCAGGATGAAGTGTTAGCAGAAGCGAAAGCGAACCCTGGCATGGCGGCGCTGGCGCAAGGGCAATTCCAGCAAGCGACTAATGGCAGCTCGGTGCTGTTCATCGAAAGCGTTGACGGCAGCGATTTCAAAGATGTGTTCCTCGCACAAATTCGACCAAAAGGTAATGCACGTCCTTCTGTGGTGGTGGCCGATTCCGGACATTTAACCCAGCTGCGCGACGGCTCCCAGGTCGTCACTCTCAACCAGGGAACGCGCTTCGAAGGCACTGCACTGTTACGTGATTTCCGCATTACGGATTTCCAGGATTATCAGGCGATCATTGGTCACCAGGCGGTGGCGCTCGACCCGAACGATACCGACCAGATGGACATGCGCACATTGTGGAACACTGACACCGATCGTGCTCGCGCAGAACTGAACTGGCGTATCACGTTGGTATTCACCGTGTTTATGATGGCACTTATGGTTGTACCGTTGAGCGTGGTTAACCCGCGTCAGGGACGCGTACTGTCGATGCTGCCAGCCATGCTGCTGTATCTACTTTTCTTCCTGATCCAGACCTCCCTGAAATCGAACGGCGGTAAAGGTAAGCTGGACCCGACACTGTGGATGTGGACCGTTAACCTGATTTATCTGGCTTTGGCGATTGTTCTCAACCTTTGGGACACCGTGCCGGTCCGCCGCCTGCGCGCCAGTTTTTCGCGTAAAGGAGCGGTGTGATGCAACCTTTTGGCGTACTTGACCGCTATATCGGTAAAACTATTTTCACCACCATCATGATGACGCTGTTCATGCTGGTGTCGCTGTCGGGCATTATCAAATTTGTCGATCAGCTGAAAAAAGCCGGGCAGGGGAGTTACGACGCGTTAGGCGCAGGAATGTATACCTTGCTGAGCGTGCCGAAAGATGTGCAGATCTTCTTCCCGATGGCGGCTCTTCTTGGGGCGTTGCTTGGTCTTGGGATGCTGGCGCAGCGCAGCGAACTGGTGGTGATGCAGGCTTCTGGTTTTACCCGTATGCAGGTAGCGCTGTCGGTGATGAAAACCGCCATTCCACTGGTCTTGCTGACGATGGCGATTGGTGAATGGGTCGCGCCGCAGGGCGAGCAGTCGCACGTAACTACCATTCGCAGGCGATGTACGGCGGCTCGTTGCTCTCTACCCAGCAAGGCTTATCGGCGAAAGATGGCAACAACTCGTCTACATTGAGCGGGTTAAAGGTGACGAAGAGTTAGGTGGCATCAGCATTTATGCCTTTAACGAGAATCATCGTGTGCAATCCGTACGCTATGCCGCTACTGCGAAGTTTAACCCGGAACATAAAGTCTGGCGTTCTGTCGCAGGTTGATGAATCTGATCTGACCAATCCGGAAAACAGATTACGTTCGCGGACGGGTGGCGGCACCTGGAAAACCGAACCGCGCCGACGAACTGGGCGTGGTGGCGCTGGACCCGGATGCACTACTGGAATCAGCGGTTTTGCACGACTACGTGAAGTCTCTGAAGTGGACGATCAGAGCGCTGGACGTTATCAGCTCAACATGTGGAGCAAAATCTTCCAGCCGCTATCCGTGGCGGTGGTCGTGCTGATGGCGCTGTCGTTCATCTTTGGCCCACTGCGTAGCGTACCGATGGGCGTGCGTGTGGTCACCGGTATCACTTTCGGTTTTGTCTTCTACGTACTGGACCAGAATCTCAGCCGCTGACGTTGGTTTATGGCATCCGATCATGGCGCACTGTTGCAGCGCAGGCTTCTTCTTAATGAGCCTGTGGCTGTTAATGAGAAAATCGTAACCGAATTGAACAAATAAAGGGAGCGAAGAGCTCCTTTATTATTGTTAGCAAAGTGGATACTCGTTCATTCCTGAAAAATTATGAAAATCCAATATATTGCAGTGGTGTAGGCATGATCAAGCGCGCCAGCATCGCATAAGGCGAAGAACAAATCGCACCTGGCTTACCTTTTTCTCCCCCCCAGCAAACTACCCAACATTCCACGCACAATCTGATTCGTCACCTGGCGAGCGGCACTTTGGCCATTGTTTGCACCACACCATCTTTCTTCCCGCCGCGTGGTCCGGTAGTGCCAAACAAATATCCTTTAATCCACCGAGAATACCGTCATCCACCGCCACCTCTTTCCCCTTTTGGTGAGATTGTCTACTGCTCGGCGCTTGCCTGTACGCCTTTTTCCGACGTCATTAGGCGGATTACCGTACCACGTCATCCTCGTTGTTGATCACCGGAGAGTGATTAATCAAGCCATTACGCTCCATCTTCCGTCACTGCGCCGTTCGCGAACAAGGCGCAATCACCATCACTCGTCCCACCACTGAAGGACTTCCTTTTGCATCGAGAAACGAGATTAACGCCTCGCCGGTCCCGGTTGAGCTGGATTGCCTTTCGGTATCAAACACCAGTGGCCCGCATGGTTTGCGCCGCAGTTTACCGCTTTCTAATCTTTTGGCGTAAAGCCCGCAAAGCGTGCTGGACGCGATTACCAGCTGGCCGAGGCGCGGGTATCCGGAAATCAGACGGATTTGCGAAAAGAACCAGACGCCACGCCTTTTGAGCGAATAAGCCTTATCACCTGCTAAATCTTATTCAGCAGTACCTGCGGTGCATCGTTAAACAGCAGATGTGCTTCGTCGAAGAAAAACACCAGTTTTGGCTTCTCCAAATCGCCCGTTCCGGCAATTGTTCATAGACAACTCTGAAAGCATCCACAGCAGGCTGGCGGCGTACAGTTTCGGCATCTGATAAAGTTTCTCGGCGCTGAGGATATTGATAACGCCTTTACCGTTGGCATCGGTGCGCATCCAGTCTTTGATATCCAGCATCGGCTCACCAAAGAAGTGTGCTGCGCCTTGCTGTTCCAGCGACAGTAATCCGCGCTGGATGGCACCAACCGATGCGCTACTGATATTTCCGTACTGATTCTGGAAGGATTTGGCGTTATCGCCGATGTACTGGGTAATCGCCCGCAAATCTTTAAAGTCGAGCAGCAACAATCCCTGATCGTCCGCAATGCGGAAGATAATATTCAGCACGCCAGATTGCACATCGTTGAGATTCAACAGTCGCGCCAGCAACAGCGGCCCCAGATCCGAAACCGTCGCCCGCACCGTGTGGCCTTTCTCGCCAAAGATATCCCACACCACCACCGGATTGGCATGCGGTTGCCAGTCATTGACGCCGATATTTTTAAGCCTTGTGAGCAGTTTTTCCGACGCCGTTCCTGCCTGCGCGATACCGGTCAGATCGCCTTTCACATCAGCCATAAACACCGGCACGCCGATTTCCGACAATGACTCTGCCAGTTTTTGCAGCGTAACGGTTTTACCCGTCCCCGTTGCGCCAGTAATCAGCCCGTGACGGTTAGCCATTCCCGGCAGTAAAAACAGTTCTGTGTCCGGCGTGCGGGCAATTAACAGGGGTTCGCTCATGAGATTTCCTCCAGTTTCCTGCCTGGAGTATAGGCAACGGCTGTGCACTCTTCACCGCTAAATTCAGCAGATTGCGAGACGCCTTCCAAAGAGATTTAAGTGCCGGGCGACAGCACCCGGCAAAGGGATCAGAAGTCGGCTTTCAGGACTACTCGGTAGCGCGCTTTACCATCGCGTACATGCTGAATGGCGTCGTTAATTTTCGACATCGGGAACAGTTCGGTTGTCGGCGCAACCTTGCTGCGGGCGGCAAAGCGCATCAGCTTTCGCAGCTCATAAGGCGTGCCGGTAGCAGAACCAGAGATGCTGCGGTCGCCCGCAATTAACGTAAAGGCCGGAACAGACAGCGGCGTGAGAACCGCACCGACCGTATGGAAATTACCGCCATAGGTCAGCGCCTCAAAATAAGGCTGCCAGTCGAGGCTGACGTTCACAGTATTGATAATGAGATCAAACTGCCCCGACAGGGCTTTCAGTGCCTGCGGATCGCGGCTATTCACCACTTTATCGGCACCCATCGCCAGTACTTCCTGCTCTTTCGCCGGATTAGAACTAAAGGCCGTCACCTCGCATCCCATTGCGTGCAGAAGTTTTATAGCGATATGCCCCAGCCCGCCAATACCAATTACCCCAACGCGGCTGGTAGCAGTGATATGGTGCATCAACAGTGGTTTAAAGACCGTGATACCGCCGCACAACAGCGGCCCGGCGGACTCGATATCAATATTTTCTGGCAGTGGAATCACCCATTGCCAGTCCGCACGCAACTTCTCGGCAAAGCCACCGCGATTCATAATTGTCGGCACCGCACCTTGCTCGCAGTTGATCTGATTACCGCTAATACAGGCGTCGCAGTGACCACAGCTACGCGCCGTCCAGCCAATCCCGACACGCTGACCGACCTGCAAACCTTTATCCTGCGCGGCGCTCCCGAGTGCCACTACGCGCCCAATCACCTCATGCCCGTAGACCAGCGGATATTGGCGAAAATCCCCCGATTCGTGACCCATCACTCAGATATTGGAATGGCAATATCCCGCAGAATCCACCTGCACTTCAACAACTTGTGGCTTCAGCTCACGGAATTGGACCGATAAACTTCCAGTCGCTGCCCGCTTCTTTTGCGGCATAGCTTTTTATCATCGACATTTTTTGGTCCTTCTCGGCGTTGTTCTGGAAGTGTAGAGCATGGGCAGGGCGGGGTGCCTGGAGTGTGACAAAGGTTACACATCGCTGTATGCAATGCTGAAAATTTCAGCACTTAGCGAGGTGCGAGCAAGCTGGCGCTCTGGATGGCTGCGTGTACAGGCATAATCCACAACGCTTTCCGGATACCTCTTCAGTGCCGAAAGCGGCGAAATCGGTAGACCAGTTGATTCAAAATCAACCGTAGAAAGTACGTGCCGGTTCGAGTCCGGCCTTCGGCACCATCGGAACATCAATAGACGTCAACGGACGTCTTTTTTTGTGCCTAAAATCCAGTATCCGCAAGGCTTTCCTCGCTTTTTCACTCAACCTAAGTCAACCTGATTCAATCTACATCAACTTACTGATGCGGGTACAACTGCGGGTATTTCCCGGTTCGATAATGTTTGTACCCACACAGAACCCTTGAAAGGATACTCATCATGGCTCTGAGTGATGTGAAGGTTCGTTCGGCTAAGCCTGAAGCAAAAGCCTATAAGCTGACCGACGGTGAAGGCATGGTTTTGCTGGTTCACCCTAACGGCTCCAAATACTGGCGGCTACGTTATCGCTTTGGCGGCAAAGAGAAGATGCTGGCATTGGGGAAATACCCCGAAGTGTCGTTGGCGGATGCCAGGGCACGCCGGGATGAGGCTCGTAAGCTTTTAGCTAATGGTGTCGATCCCAGTGAAAACAAGAAAGCTGTTAAGGTAGAACAGGAACAAGAGGCGATAACGTTTGAAGTAGTCGCCAGAGACTGGCACGCCAGCAATCAGAAGTGGTCGGCATCGCATAGCGCTCGTGTTTTGAAAAGTCTGGAGGATAATCTCTTTACTGCTATCGGTAAGCGGAACATTGCGGAACTGAAGACGCGGGATCTTCTTGTACCCATTAAAGCAGTCGAGTCATCCGGGCGGCTCGAAGTTGCCGCCCGTTTACAGCAGCGTACTACCGCGATTATGCGCTTTGCCGTTCAGAGCGGCTTAATCGACTACAACCCCGCGCAAGAGATTGCAGGTGCGGTTGCTACGGCGAAAAGACAGCACCGTGCAGCTCTTGAACTGAACCGTATACCTGAATTACTTCATCGCATAGATCACTATTCTGGCAGACCGTTAACTCGACTGGCGGTTGAACTCACTTTATTGGTTTTCATCCGTTCGAGCGAGCTGCGTTTTGCCCGCTGGTCAGAAATAGATTTTGAAACGGCTATGTGGACAATCCCAGGTGAGCGTGAGCAACTGGAAGGAGTCAAGCATTCTCAGCGTGGCTCGAAGATGCGGACACCACACCTTGTACCTTTGTCGCGGCAGGCCCTAAGTATTTTGGAAAAGATCAAAAGCATGAGCGGAAATCGAGAGCTGATTTTTGTGGGCGATCACGATCCACGTAAGCCGATGAGTGAGAATACGGTGAACAAGGCTTTGCGCGTAATGGGGTATGACACGAAGGTCGAGGTTTGTGGGCATGGCTTCAGGACGATGGCTTGTAGTTCGTTGATTGAGTCGGGATTATGGTCGAGGGATGCGGTAGAGCGGCAGATGAGTCACCAGGAGCGTAGCTCTGTGCGAGCAGCTTACATCCATAAGGCGGAACATCTTGGGGAGCGTAGGTTGATGTTTGAAGTGGTCAACAAAAACTGGCCACCGAGTTAGAGTTTTTCCAGTATCGATTTTCCGATTCGTTTGGGGGTAACCCACCGTTATATTCGTGCGGTCTTAGTGCGCTGTAATATCCAACGATATAGTCCGTTATGGCGTGAGCTGCCTCGCTGAAGCTTACGTAACCCACCACCGGCATCCATTCGTTCTTCAGACTCCTGAAGAAGCGTTCCATTGGGCTGTTATCCCAGCAGTTTCCGCGCCGGCTCATACTCTGTCTGATCTGGTATCGCCACAATAACTGCCGGAACTGCCTGCTCGTATAATGACTGCCCTGATCGCTGTGGAACATCACCCCGCCGGGCTTACCACGGGTTTCCCATGCCATTTCCAGCGCTTTCATGGTGAGCCTGCTGTCCGGCGAGAACGACATGGCCCAGCCCACTGGTTTTCTTGCGAACAGGTCGAGAACAACGGCGAGGTACGCCCAGCGCTTACCCGTCCAGATATAGGTCACATCACCGCACCACACCTGATTTGGTTCGGTCACGGCGAACTGCCTTTCAAGGTAGTTAGGGATAGCAACATGTTCATGACCACCACGTTTATACCGGTGAGTCGGCTGCTGACAGCTGACCAGCCCCAGCTCTTTCATGAGCCTGCCAGCAAGCCAGCGTCCCATCTGGTAGCCTCTCCGGGTTGCCATTGTGGCGATGCTTCTTGCTCCGGCCGAACCGTGGCTGATGCCATGTAGCTCAAGTACCTGACTGCGTAATACAGCCCGTCTGCCGTCTGGTTTTTCAGGACGGTTTTTCCAGTATCTGTAGCTGCTGCGATGAACCCCGAACACATGGCAGAGTGTGACCACAGGATAATGCGCTCTGAGTTTCCCGATTATCGAGAACTGTTCAGGGAGTCTGACATCAAGAGCGCGGTAGCCTTTTTTAATATTTCATTCTCCATTTCAATGCGTTGTAGCTTTTTCCTGAGCTCACGGATTTCAATTTGTTCCGGGGTAATGGGGGAGGCTTTTGGTGTTTTGCCCTGACGCTCATCACGCAGTTGTTTGACCCATCTTGTCATTGTGGAAAGGCCAACATCCATAGCTTTGGCGGCATCTGCCACCGTGTATTTCTGGTCAACAACCAGTTGAGCGGATTCGCGTTTAAACTCTGCGCTAAAATTTCTTTTTTTCATTGGAGCACCTGTGTTGTTCTGAGGTGAGCATATCACCTCTGTTCAGGTGGCCAAATTCAGTGTGCCACTTCACTCACTGAGGGCACCATCATGGCACTCCCCCGTATTACCCAAAAAGAGATGACTGAACGCGAGCAGCGTGAACTTAAAACACTGCTGGATCGGGCGCGGATTGCGGGTAATGACTCCAACTTACTGATAGTGTTTTATGTTCAGATAATGCCCGATGACCTTGTCATGCAGCTCCACCGATTTTGAGAACGACAGTGACTTCCGTACCAGCCTTGCCAGATGTTGTCTCAGATTCAGATTATGTCGCTCAATGCGCTGAGTGTAACGCTTGCTGATAACGTGCAGCTTTCCCTTCAGGCGTGATTCATACAGCGGCCAGCCATCGGTCATCCATACCACGACCTCAAAGGCCGACAGCAGGCTCAGAAGACGCTCCAGTGTGGCCAGAGTGCGTTCCCCGAAGACGTGCGCCACAGCCGTCCTCCGTATCCTGTCATACGCGTAAAACAGCCAGCGCTGACGTGATTTAGCACCGACGTAGCCCCAATGTTCGTCCATTTCAGCGCAGACAATCACATCACTGCCCGGTTGTATGCGCGAGGTTACCGACTGCGGCCTGAGTTTTTTAAGTGACGTAAAACCGTGTTGAGGCCAACGCCCATAATGCGTGCACTGGCGCGACATCCGACGCCATTCATGGCCATATCAATGATTTTCTGGTGCGTACCGGGCTGAGAGGCGGTGTAAGTGAACTGTAGTTGCCATGTTTTACGGCAATGAGAGCAGAGATAGCGCTGATGTCCGGCAGTGCTTTTGCCGTTACGCACCACGCCTTCAGTAGCGGAGCAGGAAGGACATCTGATGGAAATGGAAGCCACGCAAGCACCTTAAAATCACCATCATACACTAAATCAGTAAGTTGGCAGCATTACCGAGTTATCGAACCTCGCTTACCAACGCGTTGTCAGTCATCTCCCCCCTCTCTGGTGCATCGTTATATCCGTGATGAGCGATTTTTGATATTAATATCTTTCACCATCCGCTATTTTCACCACTTCAGAAAACAAACTTATTTTTATTAAAATCAATTCTTTTTCTTTGAACATTCAACTGCGATATTTGTAAAAACATTAAACAGGCAACAATAAAATGACATTACCAACAACTATTTATTCATTCCCCGCATATTTACCCCGTTTTTCGTCCACCGACAAACCAGCAAAATTAAAATTTCATCAATACGCACGCGCTACATTACTGTCAAATCGTGGAAGAGATCATAATTGCGATGGCAGACGTACTGTTGAGATCCACAAACTAGATCTCTCTGACTGGCAAGCATTCAATAAGTTAGCAACGAAGTGTAATGCTTACGATGGAGTATGAATCGCCACGGATAATCTAGACACTTCCGAGCCGTTGATAATACTGGTTTTCATATTCTGTCGGTGACATCTGTTCGCTAGAACCATGCCGACGCTTACTGTTATAAAACATTTCGATGTAATCAAAAATATCACTGCGGGCTTCTTCCCGCGTTCCGTAGATCTTTTTCTTTATCCGTTCACGTTTCAACAACTGGAAAAAACTTTCTGCAACCGCATTATCATGGCAGTTACCGCGACGGCTCATGCTACCCTCCAGGCCGTGTGATTTCAGGAACGACTGCCACTCATGGCTTGTGTACTGACTGCCCTGATCCGAATGAACCAGCACCTGTTTTTCGGGATTACGCCGCCATACAGCCATCAGCAGTGCGTTCAGGACAATGTCCTTTGTCATCCGGGATTGCATGGACCAGCCGATAATTTTGCGTGAGAACAGATCAACAACAACGGCAAGATACAGCCAGCCTTCGTGGGTCCTGATGTAGGTTATGTCCGTTACCCAACGCTCATCAGGAGCATCCGGATTGAACTGTCGCTGGAGCCTGTTGGGTGACACGATACTGGCCTCGCCTTTACGTGCCCGCGGGCTTCGGTATCCGACCTGAGCCTTTATTCCGACACGTTTCATCAGTCTCCAGACTCTGTTTACTCCGCACTGTTGCCCGCTGTCACGCAGATCCAGATGGATTTTGCGATAACCATAGACGCATCCCGATTCCAGCCAGAACTGTTTAATCTGTCCTGTCAGTCTCAGGTCTGCCTGATGGCGTTGTGAATGCGGCTGCTGAAGCCAGGCGTAAAAACCACTGGGATGAACATCCAGCACCCGACAGAGCAGGCGAACAGGCCAGCAACAGGAGTTGTCACGGATAAAGGCGTACCTCAGTCGGACAGCTTTGCGAAGTACGCCGCGGCTTTTTTTAATATGTCCCGTTCGTCGGTAACCCGTTTCAGCTCTTTCTGGAGACGGCGGATCTCGGCCTGAGCATCTGACTGTTCTTTATTAGTGGAAGAATCCGGACCGTACTTCTTTATCCAGGCATAAAGGCTGTGGGTGGTGATATCGAGACGTGTTGCAACGCTGGCAACAGAATAACCGCGATCAACAACCTGTTTGACTGCTTCAGTTTTAAACTCTTCGGGATAACGCTTACCGCTCATGGGCACCTCTCTTTAAGCCATCTTAAATGACTCTGAGGTGTCTGTTAAACCCGTGGCGATTCAGAGTGACGTGCAGGCAGGAGATTCGCTCTATGCAGGGTTGTGAGATGAATTCAAACCGGCTGGCAGCGCCAGTGATATTCGAAGATTCGTCCGGTTGTTACCCAGTATGCATTAAAAACCCAGACATTATGGACAATATAACGGCTTCTACAACAAGGAAGTGCCTGTTTACCATCCGGGTGTAATGACTCACCTTTGTGGGCTTTTGCCCGTCGCGCTCTTAACGTTGAAGACATTCTCTGCCTGCCGATTCAGGACTGCGACAAAAGCCATATCTGGCTACTGGTCAAGGATGACCAGCGTCTGGAGTAGGTGATAAGCCAAATAGATAAGCTGGAATATGTGGTGAAAGTGCAACGTAATCAGTCCAACCCGACGATGTTTAACAAGATTGTGGTGTTTTTTCAGTAAGTCATTCGTCTTCTGAATCAGGTGTAATGATCTTTACAGAACCATTCTGGCAGTGCGTAACATAATCTGCCGGTAACGGACGATCGCTAATCAGAACGTCAAATGCAGAGATCGGTGCGAGGCTGGCAGAGGCCACTTCATCGAACAACGCGTGGCGGGCGAGCAAAATTTTCCGTAGTCCACGGTTCATCACTTTACGCTTAGTGGCAAGATCTTCAGGGTTAAACCAGCTGACGCCAAAGTGATTATGCACACCGCTGGCGGAAATAAATATTTTTCGCGGATTGAGAGAGTCTAATGGCGAAGAGTTACTGGCATCGTAAAAAGCATCACTTCTGGCACGATACGTACCACCACAAAGTATTGCTGTTACATTAGGCTTTTCATTCAACGCAACAAAGACGCGATGTGAGTAACAGATGCCGGTGAAGGTGATTGCATCCGGGATCATGCTTATAACGAGTGGTATCTCCTGGCCATTATCAAAGAAGATCAGATCATTTTCATTAACCATTCCGGCAGCCAGAATTGCAATAGGTAAGTCATCACGATGATTTTTTGGAACGTCATGGATTACTGGCATGGATGGCGCGGGTTTATTCACCATTACAATATAGCCACCCAGTAGGGTCAGTGGCAGAGGTTCATCTTCCTGATGGAGATCGCGACGAATAGTCATTACAGAAACTTCCAGCATTCGCGCTGCGTCTTTCAAATGGATTCTGTCGGTTTTCTTGGTAATGCTGCCAACTTACTGATTTAGTGTATGATGGTGATTTTAAGGTGCTTGCGTGGCTTCCATTTCCATCAGATGTCCTTCCTGCTCCGCTACTGAAGGCGTGGTGCGTAACGGCAAAAGCACTGCCGGACATCAGCGCTATCTCTGCTCTCATTGCCGTAAAACATGGCAACTACAGTTCACTTACACCGCCTCTCAGCCCGGTACGCACCAGAAAATCATTGATATGGCCATGAATGGCGTCGGATGTCGCGCCAGTGCACGCATTATGGGCGTTGGCCTCAACACGGTTTTACGTCACTTAAAAAACTCAGGCCGCAGTCGGTAACCTCGCGCATACAACCGGGCAGTGATGTGATTGTCTGCGCTGAAATGGACGAACATTGGGGCTACGTCGGTGCTAAATCACGTCAGCGCTGGCTGTTTTACGCGTATGACAGGATACGGAGGACGGTTGTGGCGCACGTCTTCGGGGAACGCACTCTGGCCACACTGGAGCGTCTTCTGAGCCTGCTGTCGGCCTTTGAGGTCGTGGTATGGATGACGGATGGCTGGCCGCTGTATGAATCATGCCTGAAGGGAAAGCTGCACGTTATCAGCAAGCGTTACACTCAGCGCATTGAGCGACATAATCTGAATCTGAGACAACATCTGGCAAGGCTGGTACGGAAGTCACTGTCGTTCTCAAAATCGGTGGAGCTGCATGACAAGGTCATCGGGCATTATCTGAACATAAAACACTATCAGTAAGTTGGAGTCATTACCTGCATAATGCGCCTGGGATTAATGGCGGGTGCTTTTAGGAATGAAAGAAAATGCAAGCAATAATATAATAATGGCCTAATTTCTTTGAACATCATTAAGCATATCATCATCGTCTATTTGCCAGAATCCGTCGACTTATAATCGCCAGAACGGCATATCAGGACGGTGCTGCGAACGCTGTGGCCCAAAACGTTCCAGTAAACTGTGTAGATGTTCGTAGATTTCCGAGCCATAATCGAAAAGGCGCGGATGTCTATTAAGGCATCCGGCTAATCTGTAAGCAATAACAACGGTTTATGCGGTGCGCGTTTTTCACCCTTGTGCCAGATTATTATATTGGCAATTGCCTGCTGTTCGAGCCCGCAAGTGAAGAGATATTACCTTGATCTCATTTGTTTTTTGTTGTCTACTCTGAGAACGAACAAGGACATCCCCCATGAATAAACTCCCCGCTCACCTTTCGCGCCAAAACTGCAAAATTGCTTCTACAAATCTGTCAGAAATAATCCCCCGACGGGCTGCCGTGCTGAAATGACTGCTTCGCAGTGCCGTCGTCCAGTTCTCCGGTGACCGGTACGCTGAACCGTAATATCCCGTGCTTAAATCGTCCGGGTCTTCATCAGGCGCGTTCGTCAGTCCTCTTTCACCTTGTTGCTGGAAGTCGACGAAAATAATATTGGCTAAAACATTATTTTGATAATTGCCATAAATAGCTTCATACGAATGCGGGAAATTTTCTTTCCAGTACCAGGTGGTATCGCCGCAAAACCACGGCGCGTCAGTAATATTATTAAGCTGAGAATGGTATTGTTTTAGATCCCTACGAAAGGCTTCAACCATATGATTAAAGTGTTGAGGGTGTGACGCGTAGTCACTGGTCATTAAGTCAAATTCGCCTTGCATCCAGCATACGCCGAGGAATTTGTTCTGCGGATTTTTTGCCAGTGCGGCTCGCGTTCTGCTGACTAAATCCTGGTACAGCGGAGTATCCGTTCCCCAACGACAAGCATCATGGCTGGCTCCGTGCCGTTCTGAATATGTCCCTTCGCTGCCCGCGGTAAAAGCCGATCCGCCACGGCAACACGGAACGATAAGAATCCCTGCATTATCAGGAATGAAGGGCAGTAATTTCCGTGCAATATGCAGTGCCTGGCCAACGGTGCCGTACTGTGTTTGATGATTCGTTGCCAGAGGATGGTGATAACCCTGCATATCCTGAACATCGTGTGGGCAGTGAGTCAGTGGAATAATGTCGTTAAAGTGACATGGCGGGCCTCCGGGATGCGTATGCGCAAATCTCGCTAATTGTTTAATTCTGGAATGAGGCGCATCTTCCCTGTCCGGTAATGGCAGTCCTTCGCCATACGCCATGGCATTAGACTGACCAGCAACGGTAAGAACATAGTAATAATCGGGTGATATTATTGCGTTCATATAATTTTCGCGTAATACAAATGACAAATTGATAGCAGGGCCCCTTTACCGGGGCCCTGAAGCGTTAGTTTTGTACTGTGACTTTATTATCCTTCACAGAAATTAAAACTGAATCCGTCACCGCTTTGCCGCCTGCAGTTTCACCGCCAATAATTAATAAACTATTATTCCAGGGCAATGATACTCCGTAGGCCCGACCTTGCGATAATTCACCCGATTTATCCCATTTCCCGTTATGCCAAAGATGAATATCAGTGCTATATGATTTTTTCAGGCCTTCATGCGCATAGTTCTTACCGTTCTGGTAATTTTCTCGTGAACCTTTGAATCCGGCCCCTCCAGCAAATATAAGAGAATCATTGCTTATCCCCGCAAAACCGCCAGCGACGCCATCTGGTGATGAGACGGGATCAAGCTTATTCCATTTTAAATTATTACCGGTGAAATCAAGTTCAAATACGGCATCCGTTCGCAATCCTGGTTTGGCTTCGCCATTAATAAGCCAGGTTTTATCACCTTTATTCACAACCGCCGCACCAGCCGTTCCGTACCAGGGCGATTCGCCAGCGTAACTCCATTGCTGTGTTGAGGGATCAAAAGACAACAGAAACTTATTGAAGAAATAATCTTCTGCTTTTTTGTCAAAATAGTGGGCGTTGATTTTATCTATAGCGGTTGAATCTTTTCCAGCCTCGTTGAGATCTTCAAAATAGCCATTGAAGATATTCTGGTTAACACCGCCAGTAACATAAGCCTTGCCGTTGTGTACAAAAGTCACATGACCCGCCATGCCCATCGGCGCGTGCGACATCAATTTAACCCAGCTATTGGTTTTGGGGTTGTATTTGTGTACGTCATTAAATACCTGAGTCAATCCCTCGCTGTTTTTGCCAATGCCGCCAAACACATACAGATTGCCATCAATAAATGCAGAGGTTGCTTGCTCTCTCGGTCCACCAGGGAATGCAGCTAACGCAGTCCATTTTTTATCTTTGGCCTGTGTATCTAGCTTGTACCATGCTGTACCTGCGCTACCTAAACCAATGTAGACAGTGTCGTTATCAATTGCTCCGGTACCACTTTTAAATGGCACAGGAGTTTCCGGTAATACAGACGCGTTTGCGGCAAATGAAGCCATCATGATAGCAAGCGCCATTATAGTTTTATTCATTGTGACTGTCTCCTGTCTACTACAGTTTAAATGACACACCAATGCGATAACTGTTTTCCGATAAATTATCTCTGCCGTTGTAAACACCCTGGCGGTCAAGGTAGTCATATTCTATGTATGGCGTAATATCGGGCGTCATATGGTATTGTAGAACAAAGGCATTTTCCGTCGCCCATTTCTTGTGGTTTGCATAGCGATAATCATTCTGTTTGCTGTATAGCGTCGTTTGCCATGCGAAGGTGAAATCACTATTAATATGGTAAGTGACATATCCATCCCAACGATGAACGTTATCACGAGACATATCACCGGATAAGTCTTGTTGTCGGTAAGCTTTCCAGTCGTAACGATAGCGAATGCCAAAATTAAGATCTTTTGTCGCGTCCCAGGACAGTTTTACGTAGGGTCCGTAGCGTGTGCCGTTGCTGCTAAAATGCGTTAACATTCCCGGGCGCACCGTCCATTGATCATCAAGTTTAATTGCGTAATTAACTTCAACCTGAACATCATTGAGTGCGGCATTTTCCTTTTTATTATCATGAATGGTATTCCAGGTATTACTTTCCATGCTTGCCCACCATCCATTTTGCCATCCCTCACTGACTTTGAGTCGAGTCTCATAGGCGTGGCTTCCACTACGATATCCACCACGTACGTCCAGTGTCGCAGCCTGAGAAATTAATGGGGACGAAAAGCACAGTAATAATACGCCAGAAAGTATTTTAGCCTTTTTCATAAATTTCACTCATTTGTAGGATACAGAAAGCAATACAAAGCCCGCATAAACAATTAGCATTTATGTTGTGTAATATTTTTTTGCCAGGCTTATAGTGTCTTTGGCAACGGGTAACTGTATTTTATATTTTTTGTATAAGGTCTCCTGTGAAAATTCTCTTTTAACATTATTTAAATAAACAGAGATCCAGATTAAATACCTGAGTATAAAATCTCTTCTGATTTTTAATTGATTTGAATATTCGTAAGTTATATCACTTACTCAACCCATTTTACCCAGAGTCATAAAATAGAGTGTCTGTTGATCTCATTTTCATATTCCTTTCAGACTGAAGTGCATTTTCATCACCCGATGTGAAAGAACTGAAGTGATGTTTGCCATAGATTACGAGATGCCCAGTCTCATTGACTATCGTGGTGCATCTTTATACCTGTTATACCAGATCAAAAATCACGCAATCCATACAACAAAACCAGATTTGCAATTCGCGTCACAAAATATGTCGATCTTTTTCTAAGAAGAAGATGCCATGTGAAGCCAGACGAACACTTGCGGTGGTCTTCAAAAACTAAAGATTTTCTTTTAACTATATGTTTTATAAATAATTTATTTAGAATCTAAACAAAGAAAGCTTTGCAAGCTAACTCAGTGAGAGTGGTGAAAATAAGGGTTTACTCGCCATCAGGCTGAGCATAATTCTCATCATGAAATATGTTTCTTGGTTTGTGGCTTGTAACTGGTCACTCCTGATGTCGATCTGGAGAGGCTTGTTGATGTTGGTGTTTTCAGGATGATGTTTCACTTAGTTTGTTTGCCGTATCGCCCGGCGAATAGCTGTGATTGAGGAAGGCTTAAGTCGTAGTGACCAAAGCTATATTTACCAACGGATGTAGATGAAAAAGCGTCGCCTGCGTTCCCCCATATCTCCAGGATAAAAAGGAATGTAACAATCTCATGGCCTAAGCTGACGAACCAGGCAGGAATAATCGCTAGGGATCTAAGAATTAGCATGATAATAGCCACTAAGAAATTACTGCGTTCCATGAAATAGCCATTTTGTGGCAAATGCAGTTAACTAATAATGTCATATTTGAGACGGCTAGTTTAACAAATATTAAATTTTGCTGAATTTTTTATGTTGATTTTACTTGTTACAGAACATATCACATGATATATAGATAAGATTAGTTGCATTAATGATGAGGGTTATTATTAGATTCGTATCAGATTGATAAATATATAAAGGTACATAGCATGCAAGAGCATGGCGTTTGTATGGCAAAGTTATTATAAGTAACTATCGCTACTCCATTTAAGTTCGCTCAGAAGAACTGGTCCACTTACGTAAGTTATTAAGCAAACGTTCGCTTTTATAAACATAATCAGGATAAAAATGTTGGATTATTGCTAACCCAGCACAGCTAGTGCGCGTCTGTAATTATAAGGGAAAACGATGAGGAATAAGGCTGATAACAAAAAAAGGAACTTCCTTACCCATAGTGAAATCGAGTCACTCCTTAAAGCAGCAAATACCGGGCCTCATGCAACACGTAATTATTGTCTGATTTTGCTTTGTTTTATTCATGGTTTCCGGGCGAGTGAAATTTGTCGATTGAGGATTTCGGATATTGATCTTAAAGCAAAGTGTATATATATCCATCGATTAAAAAAAGGCTTTTCAACAACGCACCCGCTATTGAACAAAGAAGTTCAGGCTTTAAAAAACTGGTTGAGTATCCGTACTTCTTATCCGCATGCTGAGAGCGAGTGGGTATTTTTATCACGTAAGGGGAATCCGCTTTCTCGGCAACAGTTTTACCATATTATCTCGACTTCTGGTGGTAATGCCGGGTTGTCACTGGAGATTCATCCGCACATGTTACGCTATTCGTGTGGTTTTGCTTTGGCGAATATGGGAATAGATACGCGACTTATCTAGGATTATCTTGGGCATCGCAATATTCGTCATACTGTCTGGTATACCGCCAGCAATGCAGGGCGTTTTTACGGCATCTGGGATAGAGCCAGAGGACGACAGCGTCATGCTGTTTTATAGAGATAGTTGAGATACCAGGGATGGTGTTAAAAACTACATTATTCTTACGATATATCAAAAATGATTAACCATTTATTAATTGATGTTATTGTAAGTGTGATTCTTAATTATCATAATAAACATTAAGTTAACCATACCCATACAAAATCTAATGATTTATGTTCTTCAAAATAAATAAACAAAATCATTCATAAGTTTACACATCACTTAAATTCTCCTGTTTCCACACTTTTTTCTTTATTTTTTAAGTAACTGGAAGTTAATCCTCTGTAATCTATTGTTATATTGAATCAAATCAATGAAAATAGATGTTGTCACATCAGTGATATTTTATTTTTGTATGATGTTTAATGTAATTGACTGATAGCCACATAACTTCGTGTGTGGTTATCTTTTTATCTATTGGGCTAATTTTGACCGATTGAGGTTTCCTATAGGTATTCATTCAAATATATCTCAGTTAGGAGTACTACTATTGTGAGTAAACGTCGTTATCTTACCGGTAAAGAAGTTCAGGCCATGATGCAGGCGGTTTGTTACGGGGCAACGGGAGCCAGAGATTATTGTCTTATTCTGTTGGCATATCGGCATGGGATGCGTATTAGTGAACTGCTTGATCTGCATTATCAGGACCTTGACCTTAATGAAGGTCGAATAAATATTCGCCGACTG
The DNA here is from genome assembly GCA_048288465.1 of Shigella flexneri. Taxonomy (GTDB): domain Bacteria; phylum Pseudomonadota; class Gammaproteobacteria; order Enterobacterales; family Enterobacteriaceae; genus Enterobacter; species Enterobacter flexneri_B. Next base: position 4,268,770 of record CP182556.1, on the reverse strand, counting down.
AAGAACGGATTTTCTACCGTTCACCCGTTACGTTTTGATGAGCGTGAAGCCGTGGAACGCTGGACCCAGGAACGTGCTAACTGGAAAGGCGCTGACCGGACCGACGCTATATTTATTTCTCGCCGCGGGAGTCGGCTTTCTCGCCAGCAGGCCTATCGCATTATTCGCGATGCCGGTATTGAAGCTGGAACCGTAACGCAGACTCATCCTCATATGTTAAGGCATGCTTGCGGTTATGAACTGGCGGAGCGTGGTGCAGATACCCGTTTAATTCAGGATTATCTCGGGCATCGAAATATTCGCCATACTGTGCGTTATACCGCCAGTAATGCTGCTCGTTTTGCCGGATTATGGGAAAGAAATAATCTCATAAACGAAAAATTAAAAAGAGAAGAGGTTTGATTTAACTTATTGATAATAAAGTTAAAAAACAAATAAACACAAGACAATTGGGGCCAAACTGTCCATATCATAAATAAGTTACGTATTTTTTCTCAAGCATAAAAATATTAAAAAACGACAAAAAGCATCTAACTATTTGATATGTAAATTATTTCTCTTGTAAATTAATTTCACATCACCTCCGCTATATGTAAAGCTAACGTTTCTGTGGCTCGACGCATCTTCCTCATTCTTCTCTCCAAAAACCACCTCATGCAATATAAAAATCTATAAATAAAGATAATAATAGAATATTAAGCCAACAAATAAACTGAAAAAGTTTGTGCGCGATGCTTTCCTCTATGAGTCAAAATGGCCCCAAATGTTTCATCTTTTGGGGGAAAACTGTGCAGTGTTGGCAGTCAAACTCGTTGACAAAACAAAGTGTACAGAACGACTGCCCATGTCGATTTAGAAATAGTTTTTTTAAAGGAAAGCAGCATGAAAATTAAAACTCTGGCAATCGTTGTTCTGTCGGCTCTGTCCCTCAGTTCCGCAGCGGCTCTGGCCGATACTACGACGGTAAATGGTGGGACCATTCACTTTAAAGGGGAAGTTGTTAACGCCGCTTGCGCAGTTGATGCAGGCTCTGTTGATCAAACCGTTCAGTTGGGACAGGTTCGTACCGCTAGCCTGAAGCAGGCTGGAGCAACCAGCTCTGCCGTTGGTTTTAACATTCAGCTGAATGATTGCGATACCACTGTTGCCACAAAAGCCGCTGTTGCCTTCTTAGGTACGGCAATTGATGCTACGCGTACTGATGTACTGGCTCTGCAGAGTTCTGCTGCAGGTAGTGCAACAAACGTTGGCGTGCAGATCCTAGACAGAACAGGCAATGCTCTGACGCTGGACGGTGCGACATTTAGTGCACAAACAACCCTGAATAACGGTACCAACACCATTCCGTTCCAGGCGCGTTATTATGCAATCGGCGAGGCAACCCCGGGTGCAGCTAATGCGGATGCAACCTTCAAGGTTCAGGATCAATAACCTACCCCGTGTTCAGGTACGTCATCACGGCAGGCATGCTGACCCTTGTGCGATAAAATAACGATGAAAAGGAAGAGATTATTCCATGGGAGCGTCGTTGCTGCCACGTTTGCTAGGCTGGAAACAAATGGAATACCACGTTGCCCGGCGGAGACGGACAATTCAGGGTGCTATTATTGCGGAAACTTGCCGGGTTGAAGCCGGTGATAAACAAAATGACGGTCAATACGGCAAATCTCAGCAGTAGCCGGTTCATGTGGAGGGCAAGACAGCGCACTGGTGCCTTTTGTTATTTATTTACGGTAATGTAGCACGGTGGTGAGTGAACGTGTAGGTGTGGCGTTTCACGGTGTCGCGGATGGTAAAAATCCGGATGTGTTTTCCGTGGGAGAGGGGCCGGCGATCGCCACCAATATTGGCGTAGCGTTGTTTGATGATGAAGGAAACCTTGTACCGATTAATCGTCCTCCATCAAACTGGAAACGGCTTTACTAAGGTCTACTTCGCTACATTTCATCGCCAATATTCGTGCTACCGGGCGTCTAGTTACTGGCGGACTGCCAATGCCGAGGCCTGGTTCTCTTTAACCTATCAGTAATTGTTCAGATAATGTGATAACAGGAACAGGACAGACTAGTAATAAAAACGTCAACCTAAGGAAATCGCAGGACATAACATTCCGCTTGCTGGCAGGTATCCTGATGTTCATGGCAATGATGGTTGCCGGACGCGCTGAAGCGGAGTGGCCTTAGGTGCGACTGCGTAGATGATCCGGCAGGGCAAAACAAGCGGAACTTGCCGTGACAGAAAATGATGAAAATAGCACCGATTTAATTCAATCATGGGTGGAAAATGCCGATGGTGTAAAGGATGGTCGTTTTATCGTGACGCTCCTCCGTTTGCGATACTAAGGGAAAAAAAGAGAATACCTTGCGTATTCTACCCTAACAACCAACCAATTGCCACAGGACCGGGAAAGTTTATCTGGATGAACGTTAAAGCGATTCCGTCAATGGATAAATCAAAATTGAGTGATAAATACGCTACAGCTCGGAATTATCAGCCGCATTAAACTGTACTATCGTCCGCTAAATTAGCGTCGCCACCCGATTAGGCCGCAGAAAAATTAAGATTTCGTCCGTAGCGTGAGTTCTCTGACGCTGATTACCCCGACACCCTATTACCTGACGGTAACAGAGTTGAATGCCGGAACCCGGGCTCTGAAACGCATTGGTGTCCTCCAATGGGCGAAAGCACGGTTAAATTGCCTTCTGATGCAGGAAGCAAGATTACTTACCGAAGAATAAATGATTATAGCGCAGGACACCTCAAATGACGGGCGTAATGGAATAACGCAGGGGGAATCTTTGCCAAAAGTAATTGATGGCCGGGTGATTTTAAACCGGAGGAATAATGTCATATCCTAATTAAGACTTTACCAGCGTAAAACACAACGCTTGCATATTCGTAAGCATCGTTTGGCTGGTTTTTTTGTCCGGCTCTTCGTCGCCTGTGCTCTTCGCCGTACAGCACCTTTGTCATCTGCCGACTTATTTTTAACCCTGTTTTAGTGGATGATCCCCAGGCTGTGGCTGATTTATCGCGTTTTGAAAATGGGCAATTACCGCCAGGGACGTATCGCGTCGATATCTATTTGAATAATGGTTATATGGCAACGCGTGATGTCACATTTATACGGGCGACAGTGAACAAGGATTGTTCCCTGCCTGACACGCGCGCAACTCGCCAGTATGGGGCTGAATACGGCTTCTGTCGCCGGTATGAATCTGCTGGCGGATGATGCCTGTGTGCCATTAACCACAATGGTCCAGGACGCTACTGCGCATCTGGATGTTGGTCAGCAGCGACTGAACCTGACGATCCCTCAGGCATTTATGAGTAATCGCGCGCGTGGTTATATTCCTCCTGAGTTATGGGATCCCGGTATTAATGCCGGATTGCTCAATTATAATTTCAGCGGAAATAGTGTACAGAATCGGGTAATGCTGCCAACTTACTGATTTAGTGTATGATGGTGATTTTAAGGTGCTTGCGTGGCTTCCATTTCCATCAGATGTCCTTCCTGCTCCGCTACTGAAGGCGTGGTGCGTAACGGCAAAAGCACTGCCGGACATCAGCGCTATCTCTGCTCTCATTGCCGTAAAACATGGCAACTACAGTTCACTTACACCGCCTCTCAGCCCGGTACGCACCAGAAAATCATTGATATGGCCATGAATGGCGTCGGATGTCGCGCCAGTGCACGCATTATGGGCGTTGGCCTCAACACGGTTTTACGTCACTTAAAAAACTCAGGCCGCAGTCGGTAACCTCGCGCATACAACCGGGCAGTGATGTGATTGTCTGCGCTGAAATGGACGAACATTGGGGCTACGTCGGTGCTAAATCACGTCAGCGCTGGCTGTTTTACGCGTATGACAGGATACGGAGGACGGTTGTGGCGCACGTCTTCGGTGAACGCACTCTGGCCACACTGGAGCGTCTTCTGAGCCTGCTGTCGGCCTTTGAGGTCGTGGTATGGATGACGGATGGCTGTCCGCTGTATGAATCACGCCTGAAGGGAAAGCTGCACGTTATCAGCAAGCGTTACACTCAGCGCATTGAGCGACATAATCTGAATCTGAGACAACATCTGGCAAGGCTGGTACGGAAGTCACTGTCGTTCTCAAAATCGGTGGAGCTGCATGACAAGGTCATCGGGCATTATCTGAACATAAAACACTATCAGTAAGTTGGAGTCATTACCCAGAATCGGATTGGGGGTAACAGCCATTATGCATATTTAAACCTACAGAGTGGGTTAAATATTGGTGCGTGGCGTTTACGCGACAATACCACCTGGAGTTATAACAGTAGCGACAGTTCATCAGGTAGCAAAAATAAATGGCAGCATATCATTACCTGGATTGAGCGAGACATAATTCCTTTACGTTCCCGGCTGACGTTGGGTGATGGTTATACCCAGGGCGATATTTTCGATGGTATTAACTTTCGCGGCGCACAATTGGCCTCAGATGACAATATGTTACCCGATAGCCAAAGAGGATTTGCCCCGGTGATCCACGGTATTGCTCGTGGTACTGCACAGGTCACTATTAAACAAAATGGATATGGCATTTATAATAGTACGGTGCCACCGGGGCCTTTTACCATCAACGATATCTATGCCGCAGGTAATAGTGGTGACTTGCAGGTAACGATCAAAGAGGCTGACGGCAGCACGCAGATTTTTACCGTACCCTATTCGTCAGTCCCGCTTTTGCAACGTGAAGGGCATACTCGTTATTCCATTACGGCAGGAGAATACCGTAGTGGAAATGCGCAGCAGGAAAAACCCCGCTTTTTCCAGAGTACATTACTCCACGGCCTTCCGGCTGGCTGGACAATATATGGTGGAACGCAACTGGCGGATCGTTATCGTGCTTTTAATTTCGGTATCGGGAAAAACATGGAGGCACTGGGCGCTCTGTCTGTGGATATGACGCAGGCTAATTCCACACTTCCCGATGACAGTCAGCATGACGGACAATCGGTGCGTTTTCTCTATAACAAATCGCTCAATGAATCAGGCACGAATATTCAGTTAGTGGGTTACCGTTATTCGACCAGCGGATATTTTAATTTCGCTGATACAACATACAGTCGAATGAATGGCTACAACATCGAAACACAGGATGGAGTTATTCAGGTTAAGCCGAAATTCACCGACTATTACAACCTCGCTTATAACAAACGCGGGAAATTACAGCTCACCGTTACTCAGCAACTCGGGCGCACATCAACACTGTATTTGAGTGGTAGCCATCAAACTTATTGGGGAACGAGTAATGTCGATGAGCAATTCCAGGCTGGATTAAATACTGCGTTCGAAGATATCAACTGGACGCTCAGCTATAGCCTGACGAAAAACGCCTGGCAAAAAGGACGGGATCAGATGTTAGCGCTTAACGTCAATATTCCTTTCAGCCACTGGCTGCGTTCTGACAGTAAATCTCAGTGGCGACATGCCAGTGCCAGCTACAGCATGTCACACGATCTCAACGGTCGGATGACCAATCTGGCTGGTGTATACGGTACGTTGCTGGAAGACAACAACCTCAGTTATAGCGTGCAAACCGGCTATGCCGGGGGAGGCGATGGTAATAGCGGAAGTACAGGCTACGCCACGCTGAATTATCGCGGTGGTTACGGCAATGCCAATATCGGTTACAGCCATAGCGATGATATTAAGCAGCTCTATTACGGAGTCAGCGGTGGGGTATTGGCTCATGCCAATGGCGTAACGCTGGGGCAGCCGTTAAACGATACGGTGGTGCTTGTTAAAGCGCCTGGCGCAAAAGATGCAAAAGTCGAAAACCAGACGGGGGTGCGTACCGACTGGCGTGGTTATGCCGTGCTGCCTTATGCCACTGAATATCGGGAAAATAGAGTGGCGCTGGATACCAATACCTTGGCTGATAACGTCGATTTAGATAACGCGGTCGCTAACGTTGTTCCCACTCGTGGGGCGATCGTGCGAGCAGAGTTTAAAGCGCGCGTTGGGATAAAACTGCTCATGACGCTAACTCACAATAATAAGCCGCTGCCGTTTGGGGCGATGGTGACATCAGAGAGTAGCCAGAGTAGCGGCATTGTTGCGGATAATGGTCAGGTTTACCTCAGCGGAATGCCTTTAGCGGGAAAAGTTCAGGTGAAATGGGGAGAAGAGGAAAATGCTCACTGTGTCGCCAATTATCAACTGCCACCAGAGAGTCAGCAGCAGTTATTAACCCAGCTATCAGCTGAATGTCGTTAAGGGGGCGTGATGAGAAACAAACCTTTTTATCTTCTGTGCGCTTTTTTGTGGCTGGCGGTAAGTCGCGTTTTGGCTGCGGATAGCACGATTACTATCCGCGGCTATGTCAGAGATAACGGCTGTAGTGTGGCCGCTGAATCAACCAATTTTACTGTTGATCTGATGGAAAACGCGGCGAAGCAATTTAACAACATTGGCGCGACGACTCCTGTCGTTCCATTTCGTATTTTGCTGTCACCCTGTGGTAATGCCGTTTCTGCCGTAAAAGTTGGGTTTACCGGCGTTGCAGATAGCCACAATGCCAACCTGCTTGCACTTGAAAATACGGTGTCAGCGGCTGCGGGACTGGGAATACAGCTTCTGAATGAGCAGCAAAATCAAATACCCCTTAATGCTCCATCGTCTGCGATTTCGTGGACGACCCTGACGCCGGGTAAACCAAATACGCTGAATTTTTACGCCCGGCTAATGGCGACACAGGTGCCTGTCACTGCGGGGCATATCAATGCTACGGCTACCTTCACTCTTGAATATCAGTAACTGGAGATGCTCATGAAATGGTGCAAACGTGGGTATGTATTGGCGGCAATGTTGGCGCTCGCAAGTGCGACGATACAGGCAGCCGATGTCACCATCACGGTGAACGGTAAGGTCGTCGCCAAACCGTGTACGGTTTCCACCACCAATGCCACGGTAGATCTCGGCGATCTTTATTCTTTCAGTCTTATGTCTGCCGGGGCGGCATCGGCCTGGCATGATGTTGCGCTTGAGTTGACTAATTGTCCGGTGGGAACGTCGAGGGTCACTGCCAGCTTCAGCGGGGCAGCCGACAGCACCGGATATTATAAAAACCAGGGGACCGCGCAAAACATCCAGTTAGAGCTACAGGATGACAGTGGCAACACATTGAATACTGGCGCAACCAAAACAGTTCAGGTGGATGATTCCTCACAATCAGCGCACTTCCCGTTACAGGTCAGAGCATTGACGGTAAATGGCGGAGCCACTCAGGGAACCATTCAGGCAGTAATTAGCATCACCTATACCTACAGCTGAACCCGAAGAGATAATTGTAATGAAACGAGCTATTACCCTGTTTGCTGTACTGCTGATGGGCTGGTCGGTAAATGCCTGGTCATTCGCCTGTAAAACCGCCAATGGTACCGCTATCCCTATTGGCGGTGGCAGCGCTAATGTTTATGTAAACCTTGCGCCTGTCGTGAATGTGGGGCAAAACCTGGTCGTAGATCTTTCGACGCAAATCTTTTGCCATAACGATTATCCGGAAACCATTACAGACTATGTCACACTGCAACGAGGCTCGGCTTACGGCGGCGTGTTATCTAATTTTTCCGGGACCGTAAAATATAGTGGCAGTAGCTATCCATTTCCGACCACCAGCGAAACGCCGCGGGTTGTTTATAATTCGAGAACGGATAAGCCGTGGCCGGTGGCGCTTTATTTGACGCCTGTGAGCAGTGCGGGCGGGGTGGCTATTAAAGCTGGTTCATTAATTGCCGTGCTTATTTTGCGACAGACCAACAACTATAACAGCGATGATTTTCAGTTTGTGTGGAATATTTACGCCAATAATGATGTGGTGGTGCCCACTGGCGGTTGTGATGTTTCTGCTCGTGATGTCACCGTTACTCTGCCGGACTACCCTGGTTCAGTGCCAATTCCTCTTACCGTTTATTGTGCGAAAAGCCAAAACCTGGGGTATTACCTCTCCGGCACAACCGCAGATGCGGGCAACTCGATTTTCACCAATACCGCGTCGTTTTCACCAGCGCAGGGCGTCGGCGTACAGTTGACGCGCAACGGTACGATTATTCCAGCGAATAACACGGTATCGTTAGGAGCAGTAGGAACTTCGGCGGTAAGTCTGGGATTAACGGCAAATTACGCACGTACCGGAGGGCAGGTGACTGCAGGGAATGTGCAATCGATTATTGGCGTGACTTTTGTTTATCAATAAAAAAATTACAGCGCATTGCTAATGCTGGTACCTGAGGCGCTACGCTATCAGACCTACAAAACCTGCACGTTAGCCCTTTGTAGGCCAGATAAGACGCGTCAGCGTCGCATCTGGCATAAACAAAGCGCACTTTACTGGTCTGTTCCCCTCACCCTAACCCTCTCCCCGGAGGGGCGAGGGGACTGTCCGGGCACATTTTTAGACTTTAGTCATCAGTCTGAGCCTGCCATTGGCAGGCTCTGGTGTTCTTTTACGCTACCATGCTAATAATCAGCACAATAATCAGCCCAACCACGGAGTTGACCAGCTCCAGCAGACCCCAGGTTTTCAACGTGTCTTTTACTGACAGGTCAAAGTAACCTTTGAACAACCAGAAAGATGCATCATTAATGTGGGTGAGGGTGTTGGAACCCGCAGCCGTCGCCAGTACCAGCAGCGCCGGATTCACGCCAACCAGCTGACCGGTTGCTGGATCAAGGATTGCAGCACTGATAATCCCGGCGGCGGTCATCGCCGAAACGACACCCTGACCCGTCGCCAGACGAATTAGCACAGTGATCAGCCATGCCATAATGTAGGGCGAGATATTGCCGTGGGACATCAACATGCCGATGGTGTCGCCAATGCCGGTGTCGATGATGGTCTGCTTCAGCACGCCACCCGCACCGATGATCAGAATCACCATTGCAATACTCTTCACCGCGCTTTCAAAAGCGTTCATCACCCACTGCATGTCATGACCACGCGCGGTGCCAAAGAGTACGAATGCAACCACCATCGCAATAAACATCGCAATCGGCGAGGAACCAATAAAGTTAACCACTTCCCAGGCAGGGGTATCTTTTACCAGCCAGATATTGGCGATGGTGGTAGAGATCATAATGATCGCCGGGATCAGCGGCACCAGAATCGAAACGCCGAAAGAGGGCAGATTATTCATATCTACCGGTTGATCTGCTTTCAGGAATGATGGCGTTGGGCGCTCAAGATTGCCGAGGAACTTCGGCAGGATCAGACCTGCGCAGATTACACTTGGGATCGTCACCAGTACGCCATAGATATAAACCATCCCCATATCCGCGCCATAAGCATTCACCAGCGCCACCGGACCCGGCTGCGGTGGGAACAGTGAATGTGCGGTAGTGGCAGCTGCTACTGCCGGGATCGCCAGTTTCAGGAACGGAATTTTAGCTTCGGCGGCAATAACAATAACCAGCGGCGCTAACATGATAAAGGCCACTTCATAGAACATCGCCAGACCGAAAATAAGGCCGATGATAATCACCGACAGCTGTACATAGCGCAGACCGAGACGCGCCAGCAGCGTATGTGCTATCTGGTGAGCCGCGCCGGAGTCGACCATCAATTTACCGATGACCGCACCGAACACCACGATGATAGCCAGTTCTCCCAGCGTGTTGCCGAAGCCCGCTTTCATGGTGTGCAGCAGCGACATCAAATCCATGCCTGCCAGCATCCCGACGGACAGCGCCGCCACCAACAAAGCCACCATTGAATTGATTTTGAACTTCAAATTCAGTATCAGCATCAGGCCAATGCCGAATACCACCCAGAGAATGTTAAGCACATGCATAACGTTTTACCTTACTTGGTTGAACCGTTGTTATTTTGGGCGACATGTTATGTAAATTGGTCAACCATTGTTGCGATGAATGTCACATCCTCTGATCAATAACCATCGATTACCCTTTGCTGCAATTTGCAGCAACAACCATGAGAGTGAAATTCTTGCGACGCGGTTAACCAATTTCAGAATTCTGGTTGACATGTCTTACCAAAAGGTAGAACTTATACGCCATCTCATCCGATGCAACGCCACGGCTGCGGTCTGGTTGTTCATCCGGATACCTAAACAACTCCAAGGTTCCGCGTCTCTTTGCTGTGGAACCCACTATGTGAAAGAGGAAAAATCATGGAACAGACCTGGCGCTGGTACGGCCCAAACGATCCGGTTTCTTTAGCTGATGTCCGTCAGGCGGGCGCAACTGGCGTGGTTACCGCGCTGCACCATATCCCGAACGGCGAAGTATGGTCCGTAGAAGAGATCCTCAAACGCAAGGCGATCGTTGAAGACGCAGGCCTGGTGTGGTCTGTCGTAGAAAGCGTACCAATTCACGAAGATATCAAAACCCACACTGGCAACTATGAGCAGTGGATCGCTAACTATCAGCAGACTCTGCGCAACCTGGCGCAGTGTGGCATTCGCACCGTGTGCTACAACTTCATGCCGGTGCTCGACTGGACCCGTACTGACCTCGAATACGTGCTGCCAGACGGCTCCAAAGCTCTGCGCTTCGACCAGATCGAATTCGCTGCATTCGAAATGCATATCCTGAAACGTCCAGGCGCGGAAGCGGATTACACCGAAGAAGAAATTGCTCAGGCAGCTGAACGCTTCGCCACTATGAGCGACGAAGACAAAGCGCGTCTGACGCGTAACATCATTGCCGGTCTGCCGGGCGCGGAAGAAGGGTATACCCTCGACCAGTTCCGTAAGCACCTGGAGCTGTACAAAGATATCGACAAAGCCAAACTGCGCGAAAACTTTGCCGTCTTCCTGAAAGCGATTATTCCAGTTGCTGAAGAAGTTGGCGTGCGTATGGCGGTTCACCCGGACGATCCGCCGCGCCCGATCCTCGGCTTGCCGCGCATTGTTTCCACCATTGAAGATATGCAGTGGATGGTTGATACCGTAAACAGCATGGCGAACGGTTTCACCATGTGCACCGGTTCCTACGGCGTGCGTGCTGACAACGATCTGGTTGATATGATCAAGCAGTTCGGTCCGCGTATTTACTTCACCCATCTGCGCTCCACCATGCGTGAAGATAACCCGAAAACCTTCCACGAAGCGGCGCACCTGAACGGTGACGTTGATATGCCGAAGTGGTGAAAGCGATTGTTGAAGAAAAAAACCGTCGTAAAGCGGAAGGCGAAGAAAACCTGATCCAGATGCGTCCGGACCACGGTCATCAGATGCTGGACGACCTGAAGAAGAAAACCAACCCAGGTTACTCCGCGATTGTGGCATCTGTGAAAGGCCTGGCCGAAGTTCGCGGTGTCGAACTGGCGATCCAGCGCGCTTTCTTTAGCCGTTAATATCCACCGGCATGGCTGCGCGCCGTGCCATTTTCTTCCTTTGCCGTCACTTCTTGAAGACGGATTATGGAGATTACAATGACTACTATTGTTGACAGCGATCTGCCGGTTGCCCGCCCGTCATGGGATCATTCTCGTCTGAATCACGCATTGTGCATCTCGGTTGCAGGGCGTTTCGCCGCGCACACACAGCGCTGTATACCCATCATCTGCTGGAAAGCACCGACCTGACTGGGCATCTGCGGAAAGTCCAGCCTAATGCCAGGCGACGACCGCGTCTGATCGAAAACCTGAAAAAACAGCGACTGCTGTACACCGTCCTGGGAAAAAGGCGCAGAGAGCACCGAGCTGAAAATTATCGGTTCGATGAAGAAGCGCTGGTCCGGAAATAGATCAGCTCGAAGGTATTATAAGACGCGATGGCGCATCCGCAAACGGCGATTGTCTCTCTAACGGTCACGGAAAAAGGCTACTGCGCTGATGCGGCAAGCGGTCGACTGGATCTCAATAACCGCTGATCAAGCACAATCTCGAAACCCGACTGCGCGAAGTCCGCGATTGGTTACATCGTCGAAGCGTCGTCTGCGTCGTGAAAAAGGGTTGAAAGCGTTACGGTAATATCCTGCGATAACGTGCGTGAAAACGGTCATGTGGCGAAGGTCGCGGTGCTGGGGCGCCGGCGCATAACCGCCAGCTGGCGGCATGAATTAAAGAAAATGTCACCTTCCGTGCACCATGGTTAACCGCATCGTTCCAGGCGGCGACGCCAAAACCTTACAGGGAAATTCTAACCGCTGGGTGTTTACAACCGTGCGCCATTGCCTGCGAACCGTTCCGTCATGGGTGATTGAAGATAACTTCGTTAATGGTCGCCCGGATTGGGATGAGTTGGGCGCACAGTTCGTTGCAGACGTTGTGCCGTTGGAATGATGAAGCTGCGTATGCTGAACGGCAGCCACTCTTTTCTGGCGTCCTCGGTTACCTCGGCGGCTATGAAACCAGTTGCCGACACCATGAGCTGACCCGGCTTATCGCAAAGCGGCCTTTGCCCTGATGATGCAGGAACAAGCGCCAACGCTGTCGATGCCGGAAGGTCTCAGCCTTGAACGCCTATGCGACGCTGCTGATCAAGCGTTTCAGCAACCCGTCTCTGCGTCACCGTACCTGGCAAGTTGCGATGGACGGCAGCCAGAAGTTTCGCAGCGTCTGCTGGACCGGTGCGTCTGCACCTGCAAAACGGCGGTAGCTGGCGTCACCTGGCGCTGGGCGTGGCTGAGTGATGCGCTAGCCAGGGCGTGGATCGCAGGGTAATGCCATTGACGTGGTTGATCCGATGCTGGCGGAGTTCCAGAAGTCGACGCGCAGTCTCAGGGCGCAGACCGCGTGAAAGCGCTGCTGGGCCTGAGCGGAATATTTGCCGTGATCTGCCGCAGAAATGCCAACTTGTGGCGCGGTGACGGCGGCATATCAGCAGCTGTGCGAATGTGGTGCGCGCGAGTGTGTGGCTGCGCTGTAACTAACTGATTACCCTACAGACTTACTGGTCAATCGAACTGATATTTGGTTGACCAGTTTTTTTTTTGCCCACCTGTACGTGCCAACTTCCAGTGCTAATGGTATAGTTTGAGATTAACGGGGGCCGTAAAATTCCCGTTGTAGGCCGGATAAGGCGTTCACGCCGCATCCAGCAAAAATTTGATTAACCACCGCACCTAACGGACACAACGCCAGTAAATCTGCCACCTCTGCGCAAAGACCTTACCAGGAAGTCGGGGCGATAATCCGCAATCTGATGGATAAAAACTCGCCGTCAATCCTGGCGAACGGCTGCCGCCGGAGCGTGAAATTGCAGAAATGCTTGATGTCGCGCGGACGGTGGTACGTGAAGCGCTGATCATGCTGGAGATCGAAGGGGCTGGTGGAAGTGCGCCGGTGCGGTATCTATGTTCTTGATAGCTCAGGCAGCCACAACACAGACGGTCCGGATGCCAACGTCTGCAACGATGCATCCTTGAGCTGTCACAGGCGCGGCAGTTACTTGGGAGAGCAACATGGCCAGAGTACCCGCTTTGCAGGCCCCGGCGAAGATCTGGTCAAAATGCGTCAGGCATTGCAACTGGAAGGCGTGAACTGGCTTCCAGTCGCCGGGCAGCAGCGAAAGCGGTGACATGCAGGTTGTCCATCTCACTCTGCCGAAGCAACGCATAACAGCATGCTGGTGGAGCTGTTCCCGTAAGTCCTGGCAGTGAGGCGGGAAAACAATCCAATGTAGATGCAGCTTGCACAGCCATCTGATGACAGCCTGTATCGCAAAGAGTGATTAGGGCAATCACCGAACAAATCCTCGCCGCGTTAATCAAAAAAGATGCCGAGCGGCGAAGCTGGCAATGTGGCAGCATCTGGAAAACGTTAAGCAACGTCTGCTGGAGTTCTGGAACGTTGACGATATTTATTTTGATGGCTATATATGTTTTGATTCATGGCCGCTGGATAAAGTCGACGCCTGACTTTCTATAATAACGCAAGGGTAAACGTTCCTTGCGCTTTCTAATTAAGAAGTCGCAATGAGTATTGTTTGTTAATTGCAGGGTATTGTTAGCTATCTGTATAACCTGAATGTTAGTACTCATTCTTCCTGGTAATTATTTACCAATATAATTCCATTCACCATTTTTTAATTCAAACAGTTCTGGAAGAGATGACGGTTGCAGAGTCATACGTTTGAGTGGTGCATTTTCATAGCCAAATATTTATATCCCATTTTAGTGACGATATCCGCGGTACCGGGATAGGCTTCTATACCAATTATTGGTCATTACCCAACTGAATCTAGCATTAGTAATGCGGCAAGGGCGAATCCGGAAGAATTTGCTACCCCTGTTACCGTCATTATCTGGATCAATATGATATAGAATCCTTGGCTGCTTTAGTTGGTCCATCTTTTGCCTGAGAAGCTGGAAGGGTTGAAATATATCCTATAGTGGTTCCGGCATAACGAGGAAACATGCAACAGGGCCTAATGTTATTTCATGAACTGTATAGTCCTCAACAGGAATAGAAAGGGCTCTTCATAAATAAATTTACCTGGTGAACCTTCTGCTAACTCTGTGGTAGCATGCGCCTTTTTACATATGCCACCATATATTTCGTCTAAAACTGAGGTGAATTTGGAGTTACCAATAGAGCATGGTCCTCTTGTTGTGATACCATAGGATTCTCTGCATGCTCCTGTCACATAATTAAATCACAAGGCTCTTTATTAATATAAACCTGAACTTCGACAACACTTTTTCCATCGTAATTATGGTTATTGCCACGAGTAAGAGGCAGAAGATAGATATTTTCCGTATCAGGGCGTGCACGTTCGTATTTTTACGTGTTAACTAGTTGTCGACTTTTGGATGATGAAGGAAGTGATTATTTATATAGAATTGATTATTAGCGGCATTGCTTAATGGCATGAGCATAATAGTTACCTTTTTATGAGTATTTCACTAATGTTCAGAAAAATAGATAAATTTTACTGTAGTAAAAGAGAAGTAAACAAATGACATGCATGTTTCTGTTGTAGTGATATCAACTCTACACAGTGATATTAAATGGTAGGAAACACTCCAAAGTATAAAAAACACTAATTTAAAATTATTTGTCATACAATTTAAAAGCATATCTTATTACTAATTGGAATTTGATGTTGCTATATTGAGGTCTATATTAATAATGCCTGTAATGGTATTTTTGATGTATTAGATATGTTATCAATTTATATTATTTACAAACTAATTGTTTCAAATAATACATAGATGATTATGCGGAAATCAATAATTTCCAACCGGAATTAAGTAGCGGCGGTGACAAGTATTTTCATCTACATTAACTATTCGGAATATTCAGAATATACTAGCGGTTTTTTTTTGGTTGATGATTTTTATCAAATCATGACTTTTTCCTGAAAAGTCAGTAGATATTGATCAGCAAGTAAGGTTTTATACTTTGCTGACAGGTACAGGCGTGTCTAGACTGACATGGATGTAATGAACAAAAGGGAATGGCTATGGAAAATGAGCATCAATACAGTAGTACCGGTGTTCAGGGCAAGCCGCATATGTTGCTAAAACGTAAGGAGTGCGCAAAATGATACGCCGATAACTGCGGCTGTTTTCCTAAAGAGTAAGGCAATAAAACATCAGTCTGCGTAAATCGGTATGCAGCGGTGTCCTGCAGCTCTTTTTAATTCTTGCTCATTCGGCATTACCGTTGATTACTTGTTTCAGGCATGCCCGAGTGGCAAGTGCATAACCCGAGCGACAAACATCTCCAGAGCTGGTATTGCCATGAGCTGCGTTCTGCACTGTTCTGCATGACCACGGATTGCGGCGTTGCAGGTTAATCTGAAAGAAGCGTACTGCCACACTTGGCGATCAGCCTTGAGATAATGCTGTACCACCACGATGAACCGCTAACGTTTGATCTGGTCTGGGGACATGGCGGGTGGCGCAGTGCGACGCTGGAGAATGTCAGCTAAGCACAATCTCCAGCTCGCGCAGTTCACGCCAGAAGCGTTCGGAACGGATTCACTGCGGGTATTCATCCGGTATGCATAGGCCTGAATCGGGATCACCAGTCGTCCCGATTCAGTACAACGAGCTTCCCGCTGCGAATTTCTTGTCGGATGGCGTACTCCGGCAGCCAGGCAATCCCACAGCCGTCGAGGGCAACCTGCTGTAAAAGCTCGCTCATCGAAGAGACGAAAAAAGGTGCTGAAACTTACTCACTGTGGCGGTTAGGGTGCGATTAATCGATCGCCCCGTGGGAGTTGCGGCTGTGATTCAGTAACGGAAAGTGTGGCTGCGCGAGGTCAAAAGTGCTTCTCCGTGTTCGTCACTGGCGCAGACAGGGAACAATTGAGATTCAAATAAGCGAATGTGGTCAACGGCGCTTCCAGCAAATCTTCGTCGTGAAAGGAAAAAATACAGTCACTTTGCCCTTCACGCAGTTCATCGACCGCTTCATCAACATCAATGGCTTCAATTGCCCAGGTAAAGAGCGGCCGCATCTGGCTGATAATGGACGGGACGAAGGAAAAGAGAGTGCGCAGCGGCTATCTTGATTTTACGTTGCGCGTAATCGCTGCCGCCACGCAGCTCTGCCAGATTGCTCTGTAACTGTTGCAACGTCGCGGATCTGCGAATGGAAGATTTTCCCTTGTTCTGAGAGTCTCGGCGGCGTTACCTGCGGTCCAACAATTCAACACCAATCGCCTGTTCCAGCGCACGGATGCGGCGGCTGAATGCCGGTTGCGAGACGTTGAGACTGACTGCCGCCTGGAAAGATTCCGGGATCGTTCCAGGGTCAGAAAATCATAAAGCCATTTGGTTGGAATATTATGCGAGAATCACACCACAGTCATCCATTACGTTTTACTCTGTCAGCCGCCCTTGCGGGCATTCTACGTCCATTCGGGCGGCTGACAACCGTTTAAGCCGTTCTCAAACATTCCCTTCACGCAGCTTTGCCGTCTTTGACCATCAGTTTGCCGCGAGCGTATACCTGCTCAATGCGCAGTTCTGGTGTCATGACCACAAGTCAGCATCATTGCCTGGCAGAATTTCGCCTTTCCCGTCAGGTTAAGGAAACCGGCTACGCTACTGGTGAGCGGGCGCAGGGCATCGCTGATACTGAAATCATAGTCTTTGACCAGCACCTGCACGGTTTCCCAGCAACGTTTCAAAACCTGCAACACCGATATGGGTTAAATTCCCTTCGTCATCGAAGAACGGCTGGCTACCGTCGCCGTCGGAGCTGAGGGGTGGCGCGTGCCAGCGAATACCCGCCTGAACGGCGCGGGCAATACCTTGGCAGGGGCGACCGGTTCGTCAATGCTGCTGGTGATATCGATGGTGCCGCCTTTGCGCGCGTCTCCAGCGCCTGCTCAACAACGGTACGTTGCGGTTAACGTGGTTCGCAGCAGCTTGCTGATTGGCACATCGCAGTTTTCCAGCAGGTCATAAGAGGTTGTAACGCCTTTCCTGTCGCCCATGTGGAACACGGTGACGCGACGTTTACCGCCAGCAAACCGCCAACGCGGATTCTGCCGCCATATTGGCCAGGTGATAACCGTCCGTGCGGCAGAACGGTATCGGATGGCCATTTCACGCCATCACACGATCGATAATCGCCACGTCTTTTTCCACGGAACCCGTAATGGTGCGGGAAGGGACATGAAGCGCCGGTCAGCATCCGGCGCTGATGCCTTCTTCATTAGCGCACGGGTCTTCGGCGAGCAGGCATTCCGGGTGGCGAGAGATAGAGTCGTGCCCAGCAGACCAACCACTGACGTGACGCCCGCTTCCGTCAGGCGACTTAGCGCCACTTCCGCGTGCGCGTCGTGGGACCTGCTTCGCCGCCACCGCCAATCAAATGGACGTGTTGATCAATAAAACCTGGGGTGAGAATTGCCCGCTGAGATACAACCGTGCAGTCCGTACAATGTCAGAAAGGATATTGCTGGCAACGGCGATATCTTGCCGTTAGCGACGAGGACATCGCAAATTCCCGGATCTTCCGGCGCATACAACTGCGCTCCCTGCAGCAGGTAAAACCGGCTGCGTATGTTCAATCATGGTAACTCCTGTAAACAATAAGCTGCATAACCCAGATCACAGCAATGCGTTAATCACGCAGACCGTAATGATATGCGGGTAATATTTGCAATTTCACTGCGGCGTCCCGATGCAGCGACCGACATTTTGCACCGGGTTGCCCATTAATACATCGCGGCAGTAAAACGGTGACATCGTGACCGGTTAATGCGCCAGCGGTTGCCAGACTGGCGGCACACCGACTGCGCCACCCATACCCATTATGCGGCTAAAAGGACGGTTGCCGCTTCACCGGGTAATCCCCACAGCGCCATTACGGGTTCACAGATAGCCCGACCCATGAGCAGGCCGGTAATTTTCAGCGCCTGAATGATGACAAACGCCATCACCACGTTTGGCAGCAGGTTGGTGGTGGCGATAGTAAAGCCACGGCGCGCGCCATCGATAAACATATCCATGACGTTTTGCGGACCTGAAGTTGTCATGCTTGCGCTCCTTGCGTCGGGTTGCGACGTTCTTCGAAGTTAAGCCAGACGCGCAAAATGTTGGCTCCGACAAATTTAAAACCAGGATGACGGCTAAAGGTACGATTACGGACGAGGCGAAGGCGAACACCGCGACGCCGGAAGAGAAGTAGTTGGTGACGATGGCGCTACCACTGGTTCGATATGCGACGAAAAATACCTTATCGCGTTCGGTAATTTCACTTTCCTGCGCCAGCTCGTTGGTCATACCGGCGGCGGCATCCGTGTTTGCAGGTTAGCGATCAGCGCCAGCGAGCAGATCCTGGAATGCCCAACAACGGTTTTAGCACGGTGTCATTAACTGCTGCGCGGCGCGTAATCCACCAAGACCATCGGTAATTGAAATAATCCCCAGAGAGAGAATGACTACGGTGCAGCTCCAGCGCAAGAGAATAGCCATCCCGCCCCCGCGCCGCCCGCCCCGCGAAACAGGTGGTTGCTCCATTCGCACCAGGCAGTTGCCGAACGAATCCGTTCAGAACGGAAAAATCAAAAACGCGCCACCAGCTGTCTGTCCCGGAAAAAACACGGGAAAAAAGATTATGGTGAGAAAAAAAGCCAGGATACCCTTTATGCCCACTTTCTGTCGCCAGCTCCCCGGCTACAGCATCCCCTTGTTGTGTCATAACAATCCCATTGTTTTTTTGTGTTTGTGTGTTGCTCGAGCGAGGAAAATTCCTGGAACTGAAAGCCTTATCAGCCATGTGGGTATGGGGAAAATGGCAAGTATGTTTCTGGCTATGCGTTTTTTGCATAGCGGAAAAATTACGCTGTGTGGGAAAGGTCCTGCGCAGGATCGAGTTGCAGAAAATAATAAACCCAGTGACAATGACATTAGTAAATAAAAACAGAAAATCGAGGGACGAAACGCGATGGCAAAGTACAACGAAAAGAGCTGGCGGAGAACGAGCAAGTTTTAAGTTTGTCCTCCGACACAAACGGAGGCGATCCGTATCGTACTTGACTGTGAAAGATGGGCGGATATCGATAAGCTCATACTTTGTGCCCAAAAAGCGGGCAAACGATTAACCCGTGCATTGCTCAATACCGTCGTCGCAACCAGCGATAAAAAGCGTTTTAGTTATTCCAGTGATGGTAGGTGCATCCGCGCGCTTCCGGGGCATTCGACTTCGCAGGTCGCTATTTCCTTTGCCAAAAAACACCCCCACAGTTTCTCTACCACGGTACGGTAAGCCGTTTCCCTGACGAGACAAAAAAAATAGGGGCTGATTGCAGGGAATTCATCATTACGTGCATCTCTCTGCTGATGAAGCAACGGCGCGCAAAGTGGGAGCAAGACACGGATCACCGGTTATCTTAACCGTCAAAGCACAGGAAATGGCGAAACGAGGCCTCCCTTACTGGCAAGCGAAGCGGGGTGTGGCTAACATCAACGGTTTTGTTGAGTTTCTTGAGTGGTCGTTTATGCCGACTGGGGTACAAAAACAATAAATTCAATATATTGCAGGGGTTATATAGGCCTGGTAAGCGCAGCACATCCGGCAATGTAGCGTTTGTTATCAGTCTGAAGGGATACCCTCGTAAAAAGGGTATCCTTTAATAACAACTGCTGAAATTAAAGTGATTTACGGCAGGCGGTCAGTTGGGGACTGGAATCAGCGTCGCTTCCGGTCATACCGTGGATTTGCCCCTATATTTCCAGACATCTGTTATCACTTAACCCATTACAAGCCCGCTGCCGCAGATATTCCCGTGGCGAGCGATAACCCAGCGCACTATGCGGATGCCATTCGTTATAATGCTCGAACGCCTCTGCAAGGTTCTTTGCTGCCGTTAACCCGTCTGGTTTGGGCATGATACTGATGTAGTCACGCTTTATCGTTTTCACGAAGCTCTCTGCTATTCCGTTACTCTCCGGACTCCGCACCGCCGTGTTCTTCGGTTCAAGTCCCAACATCCGGGCGAACTGGCGTGTTTCATTAGCCCGGTAGCATGAACCATTATCCGTCAGCCACTCCACTGGAGACGACGGAAGATCGTTGCCGAAGCGGCGTTCCACCGCTCCCAGCATGACGTCCTGTACTGTTTCACTGTTGAAGCCGCCGGTAGTCACCGCCCAGTGCAGTACCTCACGATCACAGCAGTCCAGCGCGAACGTGACACGCAGTCTCTCTCCGTTATCACAGCAGAACTCGAACCCGTCAGAGCACCATCGCTGATTGCTTTCTTTCACGGCCACTCTGCCTGTATGTGCCCGTTTCGATGGCGGTACAGCAGGTTTTCGCTCAAGCAACAGCGCATTCTGGCGCATGAGCCGGTAAACACGTTTGGCATTGATCGCAGGCATACCATCAAGTTCTGCCTGTCTGCGAAGCAGCGCCCATACCCGACGATAACCATACGTGGGCAGCTCTCCGATAACATGGTGTATACGGAGAAGCACATCCGTATCATCAGTGTGACGACTGCGGGGGCCATCCATCCAGTCATCGGTTCGTCTGAGAATGACGTGCAACTGCGCACGCGACACCCGGAGACAACGGCTGACTAAGCTTACTCCCCATCCCCGGGCAATAAGGGCGCGTGCGCTATCCACTTTTTTGCCCGTCCATATTCAACGGCTTCTTTGAGGAGTTCATTTTCCATCGTTTTCTTGCCGAGCAGGCGCTGGAGTTCTTTAATCTGCTTCATGGCGGCAGCAAGTTCAGAGGCAGGAACAACCTGTTCTCCGGCGGCCACAGCAGTAAGACTTCCTTCCTGGTATTGCTTACGCCAGAGAAATAACTGGCTGGCTGCTACACCATGTTGCCGGGCAACGAGGGAGACCGTCATCCCCGGTTCAAAGCTCTGCTGAACAATTGCGATCTTTTCCTGTGTGGTACGCCGTCTGCGTTTCTCCGGCCCTAAGACATCAATCATCTGTTCTCCAATGACTAGTCTAAAAACTAGTATTAAGACTATCACTTAAATAAGTGATACTGGTTGTCTGGAGATTCGTAAGCGCCCCATCAGCGACGTCTTGTGAAAATTGTCCTGTCTGGCAACAATCGCGCCCATCTATATTGATGGACACGAACGATGAATTCCCAGACAACAAAAGATATTCCCTGCTTCCGTTCTTATTTGCCTGATGCCCTGCGTTTAAGATTTGAAGATAAACTGACCATCCGGGCCATCGCTCAGCGTCTGGGTCTCAGTCATTCCACAATACATACGCTTTTTCAGCGATTTCTTGCATCCGGTATCGCATGGCCATTGCCCGATTCAGTTTCATTCGCTCAACTTGACGCCATCCTTTATGCCAACAGAAAGAAGGAATTAACAGAGCCTCAAATCAGAGAAGGCTCATGGCGAAAAGAACGGCGAACCAGCTATAGCCGTGAATTTAAGGTCCGTCTGGCTAAGCAGGCGTTACAGCCTGGGGCTGTTGTTGCCCGGATCGCCAGAGAACACGATATCAATAATAACCTGCTGTTTAAATGGAAAAGCCAGTACGAGGACGGCTTACTGAGCGATGATGACATACAGGAATGCATGCCTGTCCCGGTGGCACTGACTGATACGCCGGAGCCGACCAGACCAGTTACAAATCCCTTCTGGCGTAACAAGCATGATGAGCGCCCTGAGGGGGCTCCCGGAAACGTCCCACGGTGCGAGCTGCATCTTAAATCAGGTGTGGTAAAACTGTTTGACCCTCTCACTCCGGAACTGTTACGGGCGCTAATCCGCGAAATGAAAGGGGGTATCCGATGATAACGCTGCCGACCGGTACCGAAAATCTGGATCATCGCTGGCATCACAGATATGCGTTGTGGCTTCAATGGCCTGGCTTCGAAGGTGCAGAACACGCTGAAAGATGACCCGTTCTCCGGGCATATCTTCGTCTTCCGGGGCCGCAGTGGCAAAATGGTGAAAATACTGTGGGCCGATCGTGACGGGTTATGCCTGTTCGCCAAACGTCTGGCCGGTGACCCGGGAAGGGAAAGTACACCTGACGCCAGCTCAGTTATCCATGCTACTGGAGGGGATCGCGTGGCAACATCCCAAACGGACAGAACGGCCTGGCATCCGGATATAACCCGTGATAAAACAAGGGAATGAACAATGAACTCCCCGATGATATTGAGCTGCTTAAAGCCATGTTGCGTAAGCAACAGAGTCGGCTTCGACAGTATGCCTGTCAGGTCGCGGGCTATGAGCAGGAAATTGAACGGCTGAAAGCGCAACTCGACAGGTTGCGTCGTATGTTGTTCGGCCAGAGTTCAGAGAAAAAGCGTCATAAGCTTGAAAATCAGATCCGACAGGCAGAAAAACGACTGTCGGAACTGGAAAACCGGCTGAACACAGCCAGAAATCTTCTGGAAGATGCATCGTCAGTCACAGATTCACCTGACACCAGTCCCCCGTCAGAAAACCCGATCGCCAGTAAGCCTGAATCCCCGGGACGAAAATCTTCACGAAAACCGCTGCCGGCAGAACTTCCCCGGGAGACACATCGCCTTCTGCCTGCTGAAACCAGTTGCCCGGCCTGTGGAGGTGTTCTGAAAGAAATGGGGGAAACAATCTCAGAGCAACTGGATATCATTAATACCGCCTTTAAAGTTATCGAAACCATACGTCCCAAACTGGCCTGTAGCCGGTGTGATGTCATCGTTCAGGCACCACTTCCTCCTAAACCGATCGAACGCGGTTATGCCAGTGCAGGGTTACTTGCACGGATCCTGGTCAGCAAATATATGGAACATATCCCTTTATATCGCCAGTCAGAAATATACGCGCGACAGGGCGTGGAGCTGAGCCGTAATACCATGGTGCGCTGGGTATCAGAAATGGCAGACAAACTCCGTCCTCTGTATATAGCGCTGAATGACTATGTTCTGGAGGCAGGAAAGGTGCACGCAGATGACACTCCGGTGAAAGTACTGGCCCCGGGGAACGGAAAGACGAAAACGGGTCGTCTGTGGGTATACGTCAGGGATGATCGTAATGCGGGTTCATCCCTGCCGGCAGCCGTCTGGTTCGCGTATTCGGCAGATCGCAAAGGAGAACATCCGCAGCTCCACCTGGCAAAGTATCAGGGCGTACTGCAGGCTGATGCCTATGCAGGTTATAACGTACTGTACGAAACGGGCCGGGTGAAGGAAGCCGGGTGCCTGGCCCACGCCCGCCGAAAAATCCATGACGAGGATGTGCGCCGTCCGACAGAAATGACTCAGGAAGCGCTCAGACGGATAGCAGAGTTATACGACATAGAAGCGGAGATACGTGGCAGTCCGGCAGAGGAACGGCTTGCAGTCAGAAAAGCCAGAAGCGTCCAGTTGATGCAGTCGTTGTACGACTGGATACAGTTGCAGAGGAAAACGCTGTCGAAACATGCGGAGATGGCGAAGGCGTTCGACTATATCCTGAATCACTGGAATGCGCTGAACGAGTTCTGTCGTGACGGCTGGGTGGAAATAGACAACAACATCGGTGAAAACGCGTTACGATCGGTGGCGGTTGGAAGAAAAAATTATCTCTTTTTCGGCTCAGACAAGGGAGGAGAAAGTGCGGCGATCATCTACAGTCTGCTGGTCACCTGCAAACAGAACGAAGTGGAGCCGGAGGACTGGTTGCGCGAAGTGATCGAGAAGCTCAATGACTGGCCGTCGAACCAAGTGCATGAACTGCTGCCCTGGAACTTCTCGTCTGTAAAATAATCCTTACGCTACGTACTTCTCGGGGCGCTTACGGTTTTTCTGCTCATTATTAGCTCCTTCTGATGCCATTCTATTTCAGGAAGGAGTGTCCGTTAAACTCAGGCTACCTCATAGTGACAAGAAAATCAATACGGCCCGAAATATAGCTTCCAGGCCATACAGTATTTACTCAAACAAATTACTATGCAGTTTTTGCACCACCTGCTCGGCATCTTCGCCGGGCACCAGGAAGCACAGGTTATGGCTGGATGCGCCGTAACAAATCATGCGAATGTTGAACGGTTCCAGTACGCCGAATACCTCTTTGCCAACGCCGCAGGCTTTTGACAGGTCATTGCCAATCAACGCGACCAGCGCCAGACCTTCTTCCACCTCCACCCGGCACAGTGCGGAAAGCTCCATCAGCAGAGATTGCGTCAGCAACGTATCGCCAGTGGAGGTTGAACCGGTGGTATCAAGGGTTAATGCCACGCTCACTTCTGACGTGGTGATTAAGTCTACCGAAATATTATGCCGCGCGAGGATGCCGAAAACTTCCGCGAGGAAGCCGCGAGAATGCAGCATATTCAGGCTGTGCAAAGTGAGCAGAGTCTGATTGCGACGAAGCGCCAGCGCGCGGAACAGCGGCGGATTTTCAGTTTTATTGCACACCAGCGTACCACCTGCGCGTGGGTCTTTGCTGGAGCCGACAAAGACCGGGATATCGCTGCGTACTGCGGGTAGCAACGTTGCCGGATGCAGTACTTTTGCACCAAAAGTTGCCATCTCTGCCGCTTCGGCAAACGCGATTTCATCAATGCGTTTTGCTGCGGAAACTACGCGTGGATCGGTGGTGTAGATGCCCGGGACGTCGGTCCAGATATCAACACGAGATGCGTGTAAAGCCTCCGCCAGCAAGGCTGCCGTATAATCGCTGCCTCCACGGCCAAGCGTCGTTGTACGACCTTTATTTTCGCTACCGATAAATCCCTGGGTGATCACTAAGCCTTCATTGAGGCGTGGGAGCAGCTGCAGCGCGGCCAGTTCCGCCAGCGCGGCTACATCTGGCTCTGCACGACCAAATCGGTCGTTGGTACGCATCACTTTACGTACATCAAACCACTGTGCCTGAACATCGCGTTCGCGCAGGATTTCGACAAACAGCAGGGTCGACATCAGCTCGCCGTGGCTGACCAGCTCATCTGTCAGCGCCGGAGACGTTGCCAGCGCCGCCGCTTCTGCCAGAACAGTAATGTTCTCCAGCAGACGTTCAATCTCTTCACGGATAACGTTCGGGTAACGCAGACGTTCCAGAATGGCAAACTGGATGTTGCGAATAGCGTCGAGTTTTTCGAATCGCTCGCCAGGTTCCAGCCCTTCCGCTAAAGCGACCAGCAGATTAGTGATACCAGCAGAAGCCGAGAGGACTACTAAACGCACGTTGGCATCAGAAAGCACAATATCAGCGCTGCGGTTCATGGCGTCAAAATCAGCTACGCTGGTACCGCCAAATTTGGAGACAACAATTTCAGACATAACTACCTCGTGTCAGGGGATCCATTTTCAGCCTTGGCACAAGGGAAGAGCGGAAGACGGGTGGGCGCAGAGCGATACTTCGCTACTATTTTCACCCAGAAGTGCTCCACCACTTGCGAAACGCCCGACTGCGAACGCTTCTGGTGACAACCCAGGGGATTCAGCCCCTGTAGCCGATGATGAACGTGGCCAGCCGTTCAATCACCTCGGCGATGCACCCCCTCAGGTGTTATCACAGGACTGGCTCCTCCAACACCGTTACTTGGGCAACGCGCCTCTTCTGGCCTGCGCTAGCGCAGGTAGTACATTTATAAATAAAGGGTGAGCGGGGCGGTTGTCAACGACGGGGTCATGCGGATTTTTCATCCACTCCTGGCGGTCAGTAGTTCAGCTAATCTAAATCTCACTGCGCTAAGGGTTTACACTCAACATTAGCTAACGGCACTAAAACCATCACATTTTCTGTAACTGGCGCTACAATCTCCAAAGTCACAATTCTCAAAATCAGAAGAGTATTGCTAATGAAAAGCATCAATCCAACGCAGACCGCTGCCTGGCAGGCACTACAGGAAACACTCGATGAAATGAAAGACATTTCAATCGCCAATCTTTTGCTAAAGACGGCGATCGTTTGTCCAAGTTCTCCGCAACCTTCGACGATCAGATACTAGTGGAGTTTATCCAAAAACCGCATCACTGAAGAGACGCTGGCGAAATTACAGGAATCTGGCAAAAAGTGCGATCTGGCGGGCACGATCCGTCGAATATGCTCTGGCGAGAATCAACCGCACTGAAAACCACGCCGTGCTGCGCCGTAGCGCTGCGTAACCGTAGCAATACCCCGATTTTGGTTAATGGCGAAGCATAATCCGGAAGTGAACGCGGTGCTGGAAAGGTGGAAAACCTTCTCAGAAGCGATTATTTCCGGTGAGTGGAAAGGTTATACCGGCAAAGCAATCACTGACGTAGTGAACATCGGGATCAGCAGTATCGACCTCAGGCCAGTACATGGTGACCGAAGCTCTGCGTCCGTACAAAAACCACCTGAACATGCACTTTGTTTCTAACGTCGATGGGACTAGCATTAGGAAGTGCTGAAAAAGTAAACCCGGAAACCGCGCTGTTCCTGGTAGCATCTAAAACCTTCACCACTCAGAAACTATGACCAACGCCCATAGCGCGCGTGACTGGTTCCTGAAAGCGGCAGGTGATGGAAGAACGCATTGCGGACACTGCGGCGCTTTCCACCAATGCCAAAGCCGTTGGCGAGTTTGGGTATTGATACTGCCAACATGTTCGAGTTCTGGGACTGGGTTGGCGGCCGTTATCTTTTGTGGTGAGCGATTGGCCTGTCGATTGTTGCTCTCCATCGGCTTTGATGGCTTCGTTGAACTGCTTTCCGGCGCACACGCGATGGACGAGCATTTCTCCGCCGCGCCTGCCGAGAAAGCCTGCCTGTACTGCTGGCGCTGATTGGCATCTGGTACAACAATTTCTTTGGTGCGGAAACTGAAGCGATTCTGCCTATGACAGTCTATGCACCGTTTCGCGGCATACTACCAGCAGGGCGATATGGAGTCACAACGGTAAGTATGTGACCGTAACGGTAACATTGTCATACCAGATTACACCAGATACTGTGGGGTGAACCAGGCGCTAACGGTCAGCACGCGTTCTACCAGCTGATCCGCAAGGAACCGAAATGGTACCGTGCGATTTCATCGCTCCGGCTATCACCCATAACCCGCTCTCTGATCATCACCAGAAACTGCTGTCTAACTTCTTCGCCCAGACCGAAGCGCTGGCGTTTTGGTAAATCCCGCGAAGTCGTTGAGCAGGAATATCGTAATCAGGGTAAAGATCCGGCAACGCTGACTACGTGGTGCCGTTCAAAGGTTCGAAGGTCAACCGCCCGACCAACTCCATCCTGCTGCGTGAAATCACTCCGTTCAGCCTGGGGGCGTTGAGTGCGCTGTATGAGCACAAAAATCTTTGCTCGGCGTAATCCTGAACGTCTTCACCTTGACCAGTCGGCGTGGAACTGGGTAAACAACTGGCGAACCGTCTTCTGCCAGAGCTGAAAGATGATAAAGAAATCAGCAGCCACGATAGCTCGACCAATGGTCTGATTAACCGCTATAAAGCGTGGCGCGGTCGGTCACCTTCCGTACCTGATGCCGCTATGTCAGCCGGATAAGGCGTTCGCGCCATCCGGCGACCGATACCTGATGCGACGGGGTCGTCTCTTTCAGCGTACAGGTCAATGTCGATATGTACATCGTATTCGGCAATTAATACATAGCACCAATACTTAAATAACCTTAATAACAATGTGACGTTATGTCGGCATTTTTTTATCAGATAATCCCCTTGTCTGTGATTTAACGGAAATAATTACATAAGTGCATCCTAAAATAGATTTTTAATCGTTGTTTATTACGGAAATGCGCAGATTAATTACTTTTGTTTTTATTTAAGTTTATGATTTTTATTGTTATTTAAATATAAGTTGAAACTTATATTAATATCATTCCAATTATCCTAAAACACCATCGCTAATTCCCCGCGCCGTAATTCGCATGCTTCAGTTGTGTATACTCAATCCCGCCGAAATGTTTTTGGGTAAATCTCCATTAATTAAATAAAGGGAAATTCTTATGAAAAAAGTTCTGTATGGCATTTTTGCCATATCTGCGCTTGCGGCGACTTCTCGTGGGCTGCACCTCTACAGGTAGGCGAAGCGGCGGGTCGGCGGCAGCAACATGGTTTCGGCGGGGAGTTCCTCCGCGACCAGCGCGTCAGCACCGTAAGCTCGGCGGTGGGTGTCGCGCTTGCGGGCAACCGGTGGCGGTGATGGTTCTAATACCGGGACCACCAGTACCACGACCACCAGTACCCAGTAATAAATTATGTATCCCCAAAATAATTCGAGTAGATTGCATCTGTGGCTGAAGTATGAAGGGATTAACCATAACCACACTCCGGTGTGGTTATTCTGCCCTCTGGAGAAGAGTCGTGAAGCGACCTGCACTCGTTCTTATCTGCCTGTTATTACAGGCCTGTTAGCCACGACTAAAGAGCTGGGGCGATTGGCGCTGTGGGACAGTCTGTTCGGCACGCCAGGCGTACAGCTGACGGATGATGATATTCAAAATATGCCCTACGCCAGCCAGTACATGCAGCTTAATGGCGGGCCGCAATTGTTTGTGGTGCTGGCCTTCGCTGAAGACGGACAACAAAAATGGGTCACTCAGGATCAAGCCACTCTTGTCACACAACATGGTCGTCTGGTGAAGACTTTGCTTGGCGGCGACAACCTGATTGAAGTGAATAACCTTGCCGCCGACCCGCTGATTAAACCCGCACAAATTGTTGATGGTGCAACATGGACGCGCACGATGGGCTGGACCGAGTACCAGCAGGTACGCTACGCCACCGCACGCTCAGTCTTCAAATGGGATGGCACCGATACCGTCAAGGTCGGCAGCGATGAAACCCTGGTTCGCGTGCTGGACGAAGAAGTCTCCACCGACCAGGCGCGCTGGCATAACCGCTACTGGATCGACAGCGAAGGGCAAATTCGCCAGTCGGAACAGTATCTCGGCGCGGATTATTTTCCGGTGAAAACCACTCCATCAAGGCGGAACAGATGATTAAACAAACTATTGTCGCGTTGCTTTTGGAGCGTGGGAGCGCTTACATTGGTCTTCGCGGCAGGAACCGTCAAGGCGTTCAGCAATGGCAGCAGTGAGGCCAAAACGCTAACCGGCGCAGAGCATTTAATCGATCTGGTAGGCGAACCGCGGCTGGGCAAACTGGTGGCCCGGTGCGGCGATTAGCGAAGAGCTGGGGACGGCGCAGCATCGCGTCAGCAGCAGGCGTTGCTGCACGGCTGGCAGAACAGGGCGCAGATTCCAGCGCCGACGATGTCCGTCCTGCGATTAACGCCTTACGCTGAGCAAATTCAGGCGTTGAAAGTGATGGGCAGGCAAATCACTTGATCCCATATCGTCCGCGTCGCCGAACGCGGTAACCTGCCGTTGCAGGGCACTTACACGCTGTGGGTCGGACCACCGCCGGTCCACGGTCACGTTGCTTCGGGCTCACCAGCCGTCCCTGCAAGCAGCCATTCACTCCAGGTCGCGACGTGGCGAGCTACTCCCGCACCAGAGCCTGCTCAGCGGTGCGGATCGCAGCTACGCGTGGGTGGTTTACCCGGACGGACGCACGCAAAAAGTGCTGGTGGCTTGACCCAACAAGCGTCACGTAGAGCCGATGCCCCGCAGCATTATTTATGTTGGCCTCGCGGATCTTGTCTAGAGTGAGACGCCTGATGCCCTAATGCCGACATTCTTCAGACTCTGACCCAGCGGATACTCCTACCGAACGGAAGATATTCGGTCAGCCGACCGGCGCTGGGCATTAGCACAGCTCGCTACGGCGAAACATATCCGCGCCCATCTGCTCGTCGTCGCAGCCCGGATTTCGGTGGCGTAGGATTATTAGAAACGCCCACCGCGCGTATGGCACGGGAAGGGGAGTCGAGTCCGAGCCATCGCGATAA
Organism: Shigella flexneri; assembly: GCA_048288465.1. Classification (GTDB taxonomy): domain Bacteria; phylum Pseudomonadota; class Gammaproteobacteria; order Enterobacterales; family Enterobacteriaceae; genus Enterobacter; species Enterobacter flexneri_B. Next base: position 4,238,560 of record CP182556.1, on the reverse strand, counting down.
CGATCAGTACCGTTATTACTCAGCTTCAGCGCAGCTCTTCCCGTGGCTGGAGCAACGCCGCGTTACACCGACGTGCGCACCCTGGCAGACAGCAGCGTCGAAGCGTTCTTGGTGATCAAACGTATAAAGATAAAGCCTTCTCATCTCAAACTGTGTTTGTGGGAAGAGAATTACTGGCTGCCGCAAGTGGCGGTTGGTGCGCGCGGATATCTGGCGGGACGGCCTGTTTGATGCGGAATATCTTGTTGCCAGCAAAGCCGGGCCGTTCGATTTTACGCTCGGCCTGGGCTGGGAATATTCGGGCACCAGCGGTAATGCTAAAAAATCCGCTCTGTTCAGCCAGTGATAAATATTGCTATCGCGATAACAGCTACAAACAGGCGGGATCTATCGACGGTAGCCAGATGTTCCACGGTCCTGCCTCACTGTTTGGCGGCGTGGAATACCAGACGCCCTGGCAACCGCTGCGTCTGAAACTGGAGTATGAAGGTAATAATTATCAGCAGGATTTTGCCGGGAAGCTGGAGCAAAAAAGTAAGTTTAACGTCGGGGCGATTTATCGCGTTACCGATTGGGCCGACGTTAACCTTAGCTATGAACGTGGCAACACCTTTATGTTTGGCGTCACGCTGCGCACCAACTTTAACGATCTGCGCCCGTCCTACATCGATAACGCCCGCCCGCAATATCAACCGCAGCCGCAGGATGCCATTTTGCAGCATTCGGTGGTGGCGAATCAGTTAACGTTGCTGAAATACAACGCCGGACTTGCCGATCCGCAGATCCAGGCGAAAGGCGATACGCTGTATGTTACCGGCGAGCAGGTGAAATATCGTGATTCGCGCGAAGGGATCATCCGTGCTAATCGGATCGTGATGAACGATCTGCCGGATGGGATCAAAACGATCCGCATTACGGAAAATCGCCTTAACATGCCGCAAGTGACGACGGAAACCGATGTCGCCAGCCTGAAAAATCATCTCGCCGGAGAGCCGTTGGGCCACGAAACGACGCTGGCGCACAAACGCGTCGAGCCAGTGGTTCCGAAGTCCACCGAGCAGGGCTGGTATATCGACAAATCACGCTTTGATTTCCATATCGATCCGGTGCTGAACCAGTCGGTCGGTGGCCCGGAAAACTTTTACATGTATCAGCTGGGCGTGATGGGAACGGCAGATTTGTGGCTGACGGACCATCTACTGACCACCGGCAGCCTGTTTGCAAATCTTGCCAACAACTACGACAAGTTTAACTACACCAATCCACCGCAGGACTCGCACTTACCGCGCGTTCGTACCCATGTGCGCGAGTATGTGCAGAACGATGTCTATGTGAATAACCTGCAAGCCAACTACTTCCAGCATCTGGGCAACGGCTTCTACGGTCAGGTCTATGGAGGTTATCTCGAAACCATGTTTGGCGGTGCGGGGGCCGAAGTGTTGTATCGTCCGCTGGACAGTAACTGGGCGTTTGGTCTGGATGCCAACTACGTTAAACAGCGCGACTGGCGTAGTGCAAAAGATATGATGAAATTCACCGACTACAGCGTGAAAACCGGACATCTGACCGCCTACTGGACGCCATCTTTCGCCCAGGACGTGTTGGTGAAAGCCAGCGTCGGGCAGTATCTGGCAGGGGATAAAGGCGGCACGCTGGAGATCGCTAAACGCTTTGACAGCGGCGTGGTGGTGGGTGGCTATGCCACGATCACCAACGTTTCGAAAGAGGAGTACGGCGAAGGGGACTTCACCAAAGGCGTGTATGTCTCGGTACCGTTGGATCTCTTCTCGTCTGGCCCGACACGCAGCCGTGCGGCGATTGGCTGGACGCCGCTGACGCGTGACGGTGGTCAGCAACTTGGGCGTAAGTTCCAGTTGTATGACATGACCAGCGACCGTAGCGTAAATTTCCGCTAAGTCATGGGAAAGGTGCCAGTTTTCGCACTCACTGGCACCCTCATTCTTAATGACCTGTTGAGCCATCAGGAACGCAGTTCACCCCCGGTTTACGATCTGGTGTGTAAAGGCGAAAACATTCTGTCTTCCTGTCCGTCGATATCGGTTGCAGGTCTGGTTGCCTGAGCGACTGGGCCATCATTGGGCTGGAGACATTGCTTTGCGGTAGGTCGGCTTTATCAGCAGTACCGAGCGGACCAGCATAAGCAGGAAGAACAGAGACTGATAACATCAAAGCAGCAAAATAAGGCTTCATTTTTACCACCTTTATCAGGTTACGTTTCATTTGTTCCAGAGGAACATTGTCGATTTTTCGCGCATTGCTGGTGGCTGGGAATCACCTGAATGGGTGATTTTTGAATTACCGGCTTTGGTGCGGTTTGTCTTGCCGGATGCGCCGCCAGGCGCGGCTTATCCGGCCTACGGGTAGGTATATCCGGCTTTGGTGGAGGCGCGCTCCAAATCCAGGTTGAACAAAACATACACAAAAAATATAGATCTCCGTCACATTTTTGCGTTATACAGGAAGCTCGCCACTGTGAAGGAGGTACTGCTATGACGTCACTCTCTCGTCCGCGCGTGGAGTTTATCTCCACCATTTTGCAGACCGTACTCAATCTTGGCCTGCTGTGCCTCGGCCTGATTTTGGTTGTCTTCCTCGGCAAAGAAACGGTGCATCTGGCTGATGTGCTGTTCGCGCCAGAACAAACCAGCAAATATGAGCTGGTAGAAGGACTGGTGGTTTACTTTCTCTATTTCGAATTTATCGCGCTGATTGTGAAGTACTTTCAGTCCGGTTTTCACTTCCCGCTACGTTACTTTGTCTATATTGGGATCACCGCCATTGTGCGCTTGATCATCGTCGATCATAAATCGCCACTGGATGTGTTGATCTACTCGGCTGCGATCCTGTTACTGGTGATCACCCTGTGGCTGTGTAATTCGAAACGGCTGAAGCGGGAGTAAAAAGACAGCACGCCGAAATGGCGCGGCGTGCTGGACAGGAAGATTACAGCGTAGCAGTTTGTTGTGTTTTCTTCGTTTCCGGTTCCCAGAGCGCTTCCAGCTCCTCAAGGGTTTTACCTTTGGTTTCCGGGACAAATTTCCACATAAACAGTGCTGCCAGAACGCCCATACAACCGTAAATCCAGTAGGAGAAACCGTTGTGGAAATGGGCCACCAGCCAGGAGTTTTTGTCCATCATCGGGAAGGTCCAGGAGACGAAGTAGTTCGCCAGCCACTGGGCCGCCACCGCGATTGCCAGCGCTTTACCACGAATAGCATTCGGGAAGATTTCCGACAGCAGTACCCAGCATACCGGACCCCAGGACATGGCAAAGGCGGCAACATAGAACAGCATCGACAGTAGCGCCACAATACCCGATGCCTGAGTGTAAAACGCGGTACCGAGGCTAAACATACCGATTGCCATTCCGAGTGCGCCGATAATTTGCAGTGGCTTACGACCAAATTTATCCACAGTCATAATTGCCAGTACGGTAAAGGTGAGGTTGATAACTCCGACAATAATGGTCTGCAACAGCGCGATATCCGTGCTGGCCCCCAGCGTTTTGAACACTTCCGGCGCGTAGTACAGCACCACATTGATGCCGACAAATTGCTGGAAGATGGAGAGCATAACGCCGATTACAATCACGCCCACGCCAAACATCAGCAGACGACCACCGGTTTTGCGGCCATGATCCAGGGAGTGTTTAATTTCCTGTACTGCCTGAGTTGCAAGCGTGTTGCCCATAATTTTGCGCAGGATACTTTCCGTCTGTTCTTGCTTGCCGCGTGACATCAGCCAGCGAGGACTTTCTGGCACGGTATACAGCAGCATTAAGAACAGCAGTGCAGGGATACATTCCGAGGCAAACATATAACGCCTGCCGTCAGTATTCAGCCAGCTGGCATCACCGGAACGGGCAATAAAATAGTTTACGCAGTAAACTAAAAGTTGCCCGAAAATAATCGCAAACTGGTTAAATGAAACCAGTTTTCCGCGAATATGAGCTGGAGCCAGTTCCGCAATATACATTGGTGAAAGCATTGAGGCTAAACCAACGCCAATACCGCCAATAATACGATAAATAACAAATTCCGGGACATAACCTGCCAGATAAATAGGTACTGTGTTGTCCGGGTTTATAGAGGTAAAACCAAGTTCTGGCCAGGCAGAACCTACACCAGAAATAAAAAACAGGACAGCAGAAATCTTAAGTGAATCACGACGGCCGAAGCGGTTACTGCAATAACCACCGAGGGCACCGCCGATGATGCAACCAATCAGAGCGCTGGCTACGCAAAATCCTAACAGGGAGTTGGCAGCGGATTCACTTAAGTTTTGTGGAGCAACAAAGACGGTATTGAGTGACTCAACAGTACCGGAAATAACGGCGGTGTCGTAGCCAAATAATAAACCACCTAATGTAGCGACTAAGGTAATCGAAAATATATAACTGGAATTATACTGGGTATTCATTCAGACCTGCCTTAGACCATTCTGATCTTTTATCAGTGCATTGATGTTGGAATTGTCAGGCAGTTAAGGCAATTATCATTTTTTACAATGCGTTTACGTAATGTCTTTTCTGTGATCTTAATTGTGATAATTATCAAAAATTGATGAAACAATACTATTGCCGTGACTCAGAGCACGAAAGAGAATTATCGTAAGTGGGAAAACAAATAACGTAAAAATAATAAGTTCTATGATGGGAATATTAACCGGCGAACGATTCAGATTGCAGACGAAAGAAAAAAAGGCGCTCCGTGGAGCGCCGAATAATAGTCACAAGTTGGGATAACGTAAGTTGAGGGTGCAGCGGCATAACATTGGCAGAACAACATCTTTAACCTTTCACACCACCTGCCGTCAGGCCGTTGACCAGCCAGCGTTGAGCCAGCAAGAAGACGATGGTGATCGGTAATGCAGACATCACGGCAGCGGCGGCAAAGTCACCCCACAGGTAGTTTTGCGGGTTGAGGTATTGCTGCATCCCCACGGCCAGGGTGTAGCTGTTTACGTCACGCAGTAACAGCGACGCGACCGGAACTTCAGTAATGGCAGCGATAAACGACAGGATGAATACCACCGCCAGAATCGGTACTGACAGCGGCAACAGGACAAGGCGGAAGGCCTGCCACGGTGTCGCACCATCCAGCGCAGCCGCTTCTTCCAGCGAACTGTCGATGGTTTCGAAATAGCCTTTGATGGTCCAGACATGCAGCGCAATCCCACCCAGATACGCGAAAATTACGCCGCCGTGAGTATTCAGGCCAATGAATGGAATGTACTCACCCAGACGATCAAACAACGCATACAACGCGACCAGTGAAAGTACTGCCGGGAACATCTGGAAAATCAGCATTCCTTTCAGCAGCGTCGCTTTGCCTGGAAAGCGCATACGGGCGAAAGCGTAGGCGCAGGTGGTGGAGAGCGCCACAATGCCAATCGCGGAAATCCCAGCGACCTTTACCGAGTTCCACAGCCACAGCAGTACCGGGAATGGCGGTGGCGTAATGCGACCATCAGCCTGTTCAACGCTAAAACCTAACGCCAGTTTCCAGTGATCCCAGGAGATTTGCTCCGGGATCAGGCTACCGGTCGCGAAGTTTCCCTGACGCAGCGAGATAGCGACGACCATCAGCAGCGGGAACATAATCGCCGCGATAAAAAGTAGCAGTAGCAGGTGAGTAATAAACAAACGTGCTTTTTGCGATTTCGGTTGGACCATTGCCATTTTTGTTATCTCCCTTAATCAAACTTCATTCGCGTGGCTTTCAGGTTCACTATCGCCAGCGCACCCACCAGCAGGAAGATCAGCGTGGCAATTGCTGCCGCCAGACCGAAGTCCTGACCCCCGCCGCCTTCAAAAGCGATACGGTAGGTGTAGTTAACAAGCAGGTCGGTATAACCGGCTGGCGTGGTCGTGCCAAGACGATCCGGGCCGCCGTTGGTTAACAGCTGAATCAGCACGAAGTTGTTAAAGTTAAAGGCGAAGCTGGCGATCATCAGCGGCGTCAGCGGTTTAATCAGCAGCGGCAGCGTAATCTTAAAGAAGTTCTGGAACAGACCTGCGCCATCCATTGCTGAGGCTTCATACAAATCGTCCGGAATCGCTTTCAGCAAGCCCATGCAGAGGATCATCATGTACGGATAACCCAGCCAGGTATTGACGATAATCAGCATCGTGCGAGCGGTGGTCGGATCGCTGAACCAGGCGGGCTTCACGCCAAACAGCGCGCTCAACATCATGTTGATTTCACCGAAGCTCTGGTTAAACAATCCTTTGAAAATCAAGATTGAAATGAACGATGGCACCGCGTAGGGCAGAATCAGCAGGACGCGATAGACCGCTTTGCCGCGCAACGCTTCCCACTGCACCAGACATGCCAGAACCATGCCGACCGCCACCGTTAAAAAGACAGTGATCAGCGAGAACACCACGGTCCAGACGAAAATGGCGAGGAACGGTTTCTGAATGCCTTCGTCGGTAAAGACGCGGGTAAAGTTTTTCCAGCCGGTGGTCACGGTGTAACCGGGGCTTAGCTTTTCATCCCCCCAGTTGCCGTCGGCGGTAATGGACTGGTAAAAGCCAATTTGGTTATTCGGACGATATTTCACGCCACTCTGATTATTCGTCAACGTGCCGTCACCGTCGAGTGTGTAGAGCGGCTGCGTGCCAGAAAACTGGCGCAGGGAGCTCATCATCACTTTGTTGCCATCCGGCAGAATGGCGGTAATGTCACTCAGCGCCTGACGATTCTGGGTAATCACGCGCAGATTCGCGCGTTCGCCTTCGGGCTGGGCGGTCGTTTCTTTCAGTTGCAGTTTTTGCTCGCCGCCAAATTTAAACGCGTCGGAGAGGTAATTTTTGCCGGTTTCGCCGTCGCTGAGCGCCAGTTGCCACTCATCGCCCGCCGGGTAAAGACCAAAGTTATAGGTTTTGCCTGCTTGCCAGGAGCGATCTAACAACACTTCCTGCGCACGTTCAAAAGTCAGCTGGTTAGTGCTGCTGTAGTTGGTGAAGGCAATGGCGATGGTGCAGACCAGAGGGAAGAGGACGAATAATCCCATTCCAGCCATTCCCGGGTAAACATAGCGCCAGGCGTAGGCTTTACGATTGGCGAAAATATACAGCCCCGCTGAACTCAATATCAGCGTGGTAATGGCGAACAGGTATTCCCCTTGTGCGTACATTAAAACAACAAGGTAACCCACCAGCAGGCCGAGCAGACCTAGCACTGACCATTTCAGCGCGTCGCTTTGCCACCAATGTTTCTTTTTAATGACATCCATGGGGTTCTTCCTAATTCCAAGACGAGATAAGGCTTTCACGCCTTATCCGACAACTGCCTGATGCGACACTGATGCGTCTTATCAGGCCTACATGCGTTTGAGTTTTGTAGGCCGGGCAAGGCTCGGGTTCGCACCCGCATCCGGCGTTCATGCATTACTTGGTGATACGAGTCTGCGCGTCTTTCAGGGCTTCATCGACAGTCTGACAACCGCTGCGCAGCATGATCACCGCAAGTACGCACGGCATACCAGAAAGCGGACATGTGCGGGAATATCAGGCATGATTTCACCTTTCTGGGCGTTTTCCATGGTGGCGGCAATGCGTCGATCTTTCGCCAACTCTTCCTCGTAAGACTTCAGCGCCACTGCACCCGGCGGTTTGTTTTATTGACCGGCTTCCAACCTTCGTCAGTCAGCAGATAGTTTTCGAGGAACTCTTTCGCCAGCTCTTTGTTCGGACTGGCGGCGTTGAATACCGGCACTCAGCACGCAACGAACGGTTTAGATGGCTGACCCTTGAAATTTGGCGGTACCGTTACCCATAATTCACTTTGCTGGTGTCAATGTGACCATGCCCACGGGCCGTTGATGGTCATCGCTGTTTCGCCTTTATTAAAGGCAGCTCTGCGATGGAGTAATCAGGTGTCTGCATTCATGTGTTTGTTTTTAATAAGGTAAAACAGGAAGGTCGACCCGCTTTGCGCGCCAGCGTTGTCCACGCCACGTCTTTAATATCGTACTTGCCGTTTTCATACTTGAACGCATAACCCCCGTGAGCAGCGATGGCGGCAAGGTGAAGTACGGTTCTTGCAGGTTGAACATCGGCGCGCTCTTCCTTCGCTTTCAGTTCTTTATCCAGCGCGGGATCTCTCCAGGTTTTTGGTGGGTTGGCAGCGAATCTGTTATAAATCAGCGATAACGCTTCAACAGCGATGGGGTAAGCAATCGGCTTGCCGTTGTAACGTCCCGGCATCCCAGGTAAACGGATACAGCTTGTCCTGGAACGCTTTGTCCGGGGTAATTTGGCCGACCACCATGACATAGCCGCCGCCAAAGCGGTCGTGTGCCCAGAAGATAATGTCAGGGCCATCGCCGAGTTGCCGCAACCTAGAGGGAATTTGTCTTCCAGTTTATCCGGATGCTCAACGGTGACTTTAATTCCGGTATCTTTCTCGAATTTCTTTACCGACTTCAGCGAGACCGTTATAGCCTTTATCGCCGTTAATCCAGATTACCAGTTTCCTCTTCGATTTCGGCAAAGCCGAGGCGGAAAGCATCATCATCATTAATGCGGATAATGCGAGGATGCGTGCACCTGTTTTTATTTCACCATCTATGGTCCTTGTTGGTGAAGTGCTCGTGAAAACACTAAACGGACTCTAGTTTCTTTATACGGCAACCTCTTTCCATCCTCCTTGCCCCTGCGCCCACCGTTGCTTTGTGTAATATCTGTTACAGAATTGGCGGTAATGTGAGAATGCGCACATAAAATCGCCACGATTTTTGCAAGCAACATCACAAATTCCTTACATAACACTAGGTTTAGTTCACAGGAGCCATGCTTCTGCATCCTCCGCCTCCTCCCCCATAAAAAGCGGGGGTCGAGGGTCAAGCCGTATATCCTGATGACGCATAGTCAGCCGTCATGAATGTTGCTGTCGATGACGAGTTGTACGAAGGGAGAAGGGCATGGCGAGCGTACAGCTGCAAAATGTAACGAAAGCTGGCGGTCGTGGTATCAAAGATATCAATCTGGATCTATCCATGAAGGTGAATTCGTGGTGTTTATCGAGCATCTGGCTGCGGTAAATCGACTTACTGCGCATGATTGCCGGGCTTGATCGATCACCAGCGGCGACCTGTTCATCGGTGAGAAACGGATGAATGACACTCCGCCAGCAGAACGCGGCGTTGGTATGGTGTTTCAGTCTTACGCGCTCTATCCCCACCTGTCAGTAGCAGAAAACATGTCATTTGGCCTGAAACTGGCTGGCGCAAAAAAAGAGGTGATTAACCAACGCGTCAACCAGGTGGCGGAAGTGCTGCAACTGGCGCATTTGCTGGATCGCAAACCGAAAGCGCTCTCCGGTGGTCAGCGTCAGCGCGTGGCGATTGGCCGTACGCTGGTGGCCGAGCCAAGCGTATTTTTGCTCGATGAACCGCTCTCCAACCTCGATGCTGCACTGCGTGTGCAAATGCGTATCGAAATCTCCCGTCTGCATAAACGCCTGGGCCGCACAATGATTTACGTCACCCACGATCAGGTCGAAGCGATGACGCTGGCCGACAAAATCGTGGTGCTGGACGCCGGTCGCGTGGCACAGGTTGGGAAACCGCTGGAACTGTACCACTATCCGGCAGACCGTTTTGTCGCCGGATTTATCGGTTCGCCAAAGATGAACTTCCTGCCGGTAAAAGTGACCGCCACCGCAATCGATCAAGTGCAGGTGGAGCTGCCGATGCCAAATCGTCAACAAGTCTGGCTGCCTGTTGAAAGCCGTGATGTCCAGGTTGGAGCCAATATGTCGCTGGGTATTCGCCCGGAACATCTACTGCCGAGTGATATCGCTGACGTCATCCTTGAGGGTGAAGTTCAGGTCGTCGAGCAACTCGGCAACGAAACCCAAATCTATATCCAGATCCCTTCCATTCGTCAAAACCTGGTGTACCGCCAGAACGACGTGGTGTTGGTAGAAGAAGGTGCCACATTCGCTATCGGCCTGCCGCCAGAGCGTTGCCATCTGTTCCGTGAGGATGGCACTGCATGTCGTCGACTGCATAAGGAGCCGGGCGTTTAAGCACCCCACAAAACACACAAAGCCTGTCACAGGTGATGTGAAAAAAGAAAAGCAATGACTCAGGAGATAGAATGATGATTACTCTGCGCAAACTTCCTCTGGCGGTTGCCGTCGCAGCGGGCGTAATGTCTGCTCAGGCAATGGCTGTTGATTTCCACGGCTATGCACGTTCCGGTATTGGCTGGACAGGTAGCGGCGGTGAACAACAGTGTTTCCAGACTACCGGTGCTCAAAGTAAATACCGTCTTGGCAACGAATGTGAAACTTATGCTGAATTAAAATTGGGTCAGGAAGTGTGGAAAGAGGGCGATAAGAGCTTCTATTTCGACACTAACGTGGCCTATTCCGTCGCGCAACAGAATGACTGGGAAGCTACCGATCCGGCCTTCCGTGAAGCAAACGTGCAGGGAAAAAACCTGATCGAATGGCTGCCAGGTTCCACCATCTGGGCAGGTAAGCGCTTCTACCAACGTCATGACGTTCATATGATCGACTTCTACTACTGGGATATTTCTGGTCCTGGTGCCGGTCTGGAAAACATCGATGTTGGCTTCGGTAAACTCTCTCTGGCAGCAACCCGCTCCTCTGAAGCTGGTGGTTCTTCCTCTTTTGCCAGCAACAATATTTATGACTATACCAACGAAACCGCGAACGACGTTTTCGATGTGCGTTTAGCGCAGATGGAAATCAACCCGGGCGGCACATTAGAACTGGGTGTCGACTACGGTCGTGCCAACCTGCGTGATAACTATCGTCTGGTTGATGGCGCATCGAAAGACGGCTGGTTATTCACTGCTGAACATACTCAGAGTGTCCTGAAGGGCTTTAACAAGTTTGTTGTTCAGTACGCTACTGACTCGATGACCTCGCAGGGTAAAGGTCTGTCGCAGGGTTCTGGCGTCGCGTTTGATAACGAAAAATTTGCCTACAATATCAACAACAACGGTCACATGCTGCGTATCCTCGACCACGGTGCGATCTCCATGGGCGACAACTGGGACATGATGTACGTGGGTATGTACCAGGATATCAACTGGGATAACGACAACGGCACCAAGTGGTGGACCGTTGGTATTCGCCCGATGTACAAGTGGACGCCAATCATGAGCACCGTGATGGAAATCGGCTACGACAACGTCGAATCCCAGCGCACCGGCGACAAGAACAATCAGTACAAAATTACCCTCGCACAACAATGGCAGGCTGGCGACAGCATCTGGTCACGCCCGGCTATTCGTGTCTTCGCAACCTACGCCAAGTGGGATGAGAAATGGGGTTACGACTACAACGGCGATAGCAAGGTTAACCCGAACTACGGCAAAGCCGTTCCTGCTGATTTCAACGGCGGCAGCTTCGGTCGTGGCGACAGCGACGAGTGGACCTTCGGTGCCCAGATGGAAATCTGGTGGTAATAGCAAAACCTGGGCCGGATAAGGCGTTTACGCCGCATCCGGCATAAAAACAGGTTGTCATTATCTGAAAGGGGCGAAAGCCCCTCTGATTATCGGGTTTAGCGCGCTATTGCCTGGCTACCGCTGAGCTCCAGATTTTGAGGTGAAAACAATGAAAATGAATAAAAGTCTCATCGCCCTCTGTTTATCAGCAGGGTTACTGGCAAGCGCGCCTGGAATTAGCCTTGCCGATGTTAACTACGTACCGCAAAACACCAGCGACGCGCCAGCCATTCCATCTGCCGCGCTGCAACAACTCACCTGGACACCGGTCGATCAATCTAAAACCCAGACCACCCAACTGGCGACCGGCGGCCAACAACTGAACGTTCCCGGCATCAGTGGTCCGGTTGCTGCGTACAGCGTCCCGGCAAACATTGGCGAACTGACCCTGACGCTGACCAGCGAAGTGAACAAACAAACCAGCGTTTTTGCGCCGAACGTGCTGATTCTTGATCAGAACATGACCCCATCAGCCTTCTTCCCCAGCAGTTATTTCACCTACCAGGAACTAGGCGTGATGAGTGCAGATCGGCTGGAAGGCGTTATGCGCCTGACACCGGCGTTGGGGCAGCAAAAACTTTATGTTCTGGTCTTTACCACGGAAAAAGATCTCCAGCAGACGACCCAACTGCTCGACCCGGCTAAAGCCTATGCCAAAGGCGTCGGTAACTCGATCCCGGATATTCCCGATCCGGTTGCTCGTCATACCAGCGATGGCTTACTGAAACTGAAAGTCAAAACGAACTCCAGCTCCAGCGTGTTGGTAGGACCGCTATTTGGTTCTTCCGCTCCAGCTCCGGTTACGGTAGGCAACACGGCGGCACCAGCTGTGGCTGCACCTGCTCCGGTGCCGGTGAAGAAAAGCGAGCCGATGCTCAACGACACGGAAAGTTATTTTAATACCGCGATCAAAAACGCTGTCGCGAAAGGTGATGTTGATAAGGCGTTAAAACTGCTTGATGAAGCTGAACGCCTGGGATCGACATCTGCCCGTTCCACCTTTATCAGCAGTGTAAAAGGCAAGGGGTAATTACGCCCCACAGTGCTGATTTTGCAACAACTGGTGCGTCTCCTGGCGCACCTTTTTTTATGCTTCCTTCCTGGGATATGAGCGATTTTTTATAGTACTTCACTTCTTCTTCACTAAGAATGTCCATTATTTCAATGCATTATCAGAGATTCTTTTCCTTTCGCCGGTAGTGTCTGGACGCTCAGGCTACTTTTCCAGGTTATTTTATTTCTGTATTACAGAGGTTTTATGATAGGTCATATCACAAATTCTGGCGGCAATAACTCTTTGATGAAACATGATGTGGTGCAAGGAAATAATACATAATCTAATTACTACGTAATTTAAATGGGGTGCCAAGGTTTAAACGGAGTAACTTTATTTATATCAGCAATATTTTTTCAAATATAAAACAACAAAACAAGAAAAAATCATCCAATAAATATGTTTCGTGAAGTCTCAATAAGGGTAATAATGATATAAGTGTAAAATTCTACAGAAATGAAAAAAATTGAATGCGCTTGCAATTTTCTGATGGATAAAGATTGCGCGGGGTATATCGACCTGTCTGATTTGGATTTAACAAGTTGTCATTTTAAAGGTGACGTTATATCGAAGATATATTTTTTATCATCAAATCTACAACATGTAACATTGACGAAATGTAAAAAAATCTCAATGCAATTTTACTACTGCAATAATTTTGATAATGTCATATTTAGATGTAGACGTTTACACAATGTGATTTTTATCAAAGCGAGTGGTGAATGTGTCGATTTTCAGCGAAAAATATTCTTGATACCCGTTGACTTCTGGCCAAGTAGACTTGGTCATAGTAATTTAGAAATGTCAGATTAGAAATTCAACTTTCAATAATCTTTATCTTTACGCTTCGCACTTCACCAGAGCAGAGTTTCTGTCTGCCAAAGAAATATCATTTATTAAATAGAATTTGACAGCTGTTATGTTTGATTATGTGCGGGAATGTCAACAGGAAATTTTAAAGATTGCATTACAGAAACAATAGAAATAACTATTGATTATTCAGATATATTTTGGAATGAAGAAATCTCGATGGTTATATCAATAACATTATAAAAATGATTAATACGTGCCAGATAATGCAATGATATTGAAATCCATTCTGGCCGTAAAACTGGTGATGCAATTAAAAATTCTCAATATTGTTAATAAAAACTTTATTGAGAATATGAAGAAAACATTTAGCCATTGTCCTTATATAAAAGATCCAATTATACGTAGTTATATACATTCTGGGGAAGATGACAAGTTCGATAATTTTATGCGTCAACATCGATTCAGTAAGGTGAATTTCGATACCCAACAGATGATCCATTTTATTAACAGATTTAATATGAATAAAGGGCTGGTTGATAAAAATAACAATTTTTTTATCCAACTTATCGATCAGGCCTTACGATCAACGGATGATATGATCAAAGCAAATGCCTGGTATCTTTATAAAGAGTGGATTCGTAGTGATGATGTTTCACCTATATTTATAGAAACTGAAGAAAAGTTAAGAACCTTTAACACTAATAAATTAACACGAAACGATAATATATTTATCCTGTTCTCCTCTGTCGATGATGGGCCTGTTATGGTGGTAAGCTCCCAGCGCTTACATGATATGTTGAATCCTACAAAAGATACCAATTGGAATTCCACGTGTATCTATAAATCCAGACATAAGATGTTGCCTATTAATCTTACTCAGGAAACACTTTTCAGCTCCAAATCTCATGGTAAATATGCGCTTTTCCCAATTTTTACTGCGAGTTGGCGAGCTACTCGTATAAAGAATAAAGGTATTTAAGTAAAGGAAAACATCACCGTTCCTAGCATCATGGGCGGTGATGCCCCTATGGTTGCCCTCGCCAGCACGGGCATCGGCAAAGCGTAAGGTTCAACAGCGTTTTACCACTTCATGCGATTGTTGCGTTTTTGTTGCGCATTAGATCACTTAATTTGCTTTACATCTCCCGTAAACACTTTTCTGCGATACAATGCCTTTACGTTATGTAACGGAGAGTTCGGCATGTCACACCCCGCGTTAACGCAACTGCGTGCGCTGCGCTATTTTAAAGAGATCCCTGCCCTGGATCCGCAACTGCTCGACTGGCTGTTGCTGGAGGATTCCATGACAAAACGTTTTGAACAGCAGGGAAAAACGGTGAGTGTGACGATGATCCGCGAGGGGTTTGTCGAGCAGAATGAAATCCCCGAAGAACTGCCGCTGCTGCCGAAAGAGTCTCGTTACTGGTTACGTGAAATTTTGTTATGTGCCGATGGTGAACCGTGGCTTGCCGGTCGTACCGTCGTTCCTGTATCAACATTAAGCGGGCCGGAACTAGCGTTACAAAAATTGGGTAAAACGCCGTTAGGACGCTATCTGTTCACATCATCGACACTAACCCGGGATTTTATCGAGATAGGCCGTGATGCCGGACTGTGGGGGCGACGTTCCCGCCTGCGATTAAGCGGTAAACCGCTGTTGCTAACAGAACTGTTTTTACCGGCGTCACCGTTGTACTAAGAGGAAAAAAATATGGAGTGGAGTCTGACGCAGAATAAGCTGCTGGCGTTTCATCGCTTAATGCGTACGGATAAGCCAATTGGCGCGTTACTGCTGCTCTGGCCAACATTATGGGCGTTGTGGGTGGCGACACCGGGCGTTCCTCAGCTCTGGATCATGGCGGTGTTTGTCGCGGGTGTCTGGCTGATGCGCGCTGCTGGTTGCGTGGTGAATGATTATGCTGATCGCAAGTTTGATGGTCATGTTAAGCGCACGGCGAACCGACCACTTCCCAGCGGCGCGGTAACAGAGAAAGAGGCGCGCGCGCTGTTTGTAGTGCTGGTACTGATTTCGTTTTTACTGGTTCTGACGCTGAATACGATGACCATTCTGTTGTCGATTGCCGCTCTGGCATTGGCGTGGGTGTACCCGTTTATGAAGCGGTATACCCATCTCCCGCAAGTGGTGCTGGGCGCGGCGTTTGGCTGGTCGATTCCAATGGCTTTTGCCGCTGTGAGTGAGTCGGTGCCATTGAGTTGCTGGTTAATGTTCCTCGCCAATATTCTCTGGGCGGTGGCTTACGACACGCAGTATGCGATGGTTGACCGCGATGATGATGTGAAGATTGGCATTAAATCCACGGCAATCCTGTTCGGCCAATACGATAAATTGATTATTGGTATTTTGCAGATTGGCGTACTGGCACTGATGGCGATCATCGGTGAGTTAAATGGCTTAGGCTGGGGATATTACTGGTCAATTGTGGTGGCTGGCGCGCTGTTTGTTTATCAACAAAAACTGATTGCCAACCGCGAGCGTGAAGCCTGCTTTAAAGCATTTATGAATAATAACTATGTTGGTCTGGTACTGTTTTTAGGACTGGCAATGAGTTACTGGCATTTCTGATGATGTAAAAAAGCCGGATGATCATCCGGCTTTCTTCTGGGTTGCCTGATGCGTTGCGCTTCTCAGGCCTACCCGGTGAATCGCAATTTATTGAATTTGCAGGTCATGGTAGGCCGGATAAGGCGTTTTCGCCGCATCCGGCAATTCTCTCTGATTACCCTTCGCCCTGCGTCGCACTCTCAATCGTCAAACGCACGTCTGATGTAATCAACTCCGCCAGCAACTGATAAACCTTCATCGTTTCTGCTGGTTCGGCATCGCCGCTATCGCTGATATACCCTTCATCACGCAGCGTCAGCACCAGAGAACTGAACACCGCCTTGTCGAAGAACTCCGGCGCGTTGATGCCGTGCAGCACGGAGAGACGTTGCGCAACGGTGCGGCTCTCTTTCTCCAGCGTACCGCGGTTGATCGACGGGTTGGCACTCAACAACCAGAAGGTGATGGCATAACGTTGCAGCGTTTCGCGCGCGCCTGCGGCCAGCAGCTGTAGGGTGCGAGAATGCGCCGGGTTGATATGCAACTCATCATCTTGCAGGGTAATCAGCCCCTGACGTTGCATCTCATTTGCCAGCGCATCAATAACGTCCGGCAACTCGTCGCGATCCCAGCGCAGGAACAGCTCCGCTTTCAGCATTGGGTAAAGCACATTGACGTGCTCCATCAATACGTCGCGGGAGATGTGGCGATGCTGGGTGACAATTGCCGCCATCAGCGAAGGCAGCACCAACATATGCGCAATGTTGTTGCGATAGTAGGTCATCAGCACCGCTTGCTCGCGTGGCAGAATGATGATGTCGCCGATAGTGTCTTTCTCGACTTCAAACTTGTTCATTTGCAGCGCGTGATCGATAAGCTCGCTGGCGCTGGCTGAAGGAACGGTAGAGTCCGTGGAGTAAGGTACGTTGCGCATCAGATCCAGGTAGCAGTTGAGTTGCTCGGTTAACTGCTCGCGGGTGAGTGAGCGCTGACGCGACGCCAGAAGCGCAGTACAGCACAGGTTCATGGCGTTTGCCGCGCCTGCGCTTGTTAATGCGTACGATCAGATCGGCAGTAATATTATTGACCGTCGGCGTTAACCATGCCGGACGCACCGCTTCGATGGGATTGATAGATTCACGCCAGTCTGGTACGTGCTGGTTAAGGTAGGTCATCAACGGCATTGGTTCACCGAAGTTGACGTAACCCTGACCCAGATTACGCAGCTCGCTAAACCGCGCAGCATCTGCGGCAGGCTCTCTTCTCTTTCGTCGCGCCGCGCAGTTCTTTGGCGAAAGTACCCACTTCCATGACGTGCTCATAACCGACGTAGATTGGAATCAGCGTAATCGGACGCGTGCCGCCACACGCATCGCCTGAATGGTCATCGACAGCGTACCGGTTTTCCGGATTGAGCAAACGCCCCGCGGAACGACTGCCTTCCACGAAGTACTCGACGGAATAACCACGGCTGAACAGTTCGCCGAGATACTGACCAAACGGTGGAGAAAGTTTATTGCCTTTAAAAGTACGGCGAATAAAGAACGCCCCCAGACGGCGAAACCGGCAGGCTGGCCAGAAGTTCAGGTCGATCCCAGCGGCGATATGCGGCGGCACCAGCCCCGACGATACAGCACGTAAGAAAGCAGCAGGTAGTCCATGTGGCTGCGGTGGCAAGGCACATATACCAGCGACGACCGTCGTGGGCCAGCTGGCGAACGCGCTCTCGCGTTATGGACGTTGATGCCCTGGTAAGGCGGTTCCAGGTGAAGCCCGACAAGGGCCGGTCTAGTCAGGCGAATCATCTCCAAGAGAAATTCGCCGCAATCTCTTCCATCAGCGCAATCGCGTTCTGCTGCGCTTTTAGGGGAGATTTTTTCTGCTGCGCGCTTCATCTTCTACCGCTTTGGCAATGGCGCGGGAGGCGCAGCAGTGATGGAAACAGATCCTGACGAGCAGGCAGACGTGGGCCCACAGCAGCCAGACGTTGACGGGCAAAGTGCATACGCGCCACGCGCGCCAGTTTCTGTGCGAGAGCTTTATCTGTGCCGTGTTCATCCGCCATACGGCGCAGCGAAACTGACGGCGAGAAACGCACAAACCGTCGCGACCGCAGCCGACAGTACGGCGAAAAATTTCTGTACGCCGTTAAGCATACGCAGCGGCGGGTTCACTTCGCCTTTTCACGCCCCGGCGCGCGACCAACATTACCCATACCGGCACCACCGCACATCCAGATTTGGGTTGCTACGGTGCAAATCCAGATAGTCGTGGAACAGCTTAGGAGACTCTTCTTTCGGCGTGTAATAGGTGAATACACGCGGCCCGCCGTGAATGACACATAGCGCGGCAGTAGCGTGCTCGTCGATTTCCAGCGGCTCTAACGGGTCAGGCAAGTCATGAGCCAGACACTGGGCGCGTAACGCTAGCAAATCTGCTTTCGAGTTGTACGGTAAAATGTACATAATTGGACGAGAGGTATCCAGCCCCAGTTCCGGGGCAGGATCTGCCGGA
The DNA here is from genome assembly GCA_048288465.1 of Shigella flexneri. GTDB lineage: Bacteria > Pseudomonadota > Gammaproteobacteria > Enterobacterales > Enterobacteriaceae > Enterobacter > Enterobacter flexneri_B. The sequence continues at coordinate 4,220,104 of CP182556.1, read as the reverse complement.
ATAGACTTGCTTTTTACCAGGATGCTTAATGGTAATTTAGTAATTTTGTAGTAAATTCGTGGCCAGCGGACATAAACGATGTAAAGCCTTGGTTAATAATGCAAATGCGCGGCAAGGATAGCAGAAAGTCATGGAAATTCTGCGGTATCCGCTGACGTTTCGCGCGGCGTTACGAGTCCCCAATCATCGGATTTAACGGTACACTGAATATGACGTCATAATGTAAAAAGGTTCTTTCAATGGCCAATAATACCACTGGATTCACCCGAATTATCAAAGCTGCTCGCTATTCCTTGGTAAGTTGATGTGCTGCACGGATTTAACGAGCGGCATTCCGTCAGGAAGGCGTAGCGGTATTGTTGGCGGTGGTCATCGCCTGGCTGGATGTGGACGCAATTACCCGCGTGCTGCTCATCAGTCCGCGAGACGCCGGCGATGATTGTGGAAATCCTCAATAGCGCCATCGAAGCAGTGGTTCGCACCGAATCGGCTCTGAATACCATGAGCTTTCGGTACGCGCTAAAGATATGGGATCCGCCGCGGTGCTGATTGCGATTATCGTCGCCGTGATAACCTTGGTGCATCTGGTTATGGTCGCATTTTGGATAACCCTTCCACATTTTCGATAAATCTCGGTTTATTGTGGTAGTTCACGGTTCCAAAATCGCCTTTTGCTGTATAAACTCACAGCATAACTGGTATATACCCCCAGGGGGCGGAATGAAAGCGTTAACGGCCAGGCAACAAGTAGGTGTTTGATTGATCCGTGATCAACATCAGCCAGACAGGTATGCCGCTGATGTGTGGAAATCGCGCAGCGTTTGGGTTCCGTCTCCCCAAATGCCATGAAGAAGATCTGAAGGCGCTGGCACGCAAGGCGTTATTGAAATTGTTTCCGGCGCATCACGCGGGATTCGTCTGTTGCAGGAAGAGGAAGAAGGGTTGCCGCTGGTAGGTCGTGTGGGCCGCCGGGTGAATCGTTCCTGGCGCAACAGCAGGATCAAGGTCATTATCAGGTCGATCCTCGTTTCAAGCCGAATGCTGATTTCCTGCTGCGCGTCAGCGGGATGTCGATGAAAGATATCGGGATCAACCTAGCATGGCGACTTGCTGGCAGTGCATAAAACTCAGGATGTACGTAACGGTCGAGGTCGTTGTCGCACGTATTGATGACGAAGTTACCGTTAAGCGCCTGAAAAAACAGGGCAATAAAGTCGAACTGTTGCCAGAAAATAGCGAGTTTAAACCAATTGTCGTTGACCTTCGTCAGCAGAGCTTCACCATTGAAGGGCTGGCGGTTGGGGTTATTCGCAACGGCGACTGGCTGTAACATATCTCTGAGACCGCGATGCCGCTTGGCGTCGCGGTTTGTTTTTCATCTCTCTTCATCAGGCTTGTCTGCATGGCATTCCTCACTTCATCTGATAAAGCACTCTGGCATCTCGCCTTACCCATGATTTTCTCCAATATCACCGTTCCGTTGCTGGGACTGGTCGATACGGCGGTAATTGGTCATCTTGATAGTCCGGTTTATTTGGGCGGCGTGGCGGTTGGTGCAACGGCGACCAGCTTTCTCTTTATGCTGTTGCTGTTTTTACGCATGAGCACCACCGGGCTGACTGCGCAGGCTTATGGTGCCAAAAATCCTCAGGCATTAGCCCGTGCGCTGGTGCAACCGTTGCTGTTGGCGTTGGGGGCCGGGGCGTTAATTGCGCTGTTGCGTACGCCGATTATCGATCTGGCGCTGCATATTGTTGGCGGTAGTGAAGCGGTCCTGGAACAGGCGCGGCGCTTTCTTGAAATCCGCTGGTTAAGCGCTCCGGCGTCGCTGGCGAATCTGGTATTACTCGGTTGGTTACTCGGCGTGCAATATGCCCGTGCGCCAGTAATTTTGTTAGTGGTCGGCAATATCCTCAACATTGTGCTGGATGTCTGGCTGGTGATGGGGCTGCATATGAACGTGCAGGGCGCGGCGCTGGCGACGGTTATTGCGGAATATGCAACATTGCTGATTGGTCTGCTAATGGTGCGTAAAATCCTCAAACTACGCGGAATTTCCGGCGAAATGCTGAAAACTGCCTGGCGAGGAAACTTCCGTCGCTTGCTGGCGCTTAACCGCGATATCATGCTGCGTTCGCTGTTGTTGCAACTCTGTTTCGGCGCGATCACCGTACTTGGTGCGCGACTGGGGAGTGACATTATCGCTGTTAACGCGGTTCTGATGACGCTACTCACCTTTACCGCCTATGCGCTTGATGGTTTTGCCTACGCGGTTGAAGCGCACTCCGGTCAGGCATACGGTGCGCGCGACGGTAGCCAGTTGCTGGATGTATGGCGGGCAGCGTGCCGCCAGTCGGGGATTGTAGCGTTACTATTTTCGGTGGTTTATTTGCTGGCAGGGGAACACATCATTGCGTTGCTGACGTCGTTAACCCAGATTCAGCAGCTGGCTGACCGCTATCTTATCTGGCAGGTGATTTTGCCGTTGGTTGGCGTCTGGTGTTATCTGCTGGACGGCATGTTTATAGGCGCAACGCGTGCCGCCGAAATGCGTAACAGTATGGCGGTGGCCGCCGCAGGTTTTGCGCTGACGCTCCTTACGCTGCCGTGGCTGGGTAATCATGGTTTGTGGCTGGCATTAACCGTCTTTCTGGCGTTGCGCGGGCTTTCTCTGGCGGCTATCTGGCGGCGTCACTGGCGCAACGGTACCTGGTTTGCCGCAACGTGACGGTTAAAAATTCTGAATAAATTATCCTAAGCCAAATTGCTGACTACACTTAATCTCACGTTCAGAAGAAAAGTGAACGTACTCTCATTCACAACCTAACGATGAGGTCTTGATTATGAATAAAGATGAAGCCGGCGGTAACTGGAAACAGTTTAAAGGTAAAGTGAAAGAGCGATGGGGCAAACTAGCCGATGATGATATGACAATAGTTACGAAGGTAAACGTCATCAAACTAACATAAAATCAAAACGTATCGGTTATCAAAAAGATCAACAAAGTCAATCAATAGGAAACCCCCAGATGAATATCGCTGGTGATTAATTAGCCCTGCCCGACGTGTACAAGGATGTACGCCCTCTAACGCGGTTTCTTTTTCACCTGCACAGAGTGATCATGCTGGCACTGTTCAGGATGACGACACGCTTCCACTTCCACGCATCACAGGCCCATATGTCTTGGATTCGCATTATGCCGCAGGGCAAAACCCCGTTCCGCCAGCGTATGCATGATGTCTTCCACGCCTCGCACGCTCTTCTTTCACCGCGCCGCAGCAATCGCAAATAAACGTCGCAGCGTATGGGTGGGCTGGTCGAAAACAGTGACAGAGCACATAACTGTTGGTGGATTGCACCTTATGCACAAAACCTTGCTCAAGCAGAAAATCCAGCGCGCGAATAACCGTTGGCGGCTTGGCTTCCGTCAGCTTCGCGCAGTAAATCGACAATCCGTCAAGCGCTGATAGCGCCATCCTGCAAGTTCATCAGGCGCAACGCTCAGAGCGCTGTGTGGGGTCAGGCGCACGTTCGCTGCGCGCAGATTTTCAGCCTGCGCTAATGACTTCCTGCGTTGTGGTCTTTTCCATGGGCACCTCAAAGTGGGGGTGCAGAATCTCCTTACTTTACCATGTCAGGAAAAACGCAACCCTTATCTTTGCCGTAATGTTGATTTTCTGTTTGTCAGTAAGGTGTTGTGTTGCCTTGTAGTTCATTATAAATTTGATAATAATTAATAATTCATTTTTAAATAAATTGCTTCAAGTTAACTCGCTATTACTAACTGGGTTTAAACGCATACCTGTAGTTCAGAAATTATGAGCAATTTTGATAGTCGCCAGATGGCAAAGAATTATAAGGAGGACATCGGTACGACAAAAAAGGTAGATGAAGATCATGTTGAAGATAAATCCCGGTAGACTCAATCTTTTAATAAAACACTAAATTCAAATCAATTCAATAATGAAGATGCAATGAAAGATCAAATTAATAATAGAGGTTCAATAAAAGGTAAATTAAATAATATATAAGGTAAATCTATTGATTATGCAGCGCTGCATCATCGGGATATAATTCTGCAAAAATCGATTTGTTTCTCAACGAATCACGCATAATTATTGGCATACACGTAAAAAAATGTGTTTTTAATTGACGAATGAATGATCTCAAAATGTGGGTCATCGGTCTCTTGACGATTGCACTGATGAGGATTTAAACAATAGTGACTTTATTGCATTAGTTGTTAACTTGGGCTATTTTTCATTTTGATTAATAGTATATGTAATCTTGGCGAAAGTGGAGTAATGGCCATGAACAATGTACTTAAATGTAGAAACTAAGAATGACCTTCCCTCCACGGTTCAGCTATTTTATGAGGAATCTAAGGATAATGAACCTTTAGCGAATATACATTTTCAAGCAATAGGTTCTGGTTTTTAACGTTACTGATGCCTACCAGGCACATGATGACAACAGCTTAAAATTATTTCTTTCGCTGTTAATTTCACTTTCATATTCTAGTGCCTACGCAGATTTATCAGAAACAGTGTATATTAATGAAAATAATGAGAGCTCCTGAAAGCTCAGTTTGAAAAATTATCTCAACGTGATATGAAGAAGATTGCCTGGGAGAGATGAAGCGTCTGGCTGATGGGGGAGAAATGAATTTTGATGGCTATCTGGATAGATGTCACATCTGGTGAATGAAGGAACGCTCAATCCTGATATTTTAAGCAAATGCCAGATGCTGCACCACAATTAATTAGCTTCGCGAAGTAGTTGACCCAACCTCAAAGGAAGAGATTAAAATTGTTACAGACACTTCTAGAATTAATTATGATTTGTTGGGGTTAGATAGGAAGATGATCTGTGAAGTTCTGGATCAATGGAAGGCATTATAAAAAGGACCCAATATTTATTGGGTTATTTTTGCTTCTTATCAATGCTATTCACAGGGAGATATATCACCAGAGTTTAATGTGTAATTTTTATTTATAGTCAAACCTGGATTGTTTATCATTGGCCTTAACAAAGCTTAACGGCTAGTAGATTATTGCCATCACTTGGTGAGAGCTCATGCCTCCGAGGATCTCAATTTTCTTTTGCAATGAGACAGGCGCTTCCTGTTGTTATCGTGCTAGTACCCCGCTATTAAGCCTCCTGAACAGTGATGCTGAATAACATAACCCCATGATATATCGATAAAATAATCTCTACATTTGAAAATGCACGGTAATTCTGAAATGCAAAAAATGACCAAACCAGCGCAATGCCTGAAAAAACTAACATTCACTGGAGTGGTGGGTCACGTCGCCCCGATGCTCAACTGGACGGACAAGCATTGCCGCTATTTCTTGCATTGCTTCCAGGCAAATCGTTCTATCTGAAATGGTAACTACAGGGGCGATTATTCACGGTAAAGGTGATTACACGTATCGTGAAGAAGAACATCCGGGTAGCGTTGCAACTCAGCAGTAGCGGTGGGATGGCGCAGTGCGAAGCTGGCAGAAGCGCGTGGATATGATGAGATCAACCTGAATGTCGGCTGCCCGTCTGACAGGGTGCAGAACCGGCATGTTTGGTGCGTGTCTGATGGGTGATGCCCAGCTGACTGCCGACTGCGTGAAAGCGATGCGCAATGTGGTGTCGATTCCGGTGACGGTGAAAACGCGTATTGGCATCAACCAGCAGGACGGCTATGAATTTCTCTGCGATTTCATCAACACCGTTTCCGGCAAAGGCGACTGTGAGATATTATTATCCATGCACGTAAAGCCTGGCTTTCGGGGTTAAGACGAAAGAAAACCGTGAAATCCGCCGCTCGATTATCCGCGTGTGTATCAACTAAAACGTGACTTCCCGCATCTGACAATGTCGATAACGGTGATATCAGTTCGCTGGAAGAGCCAAGAACACCTGCAACATATGGATGGCGTGATAGTCAGGCGCGAGGCGTATCGGAATCCGGGTATTATGGCGGCGGTGGCCGGGAGATCTTTGATCCTCGGATATAGATGCCGATCCGGTGGCGGTAGTGCCCGCCGTGTCTCCGTACATGAGCGTGAACTCGGCAGGGAACGTATCTCGTTGATCTTTACCGGCATATGTTGGGCTTGTTCAGGGTCCCCTGGCGCGCGGCGATGGCAGCATTATGTAAGTGAAAATGCCCATAAAGCGGGTGCGGACATTAATGTGCTGGAACACGCACTAGAACTGGTGGCGGATAAGCGTTAACTTTTCACCAAAAATAGTCAATTCACCCGCCCTGCGCACCGTCACAGACATTGCTGTTAAATCAATAGATTATTTTTGGCATGATTCTTTAATGCCAGCAAGAATTTCATATTTGGGAGTGCATCATGCTGGAACTACTTTTTGTGATTGGCTTTTTGTCATGCTGATCGTCACCGGCGTTTCGTTGCTGGGCATTATCGCCGCGCTGGTTGTGGCGACGGCCATATCTTCCTCGGCGGTATGCTGGCGTTGATAGCCATTTGCTGCCGTAGTTACACTGGCATTGCGGTGGTGTGGGTTATTAAGACGATAAAGCACCAAAAGTGCCGAAATATAGCGTTATGACCGCTGGCGTTACTTAGGGATTGTCCGAATAATCACAACCTAAGGTTTTATCCTTAAACAAAGTAGAATTCATAATCAAATCTGTCACTATTGCGCCTCTAACAGATCATCGTGCTGTACCCTACATACAGCCGAACTATAAAAGAAAGGGCTTCCAGGTGGAAGCCCTCTTTCTTTATGGAATCAACAGGCTGAACCCTGCGTTGCCCGGCTTTCCAGAATTTCGTGCGCACGTGCGCATCCTTAAGCGAATATTCTGCTGCTCGGCGACATCGACCTTAATCACACCGCTGGCGATCAAAGAGAACAGTTCATTACTGGCCTCGGTTAATTCCTCCGCGTGGTGATATAGCCTTGCAGGAAGGGCGTGTCACGTACGACGAGCCTTTCGATGAAATGCCTAAGTTCACGCCGGTAACCGCACCTGATGAGTTGCCAAACCTCACCATTAAGCCGCGGCGTTGCAGGCAATACAGCGACCGTTTCCCAGAGACTCTGCCACGGAATCGTACACCACGCGCACTTTCTTACCACCGTAAATATCTTTTAACCGCTGGACCAGATTCTCTTCACGATAGTTAATAACCTGCCACGCGCCGCTTTTAGCGCGCTCTGCGCTTTTTGCGCGGTTCCTGAGGTGCCGATACGTTCACGCCCAGGGCTTTTGCCACTGGCAGGCAATAAGCCAACGCCGCCAGCTGCTGCGTCAAACAGGAACTCCTCATCGGGTTTAATTTCATAGGTTTTGCGCAGCAGATCATAAACCGTTAAGCCTTTTAGGAAGGATGCCGCAGCTTGCTCAAAAGAAATTGCCGCAGGCAGAATCGCCGCTTTATCCGCAATAATGTTATGCACAGAGCTGTAACGCCTAACGCGACGCGCATAAACTACACGATCGCCTACCTTAATCTGTTTACACCACTGCCGACTTTACCCGCGATCCCTGCTGCTTCGGTGCCTAATCCGCTGGGTAGCGATGGCGGCTAATCGCCGCTGCGGATATATGTGTCGAAAAATTATACCGATGGCTTTATTTTCGACCTCGAATTCATTCTCCGCCAATCAGCAGATGAACTCTACGGCTTGAAGTACCCCGGGCCACCGTGCTTGTGAAATTCAATTCGTGTTGCATGTGTCCTCCAGAACGTATCGTAGGGTCTGCTTCATATGGTAAAGTTTAGACCCATTCTTTCTGTCGGTAACTCCATTCACTATGGCAGGAAATAAACCCTTCACAAAACAGAGGCTGAACCCCGCGAACGCGATGCAAGGTTTCCCCGGCTGAAGATCCCTCCGCACCAATGGAAGCGGAGCGGTCGGTATCGGCAGTTTAATGCTGATAACAACGCGGGGAGATGTAGCCAGCGAGTGATGGCCAACAATTTTTACACCGCCACACCGTCATATCTTTACTGAAATAGCACGTTCGCAGGAAAGCGGTAGCCCTATGAATCTGATTACTCTTGCGGAATCGCTGGAACGCAGGGGCAACTGGATGGCGTCAGTGATTTTCTTCTGTGGCAGAGCTGTCAAAAAATACGCCAAGTGCGGCTAACATCAGTGCCTATGCGGACATCGTGCGTGAACGTGCCGTTGTCCGTAGATCATATTCAGTAAGAATGAGATTGCCGAAGCTGGTTTGAATCCGCAGGGGCGTACCCGGCGAAATCTGCTGAATATGGCTGAATCCCGCGTCTTAAAATTGCCGAAAGTCGTGCGAACGGAGCGAAGGGCCGAGAACATCGCCGATGTGCTCGACGCAACCGTCGCGCATCTGGGCAGCGCTCAGCAGCCACACGATGGCGTTACCGGGGTAAACACCGGTTATGACGGAATCTCAACAAAAAAACCGCTGGCTTGCAGCCGTCAGATTACAATCATCGTCGCCGCGCGTCCGTCGATGGGTAAACAACATTTGCGATGAACCTCGTCGAAAACGCGGCGATGTTCCGGATAAACCGGTACTTATCTTCTCGCTGGAGATGCCATCAAAACGAATTGGTGATTGGTTGTTCTGGCGTCGCTGTCGCGCATTGAACAGACTAAAATCCGTACCGGGCAGCTCGATGACGAAAGCTGGGCGCGCATTTCCGGCACCATGGGTCTGCTGAAAAACGCGATGTCTATATGGATCAGCTCCTCCGGCCTGACGCCGACGGAAATGTGACTGCGCCGCGCACGCCGTCTGCCCGTGAACACGGCGGCATCGGGCTTATCATAATCGACTACCTGCAACTGATGCGCGTACCGGCGCTTTCCGATAACCGTACACTGGAAATTCAGGAGTACCTGGCTCGCTGAAAGCACTGGCGAAAGAATGAAGCACTGCAGGTGGTGGCGCTGTCCCAGTTGAACCGTTCTCTGGAACAACGTGCCGACGAACGCCGGTCAACTCCGACCTGCGTGAATCTGGCTCTATCGGGCCCCAGGAAATTAGACTGATCGTGTTTATCTTTCGTGATGAGGTGTATCGCGAAAACGAGTGATTTAAAAGGCATCGCGGAAATTATTATCGGTAAACAACGTAACGGCCGATCGGGACATACGCCTGACCTTAACGGTCAATCGTAGCGCTTCGACAACTATGCTTGCGGGGCCGCAAGTACGACGACGAATAATAATTATTTTATGAATTAGGTAATTAAAGCAAACACTTATCAAGGAACACAAATGCAAGCGGCAACTGTTGTGATTAACCGCCGCGCTCTGCGACGCAACCTGCAACGTCTTCGTCAACTGGCCCCTGCCAGTAAAATGGTTGCGGTGGTGAAGAGCGAACGCTTATGGTCACGTCTTGTTCGACCGCGCGAACGCTTCCCCGATGCTGACGCCTTGGCGTAGCCCGTCTCGAAGAAGTTCTGCGACTGCGTGCGGGGGAATCACCGAACCTGTACTCTACTCGAAGGCTTTTTTGATGCCAGATGTGCCGACGATTTCTGCGCAACATTTTCATACCGCCGTGCATAACGAAGAACAGCTGGCTGCGCTGGAAGAGGCTAGCCTGGCACATTACCGTCTGGATGAAACTGGAATCTTCCGGTTCTGCACCGTCTGGGCGTAAGGCCGGAACGGCTGAGGCGTTTTATCATCGCCTGACCCAGGTCCGAAAACGTTCGTCAGCCGGTGAATATCGTCAGCCATTTTGCGCGCGCAGATGAACCAAAATGTGGCGCAACCGAGAAACAACTCGCTATCTTTAATACCTTTTGCGAAGGCAAACACCGTCAAACGTTCCATTGCCGCGTCGGGTGGCATTCTGCTGTGGCCACAGTCGCATTTTGACTGGGTGCGCCCGGGCATCATTCTTTATGGCGTCTCGCTGGAAGATCGCTCCACCAGTAGATTTTGGCTGTCAGCAGGTGAATGCATCAACCTCCAGCCTGATTGCCGTGCGTGAGCATAAAGCCGGAGAGCCTGTTGGTTATCGGTGGAACATGGGTGAGCGAACGTGATACCCGTCTTGGCGTAGTCGCGATGGGCTATGGCGATGGTTATCCGCGCGCCGCGCCGTCCCGGTACGCCAGTGCTGGTGAACGGTAGCGAAGTACCGATTGTCGGGCGTGGCGATGGATATGATCTGCGTAGACTTAGGTCCACAGGCGCAGGACAAAGCCGGGGATCCGGTCATTTTATGGGGCGAAGGTTTGCCCGTAGAACGTATCGCTGAAATGACGAAAGTAAGCGCTTACGAACTTATTACGCGCCTGACTTCAAGGGTCGCGATGAAATACGTGGATTAATCGTTCTGTAATATTTGATTGTCTGTGCCGGATGCGGCGTGAATGCCTTATCCGGCCAATAAAATCCTAAAAATTCAATAAGTTGATGTTCTTTCATGCTCTTATAAAGGTCGTGCCTCTGGCGGATGTACGTTTATCATTAGTCTCACTCTGTTGCTAATTGCCGTTCGCTCCTGAACATCCACTCGATCTTCGCCTTCTTCCGGTTTATTGTGTTTTAACCACCTGCCCGTAAACCTGGAGAACCATCGCGTGTTTCAAAAAGTTGACGCCTACGCTGGCGACCCGATTCTTACGCTTATGGAGCGTTTTAAAGAAGACCCTCGCAGCGACAAAGTGAATTTAAGTATCGGTCTGTACTACAACGAAGACGGAATTATTCCACAATTGAAAGCCGTGGCGGAGGCGGAAGCGCGCCTGAATGCGCAGCCCCATGGCGCTTCGCTTTATTTACCGATGGAAGGGCTTAACAGCTATCGCCATGCCATTGCGCCGCTGCTGTTTGGTGCGGACCATCCGGTACTGCAACAACAGCGCGTAGCAACCATTCAAACCCTTGGCGGCTCAGGGGCATTGAAAGTGGGCGCGGATTTCCTGAAACGCTACTTCCCGGAATCAGGCGTCTGGGTCAGCGATCCTACTTGGGAAAACCACGTAGCAATATTCGCCGGGGCTGGATTCGAAGTGAGTACTTACCCCTGGTATGACGAAGTGACTAACAGCGTGCGCTTTAATGACCTGTTGGCGACGCTGAAAACATTACCTGCCCGCAGTATTGTGTTGCTGCATCCATGTTGCCACAACCCAACGGGTGCCGATCTCACTAATGATCAGTGGGATGCGGTGATTGAAATTCTCAAAGCCCGCGAGCTTATCCCATTCCTCGATATTGCCTATCAAGGATTTAGTGCCGGTATGGAAGAGGATGCCTACGCTATTCGCGCCATTGCCAGTGCTGGATTACCCGCTCTGGTGAGCAATTCGTTCTCGAAAATTTTCTCCCTTTACGGCGAGCGCGTCGGCGGACTTTCTGTTCTGTGTGAAGATGCCGAAGCCGCTGGCCGCGTACTGGGGCAATTGAAAGCAACAGTTCGCCGCAACTACTCCAGCCCGCCGAATTTTGGTGCGCAGGTGGTGGCTGCAGTGCTGAATGACGAGGCATTGAAAGCCAGCTGGCTGGCGGAAGTAGAAGAGATGCGTACTCGCATTCTGGCAATGCGTCAGGAATTGGTGAAGGTATTAAGCACAGAGATGCCAGAACGCAATTTCGATTATCTGCTTAATCAGCGCGGCATGTTCAGTTATACCGGTTTAAGTGCCGCTCAGGTTGACCGACTACGTGAAGAATTTGGTGTCTATCTCATCGCCAGCGGTCGCATGTGTGTCGCCGGGTTAAATACGGCAAATGTACAACGTGTGGCAAAGGCGTTTGCTGCGGTGATGTAATGCAGGAAAGCAGGCTGGAGTTACCCAGCCTGCAGTGAAATTAAACTGTCGTCGCTTTCACTATTTCTTTGTAGATGATTTTTTTGATGCCGTTGTTCTACGTGAGAGATAATAAAACGTTGTCAGTTCTTTTATTGTTAAGTTTATCCCAATTATCTGGAATTCCTTTCCCTATTTTTTCGTGTGGAGTAATAATTTCTGCACATCTAACCATTATTAAATTTAATAATAAGTATCGGGTTTGTTACGATAGAATATTTCTATATCCTCAAGAATATGCTTTGCCTTATTGCCTGTGACTTTCTGAGATTCAATTATAGTATCGTTAAATTCTAATGTTAAAGAGAACTCTTTTTTCCGCTTTGTGTAAGTTTAACCTTATATTGATTACCAATATCAAATAAAAAGGTCCTGTAATGAGAATAATCACCTTTAACCTCCTCGGCAAAACAGCAAAGCGTGCAAATATACATAAAGTCTTTCTTACCCCTGATTTTGTTAACTAAATCAATAAATGCGTGAAAAACTTTACTTGCAATAGAACTTGATACTTCTTCTCCAGGTCTACAAAAATCTTTTGCAATTTTTAACTGTGTTTCTATGTATAAAAAGAAATCTTTGGCATAAGAGATATCTTTATTATTTAGTGCATCTAGCTCAACAGATAAAGATGTCGTTTTGTTGCTATTCACATATGATATATTCATATCATCATCTCCATCGCGAGTAATAAAATTAATCACCATTGTAGGGTAGGGGGCTGGTCAATCAGAAATCATCTTTATAAACTTCGATTGTTTTTGTAATGCTGTATCATTAAGTTCATTAAATCGTACAGCAGATAAATGTTCTATCAAATTTCGCTCATTTGCCGAGGATTCATCATAATAAACGTAAAATTAATGTATCCTTACATCGAGTAATAAACATTTTTTATACAAAAAAAGACAGGAACGTATTTACTGGGTTAAATATAATCATCCTGCTTTTCATCACAAAAACCGCAGATAATCCTTCCTTTCCCCGGCAGCTGGCGTTATGGTCAGATGGTTTTTGCAACAAATCTCACAATAAAAAGTTTCAACATACTGACTATTTAGGGAAAAATATGCGCAAGATCACACAGGCAATCAGTGCCGTTTGCTTATTGTTCGCTCTAAACAGTTCCGCTGTTGCCCTGGCCTCATCTCCTTCACCGCTTAACCCTGGGACTAACGTTGCCAGGCTTGCTGAACAGGCACCAATTCATTGGGTTTCGGTCGCACAAATTGAAAATAGCCTCGCAGGGCGTCCGCCAATGGCGGTGGGGTTTGATATCGATGACACGGTACTTTTTTCCAGTCCGGGGTTCTGGCGCGGCAAAAAAACCTTCTCGCCAGAAAGCGAAGATTATCTGAAAAATCCTGTGTTCTGGGAAAAAATGAATAATGGCTGGGATGAATTCAGCATTCCAAAAGAGGTCGCTCGCCAGCTGATTGATATGCATGTACGCCGCGGTGACGCGATCTTCTTTGTGACTGGTCGTAGCCCGACGAAAACAGAAACGGTTTCAAAAACGCTGGCGGATAATTTTCATATTCCTGCCACCAACATGAATCCGGTAATCTTTGCGGGCGATAAACCAGGGCAAAATACAAAATCGCAATGGCTGCAGGATAAAAATATCCGAATTTTTTATGGCGATTCCGATAACGATATTACCGCCGCACGCGATGTCGGCGCTCGTGGTATCCGCATTCTGCGCGCCTCCAACTCTACCTACAAACCCTTGCCACAAGCGGGTGCGTTTGGTGAAGAGGTGATCGTCAATTCAGAATACTGACAGAGCGGGAGAGAGTGATGCTCTCCCGAATGCTGTTTTTTTAATCACACCTTTATCCTTTCGCTGTCTTGCTGCAAACTGATTAAGAGAGTTTTATCAAGGAGCAGCACATGTGGTATCAAAAGACGCTCACGCTTAGCGCCAAATCTCGTGGGTTTCATCTGGTAACGGATGAAATTCTGAATCAGCTGGCTGATATGCCGCGCGTTAACATCGGCTTACTGCATCTGTTGCTGCAACATACCTCCGCCTCTCTGACACTTAATGAGAACTGCGATCCCACCGTACGCCACGACGTGGAGCGCTTTTCCTCCGCACCGTTCCCGACAACGGAAATGATGAGCATGACTATCAGGGAGCAGACGATATGCCTTCTCATATCAAATCCTGAGATGCTGGGAACTCGCTTGTATTGCCGGTACATAAAAGGGCGTATTCAGACCGGCACCTGGCAAGGCATCTGGCTGGGGGAACATCGCATCCACGGCGATCGCGTCGCATCATCGCGACACTACAAGGGGAGTAAAAATGACCATTTCAACGTTGCTACAATATTGCATGGCAAAACCAGGCGCAGAACAGAGCGTGCATAACGACTGGAAAGCGACGCAAATCAAAGTGGAAGATGTACTGTTTGCGATGGTGAAAGAAGTAGAAAATCGCCCAGCTGTTTCGCTGAAAACCAGCCCGGAGCGGCGGAGCTGCTACGTCAGCAGCACAGCGATGTGCGTCCTAGCCGCCATCGAATAAAGCGCACTGGAGCACCGTGCATCTGACGGTTCGCTGCCGGATTCGCAAATCTTATTATCTGGTGGATGCGTCTTATCAGCAGGCAGTGAATTTGCTGCCGGAAGAAAGCGTAAAGTGCCGGTACAACTCTGAAAGGAAAAGGCCGCTCAGAAGCGGGCCTTAACGATTACAGCATCGGCTCGAGGAAGCGTGCCGTATGCGAAGCTTCGCACTCCGCGACGGTTTCGGCGTACGAGACGAGGATCTCGCCGCCGCCACTGCCGCCTTCTGGTCCCAGGTCGACAATCCAGTCAGCGGTTTCGATCACGTCGAGATCGTGCTCAATCACCACAATGGTATTGCCCTGATGTTGGCCGGCGCAGTTTATGCGGCACGTCGAGGAGTTGCTGAATATCGGCGAAGTGCAGACCGGTGGTCGGCTCGTCGAGAATATACAGCGTCTGCCCGGTGCCGCGTTTGACAGCTCACGCGCCAGCTTCACGCGCTGGCTTCGCCACCGGAAGGTGTCGTTCGACTGCCCCAGGCGAATGTTCGTCAGACCAACGTCCATCAACGTTTGCAGCTTACACGCCCGTGCAGGTACAGCATCAAAGAACTCACGCGCCCTCTTCGATGGTCATAAAAGCTCGTGGATGGTTTTGCCTTTGTACTTAATTTCCACAGCGTTCACGGTTATAGCGTTTACCTTTACGCTTGATCACCAGCACGTAGATATCCGGCAGGAAGTGCATCTCTACTTGATCACACCGTCGCCCTGACAGGCTTCGCGAGCGCCACCACGGACATTAAACTGAAGCGTCCTGGCGTATAGACCACGCGCACGGGATTCCGGTACGCCCGCAAACAGTTCGCGCACAGGCGTAAACACGCCGTATAGGTCGCCGGGTTAAACGCGGAGTACGACGAATTGGGCTTTGGTCGATATCCATCACTTTGTCGAAATGCTCCAGTCCCTGAATATCGCTATGTGCCGGTTCGGCGATGGGTCGCCCATTCAACTGGCGTTGGGCAATCGGTACACAGTGCGTCGTTAATCAGCGTCGATTTACCGGAACTGAAACCCCTGTGATGCAGGTAAACAGACCGACTGGCAGCGTCAGCGTCACGTCTTTCAGGTTATTACCGCGTGCGCCTGTCAGCTTCAGCACTTTTTCGATCGCCGGAACGCGTTTCTTCGGCACTTCAATCTTGCGCTTCACCGTCATGTACTGTCCGGTTAACGATCCGGCACCGCCAGCATCGCTTCCAGTGGACCTTCCGCGACCACTTCACCGCCGTGGACACCTGCGCCCGGCGACGTCGATTACATGGTCAGCGGCGCGAATCGCGTCTTCGTTCGTGCTCCACCACAATCACGGTATATCACCCAGCATCGCGCAGATGGATAAGTGTACCAACAGGCGCTCGTTATCGCGCTGGTGCAGGCCAATACACGGCTGCCGACGCCACACTACGGAGATCAGGGCGGATCACTCTGGCTGGTCAGGTCGCAGGATGAGCCGCGCTTCACCGCCGGAAAGCGTTTTCTGCCGAGCGGGAAAGCGTCAGGGAACTCAGGCCCGACGTTAACGAGGAATTTCAAATGATTGCCGATTTCTTTACCCATCTTTTGCGTACCCTTCGCCGACCTTGAGCTTCGAGATCGTCGAAGATTCTCATCGCATGACCCATGCTCATGTCGGAGATGGCGGCAGCACTGATTCTCGACATACACGTGGCGCGCTTCCCGACGCAGACGCGTTCCTTCGCAGCTGGCGCATGGGCGATTGCTGATAAACTTGGCTAATTCTTCACGTACCGCACTGGATTCTGTCTCTTTATAAACGCGCTCCAGTATCGCGCAGCACCCGCCTTCGACGCATGACCACGGATGGAGGTATCGCCACTATTGTTCATGTATTTCGAATTCAATGTTTTCTTTGCCAGAACCGTACAACACCACTTTACTCAGCACGTTCGCGCTCAAAGTGCCCACGGCGCTTCGACGTCGAACTTATAGTGATTTGCCAGTGATTTCAGCATCTGGAAATAATAGAAGTTGTGGCGTTCCCAGTGACGCATTTCACCACCTGCCAGCGACAGTTCCGGACTCCGGATTACGTGGTCAGGATCGAAATATCTGCTGTACGCCAAGGCCGTTGCAGGTCGGGCAGGCCCCCGCCGGGTTGTTAAAACGAAAACAGTCGCGGCTCCAGCTCGCGCATAATGTAACCGGACGCAGGGCAGGCGAAGTTGGCGGAGGCAGCAGCCCTTCCGCTTTCCGGGTCGTCCAGATCCCCCACTACCGCGGCACCACCGGAAAGCTCTAGCGCGGTTTCAGCGACTCGGCCAGGCGTTGGCTAAGATCGTCACGCACCTTGAAGCGATTAACCACCACTTCAATGGTATGTTTCTTTTGCAGCTCCAGTTTCGCGGATCGTAAAGATTGTAGACTTCGCCATCAAGCACCAGCACGGATGTAACCCTTGGCTTGCCAGGTTCTCCAGCGTTTTGCGTGTTCGCCTTTGCGCTCTTTAATGATTGGCGCGAGCAGCATCAGACGCTTGCCTTCCGGCTGCGACAGCACGTTCCACCATCTGGCTCGCACGGTTTGCGCTGCCAGCGGGACGTCGTGGTCCGGACAGCCGGTTCGCCGACGCGGGCTAACAACAAACGCAATAGTCGTGGATTTCGTGATCGTCCCCACCGTAGAACGCGGGTTATGAGACGTCGATTTCTGCTCAATTGAGATGGCAGGAGAAAGCCCCTCAATATGATCGACGTCCGGCTTTTCCGATCAGTGACAGAAACTGCCGCGTAGGCGGAAAGGGATTCAACGTAACGGCGCTGCCCTTCGGCATATAAGGTGTCGAAAGCGAGCGAGGATTTGCCAGAACCCGAAAGCCCGGTCACGACAATGAGCTTGTCGCGGGGGATAATGAGGTTGATGTTTTTGAGATTATGGGTGCGGGCGCCCCGAACTTCGATCTAATCCATTCACCTTTCCCGGATTAAACGCTTCTTTGCCCGTGGCATGGTGCTACCGGCTATTACAAACTGTTAATTATGACACAAATTGACCTGAATGAATATACAGTATTGGATGCATTACCCGGAGTGTTGTGTAGACGTCCGGCCAGGTTTGTTTCCCGGCAACCGAGGTCACAACATAGTAAAAGCGCTATTGGTAATGGTACAATTGCGCGTTTACACTTATTCAGAACGATTTTTTTCAGGAGACACGAACATGGCCAGCAGAGGCGTAAACAAGGTTATTCTCGTTCTTGGCAGGCTGGGTCAGGACCCGGAGGACGCCAACACGCCAAATGGCGGCGCAAATCGTGAACATTACGCTGGCTACTTCCGAATCCTGCCTGAGAAAGCCACTGGCGAGATGAAAGAACAGACTGAATGGCACCGCGTCTCGCTGCTTCGGCAAACTGCAGAAGTGGCCAGCCAATATCTGCGTAAAGGTTCTCAGGTTTATATCGAAGGTCAGCTGCGTACCCGTAAATGGACCTATTAATCCGGTCAGGATTGCTACACCACAGAAGTCGTGGTGAACGTCTGGCGGCACCATGCAGATGCTGGGTGGTCCGAGGTGGCGGTGCTCGGCAGGTGGGAATATCGGTGGTGGTCAGCCGCAGGGCGGTTGGGGTCAGCCTCAGCAGCCGCAGGGTGGCAATCAGTTCAGCGGTGGCGCGCAGTCCGCCCGCAGCAGCTCGCTCCGGCAGCGCCTGTCGACCAGCTGCCGATGGACTTTGATGATGACATTCCGTTCTGATTTGTCATTAAAACAATAGGTTATATCGTTTTAAGGTGGATGATTAAAGCATCTGCCAGCCATAAAAATAGTCTTCCGTTATGGAGGCTTCCCATCAATATTTGTTTTTTCAGGTAATGACTCCAACTTACTGATAGTGTTTTATGTTCAGATAATGCCCGATGACCTTGTCATGCAGCTCCACCGATTTTGAGAACGACAGTGACTTCCGTCCCAGCCTTGCCAGATGTTGTCTCAGATTCAGATTATGTCGCTCAATGCGCTGAGTGTAACGCTTGCTGATAACGTGCAGCTTTCCCTTCAGGCGTGATTCATACAGCGGCCAGCCATCCGTCATCCATACCACGACCTCAAAGGCCGACAGCAGGCTCAGAAGACGCTCCAGTGTGGCCAGAGTGCGTTCACCGAAGACGTGCGCCACAACCGTCCTCCGTATCCTGTCATACGCGTAAAACAGCCAGCGCTGACGTGATTTAGCACCGACGTAGCCCCAATGTTCGTCCATTTCAGCGCAGACAATCACATCACTGCCCGGTTGTATGCGCGAGGTTACCGACTGCGGCCTGAGTTTTTTAAGTGACGTAAAACCGTGTTGAGGCCAACGCCCATAATGCGTGCACTGGCGCGACATCCGACGCCATTCATGGCCATATCAATGATTTTCTGGTGCGTACCGGGCTGAGAGGCGGTGTAAGTGAACTGTAGTTGCCATGTTTTACGGCAATGAGAGCAGAGATAGCGCTGATGTCCGGCAGTGCTTTTGCCGTTACGCACCACGCCTTCAGTAGCGGAGCAGGAAGGACATCTGATGGAAATGGAAGCCACGCAAGCACCTTAAAATCACCATCATACACTAAATCAGTAAGTTGGCAGCATTACCCAGCGGGAAGTTTCGATCTGGCATTTGTCGGAATTATTTATACCGCCCCTTTTTGCTCTCTACGCCATGCTGTTCTGGCTCGTTTACTAATCTATTTGAGAACGCGCTCATGGAAAGTACGCCCAAAAAAGCTCCCTCGGCAGTAAACTCCCTGCTCTGTTAGTGGTTGCGTTGGCGCTGGTTGCCCTTGTTTTCGTTATCTGGCACGTGACAGTGCGCCATCGACTAATATGAGCGCTTACGCGTCAGCAGGATTACCATTGATGTGGTGCCGGAAGTCAGCGGTGGCATTCTAGACTGGCGGTCACCGACAACCAGGCGGTGAAACAGGGCGATTTGCTGTTCCGCATCAACCGCGCCCGTTGCGAAGCCAACCTGGCGAAAGCTGAAGCCTCCCTCGCGGCGCTGGATAAGCGAATTATGCTCACCCAGCGTAGCGTTGACGCCCAACAGTTTGGTGCCGACTGGGTTAATGCCACGGTAGAAAAAGCCCGTGCCGCCGCGAAACAGGCCACAGATACATTACGCCGCACCGAGCCATTACTGAAAGAGGGTTTTGTCTCAGCAGAAGACGTTGACCGTGCAAGAACGGCGCAGCGCGCCGCAGAAGCGGATCTTAATGCCGTATTGTTACAGGCGCAGTCAGCCGCCAGCGCCGTCAGCGGCGTCGATGCGCTGGTGGCGCAACGTGCGGCGGTCGAAGCGGATATTGCCCTGACCAAACTACATCTGGAAATGACGACCGTTCGCGCGCCATTTGATGGCCGGATCATTTCCCTCAAAACCTCCGTCGGGCAATTTGCTTCTGCCATGCGCCCTATTTTTACCCTCATCGACACTCGTCACTGGTACGTGATCGCCAACTTCCGCGAAACCGATCTGAAAAATATTCGCTCAGGTACACCCGCAACGATTCGCCTGATGAGTGACAGCGGCAAAACCTTCGAGGGTAAAGTGGATTCGATTCGGCTACTGGCGTGCTACTCGGATGACGGCGGCCTGGTGCTGGGCGGCCTGCCGAAAGTGTCTCGTTCGATTAACTGGGTCCGCGTTGCCCAGCGTTTTCCGGTCAAAATCATGGTTGTATAACCTGACCCGGGAAATGCTCCGCATCGGCGCTTGCAGTCGCTAATCCTTGCAGCCGCAATAATGAGCGCGCTCAACTCCCTGCCATTACCGGTGGTCAGGTGCTGGCGTTCTTTCATGAAGAGTTAAGTGCAGCGGCGACCAGGCCGCGCGCCCGGTCGCCAACTCTGGGTAGGCTGCCTGCTGGTGATTTTCTTGATTCCACGGCTTCTGAGATCCCTTTTGTGGCGTTATCGCTGGCAGTGCTGTTTTACGGATTCAGTTGAACGCGTTTTACACCAAATTTGTGGCGATCTTGTTTGCGTTGCCACGGCGTGGGAGATTGGCAGCCTGTCTTCGATTTACAAATGGTCATACGGCGAACCGTTGATCCGATTGGTCATCGCCGGGCCGATCCGACGGGCTGGCATGTTTTTCGATGCGCACCCATCGGCTCGGACTGGGCTTTTTCGCCGTCGCCATTGTCGCCATTTACGGAAACCTTCCCCGCCATGCTCGACTATCCGGAAGTGGTCGTGCGCTTAACGCTGTGGTGATCGTTGTTGGCCTTTATCCAACCTTGCTGATGACGTTAATCGGCGTGCTGTGGTTTCCCAGTCGTGCCATTACGCAAAATGCATCAGGCGCTTATGATTGGCTTGATGATGCGATCAGCCACCTGACGGACAGCCTCGCACCGCTACCCTGAAACGCGGATTGAAAGAGAGGCGCTGGCGCTGCAAAACTGAATGTCTTTTGTTGTGGACGATGCCAACCTGGCGAACTCAAAGCGCATGTGGCAAAGCTGCGTGGCAACGGTAACCTACATTTACTCGACGCTGAATCGCGACGATCTCCCTGACCTCTTTTGCTGATTCTCTTAGGCAATTATTGAATTTCGGCAAAAATTAGCCAGAAATCAATAAGCTCGCAGCATGCCGTTGCTGAAGGTCAGTGCTGGCAAAGCGACTGGCGGATCAAATGAAAGTGAAGCGATGGCGGCACGGGAATGTAACCTGGAGAAAATCTGCTATATGTTGTTACAACTGGGTCAGATGGACCCGAATACGCCGCCAACGCCCAAAGCCAAACCGCCATCAATGGCCGCCAGCTGCTCCAACCAATCCAGACTATACGCTGCGCTACGCGGTAAGCCATGCTCGCCCGTTCGATCCGTTACACCTTTACAGCCGGCGTGGACTGGGAAGGCATTCACACCTGCACGGTGATAGGGGTGATCGTCGCTAACCCAAATGTCGGTTCGTCGCAACGAGAAGATGGTGCTGCGTTTTGGCGGCGGGGCCCTTTCGCGGTGCGATCTGCGCTGCTTATTCACGCTACCTGGTCATGCCCGGCGGATAATATCGTCGAATTGCCGTTTCGGGCTGGCACCCGATTTTCCTGTTGGGCGCATGGATCGCCACTCAGCTCGAACGCTCTTCTATATCGGCAGACAGATGGTGGTCACCTTCGCGCTTGGAGCTCGAAAACGTTTTGGCCGAGTGTACGCCTGGCGTAAATTCGCGATCGCGCCCTCGGTATCATCATCGGTACTTGTGGCGTCCGCGGTGATTAGACCTTCGTCTGGCCTGAAAGTGAAGAGTGCACGCTTCCTGGAAACCTGGCTGGCGCGCGCTGGTATGTTAAAGAAAGTAATGCATTCCACGCCAGCAGGAAGTCACGGCTCTGCGCACTTATCTGCAAATTCGTATAGGTCTGCATGTGCGTTTAATGCCTGTGAAGAGATGTGCAAACGCGTGGCGCTGGAGCGTCAACTGGACAGCGAAAGACGCGCCTTACTTATTGCACGTTCGCAAACGGTTATTCGTCAGGGCCGCGATCTTCTTCACGCCTGGGATGCCACCTTGGAACTCGGCGGAGGCGCTGGATAACGCACTACAGCCGGACAGTACCAGTTTGCCATGACGCCCTGGAGAACCACGCTGCCCGGTTGTGCACTCACACTCAGCCGTTCTCCTCAAATAACGCTTGAAGAGAGCACCCGCCTCGTAGGCCATCCTGCCCACCTGATCAAACAGAGCAACACGTCTGCCAGCTTTTGCCCGCTTGCCAGACTGGACAGCCCCGGCATTAACGCCCGCCACGGAACAGGCACAAGTAGCCACGCAATGATCAAATCGTCCTCGCACTTTCACGTCTGCTGTTGTGGAGCAGTCCCGGCAGCACGACGCTCATTTCCGGTGTGCCCTGGTACGTAAGGATTCTGCACCTCATCAACAGCTCAAACCGGAACAAATCAAACTGGCCGACGATATTCATCTTGCCAGCTCCGGCTGGCCGCAGGCGCAGTGGTGGAAACAAACGCATCGCACCCGCAGCTGGATGCGCTGATCGCAACGGATGCTAAGCGGTTCACACACCCTCGCCGAAGCGAAAACGGCAAGAAAAAGCGCAGTCCCAGGCCGATTTGTTAGATGCCGGTTCACAATTACAGGTCGAGCGTTAGGGACTGCTCCCGCACCCCGCCAACGCGTTGGCGAACGGCTTTTTAAGCCCTTATGCGATGGATGCGCCAGCACTGGGGTATGGACGGGCCGGACCAGACCCTGGAAGCCACAGGCAGGTTTGTTTGCCGGACGGATTCTCGATTTGTGGGGTGTGCATCGCTCAGCGGTTGCCGCCGATCTCGGCGCGCATAACGCCCGCGCTGGCAGAAACCGCAGCAGAGAGCTATCGCTGACCACGGGCGTAGCGCAGCTTTATTCACAGTATGCAGGCCAGCTATCAGATGCTCGATTTGTTAGAACAAACTCGCGATGTGATCGATTACGCGGTGAAAGCGCACCAAAGTAAAGCGGCGCACGGGCTTGGAGCGAAGCGCCTTTCCACGGCGCGCTGGTACAGATTCTGGCGGTCGATAAACAAATTGCTGCCGTCAAAGGGCAAATCACCGAAACGAGAGAATCTCTGCGCGCATTGATTGGCGCGGGAGCCAGCGATATGCCGGAGATCAAACCTGTGGCATTACCACGAGTCCAGACCGGCATTCCGGCGACACTCTCTTATGAGTTGCTCGCCAGACGCCCGGATCTGCAAGCCATGCGCTGGTATGTTCAGGCGTCATTAGATCAGGTGGATTCCGCGCGGGCGTTGTTCTATCCGAGCTTTGATATCAAAGCGTTTTTCGGCCTTGATGCCATCCACCTGGATACCTTATTCAAAAAAACCAGTCGCCAGTTCAACTTCATCCCGGGTCTGAAATTGCCGCTGTTTGACGGTGGACGGTTGAATGCCAATTTTCAAGGCACTGTGCTGCCAGCAAGATCATGATTTGACCCTATAACCAGTTACAGACCGAATGCGTGCCGTGACTATTGCTGTCAATGTGATGTGTGTGTAAAAACTTAATGATGAGTGAGAGATGCAGGGTCAGCTCGTGGAACAATGAACTTTACCCAAATGTGCTGCCAGGGCGCCCATCAGTGGGCTGGACCAGTTGCTTACAGGCCACTGAAGCCCGGTTGCCAGTACTTGCCGAAGAGATGTCATTACTGATGCTGGACAGCCGCCGGGTGATCGAAAGTATTTCAGTCGATGAAATCGCTCGGCGGCGGGTATCAGGCGGCCTCCGTCGTCGAGAAAAAATAAAATGTCTGCCGCGTGACGGCTGTCACGCGGTATTTCGTTTCGTCACGTCAAAACTGACGACAGCCTGTTTTTCGTCAGAGTTTTAATAGAGAGTGCCCGTAATATCAGGGAATGACCCCAAATAGTGGCATAAAAGATGCATACTGTAGTCGAGAGCGCGTATGAAAATCCAGATGAACTGGAGCGAGACCGATGAAAAAAGTCGTCACGGTTTGCCCCTATTGCGCATCAGGTTGCAAAATCAACCCTGCTCGTCGATAACGGCAAAATCGTCCGGGCGGAGGCAGCGCAGGGGAAAACCAACCAGGAGACCTGTCTGATGTCAAATTATGGCTGGGATTTCATTAAACGATACCGATACCCACACCCCTGCGCCTGAAAACCCCCATGATCCTTCGTCGCCAGCGTGGCGGCAAGCTCGTCCCGTCTCCTGGGATGAGGCACTGAATTACGTCGCCGAGCGCCTGAGCGCCATCAAAGAATAAGTACGGTCCGGATGCCATCCAGACGACCTGCTCTCGCGCGGTACGGTAACGAAACCAACTATGTAATGCAAAAATTTGCGCGCGCCGTTATTGGTACCAATAACGTTGACTGCTGCGCTCGTGTCTACACGGCCGATCGGTTGCAGGTCTGCACGAATCGGTCGGTAAATTCCGAATGAGCAATGCTATGAACCAAATTGATAATACCGATTTAGTGTTCGTTTTCGGGTACAACCCGTGGATTCCCACCCAATCGTGGCGAATCACGTAATTAACGCTAAACGTAACGGGCGAAAATTATCGTTGTGATTCCGCGCAAAATTGAAACCGCGCGCATTGCTGACATGCACATTGCACTGAAAATCGCTCAACATCGCCCGTTGAATGCAATGGGCCATGTCATTATCTAAGAAAATCTGTACGACAAAGCGTTCGTCGCTTCACGTACAGAAGGCTTTGAAGATTCGTAAACTCGTTGAAGGCTACACGCCGGAGTCGGTCGACCCAATCAACGGCGTCAGCGCCAGTGAGATTCGTCAGGCGGCACGGATGTATGCCCCAAAAGCGCCCCCATCCTGTGGGGCATGGGTGTAACCCTGTTCTACCAGGGGTGGAACTGTGTGTTCTCTGACCAGCCTCGCGATGCTGACCGGTACCCTCGGTAAGCCGCATGGGGTGTTAACCCGGTTCGTGGTCAGAACAACGTTCAGGGTGCCTGGATATGGGCGCGCTGCCGGAGACGTATCGGGATACCAGTACGTGAAAGATCCGGCTAACCGCAAACGCCAAAGCCTGGGGCGCGGAAAGCCTGCCCTCATACCGGTTATCGCATCAGCGAGCGCCGCACCGCGCAGCGCATGGCGAAGTGCGTGCCGCGTACATTATGGGGAGATCCGCTACAAACTGACGCGGAGCTGTCGGCAGTACGTAAAGCCTTTGAAGATTGGACTGGTCATCGTTCAGGACATCTTGATCACCAAAACCGCGTCGGCGGCGGACGTCATTTACCGTCAACGTCGTGGGCCAGCACGAAGGCGTGTTTCACCGCGGCTGACCGTGGCTTCCAGCGTTTCTTCAAAGCAGTTGAACCGAAATGGGATTCGAAAACGGACTGGCAAATCATCAGTGAGATCGCCACCCGTATGGGTTACCGATGCACTACAACACACCCGGAGATTGGAATGAGTTGCGTCAACTGTGCCCGACTTCTACGGGCGACTTACGAGAAATGGGCCAACTGGGCTTCATTCAGTGGCCTTGCCCATACTTCAGATGCCGATCAGGGACTTCTTATCCGTTTAAAGAGAAGTTTGATACCCCGACGGTCTGGCGCAGTCTTCACCTGCGACTGGGTAGCGCCAATCTAGAGCTCACCGACGAGTACCCATGGCACTGTCAACGGTGCGTGAGTTGGTCACTACTCTTGCCGTTCGATGACCGGTAACTGTGCGGCACTGGCGCGCCGGCTGATGACCCTGGCTACCACAAATCAATACCGAAGACGCCAACGTCTGGGTATTGAAGACTAGGCATTGGTTTGGGTGCACTCGCGTAAGGGCAAGATATCACCCGTGCGCAGGTCAGCGATTGCCCGAAAAGCGATTTACATGACCTACCAGTGGTGGATTGGTGCCTGTAACGAGCTGGGTACCGAAAGTCTAAGCCCGATTACGAACGCCGGATACAAATACTGCGCCGTGCGCGTCGAGCCGATCGCCGATCAGCGTGCCGCCGAGCAGTACGTGATTGACGAATACAACAAGTTGAAAACTCGCCTGCGCGAAGCGGCACTGGCGTAATACAGTCCCCTCGACAGCCTCCTTTTGGAGGCTGTTGTTTGATCCATTCCAACTCTTTAACCGGTTACTCCCTACCCAATCATATTATCAAAATGAAAAAGATTATCGCATTGATGTTGTTTTTGACATTCTTCGCCCACGCGAACGACTCCGAGCCTGGCAGCCAGTATTTAAAGGCAGCAGAGGTCGGGGACCACGTGCACAACATTTTCTTGCCGACAGCCGGTTTAGCCCCGCGATTGAGCAAAGCCGAAGATCGGGCACAGAACCGCCACAGCGGTGATGCTGATGCCCGCGCGCTGTTGGCGGAGATCAACATGACCAATCCGGTCAGTCTGGACTATCCACAAGCAAAAGTTCTTGCAGAAAAGCGGCGCAAGCGGGCAGTAAAGAAGGTGAAGAACGCTGGCGCATATTCTGGTAAATACTGAAGTGGGTAAACCGGATTATCCAAAGGCGATTTCGCTGTTAGAAAACGCCTCGGAAGATTCTGGAGACCAACTCCGCCGTCTCATGCCCAAATGCTGCTTGGTTTGATTGACGCCAACGGCGTGGGCATTAAGGCCGACGACTGACAAAGGGAACCTGTATTTCAAACGCAGCTCTGCAATCTCCCAACTGGTTATTCCGAGTACTGGCGGGAATGATGTCGAAACGGTGAAGAAGGTTTTATCGAGAAGAACAAGCAAAAGGCGCTGCACTCGGTTGAACCTCAGCCGTACTCGGGAGGGTTTGATACCGGGTGTGAAGAGTTTGAAAAATTAACCAACGGTTAAGATAGGCCTGATAAGACGCGGCAAGCGTCGCATCAGGCATCCACACATTGCCGGGGGATATCCCCGGCAATCTTCAATTATTGATCCGCAGTTTTATCAAATTTGCCCAGCACTTCACGCTCATAAGCCAGCGCCTTTTTGCGGTCAAATTTGTGTTCCCACTTGGCAATCACCAGCACCGCCAGCGCATTACCCACCACGTTCAGCGCAGTACGCGCCATGTCGAGGATACGGTCAACACCAGCAATAAACGCCAGACCTTCCAGCGGAATACCTACGCTACCCAGCGTTGCCAGCAACACCACAAACGACACGCCAGCCACGCCAGCAATCCCTTTCGAGGTCACCATCAGCGTCAGCACCAGAATGATTTCCTGCCAGATGGACAGGTCAATGCCATACAGCTGAGCGATGAAAATAGCGGCAATACTTTGATACAGCGTCGAACCATCAAGGTTAAAAGAGTAACCGGTCGGCACCACGAAGCTGGTGATCGACGCCGGTGCTCCGTAGGCTTCCATCTTCTCAATAATTCGCGGCAGTACGCTTTCAGAGCTGGCAGTGGAGTACGCCAGAATCAGCTCATCTTTCAGAATACGAATCAGGATCCAGACGCTTAACCCGCACAGACGTGCCACAATTCCCAGCACTACCAGCGCGAAGAACAGAATGGCGAAATGCACCAGCAGCACCAGTTTCGCCAGTGGCCACAGAGACGAGAAACCAAAGTTAGCCACCGTCACCGCAATCAGCGCAAACACACCCACCGGTGCATAACGCATCACCATGTGAGTCACTTTAAACATGGTTTCAGAGATGGAGCGGAACACGGTCACCAGCGGTTCACGATGCGTCGCGGGCAGGGAAGAAAGCCCCAGACCAAACAGCACCGAGAAAAAGATGATCGGCAGCATTTCGCCTTTCGCCATCGACGCCACAATGTTCGTCGGCACCAGCGACAAAATCGTGCCCATAATGCCGTGGGAACTGCTTTGTACCGCTTCCGTAGTGCTCTGATATTTCGAGATATCGACGGTCGCCAGCTGCGACATATCCACCCCGGCACCGGGCTGGAAGACGTTCGCCAGAGTGATCCCCAAAATGATGGCGACGGTGGTGATCACCTCGAAGTAAATAATGGTTTTCGCGCCAATACGCCCGAGCTGTTTGGCATCACCAACACCCGCGATACCCACCACCAGCGTGGAGATCACAATCGGCACAACAATCATTTTGATCAGATGGATGAAGATATCACCCGCCGGAGAGAGCAAATTGACGACCAGCCAGTCGCGGCTGTCGCTATGGTAGTGCAGGTAGCTTCCCAGGAGAATGCCCAGCACCATAGCAAACAGAATCTGCCAGGCCAGGCTGAATTTTATATTTTTCATCAGAATAACTTCCTCAATGGAGCGCCGTTCCCCGTTCAGAAACGCGAGAACGTGACATACTGCCAGGGCATGAATTGTGTTGCGTTGGTTTGTAGATTTTTTTAACGCTTATGATCAGTATCATTTGCGCGGTATGTTGCGCAACCCTTTAACAACAGAGCTTTTCGCTGCATTAATGCATAATAACGCGAGTTTATGGCAGGATTAATGAATAACCATTTGTTATGGAAAGATTTTTATTTGTTTAATCTGCAATAATACTGATTGGTGATTATTTTTGGCATATGTTCATTCGATTATTTTTTATGCAGCTCAATGACATAATCTTCATCACCAGATGATTAATCCGATCTCCGCTGCAACAGTTTTGCCATATTAATCGACTCGACCAGCTGTGTCCGGTTGATCCGGGGTGAGTTGAGATCCATCACTTTTTGCCATAGTTCGATGGCTTGCGCGTAATTCGCCTGCATAAACGCATCGGAAGCCAGCAGCATCAGAGCGGTGATTTCGTTAGAGTCCAGCGCGAGGGCTTTGTCGATCATTGCGCGAGTCTGGGCGGTCATATGCTGGCTGGCCTGGTAATAAAGCACCGTCGCCAGCGCCGCATACAGTTCAGCGTTCTCACCACGTAGTTGCAACGCCTGACGATACGCCAGCAGCGAATTGCTGTAATCGTTTTGCCACAGATAGTACTCGCCCAGTAACGCCCATTGTTCGCTGTTTTGTGGATTAGCGCGGATTTTATCCTGCAATGCCTGAAGCTGCGC
This sequence comes from Shigella flexneri, assembly GCA_048288465.1. Taxonomy (GTDB): domain Bacteria; phylum Pseudomonadota; class Gammaproteobacteria; order Enterobacterales; family Enterobacteriaceae; genus Enterobacter; species Enterobacter flexneri_B. The sequence goes on along the minus strand of CP182556.1, from coordinate 4,191,229 downwards.
TTCCGGGGTTTGCTGGCTGGCAAACTGATGTAGCGGATCGCGCTGACGCTGATACTCCGCACGTACCGCCTGCCATTTTGGGCTTAACAGATAACTGCCGACACAGAGGAATACCATCAATATCGTGAGTGTTGTCAGCATTTTCACCGGTATTTGAGGCTGTTTCATCGCTTAGCCCTCACTCGCCAGAGGATCAGTGCCATCAGCAATAACAACACCACTGGCAGCGCCCACAACACCAGCGTCTGACCCGTTAACGGTGGGTTATAGCGAACAAAATCTCCGTAGCGTTCGGTCATCCAGCCAATGATTTCGACTTCGTTCTTCCCCTCCGACACCATGCTATAAACCTGATGGCGCATACTGACCGCCACCGGCGCATTGGATTCGAGTAAGTTTTGATTCTGGCACTGCGGACAACGTAACTGGCTGGCAATATTTAACGCCTGTTGCTGTTGTTGCGGATTGGCGAATTGCCAGGTGTCTACAACCTGAGCGCGCGCAAAACAGGTAAATAACAGCAGTAGCGTGAGAAGCCCTTTATTCATCGCGCTTCTTCCCCCGCCATCCGCTTAACAATGCGCCCGCAATCATCAACAATCCTCCCCCCCAGATCCAGCGCACACCGCTTTGTACATACAAACGAAAAGCGTAACGATCCGCTCTGGTTTTTTCACCCATGACCGCATACCAGTCATGGATGCCGTTCCAGCGAATTGACGGTTCCATCATTTGCTGACGGCGTGCTTCATAAAAACGCCGCTCCGGCGTTAATTCACCAATGCGTTGCTGATGGTCAAACAGCGCCACTATCGCTTTTTCGCTGGTGTAATTGCCTCTGGCTTGCAGATCGAGTCGCTCAAAACGGAAGGTGTATCCTGCCACCGTCACTAGCTACCCGGCTGGCAATCAGGCTGATCTCCTGACGACTGACGCTGGAAACCACGATCCCCGCGGCAAATCACCGCACGCCAGCATGAGCTACCAGCGCCGGAAGCTGCACGCGTTGCCAGACACAACCGTCGCCAGCACAATCACCACCCACATCAACAGACCGAAACGGTAACGTCGCGCGGTTAAAATACGGCACGCCAACGGAGAGGCGTCCCCAGCCGAGAAACCTAAATCATCGGATAAAGAGTTCCCCACGAGGACCATCAGTAGCACTGCGCAAAACAGCAACAGCGTAGCGAGGATTAACATTTCCCGCGATAACCCCGAAGACGCACCGCCGGGCCACCGTCCGCGCTCGCCAGCCATACAGAGCCAGAGACGAAGGCTAATCAGTGCAAACAGGCTGAACAACGGCACCACGCAGACATTATCCAGCGCGACGCATGAACCGAAAACCAGAATGCCAGAACGGACAATTAGGGTGCCCAGCAGCGAGCACGGCATAAGAATAACTATCGCCAGCAACAGCGACCAGTGGCGGAAAATCCCCCCGCTGGCGTGTCAGGACAACCTGTGAGCAGCGCAGTGGCAGAAAGCAGGGTAATAAAGAGGCTTTTCCACAATCCCAGAACCACCAGCCGCCCCAGCCCAGTTGCAATAGGCCCACCAGAAACCAGAATGATCCCCCGCCGTTAATGCGCTCCAGCCAGGTAGTGCCCAGCGCCAGCAAACTCGGGCGCAGGCACCATGAACTCGCTGCGCAGTAAACTCGCCGCGCCACGCTCACCGCCACCATCAAACCGCCATACCCAGATAAAAGCAGCGGTGGATGAAGATAAGACCGGGATGTTGCAGCATCGGATCAGATCGCGGCCTTCGATTGCTGGTGGAATATCCGCACGAAGGGATCGGACCACAGCACCACAAACAGTAGCAGTGCGGCGAGCATGAGAAATAAAACGGTTAGCGTCAGCGGAAATAGCGAATGGGTTTGCTGCCGATAATGCAAGGCAAACAGCGCGCTTCAGGCGGAAAGCAGCAGACACCCAAAGCAGCAGCGAACCTTATGGCCGCCCACACCGCCGCCAGTCTGAATTCCCACGACAGCAGGCTGTAGCTATGTTGGCGACATAAATGACCGAGAAATCGCTGATGAGCAAACAATACGTCAGTACGCCAAAGGCCAGCAGCAGGAGCGCGAAGTGCGCGACAATGCCGATGCAAGTGAGTCGCATCATGGCAGGCCAGCGCAACCGCACTCCCGCAAAGGCCGTCAACGGGGTGAACACGTCGACCGCGAGACTTAACAACAGCGCAGAAAACCGACTTCAGGAAAATCGTCGAAACCACTTTCTCGCTTCCGCCACCGTCATGCCCGGCGTAAAGAATGAAATTAATCGCAACATCAACACGCCCACCAGACCGGCCCCACACGCCGCCAGCACGGCAGGAATGCCGGAACTGCGATTGACCACGGTTCAGCAACATCGGCACAATCAGCCCCAGCCCGGCGACACCAAGCCAGAACCACCACGTCCAGAAACCGCCGCCCAATGCTGCCACCAGCGCACGCACTTTACCGTCATCGCCCAGGCCAGACCGACAAAACACGCCACCAGCAGGAAGATTTCGCCCCATACCACAGGATTTCCATCCGGTGTACAAGTGCGCTTCCGTGGAATGCGGGTTACTGCGTCGGCGTATCGCCATGGCGATCAGCGCCAGCGCCGCACCGGACGAGATGCCGGAGAAGAGGACAGCACGGCAGGATTGGGTTATTGAGGGACGGATACGATTTCAGCGCCGATAGCAGAAAGCCGCTATAAGCCCCCAGCAGCACCGCCAGCACCAGCATCAATGTTTCCAGTCCGCGATGAACGGGCGTCAGCAGGCTCAGAACCTTTTGCACGATCCCCAGCTTCGGCAACCAGCGTTGTTGCAGGGCAAGCAAATCATGTTCAAAGATTTTCGCCAGCCACAGCACCAGCACCACCATGTAGAGCTGAAACAGCATCACCCCCATCGACATCACCGAGGTAAAACTGTAGTGGAACATCAGCTTCCGAAGGTCCACGGCTTTGTCAGGTGGAAGACGAGGATCAAACAGACCGAGGATCACCGCGCCAGGCCCGACAATCAGCGTGGTGCGCAGCAACGTACTGTCTGCACCGCCCGCCTGCGGGTAGAAGCGACGTAACAGCACGGCCAGCGTCACCAGACCGGCAGAAATACCAATCAAAAACAGGTAGATGGCAATCGGCCAGTCCCACACCAGCCATTCAAAATGAAAATGCGGAAGTCTGCGTCATTGGCTCACCTCCCGCGTATTTAAACGGTACGCGGTACAGCTTCGGTTTGGTTTCCACGCCAGCTTGTAGCGGTAAGTCGGCTGCTGGCGCAGCAGTTGCGAAATCTCATGTTGGGATCGTCCAGATCGCCAAACGTCAGCGCCTTCGTCGGGCAAGCCTCAACGCACGCGGTAAGCTACCGGCCTGCAAATTGGTCTTGCGGTAGAATCCGCATTTGTCCGCTGTCTTCGTGACCGGATGGATAAAGCGCACGCGGTACGGGAACGGGGCGATGCGGTACCGACAACCGACGAGCACTCAGGATTAACATCGACAATCCCGCTGGCAGCGTCACAAAAGACGCACCGGTCGGGCAGACGTCAACGCACGGCGCATGATCGCAGTGCTGGCAAGACTACGGAAGAGCGATATTTCACATCAGGAAATTCGCCCTGCGCTCGCTACGAATAACGTCAGGCGCGAGACGCATCAGGCACCTTGTTCACTTCCGACAAGCATCCATACAGGCGGTACAGCCGATGCATAACGACTCGTCATGCACCATGCCTAACGCACCCCATCGATATTCAACGTTTTCGCCACCACGCGCCCTGCGCTGCCGCTGACGGCTGCGAGCACGCCGACGCCGGTGAGAAACTGGCGACGAGACCAGGTCATGGCTGCCCTTAGCAAACGGAACAGCGCCGGGATGAAGTTGGATTGGTGCGCTAATCGCTGTGGCAATCAACGCAAATCTTAACCGTCCTTTGTCACTTAACGTCTGCATCGTATCTTGCTGTGGATGCAGGGAATGGCAGCTGGCGCACGCCACTTTGGTTACGTGGACATCGTGCGGCGAGAACGCTTTTCCGGGCCTGTTCGGGCAGATGGCAGGACATACACGCTGTCTGCTCTCCAACCTTGTACATCGGCCGTTAAACCGCATCACATCTTTCACCCCTTCGCGGTGTTGCGATGATGGCTGGCCGTGACAGTTGGTGCAGGTGACCGGCAGTTTGTTATTCGGGTTATAACCGACATGTTTGCCATGCATACCTTCGGTATCTGGTTCATGACAGTCGAGACAGGCGACATCCGGAGTACGCTGCTGGGTAACTTCGTAGCGATCATCAGATGCCTGCGCCGCAGGGGTAGCGGTAATTCCGTTCAGGCTCCACAACAGGCCACGCGACACCCAGCAGTTAATAACGAACGTAATACGCTCATATTCACTTCATTGTGTTCTCCGCCCCTTGCGAGGCGGAACGGGGTTATTGGCTTAACAGACCATTTTTACGTGCCTGTTCTTCCCACTGCGGATGCACCGTTTTGATGAAGTCCTGCTTCTCGGCCTTGATTGTTCAATGTTTAGGCCAATGGCCTGCTGGGCTTCCTCTTTGGTCGAGATATCCGGGATCTGGACTTCATGGGTGATACCTTTGGTCGCCAACAGGCGCGCCAGTTGGTGCGCGCATCCGCCGCTTTGTATCCATCGCCAGTACCGAGCATCCTCCAACCTTCTTCCGTCGTGCATATGAATACCGTGGAAGCAATCGCCAGATCCCAGCGCCACTGGGCATGACGGATATCGTCCTGAATTGGCTTCATTTCGGCTTCCGTCGCGCCTGCGTCCAGCACGCTTTCGCTTCGAAGTGAGCGTGCAAGCCGTTGATCTTCAACCTTGATTTTAGGTCGTAATCGACTGCTACTTTCTCGTTCACAACCCTTTCTGCAGAGGCAGCTGTCCTGGGTATGGCAGTTAGCAAGTCTGGCGAGGTTATGAACGGATTACCAATTTTATGGTGGTGTAGAGTTTGCCTTCGGCGTTCTACACTTGGCGTATGGCAGTAAGATACAGGTTTGGCGTTATTACCGTGAATGCCCGCTGTCCAGGTTTCATATTCCGGGTGCTGCGCTTCAGCGTTGGCTTTTCGACGGGAGTTAGTCCAGGTACAGGAGAGCAATTTTATCGTAATACTGCTCCATATTTTTCGACTTTCATGCCGTCATCCACGAAATGGCCTTCTTTTTGCCGTCGAAGTAATACTCCACATGGCACTGACCGCAAACCATAGATTGCTGGTCGAAACGTCCGGCTTTCTCAAAAGGTTTACCAATGGCTTCCATCGCGCGAGCCGCATACGGAACGGGAAAAGGTTAGCTCCGGTTTGCCTTGGCAAACTCTGGTGAGGCGGTGTTATGGCAGTCGGCACAACCTAAGTCTGACGATTTCGGGCGCGCGCGCCCATTTCCGTGGAAGTAGCCATCTTATCACCGTCTGTCTGGATCAGACACGCCGCATCCCGGGCTTTTACGACTCCAGCATGCCATCGGGTCACGGACCATCTTCAGCGTTTTCGGCGCACGGTACGCGGGTTCACGCACATCGGTCACAGCAGAAGGCATCTCCACGCAGCTTGTTGATGGCGGAGAAGGGATGCCCCACCACCAGGATCACGGCCCGTGGATACCGCAGGGCGTCGACGCGCTCTAGCTGCTCCGAGGTGGCTTTCCGGAGAGATATTGATCGGGATGCTGCGGGGCAAAGGTTCGATTCTTCGCTTCCACGGTACAGGTTTTGCGGGAGCTGCCGTTTGTTCAGCGTGAACAGAAGTGAAGAGAAAAAAGGAATCGATCAGCTGAAGATACGGCGTGCGTTTATTTTTATCCTTGTCATCAGGGCTTCATCCGAATTGCGCCATTGTTGCAATGGCGGTTTTTATTGTTTTTCACGACAGTAACCGCACTTACACTGTCATAACATTGCTCGCCCCTATGTGTAACAAATAACCGCACTGTGAATGCTGTCTTAATCAATTGTAAGTGCATCTAAAATACCCCTTTAGAGTCGTGAGTATCTTCCCTCTTTTTTCAACAGCATGCATAACTGCATGTTCCTCAAAGAATTAATCGACTTTTGTCGTCATCCTAAAAGTACCCTGCCGTTTATTTGCACAATTCTACTTTTTGCGTGAATATATAGCCAAATACTGAACAAAACTGCCAATACCCCTACATTTAACGCTTATGCCACATATTAACATCCTACAAGGAGAACAAAAGCATGAGCCAAATTCACAAACACACCATTCCTGCCAACATCGCAGACCGTTCCTGATAAAGCATCGCGGTGCGAGGGCGATGTATCGACGATCTATTAACGTACCTGATACCTTATGAGCAAGCGGAAAGAGTCTTAACTGGATCAAAACCTTCAGGAAGGGTGAAGAAGTACCTCCTTTGCCCCCGGTAATGTGTCCATAAAATGGTTCAAGGACGGCACGCTGAATCTGGCGGCAAACTGCCTTGACCGCCATCTGCAAGAAAACGGCAATGGTCCCGCCATCATCTGGGAAGGCGACGACGCCAGCCAGAGCAAACATATCAGCTATAAAGAGCTGCACCGCGACATCTTCTACCGCTTCGCCAATACCCTGCTGCGGCTAGGACATCAAAAAGGTGATGTGGTGGCGATTTATATGCCGATGGTGCCGGAAGCCGCAGTTGGGATGCGCCTACGCCCGCGTTGGCGCGGTGCATCGGTGATCTTCGGCGGCTTCTCGCCGGAAGCCGTACCAGGGCGCATTATTGATTCCAACTCGCCGACTGGTGATCACTAGGACGAAGGTGTAGTTACAGGGCGCAGTATCCGCTGAAGAAAACGTTGATGACGCGCTGAAAACCAAACGTCACCAGCGTGAGGCGTCTGGTGGTATGAAAGCGTATCGCAGGGAAAAATTGACTGGCAGGAAGGGCGCGACCTGTGGTGGCACGACCTGGTTCAGCAAGCAGGCCGATCAGCACGGGCGGAAGAGATGAACGCCGAAATCCGCTGTTTCCCCTCTACACCTCCGGTTCTACCGGTAAGCCGAAAGGTGTGCTGGTGGCTCCGGCGGTTATATGTGCATTATAGCGGCGCTGACCTTAAATATATGAATGATTATAGTCCAGGTGATATCTACTAGTGAACGCGCCGATGTGGCTAGGGTGACCGGACGCAATCCTTGCTGTACGGCCCGCTGGCCTGCGGGTGCGACCACGCTGATGTTTGAAGGCGTACCCAACTGGCCGACACCTGCCCGTATGGCGCAGGTCGTGGAGCGGGCGTCATAATATTCTCTTATACCGCACCCGCGGCGATCCGCGCGCTGATGGCGGAAGGCGATAAAGCGATGGAAGGACGCCGACCATTTCGTCGCTGCGCGTTTATTCGGACCGTGGGCGAGCCAAATTAACCCGGAAGCGTGGGAGTGGTACTGGAAAAAAATCGGCAACGAGAAATGTCCGGTCGTGATACACCGTGAGCCGAAACCGGCGGTTTCATGATCACCCACTGCCGCGCGCTACCGAGCTGAAAGCCGGTTCGGCAACACGTTCATTTCTTCGGCGTGCAACCGGCGCTGGTGGATCACGAAGGTAACCCGCTGGAGGGGCCACCGAAGGTCCTCCTGGTAATCACCAACTACCTGGCCAGGTGGGCGACGCACTACTGGCAATCACGAACGTTTTGAACAGACCTTACTTCTCCGCCTTCAAAAATATATTTATTTCAGCGGCGACGGCGCGGCGCGATGAAGATGGCTATTACTGGATCACCGGGCGTGTGGACGACGTGCTGAACGTCTCCGGTCACCGTCTGGGGACGGCGAGATTGAGTCGGCGCTGGTGGCGCATCCGAAGATTGCCGAAGCCGCCGGTGGTCGGTATTCCGCACAATATTAAAGGTCAGGGCGATCTACACCTCCTGGCGCTTAATCACGGGGAGGAACCGTGGCCAGAAACTGTAGCGAAGTCCGCGACTGGGTGCGTAAAGAGAATCACCGCTGGCGACGCCAGACGTGCTGCGCTGGACCGACTCCCTGCCCCAACCCACTCCGCAAGATTTCTGCGCCGTATTCTAGAAATTCCGGCGCGATGCCGGCAACATCGGCGATGCCTGGGACACTTGCCAATCCTGGCGTAGTCGAGAAGCTGCTTGAAGAAGCAGGCTATACGCGATGCCAGTCGTAACCCACAATTGCCCGAATGCAGGGTTCGGTAACGGTTTGTAGGCCTGATCAAGCGCGAGCAGCATCGCATCAGGCATTACATTGCCGGATGCGGCGTGAACGCCTTATCCGGCCTACATCAGCGCCACTGAGCGTTAACGCTTCTCCCATAAGGGAGCGGGAATTAAAACAATCCCTACATTACCTCTGAAAGTGTGATGAATGGCACTATCTTCTCAGCAGATAGACCAATGCGCATTTTGAGAGTAGTTCGAAAAACGGCAACGATTCACCATCCTGTCGATTATTATGCTGGCAGGTTTATATCGGCTTTATTTTACTGATCGCCTCGCCCCGCTGGCTGGGCACGCCGCTGATCCGAACACCAGCGTCACACGCGGTATATCCGATTGGTGCTGGAGTAATTGTGATCTCCTTTGTTCTCACCGGTATCTTCTGCATTGGCGGGCGAACGGCGGATTCGACCGTCTTAATAATGAAGTCCTGCATGAGGTACAAGCATCATGAAAGAGTTTATGACGGCGCCTCCACCACACTCCCTTTCGCAGCTAACGCCGCGGATGCTCTCGCGCGGGCCGTGGGGGCGCAGGCCGACGAACTGGCAGGCGATTATTATGTTCCTGATTTACATCATGTTACGCTCGGCATTACCTACTGGGCATCAAAACGCGTACGTTCTGGTCACGACTACTACACCGCAGGCGGCGATGTCACTGGCTTCCAGAACAGGCTGGCGATTGCCGGGACTATATGTCCGCCGCCTCATTCTTGGGGATCTCCGCGCTGGTGTTTACCTCCGGCTATGACGGCTGATTTTACTCGCTGGGCTTAGCTGGTGGGCTGGCCGATCATTTTGTTCCTGATTGCCGAACGTCTGGTAACCTGGGGCGCTACACCTTTGCCGATGTCACCTCTACCGTCTGAACAAGGGCCAGTTGGTATTATCTCGGCCTGTGGTTCTCTGGTGGTGGTGGCGCTCCCTTATCGCCCAGATGGTGGCCGGTAAACTGATCGAGCTGCTGTTTGGCCTTAACTATTCACATTGCGGTGGTGCTGGTCGGCGTGCTCATGATGATGTACGTCTCAGGCGGCATGCTGGCGACCACTTGGGTACGGGTTGCTCGAAGCCATGCTGTTGTCTGGTGCAGGCTCTGGCCTTTATGGTGATGAACGCGTCGGCTTTAGCTTCGACGAATCTGTTGGTGAACGATGGCGGTACGCCCAAAGGTGTCGACATCATGAAGCCGGGCGGGCTGGTGAAAGATCCAATCTCCGCGCTCTCTTCTGGTATGGGACTGATGTTTGAGTACAGGCGGGCTTGCACACGTTCTGATGCACTCTTTCAGTCAGGCGATGCCCGCGAAGCACGTAAGAGCGTGTTCTACGCCACCGGGTTTATCGCTGCTCTGTCTGACCTTTGTATAGGGCTTCAGCGCAATCATGCTGGTTGGTGCGGAATGCAATATAAAGACGCGGCGGGCCATCTGGTGGTGGTCATCGACATGGCGGCCGTTCACCTGGCGAATGCAGTGGGCGGCAACCTGTTCCTCGGTTTTATTCAGCGGTTGCTTTCGCCGCTATCCTCGCGGTGGTTGCGGGTCTGACGCTGGCGGGCGCATCCGCGGTTTCAGTGACTTGTACGCTAACGTCTTAGAAAAAGGCGCGACCGAACGTGAAGAGCTGGGTATCAAAATCACCATACTGATCCTCGGCGTGATTACGATATCCTCGGCGTGTGTCGATCAGAACATCGCCTTTATGGTGGCTGGCGTTTGCCATCGCGGCGAGCTGTAACTTCCCGATCACTTGCTTTCTATGTACTGGTCGAAACTGACCACCGTGGCGCGATGATGGGTGGCTGGCTGGGGCTGATTACCGCAGTAGTACTGATGATCCTCGGCCCGACGATTTGGGTACAAATTCCTTAGTCACGAAAAAGCCATCTTCCCGTATGAAAACCCGGCGCTGTCTCTCGCCGTGGCACTCCTTGGCATCTGGTTCTTCTCGGCAACCGATAACTCAGCGGAAGGCGCGCGTGAGCGTGAACTGCTCCGCGCGCAGTTCCTCCGCTCCCAGACGGCTTTGGCGTCGAGCAAGGCCGCGCCAATTGATCTCTCCCTTCCCCGGTCGTCTGGCGGGATACGCTTCCTCTCCCAAATGCACACCTTTTCCCATAATATTAAACAAATAAACTCATTAAAAAATGAGCGATTTTTGACAGTCGTAGAAAGTGATAATGCAGAGAATATGCCTTTTCTTCTGTTAATTATAAGGATATTTTATGCGCTATAATGGTTTAAATAATATGTTTTTCCCTCTTTGCCTGATTAACGATAACCACTCGTCACAAGTCCATCACATACAAAGAAAACAAAATCAGATAATTAGATAAACATCAGAAAAACACGTTAATTGTACAAGAAAGCCCTCTCTCTTTTCAAAATGGATGATGACGAAAAAGTGATAGGCTTATTTCAGAAAATGAAAAGAATTTATGATAGTTTACCATCAGGGAAAATTCACGAAAGAAAAACGGACAGGAAAATACATAAATATTTTATAGATATAGCTTCATATGCAAATAATAAATGTGACGATAGAATTACGAGAAGAGTTTACCTTAGATAAAGATAAGGAAGTATCAATTAAGGTGGTATATTTATAAATAATGTCACCGTCCATAATAATACTATCGAGTCCCCCATAGAGAGTAGATGGTGGTTACCATTTTTCACACCTTAGCCTGAAGGTATCGTGATTAAAGATGAAGATTTATCCAATTCTAATTTTGCAGGTTGGAGATACAAAACGCTATTTTTCAGGACTGTAATATGTATAATAGAATTTTAATTTCGCCATAATGGAAAAAGTACTTTTTGATAATTGTATTCTCGATGACTCAAATTTGCTCAGATAAAAATGACTACTAAACTCTAAATTCATGTTCCGCTATGCATGTTCAATTCTACAATGCAACAAATGAATAGAGCCAAGATCAAAATACCTCCCATATTATTCAAATTTTTATATGGCATACATGGCTGAGGTAAAATCTTTATAAAGTAATAGCGCCATATATTAATTTATTTATAGAGCTGACCTTAGCTTCTTGACTCTTATTTAATTAACTTTGAACATGCTGATCTGTCTTGTGTCAAACTGAATAAAGCAACCCTCCAGAATATAAACTTAATTGATAGCGAACTCTTATTTTACGCGGTTACAAACACGTTCCTTTGAAATGGTTATATGTACCGGCTCAATACTTGGCTAATGTTGGATCCGAATAATGCCAATTAAGCAATTGCCATTTCAACTGTTCTGTTTTAACAAAGTCCTTATGTTTAATATCCGTCTCTATTGTGTTAATTTCGATGAGGCTAGCGTCCAGGAATGGGCATCACCATTCTCCGTGGTGAGGAAAATATCTCCATTAATAGTGATATCCTGTAACACTACAGAAATTCTTTGAGAAGATTGTGCCAATTATAATCTGCATGTCACAAACTGAGGATAATCTCTTCATGGTAGTCGCTATGAAGATTATGGCAGAAAGATCATGCAAGACGCAGATTGAGGTTAAGTCGTCAGACAGCGAATGAATTGACTCTCAAAGAGAGATAACTTATTCGTTTTAGAATCATGAATGTTAGCCTGAGCTAACCTGTTAAAGGCGTACACAATTGCACCTTTTCAGATGACCTCGGCCCTGTTACGTCGCTTTCGGCTTACTCATTTTCCTCAATTAGCAACGCTTCAAGCAAATCGAGATCGTGCAGAAGTCTCGCAGCGTTTCGTCGCCGATCTCCCGTGTGGCGCGCAGGCGGTAAGTTCAGCACGTTCATAATGGAATGCCGCCAGACCGGAAGCGACGCTCAAGGTTCTCTTCCTGCACGGAACTTTCAACGTCGTTACGTCGATCGGCGCGACGACGGGCAGGTTACCAATGACGCTAGAACTGACCTCCGGCAGCTGGTTATCGATATTCTCTTCGGCATCCGCCGCCAGACGCTCCTCCATTTTCCGCATTGCCACAATCGCCACTTCTGCCGTCGCCGCTCGCGCAATACGTTCCTCTTTCAATTGTTGCGAATGATTCCGTGACTTCAACTGTGTTGAGCAGAATAGGCAACATCACCACGCCGACAAACAGCGAGAAAGAGAATGACGCAGCCGCGAGGAACACCACCATAGCGCGCCGGGAAGATGTTACCATCCGGCAAAGAGCAGCGGGATAGAGCACACACCGGCCAGAGTGATCGCCCCACGCACCCCGGCGAAAGACGCGATTAGGATTTCTGGCGCGGTCCACTAACCAAACTCCATCGGCTTCTTCTTCAGGAAGCGGTTGCTGAACTTTTTCATTGTCCACAGCCAGCTGGTTACCAGCATCAGCGCCGCATATCAGAATAGGATCGGTAAACAGCATCCAGATTCCACGTTAGGGTCGATTCCCGCTGCCATCAGCGACGTCTCCACAAACCCAGCAGCTGGCAGACCTAACAGCAGGAACACCATGCCGTTAAAGAAGAGTTCCAGCATCGCCCAGGTGCTGTTTCGCATGCAGGCGCATTGCCAGCGGCGACGGCGCATTACACCGGAGCGGGTGATGGTCATCCGGCCTGCAACCGCAGCGAGGATGCCGGAAACGCCAATATGTTCGGCAATCAGATAAGTAAGTGAATGCAGCAGGAACAGCAGGAGGATTTGCGTTGCGGGCTTCATCACCGCCCCAGCGGCTGAGGAATCGCAGCGAGCGACCGTATAGCGAGCTCACCACAAAACCGGCCAGAACACCGCCAACGGCTGGTCTCCAATAAAATTCGACCGTCGCACTGCGACGGCGGAGATCATCGTCCCCATCGCCACCGCTACGGCAAACTTCAACGACACCAGACCGGAGGCGTCATTCATCAACGCTTCGCCCTGCAACCGCCCATGATTTTTTCGGACGCGCCCTTCGCCAACAATCCCGGAGAGCGCCACAGCATCGGTCGGAGAAAACACCGCCGCCAGCGCAAAGGCAGGGATCAGCGGAATGCCCGGCACCACCCAGCAGAAAGGAAGCGAATGCCGACCACGGTGACCACCACCAGCGCCAGCGCCAGGCGAAAATCTCTTGACCATGTTCGAGAAATTCACGGGTCGGCGTTTTCAGCCATCAGCGAAGGAGCAACGGCGGGATAAACAAGACGAAAAAGAGTTCAGGATCAAATTCACATGCAAACGCAAAATGTCGGCCACGCCAGTAGCGCACCGATGGCGATTTGCATAAGCGGTAAGCGGGATCGAAAGGGGTATGACCCAGTGACCACCCCGTACAGCGAGACCACGAGGTCATTATCAGTATGGTGAGAAGATTTCCATGCGTTCCCTGTTTGCGATGTTTTTATGACCTGAGAAGCCGACCTACGCCCTGAACTTCATTTTTTCAGAATATCGCAAAAGCTTACACAATGTGCGGATAAATAAAAACGGTAGCCATCGCCCACCCGTTTTCAGAATCTGATGAAAGATTAGATAGCCCAGCCACCCGCATAGAGGTCACCAGCGCCACGGCGATAACTACTGTACCGATGTTCAACTTGCGCCATTCGCCGGAGTCAGACGCCGCATTACTGGAGAGTCCGCAAAGCCGATCATGATGCCGTTACGATGTTACAGGTCAGCACGATGTATACTGCCTAACCAGACCCGCCATCGTATTAACAAACTCAGCAAAGTCGATTTTCGCCACGTTGCTCAGCATCAGCAGGCGACGCTAATCAGCGCCGGAGCCGTTGCGTACCCCGGAACGAGGTAAGAGAGCGGAGAGAGGAAGATAGTCAGCAGGAACAGCACGCCAACGGTGATAGCCGTCAAACGGGTTCACTGCCCGCCGCCGTACCCGCCGCAGACCGACGCAGACCGCTGCCGGAGCTGCACCCACCAGGCGAGAGAAAACGCTGCTCATGGGTCAGCGGTCAGCGCCTTCCCTGCTGTCGATGACTTGCCGATCTTTATCCAGCAGGTTCGCCTGGCCGGCGACAGCGCGGATAGTTCCGGTGGGCATCAAATACTGCCGTGTCATCACCAGCGCCAGAACGCTTGGCAGGACTAGCAGGATTCAGCGCGCCCATATGTCCAGGCCTGCCAATCAGTGAATTGCCGTTTCATTCCGCTCAATGAAGGCATGGCGCAAAACGCGGAGAAATGGACGTTAGGATCGAAAGATTAACCAGCAATCCAGATACCTATAATGGTCAGCAGACGCCACCGGTGGGACTTTCAGTTTTTCCAGGTGGACGATCACGTGAGACTACCAGTGACATAATCACCCGGAAGGTCGGCGAAATCACCCAGCGCAATGGCAGACCATCAAGCGGGTTTTTAATCACCAGACCGACACCATTAGCGGGGATGAGCAGCAGGAACAGACCGAGCACCCCATCCCCGTGCCGTGCGCCACACCGTGCGGGGAGTCGCGCAAATCCAGCTAACGGATACCCGTGGCAGAAATTACCTGAAACAGCACACCCATCAGGAACACTGCACCCAGCGCGCAGGTAACGTGACATGTCGCCCCAGCACCAGGTGATGTGGTAAATGCCGTCAGGTAGATGGCGCAACCAAATCGCCAACGGCAGATCAGCCCATACACCCATTGACGATAGAACCTAGTCCGGCAACCAGAGCAGGTTGCAACGAAAACTGCCGCAGGCGGGAAGCCTGCTTTACCCTACAGTACCTGGAATCATGATGACCGAGTAGACCATCGCCAGAACGTTGTTAACCCGGCAACCACTTCCTGACGGACAGTGCTTCCACGTCGTGAAATTTTAAACGGTGTCGAGTGAACCGCCAGACGCGCTGATGGCGTAGACATAAGAAAACATCCCCTGAGAGTTTAATTTTCGTCAAGACGCGTGGCGGGCAGCAACCCCTGCCAGCGAAACGCTTAACTCCCTGCTCCAGGTTTGCCAGAATTCGCCCTTGTAAAAGAGTAATGTTTAGCTCCGCGCATACAAAACGGGTGGTAAAAAAAAGCAAGTCATTATCCGGTGATTATAGCGGCTTTTTTAACGAAGTTTGCTGCTTTTTTCTTTATTGTCTTGACGATGAAAAACCAGGCAATTGATGCGCAAACGTTATCGTCGGTGCGCAAATATCAGCGTCATCCAGCCGTATACTCGTTCAGGATTGCGATAAAAAATCGTCTGAGATGACAAAAATATTGCGGTTAAAAAGTATACTTTTACACTGGCGAAGAAATGTCGGTGACATACAATTAAAGCATCAACACCAACCGGAACCTCCACCCACGCGCTCAATGAGGTGTGTTGATGTCGGGGGAAACCCTCCGCCGTACCAGCGGGATAGAGAGAAAGACAAAGACCAAAACAACCGAAAGTGCCCTTGTGGCGCTTGAAAAAGTTTAGTTGACCTTCCAGCAAGCGTGCGCCGGTACCCCACGCCCAGCGGTCGCCCGGGTTACGCAACGGGCAATCACTGCGCGAAAGGCAGCCACAACCATACATCCGTCCAAGTCCGTCACGCAGCGCCACGAAGGTGTGGATGCGCGATCGAACTCTTCTCGCCATTGGGACGAAAGCTGTTTCCACTCTTTGCACTAAACGTATGCCCTTTGGGCAACATGCTAATGCTTCACCAATGGTTGCCAGCGGAATGCCGATACGCTTAGTAATTTCGATAATTGGAACACATCCAACACATCACGTTTATATCGCCGCCGATCGCCGCTGTTACTAAGACCGGGAGTCAACCCTTTACTTTTCATAGAAATGTAGTGCCGATACCGCCACATCTACTGGGTTCCCCACTTCGCCGGGGGTTAGCAGCGCTCTAATGCGGCGTATTTCTTTTCCATAAATCGCTTTACCTCAAGTTAAATTGAGGATTACACTCCCAACAGATGAAACAACCAACTGACACCGAAAAGAGGCAGATTTATGTCCCATCAGAAATTATTCAGGATCTTATCCACGGATCACGAGCATATTGACCAGCCGCTTAACATTGATGTAGTCGCAAAAAAATCAGGCTATTCAAAGTGGTACTGGTTAAGATGTTCCGCACGGCTACGATCAGACGCTACCGATCACATTTGCCACGCGGCCGGTTACTGGCCGCCGTTGAGTTGCGAACCACCCAGCGTCCGATTTTTGATATCGCATGGACCCCGTCACGTCTCGCAGCAACCTTCTCCCGCGTTTTCCGTCGGCAGTTTGATTGCACTCCCATCATGATCGCCACCGCCTGGGCTTCATCGCCCGCGCTTAACTCCCGCGCGGGAAATTGCTCCATCCATTGCATAAGCACCTGCGGTGGCATCGCCTTCGCAAATAACCATCCCTGCAACAGCGCACGCCGCGTTTGCGCAGCCAGTTGCCGCCCTCAGTTTCGATGCCTTCAGCGATCGTTTTTAACCCCCGGCTGTGCGCCAGCTCGATGATGTGTTCCGCAATCAAGTCACTGGTTTGTGGGTGGTCAGCGTTTCAACAAACGATTTGTCGATTTTACAAATATCGACATTGAATGATTTAAGGTTATGCAGTTAGAGTAGCCAATACCAAAATCATCAATTGCCACTTCGTAACCTGCCTGGCGGAAAGCCAGAATAATCGGCGTCATTTTCTGTCAACATCAAGAAATGCATGCTCAGTCACTTCAAATTTAATTTGCTGCGGACGCACCGCGTATTGCTCTGTTCTGATCAATTCGCGCTATCAACCGTGACGGATGAAATTCGGAGGCCGACAGGTTAGGAGAAACATAGCGATTGCATGTGTTGCCAGGTAATTGCCCCAGATCTCTAAAGACATTATCAATAACATAATCAGTTATCTGTTCCATCATCCCCTCCTTTCTGCCAGCGGAATAAACTCTGCCGGATTCATTATTTGCCCCGCTCACCAGGTGAGCTACAACGCTTCAGCGCCGATACATTTTTCTGTTTTGATATCGATTATTGGCTGGTAAGAAGAACAAAGTTGATGTTTTTCGAGGGCGCGTTGCAATTTACGTTTGGGAAATAAATAGAGTTGTCGATACGTAGCCAGAGTAATAGCAGAACAAGACTCCCAAGATGCCGGCGGGCAACGCAAAGATAAGACCGATTATGAACATGGGCCACAAGACGTTGATATGAAGTCGTAGCAATGGCTGCAATTGGTCGTTTTGTCGATAAACTGTCGCATATAAATAGCCATTTCTTTGTACGGTTAAATCCTTCAAATGAATCAGCGGAAAAAACGTTGCTGCCGAGGCCTCTTCGCTAACGTAGAAAGAGGTTTCGTCACCGGATCATACACACCCCATTGGGAGTCGGGTCATCAGACATCACTTCACCAGAGAGAAGGTCGATACCGCCAGTAACTTCCCCGCTGCATATAGGTCATTTTATAGCCAGAGAAAAAAGGCGTATCGCGGTAATAATAGATAGAAACGTTAGGTTCACGCTTATAATCGGCCGGTGCAATCGTATAGCCGTTTACAGGCGCTATCAGCGATGAGCATAAAAAATGGTTATCACGAATTCATTAATATAAAGATAGCCACGAATAATATTCAACATTCGCTTTTGATGGGCTGGAGTGCAAACTTGCCCCTGATAGCGTTCAGCTGCATCGCTCACTAAATCTGCCTGGCGAATGACCAGCTCGGATTTATCCAGTGCCAGTTGAGCAAAGGTTCGGAGCTGATTATTCACTTCTGATTTTGCCCAAAGGAAGGCAATCCATAGCGAAAGAATGATGGGAAAGAGAACTAAAAAGATAATGCCCGGCAACGCCAGTAATTGGTGTCGTGCACGATGACTCATTGCTATCAATTTCCTGCCTGTTTATACCCGGCCATTGCAAGGTGAAACCCTGGCTACCGACGTCTTTAGATAAATCTTACGGTATAAATAGCACTTTTGCCTGATTTGAAATTGATACCTTTTTAATCGTCACCTGGATGAAAATAATTCATTGATATTCAAAATTATGCTGCCAACTTACTGATTTAGTGTATGATGGTGATTTTAAGGTGCTTGCGTGGCTTCCATTTCCATCAGATGTCCTTCCTGCTCCGCTACTGAAGGCGTGGTGCGTAACGGCAAAAGCACTGCCGGACATCAGCGCTATCTCTGCTCTCATTGCCGTAAAACATGGCAACTACAGTTCACTTACACCGCCTCTCAGCCCGGTACGCACCAGAAAATCATTGATATGGCCATGAATGGCGTCGGATGTCGCGCCAGCGCACGCATTATGGGCGTTGGCCTCAACACGGTTTTACGTCACTTAAAAAACTCAGGCCGCAGTCGGTAACCTCGCGCATACAACCGGGCAGTGATGTGATTGTCTGCGCTGAAATGGACGAACATTGGGGCTACGTCGGTGCTAAATCACGTCAGCGCTGGCTGTTTTACGCGTATGACAGGATACGGAGGACGGTTGTGGCGCACGTCTTCGGTGAACGCACTCTGGCCACACTGGAGCGTCTTCTGAGCCTGCTGTCGGCCTTTGAGGTCGTGGTATGGATGACGGATGGCTGGCCGCTGTATGAATCACGCCTGAAGGGAAAGCTGCACGTTATCAGCAAGCGTTACACTCAGCGCATTGAGCGACATAATCTGAATCTGAGACAACATCTGGCAAGGCTGGTACGGAAGTCACTGTCGTTCTCAAAATCGGTGGAGCTGCATGACAAGGTCATCGGGCATTATCTGAACATAAAACACTATCAGTAAGTTGGAGTCATTACCGCGAACGTCGCCATGTCGCCGCCGGCTTTAGATTAGCGTAAGCGGGCCATTCCGCCTGCCACGAGACGACCAACACGGCGAGAACAACGGCCCAGCTCAGAAGCGAGAACCAGCTGCGCTTGGCTGGGGCGATGGTGAACGTTTGCATGTTGGCTCCGGTCTGTAGGCCGGATAAGGTGCTTGCACCGAATCCGGCACAACGCCTGGACATTGTCCATGCGACGCCGGGGCGTCTTATCCGACCGCGATTTACTGCACCGCTTTACTCACCGAACTCATCGCGCTAGCGCGTTGTTCAGGCGGTCCAGGTCATCCAGCGCGCCTGAATCTCGGTGATTTTTGCCAGCTTGTCCTGCTCATCAGCCTTTATCGCTTTCACGCCCCGCATCTTTAAACAGCGCGAGCTGGCGAATCGGCACCAGTTACAGGTCGCTGGAAGCGCGGAAGGCGCCCAGCCAGGCGTTCCAGCACCGCTTTCTTCCGGCTTTCGCCGTAGTCATAAAGAAGTCGTGGATCTTGTCTTTGGTGGTTTCGGAAAGAATTGCGCCAGATGAACTAGTTCGCCTCGGATCAGCGGCGACTTCCAAATCACCTTCAGTTCTTTCAGCTTCTCTGGCGCGGAGGTTTTCAGCTTGTCGAGGTTTTCGGTGTTGTTGGTGGCAACATCCACCTGCTTGTTGGCGACCACCGGCCGTAGTTTTCATGCCCGGCGTCACGGTGCCTTTAAAGTCGCGGCGGAGATATTGTTTTTGGCAAAGACGTAGTAACCGGGACGAGGAAGCCAGAGGTGGAGTTAGGATCGCCATTGCCGAAGGTGAGATCTTCCGCTGCGCCCGGAGATGGTTCAGGTTGTCGATCGGACTATCTTGTTGACGATCAACACGCTCCAATAACCCGGCGATCCAGCCCGCGACGGTCTGAGCGAAGACCTGGCCGTCGGCCATCCACCGCTTCCATTGCAGCAGGTTCCGTACCAGGCGATATCCACTTTATTGAAGCGCATCCCCTGGATAACGCCTGCCAAGTCCGGGGCAAAGAAGGCGTTCACCTTCACGCCCAGCTTCTTCTCCATATCCTGTAAGAATGGCGTCCATTGCGGTTCAGGTTTTCTTGTGATTCCGTCGAAATAATGCCGAAATTAGCGCCTTTTCCGGCTCTTCGGCGTGTGCCGGGCTTAACAGGGTGCTGAGGCTGAACATGCTGGTGAAGGCCAGCGAGGCAACCAACTGAGCGTTCATTCGTTTTCCTCGATGATGGGGATGTCAGGCGGCTTTTCGCGTTCTTCGATGCGATTAATGCTGCGGTAGAGATGGTCAAAACGTTCCGTTATCAAACTGTCGGCTGCTGCCGTCGTAGAAACGTGCCCCTGGCACAGGGCGACGATGCGTTCGCAGTAGCGCAGGGCGTAATCCACCTGATGCAGCGTGACGACCACGGTGATGCCGTCGTTCCGATTGATGTCGCGCAGGCTGCTCCATCACGATGCGCGCGATTCCGGTCCAGCGAGGCGATCGGTTCATCGGCCAGAATCACCTTCGCCTGCTGCATCAGCGCCGGGCATTCGCACACGCTGCTGCTGTCCGCCGGAGAGGGTGGAAACTCGCTGATCGGCAGAATCCCACCATGCCAACGCGGGTCAGCGCCTGTAACGCGCGTTGTTCTGCTCGCGGGTAAACCAGCTAAAACAGGTGCGCCAGAACGGCGTGTGCCGAGCGCGCCAATCAGCACGTCTCCAGTACGCTCAGGCGGTTCACCAGGTTGAATTGTTGGAAGATGTAGCCGGTGTTGGCGAGGCTTTTGCCGATATCGCGCGCCAGACGGCCTTCGCGCTGGACTGTGCGGCCGAGCAGCTCAATATGGCTGCCGGCGATTGATCCCCGGTAATCAAACCGCTTAAATGACGTAAAGGGTGGATTTGCCGGAACCGACGGCCCAAGCAGAGCGCACCATTTCACCGTGATGAAGTTCAGATCAACCCGCACCAGCGCCTGACGCTGATCGAAGGTTTTGGCGAGCTTCTCAACACGGATACTCGTTTGCATGATGCAGCCTCCTAAAAAAGTGGCTCCATCGTGGCGGATTATCGTGACGATTTGGTTAATTAAAAGTGACTAACAGATGAAGACCAACGGGAATTAAATACAGTGCGGGAGGGCGGGCCTCCCGGCCGGTTATCGCGTTGGTTGTTGTTTGACGACATTAATCATCCACGGTACGCCAAATTTATCGGTGACTTTGCCCAAGCCATGCGCCCCGACTTCCTGCCAGGCCATTTCGATTTTTCCGTTAGCGGCAACATTGTCAAACCAGCGTTTTCCCTTCTTCCACCTGTTGCGAATTCGAGCACCAGCGTAAAGCCGGAGTAGCTGGCTTTTCCTGACGGCATGGCATCGCTGATCATGATGTCGCTTCCGGCAATGCGCACGTTGGCATGAGCGATGGCGGTATGGGAAATTGCATTCCGGAAGGGCAGAGCTCGGCGCTGTCCTGCGCTGATTCTGGCATTTGCCGAAGCTGATTTTATAGAGCAGTTCCGCGCCCAACGTACGTTGATAATAGGCAATCGCGTCGGAACAGTTACCGGCAAAAGAGAGGTAGGGACTTAACGGGATGATGGTGACCTCAGTTAAGAGAAGCCAGTTAAGTGATAGTTCTCGAAATTCATACACCCCACAGGCGGCCGACAAGACGCGCGAGCGTCGCATCAGGCAGTCGGCACCGTCGGACGCGGCGTAAACGCCTTATCTGGCGACGGAGGCGGTGGAATCTCCGTAGGCCCATAAGACGCGAAGCGTCGCATCGCTACCCCTGGCATCGTTGCCGGATGGAGCGCGAGCGCGAATCGGCGCCCACCCATCACAATACAATGAGTTCTTTTTCACAAACTCAGATTTCAATTCATCCCACCAAAACCGTCATTTTGCAATCGATGTTATGGTCGCCTTCCAACCAGGCGGATGTTTTTCACTTTGGTGCCAATTTTCAGCATCGAAGAGCTACCTTTCACCTTCAGATTTTTAATGATGGTAACGCTGTCGCCGTCAGCCAGCAGATTGCCGTTAGCATCTTTAACGATCAGCTCGTCGCTTTCCTGCGGCAGGTTCTGCGTTGTTCCATTCGAGGCACATTCCGGCACATGTACATGCCGTTAGACCCCTTCTAAGCGTATTCGGAGTTGCATTTGGGCAGTGTGGTAATGACATGTGGATCTCCCGAAAAGTCAGCAGGGCAAAAGCGCCACAAAATCGGCAGATTGCCGAAAAAGGCCGCACTATACACAAAAATCCCAACTTTGTTGGGGCACTGTTAATTTTAGACTACTATTGTTTTCATTTGAAAGGAAACGCAAAAAGAAAATAATCTTTTTCAACCCTCTCATTTATCATTCTTAGATAGGTTAATGCTCTACTTGTTTTTTTTTTAATTCACATGATACTTCTCATCTTTCTGACGTTTTAAAATGTATCAGAAGACGTTATTTATTCCTATAAAAAAACAACACTCAAATATAAAATTATTTCTTGCAGTAATTATAGAAGCCAAAAACAGAACTCAAAAAGATCTGGCTAATAAAAAGAATAAAATTTGCTTTAAGGAATAATTTCTACTATATATAAAACCTGTAATCAGTTAAGTCAGGAGGCTGAACGCCTGTTACAGCTTTCTCGCCCACAGTTGCAGTTACTGGAAAAAATGCCTCTTTGTACCCGGAGACGATGCGCCACAACTGGCTTGACCCTCGTTTAGCCTGATATCGCCGAACGTCGTTACGCCGCCCAATAATGAGTTGCGTAAAATCCCCGACTGGAAATGGTGCTGGCGATTGTCGGTACCATAAAGCAGGGAAATCAACCACCATTAATGCCATTGTTGGTACGGAGGTTCTGCCTAATCGTCATCGCCCAATGACTGCGCTGCCGACGCTTATTCGCCATATGCCCGGGCAAAGGAACCGGTACTACATTTCACATGTCGCGCCAATCGATTGTTTAATTAAAAAATTACAACAGCGCCTGCGTGATTGCGATATTAAGCATCTGACCGATGTGCTGGAAATAGATAAAGAGTGTGCCTGCGCTATGCAGCGAATCCAGATGGCGTCGCTTTCGAAAATCTATCTGGGTGGCCAGCCTACTTTTCATTGTCTGAAAAGTTTGAATGATTTAAGTGGCTGCGAGGCGCTGGGCGTCGATTTTCCTTTTTCTGCTTACGCTGCCATTGAGCATATTTCCGTGATTGAAGTGAGAGTTGTCCATCTGGCGGGGCTGGAGGGTTGTCCGGTCAGTCGATGTTACCTCGATACCCCCGGGGGTAATGAAGCCGGGCAACCGCATCTGCAAAAAATGCTTAACCAGCAGCTGGCACGCGCCTCGGCGGTACTGGCGGTGCTGGATTATACGCAACTAAAAGTCAATCTCCGATGAAGAGGTCCGTGAGGCGATTTTGGCGGTGGGGCAATCGGTGCCGCTGTACGTGCTGGTCAATAAGTTCGATCAACGGATCGTAACAGTGACGACGCGACCAGGTGCGGGCACTCATTTCCGGAACGCTGATCAAAGGCTGTATTACGCCACGGCGAGATTTCCGGTGTCGTCGATGTGGGCTACACTGGCGAATCGGGCGCGCTATGAGTTAGCCAACAACGGTAAGTAACCAGCGCCAGAGCAACAACGCTGGCTGGAGATTTTGCCCATGCCGCGCTCGGCAGGCGCTGGCGTCATGACCATCTGGCGGACCTCGAACATATTCGTCATGCTGCCGATCAGTTGTGGGAAGACTCGCTGTTCGCCCAGCCAATTCAGGCGTTGCTTCATGCCGCTTACGCTAACGCCTCGTCGTATGCTCTGCGATTTGCTGCGCATACCCTGTCGAATTACGCGCAGCAGGCGCGGGAATACCTGATTCGGCGCACGGGTTAAACGTCGCTGTTGAACAATTGCGGCAAAATATCCATCAGGTCGAAGAAAGTTTGCAGCTATTGCCAACTCAATCAGGCGCAGGTGAGCGGCGAGATTAAACATGAATCGAGCTGGCCCTGACCTCCGCCAACCACTTTCTGCGTCAACAACAACACGGTGAACGCGCAGTTAGCCGCCTTGTTTCAGGATGATTCGAGCCGTTAAGCCAGAATTAATACCCGCCGTGAGACACTGTCACAGACGGCGCAGAACACCATCAGTCGCGACTTGCCGCTGCCTGCCGAGCTGGAATGCGCCCTTTGCCGGGTGTTAACCAATTATTCGCCCCATTGAGCAACAAGTCAAATGGAATCGAGCGAGTCAGGGCTTCGTCCGCGATCATTTTCCTGTTTTTCACGGGTAATATCCCCACTTCAACACTCGCCAGCTGTTCAGTGAAGTCATTTCGCGCCAGGAGCAACGGACGAGCAGAGCACGCGTTTAGGCGTTGTGCGTGGAACTTTTCGCGCGCTGGTTGAATCAGCCCGACTGGGGACGGGGAAATGAGAAATCACCGACAGAAACGGTTGATTACACCTGTCTCGCAACAAGCATTAAGCCAAAGTCGATCTCAATTGCCAACAAATGGCTAAAGTCTTGGCAGAGCAGGTCGATGAATCTGTTACGGCAGGCATGAATAATTTTTCGCTCAGTTCGCTTCATGTTTGACGAAAATACAGACGCGTTTACGCGAAACTTGGCTCTGCGTCAACAAATGAATCGGTGGTAAGGCTGATGCAGCAGCAATTGCAGCAGACTGCGATCACTCACGGCTGGATTTACCCGACGCCCAGCTGTCTCGCGCGATGATATTCAAACACTTTTTACGGCAGAACGATATTGACCAAGACGTTACTTGACGGCCCCGGGTCGCGTGCTGGAGTCCGGTTGATCCCCGCTTTTAGTCGATCTGGCGCGGGTGATGATGCCCGCCTTCCACAAGCCCATCCAGCAGCAGTTTCGTGAACGACTCCATGCAGGACTTCTTTCGCGTGCGCAGCTTGAGACATGGACGAACGGCGGCATGTTAAATGCGCCGCTAGCCTGCGTCTGACATCGGTGGAAAAACTGGCGTCGATGCTCGATCCCGGTCATCTGGCACTGACGCAGATCGCGCAGCATCTGGCGCTGCTGCAAAAAATCGATTACCGCCAGCACTCTGCTTTCCCGGAGCTCCCCCACAAATTGCCGCCTTGTATGAGTGGTTTTCAGCCCGTTGTCGCTGGAAGGAAAAGGCGTCAACGCAACGAGGCCTACTGGTGCAGGCAGGTGATTCAGCCAGGCTCATGTTTACCCGCTGGCGTGCGGGCGTATAACGCCTCGTCGTTGCCTGGGCGCTGTTTATCGTTGTAAGGAGTTGCGCTCGGGGGGCATTGGCGACGCCTGCCGTCTGGGAAGCCCGCAAGCGGTGGCGTTGTGTGCTGGGTGATTCTGAGAAAGCGACACAACATCCCGGCAGAGAGTATCAATGCGGCACCGACCACGCGTCGCTATCACCATCAGTGGTTTGCCTCTCGACCGTTCCGACGGGCAGGGAGCATGCTGATTCTTTAAGTTGGCTGGGAAAGTGGACCACGGCAGATAAACAACCCGTTTGTTGGTCAGCGACCCACGTGGTCTGCGCGCTGGGGATGCCACGACTCTGTTCAGCGCAGCGTCTGGCGGGGGCAATGCTCGAGGAAATCTTCTCTGTAAATTTGGCGTAAATAATCAGTTACATCAATGAGCTCTAAAACGAAATCCATGTGTGAAGTTGATCACAAATTTAAACCTGGTAGGGTAAAAAGGTCATTAACTGCCCAATTCAGGCGTCAACTGGTTTGATCTACATTCCTTAACCGGAGGGTGTAAGCAAACCCGCTACGCTACCTTACAGAGATTGCATCCTACAATTCCCGCTCCCCTTTTGCGGCCGTCGCGCTGATTTTTCTGGCGTTTGCGGAAATCGGCCAACTCTGCGAGGAAAGCTATGCCGAAAAGGAAAAACGAAAAACCCTTTACCCTTCGTGATGTCACCATTATTGATGACGGTAAACTGCGTAAAGCCATTACCGCAGCATCACTGGGTAATGCAATGGAATGGTTTGATTTCCGTGTTTATGGTTTTTGTTGCTTACGCATTAGGTAAAGTTCTTTTCCCGGGGGCTGACCCCAGCGTGCAGATGGTTGCTGCACTTGCCACTTTCTCCGTTCCCTTTCTGATTCGACCGCTTGGCGGGCTCTTCTTGGTATGCTGGGCGATAAATATGGTCGCCAGAAGATCCTCGCTTCACTATTGTGATCATGTCAATCAGTACGTTCTGTATTGGCTTAATACCGTCCTACGACACATAGGTATTTGGGCACCGATCTGCTGTTGATCTGTAAGATGGCACAAGGTTTCTCGGTCGGCGGTGAATATACCGGGGCGTCGATATTTGTTGCGGAATACTCCCTGACCGTAAACGTGGCTTTATGGGCAGCTGGCTGGACTTCGGTTCTATCGCCGGGTTTGTGCTGGGTGCGGGCGTGGTGGTGTTAATTTCACCATGTCGGCGAAGCGAACTCCCTCGACTGGGGCTGACGTATTCCGTTCTTTATTGCTCTGCCGTTAGGCATTATCGGGCTTTACCTGCGCCGACTGGCGCCGAAGACTCGGCGTTTCAGCAGCATGTCGATAAACTGGAACAGGGTCACGCGGTGTCCGCAGGATGGCCCTGTCTCGTTTAAAGAGATTGCCACTAAATACTGGCGCAGCCTGTTGAGATGTATTGGTTGGTCATCGCCACCGTCGCCACTTACGACATGTTGCTGACCTATATGCCGAGTTATTTGTCGCATAACCTGCATTACTCCGAAGACCATGGGTGCCGATTATTATCGCCATCATGATTGGTATGCTGTTTGTCCAGCCGGTGATGGGCTTGCTGAGTGACCGTTTTGGTGTTCGTCCGTTTGTGCTACTTGGGAAGCGTCGCCTGCTTTGTGTTGGCTATTCCTCTGGTGTTCATTTCTCTTATTAACAGTACGTTATCGGTCGTGTTTTGCCGGGTTACTGATGCTGGCGGTGACTCCTTAACTGCTTTATGGTCGTTATGGCTTCTCACGCTCGCCAGCTATGTTCCCGACGCATATCCGATACAGCGCGCTGGCGGCGGCATTTAATATTTGGTGCCGGGTTGGCCCGGTCCTGACGCCAACGTGGCGGCCTGGCTGGTCGAAGTCCAGACTGATGACGCCTGCGGATTACCTGATGGCGGTGGCTGGCCTTTGCCGCATCACCGGCGTAACGACGAAAGAGACGGCAAATCGTCCGTTCAAAGGCGCGACACCGGCGGCGTCAGATATACAGGAAGTGAGAGGAATTTGTCAACATTACGATAAAATCGAGCAGAAAATCGATCATATTGACGACGAGATTGCCCATTTGCAGGCGAAACGTACAGCCTTGGTGCAGCAACATCCGCGAATTGATGAATAAGCTA
This sequence comes from Shigella flexneri, assembly GCA_048288465.1. Lineage (GTDB taxonomy): Bacteria > Pseudomonadota > Gammaproteobacteria > Enterobacterales > Enterobacteriaceae > Enterobacter > Enterobacter flexneri_B. Next base: position 4,163,866 of record CP182556.1, on the reverse strand, counting down.
AACGGATGGCCTGATGTGACCTGTCTCATAGGCCAATTTGAACCTTTAAGGTTCACTTAATCTCTGACGCGCATACTCTCCTCCAGGTTAACGAGGAAAGTGAATGAAAGCCGTGTTATGAAAGTCTCACCACCGTGTTCAGCGTGCTGGTGGTCAGCAGCTTTCTTATATCTGGTTTGCCACGTACTACTCTTTCTTCAGCCGTACCCAGGCCGCGTGCCGGAAGTGTCTTGCCGGTTTTGCAGGAAAAACTGCCCGTCGATGCAACCTGGAATGCGGCTGACCCTACAACCCCAGCCCAATCCCGCCATAACGGCTGGCCATCGTACAAACGCTTTACTCGACTCCCCGCATTTACTCTCATCAATACCTGGTCCTTCATCTTCAACTGCCATGACCGCTCCGTCATCTTCTTGCAGCTTAATCATAATGTTGCTGCCCGGGCTGTAACGATGGGCGTTTTCTACCAGGTTTCCAATAACATCCGCAGCAGGGTTGCATCACCCTGAACGGTGATGTTGGCGGCGCCTTTTGCGATAGCAGGGTTTGCGGTCGTGGTCGAGCATGGTACTCAGTTCGTCATACGAGGGAGAATGACTCTCCAGCAGTTTTACTGTCCACAATTACCGGAAGAAACTGACTGTCCGGACACGCGCCAGCTGCAGCAGCTGGGAGACGCTCTCCATCATCTGATCAAGCCGTGCCACTAACGGTGCTACATCAATGTGACGCGTTTTCCCAGCAGTTCCAGATGCAAACGCACCCCCGCCAGTGGCGTTCGCAGTTCGTGCGCGACGTAGCGGTAAACAACCTTTCGTCATCCAGCGTGCTGGTCAGGCGACTACCACCTCGTTTAACGCGAAACCACCGCTTCGATTTCGAGGGTGGCGCTGTGAATGGCAATGGGCGTTAAGTTGTCGCGGTGCGCGCTTCCAGCTCTTTTGCAGCTCCGCCAGCGGGCGGGTGATGCGCGTACCGCCTGATAGCAGATAATAGCGTCAGGCTGACCATAAAAACGCCGGGGACAATCAGGCTCGCGACCGCCTCGCGGATCTCACGCACGATGTGGCGATCGTCGTTGCGATTGTCGCGTAGCGCCTGCTCAAACAGCTGAATCTGCTCGGTACTTTCATGCCATAGCCAGAAGACGCTGATTAGTCAATCACTCAACAAAATGGCCCCGACGGTCAATATCAGCCGTTGGCGCAGCGATATTGGTCGGCGCCTAAAGAATGCATCAGATTCAATTAGTTTTCCTCATTCGCGACCAGCATATAGCGAAAGCTGTGCACGGTGCGGATACGGGCTTTGCCCACTTTGTCGTGCACAATTCGTGGATATGCACTTCCAGGGCGTCGGTCGAGGTTCATTGTCCTAGTTATAGATGTTGTTGTAGAAATATTTCCCGACCGCACCGGACTGCCTGCTTTGAGCATTAACCGTGACAGCAGAGCATATTCTTTGGGCGTCAGAATCAGCTCTTCCACCGCCCATCCATACCTACGGCGACCATATTCAGCGTCACATTGCGCACAATTCAGCTCACTTCTCCTGATTATTATGGCGTCGTAGCAGGTGCGGATACGGTGTGTAACTCTTCCAGCGCAAAAGGCTTCACCAGATAGTCATCGGCACCACATCCAGCCTGGCGATTTTCTTGCTCGGGCCCAGGATCGCCAGCGGTGAGGATCAGAAAAGTACCTGCAGGGTGTATTTTTCTGCCGGATACGGGCGAAGAAATCCAGTCGATCTTCGTCGGGTAACCCTAAAATCCAGTACCACCAGGCTGTAATGACCGGCCCCCAGGCCTTTGTTCCGCCATCCGCGCGGTTGTCATGCCATCGCAACGTGCAGCCTTTCGTTTGCGCTGCCAGAATCAATCCTGCAATAGACAGCGTCGGCTTCAAGCACCAGAATTTTCATTCACTCACTCTCCTGCAAGTTTGCAGCATACATCCGCAGCCCTGGCAATACTTCTGCTCGAACGCCAGTTAATCCCAATAGCGTGGAGAATAAATTGTGCTGTGAATAGTGTTCGCGTTTGCGCCTGTTTTTCGCAGGCAGTTCTGGTCAACCTGATACCGTTTTCGACAACCTCCGACAGCCACAGCAGCATCGGCACCCGTCTTCGGCTATCCGGTGGGATGGCATAAGGCAGACCGTGCAGATAGATGCCATTTTCCATGGTACGATTCACCGTGGTCAGAAAGATAGCCAGGTGGTGGAAAATTTATCCTGATGTTCTTTCAGGAAGCACTCCATTGCTTTATCAACAATATAGTCGAATGTAAACCAGCGTGTTGTCGTAAGTGTTCACCAGTTGCCCTTCGCTACAGGTCTGGATCTCATTGGTGTCTGCAGGTTGGGTAAATTTCCGCACCTGCTGGCGGATAGCGGTTGTAATAGGTCGGACCGTGACGGCCGATACATGGTGTGTAAGACAATCACGCCATCACCCTGCAGGTTATTCGATGAACTCCTCCAGCCCGTGGAACAGTACTTCGCTACAGCATTCGCCCGTCGAGCCACCCACCAGGCAGATTCAGCGCGGTGACGTTCTGGTGAGTGGACGTGGTTGCAGGCACCTTTACAGCCGCCATCGTTGTCATTCCACAGCACGTTGATGCCCGCTCGTGACCGATATCCAGCACGCCTCCCGCGCTGTGCCAGCTCTTCTTCCTAATGCTCACGTGGCATATCCGAGAACATGCACGGTACTTGAAACTGCCGTTGCCGGCGCCGCAAGATGCGGTATTAGGGAAATAGACCCACGCTTAGTCTTCGCGAGCCGCGGTTAGTTTCACGCGGGTAGCCGTTGAGGAACAAAAGCCCCCGCCCGCGAGGTTTCGCCATCATATGGTCAAATTTTTACGTTTTTCGTGTTGGCATTATGAGTTGCGGTGTGTGTGTTACCAGTTGCACCAGCGGCACATTTGCCGATGCGATGGGAATACCATGACCAGCTGTGGACAATGCCGTTAGAGGCAAGCTGGAGGATTTCACCAGCTCTTTGTTATTGCGCAGCAACTGAGGCGTAGTCTTTATAAAACAGTGCGGCGACCAGCAAATCACAAGTATAGATAAACCAGAATATTGGCTCCACGGAAAAGAACACTGCGCAGACGCGAGGTGGCAGGTTTGATTTTATCCAGCAGGCAATCAGCGCAGCAAGCACGCCGCTGAATCCCAGCGTTAATAACATTTGCGGTGTCATTAGTGCATAACTTTCTGCCGGAGTGGTATCAATAATATTGGCATTATTTAGCGGTCGATGACGATGCCTAAGTCATTACGAAATATTGTGCAGCCGCGCCAACCAGAATAAACAGGCAGGCCAGCTGGTCGATTAAGCCATAAGAAAGAGCTTAGTGTCAGGCAGACACTTAATCACGCCTAAAGCGACGACCCGCATCGACAACAAAGTCAGTACGTTATGCAGCCAATCCAGGGCAGGTGCTTCAACACCTGTTTAAAAAAGGCAATATTCAGGCAGATAGAGATATAAAAAGTGGCTAACAATAGCCAGGCGGCGAGTAAATTCAGGGAGGTCTTTTTAGTAGGCGCTTCAAGATCACCGGTGTTTCCATCGAACAAAGTGCGCATATGCTCGCAAAGCAGTTAAGCTAACCTTAAGTCTTAAGGTTGGCTTTTGGATGGTTTGCCCAGATTAGAAGGGAATGGACCCTTCGCTTATTGGTGGATCTAAGGGATAACGGGTTTTATGTAGCCGGTTGTAATCAGCGCATACATGGCGGTGATGACCATCAGGGTGACAATTTACCACATAACCTCTTTGCTCCGGACCCCACCACGGCCCAGATGCAGTAGAGGAAGGCAATGGTAGTAACTGCCAGATATGCCGGGCGGCGCTCACGTTACTGTGTCCGAGCAGCACAAACGCCTACAGGTGTAAAGAGATGGGAACAGTGTAAAGATGACCGAGACGGAATAAACTATACTGAGTCTCTTGGGTTGTGTTTGGTGAAATGCTGCTGAGCTGGAAGATGGTCATCAAAATACTGATGATAAACGAGCCCCGCCACCAACTAATCTGCTTCATCCACACGGCCAACCCCGCCCGGAACAGTCCGTCACCACAGCGGCTTTGCCAGTCGACCCGCCAGCAACGTCCAGCCGCCCAGTGAACCTAAGCAACCCGCAGCTGCGCAGAGGCAACATATGGCCCGGCGGCGTCACCCAACGCCACCCCGTGCGGCATCACCGAATGGCGAGCAGAAACGCGCAGTGCGGCATTAGGGATTATCCCCATAATCGCGGTGGTAGAAAGTACATAGCAAACGGTGGCAAATCATACGCCACCAATGGTGGCAGTTGCAGTAGGGACATTGCGTTTGGGTTCTTCACCACCCCTGCGGCAACGGTAGGCACTTTCCACACCGATGAACGACCACAGCGTAACGTTAAGGGTACTTCGAATTGACCGAAGGTGCCCACGCCGCCGACGTTCGATGCCGCCATATAGGTTTCACCACCAACCAGAACCAGCCAGATACGGCATCCTGAACGATGGCGATCAGCGCCAGCACGGTGGCAACTGCCTGCACACGGGTGATCATTTTGCACTGACAACGTTCAGCAGGACGAGATTGACAGCACCACGACGCAGGTGATGGTCAATACCAATGGATTCTTCAGAATCGGGAACAAGTAACTAAACATCCTACGCCAATGACGACTATGGCGAGATCGCCGATCGAGCAGTCCAGCCAGTAGAGGACGTTGGTTCGATAACCGAGAGCGGCCAAAGCAGCGGCGGGCGTAAGCGTAAGAACCACCAACTCCGGTCGAGGAACGAACATTTCGGCGTATACCATCGAGAGCCCCAGTGCACCGATAATCGACACCAGCCATCCATAAATGGCATCCCGCCAGTAGAGGCCAGGTTTCAGTACAGAAAAATCCTCACCCCATAACATCCCCCACACCATCAGGGTGACGGGGATTAAGCCCACTTTGTAGCATCAGCATCCGAGAGATAATTAACTCCTGCGAAGGCGAGCTTCGTGACAATAAATTACGTCATGACAACCCTGCATTCGATAGTTGAATGATTATTGACCGGGTTATCGCTGATGCCGTCATCATATAGCTCTTCGTTAAGGTTAAAAATCAGGCGACAGTGCGCTCTCTGTGCTGACTAACATAATGCACGCGTCACACCGTAGAAGTCTTTAAAGACAGAAATAAAGTACGACGTACTGTTGTAGCCGCAGGACTGTGATACCTGAGAGAATTCTCACCGTCGATCATTAATTCATTTACGGCATAACGCATGCGGCAGGTGGTGATTATTTGGCTATAACCTGCGTTCTCGCTTTTCAACTTTTTCTCTTCATACTTGGGCTAAGATATAAACAACTGGTTACCATACTAAGATTCCAAGTCTTTGCTAATATTGCTTCAACATATTTTTTTATAAACGCTGTCACTTACACAATTACGTAACATATACATCATTAATGAAAGGAATTTTTTACTGTCTCATAAATAGGATAGCACCCTAAATAATAATGCGGCGTGTTCGTTCCTTTTCTACTCAGTCTCTGGTGCAGAGCATCACGCTGTGTTGCGCGGCAACGCGAAAGACGTCTGGCGTCAGGACATGGCAGGGCCAGATGGGCGTAGCGCTACGTTGCCATACTGGTATTTGCGTAGATCTTTATTCAGTAAACCGGAGGTAAATCTTTGATGATGTCGTGACTAATACTACAACCAAGTGTTGTTAAGAGGAGATGTTCATAATATTATTTTCACAATTTAATAACGCCATATGGTTAGCTTTAAGGTGAAAGGCCTTTTCCATTCACCCTTATCATACATCTTTTTCAGTCAATAAAACAATACAAGGTCAAGTTGCTGCAAATCCTCATACATGAACTCCCTGAGTGCGAATAAAAGACCAGTTCTCGCTAAAGCAAAAGCCATACGGAAAATGGTTATATAATTGTATGATGAATATAAAAATGCATAAAAATAAACTCTTAGTTTTATGAATCTACAAATTTTTATAGTATTTCTCATGTACATATTTTTTTACAGGATAAATAACAGGCAAAAAAAAGCGCGCGGTGGGGCCGCGAAAAACTATGACATTTTTGTTTGCAGCAATTTTTATGAAAACGTTGCCATACTCAAAAGGCCTAAGGCCAGGCGGCGTAATGTTATTTAAACAATTACGCCTTCAGCGGAATAGTGGTTACGCTTTCACACACATAACGTGGTAAGTACCGTCAATAATTTCAGTCCCTTCAGTTTCGTGTTCAAATCCAGGGAAATGGTGGTCCCAGGATTGCAGTGAGCGTAAATAACTTACTTGCGGACTCGTTTTATCGCCGAGTTTTCACCAGACAGCAGCATCGGGATTCCTGGCGGATACGGGATAACTGAGTTTGCCGCGATGCGTCCTGGAGATTTTCAATGGATACCAGTTCGACATTGTTGTCGACAATCGCGTTGTACGCTTCACGCGGGTGAGTTCCGCCACCGGCAGGCCGGAATAGGCTTCGTTCGACCGTGCGCCAGGGTTGTTTTCTTTAGCCAGGAAACATGGTGTCACCCAAATTGTGAATCCCCATGTTCGCGTAAGTGTCAGGATATTGTTCAACAAGTTCCGGCATCACCTGCGCCAGCGGTGTGTTGGCGTCATAGTGGCGTTTGAAGGAGCAAAGGGTGTTAACCAAGTCCCCCATTTCCCACGGGTTACGCCCATAGAGAACAGGAACATAATTTGGAAGTCAGTGGTGCGGGTAGGCACAATGCCATGGCGACCAAGCCAGCCAGTGACCAGCGCCGCCGGAACACCGGTTTCTTCCAGTTCACCATCTTCACCCATTCCCGGAGCAAGGACGCCGACGTTAATCGGGCCCAGCATACTCCAGTTATCCCGAACATCTTTCAAGCCGTGCCAGCTTTCGCCCGGATGCATTACCCAGCAGTCCTGAACGGTGGTCAGCAGTTTGGTCGGTGCGTCAGCAAAGTCATAGGTTTTGCCGGTTTGTGGGTCGGTGACGACTTCTTTGTCCCATGGTTTGAAGAACCAGCTACCGTCAGCGTGAGCTCTTGACATAGCCGTGCCATCGCCTGACGGAAATCAACCCGCCGTCAATCACTTCCTGTGTCAGTGACAGGCCGCTGTTGCCGTCATCATCGACACCGCCACGTCGTTGGATGCAGATGGCATACAGCGGGGAGGCGCGGTGCCATGCATGATGTAGGCCGGTCGAAGCGGAGAAGTTAATCGCCCCACGACCTTCACGTACATGAATATAAGAAGCCTGTGACAGCGCATTCAGCAGTTTGTGGGTGGAGTGGGTGGCGAAAACGGTAGGACCGTCGTGATTGCCAGGTTCGCCGCGCATGGCAGAGTGATTGGCATAGATTGGGTTGAAAGGGCATAGCCTACCAGCCTTCGTCGAGTGCAGACGATCGGAGGTTTTTTCCAGCAGATCTGCGCTTGAAGCGTTATAACACACGCCGTCATAGGTGCAGTCGGACACCACGAATAAGACCGGTTTTTGCCCGGCTTTGCTTTGGTCAGCGGGCTTTCACTCATTTTCTTCTGCAAGGTTTCAGGTTGCATTTCCTGCGGATAGATCGGCCCATAATGCCGTAGCGGTTGCGGCTTGGCACCATATAGACCGGTTCGCGCCTAGCATCAAACCTTGTTCGATGGATTTATGGCAGTTACGGTCAACGACCACGACATCGATATCGGTCATGCAAGCCTGGACGACGGCGGTCAGAGCCGGAAGTACCGACGACTCCCACCAGGAGCGATCGGCACCAAATACGCGTGCGGCATATTCTCGCTTTCGCCAAATGCGCCAGTATGGTCAAGCAAAGAACCGAGGGAAGTTCGTTCGATGCCCATGTCGGTGCGGCACAGATTTTCACCATAGTAGTCATGGTAGAAATGTCTGGCGGGTGTTTTGGTAAAACCAACGCCGCCCTGGTGGCCTGGCGCTGCCCAGGAATATTCATGGATGTCACTATATTTCATCAGCGCGCTGAACAGTGGCGGCAACAGCTGCTGGCGGTAGCGGGTCATCGCGGCAACGGCGCGTCCGGCGAGAAAGTCGGCGGTATCTTCCAGAATCCAGGCGAATTCATCGACAAGCTCCAGCAGGTCGCGATCGATTGCGGCGAGGGCTTTTTCCCATCGCCCAACGGAAGACCGGCACCTTTGTCGGCGCTCATGGAGCTCACCCCATCAATTGTCCGACGTTTTGATGTTCGTCCGGATGTTCCATTTGATAGCTGAACATCAGGCAGTCAATGGCTTCGTTGAAGAGAGAATGGCAAAACCATCATCAAAGGAGGTGGATTTAATCACGGTAACATTTCGCTGGCTTAAAGCATCTGCCAGACGCTCAACGGCGTTACCGACCCGGGGCGTCTTGATGGAGAAACTTGCTTTCAACAATTAATACTTTCATCATCGCTTACCCGGTTATGAAGGAATCTTCGTTGCGGGCAAGTATCTTCCGGCCTTTTCGGGCTGTAAAGCGCGTGAAAAACAAACATTTTTGAAATATTTATTTTTATAAACAATGCGTTATGTGATTATTTTAAATTATTTTCACTGCTTATTATCGACGGCTAAACTATTTTTTTGGCTGATACTGATATCGTCTTTAGCCGGGAAACGTCTGGCGGCGCTGTTGGCTAAGTTTGCGGTATTGTTGCGGCGACATGCCGACATATTTGCCGAACGTGCTGTAAAAACGACTACTGAACGAAAGCCTGCCGTCAGGGCAATATCGAGAATACTTTTATCGGTATCGCTCAGTAACGCGCGAACGTGGTTGATGCGCATCGCGGTAATGTACTGTTTCATCGTCAATTGCATGACCCGCTGCACTATCCCCATTGCATAGTTGGCGTTAAGTTCGACGTGCTAGCGACATCGTTGATGGTCAGTGCCTGATACAGTTTTCGGCAAAGAAGCCCAGCATCCCGCTAACACAAAATTGCGCATGGCGCGAGACGCTGTTTTTGTGTGTGCGCGAGGTTTGATCGACGAGAATCGGTTCCCAGCCAGAGAGGGTAATCGCGAGATCAGGCCAATTTCGATCAATGGCGAGCTGGCGAATTTGCTGGTTCGGACTGTTTATATCCGGCCGCCAGCGGGCGCACTTCAAACGGGCTAAGTTGCTGTGTGGCCAGTGAATTGATCACCATGCCGTGAGTGACGTGGTTAATCAGGTCTTTATCCAGCGGCCAGGAGAGAAGCAGATGCATCGGCAGATTAAAAATCGCCATGCTCTGACAGGTTCCGGTAATCTGTTAGTTGTGCGGTGTACAGGCCCAGAACAGCTGATATGACCCTGATTGATATTCACTTTTTCATCGTCGATCAGCTATTCCACATCGCCATCGAAAGGCACATTCACTTCGACCTGACCACGCCAGAGTGGCTGGTGGGCATGATACGCGGTGCGCGAACTCAATCTCCATCCGCTGGTATTCCGAATACAGCGACAGTGGGCTGCGGGTCTGTTTTTCGTGCTGCTGCACATAAACGTATCTGTATTGATGGATGGCTCTCCTTCCTGAATATCAGAATTATGGCAGGAGTGAGGGAGGACGACTGCAGCGGGAGCACGGTTTTCACCCTCTTCCCAGAGAGGGCGAGGGGAGTGTCCTAATATCACGAGGCCGAAAACTGTGCTTTCAGGTAACTTATCACCATAAACTAGATTTACTGCTGCTTCACGCAGGATTTTTCGGTCATGGGAATGCTCAACCTGGAAGCCGGAGGTTTCTGCAGATTCGCCTGCCATGATGAAGTTATTCAAGCAAGCTAGGAGATTGCATGATGACTGCACCCAAAATTACATTTATCGGCGCTGGTTCGACGATTTTCGTTAAAAATATTCTTGGTGATGTGTTCCATTGCGAGGCGCTGAAAACGGCGCATATTGCCCTGATGGACATCATCCCACCCGCCTGGAAGAGTCGCATATTGTGGTGCGTAAGCTGATGGATTCAGCAGGGGCCAGCGGCAAAGTCACCTGCCACACCCAACAGAAGAAGCCTTACAGGATGCCGATTTGTCGTGGTGGCATTTCAGATTGGCGGTTATGAACCTTGCACGGTGACTGATTTCGAGGTCTGTAAGCGGCATGGTCTGGAGAAACGATTGCCGATACGTTGGGGCCGGGCGGTATTATGCGCGCCTACGCACCATTCCGCATCTGTGGCAAATTTGCGAGGACATGACGAAGTCTGCCCCGATGCCACCATGCTCAACCATGTTAACCCCATGGCGATGAATACCTGGGCGATGTATGCCCGTTATCCGCATATCAAACAGGTCGGGCTGTGCCATTCGGTGCAGGGAACGGCGGAAGAGCTGGCGCGTGATCTCAATATCGACCCAGCTACGCTGCGTTACCGCTGCGCAGGTATCAACCATATGGCGTTTTACCTGGAGCTGGAGCGAAAACCGCCGACGGCAGTTACGTGACTCTCAACCCGGAACTGCTGGCGGCTTATGAAGCAGGGCAGGCACCGAAGCCAAATATTCATGGTGAGACTCGCTGCCAGAATATTGTGCGCTACGAAATGTTCAAAAAGCTGGGCTACTTCGTCACGGAATCGTCAGAACATTTTGCCGAATATACGCCGTGGTTTATTAAGCCAGGTCGTGAGGATTTGATTGAGCGTTAGAAAGTACCGCTGGATGAGTACCCGAAACGCTGCGTCGAGCAGCTGGCGAACTGGCATAAAGAGCTGGAGGAGTATAAAAACGCCTCCCGGATTGATATTAAACCGTCACGGGAATATGCCAGCACAATCATGAACGCTATCTGGACTGGCGAGCCGAGTGTGATTTACGGCAACGTCCGTAACGATGGTTTGATTGATAACCTGCCACAAGGATGTTGCGTGGAAGTAGCCTGTCTGGTCGATGCTAATGGCATTCAGCCAACCAAAGTCGGTACGCTACCTTCGCATCTGGCCGCCCTGATGCAAACCAACATCAACGTATAGACGCTGCTGACCGAAGCTATCCTTACGGAAAATCGCGACCGTGTTTACCACGCCGCGATGATGGACCCGCATACTGCCGCCGTGCTGGGCATTGACGAAATATATGCTCTTGTTGACGACCTGATTGCCGCCCACGGCGACTGGCTGCCAGGCTGGTTGCACCGTTAAAACGCGACTAAACGCTACTGCGCCGGGGGATTTATTCCGGCGCACACCTCTGACGATACCAATAACAGAAGGCGGGCGTTGGTAACAGCGACCGATACCCTATGAGCATTTCAATGACTACAAAACTCAGTTATGGATTTGGAGCGTTCGGGAAGGATTTTGCGATTGGCATTGTGTATATGTACCTCATGTATTACTACACCGATGTCGTCGGGCTGTCTGTGGGTTTGGTCGGTACTTTGTTTCTGGTGGCGAGGATCTGGGATGCTATTAACGATCCGATTATGGGATGGATTGTAAATGCTACGCGATTGCGATGGGGTAACTTCAAAACCCTGGATTCCTGATCGGTACGTTGGCAAACTCTGTAATCTTATTTCTCCTCTTTAGTGCGCATCTGTTCGAAGGTACTACTCAGATTGTCTTTGTTTGCGTGACCTACATCCTCTGGGGCATGACTTACACCATTATGGATATTCCCTTCTGGTCGCTGGTTCCAACCATAACGCTCGATAAACGTGAGCGCGAACAACTGGTTCCTTATCCGCGTTTTTTTGCCAGTCTGGCGGGCTTTGTTACGGCAGGTGTGACGCTACCATTTGTTAATTATGTCGGCGGTGGGCGATCGGGGATTTGGCTTTCAGATGTTCACTCTGGTACTGATTGCCTTTTTTATTGTTTCAACCATCATCACTCTGCGCAATGTGCATGAAGTCTTTTCGTCAGACAATCAACCGTCTGCTGAAGGAAGCCATCTGACACTTAAAGCCATCGTTGCGCTAATTTATAAAAACGATCAGCTTCATGCCTCTTGGGTATGGCTCTTGCTTATAATGTAGCCAGCAACATTATTACCGGCTTTGCTATCTATTATTTCTCATATGTTATCGGTGATGCGGATTTGTTCCCCTATTATCTGTCGTATGCGGGAGCTGCTAACCTGGTGACGTTAGTATTCTTCCCACGCTTAGTTAAATCATTATCCCGACGCATTTTATTGGCCGGAGCATCTATTCTTCCGGTGTTAAGCTGTGGTGTTCTCCTGTTAATGGCATTAATGAGCTATCACAACGTCGTCCTCATTGTGATGCGGGTATCGCTGAATGTGGGATTGGCGCTTTTCTGGGTATTACAGGTCATCATGGTGGCGGATACCGTTGATTACGGTGAATATAAACTGCACGTACGCTGTGAAAGTATCGCTTACTCCGTGCAGACTATGGTGGTGAAGGGCGGTTCAGCCTTTGCGGCTTTTTTCATTGCGGTTGTGTTAGGGATGATTGGCTATGTACCGAATGTTGAACAGTCTACGCAAGCCCTATTAGGTATGCAGTTTATTATGATTGCTCTACCAACTCTGTTTTCATGGTAACGCTGATTCTCTACTTCCGTTTCTATCGCCTCAATGGTGACACGCTGCGCAGGATCCAGATCCATCTGCTGGATAAATATCGCAAAGTACCGCCCAAGCCTGTTCATGCTGATATTCCGGTCGGTGCAGTGAGTGATGTGAAAGCCTGACGTGGACAATAGCTAACGAAAATGGCCTGATGCGATATGTTTATCAGGCCACGTCTTAATGTAATGCTTTGGATTTGCAAATTTTGTAGACCGGATAAGGAATTCACGCCGCATCCGGCATCAACAAAGCGCAAGTTGTTATCCGGTTATCAAGCCAAAGCGCCGTAGCTGGCGGCAATGAAAGCGAGCGAGGAATATCACCGTCGTTAATGCGCCAAGCAGCGCGCAGAACATATCGGATTGCGTGTCCCACTGGTCGCCCTGGGTGCGAGAAATCATCCGCTCCCTGACCCATTGCCAGCGCTGCCCACCACTCGATTAATTCATACATCGCGCTTATCGCCAGCGCCACGCAGCAGACCAGGAACGCCACCATTTTACGTCCGCGCACGTACATCCCGCGAACGAGAATTTCTCGTGCCACCAGTGCAGGCACCAGCCCCTGGAAAAAGTGCCCCAGCTTGTCATACGGATTACGACTCAACCCCAGCCATTCCTGCACCTCAAAACCAACGGGGACTTTCGCGTAGGTGTATTGTCCGCCGACCATCAGGATGATGGCGTGAAGGAAAATGAGCGTATAGAGCAGCGGCGTTAACGGATAACGTCTGGCGGTGGCAAGCAGTAGCGGCACGACAATAATCACCGGTGTCACTTCCATCAGCCAGGTGAGTTTGTCATGGGCCGAAATGCCGGTATAAATCAGGATTAATGTTAGCGCCAGTGCGCCGGTGTTAAGAATTAACGGCTTGAGTGTGCGGGTCATGGTGAGTTCGCAAATCAGGGAAAATACTGACTATTCACCAGCAAGCGTGAAATTACAATCGCAAAAGAGGTGGCCCAGGGGGATCACCTGGCAGCATGCTGCCAGGCGCTGGGCCAAGAGGTTACTTAGTGCAGTTCGCGCACTGTTCGTTGACGATTTGCTGGAAGAAGTCGTCACCTTTGTCATCGACAGGATAAACGCCGGGAAATCTTCTACTTCGATTTTCCAGATAGCTTCCATACCCAGCTCCGGATAAGCGACGCACTCCAGATGCTTGATGCTCTGCTGCGCCAGTACCGCCGCCGGACCGCCGATGCTACCGAGGTAGAAGCCGCCGTGTTTATGACACGCGTCGGTAACCTGCTGACTGCGGTTACCTTTCGCCAGCATGATCATGCTGCCGCCGTGGGATTGCAGCAGATCCACGTAGGAGTCCATACGGCCTGCGGTGGTTGGGCCAAGTGAACCTGATGGATAACCGGCAGGGGTTTTCGCCGGACCCGCGTAGTAGATCGGGTGATCTTTGATGTACTGCGGAAGTTCTTTACCGGCGTCAATCAGCTCTTTCAGCTTGGCGTGTGCAATATCTCGGCCCACGATAATGGTGCCGGTGAGCGAGAAACGAGTGGATACCGGGTATTGCGAAAGCTGGGCGAGGATCTCTTTCATCGGGCGGTTAAGGTCAACTTTCACCGCTTCGCCTTCACCGGCCTGGCGCAGTCTTGTGGAATGTACTGGCCTGGGTTGTGTTCCAGTTTTTCGATCCAGATACCTTCGCGGTTGATTTTCGCTTTAATGTTACGGTCAGCGGAGCAGGAGACGCCCATGCCGACCGGGCAGGATGCGCCGTGACGTGGCAGACGGATAACGCGAATGTCGTGCGCGAAGTATTTACCGCCAACTGCGCGCCAAGACCGAGTTTCTGGGCCTCTTCCAGCAGTTCCTGTTCCAGCTGGACATCGCGGAACGCCTGACCATGTTCGTTCCCTTCCGTCGGCAGTTCATCGTAATAGTGAGCGCTTGCTAACTTGACGGTTTTCAGGTTGGTTTCCGCAGACGTACCGCCAATCACAAACGCGATATGGTACGGCGGGCAGGCTGCAGTACCGAGGGTACGCATTTTCTCGACGAGGAAGTTTTTCAGTTTGCCGGGAGTCAGCAGGGCTTTGGTTTCCTGGTAGAGATACGTTTTGTTGGCAGAGCCGCCGCCTTCGCAACGCAAAGGAATTTGTACTCATCGCCATCTACCGCGTACAGGTCGATTTGCGCAGGCAGGTTAGTGCCGGTGTTGACCTCTTTGTACATGTCCAGCGCCGCATTCTGTGAATAGCGCAGGTTATCTTCGATATAGGTGTTATAGACGCCTTTCGACAGCGCTTCTTCATCACCGCCGCCGGTCCACACGCGCTGGCCTTTTTTACCGACGATGATCGCGGTGCCGGTATCCTGGCAGGTCGGCAGCACGCCTTTGGCGGCGATTTCGGAGTCTTAAGAATTGCAGCGCCACGTACTTGTCGTTTTCGCTGGCTTCTGGATCGTGAAGAATAGCCGCAACCTGTTTCTGGTGTGCCGGGCGGAGCATAAAAGAAGCGTCGTGAAAGGCTTGCTGCGCCAGCAGGGTCAGGGCTTCTGGTTCCACTTTCAGGATGGCTTCGCCGTCGAAGTCGGCAACGCTAACGTAATCGGAAGTGAGTAGATAGTATTCGGTATTGTCTTTCCCCATCGGGAAAGGTGCCTGGTAGATAAAGGGTTTGTTTGACATAGCTTCCAGCCTGTAACTCTGTATTTGTTATTCGAAAATGGCGTGCCGCGTAGTCACGGGCGGCACGCAAAGTGCATTTATAAGAACCCGTACATCGCGGCGAAGATCCAGCCGAAGACGCACGATACGCTCACACCAATCAACCCCGGCAGAATAAAGCTGTGGTTGATGACGAAGCGACCGATGTGGGTGGTGCCGGAACGGTCAAACTGAATCGCTGCCAGATGGCTCGGATAAGTCGGCAGGATGTAATAACCGTAGCAAGCCGGTGCTGAAGCCACGATGTATGCCGGATCAACGCCGATCGCCAGCGCGACCGGAACAATCGCCGCCAGCGCCGCAGCCTGAGAGTTTACAAACTTGGAAACCAGCAGCAGAACAATGGCATAGGCCCACGGATAATCTTTCACCATTTCACCCAGTACGCCCTGAATTTCAGACATATGCGCACCGAACATGGTTTCTGCCATCCATGCGATACCGTACACCGCCACGATGGCGATCATACCGGAACGGAAGACTTCGTTTTTTGAGATAGACGCGGATTGGTTTTGGTCAGGATAATAATCAGCGCCCCGGTCAGCAGCATAAACATCTGAATAACCAGTACCATCGACAGCGGTTTGCCGCCGAAGGATGGACGCAGGTCCGAATCAGCACCAAGAAGGGCGACTACAGCGATTGCCCGAGGAAAATCCACATTGCCAGCCAGTTGCTTTTCGGCAGTTTTTTATCCAGCAGCGTCGCGGTATCACCGTAAACATACTCACGGTTTTCCGGTACGGAGATGAATTTCTGGAACTCTTCGTCTTTATCCAGATCTTTACCGCGGAACCAGCTGAAGTTACCCATCGCCAGGATACCGATTAACGTCGATGGAATGGTGATTGCCAGCAAATTGAGGAACTCAAGATGGCGACCATCAAAGGTGACATTACCCAGCATCGCAACCAGAGACACGACCGCAACCGACACCGGACTGGCGATAATCCCCATCTGTGCACCGATAGAACTTGCCGCCATCGGACGTTCCGGACGGATGTTGTTCTTAATGGCGACGTCGTAGATGATCGGCAGAATGGTGTAAACCACATGACCCGTACCGCAAAGAATGGTCAGTGTACAGGTCACAAACGGCGCGACAATCGAGACATATTTCGGGTTGCAGCGCAGCAGCTTCTGGCAATTTGCAGCATGACATCAAGACCGCCCGAAGCTTGCAAGGTCGCCGATGCCGCCACCACCGCAATGATAACCAGCATGACATCAACTGGTGGTTTACCCGGCGAAGGTGGAAGACGAAGACCAGAATGACCAGACCGATACCGCCTAATAAACCCAGCGCGATACCACCCTTTCTGGCACCATAAACAGACATATCAGTATTATGATAAGTTGGATAGTAAATAACATGTGTGAACCCTCGCGATAATCCTATTTAAATTTTTGCTGAATAGATCACAGTCACGTTCTGTTTTGTATGAACTGTTTTCAGAGCCTGACTAAATATCCGTTTGGTCGTTACCGGCTTTAGCAAATACCTCACAGTGAATATTGGCTGATTAAAGCAGCGGCAAATTTATGCACTGTGATAAGCGGCTTTTTCAGAGAGAAAGACTCTCTGGCGATGGGTTTATAGTTTGTACTGCGCAGATGTTAATGTTTTGTTTGCTGTTATCTTATTGATATTTATCGGTCTATTTTTTGTTCTCAGGGCAGATGTCATTAGGTTTATAGATTAATCTGATCTACCCATTTGTGGGTAAAAATACACATAATGCGGGTGACATAATAGTTAATTAACTTTTGTTAGCGTTTTGAAATTAAAAACACCGTTCACCTGAAGAGATATTAATTTTTAGCGATGATGGAGGGATAATTATATTTAATCTGGCACAAGTTTTACTGATGAAGGATGTAACTTGTGCCAGGGGTATTTTGCATTACGGTAATAATTATTACTTACAGATAACCAGCAATCCGTTATTGGCAATATTGTTTCAGTAGTGAGTAGTGTTCTGCCTGAATACGGTAACGGTAAACTGGACGCCCCGTGACGCCATAATGGATACTGGTGAACAAGATGTGGCAGTTGACCAGCCAGATGAGGTATTTACGGCAGGAAACACGCGAAATGTTAACCTCGTTGGCTAGCTCGTCGGTTGAAAATTCATAGTCCTGATGCGCGTCAATCCACTGGCACAGTGTGCGTAACGTCTGCGGCGTTAAGCCTTTTGGCAAGCGACGAGGATCCTGTTCGTTGGAGCTGCTGCCGTGGATTAGCTGATCAAGCTCGGCCTGGTCATAATACTCATGTTTTTCCAGCGCCATTTTCTTTTGCCGCCAGCCGGTGAGCGCCTCTTCAAAGCGGGAAGCCTGGAAGGGTTTGATCAGGTAATCCACGACACCGTAATGCAGCGAATCTTTAATGGTTGCCGCATCGGCTGCGGAGGAGATGACAATCACATCACTTTTGCAACGCGCGTTATGCAGGACAGGCAGTAATCGAGCCCGTTCTCTTTTGCATATAGATATCGAGCAATATCAGGTCGATAGGCGTATCGCTATTGAAGATAATCTCTTTGGCTTTCTCCAGCGTCGAGGCTGTTCCACAGCATTGAAAGCCTGGGATTTGTGCTACGTATCGGCGATTCAGCTCCGCGACCATTGCGTCGTCATCGATAATTAATACATTGATCATCTGTCGACCTCTCCCGTCCCAGGGTATCTGGACAAAAAATTGTGTGAAAATCCCGGGTTCCGATTCCACGGCGATGCTGCCGCCGAGATTTTCTACCTGTTGTTTGACAAGTGCTAAACCGACGCCTCGCTCGCTTCCTTTTGTCGAGACACCTTTGTCAAAAATGTAATCATTTTGTCGGTGCGATCCCCGGTCCATCATCGTTAACTTCGCAGTGCAGCCAGCCGTGACGGTAGTGCAATGTTACGCTAATTTCGCCACCGGGTTCCGGCCCTAATGCTTCCAGCGCGTTTTCTATCAGATTTCCCAATGTGGTAATCAGCGTCGCGACCTCGTCCTCACTGCCGCTGTCTGGCAGCTGGCTTTCACTGTTTAAAATCAGCGTATGGCCTAAATCGGTCGCGCGATTAATCTTGCTGATTAAAAAACCAGCGATAACCGGAGATTTGATCTTACCCAGCAGAGAGCCAATCTCTTCCTGATAGTTATTGGCTGTTTTGAGAATGTAATCTTCCAACTGCTTATAACTCTTCAGATGCAATAATCCGAGAATCACATGCAATTTATTCATAAATTCGTGGGATCGTTCACGAAGTGCATCAGCATAGTTGACCAGACCGTCGAGTCGCTGCATCAGTTTACGTACTTCAGTTTTGTCCCTGAAGGTTGAAATGGCACCGATGATAACGCCATTACTGCGCACCGGAACGGTGTTGATCAGTAATAGCCGATCTTTAATCGTAATCTCTTCGTCGCGGCGCGGGTACGTCGCGTAACACTTCCGAGACATCTACCACCTGTGACCACGAGTGGCTTAGCGTCGACAGTTTCTCATCGTCCTGCGACTTACGGTAATTCAGCAATTCTTGTGCGGCATCGTTCATCAGCGTGACCTCGCCGCGATCGTCCACGGCAACGACGCCTTCTTTGATAGACTGCAACATGGCCCGGCGTTGCTCAAACAGCGTGGAGATTTCGTAGGGTTCCAGGCCGAAAAGGATTTTTTTCAGTACTTTAACCAGAATGCAGGTGCCAATCAGTCCGACCAGCATGCCAAATAATACTGACCAGATAATGCTCCAGCGACTGTCATTGATCTGTTGGGTCACGCGGCTTAACTCAAGGCCGATCGCCACCACGCCAATTTGTTTATGATTTTCATCGTAGATGGGGGTAAATACGCGTAAAGCCTGCGCCAGAAAACCGCGATTGATAGCGACATTTTCTTCGCCATTCAGCGCTTTAAGGATGTCATCACCTTTAAATGGCTGACCAATACGCTGGGCTTCAGGATGCGAATAGCGAAGACTTTGCATATCGGTAACGACAATAAACGGCAGATCGTTGCGTTTGCGCACGGCTTCCGCGATGGCCGGATTCCACTCTCCTGCGGTTTTTTCTGCAAGCCCTGACGGATTTCCGGCGAGTCGGCGAGAGTACGCGCCACTGCCAGTGCCTTGTTGGCCAGCCCGTCTCGCGTCATATCACTGATTTGCGAGAAGTAAATCAGATGCACCACCAATAGCACCGAGAACAGTACCGCGCTGACCATTAAGATCACTGTGGTACTCAATTTCATCGGACGTTTGCGTAACATGCGGTAGGGCAATGAATGTCTCATCAGCTTCCTTGTGTGACAAATTTCTTAAGCATTATCTCTGATGAGGCGGGTAATTCAAAGGGAGTAAGAATGATTGGCTATATAGGGGAAGAGACTCTGGCAACGGAAACTGCCAGTGCTGTATGAAGATTCCAGGGCTATGCTTATAGCGATAATCATACTGATGAGAGAGGGAAAGTCATGGATCAGGCGCTACTGGACGAGGGTTATCGCTGTTATACCGGCGAAAAGATCGATGTCTATTTCAACACTGCGATATGTCAGCATTCTGGCAATTGCGTACGTGGCAACGGCAAGTTATTCAATCTCAAACGAAAGCCGTGTAGACTGGCCCCCTGAATCTCCAGACAACCAGTATCACTTATTTAAGTGATAGTCTTAATACTAGTTTTTAGACTAGTCATTGGAGTACAGATGATTGATGTCTTAGGGCCGGAGAAACGCAGACGGCGTACCACACAGGAAAAGATCGCAATTGTTCAGCAGAGCTTTGAACCGGGGATGACGGTCTCCCTCGTTGCCCGGCAACATGGTGTAGCAGCCAGCCAGCTATTTCTCTGGCGTAAGCAATACCAGGAAGGAAGTCTTACTGCTGTGGCCGCCGGAGAACAGGTTGTTCCTGCCTCTGAACTTGCTGCCGCCATGAAGCAGATTAAAGAACTCCAGCGCCTGCTCGGCAAGAAAACGATGGAAAATGAACTCCTCAAAGAAGCCGTTGAATATGGACGGGCAAAAAAGTGGATAGCGCACGCGCCCTTATTGCCCGGGGATGGGGAGTAAGCTTAGTCAGCCGTTGTCTCCGGGTGTCGCGTGCGCAGTTGCACGTCATTCTCAGACGAACCGATGACTGGATGGATGGCCGCCGCAGTCGTCACACTGATGATACGGATGTGCTTCTCCGTATACACCATGTTATCGGAGAGCTGCCCACGTATGGTTATCGTCGGGTATGGGCGCTGCTTCGCAGACAGGCAGAACTTGATGGTATGCCTGCGATCAATGCCAAACGTGTTTACCGGCTCATGCGCCAGAATGCGCTGTTGCTTGAGCGAAAACCTGCTGTACCGCCATCGAAACGGGCACATACAGGCAGAGTAGCCGTGAAAGAAAGCAATCAGCGATGGTGCTCTGACGGGTTCGAGTTCTGCTGTGATAACGGAGAGAGACTGCGTGTCACGTTCGCGCTGGACTGCTGTGATCGTGAGGCACTGCACTGGGCGGTGACTACCGGCGGCTTCAACAGTGAAACAGTACAGGACGTCATGCTGGGAGCGGTGGAACGCCGCTTCGGCAACGATCTTCCGTCGTCTCCAGTGGAGTGGCTGACGGATAATGGTTCATGCTACCGGGCTAATGAAACACGCCAGTTCGCCCGGATGTTGGGACTTGAACCGAAGAACACGGCGGTGCGGAGTCCGGAGAGTAACGGAATAGCAGAGAGCTTCGTGAAAACGATAAAGCGTGACTACATCAGTATCATGCCCAAACCAGACGGGTTAACGGCAGCAAAGAACCTTGCAGAGGCGTTCGAGCATTATAACGAATGGCATCCGCATAGTGCGCTGGGTTATCGCTCGCCACGGGAATATCTGCGGCAGCGGGCTTGTAATGGGTTAAGTGATAACAGATGTCTGGAAATATAGGGGCAAATCCAGATAAATTAATGGTCGAGCGTGAGGCTGAAGCGAAAAAAGCCCGCCAATTGAAGAAAAAGCAGGCTTATAAACCGGATCCTGAAGCGTCATTTAGCTGGTCAGCAAATACGTCGACGCGCGGCAGGCGCTAATGAACAATCAACGCCTGAGATTTTCACTCGTCTGTGTGGACACAATCTTCCCCTCACCCTAACCCTCTCCCCGAAGGGGCGAGGGGACTGTCCGAGCTCTTTTTGGACGTTTTCATCAGTCTGAGGCGTTAATCAGCGTCCCTTCTTTTTACGCCCCGGCGAGGTAAAACGCTTACCGTTGGACGCCGGGCGACCGCCTTTTTCCGCCGTTTTTTCCATCTTAACGACTGGACGTTTGATGCCCGCTGTTTTCGGTTTGGCCTTCGCTTTAGGTTTTGCCTCGGAAGAGGAATTTTCGATGAGCTTAAAGAGGTCGATTAACTCATCGTCGGTTAAATCGCGCCACTCCCCCAGCGGAATGCCGCTTAAGCTGACGTTCATAATGCGCGTACGTTCCAGCTTTTTCACTTCATAGCCGAAATGCTCGCACATGCGCCGGATCTGACGGTTCAGCCCCTGCACTAGGGTAATGCGGAAGACAAACGGCGCTTCTTTTTTGACTTTGCACTTTTTCGTCACCGTCCCGAGGATCGGCACCCCCGCCCCCATACCACGAATAAATTCATCGGTAATCGGTTTATCGACCGTCACCAGATACTCTTTCTCATGATCGTTACCCGCACGGAGGATCTTATTCACCAGATCGCCGTGATTGGTGAGGAAAATCAGCCCCTGGGAGTCTTTATCCAGGCGGCCAATCGGGAACACGCGTTTGCTGTGGTTAACGAAATCGACAATGTTATCGCGCTCGCCATCTTCGGTGGTGCTGACAATACCGACGGGCTTGTTCAGGGCGATAAGTACCAAATCTTCGGCTTCCCGAGGCTCAATCAACTGACCGTTTACTTTCACAATGTCGCCGGGTTTCACCTGATCGCCAATGGTGGCTCGCTTGCCATTAAGGAACACATTGCCTTGCTCGATATAGCGATCCGCTTCGCGGCGTGAGCAAATTCCGCTTTCGCTGATGTATTTATTTAAACGGACTGATGAGTCGGGCAGCATAAATTCTCCTGTAAAACGCGGAATATACCGTACCTCTTAGCGGGGAAAAACAGGGTTATGCGGCAACGTCGAAATTAAATGTGATCTGCCACGCCTTTTATCACAAAAGTGTCTCCGGAAGTACGATGCAAATTTGCCTGGCAAAATAAGGATAATCAACATATTACGAATCGCTGCACACCTGTGCTGATGACTACTACGCAGAGAAACAAATGTGCAAGAGAAAGCGCTATTTCTCCCCATGCAAAGAGTGAAAAATCGCTTTGAAAGGCCCTCATGATGGGGTTATATCAGATCAAGCGGTGAGAAAGCGTATTTGCACAAATGTGCAGAACCAGGAGGCGGCAATGGAAAACAGTGACGATATCCGTTTGATTGTGAAGATTGCCCAACTCTATTACGAACAGGATATGACGCAGGCGCAAATCGCGCGCGAACTGGGTATTTACCGCACCACCATCAGCCGCTTGCTTAAACGAGGCCGCGATCAGGGAATGGTCACCATCGCCATCAACTATGACTACAACGAAAATCTCTGGCTGGAGCAGCAACTGAAGCAAAAGTTTGGCCTGAAAGACGTTGTGGTGGTGTCGGGAAATGATGAGGATGAAGAGACTCAACTGGCGATGATGGGGTTACACGGCGCGCAACTGCTGGATCGCTTGCTGGAGCCTGGCGATATTGTCGGTTTTTCCTGGGGTCGCGCGGTGAGCGCACTGGTTGAAAACTTGCCGCAGGCGGGGCAATCGCGGCAGTTAATCTGCGTACCAATTATTGGCGGACCGTCCGGTAAACTCGAAAGCCGCTATCATGTAAACACATTAACCTACAGCGCGGCAGCGAAGCTGAAAGGGGAATCGCATCTCGCGGATTTTCCGGCTCTGCTGGATAACCCATTAATTCGTAATGGGATCATGCAGTCTCAGCACTTTAAAACCATCTCTGCCTACTGGGATAATCTGGATATCGCCCTGGTGGGAATTGGCTCACCGGCCATTCGCGACGGCGCTAACTGGCATGCGTTTTATGGTGGTGAAGAGAGTGACGACCTGAATGCCCGCCAGGTTGCTGGCGATATTTGCTCGCGCTTTTTTGATATTCACGGCGCAATGGTTGAAACGAATATGAGCGAAAAAACGCTCTCTATCGAAATGAATAAATTAAAGCAGGCGCGATATTCCATTGGCATTGCCATGAGTGAAGAAAAATACAGCGGAATTATTGGTGCACTGCGTGGAAAATATATTAATTGTCTGGTAACGAATAGCAGCACAGCTGAACTATTACTGAAATAAAAATCTTCCCGATGTTTACCGTAATAAAAATTACGGCGGGTCCCTATTATCTAAAATCAGGAGTCTGTTATGCAAACGTGGTTAAATTTGCAGGATAAAATCATTATTGTCACCGGCGGCGCATCCGGTATTGGTCTGGCGATTGTAGAGGAATTATTAGCACAAGGCGCGAATGTACAGATGGTCGATATTCACGGTGGCGATGGTCAATATGAAGGTCATAAAGGCTATCAGTTTTGGCCGACCGATATTTCTAGCACAAAAGAGGTAAATCATACGGTAGCGGAAATTATCCAGCGTTTTGGTCGCATCGACGGTCTGGTCAATAACGCCGGGGTCAATTTCCCGCGTCTGCTGGTCGATGAGAAAGCGCCTGCCGGGCAGTATGAACTCAACGAAGCTGCATTCGAAAAAATGGTCAATATCAACCAGAAAGGTGTTTTTCTGATGTCGCAGGCGGTGGCGCGACAGATGGTCAAACAACATGATGGCGTGATTGTGAATGTTTCCTCAGAAAGTGGGCTGGAAGGCTCAGAAGGACAAAGCTGTTACGCCGCTACCAAAGCCGCGCTCAATAGCTTCACGCGCTCCTGGTCGAAAGAGCTGGGTAAACACGGTATCCGTGTGGTCGGTATCGCGCCCGGGATTCTGGAAAAAACCGGGCTACGCACGCCGGAATATGAAGAGGCGCTGGCGTGGACGCGCAATATCACCGTCGAGCAGCTGCGTGAAGGCTATACCAAAAACGCCATTCCTATTGGGCGCGCCGGAAGATTAGCAGAAGTAGCTGATTTTGTTTGTTATCTGTTGTCTGAACGCGCCAGCTACATCACCGGAGTAACCACTAACATTGCGGGCGGCAAAACGCGCGGCTAAGGAGGCTTTATGGTCAACGCCATTTTTTGTGCCCACGGCAAATTAGCTTGCGCCATGCTGGAATCGGTTCAGATGGTTTACGGCAACGCCAATGTTGAAGCCGTTGCATTTGTGCCCGGTGAAAACGCCGGAGACATTGCGGTAAAGCTGGAAAAGTTAGTAAGCATTCACAATCAAGATGAGTGGCTGATTGCCGTGGATTTACAGTGCGGCAGCCCGTGGAATGCGGCAGCAATGCTTGCGATGCGCAATCCTCGTTTGCGGGTAATCAGCGGCCTTTCTCTGCCGCTGGCGCTCGAACTGGTTGATAACCAGGACAGCATGAATGTTGATGAACTGTGTGAACACCTGACGCAAATCGCAAAGCAAACCTGCGTTGTCTGGAAACAACTGGCAACGACAGAGGAGGATTTCTGATGAACATTACGCTCGCCCGCATTGATGACCGTCTGATCCACGGCCAGGTCACTACCGTCTGGTCGAAAGTGGCTAACGCCCAGCGCATTATTATCTGCAATGACGAAGTTTATAACGATGAAGTGCGCCGGACATTATTGCGTCAGGCTGCGCCACCGGGAATGAAGGTTAACGTGGTCAATATTGAAAAAGCCGTCGCGGTTTATCACAACCCGCAATATCAGGACGAAACCGTTTTTTATCTTTTCACTCGCCCACAGGATGCCTTAGCGATGGTTCGCCAGGGGGTAAAAATAGGCACCCTGAATATTGGCGGCATGGCCTGGCGGCCCGGTAAAAAACAGTTAACCAAAGCGGTTTCATTAGATGATGATGATATTAACGCATTTCATGAGTTAAATAATCTTGGTGTCATACTGGATTTACGCGTCGTAGCGTCAGATCCCTCAATCAATATTATCGACAAAATAAACGAACAGTTAATCGCAAATTAAATAATAGCGCCTGTGTACATATGCTTTAACAGGCAGGGATGACGACACTTAAAAGGTGACAAATCATGGAAATAAGTACCCTACAAATCATTGCTATATTTCTTTTTTCCTGTATTGCCGGAATGGGCAGCGTGCTGGATGAATTTCAGACTCATCGCCCGTTAATTGCCTGTACGGTGATTGGTTTAATTCTCGGTGATTTAAAAACCGGAATAATACTCGGCGGTACGCTGGAATTGATAGCTCTCTGCTGGATGAACGTCGGCGCGGCGCAATCTCCGGATTCTGCACTCGCCAGCATAATCTCCGCCATTCTGGTTATCGTTGGTCAGCAAAGCATCGCCACCGGAATCGCCATCGCGTTGCCTGTGGCTGCGGCAGGCCAGGTGCTGACGGTGTTTGCCCGTACCATCACCGTAGTGTTCCAGCACGCGGCGGATAAAGCAGCAGAAGAGGCGCGGTTTCGCACTCTCGATATTCTGCATGTCTCCGCGCTTGGCGTGCAGGCGCTGCGCGTCGCCATTCCGGCACTGATTGTCTCACTGTTCGTCAGCGCCGATATGGTCAGCAATATGTTAAACGCCATTCCCGAATTTGTGACCCGAGGACTACAGATTGCTGGCGGTTTTATCGTGGTGGTCGGTTACGCCATGGTGCTACGTATGATGGGCGTGAAATATTTGATGCCTTTCTTTTTCCTCGGTTTCCTCGCAGGTGGCTACCTCGATCTCAGCCTGCTGGCGTTCGGTGGCGTCGGCGTGATCATGGCCCTGGTCTACATCCAGCTAAATCCACAGTGGTGTAAAGCTGAACCTCAACTCCAGGCCACCGCCTCCACCGCCCTTGACCAACTTGACGATTAACGGAGCCATCATGGAACAGAGAAAAATTACACGCAGCGATCTGGTGAGCATGTTTCTGCGCTCCAACCTGCAACAGGCGTCCTTTAACTTTGAACGTATTCACGGGCTGGGCTTTTGCTACGACATGATCCCCGCCATCAAGCGACTTTACCCATTAAAAGAGGATCAGGTTGCGGCGCTCAGGCTACACCTGGTGTTCTTCAATACCACGCCAGCCGTATGTGGCCCGGTCATCGGCGCGGAAATTGATGACGGTACCATCAACGGCATCAAAGTCGGTCTGATGGGACCATTGGCAGGAGTTGGCGATCCACTGGTCTGGGGAACGCTGCGCCCGATTACCGCCGCGCTCGGCGCATCTCTGGCACTTTCGGGCAACATTCTCGGCCCGCTGCTGTTCTTCTTTATTTTCAACGCGGTGCGTCTGGCGATGAAGTGGTATGGCCTACAGCTCGGCTTTCGCAAAGGGGTGAATATCGTCAGCGATATGGGCGGGAATGTGCTGCAAAAACTCACCGAAGGCGCGTCGATTCTCGGACTGTTTGTGATGGGCGTGCTGGTGACCAAATGGACGTCAATCAACGTACCGTTGGTGGTTTCACAAACGCATGCCGCCGATGGCTCCACCGTCACCATGACCGTGCAGAACATTCTCGACCAACTTTGCCCTGGTTTGCTGGCGCTCGGTCTGACGCTACTAATGGTTCGTCTGCTCAACAAAAAAATTAACCCGGTATGGCTGATTTTCGCCCTGTTTGGCTTAGGGATTATCGGCAATGCTCTGGGCTTCCTGTCCTGATTCTTCGCCCCGGCACGACTGCCGAGGCCATCGCTCAACATGAGGTGGTTTATGAAAACAACAGCTCTGCGTCTTTATGGTAAACGTGATTTACGCCTGGAAACCTTTGACCTTCCTGAAATGCAGGAGGATGAAATCCTCGCAACGGTGGTCACTGACAGCCTGTGCCTCTCTTCCTGGAAAGAGGCCAATCTGGGTGAAAACCATAAAAAAGTACCCGACGATGTGACGACCAACCCAATCATCATCGGCCACGAATTTTGCGGCGATATTCTGGCCGTGGGTAAAAAGTGGCAGCACAAATTCCAGCCGGGTCAGCGTTATGTGATTCAGGCCAACCTGCAACTCCCCGACCGCCCGGATTGCCCCGGCTACTCCTTCCCGTGGGTAGACGGCGAAGCGACGCATGTGGTTATTCCCAACGAGGTCATGGAACAATATTGCCTGCTGGCATACGACGGCGAAACCTATTTTGAAGGCTCACTGGTTGAACCGCTTTCCTGCGTGATTGGCGCGTTCAACGCCAACTATCATCTTCAGGAAGGTAGTTATAACCACACGATGGGGATTCGCCCGCAAGGGCACACGCTGATCCTCGGCGGCACCGGACCAATGGGACTGTTGGCGATTGATTATGCGCTGCATGGACCAGTTAACCCGTCGCTGCTCGTCATTACCGATACCGACAACGACAAATTGAGTTATGCGCGCAAGCACTATCCATCAGAACCGCAAACACTGATTCATTATCTCAATGCCACCGATGCAGCATTTGATACGTTAATGGCGCTGAGTGGCGGTCACGGCTTCGATGATATTTTCGTCTTTGTGCCTAATGAAGGACTGGTGACTCTCGCCTCTTCCTTGCTGGCGACAGATGGTTGCCTGAATTTCTTCGCCGGACCGCAGGATAAACATTTCAGCGCGCCAATTAATTTCTACGATGTGCATTATGCATTTACCCACTACGTGGGCACGTCAGGCGGCAATACCGACGACATGCGCGCGGCGGTCAAACTGATCGAAGAGAAAAAAGTGCAGGCCGCAAAAGTGGTAACACATATTCTTGGGCTGAATGCCGCGGGCGAAACCACGCTTGAATTGCCTGCCGTCGGCGGCGGCAAAAAGCTGGTGTATACCGGGAAATACCTGCCGCTGACGTCACTCACGCAGATTCAGGATCAAGCACTGTCGGCGATTCTGGCGCGTCATCAGGGGATCTGGTCCGGTGAGGTGGAGCAATACCTGCTCGCCCATGCAGAGGCAATTTCCCATGATTAATCGCGCTACTTAACTCTGCATGTCGCTGGCTGGTCGCCCCAGCAACTTCGCGACCGGATGTGCGGCTGATTGCTGAAGCAGCACAATTTGCACGAGAAGGATAAAAAATATCAGCGCCTTAAGGGGCGCTCAAATTGGTGGCAAAGTACACATTGTTTATGCCGGATGCGGAATGAAGCCTTATTCGGTCTACATAATTTTGAAAATCCAATATATTGCAGTTATCTGGTAGGCCAGGTAAGCGTAGCGCATCAGGCAATGCTGTGTTTGTCATCAGTCTCAGCGCCCGGTGCAATACGTGACATCGTGAGCCATGTCAGTAAGTGGTTAAATTCGCAGTGGTAGCATGCCTTCCGTGATTTCTTACTAACCGGAGAAGTAATGGAACTGCTTTTATTGAGTAACTCGACGCTGCCGGGTAAAGCCTGGCTGGAACATGCACTGCCGCTAATTGCTGAACAGTTGCAGGGTCGCCGCTCAGCGGTGTTTATCCCTTTCGCTGGCGTAACGCAGACCTGGGATGATTACACAGAGAAAACGGCTGCGGTTCTCGCTCCGCTGGGTGTTTCTGTCACCGGTATTCATAGCGTTGTCGATCCCGTTGCCGCGATTGAAAATGCGGAAATTGTGATTGTCGGCGGCGGTAATACTTTCCAGTTGCTGAAACAGTGCCGCGAGCGCGGGCTGCTGGCTCCAATTACTGACGTGGTTAAACGTGGCGCGCTGTATATTGGCTGGAGCGCAGGCGCTAACCTTGCTTGCCCAACCATTCGTACCACCAACGATATGCCGATTGTCGATCCGCAAGGTTTCGATGCGCTAAATCTGTTCCCGTTGCAAATCAACCCGCACTTCACCAACGCGCTGCCGGAAGGCCATAAAGGTGAAACCCGTGAGCAGCGTATTCGCGAACTGCTGGTCGTCGCGCCAGAACTGACGATTATTGGTCTGCCGGAAGGTAACTGGATCACAGTGAGTAAAGGTCACGCTACGCTGGGTGGCCCGAACACCACTTATGTGTTTAAGGCTGGTGAAGAAGCGGTTCCGCTGGAAGCTGGTCACCGTTTTTAAGTGAATTGCCGGATGCATGATCCGGCATCTTGTTCATAGTGCCTGATGCGACGCTTGACGCGTCTTATCAGGCCTACAGGATTCACAATATTAATACTCGTCCCGTCCTTCATCTTCATCCGGCTGTTCCAGCACACTGTAAGCCACCGAACAAAACAGCGAGTTCAGGCGCTGCATATCTCCCAGTAAGCCTAAATGTAGCGAACTGGTTTCAATGCTCTGCACGTTTTGCTGATGCAGGCGATCGACGTGGGCGTGGGAATAGCGGCGATTAAGAATGCGAAAACGATGTTTGCTGCGACGCAAACGACGAGCGCTGGTGACATCGCCAGAGAAGAACACCGACATTGCCAGCTTTAAATTACTGAGCAATTGCTCATAGAGCGCATCCAGTTCCTTCAACCCATCAAGCGAAAATGCCCGCCGTGCTGCCAGCGATTTATCGGCAATTTCGCTGCCCATGCGCTCGACGATATCGGAGGCCTGTTCAAGGTTGAGCGACATTTCGATGATCTCCGCCCAGCGGCGCGACTCTTCCTCCGCCAACTCTTCTTTTGGCATCCGCGCCAGATACAGCTTAATGGCGGTGTAGAGAACGTTGATATCATCTGCCAGCTTACGCAGCTCTTTCTCCTGCCGTGGCTCGCCGTGCATCACTTTATTCAGCCCTTCCATCATCTGTTCCATGGCGTCGCCAATGCGCAGGGTTTCGCGCGCGGCGTTCGCCAGAGCAAGCGTGGGCGTGTCCAGCGCGCTGACATCCAGATGTTTAGGCCGTAGCTGGGTATCCAGTTCCGGTTCATCGCGAATAATCGTTTTGCAAAACCGTGCCATCGGGTCAACAAATGGCAGCATGACCAGGCAACGTACAAGGTTGTAGAAGACGTGGAAATAGATCACCAGTTCCGCTTTTGGCAATGACAGCTTCCCCATTGTCTCTGCCAGCAAATGGACAAACGGCAGGATAATCAGGCTACCCACCAGCTTAAACAGCAGACTACCCAGCGCGACACGGCGGGCTGCGGCATTGGCGGCACTGTTGTTGAGCATCGCCAGCAGGCCGGAACCGAGGTTAGCTCCAATCACCAGACAGAGCGCCACGGGGAAGGAGATAATGCCTGCAGCGGTCAGAGTCGCGGTCAGCAGTACAGCAGCAAGGCTGGAGTAGCTGATAATGGCGAACATCGCGCCAATCAGCGCATCCAGCAGAATATCGCCGGTCAGCGAGGCAAAGATCACCTGAACGCCGTTTGCCTGGGTGATCGGCGTTACGGCCTGCACAATCAACTCCAGCGCCAGCAAAATCAGCCCAAGACCAATACCGACGCGGCCCAGTTGCCCGGCGCGTGACTGTTTGCGTCCGAGGAAAAAAATCACGCCGATAAAAATAAGTAACGGTGACAGCCAGGATAAGTCGAAGGTGAGAATACGCGCCATTAGCGCCGTCCCGACATCTGCCCCCAGCACAATGACCAGAGCCGGTGCGAGGGCTACCAGATCCTGAGCGACGAACGAGGTCACCAGCATGGTGGTGGCATTACTGCTCTGTACCAGTGCGGTAACGCCGATCCCCGCGCAAAAGGCGAGCGGCTTTTTTTCGACGCTCCGGCTAAGGACAGTACGCAAACGCGCGCCGAAGACGCGCATTACGCCGGTTCGAACAATATGAGTCCCCCAGACCAGCAGGGCGACGGCAGAAAGCAGGTGAAGCAGCGTTAACACGAGTTCAGATTCTCCTTATCGTTATATGTTCCTGAAGCAATTGAATGACCAAAGGACCGGAAACACGCTGACTGGCATCTTTACTGTGCCTTTTGACATTCGTTTTTCCGGCTAAGATTATTCCAGCCTGTTTCCAGTATAAGTGTTTCATATTAATAAAGAGACAGGGCACTCATTGAGCGCCCTGTTTGTTGTAAGGAAAAGTGACAGATTTGTGAATCAGTCCGCGTCATACCCCAGATTCGGTGCCAGCCAGCGCTCAACATCGGAGACGCTCATACCTTTACGGCGGGCATGGTCTTCAACCTGATCGCGCTGAATTTGCGCCACCGCGTAGTACTTGCTGTCCGGATGACTGAAATACCAACCCGAAACCGATGCACCAGGCCACATCGCGAAAGATTCTGTGAGTTTCATGCCAGTATGTTTTTCCACTTCCAGCAGCTCCCAGATGGTGGCTTTTTCCGTATGTTCCGGGCAGGCCGGATAGCCCGGTGCCGGACGGATGCCCTGGTAGTTTTCGCGGATCAGTTCTTCGTTGCTGAGGTTCTCGTTCGGCGCATAGCCCCAGTAGACTTTACGCACACGCTCATGGAGATACTCCGCAAAGGCTTCGGCTAAACGGTCGGCAAGCGCTTTCACCATGATTTTGTTGTAATCATCGTGCTGCGCTTCAAAGGCATCAGCCAGTGCGTCCTCTTCCAGCCCGCCAGTCACGGCAAATGCGCCGATGTAATCTGCTTTACCAGAAAGCTTCGGCGCAACGAAGTCAGCGAGACAGTAGTTAGCGAATCCCGTTTTTTCGGTCTGTTGACGCAGATGGTGGCTGACGTTGATCACATGGGTGCGCGTTTCGTCACGGTAGATTTCAATGTCATCGCCCACACGGTTTGCCGGGAACAGGCCCACCACGCCACGCGGATTCAGCGTTTTCTCGGCGCTTAATTTATCCAGCATGTCGTTGGCGTCTTTAAACAGCCGCTGCGCCTCAACGCCCACCACTTCATCTTCCAGAATGCGCGGATACTTCCCGGCCAGCGACCAGGTCATAAAGAACGGTGTCCAGTCGATGTAATTACGCAGCGTTTCGATGCTGGCTTCCACTTCCTGCACGCCGAGACGGTGCGCCACCGGCGGCGTGTAAGCCTGCCAGTCAAATGCGAAATCGTTATCGCGCGCCGCTTCCAGCGTGACCGGTGGTGTGCGTGGTTTCTTGCGCCCGTGCTGAATACGCACGGTTTCGTACTCCTTGCAGGTACGAGCGACAAAATCATCACGCTGAGTATCGGAAAGCAGCGCCGCTACCACACCAACGGTGCGCGAGGCATTCTGCACATACACCGTAGGGCCGCTGTAGTTCTGCTCGATTTTCACCGCCGTGTGCGCTTTTGAGGTGGTCGCGCCGCCAATCAGTAACGGAATGGCGAAGCCCTGACGCTCCATCTCTTTCGCCACGTTAACCATCTCGTCCAGCGACGGCGTGATAAGCCCCGAAAGGCCAATCAAATCAGCATTCACTTCTTTGGCGATACGGAGAATTTTTTCCGCAGGCACCATAACGCCGAGATCGACAATTTCGTAGTTGTTACATTGCAGCACCACACCAACGATATTTTTACCGATGTCGTGGACATCGCCTTTCACGGTGGCGATCACCATCTTGCCGTTGGTTTTACCCTGCTCTTTGCTGGCTTCAATAAACGGTTCGAGATACGCCACTGCCTGTTTCATGACGCGCGCCGATTTGACCACCTGTGGCAGGAACATTTTGCCTTCGCCAAACAGATCGCCGACCACGTTCATGCCGTCCATCAACGGGCCTTCAATCACTTCAATCGGGCGCGTAGCCTGCTGGCGGGCTTCTTCAGTATCCTGCTCGATAAACTCGGTTATGCCTTTGACCAGCGAGTATTCCAGACGTTTATTCACGTCCCACGAGCGCCACTCCGCTTGCTGGGCGTTAGCAGTGTCGTCCGCTTTACTGCCGCGATATTTCTCGGCAAGCTCCAGTAAACGCTCAGTGCCATCGTCACGACGATTAAGAATCACATCTTCCACCGCGTCGCGCAGTTCAGCGGGTAGGTCGTCGTAAATCGCCAGTTGCCCGGCGTTGACGATCCCCATATCCATGCCAT
Organism: Shigella flexneri; assembly: GCA_048288465.1. GTDB lineage: Bacteria > Pseudomonadota > Gammaproteobacteria > Enterobacterales > Enterobacteriaceae > Enterobacter > Enterobacter flexneri_B. The sequence goes on along the minus strand of CP182556.1, from coordinate 4,130,567 downwards.
TGCGAATAGCGTAGTAGAGGAACACTGCGTGAATGGCTTCGCGCACCGGATCGTTGCCACGGAATGAGAAAGAAACGTTAGATACGCCGCCCTAAAATCAGCGCGTGCGGCAGTTTGCGTTTGATGTCTTCGCAGGCGCCGATAAAGTCCTGGCGCATAGTCGTTGGCTTTTCACTGCCGCTGAACGAGTTCTCGCGACCGCGAAGACGTTCGGGTCGAAGATGATATCTTCTGGCGGGAAGCCAACCTCTTCGGTGACGTTTCGTACGCCGACGGCAAATCTCGATTTTCCGTGCGCGGGTATTGGCCTGTCCCTGTTCGTCAAAGGCCATTACCACCACTGCCGCACCCAACGTCACCAGAGCTTTCCGCGTGACGGATAAAGGCGTCGACGCCCTCTTCATCGAGAATAAGAGTTACAGGTGCCTTTGCCCTGGATACACTTCAGACCTTTTTCGGATGACATCCCATTTGAGGAGTCGATCATCGGCACGCGAGCGATATCCGGTTTCACCGGCAATCAGATTGAGAAAACGCACCATCGCCGCTTCGGGCGTCGAGCATCCCTTCATCCATGTCGATATCCAGTAACGGCGCACCGTTTTCCACCTGCCGCGGCCACATCCAGTGCCTCGCTGTATTTCTTCTTTGATTAAGGGTGCTTGAACTTAGCGGAACCGTGACGTTGGTGCGTTCACCCACGTTCACAAACAGGCTATCTTCGCCATGTTTCAGCCCCCCCAGGCCGGCAAAACGGGAGGCTACTGGTATTTCCGGCAGTTTGCGCGGCGCTAATCCTTCCACTGCACGCCTCATCGCTGCAAGGTGTTGTGGCGCGGTGCCGAGCAGCCGCCGACGATATTGACAAAACCCGCGCCGATTCACGGATCTGTTTGCTATCGGTGCTCGGCGTTGAAGATCGTACTCACCAAAGGCGTTGGGTAGCCCGGTGTTCGGGTGCGCGGTGACGAAGCATCTGAAACCGGTGACAGCTCCTGGATGAACTGGCGCAGTTGATCGGGCCCGAGCGCACAGTTCAGGCCAAAGGTCAGAGCTTCGGCGTGGCGCAATGAGTTGGGAAATGTTCTGTGGTCTGCCCGTAGAGCGCGCGCCCTGGAGGCGTCGGTGATGGTGCCGGAGATCAGAATCCGGCAGCTCAACGCCCAGCGCTTCAGACTTCCGCTTCACTGCAAAACTGCTGCTTTGGCGTTAAGGTTGATGGTTTCAATCAGGATTATTCTGCGCCACCTTCCACCAACGCTTTGGTGGACTCTCGATAAGCCGCCACCAGCCCGTCAAAAGTGATGTTGCGGAATGCCGGATCGTTGACGTCCGGAGAAATAGACGCCGTGCGGTTGGTTGGGCCAAGAACACCGGCAACGTAGCGCGGTTTCTCCGGCGTGCGCGCGGTCCACTCGTCAGCACAGGCGCGCGCCAGTTTCGCCGCCGCAAAGTTGATTTCCGCCGACAGGGATTCCATCTGGTAATCCGCCATCGCAATGGTCGTGGAGTTGAAGGTGTTGGTTTCGATGATATCCGCGCCCGCTTCAAAGTAGGCGTTGTGGATAGCGGCGATCACTTCCGGTTTACTGAGTACCAGCAGGTCGTTGTTGCCTTTGAGGTCGCATGGCCAGTCGGCAAAGCGTTCACCACGAAAATCGGCTTCGTTCAGTCGATAGCTCTGGATCATGGTGCCCATACCGCCGTCCAACACCAGAATACGTTCATTTAACTGCGCACGCAGTTGTTCCACTTTGCTGCTCACACTTGCTCCCGACACGCTTAACCCAGATTTAATAAAAATTCAACAAACCATACTGGAATAAACGCATTTGTGGTAAAAGCGACCACCACGCAACATGAGATTTGTTCAACATTAACTCATCGGATCAGTTCAGCAACTATTGCATTAGCTAACAATAAAAATGAAAATAATTTCCACGATACAGAAAAAGGAGGCTGTCATGGTCGCACCCATTCCCGCGAAACGCGGCAGAAAACCCGCCGTTGCCACCGCACCAGCGACTGGACAGGTTCAGTCTTTAACGCGTGGCCTGAAATTACTGGAGTGGATTGCCGAATCCAATGGCAGCGTGGCACTCACAGAGCTGGCGCAACAAGCCGGGTTACCCAATTCCACGACCCACCGCCTGCTAACCACGATGCAACAGCAGGGTTTCGTGCGTCAGGTCGGCGAACTGGGACACTGGGCAATCGGCGCACATGCCTTTATGGTCGGCAGCAGCTTTCTCCAGAGCCGTAATTTGTTAGCAATTGTTCACCCTATCCTGCGCAATCTAATGGAAGAGTCTGGCGAAACGGTCAATATGGCGGTGCTTGATGGAGAAAGCGATCAGCGAAGCAATATTATCGACCAGGTACAGTGTCGGCATAAATGCGAATGTCCGCGCCTATCGGCGGTAAAGTGCCGATGCACGCTTCCGGTGCAGGTGACGCTTAGCCCAACTGAGCGAAGAGAGCGGGTGACGAAGCTGCTGCACCGCAAAGGGTTACGTGCCTATACCACGCAACGCTGCGTGTCTCCTACTGCGGTTTAGAAGAAATCTGGCCAAACGCGCAAACGGGGTTATTCATTTGAGATGGGAACATGCGCTGGGGCTACGTTGCCTTGCCAGCGTGTATTTTCGATATAAGCACGCGAACCGTTTGCACAATTTAAATTTCCAGACCATTTCACGTATTACCGATGACCGCGTGACCAGTTGGCGCGGTGTGAGTGATTAAAGCGGCGAAGGAAGTGACGCTGGCGTACGGTGGAATGCGCTGACTTTTCTGGCGGGCAGAGGCCGATGTTACCATCATACCTAAGTGGCGATGAGATTAAGGGTGTCTGTTTAATCGCATTAACACCCAGAATAACTTAATGTCATACACTTCACACACTTTTATTAACTCAGCATTATTTTTAAACATAAACCACTTAATAATTTTTAACGAAAATCGCAAGTCTCATTCACAAACTTTACGCTACATTATCAGATTGAGCAATTTATATATTTATCATTGTAATAAGTATTAAATTTTTTCACTGTTCTGATAGTTAAAATTCAAGACATCAATAAACAATGAGATATTTAAATGATTACTCGTATTCCTCGTAGTTCTTTCTCTGCAAATATTAATAATACAGCCCAGACAAATGAACACCAAACCCTGAGTGAATTGTTTTATAAAGAACTCGAGGATAAATTTTCTGGCAAGGAGCTGGCGACGCCTCTATTAAAAAGCTTCTCAGAGAACTGTAGACAAAATGTTCGTCATATCTTTAGCAACAAGGATTTTGTCATTAAATTTTCCACGTCCGTCTTACAAGCTGATAAGAAAGAAATTACGATGATTAATAAAAACGAAAACACGACACTCACTCAAACCATTGCTACAATATTTGAAGAATACCTAATGGAAATTTTACCTCAACGCTCAGACACTCTTGATAAACAAGAATTAAACCAAAAATCAGATAGAAAAGAAAAAGAATTCCCAAGAATTAAACTTAATGGTCAATGTTATTTCCCGGGGCGCCCCAAAACCGTATAGTATACCGACACATTGCTGCACAATATATTAATGATATTTATCAGAATGTTGATTACAAACCCCATCAAGATGATTACTCTTCAGCTGAAAAATTTCTCACTCACTTCAACAAAAAATGCAAAAACCAGACTTTGGCGTTGATTTCCAGCCGTCCTGAGGGGCGTTGCGTTGCTGCCTGCGGTGATTTCGGGCTAGTTATGAAAGCATATTTTGACAAGATGGAATCAAATGGCATCAGTGTTATGGCAGCCATATTACTGGTGGATAACCATGCTTTGACGGTCCGGCTAAGAATAAAGAACACAACTGAAGGATGTACCCATTACGTGGTTTCGGTTTATGATCCTAATGTAACTAACGATAAAATAAGAATTATGAGCGAAAGCAAAGAGGATATTAAACACTATTCTCTGATGGATTTTATGAATGTAGATTATAGCCTCCTGAAATGGTCAAATGATCATGTTATTAACCAATCTGTTGCAATAATTCCAGCACTTCCGAAAGAACAGCTATTGATGTTAAAAGGAACTGTGGATGAAATAACCCCTCCATTATCACCAGCAACGATGAATTTGCTAATGGCAATTGGTCAGAATCACCAACTTACGCAACTGATGATTCAGCTCCAGAAAATGCCAGAACTACATAGAACAGAAATGTTGACTGCCTATAATAGTATTAACCTCCCCGGTTTATATTTGGCTATAAATTATGGCAATGCGGATATCGTTGAGACTATTTTCAATTCATTGTCAGAAACAGGATATGAAGGGTTACTCTCGAAAAAAAATCTCATGCATATTCTGGAGGCAAAAGATAAAAATGGTTTTTCTGGATTATTTTTAGCGATATCACGTAAGGATAAAAATGTTGTAACCTCGATTCTGAACGTCTTACCTAAACTGGCCGCAACACATCATTTAGATAATGAACAGGTGTATAAATTCCTGAGTGCCAAAAATAGAACGTCCAGCCATGTTTTATACCATGTTATGGCGAATGGTGATGCCGACATGCTGAAAATTTTTTTGGTCGCGTTACCTTTGTTAATTCGCACATGTCATTTGACTAAAGAACAGGTACTCGATCTCCTGAAGGCAAAGGATTTTTATGGTTGCCCAAGACTATACCTGGCGATGCAAAATGGACATAGCGATATCGTGAAAGTTATTCTCGAAGCATTGCCCTGTCTGGCCCAGGAAATTAACATTTCAGCTTCCGATATTGTAGATCTTCTGACCGCTAAAAGTCTTGCGCGCGACACGGGTTTGTTTATGGCCATGCAGCGCGGACATATGAACGTTATTAATACTATTTTTAACGCATTACCCACTCTTTTTAATACGTTTAAATTCGATAAAAAAATATGAAGCCCCTCCTCCTGGCAAATAATTCTAATGAATATCCCGGTTTGTTTTCAGCGATACAGCATAAACAACAAAACGTTGTAGAGACGGTTTATCTTGCTTTATCTGACCATGCACGCCTGTTTGGATTTACCGCTGAAGATATTATGGATTTTTGGCAACACAAAGCGCCACAAAAATACTCTGCCTTTGAGTTGGCTTTTGAATTTGGTCACCGGGTTATTGCTGAATTAATCCTTAATACATTAAATAAGATGGCTGAAAGCTTTGGCTTTACGGATAACCCTCGATACATTGCGGAGAAAAATTATATGGAAGCTTTACTCAAAAAAGCATCTCCCCATACCGTACGCTAAATCTTTGCCTGCGCCGATACGCATAAACATCTTCCACATGCCCTTCACGTATGCGGTTTTGTAGTGCGCGCCAGTAATCAGCGCGGAACAGGTCGGCGTGCATCTCTTCAAACAGCGGACCAATACGCGGGTCGGCGCATAGCCAGTGGCGAAACTCTTCCGGGAAAACATCGCCCGGCGAGACGCTGTACCACGGTTCGCTGGCAAGTTCGTCTTCCGGATAGCGCGGCGGCGGGATGTCGCGGAAATTCACTTCCGTCATGTAGCAAATTTCATCGTAATCATAAAAAACCACACGCCCGTGACGGGTGACACCGAAGTTTTTAAACAGCATGTCGCCAGGGAAAATGTTAGCAGCGGCAAGCTGGCGAATAGCGTTACCGTATTCTTCAATGGCGTCGCGCAACTGCTGACCTTCCACTTGTTCCAGCCAGATATTGAGCGGCACCATCCGCCGCTCGATTATAGAGATGGCGAATTACAATCTGCTCACCAAGATCGGTGATTTTTTCCGCTGCTTCCTGGAGCAGTAATTCCATTAATACCGGGGAAATATGCCGCTTCTCCAGCACAAAGTTTTCAAACTCCTGGGTGTCCGCCATTCGGCCCACACGGTCGTGCTCTTTCACCAGTTGATAGCAGGCACGAACGTGAGCGGCAGACATCTCTTTCTGCGGCGCGAACTTGTCTTTGATGACTTTGAATACCCGATCAAAGCCCGGCAGCGTAAACACCAACATCACCATTCCACGAATACCCGGCGCTTCAATGAACTGCTCATTACAGCCCTGTAGATAAACGAGATATTCGCGGTAGCTTTCGGTTTTGGCGTGCTTCTGGCAGCCGATAGCCATATACAATTCAGCAGTGGTTTTACCTGGCAGAATTTCCCGTAGCCACTCGACCAGCGCTGCGGGCAGCGGTGCATAAACCATAAAATAAGAACGCGCAAAGCCAAAAACAATGCTCGCTTCGGCGGTCGTCGTCAGGCAGGTATCAATAAATAACTCGCCGTCGTCCGTCTGGTGGATCGGCAGTAAGAAGGGCAACGTGCCGGAAGGCGTGATCAGTTTGCCCACCAGCCAGGCGGCTTTATTGCGGTAAAACAGTTCGTTCGCCACCTGTAAATGACTTTCCGCGAGGTTGTCTGTCCCCAGCGTTTCCGTCAGATGGCGAATGATGTAATGAATGTCACGGCTTTTATTCTGCCAGCGCAGGCGCAGCGGCAGGTCGCTGATAACGCGCATCAGTAGAGATTCCCAGCCGTGATCGGGGTGAAAGTCTTTCGCCAGCGGGCGGGGAATGGTACGAAAGCGGCGCTCTGGCTGAGAGCTAAAGATAAAAAGCCGCTCGGGAGTAAGCGAGCGGTGGTCAAATAACCGACAGTACACGGAGTTAAAAAAGCTCTCCGCAATCTCGAAGCGCGGGTAATCCGGCAACAGCCGCGTGTAATGCTCTTTAACGCGCAGTAAAAATGCCGCGTCCGTACTTTGGCCGTTAGTAATGCAGCGCAGTTGCTCCACGACCAGACCAACGTGATGATCGTAAAGATGGATACGGTTTTTCATCGCCTGCTGGACAGCATGCCAGTCGGCCTGTTCGAAACGCTGCTGCGCCCCGGAAGTCACTTCGAGGAATCGACCATACTGAGCGTCGAAGCCTTGCAAAATGGTTTGAGCAATCAGTAATTCCAGGCCACGCGGCATTTAGCGCCCTCATCAGGAGCAGAGAATTGCCGGATGCGGCGTAAACGCCTTATCCAGCCTACGTTCGGCAACGGTTGTAGGCATGATAAGACGCGCAAGCGTCGCATCAGGCATCGTGCACCGATTGCCGGATGCGGCGTAAATGCCTTATCCGGCCTACAGTCAGCAACGTTTGTAGGTTGCTTAGAACTGCGATTCTTCAGTGGAGCCAGTCAGCGCGGTGACTGAAGACGTGCCGCCCTGAATAATAGTCGTCACTTTATCGAAGTAACCTGTACCCACTTCCTGCTGGTGAGATACGAAGGTATAGCCATCTTTCGCGGCGGCAAATTCCGGCTGCTGCACTTTCTCAACATAGTGCTTCATACCTTCGCCCTGCGCATAAGCGTTTGCCAGGTCGAACATGTTAAACCACATGCTGTGGATACCTGCTAGGGTGATGAACTGGAACTTGTAGCCCATATCCGACAGCTGCTGCTGGAAGCTGGCAATAGTTTTGTCGTCGAGGTTTTTCTGCCAGTTGAACGACGGCGAGCAGTTATAAGCCAGCAGTTTGCCCGGATATTTCGCGTGGATAGCTTGTGCAAAGCGACGCGCCAGTTCCAGATCCGGCGTGGAGGTTTCACACCAGACCAGGTCAGCATATGGCGCATACGCCAGGCCACGGCTGATCGCTTGCTCAATGCCCGCATGAGTACGGAAGAAGCCTTCACTGGTACGCTCGCCGGTAATAAATTCGCTGTCATACGGGTCGCAATCTGAGGTGATCAGATCCGCCGCATCAGCATCGGTACGTGCAACCAGCAGGGTTGGAACGCCCGTCACGTCAGCTGCCAGACGCGCCGCGACCAGTTTCTGAATAGCTTCCTGAGTTGGCACTAAAACTTTGCCGCCCATGTGACCGCATTTCTTCACTGACGCCAGCTGATCTTCGAAGTGAACTGCCGCAGCACCGGCTTCAATCATCGCTTTCATCAGTTCAAAGGCATTCAGGACACCGCCAAAACCGGCTTCCGCATCGGCAACGATCGGCAGGAAGTAATCGACATAGCGCGGATCGCCCGGCTCAATGCCCACGGACCATTGGATCTGATCGGCACGACGGAAGGTGTTGTTGATCCGCTCCACCACAGCTGGCACCGAGTTTGCCGGATAGAGCGACTGATCCGGATACATGCTGGCCGCCAGGTTAGCGTCCGCCGCTACCTGCCATCCCGACAGATAGACTGCTTCAATACCCGCTTTCGCCTGTTGCAGCGCCTGACCGCCAGTCAGTGCACCGAGGTTGTTGATGTAGCCTTTTTTCGACTCACCGTGCAGCAGACGCCACATTTTCGCTGCGCCCAGTTGCGCCAGCGTGCATTCAGGATTGACTGAACCGCGTAATTTCACCACATCTTCCGCACTGTATGGGCGAGTAATGCCTTCCCAACGCGGTTGAGTCCACTCTTTCTGTAATTCTTCAATTTGTTGTGTACGGGTTTTCATGTGCAGATGCTCCATAGTTATGTGGTGGTTTACGCTAACAGGCGGTAGCCTGGCAGGGTCAGGAAATCAATTAACTCATCGGAAGTGGTGATCTGTTCCATCAAGCGTGCGGCATCGTCAAAACGGCCCTGGGAGAAACGTTCTTCGCCCAGTTCGCTGGCAATGACTTTCATCTCTTCGCCCAGCATCTGGCGGAACAAGGCTTTGGTCACCGGTTTGCCATTGCTCAACGTTTTTTGATGATGGATCCACTGCCAGATCGAGGTACGGGAAATTTCAGCCGTCGCCGCATCTTCCATCAGGCCATAAATCGGCACGCAGCCGTTGCCGGAGATCCACGCTTCGATGTACTGCACAGCCACGCGAATGTTAGCGCGCATACCTTCTTCGGTGCGTTCACCATCACAAGGTGCCAGCAGCTGATCGGCAGTAATCGGCGCGTCTTGTTCGCGCAATACTTCAAGCTGATTTTTACGGGAGCCGAGAATGTCGTTGAATACCGCCATTGCCGTGTCCGCAAGGCCTGGGTGAGCGATCCATGTGCCATCGTGACCGTTATTGGCTTCCAGCGCTTTATCCGCTTTTACTTTGTTGAGCACCTGGTTATTACGCTCTTCATCTTTGCTCGGAATAAACGCGGCCATGCCGCCCATCGCAAAAGCACCGCGTTTATGGCAGGTTTTAATCAGCAGGCGTGAGTAAGCATTCAGGAATGGTTTATCCATCGTCACGGCCTGTCTGTCTGGCAGGACACGATCGGGATAGTTTTTCAACGTTTTGATATAGCTGAAGATGTAATCCCAGCGACCGCAGTTCAGACCAACAATATGGTCGCGCAGCGCGTGAAGGATTTCGTCCATCTGGAACACGGCGGGCAGCGTTTCAATCAGCAACGTCGCCTTGATGGTGCCGCGCGGCAGATTAAAGCGATCTTCTGCATAGCTGAAGACTTCGCTCCACCAGGCCGCTTCCTGCTAGGACTGGGTTTTCGGCAGATAGAAATAGGGACCGCTGCCCTTTGCCAACAGTGCCTGATAGTTGTGGAAGAAATAGAGCGCAAAATCAAACAGGCTACCGGGGATTGCCTCACCACGCCAGGTGACATGTTTTTCCGGCAAGTGCAGACCGCGTACCCGACAAATCAAAACCGCTGGATTGGGCTTGAGCTGATAAATTTTGCCTGCTTCATTGGTATAGCTGATGGTACCGTTAACCGCATCGCGCAGGTTAATTTGCCCGTCGATCACTTTGTTCCAGTCTGGTGCCAGTGAATCTTCGAAATCGGCCATAAAGACTTTCACATTGGCGTTCAGTGCGTTGATCACCATCTTGCGCTCTACCGGGCCAGTTATCTCTACGCGGCGGTCTTCTAAGTCCGCAGGAATCCCGCGAATTTTCCAATCAGCATCGCGAATGGAAGCCGTTTCCGAAATAAAATCAGGCAACGTTCCGTTATCAATATCTTGCTGCTGCTGAATGCGCGCTGCCAGAAGTTTATTGCGTTGTGGCGTAAAATGCGTCACCAGCTCAGTCAGAAATTCTACCGCTTCGGCAGTAAGAATTTGCTTCTCCTGCTCGCCATACGGCCTTGTGAAAGCCAGTTCATCGGTTGTTGTTGCCTGTTCAGTCATCGTGCAGCTCCTCGTCATGGATCCGAAAACTTCCCCTCTGTGAACGAAGGAACGTTGTGCGCTTTTCGTTCAGCACAACTAAGACTACTCATTTAAAATGCAAAATCAAAAACAATTTCCATTTTAATTAAAAATACTTGATAACTTATTGATAACAATATGAATAAAATTTATTCACTTGCTGAGGTGCGTTTCGGAAATAAAAAAGGCACCCGAAGGTGCCTGAGGTAAGGTGCTGAATCGCTTAACGATCGACTATCACAGAAGATTAATCCAGCGTTGGATTCATGTGCCGTAGATCGTATGGCGTGATCTGATAGACGTAATAGTTGAGCCAGTTGGTAAACAGCAAATTACCGTGACTACGCCAGCTCGCTCGCGGTTTGTTTTGCGGATCGTTGTGCGGGAAATAGTTATACGGTACATCCGGGTCTAGTCCGGCTTCCACATCGCGTAAATATTCCTGCGCCAGCGTTTGCGCATCATATTCGGGATGGCCCGTCACAAAGGCAATGCGCTTATCTTTGCTGGCAAACAGATATGCATCCCCTTCTTCCGTCTCTGCCAGAATTTCCAGATCGGTGTAATCACGAATCAACGCTGCCGGAAAGTCAGCATAGCGCGAATGCGGTGCCAGGAATGAATCATCAAAGCCACGCGTCAGAAGCGCATGAGGATGGAGAATATGATGCTCGTAAACGCCAGAGAGTTTGTCGGTGCGAGTTTGCTTAGGAATGCCGTAGAGGATATTGAGCGCGGCCTGTACCGCCCAGCAGACAAACAGCGTCGAGGTGACGTGATCTTTCGACCACTCCAGCACCTGTTTGATCTGCGGCCAGTAAGCGACATCATTAAACTCCACCAGGCCCAGCGGCGCACCGGTTACAATCAGACCGTCAAAGTTAATTTGATGCCTGGCAGTTCCCTACTCTCGCATGGGGAGACCCCACACTACCATCGGCGCTACGGCGTTTCACTTCTGAGTTCGGCATGGGGTCAGGTGGGACCACCGCGCTACGGCCGCCAGGCTAATTCTGTTTTATCAGACCGCTTCTGCGTTCTGATTTAATCTGTATCAGGCTGAAAATCTTCTCTCAATCCGCCAAAACATCTTCGGCGTTGTAAGGTTAAGCCTCACGGTTCATTAGTACCGGTTAGCTCAACGCATCGCTGCGCTTACACACCCGGCCTATCAACGTCGTCGTCTTCAACGTTCCTTCAGGACCCTTAAAGGGTCAGGGAGAACTCATCTCGGGGCAAGTTTCGTGCTTAGATGCTTTCAGCACTTATCTCTTCCGCATTTAGCTACCGGGCAGTGCCATTGGCATGACAACCCGAACACCAGTGATGCGTCCACTCCGGTCCTCTCGTACTAGGAGCAGCCCCCCTCAGTTCTCCAGCGCCCACGGCAGATAGGGACCGAACTGTCTCACGACGTTCTAAACCCAGCTCGCGTACCACTTTAAATGGCGAACAGCCATACCCTTGGGACCTACTTCAGCCCCAGGATGTGATGAGCCGACATCGAGGTGCCAAACACCGCCGTCGATATGAACTCTTGGGCGGTATCAGCCTGTTATCCCCGGAGTACCTTTTATCCGTTGAGCGATGGCCCTTCCATTCAGAACCACCGGATCACTATGACCTGCTTTCGCACCTGCTCGCGCCGTCACGCTCGCAGTCAAGCTGGCTTATGCCATTGCACTAACCTCCTGATGTCCGACCAGGATTAGCCAACCTTCGTGCTCCTCCGTTACTCTTTAGGAGGAGACCGCCCCAGTCAAACTACCCACCAGACACTGTCCGCAACCCGGATCACGGGTCCACGTTAGAACATCAAACATTAAAGGGTGGTATTTCAAGGTCGGCTCCATGCAGACTGGCGTCCACACTTCAAAGCCTCCCACCTATCCTACACATCAAGGCTCAATGTTCAGTGTCAAGCTATAGTAAAGGTTCACGGGGTCTTTCCGTCTTGCCGCGGGTACACTGCATCTTCACAGCGAGTTCAATTTCACTGAGTCTCGGGTGGAGACAGCCTGGCCATCATTACGCCATTCGTGCAGGTCGGAACTTACCCGACAAGGAATTTCGCTACCTTAGGACCGTTATAGTTACGGCCGCCGTTTACCGGGGCTTCGATCAAGAGCTTCGCTTGCGCTAACCCCATCAATTAACCTTCCGGCACCGGGCAGGCGTCACACCGTATACGTCCACTTTCGTGTTTGCACAGTGCTGTGTTTTTAATAAACAGTTGCAGCCAGCTGGTATCTTCGACTGATTTCAGCTCCACGAGCAAGTCGCTTCACCTACGTATCAGCGTGCCTTCTCCCGAAGTTACGGCACCATTTTGCCTAGTTCCTTCACCCGAGTTCTCTCAAGCGCCTTGGTATTCTCTACCTGACCACCTGTGTCGGTTTGGGGTACGATTTGATGTTACCTGATGCTTAGAGGCTTTTCCTGGAAGCAGGGCATTTGTTGCTTCAGCACCGTAGTGCCTCGTCATCACGCCTCGGCCTTGATTTTCCGGATTTGCCTGGAAAACCAGCCTACACGCTTAAACCGGGACAACCGTCGCCCGGCCAACATAGCCTTCTCCGTCCCCCCTTCGCAGTAACACCAAGTACAGGAATATTAACCTGTTTCCCATCGACTACGCCTTTCGGCCTCGCCTTAGGGGTCGACTCACCCTGCCCCGATTAACGTTGGACAGGAACCCTTGGTCTTCCGGCGAGCGGGCTTTTCACCCGCTTTATCGTTACTTATGTCAGCATTCGCACTTCTGATACCTCCAGCATACCTCACAGCACACCTTCACAGGCTTACAGAACGCTCCCCTACCCAACAACGCATAAGCGTCGCTGCCGCAGCTTCGGTGCATGGTTAGGCCCCGTTCCTGCCGCACAGCCGACTCGACCAGTGGCTGCTGCGCTTCTTAAATGATGGCTGCTTCTAAGCCAACATCCTGGCTGTCTGGGCCTTCCCACATCGTTTCCCACTTAACCATGACTGGGACCTCAGCTGGCGGTCTGGGTTGTTTCCCTCTACGCGACGAACGTCGCACCGCCATATGTATCCCGTGATAACATTCTCCGGTATTCGCAGTTTGCATCGGGTTGGTCAGTCGGGATGACCCCCTTTCCGAAACAGTGCTCTACCCCGGAGATGAAATTCACGAGGCGCTACCTAAATCAGCTTTGGGGGAAAACCAGCTATCTCCCGTTTGATTGGCCTTTCACCCCCAGCCACAAGTCATCCGCTAATTTTTTCAACGTCTAGTCAGTTGCGGTCCTCCAGTTAGTGTTACCCAACCTTCAACCTGCCCATCGCTAGATCACCAGGGTTTTCGGGTCTATACCCTGCAACTTAACGCCCAGTTAAGACTTGGGTTTCCCTTGGCTCCCCTCTGGGTAAGCCTGCTACGAAATATAAGTCGCTGACCCATTATACAAAAGGTACGCAGTCGCCCCATAAAGAGGCTCCCCACTGCTTGTACGTACACGGTTTCAGGTTTCTTTTCACTCCCCTCGCCGGGGTTCTTTTCGCCTTTCCCTCCACGGTACTGGTTCACTATCGGTAGATCAGGAGTATTTAGCCTTGGAGGAGTGGTCCCCCCATCTTTAGGACAGAATCTACACATGTCCCCGCCCTCTCATCGAGCTAGCGGCGTGTGCATTTTTGTGTACGGGGCTGTCACCCTGTATCGCGCGCCTTTCCAGACGCTTACCGCTGACACCACACACTGATTCAGGCTCTGGGCTGCTCCCGTTCGCTCGCCGCTACTGGGGGAGTGTCGGTCAATTTCTTTTCCTCGGGTATTTAGATGTTTCGTTCCCCGGTTCGCCTCATTAACCTATGGATTGAGCTTAATGATAGTGTGTCGAAAACACGCTGGGTTTCCCCATTCGGAAATCGCCGGTTATAACGGTTGGTCTTCGCCTTACCGACGCTTATCGCAGATTAGCACGTCCTTCATCGCCTCTGACTGCAGGGCATCCGCCGTGTACGCTAGTCGCTTCCAACCTCACAACCCGAAGATGTTTCCGATTCATCATCGTGTTGCGAAAATTTGAGAGACTCACGAACAACTCTGGTTGTTCAGTGTTGATTTTAGCTTGATCCGGGATTTTTTAAAGAGCAAATATCTCAAACATCACCCGAAGATGAGTTTTCGAGATGTAAGGTCAGCAACTCACACTCACAAACCAGCAAGTGGCGTCCCCTAGGGGATTCGGTACCCTGTACCGCCGTGAAAGGGCGGTGTCCTGGCCTCTAAGAACGAAGGAACATCGAAAATTGCTTATCACGCGTTGCGTGATATTTTGGTGTAGGGTGAGCTTTCATTAATAGAAAGCGAACGGCCTTATTCTCAGCCTCACTCCCAACGCGTAAACGCCTTGCTATTCACTTTTCATCAGACAATCTGTGTGAGCACTGCAAAGTACGCTTCTTTAAGGTAAGGAGGTGATCCAACCGCAGGTTCCCCTACGGTTACCTTGTTACAGACTTCACCCCAGTCATGAATCACAAAGTGGTAAGCGCCCCTCCCGAAGGTTCAGCTTTACCTGCTTCTTTTGCAACCCACTCCCATGGTGTGACGGGCGGTGTGTACAAGGCCCGGGAACGTATTCACCGTGGCATTCTAATCCACGATTGCTGGCCGATTCCGACTTCATCGAGTGAGTTGCAGAGTTCCAATCCGGACTACGACGCACTTTATGAGGTCCGCTTGCTCTCGCGAGGTCGCTTCTTTGTATGCGCCATTGTCAGCACGTGTGTAGCCCTGGTCGTAAGGGCCATGATGACTTGACGTCATCCCCACCTTCCTCCAGTTTTATCACTGGCAGTCTCCTTGAGTTCCCGGCCGGACCGCTGGCAACAAAGGATAAGGGTTGCGCTGACTGCGGACTTAACCAACATTTCACAACACGAGCTGACGACAGCCATGCCACGCCTGTCTCACAGTTCCCGAAGGCACAATCCATCTCTGGAAAGTTCTGTGGATGTCAAGAACAGAAGGGCCAGTTTCTTCGCGTTGCATCGGTTTAAACCACATGCTCCACCGCTTCGCGGGCCCCCGTCAATTCATTTGACCATGTCCTTGCGGCCGTACTGCCCAGGCGGTCGACTAACGCGTTAGCTCCGGAAGCCACGCCTCAAGGGCACAACCTCCAAGTCGACATGGTTTACAGCGTCAACTACCAGGGTATCTAATCCTGTTTGCTCCCCACGCTTTCGCACCTGAGCGTCCGTCTTCGTCGGGGGCCGCCTTCGCCACCGGTATTCCTCCGAATCTCTACGCATTTCACCGCTACACCTGGATCTGCCCTCTACGAGACTCAAGCTTGCCGTATCAGATGCAGTTCCAAGGTTGAGCCCGGGATTCACCATGACTTAACAAACCGCCTGCGTGCGCTTTACGCCCAGTAATTCCGATTAACGCTTGCACCCTCCGTACTACCGCGGCTGCTGGCACGGAGTTAGCCGGTGCTTCTTCTGCGGGTAACGTCAATGAGCAAAGGTATTAACTTTACTCCCTTCCTCCCGCTGAAAGTACCTTACACCGAAGGCCTTTCTCATCCACGGGCATGGCTGCATCAGGCTTGCACCCATTGTCCAATATTCCCACTGCTGCCTCCCGTCGAAGTCTGGACCGTGTCTCAGTTCCAGTGTGGCTGGTCATCCTCTCAGACCAGCTAGGGATCGTCGCCTGGTGAGCCGTTACCCGCCTCTACGCTAATCCCATCTGGGCACATCCGATGGCAGAGGCCGAAGGTCCCCCTCTTTGGTCTTGCGACGTTATGCGGTACTAGCTACCGTTTCCAGTAGTTATCCCCCTCCATCGGCGGTTTCCCAACATTACTCACCGTCCGCCACTCGTCAGCGAACAGCGAGCTGCTTCCTGTTACCATTTGACTTGCATATCTCAGGCCTGCCGCCCGTTGAATGACCATGATCAAACTCTTCAATTTAAAAGTTTGATGCTCAAAGAACTAAACTTCGTAATGAATTACGTGTTCACTCTTGAGACTGGTCTTCGTTTCCGTCTTGCAACGTTAAGAATCCCTATCTTCGAGTGCCCACACAAATTGTCTGATAAATTGTTAAAGAGCAGGTGACGCGGCTTTCAGCTCACTGTCGCGAGGTGGCGTATATTACGCTTTCCTCTTTCAGAGTCAACCCTGAATTTCCGGATTTTTCTCTTCAACCAAACCGGCTGTTTGTGTGAAGTCATTCGCATAGCCGTGTCAATGGAGGCGCATTATCAGGAGTTCTCCGCAGGCAACAATCGAAGCCCTGAGAAAAATAACTGACTGCTGCATTTCCCAGCAAAACCCGCTTTATACCTTTTTACGCACAGAGTTATCCACAATCATCAATGTAATTTCTCTATTTTTCCACAGTAACCACTGTCAAAATTGTAATCACCATTGAAAGAGAAAAATTCGCGAGCGTTGCGCAAACGTTTTCGTTACAATGCGGGCGAAAAATAAGAAGCCCCATTAGGGGCGTTGGCTGAGTTTTTCGCAAAAATTGGGCTAACGCTCTCTGTAATAGTCGAATCAGGGGATTTGCCCATGCAACAACGTCGTCCAGTCCGCCGCGCTCTGCTCAGTGTTCTGACAAAGCCGGTATCGTCGAATTCGCCAGGCACTTTCCGCACGCGGTGTGGAGCTGCTGTCTACAGGGGGCGCTGCCCATCTGTTGGCAGAAAAGGTCTGCCGGTAACCAAGTTTCCGATTACACCGGTTTCCGGAGATGATAAATGGACGCGTGAAGACCCTGCATCCGAAAGTACATGGTGGCGTCTGGGCCGTCGCGGCAAGGACGATGCCATTATCGAAGAACGTCAAATCCAGCCTATCGATATGGTGGTTGTTAACCTGTATCCGTTCGCCAGACCGTCGCCCGTGAAGGTTGCTGGCTGGAAGATGCGGTCGAGAACATCGATATCGGCGGCCCAACGATGGTGCGCTCCGCCGCCAAGAACCATAAAGATGTCGCAATCGTCGTGAAGAGCAGCGACTACGACGCCATTATTAAAGAGATCGATAACGACAAAGGATCGCTGACGCTGCAACCCGTTTCGACCTCGCCATGAAGACCTTGAACACACTGCCGCCTACGACGGCGTGACGCCAACTGCTTTCGGCAGCATGGTTCCCGGCTTACCACGGTGAAAGCAAAGAAGCCGCCGGTCGCTTCCCACGCACGCTGAACCTGAACTTCATTAAGAAGCTGGATATGCGTTAGGCGAGAACAGCCACCAGCAGGCTGCCCTTGCTGTATAGAAGAGAATGTGAAAGAACCTGCCCGTTGCTACCGCAACCCAGGTTAGGGTAAAGCCCTCTCTTTATAACAACATCGCCGTACCGATGCGGCGCTGGAGTGCGTAAAGAGTTCGCCGAGCCGGCGTGTGATCGCGAAGCACGCCAACCCTTGCGGTGTGGCTATCGGCAATTCCATTCTTATGCTTACGATCGCGCGTACAAACGACCCAACCTCCGCATTCAGCGGCATCATTGCCTTTAACCGCGAGCTGGATGCGGAAACCGCACAGCCCATCATTTCTCGTCAGTTTGTCGAAGTGATTATTGCGCCTTCCGCCAGCGAAGAAGCCCTGAAATCACCGCCGCCAAACACAACGTACGCGTTCGGACCTGCGGTCAGTGGGGCGAGCGTGTTCCGGGCCTCATTCAAACGCGTGAACGGCGGTCTGCTGGTTCAGGATCGTGACCTGGGGATGGTCGGTGCGGAAGACTGCGCGTGTGACCAAACGTCAGCCGAGCGAACAGGAACTGCGTGATGCGCTGTTCTGCTGGAAGGTGGCGACCCTTGTCAAATCCAACGCTATCGTCTATGCCAAAAACAAATACGACAACTATCGGCATTGGTGCGGGCCAGATGAGCCGGCGTGTAACTCCGGAAAACGGCCGGTATTAAAGTGGCCGATGAAGGCCTGGAAGTGAAAGGTTCCTCGATGGCTTCTGCGACGCGTTCTTCCCGTTCCGCTGACGGTATTGATGCCGCCGCCGCTGCGGCGTGACCTGCGTAATCCAGCCCTGCGGTTTATCCGCGTGATGACGAAGTGATCGCCGCTGCCGACGAGACGGTATTGCGATGCTCTTCACCGACATGCGCCACTTCCGCCATTAATGAGCAATAGATGAAAGTATTAGCGATTGGACGGACGGGCGTGAGCACGCGCTGGCCTGGAAAGCGGCGCAGTCGCCGCTGGTTGAGATGCTTTGTTGCTCCGGGTAATGCAGGGACCGCGCTGGAACCCGCCTACAGAACGTGCTCTCGGCGTAACCGATATCCCGGCGCCGTCGGATTTCGCACAAAACGGAAAAGATTGATTGACCATCGTCGGCCCGGAGCGCTGCTGGTGGAGGCGTGGTCGATACCTTCCGCGCTGCCGGCTAAATCTTCGGCCGGACCGGAAGCGCGGCCGAACTGGAAGGCTCAAAAGCGTTTACCAAACATTTCCTGGCCCGCCGCAGATCCCGACGGCGGAATACCAGAACATTCACCCAGGTAGGCCGGCGCTGGAGAATCTGCGTGAGAAAGGCGCGCCAATCGTCATTAAGCGGACGGTCTGGCGGCCGGGAAAGGCGTTATCGTGGCGATGACGCTGGAAGAAGTGAAGCGGCTGTTCACCTGATATGCTGGCGGGCAACGCTTTTCTGCGACGGCGGTCATCGCATCGTTATCGAAGAGTTCCTCGACTGCGAAGAAGCGAGCTTTATCGTGATGGTGGACGGAGAGCATGTGCTGCCGATGGCGACCAGCCAGGATTACAAACGCGTAGGCGATAAAGATACCGGACCAAATACGGCGGGATGGCGCTCACTCCCCCGTGCGCCGTAGTAACCGATGAAGTTCATCAGCGCACCATGGACCGATTATCTGGCTAACCGTGAAAGGCATGGCGGCGGAAGGCAGAACCTACACCGGTTAAACGACGCGGGCCATGATCCAGCAAACAGGGCAATCCTGAAGGTTATCCAATTTCTCGAACTGCCGCTTTGGCGATCCGGAAACCCAGCCATTATGCTGCGCATGAAGTCCGATCTGGTCTCGAGCTCTGCCTGGCAGCTGTGAAGGGGAAGCTGGACGAGAAAACATCCGAGTGGACTCAACGCGCTTCTCGCGTGGTGATGGCTGCGGGTGGATATCCGGGCGATTACCGCACCGGCGATGTGATCCACGGCCTGCCGCTGGAAGAAGTGGCTGACGGCAAAGTGTTCCACGCGGGCACAAAACTGGCGGATGACGAGCAGGTGGTAACCAGCGGCGGGCGCGTACTGTGCGTCACCGCGCTGGGTCATACCGTGGCAGAAGCGCAGAAACGCGCCTACGCCTTAATGACCGATATCCACTGGGATGATTGCTTCTGCCGGAAAGATATCGGTTGGCGCGCCATCGAACGCGAGCAGAACTAACGCGACAGTTTTGCCAATAGCGTTTTGCGCGTGATCCCTAACTGACGGGCGGCTTCGGTTTTGTTGCCGCCCGTTTTCTCCAGCGCCGCCAGAATCACCTCTTTTTCCACTTCCACCAGCGGCTGAATATCCTGACTTTGCCCCAGCGGGATCGGCGTACTGGCAATCGCCAGCGGCAGCTCGCGTTCGGAAATATATTCCCCGGTCAGCAGCACCACCGCCCGTTCCACCGCGTTTTCCAGTTCACGAATATTTCCCGGCCAGTCGTAGTGGATCAGCAAATCCATCGCCTGTGGCGTAAAGCCTTTTACCGCCTTGCGATTACGCTCGGCAAAGCGCTGAAGAAAATGGCCAGCCAGCAGAGGGATATCTTCCCGCCGTTGCCGCAGCGATGGTACTTCAATCGCCACCACATTCAGGCGATAGTAGAGATCCTGGCGAAAACGCCCGGCATTCACCTCTGCGGCAAGATCGCGATGGGTCGCCGCAATCAGCCGGACATCAACCGAGATAGTCTGGTTGCTACCGACACGCTGAACTTCGCGCTCCTGAATCGCACGCAGCAGACGCACCTGCATCATCGGCGAGATATCGCCAATTTCATCGAGAAACAGCGTGCCGCCGTCCGCCTCAACAAAGCGCCCTTCCCGGCGTTTATCGGCTCCAGTAAACGCCCCTTTTTCGTGACCGAACAATTCAGATTCCAGCAAGGATTCGTTGAGTGCCGCACAGTTGAGCGTTACCAGCGGTTTTTCGCTACGTGCGCTACTGGCGTGAATCGCCCTGGCGACCAGCTCTTTACCGGTGCCGGAATCGCCGTGGATCAGCACCGTGGCTTCCGATGGCGCGACGAGGGCGATTTCACTGAGCAGGTGTTGCATCGCCGGGCTTTTACCGACCATACCGAACTGGCTGGCAGTCACCGCAGGTGTTTCAGCATCAATACTGTGCGTATGCGCGAGCGCCTTTTCCAGCGTCGCCTGTAGGTTATCGAAATCCAGCGGCTTGATGAGATAATCCTGCGCCCCAGTTTTCAGTGCCTCTACCGCCGTCTCGACGCTGGAGTACGCAGTCATAATCAGCACCGGAATTGCCGGGTTTAACGCTTTGATCTCTTTCAGCGTGGCGATGCCGTCCATCTCCGCCATTCGCACATCGCAAAGCACAAGATCAAAAACCTGTTCCCGCACCTGCTCCAGCGCCTGTCGCCCGCTGTTCGCCAGCGCGACGTTATAGCCCCAGCCCTACAAGCCTGCAAATAGCGCAGTGGCTAATGTCATCATCCACCACCAGAATATCTGATATTATCGTGCGTCATCCTTGTGGGTCCTTACGCGTAATATTGACCCAGCAAAGACAGAGGGTGATGGTT
The DNA here is from genome assembly GCA_048288465.1 of Shigella flexneri. Lineage (GTDB taxonomy): Bacteria > Pseudomonadota > Gammaproteobacteria > Enterobacterales > Enterobacteriaceae > Enterobacter > Enterobacter flexneri_B. The sequence continues at coordinate 4,109,640 of CP182556.1, read as the reverse complement.
GGGCCTCTGCCCTCCTGGCTCGCGACCTGATCTTACGACCGCGTTGTTTACAGGATCGTCACCACCGCCAGCCCCAATCCGGTGCCTTCGGCTTTGGCCTTACGGAGTGAAGATGGCTTCAAGCTGACCTGCCGCAATTCCCTTACCGCTGTCGGTAAAGGTCATTCCACGCCCGCGCCGCTTTCGCTGGCCGTCACGCTAATCACACCATGCTGACCAATCGCCCAATAGCATTGAGATAGAGATTCAACAGGACCTGAGTCAGCCCGTCTGGGTCGGCCCCAATTACCCGGTAATGTGTCGTTGGCGGTAAAGCGTAACTGGATTTCCCGGCCGTTCGCATCCTGGCTTACCAGCTGTAATGAGTGGTTAATCAGCGTGTTGATATTGACCGCCTGCAAAGCCAGATGCGTTGGCTGAACCAGTTCCAGCAAACCCAGCGATTATGGTTCAACGGCTCGGGTTTTTTGCCATCACACCTGCCAATTGATGCGCTTCTCCCCCTGCTGGCGCGCGTTCGGCAAAGTATTTCGCCAGCCCTTTAATTGAGGAAAGTGGATTACGGATTTCGTGGGCAACGCCTGCTGCAAGATGCCCAGTGCCACCAGTCTTCTCTTTGCGTCTTCATTCAATCCCTGTACAGTGGCGCTAGTGCAGATAGCGGCGATACCAGAAGAACGACACAACACGCTTGCCAGCAAGACCGTCGCCAGGGCCAAGAGGATAATCAGGGCGTTCTCTTCGTCATGATCTTCGGTATTATAAATATTACTGGTGTCTAAAGCGATGAAAATTGCTTGTGGTGTCGTGGCATACTGCTGCATATGGCGCATCCGTGCATTCCAGCAGCAAACATCGGTTGAAACTGGCGATAAATTTCCAGAAACAGGCTCGCCGTCTGCGCTATCGATCCGCCGCCACGCTTCTTCATCTCCCGGATGTAACTGCTGCATTTCCTGCGGGGAATAAAGCTGTTTTCCCACCACGGCCGGGTTGCTATGATTACGATCGTTCCTTGTTCATCCGTGACCGCAAACCAACGTACTCCAGGCTGCCCGGCCATATTCCTTCGAGAAGGCCTGCTGCTGCGCATGACGCATGCGCATCCCCATGCCGACGCGCCAGCCGGATTCAAGAGCGCGAATAAGTAAATACTGCCTTTTTCCAGCAGCGTTTGTCTGGCGGCGGCAGTCGCGCCCATAATCGCGCATCATCGTCACCGGAGACAGCCCCACCAGCCCAACAATGACCACGGGGAGGATTCCGCGCGTCACTCAAAGAGCTAAGGCCCTTTAGAACGTTGCATAAAACGCATCTTCTTCTTTGCCTGCTGATCCCTTTCTGACAGCAGAAATCATGCCAATCTTTATCAGCGCTTACCCTGCGCTGTAACACAAAGGCTTAAGTTTCAATGAATAAAATTATGCTACCCGCAGCAGGTGAGTCATTTTTGTCCTATCATGCCAGATTACCCGTCATATCAGCGTTTCATCGTTGGCACGGAGGATGTAATACCCCTAGTAAAGACAACCATCGGAGGATTAACCATGAAACGGAACACGAAAATTGCCCCTGTAACGACGGCGCTTTCAGCAATGGCGATGGGCTCGACATCTGCATTTCGCCACGGGCGGACACGGTATGTGGCAGCAAAAATGCCTGCCTTCGACCAGCGAGAACAGACAGCGTGGGACAAAATCGATAATGACTTTTACGCTCAAAGCAGCGCACTGCAACAGCAACTGGTGACGAAGCGTTATGAATACAATGCCCTGTTAGCCGCGAACCCACGGATAGAGAAAATTAACGCGGACGCCAAAGAGATGGAGAATTTGTGTCAGTCGTTAGATGAGTTACGGGTGAAACGAGTATTGCGATGGCCGAAGCGGGTATTCCGCGCGGACCGGACGGGTGGGTACGGCGGCTGCGGTGGTGGCGGTCATATGGGTATGGGCGACTGGTAAATCAGAACGTTTTCTCGTCGGGTTGCCAGCGACAGAAATCAGAGTTTGCCACCCAGCAATCGCGACCTTCGGCGCTTCCAGCCATGCCACGCTGACATCAACAGAAGAGCGGGTCTGGCGGCGCTCTGATACGGGCGCTATCGCCTGCGAATTAATCAGGTTGACGGTTTGCCCTTCGCAGGTGGTCACGGTTGTTCCATCGCATGCCAGCGCCCCTGGCGCAGCACGATCTCCCCTAACGTAAGGCATCGCCAATCTGCGGATTCGATCAGCACGATAACGGTATAAATGATTTGGTCGTTAGAAAGCTGCCGCTTTTCCCCATCGGATTCACGTTGCATAAAGCTCACATCACCGCGATCGTCGAAACGCGCGCGATATTCACCGGCGGTTTGCTGAAACATTGATATCCAGGAGCGTGCGTCATCGCCCTGCCAGCGATACTCTCCGGCGTCGCGGTATCGCCACTGCGCCACGGGCTAACACGGCAAGCAGATGCACATTATCGCCGCTGTCTTTTGCCAGATGCGTACCCGCGCCCTGCTCTTCAGCAAATCCACTGGCGGTAAGGGAGGAAGTGAAGAGTCGTGGCTACAGGCAGTGAGAAACAGCGCACCTGCCAGCATCAATGATCACGCCAGAAAGACAAAGGGGTGAGACCACCCCTTCGTTAAAACTGTTCACCGCCACGTAATCTCACCGCCTGTGTCTTTCAGTGCCTTGCCAGTGGTAATGCCGGACGTTAGCTGCGGCAATTTTTATTTCTTTACCGGCTGCGGTTGCGGCCAGTACGCTCAGCGCGGTGGTTCACTTTGAAGGTACCGTAACCACCAGGTACAGCATCGCCTTCTTTCAGAGACTGAGTAATTGCAGCCAGAGTGGACTCCAGAGCAGCTTTAGCCCGGGTTTTGGACAGTTCCGCTTTCTCTGCAATTACATCAATCAGTTGAATCTTGTCCATAAGTTATCCTTACAATGTGTTTATCGCTTGCTAGCATCGAGTGCGACGGAAATGCCAGAATAATGCACTCTCCGCACACACGTACCGATAGCCACTTTTCCCCGTCTCCCAAACGTAGACCAGACGGGGGGCGAAGGGAAGACTCCAGTGACCACAAATCAGGCGTTAAATCACGTTTTCTGGTCGATCGCTGAAAAATTATACCAATATTGCTCTCACCCGCCTCACGCAGGTCGGCCCTGAGGCCCTTTATCAGCTCGATATCGCGTTCTTCGCACTCAGCTAAAAGTCGGAATATTTCCCACCCAATGTCCCATTCTTGCTCACAGCTGGGTTTTTCTTTAAGCCTTCATCGCTCATTTCGTGACCAGCCTGAGTCATTTCCAGCATCGTACGGTCGTGATGGAGGTCTTACCACTTCCACCGCGTGTTCGAGCGTTTCACCACTCAAACGCGAATGGACCAGTTCACTAACGCCACGCATGCATCGATTGCCGGATAAACGCTGTAGAGATCGAAATCGTCGGCTGGAGGAATCGCTCCTTCAAATTTCTCCAGTTGGCTGTCGAAAATCACTTTTGCGTCTTAAACGGTCAGCGTTTCCCAGACGAGATTTGAGATGTGATGGTACAATTTGCCCATCACCAAAACCGTTTTGCTGGCAGAACATGGCGTAATCGGGTACATGCGTTCGCATAAGAAAGCCATGAAAGCGACATGCCGCCAGCTTTCCAGGTGCTCCAGACGCAGACGAATTGGGTTTGTAACATGTTGAGTTCTCCAAATACGGAAATATCCCGCAGTCCCACCGAATAGGCCGATTCGCTGTATAGTGCACTAACGCCGGACGTTCCGAGGCCACCGCGTCCGCCCAGCGCGTTGGCTCCGGCAGACGATAGCCTTTCACGCAGCGTTGTACCGACGCCAGCGCACTGTCCACGCTGACCCGATGGCCGGTAGCGATAAACAACGGGTCACAGCGCGCTTTGCTGCGCCAGACCCGGCCAGCCGCTCGCCTTTATCCATCAGTGGGGCCAGCGCGCCCGTTCGCTGGAGAGCGGTTCGAATTCACCGCAGAGCCGTTTTTCGCCACGCCAATGGTCGGCATATCCACCAATAAGCCAAAATGGCTGGCGACGCCAAGACGGCGAGGATGCGAGATCCCATGACCATCGACAAACACTAAATCCGGCTTTTGCGACAGCATCTCCCACGCCGCCAGCAGCGCAGGATATTCGCGGAAGGAAAGAAAACCTGGAATGTAAGGCATGGTGGTGGCGATGCGGCAACTCCATACTCCACCAGCTCAAGCGAGGATATTCCAGCAGCACCATCGCCGCTCGCGCCACTTCTCCGCCTGCTCAAACCCGACATCGGCTCGGCGTATCAGATCCGGTGGACTTTATCGAGTCGATCCTCGCGGATCACAGAAGAAGCCAGTTCGATTTGTTGAGCGCGTAATGACGCGAGATCCATAATCACTCCTTAGCGGTGATATTGTTCAGACAGTCGATGCACTGCCTCCACGAACACGCCAGCATGTTCTGGCGGCACATCCTGATGAATGCCGTGACCAAGGTTAAAGACATGACCTTCGCCGTGACCGAAACCTGCAAGTATAGTCGCTACTTCTTCTTCAATGCGGCAGGCGGCGCGTACAGCATCGACGGATCCATATTACCCTGCAACGCGACTTCATCGCCCACACGGCGGCGCGCATCGGCGATATCCGTTGTCCAGTCGAGGCCCAACGCATCGCAACCGGTTCCTGCCATCGCTTCCAGCCACTGTCCGCCGCCTTTGGTAAACAGCGTGACCGGTACGCGGCGACCGTCGTTTTCACGCAGTAAACCATCAACAATTTTATGCATGTAATAGAGCGAGAACTGTTGATAATCGTGCCCGGTAAGCACACCGCCCCAGGTGGTCGAAAATCATCACTGCCTGAGCACCGGCTTTAACCGCGCATTCAGATACAAAGTGGCGCTTTTGCCAGTTTATCGAGTAGAGCGTGCAGCGCCTGCGGATCGGCATACATCATTTTTTTGATCACGGTGAACGCTTTGCTGCTGCCGCCTTCCACCATGTAGGTCGCCAGCGTCCACGGGCTGCCGGAAAAACCAATCAGCGGCACTTCGCCTTTCAGTTCGCGACGAATGGTACGCACCGCGTTCATCACGTAACCCAGCTCATCTTCCGGGTCCGGAATTGGCAGTTGATCGACGTCGGCTTTGCAGGTGACTGGCGAGGCAAGACGTGGACCTTCTCCGGCTTCAAAATAAAGCCCTAACCCCATCGCGTCCGGCACGGCGAGGATATCGGAAAGAGGATCGCCGCATCCAGCGGGTAGCAACGCAGCGGTTGCAAAGTCACTTCGCACGCCAGCTCGGCGTTTTTGCACAGCGACATAAAATCGCCCGCCTGGGCGCGCGTGGCTTTATATTCCGGTAGATAGCGACCCGCCTGGCGCATCATCCATACCTGGAGTGACATCAACGGGCTGGCGCAGCAGCGCCCGCAGATAACGATTGTTTTTAAGTTCGGTCATTTTGGCTGTTCCTTAGTGCGTCAGGCGGTCAGTGTATCATCACTCTAGACCTCTGCCCGACACCTCGCCACAGTATCTTCTATCAGACGGCGCGCTACTCGTGCCGGGCGGCGGGAAGTAACGGCAGATCGTTATAGCGATACCAGTTCGCCTCTAAGCAATTCTTTCGGGTCGATCACGATGTCGCCGCTGTCATATTCCGCCATAAACGCGGTCATTAAAGACGAGGAGACGGCCACGGCCTGCAAAGTCAGATAACCAAGTTTTTAAACTTTACTCCGCTTCTTCCATCACTTCCCGCGCGACCGCCTGCTCGAACCTTTGCCCACTTCGACGAATCCGGCAAGTACCGGATCACACTGTTACGATGGCGGGTATGCTGGGCGAAGGAGGATCGAATCATCGCGACGGATGGCAAGAATAATGCAGACGTATCTTGCGGCTTAATGCTCACGGCAATGGCTGCACAGCATCGCCCATTCGGTTTTGCTCGGATACATTTCATGCCCGCAGAAACCAGGTTCATGCTATTGGTAAAACTCCGCCAGTTGTACGCCTCGTCCGGCCAAGTTGAAACAGCCAACATCGAGATTAATGACCGTACGCACCGACCACATCGTGACGCTGCTGCTGTTGTACTAACGATACAGGTTCCCCCGCCATTTGCCGATTTGTAGTGCGCGCTCACCCACAAGATCCAAATTTGCCGCTTCGCCATATGGCAGTCTCCCTTTCGCAACCATAATTTTTGTTCATGGCTGACTACTCACCAGCCCGTGATCTAATTTTTCAATTAGACGATCCATAGCTCTTGCACTACCTTTGCATCACTGGCATGTTTAACATGGTTTTTACATTTCTCACGAGCAGCTTTCCAATACAAACTTGCGGAGTCAATCATGCTTAACCAGCTCCATAACCTACGGAGCGCGTCAGAGGAAGCAAACCGGTCGATCGCCTGGCTACATGTACGTAAGCATCTGCTCGGTCCCACCAACAATCTGGTTGGCATTAAGCCGCGCAAAGAACGGACATGAGGCTAAACCAAAAAGCCCTTGATGATTTTTGTCAGAGCCTGGTCGATTACTTGTCTGCCGGACATTTCAGTATTTATGAGCGCATCTTCGATAAGCCTGGAAGGCAACGGGCAACTCGCGCGCGCCGGCGAAGATTTGGCCGCAACGAAGCCAGACCCACAAGATTATGGATTACGACGATTCCAGCCTGAAAAACCGCCATCGATCATGATAATTACCTCGAGTTTCAACAGGTTTTATCTGACATCGGCGAGGCGCTGGAAAAAGCGCGCTTTGTGCTGGAAGATAAGTCATCCTGCTGGTGCTTGACGCCGCCCGCGCTCGAACATCTGCTTGCAGTCTCCTGCGCCGCTTACGCGGTACCGCACATTCAACGCCCCGTTTGTGGGGGCTAATTTGTCGGTAGTGCCTGAACTGGCTGAGAACTGTTGATCGGGATTGTGACAATGGATTAGGCTATACCTGCCAAGGGAACAAGAGTTAATCTGCTATCGCATCGCCTTTGCGGCGATTGTCTCTTGCTTCATCCGTCGTCTGACAAGCCACGTCCTTAACTTTTTGGAATGAGCTATGTCGGGGACACAGTTATACCTGCTCGCGGACAGCGCGCCCAGGCCCGCATCCAGATCGACACCCTGAAGGCACCGCCTTTCCCAACTCTAAAACGCATTTATATCACTGGCACATAACCCGGCGTGCGCGCGCCGATGCGCTATATTCAGCTTAGCCCGACGTGAAATTGGCGCCAGCAAAGAACAGCCGCAGTACGAAGAAAACGAAGCGATTCCGGTCTACGACACCTCCGGCCCGTATGGTGATCCGCAGATCGCCATTAACGTGCAGCAAGGGCTGGCAAAACTACGCCAGCCGTGGATCGATGCGCGCGCCGATACCGAAGAACTTACCGTGCGCAGTTCCGATTACACCAGAACGCGGCTGGCAGATGATGGTCTCGACGAGCTACGTTTTAGCGGCTTATTAACGCCAAAACGCGCCAAAACAGGACGCCGTGTCACCCAACTGCACTACGCCCGCCAGGGCATCATCACGCCGGAAATGGAATTCATCGCCATCCGCGAGAATATGGGCCGCGAGCGCATCCGTAGCGAGGTTTTACGCCACCAGCATCCGGGAATGAGCTTTGGCGCACATCTGCCGGAAAATATCACTGCGGAATTTGTCCGTGATGAAGTTGCTGCCGGACGTGCGATTATCCCGGCCAACATTAATCATCCGGAATCGGAGCCGATGATTATTGGCCGTAACTTCCTGGTAAAAGTTAACGCCAATATCGGCAACTCGGCGGTCACCTCTTCCATCGAAGAAGAAGTGGAAAAGCTGGTATGGTCCACGCGCTGGGGAGCGGATACGGTGATGGATCTCTCCACCGGTCGCTATATTCACGAAACCCGCGAGTGGATTTTGCGTAACAGTCCGGTGCCGATCGGTACAGTGCCGATCTACCAGGCGCTGGAGAAGGTTAACGGGATCGCCGAAGATCTTACCTGGGAAGCGTTCCGCGACACGCTGCTGGAACAGGCCGAGCAAGGTGTGGATTACTTCACTATCCATGCGGGCGTACTGCTGCGCTATGTGCCGATGACCGCGAAACGCCTGACCGGTATCGTCTCTCGCGGCGGTTCGATTATGGCGAAATGGTGCCTCTCCCATCATCAGGAAAATTTCCTCTATCAACACTTCCGCGAAATTTGTGAAATCTGTGCCGCTTATGACGTTTCGCTGTCGCTGGGCGACGGTCTGCGCCCCGGTTCTATTCAGGACGCCAACGATGAAGCGCAGTTTGCCGAATTGCATACGCTGGGCGAACTGACCAAAATCGCCTGGGAATATGACGTACAGGTGATGATTGAAGGCCCAGGCCATGTGCCGATGCAGATGATCCGCCGCAATATGACCGAGGAGTTAGAGCACTGCCACGAAGCGCCGTTTTACACTCTGGGGCCGCTAACTACCGATATTGCACCGGGCTATGACCACTTCACGTCGGGGATTGGTGCGGCGATGATTGGCTGGTTTGGCTGCGCGATGCTCTGTTACGTAACGCCAAAAGAGCATCTGGGTCTGCCCAATAAAGAAGATGTTAAGCAGGGGCTTATCACTTATAAGATTGCCGCCCACGCTGCTGACCTGGCAAAAGGGCATCCGGGCGCGCAAATTCGCGATAACGCCATGTCGAAAGCCCGCTTCGAATTTCGCTGGGAAGACCAGTTTAATCTGGCCCTCGACCCGTTTACCGCCCGCGCTTATCACGATGAAACCCTGCCCCAAGAGTCCGGCAAAGTCGCCCATTTTTGCTCCATGTGTGGGCCAAAATTCTGCTCGATGAAAATCAGCCAGGAAGTACGCGATTACGCCGCCGCGCAAACCATTGAAGTGGGAATGGCGGATATGTCGGAGAACTTCCGTGCCAGAGGCGGAGAAATCTACCTGCATAAGGAGGAAGCGTGATGTATCAGCCTGATTTTCCTCCTGTACCTTTTCGTTTAGGACTGTACCCGGTGGTGGACAGCGTACAGTGGATCGAACGTCTGTTGGATGCAGGCGTACGTACTCTCCAGCTACGCATCAAAGATCGGCGCGATGAAGAGGTGGAAGCCGATGTCGTGGCGGCAATTGCGCTGGGCCGCCGCTATAACGCGCGATTGTTTATCAACGATTACTGGCGGCTCGCGATCAAGCATCAGGCGTATGGCGTCCATTTGGGGCAGGAAGATTTGCAAGCCACCGATCTCAATGCCATCCGCGCGGCAGGCCTGCGGCTGGGCGTTTCGACACATGACGATATGGAAATCGACGTCGCGCTGGCAGCACGCCCCTCTTATATCGCGCTGGGACATGTGTTCCCGACGCAAACCAAACAGATGCCTTCTGCACCGCAGGGGCTGGAACAGTTGGCACGGCATGTTGAGCGCCTGGCGGATTATCCCACCGTGGCGATTGGCGGTATCAGTCTGGCACGCGCGCCTGCGGTGATAGCAACGGGTGTCGGCAGTATCGCCGTCGTCAGCGCCATTACTCAAGCCGCAGACTGGCGTTTGGCAACGGCACAGTTGCTGGAAATTGCAGGAGTTGGCGATGAATGACCGTGACTTTATGCGTTATAGCCGCCAAATTCTGCTCGACGATATCGCTCTTGACGGGCAGCAAAAACTGCTCGACAGCCAGGTGCTGATTATTGGTCTTGGCGGGCTGGGTACACCTGCTGCGCTATACCTGGCAGGGGCTGGCGTCGGGACGCTGGTACTGGCAGATGACGACGATGTGCATTTAAGCAATCTGCAACGACAAATCCTCTTTACCACTGAAGATATCAACAGCCCGAAATCGCAGGTCAGCCAACAGCGACTGACACAGTTGAATCCCGACATTCAACTGACAGCATTACAACAACGGTTAACGGGTGAGGCGTTGAAAGATGCGGTTGCACAAGCCGATGTGGTGCTCGACTGTACCGACAATATGGCGACTCGCCAGGAGATTAATGCCGCCTGCGTGGCACTCAACACGCCGCTTATCACCGCCAGCGCGGTCGGATTTGGCGGTCAGTTGATGGTACTGACACCGCCCTGGGAGCAGGGGTGTTACCGCTGCCTGTGGCCAGATAACCAGCAGCCAGAACGCAACTGCCGCACGGCGGGCGTGGTTGGCCCGGTGGTCGGGGTGATGGGCACTTTGCAGGCACTGGAAGCCATTAAGTTATTAAGCGGTATAGAGACGCCTGCGGGAGAACTCCGACTGTTCGACGGTAAGTCGAGCCAGTGGCGCAGCCTGGCGTTGCGCCGCGCCAGTGGTTGCCCGGTATGCGGAGGAAGCAATGCAGATCCTGTTTAACGATCAACCGATGCAGTGCGCCGCCGGGCAAACTGTTCACGAACTACTGGAGCAACTCGACCAACGACAAGCGGGCGCGGCTCTGGCGATTAATCAGCAAATCGTCCCGCGTGAGCAGTGGACGCAACATATCGTGCAGGATGGCGACCAGATCCTGCTTTTTCAGGTTATTGCAGGGGGTTGAGATGTTACGTATTGCGGACAAAACGTTTGATTCACATCTGTTTACCGGCACAGGGAAATTCGCTTCTTCACAACTGATGGTGGAGGCGATCCGCGCTTCCGGCAGCCAGCTGGTGACACTGGCGATGAAACGTGTCGACTTGCGCCAGCACAACGACGCTATCCTCGAACCGCTTATCGCGGCGGGTGTGGCCCTGCTGCCGAATACTTCCGGGGCGAAAACAGCGGAAGAAGCCATTTTCGCCGCCCATCTGGCACGTGAAGCGTTAGGCACAAACTGGCTAAAATTGGAGATTCACCCTGACGCCCGCTGGCTGTTGCCCGATCCCATCGAAACCCTGAAAGCCGCCGAAACGCTGGTACAACAGGGATTTGTCGTGCTGCCTTACTGCGGGGCCGATCCGGTATTGTGTAAACGTCTGGAAGAAGTCGGCTGTGCAGCGGTGATGCCGCTCGGCGCGCCGATTGGCTCGAATCAGGGACTGGAAACCCGTGCCATGCTGGAGATTATTATCCAGCAGGCCACAGTTCCGGTGGTTGTCGATGCTGGCATCGGCGTTCCCAGCCATGCCACGCAGGCGCTGGAAATGGGGGCCGACGCGGTGTTAGTGAATACGGCGATTGCCGTCGCGGACGATCCCGTCAACATGGCGAAGGCATTTCGTCTGGCGGTAGAAGTAGGCCTGCTGGCACGTCAGTCCGGACCGGGCAGCCGCAGTTATTTTGCTCATGCCACCAGCCCGCTGACCGGATTTCTGGAGGCATCGGCATGAAAACCTTCAGCAATCGCTGGCGACAACTGGACTGGGACGACATCCGCCTGCGTATCAACGGCAAAACGGCTGCTGACGTAGAGCGGGCGCTAAATGCCTCGCAACTCACCCGCGACGACATGATGGCGCTGTTATCGCCTGCCGCCAGTGGCTATCTGGAACAACTGGCCCAACAGGCGCAGCGTCTGACCCGTCAGCGATTTGGCAACACAGTTAGTTTCTACGTCCCGCTTTATCTTTCCAATCTTTGCGCTAACGACTGCACGTACTGCGGATTTTCCATGAGTAATCGCATCAAGCGCAAAACGCTGGATGAAGCGGATATTGCCAGGGAAAGCGCCGCTATACGGGAGATGGGCTTTGAACATCTGCTATTAGTCACTGGTGAACATCAGGCGAAAGTGGGGATGGATTACTTTCGTCGTCATCTCCCCGCCCTGCGTGAACAGTTCTCTTCACTACAAATGGAAGTGCAACCGCTGGCGGAGACGGAATACGCCGAGTTAAAGCAACTTGGTCTGGATGGGGTGATGGTTTATCAGGAGACATATCACGAGGCGACTTATACCCGCCATCATTTGAAAGGCAAAAAACAGGACTTCTTCTGGCGGCTGGAAACGCCGGATCGGCTGGGGCGTGCGGGGATTGATAAGATAGGCCTCGGCGCGCTAATTGGCCTTTCCGACAACTGGCGCGTTGACTGCTATATGGTTGCCGAACATTTGCTATGGCTGCAACAGCATTACTGGCAAAGCCGTTACTCTGTCTCCTTTCCGCGCCTGCGCCCGTGTACTGGCGGCATTGAGCCTGCGTCGATTATGGATGAACGCCAGTTAGTGCAAACCATCTGCGCCTTCCGACTGCTTGCACCGGAGATTGAACTGTCACTCTCCACGCGGGAATCACCGTGGTTTCGCGATCGCGTTATTCCGCTGGCGATCAATAACGTCAGCGCCTTCTCGAAAACGCAGCCAGGTGGCTATGCCGATAATCACCCCGAGTTGGAACAGTTCTCACCGCACGACGATCGCAGACCGGAAGCGGTTGCTGCCGTGTTAACCGCTCAGGGTTTGCAGCCGGTATGGAAAGACTGGGACAGCTATCTGGGACGCGCCTCGCAAAGACTATGAGACGGAATGTAAGAACGTAAATTTATTCCGAGCCGCTACGGAAGATGAAAAACGCAAGGTTGTTGAAAGCGTTGTGTTTTTTTATGGTAGTGCCGTCAGCAGGAATGTTGTCCAGGGCGAAAAGCTTCTTCCTCGTTTCGCCCTGCCTTTCTTAATATTTTCCGTGAAGAATTTGCCCTCTGAATAACACCCATAAAAAAACCCGCCGAAGCGGGTTTTTACGTTATTTGCGGATTAACGATTACTCGTTATCAGAACCGCCCAGACCTGCGTTCAGCAGTTCTGCCAGGCTGGCAGATGCGTCTTCTGCAGTCACCTGCGGTGCAGCCGGAGCTTCACCCGCAGCACGGCGACGCATACGATCCTGGTGGTACGCGTAACCGGTACCTGCCGGGATCAGACGACCCACGATAACGTTCTCTTTCAGGCCGCGCAGTTCGTCGCGTTTGCCCGCAACGGCTGCTTCGGTCAGCACGCGAGTGGTCTCCTGGAACGATGCCGCGGAGATGAAGGACTCGGTTGCCAGAGACGCTTTGGTGATACCCAGCAGATCGCGGGAGTAAGTTGCACCCACTTTGCCGTTCGCTTCCAGTTCGCGGTTTGCGATCTTGACGCGAGAGTATTCAACCTGTTCGCCTTCCAGGAAGTCGGAGCTGCCCGCGTTAACGATGGTAGCTTTACGCAGCATCTGACGAACGATAACTTCGATGTGTTTATCGTTAATCTTTACGCCCTGCAGACGGTATACGTCCTGTACTTCGTTAACGATGTAACGAGTCACAGCATGAACACCACGCAGACGCAGAATGTCGTGCGGCGCTTCCGGACCGTCGGAAATTACGTCACCACGTTCTACACGTTCACCTTCGAACACGTTGAGCTGACGCCATTTCGGAATCATCTCTTCGTACGGATCGCTACCGTCTACCGGGGTGATAACCAGACGACGTTTACCTTTGGTTTCTTTACCGAAGGAAACGATACCGCTGATTTCAGCCAGGATTGCCGGCTCTTTCGGACGACGAGCTTCGAACAGGTCCGCAACGCGCGGCAGACCACCGGTGATGTCCTTGGTACCGCCGGATTCCTGCGGAATACGCGCCAAGGTGTCACCAGAGCTGATCTGTACGCCATCTTCCAGCTGAACAATCGCTTTACCCGGCAGGAAGTACTGCGCAGGCATATCGGTACCTGGGATCAGAACGTCGTTACCCTGAGCATCAACGATTTTCAGTGCCGGACGCAGATCTTTACCACCTGCGGTACGTTCTGCGGAATCCAGAACCACCAGCGAAGACAGACCGGTCAATTCGTCTGTCTGACGAATGGTTGACCGTCGATTATGTCAGTAAAGCGTACAAAACCGCTTGACTCCGGTGATAACCGGCATGGTGCGGCGGTCCCAGTTCGCAACGGTTTCGCCGCCAGCAACCTGTTCGCCATCGCCTTTCGCTAGCACCGCACTCGTAAGGTACTTTGTAGCTTTCTTTGGTACGACCGAATTCGTCGATCAGTTTCAGTTCAGTATTACGGGAAGTGATAACCAGTTTACCGCTGGAGTTCACAACCGACTTCACGTTGCTGAGCTTGATGCTACCTTTGTTTTTCACTGGACGCCGGATTCAGCAGCCGCACGAGACGCCGCACTACTCATGTGGAACGATGCATGGTCAGCTGTGTACCCGGTTCACCGATGGACTGTGCCGCGATAACACCGATTGCTTCACCCTTGTTGATGATGTGGCCACGTGCGCGCTCACGACCGTAGCAGTGTGCACATACACCAAAGTCGGTGTCAACAAGATACACAGAAACGGACTTTAACCGCGTCGACAGAGTTCCTTCCAGCAGGTCACACCACTGTTCGTGCAGCAGCGTGTTGCGCGGAACGAGGATATCAGCAGTACCCGGCTTCAAAACGTCGGGAGCAGTTACACGACCCAGTACGCGATCGCGCAGCATTTTACATTACCACCTTCGATAACCGGAGTCATCATGAGCACCTTCATGGGTACCACAATCGTCTTCGGTAACCACCAGGTCCTGCGCCACGTCAACCAGACGACGAGTCAGGTCGGCAGTTTGGAGTTTCAGTGCGGTATTCCGCCAGACCTTTACGAGCACCGTGGGTGGAGACGAAGACGGAGTACGTTCAGACCTTCACGGAAGTTCGCCTGTGATCTGGTGTTTCGATGATGCAGCGATCGCTTCGCCATCAGACCAACGCATACCAGGAAGCTGACGAATCTGTGCCGCATAACGATGCGCACCGGAGTCGGCCATCATGTAGATGCTGTTGAAGGAAACCTGCTTCTCTGACTGTCACGGTTAATCACGGTTTCAGTTTGCAGGTTATCCATCATCGCTTTCGGACACACGATCGTTCGCCGCAGCCCAGATATCGATAACTTCGTCTAAGGTCGCCCGCAGTTACCATACGATACTGGAACTGCTCCTGAATTTCAGTACTTTCTGCTTCTGCCTCGGGAGATGATTTCGGGTTTCTTTTCCGGGATGACCATGTCATCCATGCCAACAGATGCACCAGAACGCGCTGCATAGGCGAAGCCGGTGTACAGGATCGGCTCGCAACAAAAACGGTCGGTTTCAGACCGAGAATGCGGTAGCAGGTGTTCAGGGATTTTGGAGATCGCGTTTTTACCCAGCGCCTGGTCTTACTATGGGAGAAGGCAGACCTTTCGGTAAAACAATCATCATACAACGGCACGGCCGACAGTTGGTGTCTTTCAGGCTGGTTTTCCGCTACCAATTCACCGTTAGCATCTTTTTCATACTCGGCTATACGCACTTTAACGCGCGCATGCAGAAAGCCAGACCAGAGCGATACAGACGTTGCTCTTTTTGGTGAGTCAGGACCATGCCTTCGCCTTTGGCGTTAACACAGTCAGGGTCATGTAGTACAGACCCAGCACAACGTCCTGAGAACGGAACGATGATTGGTTCGCCGTTCGCCGGGACAGGATGTTGTTGGTAGACATCATCAGCGCACGCGCTTCCAGCTGGGCTTCCAGCGTGAGCGGTACGTGAACAGCCATCTGGTCACCATCGAAGTCGGCATTATATGCCGCACAAACCAGCGGTGCAGCTGGATAGCTTTACCTTCAATCAGTACCGGTTCAAATGCCTGGATACCCAGACGTGCAGAGTCGGTGCACGGTTCAGCAGTACCGGGTGTTCACGGATAACTTCGTCCAGGATATCCCAAACGACAGCTTCTTCGCGCTAACCATTTTCTTCGCCGCTTTAATGGTGGTAGCAAGACCACAGAGTTCCAACTTGCCAAAGATGGTTGTTTCTGACAGGCTCAGTGCCATTTTCTTCGGTAGACCCCACCGACGCAGACGCAGGTATGGACCTACGGTAATACCGACGACCGGAGTAGTCAACACGCTTACCGATAGGTTCTGACGGAAACGACCCTGTTTACCTTTGATCATGCGGCCAAAGACTTCAGAGGACGCTTGCTAGAACCGGTGATTGCACGACCACGACGACCGTTATCAAGCAGGGTGTAACCGTTCCTGCAGCAGGCGTTTTTCGTCACGTAAGATGATGTCCGCGCAGCCAGATCCAGAAGACGTTTCAGACGGTTGTTACGGTTATACGCGACGATACAGATTGTTCAGGTCACACGTTGCGAAACGACCACCTCCAGGGAACCATGGGACGGAGATCGGTGGCAGTACAGGAAACCATCAGGATCATCGACTCTGGTTCGTTGCCAGACTGAACGAACGCTTCTACAGTTTGATGCGCTTGGTCAGCTTCTTACGCTTGGTTCGGAGTTGGTTCATTCAGCTCTTCACGCAGCTGTTCCACCGTGCTCCATATCCAGGTTCTTCAGCACTGCCTATCGCTTCCGCACCCACCTTCGCGTCGAGTTCGTCACCGAACTCTTCCAGCGCGTCCAGATATTGCTTTCAGTCAGGATCCTCGTCACGTTCAGGTGGGAATACCCCGCTTCGACAACCACATAAGATTCAACAACAGAACACGCTCATACACGCAGAGGCATATCCAGCAGCAGACCATACGGGACGGCAGTGATTTCAGGAACCAGATGTGTGCAGTCGGAGAAGCAGTTGACGTGGCCCATGGCTCACGACGTACTTTAGTCCGGGTGACTTCAACGCACACTTCTCACAGATGACGCCACGGTGTTTTAGATGTTTGCATGTACCGCACAGGCTCGTAGCCCTTTACCGGCCCAAAGACGCGCGCACAAGGCTGTCACGTCTGGTTTGAAAGAACCGTGGTGCGGTTTCCGGCCTTTTCACTTCACCCAATGACCATCAACGATTCACGTCTGGTGAAGCCAGAACTTTCGATTGCATCAACTCTTCGGTCTTGGTCTGCGCTTTCAGAACCTTTAATTAATCTTTCACGGATGGCTCCGCCGGAGTTAGCCCTATCCGGTGCCGGGTTCACCCCACAGCAGTGACCGGTTAGCGAGAATTTACCGCTTCCAGTTCGATGTTGATACCCAGCGAACGGATTCTTTCAACAATACGTTGAAGGATTCCGGCATGCCCGGTCATCTGATGGTTGCTATCGACGATGTTTTTATACATCTTCGCACGGCCGTTAACGTCATCCGACTTAACGGTGAACATCTCCTGCAGCGTGAAGGGCTGGACCGTATGCTTCCAGTGCCCGCACTTCCATCTCCCCGAACCTGACCACCCAACTTGCCTTACCACCCAGCGGTTGCCGAGTACCAGGCTAAGAACCGGTAGACGCGCGTGCATCTTATCGTCGACCAGGTGGTTCAGTTTCAGCATGTACATGCAACCAACGGTTACCGGACGCTCTACTGTCACCAGTACGACCATCGAACAGATGGATTGACCGGAAGTTGGCAGATCACCCAGTTTAGCAGCTCTTTAATTTCCACTTCTTTCGCACTGTCGAGCACCGGCGTTGCGATTGGCATACCTTTGCGCAGGTTTCAGCCAGACGCATAACTTCTTCATCGCTCAAGGAATCCAGGTCGGTCTTCCTGACCAACGTCAGCGCCCAGATTGTACGCACGCTGGATGAATTCGCGCAGTTTGCGACTCTCTTGCTGCTGTTCAAGCATGGCGTTGATTCTGTCTCGCCGATACCTTTCGACCAGGTCCGAGGTGGGTTTGAAGGATCTGACTGATGTTCATACGAGACGGTACGCCCAGCTGGTTCAGTACGATGTCTACCGGTGTACCGTTTTCATCGTAAGGCATATCTTCTATTCGGGTTGATCTTAGCAATTACACCCTTGTTACCGTGACGACCTCACCCCGTCACCAGGCTGGATACGGGGTTTTAACCGTCAGATAGACCTTAGGGATCTTAGCACGCCCGGTGCCAGATTGTCGCCCGGTGATTTTGCGGCGTTTCGCTTCGAAGTTTCTTCTCAACTCGTGTTTCAGTTCGTCAAACCGCCAGCCAGCTGTTCCAGCTGATTTGTTTCTTCGTCGGTCAGGCCCAGCTCCAGCCAGCGATCGCGCGGCAGTTTGTCGAGCTTCTCAGCTCTCAACGCCACCGGTCACCAGCACAGCACGGATAACGGCCGAACAGACCCGCTTCAGGATTTGCAGTTTTCTTCCAGACAGGTCTTTCTTCGCCCGTTTGAGCTGCATTTCTTCTATTTCCAGCGCACGTTTGTCTTTTTCTACGCCATCGCGAGTAAAGACCGACGCTTGATAACCGTACCGGATACACCGTTTGGTACGCGCAGAAGAAGCTCTCCAACGTCAGAAGGCTTTCTTCGCATGATCGCACGCAGCAGTTTTTCTTCTGGGGTCAGCTGAGTTTCACCTTTCGGCGTAACCTGACCAACCAGATGTCGCCACCGGTCACTTCCGCACCAATATAAACTATAACTGGATTCATCCAGTTTGGAGCGCAGCTTCACTGACGTTCGGAGATGTCAGCGGTGATCTCCTGGCCCCAGCTCGGTGTCACGGGACACACACGCCAGTTCCTGAATGTGGATGGTGGTGAAACGCTTTCCTGAACAACACGCTGCAGACCAGGATGGGGTGTTCGGTATGTAACCATTCCACGGCATGAACGCTACGCGCATGTTCCCCAGCCAGTGCCAGTTCACCGAGGTCGGTGGACGGACCGTCTGCCAGCACGTCGCCACGTTCAACCCTTAGCGACCCAGAAAGACACACGGCATCTGGTTGATACAGGTGTTCTGGTTAGAACGGTGTATTTGTGTCAGGTTGTAGATGCCGAGACCTGCTTCACCCGGATACATCTCGTCTTCGTTAACTTTCTTGATAACGATACGGAAAGCATCGACGTACCCCAAATACCACCACGTTTAGCTACCGCAATGCACCGCAGTCAACGGCAACAGGGACGTCCAGAACCATACCAACCAGCGGCTTATCAGCACGCAGAGTCGGAACGGCCTGACGTTGCATGTTCGACCCATCAATGCACGGTTGGCGTCATCGTGTTCCAGGAATGGGATCAGGGACGCACCGACGGATACCACCTGCTGGTGGACACGTCCATGTAGTCAACCTGGTCACGGCTGAACAAGCTGGATTCGCCTTCGCGACGGCAGTTACCAGGTCTTTACTAGTGGCCTTCTATCCAGGTTGGAGTTCGCCTGGCTATAACGTAGTTGCCTTCTTCGATAGCAGACAGGTAGTGAATTTCGTCAGTTACAACACCGTCGGTCACTTTACGATACGGAGTCTCAAGGAAGCCGTATTCGTTAGTCTGTGCGTACACGGACAGAGAGTTGATCAGACCGATGTTCGGACCTTCAGCGGCTCGATGGGACAGACGCGACCGTAGTGAGTCGGGTGTACGTCTCGAACTTCGAAACCGGCACGCTCACGGTCAGACCGCCAGGGCCGAGGCGGAGATACGACGTTTGCGGGGTAACCCAGACAGCGGGTTGTTCTGGTCGATGAACTGGGACAGCTGGCTGGAACCGAAGAACTCTTTCACCGCGGCGGAAATCGGCTTGGCGTTGATCAGATCCTGAGGCATCAGGGGATCCAGATCGCCCAGTAGACAGACGCTCTTTCACCGCACGCTCTACACGTACCAGGCCAACGCGGAACTGGTTCTCCGCCATTTCGCCAACGGTACGAATACGACGGTTGCCGAGGTGGTCGATATCATCACTTCGCCTTTACCGTTACGGATATCGATGAGCTTTTTCATAACATCAATGATGTCGTCTTTGCTCAGGATACCGGAACCTTCGATTTCTTCGCGCAGCAGAGAACGGTTGAACTTCACACCACCTACCTAGACAGGTCGTAACGGTCGGCGGAGAAGAACAGGTTCTCGAACAGGCTGCTCCGCCGCTTCACCAGTGGCGGCTCGCCAGGACGCATCAAGCGATAGATTTCGACCAGGGCTTCCACACGGTCGTTAGCTGGGTCACACGCAGGATCTCTCAGACATATATGGGCCGTGATCCAGATCGTTGGTGAACAGCCTTTCGAAATGCTTGTGACCAGACTGGGACAGGTGCCAACCGATCCAGGCTCAGCGCCTGGTTCGCAGCTGAGACCCGCTCGCCGGTAGACTCATCAGTATAATCTTGGCTAGCAACCACTTTACCAGCGATGTACTCCACCGGCACCTCGATCAGGTTGATGTCGTCTTTTTTCCAGCTGGCGAATGTGACGCGCAGTGACACGACGACCTTTTTCAACGACCACTGCACCGTTAGCGGGGATGTCAAAGTCGCGTCTTCACCACGCAGGCGCTCGGGCGCCAAATCCATCAGCAACTTGTCATCCCGGACCTCAAAGATAACCTTCTCAAAGAAGGTCGAGGATTTTGCTCGGAGCTGAAGTCCAGGGCGCGCAGAATGATGGCGCAGGGAGTTTACGACGACGGTCGATACGGAAGAACGAGGTTGTCCTTTCGCATCGAACTCGAATCCAGCCAGGAACCACGGTAAGGATAACCCGCGCGTTATACAGCACTTTACCCGATGAGTGGGTTTTACCTTTGTCGTAGTCAAAGAAGACGCCCGGACTACGGTGCAGCTGGGAGACGATAACACGTTCAGTACCGTTAATAACAAAGGTACCGAGTGTCTGTCATGAGCGGAATCTCGCCGATGTATACTTCTTGTTCCTTAATGTCTTTACGCTGCCGGCCGCTGCTTC
The DNA here is from genome assembly GCA_048288465.1 of Shigella flexneri. Classification (GTDB taxonomy): domain Bacteria; phylum Pseudomonadota; class Gammaproteobacteria; order Enterobacterales; family Enterobacteriaceae; genus Enterobacter; species Enterobacter flexneri_B. The sequence continues at coordinate 4,089,039 of CP182556.1, read as the reverse complement.
GCGGTCATACAGCACCATACGAAGCTTAACGCGAAACGGCGCCAGTAGGTCACTCCACGAATCTGGCATTCCTGACGTCAATCACCGGCTCGCCAAGGTGGTAGCTGACGTACTGAAGCTCGCCATTACCGGATAACTCTGATCGGGAAACGGAACGGAAAGCAGCCTCTAGACGTACCCCCCTTCCGGATCGGGCTCGATAAACTGCTGGAACGAGTCCAGCTGAATAGAAACAAATAAGGCATATCCATACCTGGTGTCGTTTACCAAATCCTTACGAATACGTTTTTTCTCGGTATAAGAGTAAACCATAGGGTTCCTCAGCTCGCTGATAAGTGACCCACTGTCATTGAGCGGACACTTTGTGCAACACCATTTTGTTGACCGGAAAATGGAACACTTCCGCAATGCCTGTTGCTATCACGCTTAAACCATTTCATTGCGATTTACACAGTACGGCGTCCTGTCGCAGTATATTAAGTTGTCGATAAAAACAAGCATCGAAGGCACAGCAGTAGTCAAACAGTGTGAAACGCTACTGTGCCTTACAGCTCAAAAAGGCTGGTGACTAAAAAGTCACCAGCCGATGAGCCTGGATCTCCAGGCTGCAACCGGAAGGGTTGCCCATTTAACTTCAACTTCAGCGCCAGCTCTTCCAGAGCTTTTTTCAGTGCTTCTGCGTCGTCTTTGCTCATGCCTTCTTTCAGAGCAGCGGGTGCAGACTCTACCAGTCTTTAGCTCTCTTTCAGACCCAGGCCAGTTGCGCCACGATCTGCTTTGATAACAGCAACTTTGTTAGCGCCAGCAGCTTTCAGAATTACGTCATTCAGTTTTTTTCTTCAGCAGCTTCAACCGGCCAGCAGCTACAGCTACAGCAGCAGCAGCGGAAACACCGAAAATTTTCTTCCATTGCAGAGATCAGTTCTACAACGTCCATTACAGACATAGCCGCAACTCCTTCAATGATTTGATCTTTAGTGATAGACATTTAAATTGTTCCTGAATATCAGAATAAGTTTATCGTAAGCGAATGCGTTAAAAAGATAACTGCGATTAAGCAGCTTCTTTTGCATCGCGTACAGCAGCCAAGCACGAACCAGCTTGCCAGCCGAAGCTTCTTTCATGGTTGCCATCAGGCGTGCAATTGCTTCTTGTAGGTCGGCAGAGTTGCCAGGCGGTCAATCTGAGACGCCGGGATCAGCTCACCTTCAAAGGCAGCGGCTTTGACCTCAAATTTTGCATTCGCTTTCGCGAACTCTTTGAACAGACGAGAGCAGCGCCCGGGTGTTCGTTAGAGTATGCAATCAGGGTCGGACCACAAACGCGTCTTTCAGGCACTCGAACGGAGTACCTTCAACAGCACGGCGCAGCAGGGTGTTACGAACAACACGCATGTACACGCCAGCTTCGCGACCTGCTTTACGCAGTTCAGTCATTTTATCTACAGTTACGCCACGGGAATCCGCAACTACTGCAGACAGCGCGCCTTTGGCTACTTCGCTGACTTCAGCAACAATCGCTTGTTTGTCTTGAAGATTTAAAGCCATTAGCTTTGCTCCTGGATGTTTGCCAAGAAAATCTCTGGAACTCACTTCACTCCTCCAAACGGAGAGAGCGTCTTAATTACGGTGAGCAGAAAGAAGCCAGAATATAAAAGAATAATCTTAGCGTTCTGTCACCGTCTACGCAGGGGATTAGTTTCTGCGAAACTCCTGCGGTCTTGACGGAGGCCTGATAGGCTCCCAACGAACAAATCTTTCTATCCGTCGCTATTCAGCTTGTAACGGCGTCGCTCTCCTTCGTTCGCACCAGTCACATAGTTAGCTATGCTCCTGGCGACTCACTCGTTGCCGGCCTTGCCACAACCCGAATATCTCGGATATACATCTGCATTAAGCATTTTGCGTCGGGGATAAGGTTGTAGACAAAATCACCGGCCCACTAAAGGCATTAGTTTCCAGAAGCGCTGGGCCGCCTGGTCGACTGCAACACCTGCACCGATGGTGGTGGTAGATGCTAACTTCTTGATGAACACACCTTTGGCATGATCGGTTTGGCTCTCAGCGCAACCAGCAGCGCTTCCAGGTTTTCTTTCAGCTGAACAGCGTCAAAGTCCACCTGCCCATAGTGGTATGGATGATACCGTTCTTGTCGTTACGGTAACGAACCTGGACGGCTGCCTTTTGACCGCTTCAGCGACGTTCGGAGTGACAGTACCCCACTTTCGGGTTTGGCATCAGACCGCGCGGACCCAGAATCTGACCCAGCTGACCAACAACACGCATGGCATCCGGAGACGCGATAACAACGTCAAAGTTCATTTCGCCTTTCTTGATCTGGTCAGCCAGATCTTCCATACCTACCAGTTCGGCACCTGCAGCTTTGGCGGCTTCAGCGTTTGCACCCTGGGTAAACACGGCTACACGAACGGAACGGCCGTACCGTGCGGCAGTACAGTCGCACCACGTACGTTCTGGTCGGATCACGAGCGTCGATGCCAGGTTAACGGCACGTCCACGCTTTCTACGAATTAGCAGTCGCCAGCTCTTTCAGCAGTGCGATAGCTTCGTTGATGTCTACTGTTTGGTTGTCAACTTTCTCGCGGATAACACGCATGCGCTTGGTCAGTTTAGCCATTTCTTAGTCCTCCACTACCAGGCCCATGGAACGTGCAGAACCTTCGATGGAGCGAGTCATCGCTTCAATGTCGGCACCAGTCATGTCGGCAGCTTGGTCTGCGCGATTTCCTGCAGCTGAGCGCCGGAAATTTTACCCACTTTGTCTTTGTTCGGCTTACCGGGACCAGACTTGATACCAGCCGCTTTTTCAGCAGAACTGCTGCCGGCGGAGTCTCTGGTACGAAAGTGAAAGAACGGTTAGCGTAAACGGTGATTACTACCGGAATCGGCAGACCTTTTTCGATGGAATCAGTTTTTGCGTTGAACGCTTTGCAGAATTCCATGATGTTTACGCCCTGCTGACCCAGAGCCGGACCAACTGGCGGACTCGGGTTAGCCATGCCAGCCGTAACCTGCAGCTTGACATAGGCTTGTACTTTCTTAGCCATTACAAATTCCTCAAGTTGGGTAAAACGCCTCGAGAGGCTCCCGTGATATAAAAAATCGTTTTACGGGCAAGGCCCATAAAACAAAAGGCGCGAAATTGTATTCAATCTCGCGCCTTTGCAACGATTAAATCGCCGCTTTTTTGATCGCTGGGTCAGGCTTTTTCAACCTGGCCGAAGTCCAGCTCTACCCGGGTCGCACGACCGAAGATAGAAACAGACACTTTCAGACGAGCTTTCTCGTAATCCACTTCTTAACAACACCGTTGAAGTCAGCGAACGGACCAGCATTAACCCTAACCATCTCACCGGTTCCAACAGGGTTCGGACGTGGCTTATCGCGGGCCTGTGGCAGACGATTGAGGCGCATCCACTTCCTGATCGGAGATAGGCGAGGACGATCGGAAGACTGCCGATGAAGCCCATCACACGTGGTACGCTGCGTACCAGGTGCCAGGTGGTGTCATCCATGACCATCTGGACGAGCACGTAGCCCGGAAAATTTACGCTCGCCTCCGACGCTACCACCACGCATCTCAACCACTTCTTCAGTCGGGACCAGCACTTCACCAACAACTCTTCCAAGTCGCGGGTCTTGATATGCTCACGTAGCGACGTGGCGACGCGGCCTTCATAGCCGGAAACGCCTGAACGACATACAGCGCTGTTTAGTGGTTCAGTCATCGCAGATCCTCAGGCCAGTGATAAAGGATACCAGCCACCAGACTACCATCCAGCCCCCAGAGGAGCAGCCCCATCACCGCAGTAACCGCAGCACATCAGGGTGGTGCGGACCGTCTTCCGACGAGTCGGCCAAACCACCTTACGGACTTCGGACGAGACTCACGGGGAAAGCAAGCGTCGCCTTACCCTTGGTGGTTAGCACGGCGACTGCACCCGCAGAGGCGATCAGAACGACGACGGCCAGGACGGACAGCAGCATAACGTCGCGATCAAGGTATCTGCCGACAGTGGCCGCCAGGAGCAATGAAACCACCACGACCCCTTCACGCTTCCAGGTCGGCCGCTGCCTTGAGCCAGATTCGCACTCATAACCCACCTGTTAGTTCATAAACATTTTCACCCCGTACCGCGAGGCAGACCGAAGGGAAGCGCATCAGCATTTGCATTATATGCCCTCAAAATAGCCCGTCTCAACCATGATTTTGGCAAAGAAATTACTGATGAGCCAGTTCTCTAACCAATTCGCCAAATATGCCCGGCATAAGAGAAGCCCCTATTATAGGGGCTTTGTCTTTATTTATGTAAGCACAAGATTAAGCGAGAACTTTGGTTACAACACCAGCACCGTACCGGCACGGCCACCTTCACGGATGGCGAAACGCAGGGCCGTCGTCCATTGTGGATTGGCGCAATCAGGGTAACAACCATCTCATGTTGTCGCCCGGCATGACCATCTCACGCCTTCCGGCAGTTCGATGGTCCTGCCATGTCGGTAGTACGGGAAGAGAACTGCGGATGGTAGCCCTTGAAGAACGGGTGTGACGACCACCTTCTTCCTTGGACAGCACGTACACTTCGGATTTCTGAACTTGGTGTGCGGCTCGACGGCGCCCGGCTGGCCAGTACCTGACCACGCTCTACGTCTTCACGCTTCACGCCACGCAGCAGGGCGCCAACGTTCTCACCTGCACCTCACCTTCGTCCAGGAGCTCCCGGTAATTTCATGTGGTACAGGCCGGTCTTGGCGGTATCTTTGATACCAACGATTTCCACTTCTTCACCAACCTTGACCATACCGCGCTCTACACGACCGGTTATGATGCGGTACCACGGCCTGCGATGGAGAAGACGTCTTCGATAGGCATCAGGCAACGGCTCGTCAATGGCACGTCTGGCTCCGGAACCTAGGCGTCCAGGTGGCCAGCCAGTTCCAGGATCTTCTCTTCCCGACTGAGCTTCGCCTTCCAGGCGCTTTCAGTGCGGAACCACGGACTACTGGAGGCTCATCACCCGGGAAGTCGTATGGATAGGAGTCCCGCGAACTTCCATCTCGACCAGTTCCAGCAGCTCTTCGTCATCTACCATGTCGCACTTGTTCATGAACACGATGATGGACGGAACGCTGATCCTGACGACCCAGCAGGATGTGCTCACGAAGTCCGCGGCATCGGGCCGTCGGTCGCTGCGACCACCAGGATTGCGCTGGTCGATCTGGGCAGCACCGGTGATCAGGTTTTAAACCTAGTCGGCGTGACGGGGGGTCTACGTGAGCGTAGTGGCGGGTAGGAGGTCGTATTCAACGTGGAGGTGTTGATGGTGATACCACGAGCATGCCTTCCGGCGCCTTGTCGATCTGGTCGAATGCGAAGCTGCACCACCGTAGTGTTGCCAGTACGGTGTGATGGCGGCGGTCAGCGTGGTTTTACCGTGGTCAACGTGGCCGATGGTACCGACGTTAACGTGCGGTTTTTTACGTTCAAATTTTTCTTTAGACATGATCGTCCCTCTCACACGGATAAATCGGTGATATAACCACAGAACAGGCAACATGACCGACTTTTGAATCAATAAACAGAAGGAAAAAACAGGAAGTAGAAAGAGGTGGTGCTGATAGGCCGGGCGAACTGCCGACTCACCCCTTACCAAGGGTGCGCTCTCCGAACCTGAGCTATATCAGCACATCTTGGAGCGGGCGGCGGAAATCGAACCCGCATCATCAGCTTGGAAGGCTGAGGTAATAGCCATTATACGATGCCCGCATCCTGGAACTCGGCTACCTGATTTCATTCTGCACTGAATATAGAGAGAAGCTCTCTTCCTCGAGCCGGTAAGCGAACTTATCGTCTCGGGCTACGCCATCGCGTGGCCGAAATTGGTGGTCGGGGAAGGGGCTCAAACCTCCGAAGTCTGTGACGGCAGATTTACAGTCTGCTCCCTTTGGCCGCTCGGGAACCCCACCGGACTTGATGGTGCCGACTACCGGAATCGAACTGGTGACCTACTGATTTACAAGTCGGTTTGCTCTACCTACTGAGCTAAGTCGGCATCAAGTAGCACGCATTCTATGGAGACATGCGAGTTCATGCAACTAAAAATTGCATAATTTGTTTTATTGGTCACATTTTATGCGACACGATGAAGAAACAGCCGAACAAGGAGGGCAGATTAGCACACTTTTCAACATCATTGTGCTCAACAATGCGCTCCTGCTAAACCATAATTCTTTTTATCAATGCGATGTGTTCACATTGCTTTTCAACGATAGCTTCCTGGCAAGATTTTTCCTTCTCCTCCTCCCCATCTGGTGTTACCCTCCTGCCCATTAACCCATTCGACAGAACTGTGACGCGCCATGGCAGATCTGGCTTTTCCCATAGAGCTATGACCGCCAGAAACATGCTTATGAGTCTAAAAGAGCAAACGTTAATGACGCCTTACCTACCGTTTGACCGCAACCAGTGGGCAGCTGTGCGTGATCCGTACCTATGACGTTATCGGAAAATGAGATCACCATTCTCAAAGGTATTAATCAAGATCTCCGTTAAAGAAGTTGCCGAGATCTATTGACCTTTGTCACGTTTGCTGAACTTCTATATGAGCTCGAATCTGCGCCGTCAGGCAGTTCTGGAACAGTTTCTTGGTACAACGGGCAACGCATTCCTTACATTGTCAGTCTTGCTGGCAGTGTCGCGGTGGGGAAAAGTAAACCGCCCGTGTATTGCAGGCGCTATTAACCGTTGGCCAGAACATCGTCGTGTTGAACTAAATCACTACAGATCGCTTCCTTCACCCTAATCAGGTTCTGAAAGAACGTGGTCTGATGAAGGAGAAGGCTTCCGGAATCATGCTGATATCATCGCATCTAAATTTTCTTTTCCAATCTCAAATCCGGCGTGCAAACATAAAAGCCCCTGTTTACTCGCATCTTATTTATAATGTAGATCCCGAATGGAGATAAAACAAGTTTATCAGCCTGAATATTTAATTCTAGAAGGGTAAATGTCTTACAGAGCGGGATGGATTATCCACACAATCCACATCATGTATTTGTTTCTGATTTGTCGAATTTTCGATATATGTTAATCACCGGAAGACTTTCTTCAGACGTGGTATATCAACCGTTTCTGAAATTCCGCGAAGGGGCTTTTACGACCGGATTCCTATTTTCATAACTACGCGAAATTAACTAAAGAGAAGCAATTAAACTTGCATGACATTGTGGAAGGGATCAACTGGCTGAACTTAAAGCAAAATATTCTACCTACTGGTGAGCGCGCCAGTTTAATCCTTAGAAAAGTGCTAATCATGCGGTCCAAGAGGTCAGACTACGCAAATAATTTGCAGGGGAGCGATTACTCCCCTTTCTTATTTTATGCACTACGCAGGGATATTTCACCGCCCATCAGGGGTTTATTATTCCATCCTGCTGAGTTGATCGGCCCCTGTTTGTCTATTCCGCGTGAAATGCCAAATCTTCTTATCACCAATGATAAGTTTCACTGGGCGATTAATAAAATTATCCAGCTTTTCCCAGCGCGACAGATAAGGTGCAAATCCTCTTGTTCGAAGAGTTCCAACGCAGCACGTAATTCACGTATTAGCATAGCGCCGCCAACGTATTATGAATCAAGATTGATCCCCGCTTCCTGCAGCGTGATCCACCCCTGATTAACGACACTCTCTTCAAGAACACGGCGCACATTGCCATGTTGATCCCGGCTGCCAATGACTATTTGCGCCGCATCGCCAGCTTTGCCAGTCAGCTCCACAAGAATGCCTGCCAGCTTGCAATCCTGCAGATAGAGGTCATTAGGCCATTTGACACGAACTTTATTGCTCCCCAGCTTGCGTAATACTTCCGCCATCACGATACCGATAACCAGACTAAACCGATCGCCGCCGCCGGGCCTTGTTACCAGACGCCAGAACATCGACAAATATAAGTTTCGCCAAAAGGCGAAAACCATTTCCCGCCCCGGCGACCACAGGCCAGCCTGCTGGTATTCTGCAACACAGGCATCGCCCGATTTAGTTTCTAGATACGAATCAAGAAGGTACTGATACGTGGAGTCAATAACTGGCAGCACGGCTACGCTCCGCCATCCAGCTGACCCGATATCTGTTCAGCATTAAGTAACTGGATGGGCTCAGGCAGGCTGTATCCTTTACCCGGAACGGTGAGGGGCATGACGCCCCGTAGCGCAGTGTCTGAATGTGTTTATTAATAGCCGGCCCGGCTCATTGCCAGCATCACCCAACTGCTCGCCCGAGTGAATCCACCGTTCGCTAACAGGGCAATCAAACTCAGTGGCACGGTGTATCCTTCATGAAATTGTTCTCCACTGCGCTCACTTCACCTAATGCACCAATAAAGCAAACTAGGCTAGAGCCAGACATTAAATTTTTCACCCACTTTTGTCTTACGTGGTACCAGTTGCACCACATCTTCACTTTTGCATTGTCTTCATTAATGAGAACTAACGCCTGTAACAGGGGTCCACGCAGCCCCACCCATTTGCATCCCTTTTAGCTGGCACTAATAGATAAGCCAACCTGCTGCCAGTTTTTCTGAACCATCCGCCTGGGGTAATTTGGTGCTGTTGGAAATTGTGACAGTAATGCTTCAGCCGTTTCGGCAGATACAACAGGATTTTGAAGAAACTACCGGCATTGCCATTCACTTTGGATCAGGAAGACTGGTGGTGCGCATGTGGCACACCGCATTAAATACTTGCTGTGGCGTTACTGTTGTAGGATCCAAGAACGAGTAAGTCACAAGTAAGCATACAGGTTGCCACTCTTTTGGCAGCGCAGACCTACGGCTACAATGGCGAAGCAATCCTGGTATTCATGTTTAAAGTATGTCGCGATAGCCAAAACGGCACTCTTTGGCAGTAAGCGCACTTGCTTGCCTGTCGCCAGTTCAACACAATCAACATAAGCGCAAACTCGCTGTAATTACTAGCCATAAGCACCAATTTCTGGATAGGTGATGAGCCGACACGACGAGAATTAATGCCAGATTCCAAGCAGGCATACCTTCCTGCAAAGTGTATTTTACCAGGCGATGCCAGTTTCTGCACACTGCTGCACATGTAAATACCGCGCATCAGGTTCATCATGAATTTCGATACCTTGAATCCGGTTGATAATAGCCGTAGCGATAGTCTTTGCAGAAAAAGTCATTACTTCCTTCACCCAGAATAAGAACGGGTTGTCCTTCTGCGGTAGGTGCTGCCAGGCATTAGAGTAATAGTTCTCGTCTCGGCACATATACAATGTGCTGAGCGTTGTGATAAATACCAGGAATGTCTTGCCAGGGTTTTGAGGAGTGGTTCATAGCTGCTTTCCTGATGCAAAAACGAGGCTAGTTTACCGTATCTGTGGGGGGATGGCTTGTAGATATGACGACAGGAAGAGTTTGTAGAAACGCAAAAAGGCCCGACTGGGCTTTCTGCTTAATTTGATGCCTGGCAGTTCCCTACTCTCGCATGGGGAGACCCCACACTACCATCGGCGCTACGGCGTTTCACTTCTGAGTTCGGCATGGGGTCAGGTGGGACCACCGCGCTACGGCCGCCAGGCTAATTCTGTTTTATCAGACCGCTTCTGCGTTCTGATTTAATCTGTATCAGGCTGAAAATCTTCTCTCAATCCGCCAAAACATCTTCGGCGTTGTAAGGTTAAGCCTCACGGTTCATTAGTACCGGTTAGCTCAACGCATCGCTGCGCTTACACACCCGGCCTATCAACGTCGTCGTCTTCAACGTTCCTTCAGGACCCTTAAAGGGTCAGGGAGAACTCATCTCGGGGCAAGTTTCGTGCTTAGATGCTTTCAGCACTTATCTCTTCCGCATTTAGCTACCGGGCAGTGCCATTGGCATGACAACCCGAACACCAGTGATGCGTCCACTCCGGTCCTCTCGTACTAGGAGCAGCCCCCCTCAGTTCTCCAGCGCCCACGGCAGATAGGGACCGAACTGTCTCACGACGTTCTAAACCCAGCTCGCGTACCACTTTAAATGGCGAACAGCCATACCCTTGGGACCTACTTCAGCCCCAGGATGTGATGAGCCGACATCGAGGTGCCAAACACCGCCGTCGATATGAACTCTTGGGCGGTATCAGCCTGTTATCCCCGGAGTACCTTTTATCCGTTGAGCGATGGCCCTTCCATTCAGAACCACCGGATCACTATGACCTGCTTTCGCACCTGCTCGCGCCGTCACGCTCGCAGTCAAGCTGGCTTATGCCATTGCACTAACCTCCTGATGTCCGACCAGGATTAGCCAACCTTCGTGCTCCTCCGTTACTCTTTAGGAGGAGACCGCCCCAGTCAAACTACCCACCAGACACTGTCCGCAACCCGGATCACGGGTCCACGTTAGAACATCAAACATTAAAGGGTGGTATTTCAAGGTCGGCTCCATGCAGACTGGCGTCCACACTTCAAAGCCTCCCACCTATCCTACACATCAAGGCTCAATGTTCAGTGTCAAGCTATAGTAAAGGTTCACGGGGTCTTTCCGTCTTGCCGCGGGTACACTGCATCTTCACAGCGAGTTCAATTTCACTGAGTCTCGGGTGGAGACAGCCTGGCCATCATTACGCCATTCGTGCAGGTCGGAACTTACCCGACAAGGAATTTCGCTACCTTAGGACCGTTATAGTTACGGCCGCCGTTTACCGGGGCTTCGATCAAGAGCTTCGCTTGCGCTAACCCCATCAATTAACCTTCCGGCACCGGGCAGGCGTCACACCGTATACGTCCACTTTCGTGTTTGCACAGTGCTGTGTTTTTAATAAACAGTTGCAGCCAGCTGGTATCTTCGACTGATTTCAGCTCCACGAGCAAGTCGCTTCACCTACGTATCAGCGTGCCTTCTCCCGAAGTTACGGCACCATTTTGCCTAGTTCCTTCACCCGAGTTCTCTCAAGCGCCTTGGTATTCTCTACCTGACCACCTGTGTCGGTTTGGGGTACGATTTGATGTTACCTGATGCTTAGAGGCTTTTCCTGGAAGCAGGGCATTTGTTGCTTCAGCACCGTAGTGCCTCGTCATCACGCCTCGGCCTTGATTTTCCGGATTTGCCTGGAAAACCAGCCTACACGCTTAAACCGGGACAACCGTCGCCCGGCCAACATAGCCTTCTCCGTCCCCCCTTCGCAGTAACACCAAGTACAGGAATATTAACCTGTTTCCCATCGACTACGCCTTTCGGCCTCGCCTTAGGGGTCGACTCACCCTGCCCCGATTAACGTTGGACAGGAACCCTTGGTCTTCCGGCGAGCGGGCTTTTCACCCGCTTTATCGTTACTTATGTCAGCATTCGCACTTCTGATACCTCCAGCATACCTCACAGCACACCTTCACAGGCTTACAGAACGCTCCCCTACCCAACAACGCATAAGCGTCGCTGCCGCAGCTTCGGTGCATGGTTTAGCCCCGTTACATCTTCCGCGCAGGCCGACTCGACCAGTGAGCTATTACGCTTTCTTTAAATGATGGCTGCTTCTAAGCCAACATCCTGGCTGTCTGGGCCTTCCCACATCGTTTCCCACTTAACCATGACTTTGGGACCTTAGCTGGCGGTCTGGGTTGTTTCCCTCTTCACGACGGACGTTAGCACCCGCCGTGTGTCTCCCGTGATAACATTCTCCGGTATTCGCAGTTTGCATCGGGTTGGTAAGTCGGGATGACCCCCTTGCCGAAACAGTGCTCTACCCCCGGAGATGAATTCACGAGGCGCTACCTAAATAGCTTTCGGGGAGAACCAGCTATCTCCCGGTTTGATTGGCCTTTCACCCCCAGCCACAAGTCATCCGCTAATTTTTCAACATTAGTCGGTTCGGTCCTCCAGTTAGTGTTACCCAACCTTCAACCTGCCCATGGCTAGATCACCGGGTTTCGGGTCTATACCCTGCAACTTAACGCCCAGTTAAGACTCGGTTTCCCTTCGGCTCCCCTATTCGGTTAACCTTGCTACAGAATATAAGTCGCTGACCCATTATACAAAAGGTACGCAGTCACACGCCTAAGCGTGCTCCCACTGCTTGTACGTACACGGTTTCAGGTTCTTTTTCACTCCCCTCGCCGGGGTTCTTTTCGCCTTTCCCTCACGGTACTGGTTCACTATCGGTCAGTCAGGAGTATTTAGCCTTGGAGGATGGTCCCCCCCCATATTCAGACAGGATACCACGTGTCCCGCCCAACCATCGAGCTCAACAGCGGATTTTGTGTACGGGGGCGTCACCCTGTATCGCGCGCCTTTCCAGACGCTTCCACTAACACACACACTGATTCAGACTCGGGCTCCTCCCCGTTCGCTCGCCGCTACTGGGGGAATCTCGGTCATTTCTTTTCCTTGGCTACTTGAACGTTCTAGTTCCCCCGGTTCGCCTCATTAACCTATGGATTCAGCTTAATGATAGTGTGTCGAACACACTGGGTTTCCCCATCCGCAAATCGCCGGTTATAACGGTTCATATCACCTTACCGACGTGATCGCAGATTAGCACGTCCTTCATCGCCTCTGACTGCCAGGGCATCCACCGTGTACGTTAGTCGCTTAACCTCACAACCCGAAGATGTTTCTTTCGACTTCATTAGATCGTGTCGCGAAAATTTGAGAGACTCACGAACAACTTTCGTTGTTGAGCGTTTCAACTTTCAGGCTCTATCAGATTTTTAAAAAGCAAATATCTAAACATCACCGAAGATGGTTTTGAGATATTAAGGCAGGTGACTTTCACTCACAAACCAGCAAGCGGCGTCCCCTAGGGGATTCGAACCCCTGTTACCGCCGTGAAAGGGCGGTGTCCTGGCCTCTAGACGAAGGGACGTATCAGTCTGCTTCGCAAGACGCCTTGCTTTTCACTTTCTATCAGACAATCTGTGTGAGCACTGCAAAGAACGCTTCTTTAAGGTAAGGAGGCGATCGAACTGCAGGCCTCCCCGTCACCGTCCCTGCTGCGACCTCACCCTGAGTCATGAATCACAAAGTGGTAAGCGCCCTCCCGAAGGTTAAGTCACCTACTTCTTTTCGGCAACTCACTCCCATGGCGTGACGGGCGGTGTGTACAAGGCCCGGGAACGAGATTCACCTGCTGGGGATTCCGATTGACGATTACTAGCGATTCCGACTTCATGGTAGTCGAGTTGCAGACTCCAATCCGCATGATGACTGACTTTATGAGGTCCGTCGCTCTCGGCGAGGTCGCTTTCTCTTTGTAAACGCCATTGTAGCACGTGTGTAGCCCTTGTCTAAGGGCCATGATGACTCACGTCATCCCCACCTTCCTCCAGTTTATCACTGGCAGTCTCCTTTGAGTTCCCGGCCGGCACTGCTGGCAACAAAGGATAAGGGTTGCGCTGTTGCGGGACTTAACCCAACATTTCACAACACGAGCTGACGACAGCCATGCAGCACCTGTCTCACGGTTCCCAAGGCACATTCTCATCTCTGACACCTTTGTGGATGTCAAGACCAAGGTAAAGGCTTCTTCGCGTTGCATCCAATTAAACTCATGCTCCACCGCTTGTGCGGGCCCCCGTCAATTCATTTGAGTTTTAACCTTGCTGCGAGACTCCCCAGGGTCCACTTAACGCGTTAGCTCCGGAAGCCACGCCTCAAGGGCACAACCTCCAAGTCGACATCGTTTACGGCGTGGACTACCAGGGTATCCAATCCTGTTTGCTCCCCACGGTTCGCACCTGAGCGTCAGTGTGAGTCCAGGGCCCCGGACCATCCAGAATGACTCCACATTTTACGCATTCACCGCTACACCGAATTATCACTCTACGAGACTCGAAGTCTGCCAGTATCAGATGCAGTTCCCAGGCTCCAGCCCGGGATTTCACATCTGACTTAACAAACCGCCTGCGTGCTCTCACGCCCAGTAATTCCGATTAACGCTTGCACCCTCCGTATTACCGCGGCTGCTGGCACGGGAGTTAGCCGGCGCTCTCGGCGGTAATGTCAATGAGTAAAGGTATTAACTTTACTCCCTCCCCCGCTGAAAGTACTTTACAACCCGAAGGCCTTCAATACACGCGGCATGGCTGCATCAGGCTTGCGCCCATTGTGCAGATTCCCCACCGCCGCCTCCCGTAGGAGTTGGAACCGCGACTCAGTTCCAGTGTGGCTGGTCATCCTCAGACCAGCTAAGGGATTGTCGCCTGGAGGTGAGCCGTTACCCCACCTACTAGCTAATCCCATCTGGGCAAATCCGATGGCAAGAGGCCCGAAGGTCCCCTCTTTGGTCTTGCGACGTTATGCGGTATTAGCTACCGTTTCCAGCAGTTATCCCCCTCCATCAGGCAGTTTCCCAGACATTACTCACCCGTCCGCCACTCGTCAGCGAAACAGCAAGCTGTTTCCTGTTACCGTTCGACTTGCATGCGTTAGGCCTGCCGCCAGCGTTCAATCTGAGCCGATGATCAAACTCTTCAATTTAAAAGTTTGATGCTCAAAGAATTAAACTTCGTAATCAATTACGTGTTCACTCTTGAGACTTGGTATTCATTTTTTCGTCTTGCGACGTCTTAAGAATCCGTAACTTCGAGTGCCCACAGATATTGTCTGATAAATTGTTAAGAAGCAGCGCCGCTTCGCTTTTTCTCAGCGGCGCGGGGTGTGCATAATACGCTTTCCCGCCACAGAGTCAAGCATTTAATTGCTTTCTCTGTTGAGATTCTCAGGAGAACCCCGCTCACCCGGCGGCGTGTTTGCCGTTGTTCCGTGTCAGTGGTGGCGCATTATAGGGAGTTATTCGGCCTGACAAGAGGAAATTTAAAATAATTTTCTGACCGCGCAACATTCTCAACTAAATCAGCCTAAAACTGCCAGTTTTTCGAGCGTTTGAAGCCGTAACGCTGTAAAATGGTGAATAATTGTTCAGCTCCTGCGTCATTGCCATACAAAAGGGTATATTCGCATCGGCAGATTTTGCATCCCGGGGCTTCATGTTCTTAACAACCAGGCCGTTCGGCCAGCAATCGCTGCGCCAGAATCACCAGCCCGGGTTCCCTCTGGCAGGACTTGTAACAGTTCTCTGTAGTAGAGGGAAATGGGTGCAACCCAATACAACGGGATCTGGCGGCTCTTTCATCCTTAACCACGGGCGGAGGATACGTTTTCAGCGCATCCAGAGAAACATCTTCGCCATGTAGCTTCGCTTCAGCCAACTCAACCATCTCTGCCGAGCCCTAGCATTCTCATCTGGCATTCATTAGCGAAACGCGCGATCAGCTCATGAGTATAAGAACGTTTAACTGTTCCGCGGGTTGCCAGTAATCCGACAATGCCATTTGCCGTCAGACGTGCAGCAGGTTTAATCGCCGGCACGACACCAACAACCGGCAAAGTCGAGCTTTTGGTAATGCAGGAAGTGAAACGGTACTGGCAGTGTTGCAAGCTACTACAGCCAGCGCAAGGGGATAACGTTCTTGCACCGCGGTGACAATTGCCACCACTCGCTCAACAATAAACGCTTCGCTTTTTCGCCATACGGGAAAGCGACGTTATCGAAAGCATAAATGTAATGGATATTTGGAAGAGATGCCGGATCTGTCATAGACCGACAACCCACCGACGCCGGGAGTCAAACACCAGCACGGTGGGACGTGGTTCAGAAGGTGTAGTGGCCGATAGAAGGCGCATTCCCTGCCCCTAGTCCGGTAGCCATAGACCTGGCTCCAGGGTCCGGTCGAACAGGTTGGCTATTTTACCACGAACTGTCAGGTGAGAGGTGACCTATACGCAACCGCAAGCATCCCAGAAGCCACACCGCCCATTTTAACGGTTTGATAGAAGGATAAGACGAAAGATCCTTATTATAGCGAGTGCCTAAATACTGATAAGTAATACCCCTAGTCGGAAAAAAGTCATATAACTGCCAGTCGAGCTGGTATTTCACCTGCTGTTTAGCACGGCGTAACAACGGCGTGTCGGTAATCGCATTGCGCGCATCGACATAATCATAACTCACAGTATGCGTCAGCTGGTCCGGTATCAAAATTGGCAGTACGCCTCGACGGCCAAACCGCGCTTTCCCTTCGTTGTAATATTTCAGGGTGGAATTATCATAATCGATCAAGTCACTGACATCGTTACGATATCCGCAAATATGCCAGTTCACCCCAGCGGTTAAGCCTTCAAACGCGCCTTCCCACTGTTTGCTTTCTTGGTCCACCTTGGATTTCCGGAGAAGCTGATACAGTTGCCACAATTTGGTGCCAGATAAGATGTCCCGTAGGAAGCAATGAAGCGATAACCTTCGATGAATTCCCAACTGGCGCCGGTTTGCCAGGTTCGATGATCCCACCAAACTGTGAGTTATCGTCACTGCGTGCTGTGCCTTCAAAGGTAAAATCGCCGACTTGTTGGAGCCCGGTCAGATAGATGCCGGTATTACGTTGATCACATCCATCCTCAACATAACCTGTACCCGGCGCGTCTAGTCCGTCCTGCGAAGTCATGCACCAGACGACCGTGACCAACGATGACATTGTTTGCCCACTGGACGGTGTATTGCTTCATCTCATCGAGCGTCGCCTGAACTACTTTATAATGACGATACAACCTATCGTAGTCGTAAATCTTCGCGATGGCTATAGCTGGTAATGAGTTGTGATTTTAATCAGTTCGCCTGTTATAGCGCAGCCCGGCGTCCCAACTTTGGCTATAGAGTTTACGGGTATCGAGCAACGGTGAACCGGGGTAGAATAATACGCGTCATAATCGGTACGGTTATCATAGCCATAGCCGGCTACAAAGCCGCTCCAGGCATCAGTAAAGTTATACTACCCAGCGCGCCATAGTAGCGTTTTACTCAAAAACGATTGTTATTTGTCTGCGCTTGCGTTCCGGTATTACCATAGGCAACAACATCATAACCATGAGTATGGGCATAATCGCCCAACAGCGTTACCCGTGTTTTATCCCCCAGTTGTTGCTGCGTAGAGACATCATAGTTCTGATAACTATTGCTTCCCCACCCTGCTGAAATTTCCGTTCCGGGTTCATCGCGCGTCGTGATGATATTCACCACCCCGCCTATTGCATCGGAACCATAAACAGCGGAGCGCGGTCCACGGATATATTCAATACGCTGGACAAGCGCAATAGGGAACTGGCTAAGGTCGGCAGAACCACTCACCCCCGCCAGATTCAGGCGGACGCCATCAATTAACACCAGCACATGACTGGCATTTGTACCGCGAATAAAAATAGATGAGAGCTGACCTGAACCGCCGTTTTGGGTGATATCGACGCCCGGAAGACGGCGCAGCACATCATTGACCGAGGTCGACTGCCAGCGGTCGATATCCTGACGGGTCACAACGGTGGTTGGTGCAAGCACAGTGCTGCGCGGCTGTTCAAAACGGATAGCAGTAACGACGAGAGTATCCGGGCTGGTATCCTGTGCCCAAGCGGAAAATGCCGTGACGGAACACGCCGTCAGCAGCGAAGCTTTTTTAATCATTGTAAAGCATCCACAATAGAAGAAGGATGCCGCAGGTTTCATCAATATTACGCGATGATGAGAACCAGATGCGACGTTGGCCGGCAGGTCTTCGGGCTTGGAGGGGTATCTAAGATACTAAGAGATGATGACTTCCCACCGGATGGCAGTGTCCGCATAACGCAATCATCGCACCTTTCCTTACCGCTGCGCGTCAGCTCTAGATTCGCACTGGATTCCCTATTAACTCACAGGACCGGCAAGTGGATGCTACAGGTTGTAACAAGTTACTGTCCAGACGTAGCTCACAAATAGGAATTCATCAAGATCTGGACATCTGATGAGCAATCCCTACAATCGCCGCGTACTTTAATTTTTCAGGATACATCATGACCCCCGAACACCTTCCAACAGAACAGTATGAAGCGCAGTTAGCCGAAAAAGTGGTACGTTTGCAAAGTATGATGGCACCGTTTTCTGACCTGGTTCCGGAAGTGTTTCGCTCGCCGGTCAGTCATTACCGGATGCGCGCGGAGTTCCGCATCTGGCACGATGGCGATGACCTGTATCACATCATTTTCGATCAACAAACCAAAAGCCGCATCCGCGTGGATAGCTTCCCCGCCGCCAGTGAACTCATCAACCAGTTGATGACGGCGATGATTGCGGGTGTGCGTAATAATCCCGTTCTGCGCCACAAGTTGTTCCAGATTGATTACCTCACCACGCTGAGTAATCAGGCGGTGGTTTCCCTGCTGTACCATAAAAAGCTGGATGATGAGTGGCGTCAGGAAGCGGAAGCACTGCGCGATGCACTGCGCGCGCAGAATCTGAATGTGCATCTGATTGGTCGGGCAACGAAAACCAAAATCGCGCTGGATCAAGATTACATCGACGAGCGTCTGCCGGTCGCAGGGAAAGAGATGATCTATCGTCAGGTAGAAAACAGCTTTACCCAGCCGAACGCGGCGATGAATATTCAGATGCTGGAATGGGCGCTGGACGTAACCAAAGGCTCAAAAGGCGATTTACTGGAGCTGTACTGCGGCAACGGTAACTTTTCATTAGCGCTGGCGCGCAATTTTGATCGGGTATTAGCCACCGAAATCGCCAAACCGTCAGTCGCTGCCGCGCAATACAACATTGCAGCTAACCATATTGATAACGTACAAATTATTCGTATGGCGGCAGAAGAATTTACTCAGGCGATGAATGGGTGCGGCGCGAAATTAACCGCCTGCAAGGGATCCACTTAAAGAGTTATCAGTGCGAAACCATTTTTGCTTGACCCACCGCGCAGCGGTCTGGGACAGTGAAAACGTAGAAAATGGTGCAGGCGTATCCGCGTATTTTTGTACATCTCCTGTAAACCGGAAACGTTAAACTAATAATCTGGAAACATCAAGCCAGACGCACAAGGTCGAATGTTGTCTTGTTCGTTCAGTTCCCCTACACGCACCATATGGAGTGCGGCGTATTACTGACCGCGAAGTAAAACCCCATGCCGGATGTGCCAGCATCCGGCATAATACCGATTACTCAGCAACTTCCTGCTTACGGTTACGCATCTTCGCGCCAATCCAGAACACACCATAATGACGGAGTACTGCCGGGAAGAAGTTAGAGCCGATATCCGCATATTCCGCACGAACCACCGTGCTGTACAGCAGTACGCCGAGAATAAAACAGGGACTTGCTCATACCGGCAAGCCTACCGGGATAGTGCGATTAAGATAACGTTGATGCAGGCAGTAAACCGTCAGCACCAGGGAAATAATCGGGAATACAGAAAATGGCACAATGGAGCTAAACAGCGCTGCGAAAGTACCATTAATCGATAAGCCAGCAACTAACGCCAGCAGCAGCGTACCTCATCTTGATTTGCTTGTTTCATTACTCGTCCTTCACATTTCCCGGAATAATTGCGGTTTTCTTGTTCACGGCGATACCAGCAAATAAGCCCCTTTCGAAATCATTCGCAGTTGCAGTACCAGTCGCCTTTTAATTGCCGACGTTGTTCACGCCCACTATCAATGCCTTGGCACCCGCACTGAAGACAATTGTCACCATTGCTTCGGCTTGCGCTTCAGTAAACGCACGCGGCATATGGTTTTGAGTTCCAGATAGTCTGGAAGTTCCGGAATGAAGTGCTGAATTTCACGCGACGGCGGCACGAAACGCAGCGGAGGTGCCGGTAGCGTTCCCGCAATAATAACCGGAAGGCGTTAGGATTATGACCCATGAACTCCATAAATGTGGAGACCGAGGTGCGGATTACACTCCCGCCTTTGGCGAATACGCTGACGCGCCTGGCGCATGAGTTGGCCGAGCATTAAACCGCTTCTTATCAACCATGGTCAGACCCAGTTCGTCTACGTCGCGGAAACGCCGATAAAAAGAGGCGGAAGCAATGCCCGCTTCATGCGCCACTTCACCAAAACTCGAGGCTGGCGCAGCTGGCGTTCAGCAATGATCGGCTAAATGTGGCTTCCACGCAGCGAACGGCGGGTTTTTCTTTTCGTTGCGCTCTTACGCCCATCACGATGTTCCCAATCCTTGCCAAAAGTACTGCTGGCACTATACCAGATAATTAACATACTGGATCGCGCCCCCATCCTGCACGGACGATGAATAAAAATTATTGAATTTTTTGCGGCTTTGTTAGTGAAAAGGCGTTAGTTCACACCGCCAAAAAATTTTCATAAAACGTCTAGGCAAAAGTAAAGAAACAGACAAAGCAAAGGCCGCTCAGGATATAGCCAAATAAATAACGGCAATTAGTAATTTGGTGACCCGTGATAAAAATGTTACCATTCTGTCGCTTTTATGTATAAGAACAGGTAAGCCCTACCATGCCACATTCCTACGATTACGATGCCATAGTAATAGGTTCCGGCCCCGGCGGCGAAGGCGCTGCAATGGGGCTGCTTAAGCAAGGTGCGCGGCTCCGCAGTTATCGAGCGTTATCAAAATGTTGGCGCTGGTCCCCACCCACTGGGGCACCATCCCGTCGAAAGCTCTCTCCGTCACGCCGTCAGCCGCATTATAGAATTCAATCAAAACCCACTTTACAGCGACCATTCCCGACGCTCCGCTCTTCTTTTGCCGATATCCTAACCATGCCGATAACGTGATTAATCAACAACGTGCATGCGTCAGGGATTTTACGACGTAATCACTGGCGCAAGATCGCAGGGAACGTCTTGTCTTCGTTGACGAGCATACGTTGGCGCTGGATCGCCCGGACGGCAGTGTTGAAACACTAACCGCCTGAAAAATTCGTTATTGCCTGCGGCTCGTCCATATCATCCAGACACCTGTTTATTTCACCCATCCACGCATTGACCACAGCGAACTCACTTTAGCATGCACCATCTTACTGCGCCATGTACTTATCTATGGTGCTGGAGTGATTGGCTGTGAATATGTGCTGATCTTCCGCGGTATGGATGTAAAAGTGGATTCGATCAACACCCGCGATTGCCTGCTGGTATTTCTCGATCAAGAGATGTCAGATTCCTATCACTTCTGGAACAGTGGCGTAGTGATTCGTCACAACGAGAGAGTACGAGAAGATTGAGAGCTGGAAGATGGTGGGATCATGGATCCGAAGTCGGGTAAAAGACTGAAAGCCGACTGCCTGCTCGATGCGAACGGTTGCACCGGCAGACCCATTCGCTGGCGTTAGACAACATTGGCTCAAACCGACAGCCGCGGACAGCTGAAGGTCAACAGGATGTATCATACCGCACAGCCGCACGTTTACGCGGTGGGCGACGTGATTGGTTATCCGAGCCTGGCATCAGCGGCCTATGACCAGGGGCGCATTGCCGCGCAGGCGCTGGTAAAAGGCGAAGCCACCGCACATCTGATTGAAGATATCCCTACCGGCATTTACACCATCCCGGAAATCAGCTCTGTGGGCAAAACCGAACAGCAGCTGACCGCGATGAAAGTGCCGTATGAAGTGGGCCGCGCCCAGTTCAAACATCTGGCACGTGCACAAATCGTCGGCATGAACGTGGGCACGCTGAAAATTTTGTTCCATCGGGAAACAAAAGAGATTCTGGGTATTCACTGCTTTGGCGAGCGCGCTGCCGAAATTATTCATATCGGTCAGGCGATTATGGAACAGAAAGGTGGCGGCAACACTATTGAGTACTTCGTCAACACCACCTTTAACTACCCGACGATGGCGGAAGCCTATCGGGTAGCTGCGTTAAACGGTTTAAACCGCCTGTTTTAACACTTTATCGAAATGGCCATCCATTCTTGCGCGGATGGCCTCTGCCAGCTGCTCATAGCGGCTGCGCAGCGGTGAGCCAGGACGATAAACCAGGCCAATAGTGCGGCATGGTTCCGGCTTAATGCATGGCAGATAAACAACCCCATCGCGTTTGCGCTCCGGCGGCACAGCCAGCGCTGGCAATAAAGTGATCCCGCTACCTGCCGCCACCATGTTGCGCAGAGTTTCCAGGCTGGTCGCGCGGAAGTGTGTATCTTCATCCGCCCCGGCTTCAAAGCAGAAACCCATTGCCTGATCGCGCAAACAGTGACCATCTTCCAGCATCAGCAGTTTTTCCCCTGCCAGATCGGCCATCAGTACGCATTCGCGGTTCGCCCACGGGTGATCTTCATAGATAGCCAGCAACATTGGCTCATCAAACAACGGCACTTCAATGAATGCTTCGCTCTCTTTCACCAGCGCGAGGATCACGCAATCGAGTTTGCCGCTGTCCAGTTGCGCCAGTAACTGGTGGGTCTGTGCTTCATGCAGATACATTTCCAGCTTTGGAAATGTCTGGTGCAGCATCGGGATAATATGCGGTAGCAGGTATGGTCCAACCGTAGGAATCAAACCAATATGCAGCGGTCCGGACATCGTCTCACCCTGCTGGCTTGCCATCTCTTTAAGGACTTTCACCTCACGCAGCACGGTACGCGCCTGATCCACCAGCAGCATTCCCGCCTGGGTGAACAACACTTTACGGCTGGTCCGCTCCAGCAACATCACGCCCAGCTCATCTTCCAGCTTACGAATTTGGCCGCTAAGCGTCGGCTGGCTAACGTGGCAGGAATCTGCCGCACGCCGAAAATGGCGGTGTTCAGCCAATGCCACCAGGTACTCAAGATCACGAATATTCATTATCCATCCTCCATCGCCACGATAGTTCATGGCGATAGGTAGAATAGCAATGAACGATTATCCCTATCAAGCATTCTGACTGATAATTGCTCACAGAAACGGAGCGGCACCTCTTTTAACCCTTGAAGTCACTGCCCGTTTCGAGAGTTTCTCAACTCGAATAACTAAAGCCAACGTGAACTTTTGCGGATCTCCAGGATCCGCTTTTTTTTTATTCTACAGGCCCACAGCAAGAGAGCCTGATAGTAACGATTACTCAATGCGATCTTTGACAATAAAGAAGTAACACAGCGCCCCGGTGAACGTCACACAGGCCGCGATAACCAGCGCCAGATTAAACGAGTGTGTGGTATCCACTACCCAACCGGTTACGATCGGAGCAAAGGAAGCAAAAACAAAACTGCCAAAGTTTTGAATCCCGGCGATGGAAGCCACTTTTGTTTCTGACACCATCACCTGCACCAGTCCCCATGCAGACGTTCCCGCGAAATGCACGCAGAACAGCGCCATTGAGATAAACGCTACCGCCTGAGCTGGCGAGGAAGATTGCACGACCAGCAACGTGCCTAATGCCGACATCATCAAACCGCAGACAATAGCCGTTTTACGCGTCTTCGCCAGGTCGTAGCCTTTTTTCGCCAGCCGATCGACCACAATACCGTTAACCCACATCCCGACCGCCGCCGCGAGGAAAGGAATCGCCGCTACCCAACCGGTTTTCGCCAGACTGAAACCTTGTTCGGCTTGCAAATAACCGGGTAACCACGCAATGTAAAGCCAACCGGTATAATTGACGCCAGAGAAACCTAAAATCATCCCCCAGGTTGTCCGATGCTTAAACAGCGCCAGCCACTCGCTAAATTGCAGCTGTGGACGCGGTTTAACCGACGCGGAGAGATACGTCCGTTCTTCGTCAGTCAGGACAAACTGCGCCCGGTTGCGATACCACGCGTACCAACAGATCCCAACCAGAATCCCTGCCACGCCGATGATAACGAACATCGTCCGCCAGCCCCATGCCAGCTGCATCAATACAAGAGCAGGAGGCGCGATAGCCTGACCGATAACGGTAGATGAGTTAAAAATCCCCAGCGCCGTGCCGCGTTCTTTTTGTGCATACCAGTCGGTGATCGACTTTACTCCCGCAGGCATAAATGGCGCTTCGCCAATACCCAGACCGGGTAATGACTCCAACTTACTGATAGTGTTTTATGTTCAGATAATGCCCGATGACCTTGTCATGCAGCTCCACCGATTTTGAGAACGACAGTGACTTCCGTCCCAGCCTTGCCAGATGTTGTCTCAGATTCAGATTATGTCGCTCAATGCGCTGAGTGTAACGCTTGCTGATAACGTGCAGCTTTCCCTTCAGGCGTGATTCATACAGCGGCCAGCCATCCGTCATCCATACCACGACCTCAAAGGCCGACAGCAGGCTCAGAAGACGCTCCAGTGTGGCCAGAGTGCGTTCACCGAAGACGTGCGCCACAACCGTCCTCCGTATCCTGTCATACGCGTAAAACAGCCAGCGCTGACGTGATTTAGCACCGACGTAGCCCCAATGTTCGTCCATTTCAGCGCAGACAATCACATCACTGCCCGGTTGTATGCGCGAGGTTACCGACTGCGGCCTGAGTTTTTTAAGTGACGTAAAACCGTGTTGAGGCCAACGCCCATAATGCGTGCACTGGCGCGACATCCGACGCCATTCATGGCCATATCAATGATTTTCTGGTGCGTACCGGGCTGAGAGGCGGTGTAAGTGAACTGTAGTTGCCATGTTTTACGGCAATGAGAGCAGAGATAGCGCTGATGTCCGGCAGTGCTTTTGCCGTTACGCACCACGCCTTCAGTAGCGGAGCAGGAAGGACATCTGATGGAAATGGAAGCCACGCAAGCACCTTAAAATCACCATCATACACTAAATCAGTAAGTTGGCAGCATTACCCCCCAGACCGATACGCATTAAAATAAAGTGGCTAAAAGAATTAACCATTCCTGTTAATGCCTGCATTAATGACCAGAATATTAAGCCTGCGCCTAAAACTATTCGTGGGCCAAAGCGGTCTAGCAAAATACCGGAAGGTAGTTGTGAAAAACCATAAGACAGAGAAAATGCAGAAAGCAAAACACCAAACTCTGTCGCCGATAATCCTAACTCGCCACGAATCGCTTCGCCTGCCACGCTCAATGACGAACGGTCGAGAAAATTAACGATCCCCGCCATAAATAATAAAACCAGGGTCACTGTCTGAATACGACGAATCCGTTGCGGTTTATTACCCGCAACACTGGTTGACACATCAACGTCCATTTTTAGCTCCTTGAGCGGAATTAATCGATTTGATGACTATTCAGAAAATAATTAAGCGAACCGTTATTACCAGTTCAACAATGTGCCATCTTCCAGTCGTGCGACGGGGAGATACTCCGGGTCATACGGATATTTCGCCGCCAGTTTCTCATCGAAAGAAATACCCAGCCCCGGTTCATCGCCTGGGTGCATATAACCTTCCTCGAAGCGCCAGCTGTACGGGAAAACTTCAAGCATTTGTTCGGAATAGCCCATGTACTCCTGAACGCCAAAATTTGGTACCCATAGGTCAAAATGCAGCGCCGCCGCATGACAAACAGGCGATAAATCTGAAGGGCCATGCGAACCGGTACGTACCTGATAAAGCGATGCAAAATCGGCAATCCGCCGCATCCCGGTAATGCCGCCTGCATGGGTGATCGTCGTGCGAATATAGCCAATCAGCTGCTCTTCGATTAACTGCTTGCAGTCCCAGATACTGTTAAACACTTCACCGACCGCAATCGGCGTCACGGTATGCTGGCGAATCAGACGAAAACATTCCTGGTTCTCGGCAGGCGTCGGATCTTCCATCCAGAACAGGCGGTAATCCTCAATGCTCTTCCCAAAGCGCGCCGCTTCGATGGGGGTCAGGCGATGGTGCATGTCATGCAACAGATGTTCGTTAAAACCGAACTTATTACGCACCGCTTCGAATAACTTCGGCGTAAAATCGAGATACTTTTCTGAAGACCACAACTGCTCTTCTGGCCACAGGCCTTTGGTTGCCGGTTCATACGCCAGTCCTTTGCCCTTCGCCAGGCCATAAGTGGTTTGCATACCCGGTACACCGCACTGCACACGAATCGCCTTAAAGCCCATCTGCTGGTGCTTTGCATAGTCTTCAAGGACTTCATCAATCGTACGCCCGGTGGTGTGGCAATAAACCATCACGCCTTCACGAGAAGCACCACCAAGCAGTTGATACAATGGCATATTTGCCGCTTTAGCTTTGATATCCCACAACGCCATATCAATGGCAGAAATGGCTGACATCGTGACGGGGCCACGTCGCCAGTAAGCACCTTTATAAAAGAATTGCCAGATATCTTCGATACGGCTGGCATCGCGGCCAATTAGTTGTGGACAAAGATAATCTTTCAGATAAGAAGCGACCGACAATTCGCGACCATTTAACGTGGCATCTCCTAATCCACAAAGTCCGCTTTCAGTGGTTATTTTAAGCGTAACGAAATTACGCCCTGGGCAAGTAACAAAAACATCTGCAGCAATAATTTTCATTATTGCAATCTCCTGTGTTGTAAATAGACGTTTCAAACCTAATTTTACGCCTACTACCATACAAGAGAGAAAAAGCGATTATTCAACCGTGATCACATTAAAAACAAAAATTTCTACCGAGGAGAAAAAATACCCTCAAAAACCACCTGAATAATTAACCATTATTGTTAAAACAACACGTTAAATAATCACATAACAAACTCCATTAATCATTGAAAATGAGCACAGAAATAGAAATTAATTATATTCAATTAATTAAAATGTGTATTGCTTGATGTATTTAAAAATATTATTTTCATGGTGAGAGTGGAGGTAAAGAAGACACAATAATAAAAAGGAATGTGACAAATAATGGTTCTGGTTGGGCGTTAAATTTAAGGTCACCAGAATGCTGTAATGCCAGTCAGTTAAGCAACTGACTGGCTCTTTTTCGGGGCTGTGGGGTATTTCCAGGGCCTCTCCTTTACCACTCTCGGGAAGGCCCTTCCCCTTCTCGTCGGTAATTTCACAAGTTGTCCCATACTTGCAAGATCGCGCATCAGCTCCGGTATACGTCCCGGTGAAGCGCCCTGCAATGTCATCAGCATTCTCATCACCATTCCGCATGATTCTGAGAAACTCAGTTGATTCGGCCAGTAACCTTTCAGATGTTCCGCCATTTTAATCATCTGATATCTCACCAGATTATAAGCCAGTAAGACACCCCACAGCTCTTGCTCCACAAGCTCCGGCTTTTTACTTCTCAGCGTCAGCCTGCTCAGTTGCATCGTCTGTTTTATCTCCCTGTATCCCAGTTCGATTTCCCAGCGATTACTGTACAGATCCGCCATTTCTCCTCCGGGGAAGCGCATGGCGTCCGTCATCGACGTCAGCAGATGGCAGACTTTTCCTTTGCGCGTCACGGTCAGCAGGCGGGCTGTCACTTCATTTCCCAGTCCCGGCCACTTTTTTCGTGCCTGCGGGCTGGTTTTCAGCTTCACCAGATGATCGCCTTTACCCAGTTTTCTGAGCTCTTCATATTGCGCTCCCTTTCTGAGAGGTATCATCCAGTGGCGGTGTTCTCCCGCCAGGCTCCAGCCATTTAACAGTCCCAGTGAGTAATAACCTTTATCCATTAACGTCAGAGTGTTATCGCCGGTTTGTTCTATAAGTTGCTCAGCAAGCTCATTTTCGCTGTTCTTCATCGTGCCGAAGGCTGCAGCCGTCAGCAGATGGCTGGTCAGTTCCATCTGGCAGACCATTTTGACCTGCGGGTAGAGCGCCGGGTTCCCGGCATGTGTCTGGCGGGGGAAGGCTGCATCGTTCTCTGGTGTATCCGGTGTGCGCCAGAACACACCATCGATGGCCAGCAGGGTCAGGCCGCACCAGTGCGGATGCGGCGTGGCGTTATGCCAGAGCTGCGCTGTTTTCGTGAACACGCGGCGGACAGCCTCACTTCCCAGGCGCTGGCGGGCCTGAATAACGGCACTGGGGGCAACGAAGGGGCGATTGCCCGGCAGCATGATGTCCAGGCGATTCACAATCTGGTGAAGAGGTTCTTTACGCTCAAGCACCATGCCAACAATACACCAGACCATCATTTCGAGGGGAAGACGGCGCTTGCGTAGCGTTACAGTACCTGATTCGGCAAGGCAACGAGAGATGAGTTCGGGGTCGAGGTAATCCCCCAGAGAAGTCAGTGGGTTACGCAGAGAATCGTAACGGGATACCAGATCAAGAGCCTGTCCAATGTGCATAAAAAAATCCGGAAACAAGTGAGCGTTTCCGGATTCTTACACAGCCACTGGATCGGTCAACTGATCCTTAACTGATCGGCATTACACCAGAATGCTGACAAATTTCTGCCTGATGCGGCGTAAACGCCTTATCCGCCTACGAAGTGTCGCACTTTGTAGGCGTGGTAAACTCCCCATTTTCAGGGGAGCAATATAAACAAATTACTCTAACCGAGCCTGCGCAAAAGCAATCGCCTGCGCCACCTGCTGCGGTGAGACGCCGCCTTTTGCCGCACGCTTTTCGAGGCACGATTGTAGCGACAGAATCGGATAGACATCTTCGCCAATCACCTGACTGAATTTCTGCAACTCACTGAGTGGCAGATCTTCCAGCGGTTTGCCCTGACGAATGGCTTCCACCACCGCTTCACCCACAATATGGTGCGCCTCGCGGAAAGGTACGCCTTTCGCCACCAGGTAATCCGCCAGTTCAGTGGCGTTCGCATACCCCTGCTGCGCCGCTTCCTGACAACGCGGACGTTTCACCTGAATGCCGTCCAGTACCAGCGCCGCCATATGCAGGCAGTCCAGCCAGGTATCGAGCGCGTCGAACAGACCTTCTTTGTCTTCCTGCATATCTTTGTTGTAAGCCAGCGGCAAACCTTTCAGCGTCATCATCATGCCGGTTAACGCACCCTGCACCCGGCCGCATTTACCGCGAATCAGCTCCAGCGCATCCGGGTTTTTCTTCTGCGGCATTAATGATGAACCGGAAGTCACGCGGTCCGAAAGCTCCACAAACCCCGCTTCGCCGGTGTTAAAGAAAATCAGATCTTCAGCAAAACGCGACAGATGCACCATGCCGATAGCGGCAGCAGAAAGCAGTTCCAACACATGGTCACGGTCAGAAACGCTGTCCAGACTGTTACGGGTCGCCGAAGCAAAGCCCAGCCAGCCTGCTAACTGTTCACGGTCGATTTCATAGGCCGTTCCCGCCAGCGCGCCACAGCCTAATGGGCTGACATCCAGACGCTTAAGCGCATCCTGCAAACGGCTTTCATCACGCGCCAGCATCTCAACATAGGCCAGGCACCAGTGCGCGAACGTCACCGGCTGGGCGCGTTGCAGGTGAGTGTAACCTGGCATTACCGCGTCCTGATTGTTTTGTGCGGTTTCCACCAGCGCCGATTGCAGCTGCCGGTTAGCCGTCAGTAACTCGCTAACGGTATCTTTGCACCACAGTTTCAGGTCAGTCGCTACCTGATCATTACGGCTACGCCCGGTATGCAGCTTTTTGCCTAACTGGCCCACTTTGTCGATCAGTTTGCCTTCCACCCAGCTATGGATATCTTCGGCGTCGCTTTCAAGGATTTGTTGTGGCCTGGCGCGAACATCTTCCAGCAACACGTTCAGCGCCTCTTCCAGTTGCGCCTGCTCTTCTGCGGTTAACACGCCGACCGTTACCAAGGCTTTGGACCAGGCCACAGAGCCAACAATATCCTGCTCCGCCAGACGGTAATCAAAGCGCAGTGAGTCGTTGAATTGTTTGAACCGTTGATCTGCTGCCTGGGTAAAACGCCCGCCCCAAAGTGCCATAACTCTGTTTCCTTATTTTGAAATTCAATGCCGGAAAGCTGCGCCTCCGGCTAACAAAACTTAAGCTAAAATCCGCGTACCCATCGGCATACCGTTAAACAGTGCCGGAAGCTGCTCCGCATAACGCCAAGAAGCGATATCTACCGGACGGCCCAGCGTGCGGGCCGCATCCAGCGCCGCGTTCACTTTCACTATCATGCCGTCAGTAATAATGCCCTGCTCAATCAGTTGTTCTGCTTTCGCGGCGGTCATTTCGGCAATGCGTTGCCCTTTGCCGTCGAGAATGCCGCTGACGTCGGAGAGCAAAATCAGATCCGCGCCCAGCGTTGCCGCCAGCGCCGTTGCCGCCTGGTCGGCATTGACGTTCATCAGTTGCCCTTCGTCTGTTACGCCAATGGAGCTGACCACCGGCAGATAACCGTTCTCCAGCAAGGAGTTGATAAGCTTAGGCGAACCTGGCTGCGCCAGTCCAACATGACCTAACTCTTCATCAAGCTGGGTCACTTTGACGCTGTCGCCGTCACCGAGAAACAAACCTACGGCCGCAATCTGATGTTTCTTCGCCCATGCCAACAGGGTTTTATTTGCCGTTCCCGCCAGTGCTCCGGTGATAATGTCTATCTGATCAGCAGGCGTCACCCGCAGGCCGTTTTTCTTTTTCACCGGCAGATTCAGCCCTTTCATCAGCTCATCCACCACGCAACCGCCGCCGTGCACAATCACCAGCGGACGCTGATGTGACTCACGATAATTCACCAATGCGCTAAACAGACGTTCCAGCGCCTCTTCACTATCCAGCAGTACGCCGCCCAGTTTGATAATTAATGGATTCATCATTGCACCCTTAAATAAGAGACTGCGTTTCCGCATAGCCGAAACGAATATTGGCGCACTGTACCGCTTGTGCCGCCGCGCCTTTCAGTAAGTTGTCTTCGGTCGCCACAATAATCAGATGCTCGCCCTGAACGGCAAACCCGATATCGCAAAATGGCAGCCCAACGACATTTTTCAGCGCCGGAACGCCTTTGTCATACAGCCGCACCAGCGGTTTATGGGCATACGCCTGCTGTAACGCTTGCGCGACTTGCGCCTGGGTCACACCCGATTTCAGGCGGCAGGTAATGGTTTCGAGAATGCCGCGCGGGAAATTGCCCAGATGTGGGGTGAAGATAACGTCAGCACCGAGGTGTGTGGCGATCTCTGGTTGATGGCGATGAGTAAAGACGCCATACGGTTGCAGGCTAACTTCACAAAAACTATTTGAAATCGCTGCCTTACGTCCTGCACCGCTCACGCCGCTGGTGGCGTTGATCACCGGCCACTGATTGAGGTCAAGAAGATCGGCATCAATCAACGGTTTCAGCGCCAGCTGTGCCGCCGTCGGATAACAGCCTGGCACCGCAATCAAATTCGCTTCTTTTAATTTATTACCGCACCACTCCGCCAGACCGTAGGCTGCCTGTTCCAGCAGTTCCGGGTATTGATGGGTAAAGCCGTAATATTTTTCATAGAAGGTGGCGTCGTTAACACGAAACGCGCCGGAAAGGTCGAACACCACGCAGCCCGCTTCAAGAAACTGCGGCGCTAAATCGTGGCTAACTTCATGGGCGGTGGCGAGAAACACTACGTCCACCCCTGGGCTAAACTCGCTGATATCCGACATCGGCTGCAACGGCAGCTCAACGATGCCTTTTAGCTGCGGATGCAAATCGGAGATTAACTTTCCCGCATCATTGCTTTGCGCTGAAACAGTCAAAGCGGTTATGTTCATATGCGGATGGCGATTTACATAGGTCACTAGCTCTGCGCCAGCGTAGCCGCTGGCACCCACAATCAGCGTATTCAACATCGGGGCTATTCACCTTCTTATGTCTGGTTGCCAGGTTAAACGTAAAACATTCACCTTACGGCTGGTGGGTTTTATTACGCTCAACGTTAGTGTATTTTTATTCATAAATACTGCATGAATATTGATACTATCATGACCAGAGGTGTGTCAACAATGAAAAACAAATTACCGCCATTTATCGAGATTTACCGCGCTCTGATTGCCACACCTTCAATAAGCGCTACGGAAGAGGCACTCGATCAAAGCAATGCAGATTTAATCACTCTGCTGGCGGACTGGTTTAAAGATTTGGGCTTCAATGTGGAAGTGCAGCCTGTTCCAGGAACTCGCAACAAATTTAATATGCTGGCCAGTTACGGACAGGGGGCTGGCGGCTTGTTGCTGGCGGGGCATACCGATACGGTGCCATTTGATGACGGTCGCTGGACGCGCGATCCGTTTACACTGACGGAGCATGACGGCAAGCTTTACGGCTTAGGCACCGCCGACATGAAAGGCTTTTTTGCGTTTATCCTTGATGCGCTACGCGATGTCGACGTCACGAAACTGAAAAAACCGCTCTACATTCTGGCGACTGCTGATGAAGAAACCAGTATGGCCGGAGCGCGTTATTTTGCCGAAACTACCGCCCTGCGCCCGGATTGCGCCATCATTGGCGAACCGACGTCACTACAACCGGTACGCGCACATAAAGGTCATATCTCTAACGCCATCCGTATTCAGGGCCAGTCGGGGCACTCCAGCGATCCAGCACGCGGAATTAACGCTATCGAACTAATGCACGACGCCATCGGGCATATTTTGCAATTGCGCGATAACCTGAAAGAACGTTATCACTACGAAGCATTTACCGTGCCATACCCTACGCTCAACCTCGGGCATATTCACGGTGGCGACGCTTCTAACCGTATTTGCGCTTGCTGTGAGTTGCATATGGATATTCGTCCGCAGCCTGGCATGACACTCAATGAACTTAATGGTTTGCTCAACGATGCATTGGCTCCGGTGAGCGAACGCTGGCCGGGTCGTCTGACGGTCGACGAGCTGCATCCGCCGATCCCTGGCTATGAATGCCCACCGAATCATCAACTGGTTGAAGTGGTTGAGAAATTGCTCGGAGCAAAAACCGAAGTGGTGAATTACTGTACCGAAGCGCCGTTTATTCAAACGTTATGCCCGACGCTGGTGCTCGGTCCGGGTTCCATCAATCAAGCTCATCAGCCTGATGAATATCTGGAGATGCGGTCTATTAACCCACCCCAGTTGATTATCCAGGAATTCCACGATTTTTGCTGGCATTAAAACGTAGGCCGGATAAGGCGCTCGCGTCCGATCGTACCGTCGCCAATCTGCGCCGTAATAATGTCGGACGCGATGCTTGCGCATCTTATCCGACCTACACCTTCTGGTGTTATGTATGGCGATTTTTTAACATTTCCATAAGTTACGCTTATTTAAAGCGTCGTGAATTTAATGGCGTAAATTCCTGCTATTTATTCGTTTGCTGAAGCGATTTCGCAGCATTTCTACGTCACCGCTTTTACGTGGCTTTATAAAAGACGACGAAAAGCAAAGCCCGAGCAGATCGGCGCCAATGGGAAGCGAAGGATACATGGCTATCAAACGATAAGATGGGGTGTCTGGGGCAAAGAACGAACCAACATTCCCCATTGCGTACCAATGTTACAACACGCCGGCACAAAGTGCTGGGAGAAACTATCAGGCATGTGTTGGCAGAAGCAGATCAGAACGCGTAGAAACTATCCGTAAGTTGTCGAAATCTTCACGCGCTGGCAATGATGCTAACCGCCTAGTTGCTGACCACACCTTACAAAATTTGTCGAACGACGAGCTGCTGCCCGTTGCGCGTGCGTTTAGTCAGTTCCTGAACCTGGCCAACACCGCTGAGCAATACCACAGCATTTCGCCGAAAGGTGAAGCTGCCAGCAACCCGGAAAGAAGCGATCGCCCGGACCCCGCGTAAATGAAAAACCAGCCGGAACCTAGCGAAGACACCATCAAAAAAGCAGTGGGGATCGCTGTCGCTGGAACTGGTCCTCACGGCTCACCGAACCGACATTACCCGTCGTACACTGATCGACAAATGGTGGAAGTGAACGCCTGTTTAAAACAGCTCGATAACAAAGATATCGCTGACTACGAACACAACCAGCTGATGCGTCGCCTGCGCCAGTTGATTGCCCAGTCATGGCATACCGATGAAATCCGTAAGCTGCGTCCAAGCCCGGTAAATGAAGCCAAATGGGGCTTTGCCGTAGTGGAAAACAGCCTGTGGCAAGGCGTACCAAATTACCTGCGCGAACTGAAAAAAAAATGTAATGCAGAACCTTTACGTAACTGCCCGTTGAATTGTTTCGTTCGTTTTACTTCGTGGATGGGCGGCGACCGCGACGGCAACCCGAACGTCACTGCCGATATCACCCGCCACGTCCGCGACTCAGCCGCTGGAAAGCCACCGATTTGTTCCTGAAAGATATTCGAGGTGCTGGTTCCGGAACTGTCGATGGTCGAAGCGACCCCTGAATCTGCTGGCGCTGGTTGGCGAAGAAGGTGCCGCAGAACCGTATCGCTATCGACGAAAACCGGCGTTCTTGCCTGATGGCGACACAGGCATGGCTGGGAAGCGCGCCTGAAAGGCGAAGAACTGCCAAAACCAGAAGGCCTGCTGACACAAACCAAGAACTGCGGGAACCGCTCCCCGCCCGCCACCAGTCACTTCAGGCGTGTGCATGGGGTATTATCGCCATGAGTGATCTGCTCGACAACCTGCGCTGCGTGAATGTTTCGGGCGCACCGCTGGTCCGAATTGATATCCGTCAGGGAGAGCACCCGCCATACCGAAGCGCTGGGCGAGCTGACCCGCCACCCCGGTATCGGCGACTACGCAAGCTCGTCAGAGGCCGACAACAGGCGTCTCCTGATCCCGCGAACTGAACTCCAACGTCTGCTTCTGCCGCGCAACCTGCAACCAAGCGCCGAAACGCGCGAAGTGCTCGATACCTGCCAGGTGATTGCCGAAGCGCCGCAAGGCTCCATTGCCGCCTACGTGATCTCGATGGCGAAAACGCCGTCCGACGTACTGGCTGTCCACCTGCTGCTGAAAGAAGCGGGTATCGGGTTTGCGATGCCGGTTGCTCCGCTGTTTGAAACCCTCGATGACCTGAACAACGCCAACGATGTCATGACCCAGCTGCTCAATATCGACTGGTATCGCGGCCTGATTCAGGGCAAACAGATGGTGATGATTGGCTATTCCGACTCAGCAAAAGATGCGGGCGTGATGGCAGCTTCCTGGGCGCAATATCAGGCACAGGATGCATTAATCAAAACCTGCGAAAAAGCGGGTATTGAGCTGACGTTGTTCCACGGTCGCGGCGGTTCCATTGGTCGCGGCGGCGCACCTGCCCATGCGGCGCTGCTGTCACAACCGCCAGGAAGCCTGAAAGGTGGCCTGCGCGTGACTGAACAGGGCGAGATGATCCGCTTTAAATATGGTCTGCCAGAAATCACCGTCAGCAGCCTGTCGCTTTACACCGGGGCGATTCTGGAAGCCAACCTGCTGCCACCACCTGAGCCGAAAGAGAGCTGGCGTCGCATTATGGATGAACTGTCAGTCATCTCCTGCGATCTCTACCGTGGCTACGTACGTGAAAACAAAGATTTTGTGCCTTACTTCCGCTCCGCTACGCCGGAACAAGAATTGGGCAAACTGCCGTTGGGTTCACGTCCGGCGAAACGTCGCCCAACCGGCGGCGTCGAGTCGCTGCGCGCCATACCGTGGATTTTTGCCTGGACGCAAAACCGCCTGATGCTCCCCGCCTGGCTGGGTGCAGGTACGGCGCTGCAAAAAGTGGTCGAAGATGGCAAACAGAGCGAGCTGGAAGCCATGTGCCGCGATTGGCCATTCTTCTCGACGCGTCTCGGCATGCTGGAGATGGTCTTCGCCAAAGCAGACCTGTGGTTGGCGGAATACTATGATCAACGTCTGGTAGACAAAGCACTGTGGCCGTTAGGTAAAGAGTTACGCAACCTGCAAGAAGAAGACATCAAAGTGGTGCTGGCGATTGCCAACGATTCCCATCTGATGGCCGATCTGCCGTGGATTGCAGAGTCTATTCAGCTACGGAATATTTACACCGACCCGCTGAACGTATTGCAGGCCGAGTTGCTGCACCGCTCCCGCCAGGCAGAAAAAGAAGGCCAGGAACCGGATCCTCGCGTCGAACAAGCGTTAATGGTCACTATTGCCGGGATTGCGGCAGGTATGCGTAATACCGGCTAATCTTCCTCTTCTGCAAACCCTCGTGCTTTTGCGCGAGGGTTTTCTGAAATACTTCTGTTCTAACACCCTCGTTTTCAATATATTTCTGTCTGCATTTTATTCAAATTCTGAATATACCTTCAGATATCCTTAAGGAATTGTCGTTATATTCGGCGATATTTTTTTCAAGACAGGTTCTTACTATGCATTCCACAGAAGTCCAGGCTAAACCCCTTTCTAGCTGGAAAGCCCTGGGTTGGGCACTGCTCTACTTTTGGTTTTTCTCTACTCTGCTACAGGCCATTATTTACATCAGTGGTTATAGTGGCACCAACGGCATTCGCGACTCGCTGTTATTCAGCTCGCTGTGGTTGATCCCGGTATTCCTCTTTCCGAAGCGGATTAAAATTATTGCCGCAGTGATCGGCGTGGTGCTATGGACGGCCTCTCTGGCGGCGCTGTGCTACTACGTCATCTACGGGCAGGAGTTCTCGCAGAGCGTTCTGTTTGTGATGTTCGAAACCAACACCAACGAAGCCAGCGAGTATTTAAGCCAGTATTTCAGCCTGAAAATTGTGCTTATCGCGCTGGCCTATACGGCGGTGGCAGTTCTGCTGTGGACACGCCTGCGCCCGGTCTATATTCCAAAGCCGTGGCGTTATGTTGTCTCTTTTGCCCTGCTTTATGGCTTGATTCTGCATCCGATCGCCATGAATACGTTTATCAAAAACAAGCCGTTTGAGAAAACGTTGGATAACCTAGCCTCGCGTATGGAGCCTGCCGCACCGTGGCAATTCCTGACCGGCTATTATCAGTATCGTCAGCAACTAAACTCGCTAACAAAGTTACTGAATGAAAATAATGCCTTGCCGCCACTGGCTAATTTCAAAGATGAATCGGGTAACGAACCGCGCACTTTAGTGCTGGTGATTGGCGAGTCGACCCAGCGCGGACGCATGAGTCTGTACGGTTATCCGCGTGAAACCACGCCGGAGCTGGATGCGCTGCATAAAACCGATCCGAATCTGACCGTGTTTAATAACGTAGTTACGTCTCGTCCGTACACCATTGAAATCCTGCAACAGGCGCTGACCTTTGCCAATGAAAAGAACCCGGATCTGTATCTGACGCAGCCGTCGCTGATGAACATGATGAAACAGGCGGGTTATAAAACCTTCTGGATCACCAACCAGCAGACGATGACCGCCCGCAATACCATGCTGACGGTATTTTCGCGCCAGACCGACAAGCAGTACTACATGAACCAGCAACGTACGCAGAGTGCGCGTGAATACGACACCAACGTGCTGAAGCCGTTCCAGGATGTGCTGAATGACCCTGCGCCGAAGAAACTGATCATCGTTCATCTGCTGGGTACGCATATCAAATACAAATACCGCTACCCGGAAAATCAGGGCAAGTTTGATGGCAATACCGATCATGTTCCGCCAGGATTAAGCGCAGAAGAGCTGGAATCATATAACGATTATGACAACGCTAACCTGTATAACGATCATGTGGTTGCCAGCCTGATTAAAGACTTTAAAGCGGCAGACCCGAACGGATTCCTGGTTTACTTCTCTGACCACGGTGAAGAGGTTTACGACACGCCGCCGCACAAAACTCAGGGGCGTAACGAAGACAACCCGACGCGCCACATGTACACCATTCCGTTCCTGCTGTGGACGTCGGAAAAATGGCAAGCGACTCATCCCCGTGATTTCTCACAGGATGTCGATCGTAAATACAGCCTGGCGGAACTGATCCACACCTGGTCAGATTTGGCGGGCTTATCTTACGACGGTTACGATCCAACCCGTTCAGTGGTGAATCCGCAGTTCAAAGAAACTACCCGCTGGATTGGTAACCCGTACAAGAAAAACGCGCTGATCGATTACGACACTCTGCCGTATGGCGATCAGGTGGGTAATCAGTAGATGACCTTTGTATCGCGTCTGGCGCTATTTGCCGGATGCGATACTGCCGCAATGTTTACATCGAACTCCCCTCAGGCCACACTTTTCAGGTGGCCTTTTTTAATAATGCCAGTTACTGTTTTCCCGTCTACATACCTAAGGGAATAACATGTATCACGACGTCAGCTATCTGCTCTCCCGCCTGATCAACGGCCCGCTGTCCCTGCGCCAGATTTACTTTGCCAGCAGTAACGGCCCGGTGCCCGATCTTGCGTATCAGGTCGATTTTCCACGGCTGGAAATTGTGCTGGAAGGTGAGTTTGTTGATACCGGCGCTGGAGCAACGTTAGTTCCCGGCGATGTGCTG
This sequence comes from Shigella flexneri, assembly GCA_048288465.1. Lineage (GTDB taxonomy): Bacteria > Pseudomonadota > Gammaproteobacteria > Enterobacterales > Enterobacteriaceae > Enterobacter > Enterobacter flexneri_B. The sequence goes on along the minus strand of CP182556.1, from coordinate 4,051,079 downwards.
TACGTTGCCGCTGGTGGCTGGAATTTCCCACAATGGAAAACACCCGCTACCACCTTTAGCGTGCTGTTTGGCAAACAGCAACTCGGCTTCAGCGTCGTGCAATGGGATGGCAAACAATATCAAAATCTGGCGAAGCAACACGTCGCCCGACGCGGCCCACGCATAGGTTCTTTTCTGCTACAAACGCTCAATGAAATGCAAATGCAGCCGCAGGAGCAGCAAACGGCAAGGCTTATCGTAGCCAGCCTGCTTAGCCACTGCCGCGATTTGCTCGGCAGCCAAATCCAGACCGCCTCACGCAGCCAGGCACTATTTGAAGCTATTCGCGATTATATCGACGAACGCTATGCCTCCGCGCTTACCCGCGAATCTGTCGCACAGGCATTCTATATTTCACCAAACTATCTCTCGCACCTGTTTCAAAAAACGGGGGCCATTGGTTTTAACGAATACCTGAATCACACGCGACTGGAGCACGCTAAGACGTTATTGAAAGGCTATGACCTGAAGGTAAAAGAAGTGGCGCACGCCTGCGGCTTTGTCGACAGCAACTACTTCTGCCGTCTGTTTCGTAAAAACACCGAACACTCGCCGTCGGAATATCGCCGGCAGTACCACAGCCAACTGACAGAAAAACCGACTACTCCAGAATAAGATGGGTTTGCTGCGGCGCAGAAAGCACTTTGCGCACCGCGCTCATTACCCGCTGCGGCTCACGCAGGAATGCGTAGATGCTGCATTGCACATAGCGGCAATGTTCAAATCGCTCGGCACCGGCAAGCTCGATATCCGTAATCAACAGAGCAACATCCGCCCGACGGATATCCTCGTCCGCTAAACGATTCTCCGTTCCCAGCGCGCCCTGAGTTTCAATGCTGACGCCCCACTTCTCTAACTGGCACAACTTTTCCAGCCGTTCCGCCGCCATATAAGTATGCGCCACGCCGCTTACGCAGGCGGTTACTGCCACCAGGTATGCCATTTTAACCTCCCACGGTAACCTGAAATCCGGCCCGTTCTGCCATTTCGCGCATCGTTGTCACATCGGCTGACGACGGCGCAGGCACCTCTTTCATCGACCATGTTTTCCCCAGCAGGCGGTATTTCGGTTCGCCGTACTGATGAAACGGTAACAGATGGATCTGCCTGATTTTCAGCGGGATCAGTACATCCAGCGCCTGCTGCATATTCTCCCGGCTGAGCGTGAAACCAGGGATCAACGGTAAACGCGGGATCACGTTGACACCCTCACTCACCAGCAAACGCAGATTCTCCAGCACGCGTGGCAGGTTCATCTTCACCACATCCCGCGCCTGAGTCGCGTCCATAATTTTTAAATCGAACAGCACTTCATCGCACAATTTCGCCAGCGGTAACAGCTTGCTTGCTGGCGCGTCTCCGGCAGTTTCAATGGCGCATGAGACACCCCACAGCCGCAGTCGCTGTAAAAAACGGGTAGCAAACTCCGCCTGCATTAACACTTCGCCGCCAGAAAGCGTGACGCCGCCGCCGGACGTGCGAAAGAAAATGTCATCTTTCATCACTTCCCGTTCCAGAGCGTCAAGGCTGATATCGCGACCAATCCGTTCAAACGCCCCGGAGGGGCATTCATCCGCATCACGCAAACATTTCGCACAGTGCAGACATTTCGCCTCTCTGCGTACCGTCTGGATTTTGCCGGAGATCGACTCCGGATTAGCACACCACGGGCAAAGATGCGGACAGCCTTTAAAAAAGACCACCGTACGAATGCCCTCGCCGTCATTCAGTGAATAACGCTGAATGTTGAAAATGCGCGCCACATCATCGCGGCGCGTTTCCACAACGTTACAGCTGATGCGCTGTCCGGCGGATGATGTCATCCTGGATCTCCTTCGACAGTTCGACAAAGAAGGCGCTGTATCCGGCAACGCGCACCACCAGCCCGGCATAATCTTGTGGGCGCTGTTGCGCTTCCCGCAACGTGTCGGCGTTCACCACGTTAAACTGAATATGCTGCAACTTAAGCTGGGTAAACACCCGTAAGAAGTCGGCCAGTTTGCGTAATCCCGCTTCACCTTCCAGGGTCGCCGGAGTGAATTTCACGTTCAGCAACGTACCGTTAGACAGCAGCGTATTATCGAGCTTACTGACTGACTTCAGTACCGCCGTTGGCCCTTGTGCGTCCTGACCCAGCATAGGTGACAAGCCGCCGTCTGCCAGTTGTTCCCCGGCAAAACGACCGTCTGGCGTCGCGCCAACCACCGATCCCAACGGAACGTGAGCAGAAACGGTATACGATCCCGGCGTGAAGTAACCGCCGCGCGGGTTCTGGTATTTTTCCACTTCTTTGCAGTAGTGGCGCAACAGTTCGGCGCTAATGTTATCCACCTCGTCGATATCGTTACCGTATTTCTCAAAGCGGTTAATTAAGCGAGCGCGGACTTTTTCGCCTTCTGGCGTTGCAAAGTTGGCTTTTAATACCGACAGCAATTCGTCAAAACTTAAACGCTGTTGCTCAAAAACCATCCCTTTCAACGCATGGAGAGAATCGCTCAGGTTGGCGATACCAATTCCCTGTACGCCGGAGAAGTTATAACGCGCGCCGCCATCGGTAATATCGCGACCTTTTTCCAGATAATTGCTGATAAAAGACGAGAGCAGCGGTACAGGTGCCCAGTCGGATGGCCGATATCGCAAATATTGCCGCCTTCACCATCAGGGTGATGTAGTGGCTGAACTCTGCACGCAATGTTCCAGTAAACCTTGATAAGTCAGCGCGGCATTGCCTTCATTTTCATGCAGGCAGATTTCCATCACTTTCAGCAGGTTAAACATCGCGACGTCACGCTAGCGGTGCGTCGGCCGGGAAGAGACAACTCCACACAGCCGACTACGGATAGTCGGTGCATCTTCAGCGGAAGATACGGTTGAGGTAGCTGGACCATCATTTATCGTTAAAGATTTGCGCAATACCGGTGCCGAGGCGAATGGTTCGCGGTTTTATCAGGAACGGCGTGTCGATTAAGGCGTTAGTGCGCACGCCGAGGTTCGGTTGCGGTGATCGCACGCTTTGATAGCGTCAAGGCAAGGGTCCGAAGCACGTTCACCGCGCTACGTCCGTTCTCGGTGGCCGCCAGCAGTGCGGTATAGCCGGTCGGGAACTGGTGAAATAACGCGCGCTGCTGGTGGAGCGCAACAGCACGATGTCGTTGCATTTCACCCATAAAGATTCGAGCAGTTCTTTCAGGAACGCCGCATCTTCGCCCTGGGTTAATGACGTCTGATAGAACCGAACATATACTGGTCGAAGCGCCCCAACGATAGCGAAGCTGGCGTTGGATTCGTATTGCAGAATGATGTTCATGTACCAGAATAACTGGCACGCCGGCCAGAACGTTTGCGGCTTATGTTGCGCGTTATGGCGGGAGATCTCCGCAATAGTCAGCAGCTCTTCGCGACGCTGGGCAATCCTGCAGTTTGCCGCCATCGTTTCCGCCAGTTCGGCGTAAACGCAAAATGTGTTTCTGCGAGGCTTCCAGCAGTAACAGTGCTGCCCAGAGCGATTCTCCGGCTGTTGCTGACAATGTTGCTGCATCCTGCGCCACCAGCTCCCCCAGCCCGTGATTCAGCAGGCGTGGGTAATCAATAATAATGTGCCCTTTATCCTGTCTGGTTGACGCCGAAAATCTGTGTGCTGGTCGCGGCTTTTACTTCATCTGTCATCTGCCCGTTGATGAAATCTTTCATCGACGTTTTTCCCAGTACGGTAACAACCCTTCGCGGTAAATACGTTTATCTTCTTCGCTGATAGCAAAGCGGTCCTGCGGACGCGTCGGCAATTGATCAGCTCTTTCAGCAGCCAGTAAGGGTCCATTTCCGGCGGGATACCCCCGGCGCGCGGTTTTACGGTGCGGTTACCGGCAATCAGTTCTTCATCACGAATCCAAATTTCAACATGTTCAAGGATATACGCCGTCGCTTTGCCGCGCAACATCACCGGCTTCGCCTTCGGTTTGCCTATGGCTGGCGGTATAAAGCAGCGCCCGCTCCAGCCAGATTTCACGGGTATTGGAAAACAGTGCAGTTTTCTTTTTTTGAGGCCAGAGGTCACCCTTCGTCACTAGGAACTCCTGTGGGAAAGCCAACCTGCCCTTGCCAGCGGGAGAAGACTTAGCCGGTTCGTGCCAGGTGAGCTTCAATTTGCTCATAATGGCGTCAGCACGTTTTACCGTATCGCCGACGTTGATGCGCACGATGGTCTTGCCAGCAAAACGCTCTTCAAACTTGATGCCGATATCTTTGGTCATAATTACCATATCAGCGCTCGCCACGCTTTCCGCTGTCAGTTCATTTTCCAGACCAATTGACCCCTCGGGTTTTGACTTTCACTTCCCAGCCTTTCGCTTTCGCGGCACTTTCCAGCGCCTCTGCTGCCATATAGGTATGGGCAACACCTGAAAGGACATGCGGTTACGGAATAATTTTCGTCATGGCTTGTTCCTCAATTAATTAATTTCAAAATCCAAATCCATGTTGTTTTCTTTTTCATCAGTCGAATACCATTTTTACGTGCTGAGACTTTTCAGCACGTTCACACAAATAGCCGTCACCACTGCTCCGACAGCCACTGCGGCGTATAACCGAGCTCGCCTTCAACGACCGGCAGCAGCAATCAGACCACCCCAGCCCTGCATAGCACTGCGCACCGACCAGCGCCGCAGTTACCGCACCACAAACAGAACCAACCATGATGGAAGGACTGACACGCAGCGGATCGGAATAGTGGCGAAAGGAATCGCCCCTTCAGCAACCCCAACGCACCCCTATCACCAGCGCCGCTTTGCCGGTTTCGCGCTCTTCTGCGGTAGAAATTTTTACGACCAATCAGCGTGCAGCCCCATCCCCAGCGGCGGGAGAGCAATAGCCACCCAAGCATGGCCACCACGGTATAAACACCCAGCAATGCAACTCAGCACTAAGGCATAGGCCACTTTCGCTGACCCGGACCGCCCATATCGAACGCCAGCATCAGACCCATGATCACCGCCAGCATAACAATGCTGCCCTGCTGCATCCCCGTAGCCACTGTAGTCAGGCTGTTGGTCAATGCCCCACCGGCTCGCCCAAGCCCCACATCATGATGCCAGCGGTAATCAGCGTGCCGACGATCGGAATGATGAAGATTGGCATGACCAGCGCAGAACTTTATGCACCGGAATTTTCTTCAGGCATGCACCACGATGCCGCCGATAATCCCGGCGATCAGTGCACCAAAGAAGCCCGCACCAAAGCTGTTACCAACCCAGGACCCATAGCGCACCAGCCAGCGCAGAACGCTCTGCAATGGAGTAACCAATGTAAGCGGCGAGGAAAGGCACCATCAGCGTCAAACCTGCAACGCCGATATCAAACAGTTTTTTCAAATTCGGATTGGCTACGGCATCCGGCACTGCGCCTTTGCCATACAACATGACGGAAACCGCCAGCAAAATACCGCCGATACCACGAAGGGAATCATGTGGAAACGCCCGTCATTAAATGTGATGGGTATTTTTCAGGATCTGCACCAACTCAATTCAAAAGGTGCTCCCGGGCTTGCCAAAGCCCATGTCCATATTTTTGATGGAGGAAACAATAGGCAATCGCAGGCGGAGCAAACAGTGGATAAAAAGGCCATTTTACTGGACTTTTGTAATATCAGTACAAAAAAGTCATCCGCCCAATAACTTGCGCTAATCCGAAGCATGCCGCAAAACGGCGTCTTGTGAAGACGCGTCGCAAATTGACGGTTACATTACATTTGTCCAGTTTTTGGCAGATTTGTCACATGGCAGGCCGTTGCCGTGTGAATCTGTAAACAGAAAACCGTACCGGGAGAGAGGCAATGGCCCCTGATCGTGGAATTTATTTGTGAGCTACCTAACGGCGTACATGCGCGTCCGGCAAGCCACGTTGAAACGCTGTGTAATACTTTTTCATCTCAAATTGAGTGGCATAACCTGCGTACTGACCGTAAAGGCAACGCCAAAAGCGCTCTGGCGCTGATTGGCACCGATACGCTGGTGGGTGATAACTGCCAGCTACTGATTTCCGGGGCCGACGAACAGGAAGGGCACCAGCGTTTAAGCCAATGGCTGCGCGATGAATTCCCCCACTGCGATGCGCCGCTGGCGGAAGTTAAATCTGACGAACTGGAACCACTGCCGGTTTCACTGACCAATCTGAATCCGCAAATTATCCGCGCCCGCACCGTGTGCAGCGGTAGTGCAGGCGGCATTCTGACGCCGATCTCTTCTTTAGATCTCAATGCGCTGAGTAATCTTCCCGCAGCCAAAGACGTTGACGCCGAGCAATCCGCACTGGAAAACGGCCTGACGCTGGTACTGAAAAACATTGAGTTTCGTCTGCTGGATAGCGACGGTGCTACCAGCGCGATTCTGGAAGCGCACCGATCCCTGGCTGGCGATACTTCCCTGCACGAACATTTACTGGCAGGCGTCAGCGCCGGATTAAGCTGCGCCGAAGCGATTGTCGCCAGTGCGAATCACTTTTGCGAAGAGTTTGCCCGTTCCAGCAGCAGATACCTGCAAGAACGTGCCCTGGACGTACGCGACGTCTGCTTCCAGTTACTCCAGCAAATCTACGGTGAGCAACGCTTCCCGGCACCGGGCAAACTGACGCAGTCCGCCATTTGTATGGCTGATGAACTGACCCCCAGCCAGTTCCTCGAACTGGATAAAAATCACCTCAAAGGATTGTTACTGAAAAGCGGCGGCACCACCTCACATACGGTGATCCTTGCCCGTTCGTTCAACATTCCGACGCTGGTTGGTGTGGATATTGATGCCCTCACTCCGTGGCAGCATCAAACGATTTATATCGACGGCAACGCCGGGGCGATTGTGGTTGAGCCAGGGAAGCCGTGGCCCGTTATTATCAGCAAGAAGCCCGCGTACAGGACGCCCTTCTTCGTGAGCAACAGCGCGTCTGGCTGACCCAGCAAGCCCGTACCGCTACGGTATCCGCATTGAAATTGCCGCTAACATCGCTCACTCCGTGGAAAGCGCAGGCCGCATTTGGCAATGGTGCGGAAGGCGTTGGTTCGTTCTGCACTGAAATGCTCTATATGGATTGCACCAGTGCACCTGGTGAAAGCGAGCTGTACAACATTTTTTGTTAGGTGCTGGAGCTTGCCAACGGACGCAGCATTATTGTGCGGCACTACTGACATCTGGCGGCGACAAACCCGTTGATGATCCTGAACATTCCGGCAGAAGCTAACCCGTTCCTCGGTTATCGCGCTGTGCGAATTATGAAGAATATGCCTCGCTGTTCACCACATATGATATGGTTGATCCTGGGCGCGCCTCCGCTCACGGCAGCCTGAAAATCATGATCCCGATGATCGCCCCAATGGAAGAGATTCTTACGGGTGAGAGAAAAACTGGCGGAAGCCAAACAACAACTGCGTACCAACAACATCCCGTTTTGATGAAGAGATTCAGCTTGGCATTATGCTGGAGATATGTCGGTGATGTTCATCATCGATCAATGCTGCGAAGAGATTGATTTCTTTAGTATTGGTAGAATCTACCTGACGCAATATCTGCTGGCAGTGGATTGCGATAACGCTAAGGTGAACTCGTCACTACAACAGCCTGAATTGAGCCTTCTTGCGGTGCTCGATTACGCGGTGCAAGCGGTGCATCGCCAGGCCAATGGATTGGCTGTGCGGTGAGCTGGGAGCAGAGGTTCCGTGTCGCCGTCGCTGGTCGGTCTCAGGGCTGGATGAACTCAGCACGAGCGCACCGTCAATTCCGGCGGCGAAGGCGAAGGGCGCAACTATAGCCGTGAGTGCCGCAACTCGCCAACCCGGCACCGGCCCGCCGTACTTCGCTGGAAGCGGAACATCTGCGGCGCATCCGCATGACCCAACAGGACGCACCGTTGGTCACCGCCGAGCGCATCACGCTGGAAAGGACGGGCGAAGCAAGGAAGAAGTGCTCAAGGCATGACCGATAACCTGCTGCTGGCGGGCCGCTGCCGCTATCCCCGTAAACTGGAAGCGAACGGATGGGTGCGCGAGGCCGGTTTCTCTACCGGTCTGGGCTTTAGTTTTGCCATTCCACACAGCAAATCAGAACACATCGAGCAATCCACCATCAGCGTTGCGCGTCTGCAAGCGCCGGTGCGCTGGGTGATGATGAAGCGCAATTCATCATCACGTTAACCCTAACAACACGCTGCGGCGATCAGCACATGCGCATTTTCTCGCGCCTCGCTCGCCGCATCATGCACGAAGAATTCCGTAACGCGCTGGGTGACGCCGCCTCTGCCACGCTATCGCCAGCCTGCTGCAAGATGAACTGGAACTGTAAAAGGAAACATCATGGAACTGTATCTGGACACCGCTAACGTCGCAGAAGTCGAATGTCTGGCATGCATATTCCCCATTGCCGGGTGACAACTAACCCGAGCATTATCGCTGCCAGCAAAGAGTCCATATGGGAAGTGCTGCCGCGTCTGCAAAAAGCGATTGGCGATGAGGGCATTTGTTTGCTCAGACCGATGAGCCGCGACGCGCAGGCTATGGTGGAAGAAGCCAAGCGCCTGCGCACGCCATTCCGGCATTGTGGTGAAAATCCCGCGACTTCCGAAGGTCCGGCGCCATTAAGTCGCTGAAAAAGAGGGTATTACTACACCGGCACCGCTGGAAACAGCGCTGCACAAGGGTCATTAGCCGCACTGGCAGGGGCAAAATACGTCGCTCCGTATGTTAACCGCGTAGATGCCCAGGGCGGGGACGGCATTCGTACGGTTCAGGAGCTGGCAAACGCTGTTAGAAATGCACGCGCCAGAAAGCATGGTGCTGGCGGCCAGCTTTAAACGCCGCGTCAGGCGCTGGACTGTTTACTGGCAGGATGTGAATCCATCACCCTGCCCTTAGATGTAGCGCAACAAATGCTCAACACCCCTGCGGTAGAGTCAGCTATAGAGAAGTTCGAACACGACTGGAATGCCGCATTTGGCACTACTCATCTTCTAAAGGAGCAATTATGACCGCATTATTCAATCACCGGGTAGATACATCCAGGGCGCTGATGTGATTAATCGTCTGGCGATACCTGAAGCCGCTGGCAGAACGCTGGTTAGTGGTGGGTGACAAATTTGTTTTAGGTTTTGCTCAATCCACTGTCGAGAAAAGCTTTAAAGATGCTGGACTGGTAGTAGAAATTGCGCCGTTTGGCGGTGATGTTCGCAAAATGAGATTGACCGTCTGCGCGGCATCGCGAGACTGCGCAGCGCGGCGAATTCCGGTATCGGTGGCGGAAAAACCCTCGATACTGCCAAAGCACTGGCACATTTCATGGGTGTTCCGGTAGCGATTGCACCGACTATCGCCTCTACCGATGCACCGTGCAGCGCATTGTCTGTTATCTACACCGATGAGCGAGTTTGACCGCTATCTGCTGTTGCCAAAAACCCGAATATGGTCATTGTCGACACCAAAATCGTCGCTGGCGCACCTGCACGTCCGTCAGCCGCGGGTATCGGCGATGCGCCGGCAACCTGGTTTGAAGCACGCGCCTGTTCCCGTAGCGGCGCTACCACTATGGCGGGCGGCAAGCGTACCCAGGCGGCGCCTGCACTGGCAGAACTGTGCTACAACACTCTGCTGGAAGAAGGCGAAACGCGAGCCTGCCGCCGAACAGCATGTAGTGACTCCGCGCTGGAGCGCGTGATTGAAGCGAACACCGATCAAGCGGTGTAGGCTTTGAAAGTGGTGGTTGGCTGCGGCGCACGCAGTGCATAACGGCCTGACCGCTATCCCGGACGCGCATCACTATTATCACGGTGAAAAAGTGGCATTTGGTATGCTGACGCAGCTGGTTCTGGAAAACGCACCGGTCGAGGAAATCGAAACCGTAGCTGCACTTAGCCATGCGGTAGGTTTGCCAATAACTCTCGCTCAACTGGATATTAAGAAGATGTCCCGGCGAAAATGCGAATTGTGGCAGAAGCGGGATGTGCAGAAGGTGAAACCATCACAGACACGCCTGGCGGCGCGACGCCAGATCAGGTTTACGCCGCTCTGCTGGTAGCCGACCAGTACGGTCAGCGTTTCCTGCAAGAGTGGGAATAACCTACTCCAAACTCCCGGCTTGTCCGGGAGTTTGAACGCAAAATTGCCGATGCGCTACGCTTATCAGGCCTACGCAATCTCTGCAATATATTGAATTCGCGTGCTTTGTAGGCCGGATAAGGCGTTCACTCCGCATCCGGCACTCTGTGCCAGTAATCTGAAACTCCCACGTTGTTCAGGAATTTTTTCCGCTTCTGGACATTTTCTCACAGAACAATCGTTAGCCCGGAAGGTCGAATCTGTGAATCTCCATTTTCACGGACGAACCAGACGAAAGCTTCACTGGCGCTGCTCAGCCTGCTAACGGCATTTACCAGCCACTCCGTAATCTCCCGCCGTCTCCACGAACCGTGGTACAAATCCAGGCCAATACCAACCTTGCCATCGCAGACGGTGCCAGACAGCAAATTGGCAGCACGCGATTTTACGATCGCAGCTCACTTATCCTGCGGTGATGTTCCGCAGAACGCGGTGTATGTTCCGATGTGGTGATCCGCGCATTGCGCAGCCAGAAGGTCGATTTGCAGAAACTGGTTCACGAAGATATGGCGAGAATTTTGCTGAGTACCCGCAAAATCGAAGTTAAAGTGCCCGGACAGCAACATCGATCACCGTCGGGTGCCTAATCTGGAAACCTGTTTAGCCGCCACAACAAAACACGCCCCATCAGTAAAAATGCCGGTGACTATCAAGCGGGCGATATTGTCTCCTGCGATTAGATAACGGGCTGGCGCATATTGGGGTGGTGTCAGATGGCTTCGCCCGTGACGGTACGCCGCTGGTGATACATAACATTGGCGCAGGCGCGCAGGAAGAAGATGTGCTGTTTAGCTGGCGGATGGTGGGGCATTATCGTTATTTTGTTAAATAAGCGATTGCCCCACATGAAGAAAAAATTCAGATGCTTTTTACACTGACAGCTTCTTTTTCTTACGGCTCACCAGCGCCAGTGCCAGCACAATCAGCACAATACCGCTACCTTCAACGGCCCCCGCATTCTCACCGACAGCCACCAGGAAAAGAGTACGCCGCAAACGGGAACGGCCAGTGCGCTTAAGCTGGCAATACGGCAGGCAAGTTTTTCAGACAAACAGCCATAAGCTCCACGCCAGCGCCGTCGCCAGAATCGCACTGTAGGCCAGCGCCCAGAACACGGTGGGCTGCCAGTCAATTTCACGTTGCGGCACCAGTAAAGCGACCACACTCATCACCAGCGCCGCATAGAGCATCTGCCAGGATGTTAACGATAACAAATCCACGCGCGGATGACGGCGTATAGGCGTTTAGCAACAATCGCGCTCGCCCCCCAACTAACACCGGAGAGGATCGCCAGCATGGCACTTTTCATCGAAGAGAAATCGAGTTGCCACGGCTGCAACACCAAAAATAAGCCAAAGCGGCAATCAGAATCGCGAAATATTGCCACGTCGCAGGCGTTCACCGAGAAACAACGCGGCGAAAATCACCACCCAGAACGGCATGGTATAGCTCAGGATCGCCACCTTCCCCGCACCTCCGCTGACCAACGCCGACTGCGCCAGACCAACCATCCCGCAGGTTTGTAGCAGGGCAATGGCTAAGGTGTATTTAAACGGTGTCGGTGCATTCCGCGACCACGTAATAAAAGGACGATGAATAAACCGAGAGCGCCGAAAATGCAGCGTAAGGCGGTAAAGTCGAAGGCACCGATGTAACTGGTGACTTGCTTCATGAAAATCCAGCTATAACTCCAGATAAGTGTGAGCACAACCATGCCACTGATTGCCAGTGGGTTGCTCTTTCCGAGGCAGACATGAGAGATCCAGTGCGTAGTTTTCTGTCGCCCACTATACGCTGGTAAAGAAAGGTTCAGCGACTGCCAGCAAGAAGCCGCTGAACGGGTCAGATTACAGCAGGTCGAAACGGTCGAGGTTCATCACTTTCACCCATGCCGCCACGAAGTCTTTAACAAACTTCTCGTGGGCATCGCTACTGGCGTAAACTTCCCCACCGCACGCAGGACGGAGTTAGAACCAAAGACCAGATCCGACGGCTGGCCGGGCACTTCACTTCGCCGGTTTCACGGTCACGGCCTTCGAACAGCTCTTTCGATTCGTCGGTCGCTTTCCACTCGTAATGCATATCCAGCAAGTTCACGAAGAAGTCATTGCTCAATACGCCAACGCGGTCAGTGAATACGCTGTTTTGCTGCCATCGAAGTTGGCACCCAGTACACGCATGCCGCCCACCAGCGCAGTCATTTCCGGCGCGGTCAGCGTCAGTTGCTGTGCTTTGTCGATCAGCAGTGACTCGGCGGTGGAAACGTCCAGACGAGCGCGATAGTTACGGAAACCGTCAGCAATTGGCTCCAGCAGCTCAAACATCTCAATGTCAGTCCGATCCTGACGCGCATCAACGCGACCCGGCGCAAACGGTACATGAATGCTCAAACCTGCGGCGCTTGCGGCTCTCAACACCAACCACACCAGCCAGCACGATGATATCCGCCAGCGAGGCTTTACCAGACTCTTTCTGGATTTTCTCCAGAACAGGCAGAGCACCAACGGCTGCGGCGTTCACATCCCAGTCGCGCTGCGGCATTAATGCCAGAGGCGCACCGTTGGCACCACCGCGTTTGTCGCCACCACGGAAGGTAGAAGCAGATGCCCAGGCCACCGATACCAGCTCACTAACAGACAGACCATAATCCGCAATCGCGAATTTCAGATCGATAATGTCCTGCTCGGTCGGGTCGTAGATCGGCTGCGGCAGCGGATCTTGCCAGATCAGATTTTCTTTCGGCACTTCCGCCCGATGTAGCGAGATTTCGCCCCATATCCCTGTGCGTCAGTTTGAACCAGGCACGGGCAAAGGCTTCGTCGAACGCCTGCGGATTGTTGAGGAAACGACGAGACATCCTCTCAACTCAGGATCAAACGCAGCGTCAGGTCAGTCACCAGCATTGTCGGTTACGTTTCTTCGACGGATCAAACGGATCCCGGATAATTTCCGGTGCGCTCTACCGCTTCGAACTGGATTGCGCCAGCCCGGCTGCGGGTCTGTACCCACTCACTTGAACAGGTTCTCGAAGAAATAGTTGCTCCACTGGTCGGCGTCTGGGTCCAGACTACTTCCAGACCAGAGGTAATGGCATCTGCGCCAACGCCGCTGCCGTAGCGCTCGCCCAACCTAAACCTTGTTCTTCAATCGGTGCAGCTTCTGGATCAGGACCTGCATCCATGTCGGACCGGCACCGTGGGTCTACCCAGCCATGACCACCCGCAATCAGCGCCACGGTTTCTTCGTCGTTCATGCCCATGTTGCCGAAGGTCGCGCGGATAGCTGCTGCCGCAGAAGCGGTTCGCCGCTGTGATCCGGGCCTTCCGGGTTAACGTAAATCAGACCCATCTCGGTCGCACCCAGCGGTGCTTTCCGCCAGCGCTTCCGGATGACGGTGAGTCAGCCAGGCTTTTTCATCACCCCAGTTAACATCCAGATCCGGTTCCCAGACGTCTTCACGACCGGCACCAAAACCGAAGGTACGGAAGCGGAAGTTCTCGAGCGCCACGTTACCCGCGAGGATAAACAGGTCGGCCCATGTAATCCTGACCATATTTCCGTTTGATTGGCCACAACAGGCGACGCGCTTCATCAGGCTTACGTTATCCGGCCAGGAGTTCAGCGGTGCAAAACGTCGCCGACCACGACCCGCGCCACCGCGTCCATCGATTCAACGGTAAGTCCCGCGCCGTGCCAGGCGATACCAATAAACAGACCGGCGCACCTGCCCCAGTCGGCTGGCCACCACGGTTGAGATTCTGTCAACAGGGCTTTCAGATCTTTTTCAGGCCGTAGTAATCTAATTTGCTGAATTCTTTGCGGCAGTCAAAGTCCTCACCCAGTGGGTTAGAACGATTAGAATGTCGGTTTAACAGGTCAACACGAAGTTGATTTGGCCACCAGTCGCGAGTGGTTGTGCCCGCCCCCGCACTCTGGTCGTGACCGCCCTGATGGAACGGCATTTGCCAGTGGCTGTGGTGTTATGGATATCGTCTGACGTGCTCATCAATGTGCTCCCCTCGACAGTGTTACCGTTACGATACACAGCGTTAGAGAGAAGTTATAATTGAATTAATCCACGGATGCGATAGTTGAATCTTACATATTGTTGGTTAAAGAGATGTAGATTAAATTGATCTTAATTAAGCTTTTTGATTATGTCCTAATTCGCACAAATGCTTTATAAAAAAGGGTTTTAGCTTCATATCCTTCAAGTAATGAGGGAGAAAACAAGGCTGATAACCTTATTTTCCCGCCCTCATTTCGAGGCAGCATTTTTGTGCTCTGTTTAAAATTTGTGATCACCGTGCCATTTTCAGAAAAGCCACACGATTTATAAACCGGTTGAACCCCCAGCGTATGGCAAATCGCGTAACTCATTTCAGCACGGTTAAGCGTATAGAAGTGGAAATCTTTCACTCCTTCACGGCTTAAAATCTTCACCATATCCATGGCAATATTCGCGCCAACCAGTTTGCGGGTTTCGGCATCATCATCCAGACCGTCGAACATTTGCGCCATCCACGCCGGAATACGCACGTTGGTCATATCGGCAAATTTCTTCGCCTGTTTAAAGTTAGATACCGGCAAAATTCCCGCAATAATTTCCACATCAATGCCCGCCGATACACAGCGGTCACGAACGCAGTAGCTTTCGACATCGAAGAAGACCTGAGTAATCGCGCGGTTGGCTCCGCATCGACTTTGCGTTTCAGATTAAGCAAATCCGCCTGAGCGCTTTTTGCTTCCGGGTGAACTTCCGGATACGCCGCCACGGAGAGATCGAAATCTGCCACTTCTTTTAACAGCGTCACCAGGTCAGAAGCATACATTTCTGGCTACCACTTCCCGGCGGCAGATTGCCACGCAGCGCCACGATATGACGAATACCGTTATTCCAGTAGTCGCGTGCAATGGTGCGCAGCTCGTCGGGCGTCGCATCAATGCAAGTAAGATGCGGTGCCGCTTCCAGACCAGTGCGATCTTTAATGCCTTTAATAATGCTGTGCGCACGGTCGCGCTCGCCGGAGTTCGCGCCATAGGTCACCGATACAAACTTCGGTTTCAGGCCGCCAAGGCGATCGATGGAGTTCCACAGGGTCTGCTCCATTTCACTGGTACGCGGCGGGAAAAACTCGAACGAAACGTTAACCTGCCCCTTGGACTTCCGCCAGGCTCCTGATTCAGGGCATCCCTGCTGGCTGGCGCGAAAAAAGCTCATACCTTACCTCATCAATCGCTTGTAGTTATATGTTGTGTTGTGCACATCTATCCGTTTACACGTCCAGATGTAAAGATGAAGGAAAAGCCGAAGGGCGTCAACTGAAAAATGACCAATGATGGTGAGGAAAAATCAGGAAGATGAAAAAACTTCAGGATGGTAAGAAAATGAAAATCCGGTATGCAAAGCAAACCGGACTGCAAATATAAACTAACCATGACTTATTGCTCTCTTGCCGGATTCGTCGCAATGCTTAATCCGGCCTAATCCTACGATAATTCAATATATTTCATTAGAAAGCATAACCCGAAAACATGAGTACCGGGCATTATTAAATTTCTGAAATTACAACAACTGTGCCAGCCGGTCGATACCCGACCGAATCGCCCCGGCGGTGACGTCGCGCCCGCGCCAGGCCCACGCATTACCAGCGGGTTGTCGCGATACCAGCGGCTTTCGATGGCAAAGACGTTATCGCACGGCAGCAGTGATGCCAGCGGATGGTCTTCACGCACCGCCTCCACGCCCACACGCGCTTTGCCGTTGGCATCGAAACGCGCCACGTAGCGTAGCACCAGCCCCATTTCGCCGGCCGCTTCCAGCCGTTGCACCATCTGCTCGTTAAGTTCATCGCCATTTTCAAAGAAATGGTCGATGCTGCCGCCTTCGCAATGAGCAGGCACCAGCGATTCCACACGTACCTGGTCCGGTTCAATGTCGTAACCCGCTTCACGCGCCAGAATTACCAGCTTGCGCATTACGTCTTTGCCGGAGAGGTCGTCACGTGGATCAGGCTCGGTTAAGCCCGCCGCCACGCCGATCCACCAGCTCGGTAAACGGCACGCTACCGTCGAATTGCAGGAACAGCCAGGAGAGCGTGCCGGAGAAGATCCCGCTGATCTACAAAATAGTATCGCCGCTGTCGATCAGATCGCGCACGGTGTGGTCGATCGCAAGCCTGCACCGACGGTGGCATTGTACAGCCAGTGACGCCCGGTTTTTTCGAAGGCGTCGTGGATCTGGCGATATTTATCGCTGTCGCTGGCTCCCGCCAGTTTGTTGGCGCTGATAACGTGGAAACCGTGGCTGGCGAATCAAGAGACCGATCAGCAAGCTGCTGGCTGGCGGTAATGTCCAGCACCACTAAATCATCATACGGATGGGCGCGCATCCACAGGAACAACGACTCTTCATCCTGCTCAACCGCTTCATCGTTGAAGAAGGCTAACGCGCGGCTGGCGTCCACCCGTCATAGCTCAACAGGCTGCGGCGGCTGTCCACGACACCTGCCAGCACAAACTCAAAGCCGGTACGTGCCGAAAGCGTGCTCTGCTCACGGGTGAACAGTTCAGCCAACGGGTCCCATATCGCCCTTACCCAACAAGACCAGGCCGATGCGTTTTTCTGCGCGGAAGACGGACTGATGCAGCCCCTGAATCAGGCTTTCGGTCGGCCCGGTGCGCAGTACTGCCACCAGGCGATGCCGTCATCGGACTGCCAGGTAAATTCGACCGGCTGGCCTTTCAGTTGCTGCCAGAAGCGGTGGCAATGCAGCGGGTTACGGGTGACGCCTGCACCGACCATCGCCACCAGCGCCAGCCCCGACGCAGGCGCAGTTCGCCAGTAATCCCGCTTCGTCGAGGATTTTCAGCGCACTGTCGGCCACTTCTGAGGTGTAGGCAAATTGCAGCAACTGGCGATTGTTATGTACGCCAACCGCCAGCGGGCGTACCTGCGCGCGTTTCAGGATTTGGTCGATCTCTTTATGCGCCAGTTTGAAATCCTGACTGGCGGGCACCTAACCAATCAACAGACATCATCGTGGCTGGTGACAATACGCGCACCAGTACCGGAGGCCAGCACGCGTTCAATGCGCGTGGTACCTTATCCGGCGTGTAGCTACAGTGCAGTTGCAGGTCGATTTGCTGCCAGAAACTGGCTGGAAGATACGGGCGTGAGTAACGGAGCCGCCAGGTGTGCCAGTTCGCTGGCCTATCCATACCAGCAACGGCAGCAGGCAGGCATCTTTCACTTTACGCGGTGGCACTGGATACCCCGGCGACGTCGCTCCAGATGGTTACGCGAAGAACACCCGCCAGCGCACCGATTTGTGCGCGGAATAGTCGGAACCGTTACGCCCCAGCAGCACCGTTTCACCGGTGTTGTCGCGGCGAGAATCCGGTCACCACCAGACGTTTGCCCGGACGTTGCACCAGCAGCTGTTCAGCAACGGGTAAGAAAGCCCTTCATCACCTGCGGTTGTGCGCGCGTTCAGCGCGTAAAAACTCGCGGGCATCAAGCCAGGCCGCTGGCAGCCCTGTTGATCAGTACGAGACATCAGCGTGCCGACCACCCTCCCCGTGGCCCACCACTTCCGCATACACTGCGTCGTTATACCGCTGTCGAGCAGCGCCGCCAGGCGCTCAAGGTCGCTACAAAAGCGCGAATGAGGCTATCGGCTTCTTCAGCGGGTAGCAGACGCTAATCAGATTGCACTGATAGCGACGCAGCGTTTGTTGAACCTGATGCGCAGAGAGACGATCGGGTAATGGCTCAGCCTCAACCAGTTAATCAACTGGTTAGTGGTGCTACCGGTAGTGGAAACCACCATCATATCGTCAGGCTGAGACACTCGGCCATAATGCCCGCGAGACGCAAATAACACTTCACATCAGCCAGACTACTGCCACCAAGTTAAGCAGCTGACGACCCTCCGCCCCGCCTGCGCAATCACCCCATCTTTACCCCCTGTTTGCAGCCCGGAGCCACCCTCCAGGCCGGCAACGGGACCTTCGCCATCTTCAATACCGTGGAGATACGCAGCAGCGTCTCGGAGACCCCTGCGGCAGCACGCGCTTTCTGGTGCCATGCCTGCATGTGCATGGGTGCGGCGTGAGGGTCGCTTTCCACTCCCCCGCTGACTCCGCCAGCGTAAACAACGACAGCCCGCCCAGGAAACCCACAGTGTCTGCTGATCGCCATCCAGTTCAAAACTAACATTGCGCCAAAGCCTTTTTGCTGGCGCGCGGCAATTTCATGCCCCATTTCCGGCAGCGACGGGTGATACAGTTTAGTCACCAACGGCTGGGTTTGCAGAGTTTCAACATCGCCTGCCGTGTCGCGCGGGCCAACTCCATCGCGGCACCAGCGTTCGCAACCCGCGTAGCAGCAGATAGCTGTCAAATGCGCCGCCCGTCACGCCAATATCGTTTGCCCACCGGGAGTTCAGCGACACTGTCCGGTCTTTAGCAATCACCACGCCGCCACCACGTCAGAGTGACCGTTCAGATATCGTGCATGAAACGCAACACGAGATCGCCACCTAACGCCAGTGGATTTTGTAACGCCGGGCTTAAGAAGGTGTCATCCACGACGCCGACCGCCCCGACTTCCCTAGCCAGATGCAGATTTTCGCAATACCACGACGCTAACAACGGATCACTTGGGCTCTCTACCAGTACCAGTTTGGGTTTTTCTGCCAGCGCTGCCCGTATGCCTGTTCATCGCCTTGATCAACAAACAACACGCGATAGCAACCGCGTTTCGCCAGGCTGTCGAACAGGCGAGAGCTACCGCCGTAGCAGTCGGGCGCGCAACATCGCCTGCTTCAAAAAACGGTCGTTACCAGGTGAATCGCGGACACGGCCGGTATCAGTAAGCACTGCACCAGCACCGCCTTCCAGTTCTGCCAGCGCACGCTGAACCACATCGCGTGTTGGGTCGCCGTGACGCGAAATCATGCGCGCGCGGTTCATTAAATCCGGTAAAATGGAGAGGTACTGGAAAGACGGATCGGCGGGACAACGCACCCAGACTGTTCGTCGTCATTTAACCCGTACGCACTGCGATGGTGGCCTGTTACGTGTCATGTGATGAAGCTCCCTGGTCGCGGTCCGTGAGATGTCAAGCACCAGAGTAACATTGTGTTAATGGACGTCAAGACATCTGGACATCTAAACTTCTTTGCGAAAGATTGAGCAAATCCCAACTAGCCGTTAAAATTATATGCATTATCACGCCGACAGGTGCATTACACGATGTCACGGTAACGCCTGGACCGAACTATGCGGGTTTACGGTCAAGACCCACATAAATTGTGTGGTCTGGTCTCAATTTATTGACGAAGAGCATTAAGTATCTATGGCCGAATGGAGCGACGAATATACAGCCCATACGCTGAGCACGGCAAGAGAAGTGAACACGTCAAAAAGATTACGATTTTCATTCCTCCAAGGCGTTAAAAATCCTCACCGATGAACGCACGCGTCGTCAGGTGAAAAACCTGCGTCACGCTACCAAAGCGAGCTGCTGTGCGAGGTGTTTCCGCATGCCTTTACCGGGAACCTTGCCGGACCACGCCGATTTGCGTAAAGAGCGCAGCGACGAAATCCCGGAAGCGGTAAAAGAGATTTACGTGTGATGGGCATCAACCCGGAGACGTGGGAAGCCCAAAGCCAAAAGAGCGGCGCGGAGTGGAATCGCCTGACGCGCTACGCTTATCAGGCCTACGTCATATTGCAATTTATTTAATTTGCACGACTTGTAGGCCGGATAAGGCGTTCACGCCGCATCCGGCATAAACCACCAGCACGTTGTCTGTGACCCACCGCTTTTAGACACCGACGTTTAACTTGACGCAGGCTGCTGATCCGCAGCCTGCGGGTTCCGGACCCGCCTTTGCCCGGTAGTGGAACTGGCGACATCATCCTTCACATCTCTGCCATCGCAAAGTAAAGCGATCGAACTGGCGACCTATTCCGATTACAGCCACACCGGTATGCTGGTGATACGCACAAAAAGCCCTACGTTTTTGAAGCGGTCGGCCGGGGAACACCCCGCTCAAGCAGTGGATCGCCCATGGTGAAAGGGGCAGACGTTGTTCGCCGCGTTGAAGGCGGAATGGAGTGTCGAACAAAAGCAAAAACTGGCGCAAACGGCAAAACGTTATCCCGGTAAACCGTATGATTTCAGCTTCTCATGGAGTGACGATCGCCAGTACTGTTTGGGAGCGGTGTGGAGGTTCACCAGAACGCGCTGGGAATGCGCGTGGCGAGCAGCAGAGTTGAAAGAGTTCGATCTCAGCAACCCGCTGGTCCGGCGAGCTCAAAGAACGCTACGGTAAAATATTCCGCTTGAGGAAACTGTAGTTTCACCACAAGCCGTTTTCGACGTGCACAGCTCACCACGGTTGCCAAGAGTGGCCGCTGTTTCGTGGTAACGGATGATGAAAACATCTGCTGTAGTCTGTTTGTTGCTTTGTAGTTGCACGACCTTTCCGCAAGCTGTCGCTCCGGTAAACGTGATGCCTCCAATTAGTTGAATTAAGGATATAATACTCGCTTTTAAGGTTGTTTCATGGTCACAGTTAACCTTCATTGCCCCCGTTACCAGTCCGTTCAGGTTTACCGTCACGGGCAGAACCCAAAGACACGATCGATCGCGGCCCTACTGTCACCGGGTATTTCAGCTCAGTTGACCGTTACGAGCCCCGTAAACCGGGAGTTAAAGACCAAATCGTCAGTGACTTTCAAAATGTGCCGGGCTTCGCGAGATCTGCCCGTACGCTGAAATCGGGCATTAATACAGTCATCCTAGTTTTAAAACTCTCGCCACGAAGAATAGTGATCCCCGGTTGCTCATGCTGATGTGGCACTCATCTAAACCAGTCAGCAATGGAGCTTTGTCGGCAGTAAAGCGTGACAGCACTGGCTCTGGTACGTGTACAACACGAAAACTGGTGGTGTTCTGGTGCACTTTCGGCCCCGGGCTGACGGAAACTGTTGTGCATTGTGGTGCTGCTTACCCTTTTTACCATCGGCACGTCGACCACTCGACCAAATGGGGTAGTTACGTGAGAGAGTTACCGAAGGAGAAGCATCTGACGGTAAAGATTTTTACTCAGCACATTGAGCGTAACAATCTGACCCCAGAACCCAAATCAATGTCTGGCCCGCAGAACCATCTGTTTCTCGTGTTCTGTATACTTTATGAAGTCATCGTGCTTTTATCCAAAATATATGTTCTACTAATTGGAGTTATTACCTCTTCCCATAAGCTTTCCTTGGATGATTACCAGACTGAATACACAGCCAAAGATTTTTACCTCATTCTGCTCTTTTTCTCAAATGACATATATTATATTTTACATCATATTCATAGGCATATGACATTCCCCGCCCCCCATTATGTCATTGTGGGTTGATGTTGGGCTTTCATAAATATTTTGAACCAGCATTAATTATATTTACTTTATATATTAAAATATTTTCTCCATCTGGAATATTTTAGCCACACAATATAAAGCAGCTGAATCCCAATTACTAAAAATATATTATCATCACCCATAACTCCAGCCATTAAATGACTGGAGACTAAAGCAAGGAAATAACAACATTGTATTGCCTTCATTTTAATTACTCCCTTGCCTGATAATTGTAACTCCATTCCCTTTAGCTTTGGGATTATATTTTAGATAGGTGTTATTTTGTGTTCCCATAAACTACCTATTTTTTTTTCTTTCTGATTCCATTCATATAATAATTTGTTAAATCTTTGCTTGAAAATTTAGACTATCATAACATCATTTTCTTTTGTTACTTTATTTCCTTTATCGTCAGAGTAAAAACCGTGAGTGTGATAATCGCCTACTCTCGAACCTTCAGGGCATTTTTATTTCGTAAGTCTACACTATCATTATCATTTGAACTTATCGTATTTTTCATGGTAGATTCACCTTGCTTCTTACATATTAGTCCACCATATTCTTTATTCTCGTTAATTGATTCTCCATTACACATTGCCAATGCAGTATTCCATATCATCTATATTTTTGATTTAAATTCATATAATCCTAATGGATCCATGCTTATTCACCGGGCTCAGCGGATACCAGAACAGGTCCATCCCCCCTTCAGCCCAATCGGATTCCGAGCTGATATACCGCCCTGCAGCGGGTCATAATAGCGGTGGCGGTTCGGGAACAGGCCGGACTCCTCATCATACTGCTGCCCCGGCAGGCGGATCAGCCGCCGGAGCCTGGTGCGGGTTCCTTCATTCAGCTGGTTACCCCATTCATCAGATTCTGGCGTACCACGCTGTTGTCCCTTCCGTGCCGAGGCCAGCGGCAGGCCCGTGATGGTTGCAGTGGTACAGGCCGGTTTCTTCGTGCCGGCGTGTATACCGGGTCCATCTCGTTCGCATCTGCGCCACCGTCAGGCCGCACGATGCGAGCCAGCGGCGGCTTTCCTCACTCACCCGGTCAGCCCAGGATTTCACTTTCCAGCCGGTCGAGCATCTGCACCAGCACCGGCGGAACACCACCGCCACCGTCTTCGCCGCCGCACTGCTGAAGGGAATCCGCCAGGCCGGCGCTGCGTTCGGCCAGCTCACCGGTGGCGGTTTCACTTGATGAGTGGGCGTGTAGCTCCCCCGGCTGATAAATCGTCTGGATGCGGGTTCTGTCGTTCTGTATTGTGGTCAGCCGGTCGCCGTCCCAGCCTGTACCAGGTCACTTGCGGTTTCCGTGACAGCGCATCCAGCCCGTCAGGTCCCGTTCACGCCGCCATACCGGTTTTGCCACCTGTGCGCCCAGCGGTCGTACAGAGCGCTTTCGACCAGCGGCTCTTCAGATTGTGTCCGCGTGTAGTGCACCAGCCGGTGCTGACTGTCGTAATGGTACCGGTGAGTCTGCTTATCATCCGTGCGGATAACCCTTCCGGGATGAGGTCGGTTTTCTCTGCTGAGCCTGCCGTGACGGTCATACGGGTAAGATAGTGCGCGTCACGGGCGATACGGTTATCCGGCTAGATGCCGAGGGTGCTGTCCGGGTGCAGCTCCGGTCGCAGGCGGTTGCCCGCCGGGTCCGTGGCATACGGATGCGGATATCCAGATTCGCTGCGGTGGTGTGAACGCCGGTCAGCCTCGCTGGTGCTGTAGCCGTAACTCCGGGTCTGGTGCGCGGGCTGCTGATGCGGATGAGTTCGCCGTTGTCGTTCCAGGTGTAATCGCGGTCATACCTGCAGGCTGTTCAGGTGCTGACGTCTGTAACTGCCCGGCAGGGGTGTAAGCGGTGGTGAGTTCATAACGACCGAAGCTGCGCAGCGTTTCCCGGTGCAGGCGGTCGCGGGTGAAATCCACCAGCGGCGTGTCGCCGAGCTTCATGCCTGCCAGCCAGCCGCTGCCGTAGGTCAGCCATTCCACGGCGGCAGGCTGTCCGGTATACAGCGGTTTGCCAGTCCCGTGCGTTGTACGCATGTCTGGTCTTATGCTGCCAGAGCAGTTCATTCGTCTGCGGAATGATGCACCGTCAGGTGTTCACTGGCGGTGCCTTTCACCGTCATAACCATAGTGCACCGCCACCCTGGTGCCCTTTGCTGATATGGCTGATGTCTGTCAGCCAGCCGCGTTCGTCATACTGCCACTGCTTGCGGTCCACCCTTCACCGGCGCGGTGAGTGAGGCGGTTCGTCGCGATAGTACCGGTGGTGACCAGCCCCATCCTCGCTGCGCAGAAAGTTCGCCGGTCAGGTCGCGGTGATAACGCTGTGCGCGGCTGTCAAAGCCGGTTTCCTGGTATCAGCCGGTCGAGTACATCGTAACGGAAGGTGGTGTGGTGGCCGTTTTCACTGGTCAGGCGGGATCACCTGTCCGGCAGCATCGTATTCGACATGCGCGTCAGCCCGCCCTGCGTGGTACAGATGGCCTTTCCCACGCATCGTACTCGTGTCCCGTTCCGCTGCCGTCCGGGGCAATGACGGTGGTCAGGTCACCGGCGGCGTTGTATCATATCCGTGTTTTATGGCCCTGCGCGTCTTTCACGGCAGTTGCACTGTCCACGGCTGGTCGGTTGCGCCCGGTACCGGCTCAGGCCTTCCTCGGCGTGCACCGCCGTCACCTGACCAAAACGGTCATGGTCATAACGGGTTACATAACCGGAACAGTCGGTGAGCTTAGTACTTGCTGATGCTCGACGTCATGGTTTTCCGGCTGCCCGGTGGCATCTTCCGTTGCGTAGGGTAAAGTCACTGTGTGGATTATCATAACGGTAGCGGTGATATCGCCGTCAGGGGCAGTTTCCTGATCAGATGCCGGATTCACCACAGATTCGTGATGCATTTCCAGCTGGTCTGGCCCGGTGGCTGACGTTAACTGGCTGTGGTGGTTATAGTAAACGCTCGATGCCCTGCCATCCGGCGTGGTGATGCGCGCGATGAGGCGCGTCACCACATCTGGGCTGTACTGTTGTTCTGCCTGCCGTATCTGTCTGTGCCTTAGCCTGCCCACCGCATCAACTCGACTCGCGACGCTGCCGTCCGCGTGTTCCTCTTCACCACCCGCTTCAGCCCTGCTTCGCCCGGCGTGTGCAGCACTTCACGGCGGTTCAGGCTGTCGGTGATGGTGAAACCGCCGGCCCTTCTCATACTGATACGTGTAACTTAAGCCTGCCGGGTTTGAGCGTCTGTTACCCGCCCGTCGCTGTCGTAACGGTAACGGACTTCCGGTGGCCCGTGACGGTGTGCTACCTACCGGCCCCGGTATTCATCATCAAGAAAGCTGCGCACCTGTTCGCCACTACGGCTCGACACCACCGCCAGCTTCGCCGCGCGGCGTCCAAGCCAGAGCGTACCAGCGGCGCGGCAGGTAAATTCTCCCTGCAGATTTCTGGGTCGTGCGTCAGCCCACACGGCAGACACACGGATGCCGTTGTCCCGGCCATATTCGCGTAACCGGCAGGGTATCAGGAAGTGGATGGTTCCGTCGCCGGAAATGGCCTGCCGCCGGGTCTTCTTCTGCCCGCTGCGCCTGCGTGGTCAGTACCAGCTGGAAGTGACGCCCGGCACCATCCGTCACGCCGGTGATTTCGCCGCTCAATTCACCGGCGGCTTCGCGGTGAACGTCGGCGTGCGCCGAAGCGGTCCACCAGCCCGGTCAGTACCCGGTACGGCGGCAGCGGCGCAGGCAGCACCTCATCCGCTTCCGGCACCCGCTCACACCAGCCCAGCCACCACGGCCCCTGCGGACTGTTTGTCGCCAGATAATGATGCGGACTTAAGCGGAGTTCTTCCGGGAGCGCCTGCCAGAGTGCGGCTAGCCGGTGACCTTCATCCAGCTTGAGGACGCCGCCGCGCACCAGCCACAGTGACTCGCTGCGGCTGTACCGTCCTCACCGGGCAACAGGTGCTCAAATAGGCTCTGCTGCTGTTATCACTGAGTATCAGTGTGTTATCGCGCAGCTGTAAGCGGATATCTGAGGCATTTTCCAGCTGGGGCCGAGGCTCCCCCACCGGCGCGGCGTTTGTCCGGTAACTGCTGTAAGGTGCGGAAGAAAGGACCAACGGCAGCGGGGCGGGCAGGGCGATGTCGGTTTCACCGGGAAGGACCTTTGCACCGAGCAGCGGATCGACCGGATGGCCGGCAACGTCACCCCGCCGGGCACACCGACAGGCCACGCCGATGGGGGGCACCGATGCGCACCCCGGCTGAACCCTGACAATGCTACCGCCATACCGCGCTATGTCGCCGACGCGCCGCCGGTTCGCTTATCGGCAATCCTTTTGAAATAAATAAGAACCAGAGCCTAGTGCGCTAGTCAACAACAGGAAATGATAATGTAGTTAACACCCCGGGAATTTTTCAGAATTTATAAAAGGCAAATTACAGGCACAAAAAAAGCGCCGTGCGGCGCTTTTTTGCAAATCCGGTCCTTATTTGCTGCCCGGGATGTTGAAACGCTTGTTGAAGCGGTCAGACACGGCCACCGGTAGCAACATCACGCTGTTTGCCAGTGAAGAACGGGTGGGGATCTGCTGCACACGTCGAGGTTCAGGTCATGACCAACGGTGGAGCGGATTTTCATTACGTTACCGCAAGAGCAGCTAGCAGTAATTTCTTCGTATTTCGGGTGAGATTCTTTTTCATGGGAAAACCTCGGTTTACAGGCTGTGTCGCTCTTCCAGCCTGGAACGCCAGACACCACGCGATGTTAAAAGTATAGCTTCAAGACCATCATTCGTACGAAGGCGCGAAATCATACAGAAATTAACCAGCGTATGGGAACCGACTCCTCACTCTTGTACGGCAATGTGCAGACCAACCCACCGAATTTCAAGTCAGGATGACGCCACGCCCGTTGCCACGTTGCCTTGCCCGTTCCGTTTCCCTCGTACCTTTGACTATCTGCTGCCAGAAGGCATGACGGTTAAAGCTGGGCGTCGCGTGCGCGTGCCGTTTCGGCAAACAGCAGGAGCGCATCGGGATCTGGTATCAGTTAGCGATGCCAGCGAACTGCCGCTCAATGAGCTAAAAGCGGTAGTCGAGTGCTGGATAGTGAGCCGGTGTTTACTCACTCCGTCTGGCGATTGCTGCTATGGGCGGCAGATTACTATCATCATCCGATTGGCCATGTGCTGTTTCATGCCTTGCCGATTTACTACGCCAGGGCGGCCTGCGGTGAATGCGCCGATGTGGTACTGGTTTGCCACTGAACAAGGTCAGGCGGTGGATTCGAACAGCCTGAAACGCTCACCCAAGCAACAACAGGCGCTGGCAGCGTTATGCAAAGGCAAAATCTGGCGCGACCAGTTGCCACGCTTGAATTGATGATGCCGCGTCGCAGCTTCTGGTGCAAAAAAGGTCTGTGTGATTTAGCAAGTGAAACACCAGAGTTTAGCGACTGGCGAACGAACTATGCCGTTTCTGGTGAGCGGTTGCGATTGAATACCGAACAGGCCACCGCCGTTGGCGCAATTCATAGTGCGGCGGAGACCCTTCTCTGCCTGGCCGTGGCGGGCGTTACCGTTCCGGTAAAACGGAGGTTTATCTCAGTGTACTGGAAAACGTGCTGCTCAGCACAAACAGGCGCCGGCGATGGTGCCGGAAAACGGCCTGACACCGCAAATGATCTCCGTCTGTTTGTGGATGTTTCAATGCCCCCGTGGAAGTTCTGCATTCCGGGCTGACGACAGCGCCGTCTTTCGGCGTGGTCGAAAGCGAAAAATGGCGAGGCGGCGATTCGTCATCGCACCCGCTCCGCGCTGTTTACGCCGTTTAAAAATCTCGGGGTGATTGTCATTCATGGAGAGCACGACAGCTCCTACAAGCAGCAGGAAGGCTGGCGCTATCATGCCCGCGACCTGGCGGTTTATCGTGCGCAAGCGAGCAAATCCCGATTATTCTGGCTCTGCAACACCCGCACTGGAACGTTATGCAACGTCCAGCAGAAAAAATACCGCGCCTGTGCCTGACGCGTCGGGCGGGGAATGTGCGTCCGGCAATTCAAACACGTGCTGGATTTAAAAGGTCAGAAGGTGCAGGCGGGGTGGCTCTGGTGTTAATTACCGTATGCGCCAGCATTTACAGGCTGATAACCAGGTTATCCTCTTTCTGGACCGCCGTGGCTCTGCGCCTGCCTTGCTGTGCGCCACGACTGCGGCTGCATTGCCGAATGTCCACGTTGTGATCCACCACTACACGCTGCATCAGGCGCAGCAACACTTGGCGCTGCCACCACTGTGACAGTCAGCGTCCGGTGCCGCGCCAGCGCCCTTCCTGGGTTCCACGCACCTGGTACCCGTAGGGCCGGCACCGAGACTTGCAGCAAACGCTCGCGCCGCTGTTCCCGTGTGCCCATTTCTCGTATTCATCCGGCGACACCACCAGGCGCCTCCTGGCAAGCAAATCCCGAGCGGGGCGACGCCGGCGTCGCCACCCACCGGGCGGCTGGCGAAAGGTCACCACTTTCCGGATGTGACGCTGGTGGCGTTACTGGATGCGTGGACGGCGCGCTGCTTTTCTGCCGATTCGCTCGGCAGAACGTTTCGCCCAGCTTTACACCCAGGTCGCCGGTCGTGCCGGGCGTGCGGGTAAACAGGGCGAAGTGGTGCTGCAAGCGCACCATCCGGATATACTCCTCGTTGCAAATGTTGCTCGAGAAAGGCTACGCGCCTTCGCCGAGACAGGCGCCGGCCTGAGCCAACTACATGACGCAGCTGCCGCCGTGGGCACTAGCCACGGCGATTGTGCGTGCGGAGATCATAACAATCAGCACGCGCCGCTGTTCCTGCAGACCGCGTAAATCCGATCCTTTCCAGCCCGCTGGCAGACGACAAACTGTGGGTTTCTTGGCCCGGTTCCGGCTTGGCACCGTAGCGCGGGCCTGGCCGCTGGCGCTGGCAGATTCTGTTGCAGCACCCTTCCCGTGCGCTTGCAACACAGATCATTAGCGGTACGCTGGCGCTTATTAATACAATACCGGATTCCCGGAAGGTGAAATGGGTGTTGGATGTCCATCCCATCGAAGGTGAACTGGCTAAAACGTTGTGAGGCGGATTCAAAAATTCATATTCATCACAATTTTCACTAAATTTTTTACCGTTTTCACGCGCTATCTGCTAAAAATGTTGCCGATGTGAAGTAAACATGGACTACAGTATGCCTGACGTGCCAGGTGAGGAGTGAGTGTGCAAAGCGAAGAGCAGGAAACTCGCCGCTACGACTAAAGACGTTGCCCTCAAGGCAAAAGTCTCAACAGCGACTGTCTCCCGAGCATTAATGAATCCCGATAAAGTATCTGAAGCCCACCCGTAATCGGGTCGAAAAAGCGGCCTGGGCAAGTGGGTTATTTACCGTAGCTGATGGGGCGCAACGTCAAGCGCAACCAATCCCGCACTCATCCCCGCGATGGTCCCGGATATCTGCGATCCCTTTCTTTAGCGAAATTATTCGCGGTATCGAAGTCACGCGGAATCACGGATATCGGTGCTGATTGGCTACTGTGCGCATCAAAATCAGCAGGAAAAAACCTTCATCCATTTGATCATCACCAAGCAAATTGATGGCATGTCGTTGCTGGGTTCAAGGCTGCCGTTCCCATGCTAGCATCAGGAGACAGTGTAAACTGCCGCTGATGGTGATGGCGAACGAATTTGCACCGGAGCTGGAGCTGCCTACAGTTCTGATCCACAATCCGACCGCCGCATTTGATGCAGTAAATTATTTATATGAGCAAGGGCATAAACGGATTGGCTGTATAGCCGGTTCCTGAAGAGATGCCGCGGTCACCACCGCCTGCAAGGCTATGTTCAGGCGCTGCGTCGCGGCGGCATCACGGTCGATCCCGCACATCGCCCGTGGCGACTTCACCTTCGAAGCCGGAAGCAAAGCGATGCAGAAGCCGCCGATCCTCCACACCCGCCTACTGCTGTCTTCTGCCATAGCGATGTGATGGCGCTCGCGCACTTTCTCAGGCAAAACGCCAGGGGCTGAAAGTCCCGGAAGACCTTTCCATAATCGGTTTCGATAACATCGACCTGACGCAATTTTGTGATCTGCTGCTGACAACCATCGCGCAGCCGCGTTACGAAATCGGTCGGGGAGCGATGCCGTTATTGCTTGATCAAATGCAGGGCAACACGTTGGCAGTGGCTCTCGTTTAATGGACTGCGAACTTATCCTCCGGGGATCAACACGCGCGTTACCTTAAAGTAAACCTTTAAAACTGCCGTGACTGGTCAAAGGCCCGCCGCTTAAGTAACATGGCGGGCTGACGAACGAATAAATACAGCGAAACGATAGTGGCACAACGAGATTACGTATGCCGCAGCCAACCGGCACCTTCGCGGCGAAAAAAGAGCACCTCACGGAAAAAGTAACGAAATCTGCCTGCGGTTTTTCCGCCATGGTCGCCATCGCTGCCGCCGTTCTGTGACCTTTATCGGTGGTCTGTACTTCATTACGCATCACAAGAAAGAGAGTCCGAGACGCTGCAAAGCCAGAAAGTGACCGGAAACGGACTACCACCAAAACCACAAGAACGCTGGCGCTACATTAAAGAGCTGGGAAGTCGCCAGCCGGGAGTGCGTGCGCCCACAGAACCTTCCGCCGGTGGTGAAGTGAAACGCCGGAGCAACTGACACCATAACATGTCAGCTCTTGAACATGCAGGCTGATATGCGCCAGCAGCCAACGCAGCCGGTTGAGTTTCGTGGAACCAACAGACGCCGGAACAGCGTCAGCAAACGCTACAGCGCCAACGTCAGGCGAAGGATGAGCGGAACAGCAACGCCTGGCTCAGCAGTCGTGTACGACTGAACAAGCTGGCAGCAGCAGACGCGTACGTCGCAAGCCGCACCGGTACAGGCGCACCCGCGCCAGTTAACCGGCTTCTTCTCAGCAGCGGTCGCCAGGTCCGCCGCAAACTCCTGCGCACACGACCGCCAGTCGAAGCCGTAGAAGCTGCGCCAGTTGCTCGTGTCGCTGACCGCCAAAACCGACGGCGGAGCAAAGAGAACGCCGCTGGACGGTGCAGTGCGGTTCGTTCAGAGGCGCGGAACAGGCAGAGACGGTACGTGTCAGCCGGCGTTCGAAGGCTTTGACTCGAAAACACCACCAGCAATGGCTGGATCGGTGCCGTCATTTGCCGGTGAAAGGCAAACAGACGCAGACAGCACCCTCAATCGGTTGAAGATGGCGGGTCATACAACTGCATTCGGCTCGCCGCCGGGGGTTGAAACCCTGAAATCCCCCCCATCTATAATTGCATCACGCCCCGTACTTTTGTAGGGGGTTTGTACTCTGTATCGTAACCAAGGGGTCAGCTCGTGACAACCAAATAAGCGTACGCCGAAACGGCCATGTGGTCATCGCTGGTGATGGTCAGGCCACGTTGGGCAATACCTAATGAAAGGCAACGCGAGCAGGTCCGCCGTCTGTACAACGACAAAGTCATCGCGGGCTTTGCGGGCGGTACTGCGGATGCTTTTACGCTGTTCGAACTGTTTGAACGTAAACTGGAAATGCATCAGGGCCATCTGGTTAAAGCCGCCGTTGAGCTGGCAAAAGACTGGCGTCCCGATCGGATGCTGCGCAAACTTGAAGCACTGCTGGCAGTCGCGGATGAAACTGCATCGCTATCATCACCGGTAACGGTGACGTGGTGCAGCCAGAAAACGATTTTATCGCTATCGGCTCCGGCTGCCCTTACGCCCAGGCTGCGGCGCGCGCGCGTCAGAAAACACTGAACCAGCGCCCGTGAAATTGCTGAAAAGGCGTTGGATATTGCAGGCGACATTTGCACTGATACCAACCATTTCCACACCATCGAAGAATTTAAGCTACAAAGCGTAAGGATTTCCCACGTCCTAAATGACCCCACGCGAAATCGTCAGCGAACTGGATAAGCACATCATCGGCCAGCTACAACGCCAAGTGTTCTGTGGCGATTGCTCTGCGTAACCGCTGGCGTCGCATGCAGCTCAACGAAGAGCTGCGCCAGGTGACCCGAAAATATCCTGATGATCGGCCTGACCGGTGTCGGTAAACCGAAATCGCCCGTCGTCTGGCTAAGCTGGCGAATGCGCCGTTCATCAAAGTCGAAGCGACCAATCACCGAAGTGGGCTACGTCGGTAAGGAAGTGGATTCATCATTCGCGATCTACCGATGCCGCCGTGAAAACGGTACGAGTCCAGGCTATCGAGAAAAACCGTTATCGCGCTGAGAACTGGCAGAAGAACGTATTCCGACGTGCTGATCCCACCTGCTAAAAACAACTGGGACAGACCGAACAGAGCAGGAACCGCCGCTGCTCGTCAGGCATTCCGCAAAAAACTGCGTGAAGGCCAGCTTGATGACAAAGAAATCGAGATCGATCTCGCCCCAGCACCGATGGGCGTTGAAATTATGGCTCCTCCAGGCATGGAAGAGATGACCAGCCAGCTGCAGTCCATGTTCCAGAACCTGGGCGGCCAGAAGCAAAAAGCGCGTAAGCTGAAAATCAAAGACGCCATGAAAGCTGCTGATCGAAGAAGAAGCGCGAAACTGGTGAACCCGGAAGAGCTGAAGCAAGACGCTATCGACGCTGTTGAGCAGCACGGGATCGGGTTTATCGACGAAATCGACAAAATCTGTAAGCGCGGCGAGTCTTCCGGTCCGGATGTTCTCCCAAGGCGTTCAGCGTGACCGCCGCCGCTGGTAGAGGTTTCACCGTTTCCACCAAACACGGGATGGTCAAAACTGACGACATTCCGTTCATCGCTTCTGCGCGTTCCAGATTGCGAAACCGTCTGACCTAATCCCGGAACTGCAAGGTCGTCTGCCAATCCGCGTTGAACTGCAGGCACTGACCACCAGCGACTTCGAGCGTATTCTGACCAGCCGAATGCCCTCATCACCGTGCAGTACAAAGCACTGATGGCGACTGAAGGCGTAAATATCGAGTTTACCGACTCCGGTATTAAACGCATCGCGGAAGCGGCATGGCAGGTGAACGAATCTACCGAAAACATCGGTGCTCGTCGTTTACACACTGTTCTGGAGCGTTTAATGGAAGAGATTTCCGACCACGCCAGCGATCAAGCGGTCAAAATATCACTATCACGCAGATTATGTGAGCAAACATCTGGATGCGTTGGTGGCAGATGAGATCTGAGCCGTTTTATCCTATAATCGCGTTCAATCATTTTCATCATTGTTTGATGGGCCTGAAAGGCCCCATTTTTATTGGCGCGTATTATGACTGAACAACAAATTAGCCGAACTCAGGCGTGGCTGGAAAGTTTACGACCTAAGCCCCTCCCCCTCGCCTTTGCTGCATGATCGTCGGACGGCGCTGGCATGGCGGCAAGGTCACTTCGATCCGCTGGTCGCCCTGCTGGCACTAATTACCGCCGGGCTATTACAGATCCTTTTCTAACCTCGCCAATGATTACGGCGATGCGGTAAAAGGCAGCGATAAACCTGACCGCATTGGGCCGCTACGCGGCATGCAAAAAGGGGTCATTACCCAGCAAGAGATGAAACGGGCGCTCATTATTACCGTCGTGCTCATCTGTCTCTCCGGGCTGGCACTGGTTGCAGTGGCATGCCATACGCTGGCCGATTTTGTCGGTTTCCTGATTCTTGGCGGGTTGTCGATTATTGCCGCTATCACCTACACCGTGGGCAATCGTCCTTATGGTTATATCGGTCTGGGTGATATTTCCGTACTGGTTTTCTTTGGCTGGTTGAGCGTCATGGGGAGCTGGGATCAACAGGCTCAGACATCGATTCCGGCACCGATCCTTCCGGCGACCGCCTGTGGCCTGCTGGCAACGGCAGTACTGAACATTAATAACCTGCGTATATCAATAGCGACCGCGAAAATGGCAAGATCCGCTGGTGGTGCGCTTAGGCGAAGTGAACGCGCGTCGTTATCATGCCCGCCTGCTGATGGGCTCGCTGGTGCGTCTGGCGCTGTTTAATCTCTTTTCGCTGCATAGCCTGTGGGGCCGGCTGTTCCTGCTGGCGGCACCATTACTGGTGAAGCAAGCCCGTTATGTGATGCGGGAAATGGACCCGGTGGCGATGCGACCAATGCTGGAACGTACTGTCAAGGGAGCGTTACGACTAACCTGCTGTTTGTTTAGGGATATTCCAGCCAGTGGGCAGCATAACTGACAAATATCAATTAACAATTGATGATTTTGCCAACAGCCCACATAGCGCGATATACTGAAAATTCTCGCAGCAACTGAATGTTAAGCCGATGAATACGATACTTCCGAGTTTGTGACATCTATCAAGAAGATGTTACGTCGTGAACCGCTGTTCTCCAACTTTGGCGGACGGGCGTCGTTTGGCGGAATAATAATCACGGTAAAATGTTTCGAGGACAACGGGTTGCTGTACGATCTGCTCGACAGATGGCCGTGGTCGTGTTCTCGTCGTCGATGGCGGTGGTTCTGTTCGTCGCGCATGGTCGATGCTGAACTGGCGCGTCTGGCAGTACAAAATGAATGGCAAGGTCTGGTCATTTACGGCGCGGTGCGTCAGGTAGATGACCTGGAAGAGTTGGATATCGGCATCCAGGCGATGGCGGCAATTCCGGTTGGTGCCGCTGGCGAAGGCATTGGCGAAAGCGATGTCCGCGTCAAATTTGGCGGTGTCACCTTCTTCCCGGCGACCATCTTTATGCCGACAATACCGGGATCATTCTTTCAGAAGATCCGCTGGATCCGAATGATAAGAAAGGCACTGCAAGGTGCCTTTTTTCTGCGTTACCTGTTGGCCTACAAGTAAGAAATTACGCGGAAGATGAAGCGTAATCAGACCTCTTCCATGCGACCCAGCAGGGCCTGCAGATGTTCCTGCCAGCCGTTCCGCTGTTCTTTCAGATGGTCGTTCTCACGCTCCAGCTCTTCGCGCTGATGCTGGCACTTTGAACTTCCTGCGACAGTGAGTTGTTTTTTTCTTTCAGCTTCTTCCATTTCCATCTGCAACAGAGTGATGGTATCAATTGCCTGCTGGACTTTTGCTTCCAGTTTCTAAACACTTCTAATGACATTGTCATACCTCTCCTGAATTGCAAGGCGTTGATGGATAAAAATCCTCGTCCCGATTACCGGTGACGCCTTAATAAATACGAGCGCACTTTAGTTAGCTCCAATCGCACCGAAGCCGCGCCATCGCTGTCCAGCGGCACGCCTTACAGATTACGGTTTGCCACACTTTTCATCCTTCTCCCGGTGACATAATCCACATCAATCCTAAAATGTTAATAAATTTGTTGCGCGAATGATTCAGCAAACATGCATCATGTACAATCAGATGGAATAAATGGCGCGATAACGCTCATTTTATGACGAGGCACACACATTTTAAGTTTGATATTTCTCCGTTTTGCTCGTTAACGATAAGTTTACAGCACGCCTACGGACATCGTGGAGGTCCGTGACTTTCACGCATACAACAAACATTAACTCTTCAGGATCCGATTATGAGTTAAAGATCAACCTTGAAAGGCCAGTGCATTGCCGAATTACTCTGGTCCGGGTTGTCGATTTTCTTCGGTGTGGGTTGCGTCGCACACGGAAGTTGCTCGCGTCTTTTGTCAGTGGGAAATCAGTGTCATTTCGGGACTGGGGGCGGCAATGGCCATCGACCTACCGCAGGGGTTTCCGGCGTGCATCTCAATCCCGCTGTCACCATTGCATTGTGGCTGTTTGCCTGTTTCGACAAGCGCAAGTTATTCCTTTATCGTTTCAAAAGTTGCCGGTGCTTTCTGGGCTGCGGCTTTAGTTTACGGGCTTTACTACAATTTATTTTTCGACTTCGAGCAGACTCATCACATTGTTCGCGGCAGCGTTGAAAGTGTTGATTGGCCTGCACTCTCCCCACCTACCCAATCCTCATATCAATTTTGTGCAGGCTTTCGCAGTTGAGATGGTGATCACCGTGATCCCGATGGGCCCGATCCTCGTTAACCGGACGATGGCAACGGTGTACCACGCTGCCCCCGGCTCCCTCGCCGATCGGTCTAACCGATTGCGGTCATTGGCGCATCTATGGGCCCATCGACAGGTTTGCCATGACCCAGCGCGTGACTTCGGTCCGAAAGTCTTTGCCTGGCTGGCGGGCTGGGGCAAGTCGCCTTTACCGGCGGCAGAGACATTCCTACTCCCTGGTGCCGCTTTTCGGCCCTATCGTTGGCGCGATTGTAGGTGCATTTGCGCACCGGAAACCGATCGGTCGCCATTTGCCTTGCGATATCTGTGTTGTGGAAGAAAGCGAAACCACAACTCCTTCAGAACAAAAAGCTTCGCTGTAATATGACTACGGGACATCAAACATGACCCAAAAAAATACATCCGTTGCGCTGACCAGGGCACCACCAGCTCCCGCGCGGTCGTAATGGATCACGATGCCAATATCATTAGCGTGTCGCAGCGCGAATTTGAGCAAACCTACCCAAAACCAGGTTGGGCAGAACACTACCCATGGACCTCGGGGCCACCCAAAGCCCCACGTCCTGTAGAAGCGCTGGCGAAAGCCGATATCAGTTCCGATTAAATTGCAGCTATCGGTATTACGAACCAGCGTGAAACCACTATTGTCTGGGAAAAAAAACCTGCAAACCGATCGATAACGCCATCGTCTGGCAGTGCCGTCGTACCGCAGAAATCTGCGAGCATTTAAAACGTGACGGTTTAGAAGATTATATCCGCAGCAATACCGGTCTGGTGATTGACCCGTACTTTTCCGGCACCAAAGTGAAGTGGATCCTCGACCATGTGGAAGGCTCTCGCCAGCGTGCAGAGTCGCGGTGAACCGCCGTTCGTAGTTGATATGTGGCTTATCTGGAAAATGACTCAGGGCCGTGTCCATGCGACCTATTACACCACGCTCTCGTACCATGTTGTTCAAATCCATACCCTGACTGGCACGACAAAATGCTGGAAGTGCCGGATATTCCGCGTATGCTGCCAGAAGCGCGTCGTCTTCCGAAGTATACGGTCAGACTAACATTGGCGGCAAGGCGGCACGGTGATCCAATCTCCGGGATCGCCGGTGACGCAGCAGGCCGCGCTGTTTGGTCAGTTGTGCGTGAAAGAAGGGATGGCGAAGAACACCTATGGCACTGGCTGCTTTATGCTGATGAACACTGGCGAGAAAGCGGTGAAATCAGAAAACGGCCTGCTGACCACCATCGCCTGCGGCCCGACTGGCGAAGCGAACTATGCGTTGGAAGGTGCGGTGTTTATGGCAGGCGCATCCATTCAGTGGCTGCGCGATGAAATGAAGTTGATTAACGACGCCTACGATTCCGATATTTCGCCACCAAAGTGCAAAACACCAATGGTGTGTATGTGGTTCCGGCATTTACCGGGCTGGGTGCGCCGTACTGGGACCCGTATGCGCGCGGGGCGATTTTCGGTCTGACTCGTGGGGTGAACGCTAACCACATTATACGCGCGACGCCTGGATTCTATTGCTTATCAGACGCGTGACGTGCTGGAAGCGATGCAGGCCGACTCTGGTATCCGTCTGCACGCCCTGCGCGTGGATGGTGGCGCAGTAGCAAACAATTTCCTGATGCAGTTCCAGTCCGATATCTCGGCACCCGCGTTGAGCGCCCGGAAGTGCGCGAAGTCACCGCATTGGGTGCGGCCTATCTCGCAGGCCTGGCGGTTGGCTTCTGGCAGAACCTCGACGAGCTGCAAGAGAAAGCGGTGATTGAGCGCGAGTTCCGTCCAGGCATTGAAACCACTGAGCGTAATTACCGTTACGCAGGCTGGAAAAACGCGGTTAACGCGCGATGGCGTGGGAAGAACACGACGAATAATGTAAGCCCGAATGAATGCCGAATGAGCGTTTATGCCGCATCCGGTAGTCCCAAACGTGCGGGGCAACCCGCACACATCAATAATCCCCCCTTCCCCTGTGCTACACTTCGCGCCATTCCTTACTGCTTAGAGTTTGCTATGAGACGAGAACTTGCCATCGAATTTTCCCGCGTCACCGAATCAGCGGCGCTGGCTGGCTACAAATGGTTAGGACGCGGCGATAAAAACACCGCGGACGGCGCGGCGGTAAACGCCATGCGTATTATGCTGACCAGGTCAACATTGACGGCACCATCGTCATTGGTGAAGGTGAAATCGACGAAGCACCGATGCTCTACATTGGTGAAAAAGTCGGTACTGGTCGCGGCGACGCGGTAGATATTGCTGTTGATCCGATTGAAGGCACGCGCATGACGGCGATGGGCCAGGCTAACGCGCTGGCGGTGCTGGCAGAGGCGATAAAGGCTGCTTCCTCAATGCGCCGGATATGTATATGGAGAAGCTGATTGTCGGGCCGGGAGCCAAGCACCATCGATCTGAACCTGCCGCTGGCGGATAACCTGGCGATGTAGCGGCGGCGCTCGGCAAACCGTTGAGCGACCTGACGGTAACGATTCTGGCTAAACCACGCCACGATGCCGTTATCGCTGAAATCAGCAACTCGGCGTACGCGTATTTGCTATTCCGGACGGCGACGTTGCGGCCTCAAGTCTCACCTGTATGCCAGACAGCGAAGTTGACGTGCTGTACGGTATTGGTGGCGTGCCGGAAGGCGTAGTTCTGCGGCGGTGATCCGCGCATTAGATGGCGACATGAACGGTCGTCTGCTGGCGCGTCATGACGTCAAAGGCGACAACGAAGAGAATCGTCGCATTGGCGAGCAGGAGCTGGCACGCTGCAAAGCGATGGGCATCGAAGCCGGTAAAGTATTGCGCTGGGCGATATGGCGCGAGCGATAACGTCATCTTCTCTGCCACCGGTATTACCAAAGGCGATCTGCTGGAAGGCATTACCCGCAAAGGCAATATCGCGACTACCGAAACGCTGCTGATCCGCGGCAAGTCACGCACCATTCGCCGCATTCAGTCCATCCACTATCTGGATTGCGAAGACCCGGAAATGCAGGTGCACATCCTCTGATTGATTCGATTGATTAGCCTTCCAGTCCTTCGGGACTGGAATTTTTTTGTTCGGAGAACGAAGATAAGGCAAGTCAATCAAAACAGGAGAAAAACATGGCTGATTGGGTAGCAGGCAAAGTCACGAAAGTGCAGAACTGGACCGACGCCCTGTTTAGTCTCACCGTTCACGCCCCCGGCTTCCGTTTACCGCCGGGCAATTCACCAAGCTTGGCCTTGAAATCGACGGCGAACGCGTCCAGCGCGCCTACTCCTATGTAAACTCGCCCGATAATCCCAATCTGGAGTTTTACCTCGTCACCGTCCCCGATGGCAAATTAAGCCCACGACTGGCGGCACTGAAACCCGGCGATGAAGTGCAGGTGGTTAGCGAAGCGCAGGATCTTTGTGCTCGATGAAGTGCCGCACTGCGAAACGCTATGGATGCTGGCAACCGGTACAGCGATTGGCCCTTATTTATCGATTCTGCAACTAGGTAAAGATTTAGATTGCTTCAAAAATCTGGTCCTGGTGCACGCCGCACGTTATGCCGCCGACTTAAGCTATTTGCCACTGATGCAGGAACTGGAAAAACGCTACGAAGGAAAACTGCGCATTCAGACGGTGGTCAGTCGGGAAACGGCAGCGGGTGCTCACCGGACGGATACGGCATTAATTGAAAGTGGGGAACTGGAAAGCACGATTGGCCTGCCGATGAATAAAGAAACCAGCCATGTGATGCTGTGCGGCAATCCACAGATGGTGCGCGATACACAACAGTTGCTCAAAGAGACCTGGCAGATGACGAAACATTTACGTCGCCGACCGGGCCATATGACAGCGAGCATCAACCGGTAAGCGGTTACTTATCGATAAAACGGCACGATGAGCAAATCCGCACTCATCTTATTGATCATCCCGCCATATGCCGGCATCAAACGGTTGATAAATGAGTGATGATGACCACAGACAAGGAGGTCGCACTGCTCTTTTTGCATAATTTCCAGCAGTGTTTCCGGCATCTCTCCGTGTTCAATACGCAGTTTTGTCTTCGGCCATTGAATATTTTTCGTCAGTTTATACAGCTTGTTATCCGACTGATTCTTCAACAATTGAAGAATATCTTCTGTTGCAGGGAAGTAGATACCCGGATACAACTCGCTTAAGCCATCATCAATATGAATTAACGTCAGGTGAGCGTCATTATGTCTGGCGAGCTCCAGGGCTTTATTCACCAGTAAGGCATCTTCTTCATTCCCGGGAATTGCCACGCCAATATGTTTATAAGCGATGTTTAACTCCTTCTAAAGCAACTCCATCAAGCTAACGAACGCAGTGATAACGAAAAATAATCCATCCCGGGCTGGCATGAAAAGTGAAGGCCGCATCAGCTCAACTTGCCCCTCCAAATCCTTAAGTCTAAGGCCACGCTGGCCCCTTCATCTGCAGAGGATGTAGCGGCGGCAAGCCCTTGAGTTCGGTCATAAAAAGACTCTGCTTCTTCCGGGTGGCAAAAAAGCGCGAAAACTTACTGGTACAGTTGTCGTTATCAATCACCGTACCGATATCAATCGCACATCCTTTAGTACTGCATTTATCTACGACATCTTTCATAGGCACCTCTGTATATTCGCCTCTCTGTCGATTACGACTTAAGAATAATGCGCCGTTAAGGGAAGAACAAACAAGTCATGATTTATGGATTACCATTTTTTTGATATTGCTTAAGGTGAAGAGTTCACAAGGATTTTCCGGGCATTGTCATTTTCATCGTGGAAATAACAATCCCGGAAAAAAATAACAGCAAGATATATTAAAGGTTAATTACTTGATTTATTGTTGGCTTTATACTTCACATCCGGTATCTTTACC
The DNA here is from genome assembly GCA_048288465.1 of Shigella flexneri. Lineage (GTDB taxonomy): Bacteria > Pseudomonadota > Gammaproteobacteria > Enterobacterales > Enterobacteriaceae > Enterobacter > Enterobacter flexneri_B. The sequence continues at coordinate 4,010,609 of CP182556.1, read as the reverse complement.
ATATTTATTTTCGCCTTATGTGCCAACAAACGCACCAAGATCGATAAACATCATCACCAGAATCAACGTCGGGACAAAACGCCCCACCGCCCATTGCCAGACACCCGGTAAAATCGCCCAGTTACCCGCCAGCAGCATCCACGCCACAATCATCAGAAATGCCCATGCGCCGGAACGCCCGCGATCATGCAAGCGCTTAACCGTTACTGCCGCTGTTGGCCAGAGCAAGCACACAAGGCAAAACGCGGCGGTCTGAATATCAGGTGACTCTTACCCGCCCAGTGAGAAAAGCACCAGCATGCCTGCGAACCACAGGCCTATCGAACTCCAGAAATGACGGCGTCCAATACGTCCTTTAAATGAGAATAACCATTGCTGTATGGTCATGTAAGTTCCTTGACGGTTGTCTTTCCAGGATTCTACCCTTTGACAAGGGCGACAGATATCGTTTTAATCAGAGCCAATCATAACAAAAGGTACTGTCAATAAAGCCAGGGCGTACGCTGTTTTTTCTCTTATGTTCTGCATTAACCGTTACAACAGCGGCGCATGCACAAACACCAGATGCGGCAACCACCGCGCCTTATCTGCTGGCCCGAGCCCTTACTTTCGATTTCTCCATCAGCCAGTTTCGAGAAGACTTTAACAGCCAGAATCCCAGCCTGCCACTGAACGAATTTCGTGCCATCGACAGCAGTCCCGACAAAGCCAATCTCACTCGTGCTGCAAGTAAAATTAATGAGAACTGTATGCTTCTACAGCGCTGAGCGCGGTACCTTAAAAATCAAAAGCATTCAAATGACCTGGCTACCCATCCAGGGGCCAGAGCAAAAAGCCGCGAAAGCGAAAACTCAAGGTACATGGCAGCGGTGATTCCCACACTCACCCCATTAATGACCAAAACACAAAGCCAGAAAAAACTGCAGTCGCTACTAACGGCGGGGAAAAACAAACGTTATCACACCGAGACAGAAGGTGCACTGCGTTATGTTGTCGCGGACGACGCAAAGGGGCTGACCTTCGCTGTTGAACCGATTAAGCTGGCGCTATCTGAATCGCTTGAAGGTTTGAATAAATGACAAAAGCAAAGCCTTTGTGCCGATGAATCTCTATACTGTTTCGCAGACCTGCTGCCCTGCGGGCGGCCATCTTCCTTTATTCGCTTATAAGCGTGGAGAATTAAAATGCGACATCCTTTAGTAATGGGTAACTGGAAACTGAACGGCAGCCGCCACATGGTTCACGAGCTGGTTTCTAACCTGCGTAAAGAGCTGGCAGGTGTTGCTGGCTGTGCGGTTGCAATCGCACCACCGGAAATGTACATCGATATGGCGAAGCGCGAAGCTGAAGGCAGCCACATCATGCTGGGTGCGCAAAACGTGGACCTGAACCTGTCCGGCGCATTCACCGGTGAAACTTCTGCCGCTATGCTGAAAGACATCGGCGCTCAGTACATCATCATCGGCCACTCTGAACGTCGTACTTACCACAAAGAGTCTGACGAACTGATGGGAAAAAATTCGCGGTGCTGAAGAGCAGGGGCCTGACTCCGGTTCTGTGCATCGGTGAAACCGAAGCTGAAAACAAGCGGGCGAAGACTGAAGAAGTTTGCGCACGTGAATCGACGCGGTACTGAAAACTCAGGGTGCTGCGGCATTGGAAGGTGCGGTTCTGGCTTACGAACCTGTATGGGCAATCGGTACTGGCAAATCTGCACTCCGGCTCAGGCACAGGCTGTTCACAAATTCATCGTGACCACATCGCTAAAGTTGACGCTAACATCGCTGAACAAGTGATCATTCAGTACGGCGGCTCTGTAAACGCGTCTAACGCTGCAGAACTGTTTGCTCAGCCAGATATCGACGGCGCGCTGGTTGGCGGTGCTTCTCGAAAGCTGACGCTTTCGCAGTGATCGTTTAAGCTGCAGAAGCGGCTAAACAGGCTTAAGTCTGACAGGTGCCGGATTCATATCCGGCACTTACTTCCTAACTCTTCGCCTTAACGCAAAATCTCACACTGATGATCCTGAATTTCCTCGGCTGAAGCACGGTTAAGCGTCAGTAGATTTCGTTGTGTCGCCAGCAATACAAATGAGTTATCACTCTGCCGTACCATCGCCAGCCCGTAGCTTCCCATATGTTCCCGCGCCTCAGGTACTTCTTCTGCCAGCATTATAAATGGGCTGCGTTGTACCAGTTCGCTTTCCGTTACCCGACGCGCCAGGTAATCATGCCCGCGCAAACCACCTGGCAGTGGCAACCAGCGGCTGCTGATGTTCGCCAGATTGTTATCCAGTTGTTCGCGCACATCAGGACGAATACAAGAGATATGAATATGAAAATGGTTTTGCGTACGCCCGGTGCGGGAGTTGATCGCCAAAGAACCGCGCGATCGGGAACCGGCTGGCCGTATTTTTTGCTCATAAATCACGCGCCTGCCAGGCCAACCAAAAGAAGTTCGGCGTTGAAGGATCGGTCAACAAAGGACTTTCAGTACCGTTAATACGATACGTCGGCATCAACAGATATTGCAGTGAACCATTAACACCTTTTAAAACCACGTATCCGACATTGGGTCAGACTACCGGACATGGCGAAGGACATCCATTTTGCTGCTGAATCGGCAAACATTCCTCAAGGACAATCTTACGTAATGTATCCGACTCTTCACCGTTTAATTTTCCGTGCCAATACCCGCAGCCACAACGGCGAGAACTACATCACCAAAAAAGAAGACCGCTTTTTCATCTTTTTTCCCTGTACCTCGAAAGAGATGCAAGGGTAACGCAAAATCGTGACAAATAAAGCCGGTCGCCAGAACCACCGGGTTTGATAATTATCGCTCGGGGAATCAGCGTCTTGCTGATTCGTGATCGAACGATCCGCGCTTACGAAAAATGCTCTTTTGCGCTTTCGTCCAGCCGCCGAACTCTTCATCATGGTGAATAACTTCAGCTTTGGAAACGCATTTTCGTACTTTTTCGCCACCTCAGCGTCGCGCGGACGGTAGTAACTTTTCACGGCAATTTCCTGACCTTCTGGCGAGTAGAGATATTTTCAGGTAGGCTTCCGCCACCTCTTTAGTACCTTTTTTCTCGACCACTTTATTCGACCACCGACACGTTGGTTCCGCAGGATAGACTCACTCGGCGTGACGATTTCGAATTCATCTTTCCCCAGTTCATTCGCTGCCAACAGAGCTTCGTTTTCCGGGGGCAATCAGTACATCGCCGAACCGCGTCGACAAAAGTGTTATGGAGCCGCGCGCGCCAGAATCCAGAACTTCGCATTTTTATACAGTGCCCGAACAAAACCCTGTGCTTTTGCCTGATCGTCGTTGTTGTGATGGAGCGCGTAGCCCCAGGCTGCCAAGTAATTCCAGCGCGCGCCACCAGAGCTTTTCGGATTAGGCGTGATCACCGAAACACCCGGTTTAATCAGATCGTTCCAGTCATGGATCTGCTGGATTTCCCTTACGTACCAGGAAAACAATGGTGGAAGTGTACGGTGCGGAGTTATCCGGCAGACGTTTTATCCACTCTTTATCAATCCGCCCGCGTTCCGCAATTGCGTCCACGTCATAGGCCAGAGCCAGCGTGACAACATCAGCTTCAATACCGTTGATTACCGACGTCGCTTGTTTACCTGAGCCACCGTGTAACTGACGAATCACCACGTTATCACCAGTTTGCTGTTTCCAGTGGGCGCTGAATGCCTTGTTGTACTGTTCGTACAATTCGCGCGTTGGATCATATGAAACGTTAAGAAGCTGAATATCCTTTGCCATAACGCTGGTTGCCGCCAGCGAACATGTAACCCTACGCCCCACTTGTTCATCGCCGACTCTCTTATGTTGTGTTGTGATGAGCAAAGCGTGCCAGAAGGTTAACCAAACATTAAAGAATAAAAAAAGATTGGCTTAACTTGCCGGTATACGTCGGGGAATAAAAAGGCGGAAGAAATCCGCCTCATCGACAAAGTGCGCTTTGTCCATGCCGGATGCGCGCGAACGCCTATCCGGCCTACAAAAGTTTGCAAATTCAATAAATTGCAGAATTCATGTAGGCCTGATAAGCGAAGCGCATCAGGCATTTTTGCTTCTGTCATCGGTTCAGGCTAAAGGAATCTGCCTTTTTCCGAAATCATTAATACAGTTTTTTCGCGCAGTCCAGCCAGTCGCCTTTGAACGGACGCTTCAGTGTTCGATAGCGTCGATGATGTCGTGGTGAACCAACTGTTCGTTCTGGATAGCTACGCAACGACCGCCGTAACCTGCCAGCAGCAAATGGATAGCGTAAAAGCGCCCATACGGGAAGCCAGAATACGGTCGTAAGGCACCGGAGAACCACCGCGCTGGATGTGGCCCAGCACAGTCGCGCGGGTTTCACGACCGGTTTCTTCTCGATGAAATGCGCCAGTTCGTCAACATCACACATATGTTCGGTAAATCGCCACGATCGCGTGTTTTTTCAACCTTTCGCGATACCCGCTTTGATTTCGTTTACCAGGTCTTCACGGCGAATTTACTTCCGTAACCACAACCAATTCACAGCCACCGGCAATGGCCGCAGCCAACGTCAGATCGCCACAATAACGGCCCATCACTTCCACCACGGAATACGCTGGTGAGAAGAAGAGGTGTCACGCAGCATGGTTCATTGCTCTTCTACAACGGTGCTGAGCGCAGTGAAAGAACCGATAGTGTAGTCAGTGCCTTTGATGTCGTCTCGTCCTATAGTGCCCGGTAATACCGATGCACGGGAAGCCCATTTCGGTCAGACGCATTGCACCCATGTAAGGACCGTCACCGCCGATAACCACCAGCGCGTCGATACCACGTTTTTTCAGGTTTTTCCATAGCCACGGCGCGGGATGTTCTCGTCGCGCAATTCCGGGGAACTAGGCAGTACCGAGGAACGCATCACCTTGATCATGTTATACACGCCGCACCAAGTTGCTGTACCATACGGTCTTCATACAGACCCAGATAGCCGTCATAAATACCCATTACTTCCAGACCTTCTGTCAGCGCAGAACCAACAACCCCGGCCAATCGGCGGCGTCATGCCGCATCACCGCCGCTTGTCAACACACCGATTCTCTAATGACTACTACCTCTGAACTTTGGAATGCAAAATGAAATCTGTTGCCGTAGTATCTTGGACATCCAGCTATTCAACGAATGTGCAAATAGTATAACAATCACTTCCTGCTGAATTGATTCAGGTCAGGCCAAATGGCGGTATTTTTATACACAAAATGCGGGTCTGGCTCTCTTTATACTGATTATGAAAGCATAGACCGTTTACCCTCCCTGGTACGACGGAACAGGGGTCCTGATGGATAATTACATCCGATCCCGGAAAACGCCGTAAAATAGCCTGCTCTACCTGATCCGCCACCATATGTGCCGAACCAAAGGCAGAGAGTCTTCCATTTCCAATGAGTCCGAGAAGCGGGTCGGCCCTGACTGCCGCGTGCGAAGATCGTGAGCGCCGCTAACACCCGGCCAGGAGTTCACGATATCAATAATTTCTTGCTCGTTCCTCATCAGGAAGTGCGCGATCCAGTAATGACTGTACCGCCTCATATCCCATGCGTAACGCGCTATATAAAATATAGATGCCGATTCCCAATGCAAACAGAGCATCGGCGCGATGCCAGCCGTACCAAGACAACCCCAGCGCCAGCAGAATTGCGCCGTTCATCATAACATCAGACTGGTAATGTAGCATATCAGCCCGCACCGCCTGGCTTTGCGTCCGGCGCACCACCCACCGCTGAAACGAGACAAGGATAATCGTACAAATTAGCGCCACAATTGTCACGATAACCCCGACGCCTGGATCTGTCATCGGTGTTGGAGATACCAGATGTTGAATACCCGTCAAAAACAGGAATAGTGCCGAACCGGAGATAAACATACTTTGCGCCAGCGCCGCGAGGGACTCAGCTTTACCGTGACCAAACGAGTGATTATCGTCGGCAGGTTGCAGGGAATATCGCACCACCAGTAAATTCGTCAACGACGCGCCGATATCCACCAGCGAATCCACCAGCGCGGCGAGAATACTCACCGACCCGGTATACCACCATGCAAAAATTTTAATCAGCAATAGCAACGAAGCCATCGCCGTCGCAGCAATCGCCGCCCGACTGACCAGCCGTCCATAAGATTGATTCATAAATACTCCCGCTATCAACTGACGCTAGTATAACGGAAGCAAATCATCTGCAATGCATTAAGCAGCAGGCAAATTGAGGATAAAAAAAACCCCACATCATGTGGGGGAAGACAGGGATGGTGTCTATGGCAAGGAAAACAGGGTTTACTACTGGGAACGTGAGTTGCTACTACTCAATAGCTTCAACGATGAACTTTTTTGCCATTGCGTCACGTCACGCAACTGCTCCATTCGTTGTTGATGTTTCTCGTTTAAAACCGCTTGCTGCTCCGGCGTTAACAGGCGATACATTTGGTTGCGGACTTTTGCCATCTCAACCTGACGAGCAATTTGCTCATTCGCCATTTTTTCTGCCTGTGCGCGCACAGCGTTTTCATCAAAATTTTCTGCGGTGACAAGGCGATGCATTGTCTCCAGTTCGCTAACATTAACAGGAGGCTGTTCGTGCCGGGCCTGTTGCATAAGATCTCGCATCTGCTGACGCTGATGTTCGGTTAAACTTATGCCGTCGAACATATGGCTCTGCGTACTGCGCTGCGTAAGTTCTTCACCCGGATGCCAGTTATCGCCTGAACCGACTTCAGCAGCGTGGCTTAATGAACTGACTGCCAGCGTTGAGGCCATGACGGCAGCGGTAACTATGCGCATCATTTGCTCCCAAAATCTTTCTGTCGCGATTCAACGATAGAGAGTTTACGATTCAGGCTGCAAACATGCGTCAGGGGGTGTAAAACAACGTAAAGTCATGGATTAGCGACGTCTGATGACGTAATTTCTGCCTCGGAGGTATTTAAACAATGAATAAAATCCTGTTAGTTGATGATGACCGAGAGCTGACTTCCCTATTAAAGGAGCTGCTCGAGATGGAAGGCTTCAACGTGATTGTTGCCCACGATGGGGAACAGGCGCTTGATCTTCTGGACGACAGCATTGATTTACTTTTGCTTGACGTAATGATGCCGAAGAAAAATGGTATCGACACATTAAAAGCACTTCGCCAGACACACCAGACGCCTGTCATTATGTTGACGGCGCGCGGCAGTGAACTTGATCGCGTTCTCGGCCTTGAGCTGGGCGCAGATGACTATCTCCCGAAACCGTTTAATGATCGTGAGCTGGTGGCACGTATTCGCGCAATCCTGCGCCGTTCGCACTGGAGCGAGCAACAGCAAAACAACGACAACGGTTCACCGACACTGGAAGTTGATGCCTTAGTGCTGAATCCAGGCCGTCAGGAAGCCAGCTTCGACGGGCAAACGCTGGAGTTAACCGGTACTGAGTTTACCCTGCTCTATTTGCTGGCACAGCATCTGGGTCAGGTGGTTTCCCGTGAACATTTAAGCCAGGAAGTGTTGGGCAAACGCCTGACGCCTTTCGACCGCGCTATTGATATGCACATTTCCAACCTGCGTCGTAAACTGCCGGATCGTAAAGATGGTCACCCGTGGTTTAAAACCTTGCGTGGTCGCGGCTATCTGATGGTTTCTGCTTCATGATAGGCAGCTTAACCGCGCGCATCTTCGCCATCTTCTGGCTGACGCTGGTGCTGGTGTTGATGTTGGTTTTGATGTTACCCAAGCTCGATTCACGCCAGATGACCGAGCTTCTGGATAGCGAACAGCGTCAGGGGCTGATGATTGAGCAGCATGTCGAAGCGGAGCTGGCGAACGATCCGCCCAACGATTTAATGTGGTGGCGGCGTCTGTTCCGGGCGATTGATAAGTGGGCACCGCCAGGACAGCGTTTGTTATTGGTGACCACCGAAGGCCGCGTGATCGGCGCTGAACGCAGCGAAATGCAGATCATTCGTAACTTTATTGGTCAGGCCGATAACGCCGATCATCCGCAGAAGAAAAAGTATGGCCGCGTGGAACTGGTCGGTCCGTTCTCCGTGCGTGATGGCGAAGATAATTACCAACTTTATCTGATTCGTCCGGCCAGTAGTTCTCAATCCGATTTCATTAACTTACTGTTTGACCGCCCGCTATTACTGCTGATTGTCACCATGTTGGTCAGTACGCCGCTGCTGTTGTGGTTGGCCTGGAGTCTGGCAAAACCGGCGCGTAAGCTGAAAAACGCTGCCGATGAAGTTGCCCAGGGAAACTTACGCCAGCACCCGGAACTGGAAGCGGGGCCACAGGAATTCCTTGCCGCAGGTGCCAGTTTTAACCAGATGGTCACCGCGCTGGAGCGCATGATGACCTCTCAGCAGCGTCTGCTTTCTGATATCTCTCACGAGCTGCGCACCCCGCTGACGCGTCTGCAACTGGGTACGGCGTTACTGCGCCGTCGTAGCGGTGAAAGCAAGGAACTCGAGCGTATTGAAACCGAAGCGCAACGTCTGGACAGCATGATCAACGATCTGTTGGTGATGTCACGTAATCAGCAAAAAAACGCGCTGGTTAGCGAAACCATCAAAGCCAACCAGTTGTGGAGTGAAGTGCTGGATAACGCGGCGTTCGAAGCCGAGCAAATGGGCAAGTCGTTGACAGTTAACTTCCCGCCTGGGCCGTGGCCGCTGTACGGCAATCCGAACGCCCTGGAAAGTGCGCTGGAAAACATTGTTCGTAATGCTCTGCGTTATTCCCATACGAAGATTGAAGTGGGCTTTGCGGTAGATAAAGACGGTATCACCATTACGGTGGACGACGATGGTCCTGGCGTTAGCCCGGAAGATCGCGAACAGATTTTCCGTCCGTTCTATCGGACCGATGAAGCACGCGATCGTGAATCTGGCGGTACAGGATTGGGGCTGGCGATTGTTGAAACCGCCATTCAGCAGCATCGTGGCTGGGTGAAGGCAGAAGACAGCCCGCTGGGCGGTTTACGGCTGGTGATTTGGTTGCCGCTGTATAAGCGGAGTTAAACTCCGCATTTGTAGGCAGGATAAGGCGTTTACGCCGCATCCGGCATTTGAGCAGGATGCCTGATGCGACGCTGATAGCGTCTTATCAGGCCTACACTCCGGGGGTTATTTTCCCCACAACCGGCGGGAAAAATCTTCGATCTTGCCGCTCAGTCGGCGCTTTTGCATCGTCCGCGTCCAGCTTTTCGATAACCCGGCGGCGGAGAGTAAACGGTGATACTGATCGTCATCAAACGGCATATGCCATGCGATGGCGGCAGCCTCCTGCACGGTCACATCGCTGACACGGGAAACCAACTCCAGCGGCGCGTCCGCAGACACTTTCCCTGGCGCTATCACGCTATACAACCACCCCACCTTACCTGTGTTTTGCATCAACTGCGCTATATCGCTGATATCAAAATGGTAATTGAGTTTATAGCAAGGCGAGCGCGGCTGGCTGACCTGAATTAATGCCTCTCCCCAGCGGAAAATATCGCCCATATGAACATTACTTTCCGTGAGACCGTCGGTTGAGAGATTTTCGCCAAACGCAGGCGCAACAAACAACTCCGCCTGTTCCGGAAATTCCCGCACCCAGTAGAGATAGTGCTCACGAGGATAATGACACAGCGCTCTGTCTGGCCCGCCGTGAACCTTTTTCTCCGCCTGCTCGTCACCTTCCAGCCCCAGCTCCGTCAGCATCAACTCACCATCAACCTGGATTTTGGCAATTGCGCTGGGTTTGCCTTCGGGATAAGCCTGAATCTTGCCTGTGTATACATCAACCGGATATCGCATCTGTTCCCTCTCCACGAGAAATTTCCCCATTAGACCATATTTATTTTATGTCAGCCGTGCTGTTTTCGCGGTAAGTATCCAGGCAGGAACTCAATAGCAAACCGGACGAACGTTAGTTCATCCGGCTGTGGGGATTAGACTGGCCCCCTGAATCTCCAGACAACCAGTATCACTTATTTAAGTGATAGTCTTAATACTAGTTTTTAGACTAGTCATTGGAGTACAGATGATTGATGTCTTAGGGCCGGAGAAACGCAGACGGCGTACCACACAGGAAAAGATCGCAATTGTTCAGCAGAGCTTTGAACCGGGGATGACGGTCTCCCTCGTTGCCCGGCAACATGGTGTAGCAGCCAGCCAGCTATTTCTCTGGCGTAAGCAATACCAGGAAGGAAGTCTTACTGCTGTGGCCGCCGGAGAACAGGTTGTTCCTGCCTCTGAACTTGCTGCCGCCATGAAGCAGATTAAAGAACTCCAGCGCCTGCTCGGCAAGAAAACGATGGAAAATGAACTCCTCAAAGAAGCCGTTGAATATGGACGGGCAAAAAAGTGGATAGCGCACGCGCCCTTATTGCCCGGGGATGGGGAGTAAGCTTAGTCAGCCGTTGTCTCCGGGTGTCGCGTGCGCAGTTGCACGTCATTCTCAGACGAACCGATGACTGGATGGATGGCCGCCGCAGTCGTCACACTGATGATACGGATGTGCTTCTCCGTATACACCATGTTATCGGAGAGCTGCCCACGTATGGTTATCGTCGGGTATGGGCGCTGCTTCGCAGACAGGCAGAACTTGATGGTATGCCTGCGATCAATGCCAAACGTGTTTACCGGCTCATGCGCCAGAATGCGCTGTTGCTTGAGCGAAAACCTGCTGTACCGCCATCGAAACGGGCACATACAGGCAGAGTAGCCGTGAAAGAAAGCAATCAGCGATGGTGCTCTGACGGGTTCGAGTTCTGCTGTGATAACGGAGAGAGACTGCGTGTCACGTTCGCGCTGGACTGCTGTGATCGTGAGGCACTGCACTGGGCGGTGACTACCGGCGGCTTCAACAGTGAAACAGTACAGGACGTCATGCTGGGAGCGGTGGAACGCCGCTTCGGCAACGATCTTCCGTCGTCTCCAGTGGAGTGGCTGACGGATAATGGTTCATGCTACCGGGCTAATGAAACACGCCAGTTCGCCCGGATGTTGGGACTTGAACCGAAGAACACGGCGGTGCGGAGTCCGGAGAGTAACGGAATAGCAGAGAGCTTCGTGAAAACGATAAAGCGTGACTACATCAGTATCATGCCCAAACCAGACGGGTTAACGGCAGCAAAGAACCTTGCAGAGGCGTTCGAGCATTATAACGAATGGCATCCGCATAGTGCGCTGGGTTATCGCTCGCCACGGGAATATCTGCGGCAGCGGGCTTGTAATGGGTTAAGTGATAACAGATGTCTGGAAATATAGGGGCAAATCCAGGGATTAAGGAGACAGGTTATTTCACCGTACCTAAAATTTCGATTTCGCTGCTCTGGCTTTGACTTTTAGTGACCAATAAATTGGCACCAGAATCGAAGTCGCGAGAATGACCGCATCAGCTACCGGCGAAGTTGTACCGGAGCCGTGGGTTAAAACGCAGGCACCATTTCTGCAATCAGCACAGGTGTCGCTACCGCGGGCCTGCGGAACTGGAAGCGGCAATTCCGGAAGTGCCATCGCCGCCGCCAATCAATTTATCGGCGATAATCAACGAAATACAGTCACGATAACACTGCCACCAACAGATCCCCAGCAAACCAGTCTGGCAATCACAGTCAAATCAATTGGGCTTTGCCCAGCGCAAAGGCGAAGAATGGAATCACGTTGCACCGCTTTGCTGAAAAATTCTCGTAATTCAGGGTCAAGGTTCCAGGGCGAAGCCCACCAGAACGGTGAATGCTCCGCCGAGCGAACATACAGGTCAACGAGGCGATCCCGGCAGTGCCCAGAATAATCATCGTCATGAGCCCCGGACTACCGACATCAACACAAATGCCCCAGCTTCTACTTCGTACCGTACTGTTGCATGATGGAAGCGTAAAGTCCGCCGTTGGTCATATCCATCGCCGCCGCCAGCGCCAGCGTTGAAAGTCCGGCAAAGAATTAACTCAACGCCATATTTCCGGAATAATGCGCGAGGCGATTGCCGCGACCACCAGCGCGACGGCAATTTTAGTTACCACCAGCGTACAACTCCGCGGTACCATTACCGTCGCGCTTAATTTTCTGACCCCGTGCAAAAAACCACACCGCCAGAATGGGCACGTACCGGTAATCATCCCGTTGGTGAATGCTCCAAATCTTCCCACCAGCAAGGTCTGGCACAGTGCGCCAAGGAATAGCGGGACGAGCGTGGTCCCAGATCTGGATCAAGCGTTTTATCTGCATTTCCATCACCTGTCGGCATATTTTTAAGGGCTAATGCGTAATTCCTCAATGGAGCATCAGTGTTAATGGAAACGAAGATAAACATTCATTTAATAAATAAAAGTAATCAAACCCACATCAATTGAAACACTGTTTTATTTTTATCGAATCATTGTTTTTATTTTGAAATTGATCGCAAAAAACCACCGCCGTCGCAATGGTTCGTTTTTTAAGCTGATATGCGGCCTATACGCCTCATCGCAGCACGCGGCGATCGATTATTTTTTCGTCGCAAAACGTGCCGCTGCTTCGTCCATCACCACGTTCAGAACCTTTGATGTAGTGGGACGGCGGTTCTGGAATTCAGGTCGTAAGCATCTTCCCACGCATCCAGGGCCAGAATCGGGAAGCCGGAAGCGCCCAGAAATAGCTTCACCCGTCAGCGGAGAATCCTGGGAAGAGGTCCGAAACCACCGCCAGTTTATCGCCTTTCAGCACGGCCATGCCGCCGAACCAAAGCGGGAAGCTGCCGCTTCTTTAAATTCTGCTTGAAGTTCTCTACGGAACCGAAATCACGTTCGATAGCCGCTTTCAGGTCACCCTGCAGGGTAGTGCCTTTCGACCTTTCCAGAACAGGCTGTGGTTAGCGTGACCGCCGGCGTTGTTTCGCAGTACGGTTTTCTTGTCTGCTGGCAGCTGGTCCACTTTGGTGATCGGCTCTTCAACCGAGGCTGGCGAATTCTGACAGGCTCTCCACGCCGCGTTGGCGTTGTTGACGTAGGTCTGATGGTGTTGGGTGTGGTGAATTTCCATCGTCTGCTTATCGAAGTGCAGTTCTAGGGCGTCGTAAGCATACGGCAGGGATGGCGAGGTTGTAGCTCATATTCATCTCCAGTATTGTCGGGCGGCCATTGTTAATGCCGCGTAAGCAGTAACTCGTGTTAATTGAATGATATTGAAAATGATTATCAATGCCGTCTTTTTCGTAAGGGTATGGTTTTGCCAGGAAAATGCCGAGATGTGAAGCAAATCACCACTTAATGCCGTGATTGCGAGTAAAATCGACCACGGCGGCAACAGGCGAAAGGTTAATCGACAGCACGATTTTTACACTCATCTCATCAGAGATATGACGCGACGAAAAATGATGAGGATAAGAAGATCACATAACGATACAGATGGGGATCTGTTGGCATTTGATGGCAGGCCAGTGCAGCCTGTTTACGCTCCGTTCAAAAAAGTAAAAAAATGGTCATGGGAAACCATGTGGTGAGTGGGTGAATGTTTCGTGGATTATTCTGCATGAGCCATCGGCGCCCTGTCCTGCCGAATTTCTGGCGTGTACCAGCTGGTTCGTCTCTCTACGCTGCTGCCTGTTTATCTCCCGGCGCTATGTGGGGATCGGTGATGTCATTACGGCCTGACCATGCGTTATCTCGGCATGTCAATGGGAATTGGCATCGCCATTGGCATTTCGTTGATTGTCGGTACGCTGATGACGCCGAATTATGATGGCGATTTTCGATGTATAATTAACGCCGAAGGCGGAGCATGACGTTGCTCGGCGTTCTGGTGGCGCTGATTGGCGTGACTCGACCGGGCAGCTGAAAGAGCGCAAGATCGGCATGGAGCGAAGGGTTCAAATGAAAAAAGGGCTGGTGCTGGCGGTGATGTCGGCATTTTCTCTGCGGGATGTGCCTGACGCCGCAAAACCGATGCATGAAGCCGCTGCCGCACTAGGCGTCGATCCACTGTATGTCGCTCTGCCAAGCTATGTCATCATCATGGGCGGCGGCGCGATCATCAACCTCGGTTTCTGTTTATTCGTCTGGCAAAAGTGAAGGATTTGTCGCTAAAAGCCGACTGTTCGCTGGCAAAACCGCTGATCATTTCACAATGTGTTGCATTCTCAGCACTGGGCGGGTTGATGTGGTATCTGCAATTCTTTTTATGCCTGGGGCCACGCCCGCATTCCGGCGCAATATGACTACATCAGTTGGATGCTTTATATGAGCTTCTATGTATTGTGCAGCGGGGTGTCGTCGGGCTGGTGCTGAAAAAGTGGAACAATGCGAGCGCATCCGGTGACGGTGTTGAGCCTCGGTTGTGTGGTGATTCTGCTAACATCGTCGGCATCGGCATGGCGAATTAATCTTTCTGCGAATTGAGATGACGCCACTGGCTGGGCGTCATCCGGTTGCCCGGTAAACACCTCAAAAATAGTTACTCTGTTCAAAGCCACATTCGGTCGAAATATCACTGATTAACGGCGGCTATGCTGGAGAAGGTAAGCCATGACACACTCTGACCTGTCGCAGATATTGATTGATGGTCATTCCAGTCTGCTGGCAAAATTGCTGACGCAAAACGCGCTCACTGCACGATGCCTCATCACAAAATTTATCCAGCGCAAAGGGACTTTTCGGCTAGCCGACCGGGTAATCAGCTTCCTCCAGGGCAACGTTTCGCTCAATGTGGCGGCAACGAATTCACTGGTGTAACGATGGCGATTCAGCAACATCACCAACTGCCCGAACAGCAGCTCTGCCATTTGGTTAGCAACGGCACATGCTTGACTACTTTCATGCTGAGCTTGACCGATAACCTGCCGCGCCTGTGCCATCCCCATGCTACCTAAGCGCAGGTGTGGATTGTCCCTGCATGGCGCTGATCCCCAATCGCCCCCTGCCGGTCAAGATTCAGCTTCAGCCGCTCCGGGCAATAAATAATATTATCCGAAAACCGAATCGTTAACGGAAGCGTAGGAGTGTGGATCGTCAGCATGATATTAGAGGAATCGCCACGGGTAATGCGGATAAGGGCAATCGTCAGTACATGCAGACCATTACCGCGCCGACAATCGCCAGCTCACAAAAATCATGTGTATCTTCAGCGAAGACATCTTGCGGATAACGGTCAGCCACAGCGACTCCTGCTGGTCAGCTGGCAAAAATCATCTTTGAAAACTCAAACTGATGCGCCACCGTGGCTACCTGGGCCAGAGAACGAAGTTGATTATTCGCAATATGGCATACAATACGTTGAGAAGATTCGCGTTATTGCAGAAAACCATCCGTCCCTGACGGAATATCGCGGTGACCAGTTAAACTCTCGGCGAAAAAGCGTCGAAGAGTGGTCTTGTCGCTGAATCCGCAGCGATAGGCGATATCGAGTAACGCTGGCCTCGCTGTGGCGTGGTCGATGTCGGGCTTTCATCAGTCGCAGGCGGTTCAGGTAACGCTGAGGCGTCGGTCCCGTTTTGCTGCTTAAGCTGCCGATGTCAGCGTCACAGCGAGGAAATGCTGCGCCACGGCGTCCAATTCGCCTCATGGCAAAATGGTCCTCCGGCCAGGCCAGAAGCAGGTTGAGACGTGGTGCGCTATTTTCCAGGTTCTCCTGCAAACTGCTTTTTCGCGGCAAGAGCAGTAATTGCATGAACAGAATCTCGCGACTGGCGGTCAAGGTAAGTGACTTTCCCCTTCCTGCTGTTCCATCTGTGCAACCAGCTGTCGCACCTGCTGCAATACGCTGTGGTTAACGCGCCAGTGGGAAGGTACTGCCCATCCAGCTCTTGTGGCAGCAACTGATGAGCCCGGCGAGAAACTGAAAATCGATCCGGCGAGCGATACAGCACGTAGTCAGACACAGATTATGGGTCTGTTGGTACGAATGCCAATCATGGTCGCGCACAAAACAGACCGCCAGCCGGTGATGGTATAGGGCTGCCATAAACACATGAATACCGTGCCATGTTCGACAATCACAATTTCATGAAAATCATGATGATGTTCAGGAAAATCCGCCTGCGGGAGCCGGGGTCTATCGCCACGGACACATTACAGACGGAAAAAAATCCACACTATGTAATACGGTCATACTGGCCTCCTGATGTCGTCAACACGGCGAAATCGTGATCACGAGGTAAGGTTCTTACCTTTAAATTTTCGACGGAAAACCGCGTAAAAAACGTCGATTTTCAAGTACAGCGTGAATTTTCAGGAAATGCGGTCACATCACATCACCACAATTCAGCAAATTGTGAACATCATCACGTTTTCGTCTCCCTGGTTGCCAATGGCCCGTTTTTCCTGTCAGTAACGAGAAGATCACGATTTCAGGCGCTTTTTGAGCTGGTCGTAATGAAATCAGCAGGATCACATATGAGCCTTTCGCAATTGTGTCGCCGTCAATCTCGGCGCATCCATGGGCACGTGATGCTGCGCGCGTACGAGCGTGAATGCCGCAGCCTGACGCTGCGCGATCCATCGTTTTAACAATGGGCTGCATAGTCGGAACGGCTATGTCACCTGGGATGTCGATACCTGCTGAAAGTGCCATTCGCCTTGGATTAAACAAGGTGTGCAAGGATTCGTATGGATAGCATTTGGGATTGATGCCTGGGGCGTGGACTTGTGCTGCTCGACCAACGGGTCAGCGTGGGCCTGTAGTTGCTTATCGCGATAGCCGCACGAATGGCCTAATGGCGCAGGCACAACAACAACTCGGCAAACGCGATATTTATCAACGTAGCGGCATCCAGTTTCTGCCCTTCAATACGCTTTATCAGTTGCGTGCGCTGACGAGCAACAACCTG
Organism: Shigella flexneri; assembly: GCA_048288465.1. GTDB lineage: Bacteria > Pseudomonadota > Gammaproteobacteria > Enterobacterales > Enterobacteriaceae > Enterobacter > Enterobacter flexneri_B. Next base: position 3,993,791 of record CP182556.1, on the reverse strand, counting down.
AACTTATTCCACACATTGCTCACGCTCTGCTGACCCGGATTACTCAGTTATGGCCTGACCGGCAAGATGAACTGGGAATATCCCGACGCCACGACCACGCAACTGGTCAATATCAATAGCGACGACTGGACAGCGCTACTCGCGTGGAGCGGGCCGACAAAGAGCCCGCCGTTTGGTCGCCAGACGCATCCGGGTAATGTCATAGGTCACTGGATTTGCCCGCAGGGTAATGAGATTCCGAGTGGTCGCCATTGCCAGCCATGGTGCCCGCCAGCGCGGTTATCGCCTCACCGTAAACGGCTAGCGTGCTGCTTATCTCTCTTCTGGCACCTGGTCATGATGGCTCGAGCTGACGTAATTAATAACCGCACTAACAACACCAATGAACAACAAAAGCCTTTGATTAATCTGTGGCTGTCGTCTTGGCGTGTTGGAGCAGCAGAATCAACGTCTTGGCGCTCTGTCGCGACGCGGCCCACTCCGGCTTTCCACTTCATCATAAATCCAATGACAATCGCTTTCCTAATCCTGAGAGATGTGCAGGGAAATTCAGGCTGCTATCAGAAACGGCACGACCGTCCCGGAAAATGATGCTGAACTGGCACGCTGGATTTTCGACCTGGCGCTGCTGATGCCGATGTGTTGCATGAGCTGGCGCCTGCGCGGTGAAGGTTTCTCGCAACTGTATCTGTCGGCGGCGACTGCCAGAACACGCTGCTCAACCAGCTATGCGCCGATGCCTGCGGTGTTCGGGTGATCGCCGGGCCTGTTGAGCCTCGACGCCGGCAGTGGCGGCATCCGTAATGACGCCGATGAACTGGACAATGTGATCGATTCCGTCAGGTCGTCAGCACCACCGCGAATCTGACCACCTACCCCTAATCCTGACGTGAATTCCCCACTATGTGGCGCGGATTCACTCTACACGACAAACAAAGGAGCTTTGCGCATGACCACTCGACTCGAACAGGCCTGGGAGCGGCAAACAGCAACTCACAGCAGTAGGATTTAATGTCGAGGAGGCGCTCACCAACTTAATAGTTTACCCGTTGCAATGGACTGCTGGCAGGGCGATGATCTTCCCGGTTTTGAAAACCCGAAGGTTCGCTGACCAGTCGTACCGGGTGACGGTAATGATACGGGCAAAGCCCGTAATGCCATGAGCACGACAATCTGAACAGGTATCGGCTGATTCCGGGGCCGAAACGGCTTAATTTACATGCCATCTTCTGGAATCAACACGCCTGTCTTGCACGATCAATCAAACCAAAGCACTTCAAAAACGGGTTGAAATGGCGAAAGCCAATCAGCTGGGTCTGGATTTAACCCCCTCCTGTTTTTCGCATCCGCAAGCAGTGGTGGCTGACGCTTTCCCATGCCGACAACAGCATTCGCCAGTTCTCGATTGATCGCTGCAAAGCCAGCCGTCGCGTTTCGGCCTATTTGGCGAGCAACTCGGCACACCATAGGTCATGAACATCTCAATCCCGGATGGTAGAAAGATACACCGTTGACGTCTCGCCCCGCGTCAGCGTCTGCTGGCGGCGCTGGATGAGGTGATCGGCAGAAGCTGAACCCTCGCGCCGTCTCGACACCGTCAAAGCAAAGTGCTTGGCGTGGCGCGGAGAGCTACACGGTTGGCTCCAATGCGTTGCCCGCGTATGCCACGCCGCCAGACGGCGCTGTGCCTGGACGCCGGCATTTCCACCCGACTGAATGATTTCCGACAAGATTTCCGCCCCATGCTGTATGTGCCGCAGTTGCTGCTGCACGTCGGCCGTAACGGTCGCTGGGACAGCGATCACGTAGTTCTGCTGGATGATGAAACCCAGGCGATTGCCAGTGAGATTGTTCGTCACGATCTGTTTGACCAGGTGGATCTCCGCCCGATTTCTTTGATGCCTCTATCAACCGCATTGCCGCGTCGGTCATTGGTAGACGCAATATGAAAAAGCCCTGCTGCGTGAGTTGCTGGAACCTACCGCCAGCTGCGCAAGCTGGAAGCGGCGGGCGATGACACTGCGCGTCTGGCGCTACTGGAAGAGCAGAAATCGTTGCCGTGGCAGGCGGTCTGGAAATGTATTGTCAACGTCATGATACGCCAGCAGGTAGCGAATGGCTGGAGGGCGTGCGGGCTTATGGGAGAGCGATTTGAGCCACGTGGGTAAACGTCCCGGATGCGGCACGAGCGCCTTATCCGGCCTGCAGGTAGAATGACCATGGTCCTGCCACCCTACCCGCCCTCTCCCTGAAAGGGCGAGGAAGAGCGACCGCCTCGTGCGGCAACGGAGCTCAACACCGCTCCGGACGGTCCCCTCGCGCCTACGGGGAGAGGGTTAGGGTGAGGGAACAGCCGCACCGTGTCTAAACAAGGCAACCAATTTACAGGAACACGGAACATGAAAACATTACTCGTCGCGCTTTTGTCAGGGAATGATCAAAGCCACCACGACGCCTGGCTGAAAGGCTGGGATGAGCGCAACGGCGGCGACCTGACGCTGCGCCTGGATGACGCCGATATCGCACCATATCACGACAATTTCCACCAACAACCGCGCTATATCCCCGCTCAGCCAGCCGTGCCTTACTGGCAAATACACCGTTTATTGTCACCCGCTGGGCAAATTCTGCGTAACGTACAGCTGATCCTGCGGCTAACTTAGCTCGTAAAAGTCGACGGCGACGGCGCGGGCTACCACATACTTGGGGGTTAACCGACGAAGCCGTTCCCCGCTTCCGAACTTCCGGCTCATTTCCTTCCCGCTGCCAGACGCATGGAGCCAGCCAACGGCGAAGATAGGGTGATGCGTCCGCTGCCACGCCACCAACCTGATCGCCCTCACCTATGTCTTCGAAAACGACCACAGTATTCACTACGCCAACTGTGGGAAGGCGGCGCCAGTGTCTGGTGGTATTCCCGGATGGCGTTGGCATTCTGCCGTGGATGGTGCCCGGCACGGACGGAATGGCCAGGCGACCGCACAGAGATGCCGAAAAACATTCGCTGGTGTGGCCCTTCCACGGCGTATTCGGCAGCAGGTCGACGTTGGATGAAAACATCGGTTTAATCGACACCGCAGAAAAATCAGCACAAGTATTACGTGAAGGTTTATTCGATGGGCGGCATGAACAGACCATCAGCCGGTGAAGAGTTTGATAGCGCTGGCAAGCGCTTCGGCGTTACACCGCTGGCCAGTGCGCTGGCGCTGTAAGGCGCAAACGCTGATCCGCAAAGCCTTTGTCATGCCGGTAAACCCCGACGCCCACGAAAAGTATCAGCGTCGGCATAATCCATATCAGCGGAACTGGAGAGCGGTGTAAAATATACACAGTGCATGACTACACCATTACCGACAAAGCGCGTAATCTGCTGTTTGCCATCGTAGAGATTGATCAAAAACATGGAGTGCGGTGCCGGCTGGTGGCAACGTTGGTGGAGATCTATTGACCGATGTTATGCCCGCTAGCTGGATGGCTTCCTGACCGGTGAGTAGCGAGCTGCAATATACCTCATAATTGCCCAATGTGCCCCAGATGCCTCCGGCACAATATTAAATTCGAATTTGAAAAATTGAACTACATCTCCCGGTAAGTTATATTTCCCTGATACATTGTGAGTAAATCACAAAAATAATCAATAACCCATTAATGATTCATGTGGTTTATTTAAATAACCATTATGTGCATTATTCCGCAAGTGACCTTTCAGCTCTGCTCAAATTGTCATTGTTTACCGACATATCACCTCATCACTAATCGCTCCACCATTACAATTGATTGAATATTTATTATGAGATCCGATTTAATGGCAGCTCTTACTGCAAGCTGTCTGACCTGAATTGTCCGGCAATGGCGATATTCCGTTAGAAGCAGTTGGCGACGATCGCGTTACAAACGGTTTTATCACCGACTCACACCAGTTCCTGCAAACCCTACTGCTGCGCAAAAATACACTCTACTGGATTTGGTTCAGTTGTGGCCGTCCGCATAAAGCACCTGCATTTAACGACCGTTCGTATTATTCGCCCGCAAGCGCTCTGACTGAAAGCCAGCAATCAGGAGAAGGCATTTGGTGAATGTGCTGGATAAGCCTCGGCGTGCCGCGAGCGGCAGAGATAAGGTTGGAGTACATCGCACGCTGTCTCGCGAAGTTCTTCACCAGATTATTCATCAGCTGCAACAGCAAGGCAAGAGCAATACCGACCAGGTGCTCTTCCTTGTTGATCAAACCCTCAGCTACGTAAGGAAGTGGCGATGAACGTCACCTACGTATTGTCGCGAGGGATCACCAGCTGTCCCGCCGGAATAGCTCACGCCTCATGGTGGCGGCGGAGACCCTGGAACAGAAAGCCCGTTCTCTCGGCCATACCATAAAAGTGGAAACTCAAGGGTCCAGTGGCGTTGAAAACCGCTTATCCAGCGAAGAGATTGCCGCTGCCGATTACGTCATTCTTGCTACCGGGCGTGGCCTGAGCGGTGATGATCGCGCGCGGTTTGCCGGGAAGAAAGTTTATGAGATTGCCATCTCCCTGGCGTTGAAAAATATCGACCAGATTTTCAGCGAATTACCGACAAACTCGCAGCTTTTTGCCGCAGATAGCGGCGTGAAGCTTGGCAAACAGGAAGTGCAAAGCGGCAGCGTGATGAGCCACCTGATGGCGGGCGTCTCTGCGGCGCTGCCGTTTGTCATCGGCGGTGGTATCCTGGTGGCGCTTGCCAACATGCTGGTGCAGTTCGGTTTGCCGTATACCGATATGTCGAAAGGCGCGCCGTCGTTTACCTGGGTAGTTGAATCCATCGGTTACCTTGGCTTCACCTTTATGATCCCCATCATGGGCGCTTATATTGCCTCGTCGATTGCCGATAAACCGGCTTTCGCTCCGGCGTTTCTGGTTTGCTATCTGGCGAACGACAAAGCGCTGCTCGGCACCCAGTCGGGTGCGGGATTCCTCGGCGCGGTGGTGCTGGGGCTGGCGATTGGCTATTTCGTCTTCTGGTTCCGCAAAGTGCGCCTTGGCAAAGCATTACAACCGCTGCTCGGTTCAATGCTGATCCCGTTCGTTACTCTGCTGGTTTTCGGCGTGCTCACTTACTACGTTATCGGGCCGGTGATGTCCGACCTCATGGGCGGGCTGCTCCACTTCCTGAATACCATTCCTCCATCAATGAAGTTTGCGGCAGCGTTTCTGGTCGGTGCGATGCTGGCGTTCGATATGGGCGGCCCCATCAATAAAACCGCCTGGTTCTTCTGCTTCTCACTGCTGGAAAAACACATTTATGACTGGTACGCCATCGTCGGCGTTGTCGCGTTGATGCCGCCCGTTGCGGCGGGTCTTGCGACGTTCATTGCGCCCAAACTGTTTACCCGACAGGAAAAAGAGGCTGCCAGTAGTGCCATTGTGGTCGGTGCCACAGTCGCAACCGAACCGGCTATACCTTACGCTCTGGCAGCTCCGTTGCCGATGATTACCGCCAATACGCTGGCGGGCGGCATTACCGGCGTGCTGGTGATCGCTTTCGGAATCAAACGTCTGGCACCTGGTTTGGGTATCTTTGACCCGCTGATCGGCCTGATGTCGCCGGTAGGTTCGTTTTATCTGGTGCTGGCGATTGGCCTCGCGCTGAACATTTCATTCATTATCGTCCTGAAAGGATTGTGGTTACGCCGCAAAGCGAAAGCCGCGCAACAGGAGCTTGTCCATGAACATTGAGTTACTGCAACAGTTGTGCGAAGCCAGCGCCGTTAGCGGCGATGAACAGGAAGTTCGCGACATCCTGATAAACACGCTGGAACCTTGCGTTAATGAAATCACCTTTGATGGTCTGGGCAGCTTTGTTGCCCGTAAGGGAAATAAAGGTCCAAAAGTTGCCGTTGTCGGGCATATGGATGAAGTCGGCTTTATGGTCACCCACATCGACGAGAGCGGTTTTCTGCGTTTCACCACCATTGGTGGCTGGTGGAATCAGTCGATGCTCAACCATCGGGTAACCATACGCACACACAAGGGAGTGAAAATCCCTGGTGTGATTGGTTTCGTCGCGCCTCATGCGTTAACGGAAAAGCAAAGGCAACAGCCGCTGTCATTTGATGAGATGTTCATTGATATTGGCGCAAACAGTCGCGATGAGGTGGAAAAACGCGGTGTGGCGATGGGCGATTTTATTAGCCCGGAAGCCAATTTTGCCTGCTGGGGCGAAGATAAAGTGGTCGGCAAGGCGCTGGATAACCGCATCGGCTGCGCAATGATGGCTGAACTATTGCAGACGGTGAATAATCCCGAAATTACGCTGTATGGCGTCGGCAGCGTGGAAGAAGAAGTTGGGCTACGCGGGGCACAAACCTCGGCGGAACACATTAAACCGGATGTAGTGATCGTGCTGGATACCGCTGTCGCAGGCGATGTTCCGGGCATTGATAACATTAAATACCCGCTGAAACTGGGCCAGGGGCCGGGGCTGATGCTGTTTGACAAGCGCTACTTCCCCAACCAGAAACTGGTAGCAGCGTTAAAAAACTGTGCCGCACATAACGATTTACCGCTGCAATTTTCCACCATGAAAACCGGAGCGACGGATGGCGGGCGCTACAACGTGATGGGCGGCGGGCGTCCGGTTGTTGCGCTGTGCCTGCCAACCCGCTATCTGCACGCTAACAGCGGCATGATTTCAAAAGCCGATTACGATGCTCTGCTCACGTTGATACGGGGTTTTCTGACGACCTTAACCGCGGAGAAAGTCAACGCGTTTAGCCAGTTCCGTCAGGTGGATTAATGCTAAACGAACGCCAGTTAAAGATTGTCGATCTGCTGGAGCAACAGCCGCGCACGCCTGGTGAGCTGGCGCAACAGACTGGCGTTTCAGGCAGGACCATCCTGCGTGATATTGACTATCTCAACTTTACCCTTAACGGCAAAGCCCGCATTTTCGCCAGTGGCAGTGCGGGCTATCAGCTGGAAATCTTCGAGCGCCGCAGCTTTTTTCAGTTGCTGCAAAAGCACGATAACGACGATCGGCTGCTGGCGCTGTTATTACTGAATACTTTCACTCCCCGTGCGCAACTCGCCTCGGCGCTTAATTTGCCAGAAACGTGGGTAGCAGAGCGTCTGCCCCAGTTAAAACAGCGTTATGAACGCACTTGTTGCCTGGCCAGCCGCCCTGGTTTGGGCCATTTCATTGATGAGACAGAAGAGAAACTCGTTATCTTGCTGGCGAACTTGCTGCGCAAAGATCCGTTTTTAATTCCGCTGGCGGGCATAACACGAGACAACCTTCAGCATTTATCCACGGCCTGCGACAACCAACACCGCTGGCCGCTCATACAGGGTGATTATCTCTCCAGCCTGATTCTGGCGATTTACGCCCTGCGTAATCAACTGACCGATGAGTGGCCGCAATATCCGGTAATGCTGCCAACTTACTGATTTAGTGTATGATGGTGATTTTAAGGTGCTTGCGTGGCTTCCATTTCCATCAGATGTCCTTCCTGCTCCGCTACTGAAGGCGTGGTGCGTAACGGCAAAAGCACTGCCGGACATCAGCGCTATCTCTGCTCTCATTGCCGTAAAACATGGCAACTACAGTTCACTTACACCGCCTCTCAGCCCGATACGCACCAGAAAATCATTGATATGGCCATGAATGGCGTCGGATGTCGCGCCAGTGCACGCATTATGGGCGTTGGCCTCAACACGGTTTTACGTCACTTAAAAAACTCAGGCCGCAGTCGGTAACCTCGCACATACAACCGGGCAGTGATGTGATTGTCTGCGCTGAAATGGACGAACATTGGGGCTACGTCGGTGCTAAATCACGTCAGCGCTGGCTGTTTTACGCGTATGACAGGATACGGAGGACGGTTGTGGCGCACGTCTTCGGTGAACGCACTCTGGCCACACTGGAGCGTCTTCTGAGCCTGCTGTCGGCCTTTGAGGTCGTGGTATGGATGACGGATGGCTGGCCGCTGTATGAATCACGCCTGAAGGGAAAGCTGCACGTTATCAGCAAGCGTTACACTCAGCGCATTGAGCGACATAATCTGAATCTGAGACAACATCTGGCAAGGCTGGGACGGAAGTCACTGTCGTTCTCAAAATCGGTGGAGCTGCATGACAAGGTCATCGGGCATTATCTGAACATAAAACACTATCAGTAAGTTGGAGTCATTACCAATTCACGAAATGAATAAGTCCTGCAATTTAATATATATCGCAGGACTTATTTTAATTAATTGCTCAAACGCTGCGGATGGGTATAAACCGTTGCCCGACCCGGTTTACAAAAACCTACCAGTGTCAGATTACAGCGCTCAGCCACTTCTACAGCAAGCGTGGTCGCGGCAGACACCGCAAACAAAATCTCTACGCCGCACATCGCCGACTTTTGCACCATTTCATAACTGGCACGACTGGAAACCAGTACCGCACCTTGCTGCCAGCTTTCCCCTTCTTGTGACCGGCGGCCTAACAGTTTGTCCAGCGCCACATGGCGACCCACGTCTTCATGCCCGCCGACCAGTTCGCCAGATGGCAACATCCAGGCAGCGGCGTGAGTACAACCAGTCAGTCGCCCCACTGGCTGAAAATCGTTGAGATGACGTAATGCATCATCCAGTTTGTTGAGATCAAACGTCTGGGTGAACGGTAGCGGCTGCACCGGTTTTCCGATGTCATTAAGTTGCTCCACGCCGCATACGCCACAGCCCGTACGTCCCGCCAGCGCCCGGCGGCGCTCCTTCAACCCCATAAAGCGGCGGCTGGAAAGCTCAATTTGTACTTCAAGACCATTACAGGAAGGAACGACATCCATGCCGAAGATATCGCGCGGACTTTCTATTATCCCCTCGGAAAGCGAAAAACCGAGCGCAAAGTACTCAAGGTCTTTGGGCGACGCCATCATCACCACATGCGAAATGCCGTTGTAGACCAGCGCAACGGGAACTTCTTCCGCGACCTCATCTAACCGTGGGTGTTGTAAATCATCACGCCGCCATAACTCAATTTGACGAACACCTGTGATATTTGTCACATTTTCGATTTCTTTTCGCTGTGTTTTTTTCACTTTCTCTTAACCAGATAAGAACATACACACCAACATTATGGTATTCTGTTACAAACCCTTCCTAGATGGAGGGAAATTGAGCCAATTCTGGACCTTTGCGGCCCCTTCCGCAAAGAAAAATAACTCCCACTCCCTGCACACGCAGCAAGCGAATGTAAATGGGACGTGACAATGTCGAAACAAGGAGCAATCCATGCAGGTCAGCAGAAGGCAGTTCTTTAAGATCTGCGCTGGCGGTATGGCAGGCACCACGGCAGCGGCACTGGGTTTTGCACCCAGCGTAGCACTCGCGGAAACCCGGCAGTATAAACTGCTGCGCACCCGCGAAACCCGTAATACCTGCACCTATTGTTCCGTAGGCTGTGGGCTGTTGATGTACAGCCTCGGTGACGGAGCAAAAAACGCCAAAGCATCTATCTTCCATATCGAAGGCGATCCGGATCACCCGGTCAACCGCGGTGCACTTTGTCCGAAAGGCGCTGGCCTGGTGGATTTCATCCACTCCGAAAGCCGTCTGAAGTTTCCGGAATACCGTGCGCCAGGTTCTGATAAATGGCAGCAAATCAGTTGGGAAGAGGCGTTTGATCGCATCGCCAAACTGATGAAAGAAGACCGCGATGCTAACTACATTGCGCAAAACGCCGAAGGCGTGACTGTTAACCGCTGGCTCTCCACCGGGATGCTGTGTGCTTCCGCGTCGAGTAACGAAACCGGCTATTTAACGCAAAAATTCTCCCGCGCGCTGGGTATGCTCGCGGTCGACAACCAGGCGCGTGTCTGACACGGACCAACGGTAGCAAGTCTTGCTCCAACATTTGGTCGCGGTGCGATGACCAACCACTGGGTCGACATCAAGAACGCCAACCTCGTCGTGGTGATGGGCGGTAACGCCGCTGAAGCTCACCCGGTCGGGTTCCGCTGGGCGATGGAAGCCAAAAATCGCAACAGCGCGAAGAACTCATTGTGATCAATCCTCGCTTTACGCGTACGGCGGCGGTAGCTAACTACTATGCCCCTATTCGTTCCGGTACTGACATTGCTTTCCTGTCAGGCGTATTGTTGTACCTGCTGAACGATACAAAAGTGGACCGCGAATATACTGAAGACCTATCCCGACGCCAGCCTGATGGTGAGTGAGGATTACGGCTTTGAAGATGGCCTGTTCACCGGCTACGACGCAAAAACAGTACAATGGTGCGCATGGACTTATAAACTGGACAAACGGCTTCGCCAACGCCGGATGCCGCGCTGCAACATGCGCGCTGCGTGTGGGAACTCGAACAGCATTTTTTCCCGCTACACGCCAGATGCGTAAAAACATCTGTGGTACGCCAAAAGACTAGCGCGTTCCTGAAAGTCTGCGAATACATGGCAAAGAGGTGCTCACGATAAAAACTGCCTCGTTCCTGTATGCCCTCGGCTGGACGCAACACTCCGTTGGTGCGCAAAAACATGGTACGATGGCGATGATCCAGCTGCTGCTCGGCAATATGGGGATGGCAGGCGGCGGCGTTAACGCCCTGCGCGGTCACTCCAATATTCAGGGCTGACGGACAGCTGGGGCTGCGCAGAGCCTGCCAAGTTACATGACGCTGCCAGAGCGAGAAGCAGGACCGATCTGTGCGACACCTACCGCCAACACGCAAAACTCGCTACTGGAAGGCAGGTGAACTTGCTGGGCAAGTACCGAAATTCTTCGTCTCTATGATGAAGGCCTTCTTTTGGTGATAAAGCGACAGCGGAGAATGGCTGGGGCTTGGCTGGTTACCGAAAGTGGGATAAAGGCTACAACGTCCTGCAATACTTAGAGATAATAAAGAGGGCAAGGTGATGGGCCAGGCTATGTGCCAGGGCTTTGACCCTCTTGCCTCATTACAAACAAAAACAAAGTAATGAGTTATATATCAGAAACTGAAGTTCCTCGTCACCATAGAACCACTGAACACTGAAACCTAACTTCTGGCAGAACCACAGTGGCAGCTGAACAGAAGTTGACTAGTCGAAGGTGCAGAGGAACAGAAGTGTTCCGTCTGCCATCGACCTGCTTCGCAGAGAACGGTTCAATCGTCCAGCTCAGGTCACTAGTGAAAGTGGCACTGGAAAGGTGCAGACACCCAGGGGATGTGTCCTGGTGATGGCGGGAGATCCTCTCCGGGCCTCTTCCTGCGCTTGCGCGAGGTGTATACCAGAACAGGGTGGCGCGAACCGGACCAGGTGCTGAACGTGGCGCGGAACTACGCCATTCCGCATGAGCCGAAGTCGGAGAAGTAGCGAGATGGAGAGCGACAGGTAAGGCGCTGGCCGATATTTACGAATCCGGCAACCGGTGCGGTTATCGTAAGAAAGGCCGACGACTTAGCTCGTTCGCCCAATTGCGCGATGACGGTAACCTTCCTGTGGCTGCTGGATTTTCGCCGGTAGCTGGACGCCGGAAGGCAACCAGATGGCGCGTCGTAATACCCTGCCAATCCGTCTGGCCTCGGTAACACGCTTGGGCTGGGCATGGGCATGGCCGCTTATCGCCGCATTATGTTGTCTAGCCCGCCGCCTCCGCAAATCCGCGGGTTAACCCGCTGGGATCCGAAGACGTTGCGAGTTGCTGAAAATGGACGGCGCTGAGTGGACGGCATATACCGGACTACAAGCGCAGCGCCTCCGGGTAGCAGGCGTCGGGCCGTTTGTCATGCAGCAGGAAGGCATGGGCGTCTGTTGCCCTCGATAAGATGGCGGAAGGTCCATTCCGGAACACTACGAGCCGTTGAAACGCCACTAGGAACTGGCGCTGCATCCAAACGTTATCTCAAACCGGCTGCATACTTAAAGACGACGCCGAAGCATTGGGTAAAGCCGATAAGTTCCCGTATGTCGGAACCACCTATCGTGTGGCGGGGCGCGCTACTGGACCGGACACCACCCCGCTGTTGAACACAATTTGCAGCCAGAGCAGTTTGTGGAAATCGGGGAGTCGCTGGCGAATAAACTTGGCGTTGCCCAGGGCGATACCGTGAAAGTCTCCTCCAACCGTGGCTATATCAAAGCCAAAGCGGTGGTGACCGAAACGTATTCAGCGCTGAAAGCGAACGGCAAAGATATCGATACCATCGGTCTTCCGATTCACTGGGGCTATGAAGGCGTGGCTGAAAAGGCTTTATTGCCAGATACGTTAACGCCATTCGTTGGTGATGCGAACACGCAGGAGCGCAAGTTAGAGCTTCCTTGTGAATGTGGAAAAGGTGTAAGTGCTGAGGAGACGACATATGGCTTATCAATCTCGGGGTGCATAGTCCTCCGCGACTAACAAGTATGACCCCCGCGCCTCAACAGGGACTAAGGAAGAAGTGGCGAAACCATCGACGTCACCACCTCTGTATCGGCTGTAAAGCCTGTCAGGTGGCGTGTACAGAGTGGAGACGACATTCGCGATACCGTCAGGCAATGACGTGGGGTGTACGACAACCCCAATGATTTAAGCGCCAAATCGTCGACGGTCATGCGCTTCTCGGAAGTGGAGCAAACGACAAACTGGAATGGCTAATGCACAAAGCGGCTGTATGCACTGTAACATCCAGGCTTATTGAAAGCGTCCGGCGGAAGGTGCGATGCGTATGCCAACGGTATCGTCGACTTCCAGTCCCAGCAGTGCGTTGGCTCAGGTTGTAGGCTTGCGGGCTGTCCGTTCGACATTCCGCACCTAGACCGGAAGACAACCGCGTCTACGGTGCGCTGTGCGTGACCGCGTGGTGGTTGGGCAAGACCAGCCTGCGTGAAGCCTGCCCATAGGACCGGTTCACTCGGTACGAAAGAGTCGATGAAAACGCTGGCGAGCGAGCGCGTGGCGGAGCTGAAAACCCGTGGTTACGACAATGCGGGGCCTATTTTGCAATTGGGCAGGCGTCGGTGGTACACACGTAATCTACGTGCTGCGCCGTGCTGTGAGCAATCTGTATCATGGCTTACGGGGGAGCCGGGAATCGGCGGAACCGTGAAATTCTGGAAAGGCATCTGGAAACCCACGCGGCTGTTGGCTTTGCTGGGCTACCTTTGCGGCCAGTATCTTCCCACTACGTGGGTGTCGGTCCGAACCGTGCGGAATGAGAAGAGAATAATCTGCACGAAGAAAGACGAGGAGCGCAAATGAAACGACGTGACACCATCGTGCGCTACACCGCGCCGGAACGTATCAACCACTGGATCACCACCTTATCTGCTTCATCCTGGCGGCGGTGGCTAGGGCTGGGCTTTTATTTAGTCCTTCAACTGGTTGATGCAAATCATGGGCACACCACAGCTGGCACGAATTCTGCACCGTTTGTAGGGCGGTGGTTATGTGTGCCTAGTTAGTGGTCGTGTTTTTGCGTTACTGGCTCACAACACTAATCAATTCGGGATGATATATTTGGGCAAAGAATATCGTAGAATCATCATAACGAGGAAGATAGGTGACGCCGGGCATTATCATTTTTGGTCGGAATGAGTTTAGGCGGCGATTCTATTTCCTGGTTCTGCTGCTCGTAAGCGGCGTGATTATGTCGCATCCTTATTTTGCGCCTGCTTTCTCAATCCCAGGTGATCCGATTCGCGTTAATGCTGGTTCACGAGACTTGCCGCAGTGGCGTTAATTGTGGTTATCATGGTGCATCTGTACGCCGCCCTTTTGGTGAAGGCCGTTACCGCCATGGTGGAAGGATGGGTTACCAAGGCAAAGAAACGTCACCACACTGGTACCGTGAGGTCCGCAAGAACAACGGAAAAGAAGAAGCTGAATGAGTATCGCATAATCCCGCAAGATGAGCTGGGTCAGCAGAAACGTACGGCGGATATGGTACCCGCCGTTATTGTTGCCCTCGGCTTCGAATTTATACAACCGCCGCGCCGAGCGTCTGCGCGAGCTGGCAGAAAATAATTATCTCAGTAATTTACTGCGCTTTGCTGCGCTTGTCGCCACGCCCAGGAAGTGGTGCTGTACGACCATCCGCTGGAGATGGATCTAACTGCTGGCGTTAAAGAAGCCAGCGCACAAGGCAAGCCCGCTGGATCTGGTGTGGCGTGATGAGCCTGGCAAAAGCTGCTGATGGCACTGATTGCTGAGCTGAAACCTGAAAATGAGCAGGCCCAGGCGCTGGCAGTGATCCAGAATCTGGAGAAGGCATCGACTAGGAAGCTGGAGATATGGCCAGCGCGCTGTTTGCCTCCATTTCTGAGTCCCGTCAGGCCAGCGATAAAGCGCCGTTTATCTGGGCTGCACTGTCGCTTCTACTGGTCGCGGTGCCAATTTCGATCCCGGCAAAGCCCCGCACTGAATACGGCGAGCAACGTCAATATTGCCCGGTTTATCCTTGCGGTCCAGCATGGTGAATTGGCACCACTCAGGGCTACGCCCCTGTGCACTGCGACCTGTGTGAAACTGAATGGCACGTCATGCGCGTAAAATGCAGCAACTGCGAGCAAGAGCGGCAAACTGCATTACTAGTAGCTGGATGACAAACAGGCCACAATTAAAGCCGAAAGCTGCGATGACTGCGGCACTTGTTGAAAATTGTCTATCAGAAAAAATCCAAAAATCGAAGCCGTAGCAGATGACCTCACCTCTCTGGTTCTGGACAGCGGTATGGGGCAAGAGGCTGTGCCGCAGGTCCATGCGACCCGTTGCCTGTTTAAATTGAAGGAGTTAATCTCTGACGTTTTCCGGGTGGCGCAGGTCGCCGAATTATCAGCTCCATAGGGTGTGACGACACCATCTCGTATTCCGCGTTACCACCTCAAGCTATGCCGCCAGTGCCGGTTTGGCCTCAATTTACCCACCACCACATCAATAAGGTTATGGGCATGAGACTGATGACAAGCGTAAGATTGCCTGATGCGCTGCGCTCTAGGGCACCCAATAAACTGCAATACATTGAATTTATACGACTTGTAGGCCGGATAAGGCGTTCACGCCGGCATCCGGCATGAACGACGCGCACGTTGAGCAATCTGATTGACATAACTTCCCCGGTTAGGTTTCCTGGCGCAGCTACCTGATCTTGGTAGTCCTCACACCCTTGCCAGATGCCAGGAACACTGGTTCTTGCTGTTTGCGATTGATTTATCAGGTATTAATCTACCGCTTCCTTGATCAGTCCGCACAAGAGGAAGATTACGCTGCACCTGGGATCGTCAGTTACTAATCACCTCATTCGATAAATCGAGTAAAATTCTGCCCATATTGTACCTACCAGAGAACTCATAAATACTTCGCCAATATCATTTAGAATATATGAGAGAGGAGGAGAGGTGCCCCTGCAATCTTAAAGGAGAACTGTCATTACATAAGTTTTAATTTTTGCGAGGCGTTTTCCAGATATGATGTAACAGTTGCAGTTATTATAAGTTCAAGTAAAAACAGCCTTGTATTAATACCAGAATAAGGGCATATCTTTTTTATAGCAAAAATGAAAAATTTTTGTCATTCCTTATGCTCCTTACACTTGATCATCAACACCAACTACCTTCCCCCTTTGCCTGCCTCCCTTTGCTTTACACACGAAATGCTGACATTCCAGATCTAGCTCTACCGCTTCGCGTAAAATTGCAAATAGTTGAAACCTTACGCCAGCCCCGAAGCTTCTTTCAGCATTTTAATTGCCTATTACTGATAAATGAAAAAAAGCATATACATCGCCAGATACCCACCACCTTACCTATCTTACTCATTAATGTGGATGCAGAGTTAGCACGGAAGTGGCTTGAAAAAAAAGCGGATTTTGCATGTTGTTTTGTTTTTGCGAGGCGTTTTCCAGAAATAATAAGAGTGTTGCAGTTGTTTCATTTATTACTCAAAAATGGTTTAGTTATAGCCCAGGATCAAGTATGGGTGCTATGAATGTATGGGATTAAGGGATGTTATTGCATAATCTGAATGGTGTAGCCGAAAAACGTCAGCATCCTAACAGCACCAGGATTAAAGGTGAAATTAATTTCTCATCACAGACCAGTGAGGGGTGCTAGCCAAGCATCTGTGTTGCTCATGGTTATAATCTGTTGGTAACAGTTTTTCAGGGAAACGGGTTTATTTTTCTTACAATTTGACGAACAGAATAACTTTCTTGTTTAATGAGGGTAATATTGGCATAGGTTATACCTGCTCCTTCCCACGGTTTAAGCAAACATACAACATAATTATTCATAACATACAGAGCAGTAAATGAATGATACTGACAATGATGCTAGTCCATTATCTTGCATAATATTGTTAGCTATAGATTTAAAAATATTAATGAGAAAAGTATGGCGCCAGAGGGGGTTTGGCTCTGGAAATCGCTCAAACCTGAACTAAGATGATGGCTAAGCATTATCTGCGATAATTGCCACTCAGCTTCTACAAATAATCTCAAATGTCTCCTGAACAGTGGTGTCACAAGACACATATCGAGCCAACCAAAATAAAAGTATGAGTTTCTTTATTCAATATAACCGGAATAGTCAGGGGCTGATGTGAATGACGGAATGGTGACGCCGCCCTGAATCAGCTACTGTTCTGGTCCCCACCCTCATGTGGGCGAGATGGCTTCGCGGGCAAGAACGATCTGCGTGCCTTCAACGCTGCCACCGGCATCTCGTCGCCAAAGATTTCGACCTGCGTGAGCCGTGCTGGTCCGCGCGCCGGCAGTGGAATCGCCACTTGGGGCCACGAGGTAGGCTCCACATGGGGTTGTCCGCTAATCGGTTTGGGATAGCGGATATGCCCATCCGCCAGAATTAATCGTTCGCCGAGGTGGCGTTGGCGGCGTATGACCAGATCAGCCCGAACCGGTGAGCGTCGCCAGTAAATAAACTCCCGGCAAACAGCGTCGGTCCGGATTTGATTGCCGAGTTTGTCGCATGGTGGTGATGAATTTTTGCCCGGTATATTGCTGAATGCGCACGCCCATTTTTTCACTAAGCGGGATATGCGTACCACGCCTGTTGCAGCTGCGCGCACGGTGGGCCGGCGATGCAAAATATGTCATCCACAGGAGTGGCAACGGCTCTAATCATCAAAAAATGGCGAATCGGCGTGGTGGTTGGGGTGGTGATGTTCCCTGATTAATGAATCCCAGCTTGGCAAAAACTCCACCGCGTCTTCACGGGCGCTACAGGTCACGCGCTTAACGCCTTCCTGACGCGCCACCGACTTCCAGGGTCATAGCCGTCGGCGCTGCCTAACCCTTTGTCCTGCACGTCCGGGTGAACGGCCATAAAGCAAATGGACGCTTCATTGTAGGCATTAATATACAGTTGGCCTACCGCCACCAGATTACCCTGCTCATCAGACGACCATCTGATGATGCGCCATCGCGTCCACACGTGGCGTTGAACCTTTTGGTTGATGCAGGGGCTTACGGGACAACTTTGCAGCGGAACTGATAGTGACGCTCTGATCTATTCTGTTTGTGGAACCCGAAGGTGATACATAGCGATACTCTCTTGTTTCCCGTGACAACGCCTGGAAGCTGGCTCATACCTGCAACCGGAATGTCACAGGACCATAATTTGACCAGCGATACCTGCATATCCGCAGCGAAGCGTCCTGTTTGCGTGTTTCATCTCTTGCTGACGGCAGCGTTCGACGAAATCGTCATATAACGCCTCTGCGCAATACAGTGTGATGCGCCTTTGGAGAAAGTTGGGCGCATCCCCCATTTCGGTATATGCAGCAAGGGTAGACTGGGAAACCGCCGCACACTGCCGCCCGCCTGTTGCACGTTGTGAGGGGTCGGGTCTTTGCCTTCGGCATCGCTGAAGATTGCGGTAGCCGAGCACACGCTCGCACAGACGGTTTGCTTTTGTTGGTGGTCATCCTTTTCGACACCCAATAACACCAAAAGTCCCGCGCCAATTTCGCCCGTCACTTCTCCTCCACGGTGACGCTGGCACGGGTACGCGTTTGAATTAATGCAATCATGGTTAGTCGTCTTCTTTCTTGTTCAGCAGCTTGTTTTAGTTTGCGGATCTTCCCGAGAGTGACAGTAATTTGCCGCGCGGCGATGGCCGTGGTGGCCGACGAGATCGGGATCACCGCCAGCACACCGTAAATCAGCTGATATGACGGGAACATGGTGATATAAAGCCCGAAGAGATACTTTCCTGTTGAACGGGGGTGCGGCGACAAACGCGCGAGCGGTCGCGTCGCAGGTAGGTACGCGGATGGTCGAGAACAATGCTGTAAGGCGTGGGAAGGGAATGCACGACGACGGCGGCGGAAAATCGCAGCACGTTGTAGATGGCGTTGTGGAATAGCTGGCCCAGCACAGGGAGAGCAAATAGGAACTAATGGCCGGACTCACCCTGCCAGCAGCGGCCCCAGCGTGGAATCATCCAGTAAACGAGTAAATTTTGGTCGCGCTCGTTTCTGCGCCAGATGGTATTCAACGCGCTATCGATGGAGTACATCAACAATAACGCAGTGACGATCAGCCACGCGCCAACGGCGGTCATCTTGTTGGAATTGGCAACAAATTGTTCGATATACCGCTGAATAACATCACCAGTAGCAGGCAGAAAGTTGGCAAAAATAAAGTGACGCAACTGAATGCTGAGCGTCGGAAAACATGGGAAAAGCGGCGAAAAGCGCAAAAACAACGGCAACCAGCGGCACTAATGAAGCGACGACGCATGGCAAGGTTACCTGCAGGGTTGTCATGTTGTCCTCATCAATACATTGCCGAGTAGTTTTTCCAGGCCCATCATCAACAAGTAGGTGTCCTGGCTTTGTTAGGATGGTTTTCAGCATGACGCCTTCGCGGAATAGTTGCAGGGATGGTGGTCTTGTCTCCACAAATACTGGTAATGCACCTGATTAGCTCCTTCTATATTATCGGCGTTATCGTCAAAAAACCGTATCACTGGGTGGAGAAGCCGCCTGCAAAACATGCTGGTAAATTAGAGCTTCAGGTTTGCGCATCCCATGCGACGGTCGGATGGTAAGCAGCGCTGCGCGAATTCCGGGTATGCTCCGGCCAGAAGAGTGGATATGCCAGCAGATCATATGGAAAGCACCACCACGCGATGCCCCTGCTCACGCAGTTTCTGCATGATGGCGATCACTTCCAGGGCGCAGCGCAACGAAACACCGCCTGCCAGGCCGTAGAGAGCTGTGGTTGGCGGTGAGCCATCTCATAACACCAGCGCCTCTGCGAACGCTTGCATCACTAATTTCCCACGCTCATGCTTGATGAACGCCTGCCCATATGAAAACTTGTAGAGCGATGCCAGGCGCGGAATACACGTTGATGGCTCAGGGCTCCCAGCACACGGTTAAAGTCGATATCGACAATCACATTACCTAAATCAAAGATATCGAGCATTTTTGCCTCCTTTCGCGCCACAAGAAATTAACTGTAGCGGAAAGGATGGGTTTTGGCTATGTGGCAAGGTATGAAGCCAGGTTAACGGTCACAAAAATCTACGCGTCTTCCTGGGGAAGAATGATTTCAATTTGGCTGTCTTGTAAGCGTGATTTTAGCGCAGCGGGCGGCAGCTCGTCGGTAAAGAGCGCAGTGACCTGTGCCACGTTACCAATTTCAACCGCCGCCGAAGCATGATACTTAGTGTGATCGGCGACCAGCAGAATATTTCTCGCGTGCGCCATCATCGTTTTCACCACGTTAGCTTCGTTTACATCAAACTCCATCAACGCGCCATCGCTCTCAATCGCCCCAACGCTTGTTACCAGATAATCAGCACGAAAATCAGCCACAAAGGACGCCGCTGAAGGGCCAATGATCCCGCTATTATGAGAGCGCAACGTACCGCCGGGCACCATCACTTCAAAGCGCGGGTTGTGGTAAAGAATATGCGCCACACGCAGGCTGTTGGTGATTATCCGCAAATGATTATGGTTAAGTAACGCCCGGGCAACATGCTCAACAGTCGTACCAATGGTGATAAATATTGTTGAACCATCAGGAATATAGTCTGCCACCGCTTCGGCAATCGCTTTTTTTTTCTCGGTTTGCGAAACCTCACGCTGCTCGAACGCCGTATTAACGACGCTGGAAGCCCGACCCGCGCCACCGTGATGGCGCGTAATCAGGCCTTGCTCGCTTAATTTACGAATATCCCGGCGGACCGTCTGCGTGGAGACATCCAGCAGATTTGCCAGCTCATCAATATTCATATACCCACGCTCGGCGATCAGCATGAGGAGTTGGTCGTGCCGCGGGTTACCGGTTAGTTCGGTAAGGCTCATGAAAATTCCTCGAAAAACCATCACCCTGGCATTTTATACAAAAAGTGACAAAAAAGATCGGGTTTGATCACAGTCAGGGATCCCGGCTCGTCCACCGGGACGTGTGCATTTTAACGCCGCTACACCGCTGGCGAAGCGGACTGACTCCGCTAAATCCCCACTTGTTGCCAGCGCCACCGCCAAAGCGCCGTGAAAAACATCACCCGCACCTGTGGTATCTACCACATCAACTTTGAAGGCCGGTTGATGCTGACGCCCACCATTTTCCAGCCAGTCGCAGCCTGCGCTACCCTGGGTCACATAGACATGACCATTTGTGAGCGTTTGTGCCTGTTTTAGCGCACTGGCCATCTCTTTCACGCCCGTTAAGCGCGCCAGACCCGGTTCTGAAAAGGCCGCGTGATCGCTTAATGCCACCAGCTCACTGATATCCTGCGGCGTAATGTCCCCGTCCAGAACGGTCATCACACCCGCCTGACGGGCCAGGGTGAAGGCTTTTTTAGCGCCGTCGTGCCAGCGTACATCTGCCAGCACAACATCCCACTGAGAGAAATCAATTTCCTCCAACCACTCTGCGTCAGGCAGCAGATCCGGGCTGGGGTAGTTAATGATTATCCGCTCGCCTTTGGTATCCACCATGATGGCGGATTGCGAAGATTTCGCCTGGTTATACCGTTTGGTGTAACGGGTGTTAACGCCCCAGGATTCCAGCTCTGCCAGCAGGCTGTTGCCCGCGTCGTCATCACCTACGCGACCAATAAAATCGACCTGCGCCCCCAGCCTTGCCGCCGCAACCGCTGCCGTCGCCGCTGGCCCGCCACCAACTTCCGTATAATTTCTCGCCACGTATTTACCGCTCTCCGTCGGTAACCCTTCCACGTAATAGATGCGATCCATCACGGTTATACCTACACAAGCAACACGAATCATGGTCATTCCTTAAACATTTTGGGATGCGTTCATTTTAATTTCACCAATTGTTTAAAAAGTGACGGCTGTCAATTTTTTGACGATAAATTACAAATTCGATCAAAAACAGACAAGCAAAGCATGTCATAAATGACAAAAAGTGACATCACTGTATTCAGGAGAGGGTTATGGCAGCAATCGCGTTTATCGGTTTAGGACAAATGGGTTCGCCAATGGCGAGCAATTTATTGCAGCAAGGGCATCAACTTCGCGTCTTTGATGTGAACGCCGAAGCTGTGCGGCATCTGGTAGACAAAGGTGCGACTCCCGCCGCCAACCCGGCGCAGGCCGCTAAAGATGCCGAATTTATCATTACCATGTTGCCGAATGGCGATCTGGTGCGCAACGTGTTGTTCGGTGAAAACGGCGTTTGCGAAGGCTTATCTACCGATGCGCTGGTCATTGATATGTCCACCATCCATCCGCTGCAAACCGATAAATTGATTGCCGATATGCAAGCCAAAGGCTTCAGCATGATGGATGTTCCGGTAGGCCGTACTTCTGCAAATGCCATTACCGGTACTCTGTTACTGCTGGCTGGCGGCACCGCTGAACAAGTTGAACGTGCCACACCGATCCTGATGGCGATGGGCAGTGAGTTGATCAACGCTGGCGGTCCGGGCATGGGGATCCGCGTTAAGCTCATCAACAACTACATGAGCATCGCGCTCAATGCGCTTTCGGCAGAAGCCGCCGTTTTGTGCGAAGCCCTGAATCTTCCCTTCGATGTTGCCGTCAAAGTGATGAGCGGTACCGCCGCCGGTAAAGGTCACTTCACCACTTCCTGGCCAAACAAAGTCCTCAGCGGAGATCTTTCTCCCGCCTTCATGATCGATCTTGCCCATAAGGATCTTGGCATCGCCCTTGATGTCGCCAACCAGCTGCATGTGCCAATGCCGCTGGGGGCCGCCTCACGGGAGGTTTATAGCCAGGCGCGCGCAGCGGGTCGCGGTCGCCAGGACTGGTCCGCCATTCTGGAACAGGTCCGTGTCAGTGCCGGGATGACTGCCAAAGTAAAAATGTAACGACTGGATAAAGGAATAAATGAATGAATAAGTACACCATCAACGACATTACGCGCGCATCGGGCGGTTTTGCCATGCTGGCGGTCGATCAGCGCGAAGCCATGCGCATGATGTTTGCCGCGGCTGGGGCACCCGCTCCGGTAGCCGATAGCGTTTTAACTGATTTCAAAGTTAACGCTGCAAAGGCCCTCTCGCCTTATGCCTCGGCGATTCTGGTAGATCAACAATTCTGCTACCGCCAGGTGGTTGAGCAAAACGCGATTGCCAAAAGTTGCGCCATGATTGTCGCCGCCGATGAGTTCATTCCTGGCAACGGTATTCCGGTCGATAGCGTGGTTATTGACCGCAAAATCAATCCGCTACAGATCAAACAAGACGGTGGCAAAGCCTTAAAACTGCTGGTGCTGTGGCGTAGTGATGAAGATGCGCAGCAACGTCTGGATATGGTGAAAGAGTTCAACGAACTGTGCCACTCACACGGTCTGGTAAGCATCATTGAGCCAGTCGTCCGCCCACCGCGTCGTGGCGATAAATTCGATCGCGAACAAGCGATCATCGATGCCGCCAAAGAGCTGGGCGACAGTGGCGCTGACCTCTACAAAGTTGAAATGCCGCTTTATGGCAAAGGTCCGCAACAAGAGCTTCTCTGTGCTTCACAACGTCTGAATGACCATATCAATATGCCATGGGTGATCCTCTCTTCCAGTGTCGACGAAAAACTGTTCCCGCGTGCCGTACGCGTGGCAATGACGGCGGGCGCATCGGGATTCCTGGCAGGCCGTGCAGTCTGGGCATCGGTCGTCGGTTTACCAGACAACGAGCTGATGCTCCGTGACGTTTGCGCACCGAAATTACAACAACTTGGCGATATCGTCGACGAAATGATGGCTAAACGCCGCTAAGATGAGGATAAAAGGAATGAAATGGTTTAACACCCTAAGCCACAACCGTTGGCTGGAACAGGAAACCGACCGCATCTTTGATTTTGGTAAAAATTCCGTAGTGCCGACTGGTTTTGGCTGGTTAGGCAATAAAGGGCAAATCAAAGAAGAGATGGGCACCCATCTGTGGATCACAGCTCGTATGTTGCACGTTTATTCCGTTGCTGCGGCGATGGGTCGACCTGGCGCTTACGCGTTGGTTGATCACGGTATTAAAGCCATGAACGGCGCACTGCGTGATAAAAAATATGGCGGCTGGTATGCCTGCGTGAATGACGAGGGCGTGGTGGATGCCTCCAAACAGGGCTATCAACACTTCTTTGCTCTGCTGGGTGCCGCCAGCGCCGTCACAACGGGTCACCCGGAAGCGCGCAAGCTGCTCGATTACACCATTGAGATTATCGAGAAATATTTCTGGAGCGAAGAAGAGCAGATGTGCCTGGAGTCCTGGGACGAAGCCTTCAGCAAAACCGAAGAGTACCGCGGCGGCAATGCCAATATGCACGCGGTGGAAGCTTTCTTGATTGTTTATGACGTCACTCACGACAAAAAATGGCTGGATCGCGCGATTCGCGTGGCTTCCGTGATTATCCACGACGTCGCCAGAAATAATCATTATCGCGTTAACGAACACTTCGATACCCAGTGGAATCCGCTGCCGGATTACAACAAAGATAACCCGGCGCATCGCTTCCGCGCGTTCGGAGGTACACCAGGCCACTGGATCGAATGGGGCCGTTTAATGCTGCACATCCATGCTGCCCTGGAAGCCCGTTGCGAACAACCACCAGCATGGCTGCTAGAAGATGCCAAAGGTCTGTTTAACGCCACCGTGCGCGATGCCTGGGCACCCGATGGAGCGGACGGGATTGTTTATACCGTTGACTGGGAAGGAAAACCGGTGGTCCGCGAACGTGTACGTTGGCCTATCGTCGAAGCAATGGGTACGGCCTACGCGCTCTACACCGTCACTGGCGATCGCCAGTATGAAACCTGGTATCAAACATGGTGGGAGTACTGCATTAAGTACCTGATGGACTATGAAAATGGTTCCTGGTGGCAGGAGCTGGATGCGGACAATAAGGTCATCACCAAAGTCTGGGACGGCAAACAGGATATTTATCACCTGCTGCATTGCCTGGTGATCCCGCGTATCCCGTTAGCGCCCGGCATGGCTCCAGCGGTTGCAGCGGGTCTGCTGGATATTAATGCGAAATAACTGATCTGAAAATAGGGTGCGGGTTTTCCCCTCACCCTAACCCTCTCCCCAAAGGGGCGAGGGGACCGTCCGGTGCAGTTTTTGGGTTTGACATCAGCCTCACGGGAGGCTGTATGTCGTTAATTAAGGTGCCTTGTATGCAAATCACCAATATGCATTGCAGTGGACAGACCGTTTCACTTGCCGCGGGGGATTATCACGCGACCATTGTGACCGTCGGTGCTGGTCTGGCTGAATTAACCTTTCAGGGTTGTCATTTAGTCATCCCGCACAAACCCGAAGAGATGCCGCTGGCGCATCTGGGTAAAGTGCTTATTCCGTGGCCGAACCGGATCGCCAACGGCTGTTACCGTTATCAGGGGCAGGAATATCAGTTACCCATTAATGAACATAGTTCAAAAGCCGCTATTCACGGGCTGCTTGCCTGGCGAGACTGGCAAATTAGTGAATTAACCACCACCAGCGTTACCCTGACAGCTTTTCTGCCGCCCAGTTACGGCTATCCGTTTATGCTGGCTTCACAAGTTGTTTATTCGCTCAACGCACACACGGGTCTTTCCGTTGAGATCGCAAGCCAGAATATCGGCACTGTCGCAGCGCCTTATGGCGTGGGTATTCATCCTTATTTAACCTGCAACTTAACATCTGTTGATGAATATCTGTTCCAGCTTCCGGCAAACCAGGTTTATGCCGTCGATGAACACGTAAATCCGACAACGCTTCACCACGTTGATGAGCTGGATTTAAATTTCACGCAGGCGAAAAAAATAGCCGCGACAAAAATCGACCACACCTTTAAAACCGCTAATGATTTGTGGGAAATGACCATTACCCATCCACAGCAGGCGCTTTCGGTAAGCCTTTGTTCCGATCAACCCTGGGTGCAGGTTTATAGCGGTGAAAAATTACAGCGTCAGGGACTGGCAGTTGAACCTATGAGTTGCCCGCCTAACGCCTTTAATTCAGGTATCGACTTATTATTACTGGAACCAGGAAAACCGCACCGCCTGTTTTTTAATATTTACGGACAGAGAAAATAACTTGTATTGATTAGCAGTCAAAATCATTGAAGAACATTTCACTCGCTAAAGGCAACATTATGTATCTTCAATTTATTAAGTTAAAAACAGCTCAGCTTCTGTAAAGTTTTTATATATCAGTTTTATGAGAATCATTTTACATAAGCCTGTAATAACAGGAAGGCAACAATCTCGTTCTCAACTCTATGGAGATTAGTTATGGATACGCCACGTCCACAGTTATTAGATTTTCAATTTCATCAGAATAACGACAGTTTTACCCTACATTTTCAACAACGTCTTATTTTAACCCATAACAAAGATAATCCTTGTTTATGGATTGGCTCAGGTATAGCGGATATCGATATGTTCCGCGGTAATTTCAGCATTAAAGATAAACTACAGGAGAAAATTGCGCTTACCGACGCCATCGTCAGCCAGTCACCGGATGGTTGGTTAATTCATTTCAGCCGTGGTTCTGACATTAGCGCCACGCTGAATATCTCTGCCGACGATCAGGGCCGTTTATTGCTGGAACTACAAAACGACAACCTTAACCACAACCGTATCTGGCTGCGCCTTGCCGCTCAACCAGAGGACCATATCTACGGCTGCGGCGAACAGTTTTCCTACTTCGATCTGCGCGGCAAACCGTTCCCGCTATGGACCAGTGAACAAGGCGTTGGTCGCAACAAACAAACCTATGTCACCTGGCAGGCCGACTGCAAAGAAAATGCGGGCGGCGACTATTACTGGACTTTCTTCCCACAGCCTACGTTTGTCAGCACGCAGAAGTATTACTGCCATGTTGATAACAGTTGCTACATGAACTTCGACTTTAGCGCCCCGGAATACCATGAACTGGCGCTGTGGGAAGACAAAGCTACGCTACGTTTTGAATGTGCTGACACATACATCTCCCTGCTGGAAAAATTAACTGCCCTGCTGGGACGCCAGCCAGAACTGCCCGACTGGATTTATGACGGGGTAACGCTCGGCATTCAGGGCGGGACGGAAGTGTGCCAGAAGAAACTGGACACCATGCGTAACGCGGGCGTGAAGGTTAACGGCATCTGGGCGCAGGACTGGTCTGGGATCCGTATAACCTCTTTTGGCAAGCGCGTGATGTGGAACTGGAAGTGGAACAGCGAAAACTACCCGCAACTGGATTCACGCATTAAGCAGTGGTATCAGGAGGGCGTGCAGTTCCTGGCCTATATCAACCCGTATGTTGCCAGCGATAAAGATCTCTGCGAAGAAGCGGCACAACACGGCTATCTAGCAAAAGATGCCTCTGGCGGTGACTATCTGGTGGAGTTTGGCGAGTTTTACGGCGGCGTTGTCGATCTCACTAATCCAGAAGCCTACGCCTGGTTCAAGGAAGTGATCAAAAAGAACATGATTGAACTCGGCTGCGGCGGCTGGATGGCTGACTTCGGCGAGTATCTGCCCACCGACACGTACCTGCATAACGGCGTCAGTGCCGAAATTATGCATAACGCCTGGCCTGCGCTGTGGGCGAAGTGTAACTACGAAGCCCTTGAAGAAACGGGCAAGCTCGGCGAGATCCTCTTCTTTATGCGCGCCGGTTCTACCGGTAGCCAGAAATACTCCACCATGATGTGGGCGGGCGACCAGAACGTGGACTGGAGTCTCGACGATGGCCTGGCGTCCGTAGTCCCGGCGGCGCTGTCGCTGGCAATGACCGGACATGGTCTGCATCACAGCGACATTGGCGGTTACACCACCCTGTTTGAGATGAAGCGCAGCAAAGAGCTGCTGCTGCGCTGGTGCGATTTCAGCGCCTTCACGCCGATGATGCGCACCCACGAAGGTAACCGTCCTGGCGACAACTGGCAGTTTGACGGCGATGCGGAAACTATCGCCCATTTTGCCCGTATGACTACCGTTTTCACCACCCTGAAACCTTATCTGAAAGAGGCCGTCGCGCTGAATGCGAAGTCCGGTCTGCCGGTCATGCGCCCGCTGTTCCTGCATTACGAAGACGATGCACATACCTATTCCCTGAAATATCAGTACCTGTTAGGCCGCGACATTCTGGTCGCTCCGGTACACGAAGAAGGTCGCAGCGACTGGACGCTCTATCTGCCGGAGGATAACTGGGTACATGCCTGGACGGGTGAAGCGTTCCGGGGCGGGGAAGTTACCGTTAATGCGCCCATCGGCAAGCCGCCGGTCTTTTATCGCGCCTATAGCGAATGGGCGGCACTGTTCGCGTCGTTAAACAGCATCTAATCACATCCGCCCGTGGGGAAACTCATGGGCAAAGGGAGAACATCGATGAGTCACATCACAACGGAAGATCCAGCAACTTTACGCCTGCCCTTTAAAGAGAAACTCTCTTACGGTATTGGCGACCTGGCCTCTAACATCCTGCTGGATATCGGTACGCTTTATCTTTTGAAGTTTTATACCGACGTTCTGGGGCTGCCAGGCACCTATGGCGGCATTATCTTTTTGATTTCAAAATTCTTTACTGCGTTTACCGATATGGGTACCGGCATTATGTTGGATTCCCGACGCAAGATCGGTCCAAAAGGTAAGTTCCGTCCTTTTATTCTGTATGCGTCATTCCCGGTCACCTTACTGGCGATCGCCAACTTTGTCGGCACACCGTTTGATGTCACCGGTAAAACGGTGATGGCCACTATTCTGTTTATGCTTTACGGACTGTTTTTCAGCATGATGAACTGCTCCTACGGCGCAATGGTCCCGGCAATCACCAAAAACCCCAACGAACGCGCCTCACTGGCGGCATGGCGTCAGGGCGGCGCTACGCTGGGCCTGCTGCTGTGCACGGTGGGATTCGTGCCAGTTATGAATCTTATCGAAGGTAATCAGAAACTTGGCTATATCTTCGCCGCCACGCTGTTTTCACTGTTCGGCCTGCTGTTTATGTGGATCTGCTACTCAGGCGTGAAAGAGCGTTATGTCGAAACCCAACCAACCAATCCGGCGCAAAAGCCTGGCCTGTTGCAATCTTTCCGCGCAATTGCCGGTAACCGCCCACTGTTCATTCTGTGTATTGCCAACCTCTGCACCTTAGGGGCGTTTAACGTCAAGCTCGCCATTCAGGTCTATTACACCCAGTACGTACTTAACGATCCCATCCTGTTGTCGTATATGGGATTTTTCAGCATGGGCTGTATTTTCATCGGCGTGTTCCTGATGCCTGGCGCAGTCAGACGTTTTGGTAAGAAGAAGGTCTATATCGGCGGCCTGCTGATTTGGGTGCTGGGCGATCTGCTCAACTATTTCTTCGGCGGCGGCTCGGTCAGCTTTGTGGCGTTCTCCTGCCTGGCGTTCTTCGGCTCAGCGCCTGAACTGGGCGCTGGTTTCCGACACCGTCGAGTACGGCGAGTGGCGCACCGGCGTGCGTTCGGAAGGCACGGTCTACACCGGCTTCACCTTCTTTCGCAAAGTGTCTCAGGCGCTGGCTGGTTTCTTCCCCGGCTGGATGCTGACGCAAATTGGCTATGTGCCGAACGTCGCACAGGCTGACCACACCATTGAAGGGTTACGCCAGTTGATCTTCATCTACCCAAGCGCACTGGCGGTAGTCACCATTGTGGCGATGGGTTGCTTCTACAGCCTGAACGAGAAGATGTATGTCCGCATTGTGGAAGAGATAGAAGCCCGTAAACGCACGGCGTAATAATAATAAACGACGCCCTGCGGGGCGTTATAAGGAGTGATTATGTCTGACCATAATCCACTGACATTAAAACTGAATCTGCGGGAAAAAATCGCCTATGGTATGGGCGACGTCGGTTCGAATTTAATGCTCTGCATCGGTACTCTGTATCTCCTCAAACTTTATACCGATGAATTAGGGATGCCTGCTTACTATGGCGGGATTATCTTTCTGGTCGCGAAGTTTTTTACCGCGTTTACCGATATGCTCACCGGATTTTTACTCGACTCGCGGAAAAATATTGGGCCTAAAGGCAAATTTCGTCCCTTTATTTTATATGCAGCAGTTCCGGCGGCGTTAATTGCAACGCTCCAGTTTATCGCCACCACCTTTTGTTTGCCGGTTAAAACGACGATTGCCACCACGCTGTTTATGATGTTTGGACTTTCATACAGTCTGATGAACTGCTCGTATGGTGCGATGATCCCGGCAATTACCAAAAACCCGAATGAGCGCGCGCAGCTCGCGGCTTACCGCCAGGGTGGTGCAACCATAGGGCTATTGATTTGTACCGTGGCGTTTATTCCGTTGCAGTCGCTTTTTTCTGACTCAACCGTCGGTTATGCCTGTGCGGCACTTATGTTCTCCATTGGCGGCTTTATTTTTATGATGCTGTGCTACAGAGGCGTCAAAGAGCATTATGTGGACACAGCGCCAACCGGACATAAAGCCAGTATTCTCAAATCTTTTTGCGCGATATTTCGTAATCCACCATTGCTGGTTTTATGCATTGCTAACCTGTGTACTCTGGCGGCATTTAATATCAAACTGGCGATTCAGGTCTATTACACCCAGTATGTGCTGAATGATATTAATTTATTGTCGTGGATGGGATTCTTCAGTATGGGATGCATCCTCGTCGGCGTATTACTGGTGCCAGTAACTGTAAAATGTTTTGGTAAAAAACAGGTTTATTTAGCTGGCATGGTGCTATGGGCGGTGGGTGATATACTGAATTATTTCTGGGGAAGTAACTCTTTCACTTTCGTCATGTTCTCTTGTGTCGCCTTTTTTGGCACGGCCTTTGTAAACAGCCTGAACTGGGCACTGGTACCAGATACCGTAGATTACGGTGAATGGAAAACCGGTATTCGTGCCGAAGGTTCTGTTTATACCGGTTATACCTTCTTTCGTAAAATTTCTGCCGCACTTGCTGGCTTCTTGCCAGGCATTATGCTGACGCAAATTGGTTATGTTCCCAACATCGCGCAAAGCGATGCGACATTACAGGGTTTGCGTCAGCTCATTTTTATCTGGCCTTGTGCACTGGCAATTATTGCTGCATTGACGATGGGATTCTTTTACACACTCAATGAAAAACGGTTTGCATTGATTATTGAGGAAATCAACCAACGCAAAAATAAAGAGATGGCGACAGAAAAAAAAACGGCTTCCGTAACGTTATAAATGTCAATAGCCGCTATTTCCATCCTGGTGGGTGGCGGCCTCCCTACGTTTAAAAAATGGACTTATTATGAAAAAGATTAATGCAATAATTTTATTATCTTCTCTGACCTCTGCCTCGGTATTTGCTGGCGCATACGTCGAAAACAGGGAGGCATATAATCTTGCCTCCGATCAGGGCGAGGTTATGCTACGTGTGGGTTATAACTTCGATATGGGCGCGGGTATTATGTTAACCAATACCTACACCTTTCAGCGAGAAGATGAACTAAAACATGGCTATAATGAAATTGAAGGTTGGTATCCTTTATTCAAACCAACCGATAAATTAACCATCCAGCCCGGTGGCTTAATTAATGATAAGAGTATCAGTTCGGGTGGTGCAGTGTATCTGGACGTCGTAATGACTCCAACTTACTGATAGTGTTTTATGTTCAGATAATGCCCGATGACCTTGTCATGCAGCTCCACCGATTTTGAGAACGACAGTGACTTCCGTCCCAGCCTTGCCAGATGTTGTCTCAGATTCAGATTATGTCGCTCAATGCGCTGAGTGTAACGCTTGCTGATAACGTGCAGCTTTCCCTTCAGGCGTGATTCATACAGCGGCCAGCCATCCGTCATCCATACCACGACCTCAAAGGCCGACAGCAGGCTCAGAAGACGCTCCAGTGTGGCCAGAGTGCGTTCCCCGAAGACGTGCGCCACAACCGTCCTCCGTATCCTGTCATACGCGTAAAACAGCCAGCGCTGACGTGATTTAGCACCGACGTAGCCCCAATGTTCGTCCATTTCAGCGCAGACAATCACATCACTGCCCGGTTGTATGCGCGAGGTTACCGACTGCGGCCTGAGTTTTTTAAGTGACGTAAAACCGTGTTGAGGCCAACGCCCATAATGCGTGCACTGGCGCGACATCCGACGCCATTCATGGCCATATCAATGATTTTCTGGTGCGTACCGGGCTGAGAGGCGGTGTAAGTGAACTGTAGTTGCCATGTTTTACGGCAATGAGAGCAGAGATAGCGCTGATGTCCGGCAGTGCTTTTGCCGTTACGCACCACGCCTTCAGTAGCGGAGCAGGAAGGACATCTGATGGAAATGGAAGCCACGCAAGCACCTTAAAATCACCATCATACACTAAATCAGTAAGTTGGCAGCATTACCAATTTTTGCTTCGCCGATAGGTGCAAAAAATACGGCTCGCTGTGTAAAGACTATCGCGCCAAAGCCCAGCGTACATGCCATCCCTAAATAGACCGGCATACTTTCGTGCGGCAGCATAATCAACAGTACGAGCGCAGCGGTACTGATGATAAAGGTGTAGCATAGATATTTACTCGGCGATTTCAGGATCTTATCTGAAATCATGCCACCAATCGGTCCACCAATCATTTTCAGACAGTATTGGTTAATGATGCCGTAAGCCCCCACCAGCGCAACGGGCAATAGATAGATGTTTTTCAGGAATGGAATGAAGAATGTCAGGCCACAGTAAACCGCGTAAACGAAGAAGACGTTGAAAGCGATAAGCCAGATGGTTTTGTCTCTCAGCACTGAGGTCATACTGGTGTTTTGCGATGCTCCGTCTTCTTTTTTCACCTCAACGGACGGTGCCTCTTCTTTGTCATTCAGGACAAAGAAAATAATAATGCCTACGGCAATCACAATAAGGGAATAGAACCAGATGCCTGCTTTAAAACCTAATAAGCCACTGCCAAACCAGGTAAATACTGCCAACGCAGAAAATGCCACCACGGTATCGACAATGCCACGCCCTGTTTCGAAGAAGCCAAACAACCGACCTTGTTGTTCGCTATTGCCCAATCGACTTACCGACTTGAGCAAGACCGGCCAGTTCATCATGTCGCAAGTAACGCCAAATAGCGCCCAGACAAAGAGGATGCCCCAATACCCCGGCATTGTCGTCCAAATAAGATCCTGAGAATCCTGTCGCAATGAGTGAGAATGACATGGCGTATCTGCGCGGGAACTTTATCGGCAAAATAAATAGACAGAAAAAAACCCACTGTCGTGACAAATGAGTTTACCGACATAGCATTACCAATCGTACCATCGGTCAAATGGAAATATTCCTGCATCGGGAGATATAAACGGATCTTTCAGCGACGGTAATTTATAAATTGTACCGCCACACAATGTTAATAGACTAAATAACGCCCATTTCTTTTTCGTGCATAACATCCCCTAAGCGATTTTTAAAATCACTGTTTTAAAGGCAATAAGAACGAACCATTCATATGGAATGGTTTTATTAACTGAGATGAGTTACAAACTTATAGTGGTTCAGAAGATGGTTTGCCTCTTGTTTGATTTGTCGTAGTACGTTACGCACATGATTTATCTGATTAATTGCATCTTCTTTCTTTACGTAACCGCGCATCCAGTAAATGATTTTCTGGCACGGGGTTTCACTCATCTGGCGATAAAGTATCGACGGATTATCATCTTCGTCTTCAAAGCGGAACGCCGGCGCATAGTAATCAACCTCTTCTTCCACGCGATATGCCGTCACCTGCGGCTTCATCATCACCCGGCACATAAGGTGTGTTAATAACGCTTTGAACGGCATATCACCCTGACCAAATACAGGCTTTATGACCCATGCCACCCCGTTCTTTAACGATCAAGGCATCTTTGATATGGACCTTGGTACCACGCGCCGCCATCGTTTTTAAAGCGTCGATGGTATGCTCATTTGCATTGATCATGTTCGCAAAATCAAACAGTAAGGAAAGAGATCCATCTCACTTTCTTTGACCAGCCACACCAGCGATGGCTTTTTAAATCTTCATGCTGGTCGCATTCGGAAAAGTCAGGCCGCTGTCCTAGACGTTTCCCGTACATAGGCAATGTCGTTAGCGATAATCCAGAACACGTCGCGCAAATTACCTTCATAACGTGGATAAAAACGTACGGACGATGCCCCGTTTTCAACGCGATGGCGACGGCTTCGTCAATAGACGCCTGATCCAGGCGCTGGTTTCAATATGAATATCAACGTTCAGACCGGGCTTTATCTCCAAAGGGAGAGAGTTTTTTATCGTCCATATTACCAAGAGAAAAACGCTCGCCATCCAGACATGGATTTGACGCCACGTAGATTATTTTCACTTGCGATATCAAGTAAATCAGCAGGAACTCTTTCCAGCCGCATATTTAAATGAAAGGCATAAGCATGTAAATAAAGAGGAAGAGTGTCGACACGTCAAGATTTTTCTCCTGTCATCTATTATCACCATAAAACACCTACAGATTAATGATGAGGTCTACGGCCTCAAATCGCCATATTCAATATCTATCTGGACAATATTGCCTTGCTGGTCGGCGCGACGCTTTTCAATTAAAATTGCTGGCATACCCGCAGAACCGCCAAGAACTTGCCTGATGGCATTCTGACTCGGTTCCGCAATCAATTTTTTTGACCACCGTCTCTTTTTGGTATGTGCTTTTCCCAGATGCAGAAAATGAGTGGTTTTCAAGTTGTTCAGAAAACCCGGAGCAACTTGGATTAACAGATGTTTCGTGATAGAAAACTTTATGTCCTTCAGTGTCCCCAGCCGGTGATGCGATAGAGTTCAGTCATGGTGTCATCGGTACCAGTGGCGCGAGCGTCTCGGGACCATCGCTGGCACGGTTTTCTCGGCAACCGCCAAGGACCGTCCTCGCCCAATCCCAGGCCGGCGCCAGCCGCTGGACAGCTCCGGACTGTAATTAAATCGCGGCTGGTCGACGAACCACCCCTTACGATCCTTACGGAAGATTTTGGATTCTGCCTCGAGGTTCAACAACGCCTGGCGCAGCGTCATACGTTTAATGCCCAGCAGTTCTCCCAGCTCTCTTTCTGAAGGGAGTCTTCCACCCGGCGTGGCGATGCCATCTTTCAACCACCCATCCAGTTTCCTTCCTGATTTTCTCACGGTGGATTGATTCTTGCCATCGTTTAATCCTTTGGTTTAAACCAGATGAAGCATCTTACGCTTACGCCAAAAAAGAAAGCAATTAACGGCGTATGACTTTGCAGATAATTGTGACAAAGCTCTTGATCGACGTAATCCCAGACTGATAAGGGAGATGCACGCATTGGTGGGCGCTCACGACAGTAAAAAAGCACCTGCCAGCGACGGCAGGTTTTTATAACTAAAAAACGAAATTAATCGTCTTTCGGTGCGCGGTTGGCGCGACGACGATCGTTTGAGTCAGGTGACGTTTACGAATACGGATAGGAGTCGGAGTCACTTGGACCAGTTCGTCATCATCGATGAACTCCAGAGCTTGTTCCAGAGTCATGCGGATAGGCCGTAACCAGAACGGCTTCGTCAGTACCGGGAGCATGCATGTTGGTCAGTTTCTTACCAGTCAGGCAGTTTACCGTCAGGTCGTTAGAGCGGCTGTGAATACCGATAATCTGACCTTCGGTAAACTTGTGGACTGTGACCCAGGGACAGCTCACCGCGATCCCGTAAAACGAACAGCGCGAACGCGACCGCTTTACCCTGACCGTTAGAGATTAGTATGCGTGCTGACGCCCACCGACTTCACCCGGACGTACGTCGTCGTAGTGGCTGAAGGTGGAGTACAGTAAACCAGTACCGGAAGTCATGGTCATGAACTCAGAACGGAAGCCAATCAGACCACGGTCGGGATTCACGTAGTCGTAGATGTACGCGGCCTTTACCGTCTGGATTCATGTTTTTCAGACGCCTTTACGTTGCCCAGCGCCTGCATTACAGAACCGACGCTGTTCTTCAACGTCCAGAGTCACGTTTTCATACGGCTCTTGTTTATGACCGTCGATTTCACGGAACAGAAAGTTTCGGACGGGATACCGCCAGTTCGAAACCTTCACGACGCATGTTTTCGATCAGAACAGACACCAGTTTGCCACGACCAGAAACGCGGAACGCATCGGCGTCTTCGGTTTCTCTACGCGCAGCGCAACGTTGTGTACCAGTTCTTTGTTCAGACGATCGTGGATCCAACGAGACGTTACGAACTGCCCTTCTTTACCGCAGAACGGCGAGGTGTTAACGCAGAAGAACATAGAAACGGGCTCATCAACGGAGAGTGCGGCAGGCGCTTCAACGTTTTGCGTGTCGCAAACGGTGTCAGAAATGTTCAAGTTGCGAAGGCCCGTGTATCGCATGATATCGCCAGCTTCCGCCAGATTGGTTTCGATACGTTCAGACCGAGGTGGCCC
Organism: Shigella flexneri; assembly: GCA_048288465.1. Taxonomy (GTDB): domain Bacteria; phylum Pseudomonadota; class Gammaproteobacteria; order Enterobacterales; family Enterobacteriaceae; genus Enterobacter; species Enterobacter flexneri_B. The sequence goes on along the minus strand of CP182556.1, from coordinate 3,958,012 downwards.
AGCACTTTACCACTTTCGCGTTGCGGGTTTTGCCTTCGCTATCCATGATAGTGACCTGCTGGCTCCGGCTTCACTTTACCGCGCTTGATGCGGCCAATGCCGATAACGCCAACATAGCTGTTGTAATCGAGCTGAGAAACTGCACTGGAATGACAGTCAAGGTCATCGTCCAGCGCAGGAACGCGATCAACAATCGCCTGATACAGCGGGGTCATGGCTCTCCGCCATATCTTCGTGGTCCAGACCCGCGATACTGTTTCAGCGCAGAAGCGTAAACGATTGGGAAGTCCAAGCTGCTCGTTCGTCGCGTCCTAGGTTACGAAGATATTGAATACCTATCCACAACCCAATCAGGACGCGCGCCAGGGCGGTCAACTTTGTTGATACACAATTGGCTTAGGCCGTAAGCAAATGCTTTTTTGGTTACGAAGCGCGTTTGCGGCATCGGCCGTCAAATGCGTCAACCACCAGCAGCACTGAGTCTACCATGGACCGGACACGTTCAACTTCACCACCGAAGTTGGTGGCGCCCTGGGGTATCAACGATGTCATAATGGTAATCATTCCATTTGTAGCCGGTGTTTTCGCGAGGATGGTAATCTGACGCTCTTTCTCCAAATCGTTGGAGTCCATCACGCGCTCTTGGGTCTTCGGCACGTGAGTCTACAGTTACCGGATTGTTGGGAGCAGCTTGTCGACCGATGGTGGTTTTACCATGGCTTACGTGCGCGATGATGGCTAGATTACGGTACTTTTCGATCACGCCCCGCCTCTAGGCATAAGTACCAGCGCGTTATTGTACACGGATTAATCGCACTACAAAACAGGATCACAAGATCCTCCGCAAACAAGTATTGCATAGTCCCTTTGTGATCGCTCTTCACGGAGCATAAAAAGGGTTATCCAAAGGTCATTGCACCAACATGGTGCTTAATGTTTCCATTGAAGCATGATATCGGTGCAACATTCACATCGTGGTGCAGCCCTTTTCACGATGGTGAGCACGATAACGCCTTTTAGGGGCAATCTTAAAGTTGGCACAGATTTCGCTTTATCTTTTTTATGGCGACACGGCCAAAATAATTGCAGATTTGGATGATACGATGACGACCACTACCAGAATCCAGGAGAGTTAAAGCATGTCCGCTGAACACGTACTGACGATGCTGAACCAGCACGAGTGAAGTTTGTTGATTTGCGCTTCACCGATACTAAAGGTAAAGAACAGCACGTCACTATCCCTGTCATCAGGTGAATGCTGAATTCTTCGAAGAAGGCAAAATGTTTGACGGCTCCTCGATTGGCGGCTGGAAAGGCATTAACGAGTCCGACATGGCGCTGATGCCAGACGCATCGACCGCAGTGATCGACCCGTTCTTCGCCGACTCCACCCCATGATCCGTTGCGACATCCTTGAACCTTGGCACCCTGCAAGGCTATGACCGTGACCCGTGCTCCATTGCGAAGCGCGCCAAGATTACCTGCGTTCCACTGGCATTGCCACACCGCACTGTTCGGGCCAGAACCTGAACTCTTCCTGTCCGATGACATCCGTTTCGGATCATCGATCCCCGGTTCTCACGTCGCATCGACGATATCGAAGGCGCATGGACTTCTCCACCCAATAGAAGGTGGTAGCAAAGGTCACCGTCCGGCAGTGAAAGGCGAGCCACTTCCCGGTTCCGCCGGTAGACTCCCGCTCAGGATATTCGTTCTGAAATGTGTCGGGTGACGGACAGATGGCCGGTGGTTGAAGCCGATCACCACGAAGTAGCGACGGCTGGTCAGAACGAAGTGGCTACCCGCTTCAATACCATGACCAAAAAAGCTGACGTAATCATATCTACAAATATGTTGTGCACAACCCAGCCCACCGTTCGGCCAAACCGCGACCTTTATGCCAAAACCGATGTTCGGTGATAACGGCTCCGGTACGGACCGCCACATGCTCCGTCTGGAACCGGCGAACCGTCGCAGGCGACAGATACGCAGGTCTGTCTGAGCAGGCGCTGTACTACATTGGCGGCGTAATCAAACACGCTAAAGCGATTAACGCCCGGCAAACCCGACATCCACCAACTCTTATAAGCGTCTGGTCCCGGGCTATGAAGCACCGGTAATGCTGGCTCACTCTTGCGCGTAACCGTCTGCGCTTGATCCGTATTCCGGGTGGTTTCTTCTCCGAAAGCACGTCGTATCGAAGTACGTTTCCCGGACCGTGGAGCTAACCCGTACCTGTGCTTTGCTGCCCTGCTGACGGCCGGTCTCTGACGGTATTCATAGATATTTATCTGGGCGAAGCGATGGCAGAAAACCCGTACGACCTGCCGCCAGAAGAAGCGAAAGAGATCCCACAGGTTGCAGGCTCTCTTGGAAGAAGCACTGAACCAAATCCTGGATTCTGGACCGCGAGTTCCTGAAAGCCGGTGGCGTGTTCACTGACGAAGCAATTGATGCGTACATCGCTCTGCGTCGCGAGAAGATGACCGCGCGTGCGCATGACTCCGCATCCGGTACAGTTTGAGCTGTACTACAGCGTCTAATAGTTGAAGTTGTACTACCCGGCGCAACAACGCCGGGATTTAGTTGCCGTGGAAGCTTTCAGCCCATCTCTGCATGGGCTTCTTTTAGTCAATTCTCCGACGTTCGCGCTTTTTATCCGTAAAAAGCTATAATGCACTAAAATGGTGCAACCTGTTCAGGAGACTGCTTATGGCAACAGGCACATGCAGCCCCATGCTGGGCAGATCCTCGAACTCGCTGATTAACAGTATTTTGTTAATCGATGACAACCTTGTGCATCCATTACGCGCAACCCCGCCGCCAACAACTGCTCGCCGAAAGCTCCCGCAAATTGTTTGGTACACTGTTACCGGAACTTGTCGCAGTCATACTTCTCATTAAATATCGAGCTGATGCAAGAAAGTCTGGAGGCGGTAAGGTTTTACCGATAACGAAGTGACGCTGGTCATCGACGGTGCTCGCATATCCTTTCTGTGACGGCCCAGCGTATGCCGGACGGCATGATCCCTGCTGGAGATGGCTCCGATGGATAACCAGCGCCGCTTAAGTCAGGAACAGCTACAGCACGCCCAGCAGGTTGCTGCCCGTGATTTAGTGCGCGGCCTGGCACATGAGATTAAAAATCCCCTTGCGGTTTACGTGGCGCGGCGCAGCTGCTCAGCAAAGCGTTACCTGACCCATCACTACTCGAATATACCAAAGTGATTATCGAACAGGCGGACCGGCTGCGAAATTGGTCGACCGTCTGTTGGGCCGCAGCTGCCCGGTACGCGCGTTACCGAAAAGTATTCACAAAGTGGCTGAACGCGTGGTAAACGCTGGTGTCGATGGAACTGCCGGACAACGTGCGGTTGATCTTGTGATTACGATCCCAGCCTGCCGGAACTGGCGCACGACCCAGATCAAATTGAACAGGTCTTGCTGAATATTGTGCGCAATGCGCTACAGGCGCTGGGGCCGGAAGGCGGTGAAATCATTCTGCGTACCCGCACCGCGTTTCAACTGACCTTACACGGCGAGCGCTACCGGCTGGCGGCGCGGATTGATGTGGAAGATAACGGCCGGGCATTCCGCCTCATTCGCAGGATACGCTGTTTTACCCGATGGTCAGCGGCCGCGAAGGTGGCACCGGGCTTGGCTATCCATCGCTCGTAATTTGATTGATCAGCATTCAGGCAAAATTGAATTTACCAGTTGGCCAGGGCATACCCAGTTCTCGGTTTACCTGCCTATCAGGAAATAAAGGTGACGTTTATGCAACGAGGGATAGCAGGGGTAGCGATGACGACAGTTCCATCCGTTGGGGTGCTTGAACGTGCGCTCGCTGGAGCGGGTTTAACCTGTACGACAGTTGAGAACGGCGCGGAAGTACTGGAGGCGCTGGCGAGCAAAACGCCGGATGTGCTGCTCTCAGATATCCGTATGCCGGGAATCGGCGGGCTGGCGCTGCTCAGCAGATTAAACAGCGCCATCCAATGCTTCGGTCATCATTATGACCGCATATTCCCATCTGGATGCTGCCGTCAGCGCCTATCAACAAGGGCGTTTCATGATCTGCCCAAACCGTTTTGATATCGACTAAGCAGTGGCGCTGGTTGAGCGCGCTATCAGTCATTACCAGGAAGCAGCAGCAGCCGCGTATATTCAGCTTAGAAATGGCCCAACTCACCCATATCATCGGCGAAGCGCCAGCCATGCAGGACGTCTCCGTATTATCGGTCGGCTTTCGCGTTCTTCGATCAGCGCGGCTCGATTAACGGCGAATCCGGCACCGGTAAAGAACTGGCTGCTCATGCTCCTGCATCGCCACAGTCCGCGCGCCAAAGCGCCGTTTATCGCGCTGAATATGGCAAGGATTTCTGAAAAGATTTTATTGAATCAGAACTGTTTGGCCACGAGAAAAGCGCGTTGACTGGCGCGAATACCATTCGTCAGGGGCGTTTTGAATAGGCCGATGGCGCAGATTATCTCGACGAAATTGGTGATACACGCCGCTGATGTGCACATGTGTTTGCTGCGCGTGCTGGCAGACGGTCAGTTTTACCGCGTTGGCGGTGATGCGCCGGCGAAAGTGGATGTGCGGATTATCGCTGCCACTCACCAGAATCTCGAACAGCGAGTGGCAGGAAGGTAGTTTGGGTGAGGATCCGTTTCCACCGCCTGAACGTTATCCGCGTTCATCTGCCGCCGCTGCGCGAATGTTGGTAGATATTCCCGCTGGCGTGCCATTTTTGACAGGTTGCCGCGACGAACTGGGCGTAGAAGCGAAAGTTACTGCATCCGGAAACCGAAGCTGCTCGACGCGTCTGCTGCGCGGTCACCAGCTGGAAAACACCTGCCGCTGGCTAACGGTGATGGCCGCTGGGCAGGAAGTGTTGATTTAGGATTTGCCCGGCGAACTGTTCGAATCAACGGTTGCGGGAGAGTACTTCGCAAATGCAACCGGACAGTTGGGTGATGCTTCTTGCGCAGTGGGCAGACACAGCGCTGCGTTCCGGTCATCAAAAATCCGCTTTCCGAAGCGCAGCCAGAGCTGGAGCGGACGTTACTGACGACCGCGTTGCGACATACGCAGGGGCATAAACAGGAAGTGCGCGGCGACGGCTTGGGCCGCAACACCCTGACGCGTAAGTTAAAAAGAGCTGGGGACTCAGTGATCTACAGCTTGTGCCAAGAATCATTATCCAGTGCAAATTGCTGGTATTTTACGCTTTACTGTTCCGAAAGTTCAGTATGATCTTGCCCGGAAAACGGGGAGAGTCATTATGCTGGAATCAGTAATTAATCTGGTATCGAGCGGCGCAGTCCACAGCCACACACCGCAAATCTGCCGTTGCTGCCGTGCTGTGTGCCGCAATGATTGGGCTGTTTAGTCCAGTTAAAAATCAGATCGCGACTAAGTGCCTCTCTCCTCATGCTTCACCTGCCGGATGCGGCGTGAACGCCTTATCCGCGCAAAACACATCCTTTCAGAGGTTTGAGGCTGATAAGCGTAGCGCGTATTAGGCAATCTTGTCTCAGCACATCGATGGCGTTTTTGTTTTCTACTTTGTAAACGAAGTGCCATTCACTATTTAAATCACCCGTGAGAACTGCTGCATCTGGTGCTTTCTGGCGCAGATAGGTATCAAAGCACATGCAAATGTTGCGGATCAGCAAGCGACCTTTCGCCGTCACCTGTATTCCCTTCTCATCCACATCCACCAGCCCATCTTTTGCTAACGGGGCGAGCAGCTTGAGATCTTCCGCAAAGTAATCAGCGAAGTGCAAATCCCACTGTTTCTCAAGAGGGGCGTAATCCAGACGGAAGTTGCAGATGAGCGACTTAATCACATCGCGGCGAATACAGTCATCACGCGTTAGCCGGAATGCCGCGCCACAGCGCGTTGCTCATCCACTTGCTGATGGTCTGTTCAACTCTTTCTGGTTACTGCACGTAGCAGTCGCCGGTGATGCTGATGGCGGAAACGCCCAGTCCCCAGCAGAATGGGTCTGCGCCCTCGTGGTGTAGCCCTGGAAGATTACGATGCAGCACGCCTTCACGCTGGGCCACCGCCAGCTCGTGATCCGGACGGGCGAAGTAATCCATACCGATAAACTGATGCCGATTGGTCGGAAGGCGATGGTTTCCTGCAGGATATAGAGTTTTTTGCTGCGGACTCGGCAGGTCAGCATCTTTGATTTTGCGTCGGCGGCGAATGGTCGGCAGATGCATAGTAAAGACACTCAGACGATCAGGGTTCAGCTCCGCCACACGTTCAGGGTAAAGGCGAAACTCTCCGGCGTCTGTTTGGGCAGGCCGTAAATCAGGTCGATGTTGGTGGAGGTGAAACCAATCTCGCGCGCATGGTTAAGCGGTGCAAAGATGAACTCTTCATCCTGCTCGCGGTTAACCCAACGTTACACTCTTTGTTGAAGTGCTGCCACGCCCATGCTCGGCGATCGACCTTCGGCGCGTAATAATGAGTACATCCCGTTCGATTTCCCGCGGATCAACTTTCAATCGAAATCCACATCGGCATTGAACTGGAAGTTTTGGCGCAGCAGCTTCATCGGGCGGCTAATTAGCCCTTACCTCAAGATACGTCGGCGTTCCGCCGCCCCAGCGCAATTGGCTGACGTGACGCCCGGCGAACAGCGGTGCACGATGGACGATTTCTTGCTGCAGGCGTCCAGATACTGATCGGCCTTGTGCTGCTGGCGAGTAACGATCTTATTGCAACCGCAGAAGTAACAAAGTTTATGGCAGAACGGGATATGTAGTTGAGAGATAATGGACGCTCAGGATAGCACACACGGCTTTAAAACGCCTGTACGCCAAAGTCTGTGAAAACTCCAGCGCGGTCGGGTAAGAGGTCTATAGTCGACAGGAATAGTTATATTTCTGAATCAGGGCCAAATCCCAGTCGATTTGCTGTACAGACATGCTCACTCCTTCCGATGGCGTCTCTGGCGGCTACAGCGTACCGGCGGATGCCAGTTTCGGGTCATCCGCCGGTGGCTAGCCCGTTTGCGCGCGACAACCGCTGTAATTTAACGATCACCACACAGATAACATATAACCGGAAGGGCTATCAGCAGAACGGGAAGGCCACGGCGGCGATCCGTAGCCTGCCCCGCAGCAGACGCATCATGTCTTCTTGCTTACGTCTTCTTCCTCTTCTTCGTCATCGTCATAAGAGAGGCCGAGGTTCTGCATCGACTCATAAATACGATCCAGTTTAGCGTCCACCAGGATTGCTCTGCGGCGCTAAGGTTGCGCCTACTCCAAGACGTTCCAGCAGCGCATCCAGACGCTCATCCGTTGACAGTAATTCCAACTCCGCCTGCGGTGAAAGCATAGTTTCTCACTACTCGGTTTGTGCTGTCCCGTCATTTTTCAGTCACGCCCAATGGAATAGGGGTTTTACTGCCGATACGTCGTACTCGGTGCGTTCTGGCCTTTGCTGCCTGACGTGGTGTTTCCACCCGCTGCGCGGCTGCCCGGCACATGACCACGACGTTTTTTCTGACGCTTGCAATCACGAGCTTCCTAATCCAGCTACCTCGCGTGTTTTTCGACGCACTTTGCATGACCTTGCTGCGTGAGTTTGAAGATGATGGTTCATAATGGTTCATCTTTTAGCCGTTTTATTAAGTATAAAATTTACGGCGGAATCTAACAGAAAGCAAGCAAAGAAAAAGGCGACAGATTACTCTGTCACCTTTTTTTCTGACTCATAACCCTTAACGGGTCTTACAATCCTTGCAGGCCGCCAACACACCCTGTTTTTCCTTTTAGCCGGAACAATAGGTGTTGATCCCATTCCATTAATTACGTCTCCGGACATTGTCTTTTGACAATCCTCTGTCTTCACCTCCTGGCGCTCCTGAGCCCTCATCCTGAGTCACATTGTGCCTGTAGCGTCCTCGCTCTATGGTGTACTTGTACGCCTTGCTTTAAAACAAAGATCGACCGCCATCAGTATTTGCACGTTTCAGAGTTTTTTATAAAAGCAATTCACTGATTTATATAGCTTATTTGACATGCATCGCAGAATTTTCTCTGCTATTTCGCATAAAGACTATCGGCAATGTCTCACAAAGCGTATGGCTTTTACTTACAACGCTCACGCCGAAAAATCCGCCTTTTATTATGGTTCAGGTATAATCGCCACAAAGCTTTGACTGACGGAGACGACCGCTTTGACTAATTTGAATTATCAACAGACGCATTTTGTGATGAGTGCGCCTGATATTCGCCACCTACCTTCCGATACCGGAATTGAAGTGGCTTTTGCAGGCCGTTCCAACGCAGGTAAATCCAGCGCGCTGAACACGCTGACTAACCAGAAAAGCCTGGCTCGTACCTCAAAAACCCCAGGGCGCACCCAGCTTATCAACCTGTTTGAAGTGGCTGACGGCAAGCGTCTGGTTGACTTGCCTGGGTACGGTTATGCGGAAGTCCCGGAAGAGATGAAGCGCAAATGGCAGCGTGCGCTCGGCGAATACCTCGAAAAACGTCAGAGCCTGCAAGGTCTGGTGGTGCTAATGGATATTCGCCATCCGCTGAAAGATTTGGATCAGCAGATGATTGAGTGGGCGGTAGACAGCAATATCGCCGTTCTGGTGCTGCTGACCAAAGCGGACAAACTGGCAAGCGGCGCACGTAAAGCGCTATTGAATATGGTGCGTGAAGCTGTACTGGCGTTTAACGGTGATGTGCAGGTTGAAACGTTTTCTTCGTTGAAGAAACAAGGCGTAGACAAGCTGAGGCAGAAACTGGATACCTGGTTTAGCGAGATGCAGCCTGTAGAAGAAACGCAGGACGGCGAATAATTTTCTTGCCTTAATGCTTGTGCCGGATGTGGCGTATCCGGCCCGTAAATTCAATAGATTACAATTCTACCGTTGGCCTGATAAACATAGCGCATCAGGCATTACGGATCTTTTCTTTCGCCCAATAAAAAACGCCCCAGTCATTACTGACTGGGGCGGCTAAAATATTCAGCCAAATCCGATTACGTGAAGTAAAAGGTCTGAAAGATAGAACATCTTACCTCTGTACCCTACGCGACTAACTTTACTCTTTTTTGTTCAGTTCAGAAAGCACTTTTTGTAATTTTTTTTCAGTTGTTGCATAGGAATTTCTAATAGCCATCACAAAACGTGACAGCTTATGTTGCTTACTTACGAAAAAAGGGCATGTTCAGGCGAATCTTAGTGCGCCTGATCCCAGTTTTCGCCACTCCCCACTTCCACCAGCAACGGCACATCCAGACGGGTACAGTTTTCCATCAGTTGATGAATCTGCTTCGCGACGGCATCAACATCATCTTTATGAACTTCAAATACCAGTTCATCGTGTACCTGCATGATCATACGTACACGCGGTTGCTCAGCCTGTAACCACGCATCAACGGCAATCATCGCCCGTTTGATAATGTCGGCGGCGGTTCCCTGCATTGGCGCGTTAATGGCTGCACGTTCAGCCGCTGCACGACGAGCACCATTGCTGGATTTGATATCCGGCAGATACAGACGGCGTCCGTCCAGCGTTTCAACGTAGCCCAGCTCTTTCGCCTGAGCACGGGTGCGTTCCATATACTCCAGCACGCCAGGGTAGCGTTCGAAGTAAAGGTCCATGTACTTCTGCGCTTCTTTACGTGGAATGTTCAATTGCCGCGCCAGACCGAAAGCACTCATGCCATAAATCAGACCAAAGTTGATCGCTTTCGCGCTACGGCGTTGCTCGCTGGTGACGGTTTCCAGTGGCAAACCAAACACTTCTGCCGCCGTTGCCCGGTGGATATCTTTTCCTTCCGCGAATGCGGTCAGCAAGCCTTTATCACGCGAGAGATGCGCCATAATGCGCAGTTCAATCTGCGAGTAGTCCGCTGAGACAATCACATAATCCTCTGGCGCAATAAACGCCTGGCGGATACGACGACCTTCTTCGTTACGCACCGGAATGTTTTGCAGGTTAGGATCGGTTGACGATAAACGTCCCGTTGCAGTTACTGCCTGGTGATAAGAGGTATGCACACGCCCGGTTTTCGGGTTGATCATCAGCGGCAGCTTGTCGGTGTAAGTCGACTTCAGCTTCGCCAGACCACGATACTCCAGAATCACTTTTGGCAACGGATAGTCCAGCGCCAGTTCTTCCAGTACCTCTTCCGACGTTGACGGCGCGCCACCCGGCGTTTTCTTCAGCGGTTTAATACCCTGTTTTTCAAACAGAATGGTTTGCAACTGCTTGGTGGAAGAAAGGTTAAATTCTTCACCTGCAATTTCATGCGCTTTCTTTTCCAGCTCAGCCAGACGCAAGGTGAGCTCTTCAGAATGATTGTGCAGCACTTTCGGATCGATCTTCACACCGTTACGTTCAATGCGTGAAAGCACCGGCACCAGCGGCATTTCGATATTCTCGAAGACGTTCAACGGCCCTTTGTGTTTCTGCAGATCCGGCCACATTTTCAGATGCAGCTGCAAGGTGACATCTGCATGTTCGGCGGCGTAACGTCCGGCCTCTTCGAGGGCAATCTGGTTAAAGGTCAGTTGATTTTTGCCTTTACCCGCAATCTCTTCAAAAGTGATGGTTTTGTGCTTCAACCAACGTTCCGCGAGGCTGTCCATATCGTGACGCCCGGCAACGCTATTGAGAATGTAGGACTCCAGCATGGTATCAAACGCAATCCCACGCAGTTCAATGCCGTAATTCGCCAGAATACCGCGATCGTATTTCAGGTTTTGCCCGACCTTCAGCGCCTTTTCATCTTCCAGCAGCGGTTTTAGCAACTCGAGTGCACGCTCGTGAGAGATTTGATCGGGCGCATCAAGATAATCATGAGCAACCGGAATATATGCCGCTACGCCTGGCTCGATAGCAAAAGAAAGCCCGACCAGGTTAGCAGAGATGTTATCAAGGCTGTCGGTTTCGGTATCAAATGCAAATACCGGCGCTTTTTCCAGCTTCGCAATCCACGCTTTCAGTGTTTCTTCATCAAGGATAGTGACGTAGTTGTCATAAGAAATCACCGTTGCCGTCACTTCTGGCGCTTCGTCTGCAACACTGGTTTCCTGCGGCTTCGCGGCTGTTTTTGCCCCTTTGGCCTGTAACCATTTGCCCACTTCGACATCAGCAGTCCAGCGTTTGAACTCATACTTTTTGAACAGCCCCAACAACTCTTCCGCTGCCGGTTGCTGCACTTCCAGTTGTTCACAGGTCAGCTCCAGTTCAACATCGGTTTTAATCGTCGCCAACTGGTATGAGAGATAAGCAACTTCTTTGTTTTGCTCGAGCTTCGCTGCCATTGTTTTCGCGCCACGGAAGCTCAACCCAGCAATTTTTTCTGGCTCGGCATACAGCGTATCCAGCCCGCCAAGACCTTGCAGCAATGCCTGCGCGGTTTTTTCACCGACGCCCGGTACGCCAGGAATGTTATCAGAGGAGTCACCCATCAGCGCCAGGAAGTCGATGATCAATTCTGGCGGCACGCCGTACTTATTCACCACCTCTTCCGGTCCGAGGATGGTATTCGTCATGGTATTGATAAGCGTAATATTTGGCGTCACCAGCTGCGCCATATCTTTATCGCCAGTGCTAATCAGCACCGGACGCCCGGCTTTTTCGGCTTCGCGCGCCAGAGTACCGATAACGTCGTCCGCTTCTACGCCAGAAACCGCCAGCAGCGGCAGTCCCATCGCTTTAACCATCGCGTGCAGAGGTTCGATTTGTGCTCGCAGATCGTCCGGCATTGGCGGGCGATGTGATTTGTAATGTTCAAACAGTTCATCACGAAAGGTTTTTCCCTTGGCGTCAAAGACCACCGCTGCATGCGTCGGTTTATATTGCATGATCAGACTGCGCAGCATGTTGAGGACACCATACATCGCACCGGTCGGCTCGCCTGCGCTGTTAGTCAGCGGGGGAAACGCGTGATATGCGCGATAAAGATAAGATGAACCATCTACAAGGATAAGTGGATTTTGGGGGATCTGAACCATAATGTCCGTGCCTGTTTATCAGATTATGGGTAAAGGATGCCACAGACAGGATGAAAACATGAGTTTTTCACCGCTTTTCGTGAAAATCTTTTGTAGATCTGCTGGATCGCTCGCAAATCGTCATGTGGATAACTTTGTGCATAAATTATTTACATCGCTTTTAATTTATTATCATGCTTTTTACAGCATGATGTTTGTCTTTGTTTTTCATGCAGTTAAAAATAAATCCATCCCTAATAATTGAGATAATGGGATTTTTTCTAATGTGGATAGATATGAATTATTTTTCTCCTTAAGGATCATCCGTTATTTGGGTCATTTTCTGCTAAAATCTGCGCCTTGCGCTTCTTTAGTGCACTGTCTATGGCTAACCTTTTGAATAAATTCATTATGACGAGAATACTCGCTGCGATAACCCTTTTGCTGAGTATCGTATTGACCATTTTGGTCACTATTTTTTGTTCCGTCCCGATCATCATTGCCGGGATTGTAAAACTATTGCTACCTGTGCCAGTCATTTGGCGAAAGGTTTCGCGTTTTTGTGATTTTATGATGTATTGCTGGTGTGAAGGTCTGGCGGTATTACTGCATCTGAACCCACACCTGCAATGGGAAGTTCACGGGCTGGAAGGGTTAAGTAAGAAGAACTGGTATCTGCTTATTTGTAACCACCGTAGTTGGGCAGATATTGTCGTACTGTGCGTGCTGTTTCGTAAGCACATTCCGATGAATAAATATTTCCTCAAGCAACAGCTGGCCTGGGTGCCATTTCTTGGCCTGGCGTGCTGGGCGCTGGATATGCCGTTTATGAAGCGTTATTCCCGCGCTTATTTATTACGTCATCCGGAGCGACGTGGTCAAGATGTTGAAACCACTCGGCGTTCTTGTGAAAAGTTTCGCCTGCATCCCACCACCATTGTCAATTTCGTTGAAGGCTCCCGTTTCACGCAAGAAAAACATCAGCAAACCCACTCCACTTTTCAAAACTTGTTGCCACCAAAGGCGGCAGGCATTGCGATGGCGCTAAATGTACTGGGTAAACAATTCGATAAACTGCTTAATGTTACGCTGTGTTATCCGGACAATAACCGTCAGCCGTTCTTCGATATGTTAAGCGGTAAACTGACGCGGATTGTCGTACATGTGGATTTACAGCCTATTGCCGATGAGTTACATGGCGACTACATCAATGACAAAAGCTTTAAGCGCCATTTTCAGCAATGGCTGAACTCATTGTGGCAGGAAAAAGACCGGCTTCTGACGTCTCTCATGTCATCACAGCGTCAGAATAAGTAAGTTTTACTCGCCTCTGAATGAGCAGAGGCGAGTGAGTATTTTAATGAACAAAACGTCCGGCACGAGACATAAATTCTTCTTCGCTCATCTCCTGTCCGTTAAAAACAACTTTACCCGGTGTATAACGCAGCTGCAGCGAGGCGGTATTGTTGTCAATCGTGATTAACTGAAACATCTGACCTAATGTCATCATCCCGCTGATTTGTTTATCAGCCTGCTTTTGCGCTTTTTCCGCATCCATTCCTTCAGATAAATTAAGCTGTTTTGCGGTTTCTGTGACGACATTAAGCGGTAACTTCACATCAAAATTGAGCGATTTGATATCTTTGTTTGTGGATGATGAAGATTTGGCTGGGTCGGCAATACTGATATCCAGATTGGCATTTAGTTCGCCGAGTGCGTTCTTCCATCTTACCGGTTGTTTAATGGTCGGCTCACTTTTTTGTAATAACGGTAAATACTCTTTGAACAATGCAGCATTCACTTCTTGCAGAGCAACTTCATCGTTTGCTAACTCAGGGTGTGCAGCAAGCTGCTTCTGCATCGCAATGTTATACTGGATGATAAATTGGCGCACTGCTGAGGGATCAATAGATTCAGCAATCAATGACCACTCACCACTACCGAGTTGCTGATTCCCTTTTGTTAACTTATCAAGTTCGTAGGTCAGATTGACATTGATATAATCTTTGTCTTTAACGCGATCCAGCCTGGTTTTTGCAACGAAAGCATCGATTTGGGCAACGTCTTCCCCGTGATTGATAATGTTAATCTGATTAAATTTCGACTCGCTTTCACCAACCGGAAATTTCTTTTCTTCTAATCGCGCCAGAGAATCAATGGTAAAACTTTTTGCCGTTACTTTGTTCATTGGTGATAATTGCAGAACAATATCTTCGACTTTGCCTTCAATATCCAGGTTAGACAATGAACTACCATCACCATTAAAAGTAAACTGGCCCTCACCAAAAGAAAATTTTCCATACTCTGCAGGGGCAACATCTAATGTCGTAGAGAATGAGCCACCAAACGCGAATCGCAATGTCGCTTCCACGGGCGATTTATTTTTCGCGGCGATAAATAGCGGTTGTGTCAGTTCATTATTCACTAAGTTCACTTTTGCCGCTGCCAGTGCTGGGATGACATTACCATGCATTAACATTGTGATGGGCAACGGACCGTGCTCAACATCCACATCAAATACAACTTTCTGGCCTGGCTTGATATTGAGATCGGGTGCACCGTTATCGAATGTCATTTGCATTTGAAAACGGGAATTAAAAAAGCCTTTGTCAAAGTTTTTATAACTTAACGTCATATCGTAGGCATGTTCACCTTTCTTTTTCGCATCGTTAAAATCTTTAATAAACTTTTCGATACCAGGCTGAATTTGCGTACCTGTGTACCATGTGCCACCACCCCAGATTACGGCTAACGCAACAATAACACCTGTAGCTGACTTACGTATCATATAAATATTCCCTGATAAAACAGCAAAACTTTGAATATCCACTTATGCTGAAATAATGTCCAGCGGCAGGATGCATTATCAGAATGTATTTATATTTATTAAATAATAAAAAAAGCCCGTGAATATTCACGGGCTTTATGTAATTTACATTGAATTATTTTTCCTCGGACAGATATTTCACCGTATCAGCATACTGCTGAACAAAAACATCCATATTGCTGGTATCCATACCCTGCGGATTCAGCTGATATTTACCGTTAACAAACATCGCCGGAACACCACGCAATTGCACATCAGCTGCGGCTTTTTCCTGCTGAGCGACCAGAGATTTCACCACGAAGCTGTTCCACGCCGCGTCGTACTCTTCACCTTTAATACCTGCATTGATAAATACATCGCGGATATCAGATGCTGAACGAATGGTCTGGGTTTTCTGTACGCCTTCAAACAGCGGAACAGTCACTTTGTCTTCCACGCCCAGCGCCATCGCCACAGCCCATGCCTGAGTCAGATCTTTGCCCAGGTCACCACCCATGAAGTTGACGTGGTATTTAGTCATCTTCACGCCTTCCGGCAGTTTTTTCTTCACATTATCAGAAATATGCAGAACTTCTTCAAACTGATAGCAGTGCGGGCAGAAGAAAGAGAAAAACTCCAGCACTTGCGGCGCGCCAGCTACCGGTTTTTCCAGGGTAGTGTACTGTTTACCATCTTCATACTGCGCCGCCGATGCGCTAAACGCTAAAACTAAACCAGCCAGCGCCAGCCAAATCTTTTTCATGATCTACTCTCTCCGATTAATACATAGGTGTTAATTGCAAAGGGGGTTCTTGTAGAACTTTTGCCTGTTCTATAAAAGTCGCCGTCTGTCGTAGCCAGTAATCTTCCCCGGTTAACCACGGGAAATTTTTCGGGAACGCGGGATCAGCCCAATGCCGCATTAGCCAGGCAAGATAATAAACCAAACGCATGGCGCGTAAAGGTTCAATCAGTCCGATTTCAGCGGTGTCGAACTCGCTAAATTCTTCATAAGCTTCAATAATAGTTTCCAGTTGCATCCGCTGCTGGGCTTTATCGCCATTGAGCAACATCCACAAATCCTGAATAGCTGGACCATTACGTGCATCATCCAGATCAACAAACATTGGACCATCGCGCCAGAGAATATTCCCGGCGTGGCAGTCTCCATGTAGCCGCAGAACGGTGAAATCTTCCCGCCAGTGTGCTGTAACGGCGGCGATCAGCTCATCTGTCGCTTTCAGAAATGCCGCTTTCAACCCGGAAGGTATCAGTGTAGCGTCCTCAAACAGCTTGCGAGGCTCAATGAGATATTCATTCAGACCGATGGTCGGGCGATGAATAAAAAGCTGTTTGCGCCCCGTCTGGTGCATACGCCCTAAATAACGCCCAACCGCTTCCATCTGATCGATATTATCAGCTTCGAACTGGCGACCACCGACGCTTGGAAAAACAGCGAAATAAAATCCCTGATGATTCAATAAAGTCTGACCGTTAAAGGCCACAGGTGCTGCGACCGGAACTTCATCATTTACCAGCTGCAACGCAAATTGATGTTCTTCGAGGATTTGATCGGCTGTCCAACGTTCAGGGCGATAAAATTTGACGACAAAACGTCGACGCTCTTCGTCCTGAAATTGATAGACACGGTTTTCATAGCTGTTAAGCGGGGTAAGACCGGAATCCACCCGGATCCCTTGCTTAAACAGAGCGTCCATGATGGTATCCGGGTGTAGTGTCTGGAAAGTAAAAGCGCTGTTGTTCATCCCATCATCCGGAAAACATTACGAATGATGAAGGATATCATTTCACGATGATTTTGGTGGCGCCGCTTACAAGCTTTTACTCTTTAATTACGCCGCGAGCGCGTAACAGCGCCGTTTTGAAGTCTTCTTCATAATCTTTCTGCAAACCCGGGATCACCGCATCTTTCGCGGAATCACGCATTTTCAGGTGATAGATCAGAATGTCATCCGTCAAATCCGCCAGTTCGCCGTCAAAACCTGACTCTTTCGCCAGTTTCTGCAAAAATTGCAACAAGTTAAAGTCTGGCTCTTTTTGCCAGGCTGGCTGGAGGAGTTCAATAACTTCATTCAGACGTTTACATTTCATAGTAATGCTCCTTACTCTTGAGACAGACACGTTAGCAGGGTCAATCCCACAATAAAAGAGGCGATATCGGTGAATCTAATGACGACGATAACAGGCGTTGTGCTGGCAGGCGGTAAAGCCAGACGAATGGGCGGCGTAGATAAAGGATTGCTGGACTTAAATGGCAAACCGCTGTGGCAACATGTCGCTGACGCGCTTAAGACGCAGCTCTCTCACGTCGTGGTTAATGCTAATCGTCATCAGGAAATCTATCAGGCAAGCGGTCGAAAGTGATTGAAGATTCATCTCCCACCACCCAGGCCCTCTGGCAGGGAATGCTTTCAGAAGGCAACAGGAAAGTGGCTAGTGGCTTTGTTGCCGCGATACGCCTACATCTCACCATCACCGAGCGGCCGAGCCTACGTACCACCCTAAGATGCGCCTGGTCGTGTGGGTCGATGACGGTGAACGCGATCACCCGACTATTGCTCTGGTAAGCCTCGCTATCGAAGCCTTGATCACCTGGAATATCTGCAAGCAGGAGAACGCCGGGTAATGGTATTATGTGCTTGGCTGGCGGTCATGCGGTTGATTTCAGCGATCATAAAGATGCATTTGTTAACGCGAATACGCCAGAGGAAGCCGCCTGATGGCAGGAAAAACGATGACAACCGTTACTGGCCTTTGCCGCGTGGAGTGGTACCGGGAAAAACTACGCTTTTGAAAAAACTATCGGCATTATGCGCCAGAGGGATCGTCCAGGGGTGATTAAGCATACGCACCATGATATGGATGTTCATAGCCAGGCAAAGATAGCTATGAGCTGCGCAAGGCTGGCGCGGCACAAAGCATCCTTGCCAGCCAGCAACGATGGGCCTTGATGACGGAAACACCAGACGAAGAGAAGAGCTGAATCTACAGTTCTCGGCAGTTGAATGGATGCCGAAAGCTGGATTTGATTGGTCGAAGGGTTTAAGCATCAACATTTGCAAAGATTGTGCTGTTTGCGATGGCAGCCGGACATCGACCTGAAGAATTTAGTGATAGACAGGCATGTTATTGCTGTAGCCAGTGATGCCGCTTAACCTCACTCTGCATTACTGGATATTAATGATGTTGAGGGGCTGGCTGATTTTTGCGGTGGGTAGTGGTATGCAAAAGCAGAACGGATAAGCAAGAGTAGGCTGGATAAAGACGTGCAGCGTCGCATCCGGCATTTTTTTCTGCCAGCTGGAAAAAAGCCATCCCGTCAGGATGGCCTTTGCTTTAATCTGATGCCTGCAGTTCCCTACTCTCGCATGGGGAGACCCCACACTACCATCTCGGCGCTACGGCGTTTCACTTCTGAGTTCGGCATGGGGTCAGGTGGGACCACCGCGCTACGGCCGCCAGGTAATTTTGTTCTCATCAGACCGCTTCGCGTTCTGATTTAATCCTATCAGGCTAAGAACTCCTCTATCTGCCAAAACAACCTTCGGCGTTGAAGGTTAAGCCTCACGGTTCATTAGTACCGGTTAGCTGACAACGCATCGCTGCGCTTACACCCGGCCTATCAACGCTGTCGTCTTCAACGTTTCCTTCCAGGACTCTCAAGGAGTCAGGCAGAACTCATCTCGGGGGAAGTTTGTGCTTAGATGCTTTCAGCATTATCTCTTCTGCATCCAGCCACCGGGCAGGTGCCAATTCGCAATGACAACCCGAACACCAGCTATGTGTCCACTCCGGTCCTCGGTACTTAAGGAGCAGCCCCCCTCAGTTCTCCAGCGCCCACGGCAGATAGGGACCGAACTGTCTCACGACGTTCAACCCCAGCTCGCGTACCACTTTAAATGGCGAACAGCCATACCCTTGGGACCCACTCAGCCCCAGGATGTGATGAGCCGACATCGAGGTGCCAAACACCGCCGTCGATATGAACTCTTCGGCGGTATCAGCCTGTTATCCCCGGAGTACCTTTTATCCGTTGAGCGATGGCCCTTCCATTCAGAACCACCGGATCACTATGACCTGCTTTCGCACCTGCTCGCGCCGTCACGCTGCAGTCAAGCTGGCTTATGCCATTGCACTAACCTCCTGATGTCCGACGACGATTAGCCAACCTTCGTGCTCCTCCGTTACTCTTTAAGGAGGAGACCGCCCCAGTCAAACTACCCATCAGCAACCCCTCCCCAATTCCCATCAAGGGGCCAACGTTAGAACATCAAACATTAAAGGGCGGTATTTCAAGGTCACTAGACCTGTGCCTCCACACTTCAGAGCCTCCCACCTATCCTACACATCAAGGCTCAATGTTCAGTGTCAAGCTATAGTAAAGGTTCACGGGGTCTTTCCGTCTTGCTGCGGGTACACCGCATCTTCACAGCGAATCAATTTCACTGAGTCTCGGGTGGAGCTCCTGCCATCATTACGCCATTCTCGTGCAGGTCGGGAACTTACCCGACAAGGAATTTCGCTACCTTAGGACCGTTATAAGTCACGGCGCCTTGTCACCCGGGTCTTCGATCCGAAGAGCTCTGCTTGGCGTGACCCCATCAATTAACCTTCCGGCACCGGCAGGCGTCTCACCGCACACGTCCACTTTCGTGTTTGCACAGTGCTGTGTTTTAATAAACAGTTGCAGCCAGCTGTACTCTTCGACTCGATTCAGCTCCATCCGCAAGGGACTTCACCTACATATCAGCGTGCCTTCTCCCCAGTTACGCAACCATTTTGCCTAGTTCTTCACCCCAGTTGGAGGAGCGCCTTGGGTATCCGCACCCCACTACCTGTGTCGGTTTGGGTACGATTTGATGTTACCTGATGCTTAGAGCCTTCCTGAAGCAGGGCATTTGTCGCTTCAGCACCGTAGTGCCTCGTCATCACGCCTCAGCTCTTGATTTTCCGTATTTGCCTGGAAAACCAGCCTACACGCTTAAACCGGGACAACCGTTGCCCGGCCAACATAGCCTTCTCCGTCCCCCCTTCGCACAACACCAAATACAGGAAGATTAACCTGTTTCCCATCGGACTACGCCTTTCGGCCTCGCCTTAGGGTTCCACTCACCCTGCCCCATTAACGTTGGACAGGAACCCTTGGTCTTCCCGGCTAGTGGCTTTTCACCCGCTTTATCGTTACTATGTCAGCATTCGCACTTCTGATACCTCCAGCATGCCTCACAGCACACCTTCACAGGCTTACACAACGGTCTCCCTACCCAACAACGCATAAGCGTTGCTGCCGCAGCTTCGGCGCATGGTTAACCCCCGTCACAGCTTCCGCGCAGGCCGACCGACCAGCGAGCTATTACGCTTTCTTTAAATGATGGCTGCTCTAAGCCAACATCCTGTGTTGGGCCTTCCCACATCGTTCCCACTTAACCATCAACTCGGAACTCTAGCTGGCGGTCTGGGGTTGTTCCCCCTTCACGACGGACGTTAGCACCCGCCCGTGTGTCTCCCGTGATAACACTTCGGCACCTTGCAGTTTGCATCCGGGTTGGTAAGTCGGGACGACCCCCTTGCCGAAACAGCGCCGCACCCCCGGAGACGGTTCACCAGGCGCTACCCAAATAGCTTTCTGGGAGAACCAGCTATCTCCCGGTTTGATTGGCCTTTCACCCCAGCCACAAGTCATCCGCTAATTTTTCAACATTAGTCGCCCGGCTTCACCAGTACGTGCGACCCAACCTTCAACCTGCCGATGGCGACATCTACCGGGTTTCGGCTCATACCCTGCAACTTATGGCCGAATACAGCACCCGGTTTCCCTTGAAGCTCCCCTATCGGTTAACCTTGCTACAGAATATAAGTTGCTGACCCATTATACAAACCCAATGGAGTCACACGCCTAATGGTGCTCCCACTGCTTGTACGTACACGGTTTCAGGTTCTTTTTCACTCCCCTCGCCGGGTTTTCTTTCCCGCCTTTCCTCATGGTACCGGTTCACGATCGGTCAGTCAGGGAGTATTTAGCCTTGGAGGATGGCCCCCCATATTCAGAACAGGATACCACGTGTCCCGCCCAACGGATCGAACTCCAGCACGCGGATTTTCGTGCAACTGGGGCCTGTCACCTGGTATCGCGCGCCTTTCCAGACGTTTCACGACGACGATGACTGGAGAGAAAGGGAAGTGTTGCTGAGCTCATGATGGAAGAACGGTGATCGTCGATTCCTTCTGGGGACGTAGATCGCCCCAGTTCCCCCGGTTTGCCGGATGAGCCTAAGCCCATCCAGTCAACCAGGCGTTCGAAACACACCGGGCTCCCCATTCCGGAGATCCTGCTGGTTATAACGGTTCATATCACCTTACCGACGCTGTGGCATCCAGATTAGCACGTCCTTCATCGCCTCTGACTGCCATGTATCTCCACTGTAAACGGTTAAACCCCCAACTCACAACCCGAAGATGTTTCTTTCGACTGATTATCGTGTTGCTGAAAAATTCGACAAAACGACCCGAACAACTTTCATCGTCCAGTGTTTCAATCTTCAGCTTGATCCAGATTTTTAAAAGAGCAAATATCTCAAACATCACCCGAAGATGAGTTTTGAGATATCAAGGCAGGTGACTTTCACTCACAAACCAGCAAGTGGCGTCCCCTAGGGGATTCGAACCCCTGTTACCGCCGTGAAAGGGCGGTGTCCTGGGCCTCTAGACGAAGGGGACGTATCAGTCTGCTTCGCAAGACGCCTTGCTTTTCACTTTCTATCAGACAATCTGTGTGAGCACTACAAAGAACGCTTCTTTAAGGTAAGGAGGTGATCCAACCGCAGGTTCCCCTACGGTTACCTTGTTACGACTTCACCCCAGTCATGAATCACAAAGTGGTAAGCGCCCTCCCGAAGGTTAAGCTACCTACTTCTTTTGCAACCCACTCCCATGGTGTGACGGGCGGTGTGTACAAGGCCCGGGAACGTATTCACCGTGGCATTCTGATCCACGATTACTAGCGATTCCGACTTCATGGAGTCGAGTTGCAGACTCCAATCCGGACTACGACGCACTTTATGAGGTCCGCTTGCTCTCGCGAGGTCGCTTCTCTTTGTATGCGCCATTGTAGCACGTGTGTAGCCCTGGTCGTAAGGGCCATGATGACTTGACGTCATCCCCACCTTCCTCCAGTTTATCACTGGCAGTCTCCTTTGAGTTCCCGGCCGGACCGCTGGCAACAAAGGATAAGGGTTGCGCTCGTTGCGGGACTTAACCCAACATTTCACAACACGAGCTGACGACAGCCATGCAGCACCTGTCTCACGGTTCCCGAAGGCACATTCTCATCTCTGAAAACTTCCGTGGATGTCAAGACCAGGTAAGGTTCTTCGCGTTGCATCGAATTAAACCACATGCTCCACCGCTTGTGCGGGCCCCCGTCAATTCATTTGAGTTTTAACCTTGCGGCCGTACTCCCCAGGCGGTCGACTTAACGCGTTAGCTCCGGAAGCCACACCTCAAGGGCACAACCTCCAAGTCGACATCGTTTACAGCGTGGACTACCAGGGTATCTAATCCTGTTTGCTCCCCACGCTTTCGCACCTGAGCGTCAGTCTTCGTCCAGGGGGCCGCCTTCGCCACCGGTATTCCTCCAGATCTCTACGCATTTCACCGCTACACCTGGAATTCTACCCCCCTCTACGAGACTCAAGCTTGCCAGTATCAGATGCAGTTCCCAGGTTGAGCCCGGGGATTTCACATCTGACTTAACAAACCGCCTGCGTGCGCTTTACGCCCAGTAATTCCGATTAACGCTTGCACCCTCCGTATTACCGCGGCTGCTGGCACGGAGTTAGCCGGTGCTTCTTCTGCGGGTAACGTCAATGAGTAAAGGTATTAACTTTACTCCCTTCCTCCCCGCTGAAAGTACTTTACAACCCGAAGGCCTTCTTCATACACGCGGCATGGCTGCATCAGGCTTGCGCCCATTGTGCAATATTCCCCACTGCTGCCTCCCGTAGGAGTCTGGACCGTGTCTCAGTTCCAGTGTGGCTGGTCATCCTCTCAGACCAGCTAGGGATCGTCGCCTAGGTGAGCCGTTACCCCACCTACTAGCTAATCCCATCTGGGCACATCCGATGGCAAGAGGCCCGAAGGTCCCCCTCTTTGGTCTTGCGACGTTATGCGGTATTAGCTACCGTTTCCAGTAGTTATCCCCCTCCATCAGGCAGTTTCCCAGACATTACTCACCCGTCCGCCACTCGTCAGCGAAACAGCAAGCTGCTTCCTGTTACCGTTCGACTTGCATGTGTTAGGCCTGCCGCCAGCGTTCAATCTGAGCCATGATCAAACTCTTCAATTTAAAAGTTTGATGCTCAAAGAATTAAACTTCGTAATGAATTACGTGTTCACTCTTGAGACTTGGTATTCATTTTTCGTCTTGCGACGTTAAGAATCCGTATCTTCGAGTGCCCACACAGATTGTCTGATAAATTGTTAAAGAGCAGTGCCGCTTCGCTTTTTCTCAGCTGCGCGGGGTGTGCATAATACGCTTTCCCGCTACAGAGTCAAGCATTTATTTTTGCTTTCTCTGCCGGAATTCTCAGGAGAACCCCGCTGACCCGTCGGCGTGTTTGCCGTTGTTCCGTGTCAGTGGTGGCGCATTATAGGGAGTTATTCCGGCCTGACAAGAGGAAATTTAAAATAATTTTCCGACCGCGCATTTTTTATTCTTTATGCTTATTTCAGCGTCGGTTTGTCGGTTAAATGGGCGATTTCTCGGGCGAAATTCGCCACCTGCTCCCAATCGGTATAGACAACTTCTTTGCGCGTATCCGTTTCACCGCCTGACATCTTCATAATCAGCTTGAGCATAAAACGGTCGTACCAGCGATAACGTGGGTAACGCAGCGCCCCGGCAATGACCGCGCAGCGATCGGGACGCCATTGCGAGTTCATCAGAAACTTCCGCGCGTAGCTGTTGGTCTGTGGAGTACGCTTCTCCGGTTTGCGCGCCACCAGGTTTACGGAATAAAAGGCGCTCGGCATCGAATTCAGTCGCGTCGCATGTTTTTTGACAAATTCCTGGAACGCAGAGTGGTAGTGACCATAGCGAATAGAAGCACCAATGACCACACGGTCATAGTTTTCCCATTGTGGTTCTTCAATGCGGTGCACATTGGCGACATCCGTCTGGATCCCCAGTTCTTTCAGTTCCGAAGCCAGGTAGGAGGCAATCTCGCGCGTTTGTCCGTCCCTTGTTGAGAAAAGAATTAATGTTTTCACGTATTACTCCATCATTCACGCCAGAAAGTCGGGGTAAAGAGCACCAGTAATGTAAAGACCTCGAGACGACCAAACAGCATGTTGGCAATCAGGATCCATTTAGCCACCGGGTTCATACTGGTAAAGTTATCAGCAACCACGCCAAGCCCTGGCCCCAGGTTATTCAATGTCGCAACAACTGAGGCAAAGGCAGAAAAATCATCCACGCCCGTGGCGATAATCGCCAGCATACTGACAATAAACACCAATGCATAGGCGGAGAAAAATCCCCAAACGGCTTCGAGGATACGTTCCGGCAGTGCGCGATTCCCCAGCTTAATGCTATAGACGGCGTTCGGATGCACCAGTCGTTTCAGCTCACGGTTCCCCTGCTTAAACAGCAGCAGGATGCGGATCACTTTCAGGCCACCGCCCGTTGACCCGGCGCAACCGCCGATAAAAGCTGAACATAAAAGCAGTACCGGCAAAAAGAGCGGCCAGCGGGCAATGCTGTCAGTCGTAAACCCGGCGGTTGTCGCCATCGATACCACCTGGAAAAACGCCTGGTTAATTGTCATCAGCGCCGAACTGTAGACATTATGAAACCACAGTACGAGTGTACAAATAACCACCAGCGTAAACTGTACGCCGATAAACATGCGAAATTCCGGATCGCGCCAATAAACCTTCAGACTACGCCCACTTAACAGTGAAAAGTGCAGACCGTAGTTACAGCCGGAGATCAGCAGGAAGATAGCAATGATAGTGTTAATAGTCGGACTGTCGAAATAACCGATACTGGCATCATGTGTCGAGAAGCCGCCAATAGCGATAGTCGCAAAGCTATGGCCGATGGCATCAAAGGCATCCATTCCGGCAAACCACAACGCCAGCGCACAGGCGACGGTCAGCAAGACATAAATCAACCACAGAGTTTTCGCCGTTTCCGCAATTCGCGGGCGCATTTTGTTATCTTTCAGCGGGCCGGGCATTTCTGCGCGATAGAGCTGCATCCCACCCACGCCGAGGATAGGCAGTATCGCAACCGCTAACACGATGATCCCCATCCCGCCAAACCATTGCAGCATCTGGCGATAAAAGAGGATGGCATGAGGGAGCGAATCCAGCCCCACCAGCGTAGTGGCCCCGGTGGTGGTCAGGCCAGAGAAAGATTCAAAAAACGCATCGGTAATCGTGAGGTTCGGGCTTTCCGAGAAGATAAAAGGGAGCGCACCGACACTACCCAGCACGGTCCAAAACAGCACCACTATCAGAAACCCCTCACGGGATTTCAGTTCGCCCTTCTCTTTGCGGTTCGGCCACCACAGCATAGAGCCAATGGCGAGGGCGACAAAAAAGGTCTGGGTAAAAGCGCGGCCCGCTCCATCCCGGTAGATGAGTGCTACCAGCCCAGGGATAATCATGGTCCCTGAAAATAAGATGACCAGTAGTCCAACGATTCGGGTAATGGCGCGAAAATGCATCTCTGCCGCTTCCTTAGTTCTGCAAAACGAAGTGGGGATTATTCTTCAATCGCTAACAATTGCAATGAACCACGGCTAAAATCCGCCAGCTTTGCGGAAAATTCAGCCACTTTCGCCGCCGGAAGCGCCACCCGCAGCAGAACGAATGCCTGATAATCACTGTTGATAATTTTGCCGTCACACTGCCCCAGCAACGCTTCAATGCCGGTTAACTGACTATATTCACATTGCAAAGTATATTCGGTTAATGGCGTCTTGCGTTGGGTCGTTAGCTGGCGCAGCGCCTGATTCACGCCGCCGCCATACGCTTTCACTAACCCACCGGTGCCAAGCAATATGCCGCCGTAGTAGCGCACTACCACAGCGGTAATTTCCCCGACGCCGCTGCCCATTAGCTGGGCGAGCATCGGTTTACCTGCCGTTCCCGCCGGCTCCCCGTCGTCAGAGAAACCCAGCTGTTGAGAATCATCCGGCGCACCCGCCACCCACGCCACGCAATGGTGGCGGGCATCGGGGTGTTCTGCCCGCACCGATTCAACAAACGCTTTCGCCGCCTCAACGCCATCGGTATGCGCCAACATCGTTATGAAGCGGCTCTTTTTGATCTCTTCAACGACCGTGACCGGTGCCGCAGGAATTAACCAGCTTTCCATCACGCCAGTTTCAGATCCCGGGTCATGTTTTCCACGTTGTTTTCGTGGATCACCACGTTGTCTTCGATACGAATGCCGCCGAACGGTTTCAGTGCTTCAATTTTCTGCCAGTTGAAGTGCTTGCTGAACTGCCCTTCACGCCACGGTGCCAGAAGCGATTCAATGAAGTAGATACCCGGTTCGATGGTTAACACCATGCCCGGCTGGAGAATACGGGTGTAGCGCAGGTACGGATATTTTGCCGGTGCCGCGAGGTGTGTACCGCTATCATCCTGCATAAAACCGGCGACGTCATGCACCTGCAGGCCCAGCGGATGGCCAATACCGTGCGGCATAAACGGTCCGGTGAGATCGTTTTCGACCATCGCTTCTTCACTCATATCGGTGATGATTTGATGTTTACGCAGCAGTTTGGCGATGCGCTGATGGAACTGGATGTGGTAATCTTAATAGCTAACGCCTGCTTCTCATGGTGGTGATTAGCGCCAGTTGTTCATCATTTACGCTCTTTCACCAGCTGTGCGTAGTCGTTGTCGCTTTTTGCCATCAGCTGTACCAGTCAGGTCAGCCGCATAGCCGTTAGATCGGCCTGGCATCGCAGCAGGAAGCTGCGCACCCCTTCCGTGGCCCCATGATCCAGTTTGCGTGTAATGCAGCACCGCAGCGTGTTCGTTAAGCGCCACAATGTTGCTGTAGAGGTACGTCAGATCACGATTACTGGTCGCGGTCAGATAGCAAATGTTGATATCCAAACCTGCTCATGCCAGAACGGACGTTCTTAGCTGCATGATGACCGTTCTACTGCCAATTTCTGCGCTTCACGCATACAGGCCAGTTCGTACTCGGTTTCGAAGGAGCGATAGTAATGCAGGTAGTCGATAACCCCTTTCGGTTCTATGTTGCTGGCCGAGATCCAGTTGCAGCGCACGGCCGCATGGACCGATATAACCCATATTGCCGCGCCAAGCAGGCAGCAGGCTACCAACGCCATCGGCTTTCGGCAGCGCCATTACTTCCACATCTTCAGTTCAGAAGGAGGTCGGGAGCGGTTTGATGTTGTGCCAGTAATCAACGGACAGAAAACCACAGTTTCGGCTTGTTCACGCCATCGACCAGACCAGCAGTTCGGGCACTGACGTCACCGACACCCACGCTTTCGTATTGCGTGTTCATTTTCAATGGATAGGGATGATTGTCGAGAAAAACATTGAAGAGCTCGCCGGAAGTGAAGAAAGTAACGCATCCAGCTCGAAGCGCGCCAGCCAGCACCGGCTTCCCGTTTTTTCGTGAAGGGCCAGCAGCGGACTTTCTTTGAAAAGTGGAGGCGAAGCTATTCAGTTTTTCCTTGCGCCCCTTCTTTTTTTTAAAATTACCTTCCGCCAATGGAGCCGGATATCGGGCCTACCAGAGCGCGATCTCGCCCAGCCTGATCACCTTGGCATTTAAATCTTTTTGTTTGTATTTTTAACACAAAATACACACTTCTACTTATCTGGTACTACCAGATCAACCTTGCGGATTCAGGAGACTGACATGCTTTACAAAGGCGACACCCTGTACCTTGACTGGCTGGAAGATGGCACTGCCCAACTGGTGTATTTGATGCCCCAGGTTCAGTTAGTAAACTGACACCGCCACTGTCGCCAGCCTTGGCGAGGCCATCGGCGTGCTGGAACAGCAATCAGATTGAAAAGGCTGCTGCTGCGTTCGAACAAAGCAGCCTTTATCGTCGTGCTGATATCACCGAATTTTCGTCCCGTCTCCGTTCTGAGCACAGTTAAGTCAGCGGCTGCACTTTGCCAATAGCGTGTTTAATCGCCTGGAAGATCTGCCGGTGCCGACCATTGCTGCCGTCAACGGCTACGCGCTGGGCGGCTGGCTGCGAATGCGGCCTGGCGAGCCGATTATCGTCTGCGACGCCGGATCTGCGATTGGTCTGCCGGAAACCAAACTGGACATCATGCTGGGCTTCGGCGGTTCTGGACGACGCCACGTACGCCGGGCGCTGACAGTGCGCTGGAAGTCATCGCCGCCGGTACAGGTCGCGCGGATTAGGCGCTGAAAATCGGTCCGGTGGATGGCGTAGTCAAAGCAGAAGAACTGGTTGAAGGCGCAAGGGCTTTATGTGATGCGATTAACGGCGACCTCGACTGGAAAGCAAAACGTCAGCCGAAGCTGGAACCACGAAACCTGAGCAAGATTGAAGCCACCATGAGCTTCACCATCGCTAAAAGGGATGGTCGCACAAACAGCGGGGAAACATTATCCGGCCCCCATCACCGCAGTAAAAACCATTGAAGCTGCGGCCCGTTTTGGTCGTGCAGAAGCCTTAACCTGAAAACAAAAGTTTGTCCCGCTGGCGCATACCAACGAAGCCGCCAATGGTCGGCATTTTCCTAAACCATCAGATGTAAAAGGCAAAGCGAAGAAGCTAACCAATGTCCCTGAAACCCCGAAACAGGCCGGGTGCTGGGGCAGGCATATGGGCGGCGGCATCGTGACCAGTCTGCGTGGAAAGGCGTGCCGGTTGTCATGAAGATATCAACGACAAGTCGTTAACCCTCGGCACGACCGAAGCTGCGAAACTGCTGAACAAGCAGCTCGAGCGCGGCAAGATTGATGGTCTGAACTGGCTGGCGTGATCCCCACCACCGAACGCTCGACTACGCCGGGTTGACCGCGTGGACGTTGTGGTAGAAGCGGTTGTCGAAAACCCGAAGTGAAAAAAGCCGTACTGGCAGAAACCGAACAAAAAGTACGCCCGGATACCGTGCTGGCGTCTGACACTTCAACCATTCCTATCAGCGAACTGGCCAACGCGCTGGAACGCCCGGAAAACTCTGCGGAATGCAGATTTTTAACCCGGTACACCGGATGCCGTTGGAGAAATTATTCGCGGTGAGAAAAGCTCTGACCAAACCATCGCGAACGTTGTCGCCTGGGCGAGCAAGATGGCAAGACGCCTATTGTGGTGGTCGACCGCCCCGGCTTCTTCGTTAACCCGTGTGCTGTTCCCGTATTCGCCGGTTTCAGCCAGCTGCTGCGCGACGGCGCGGATTTCCGCAAAATTGACAAAGTGATGGGAAAAACAGTTTGGCTGGCCGACGGGTCCGGCATATCTGCTGGATGTCGTGGGCATTGACACCGTGCATCACGCTCAGGCTGTCATGACAGGCTTCCCGCAGCACGCAGAACAGATTACCGCGATGCCATCGACGCGCTGTTTGATGCGACCGCCTGCCAGAAGCACGGCCTCGGTTCCGGCGTCATAAGGAAGACAGCAAAGGTAAGCCGAAGAAAGAAGAAGACGCCGCCGTTGAAGACCTGCTGGCAGAAGTGAGCCAGCCGAAGCGCGATTTCAGCGAAGAAGCACGATCGCCCGCATGATGATCCCGATGGTCAACGAAGTGGTGCGCTGTCTGGAGGAAGGCGACTACCGCCACTCCGGCGGAAGCGGATATGGCGCCGGTCTACGGCCTGCGCTTCCCTCCGTTTCACGGCGGCGCGTTCCGCTGGCTGGAGACCCTCGGTAGCGCAGAATACCCCCATATGGCACAGCAAAATCAGCACCTTGGCCCGCTGTACCAAGTGCCGGAAGGTTTGCGCAGAAGCACGTCATAACGACCGTACTATCCCCCGGTCCAGCCAGCCCGTCCGGTTGGCGACAAAACGGCTTAAGGAGTCACAATGGAACAGGTTGTCATTGTCGAGGCAATTCGACCCCGATGGGCTGTTCGACGGGCGGGCTTTCGTAACGCGCGTGCGAAGATCTCTCGCCATTTTATGCGTAGCCTGCTGGCGCGTAACCCGGCGCTGGAGTGGTGGCCCTCGATCACATTTACTGGGGTTGTGTGCAGCAGACGCTGGAGCAGGGTTTTACATTGCCCATAAGTGGCGCCGCCGGCAGAAGCGCCCTACTCGTCCCGTCGATTACCGTCAATCGCTTGTGTGGTTCATCCATGCAGGCACTGCATGACGCAGCACGAATGATCATGACCGGCGATGCGCAGGCATGTCTGGTTGGCGGCGTGGAGCATATGGGCCATGTGCCGATGAGTCACGGCGTCGATTTTCACCCCGGCCTGAGCCGCAATGTCGCCAAAGCGGCGGGCATGATGGGCTTAACAGCAGAAATGCTGGCGCGTATGCACGGTATCAGCCTGTGAAATGCAGGATGCCTTTGCCGCGCGGTCACGCCCGCGCCTGGGCCGCCACGCAGTCGGCCGCATTTAACACTGAAATCATCCCAACTGGTGGTCACGATGCCGACGGCGTCCTGAAGCAGTTTAATTACGACGAAGTGATTCGCCCGGAAACCACCGTGGAAGCCCTCGCCACGCTGCGTCCGGCGTTTGATCCAGAAACGGTACGGTAACGGCGGGCACATCTTGCACTTTCCGATGGCGCAGCTGCCATGCTGGTGATGAAGTGAAAGCCGCGCCCATGAATTAGGTCTTAAGCCGCGCGCTCGTGTGCGTTCGATGGCGGTCGTTGGTCGTCATCCATCGATTATGGGTTACGGCCCGGTTCCGGCCTCGAAGCTGGCGCTGAAAAAAGCGGGGCTCTCTGCCAGCGATATCGGCGTGTTTGAGATGAACGAAGCCTTGCCGCGCAGATCCTGCCGTGCATTAAAGATTTCGGGCTAACGGAGCAGATTGACGAGAGATTAACCTCAATGGTGGTGCGATCGCGCTGGGTCATCCGCTGGGCTGTTCCGGTGCGCGTATCAGCACCACGCTGCTGAATCTGATGGAACGCAAAGACGTTCAGTTTGGTCTGGCGACGATGTGATCGGTCTGGGTCAGGGTATTGCGACGGTGTTTGAGCGGGTTTAACGACTCGCCGGATGCGGCGTGAACGCCTTATCCGGTCTACAGATCCGGCACCAATGTAGGCCTGATAAGACGCGCCAGCGTCGCATCAGGCATCGTGCACCAATTGCCGGATGCGGCATAAATCTAAATGCCACTGAATAAACTTTTTAGTTGCCGTTTTTCCCGCCTGTCAGGGGCGGGTTTTTTTATATCTCAATAATGCAAACGCATTGCCAAACAGGCGATCTTCCGCGCATTACGCTCACTGCAAAACAGGTCACGGGCACTTTCGCCATCTCAAAACGTCCGGCAATAGAGATATCATGCTCTGCCAGCGTACCATGATCCTGCAATACCGCCGTTAACACGGTACCAGTACGCCCACGCCAGCCTGCTTCCGGTTGTTCAACGACCGGCACCACTTGCAGACCAGGGTGCTTTAACCAAAGCGCCTCAGCTCGCAGAGATCATACAGATGCTGCTCTTCACGCCCGCCCCAGTAAATGGTGATATCACGGTTCGGGTTACGCGCCAACGCTGTCAGCAAAATCGAGCGGGCAGAACAGAACCCGGTGCCGCCCGCAATCAAAATCATCGGACGCTCTTCATCATCGCGCAGCCACGCTTCTCCGTGGGAAATATCGACCACGATTTGATGATCTTTAGGATGCGGTCCATGACTGCTTTCGCGTAAAGGTTGATTTCAGAAGCGCCAGATGCAGCTGATAAACCCTTTTCATCCGGCGTCGAGGCCATTGAGAACGGATGTTTGTCGCGCTATCCATCACTACCATCAAATACTGACCAGCACGAAAAGAAAAGGCCGCGTCTGGCACGATGCGGACACGATATACGGTATCCGTGATAGCTTCTACCGAGGTCACTTTACAGCTTAAGGTTGTCATGCGCTTTCTTGTCGGATTCATAAATAGGCAAAACAAACGCGCATCAGGCGCTTTTACTGTTGTTAAAAATAGCCAGTTCATCCCAGATGGCGTCAATATGCGCGACAACATCTGCATTTTTTTGATGGGACGTCCCCATTCACGCTGGGTTTCCCCAGGCCATTTATTCGTGGAATCCATCCCCATTTTTGAACCCAGCCCGGAGACAGGCGAGGCAAAATCCAGATAATCAATAGGCGTATTTTCTACCAGAACAGTATCCGCGCCGGGTCCATACGGGTGGTAATCGCCCAAATCACATCGTTCCAGTCGCGTGCGTTGACGTCATCATCGCAACGATCACAAATTTAGTGTACATAAACTGGCGTAAGACGACCAGACGCCCATCATGACGCGCTTCGCGTGTCCGGCGTACTGTTTTTTGATCGTCACGACCGCCAGACGATAAGACAGCCTTCCGGCGGCAGGTAAAAATCGACAATTTCGGGAACCGTTCTTGGAGAATCGGCACAAACACTTCGTTCAGTGCGACACCCAGCACCGCGGGTTCATCCGGCGGACGACCAGTATAGGTGGGCTGGAAATCGCATCTTCACGCTGGGTAATATGCGTCACGGTAAATACCGGGAATCATCCACTTCGTTATAGTAACCGGTGTGGTCGCCATACGGCCCTTCCGCGCCGTTTCACCTTGTTCGATATACCCTTCCAGCACAATCTCCGCACTGGCGGGCACTTCAGGTCATTGGAGAACCTTCACCACTTCGGTCTTGGTACCGCGAGCAATCCGGCAAACGCAGACTCTGAAAGTGTATCCGGAACGGGGAGCGCACCGAGAATCGTGGCGGATCGGCACCCAGCGCCACAGAAACCGGGAAACGTTCGCCCGACGCGCCGCACACCACTCCTGATAATCCAGCGCGCCGCCGCGATCGACAGCCAGCGCATAATCAGTTCGTTTTTACCAATCAGCTGCTACGATAAATGCCAGAGTTCCGCCGCCTTTACGCGGGCCGCGCGTTACGGTCAGCCCCCAGGTAATCAGCGGCGCGGCATCTTCCGGCGAGCAGGTCATAATGGGAATGCGATTGAGATCGACGTCATCCCCAGAGACGATTTTTGTCGGCAGGGCGCACCACGCAGTCGCTTTGTCGGCATGTTCAATACTTGCTTAAACTGCGGGAGCTTATCAAGCAGGTCGCGGAAACCTTTTGGCGGTCCGGCTCTTCAGTAATGCGATAATTCACCAACTTTACCAGCGCCGAACATCTCCCTGCCCCATGCCCATCGCCACGCGCTTTGGCGTACGACAGGTTGCACAGCACCGGCATCGAGTAGCCTTTAGGGTTTTCGAACACAGCGAGGCCCACCGGCACGTAAAGTGTGGTCAGGCAATCAGCGATTTCCAGATGCGATCCACCGGAGCGTGATACGTTTTAGCTCACCCTGCTGTTCAAGCAGTGTCAGGAAGTCGCGTAAATCGTTAGATTTCATGGCGTCCATCGTAGCCTCTCATCTCGCCCATTATACGGCGTTCATCTTTGCGATGCGGTAGATTTGTTGAATCAGCGTGAACTCTGACCGTAGAACGCAAACCGGGAAGATAATTAACTAGCGTAAAGCTTTTGCTATCCTTGCGCCCCGATTAAACCGATAAGAGCCATTATGCAATCCTGGTATTCACTGTACTGCAAGCGCGGGCAACTTCAACGTGCCCGGGAACACCTCGAGAGACAGGCGGTGGATCGCCTCGACCGACGATCACCCTGGAAAAAATCGTGCGCGGA
This sequence comes from Shigella flexneri, assembly GCA_048288465.1. GTDB lineage: Bacteria > Pseudomonadota > Gammaproteobacteria > Enterobacterales > Enterobacteriaceae > Enterobacter > Enterobacter flexneri_B. The sequence continues at coordinate 3,924,308 of CP182556.1, read as the reverse complement.
AACGTATTGCAGCCAGTGAGCCATTGTTCCCCAACTACCTGTTGTCGAATTGATCCAGAAGTGATTCATACGACGACTATCAACGCGACCCGCGGTGTCAGCCACTTCGTGCGCTCTGGCGCGTCGCCAGCGATAGTCCCATCGGCGGTGATTCATCAGGTATCGGTATATAAACCGAAAGACATTGTCGATCCCGTACCCCGTATCCGGCTGATAAGGTGATTATGACCGAAGGCGCGTTGAAGGCTTTCAGGCCATTCACCGAACCCGATGGTGAGGCTCGCTTCATACTATCGCTTATCTTATTAATAAAGAGATTAAGCACAGTGTGAAGAACACCGAGTTCCGGAAACTCTAAAACGCAATCCCAAGAGTGCTTTGACATTAGCACCGTGGTGCAGCAGCCATGCGGCATCTTCTCCACGCCAGTGCGCAAACGTTGCAAAAGTATGGGCAGATGGGCTGGCCGTTGCGCCGGACGATGGCTTTGCGCCAGTTGCGAGGGAGCAGACACGACGCATCAGTTTGATCAGTACTTCTCCGCCGGAATCAACGGAAAGTTCCCGCAGCTCCAGTCCGTGCTGTTCATCGCAAACCCACCGGTAATGCCGATATAATTCCATGCGCCACGACGCCTGCATCTCTTCGCGTGGCCGGTAAAGCAATGAGTACTGCACCCGGCAGTTGACCCGCACGACGCCGACAATGTCATAAACCGCTCGTGGGCATCGCGACAGTGGAGAAATACCGGAACGTTTAGACTGCGGCAATGCGTAGCTGGGCAACAAAGCGCGTTCCTGCTCTTCCGCGTCGAAAAGTTGCGGTTGAAGTCGAGACCACATTGACCAATCGCCACCACTTCCTGGCTGCGTGGCCAGCTCAATAATCGCTTCTTCAGTCGCAGCTCGCCACTGGCTGCTCGTCGTGAGGATGTACGCCCGCCGTTGACCAACAGGACGAGGCTACGCGCCAGCTTTGCGCCTGCTGGCTTTCACGAGGTTAGTGCCGGGGATGAGTAGCCGATTAACCCCGCGTCAAAAGCGCGCGCTACAACATCATCACGGTCTTTCGGAAATTGCGAACTGGTCAAATTAACGCCGATACAAGCATCCTGTACTCCATATGACAACCGCCCTGACGGCGGTTGAATTATTCTTCAGTTTTTTCGCTTTCTGCTTCAGCGTTGTTTTCCTCTTCCCGATCTCCCCCTTTACCAACGTAAAAGTGTGAGAAGAAGACACCGATTTCAAAGAGACAATACATCGCGATCGCCAACAGCGCTTGCGAGAAGACATCCGGCGGCGTCAGCAAGATCCCGACAACGATGCACCAACCAGCACATATGGGCGTTTTTCGCGTAAGTCTTCTGGCGAGGTAATCCCCATCCAGCACAGCAGAACATCGCCACCGGCACTTCAAAGAAGACACCAAACGCCATAAACAGCGCCATAACGAAGTCTTAAACGCCGGCGATGTCGGTGGATACCTGACCCCTTCCCGCGGCGGTATCGGTAAGGAAGCGAAATGCCAGCGGAAAGACCACAAAGTAGGCGAACGCCACGCCGATATAAAACAGCAGAGAGCTGGAAAACAGAAGCGGACCACCAGGCGACGTTCACGCCTATACAGCGCTGGCGCGAAAACGCCGACACCTGATAGAGATCACCGCGCTGACAGAATCAGCGACACCATAAAGGTCAGCTTGATCGGCGTAAAGAACGGCGAGGCCACGTCGGTGGCGATCATCGTTGAACCTTGTGGAACTGCTTGATCAATGGCGCGGATACCAGGTGATAGATGTCATTGGCGAAATAGACCAGACACAGGAATATCACGATCACCGTGATAACGCAGTTCAGCAGACGCTTACGCAGCTCAATCAGATGCGTGATAAGTGGTTGAGTAATCTTGTACAGATGTTTACCGTTTATCACTTGACGAAGGGAAGGCGCAGTGGTTTTCGGTTCAGTGTCCGCAGCAGGTTTTACCACCGGCTCTGGCGCTGGTTTCCGGCTCCGGTTCGCGAACTGGCCGTCGCGCAGCGGAGGCGTTACGCCCTCATGCGCAGCTTCATGATCTTTCACCACCGGGTTATGGATGGTGTGCGCTTCATCGTCGCCTTTTCAGGATCGTTCGGAATGTAGGAACGCTTCATCCACTCCGCGGCTCGTGTAGTTCATCCATCGACGCTTTCAGTTCGGGTGTCGAGGTTAGTGAGGCTCGCCTTTTCAACCTTTTTCAGACCGTCCTGAAACTCCTCGCCTCTCAACTCCTGGGTCAGTTGTTCTGCACCGTTGTCGCCAGTGAACGCAACGCGCGAATCTAGTGAGCTAATCGTTTTTACCGCCAGAGGGAGCTCGTCGCGGCCCCAGAACGACGAGGCGAATGATCAACACCAATAGGCAGTTCGTGAAAACCGATATCAAGACGGATCACACTCTCTCTCCTATCGTGGCGCTTCGCGTCTTTGTTCTAGCCGTTCCTGATTCTGATCCGCCTGTGTATCGGCCAGAGCTTTCGCAGTAAAATTCAGCATCCTGACTGGTCTTTATCCTGCTTTCGGTTCATCATCGCTCATTGCTTTTTTAAAGCCTTTGATTCACGCACCAAAGATTCGGAACCGATCGAGCCGAGCTTTTCGTGCCAAAAAGCAGTACAACGATGACGCAATAATCAATAACTGCGAAATACTGATACCACCCATACATGTTCCTCTGTGGTAGATGATGATTAAACAAGGCCGCATTATACGTTACACGGCCCGCCTTGAGCGATGAAAAAATCAGCGTGTTTTGCGCCAACCGACAAACCGGCGAATCCGACCACCTGCCATTAACCAGCCGGGCATCAGCCCCCATTCAGGTCGGCTGACCAACAAGACTGTGCCACTTAATACTACGTAGCGCCAATTCCGAGAAATAACTCGATCTGTCCCTACGTACATGATTGACTGAAGCTCGCGGGCAATCTTATCAACACTGTGCTGTAATACTGCCACTGGCGCAAACTGTCGTAAACCAGTTCAGGCAGTTCTGGCATTTTCGACCGAGAACGGCGCTTTTCTTTAAATGCTCTCACCAGCGCAGCAATACCGACCTGATTCTTTTAATCCACGACTCCAGGAAAGGCTTCGCCGTTTTCCATAAATCGAGTTGCGGGATAAAGCTGGCGTCCTACCCCTTCGACGTAGAGCAGGGTTTTCTCGACTAACACCAGTTGCGGCTGCACTTCCATGTTGAAGCGACGCGCCGCATTAAACAGATTTAACAGTACATGTCCAAACGAAATTTCGGCCAGCGGTTTCTCAAAGATAAGTTCACAGACCGTACGAATGGCAAATTGAACTCTTCAACGTTGGTATCTGGTGGCACCCAGCCAGAATCAACGTGTAGCTCTGCCACTTTGCGATAGTCGCGATTAAAGAAGGCGATAAAGTTTTCTGCCAGATAGCGTTTATCTTCTTCGTTTAGCGAGCGAACAATCCCGCAATCAATGCCGATATATTTTGGGTTTTCCGGGTGTTGGTAGCTACGAAGATGTTGCCAGGCGGGATATCGGCATGGAAAAAGTTGTTCGGCGAGTGTCCCAGTGAAGAAACACTTACGCCGGCGTTCCGCCAGCAATTTCATGTTAGTGCCGTTTTTCTCCAGCGCCGCAACATCAGACCGCAATGCCGGCAAAACGCTTCATCACCATCATCCCTTCACTACAATAGTCAGGCCGATTTGGCACGTAGCAGCATCGGGCTGTCTTCAAAATTGCGCCGAAGCCGAATCTCGGCGTTGGCAACACTCCCGCAGGAAATTCAGTTCATCAATCGCCACCACCTCGACCCGCGCACCACTTCGGTCGGTGGATATGGCGACCATCCGGCAGCAAACGTGGCACCCAGCTCAGCCAGATGGTAGATAAGTTTCAGATTAGCTTTAATAACCGGCAGAAAATCCGGCGGATGAATTGAATCGCCACCTTAAATTATTCGATCTTCAATCGCGGCGTATGAACCTGCCTATAGAAGCAGAAGCGAGCGGCTTGATTTCAAAAATCGTCAAACCACGCTTCTACCGGCAGCTGCCCATTGCAGCTTCAATCCTGCTGCTTCGCCAAAGCCTTGCCATTAAACGAAGGAACCTCGTCTCTGGCAATAACGCCAGCGATTGCAGATGTGGTGGAAAAAGATTCCGCGGTGGGTTGATAAACATTCGCCCGACTCCATCCAAACTGGCCCCAGTCTTGCAGGGCCAGTCAGTCGCTCACCTAAAAGTTTGCTCTTTATGCCGAATTCCTTATCCAGAACAACTCAGTATCGCCATAGCCGTAGCGGGAGGGCGATACGGATTTGGCAATTAGTCTTCATCAAGTCCGTAGCTAAAAAAGTGCGAATGATGAAATATAGGCGCCGTACTTCACCTGGCGTCATTAGCCTCCAGTTTTTCCAGCCGTTTGGTCAGGGCATGAACAGCACGCTCGACGGCAGCCGGTCTCTTCCCAAAACGGTGCGACTTCAAGCTAATCTGGTGCCATACGCGACTCTTCAGTAATGGTTCTCCGCCACATAACGATTGCTGGCGCTTAATGCCGTGATGGAGGAACTTTGCGCCTCCGCCGATGGCTTTGCTGATTCCTTCAGCGGCGATATCACCAGCAGAGGGGCCAGCAGTTCCGCAGGGTCGAACTCGGCCAGATTCGCCAGCGCAACGAGTTTTTGCACCACCTGAACATCGCCTGCACTTCCAGCTCACCACGGCGAATCAGTGCGGTAAGCCGCTCGGCCATCGCGGTTTTCGGCAACACACCGGCGTAGAAAGGTGATAACCGGTGCAGTCAGCATCGCCTGCCCATTTGCCCAGCAACATGTCCCGCGTTCGCTCAACACCAGAATCAATGACGTCGAAAAGCCTTTTACCTCCACGCGCAATACTTTACCCAGCAGACGCGCGAGCGGGCCGTTTTCAGCGCGGTGAGCCATAGACTAAGGCGTTGAGCAGACTTTCAATACTGCCGTCACTAAGGTTTTAAGCGGCATTTCCGGCCTCCTGTTAGAACTTATAACCGTACTGATGCAGCGCCATAACCCCGCCCGTCAGATTGTAGTAGTGAACAATTCTCCAATCCGCATCCTGCATCATGGCTTTCCAGGTATCTGGATTGGGATGCATACGGTATGGATTCTGCCAGATAACGGTAGCTGTCGGCGCTTGTCGACCAGTGAGCCAATACGCGGCAGCACATGGAAGGAGTATGCATCATAGGCTTTGCTCAGCCGGCTCGATAATTGGCTTTGAGAACTCAAGCACCAGCAGGTGCTGGCCGCCGGGTTTAGTACGCGATACATTGAAATCGGAGTGCTTTACCTTTGTCGGTGACGTTACGCAGACCAACCAAATGGCCAACGCAATCAAAGGTGTTATCCGGGTCGCAGCGCCTCAGCGTTCGCCTGAACATACTCAACGTTGCCAATCACACCGATATTACGCAGCTCTCGCGGCCCATTTTCTAGCATGGATTCATTGATACAGCAAGGACCACTTTGCCAGTTTCTCCGACCAGGCGGGAGAATTTCGCTGTCAGGTCGCCGGTGCCACCAGCCAGATCCAGCACGGTCTGCCCACGGCGTACGCCGCTGCAATCAATCGTGAATCGCTTCCACAAACGATGAATACCAAATGACATCAAATCATTCATGACATCGTATTTTGATGCCACGGAATGGAAAACGTGGGCGACCATATCCGCTTTTTGTTCCTTCGCGACGGTCTGAAAACCAAAGTGCGTCGTTTCTTGTGACTTATCCACCATCTCAATGCCTGCTCATCAAAAAATTGTTCCAGAAGTGTAACAGATTGGGCGTCGATGCCCTAGATTTCTACCCGGCTTAACTACCCCTAATGGGCTAGCGCGACTGCTGATTATATTCATCATCGCGTTGATAAGCTTCATCATTCGGCTGCTCCGGAACCGACCGAAGTCGATACTCTTCATCCTGGCTCACCGCCTGTTCAGCCAAATCCGGATTAATCTCGCGTTTAATTTCTACTCCTAAACCGCGAAACGCTTCTGCCTGCGCCAGCACATTTCCGCGACCTGAAGAGAGTTTTTTCATTGCCTGGCGGTAGTTATCCTGCGCTTTGTCGAGACTTTGACCAATCGCGGACATGTCATCGATGAACAAACGCATCTTGTCGTACAGCTTGCTGGCACGATCGGCGATTTGCTGGGCGTTACGGCTTTGATGCTCATAACGCCACAGGTTGGCAATAGTACGCAACGCCACCAGCAGCGTAGTCGGGCTAACCAGCATGATATTGTTTTTCAACGCTTCGGTGATCAGCTCCGGCTGGCGGTCAAGCGCCAGTAAAAAAGCGGGTTCAACGGGAATAAACATCAGCACGTAATCCAGAGTTCGCAGCCCCGGCAGCTGTTGATAATCTTTGCGTCCCAGCAAACGGATATGGTTACGCACCGACGCGATATGTTCCTGTAGCGCGCTTTCGCGGGTGTAGTCGTCTTCGGCGTTAAAATAGCGTTCATAGGCGACCAGCGTCATTTTGGCGTCGATCACCACATCTTTTCCCTGCGGCAGCCGCACGATGACATCCGGCTGCATCCGCGAGCGGGCGTCATTTTCGATGCTGACCTGGGTTTCATATTCATACCCTTCACGCAGACCGGAAGCCTCCAGCACCCGCGTCAATACTACCTCGCCCCAGTTGCCCTGGGTTTTATTGTCGCCTTTCAGCGCGCGCGTCAGGTTGATCGCTTCCTGGGCCATTTGCGCGTTGAGTTGCTGGAGATTGCGAATTTCGTGGGTCAGGGTATGGCGTTCTTGTGCTTCTTTACCGAAGCTGTCCTGAACCTGACGGCGGAAACCGTCCAGTTGTTCACGTAGCGGCGACAACAGGCTGTTCAGACTCTGACGGTTTTGCTCATCAACCCGGCGATTGCTGTGCTCAAAAATACGGTTGGCGAGGTTTTCAAACTGCTCACTGAGGCGCTGCTCGCTGTTAATCATCTGGCGAATTTTATCGTCAGCATGTTGCTGTGCGGCTTCCATCCGCGTGGTTACTTCACGCAGATCGGCCTCCAGAGAGGTGTTAATACTTTGCAGGCTGCGCACTTCGTTATTGAGCAATTCACACTCTGCACGCCAGTGCTCGCTTTGGGTAATTTGTTGTTTTGCCGCGCTTAACTCCGCGACCATCTCTTCACGTTCAGCTAATTGCTCGGCTTTTTGCTGCGCATGTTGATAACTGGCAAACAGCCAGCCAATTGCCACACCCACCAACGCAATAACTGCGTAAACCATGATTGAGAAATCCACAACGCCTCCTGACGCAACAACTTACCCGCACAAAATAGAATTGTGCTGTACAAACGTCCAGTTGGAAAGGCATTTCCTGCGAGGCGCTACGCAAAAATACAAAAGGCCGAACGCGTCGGCCTTCAGACAGGAGAAGAGAATTACAGCAGACGACGCGCCGCTTCCACCACGATTTTCACCGCATGGCTTTCGGTTTGTTTCATCGTCTCAGCATTCGGGATCTCTTGCTGGGTGCGGTTAACGATAACACCCGCTACCATACCGGCACGCAGGCCCTGACTTGCACACATGGTCAGCAGAGTTGCAGATTCCATTTCATAGTTCATTACGCCCATCGCCTGCCACTCTTCCATAGAACCTTTAAAGTGACGAACTACGCGACCAGAGTAAGTATCGTAACGTTCCTGACCTGGGTAGAAGGTATCAGAAGAAACTGTCACGCCAACGTGAGTTGTCGCGCCAATAGATTTCGCAGCTTCAACCAGCGCAGTCGTACATTCGAAATCAGCGACAGCCGGGAATTCCAGCGGTGCGAAGTGCAGGCTCGCGCCATCCAGACGGACAGACGCCGTGGTAACCAGGACATCACCCACATTAATATGCGGCTGAATAGCGCCCGTTGTACCGATACGCAGGAAGGTGCGAATGCCCAGCTGTGCCAGCTCTTCAACAGCAATAGAGGTAGACGGGCCGCCGATACCGGTAGAGCAGACGATAACAGGTTTACCATCCAGCTCTGCACGCCAGGTAGTGAATTCGCGGTGAGATGCCAGCTTAACCGGCTTATCCATCAGCGCGGCGATCTTTTCCACACGATCCGGGTCGCCAGGGACGATGGCAAGCGTAGCCCCTTGTAAATCGTTTTTAGTGAGGCCGAGATGAAAAACATCAGACTTGGACATATACAACTCCTCTGTGAATCGGTTTAGTCAGAAGAAGCAAAAAGACACTTTACCGAAGGGTTTAACATTTTTTCGTGATACTCATCACCATGACGCAAATGCGTTGCATAAATTTACCCACCAAAAGTGATTCATATCACATAAATCACTCTTCATTCTGCAGGACTGCATAAAAGATGAGCCGATTCAGGCAATGTGATTTGTTGCATGCTGACTATAGTTAACATTGCGCAACATTTTTATAAGGGTACGGAGAATACCATGGCAACAACACAACAATCTGGATTTGCACCTGCTGCATCGCCTCTCGCTTCGACCATCGTTCAGACCCCGGACGACGCGATTGTGGCGGGCTTCACCTCTATCCCTTCACAAGGGGATAACATGCCTGCTTACCATGCCAGACCAAAGCAAAGCGATGGCCCACTGCCAGTGGTCATTGTAGTGCAGGAAATTTTTGGCGTGCATGAACATATCCGCGACATTTGTCGCCGTCTGGCGCTGGAGGGGTATCTGGCTATCGCACCTGAACTTTACTTCCGCGAAGGCGATCCGAATGATTTTGCCGATATCCCCACGTTGCTTAGCGGTCTGGTAGCAAAAGTGCCTGACTCGCAGGTGCTGGCCGATCTCGATCATGTCGCCAGTTGGGCTTCCCGCAACGGCGGCGATGTTCATCGTTTAATGATCACCGGATTCTGCTGGGGTGGACGTATCACCTGGCTGTATGCCGCGCATAATCCACAGCTAAAAGCCGCAGTGGCGTGGTACGGCAAACTGACGGGCGACAAGTCGCTGAATTCACCGAAACAACCTGTTGATATCGCAACCGATCTTAACGCGCCGGTTCTCGGCTTATATGGTGGTCAGGATAACAGCATTCCGCAGGAGAGCGTTGAAACGATGCGCCAGGCGCTGCGGGCTGCTAATGCGAAAGCAGAGATTATCGTGTACCCGGATGCCGGGCATGCATTCAACGCTGATTATCGCCCGAGCTATCATGCCGAATCTGCGAAAGATGGCTGGCAGCGTATGCTGGAATGGTTTAAGCAGTATGGTGGGAAGAAGTCGCTGTAATGAGAAAAGACCGGGTGGTATTACCACCCGGTTTGGATTTACCCCCGACGCAAATTCTGCGCCGCCTGCGCCATCTTCGCCAGTGCCGGCGCAGGGTTCTGGCCAGCCGCGCGTTCAGCCACAGTGTCCGGGTTGACCCACAGGCGCGCTCTGCCGGAATGCGTTTTGCCGCTTTCTTCAGCAAGGCTCAATCCATTCCACGCTCGGTACGTTTGGCGAGTGAATGTCATAGACGCCAGGACCGATTTCATTTGGATAATCAAACTCTTCAAACGACTCCAGCAACTCCGTGTCGGAGCGCGAGGTTTCGATGGTGATGACGTATCCGTCCAGCGCCGCAATCGAATTGATGATGTCGTTGAACTCGCAATAACACATGTGAGTGCTGGATTTGTGTGTCATCTTCGCCACCGCGGCGTTGATACGGAAGGCCTACGCCCCACCTGGAGATACGCATCCCAGTCGCTACGACGCAGCGGTAAACCTTCGCGCAGCGCCGGTTCGTCAATCTGGATGATGCCAATTCCAGCGGCTTCCAGATGGGCCACTTCATCACGCAGCGCCAGCGCAATCTGTTTGGCGATGGTTTCACGGCTGACATCTTCACGCGGGAACGACCAGCAGAGTATGGTCAGCCGCCCCGTCAGCATCCCTTCACCGGTTTGTCGGTCAGCGATTGCGCATACTTGCCCACTCCACGGTAATAGGTGCCGGGCAGCTAATGTCACCAAAATGACAATCGGTGGCTTCACGCAGCGAACCGTAGCTCTGTACCCAACCGTTTTGCGTAAAGACAAATCCGTCGAGGTGCTCGCCAAAGTATTCGACCATGTCATTACGCTCGGCCTCGCCATGTACCAGCACATCCAGTCCCAAACGTTCCTGCTCACCAATGGCCTGCTTGATACGTTCCGCAATGCCCGTGAGAGTCTGGCGTCGAGATTGCCCTTTTTGAAATCCAAACGCAGGGTACGCACTCCCAGTGGGTTGCGGAAAGGACCAATCGTGGTGGTCGGCGACGCTGGCAGTTTAAAACGCGCACGCTGGGCTTCAGCACACACTTCATAGACATTCGCACGCTGGCTGTCCTGGGCGGTGATCGCCGCCAGTCGTTTTACCACCGGGTTATGTACGCGGGTAAAGTGACGACGTGCCTGAATCGGGGCGCTCCACTCTGCCAGAGCTGCCGTGTCACCACTGTTCAGCGCATCGCGCAGCAGTGCCAGTTCATGGCATTTTTCGTAGGGCGAAAGCAAACCAGCTTTTCACTTCTGCATCAGACGCGTTTCCACGCTCCGGTCGATGGGGCTGTGCAGCAACGAGCAGGAAGATGCCACCCACAAATCACGTTTGCCGACAATGTCCTTAATTTGCGAATATTTCTCGGTAAGATCGGCGCGCAAGACGTTACGACCATGATCAGACCCGCGACAGCAACCAGTCAGAAGGCAGGCGCTTGTGCAGTTCAGCAACGTCATCTTTACCATGTACGAGGTCAACATGCAGCCCCTGAACAGGCAGCGCAGTAATCGTGTCCAGATTTGGCGTACGCCTGCAAAATAGGTGGTCAGCAGCAGTTCCACCTGTCTCTTGGAGCGCGTCGTAAGCGGGTTTGATGCGTCCAGCCACGCCTGTGGTAGTTCCAGTACCAGCGCGGGTTCATCAATCTGTACCCACTCGATGCCGCGTTTCGCCAGTTCTGCCAGCACTTGCTGATAAACCGGCAGAATGTCGTTCAGCAGGCTAAGGCGGTCAAACTGTTCACCTTTCACTTTCCCCGCAGCCACAGGTAAGTAACCGCCCCAGCAGCACAGGCTAAACGTCGTGGCCCAGCGCGAGCGCCTCGTCCACTTCCTCCAGCAGCTGCGTCCAGTCAGTTTGAACTGTCGGCCTTTAACGAACTCCGGCACCATGTAGTGATAGTTGGTGTCAACCATTTTGGTCATTTCCGCTGCCGCCGCAGGTTCGCCAGTGGCGCACGTCCACGACCAATACGGAACAGGGTGTCGATCTTTACCGAACCGTCTTCGTTCTGATGACGTGGCGGAACATTACCCAGCAGCAAACTGGTGGTCAGTACATGATCGTACCATGCAAAATCGCCACCGGCAACAGGTCGATACCCGCTTGCTCTTGTTGATCCCAGTGACGAGCACGCAGTTCACGCCCTACTGTCAGCAGTTCTTCACGCGTGGAGTTCCCCGCCCAATAACTTTCTTGCGCTTTTTCAGCTCGCGACGCAGGCCAACGCGAGGGAAACCGAGGGTGTGATTAAAAAATTGTCATTATGATATGCCCCTATGGAATTTTCATTTAGATATTTAGCCGTCCAGATGTTTACACATCCATAATTGGCCGTTACTGTATATTCCTCAAGCGCAAATTATTCATGCCGAAGTGAAGGACTTTATGATCGAACTAAAACCTGAAAACGCTACAAGCGTTGCGGAACTGCGGCTCTCTCGCAGCCGCTGCCGGCGACGTCGCATCAGACGCAATTCGCCTGTCTCACCAGTTTAGCGATTCTGGAACAACGCCTTGGCTTCCGGCTATTTGTGCGTAAGAGCCAGCCGCTACGCTTTACACCGCAGGGAGAAATCCTGTCGCAACTGGCAAACCAGGAGCTGCCGCAAATCAGCCAGGCACTGCAAGCCTGCAATCGAACCGAGCAGACGCGTCAGCGCATCGCCATTGAGTGCCATAGCGCATCGAGTGGCTGACGCCCGCGTTAAAGAATTTCCATAGGAACTGGCCGCAGGTAGAGATGGATTTTAAATCGGGCGTGACGTTTGACCCGCAGCCCGCGTTGCAACAGGGCGAGCTGGATCTGGTGATGACCTCCGATATCCTGCCGCGCAGTGGCCTGCATTATTCGCCGATGTTCGACTATGAAGTGCGTCTGGTGTTAGCACCTGACCATCCACTGGCGGCGAAAACGCGAATTACACCGGAAGATCTCGCCAGCGAGACGCTGTGGATTGATCCGGTACAGCGTAGTCGACTGGATGTCTGGCGGCATTTTCTTCAGCCGGCAGGCGTCAGCCCGTCACTGAAAAGCGTCGATAACACCTTATTGTTGCTTCATGGTTGCCGCACGGATGGGTATTGCCGCGCTACCGCATTGGGAGTAGAGAGTTAGCGCCAGGGTCTGGGGGTGACCAAAACCCTGGGCGAAGGCTTGTGGAGCCGACTGTACGCCGCCGTGCGCGATGGAGAGCAGCGTCAGCCAGTTACGGAAGCGTTTATTCGCTCAGCGCGCAATCACGCCTGCGATCATCTGCCGTTTGTGAAGAGCGCGGAGCGACCGACTTACGATGCACCCACAGTGAGGCCAGTTAGCCAGCGCGCCTGTAATAAACGTTGGCCAGTGCGGCTGTCGGTGCCAGATAGCCAGGTTTACCAGCAGCCCTGCCGGAACGTGCATATATTCATATGCCCAGCGTTCCGGCGTCCACCTGCGTCGCGCCGTAGTTCCACATAAAGTAGCCAATCCCGGAAGCCACCACGCCAAGAAACACCAGAATGCCCCATTGCAACGTGGTTTGCGGCATTTTCTGCGTATTTCCCAGCAAGAACCATGCGATTACCACCACCAGGAACGCGCCAAGATAGAACCACGCAAGGCGTTATGCTGCGGCATCGGGGCAGCTTCCATCAGGCGTTCGTAACCCACCACGCCGATGGCAAAAGTGATATTGGAGAGTTGCACCAGCAACAAGCCAGTCCAGAAATGGTCGGTGACCTGATCATAGCGAGTAATCCCGGCACCAATCACCGCCAACAAGGCACTAAAAGCATATCCCCAGCGCAGACGGCGCTTACTGATGATGTCATAAATCAGCGTGATGATAGAGCGCGTCAGTACGGTGAACAGCAGCAGTTCGGAAACCGTCAGGTAAGAGATAAGCGCGGAAACTCAGCATATACATCACGCCGAGCTGCATCGCACCCCCAGCATCTACAGGCCGACTGTTTTCAGGCTATTGCCACGGGTACGACGGAAACGGCAGGAACGGTGCCGCCGGGCGGACGCGCACCAGAACCTGCAGAAAAGCTATCGACGTGCCCCGCAGGTACTCGCCATAAAAGCTAAGGAAGAAGGCCCGACAGAATCGTGGTGATGATAAAAACAGCGCCACAATGGAAAACTCTTTCGACGACGAGTATCCATTGTAGCGAGCAATCAGGTTGACAACTCACCAAATAAAGAACGATTACGATAAATAGAGTTTACGGAGATAATGCGGCACCGCGTCGGCATTAGTACCAATCACTTCCAGCTCGGGATGAAGGTCTTTCAGACGCTGGTGCGCACTGCCCATAATGCAGCCTTTCCCCGCCATCGACAGCATTTCGCGTCGTCGACCCCGTTACCAAAGGCAATACAATCCTTCAGGCTGTAGCCCAGTTTCTTCGCCACTGCTTCCAGCGCGCATGGCCTTTCCGACACGCCGTCCGCCATCACTTCCAGACAGGTTAAGGTAGAAGAAACTGACGTTGACGCGATCGCCCCAGCGAAGCGCTGGATCGCCTGCTCCAGCGGCAGCAGTTGTTCATGGGAATCGCAGGTGAAAAACACTTTGCGACGCCTTCCGGCTCCTAGAATCCAGGCACATACAGCGCATATTTGAACACCGCTTCTTTAAAAAAGCGCATCTCTTCCGGCGATGGCGATACATAAACCATTTCGTCGTCGCGATAAACGTTAGTAATGATGTCCGGATTGTCGTTGACTACGCCAAACACATTCGCTGGCAATGTCGCTATCGGCGCTCATGAGTAAAATCGATTGCCATCCAGATCGTGAACGCGCGCCGTTGGAGGTAATCATGTAAGACTTAATCTCCAGATTATCGCGAATTTGCCCACATCAACGTGGTGACGACCGGTCGCAACACAAAGTTGATGCCGTGCGCGGTGAGCAGCTTCAGGGTTTCTTTGGCGTAAGGGGATAACGTATGGTCGGGAGAAAGTAAATGTGCCATCTAAATCAGACGCAACAACCTGGTACATAAGAAATTTAAACCTCTGTAGAGCGGTTTCCGCCTGGTGAGTGATACCGTTCGAAAAAATCAACAATGGCGTGGAGCGCGACGAGCGCATTGCGTCCTTTTCAAAAAGGATTCCACCCTAATACCTTCAACCACCAACGGTCGTCCTCCTTCGACAGGATGGCCCGCGGCGGTGCGGAGTTCACAAAAACGGTCATGCATGCGGTTATCCACCACGCGTTCCTCTTCAGCTTGTAAGAGAAGCGTTGGCGCGGCGTCATCACCCGCACCGGCTAACACCTGTTCGCCAGCCAGAATACTTTCGCGTACCCAATGGTAGGTCGGCCCACCACGCGAACCGTCGGGTCATCAGCATAGAAGCGTAAGTTACGTCGATATCGCTGTCTGCTGTGGGTCAGTACGTCATAGCAAACGGCAACGCGCGCCAGCGCCCGGTGCCTATTGCATAGCCATCACGGAAACGTGGACCGTGCTCTCGCCCAGTTGAGGATTCGCCGTGCCATAAATGACGGCATACGAATCACGATCCCAAACATTGGCGCAGTTAGCGCAATGGCGTCACATACACCGACGGCGTTGCAGAAAATAATGCGACATTGCACTGCCCATCGAATGTGCCAGTATATAGCATTTTACGCCACGGACCGGGCTGGACCTCCTGCGTTGCGAAGAATGCCGCCAGATTATCAACATAATCATTAAAGCGATTAACATGCCCGAGATGCGGATTGGCTAACAGGCGACCGGAACGTCCCTGCCCGCGATGGTCGATGATTAAGACATCAACCCCAAATGGAACAAATCGTAGGCCAGTTCCGCATATTTTACGTAGCTCTCAATACGCCCGGCAGACCGACCACCACCCTGGTCATGGTGCTGTGCGCGAAAACGGACAAAGTGCACCGGAAGGTCATCCACACCAGTAAACTCTGCTTCATCACGCTGACCAGCGAGAAATCAGTCAGCTGGTCCCATGGTAAAAGCAGCAAACGCGTTTTCTCTGTTTCCCAGCTCTTTTTGCTGCTGAAACATCGGTAATCTGCCTCTTAAACCACGTAAAATCGTTGAGCGTGCCTGACACAACGCTGCGACAGCGTATTGTGGCACAAAAATAGACACACCGGAGTTCATCATGACCTTAGAATGGTGGTTTGCCTACCTGCTGACAGATCGATCATTTTTAAGCCTGTCGCCAGGCTTCTTGGTGCAATCAACACGATCACCACCTCGCTGAACCACGCTTATCGCGGCGCGGTGGCGTCTATTGCTGGGCTTCAGACCGGACGGCGATTCATATTGTGCTGGTTGGCGTGGGGTTGGGGAACGCCATTTTCCCGCTCAGTGATTGCGTTTGAAGTGTTGAAGTGGGCAGGTGCGGCTCATCCATCTGGGTGCTGGAACACAGACGGGGCGCGCCGCTGGCGCAATTGATCTTAAATCGCTGGCCTCTACTCAATGGTCGACATTTGTTCCAGCGCGCAGGTCTTGTGAATCTCACCATCCCAAAAGTATTGTGTTTCTGGCGGCGCTATTTCCGCACTTCATCATGCCGCAACAGCCGCAACTGATGCAGTATATCGTGCTCGGCGTCACCACTATCGTGGTCGATATTATCGTGATGATTGGTTACGCCACCCTTGCTCAACGGATTGCTCATGGATTAAAGGACCAAAGCAGATGAAGGCGCTGAACAGATTTTCGCTCGTTGTTTATGCTGGTGGGAGCGCTGTCAGCATCGGCGAGGCATGCGTGAAAAATAATGTCGGATGCGGCGTAAACGCCTTATCCGACTTACTCTGAAGACGCGTCTGGCATCACCGCGAAATAATCAACTGAATGCCAATCCGGCAAATGACACCACGCAAAACCATCAATCCACTTCGCCAGACGTTGATAACCACGGCGCATTTGCGGCAGGGCAAACAGGCTGCAACGACGGTAAACCACGCCAGTGTTTCGACAATGATCACGCAAAAATGCCCCAGTGCGTGGTAGTGCCAACGTTATCACCGACAAACAATGAGAACACCGAGCCAAAGTAGATAATCGCTTTCGATTAGCGAGATTGGTCAGTAAACCTTTCAGGAAACTGCCCCCGCTTTTCGCCAGCTCAATCTGTGGTGCAGGCGCAGATACAGCCTCTTTTCAGTGCACCGCGTAGCATCTGGTAACCGATCCAGCAGAGATACAGGCCACCGCCACCATAATCAGCGTATGCAGCCAGGCCATTTTTCGATAATCAAATGCAGGCCAAGCAACGCAATCCAGCCCGAAACCATTACACCGAGGTATGCCCAGCACGCCCATCATCGCTTCTTTACGGGAACGACTACAGCGGTCTGAGACAGAAAAAGAAATCGGGACCGGGGCTGATAAGCGCCACAATATGCACCATGGCGACGGGTGAGATAACATCAACATACATTTGACTGGCCGGGGAGACGTTTACCGGAGTCTTCATCCTGGCACTTTTAATGCCGCTCGACTACTCTTCGTCGTCGCCGTCCACATGCGCACCAATAAGCGCCATAAACGGTTTACCAAAGCGTTCCAGCTTGCGCATCCCAAACGCCGTTAACGCTGAGCATTTCGCTGGCGGTGATCGGCATCTGTTCAGCCATCTCAATCGAGGTTGCGTCGTTAAAACACCACCTACGGCGGGACATTGCTTCATCGGCAATCGATTTACGCAGTTTGCGTAATTTGGCGAACAGTTTGCGATCATAGTTGCCGCCGAACGATTTCTGCATCGCTTTCGGTTTGAGCGCCACGATACGCGGCACGGCAAGTTGAAGAGAGTTGCCGCGCAGCACCGGGCGCGCGGGCGCTGTCAGTCGTAGGGCGGCAATGCTGGGACAATATTTTGCGTCACCAGGCCGAGGTGAATCAGCTGACGAATCACGCTTACCCAATGTTCATGGCTTTTATCACGGCCCATGCCATAGACTTTCAGTTTGTCATGACCATAGTCGCGGATACGCTGGTTATTAGCACCACGAATCACTTCCACCACATAACCCATCCGAAACCGCTCATTCACACGACCAATGGTGGAAGGGCAATCTAAGCATCGGTTGAACCGTGGTACTGTTTCGGCGAATTCAGGAGATATCGCAGTTCCAACGGCTCCTGACGCCCTTCGCCAAAATAGTTCAGCAATACCACGACGGCAAGTTTGCGCTTCGGCAAACGTGCCCATCGCATTGAGTTCGTGGCGCTGATATCCTGCAACTGCCCCTGGCTTCTCTTCCAGACAACGGCGCAGCCACGCCATATCAGCCGGATCGTAAAACAGCATCGCTTCCGCAGGCAGGCCATCACGCCCGGCGCGACCGGTTTCCTGATAATAGGATTCAATATCGCGCGGATATCAAAGTGGACCACGAAGCGAACATTTGGTTTATTGAATGCCCATGCCGAACGCCACCGTCGCCACCACAATTTGCAGGTCATCGCGCTGGAATTCTCCTGCACGTCGGCGCGGACATTATTTTCCAGCCGGCATGATAGGCCGCCGCGCTAATACCCTTGCTTTGCAGGCGCGCAGCGGTGTCTTCTACTTTCGCCCGGCTGTTGCAGTACATCATGCCGGACTTACCGCGCTGTTCCTGCACGTAGCGCATCAACTGATTCCAGCGGTTTGAATTTCTCGATCAGCATGTAGCGAATATTTGGACGGTCAAACTGCTGATTTGAATCAGCGGAAATGGTCAGCCCCAGCAGGCGCACCATATCCTGGCGCGTGGTGTCGTAGGGCTGTGGCGGTCAGCGCCATAAACGGCAGCGTCGGGAACGGCTGGCGCAACTGACCACGCGGCATATTGCGGCGGAAATCGTGGCCCCATTGGGAGATACAGTGCGCTTCATCAACGGCTAATAACACCGGATTCCAGTGCGCCAATGCTCAAGAAGCTTATCCGGCATCAGGCGTTCCGGGGCGATATAAAGCAAGGAATTTGCCCGGTGCGGCAGCCTGTCATCACTTCAAGTTGCTGTTCGCGGGTTTGCGTCAAGTAAGGCACGCCGCCGCCACGCCGTTGGCTTGCAGTTGATCCACCTGATCCTGCATCAACGAAATCAGCGGTGGAAACAACCACGGTAAGGCCGTTAGCAATAAGGCAGGAATTTGATAGCAAAGGATTTTCCGCCACCGGTGGGCATGACGACCAGGCAATCGGTACCGGAAAGCACAGTGTCGATAGTTCTTCCTGGCCGGGCCGGAATTGTCGGTAGCCAAAGGTTTCTTGTAAAACCTGTCTAGCTCCGGACTCGAGATTCAACACTTCCGCCTGCGCCACACTACCCCGATTGCCTGAAAATAAACAGCACTATTTCAGCGCCTGCGCGAGAAACGGCAATGCTTTAGTCTCTGAGAGGTAATCCTGGACGCTGGGTTCCAGATTTGCCAACCACTGAACCGTTCATCAAAACAAGTCGTTTAGCATAACTCCTCACCGACACGGGTCTGGTCGAAGTTATAGTCGATGAGCGATTCGCCATAGCCGCTGTAAACCTGGTATAAAGGCGCACATGTTTGGTGATGGGGACAGTTAAGCCCATCCCGCGCCGCCGTAGCCGGTGTTCCAGCTGTACTGTCCTTGCGCACTGACCACCGCATCACCGAGGTGATAGCCGATTTTAAGCTGGTAGTAACCCTATATTCGGTGATATCCGGGTTATCGTCAGTATTACCCACCACATACCACGGCTTCACTTCTGCCAGCCGGTTCCGTTTCTGCCATCAGGCGAGTATAAAGGCGGTTCCAGCTGCGGGAGGTCGGGTCTGAACGCCCGTAAGACCTGTTATACCCCATCTCCACATCGCGCAGCGTCGAACCTGCAAAACGGTAATCGGTCGCAAAAACGAGGCAACAATGCGGTTCGTAGTGGGTTTCACGAAACGGTGAAGACTCTTCGCTATCTGACAGCTCCACCAGGATGTTTTGCGTATAAGACGCCCCCAACACCGAATCGGGCCTAAAATCCCACGCCACAGCGAAATGCCAGGCTCAACTGGACTTTACTCGATCCTTACGCGCATTTTCCGCCGAGTCGTAACTGGCAATCGCTCTTGGTTCGGATCGCTGGTTTGGGTGTAGATGAGGTAGTTGGTGTCATAAGGATAGAGCGTGAACGGATTGTTATCTCCTGCAGCATATTGGCGATAATACCGCCACGCACCGCTGGCGCGTCATGCACCTCTTCACCGTTGCCTCTTGTGCATATACTGCCATAGGCAACATAAACACCGGCAACAACCAGCCCTGCAGAGTCCGCATCGGTCGTGGTCTCCGTAACGAATAATCCATAAGGTGATATTTTTCTGCGGGCTATTTACATTTTTAACTCCATAGCCGTTAGTTATCCCCTTCCTAAAGTAGAAACCAACAACAAAGAAGCATAAAATCAACATTTCATTAACCAATGAAGTGTAAGGATGAAATGTCTGCCGTACTGACCGCTGAACAAGCCCTGAAATTAGTGGGTGAGATGTTTGTTTATCACATGCCATTTAACCGCGGTTGGGGATGGAGCTGGAGCGTTACGAAAAAGATTCGCACAGCTGGCCTTTAAAAAAAATCAGCCGATGATGGTGGGTAACTGGGCGCAAAGCATTTTGCACGGCGGAGTCATCCGTCGGCGCTGGATGTCGCCGCCGGTCTGGTGTGCGTGGGAAGTACCTGGCGGCCGCCACAAAACCATCAGTGAAGATGAACTACGCCAGCGGCTATCGCGGATGGGACCATTCATCTTCGCGTCGAGTATGACTGCGCCCAGGCAGGGGCGGGCGTTGGACTGTACCAGTAGCCTGTTGCGTGCAGGCAATAAAGTCGCCGTCGCCCGCGTTGAATTACACAATGAAGAACAGCTTGATATTGCCATGCCACCGCCACCTATATGGTAGGTTGAAGCATAAAAGCAGGTAAACTATGTTACCAATTAAAAATAAGTATTCCCGATGGATGCAAAAACAAACACAGCAGGCGTATGACTCGCTGCTGCTTATTTTCCTTGGGGTATAGCGCCAGCATCCTTCAAGTCTAATTACTACGTGCCCGCCGATGAAATCCTAACGCATCGCGTGATTGGTCGTTTTCTTTTATGGTGGTGCTGATGAGCATTTGCCGCCAGTGGTCCTATTTAAAAACACTGATTCAGACGCCACAGAAAATTTCTATGCTGGCAAGTCTCTGCCGTGCTGATTGGTGGCATCTGGCTACTGTTTATCTGGGCGGTGAACAATCACCATATGCTGGAAGCGTCGCCTTGGTTACTTTTTAACCCGGTGGTGAACATTTGCTGGGGATACTCTTGCTCGGCAAGCGATTCCGCCGGATGCAATGGCTGGCGGTCATTCTCGGCGATAAGTGGCGTGATGATCGAGCTGTGGTTCCTTCCCGCTCCTCTATCGCGATGGGACTGGCCTTTAGATGTTGCCTTCTACACGTCTGGGAAAGCAAGAAGATCGCCGTTGAAGCGCAAACCGGCATGTCAATTGAAACCCTGTGGTTGCTGCCCGTGGCGGCAATTTACCTGTCTTGCTATTGCCGACAGCTCAACCAGCCATATGGGGCAAAACCCCATTTCGCTGAATTTACTGCTGATCACCGCCGGTATTGTCACTAATGTACCGCTATTCTGTTCCCTGCGGCTGCCACGCCTGCGTCTCTCAACGTTAGGCTTTTTTCAGAAAACTGGCCCGACGCTGATGTTGCTGCTGGCTGTGACGTTTTATCGTGAAAAACCGGTGCCAGATAAGATGGTGACCTTCGCCTTTATTTGGGTGGCGCTGGCAATTTTTGTGATGGATGCGATTTATACGCAGCGTACAACGTCCAAATAAAAACTGAATCTATTCTGAAAAAATATGCCGACTCTCGCATGAGAGTGGCATATTGCCATGTCACCGGAGACTGATACAAGGATGTAAGAGTCCTGTTACGAATATTTATCCCAACATCTAACGGTAAGAATTTCCAGACGTCGTTATATATTTTCATTTATTTTAATAAATTTCATTTTTGCCTTTTCTTATTATCTTTTTTAACGATGGAGAAGCAGGCTTTCTTGTTATAGTCTACCATCGTACTCGATTATCTCGTTCATCATCATGAATCCCAGCCACTCCGTGATAGTGGTTTTCATCGATATAAAAACTATGTTTTTGGTACATTAGCAGTATATACATCTCTATCATCACAATGATAGCCGAAGATTTTGCCTGTTCAGGCAATGGTTCGATTATTTTTTGATTTGTTATTTTTCCACTTCCAGCATGCTAATGCTTGCACCTACTGATTCATCAAAACAATAGTTATGGAGTATTTATGAGTAAGGAATATATGAACGATGGTTCATTAAGTGAAAAATGGAAATACCGATTTAATTTTTATGATCAACATCGGTTTTTCCTGGATTCTGGGGGGCAACACCAGAATATAAGCAGCATTTAAGACATTAAAAGTAAGACAACGCTTAACGATTCAAATAATTCACTGCTTCTTCTGCTACTGGATATCTACTTGTGTCCTTGGGTCATGAAAAAAGCAATTATAGTTCTATTACTTGGTATTCTATCTCTATTTGTTGGTGCACTAATTGGCGTTAACATTCTGGGCATTGCCGTAGCAGCCTATGTTGCTGTTAACACGAACAAATGGTTTTATGAGAAAGAGGTAAAAGGGTTAAATACCCGGAACCTTTGAATACAGGTGGCTTAGCCAAGCTAAGCCACCGCCTGCTTTTTACAGCCAGTTCTTGCGCTTAAAGTACAGATACGGTGCCAGGCCGGCGAGGATCATAAAGATAATCGCACCAGGGTAGCCGAAGCCCCACTTCAACTCTGGCATAAACTCAAAGTTCATGCCATAGCTGGAAGCAACGAGCGTTGGCGGCAGGAATACCACGGATTCCACCAGAAGATTTTGATGATGCGGTTCTGCTGATGTTGATAAAACCCATTGCCGCCTGCATCAGGAAGTTCACCTTCTGGAACGGGATCGTTATGCGGGCGGGATTCGATATCTCGCAGGATTTCACGCGCCTGCTCCAGTTGCCCACCCGGTAAACGTGCTTTACGCACCGGCCAAGTTGAGCGCGCGCTGGGTATCCATCAGACACAGGCGAACTTCCAGCCGATATCTTCCAGTTCCGCCAGAGTGGACAGCGCTCGTCGTACCATCGCCCTGATGCCCTTCCATAATCACCCGGCTGAACTGCTCCAGGTCGCTATACATATTTTCATTTCATCTGCCAACTGTTCGATTTTGGTTTCGACAAATCGAGCAGCAACTCGTAGGCGTTACCGTCTACCATCGACTGGCTACCGGCACGCATACGAACAGACGAAAAGCGGGCAGTTCACGCTCACGCAGAGTAAACAGACGACGATCACGGATGGTAAATGCGACAGTGGAGTTACCGGCGTGATCTTCCGCATCTTCAAAGAAGAAGAAGGAGTGAATATGCAGGCCGTCGTCGTCTTCAAAGAAACGTGCCGATGCTCCGATGTTTTCCAGTTGCGCGCGGCAGCCAGGCTCTGGCCAAGTTCAGATTGTACGCGCAGTCGCTCGTCGTCGTCCGGTTCGACAAGAATCAATCCATACTGCATTTACAAGGGTTTGTGACTTTTCTATTTTCCAGCCGGGTCAGTCGGTTATTTTCCAGTTGAAATGCGCTGAGCATGACCGGGACTCCCAATGCTTAAATATTGGCAACAGTTCGGTGGGCACACAGAAACAAATTGGGTTTCAGACCATTAAACAGCCTGACGCAGCGCGACGGAAAAATTGAGGTCGCTGACAACCGCTAAGGCTATCAGCAAAAAGGGATAGCCGAGGAGTTGATCCGATCTTACAGGATAGTGACTGATTTACTGGGTGTGTCCAAGGCGACGTCCTCTTAGAGTGATTGTGCGCGCACGTTACGCCAGCAAAATTTTGCCGTCAACACGAACAGAAGACCATACAGAAGAATAGTTGAACTTCGGGCTTTTTGGTACTCGTCAGAGTGCGCTAACAGGATAAAAAAATTCAAGATCCAGTGACCTATAATGGCGTATCAGCCACTCATTGTAAAGGACTTATTACTCTTGAATCTCAAACCAATTTTTCTGCCTCACGCCATTCCTTGTTTGCTGTTGCCGCTGATGATTGCGCACTCTCAGATCGAATGCTGACCGTACAGGCGTATACCGTTAATCAGAAGAACAGAGCGGTTCAAAATGTACTGGAAAAAGCCAATGGCGAAGCGTGGGGAACGTTACATGCTCCTGCTGGCGGATATTAACGAGTCAGGGTCAGGTGCAGATGGCGATGAAACGGCGGCATGGATGATGAAAGCTATGCGCCGTCGGTTTGTACATCGAAAACGGTCAGCAGAAGGTGGCGTTAAATCTCGCTTCAGGTGAAGGGAATTTCTTGATCCGTCCTGGCGGTGCGTTTATATAAATCGTGGGAGACAAAAGTCGGCATCGTTCGTCTGATGCTTTCAAAGCCAGTAAAGATATTCAGTTTGCGGTGCAGTCAGGGCCAATGTCTATGGAAAACGGTGTAATTAATCCGCGGATTCATCCCAACGTCGCCTCACGTAAAATTCTGTAACGGTGTTGGTAATTAGAACACTGGCAATGCCGGGGTTTTGTTCCAGCCAGCAGGCGACAAGTTTATGATTTTGCCTGTTATGCCAAAGCGAAACTGAACGTTGAGCAGCTGCTTTATCTTGATGGTACCATTTCACATATGTATATGAAAGGCGGGACAAATCCCGTGGGAACGCTATCCTTTTTCGTCACCATGATTTCCGTCGAGCGGAAAGGTTAAAACGATAGTTTTGTGTCAGATACTACACGGCGCACATGCTGGATGCGGCGTATGCGCGCATCCGGCAGACAACATGACGTTGCAATTTATTGAATATGAGTGATTTTTGAGGCCAAGAAGGTGCGCAGCACCGCATCCGGTAATGTTGCCCACACCCACTCCAGCCGGGCGTATGCCGCCACCAGCCATTCAATACCCTGGCCGGAGAAATGCCACCGGCGAACGCCGACGCCACCGCCGCCTTCCATATTGACACTGGTGCCTTCACCAAACTGAGACGTGGTGCAGGTGCTGGCCCAGCGCCAGCAAGGCGCCGTCGGCCCCACGTCATCGGCGTACCCATCCCGGCCGATGGCTGACCCGGCGGCAGCTACCGTGGCGCGCAGGCGCACCTCTTCGACACACTCTTCCGGCAGCTCGCCGATAAAGCGTGACGGGCGATGGTAAACCTCTTTACCATACAGACGGCGGGTTTCCGCGTAGGTCAGCGTCAGTTTCTGCATCTCCGCGCGGGTTACGCCAACGTAGGCCATGGGCGTTCTGCTTCCAGATGCCCGCCTTCATCCAGCCCTGACATCTGGCTGGGAAACATGCCCTCTTCCATACCAACGATAAACACCTGCAGTGCCTCGACGCCTTTGCCCGAGGACTAGTGTCTACCACATGGATCCGATCCTGCCAGGTATCCGCCTGCCCTTCACCTGCTTCCAGTGCCGCATGGGAGAGGATGCCTGCAGCGGCATTAAATCTTCGTCTTCTTCGTTGAGCCCAACTGGCGCGTTGCGGTCACCCAGTTCCTCTTAAGTTTTCGATACGGTCTCACCTCTTCTTCGCTCTTCCGCCATACATGGTACGCAGGCCGGAGTTTTGACAATTAACCCGGTCAGTCTGTACATGCAGCGGGATATCGGCAGTTTCCTGCGCTAGGCGCTCGATCAGTTCCATAAACCGCTGTAAGGCGCTGGCAGCACGTCCGGCGAGGGCTTTTGCAAGCAGTCACGCATGCCTGCCAGAGTGTTAACTGGCGATCGCGCTATGTCTGACGTACCACGTCCAGTGTCCGACTACCAGGACCCCGCGTTGGTGTATTCACTACGCGCTCAAAGGCCGCGTCGTCGTTCTGGCGATGGCAATCAGCGCAGATACGAGAGCGCATCTTCGATTTCCTGCGTTCGAAGAAGCGCATCCCGCCGTAATATGATGAGAACACACTCGCCTGCAACAGTGCTGCTTCCAGCACACGCGACTGGGCGTTACTGCGGTAGAGAATGGCGCACTCGGCAAGCGCCCCGCCTGTTGGGATGCTCAGGTTTTGATGCGATTAACCAGCAAACGCGCTTCGTCGAGTTCGTTAAAAGCGCAATAGAGGGAAATCACATCAGCGATCCGCGCCGGATGCGGTCGATCAGCTGCTCGTCTACACGCCCATTGTCGGTTCATCAATCAGGGCGTTAGGGCGCTCACAGGATTGCTGGTAGAGCGGTAGTTCTGCTCCAGAACGGAGTTTCAGCACCGGGGAAATCATTGAGGAAACGCTTGACACTTCTTGGACCCGCGCCCGCGTGAGCCGGAGATCGACTGGTCGTGATCGCCAGGATCATCACTTTGCCGGTATCGCCCGCCACAGGCGGATCGACGCGTACTGAACGTCGTCCGGTATCCTGGAACTCGTCTACGCGTATATTGGTAAAACGTTCGCGGTAGTGTTGCAGGATATGCCCGTTAAGCCACAACTCGTGAGCGCGCAGCAGCAGCTCGGCGAAGTCCACCAGACCCGCGCCATCCCCGCACGCTTCCTGATACGCCTGATAGACCTCTGCCCGTGCCTGCTCCACCGGATTACCGTAAAGCTTCGAGATGATGCGCGGACGCAGGCCTTCATCTTTCCGGCTGTTGATGTACCACATTGCCTGGCGTGGCG
Source organism: Shigella flexneri (assembly GCA_048288465.1). Taxonomy (GTDB): domain Bacteria; phylum Pseudomonadota; class Gammaproteobacteria; order Enterobacterales; family Enterobacteriaceae; genus Enterobacter; species Enterobacter flexneri_B. The sequence continues at coordinate 3,898,254 of CP182556.1, read as the reverse complement.
GCCACTGCTTCTCGTCGAGGTTCATCGCCTTGATCAGACGCTTAAGCAGGCGTAGCTGGTCTTCACTGTCTAGGATTCGGAAATCTGGCGGCAGATCGGCGTCCATATGGTGCGCACGCACAGGCGGTGCGCCAGCCCGTGGAAGGTGCTGATCCACACACCGCCCTGCTGGTGCCCATCAGTTGCCCGAGACCACGACGCATTCCGCCGCCGCTTTGTTGGTAACGTCACCGCCATAATCGAGTATGGCGAGCAGTTTTCCATGCTCATCAGCCGGCGGCGAGACGACGCACCAGTACGCGTGTCTTACCACTGCCCGCCAGCACCAGAAGGTTGCTCGTGTGGCGCTGGCCACCGCTTCGCGCTGTTTGTCATTAAGGCTGTCGAGCAGGTAAGAAACGTCCATTGGGCACCGCCGCGTACCAGTGTTGGCGGAGAAGCGCAACGCCCTCCGCCAAAAAGCTGGCAATACATAGATAATTTGCTGATTATATCAGCGAGGTCAGAGATGCCAACCGGTAAATTTCCAGATGTGGCAGTAAACGGCTGTCCCAGGTTTGCATCAAGTATCCCCATTTTCCGGGCTGATTCCGAATAAGCTGCAATTCCCATGCAATTGCCCTACCCACGTCAGTGGTGACATCGTCCAACATGTAAGATCTCGCCGATTGGCACGTTGACTTCTAGCTGCCTGAGAAAGTACATATCGCTGAACGGTTTCGAGTGCCCGCGCGGGCCAGCGCGCAGCACAAACTCAAAAGATCAACGTAACAGCTCCGGCTGGGCGTTACCGTTGGTGATCGCCACCAGCGGCCATTCCTTCGCCAGCTGTTTTAAAGGTGTCGTGGGTTTGCTGCGGGACGTCATTCGGCTGCGCCATTTGGCAAAAGTCGTATCATCGCTCGCGTGTGCGCCGGCACTGGCTTCTTCGGCACTCAGCCCGGCGCTCGAGCATCGCTGTTCAATCGAACCAAAACGCCAGCGCGTCACGTCGTGATAAATCTTGGGTTCCGTCTCCCGTACCGTGGCGCAGCGTTGCAGATCTTCACCCTGGAAGCTGCGCAGCGCCGGATGATAATTTTGCGCAAAGGTAAGCGCCTCTCGCTCGGTGCGCAAATCACTGGACGGTTATCGTAAAGGGTATCATCCAGGTCAAAGGTGAGCGCCGAGATGCGCCCCAAAGGCCGGTAAAACCGGATTATTTCCCCGTTTGGCGCGTGGATGCGCCCCATCGTGCACCGAGGCAAGGTGTTGAAAATCAAGATGAGTATAGATTTGCGTGGTGGAGAGGTTGGCATGACCCAGCAGCTCCTGCACACCACGAAGATCGCCGGCTCACTCCAGCGTATGCGTAGCGAACGAGTGACGTAATTTATGCGGTGAACGTGATTATTCGGCCCTTGTTTTATGCCCCATTCGGCAAAGCGTCTCTGCACATTACGCGCGGAGATACGCTTGCCGAGTTTCACAGAAAAAGCGCGTCGTCTTCGCTACCGAACAGGTCGCGCAAATCAAGCCAGTGCTCAATCCACGCCACAACGTCGCGACCGATCGGCAGGCGGCGCTCTTTGCTGCCTTTCCCCATCACCCACACTTCGCCGGACTCCAGGGTCGAGGTGTTTGATATCGAGCCCACCAGTTCGGAAGACGCAGGCCCGCGCGTACATCACTTCCAGCATTGCCCGGTCGCGCACGGCGAGGGGAATCGTTGATATCATATGTCCAGCAGCCAATTCATATCGTCGACGTCGATATTTTTCGGCAAATGACGCGGCGCTTTCGGTGCCGAACACCTTTCGCCGGGTTGTCTTGAGTTCGTTCTGGCTGACCAGCCAGTCAAAAAAGCTACGTAGCGCAGAAAGCCGTAACGCCAGACTTGCTGCTCCCAGCCCTTTACGGCGACTGCGTACAGCAAAATTGCGTACCATTGCTGCATCGCATTGTTGCCAGCTTTGCAGGCCGTTTTCGCTGGCAAAATTGATCATCGCCTCAAGCTGACGCTGGTAGTTAAGCAGGGTTATCGGGCTTAAGCTGCGCTCCACGCTCAGATAACGTAGGTAGCGTTCTACATCGGTGTGTAAATCGGTCATACGCGTTTAATCCAACGCTCCAGAAGCTCCGGCAACATCACCGCACTTCATGAAGTAACTGCGTTCCCTGCCCTTGTTGATAGTGACTGGCATCGCGACTGGTAAACAGCACGACACCCAAATCAGCATCGCTTCCCAGCATCGACATAGCCACCGATCCCACCGCTTTCGCTTCCGGTAGCACCACCAGCAGCTCTGGTCCGTTAAGCGGCCGAAGATAGTGCTGCTCGCCCCAAACGCTGAAATACGCAGCGGTTCGAAAGACTGACCGGCTTAATGCCAGATGAGTGTCGGTTCGACGGCGCACCTAAGCGCCAGCGATCCCGGAAACAGGCGCAGACTCGCACCTGCCAGGCCGATCGCGCGCCCAGCGGTGAAAGCGCATCAGCATATCGTCGAGACTGCTGGCGGCGGTGAAGACTGCGCTGCAGGTAGAGTAGGCGATAAAACAGGCCTTCGTTGGCGATAGCCTGTTCCATCAACAGCGCCATGTTCTCTTCCAGAACATGAATATGATTACGTGCGCGGCCATGTGCCACTCGACCAACGAAACGGTGCCGCATACCGGATGCGGCACACCTATCGCTTCTACTGCGCGCGCATTACGGATAAAAAACTCAGGATTTTTAATCAGATAATCGACAACCGCCCGGTCATCAAGCTCCGTGGGTTTTTCCTGCAGTTCTCCCCTGGTCGCTTCATAGATGAATAAATCCGTCGAACACATGTACCGCCGGGCCAGTCATATATAACGGGTGACCGGCCTTTCCAGCGAACCAAGACCACCGCCGGGGAGTTCCACGCGTACTTCTTCGGCCAGCAGCCTTCTAAATCCCTACTGCAACCGCCGCACACGCGCCGCTGCCGCAGGCCTGCGTTCCCCCTGCCCCACGCTCATAAACGCGTAAACGATATGCTGGCGCTTAACCACTTGCATAAAACCGATATTGGCGCGCTCCGGAAACGCTCGTGGCTTTCCAGACAGGACCAAGCGTTTGTACCGCCGCGGTATCGACATCATCGACCTGAATCACGCAATGTGGATTTCCGATCGACACTACGCCGCATAAGATTGTCTGCTCGGTGGCGCGCATAATACAGGTCTTTTCCGCTTTGTTAGCGCGAAATGGCACCGGGGAAGGTTCGAAGTTGGGTTCGCCCATATTTACGCGGACCAAATCATCATCGGTGACGGTAAGAACCATCCGCCCGTTGGCGGTGCTGACGCGGATATCACGCTTATTGGTCAGTCCTTTCAGACGCACAAAACGGGCAAAGCAGCGCGCACGTACCGCACTGCGCCACTTCACTGCCATCAGCATTGAAAATGCGATAGTGAAAATCCATCAGGAATAATAAGGCATCAACGGGCAAGTGATAAAACCCTACCCCCAGGTGCGAATAAGCCAGGCGACGGATCAGCTCCGGTGAAAAAAAGACGTACTGCGTACCACGTGACGACCATAAAAATCGTTGCCAAGGCCATGCATTTGGAGCTCCATCATTTACTCCAATCGCGCGGGTACAGAAACTGATTTTTAGTAATTAGCTGGATGAGCCATCGCCAGTGGCGCGATCGTTTTTATCCGGCACCGTGGATTGCGTTGCGTCTCTACGGTTTGGTCGGCGGCGGTGCGTTTTTATCTGCTGGCGGGAGATGAGACGAACCTTCGACCGCAGCCCGTCAGGCTGAAGAGGTAAGTAATGGGTGGAGTGCCTTCAACACCGTTTTTTCATTATGGAATTGCTGTAAAGTTCATCGCTTTCTGCTTTCTATCATCGCAGGAGAAGGCGTAAAAGCAACTCGTTCACGATTCTTTATGAAGTCTGAAAAGTGAGGAAATGCTGCGAGTATAACGCTTACACGTGAGGATGTTGTTTGCTGGTAGTTTACGTAATCGTCACCTCGCCAGGGGTTGGCTTTATGCACTATCGCAATGTGGTTTGTTTGTTGTCTTTTTTTGAGTTCAACGTAGGCGTGAGGATGCTGGCTTCGGTAAACTCTGATCATAATCTTTACCAGAAACGGGAAAGACGTGGTGTAACTGCGCCCTAATGAAGAACAAAGTCGCTACACAGAGAACATCATTATCCGGTGACAGATGATCGTGCGGAACACAGCCGCAGAGGTGCAAACTTTGAAGCCCTGACCCCATGCCGCTATACTGCGCATCGCTAAAAACAGGATACAACAATGAACGACAGTGAACCATCACGGCTGATCAACTCTGGCTCACCATTGAAGAACACCTGGACAGCTCGGATGGCGACAGCGATATCGACTGCAAATCAACGGCGGCGTACTGACCATTACCTTTTAGAATGGCAGCAAAATCATTATCAACCACAGGAGCCGCTCACCGGGTGCTGGCTGGCAACCAAACAGGGCGGCTCCGGTTTTTGACCTGAAAGGCGATAAGTGGATTTGTAATCGCGGCGGCAAAACCTTCTGGGATTTGCTGGAACAGGCGGCGAACACGGCGAGCGGGTGAAACAGTACGACTTCCGGCTAAGGGTCCATGCCGGATGGCCTGGCTTCCGGCACGCTCATCACGAAAACCTGCTGTAATCGCGGCGTATCGTAATCCTGATTGGCGGGCGGCATGTTGCCGATAGATTTGGTTCAGGAACGGAATCACCTGTTCGCGACCATCAACCTTCACAATCTGATAAACTGCGGCAGGTTGAAGTTGATGAAGCTTAGAGCCGTAGGTGAAGCGGTCGTGCGATGACCGTGAAGCAACTTAACGTCACGCACCAGTTCCTCTTTGCTGCCTTCGCAGTGGTGATCGCCTCGACCCGGTTGCTTAGTCGGATTGTTGATAAAGCCATTCTCGTCTTGCATTTCTGGAAAAAGAACTGGATCATCCCTTCGCTGGCAAAGCCGTCCACCACCGCCGGTAATTTGACGTGATTGGTTCAACCTGCACTGACAAGCCGTGCAGTTTGTTATGCGAATGGCGCATAAACTCGATGGCGTTTTGCAGTTTTGTACCGATACATTCGGCGTTCGAAGAACAACCCCAGGTTTGACCAGAAACGCGCAGCGCCTGAAACGCCCGGTTTCCTGGCAGGTGCTGGAAGGCGCAGTTCAATCACCTCAGAAACCAGTTGCTCCACGCGAGTACGGATTAAGCCGCGCAGATGCTGGCTATGACGGAAGAGCTCACGCTATCTGGCGGTGCGGCGTCCTGATGCATTCCCGAGAATAAGTCGGCTTGGAATCATGGATTGCTCGCCGTTGAAGTGCAGCGTACGCACTTCGTTCCACGAGTTGCGGTACAGCAGGTCAACGCTACCTACCAGGCAATTTTGATTCTCGCCAAAGCTGAAGACATCCAGCTTACGGAAATCAAAATGCACCACCTGATTGCGGAACGCAGCTGTCGGGTCATATTCCAGGTTAACGATAATCGCCAGATGGCGAATCTCACACGGGCTGTAGAGCGCCTTCGGTGTCGGTGCAGGTAAGCGCAGCGGGAAATGGTGCGACACGTCGGCGACCATCTCCTGCAACTTAGGCAAATCGACAATGCCGTTACCTTTAATATACAAACGGGTGCGCGAGGTCAGCAGGCCGTTAAACCATGCCCACGCCACCAGTTTATTCAGGTAACGGTTATATTCCAGCGGCTGATGGCTGATGATCGACTCAATATTTGGCGCGCGGTTATACAGATACCAACCTGAACGGTTAGCCCGGCCCGGCGGCACATAAATAAAGGTCAGATTCGGTTCCGAGAGATCGGGTGAAATCTGCGGGTTTACCAGCGTCACTTTACCTGGCAATGCTTCAAACGCGGCATACAGTTTACGCGTCAGTACGCCGATATCCTGCGGACTGGCGGAGACGCTAAGGTTATTGCGACGCGCAAAGCGGATCAGATTACGGTAGCTCTGCATCATCGCGTCGAGCAGCTCGTTGTGCGCCTCACGCACCTGATCAATCTTCCAGTTAGCACGGTTATCGAGCATTGCCAGACGAGCTTCGTCCCAACCCCACTCGCTCACTAACTGGCTCAACACTGCGCGACGCCAGCCTACACAGGCGCGTTCACGGCTGAGTTTTTCGCACACTTTTAAATAGAAGCAGCGACGTACTAAATCCAGACGGGTGAAATCTTCAATCGCCGTCAGGTATTCAGTAACACGCTCCAGCATCATGCAGTATGGATCGAGGCCAAACGATACAATCTCGCCGTCGTGCAAACGCTGTTTGATATCTTTCGCCAGCAGACGTGGGTTCGGGTATTCCCAGGAATAGGCTTCCAGCAGCAGTGTTTTCAGCACCGCTTTGTATGGGGAATCGATACTCTTGTAGAGCTGCCAAAGGCTGGCACCAAAGTACTCTTCAGCAGAAAGCGAGCTTAAGCCACCGAGATCCAGCCATTCATTTGGCGTCAGCACGCCCTGCGCGTAAAGCGTCATCACATAGTCGTCGTAATGCTCTTCTTCGTCGCACGGCACCATATTCCACAGAATACGCTTACCGGCGAGACGCACGGCAGTACGATAAAATTCGTCAAGCAGCAGTATATGCTGGGTGGAGCCACAATCTTCGCCCCCCAGGCTGCCGCTTTCATTATGACGGAAGCGGTTTTCATCAATCAGGAAGAAGCTGACTTCCACACCCAGCGAGGCGGCCCAGCTTTCCAGCAGGCTGCATTTACGTTGTAGTAACTGGCGCTCTTCGCTATCGAGCCAGGATTGATGACAGACCCAGATATCCAGGTCAGAGGAACAACTTTGCCCTACGGACGAGGTGCTGCCCATGGTGTATACACCAGTAATTGGAAGCTCACCTTTCGGTGGATCCTGTACTGACATTCCACGATACAGTTCAAGCTCGTTCAGGTAGTGGCGTTGAGTTTCATCAGGCGTGTAAAGGCAAATGCCTTTGGGAACGTTACCATCAAGGTAACCCGGCATTAGCGGATGGTGATAGTGCAACAATGTCGGCAGTAGACTGTAGACCTGTTGGAATGCAGGCCCCGTCGCGGCGAGCGCGCAATCCACACGCAATTGATTTATGGCATCCGTCTCTGTTTCAGAGTCTCAATATCAAGGTACAAGACGTATCGCCTAAATTTGCTACCCGTCATCGACTCTGATTGCCGCCAACATCAACGGTAACACGCCGGCATCGGGATATTTCGTATGTCAAAGGTAACCGTTACCACTTTTTGCGCGCCTGGTTTTTTTAGTTTCACAACAAAAAATCGTCTCAAGACGTAATGATTTAACACCTTGCTGAATTGACCGTAAAGAAGATGCGCTACATACAAGTGTGGCGCCGTTTAACCTCTGTAAATTCCTTATTACGACGGCGTGAAACGCCTGTCAGATCCGCTGCCAGACCTCATTTTACGGTTTGCGCAGGCGTCTCGTTTCACCACAACACTGACATCACTCTGGCAAGGATGTTAGGATGGACCACGGATGATAATGACGGTAACAGCATGTTAGACAATGTTTTAACTGCCACACGCCAAAGCCCACTTGCACTCTGGCAGGCACACTATGTCAAAGACAAGTTGATGGCGAGCCGTCCGGCCTCATCGTAACTGGTACCGATGGTGACGCGCGGCGATGTAATTCTTGATACGCCGCTGGCGAAAGTCAGGCGGAAAAGGCTATTTCTAAAAGGTGAAGTCGCGCTCCTGGAGAATCGCGCCGATATGGCCGTACATCAATGAAAGATGACATTTAGAATTCCCGCAAGGTCTGGGGTTGGTCACTATTTGTGGCGTGAAATCCTCGCGGTAGCTTGTGTCCAATAATTATGACAGTCTGGATGCGTACCGGCCGGCGCTGTCGTCGGGACGTCCAGTTTACGTCGCCAGTGCCGACTGCGCTAAACGCCGCCCCGGATCTGATTATCCGCTCCCTGCGCGGCAACGTCGGCACTCGCCTGAGCAAACTAGATAACGGCGGAGTGCCGATGCCATCATTCTTGCGTAGCCGGACTAAAGCGTTAGTCTGGAGTCACGTATTCGCGCACGTTTGCAGGCCGAATTTCTCTTCCGGCGGTAGGGCAAGGTGCGGTCGGTCCCTGAATGCCGCCTTGATGATGCACGCACTCGCGAGCTGCTTTCCGCGCAGATCACCACGAAACTGCACTGCGCGTACCCGCAGAACGCGCCATGAATACCAGCTCTGAAGGCGGATGTCAGGTGCCGTTGGTAGCTACGCCAAGCTTATTGATCGTGAAGTGGCTGCGTGCGCTGGTCGGCGCGCCGGACGGTTGCGCAGATTATTCGCGGTGAACGCCGCGGTGCGCCGCGAAAATGCCGAAGCGATGGGATACGCTGGCAGAAGAGCTACTGAATAACGGCGCGCGCGGGATCCTGCGCTGAAGTCTGTCACGGGAGGCGCCCCGGCGTGAGTATCCTTGTCACCCGCCCGTCTCCCGCTGGAGAGGTTAGTCAGCATCTGCGCACACTGGGGCAGGTCGCCTCGCATTTTCCGCTGATCATTTCTCCGGTAAACAATAACCGCGACTTGCCCATCAACTGGCAGGCGCTCAGGAGCCGATCTGTTGTTTGCCCTCTCGCAACACACAGTAGTTGCCGATCACAGCTGCATGCCCGGTGGTTAAATGGCCCCGACTACCTGATTATACTCGCAACTGGACAGCACCACCGCACTGGCGCTACATACCGTAAGCGGACAGAAGATTCTCTACCCACAGGATCGGGAAATCAGCGAAGTCTTGCTACAATTACCTGAATTACAAAATATTGCGGGCAAACGTGCGCTGATATTACGTGGCAATGGCGGTCGTGAGCTAATTGGGGATACCCTGACGGTGCGCGGTGCTGAGGTCACTTTTTGTGAATGTTATCAACGATGCGCAATCCATTACGATGGTGCAGAAGAAGCGATGCGCTGGCAATCCCGCGAGGTGACGATGGTCGTTGTTACCAGCGGTGAAATGTTGCAGCAACTCTGGTCGCTGATCCCACAATGGTATCGTGAGCACTGGTTACTACACTGTCGACTATTGGTCGTCAGTGAGCGTTTGGCGAAACTCGCCCGGGAACTGGGCTGGCAAGACATTAAGGTCGCCGATAACGCTGACAACGATGCGCTTTTACGGGCATTACAATAACTCTCATAACAGGAAGCCATAATGACGGAACAAGAAAAAACCTCCGCCGTGGTTGAAGAGACCAGGGAGGCCGTGGACACCACGTCACAACCTGTCGCAACAGAAAAAAAGAGTAAGAACAATACTGCATTGATTCTCAGCGCGGTGGCTATCGCTATTGCTCTGGCGGCGGGTGTCGGTTTGTATGGCTGGGGTAAACAACAGGCCGTCAATCAGACCGCCACCAGCGATGCCCTGGCTAACCAACTGACGGCATTGCAAAAAGCCCAGGAGAGCCAAAAAGCCGAGCTGGAAGGCATTATTAAGCAACAAGCTGCGCAGCTTAAGCAGGCGAATCGTCAGCAAGAAACGCTGGCAAAACAGTTGGATGAAGTCCAACAAAAGATCGCCACCATTTCCGGCAGCGATGCTAAAACCTGGCTGCTGGCTCAGGCCGATTTTCTGGTGAAACTCGCCGGACGGAAGCTGTGGAGCGATCAGGACGTCACGACCTCTGCAGCGTTGCTGAAAAGTGCAGACGCCAGCCTGGCGGATATGAATGACCCGAGTCTGATTACCGTTCGTCGGGCAATTACCGATGATATCGCCAGCCTTTCTGCAGTATCGCAGGTGGATTATGACGGCATCATCCTTAAGCTTAATCAGCTTTCAAATCAGGTAGATAACCTGCGTCTGGCCGATAATGACAGCGATGGTTCGCCGATGGATTCAGACGGTGAAGAGCTTTCCAGTTCCATCAGCGAATGGCGTATCAATCTGCAAAAAAGCTGGCAGAACTTTATGGACAACTTCATTACGATTCGCCGTCGTGATGACACCGCCGTACCGCTGTTAGCGCCAAATCAGGATATCTATCTGCGCGAAAATATTCGCTCTCGCCTGCTGGTCGCAGCACAAGCTGTACCGCGTCATCAGGAAGAGACTTATCGCCAGGCGCTGGAGAACGTCTCCACCTGGGTACGTGCTTACTACGATACTGATGATGCCACCACCAAAGCGTTCCTCGACGAGGTGGACCAGTTAAGCCAGCAAAATATCTCGATGGATCTTCCGGAAACCCTGCAAAGCCAGGCGATGCTGGAAAAACTGATGCAGACTCGCGTGCGTAACCTGCTGGCACAACCGGCAGCGGGGACAACGGAAGCTAAACCTGCACCTGCACCTGCACCTGCACCTGCACCTGCACCTGCACCTGCACCGCAAGGTGATACTCCGGCAGCCGCGCCGCAAGGAGAATAACCATGCTAAAAGTGTTATTACTCTTTGTTTTGCTGATTGCGGGGATAGTGGTTGGCCCGATGATTGCCGGTCATCAGGGTTATGTGCTGATCCAGACCGACAACTACAATATCGAAACCAGCGTCACGGGCCTGGCGATCATATTGATTCTGGCGATGGTAGTGCTGTTTGCCATTGAGTGGCTACTGCGGCGGATCTTCCGCACTGGCGCGCACACCCGTGGATGGTTTGTCGGACGTAAGCGTCGCCGTGCGCGTAAGCAGACCGAACAGGCGCTGCTGAAACTGGCGGAAGGTGATTATCAGCAAGTTGAAAAGCTGATGGCGAAAAATGCCGATCACGCTGAACAACCGGTGGTGAACTATCTACTGGCTGCCGAAGCCGCGCAACAACGTGGTGATGAAGCACGCGCCAACCAACATCTGGAACGCGCAGCGGAGCTGGCCGGCAATGACACCATTCCGGTAGAAATCACCCGTGTACGTCTGCAACTGGCCCGTAATGAAAACCATGCTGCACGCCACGGCGTGGATAAGCTGCTGGAAGTTACGCCACGCCATCCTGAAGTATTACGTCTGGCGGAACAGGCGTATATCCGCACAGGGGCATGGAGTTCTCTGCTGGATATCATCCCATCAATGGCGAAAGCCCATGTTGGTGATGAAGAACATCGTGCAATGCTGGAACAACAGGCATGGATTGGCCTGATGGATCAGGCGCGTGCCGATAACGGTAGTGAAGGTTTGCGTAACTGGTGGAAAAACCAAAGCCGGAAAACGCGTCATCAGGTAGCGTTGCAGGTGGCAATGGCGGAACATCTTATTGAATGTGACGATCATGATACTGCCCAGCAAATTATCATCGACGGCCTGAAACGCCAGTATGACGATCGCCTACTGCTGCCGATCCCGCGTCTGAAAACCAATAACCCGGAACAGCTGGAAAAAGTGCTACGCCAGCAAATCAAAAACGTCGGTGATCGCCCGCTGTTGTGGAGCACATTGGGTCAGTCACTGATGAAGCACGGTGAATGGCAGGAAGCATCGCTCGCCTTCCGCGCGGCGCTGAAACAACGTCCGGACGCCTACGATTACGCATGGCTTGCCGACGCGCTGGACAGACTGCACAAGCCGGAAGAAGCTGCAGCGATGCGTCGCGACGGTTTGATGTTAACGTTGCAGAATAACCCGCCACAGTAGTTCCTTCTCACCCGGAGGAAAGCACCTCCGGGACCTTTCTGATGCATAAAAAAACGCCTGCTCTTATTACGGAGCAGGCGTTAAAACAGGTCTGTATGACAACAAGTGGGTGCTTCACTCAACGTTGTGTCCATGGTGTCTGATGAGGCATAAGCGACATCTGTCAGTGGACGATAAGCACCGTAAACGGCTCTGCGTCATTCCGGAGTTTATGAGGCACTAAGGCGAACATAAGAGATGGAATGAGCATCTACTCGTTTATTATGCCACAGAGAATCGGGAAATAACATCCCTTAACACTTGTTATGAGATAATTCTGTAATCCTCTTTGCTTCCTGAGTAATAACTTCCTGAGTGAATATTTAACCTGAGCTTGATCCTACACATACTTATTATGAATGATAAAATTCATTCAATTAATAACACATATATTAATTGCCGTTAAAACTAAAAACAGCATCAATAATCAACGCGATATAATAAACCTGCCTTACATATCAACTGCGCCAGAGGTAGGATTGAAAACGCTCTCCTGATTTTCCAATTCATTTTCTGGATAAATAAATAATTTATTTTTGTCACTATTATTTATGTAATCATCCTGTCAGGGAGAGGGATCTCAATTATCAATGCTTAATTACGTCATCATTTTGATGACATGAAACCGGAGCATTTTGCATGGAATTTTCGTTTTCACCCAAACGTCTTGTTGTTGCTGTCGCCGCCGCTCTTCCTCTCATGGCCAGCGCAGCAGATACCCCGTCAACTGCTAGACTGGCCCCCTGAATCTCCAGACAACCAGTATCACTTAAATAAGTGATAGTCTTAATACTAGTTTTTAGACTAGTCATTGGAGAACAGATGATTGATGTCTTAGGGCCGGAGAAACGCAGACGGCGTACCACACAGGAAAAGATCGCAATTGTTCAGCAGAGCTTTGAACCGGGGATGACGGTCTCCCTCGTTGCCCGGCAACATGGTGTAGCAGCCAGCCAGTTATTTCTCTGGCGTAAGCAATACCAGGAAGGAAGTCTTACTGCTGTGGCCGCCGGAGAACAGGTTGTTCCTGCCTCTGAACTTGCTGCCGCCATGAAGCAGATTAAAGAACTCCAGCGCCTGCTCGGCAAGAAAACGATGGAAAATGAACTCCTCAAAGAAGCCGTTGAATATGGACGGGCAAAAAAGTGGATAGCGCACGCGCCCTTATTGCCCGGGGATGGGGAGTAAGCTTAGTCAGCCGTTGTCTCCGGGTGTCGCGTGCGCAGTTGCACGTCATTCTCAGACGAACCGATGACTGGATGGATGGCCGCCGCAGTCGTCACACTGATGATACGGATGTGCTTCTCCGTATACACCATGTTATCGGAGAGCTGCCCACGTATGGTTATCGTCGGGTATGGGCGCTGCTTCGCAGACAGGCAGAACTTGATGGTATGCCTGCGATCAATGCCAAACGTGTTTACCGGCTCATGCGCCAGAATGCGCTGTTGCTTGAGCGAAAACCTGCTGTACCGCCATCGAAACGGGCACATACAGGCAGAGTGGCCGTGAAAGAAAGCAATCAGCGATGGTGCTCTGACGGGTTCGAGTTCTGCTGTGATAACGGAGAGAGACTGCGTGTCACGTTCGCGCTGGACTGCTGTGATCGTGAGGTACTGCACTGGGCGGTGACTACCGGCGGCTTCAACAGTGAAACAGTACAGGACGTCATGCTGGGAGCGGTGGAACGCCGCTTCGGCAACGATCTTCCGTCGTCTTCAGTGGAGTGGCTGACGGATAATGGTTCATGCTACCGGGCTAATGAAACACGCCAGTTCGCCCGGATGTTGGGACTTGAACCGAAGAACACGGCGGTGCGGAGTCCGGAGAGTAACGGAATAGCAGAGAGCTTCGTGAAAACGATAAAGCGTGACTACATCAGTATCATGCCCAAACCAGACGGGTTAACGGCAGCAAAGAACCTTGCAGAGGCGTTCGAGCATTATAACGAATGGCATCCGCATAGTGCGCTGGGTTATCGCTCGCCACGGGAATATCTGCGGCAGCGGGCTTGTAATGGGTTAAGTGATAACAGATGTCTGGAAATATAGGGGCAAATCCAACTGCCACCGCACGTAAAGGCTTTGCCGGATACGATCACCCAAACCAGTATCCACAGAACGCTGCAATTTATTGAATTTGCACGATCATGTAGGCCGGATAAGGCGTTTACGCCGCATCCGGCAATCAACCGCAGGCGGCTTCCAAATGGCCGCTTTTTTACTTATTCACCACCATCAAATGTGCCTGCATAATGTCACTGGCCGGGCGACCGTGCGCCAGCAAATCAGCCATTGCTTTAAGATATGGCGGTAGATGGCGGAAATAACGCTGATACCCGGCACACAAATAATTCAGCCCCGGTTTGCCGCTGGCATCGAGCATGAAGCGGTGTTTCGGGCAGCCTCCCCAACATGCTTTTAACACGTTACAACTGCGACACTGCGCCGGTAATTGCTTAAATTTATCTTCACCAAACACCTGCTGTTGCGGGGAATCGATCATTTCTGCAATTGTTTGCTGATGCATATTCCCCAGCCGATATTGCGGATAAACATAGTGATCGCAGGCGTAAACGTCGCCGTTGTGCTCAACAATCACCGAGCGCCCACAGGTTGGCTGATGATGGCAAACCGCACCCGGCGCACCGACAAAATTGGCAAACGCCCATTCGATATTCATCACGAAAATCTTGCCGACGTCGCGTTTGATCCAGTGGTCAAAAATCGCCACCAGAAATTCACCAAATTCATCGGGGCGCACAGACCATTCCGTCAGTTCCCCCTGAATATCACCAGGCGCATGTAGTTTCAGTCCATCGCGGACAGCTGTTTCATCAGCCAGGCGCTCGACCACCGGAATAAACTGGATGAATTCGACTCCCGCATCGCACAAAAAATCATAAACCTGTAACGGTTGCTGCGCGCTGGTGCGGTTGACGCAGACCAGCACGTTATAGTCGACATGATGTTTTTGCAGGAGCGTCAGGGCACGCATCACCAGTTTATGCGTGGGTCTGCCGCCTTTGGTCACGCGATATTGATTGTGGATCTCAGCCGGACCATCCAGCGATAACCCAACAAGAAAATTATTTTCTGCCAGAAATGCACACCATTCGTCATCGAGCAGCACGCCGTTAGTCTGGAAACTGTTACTTATCTTCCTGCCAGCACCATATTTCGCCTGTAGCGCCACGGCACGGCGGTAAAACTCCAGCCCGAGTAGCGTTGGTTCGCCGCCCTGCCAGGTAAAAGCCACTTCGTTTTGCAGTTCGCTGGCGGCGATATAGTGACGGATATACGCTTCCAGCGTGTCATCGTCCATATGCGTGACTGGCTTTTCGCGGTAAAGGGATTGTTTTTCGAGATAAAAACAGTAGTCACAGTTCAGATTACAATCGGAACCGCTCGGTTTCGCTATCACATGAAAAGCACGCGTTGGAACCTGTTGCAGCATGGTCGCTCCTTGCCTGAAGTCATCCTTCAATACGTTAAGGGCGAAATCATACCGTGGGGCAATGAGTTATTACGGGCGTTTATTGCGAAGGGAGGGTGACGAAATGCACAGAAAACAAAAAACCCCGCCGAAGCGGGGTTCAAAATTGGTCGGCGAGAGAGGATTCGAACCTCCGACCCACTGGTCCCAAACCAGTTGCGCTACCAAGCTGCGCTACTCGCCGAAATACTGCTTTTTGAATTTTTAGTTCAATTCTTTAAAGTCGTGGTGCGAGGGGGGGGACTTGAACCCCCACGTCCGTAAGGACACTAACACCTGAAGCTAGCGCGTCTACCAATTCCGCCACCTTCGCATTGTCACAACTTCTAATAATGGGGTGGCTAATGGGATTCGAACCCACGACAACTGGAATCACAATCCAGGGCTCTACCAACTGAGCTATAGCCACCACTACAAATCTTGTTACGCGGTATTACTACCACCGCAGCTCAAGCGCTGGGACTAAATGGCGCGCCCGACAGGATTCGAACCTGAGACCTCTGCCTCCGGAGGGCAGCGCTCTATCCAGCTGAGCTACGGGCGCTTAGCGCCGTTGCGGGGGTGGATAATACGGACTTCCCACCCCTCTGTCTAGTCCCTTTTTAAATAAATTGCTCGTTTGGTTACGGTTTGTGCGTTTTGCTGCTTATTCCTCCAGTTTATGCGCTTTACCGTGGCGATTAAGCCCAAAAACTTTATAAATCGCCGTCACCGCCAGCATAAAGATGATGCCGACAAACAGCGACATACGCGTATCTTCATTAAAGTACATGCCGATCAAAACGCAATCAGGAATGCCATTGTTACGTAGTTGGCCCACGGGAACAGGATTGAGCGGAACGGATGGCTGGCAATCGCCGCTTTATGTGCACGCCGAAAACGCAGCTGGCTTATCAATATCACAAACCATGGCACCATCCCCGGAAGCACGCTGGCACTGTAGACGTAGACAAACACACGCTGCGGATTGGGAATGATGTAGTTCAGGCATGAGCCAATTAGCAGAATAGCAATAGATACTGCCACACCCGCAACCGGTACGCCGTGACGGGAAACTTTTGCCATTGCCGCCGGTAACTGACGGTTTTTCGCCAGTGCGTAGAGCATACGTCCGCAACTGTACATGCCGCTGTTACAGCCAGAGAGCGCAGCCGTCAGCACCACAAAGTTGATAATGCCCGCCGCTGCGGTAATACCGATTTTGGCAAAAGTCAGTACGAACGGGCTGCCGTTGCTGCCAATTTCATTCCACGGGAAGATGGTGACGATAACGAAAATCGCGCCTACGTAGAAAATCAGGATCCGCCACAGCACTTTGCCTACGGCACTGCGCAGCGTCACCTGCGGATTCTTCGCTTCACCGGCAGTAATGCCAATCAGCTCCACGCCCTGGTAGGACGCCACCACAATACACAGAGCGGTCAGGAACCCTTTCCAGCCACCCGCAAAGAAACCGCCATGCTCTGTGAGATTGCTAAAACCAATCGACTGCCCGCCATTGCCAAAGCCAAAGAAAATCACGCCCAGGCCAATGACAATCATCACGATAATCGTGGTGACTTTGATCATCGCGAACCAGAACTCGATTTCGCCGTACAACCGTACCGCCGCCAGATTCGCCAACGCCACCAGCGCCACCGCGATCAATGCGGGTATCCACTGCGCCATCTCCGGGGACCAAAACTGGACATAAACGCCAATGGCGGTGATTTCTGAGATCCCCACCGTCATCCACATAAACCAGTAAGACCAGGCGGTGAGATAGCCAAAAAACGGGCTCATATAACGATGCGCATAAACGGCGAACGAACCGGTAACCGGTTCGAGGAACAACATTTCGCCCATTGAACGCATGATGAAAAAAACGAACAGCCCGGCGATGATATAGGCCAACAATACGGATGGCCCGGCCCATTTCAGGGTACTGGCGGCCCCCATAAACAGGCCGACGCCAATGGTGCCCCCCAGGGCGATGAGTTCGATATGTCGAGCTTCCAGCCCACGCTGTAGCTCTGGTTTGTTATCTGCCATAAATCCTCGTGTTGTGTTTGCATGCTTTCCGGTGTTACCGGTTATCGTTATGGGTACATCGAGTGTTGCGAATGTTTTCGTAATTCAGGAGAAATGGCAAATAAAGCATTAAAAATTTGAATGCTTTGTGTAATAAAAAAGCAGACAGGCGACGAAGTGACCACTCCGTCGCTTTACAAAGAGAGGAAAATCAGAGGTTGCCGGTGTAGTGCCAGCGTAAATAACGCAGCAAACGAAGCTGACGCTTAATGCGGCTCGGCTGCGAAAGCAGGCGGTAGAGCCACTCCAGTCCCAGCGTTTGCCAGATTTTCGGTGCGCGTTTTACGTGACCGGTGAAAACATCGTAAGTCCCGCCAACGCCCATATACAGCGCATCTGGATGCACCAGACGGCAGTCGCGCATGAAGATCTCCTGCTTTGGCGATCCCATCGCAACGGTGACGATTTGCGCTCCGCTGGCATGAATGCGTTCAAACAGCGCCTGACGCTGCTCGGGTTTAAAATAACCATCCTGACTGCCAACGATATTCACATTCCATTGGTTGCGCAGTTTAGCTTCAGTTTGCGCCAGCACTTCAGGTTTACCGCCCACAAGAAATACCGGCGTCCCTTCTTTGCCTGCGCGCGCCATCAGCTCTTCCCAGAGATCGGCACCGGCAACGCGGGAAACCTGCGCCTGCGGGTACTTTTTACGTACTGAACGTACAATGCTGATGCCATCCGCATATTTAAATTCGGCAGCGTTAATTAACTCCCTGACCTCGGCGTTATCTTCAATGGTCAGCATTTTTTCGGCATTAATGGCAACCAGCGTTCCCTGCTTAAGCTGCCCGTCAGCAAACAGATAATCGAGGGCATGCTGCATATCACGCCAACCAATCAACTGTAAGCCACGCAGCGTATAGGTCGGTGCCGTGGTGTTGTTATTCATTGTTATCCTTCAACCTGCGTCCGGAGCGATGATTTTGTACGTTTATGAATGAGTCCGGCGCTTTCAAAAAGCCAGTACAACAGTTTTGCGATCATCAGACATGCGCCGAAGACCACGATAAAAAAGACTACGCGTGAGACAAACGAATCCAGCCCTTCACGTGCCAGCACGATCATATTGAAGATCGCCCCAAAGCAGAAACTGTGCAATATCGCAGCCTTATAGCGATTAGTCTCGCGGTTGCCCAGCTCATACAGCCAGTCGAACCATTTGATGATCAGTCCAACCACAATCGCCCCGAGTGGGATGAACAACGCGCCGCCCATCACCACCAGTGAGCCTATAAGCGTAGGCGAGATCGCCAGTCCGGAGTGGTTATTCAGTACTTCCCAGGTAAAGTAATTGGCTGAGTTCAGCACCATACTCGGGCGCCCCGGCCACAGCCAGGAAGGGATAAAGACATAGAAATCGCGGACAATTGGAGCCAGGCCCTGGAAGTCGATGTTGTCGTAGTTCTGCAACAGCAACGCCAGATTCTCCCACGGTGAAAAGGTGTCGCGAGTGAGATAGAGAAACGTATAGAACGCTTCATCGCCGCTCACATTCATTCCATAGCGTTTTAACGCCAGCCAGAACATGCCAACAATCCCCAGCACGCCCGCCGCCGCCAGCATCCACAACGAAATCCAGCCGCGAATAATGCCAATAAACAGGAAGATAGCGAATGCGATGATGATATTGGCGCGAGTGCCGCCGACAATCATATAAGTCAGCAAGCCAAAGGCGACCGTGCTGACGAGGAAAAACAGCCACGCTTTGCTGTCCTGGCGCAGAAAGTAGACCACCAGCATCGCCGGGATGAAAAAGTAAAAGAAGCGTTTTAACGCCACGCCGGAGACTTCACTGGAAAAGATCTGACTGTAGGAGTTAAGCCGGAACAGCAAAAAGCCGTTGTGCATGAAGAAGATGCCGACGCTTACCAGCGCGATACCCATCAGGATCACCCACGTAAGATTGGTCTCCACGCGGTTCATGGTAAACAGCGGACGGCGCGGTACATCAGCAACGCGTTTGCGTAGGCGGGTTTTGTAGGTGACATAGTAAACCGCGTAGAAGCAGCCCGCAGAAAGCAACACCTGCAACAAGATTTCTGGCGGCGCGACACCAACATCAAAGCGAAATACCAGCACGCTGGTCAGCGGGAAGCCGAAGAAAAAGGTGAGCAAAAACAGCAATGAAAAGAAGACATTGAAGTTAAAGCGCACACGGCGAAACTCAAACCAGGTCAGCGTGGCAATAAACAGCGTGCAGAGCAGCCAGACCACAAACAGGCCACTGAATTGCAGCAGACTCATGCGACCTCCCCGGCGGCAATCGCCAACGCCCGCTGCCAGCCTTGTAGATAGTTAGGGCTAAAGAAGGCAATGGTGTTTTTATCCGCCGACGCCAACTGGCGCTGCGCTTCACGCACAATATCCTCGTTGAGATCGTCGGTAGTAAACAGCACTGGCAAATGCTGTTCCGTCATATCCTGCCAGAACGGATTTTCCCTGTTAAGCACACAAGGAATGCCCGCCTGAATCAGTAAGCAAAGCGTACCAATGCCCTGCTGGCGGGCAAAAATAAAGTAACCAAGATCGCACTGACGAAGTAGCGCCAGATAGGCGTCAAATTCCAGTTTTTCGCTCAAAATTTGCAGATTTTCTTCGCTGAATAACTCCAGCCCCGCCTGACGAACTTCCTCAATGTACGCTTCGTTATTAGGCGGATATCCCATCGGCACCACCACTTTTACCGTATCGCCAAATTGCTGATGAACGGCACGTAAAGCGGCGACATGCTCATTGCTGCGGTCGCCGGAGTTCCCCACCAGAATGGTCATTTTTCCTTCACGTTGCCGATCGTTCGCCATCGTATTGAGAGAAGGGTCCATCCGCGTCGGGAAGTACAGCAGTTCTCCCCGCACCTTTGGGTGTGTTTTGGCAAAAAAGCTCAAATCGCCGCGGGTGGCAAATACACAGCCGACTCGCTTTTGCGCCAGGCGACGTAGTGGGTAAAAAAGCTTATATCTCAAGCCACTGGAAAGCTCATACAGGTCTGCCCCCCAGATATGCCAGAAAAACTGGCTGGGCTTAATGCCACCACTCAGCAGAGCCAGCCACAGTGTGGGATTGAACTGACCGTGGAAAAAAAATCGCTGCTGACGGTTAGCTTTTGCTTTCGCGATGACCGCTTCCGCCAGCGATTTTTTCCCAGGGAAAAATTGCACAGAAAGCGCCGGACAGCTATCACTTAAGCCGTCGTCCTTGCCAACAACCATAAACTCGCGCGCGTGCTCGCTCGTCGCGGCCAGCGCGTCATTGAAAAACCGCAAAACGGTTCGGTTATGGTGAGGGATATCCGATCCCAGTACGTGAATCAGTACAGTCATGCCCGCCTACGCCAGAGTAAAAACACGCCACAACAAAGAGAAAAATAGACGATATAAGTTGCCATATATGCCTGCGCCGCGCCCAGTGCACCATGCGCAGGGATTAGCCAGTGGGCAAATACCATCAATAAAGTGAACTGGCTGACTTCCGCCAGAATATAAAACCGCAGTGACGCTTTGGCGATCACCAGATAACCAAAGACATAAGCGCCCACTTTTAACACATCACCCACTAACTGCCAGGCAAAGAGATCGCGCATAGCGGTAAATTTATTCGACAACAGCAACCAGATAGCAAAATCACGCAGCAACCAGACGGTAAAACTCGCTGCCGCCACTGCCGGTAAGACGAATTTCAGCGATTTAACCACTTCCCGGGTGATATCGCGCTTTTCCGTTAGCCGCGACAACGTGGGCAGCAAATATACGCTGAACGATGCCGTAATAAATTGCAGGTAGGCATCGGAAATACTGCTCACCCCTTGCCAGATCCCCACTTCATCCCAGCTATACTGCGCCGCCAGCAGTTTACGCATCATGATGTAAGCAACAGGCAAGGTCACCGACGTAATCAACGCCATGAGCGTAAATTTGCTCAACTGCCCTGCCAGACCGTTATCCCAGCTGGGTTTCAGATAGCTTAACGGGATGACACCACGTTTAATCAACATGATGGCGGCAGGAATTACCACCAGCGCGGGAATCAGCGCCAGACCCAGCAACGCCCCTTCATAACCGCCCAAACGGTAACTGACGTAGTACGCGAGAACGCCAATCAAGCTGCCGACAATCAGCGATAACGCATTACCTGCGGCATCGCGAAAGCCTTTCATCAGCGCCAGTAACAGGTTGCCCCAGGCGATCCCCATTTGCACCAGCGCCACTAAACGCACCAGCCCCTGATAGTCGGTATTACCAAACAATCCCTGGCTGATTGGCGCAGCTGCCAGCACAAAAACCAGCGCCATCAGCGTAGAGAAACCAAGTACCATCGCTGATGAAGTGCCGACCACGCGGCGCAGCTGTTGCGGATTATCATGGTACTGGGCAACGTATTTGGTTACACCGTTAAAGATGCCAGCCCCGGCAAGCACGCCGAGCACGGTAATCAACTGGCGGAAATTTGCCGCCAGCCCAAGCCCCGCCGGACCAAATGACACCGCCAGCAACTTACCGACCAGTAACCCGGCACCAATCTTGACCAGTGTACTGGCCGCCGTCCACAAGGACGCTTTTGCCAACGACATATCAGGAGAAGTAGTTCAACAAAGTCGCAATTACCGTACGCTGATTGACGGGCGACAGGTTGTAGAACAGCGGCAGGCGCAGCAGGCGCTCGCTCTCTTTGGTGGTGTAGCGATCTTCACCGTGGAACTCACCAAAGTGTTCCCCCGCAGGGCAACCGTGCAGCGGAATGTAATGAAACACCGCCATGATTTCCGCTTCTTTCAGAAAGTTAATCAACGCGCTCCGGTCATCAATATCCCGCAGTTTAATGTAGAACATATGCGCGTTCTGCACGCAGCCATCGGGAATCGACGGCAGCTCGATACGCCCGGCTTTCGCCAGAGGCGCTAACGTATCGTAGTAGTTTTGCCACAGCGCCAGACGTTGCTGGTTGATACGATCCGCTGCTTCCAGTTGCGCCCACAGGTACGCAGCTTGCAGATCGGACATCAAATAGCTGGAGCCAATATCGCGCCAGGTATATTTATCGACCTGACCACGGAAGAACTGGCTGCGGTTAGTGCCCTTTTCACGGATGATCTCGGCTCGTTCGATTAACGCTTTATCGTTAATCAGCGTCGCGCCGCCTTCACCACCCGCCGTGTAGTTTTTGGTTTCATGGAAGCTAAAGCAGCCAATATGACCAATGGTTCCCAGTGCACGCCCTTTGTAAGTGGACATCACGCCCTGAGCGGCATCTTCCACCACAAACAAATTATGCTTTTTCGCCAACGCCATAATGGTGTCCATTTCGCAGGCCACACCCGCGTAATGGACCGGCACGATAACGCGCGTTTTGTCGGTGATCGCTGCTTCAATCAACGTTTCGTCGATGTTCATGGTGTCCGGGCGAACATCCACAAAGACGATTTTCGCGCCACGCAGCACAAAGGCATTGGCGGTGGAGACAAAGGTGTAGCTCGGCATGATCACTTCATCGCCAGGCTGGATATCGAGCAGCAGCGCCGCCATCTCCAGCGAAGCGGTGCAGGACGGCGTCAGTAACACTTTGGCGCTGCCAAAACGTTGCTCCAGCCACTGCTGGCAGCGACGGGTAAAACCGCCATCGCCACACAGTTTGCCGCTACCCATTGCCGACTGCATATAGTCGAGTTCGGTTCCCACCACCGGCGGTGCGTTAAATGGAATCATGTGATCACCTGTATAACCAGTACGCGGTGCTTTCTACATTCGCACCACTTTGTATGTATCGTTTAAGCGCGGCGGTGTTGCCCATTTGGGTCGCCACCCGCAAAGTTGTTTTACCGCGAGCATACGCCCAGTTTAGCGCCGTTTGCATCAGCTCAGCACCTGCACCGCGTCCAGCCAGCAGGCCAATTCGCGCATCTGTCGCATTGAGTTCCCGTAAAGAGACATAGCCGCGAATATCGCCGGACGCCGCACGTAGAATCAGACATTGATGATCAAAGGTGCCGCGCACGGCATTTTCAATCCACTGTGCATAAAAGCGACCGCTGGCGTCAGGCGCATACCACGGCGCACGAAAACGGCTTTGCGCAAATGCGGCGCTAGCTAACTGACGTAATGCGGGAATATCGGTCTCTTGTGCCACGACAGCACCGCTATCACTGACATTGTTCACGGGTAGCGCCAAATCAACTTCACCTTCTACCAGGGAGAATCCCAGCTGTTGCAGGGCATCCAGTTCCCCCGTATTTGATGCCGCAATTTTGGCCTGCACCCGTGACCATGGCGCTAAGGCGTCTGACGTCAGGAGCGGTGCTTCAGACGTAATGCGCACGATGGCGCTGTTAACACCAAAGAAGGCGTTTTCCCAGGTTAGTGGCTCAATACTGGCGCGGACGGGCACGAAGTAACTCCAGCAGATATTGGCCGTAGCCAGTTTTCGCTAATGAACTGGCAGCACGCTTCACACCCTCGTCATCGAGCCAGCCGTTACGCCAGGCGATCTCTTCCAGGCAGGCAATCTTAAAGCCCTGGCGTTTTTCTACTGTCTGCACAAAAGTGCTGGCCTCAATCAGGCTGTCGTGAGTGCCGGTATCCAGCCAGGCAAATCCGCGCCCGAGCAGTTCAACGGTCAGGTTGCCCGCCTCGAGGTACATCTGGTTGATGGAGGTAATCTCCAGTTCACCGCGCTCCGACGGCTTCACCTGCTTTGCGTACTCCACGACTTTACTGTCGTAGAAATAAAGCCCGGTCACCGCCCAGTTTGACTTCGGCTGTTTTGGCTTTTCTTCAAGCGAGATAGCGCGGAAATTGTCGTCAAATTCCACCACGCCAAAGCGTTCCGGGTCCATCACCTGATAGCCAAAAACCGTCGCCCCTTCCGTGCGCGCCGCAACATGACGCAGCTTCGGACTGAAGCCCTGACCGAAGAAGATGTTATCGCCCAGCACCAGACAAGAAGGTTCACCATTAAGGAAGGTTTCACCGATGATAAAGGCCTGCACCAGACCGTCCAGGCTGGGCTATTAGGCATATTCCAGCTGGATACCGAACTCACTACCATCACCCAGCAGGCACTGGAAATAACCTTAATCTTCCGGCGTAGTGATGATGAGAATTTCGCGGATACCGGCCAGCATAGGCACCGACAGCGGATAAGTAAATCATTGGCTTATCGTAAATGGGCAACAGTTACTCGATACGCCGCGGTACGGATGCAATGGGGTGCCGGAACCACCGCCAGGATAATACCCTTCATGTTTGCCTCCGCTGAAAATTAGCCTTTCAGACCTAAACGCTCGCCCTGATAGCTGCCGTCCTGCACCTGCTTCCACCAGCTTTCATTAGCCAGATTCCACCTCACCGTTTTACGCATTCCACTTTCAAAGGTTTCCTGTGGCAGCCAACAAGTTCACGGGCAATTTTCGAAGCATCAAATGGCATAACGAGAATCATGCCCGGACGGTCAGCGACAGAAGGTGATAAGATTCACGATAGTGCACCACGCCGTGCCGCGGCTTGTTTCGGAGCAGTTCTTCCAGCAGCTCGCAAATAGTTTCCCCACAACGTCGAGATTTCTACGCTCGTTGTGACCACCGATATTATAGGTTTCACCAACTTGCCGGTGGTCGCCCACGCGATCCCAGCACGCAGGCATAATCTCCACATACAGCCGGTCACAGGATTTGCTGCCCGTTGCCATATACCGGCAGCGGTTTACCCGCCAGCGCGTTGAGGATCATCAGCGGGATCAGTTTTTCCGGAAAGTGGTAAGGACCGTAGTTATTCGAGCAGTTGGTGATCAGCGTCGGCAGACCGTAGGTCCGCAGCCAGGCGCGCACCAGATGGTCGCTGCTGGCTTTTGACGCGGAATAAGGGCTACTCGGCGCATACGGCGTGGTTTCGGTGAAGAAATCATCCGTCGAGTGCAGGTCACCATATACTTCGTCGGTGGAGATATGATGAAAACGGAACGCTGATTTTTTATCTTCCGTCAGCGTATTCCAGTAAGCCCGCGCCGCTTCAAGCAATGTATAAGTCCCGACAATGTTGGTTTCAATAAACGCTGCCGGGCCGTCAATAGAACGGTCAACATGGCTTTCGGCTGCCAGATGCATGACACAGTCTGGCTGATGCTCAGTGAATACGCGTGCCAGTTCTGCCCGATCGCAGATATCAACTTTCTCAAAGGCAAAGCGCTCGCTTTGCGCGACCGGTGCCAGCGACATCAGGTTTCCGGCGTAGGTCAGCTTATCGACCACTACCACCGCATCGCTCGTTTCGTTGATGATATAACGCACCAGCGCCGAGCCAATAAACCCGGCACCACCTCTATGGAATTTTTTCTCATCAGCGCAGACTCCTTTGGCATGGACAACCTGGCGTGCTTGCTGATGGACGTTGTCGCCATTGATAACTTTGAACTGACTATAATAGAGCCAGCATCACCAGCACGTCTGCCGTTGCCAGCGCCTCGTCAAGCTGCGCCAGAGTACAAAGCCCGGTCAGTTTTTTGGCAACTGGTGGATGTTAGGCTCAACAACCGCGTTTCGCCGCTGTGCCAGCTGGGCAATCAGTTCAGCGATTTCCATCGCCGGGCTTTCGCGCAGGTCATCAATATTCGGTTTAAACGCCGGGGACCAAGAAAGCAGGCGATTTTCAGTTCGCTGGCGCGTTTATGGGTCGCGGCAAGGCAGTCGGCAACCGCCGGCTTCACCTGATCGATAACCCAGAACGGTTTGTTGATCGTTAACTTCGCGCGCGGTACGGATCAGCCGCGCCTGCTGGGGGTTCTGTGCCACGATAAACCACGATCGACCAGCAATGCAGTGACCGCCCACGCCAAGGGCCAGGCTGAAGGAATATTAACGCGAGGGTGACGATGCGCAGGGCGAATCAGTTCCCAGACGTTAATCCCCTGAATCGGCGCAAATCAGCGACAATTCATTAGCAAAAGCGATATTCACATCGCGGAAGCTGTTTCGGTGAGCTTACACGTTTCCGCCGTCCGCGAGTTTCATGACGACGCACTCACCTTCGAGGAAAATTTTGTACAGTTCGCTGGCGCGGGTCGACAAACCGGCGTCATACCACCAATCACGCAATAGTTTTTGATCAGCTCAACCATGTAACCTGGCCGGTAACACGCGTTCCGGGCCATAAGCAATGTTGACGTCCGCCTTGCTCGCCCACCTGCTGTGGGAAAGTGAGATCCAGACACATCTCTGCTAACCATTCTGCCATCTTCTCGAGGTTGACCCACCGGCGAGGTGAATTCACAAGATAGCCAGCGCACCTTTTCAGCACTGGCGCAATGGAGCGAGCAGCCGATTCAACGTAGGTCATATCTGGCTCATGATCGCCTTTAAACGGCGTGGGTACAGCAATGGCCAGGCATCCGCTTCAACTGGCGTCGTGCTCCTTCGTAAAAACCGCCTTCTACGAGCAGTTTTACTACGCTCGCCAAATCAGGCTCGACGATATGGATTTCGCCACGATTGATGGTATCAACCGCATATCGTTGATCTCGACACCAATCACCTGTTTTTGCCGTGAGGCAAACGCTGCTGCTGTAGGCAGCCCGATGTAACCCAGTCCGATAACAGAAATGGTCGCAAAACTCATAGTGATATCCGATTATTTTTTAACGCTTCCAGAATGCGAGAGCATGCCTGACCATCACCATACGGGTTATGGGCGCGGCTCATAGCTTGATATTCGTTTTCGTCTTTTAAAAGACGCGTCACTTCCTCGACAATTCGCTGCTTATCCGTGCCTACCAGACGCACCGTACCCGCCGTCACCGCTTCCGGACGCTCAGTGGTATCGCGCATCACCAGCACCGGTTTCCCCAGCGAAGGCGCTTCTTCCTGAATGCCGCCTGAGTCAGTCAAAATCAGCCAGGCGTGGTTCATCAGCCAGACAAACGGTAAATACTCCTGGGGATCGATCAGAATGACATTTTTCACATGCCCCAGAATGCGATTGACCGGCTCTCTGACGTTCGGGTTGAGATGCACCGGATAGACAATCTGGATGTCCTGGTGCGTGGTGGCGATGTCTGCCAGCGCGTGGCAGATTTCTTCAAAGCCACGACCGAAACTCTCACGCCTATGACCGGTCACCAGAATCATCTTTTTATCGGGGGCGATAAACGGGTAATTTGCCGCCAGTTCTGAACGCAGCGTGTCGCTGCTCATCACCTGGTCACGCACCCATAACAGTGCATCAATGACTGTATTACCGGTAATGAAGATTCGGCTATCCGCAACGTTTTCACGCAGCAAGTTTTGCCGGGAAGTTTCGGTTGGAGAGAAGTGATACATCGCCAGATGCCCGGTCAATGTACGGTTAGCCTCTTCCGGCCACGGCGAATAGAGAGCGCCCGTGCGCAGACCAGCCTCAACGTGACCAACAGGAATACGCTGATAAAACGCCGCCAGGCTGGTTGCCAGCGTCGTCGTCGTATCGCCGTGAACCAGCACGACGTCTGGTTTGAACTCGGCAAGAATAGGTTTTAGCCCTTCCAGAATCCGACAGGTTATCTCTGTCAGGCCCTGTCCTGGCTGCATTATGTTGAGATCGTAGTCAGGTACAATGGAAAAGAGTTTCAGTACCTGATCAAGCATCTCCCGATGCTGCGCAGTGACGCAAACTTTAGCCTCAAAAAAAGGATCTTTTGCCAACGCATGCACCAACGGAGCCATCTTGATGGCTTCCGGGCGCGTACCAAATACAGTCAGTACTTTCACATCGATTCTCTTCGAATAAGCGGCGAGCGCCTTTGCGCTCACCGCAGCAGTGTTGCTATTTCGAGCAACGGCGGGTTAATGCGACACCAGCCCCGATCAGCCCCCCGACAATGCCCCACATAATCATCAGGAAGGCACGACGTGGGCTATCGCGTTTTACCGGTTCTTCCGGCGTACGCAAATAGCGATAGGTCTGAAAACGCGGATCCAGGGTTGGACCAACATTCAGGGTGTTTAACATGGCTCGATTCTGATCATAGTCGAGATCAAAGGCCGGACCGACGGCCTGTAAATTTTCCAGTCGAGCCTGGAGCATTGGACGCCCAAGCAGGAACATTTCTGAATCAGGTAATTCCTCGGCAGGCACATCTGTCGCACTGCGCGAAATATTATGCTGCTCAGCAATTTTCAGCGCCTGCTCAATACTGTTCATCCGGCGGTCGTAGATGGCTTTCGCCACCTCTTCCTGACGCTTCACCTGAGCTTTCATCTGGATGGTGCGTGCCGCCCATGCGCCTTTCAGCTCATCATTCAGATGGCTGGCTGCACGCTGGCTGGCAAAAGCAACATACTGACGTAACAGGTTATTAGCGTCAGGCGCGGTTTCGGCAATAAGCTTCACGCTGTCATTGACCGCGCGAGTAAAGTCTCCGGGGATAAACTGGATGTTGTTAATCATTTCATCCAGCAACGCCGCATCGGCTTTGCTGTTGCCCACCATCCGCTGTTTGTAATAGTCGGTTTGCAGCCAGAACTCTCTGCGGGTATCCCACGAGGCCAGTTGCATAACAAACTCTTTATAGGCTTCGTCCATGACCGATGGTTGATCGGCAGAAGCCATGTTTGAACGGACATCCAGGTTACGCAAAAATTGCTGCTGCGAGTAATATCCCCCCAGCATATTCACCGTTGGACGATCGGTAATCGCCGTCGAGCTCCACTCCTGACGAGCAAAAAAAGTATACGCCAGCGCGATTAACGCAAACGCCAGCCCCATGCCAATAATCCATAGCTTCCCAGCCCACAAGGTACGAAACAACCCACGAATATCCAGTTCATTTTCAGCGTCTTCGGCCGGTTTCCCAGGCATTGGTTGTGTCATCACATCCTCATTTATTTGGTTAAATTGGGGCTGCCACCACGATTTCTACGCAGTCTGCGTTTTACGCGCTTAATAAAGCGAGCAACTTTCCAGGCACGCTTAATGCAATATCCATAGAGGAAGAATGCTAGCAAAAAGAGCACCAGCATGACCCACTCCGGGACAAAATGAGAATATTCTGCCAGCACGCCAATGGAAGCGAGCAGTGCTGCGGCAAGGGTAATCAGCACAAACGCCTGACGGGAAGTAAACCCGGCACGCATGATCAAATGGTGAATATGCTGACGGTCAGGAGAGAATGGGCTCATGCCTTTACGCAGGCGACGGTACATAATCGCCACCATATCCATTAGCGGAATGGCGATTATCCACAAAGCGGTAACCGGGCTGATGGGATGGGTTTTGCCCTGGGTCGTTTCGAGCAGGATCCAGATAACGGTAAAACCAATCAGCGTACTGCCCGCATCACCCATAAAGACTTTGTAGCGGCGACCCAGGATACCAAGGTTAAGCATGATGTATGGCAGGATGGCGGCGATCATCGCAAAGCACCAGATTGCGAGGCTGGTTTGCCCGTCGAACCACAAAATCATACCGATTGCTGCAAACGAGACGCAGGACAACCCGCCCAGCAAGCCATCAATGCCATCAACCATGTTGAACGCATTAATGGCCGCCCAGACGGCAAATAGCGTCAGGAAGTAACCAAACGGTCCGAGCACCATCTCCCAGGAGCCAAAGATATAACCCAGGCTACTGAGATAAAGTTTGCCGAACACCATCATAACAATGCCAACAGCGGCCTGTATGGTGGCACGGATTTTTACGCTGATATCAAAACGATCATCCAGCGCGCCAATGAAAACAAGCACACCGGCACAAGCGAGATAGAGAGATGCATGCGGAATATAGTAATCGACAATTCCGAACGTGAAGCAAATCCCTGCGTAAACCGAAATCCCCCCAACGAGAGGTATCAATCCCTGGTGACGTTTGCGGAAGTTTGGTTTATCCACTAAACCGACTTTTTTTGCCACCTTACGGGCAAAAAACAGAAACAGTGTCGTGAATAAAAAAATACTGATGAGATCAGTACTCACTGTCAGTAAATTCACAATGCATGCTCTCAGAGAAAATTATTAGCAGAAGTATAACCACGAAGACCTTTATTCAGAAGGGAAAGTCCGTTCCGAACCCACCAGCCCTGTGCAAAAATCAACCATTTGATATGCAAATTGCATAACATGCCAGCAAATTCCAGGAATTTTCCTAACATCGCCAGCGCGACATTAAGATTACAGATATAAAAGCAAAACGCCACGTAAACACGTGGCGTTTTTGGCATAAGACAAATTTATGAGCGTTTCATCATTTCGAAGAACTTGTCGTCGGTCTTGGTCGCAGCCAGCTTGTCGATGAGGAACTCGATGCTGTCGATCTCGCCCATGGGTGATGATCTTGCGCAGGATCCACATCTTCCGCAGTGTCCGGTGCGGTCAGCAGCTCTTCCCTGCGGGTGCCGGAGCGGGTGACGTCGATGGCCGGGTAGACGGTTTCTCGGCAATCTTGCGCGAGAGGTGCAGTTCCATGTTGCCGGGACCCTGAAACTCTTCGTAGACGACTTCATCCATCTGGGAGGCGGTATCGATCAGCGTGGTGGCGATGATGGTCAGGCTGCCGCCCTCCTCCACGTCGCGCCGCACCGAGAAACGCTTCGGACGGTGCAGGGCGTTGGCATCACACCACCCGTCCAGGACCTCGCCGAAGACGGGATGACGGTGTCGTAGGCGCGAGCCAGACGGGTGATGGAGTCCAGCAGGATCACCACGTCCTTCTTGTGCTGGCCCAGACGCTTGGCCTTCTCGATCACCATTCCGGCGACCTGGACGTGACGGGAGGCCGGTGCTCGAGGTGGAGGTGATCACCTCGCCCTTCACCATCCGCTGCATCGCGGCCACTTCTTCCGATGCTCGTCAATCAGCAGCACGATCAGCTCACAATCCGGGTGGTTGTAGGCGATGTCGGCCATGTCTTCAGCAGCATGGTCTTACTGGCCTTGGCCGGTGCCACGATGACACCGGCTGGCCCTGCCGATTGGTATTATTCAGCACACGGGCGGTGATGTGCTTCGGTGGAACCATCGCCACGCCCCATGCGCAGACGCTCGTTGGCGTGCAGGGGAGTGAGGTTTTCAAAGAGGATCCTGTTGCGGCAGTTTTCCGGAACGTCGGAGCTCACGTCGTTGACCTTGAGCAGGCGCGAATAGCGCTCGCCCTCTTTGGCGGCCGGATCCGCCGGAATGGTATCGCCGGGGACAGGTTGAAACGGCGGATCTGGCTCGGGACAGTAGATCCATCCGGACCAGCGAGATAAGAGCCGAGCTGCACTGCGCAGGAAACCAAAACGTCGGGCAGGATTTCCAGCACCCGTCGCCAAACATATCCTCGCCGCCCTTGGCGTGCGCCTTGAGGATTGCAAAGATAATGTCTTTCTTGTGCCTGCGAGCCAGATTTTCCACCCCCAGACTTCGCCAAGTGGGACCAGCCGCACACGGAGTGTCTTAAGTTCAGTCAGATTCATAGTGGTGAAGCTTGTAAAAAGAAGGATTGAAATGAGGAGACAGATCTGCTGGATTGATGCTGATTGGAGATTTGACTTGCCAGGCTGGTAGTTAAGCAAAGAGTCAGGCAAAAAAGGTTAGCAAAAACGGAGCCAATAAAAAGCTAACACCAATCAGGGTGAAGCGTCTAGGTGATAAAACACAAGGAGCGCATTATTGCAATGCGCTTCTTCTCCTGATGATTACAGGTTGCCGTCCAGGAGTCTTTCAGTTGGAAGTTGGACAGGCGCCGACCTGGTCGCTGCCACTTCACCATTCTTGAACAGCAGCAGGGTCGGGATACCACGAATGCCGTACTTGGCGGAGTGCTCCGCGTTATGATTTTGATGTTCAATTTCGCCACGGTCACGTGACCTTCATATTCCTGAAGGGTACTTCGTTCAGGATTCGGGCAATCATACTCCTACGGCTCACACCATTGGCCAAAAATCGACCAGGACAGGGCCGTCGGCGTTGATCACATCGGCCTCAAGCTGGCATCGCTCAGCCAACAATCTTGTCACTTATCTCCAACTCCAGTCAGTAATTAAGGCTTGTATCGATGGAAGTTCAACAAAAAGGCAAATAAAAGTTGCCCATTTTGAAATGATCCCGTTCATCTCACTCGGCTAAACTGATAACCTACCGCCCATGAGCAAAACACATCTAACTACCTGAAAATTCGCCCAAATGGGCCTCAACCCGAAGTTCTGCGGTGGTCTGGAAGGGATTTCACTATCGTACGCCCATCCAGGCACTGTCCCTGCCCCGCCGGTCGAAGGTCATGACCTCGCCGGTGAGGCCCAGACGGGGACCTGGAAAGCCCCGGCTCTTCCTGGCGGCGACATTCAACTATTTGCTGACCCATCCGCTGACCAGGCCGCGCCTCGTCAACCAGCCCCGCGCCATCATCATGGCCCCGACCCGGAGCTGGCCGTCCATTTATAAAACGACGCAGAACCGCTGGCCGACGCGACCGGCCTGAGCCTCGGTCTGGCCTACGGTGGTGAAGGCTACGACAAGCAGCGGCCGTGCTGGAAAGGGCGTCGAGACCGTGATCGGCACCACGGGCGTATAATCGACTACGCCAAGCATAAGGGACATTAACCTCGCAACATCCAGGTGGTGGTACTGGACGAAGCGGATCGCATGTCGATCTGGGCTTCATCAAGGATATCCGTTGGCTGTTCCGCCGCACGCCGCCGCCACCGAGCGTCTGAACATGCTGTTCTCCGCCACCCTCTCGCAGCGGGTGCGGGAGCTGGCGTACGAGCACATGAACCACCCCGAGAATGTCGAAGGTGAACCGGACAGAAGACCGGCGAGCGTATTAAGAGGAGCTCTTCTACCCCTCCACGAAGAAAAGATGGTTTGCTGTACACCCTGATCGAAGAGGAGTGGCCGAGAGCCATCATTTTCGCCATACCAACCACCGTCTGCGAAGAGTTCTCGGCTACCTGGCTGATAACGGTCACCGTGTCGGTCTGTCGACCGGTGACGTGGCGCAGAAGAAGCGGATGAGGATCCGGAGAATTACCACGAGGAGACCCCGCATATGTCGCGACGCGACCGACGTGGCCGCGCGTGGTCTGCACATCCCGCAGTGACCCGACCCTCTTTAACTACGACCTACCCGATGACCGTGAAGATACGTCCACCGTATCGGCGTACAGGTGGCGCAGGCGGAAGCGGTCACTCCATCAGCCTGGCGTGTGAAGACCATGCATTGAATCTGCCTGCCATTGAGAAATGAATACCGGTCACCCCTCCCGTCAGCAAGACAATCCGTACGTATTGATGACCGAACCGCCAAAACCGTTGCGGCTCCGTGCCTGGGAACTGCAATGCTCGCGTCGCCCGTGGTTAGCGCAGTCGTCGTCGTCCGGTTAAATAAAAACGTCATACTCAAAATCATTCAAACTGTATCAAGATGGCAAGATGATTTGACGAGCTACTGTAGTGATTCAGGTGGAAAGAATGCACCCCCACAGAGACACTGAAGGATTGCCGACTTGGGTTCCACCTCGCCGCGACGCCGCCATCGACCCCGGCTCGAACGCCTTCACACGCCGGTGGGCGCGAGGTGGCTGGTAGCACCAGACGGTGACGCAACAAACGCAAAGTGCGCTGGCCGCCGGCCGAAGACCGCAGTGCCCTCCTCCAATCCCGCCATGGAGCGCGGCTGGCAACGTCTGCGCCTGCCCGCGAAGTCTGCAGCACATCCCTCCCGAACATCGCGTAGTGGGCACCGTGACGCTACGCCTGGCCATCAATGTGGATGAATTGATCGCCAAGCGCAGGAGTCCCGGTTGAACGGACAGGTGATCAGCGGTGAAGAGGAAGCCGACCGATCGATGAGGGTGTTGCTCACACCACCGGCCCGCAGGGAAGCGCCTGGTGATGGACTCGGCGGCGCCAGTACCGAGCTGGTGACCGGCACGGGAGCACAAATCAACTGCCGCTCAGCCTGCCCATGGGCTGCGTCACCTGGCTGGCAAACGCTATTTTGCCGATTGTAATCTGGGGCAGGAAAATTTTGATGCTGGCAGAAAAGCGGCACGCGAAGTGTTACGCCCGGTTGCCGATGAATTACGGTATCACGGCTGGCAAAGTGTGCGTTGGTGCTTCCGGCACCGTGCAGGCGTTACAGGAAATCATGATGGCACAGGGGATGGATGAAACTCATTACCCTGGAAAAGTCGCAGCAATCGAAACAGCGCGAGCCATTCATTGCGGTCGGCTGGAGGAGATTGACGGGCTGATGCTGGAACGTGCGTTAGTGTTCCCGAGTGGTCTGGCGATCCTGATTGCCATTTTACCCAACTGAATATTCAGTGGATGTACCTGGCGGAGTGCGCTGCGTGAAGGCCTGGTCTACGGGATGTCGCATCTGGCCGTCGAGAGGCAATACTTCGCAGCCGTACGCTGTGAACAATTCAACGCCGCTTTTACTATGATCGATATCATTAGGCACAGCGCGTAGCGCGAAGTTGCGGCTAACTTCTTCGATCAGGTGGAAAACGAATGGCATCTTGAAGCAATAAGCCGCGATTTGCTCATCAGCGCCTGTCAGTAGCTTCATGAAATCGGCCTGAGCGTCGACTTCAGAAACAAGCGCCGCAACACGCTGCTATCTGTGCGTAATCTGGATCTTCCCGGTTCTCACCCCCGCACAGAAAAAATTGCTGGCGACGCTACTGCTCAACCAGACTAATCCGGTCGATTCCTCTCATCGCTGCATCAGCAAAATGCCGTACCGCCGCGCGTCGCAGAACCCGGCCGTTTACCTCGCCTTGCCATCATTTTTGCCAGCCGTCGCCGCGACGATTCTCGTGCCAGAGATGACATTACAGGCTAACCATGAACTGTTGACCTTGACGCTACCGCAAAGGTCGGCTAACCCAACATCCGCTGGGTAAAACAGATCATCGCTCAGGAAAGCCAGCGGCAAGAGCCACGTCCACTGGCCGCTGGAAGCGCATTAATGAGTAAGTGCCGGATGCGATGCTGACGCATCTTTTACGGCTTCTTGATGATTTCCCTCGTTTCGCTGCTCATCATCGCTTCAGATTCGCCACAGTACGGCTTTGCCCTTTCTGCATCGCTTCGGCGCTGACCACTTCGGCGCTCTGCTTCCCAATCCGATTATCCTGCGGCAGCTCCAGCAAAAAGCGGCTCGGCTCCGGGCGCACCAGCTCGCCGTACTGACGGCGTTCTTTACACAGCGTAAGGGTCAATTCCTTCCGGCGTGGTAATGCCGACATAGGCCAGCTCGCCGCCTCCTCATCCAGATCATCTTCATCGATGCTGCTCTGGTGCGGCAAAAACCCTTCGATACCGACCATGCAGACATAAGGAAACTCCAGCCCTTTTATGCGTGCAGAGTCATCAGTTGCACCCTGATTCAGCTCTTCTTCACTCTCACCACGCTCCATCATGTGCACAAAGGAAGCGCGTCACCACCTGGGTGAGCGTCATCTGGCTCATCCAGTTCGCCGCCTTCCAGCATCTCCGTCATCCAGCTAAACAGTTGGTTGACGTTCTTCATGCGCATTTCGGCGGCTTTCGGGCTGGCGATGTTTCGTACAGCCAGGATTCATAATGGATGCCGTGGATTAGATTGCGCACCGCGGCAATCGGCTCCGCTCCGCCAGACGCTGGATTTCGCCAACCAGTGAACAAAGCGGTCAATGCTTCATAACCATGTCCGCTAAGCGTCTGACTCAGGCCCATATCAAAGCTGGCGGTAAACATCTTTTATTGCGCGTCATCGCCCACTCACCCAGCTTTTTCAGCGTCGCCGGGCCAATCTCTCTCTTCGGCGTGTTAACGATACGCAGAAATGCGCTGTCATCGTCCGGGTTAGTCAGCACGCGCAGATAAGCCAGCAAGTCCTTGATTTCAGGACGAGAGAAAAACGACGACCACCAGAAATTTTGTACGGGATGCGGTTTTGCATCAGGAATTTTTCAACACTCGCGACTGATGGTTACCGCGATAAAGAATAGCGTAATCTTTGTACTGCGTTTTATTGACGAAGTGATGCGCAATCAGTTCACCAGTGACGCGCTCGGCTTCATGTTCTTCGTTATTCGCGCTTAAAACTTTAGCTCTGTGCCGTAACCCAGTTCGGAGAACAGACGCTTCTCAAAGACGTGCGGGTTATTGGCGATCAGGATGTTCGCCGCTTTCAAAATACGTCCGGAAGAGCGGTAGTTCTGCTCAAGCTTAATCACCTTCAGCGCCGGAAAATCCTGACCCAGCAGCACCGGGTTTTGCGGACGTGCGCCGCGCCAGGAGTAGATCGACTGGTCGTCATCGCCCACCACGGTAAAGCGCGCGCGGCTGCCGACCAGCAGTTTCACCAGTTCATACTGGCTGGTGTTGGTGTCCTGATACTCATCCACCAGCAGATAGCGAATTTTGTTCTGCCAGCGCTCGCGGACTTCTTCATTGCGTTGCAGCAGCAACGTCGGCAATAAAATCAGATTATCGAAGTCAGAACATTGCACGCTTTCAGGTGTGCATCATACAGCCCATAACAATGGGCAAAAATACGGTCCCGCTCGCCAATCGCACTGGCTGCCGCTTGGGACGGTGTTTTGAGATTGTTCTTCCAGTTAGAGATGGTCGAAATGAACTGTTGCAGGAGAACTTTGTCATCTTCAATCAGCCCTTCGGTCAACTCTTTGAGCAACGCCAGCTGATCGGTATCGTCAAACAGCGAAAGTTCGCCTTCATCCCCAGCGCCGCACACTACGCTTGATGATATCCAGCCCCAGCGTGTGGAAGGTTGAGATCATCAGCCACGCGCCTCTTCGCGACCTAGCGTCGTCCGACACGCTCTTCATCTCGCGCGCCGCCTTATTGGTAAAGGTCACCGCCGCGATATGTCGCGCCTGATAACCGCAACCGCGGATCAGATGGTCGATTCTATTGGTGATCACACTAGTTTTACCGGAACCCGCGCCCGCCAGCACCAGGCAGGGGCCGGAACGATTTCGACAGCTTGTTGTTGGCCGGGTTTAGACGCATAGGTGAATTGCTCCTTTCGAACGGGGGAGGGTTGCAAATCCGCGTGCTAGATAGCCAGCCGACCCTTACTCACTCAAAGCACGATCATGGCAAAAACAGCAGCAGCACTGCACATACCTGTAAAAGAAGAGAAACTGGCTCTGGATTTCTCGAGCAGATTAGAACGGTGCCGATTTGCAAGCGGCGAAGAAACACTCCATTTGCCCATCAGGCAAACGCGGCGTGATTTAGGCGAATTTCGCCGGGTCAGATGGTTCCGGCGTTCGATAAGTTGTGTTCGTCCGGGACCGGAGCGACCCCGCCCGCTGCACACCCAGTTCGGTTACCACATCATTAAGGTGCTGTACCGTAACTACAGCAAGGCCTTCTCCAGAAAAACCTCCAGCGCTCCTCTCCCTGCGGAGGGGTCGGGGCGAGGGCATCAGCGCGCACTTAACCCGCAACTGCAAGACGTTTCATATCCGTCATATAGCCGCGCAGTTCTTACCTACCTGCTCAATCGCTGGCAGCGCATCGCTTCGTCCACATCACGCAGTTGCGCGTTATCTACCGCACCTTCCGGAAAGCTCACCCAGATTGCCCGGTTGCAGCTCTGCCATAAACGGTTTCAGCAGCGGCACACAAGCGTAAGAGAAGGAATAGAGTACTGTACTCGGCGGTATCAGAGATAACCACGTTCATTTCGTACAGACGCTTACGGGCGATGGTGTTGGCAATCAGCGGCAGTTCGTGCAGTGATTCATAGTAAGCAGATTCTTCGATGATGCCGGAATCAACCATGGTTTCAAACGCGAGCTCAACGCCCGCTTTCACCATCGCGATCATCAGTACGCCTTTATCGAAGTACTCCTGCTCGCCGATTTTGCCTTCATACTGCGGCGCGGTTTCGAAGGCGGTTCTGCGGTCTCTTCACGCCAGGTCGCAGTTTCTTATCATCGTTGGCCCAGTCCGCGATCACACCGGAGGAGAATTCGCCGGAGATGATGTCGTCCATATGTTTCTGGAACAGGGGTGCGACGATCTCTTTCAGCTGTTCAGACAGCGCGTAGCACGCAGTTTCGCCGGGTTAGAGAGACGGTCCATCATCAGGGTGATGCCGCCCTGCTTCAGCGCTTCGGTGATGGTTTCCCAACCGAACTGAATTAGTTTTTCTGCGTATGCCGGATCGGTGCCCTCTTCCACCAGCTCGTCGAAGCACAGCAGCGAGCCAGCCTCCAACACACCGCACAGGATGGTTTGCTCACCCATCAGGTCAGATTTCACTTCCGCAACGAAGGACGATTCCAGCACGCCGCACGGTGACCACCGGTTGCTGCTGCCCATGCTTTAGCGATTGCCATACCTTCGCCTTTCGGATT
Source organism: Shigella flexneri (assembly GCA_048288465.1). GTDB lineage: Bacteria > Pseudomonadota > Gammaproteobacteria > Enterobacterales > Enterobacteriaceae > Enterobacter > Enterobacter flexneri_B. The sequence continues at coordinate 3,859,688 of CP182556.1, read as the reverse complement.
GTTTTCCGGCTGAACGGCAATCAGCGTCGGTACGCCGAATCCACGTTCGAGTCTTCACGCACTTCGGTGCCAGGGCATTTCAGCGCAACCATGACTACGGTGATATCTTTACGGATCTGCTCGCCCACTTCTACGATGTTGAAACCGTGCGAGTAACCCAGCGCCGCGCCGTCTTTCATCAGTGGCTGTACGGTGCGCACTACATCAGAGTGCCGCTTGTCCGGCGTCAGGTTAACCACCAGATTCCGCCTGCGGGATTAGTTCTTCGTAAGTACGAACTTTAAAACCGTTTCGGTCGCTTTACGCCAGGACGCGCGCTTCTCGGCAATCGTCTTTACGCAGAGCGTAGGAGATATCGAGACCAGAATCACGCATGTTCAGGCCCTCGTTCAGCCCCTGTGCGCCACAGCCGACGATAACCACTTTTTTACCCTGAAGGTAGCCCGCGCCGTCGGCGAATTCGTCGCGCCCCATAAGCGACATCTGCCCAGCTGTGCCAGCTGCTGGCGCAGGTTCAGTGTATTGAAGTAGTTAGCCATGGTGATTCCTCGTGATGTTGTGCTTCTTATTGTTCGGTTCGCGTTTGCGAGATTGAATTCACTATATGACAGGAAATTTATTGCGGGAAATTGATATATTCACAACGTCACATTGCAATTTCTGCAACGTCAACATCGAGGGCTGCGCCATTGGATTTACGCGATCTGAAAACCTTCCTGCATCTGGCGGAAAGCCGCCATTTTGGCCGCAGCGCGCGGGCGATGCACGTTAGCCCGTCCACGCTCTCACGGCAGATTCAGCGCCGGAAGACGATCTCGGTCAGGCGTTATTTGTGCGCGATAACCGGACGGTGACGCTGACCGAAGCGGGCGAAGAGTTACGCGTTTCGCCCAGAAACATTGTTGCAGTATCAGCAACTGCGCCACACCATCGATCAGCAAGGGCCGTCGCTCTCTGGCGAGTTACAGATCTTCTGCTCGGTGACCGCCGCTTACAGCCATCTACCGCCGATTCTCGACCGCTTCCGCGCGGAACACCCGTCGGTGGAGATTAAACTTTCTACCGGTGATGCGGCAGATGCGATGGAAAGTGGTCACTGGTGAAGCGGATCTGGCGATTGCGGGTAAACCGGAAACCTTGCCCGGCGCAGTGGCGTTCCGATGCTGGAGAATCTGGCAGTAGTGCTGATTGCCCCCGCGCTGCCCTGCCCGGTGCGTAATCAGGTGTCGGTCGGGAGCCGGACTGGTCAACGGTGCCGTTTATCATGGCCAATCAGGGGCCGGTACGCCGCCCGCATTGAACTGTGGTTTCGGCGTAACAAAATCAGTAACCCGATGATTTCGCCACGGTTGGCGGGCATGAAGCGATGGTATCGATGGTGGCGCTCGGCTGTGGCGTGGCGCTGTTGCCGGAAGTGGTGCTGGAAAACAGCCCGGAACCGGTGCGTAACCGCGTGATGATACTAGAGCGAAGCGATGAGAAAACGCCGTTTGAGCTGGGCGTGTGTGCGCAGAAAAAAGCGGCTGCATGAGCCGCTGATTGAAGCGTTCTGGAAGATTTTACCGAACCACTAACCCGCCAAAAGAACCTGAACGCCGGGTTATTGGTTTCGTCGTGGCAATCGTAGCCCAGTTCATTCAGCCGGGTTTCGAATCCGGTTCATGGTCGCCAAGTCGAACGCCGCCAGTACGCGCCCGTAGTCGGTACCGTGACTGCGATAATGGAACAGAGAAATATTCCAGTGCGTACCCAGCGTGTTGAGGAAGCGCAGCAGCGCACCCGGCGATTCCGGAAATTCGAAGCTGTAGAGACGTTCCTGCAACGGATGCGATGGACGCCCGCCAACCGTATAGCGCACATGTAGCTTCGCCATTTCATCGTCGGAGACATCAACCACGCTGTAGCCGCCGTCGTCGAGCATCTGCAAAAATTCTTTGCGCTCTTCGAGGCCGCGGCTTAAGCGCACGCCGACAAAGATGCAGGCGTTTTTGGCATCGGCAAAGCGGTAGTTGAATTCGGTGACCGAACGTCCGCCAAGCAACTGGCAGAATTTGAGGAAGCTACCTTTCTCTTCCGGAATGGTTACCGCCAGCAACGCTTCACGCTGTTCACCCAGCTCACAACGCTTCCGAGACGTAGCGCAGGCCGTGAAAGTTCACGTTAGCACCGGAAAGAGATGCGCCAGCCGTTCGCCGCGAATGTTGTGCTGGCGAGAGACTCTTTATCCCCGCCAGCGCCAGCGCGCCAGAGGGTTCCGCCACCGCACGCACATCTTCGAATAAATCCTTCATCGCCGCACACATGCATCACTATCGACGGTGACGATATCGTCGAGATACTCCTGGCATAACGGAAGGTTTCGTCGCCGATGCGTTTTACCGCAACGCCTTCAGCAAACAGCCCACGCGCAGCAGATCAACCGGATGACCCGCATCCAGCGCTGCTTTCAGGCAGGCGGAGTCTTCCGCTTCTACGGCGATCACTTTGATTTGCGGCATCAGTTGTTCGATCAGCACCGCCACGCCAGCAGCCAGACCGCCGCCGCCGACTGGCACAAATACGCGGTCGAGATGGGCGTCCTGCTGGAGCAGTTCCAGCGCCAGCGTGCCTTGCCCGGCAATCACCATCGGATGGTCGAACGGCGGCACCCAGGTGAACCCGCCGCTGTGACAGTTCGATTGCTTTGGCTTTCGCTTCATCAAAGTTCGCGCCGTGGGCAGCACTTCGCCGCCGAAGCCCGCGTACCGCATCAACTTTGATGTCGGCGGTGGCGGTTGGCATAACGATCAGGGCCTTCACGCCTAACCGCGCACAAGAAAACGCGACGCCTGCGCGTGGTTACCCGCCGAGGCGGTGATCACGCTGTACGCTTTTTGTTCTTCCGTCAGGCCCGCCATCATGGCGTATGCGCCGCGCAGCTTAAAGCTGTGCACTGGCTGGCGATCTTCGCGTTTCACCAGAATCACGTTATCAAGACGAGACGAGAGCTTTTCCATTTTTTGTAGCGGCGTGACCTGCGCCGCTTCGTAGACCGGCGCGCGCAGCACCGCTCTTAAATATTCAGCACCTTCCGGAGCACCGGACAGGGGTTGCGAGTCAGCCATATTAACCCCCGAGTTTCGATTTATCGCGCACCGCGCCTTTGTCGGCGCTGGTTGCCAGGCTGGCATAAGCACGCAGGGCAAAGGAGACCTGACGTTCACGATTTTTCGGCGTCCAGGCTTTGTCGCCACGGGCTTCCTGCGCTTCACGACGCGCCGCCAGTTCGGCATCGCTTACCTGTAACCGAATGCCACGGTTTGGAATGTCGATGGCGATCAGGTCGCCGTCTTCAATCAGGCCGATGCTGCCGCCGCTTGCCGCTTCCGGTGAGACGTGGCCGATAGAAAGGCCAGAGGTGCCGCCAGAGAAACGACCGTCGGTGATCAGCGCACAGGCTTTACCGAGCCCCATTGATTTCAGGAAGCTGGTTGGGTAGAGCATTTCCTGCATCCCGGACCGCCTTTCGGGCCTTCGTAGCGGATAACAACCACATCGCCCGCGACAACTTTACCGCCCAGAATCGCTTCTACCGCGTCGTCCTGGCTTTCGTATACTTTCGCCGGCCGGTGAATTGAGGATGCTGTCATCGACGCCCGCAGTTTTCAACGATGCAGCCGTTTTCCGCGAAATTTCCGTAGAGCACCGCCAGGCCACCGTCTTTGCTGTAGGCGTGTTCCAGCGAGCGAATACAGCCATTTGCGCGATCGTCGTCCAGCGTATCCCAGCGGCAATCCTGCGAGAGTGCCTGTGTGGTACGAATGCCTGCAGGGCCTGCGCGGAACATATTTTTTACCGCGTCATCCTGGGTCAGCATAACGTCGTATTGTTCCAGAGTTTGCGGCAACGTCAGGCCAAGTACGTTTTTCACATCACGGTTCAGTAACCCCGCGCCATCGAGTTCACCGAGAATACCGATAACACCACCAGCACGGTGAACATCTTCCATATGGTATTTCTGGGTGCTCGGCGCTTTACACAGCTGTGGAACCTTCGCAAAGTTCGTCCATATCACTGATGGTGAAGTCGATTTCCGCTTCCTTCGCCGCCGCCAGCAGGTGAAGTACGGTGTTAGTGATCCACCGATCGCGATATCCAGCGTCATGGCGTTTTCAAACGCCGCCTTACCGGCCGACACTACCGGAGTGCACTTCGTCGTTTTGCTCGTAGTAACGTTTGGTCAATTCAACAAATGCGTTTACCAGCATTAAGGAACAGCTGCTTACGATCCGCGTGGGTTGCCAGCAGCGAGCCGTCGCCTGGCCTGCGACACCCAGCGCTTCGGTCAGGCAGTTCATTGAGTTAGCGGTAAACGTCCCGGAGCAGGAACCGCAGGTTGGCAGGCGGAACGTTCAACCTGATCGCTCTGGGAGTCAGAAACTTTCGGGCTGCGCCCTATCATCGCATCAACCAGATCGAGCTTGATGATTGCTCGGACAGTTTGGTTTTCCCGGCTTCCATCGGGCCGCCGGAAACAAAGATCACCGGAATATTCAGGCGCAGGGAAGCCATCAGCATCCCCGGGGTGATTTTGTCGCAGTTAGAGATGCAGACCATGGCGTCGGCGCAGTGGGCGTTGACCATATACTCAACGGAATCGGCGATCAGTTCGCGAGATGGCAGTGAATAAAGCATCCCCCCGTGGCCCATAGCAATCCCATCATCCACCGCAATGGTGTTGAACTCTTGGCAACGCCGCCAGCCGCTTCAATTTGTTGGCGACCAGCTTGCGAGATCGCGCAGATCGACGTGACCCGGTACAAATTGGGTGAACGAGTTCACAACCGCGATAATCGGCTTGCCAAAATCGGCATCGGTCATTCCGGTGGCGCGCCACAGCGCACGAGCACCCGCCATATTACGACCATGAGTGGTGGTGGCGGAACGGTATTAGGCATACTTTATTTACTCCCAGTGTCTGTCTCGTAAATGGGACGGTGAGTGCCGTCCATTTTTGTATTTATTGATTAACTTGATCTAACCAGCCCCATTTATCTTCGGTTTCGCCGGTAAAGAGGCCGAAGAAGGCTTGCTGAATGCGTTTGGTAACCGGGCCACAACGGCCTTCGCCAACCTGAATACCGTCTACGCTGCGCACTGGCGTGATCTCTGCCGCTGTCCCAGACATAAACACTTCATCCGCCAGGTACAGTGATTCGCGCGACAGCACCTGCTCACGCACTTCAATTTCCAGCTCTTTCGCCAGTTCGATGATGGCATCACGGGTAATACCCGGCAGCGCGGAGGAGGTGAACGGTGGGCTGAACAGCACACCATCTTCACTTCAAACAGGTTTTCGCCTGCGCCTTCAGAATGTACCGTTCACATCCAGCGCGATACCTTCCTGATAACCGTGGCGGCGCGCTTCGCTACCCACCAGCAGGGAAGAGAGATAGTTACCACCGGCTTTTGCCGCAGTTGGGATCGTGTTTGGTGCTGCGCGGTTCCAGGAGGAAACCATCGCATCAATCCCCTGCTCCAGCGCTTCTGCGCCCAGATACGCCCCCACGGGAAAGCGGCGATAATCACGTCGGTTGAGTATCCCGCTGGGGCGAGTTTACGCCCATGCCAACATCACCAACGAAGATCAGCGAACGGATATTGGCGCTGGTGAGATTGTTTTTGCGGATCACGTCACGACAAGCTTCCATCAGCTCATCAATGCTCTGCGAAACCGGGAAGCGATAGATTTTGGCGGAGTCATGCAGACGCTGCATATGCTCACGATGGCGGAATACAACCGGTCCTTTGTGCGAGTCGTAGCAACGGATGCCTTGAAAACCGAGGTTCCATAGTGTAGCGCGTGCGACATCACATGCACCTTCGCGTTTTCCAAGCGAACCATCTCCCATCCAACCAAATGTAATCAGCTTTCTTCGTGGTCATTTTTATATCCTTTTGCGCTCAGGCGCGGATTCGTTGTGATGTGGTTGTGCTCTGGCAGATGGCAACGTGTGCGACGTCCACCAGTTTATTTAACTGACTAAACAGTAAGTCGACCGACCGTCGGGCTGGCAACGGTCAATTCGATATCTTTATTTTGTGCATCGCTGGCGGCGGCCATATTCATTGACAGACGTGGAAACCACGATGACGCACCACGCGTAAAACACGTTGTAAGGTTTCCGGATTGAAGCGAGCCGATACATTGACCTGATGTTGCATCATGATAATTTCTCCAACATTTCCGAATTCTGGCACCGGCGGCACCAGCGGCCAGACGTTGTCAAGTCCGTCGATTGAGACATGAAGCAGGTATGGCCCATCACTGTTCAGCATCGTGTCGAGTGCCGCTTCAACCTTGTCTTTACGGGTGACGTGTTGGCCATGGATGCCGAAGGCGCTGGCTAACATGAGGAAATCGGGGTTATGAGTAAGGGGTGTCTCGCTGTATCGTTCCTGAAGAAACAGTTGCTGCCATTGTCGAACCATCCCTAACCGTTGGTTATCGAGTAAGACGATTTTCACCGGTAACTGCTTGCGTTTGGTGCCCAGCTCTTGCACATTCATCATGAAAGAGCCGTCACCGGGATAAGAACAACGGTATCGTTCGGTCGCGCGACTTGTGCGCGAACCGCCGCCGGTAAACCAAAACCCATGGTACCTAAACCGCTGGAGGTGATGGATTTTTCCGGGCGAGTGTGGCGATGTGCTCGCAGCCCATCGGTACTGCCCCACACCTGTCGTCACGACGCATGCAGGTTTACGATCCGACAGTTGCTTTAACAACCGGCGCCCGTGATAACGTCACCGGGATGGTCGTAACGCCAGGAATGTTCATCACGCAGCTGCGCGCAGTGTCGCTGCCAGTCACTCATATCAACGGCTGCTGTAATGCTGGTAACAGAGCATTTAAATGACCTTGTAATGCCACACGTGCCTGACGCAGCTTGTTCATTTCTGCCGGGTCGATATCCATATGGATAACACTGGCGTGTGGCGCGAAGGTGTTCGGAGTTGCCGGTCACCCGGTCATCAAAACGTGCCCCCACGGCAATCAGCAGGTCACACTCCTGCACCGCGAAGTCTGCCGCTTTGGGCGGTGCATCCCCAGCATGCCCATTGAACCGATAATCCCCTCTACTGGACCAGCCCTGTCAGAGTACAGGTGGCAGGCATTTTTGTGGCAGCGTGTAATTTACGCAAAGCCGGAACTGCCTGCGCCATACCCACGCCACCGCCAACTACAGCATCGGTTCTTGCGCTTTTGCCAGCATCTGGCGCGCTACTCAACTTCGGCATGTGGGAAAGTCACTTCATTTTCAACGGTGTAACCACCATTCCAAGGTCCCCTGGCTAACTGGATATCTTTTGGGACACCGACCAGAGCCGGACGCGCACCACCTACAGGCAACGTCGAATGCTTCAGCGATGATGCGCGGCGAACTCTTCCAGCGACTGCACCAGAAAGCTGTGCTTGTACAGGCTAACGACAATCCCAGGACATCCACTTCCCGAATGCGTCAGTGCCGATAAACGTGCGGACACTTGACCGGTGATGGCAACAACAGGGATGGAATCTAACAGTGCGTCCGCAAGCCCGGTTATCAGGTTGGTTGCGCCCGGACCAGACGTGGCGATACATACGCCAGTTTTGCCGGTAGCACGGGCATCACCGATGGCCGCCATTGCCGCACCCTGCTGATGTCGGCACGGGGATGTTCCACGCCGCCGTCATACAATGCATCGTAAACCGGCATAATTTGCGCCACCCGGATAACCGAAAACGGTGTTCACACCCTGTGCCGCAACGCATGTACCACCCACTGTGCGCCATTCATAGTTAGTTCCCCGTCCTGAATCTTGAGAAACAGAATTTTGTGCTGTTATTCATTGTCTGCTCCTCGGTCACGTTTTTAAGGTCAAAAAAAACCCCGCACCTTTCGGTGCGGGTGTCTTAGCTTCGTTAAGGCTTGATCTCTAGAGCCTTTCCTCGTCCAAGTGCAGCCCCGCACGGTGGGATAATCATCACCACCACGCTAATCACGACCAGGCTAATCACTCGTAGAAGGGCTGTCATTTTGTCTTTTCTTGCATCTTGTTCGAAGGAATGCCTAAAGAGTTACCATAGGTTTTTGTAAATAGTACAGAGATTTTTTGGCCGATCTTATGATGCGTTTAATAATTTCAATATAAATTGTTGTTTTTTAAAAATAAATAGTGAGTGAAAAAATTCAATTTCAGTATACAATGTTGCTCCCTTCCTCGTAGTTCATCCTTTGTCCGCTGCATTTTTGCGAGCATCATTCCACCGCCAGAACAACTCAACTTCACTTCACAAAAAAACAGGAATCAGCCACTAAAATTCACGAATTAGCGGGCTACAGCAGCGATATCTTATGCACATAATGGTGACTCAAGGAGGGCTTATGTCACTGTCAATTGTTCATACCCGCGCAGCCCTGGGGGTGATGCGCCCCCAATCACTGTTGAGGAACATATCAGTAAAGGTCTACCCGGCTTAACGATGGTGGGCTTACCAGAACAACGGTAAAAGAAGCTCGCGATCGCGTGCGCAGCGCCATCATCAATAGCGGATATGAATACCCGGTGAAAAAAATCACCATCAACCTGGCTCCAGCTGATCTGCCAAAAAGAAGGGGACGATCGATTTACCTATCGCCATTGCGTTGCGGCGGCCTCAGAACAGCTTACAGCCAATAAAGTTAGATCAATATGAATTAGTCGGAGAACTGGCGCTTACAGGCGCTCTGCGTGGCGTTCCCGCGCAATCTCCAGTGCAACTGAAGCTATTAAGTCGGGCAGAAAAATTATCGTCGCGAAAGATAACGAAGATGAAGTGGGGCTAATAACGGTGAAGGATGCCTGATAGCCGATCAACTGCAAGCTGTCTGTGCGTTTCTGGAAGGTAAGCACGCTCTCGAACGCCCAGACGCAACTGATGCAATATCCGGGCGCTACAACATAATCTCAGTGATGTTGTCGGTCAGGAACGTGGAAAGCGAGGACTGGAAATTACCGCCGCTGGCGGGCACAACCTTTTTCTGATCCGGCCGGGAACAGGTAAAACAATGCTCGCCAGCCGAATTAATGGCCTTTGCCAGATTAACAATGAAGAGGCACTGGAGAGTGCTGCGATATTAAGTCTGGTAAATGGCGAATCAGTACCAAAACAATGGCGGCAGCGCCCGTTCCGCTCACCTCATCACAGTGCATCGTTAACTGCATGGAGGGCGGTGGCGCAATTCAGGGCCGGTGAAATTTCGCTGGCGCATAACGGCGTGCTTTACTAATGAGCTACCTGAATTTAACGGCGTACACTGGATGCCTTGCGAGAGCCGATTAAATCCGGGCAGATCGATCTTCACGCACACCAGCAAAAGTATCCTATCCAGCCCGTCTTCCAGCTCGTTGCGGCGATGAATCCGAACCTACCCGGACATTATCAGGGAAACCATAACCGCTGCACGCCAGAACAGACATTACGTTATCTCACTGGAGATCCCATTACCACCCCCCTGGCATTTTGAGTAAAACGTAGTGTTTGAAGAAGCAGCGCCACCGTTAAACAACGCGTAATGGCCGCCAGAGAGCGCCAATTAAGCGGCAGAATGAACTGAAATGCCTGGCTCGATAATCCGGAAATACGCCAATTCTGCAAACTTGAGAGCGAAGATGCGATGCGGTTGGAAGGAACACTGATCCATCTGGGGTTATCGATTCGTGCCTGGCAGCGGTTATTGAAAGTTGCACGAACCATTGCTCATATCCATGAGTCTGACATTATCACACGTCAGCATTTGCAGGAGGCGGTGCGCTATGGTGCAATTGACCGTTTGCTCATCCATCTGCAAAAACTACTGACGTAAAAAAGGGCATTTCGCCTTTTTATTAATCATCAGAATCGGTGTAGTCTTCAGCACCTTCAACCTGCGGTTTACCGCCGGAAAGGGTGTGAAACGTTTTGGACGCTTGATACTCACCGTCATCTGCTTGGACCACGCGTTCTGCTTCTGTCACTGGCTCACGTTCGCCACGGCATACTGCTACGAAGAGTTCTCTTCCTCGGTAACCGGCTCGCGTTTGCCAAGATCCAACTCATTGAAGGCATAACCATGACGCTGGACAGTACTGCCTCTTTGATGGTGAAATCACCATGACGAGAGAATCCACGTGGATAATGTTATTGTCGAAATATGGATTAGTCGTCGTAAAGCTTTTCGCCATCCTCCGCGCTCCTAATTCTTTGACCGAGCTGAGTTTATGGCGCAGAGTATACGTTACGCTTGACAAGTGTAAAACAAAACATTTAAATCATAACGACAAATAATTTGCGGAGAGAGCACTGTGGATACGCGGAATTGTTAAAAACTTTCCTGGAAGTTAGCCGAACGCGTCAGCTTGGTCGAGCGGCTGATCGCTCTATCTGACCCAGTGAGCAGTCAGCTTCAGAATCAGACAACTGGAAAATGAATTGGGTGTGAACCTCTTTTCACCCGCCACAGAACGATATCCGTTTAACCGCTGCCGGTAAAAGACTGCCTTATGCAGAAACGCTCATGAGCACCTGGCAGGCCGCCCGTAAGGAGGTGGCGCATACCTCACGACATAACGAGTTTACTATCGGTGCCAGCGCCTCGTTGTGGGAATGTCAGCATGGGTGGCTCGGACGCTCTGGAATCAGATGTTCATACAGGCTTACAGTTCGAAGCACAAGTACCAACGGCAGTATAAAATAAACAGCTACATAAACGCCAGCTTAATCTTCTTATTAACCTGAAAACGCACAAAATGGACAAATTAGTAACCAGTCTTTGCTGGGATATTTCACTTTAGCGCTTTATACCAGTGCCTCAAAACTAAAGGGAGGGAATGTTAATTATCTGCGACTGGAGTGGTGGAGCCAGTCTGACGAGCATAAGGGCAGGTTTGATCGGTTGTGACGAGATGCCCATTCTGACAACCAGTTCTGCTGAACTGGCACGGCGACGGATTGCGATGTTTAATGGTTGCGCCTGGCTACCGTCGGCTGCGGGCGCGTAAAAAAGGCGGCCTCATACCGTTGTGGAATAGCACGACGCTTTCACAGGCCGCTTTTATGCCATATGGCTGCAAATAGCAATAAAATGCGTTGATTCGCAATCTTTGAAAATTGACGTGCTGGATGAAGTGTCTTGATCTGAATGGCTGCACCGGCAAATTTCAGTAGAAGGATTTACTTCCAGAGGATTATGTCAGATAAAAAAAATACCTGCTCTCGCTAAGGATCATTTATGGCAAGGGCAGAGAACTCGAACTCCCAACACCCGGTTTTGAAGAAAGTCGTGCTGTACCAATTGAACTACGCCCCTAATTAGGGTGGCGGAACGGACGGGACTGAACCCGCGACCCCCTGCGTGACAGGCAGGTGTTCTAACCAACTGAACTACCGCTCCGCCGAATTCTTTTAGACCACCGGTTTATGAGCCGGCTTACTGCTTAATTGGGTGCCTGGCAGATTCCTACTCTCGTGGCAACCCCACACTACCATCGGCGCTACAGCGTTTCACTTCTGAGTTCGGCATGGGGTCAGGTGGGGGGCACACCGCGCTATTGCCGCCAGGCAAATCTGTTAATCAGACCGCTGTCTACGTTCTGATTTGATCTGTATCCGGCTGAAAAGTCTTCTCTCAATCCGCAACACATCTTCGGCGTTGTAAGGTTAAGCCTCACGGAACATACGTACCGGTTAACTCAACGCATCGCTACGCTTACACACCCCACCTATCAACGTCGTCGTCTCCAACGGTCCTTTAGGACCCTCAAGGGGTCAGGGAGGACTCATCAGGGGCACGTTTCCTGCTCCGGATGCTGGCCGCGCTTATCACTTCCGCACTCAGCTACCGGGCAGTGCCACTGGCGTGACAACCCGAACACCAGTGATGCGTCCACTCCGGTCCTCTCGTACTGGGGCAACCTCCCTCAGTCCTCGAACGCCACGGCAACACGGACCGACTGTCTCACGACGTTTCTGGACCCAGCTCGCGTACCACTTTAAATGGCAACAGCCATACCCTTGGGACTACTTCCGCCCCAGGAAGTGATGAGGCGACATCGAGGTCGCCAACCACCGCCGTCAATAAGAACTCTTGGGCGATCAGCCTGCTTATCCCCGAAGTACCTTTTATCCGTTGAGCGATGGCCCTTCCATTGAACCACCGGATCACTATGACCTACTTTCGCACCTGCTCGACCCGTCCGCTCGCAGTGTAGCTGGCTTTTACCATTGCACTAACCTCCTGATGTCCGACCAGGATTAGCCACCCCTCGTGTCCTCCGTCTCCTCTGGAGGAGACCGCCC
>CP182556.1:1424848-3842348 GCA_048288465.1 Shigella flexneri | reverse complement strand
ACTTTCGCCGTGAACGCTGGATCGAAGTCGATATGGCCTGGCATGAGCATATCTATGAAATGAGCGCCAATCCGTTTTTGACCTCATTCGCCTCGCTATTCCATTCGGTTTATCACACTTACTTCACGTCAATTACCAGCGACACAGTGATAAAGCTGGATCTGCACCAGGCGATTGTCGATGCGATTATCCAAAGCGATGGCGACGCGGCATTTAAAGCTTGTCAGGCGCTGCTACGCTCACCTGATAAGTGATAACCCGATAACAGGACATTGAATGAGCGATAAAAAGAAGCGTAGTATGTCGGGTTTGCCGTGGATCGCGGCGATGGCCTTCTTCATGCAGGCACTTGATGCCACTATTCTGAATACCGCCTTACCCGCAATCGCTCATAGCCTTAATCGTTCTCCTCTCGCGATGCAATCAGCCATCATCAGTTATACGCTGACGGTGGCGATGCTTATTCCGGTAAGCGGATGGCTAGCCGATCGCTTCGGTACGCGTCGCATTTTTACCCTTGCCGTGAGTCTGTTCACGTTGGGTTCTCTGGCCTGCGCACTTTCTAATTCGCTACCACAGCTGGTTGTCTTCCGGGTTATTCAAGGGATAGGCGACGCAATGATGATGCCTGTTGCTCGGCCGGCCTTACTGCGTGCTTATCCTCGTAATGAACTTCTTCCGGTATTGAATTTTGTCGCCATGCCGGGTCTGGTGGGGCCAATTTTAGGCCCCGTTCTTGGCGGCGTGCTGGTCACCTGGGCAACCTGGCACTGGATATTTTTAATTAATATCCCCATAGGTATTGCGGGCCTTCTTTACGCGCGCAAACATATGCCCAATTTCACCACCGCACGACGCAGATTCGATATCACTGGCTTTTTGCTGTTTGGCCTCAGCCTTGTTCTCTTTTCAAGCGGAATAGAGCTATTCGGGGAAAAGATTGTCGCCAGCTGGATTGCCTTGACGGTAATTGTCACCAGCATCGGGTTACTGCTTCTCTATATTCTCCATGCGCGACGTACGCCAAACCCATTAATTTCATTAGATTTATTTAAAACCCGCACTTTCTCGATCGGTATCGTAGGCAATATTGCAACCCGTCTGGGGACCGGCTGTGTACCGTTCCTTATGCCATTGATGTTACAGGTAGGATTTGGTTATCAGGCGTTTATTGCCGGCTGTATGATGGCACCGACAGCGTTAGGTTCCATTATTGCAAAATCGATGGTTACCCAAGTCTTACGTCGTCTGGGCTATCGCCATACATTAGTGGGGATCACGGTGATTATTGGGCTAATGATCGCTCAGTTCTCTTTGCAATCACCGGCAATGGCGATATGGATGCTGATCTTGCCGTTGTTTATATTAGGGATGGCTATGTCGACGCAGTTTACCGCGATGAATACCATCACACTTGCCGATCTGACCGATGACAACGCCAGCAGCGGTAACAGTGTTCTGGCGGTCACGCAGCAACTGTCGATTAGTTTAGGCGTTGCTGTAAGTGCGGCCGTCCTTCGCATTTATGAAGGGATGGAAGGCACAACGACTGTCGAACAATTCCACTATACGTTTATCACGATGGGCATTATTACTGTTGCTTCAGCAGCAATGTTCATGCTTCTGAAAACAACCGATGGTAATAATTTGATCAAAAGACAGCGTAAATCTATGCCGAACCGCGTTCCATCAGAATCGGAGTAAGTTGTAATCGTTGTTGCTGAAGGGTCGGCTGGGTTATCCGATGGATGAGTACATCAATCGCCAGCTCCCCCAGTTCATCTTTCGGTTGGTGGATAGTGGTTAATGGTGGCGTCATAAAGCTTGCCAGTTCGATATCGTCATAGCCAATCACCGCGATATCCTGCGGAACCTGTAACTCTGCCTGATATAACGCCTGGTAAACGCCAACAGCCATAGCGTCATTTCCGGTAAAGACGGCCTGAGGACGCAGCGGATGTGATAACAGTTGGCGCATGGCGTCAAACCCGCCGTTAAATTCAAAATCACCAGTGACTTCATAGCCATCAGGAATGTTGAGACCCGCACGTTTCATCGCCGCCCGATAACCTTCCAACCGCAGGCGCGCCGGAGTTTTATCCAGCGGACCGGTAATACAGGCGATACGGGTATGACCTTTATCGATCAGATATTGCGTTGCTAAGTCTCCGCCCAGCAACGAGTTATCCTGAATAAGATCGCTGTCGCCATCGAACGGAGCCCAGTCCATCATCACGGTAGGCACTGTCGGATAACGTTGCATGATTTCACGCGAAGGCTGATGCGTTTCGGTACACAGTAACAGTAAGCCATCAACGCGTTTTTGCATCAGCGTTTCCAGATTGCGATTCATCCGCTGTTCATCGCCTTCGGTATTGCAAAGGACGAGACTATAACCGCGTTCGAAGCAGCTGCGTTCAACGCCACGCACCAGTTCTGAATAGAAAGGATTGGTACTGGCAGTGATCAACATGCCAATGGTATGTGTTTGATTGAGTTTGAGGCTACGCGCCAGAGCTGATGGCGCGTAATTGAGTTCTTTAATCGCCGCTTCAACTTTGGCGGTAATCGCTTCACTGACGAAGCGATCTTTATTGATAACGTGAGAAACTGTTGAGGTAGAAACGCCCGCCAAACGGGCAACATCTTTCATTGTAGCCAAGCGTCACCTCTGCCTGTCTAAAAATGCGTCGATCTCTTCACGCCACGGTACGGAAGGTTGTGCGCCTTTACGTGTTACGGCAATCGCAGCGGCAGCATGGGCAAACCGAATCGCCTCTGGCAATGGTTTTTCTTCCAGCAACGCCGTGATTAACGCGCCGTTAAAGGTATCTCCGGCAGCAATGGTATCGACAGCCTGCACCCGGAATCCAGGAACGCGCTGACCTTCACCATTCACGCTAGCCCATACACCACGACTTCCTAAAGTAATCAGTACAGTACGGATACCCTTTTCATGCAGTACCTGCGCCGCCTTCGCTGCATCTTCATCATTTTCAACACGAATACCGGTGAGCTTTTCTGCTTCCGTTTCGTTTGGCGTAATAATGTCCACCAGCGCCAGCAGTTCGTCAGGAAGTTCGCGAGCCGGAGCCGGGTTAAGCGCAACGATAGTCTTATTTTGATGGGCGATTTTCGCCGCTGCCATCACACTTTCGAGTGGTGATTCCAGCTGCATTAATAACGCTGACGCGTTGGCAATACGCTCACGTTGCGCTTCCACCAGCGATGGGGAAAGAGCAGCATTAGCGCCGGCATGAATACCGATGACATTCTCACCTTCGCCATTAACAAAAATCAGCGCCACACCTGTTGATTCGCCTTTGATCACGCTGACCGGAGTAATATCGATGTTATCAGTGGCGAGCTGCTGGCGAACGCTCTCGCCAATGCTGTCATCGCCAGTACAGGCAATAAACGCGATATTCGCACCGCTACGCCCAGCAGCCACAGCCTGATTCGCGCCTTTGCCGCCAAATGCAACCTGATAGTGGTTACCGGTTACGGTTTCGCCTGGAGTAGGAAAAGATTGAAGATTAAGAATGTGGTCAGCATTAATGCTGCCAAGAACAACGAGGCTGCCTGCGTTTTGCATATTCGGGATGTCCATAAAATGCGCCACCGTGTTAGGGTGGCGCGTGCCCTGCTTTTCTTTATATTACACGTTCATCTGTCGATGACGTATTTATGTCACCATCAGGTCATACAACCTGATTAAAACTACTGCTTAACAACCAGTTTCAGATCAACCGGATACTTAGCCTGAACTTTCTCGCCTTTCAGCACTTTATCTGCGGTTTCAACGCCTTTCGCGCCAATCTGATCGGGTAGCTGAGCGATAGTCGCTGCTAGTTTGCCATCATTCACCGCTTTTTCGCCATCCGGTGTACCGTCAAATCCGACGACCATCACATCCGATTTACCGGCAGTTTGCAGTGCGCGCAGCGCGCCCAGCGCCATTTCATCATTCTGCGCGAATACAGCCTGAACATCCGGATGAGCGGTCAACAGGTTCTGCATTACGTTCAAACCTTTGGTGCGATCAAAATCTGCTGGCTGGCTGGCAAGAACATTAAACTTGTGAGCAGCAACGGCCAGCTGGAAGCCTTCGCCACGTTCACGGGCTGCGGATGTACCGGCAATGCCTTGCAGCTCGATAACTTTGGCACCTTCACCCGCTTTCTTCGCGATGTAATCACCGGCGATTTTGCCGCCCAGTACGTTATCAGATGCAATGTGGCTCACCACTTCACCTTTCGTTGCCTGGCGGTCAAGAGTGATAACCGGAATGTTCGCCTAGTTAGCCATCTTCACAGCATTACCCACTGCGTCGGAGTCGGTCGGGTTAATCAGCAGAATTTTGGTGCCGCGAACGGTTAAGTCCTGCACGTTCGCCAGCTCTTTCGCCGGGTTGTTCTGGGAGTCCAGCACCACCAGGTTATAGCCAAGTTTATCCGCCTCTTTCTGCGCGCCATCTTTCAGCGATACAAAGAACGGGTTGTTAAGCGTGGAGACCACCAGCGCGATGGTGTCTTTTGCCATCGCATTCGCACTGACGGTGGCGCTTAGCGCAACAGCGGAAACCAGGGTAGCCAGTTTTTTCATGTTCATATTCAAGATGTCCTGTAGTCGTTATTACTGCTTTTTGTTGTCTACCAGCACCGCCAGCAAAATCACCACCGCTTTGACGATCATCTGGTAATAGGAGGAAACACCTAACAAATTCAATCCATTATTAAGGAAGCCAAGAATTAATGCGCCGATCAACGTCCCAACAATGCGACCTTTTCCGCCCGCCAGACTCGTACCGCCCAGAACCACCGCAGCAATAGCATCCAGCTCATAGCCAGTCCCCGCCGTGGGTTGTGCAGAGGAGAGACGCGCCACTTCAATGATCCCGGCCAGCGATGCCAGCAGACCACAAAGAGAATAGACGATGATTTTGATTTTATTGACGTTGATACCAGAAAGACGCGTTGCCGCTTCGTTGCCGCCCAGCGCGTAGATGTAACGCCCCAGACGCGTGTGATGCAGCATGTACCAGGCCGCGAGGAAGACAATCCCCATGATCCAGACTGGCGTCGGTACGCCCAGCGGACGACCAATACCAAACCAGCCAAACAGATCGGCGTTCTCAGTAAAGCCGGTATTCACTGGGCTACCGTTGGTATAAACCATGGTCACGCCGCGCAGTAAAAGCATCATAACCAGCGTAGCGATAAACGCCTGGACGCGACCTTTCGCTACAATCACCCCGGTTACCGCACCAATTGCGGCACCTAACGTGAGAGCAGCAGCGACAGCCACCAGCGCATTGACTTCAATGCCGACGATAGATGCAGCAACTGCGCCGGTTAGCGCCAACAGAGAACCTACCGACAAGTCTATGCCCGACGTCAGGATCACCAGCGTCATCCCGACCGCCATAATGGCGTTCACCGAAGTTTGCTGGAGAATATTGAATAAGTTATTGATGGTGAAAAAGTTCGGGCTTAACGTCGAGACAATCGCGATCAGCACCAGCAGAGCGATAAGCGATTTCTGCTCCATCAGCCACGCTTTCGTGAAATAACGGCGACCAGAGACAGTCTGGGTTATCATTTTTTTACTCCTGATTCACGCGATTAAGCTTGCCCACAGCGACAGCCATTAACACTTCCTGGGTGGCCTGCTCACGAGTAAATTCCCGCTGAGATGCCCTTCATGCATGACGATGATGCGATCGCTCATGCCTAATACTTGCTGGCATCTCCAATAACCGAGAAGTGATGCTCAAGCCATCGGCTTTGAACTGGTTAATCAGTTGATGAATCTCTTTTTTCGCGCCGACATCTACGCCACGGGTAGGTTCATCAAGGATCAACACTTTACGGGCGTGTAGTCAGACCGCGGGCGGGAGGTCGCCACTTTTTGCTGCCACCGGAAAGCAAGCCGATTGCCTGTTCCATCGACGGTGTTTTCACATTGAACAGACGAATGAAATCACTCACAGCCTGCTGTTCATCGGCATGCTTGAACTGCCGCCAGCGCGGCTCTTGAGAGTTAGCGCAGCGCTGTCAGCGACATGTTCTCTTTTACTGACATGCCCAACACTAAACATCGTTCACGTTTACGGTCTTCGGAGATATACACAATGCCGTTCCAAGGCCATCCTGCGGTGAACGGGTAACGACTTCATGCCCATCAGGGTGACGTAACCGCTGGTGCGCGGTAGTGCGCCGTCAGCACTTCTCATAAGTTCGGTACAACCTGCGCCATATCAAACCAGGAGAACGCCAGACCGCCTTTGCGTAAAGTAAAGAGACATCGTTAACGCCAGAGTACCGCGAGAGAGTGCTCGACTTTCAGGCGGATATCTTCCGGCGCTTTGTCCAGTGCGGATACTGATCGATCTTAGGCTTGCCGACCCACCATCATCTCGATCAGCAAATCTCGTCAGTGATGCCACTTCGCGCTCAGCAATAAACCCCGTCACGAAAACGGTAACGTCATCGCAAATCTCGGAAGATTTCTTTCATGTTGCACGGTGGAGGGGGTGTCGAGGACAATACCGCGGCCTTGTAAATTAGTTCGCGGATGACGCGGAACATCGGATTCGGTTTGGGTCTGGTCAGCGCATCGGTACGTTAAGATCCGTAGATGATGACTTTCAACTGAAGCTCAGCATTAGCGATTTCAACCATTTGCTGGTCACCAATGGAAAAATGGCCCGCCGGCTTGCTGGCTCAAAGCGCAGGGTTAAGTTTAGCCAGCAATTTATACTTGGCATACATGGTTTTCCGGTAATGACTCCAACTTACTGATAGTGTTTTATGTTCAGATAATGCCCGATGACCTTGTCATGCAGCTCCACCGATTTTGAGAACGACAGTGACTTCCGTCCCAGCCTTGCCAGATGTTGTCTCAGATTCAGATTATGTCGCTCAATGCGCTGAGTGTAACGCTTGCTGATAACGTGCAGCTTTCCCTTCAGGCGTGACTCATACAGCGGCCAGCCATCCGTCATCCATACCACGACCTCAAAGGCCGACAGCAGGCTCAGAAGACGCTCCAGTGTGGCCAGAGTGCGTTCACCGAAGACGTGCGCCACAACCGTCCTCCGTATCCTGTCATACGCGTAAAACAGCCAGCGCTGACGTGATTTAGCACCGACGTAGCCCCAATGTTCGTCCATTTCAGCGCAGACAATCACATCACTGCCCGGTTGTATGCGCGAGGTTACCGACTGCGGCCTGAGTTTTTTAAGTGACGTAAAACCGTGTTGAGGCCAACGCCCATAATGCGTGCACTGGCACGACATCCGACGCCATTCATGGCCATATCAATGATTTTCTGGTGCGTACCGGGCTGAGAGGCGGTGTAAGTGAACTGTAGTTGCCATGTTTTACGGCAATGAGAGCAGAGATAGCGCTGATGTCCGGCAGTGCTTTTGCCGTTACGCACCACGCCTTCAGTAGCGGAGCAGGAAGGACATCTGATGGAAATGGAAGCCACGCAAGCACCTTAAAATCACCATCATACACTAAATCAGTAAGTTGGCAGCATTACCTGGTTTTCCAGTCAATTTTGCCAAAGCGATTAACAAACTCACGACCGAGGAAAATGTTTTCGGCAATGGTCAACTGCGGGATCAGGTTCAGTTCCTGATGGATAATCCCAATCCCGGCTTCCTGGGAAGATTTCGGCCCGGTAAATGTCGTTTCTTTCCCCAGCCATAAAAGCGTGCCGGCATCGCGAGTATAGATACCAGTAAGCACTTTCATCATGGTGGATTTACCCGCGCCGTTTTCGCCCACCAGCGCCATCACACGGCCCGGATAGACATTTAACGCTGCGCCCGAGAGGGCTTTTACGCCCGGGAAGGCTTTATCGATGCCTTTAAGCTGAAGTAATGCTTCCATGACGGCCTCAGAACGTCACGCCAGCACAGAGAATGATATTCGCATACGGAGAACATTCTCCGCTGCGAATTACCGCCTGACTTTCTGCGGTTTGTTGTTTGAATTGTTCATGCGTGGTGTAACGAATTTCAATGGTATTTCCCTGGTGTTTTTGCAGCTGCTCAAGGTGAGTGAGCAACGTTTCGTGGAGTTGCGGATTATGTTGTTTGATCTCTTCCGCGATAATGGCAGCCTCGACCTGCATTTCATTTGTGACGACGCCCAGCACCTGCATAAAAGAAGGTACACCTTGGGTTAATGCCATATCGATACGCGTTGTACTTTTGGGGATGGGTAAACCAGCATCACACACCACCAGCGTATCGGTATGTCCCAGACGGGAGATCACCGATGAAATATCAGAATTAAGAACGGTGCCTTTTTTCATTTTTTTCTCCATCAGCGAAACGTTTCGCTGATCCGCAGCTTAATCCTGACTGAGTTGGGAAAACCATCGTGACGTTACGGAAATGTGATCAACCTCGAAACGTTTTACATGGTGATTAACCATGAAAACAAAAACGCCCCCTTATGAAGAAAGGAGGCGTCTGGCGTTAGATTTCGACCTGAGTACCCAGTTCGATAACCCTGTTTGGCGGGATTTCAAATTGATCTGGTGCACGCAGCGCATTACGTTGCAGCAGCAAGTACAGCTTGCCGCGCAGACGCAAATACCACGGGCGTTTGCCGAGGATCAACGACTCATGCGACATAAAGAAGGAGGTTTCCATCATCCGGCAACTTAATCCTTCCAGACCGCAGCGGTGGAAAACTTCTTCCACGTTTGGCGTTTCTCGCCAACCATAACTTGCCACCACGCGCCAGAAAGTGGGCGACAGTTGTTCAATCTGTACCCGACGGACGTTATGGACATATGGCGCGTCTTCGGTGCGCAGAGTTAACAGAATCACCCGCTCATGCAATACCTTGTTATGTTTAAGGTTATGCATCAGCGCAAAGGGAATGACGTTGATTGCACGCGACATATACACCGCGGTCCCGGGCACGCGAACAGGCGGTGATTTCTCCAGCGAAGCAATCATCGCTTCCAGAGAGTTACCATGTTCATGCATCCGCCGCAGCAAGCGGAAACGCTCGCTCTTCCAGGTGGTCATCACGATAAACATCACAGTACCGAGGCTCAATGGCAACCAGCCGCCGGAGAGCAGTTTATCGAGGTTAGCGGTGAACAATGGAATATCGACACAAAGGAAAGCAATCAGGATCAGCGCAACAAAATACTTATTCCAGTGCCAGTTCTGACGTGCCACGGTAGTCGAGAGAATAGACGTCAGCACCATGGTTCCGGTCACCGCAATCCCGTACGCCGCCGCCATGTTGGCCGGAGTGCTCGAGCCAGATCACAATCACGACCGCGACATAGAGCATCCAGTTCACAAACGGAATATAAATTTGCCCTGACTCCATTTCGGAGGTGGGAATAATGCGCATCGGTGATAATATCCCAGACGTACCGCCTACGCAAATGAATGCGCAGAGACGCTAAGATAACCGCCGGCCAAGGCAATTACCGTCGCCAGTGCGGCGACGATCAGCAGCGGGATCAGCGCCCAGTCCGGCGCCAGAGGAAGAACGGAGTCTCGGACCGCTTCCGGCTTCTTTACACCAGCGCCCCCTACTGAAGAACCAGGGGTCAAGGAAGGTAGACACCAACGGCGGTACCACGCCAGGCGAATAGGGAACTTACGAAAGTGCCCCATATCAGCATACAGCGCCCTTCACCGCAATCGACACCCCACCGCCCCTAATGCAATAAAAAGAAACCGTTTTGTATTTTAATAAGAAATGCACTGCCCTACATCTGGATACAGCGCACGCAGCACTTCTGGGTTAGCAATAAAGCCACGAAAACCCCAGCTGGCCAGAATCAAAAACCAGGTCAGCATGATTGGCGCAAACAGCTCACCGTCGATAGCCCTGCCACGTTTTTCTTAATTCATAAATAATAAAGTGAGAACGATAATCAGAGGCAAAATCATCATGTATCCAGCTGCGGGGGCGACGATTTCAGACCTTCAATGGCTGGCATCACCCCAAATAGCGGTGTTACGACCATGTCACCATAAAAGCTGCTGCCGATTAGCCCCATAATCACCAGCATCCATGCGGTTCGCGCCGACGTATTTACGCCCGGCAAGCGACATCAACGTCAGCATCCCCCTCACCGGTGTTATCTGCCCGCATCACTGAAGGCGGAAGATTTAATGGAAACCACAAAGATTAGCAGCCAGAAGATCAGCCAGCAAAAGCCAAACACGGCATCACTTCAACGCCAAAACCAAACTGGCCTGGACACACATTCACGAAGTGTATATAACGGGCTGGTACCAATATCGCCTAGACACCTCCACTCGCCGCGAGGGTAATCGTGGTGGACGATTGTGGATTATCAGTGGTCATAGACTAGCTTCTTCGTCCAAATATGAAATGTGGTGCTCAGTCCCTTGGCCCACAAAAAAGCGCAAGTATGACGATTAACGGCAAAATCGTACTCCTTAAACGCGGCCACATTAACCTGGCTCAAGAAAAAAAAATACTCCCCCTTTTCGAGACGTATTTTAGCCACCAGCAAGATAGTTGATACTCGGAATTTACGCAGAACTTTTGACGAAAAAAAGGACGCCACTTCATTACTAAGCCATCTCCATCTTCATTAGCGCAAAGTATTTCCCGCCCGAGCAAGTCCGTTCCAAAAAGGGCTCTTCAGACCAACGTAGCCACGCCATCCGCTTGTGTTTATTAGCTGGATCAAGTGGTGAGAGCGTGTTCCTCCTTGGCCCGCCAGGCATTGCCAAAGTTTCATCGCCCTGCGCCTCAAATTCGCCTTTCAGAATGCCTGCGCGCTTCGAGATCCCATGACCCGCTTCTCCATGCCCGAGTTTGTCGTACCCTTCTCATTCAGGCGCTAAAAGATGAGAGGTGCTATGAACGTTTAACCAGCGGTTACCTGCCCAAGCAGAAAATCGGCTCTTTTCTGGATGAGATTTGGAAAGCGGGCCCGGCAATTCATAATACCTTGCTCACCGCCATTAACGAACGCCAGCGCCACAAGTTTTCTGACCGGTGCACACGGAGAAAGAATCTGATGTGGCTGCTGGTGGCGGCCTCCAACGAGCTGCCGGAAGTAGACAGCAGTCTAAAAAGTCAGACCACCCGGACGCCGATTCGTCTGTGGTTAGAGAAAGCGGCAGGATAAGTCAATTTCCTGCTCAAAACTGACCAGTCCTACAGGATGAAAACGACAATCCGGTTCTGAGATGCCTTGCAGGTCACAGACTAAGAATATGAACGCTGGCAGAAAGAGATTGGTGAAATTACGCTGCCCGATCATGTATTTGAGCTGGTTTCTGACGCCGCGCCGGCAACTGGAGAGGTTACCCGGATGCGCCTTATGTCGCTAATCTACTGCTGCGAAAAGCCATCCCATTATTGCAGGCCAGCGCCTTTTTTAGCGGTCGCAGCGCCGTCGCCCCGGTAGATTTCATTTGCTGAAAGATTGCCTGGGTATGAAGACGCGCAAAGCCTGAATTTGATACAAGCAAATCGATGGATCGATGACCGGTCACGCCTTGGAATAACAAGGATGTTGACTCGCCTTGGCGCCATTGTAAACGTCACCTGCAACTCCAGCAACAACAAAGCGATAGAAAATAGCCGGCCGGGAGATCGCTCCGGGCGGCATTTTCAGCCGTCGTCAGCAGTATCAACTTCCTGTTAACGTTACTGCTTCCACTCTGACCCAGATGCTGCAAAAACCGTTAAAACTGCATGATACTCCAAGTGGTTGCTATGTCCTTTGAAGCGTAGCGCGCTGGAACAGTGGCTGAGCAAAGGTGGTGGGGTTGCGGCAAACTGAACGTATCGGCTCTGCCCGTAACTGAATCTGGAAGTTGATAACACCCTAGATCTCGCGTCGTACGTGATGTAAGTTTACAAGGCATATACACGCGCTGCACTTCCCGGTTCATCGGTTGAAGGCTTGCCAGGTGAAATAAAACAACAACGGAAGAAGCTCTAAAGCGACTGGCGCAAGCAACACGCTTTATCAGCGACAGAAAAACGTCTGTTTATCCCTTGTGACTGGTTAGGTCGCATCAAGCCAGCCTACAGAGTCGCTGGACAGATTCGCCAGGCACAACAAACGCCAACGCTGGATACGCTTATGTGATGCTGGCTGTTAGCGAAAGGAATCCATTGAAGAGATGATCATCCGCGCTGCTGGCCTCACCGCAGCTGGCGGTTCTTCTTACGCCAAAATTCCCCATGCTGAAGGCGGCAATCACTGATGATGTTCCTGCTGGCGCGAGGCGCTGCGCAGCTGGCTGAAAGATGCCCTAGTCCCGCCGTAACTCACCCGAGCAAGGCGACGGACCATCAGCAAAGCCAGCTCCTCTCCACGCCGCAGTTGATCGGCACACCACACCTCTTGGACTTACTGCATCAACTCCCCATGGGCAGAACAGTAGGCAGTTGGTTGATGCTAAACAGCACACAGGTTCAGCGTTACACACGCTTTTTCTCCAGTGTTGGCGTTTAAGTGGATCGTGCAAGCAACGACGTTAATAAGCAGCCATCAGAAGAAGAACGCGAGCAACTGTTAAGTGAAGTTCAGGAACGCATGACGCTGAGCGGACAAGTCGAACCGATTCTCGCAGATAACAATACCGCAGCTGGTCGTCTGTGGGAATGAGCGCCGGTCAGCTTAACGTGGCGACTATCAGGTGATTGTGAAATACGGTGAATTTCTTAACGAACAGCGCAACTGAAACGCCTGCAGACAGCTGGCGACCCTCCCCGGAAGCCAAATCAATACCGCGTAACGATGCGCAGATGGAAACCTTCCGCACGATGGCGCGCGACGCGACGGTTCCTGAGCAGGTCGAGGGTCTGCAACAAAGCGATGATATTTTACGTGTCCTGCTGCCAGGATGGCGACACCAGGGATAATGAAATGGAGTATGAGTTTTACCGTCGGCCGTGGAAAAACAGTTGCTCACCGATCGCCTGCACGGTGAGTTGTGGCGTGAAAAAAAGCCATTCGAACGCCTGGTGGTGCAAAAGATCAAGACCTCAACAGCCGCGCGGCACCGTTCATCGTCTGCGCGGAGACTTCCGCCTCAATGACGGCTCAGGTGAACAGTGTGCGAAAGCGTTCTGCCTGGCTTTCATGCGCATTGCTCTCGCTGAAAACCGGCGCTGTTATATTATGCTATTTTCCACCGAGATCGTCCGTTATGAGCTTTCAGGCCCACAAGGCATCGAACAAGCAATCCGTTTTTTAAGCCAGCAGTTTCGTGGCGGCACCGATCTTGCCAGTTGTTTTCGCGCCATTATGGAACGCTTGCAAAGCAGGGAATGGTTTGATGCCGATGCGGTGGTGATTTCTGATTTTATCGCTCAGCGGTTGCCTGACGACGTGACGAGTAAAGTGAAAGAGCTGCAGCGGGTACATCAGCATCGCTTTCATGCCGTGGCGATGTCGGCACACGGCAAACCCGGCATCATGCGCATTTTCGATCATATCTGGCGCTTTGATACCGGGATGCGAAGCCGCCTGCTCAGACGCTGGCGGCGATAAATTATTACAGCAGAGAAGGGACGCTCTCGCGAACAGCAGCTGGCCATACTCCACACTGAACCTGGCCGATATGCGGCAGTTGCAGCAGCAGCATAGTCAAACGAGACTGGCCGATACCGCCGCCGATGGTCTGCGGCATTTCACCGCGCAGCAGCGCCTGATGCCATTCCAGCTGCAGACGATCTTCATCACCGGTCAGCGCCAGCTGATGCTTCAGCGTGTCGGCATCCACGCGGATCCCCATGGAAGAAAGCTCAAACGCATCTTCCAGTACCGGGTTCCACGCCGGGTCTCGCCGTTGCGACCCGGCCATGGCCCAGCTTGTTGACGGGGTGTTCCAGTCATCATAATCCGGTGC
Source organism: Shigella flexneri (assembly GCA_048288465.1). Classification (GTDB taxonomy): domain Bacteria; phylum Pseudomonadota; class Gammaproteobacteria; order Enterobacterales; family Enterobacteriaceae; genus Enterobacter; species Enterobacter flexneri_B. Next base: position 3,828,451 of record CP182556.1, on the reverse strand, counting down.
GCGCACATCGTGGCGATGACCATCGCTGAGCTTGCCGCCAATCCCGACAAGGATGCCGCCGCCAAGATCCGCTATCGCCCGCTCACGCCCTTTGGCGTCAAATCCGGATAACGAACAGTAACTCCTGGCTGTGTACAGAAGTGGATCTGATCCGGCAGGAACAGTGCAAGGCCGAACTTCTTCGCTAACCGCAGCTTCGGTTGCTTGAATTTCCAGGCCAATCGCCTCTACCGTGCTTTTCAGAGTCGAGAGTTGACGCTCACCGTCGCCCATTACGCGTTCCCAGTCCCACTGGTCAACATAGACCGAGTGCAACGGAGAAAGACGGTCTTCATCGGGGCGAAGGGCTTTCATGTGCGTGTACAGCCCTTCGCCCGCGCTGAAGTCGTGTTGCCCTAAGGTCTGACGTTTCCACTTCGCCAGTGAATGAACCACTTCGAACTGGGCATCAGGCAGAGCTTTCACTTTTACCTGCACCGCTTTTTCACAGCCCGACAAGTTATCCTGCGTGCCATCCCCCACACGGCTAAGAATCGGCGCCTGGACTTCGATCAGCCCCAGACGTTCTTCCAGTTGGCGAGAAAAGTGAGATTTCACGAAGCTAATTTGGCGTTGTTTGGCAATGTAAGCGGTTTTCATTTTTTATACTCCTGCGTCCTGTTGCTTATGATTAAGCAACAAAAACCGACACACATGCAATAATCATTCAATAAAAAGCCTAACACACTTTTGATTCATTAAAAAAGACGGCTAAAATAGAATGAATCATCAATCTGCATAAGAAAATCCTATGGAAAATTATCTGATCGACAATCTGGACCGTGGCATCCTGGAAGCATTAATGGGCAATGCGCGCACCGCTTACGCCGAACTGGCGAAACAATTTGGCGTCAGTCCGGGGACGATTCACGTTCGAGTAGAGAAAATGAAGCAGGCGGGGATCATTACCGGGGCGCGTATTGATGTCAGCCCGAAGCAGCTCGGTTATGACGTAGGCTGCTTTATCGGCATTATATTAAAGAGCGCCAAAGACTACCCTTCCGCGCTGGCAAAGCTGGAAAGCCTTGATGAAGTCACTGAAGCCTATTACACAACCGGCCACTACAGCATCTTTATAAAAGTTATGTGCCGTTCGATCGACGCTCTCCAGCATGTACTTATCAACAAGATCCAAACAATTGATGAAATTCAGCCACCTGAGACATTCATCGTCCTGCAAAACCCCTATCATGCCGTACCATCAAGCCCCTGATCTGGTTTGTGGATCCCCTACTTTGCTACAGGCAAATCCCAATGCGTCACAGTGTACAATACGCCACTCTTAGGAGAGGCCTGGCCCCGGATGGCATATCTAACTCCCATCAGTGGCAACACCCTTGGCGGTGCCCAGATGTAGCAGAACACCTGCTCGGAAGCTGGACCCCCTGCCCCTCACCACCGAAACGCTGGATGGCTCTGCTGTTAGAAAGATTTACCTGCCAAGGGATTCCTGCCCGGCCATCAGCTCCACCCACGGTGCCGGAGATATTCTGGACAACCCTTCCTTTCTGATGAAGCATTGCAGGACAGAAGCCCCATCTTTAAACAGTTCGCTTTGGTGCAATCGGTATTGGCAGTCGTGAATATGACACCTTTGTGGGGCTTATCCATAAACTCGAGGCAGAACCAAAATTCCGTGTATAAAACAGGCGAAGCATGAAGATTTAGTATTCTCGATTACGATATTGCGAATATTGCGTATAAGAATGGCTGGGATTGTGGTTAATTGACGAAAGAAGTATACACCGTGCCATTGACTGTGGATAACTCGTCAGGAAGCTTGGATAACCTGGTAGTTATCCAAATAATAATGGTTGTTCAGTTTTCGAGTCGTGCATAACCCTCATTCTGAATCCCAGCTTATACGGTCCAGGATTACCTATTATTCAGAGTTAATGATCCTTTCCAGCCCGTTGATTTTAAAAGCCGGATTTCTTGTTATCCACAGGGCAGTGCGATCCTAATAACAAATCACCATAGAACACATATCTAAATAAATAGATTTTCTCCTCAATACCCAGGACTTCCGGGTCTTGCTCAAGCCGAAGTCAGGCACAATGGACGGCCCCGGGCTTTAATCCATCACAACCGCGTTATGCGAGGCATTATGAAGAGTTTGATCTGGGATCCTTTTGACGTCATCTACGATTGGCGGGCTTAGATGCAGGCACCTAAGGCCGGCGACGGCCGCGGCGCGTATGGTGGGACAGACTTGCTTTTGACACAGACGATCCCCACTAGGCACAGATGAGCTGCAGCCCAGCGATTGGTGGTATAGGGAAGGGTGATCTGTAAAAGAAGTGGATGCACTCGGCGGTCTGATGGCGAAAGCGATTCATTAGGCGGGTATCCAGTTTAGGATACTAACTGGAAGCACAGGCAACTGGCGGTTCGGCGCTACCCAAGCTCAGGCGGATCGTGCGCCCTACCGTCAGGCGGTGGGACGGCGCCTGGAGAGGACCGAACCCTACGTTATCTTCCAGCAGGCGGTTGAAGAATTCTGATCGTCAGAAAACGATCGGCGTGGTCGGCGCCGTTACCCAATGGGTCTGAAGTCCGTGCCAAAGCCGTCGTGCTCACCGTTGGGACGTTCCTCGACGGTAAAATTCATATCGGTCGGCAGAATTACAGCGGTGGCCGTGCCGGTGACCGCCGTCATTTCCGCTTTCTCGCCGTTTGCGGAACTGCCGCTGCGCGTTGGTCGTCCGAAACCCGGGACACCACCGCGTATTGATGCTCGAACCATCCACTTTAGCGTACGGCGACAGCATGGCCATAACCCAATGCCGGTATCTCCTTGTTTATGGAAGATGTGTCCCAGCATCCCCAGCAGGTGCCGTGTTATATCACGGATACCAACGAGAAAACCCATGATGCGCATCCGGATAACCTCAATCGCAGCCCTATGTACGCAGGGTGATCGAAGGTGTCGGCCTGACGCTACTGCCCGTCGATCCAAGACAAAACCATGGCCCGCCCCATAAATCAGCATCAGATCTTCCTTCTACCGGAAGGACTGACCTCTAATGGAATGGATCTGAAACGGCACCTCCACCAGCCTGCCGTTCCACGTGCAGAAACTAAATCGTCCGCTCTATGGAGGGGACGGAAAACGCGAAGATTGTGCGTCCGGGTTATGCCATTGAGACCTACTTCCGATCCTCGCGACCTTAAACCCACGCTGGAGAGCAAGTTATCCAGGGGCTTGTCCTTGCGGTCAGATGAACGGCACTACCGGTTACTCAAGAAGCCGCTGCGCAGGTTTGGTGGCCGGTCTTAACGCTGCCCCGTCTGCTTGCTGACAAAGAAGTTGGGATCCGGCACGTGAACAGGCGCATCCTCGGCGAACCAGTCATGACCTGTGGACTCTCAGGAACCAGAGAACCTAATCGGATGTTCACTCCGCGCGCAGATATCGTCGATCCTTACGCGGAAGATAATGCGGATCTGCGTTTGACTCAAAATCGGTCGTGAACTGGGCCTGGTGGATGATGATGTTGGCCTAGGCTTTAACTTGTAAACTTGACAAGTATCCAGCGTGCAGCGTCAGCGTCTGAAAACGACCTGAATAACCCCGTCGGCGGGAAGCTCAGCCGAAGTGAGTGTCAACCCCACCGGCCTGGGCTGCTTTCCCGTGAAGCCAGTGGTGGGGAGATCGCTGCGTCGTCCGGAAATGAACTACGGTAAGATCACCATGCTGACGCCGTTTGCCCCTCGGCGCGTCCACAGACGAACAGGCGGCGGAACAGGTTGATATTCAGGCGAAGATGAAGGTTATATCGCGCGCCAGGAAGACGGTATCCAAAAGCAGTGGCGTACCCAGAACACCCTGCTACCCGCCTGACCCGGATCACCGCCACAGATCCGGTCTTTCCAACCACGTGATCGCCAAAGTTAACGATTGACAAACCAGCCTCTATCGGCCAAGCTTCGCGTATTTCGCGTCTCACGCCCGTGGCCATCTCCATGCTGCTGGTGTGGCGGAAAAAAGGGAGCCTGGCGTCGTAGCGCATAACGCATTAAAAATGCCTGTAAAACACTTGTTAACCAGGAATGCATCAAGAACAGGAAAAATCACCGTGCTCAAACAACTCTCCTACTGTCAGTATGTAGAGGCATTTCCGCTTACCCATCACCAGAGTCCAGCCCATTGCTGTACCTAAATATGCTGCATAAACTGGAAGAGCCTACAACCTGATCTCGGTCCGCTATTCCTAGTCAGCATGCTGTACGCCATATTCTCGATAGCATTGTGGTGACACCGTATCTGGAGGTGAACGGTTTATCAATGTCGGCACCGGACCAGGCTACCCGCCATTCCACTCTCCATCGTGCGTCTCGCAAGCCCATTTCACGGCGTTGGATAGCCTCGGCAAACTCGTGCGCTTCCTTTCGCCAGGCTACATGAGCTTAAAATGGATAATATTTAAACAAACAGAGCAGGGTAGACAGTTTTCCTTCACAGCTGCCATTGATGGCGCACCCAGCCGCGCTTTCGCCTCTTGTCCATACTGGTGAGCTGGTGCCACCTATCTTCCTGGTGAAGCAAGGCCGTTCTACGCGCTGAACGTGGGAATGCTGGAGGATGAAATCGCTTCGTTGCCCGAGAGGATCAGGTCGAATCAGTGGTTAAATTTTAGGTCCAAACTTGATGGCGAACGTCATCTGGTGGTGATTAAAGCAAATAAAATTTAATTTTTATCAAAAAAATGATAAAAATTTGACCGGTTAGACTGTTAAAAAAACTAAGTTTTCTACTGATAAGAGTGGTGCCATCCAACGTCACGTTCACTCTTTGTATTTACAAGATAACGTGGCTTTTTTGGTAAGTAGAAAACAAGCCATTAGTGCAATATCAGTCCGCTAAAAATCGGTGCTAAGAACCATCATTGGCTGTTAAAACATTATTAAAAATGTCAATGGGTGGTTTTTGTTGTGTAAATGTCATTTATTAAAACAGTATCCGTTTTTAGTACTGAAATATCAGGTACTTGCAAGTCATCATTTGCCAAGTAAATAAATATGCTGTGCGCGAACATGTGCAAGGCAATGTGATTTGAGCATGCTTTATCACCAGGTTTACGAATTTACAAAGTTCTTCATGATCAACAGGGTTAGCAGAAAAGTCTCAATTGGAGTTGCACTGGAAAAATATTTAACATTTATCACCTTTGACTTATTGTTTGAAATCACGGGGGCGTACCGCAGGCATTCTCGACCGCTTTTGATGCTCTAGACTAAGCCTTAAAGAAAGTTTTATACCACATGCGGGATACCTCGAAGGGAGCAGGAGTGAAATGTGATGCCAGCGTCTTGCTCGTGAGTCGAAACGTTGCTCGGAGCTTGTGCCGTCGAATGACTGGTGGTGATAGCAAGTGGATTGCTGTTCAGCCTCAAGCACCCCTTCGGCGTCTCTGCAAGAAGCGGGGGCCTGGCAGCTTTCTTGTCAACGTTTCGTTTACTACATTTGCCTGGCGTCACAGGCCTACACCAGGAAAGGCCGGGTGGCCTGGACATTCGCATTGGCTGGATTTCGAAGTTCTGGCGATGTTGGTGTTACTGGTGGTGGCGTTGGCGGTTTGAAGGTGAGATCTTGCTGCGATCGTTAATGTGGGTTTTGGTGCTGGTGGTTCAGATACTGGCACCGGCTGGACCAACAAAGGGTAAAAGGCATCATGGCTTCAAGAAACACTACGCTGCAGGATTACACAGCACATCACTGAGAACCTTCAGCTGGACGCGCGAGGATTCCCGCCGGCCCATTTCACAAACCCCCCCAGCCACCTTCTGGACAATCAGGATCGACTCCAGCCCTCAATGGTGCTGGTCCGTCGTTCTGGATTCATTCCGTAGCGTAGCCAAAAAGGCGACTACTGGTGTGCCGGTAAGTTCAGACGCAATTGAACTGGTGATGGTTTTGTTAATGATACCGCTCATGATATGTACCACGGCAAGAGCAAAAGTATCGCTCCTTTGGCCCTGACTATCTTCGTCTCGGTATTCCTGATGAACCCTATGGATCTACTGCCTATCCACTTTCTGCCGTACATTGGTGAACATGTACCGGGTCTGCCTGCTCTGCGTGTTGTTCTGTCTGCGATATAGTAACGCTGTCTATGGCGATGGCGTATTATCCTGATCCTCCTCTACAGCATCAACCTGAAAGGCATTGGTGGATTTACTAAAAAGTCGACTCTCAGCCGTTAATCATCGGGGTTCATTCCTGTCAACTTAAATCCTTGAAGGGGTAAGCCTGCTGTCCAAACCTGTTTCACTCGGTCCGCGACTGTTGGTAACATGTATGCCGGTGAGTTGATCTTCATTCTCATCGCGGGTCTGTTGCCGTGGTGGTCACAGTGGTTCTTGACCGTGCCGTGGGCTATCTTCCACATCCTGATCATTACGTTGCAAGCCTTCATTTTTATGGTTCTAACGATCGTCTATGTCGATGGCATCTGAAGAACATTAAATTAAGTAAATATACGATTAAACTGAAACAAACTGGAGACTGTCATGGAAAACCTAATATGGTATCTGCTGTACATGGCTGCCGCTGTAATGATGGGTCTGGCGGCCATCGGTGCTGCTATCGGAATCGACATCCTCGGTATAAATTTTTCAAGGCGCTGCTCGTCAACCAGATTTCATTCCTCTGCTGCGTACTCAGTTCTTTATCGTTATGGGTCTGGTGGACGCTATCCCGATGATTGCAGTTGGTCTGGGCCTGTATGTGATGTTTGCTGTCGCGTAGTAAGCGTTGCTTTTCATTAAAGAGCAATATCAGAACGTTAACTAATAGAGGCATTGTGCTGTGAATCTTAATGCTGAATAAAACCCTGGCCAGGCGATCGCGTCGTCCTGTTCGTCTGTTCTGCATGAAATATGCATGGCCGCCATTAATGGGAGCCATCGAAAAACGTCAAAAAGAAATTGCTGACGGCCTCGCTTCGCAGAACGAGCATAAGGACCTCGACCTTGCAAAGGCCAGCGCGACCGACCAGCTGAAAAAAGCGAAAGCGGAAGCCCAGGCAATGATCGAGCAGGCCAGCAAACGCCGCTCGCAGATCCTGGACGAAGCGAAAGCTGAGGCAGAACAGGAACGATAAAATCGTGGCCCAGGCGCAGCAGAAATTGAAGCCAGCGTAAAAGTGCCCGTGAAGAGCTGCGTAAGCAAGTTGCTATCCGGCTGTTGCTGGCGCCGAGAATTCATCGAGCGTCTCGTGATGAAGCTGCTCACAGCGACATCGTCGATAAACTCGTCGCTGAACTGTAAGGAGGAGGGCTGATGTCTGAATTTATTACGGTAGCTCGCCCCTACGCCAAAGCAGCTTTTGACTTTGCCGTCGAACACCAAAGTGTAGAACGCTGGCAGGACATGCTGGCGTTCGCCGCCAAGGAACAAAAAACGAACAAATGACAGCCTCTCTCTGGCGCGCTTGCGCCAGAAAGCTCGCCGAGTCGTTTATCGCAGTTGTGGTGAGCAACTGGACCAAACGGTCAGAACCTGATTCGGGTAATGGCTGAAAATGGTCGTCTAACGCGCTCCCGGATCTTTGGAGCAGTTTATTCACCTTCGTGCCGTGAGTGAGGGTTATCCCTGAGGTAGACGTCACTTCCGCTGCCCCACTGAGTGGCAACGAGCTCGCGAAATTTTCTGCCGCGATGGAAAAACGTCTGTCACGCAAAGTTAAGTTGAATTGCAAAATGATAAGTCTGTAAGGCAGGCGTATCCGAGCGGGTGATATGGTCATTGATGGCAGCGTACGCGGTCGTCTTGAGCGCCTTGCAGACGTCTTGCAGTCTTAAGGGGACTGGAGCATGCAACTGAATTCCACCGAAATCAGCGAACTGATCGAGCAGCGCATTGCTCAGTTCAATGTCGTGAGTGAAGCTCACAACGAAGGACTATCGTTTCTGTAAGTGACGGTGTCATCCGCATTCACGGCCTGGCCGATCGTATGCAGGGTGAAATGATCCCCCTGCCGGGTAACCGTTACGCTCTCGCACTGAACCTCGAGCGCGACTCTGTAGGTGCGGTTGTTATGGGTCGGTACGCGACCTTGCCGAAGGCATGAAAGTTAAGTGTACTGGCCGTATCTGGAAGTTCCGGTCGGCCGTGGCCTGCTGGGCCGTGTGGTTAACACTCTTGGTGCACCAATTGACGGTAAAGGTCCGCTAGATCACGACGGCTTCTCTGCTGTAGAAGCAATCGCTCCGGGCGTTATCGAACGTCAGTCCGTAGACGAGCGGTACGGACCGGTTATAAAGCCGTTGACTCCATGATCCCAATCGGTCGTGGTCAGCGTGAATTGATCATCGGTGACCGTCAGACAGGTAAAACCGCACTGGCCATCGATGCCATCATCAACCAGCGCGATTCCGGTATCAAATGCATCTACGTCGCTATCGGCCAGAAAGCCTCCACCATTTCAACGTGGTACGTGACCTGGAAGAGCACGGCGCACTGGCTAACACCATCGTTGTGGTAGCAACCGCGTCCGAATCCGCTGCACTGCAATACCTGGCACCGTACGCCGGTTGCGCAATGGGCGACTACTTCCGTGACCGCGGTGAAGATGCGCTATCATTTACGATGACCTGTCTAACAGGCCGTTGCTTACCGTCACATTTCCCTGCTGCTCCGTCGTCCGCCAGGACGTGGAGCATTCCCGGGCGACGTTTTCTACCTCCACTCTCGTCTGCTGGAGCGTGCTGCACGTGTTAACGCCAATACGTTGAAGCTTCACCAAAGGTGAAGTGAAAGGGAAAACCGGTTCTCTGACCGCACTGCCGATTATCGAAACTCAGGCGGGTGACGTTTCTGCGTTCGTTCCGACCAACGTAATCTCCATTACCGATGGTCAGATCTTCCTGAAACCAACCTGTTCAACGCCGGTATTGGTCCTGCGGTTGACCCGGGTATTTCCGTATCCCGTGTTGGTGGTGCAGCACAGACCAAATCATCAAAAACTCTCCGGTGGTATCCGTACCGCTCTGGCACAGTACCGTGAACTGGCAGCGTTCTCTCAGTTTGCATCCGACCTTGACGATGCGACACGTAAGCAGCTTGACCACGGTCAGAAAGTGACCGAACTGCTGAAACAGAAACAGTATGCGCCGATGTCCGTTGCGCAGCAGTCTCTGGTACTGCGCCGCGAGAACGTGATTCCCTGGCGGATGTCGAACTGCGAAACTTCGCAGCTTCGAAGCCGCTCTGCTGGCTTACGTCAACCGTGATCACGCTCCGTTGATGGACGAAATCAACCAGACCAGTGGCTACAACGACGAAATCGAAGGCAAGCTGAAAGGCGTGCTCGATTCCTTCAAAGCAACCCAATCCTGGTAACGTCTGGCGGCTTGCCTTAGGGCAGGCCGCAAGGCATTGAGGAGAAGCACATGGCCAGCCAAAAGAGATACGTAGTAAGATCGCAAGCATCCAGAACACGCGAAAGAATCACTAAAGCGATGGAGATGGTCGCCGCTTCCAAAATGCGTAAATCGCAGGATCGCATGGCGGCCAGCCGTCCTTATGCAGAAACCATGCGCAAAGTGATCGGTCACCTTCCACACGGTAATCTGGAATACAAGCACCCTTACCTGGAAGACCGCGACGTTAAACGCGTGGGCTACCTGGTGGTGTCGACCGACCGTGGTTTGTGCGGTGGTCTGAACATGAACCTGTTCAAAAACTGCTGGCGAAATGAAAAAATGGACCGACAAAGGCGTTCAATGCGACCTCGCAATGATCGGCTCGAAAGGCGTGTCATTCTTCAACTCCGTGGGCGGCGATGTTGTTGCCAGGTCACCGGCATGGGGGATAACCCTTCCCTGTCCGAACTGATCGGTCCGGTAAAAGTGATGTTGAAGGCCTACGACGAAGGCCGTCTGGACAAGCTTTACGTTGTCAGCAACGAATTTATTAACACCATGTCTCAGGTTCCGACCATCAGCCACTGCTGCCGTTACCGGCATCAGATGATGATGATCTGAAACATGAACCCGGGACTACCTCTACGAACCAATCCGAAGGCGTTGCTGGATACCCTGCTGCGTCGTTATGTGAATCTCAGGTTTATCAGGGCGTGGTTGAAAACCTGGCCAGCGAGCAGGCCGCCCGTATGGTGGCGATGAAAGCCGCGACCGACGATGGCGGCAGCCTGATTAAAGAGCTACAGTTGGTATACGACAAAGCTCGTCAGGCCAGCCTTACTCAGGAACTCACCGAGATCGTCTCGGGGGCCGCCGCGGTTTAAACAGGTTATTTCGTAGAGGATTTAAGATGGCTACTGGAAAGATTGTCCAGGTAATCGGCGCCGTCGTGGACATCGAATTCCCTCAGGATGCCGTACCGCGCGTGTACGATGCTCTTGAGGTGCAAAATGGTAATGAGCGTCTGGTGCTGGAAGTTCAGCAGCAGCTCGGCGGCGGTATCGTGCGTACCATCGCAATGGGTTCCTCCGACGGTCTGCGTCGCGGTCTGGATGTAAAAGACCTCGAACACCCGATCGAAGTCCCGGTAGGTAAAGCGACTCTCGGCCGTATCATGAACGTACTGGGTGAACCGGTCGACATGAAAGGCGAGATCGGTGAAGAAGGCGTTGGGCGATTCACCGCGAAGCACCTTCCTACGAGAGAGCTGTCAAACTCTCAGGAACTGCTGGAAACCGGTATCAAGCTTATCGACCTGATGTGTCCGTTCGCTAAGGGCGGTAAAGTTGGTCTGTTCGGTGGTGCGGGTGTAGGTAAAACCGTAAACATGATGGAGCTCATCGTAACATCGCAATCGAGCACCGCGGTTACTCTGTGTTTGAGGCGTAGGTGAACGTACTCGTGAGGGTAACGACTTCTACCACGAAATGACCGACTCCAACGTTATCGACAAAGTATCCCTGGTGTATGGCCAGATGAACAAGCCGCCGGGAAACCGTCTGCGCGTTGCTCTGACCGGTCTGACCATGGCTGAGAAATTCCGTGACGAAGGTCGTAACATTCTGCTGTTCGTTGACAACATCTATCGTTACACCCTGGCCAGTACGGAATATCCGCACTGCTGGGCCGTATGCCTCAGCGGTAGGCATCGCCGACCCTGGCGAAGAGATGGGCGTCTGCAGGAACGATCACCTCCACCAAAACCGGTTCTATCACCTCCGTACAGGCCGTATACGTACCTGCGGATGACTTGACTGACCCGTCTCCGGCGACCACCTTGCACACCTTGACGCAACCGTCGTACTCCGCCGTCAGAATCGCGGCACTGGGTATCTACCCAGCCTGACCCGCTGGACTCCACCTGCCGTCAGCTGGACCCGCTCGTGGTTGGTCAGGAACGCACGGGCAGCCGCGTGGCGTCCAGACCGTCCTGCAACGCTACAAGGAGCTGAAAGACATCATCGCCATCCTGGGTATGGATGAACTGTCGAGAAGACAAACTGATCGTAGCCCATGCCCGTAAGATCAAGCGCTTCCTGTCCAGCCGATCTTCGTGGCAAGATGTCTCCCCGGTTCTCCGGGTAAATACGTGCCGCTGAAAGACACCATCCGTGGCTTCCAAGGCATCATGAAAGGCGAATACATCACCTACCGGAGCAGGCGTTCTACATGGTTGGTGGCATCGAGAAGCTGTGGAAAAAGGAAAAAACTTTAACGCCTTAATCGGAGGGTGATATGGGAATGACTTACCGCCTGGACGTGGTCAGGCGCAAGCGACAAATGTCTCTGGTCTCATCAGGAGAATTCAGGTAACGGGTAGCGAAAGTGAACTGGGGATCTACCCTGGCCACGCACCGCTGCTCACCGCCATCAAGCCTGGTATGATTCGCATCGTGAAACAGCACGGTCACGAAGAGTTTATCTATCTGTCTGGCGGCATTCTTGAAGTGCAGCCTGGCAACGTGACCGTTCTGGCCAACACCGCAATTCGCCGGCCAGGATCTCGACGAAGCGCGAGCCATGGAAGCGAAACGTAAGGCTGAAGAGCACGTCGCAGCTCTCACGGCGACGTAGATTACGCTCAGGCGTCTGCGGAACTGGCCAAAGCAATCGCGCAGCTGCGCGTTATCGAGTTGACCAAAAAAGCGATGTAACACCGGCTTGAAAAACCAAAAAGCCAGTCTGGAAACAGGCTGGCTTTTTGCGCGTGTGACCCGTCCTGAAGAGCGTTCACATAGAATCCTGCTGATATAAAACCCCCCTGTTTTCCTGTATTCATTAAATGGAATAAGAGCAAAACATCCACCTGACGCTTAAATTCAGGTACTGCCTTAATTTTCTGCAGACAAAAGGCGTGACGATGGTCGAAAATAGCGCTTGCGTCAGCGGGGATAATCCGTTATTGAACAATTTATCCTCTGTCCATTTCACGATGAAAAAAATGTAGTTTTTTCAAGGTGAAGCGGTTTGAGAATTCGTTCTCAAATTACAGTCAGGACGCGTATGTTGAATAATGCTATGAGCGTAGTGATCCTTGCCGCAGGCAAAGGCCCGGCATGTTCTCCAAATCTTCCGAAAGTGCTGCATACCCTTACCGGGACAGCAATCGTTGGCATCTCATGATGCTGAGAATGAATTAGGCGCGGCGCCGTCCACCTGGTGTACGGTCACGGCGGCGATATCCTGAAACAGGCGCTGAAAGACGACAACCTGAACTGGGTGCTTCAGGCAGAGCAGCTGGGTACGGGTCATGCAATCCGCAGGCCGCACCTTTCTTTGCCGATGATGAAGACATTTAATGCTCTACGGCGACGTGCCGCTGATCTCTGTCGAAACACTCCAGCGTCTGCGTGATGCTAAACCGCAGGGTGGCGTTGGTCTGCTGACGGTGAAACTGGATAATACGACCGGTTATGGACGTATCGCCCGTGAAAACGGCAAAGTTACCGGCATTGTTCAGCACAAAGATGCCACGACGGGCCGCGTCAGATCGGGAATAAACACCGGCATTCTGATTGCCGACGGCGCGGATCTGAAACGCTGGCTGGCGAAGCTGACCAACGATAATGCTCAGGCGAATGCTGCATCACCGACATTATTGCGCTGGCGTATATTCCAGGAAGGGCGTGAAATAAGTAGCCGTTCATTGCAACGTTTAAGCGAAGTAGAAGGCGTTTGAATAAGCCACCTGACTCTCCCCGTCTGGAGCGGTCTTATCAGTTGAACAGCTGAAAAAACTGTCTAGCAGGCGTTATGCTGCGCGAAATGCAGCGCGTTTTGATCTGCGTGGTACGCTAACTCACGGGCGCGATGTTGAATTGAACTAAGCGTTATCATCGAGGGCGGATCCTGACTCTCGGTCATCGCGTGAAAATCGGCACCGGTTGCGTAATTAAAGACAGCATTGGCGATGATTGCGAAATCAGTCCGTATACCGTTGTGGAAACGCGGAATCTGGCAGCGGCCTGTACCATTGGCCCGTTTTCCGTTTGCGTCCTGGTGCTGAGTTGCTGGAAGGTGCACACGTCGGTAACTTCGTTGAGATGAAAAAAGCATGCTTGGGTAAAGGCTGGAAGCTGGTCATCTGACTTACCTGGGCGATGCGGAAATTGGCGATAACGTTAACATCGGCGCGGGAACCATTTCCTGCAACTACGATAGTGAATAAATTTCCAAGACCATTATCAGGCGACGATGTCTTTGTTGGTTCCGACACTCAGCTGGTGGCCCCGGTAACAGTAGGCAAAGGCGCGACCATTGCTGCGGGTACAACTGTGACGCGTAATGTCGGCGAAAATGCATTAGCTATCAGCCGTGTGCCGCAGACTCAGAAACGGCTGGCGTGGTCCAGATGAAGTGATTCTGGCCGGCTAACCCGGTCACATGGGGTGAGGAGATCACATAATCTCCCTCCCACAAGCAGTAACTATAAAAATAACCCCACTCTCTACAAGGCTCGGGGCGCCGAAAAAACAGGCATACAGGTAACCGACAACGATATAATCGGAATCAGAAAGCTATGTGCTGGAATTGTTGGCGCGATCGCGCAACGTGATGTAGCAGAAATCCTTCTTGAAGGTTTACGTCGTCTGGATACCGGATATAACTATACAGTCTGGCCGTTGTTGATGCAGAAGGTCATATGACCGCCTGCGTCGCCTCGGTGAAGTCGAGATGCTGGCACAGGCAGCGAAGACGTCCTTCTGCATGGCGGCACTGGTATTGCTCACACTCGCTGGGCGACCCACGGTGAACCTTCAGAAGTGAATGCGCATCCGCATGTTCTGAACGCATTGTGGTGGTGCATAACGGCATAGTCGAAAACCATGAACCGCTGCGTGAAGAGCTAAAAGCGCGTGGCTATACCTTCGTTTTCTGAAACCGACACCGAAGTGATTGCCCATCTGGTGAATTGGGAGCTGAAACAAGGCGAGACTGCGTGAGGCCATTCTGCGTGCTATCCCGCAGCTGCGTAGTGCGTCGTTCAGGTCGGATCATGAACTCCGTCACCCCGGATACCCTGCTGGCGGACACGTCTGGTCATCCGCTGGTGATTGTGGCGCAGCGATAGGCAAAAACTTTATCGCTTCTGACCAGCTGGCGCTGTTGCCGGTAACCGTCGCTTTATCTTCCTTGAAGAGGGCGATATTGCGGAAATCACTCGCCGTTCGGTAAACATTCGATAAAACTGGCACCAGAGAAGTAAACGTTAGGATATCAAATCAATGTTTAATATGACGCGGGCGATCAAGCCATTACCCGTCACTACATGCAAAGAGAATCTACCGACAGGCCGAAACGCAATCAAAAGCGCCTACCGGACACATCAGCCACGGTCAGGTTGATTTTAAGCGAGCTGGGACCGAACGCCGACGAACTGCTGTCGAAGGTTCAGCGTGTCGAATCCTCGCCTGTGGTACTTCTTATAACTCCGGTATGGTTTCCCGCTACTCGTTTGAATCGCTGGCAGGTATCCGTACCGTCGAAATCGCCTCTGAATTCCGCTATCGCAAATCTGCCGTGCGTCGTAACAGCCTGATGATGGCCTTCTAGCAGTCTGGCGAAACCGCGGGAATTGCCTGGCTGGCCTGCGTCTGTCGAAAGAGCTGGGTTACACTGGTCGCTGGCAATCTGTAACGTTTCCGGGTTCTTCTCTGGTGCGCGAATCCAATCTGGCGCTGATGACCAACACCAGTACGGAAATTGGCGTGGCATCCACTAAAGCCTTCACCACCCAGTTAACTGTGCTGTTGATGCTGGTGGCGAAGTTGTATCACCTGAAAGGTCTGGATGCCTCCATAGAACATGACATCGTGCATGGTCTGCAGGCGCTGCCGAGCCGTATTGAGCAGATGCTGTCTCAGGATAAACGCATTGAAGCTCTGGCAGAAGATTTCTCTGACAAACATCACGCGCTGTTCCTGGGCCGTGGCGATCAGTACCCAATCGCGCTGGAAGGCGCATTGAAGCTGAAAGAGATCTCTTACATTCACGCTGAAGCCTACGCTGCAGGCGAGCTGAAACACGGCCCGCTGGCGCTGATTGACGCGGATATGCCGGTTATCGTCGTTGCACCGAACAACGAACTGTTGGAAAAACTGAAATCCAACATTGAAGAAGTTCGCGCGCGTGGCGGTCAATTGTATGTCTTCGCCGATCAGGATGCGGGTTTTGTAAGTAGCGATAACATGCACATCATCGAGATGCCGCATGTGGAAGAGGTGATTGCACCGATCTTCTACACCGTTCCGCTGCAGCTGCTGGCTTACCATGTCGCGCTGATCAAAGGCACCGACGTTGACCAGCCGCGTAACCTGGCAAAATCGGTTACGGTTGAGTAATCACTATCATAGATAAAAAAGGGCTGCCGACCGGTGTAATGCCGATCAGTTAAGGATCAGTTGACCGATCCAGTGGCTGTGTAAGAATCCGGAAACGCTCACTTGTTTCCGGATTTTTTTATGCACATTGGACAGGCTCTTGATCTGGTATCCCGTTACGATTCTCTGCGTAACCCACTGACTTCTCTGGGGGATTACCTCGACCCCGAACTCATCTCTCGTTGCCTTGCCGAATCAGGTACTGTAACGCTACGCAAGCGCCGTCTTCCCCTCGAAATGATGGTCTGGTGTATTGTTGGCATGGCGCTTGAGCGTAAAGAACCTCTTCACCAGATTGTGAATCGCCTGGACATCATGCTGCCGGGCAATCGCCCCTTCGTTGCCCCCAGTGCCGTTATTCAGGCCCGCCAGCGCCTGGGAAGTGAGGCTGTCCGCCGCGTGTTCACGAAAACAGCGCAGCTCTGGCATAACGCCACGCCGCATCCGCACTGGTGCGGCCTGACCCTGCTGGCCATCGATGGTGTGTTCTGGCGCACACCGGATACACCAGAGAACGATGCAGCCTTCCCCCGCCAGACACATGCCGGGAACCCGGCGCTCTACCCGCAGGTCAAAATGGTCTGCCAGATGGAACTGACCAGCCATCTGCTGACGGCTGCAGCTTTCGGCACGATGAAGATCAGCGAAAATGAGCTTGCTGAGCAACTTATAGAACAAACCGGCGATAACACTCTGACGTTAATGGATAAAGGTTATTACTCACTGGGACTGTTAAATGGCTGGAGCCTGGCGGGAGAACACCGCCACTGGATGATACCTCTCAGAAAGGGAGCGCAATATGAAGAGCTCAGAAAACTGGGTAAAGGCGATCATCTGGTGAAGCTGAAAACCAGCCCGCAGGCACGAAAAAAGTGGCCGGGACTGGGAAATGAAGTGACAGCCCGCCTGCTGACCGTGACGCGCAAAGGAAAAGTCTGCCATCTGCTGACGTCGATGACGGACGCCATGCGCTTCCCCGGAGGAGAAATGGCGGATCTGTACAGTCATCGCTGGGAAATCGAACTGGGATACAGGGAGATAAAACAGACGATGCAACTGAGCAGGCTGACGCTGAGAAGTAAAAAGCCGGAGCTTGTGAAGCAAGAGCTGTGGGGTGTCTTACTGGCTTATAATCTGGTGAGATATCAGATGATTAAAATGGCGGAACATCTGAAAGGTTACTGCCCGAATCAACTGAGTTTCTCAGAATCATGCGGAATGGTGATGAGAATGCTGATGACATTGCAGGGCGCTTCACCGGGACGTATACCGGAGCTGATGCGCGATCTTGCAAGTATGGGACAACTTGTGAAATTACCGACGAGAAGGGGAAGGGCCTTCCCGAGAGTGGTAAAGGAGAGGCCCTGGAAATACCCCACAGCCCCGAAAAAGAGCCAGTCAGTTGCTTAACTGACTGGCATTACTGCCGACCGGTGGCCCTTTTTTATAACTGACATCAATAAATTCATCTATCTTTCTATATAAATATATTCTGAATTATCATTAATGTCTGATAACAAACTTGATTTTTTACTGTTTAAATAATATTTAAACAATAAATCTATATTTTATTTTTGCGTAATTAATATTATTTTTAGATAAAGCCGTCTCTTTGGTGTACTATTCCTTTGAATCAAAAACACACTTATTAATATAAGTGATGATTCATGGTAAAGGATATATTATATCAATGGAGTTTTTATGAAGCGTAATATTATAGGCGGTGCATTCACTCTGGCATCTCTAATGCTGGCCGGGCATGCACTGGCAGAAGATGGTGTTGTTAACTTCGTCGGTGAAATTGTCGACACTACTTGTGAAGTTACCTCCGATACAGCCGATCAAATTGTCCCACTGGGTAAAGTCAGTAAAAATGCATTTTCAGGTGTAGGTAGTCTGGCGTCGCCACAGAAGTTCAGTATTAAACTTGAAAATTGCCCGGCAACGTACACTCAAGCAGCCGTTCGTTTTGATGGTACAGAAGCGCCTGGCGGCGACGGCGACCTGAAAGTGGGTACGCCGCTTACAGCAGGCAACCCTGGTGATTTTACCGGTACAGGACAAGCGATTGCGGCAACCGGCGTTGGTATTCGTATTTTTAACCAGTCCGATAATTCGCAGGTTAAACTTTATAACGACTCTGCTTATACCGCTATCGATGCTGAAGGCAAGGCTGAAATGAAGTTTATTGCACGCTATGTGGCAACCAATGCGACCGTAACGGCTGGTACGGCGAACGCTGATTCACAATTTACTGTCGAATATAAGAAATAATTTATCAAGGGCCTTTTTATTCAGTTGGCTTTGGCCAGGGAGTCGTTATGTCCAGAAAAAGTTGTTTAATCAGGCTCTTTAAAACAACAGTTTAATGTAAGTTATTTACCGCGATTATACTCAGCGTTTTTTTAGGCCAACCAGCATTAACTTATGCAGGCGTTGTCATTGGTAGTACGCGGGTGGTTTACTTAAGTAATAATGCTGATAAATCTATTTCTGTATTTAGCAAAGAAGAAAAAATACCTTATCTCATCCAGGCTTGGGTAGATCCATTTAATAAAGAGGATAAAAGCAAAGCGCCGTTTACCGTTATTCCGCCAGTATCACGATTAGAACCTTCGCAAGAAAAAATATTACGCATTATTCACACCAAAGGTGTGTCATTGCCTGATGATCGCGAGTCAGTCTTCTGGCTGAATATTAAAAATATTCCGCCATCAGCGAGCAACAAAGCGACGAACTCGCTGGAAATAGCAGTAAAAACGCGTATCAAGCTGTTCTGGCGACCAGCAAATATCCGCCTTATTCCCGAAGATGCTGCGCCGAAAGTGAAATGGCGCCGGGAAGGGCGAAATCTGATAGCAGAGAATCCCAACCCAATTCATATCAGTGTGATGGATGTCATCGTTGATGGCCATGATGTGCCCCTCAATATGATCCGTCCTTTTGAAACGCTCACGTTACCTTTACCTGCTAATTCTGCGGGAGGCCAAATGACCTGGCGATTTATTAATGATTACGGCGCAGTCAGTGGATTTGCCCCTATATTTCCAGACATCTGTTATCACTTAACCCATTACAAGCCCGCTGCCGCAGATATTCCCGTGGCGAGCGATAACCCAGCGCACTATGCGGATGCCATTCGTTATAATGCTCGAACGCCTCTGCAAGGTTCTTTGCTGCCGTTAACCCGTCTGGTTTGGGCATGATACTGATGTAGTCACGCTTTATCGTTTTCACGAAGCTCTCTGCTATTCCGTTACTCTCCGGACTACGCACCGCCGTGTTCTTCGGTTCAAGTCCCAACATCCGGGCGAACTGGCGTGTTTCATTAGCCCGGTAGCATGAACCATTATCCGTCAGCCACTCCACTGGAGACGACGGAAGATCGTTGCTGAAGCGGCGTTCCACCGCTCCCAGCATGACGTCCTGTACTGTTTCACTGTTGAAGCCACCGGTAGTCACCGCCCAGTGCAGTGCCTCACGATCACAGCAGTCCAGCGCGAACGTGACACGCAGTCTCTCTCCGTTATCACAGCAGAACTCGAACCCGTCAGAGCACCATCGCTGATTGCTTTCTTTCACGGCCACTCTGCCTGTATGTGCCCGTTTCGATGGCGGTACAGCAGGTTTTCGCTCAAGCAACAGCGCATTCTGGCGCATGAGCCGGTAAACACGTTCGGCATTGATCGCAGGCATACCATCAAGTTCTGCCTGTATGCGAAGCAGCGCCCATACCCGACGATAACCATACGTGGGCAGCTCTCCGATAACATGGTGTATACGGAGAAGCACATCGGTATCATCAGTGTGACGACTGCGGCGGCCATCCATCCAGTCATCGGTTCGTCTGAGAATGACGTGCAACTGCGCACGCGATACCCGGAGACAACGGCTGACTAAGCTTACTCCCCATCCCCGGGCAATAAGGGCGCGTGCGCTATCCACTTTTTTGCCCGTCCATATTCAACGGCTTCTTTGAGGAGTTCATTTTCCATCGTTTTCTTGCCGAGCAGGCGCTGGAGTTCTTTAATCTGCTTCATGGCGGCAGCAAGTTCAGAGGCAGGAACAACCTGTTCTCCGGCGGCCACAGCAGTAAGACTTCCTTCCTGGTATTGCTTACGCCAGAGAAATAACTGGCTGGCTGCTACACCATGTTGCCGGGCAACGAGGGAGACCGTCATCCCCGGTTCAAAGCTCTGCTGAACAATTGCGATCTTTTCCTGTGTGGTACGCCGTCTGCGTTTCTCCGGCCCTAAGACATCAATCATCTGTTCTCCAATGACTAGTCTAAAAACTAGTATTAAGACTATCACTTATTTAAGTGATACTGGTTGTCTGGAGATTCAGGGGGCCAGTCTACTCATACGGCATGATGATTTATAAAAATGATAAAACATTTCGTAATCTTGAAATATTCGGAGACAGCGGCTCTGGAGCATACTTATATGATAACAAACTAGAAAAATGGGTATTAGTCGGAACAACCCATGGTATTGCCAGCGTTAATGGTGACCAACTGACATGGATAACAAAATACAATGATAAACTGGTTAGTGAGTTAAAAGATACCTATAGTCATAAAATAAATCTGAATGGCAATAATGTAACCATTAAAAACACAGATATAACATTACACCAAAACAATGCAGATACCACTGGTACTCAAGAAAAAATAACTAAAGACAAAGATATTGTGTTCACAAATGGGGGAAATGTTCTGTTTAAGGATAATTTGGATTTTGGTAGCGGTGGTATTATCTTTGACGAAGGCCATGAATATAACATAAACGGTCAGAGATTTACATTTAAAGGAGCAGGAATTGATATCGGAAAAGAAAGCATTGTAAACTGGAATGCATTGTATTCCAGTGATGATGTTTTACACAAAATAGGCCCCGGTACTCTGAATGTTCAAAAAAAACAGGGGGCAAATATAAAGATAGGTGAAGGAAATGTTATTCTTAATGAAGAAGGAACATTTAACAATATATACCTTGCAAGCGGAAATGGTAAGGTAATACTAAATAAAGATAATTCCCTTGGCAATGATCAATATGCGGGGATATTTTTTACTAAACGTGGTGGCACGCTAGATTTAAATGGACACAATCAGACTTTTACTAGAATTGCCGCCACTGACGATGGAACAACAATAACTAACTCAGATACAAAGAAAGAAGCCGTTCTGGCAATCAATAACGAAGACTCCTACATATATCATGGGAACATAAATGGCAATATAAAACTAACGCACAATATTAATTCTCAGGATAAGAAAACTAATGCAAAATTAATTCTGGATGGTAGTGTCAACACAAAAAATGATGTTGAAGTCAGTAATGCCAGTCTTACCATGTAAGGCCATGCAACAGAGCATGCAATATTCAGAAGCACAGCGAGTCATTGCTCCCTGGTATTTCTTTGTGGAACGGACTGGGTCACCGTTTTGAAAGAAACAGAGAGTTCATATAATAAAAAGTTCAATTCTGATTACAAAAGTAATAATCAGCAGACCTCATTTGATCAGCCTGACTGGAAAACCGGGGTGTTTAAATTTGATACATTACACCTGAACAATGCTGACTTTTCAATATCACGCAATGCCAATGTTGAAGGAAATATATCAGCAAATAAATCAGCTATCACAATCGGCGATAAAAATGCTTACATTGATAATCTTGCAGGGAAAAATATTACTAATAATGGTTTTGACTTCAAACAAACTATCAGTACTAATCTATCCATAGGAGAAACTAAATTTACAGGTGGCATCACTGCACATAACAGCCAAATAGCCATAGGTGATCAAGCTGTAGTTACACTTAATGGTGCAACCTTTCTGAATAATACTCCTATAAGTATAGATAAAGGAGCAAAAGTTATAGCACAAAATTCCATGTTCACAACAAAAGGTATTGATATCTCCGGTGAACTGACTATGATGGGAATCCCTGAACAGAATAGTAAAACTGTAACGCCGGGTCTCCACTACGCTGCTGATGGATTCAGGCTGAGTGGTGGAAATGCAAATTTCATTGCCAGAAATATGGCATCTGTCACCGGAAATATTTATGCTGATGATGCAGCAACCATTACTCTGGGACAGCCTGAAACTGAAACACCGACTATATCGTCTGCTTATCAGGCATGGGCAGAGACTCTTTTGTATGGCTTTGATACCGCCTATCGAGGCGCAATAACAGCCCCCAAAGCTACAGTTAGCATGAATAATGCGATCTGGCATCTAAATAGCCAGTCATCAATTAATCGTCTAGAAACAAAAGACAGTATGGTGCGTTTTACTGGTGACAATGGGAAGTTTACAACCCTTACAGTGGACAACCTTACTATAGATGACAGTGCATTTGTGCTGCGTGCAAATCTGGCCCAAGCAGATCAGTGAGGTGTACTGGCAATAGCGGACACTACCATTTGTTCTTTTTTTAAGCAGCCATCTGATGATATTTTTCCCTGAAGGCTGCCGGGGAGATATTCCCCAGACGAGAGTGACGACGCTGACGATTGTAGAAAATCTCAATGTATTCCCGTATTACTGAGATGGCTTCATCCCGGTTATTAAAACGATAGTGGCTCAGGCTCTCATTTTTCAGCGTTCCCCAGAAGCTTTCCATAGGAGCGTTGTCGTAACAGTTACCTTTACGCGACATTGATGTTTTCAGACCAAACTGCTCCTGTATGACCCGGTAATCGTATGCGCAGTACTGTGAACCTCGATCAGAGTGGTGGATTAGCCCGGCAGGTGGGCGCTGGCTCCTGAGCGCCATAAACAGGGCTTTACCTGTCAGCTCTTTTGTCATGCGCTCTCCCATGGCGTAGCCGACAATTTCGCACGTATAAACATCTTTGATGCCAGCGAGGTACAACCATCCCTCCTGTGTGGCAACATACGTCAGGTCCGCCACCCAGACCTGATTTGGTGCTGTAGGAGCGAACGTCTGGTTCAGCAGATTTGGCGCAACTGGCAGATTGTGGTTCGGGTTCGTAGTTGCTCTGAACTTGCGTTTCTGCTTACAGCGTAGCCTCAGCTCCTTACGAAGACGTGCCAGTCGGTCACGACCAACGATGATGCCATTCTCTGCCAGCTCCGTCTGGAGCCGCCGGGTTCCATATGTTTCGCGAGTGCGGATATGTGCCACCTTAATCTCCGGTTTTAGCCGCTCATCACTTTGTTTTCTGTCTGAGGGTTCATGCTGTACCCAGTTGTAATAACCGCTCCTGGATACACCAAATACCTGACACATCGCTTCAATGGGAAATTGTTGTCGCCATTGTTCGATTAACGCGTATTTTTCAGCGACTCCTGTGCAAAATACGCTGTTGCTTTTTTTAATATATCTCGCTCAAGGCGAGCTTCATTTAACGCCTTACGCAGTTGCAGAATTTCAGATTCCAGTTCAGCCAGCGTGCGGGAACCAGGAGTACCGAGCCCTTTTCTGGCGGCGGTAACCCATTGTCCTAAAGTGCCTTCAGGAAGAGATAATCGGGAAGCGCCTTCACTGATCGAAAGTTGATTTTCAAGAACCGTTCTGACAGCTTCGGCTTTGAACTCTTTAGAGTAACGTTGGGTTTTTCTGCTCATTATTAGCTCCTTCTGATGCCATTCTATTTCAGGAAGGAGTGTCCGTTAAACTCAGGCTACCTGACTATAGCGGTAAGGTCGCTGCGGTTTAAAAAACGAAACGCTATCGATAAGAATAAAAAGGAATAAAAGTGGAATATAAAGTCTGGCACTTCTTACTGACCACGCAAGCGCGTTTCGTACAGCATGATGAGAGCGATGAAAGCAAACTACACTTATGCTTCATTCGATACACATTTGTAAAAGGTTGAATCCATGAAACCAACGACACTACTGCTTATTTTCACTTTTTTCGCTATGCCAGGCATCGTATACGCGAGTCGCCTTTTAGCTGACTGCAGTCCGCAAAAGAGAAAGCCACGGTATTACAATTTACGTAAAATTCGCACGCCACAGGCGTCATTATCAGATGAAGCGTAGGGAAAAGTTAATGTTGTCAGACGAAAACAATAAACAACATATACGCGAGGCCATCGTGGCGATGGAACGTAATAATCAGAGCAATTATCCGAAGCGTTGGAAGGTAGAATGCCCGGATATGTAAGAACAGCAACAACTACTGACCAACGCTTCTTTACCTGATATCAGGATTTCTACAGTTCACCTTTGCAGTAACCAACAATGCAGTCGGCAACATCAATGTGCAGAAAAACATCAACGGCGAAGTCAGACCAATATTATCCAGCGCATAACCGCCGATTGCCGCGCCCACGGGTATGAGCAAGCTGAATAACCGCCACCTGAATAGACCCGGCTTTCTCTGCTGATTGGCCAGTGAGCGGGTGATCGACGTTGACCAGCCGACGGGAACCAATGCAAAAGTTAGCCCCCACATAATCGCCGCGCCGGTAGCAACCACTTCATCGCTTCCCCACAACGTCAGTACCAACGCACTCACAGCCACTATTAACAGCGCGCCTGCTAAGGCCAGTTTTACCAAACATTTAAGAATGAACGACGAAAGCGACGTACCAATAAAGCTGGCGATACCAACCAACAGCACCAGCGTTAAGCCATCCACGCGAATCCCCGGTTCATATACACCGGGCGAATATACGTGAAGAAAGCAAACTGCCCGGCGAAAGACATGAAGATGGCGATCATCCCTGCCATCACACCCGGACGTTGCAATAAGCGGAAAGTATTTTGTTTCTGATGCGAGGGTTCGCCTGGCAGTGAAGGCAATGATTTCGATAATCCAGAAAATACACAGCACCCCCATCACCGCCGCCGCATTAAAGACATTGCGCCAACCGATAAGCTCGCCTAAAGAACTGCCGACGGCGCGGCAATCACCAGCGAGATAAAACCGCGCCGAAGATAACGACAGCGCCTTCGGCACCGTACGCGGCGGCACCAGACGCATGGTCAGCGACGCAGACATCGCCCAGAACCCGCCAGCGCCAGCCCCAGATAGGCACGACCGATTAAAAGCAAACTGAATGAGTTAGCAAAGGAAACCAGCAAGCAGGAGAGCGTCAGCAAAACGGCAAACAAAATAACAACGTAGGGCGGTCAGTAGCCTGAATTGTCTGGGTAATAAACAAACTGCAAACATTGCCACAAAGGCGGTCACGGTCACCCATTGCCCGAACCCCTTCCCAAATGCCGATCCTGGGCCATTGGCGTCAACAAGCTGACGGGCAAAAACTAGACGATAATCAGACAGGCGACACAAAACGCCACCGAGAAAACGGCGACCAGTTCGGTCGGGTGATGGCATCCGTGCCGCGGTTTTCGGCAATAAATTCACTCATGGTGTTACCCTTGGCATGTTTCAGGGGAAAAGCCGACCACTTTAACATTGAAATGTGACACGCATTTAACGTTTTTGCAACTTTTACGGTGTTGCTTTGAGCTGGAGTTAAATCAAACGGAACAGGGCAAAGATTACCGGATGCGGCGTGAACGTCTTATCCACCCGACAGGTCAGGCGCGGTCCTTAGGCTGATAAGACGAAGCGGTTTTAACGCAGCCAGTGAACGCCCTCGCAGGCTGAAAGAACGCGTTATAGCGCATCTGAAAAGCATTAATATCCTGCATTTTCAGGTTCGGTTCGCGCAGAAAACCCAGCGCCAGCCTGACCTGAGCATCGGTAATCGGCGCGGCAAGACGGACTTTTGGGATTCCGATGCCATCGCAGCAGGTTCGGTTCGCTACCATCGACACTGACAATTTGCCAGATGAGCAACACCTGCGCCGGCGTTTTGCAGGTGCGACTCATCCGGGCGATGCAAATAACGTAAAAATTCGTCACCGGTTGACTTTCCCATTTGATCGACCATCGACTCCACGGGTACGACATCGATATTCAGCCATCGCCAGACGGCGAATCGCTTTCTGGCCCCGGATGTCAGCACCGAAAACCAACCACAAACCTACCGCCAGCGTGGCGAGCATTATCCACATCGTCCTCCTGCGTAATCAGAACTCATGATATCTGGAAACCCTCGCCAGTTACTAATCCACCAGAATAATCTTCAGTGCAAACAGAGCTGAGACCACCACCCCACAGGTTCAGATTCGCGCCAGCGCCCGGTGCACACTTTCATGATGCAGTACGACATAAAGCCAGTGCAATCCCTTCGGTGATTGAGAGGTAAAGGGCATCATCACCGTGGTAATAAACGCAGGCACCGATTCCGTAAAATCATCCCAGTTAACGCGCGCGAGGCTCGAAGTCATCAGCACGCGACCAAAGATTAACGCTCCGGCGGATGCGTAAGGAGGAACCATCGCCACCAGCGGTGAGAAGAACATAACCAACAGGAACATAACGCCAACCACAACCGCAGTCAGCCCGTGCGGCCACCGACTGCCACACCAGAAGTACTTTCAATATAGGCAGTAGCAGCCAGGTGCCGATAAACACACCGCCACGAACTACGCTATCAACATACAGCGCCTTATTCATCTCGGGGAATTTACCGTTACCACTATTAAGCCCGCTTATCAGTTACACCAATTAATGTTCCTGATGAATCAAATAAATCATCAGCATAAAGGAGAAAATGATACCGGCGAGTTCAAGTGTTAACGCGCCGCTCAAATCTACTTCACCAATGACGCCGCTAATATCAGGCGGAAATGGAATAGACGCCCGCTAAAATGAACCATCACCGAAAAATAATCCACAGCAAGACGTCACCACAATAGAACCAGCACCGCGGCATGAAAATGACGTGATGACAACACGGTTATAATAAAAAACCCTAAAATACCTAACAACACGCCGTGAGAACTAATTTGCCAATCATCACCAGCGTGTCTTATTGGCGACAATAACGCCAGTATTTTTTAATCCCATTAAGGCGATAAGTAATCCATTCCGCTGGTGATACCAATACTAAACTTAAGGAATGTGGGAGATCATCCAGTACCGGATACGAAACAGCGTGAGCAAAAATAGTCCAACTGCGCCCCAGAATATTGCGCCGCATCCGGTCTGCCAGGAGATGCCCATCGCCCCCACGACCACGAAGGCAAAGAAGGGGTTCAGCCCCATTGCCGGAGCCAGCGCCACGGTAAGTTAGCACATATTCCCATCGCAAGCACTGCCGATACCTGGCATGAAGGAGGTGGGAAAAATGACCGTCCATTTGTGCCGCGCCGAGGATTTGCGGGTTCACAAAAACGATGTACACCATGGTTAAAAGAGTGGTCATCCCCTGAATCAATTCTGTGCGGACGGTGGTCCAACGCCAGGCAGTTTACTAATTGCGAAAGCGTTCCTGATTCATTACTCACGTAATCGGTATTGTCATTATTCATTTTTTTGTCCATTGGAGGAGATTTAATCCCTTGCTTTTGTAAAACAAATGACAACAACGGTTCAGTGATAATTATCACATTTCAATTGCACATTAATGGGTATTCTTTAATAATCCTCGCGACGTTTCTTTATGATAAATAATAATCAAATTGATAAAATCAAAATGAGAAAAATATGAATAATTTGATCAACCATAAATTTCATCACATTAGCCGGGCTGAATACCAGGAATTGTTAGCCGTTTCCCGCGGCGACGCCGTCGCCGATTAATATTATTGATAACGTCGGGATCCTCTACCTGATCCATGAGTGTAAATTTCCTGCCGAATTGTGTATGAAAGGACGTTACATTGCCGGGTTGGTGCAGAAGACGCTGATGCTCCGGCTTCGGCAGCGGATCGATGCTCGCGCGCAACGGCGCGCCAGGGTTGATCCAATGCTCACCTGCATATTGAATCCAACACGACGACGCCGGTCGGCTTTTGAAACCGCTACCCTGCCCGCGCGGCCTGACGACCGTTATTCCGTGACCCTCATGAAATCGTCAACCTGATGGGAGAAGCCGGATCGGCCTGTTTGCCCGCGTGGTGCCGAACAGGCAAGGCAAAACCAGTACTTACAGGTCAGCTTCTCCGCGTACCCGCCCTGGAAGGCTGCGATGTTAACGGTGCCAGTTTTACCTTGAAGCAGATGCTCGTCTGGCGGGACCATCCGCAGGTTACCGGCCTTGCAGAAATTATGGACGACCCTTGGCGGTACCAGCGGGGACAATGCGCTGCTGATAAAATGGATGGATCTCCGCCACCTGACGCTGGACGGTCACTGCCCGGGTTCGGGTGGTAAAGACGCTAACGCCAACATCACTGCGGGTATTGAAAACTGCCACGAAAGTTATCAGCTGGAAGAAGGACGGCTCGGAAATTACAACTCTGGCATGTCGTTCGTATGATTCGCGAAAGGCTCCGTTACCAACGCGCTGGCACCGTTGATCAACGAATTTAACAGCCCGCAACGCAAATGCCGGTCCCATGACCGTAACCTGCGCCAGATTGCCGATGAAGGACACATCTAATGCTCTAATTCGCCGCCTATTCGAACAACACAATGTGCCCGCTGCATGTGGCATATCGCGTCGCCAGCTGGTCGACGGCGCGCCACTTTCGGTCGTATCACCTCGGCTTACTGGCACCCGGCAAGCAGGCCGATATCGTCCTGTTGAGCGATGCGCGTAAGGTCACGCGCAGCAGGTACTGGTGAAAGGTGAGCCAATCGCATGCCAAACCTTACAGGCGGAAGAGTCGGCGAGACTGGCACAATCCGCTCCGCCATATGGCAACACCATTGCCCGCCAGCCAGTTTCCGCCAGCGACTTTGCCCTGCAATTTATGCCGGAATGGCTATCGGGTCATTGACGTCATCCATAACGAATTGATTACGCATTCCCACTCCAGCGTTGACAGCGAAATGGTTTTGATCGCGATGATGTGAGCTTTATTGCCGTACTTGAGCGTTATACGGGCAACGGCTTGCTCCGGCTTGTGGTTTGCTGGCGGCTTTGGACGAATCACAGCGCGCCCGCGACGGTCAGCCATGACAGCCATAATATTGTGGTGATTGGTCGCAGTGCCGAAGAGATGGCGCTGGCGGTCAATCAGGTGATTCAGGATGGCGGCGGGTGGTGCGTGGACCGACGGCCAGGTTCGAAGTCATCTGCCGATCGCCCATTGCCGGCCTACTAGCACCGACACGGCGCAGTCGCTGGCGGAACAGATTGACGCCTTGAATGCCGCCCGTGAATGCTGTCCGTTACCCCATGAGCCGTTTATTCAGATGGCGTTTCTTTCTTGCCAGTGATCCCCGTGCTAAAACTAACCAGTCAGGGGCGAATCCAATGGCCAGAAGTTTGCCTTCACTACGCTGGAGGTCACGGAAGCAGAAAAAGCCCGGCGTCATGCTGGTGGAAAGTTACCAGTTAGGTTTATGCCACTGTCAACTGCTAATTTTTTCTCGCGGCGGATTTTGGTCTTCCATCACCGCCACTATCGCCATCAGGCAGATACAACCAATCGCGGCGATATCAAGTGCGGTGAATGTGCCTGCCCAGCCGGTAAGGCCGAATACCGGCGTCCCATCGGCAATCATTCCCAGATGGAACTTGGGAAAGCTGTCACCAATCAGGTAAGCAGCGGGCTTTTAATACCATCGGCAGCGCCAATCGCTTTTTTAGGTACAAAGCCAACAGCAGCCACACGAATCAACAATTGCGGGCCAAGACCGCCAAACCCAACACAAAGAGAGAGCCAGATAGATAGATCGTTGCTGGCATGTTGATACACACCGAGCGTGGCGATACCAGCGCCAGCGCCATGCAGCCACGGCCGCCACGGCTACGTTGCCAGGTGCCAGAGAGCCAGCCCCACAACAGCGTACGACCAGCGCACCAGCTTCAGCAGGAAAGCCTTGAATCGCCACCGCTTCAGAGAGTTTCAGTTCCTGGAACGCGTATACGGTTGACCACTGGTCGATACCAATACGTACCCACATAGAGGAAAATGTTGGCGAAGCACAGCAGCCAGATCACTTTGTTTTTTCAGCAATACTCAAAAAGATCTGCCACTCGGTCATATCGGTAGATGGAGTCTCTTGGTCCTCTTCGCTGATCTCCTCGCCGAACAGTTCTTCAGCTTTGCCGAGGCCATAAGATTCCGGGGAGTCTAGGACGAAACGCAGGCCGATAAACCCACAATCAGCGCCAAAATCGACGGGAACAGAAACATGCCCGATGACATGGCCATCGAACAGGTAATTTGCCCCGAACAGCGCCCACCTGCTGCGCCTGCACCGCCAAGGTTGTGAGCAGTATTCCAGAAACCGAGGATGTTGAGCGTCCACGACGCGCAGGTTCATTTGGTGATGGTGGAGTAATGGCACGAGCCGCCTGCTCGGTACTCTGGAAAAAAGCCGCTAAGGCGTAGAAGGCAATCATCAGGAACAGGCTAACCGAGCCGCTGCCCATACTGGCACTGAAGCCCAGCATACAAACGGCAGAACAGCAGAAGCATAAACGGCAGGAATTGTTTGGCGCTTTTGCCGTCGGCGTAGTAGGAAACTAATGTTACTGACGCCATAAGTGATGGAGAGCTGCACGTGGATCACCCCCAGCTGCGTCGACGCTCAACCTGGTAGGTCGAAATCATGTCGTTCTGCGGGACGTTAAGTCTTCTGCCAATCAGGTACATCGTCAGGTAGCCATAAAGACACCAGGCAGGATTGCATGAACGGTTTGAACGACATTTCTGCGCCGCACTTCCAGCGGAAGGTCCAGGGTCGGCTTGAAATCTTGGTTTAGGAAAGCCCGCAGCATGGGTCACCCCTCGAGTCACTACTGGCGCGAGGCATGCATCGTACCACAGCAAATTAGGCCGGACAGAGCGTCCAGGCAAAACCCTGGAAAATTTCTCGAACTTTTGCCGGATACGAAGTGAAAAGGTGAGATGCATCACGCTTCGCGCGGTGTCTGGGCGTTCAAAAAGGGGCAGTAACAGCAGTGCGGAAGTCCCGGCGGTGATAGACATAACCAAATCCGCTCCAGTGCCAGGTATCCAGTACTTTCGCCAGCGGCCAACCAGCAAGCCACGGCCCCCAGATAAGCAAACAAGCCGACAAACCCCGTCGCTGCCCCTGCCGCCTCTTTGTGGTAACACCCTGCCGCCGCCATACCGATTAACCCGTGGGCCAAAGAGAAAAAAACGGATGGTGAAGAAGCAGGTTGCCTGCATCACGTAGCTGGCAAATGGCATTAGCCACAGTGAGCCGACTGAATGAAATTTCGGGCGGCGAACCTCAGTTCATCGGCCCACGGTTGCCGTTAAACAATTTGTCCGAGCCCAACCGGCTACCAGCGCACCGATAAATCCGCCCAGTTCAAACATCGTCACTGCCGTATTCGCCGCTACCAATATTGACGCCCAGCGTCTACATACACAAATTGCCCAGTCGTTCGATCGCCGCCCTGGACCACATAGACCAGCACATAGCAAAACGAAGCAGCCAGATATACGGATTCAGCAACAGATCTCGGTGAGGATTTCTTTACGCGTCAACCCTGCCCCTTCTTGTCGTTGAGCAATTTCCAGCGCGTCGTGCCGCTATTTCACCGACCGCTGGTAAAAATGGATGCTGCGGCGATCGCGTAGCCGCCAGCAGAGAAAATATCGTCACGAAAATCGCCATACAACCAGCAATCATCATCCCGGCACGCCAGCCTAATGCAGCGCAGCCGCTGCCATCACACGGGAATGAGTGCGCCGCCGACATTATGCGCCGTGTTCATAACGCCCACCCGGCCGCGTCGTACGAGAATACCAGGCGGTTAACAGACGCGCACACACCGGTGAACCCCAGCCCCCAAAAGGCGTCGACCACCCAGAGCACGGGAAGCCCATAGCGACGTCGATAAGCCAAACAGAATGTCGACGACGCCAGTGGCGATAAGCCCATCCCCGATAAAGAACGGCATTTGCAGCCATTGCTGACAATGCCGGAGACAAACTTCGACACGCCGTAAGTAATGTAAAACAGGGTCGCTAATAGGCCGATATCGCTACGGCCTGAGCATGCCGTTAGCAAGGATTCTGGTACGGCGGCGTTAAAACTTTTACGCGTGAAGTAAAACAGCGCGTAACCCAGCCAGATGGTCAGCAGAATATGCCGACGCCAGCGACAACGGTATCAATTCAGATGTTTATCAGTCATTAATGGCGCATCGGCAGCGCTTTGAGAACGCAACATCATCCAACCTTAGACATAACGTTGAGGTAGAGAAACGCTGACACGTGTGCCGTGCAGACAGGAAACGTGAACGTGCGACCGAGCGCCGTTACGCGCTCGCGCATTCCGGTGAGGCGAGTCCTTGTTGCCCGGAACCCGGCGGCAAACCGTCGCCATCGTCTTCAATAACCAGCATCAACCGTTCATCCTGCTGCCAGCCTTGCAGGGTGATCCGCGCTGGCATCAGCACGTTTCACATGTTGTTCCTAATTCCTGCCAGACACCAACCAGCGTCAACGCGCCTGGTTTTCGCTAACGCTGATTCATCGATTCGCCATTCGAGATGGCTGAACACACCGGCGCTCTTCCAGCTCCATTTCCCGCATCAGTGAGCGGATGGCCTGCTCCAGGTTAGATTATCGAACTGGCGCGGATGTAACTGACCGAACAAACGGCGCACCGCGTCGTAAACGCCCAGCGATAGTTGTTCGATGAGCTGCCCGCTCTGCTTCACGCTGGCGCTTACTGCCGCCAGCCGCTGAACAATGCCGCCCGAGAACCAGAGCAGTGATGCTCTACTGATATCATCATGCAGCTCACGCGCCACATCACGGCGCACGCTCTTCTATTCCGGTTGGTCGTTCAGCCAGATGCTGATTGCGTGCCAGTTCCTTTTGCAGCGACTGGTTAAGTTCACGCAACCGCCGGACGCCAGCGCCAGTATAAACCCGTCAGACTTTGCACCAGCAGCGAGAGCAATAAATCCACCGTATGATCGCGTGTGTTGACTGGCGATCAGCGCGATGGCGTTCATCAACGTCTAAATCAGCGCCCCTTGTGAACGATAGCGCCAGGCCAGCGCGATAATCGGCAGCGCCATACATAATGGCGTAAAGCGCGACAGTTCGTCCGGCAATCCCGACCTGGAGCCAGAGACTGATAACAAACAGCAAGGAGTACCAGACCAGATGTCGCCGGCGCCAGTTGATTCGGCTGAGAAACCAGTGACGGGCCGACGAGCCAGGTGTTATTGGCGAGAGAGCGCCAGAACACCAGAGATATCGGCGCAGCGTCAGGCCGCCAGTTAAAGTCAAGCAACAGCGCATTCCACGAGTCTTTGCCGTGCCAAAGCCAGGGGAGCGACTGCAACAACGCCGCCGCCGTTAACGCCGCCCCCGTAACAGCAAGGTGCGCCAGTCACGCCATGGCGATAGCGGCGAGATCAGCGTGACGGGCAGTAACGTCAGTAAACTACCGATTATCAATAATGGAAAATGAGTTAAACCGACCGCCTGCGTTAGCCAGTAAATCCAGCCACTCCGCGCCCAGCAGCACCTGCCAGTATCCGCGCGGGCATTGCAGCATTAGCCCCAGACGCAGACCAAACGGAAATAACAGCACCGCCATATCAGGGCGCTGGACGAGATGCAGGCTGAGACTACACAGGCAAAACCATCGGCCCGCAGAGAAGATAAAAAGGAGGCAGAACGGTAATTAAGCGGGAGAACAACGTCTTCATCACCAGCCATCAAACATGCGGCGCGCCAGCTCTACGTCTATGATGCCCAGCTTTTCCATTGATCGGCGTGATTAAACGTGTACCGTTTTCGGTGACAAGCCCAGTTCGGCTGGTAATTTCTTTCACCGCCATCTGTGCTAGTTTCTGGCCACCTGGCGTTCACGTTTGGTTAGCGGGCTCCTGACGACCGGATGCCAGTTTAATGGCAATATCCGGCGTCAGATAACAGCTGCCCGTGGCAACCTGTATCCACCGCAGCAATGAGTTCATCCGGGCTACAGCGTTTGGAAACAAAGCCGCGTGCCCCGCGTTAAGCGCCTGCTCAACCAGCGCAGGACTGTCGTGAACGGAGAGCATAAATCGTCGCCATACCTTTCGGCAGCTGGATGAGCAGCTCCAGACCGGAGATATCGGGCATGGACATCCAAAAAAACAGCGGCACCACGCGCCCCGGCAGCCCCGCCAGCGCCGCGCCCCGAACCAAACTCGGCAACTACCTGCAAATCAGGTTCCAGCCCCAGCAGCTGCGCAAAGCCCGGAGCGGACGATGAGGTGATTGTCTATAAGGGGAACGGCGATCATGGTGGTGTTCTTGCGGGCAGAAAAAATGCGCTTACCTTAACCATAAGCGCGATGTTGTTCAAGCTTCTAGCGGTGGCTCACCGGGCACTGCGATTTAGTCTTAAACATTGTCGGATCGGATGATTACGCTGCACTTTCACGACATCTTCCAGCTTATCCATTTGGCTTATCATCTGCTCCAGACGTGGCTGCTCCGTCATTGACCAGTAGCCAGATACTGCTTCTTCGTTGCTGCTCGAATTTGGCAGACAAAGAATGCCTTCAACGTTAAAAGCGCGGCGGCAAAAAGGCCACAAACGTGGGTCATTACGCCCGGATGGTCGCGAACGGTGAGCTCCAGCATTACGTTGTCATGAGTTGTGTTTTGCATGGCTTATTC
Organism: Shigella flexneri; assembly: GCA_048288465.1. Lineage (GTDB taxonomy): Bacteria > Pseudomonadota > Gammaproteobacteria > Enterobacterales > Enterobacteriaceae > Enterobacter > Enterobacter flexneri_B. Next base: position 3,793,981 of record CP182556.1, on the reverse strand, counting down.
CCCACCATTTCACCATTGCGCTGCACTGGCGGGCACCATCGGGTGGGCTCCTCGGCATCAATGCGCGCATGGATTCAGGCGCGGGCCACCTGCGATCGTCACTTCCTGCAATGCAGCCTGCGGATTGGCTTCGTCATTCAAATCACAGGTTTCTAGGCCGAATCCTGTGGCAAACTGCATAAAGCAGACCTGGCCCGGATAGGTGGCGGAAACGCCTTGCCCTTAGAATACACTTGTTGCTGATGCACCAGCCCCAGCGCTTCGTTGTTCATCAGAATGATTTTGACATCCAGCTGATTTTCACTGGCGGTCGCCATCTCCTGAGATTCATCATCAGGCTGCCGTCGCCGGTAGAAACACAACACTTCGCGATCCGGGTTCGCCAGCGCAGCGCCAATCGCCGCAGGAGGCCAAAACCGGATCGTGCCGAGCCCACCGGAGGTCAGCCACTCCGCGTGGCGATTGAGCGGATAAGCGCGGTCCAGTATATCTGACGCTGACCAACGTCGGTGGTGATAATCGCATTGTCATCTACACAGGCGGCACGGCGTTGATTAGGCTGTATGGCTTAACGGATTGCACGCTTTCGGGATTGGAGACGGAACTTACGCTGCAAATCCACTACCAACTGGTGCCACTCTGCACGCGGTTGCGTTTTCCACCAGCGGGATTAACTGCGCCAGCACGTCATCAACACCGCCTGAATCGCCACGTGCGGCTGTCTTTAATTTTACCCAGCTCTGCACCGGTCGATATCGACATGAACTATTTTGGCATTCGGATAGTACTGCTCGGTTTCCGCCAATCGCCCGGTCATCAAAACGCGCACCGAGCACAATCAGTAAATCCGCCTCCTGCAAGATAGTAGTCAGCGCTGCGCACGCCTGCATCCCCAGCATACCCATGATAGTGGATGCGCTTTCTGGCAAATACCCAGCGCCATTAAGGTCATGGTAGTTGGCAAACCCGTTCTCCGCCAGTTCACTCACCCGCGCAGGCGCATTGATCACACCACCGCCCAGATAAAGCACCGGGCGTTTGTAGTGTTAATCATCGCCGCTGCGTCACGAATGCTTTCTTCGCTAAAGGCGGGTGCGGCGGCTTTTTCCTGCCACCGCGGGCTGCGCTTCAATCTCAAAAACCGCCGTTTGCACATCCTTAGGAATGTCTATCCACACTGGCCTGGGCTGCCTGCATTGCGCAATGCGGAAGGCAGCTCCACGCCCTGGCAGTTTTTCCATACGTCTGACCAAGATAGTTGTGTTTGGTGATGGGGATAGAGATGCCGTAGGTGTCGACTTCCTGGAAGGCGTCGGTGCCCATTATCGAGGCAGGAAAATGAGCCAGCCACAGAAATCCGCTGCACGGAGTCGAGCCGCGCATCTCGGTATGGCGGTCACCAGGTCGGATCTGGCCCGCTAAAGGCCATACAGACCGCCGGTTTACCGTCGGTGCGCGCCATTCCCGAGCGCTATACCCGCCCCTGTTCATGGTGAGCCAGAATATGGCGGATTTGCGGACTTTGGCTTAAGGCATCGTAAACAGGCAGGATAGAACCGCCCGGAATGCCCGTCAGAAACGCAATGCCCTGCTGTTCCAGGAAATGAACGAGAACCGTGCGGCAAAGCGCTTACGCGTTGATGTTGTCGACTCTGCCATGCTCCAGTCCTTTTCTTCTCTGGGCCGACTTTCCGGAGGTGCTTAAACCAAACCCGCCCGGTTTGCGCCGGCGGGGTTTTGGAATCGTGCGTCGTTCCAGTCCTACGGCGCATCGCCATGACCACCACCACACGCACGACGACCACTGCGGCGGATGGCGCAGTTGGTAGGTTTTGCGTTGAAGATGGAAGTTATTGGGACCTTGTTGGTTTTTGTGTTTAACAAGATCTTAGATAAGCACAGCTTTACAGGGGAGACATGAAAATTTTTCAGCAAGGGAAAGTTGAGGGGTTGATCACGTTTTGTACTGAATTATATAACAAAAAACCCCGCCGGAGCCAGGTTTCAACGCCTGTGGCTTAATTTAAAGCACACTGCATCATGTTACACATGAAGTATACGTGTTCCGTGATACGCGTAATTTCGGCATGAATTTCTACGTATTTAGTGCATAGTCAGTATCGATTACAGTTCGCGTTTTATCCAAATATTACTGTTTATTTATAGATAAAGTTTCTCTACAATATCACTGTACGCAATGTGTTATGCGGCCGCATCGTTACCCGGCGCACTAGTCCGGCTGAAACGGGTGGTGCCGTCAGCGCCTTAACCCCGCGTGAGCACACTGTGTTATGTCAACAAGCACAACGTTTTCCTCCAGATACCGCGTGCACAACAGCTGGCAACAGGCAGCGGAAGTACGTCAGCCTGCAGTGCTCCTGAACCACAGGAGACGCGTATGAGCCTGTGGATATCGCCATCTTATCCTCAAACTCGATCGTTGCAGCACTGCAACTGCTCGACGCCGTTCTGAATAGACCGAAGTAATTCAGCATTCAGTCATGAAGGTAAGGCAAACGCTCCCCTTTATTTAGCGTGCGGGTTGGCGTCGGATGCGATGCCGACGCACCTTATCCGCCTGACCATCTCCCGGCAATATTTATTGCCGCTTTTGTTTACATCCTGTGCACTCCCATTCCTCTGCGTATATCTGGAACATTCATCAATGTGATAGATTCCTCTCCCGCATTCATGGGGATGCGTAGTGACTTATTCTAATTATTTTTATAAAAGCATCCGCTATAATGAAGGCAAGAACGTCAATTTGTCTATTGATGTTGGTATTCACCGTGGCCTGCTCGGTCAGATGGCGCAAACCATTCATATTCCAGCTATTGCCGATATGGCGCGATCTCAACTGTCCTAAGGGGCGGTGCAGAGCGTAATGGGCGCTGATCCGCTGACTTACGGTGTCTACAGCCTGTTTATGGCCCGATTTCCGACCGCGTGGGCCGCCGACCGGTGATCTCGTTGGATGTCGATTTTTACGCCGGCAACGCTGGTCGCGGTCACGACCTCCACTCTTGACGGCGTCGATTGCCGCCAGCGCGATGGAGGGGACTGGGCACTGGTGTTGGCGGCGAACGGCGCGGACTTTGCCCGCGAGATTTATATGAACGGACACAGTCTGGCCATGCTAACAGCCTGTGGAACATGGGGATCTGCTCAGTTCGTTGCCGCACTGCTAATCGGCGCTTGTGGAGACCATGTGGAACTCGGCGCGCCTGTTATCTCTTTTGTTGGTTCTTTCGCGCTGGTGTGACCTTCCAAGCATGGCCGGCCGGATGCCGGAATGCGTCCGGTCGATGCACCGCGCACGCGCCCGCCTACCAGTTATAAAACGCTTTTCGGTACAGTGGTTTAACGTTATTGCTGATGCTGATTGGCGGTCTGGCCGGGATCGCCGCCTTTGAAGCCTGCTCCGGCGTGCCGATGGGCGCGGTGTTAGGGCTGAGCAGTATGACGCCAGATTTTGTTTACTTCTGCTGATTCCGGCAGCGTTTTTCTGGCGCATGGTTCGCCGGATGTCCCAATAAACGCTTCTCCACGTTAATGTGGCAGTCGGTTAATCCTGGCTGTGGCGGCTGGCTCGCTGATGTGGATCCCCACGGTTTGGCGTGATGAATGTCTGGACGCTGCCCGTACGCCGTCCGTCCTCTTTCGGCGCCGGGATGCTGTTTCCGCTGGCGACCAGCGGCGCGATGGAGCTGTTCCCCTTCCTGCGGGCACGGCGGCGGTGCCGGCTGGCGGTCTGCAAAACATTGGCTTCCGGCGTGTGGCGTCGCTCTTCTGCGATGTTGCCTGTAAACCGGTCAGGGTAGCCTGGACTATCAGATGACCTTAATGGGATTGTCGATTGTGTGTGCTGGCTGCCGCTGGTGATGCGGATGTCGCATCAGGGCAGCCCGTTTAGTGCATGTCACCGCAGCATCGTCAACCAGCTCCATGGGAGAACGATGCTGCTTTATCAGATCACGCATTACCTGCATATGCGGTGCGGAGTAGAATAAAACGCCTGATAGCCCGCAGCAAAGCACGCTGTCTGGCGTCTCTGCCAGCGGCGGGCACAGGCAATGTTAGTCGCACGCCTGGCAGTCACGGCGCGGTTGCGGGTTTTCGCTGCCACACCATTTTGTAAGGTGGCGTCAAAAAGCTCAATCGAGATACGACCTGATATATGCCGCACCCAACACTCAAACAGGGCACTTAAAAATTTCCCCCGACAGCTCTGCTGTCACCGAAGCGGCCGTCAGATTGCCCCGGTCATCAAATTCAACATAGGGAATGAGCTGAGCGGAGCGGACTGACCCCTCGCTTCGAAATTGTGATAAAAATCGGCAGGTCGCAGAGCATCCCTCTACTCTACAACCAGTTTATGCCTGTCCTCTTCAGCGTCAATGACCTGACTTCCTGTCATGCGACTCTCTCAATAAATACGATAAGTTGATGTATACGCGTTACAACAAACAGAATTGCGACATAACACCGCGAGGGAGATCAAAAATTTGTCACGGACTACGTGAAATTGGGAAAAATCGCTATCGTGACATCCATTAAATTGCGATTACGGGTGTAGTGCCAGAGGATCAGCGCCACGATGGCGAGAATGCCAATCGAAATCCAGACTAACATGCCCGCCTGGTGCGAGTTGCGTTCGATAGCCAACGCCATCAACACGCCGTAGCCCAGCATGGTACGAAACCACGCCAGTGATGTGCGCTCCGGCTGCAGTTCTGGGTCGGCAATGCGTCTGGCTTTGCGGCTATCCGGCATACAACACCGTCCCATAACGATCACCGCCACGACCATCAATATTAAGCTAATGATTAATAAGCTGTTGGTGTAGGGCAGGTCCTCTTTCAGACGCATCGCTTTTCATTGCGTAACCAGCGCAGGTAGCCATACATCGCTAACCCGCCGGAAAACAGACACAACAACAACGCCAGCAACTTCACGAATGACGGGCGTGGCGAAATCTGGCGCAAGTTGATTAAGCCGAACCCCCGCCGCCAGAAATCCGAGCGCGATAAGCATCCACGCCAGAAAAGTACGCTCATTAGCCAGCGAGAAGCGGTAATCGGGCGCTTCTCCAAGGCGGGAAATTTTCATCGTTGCTCCTTTGCAATTTCACTAACGCTCTATCTTTAGCGGTTTTTTTTAAGAATTTCGTCCGCCCGTTTCCTGATATGCTTTTGCCATCCGCTACAAGGAGGTCAGATGGGTATCATCGCGCAAATAAAATCAGTTCATTGGGCATGCTGTTCGGTGCCATCGCTTTAATGATGGGGATTATCCACTTTTCATTCGGCCCTTTTCCGCACCACCGCCAACGCTTGAAAGCATCGTGGCGGACAAAACGGCTGAAATTCAAAGAGGTCTTCTAGCCGGAATAAAAGGCAAAAAATTACCACTGTGGAGAAAAAAGAGGACATGGATATAGATAAAATCCTAAATAAAGCGATATCGACTGGCCATTGCTGCTACTTTGCGCATTTTTGGCGGTATGCGTAAGGAAAATCGCTGGGCATTCCGGCGCGCTGGTTTTTGGCGGCCGCTCGCCTCTTCACCCCTGCCTTTTGGTATCGGCATCGTGTGCAGCATTTTGCTAATATCCTCATTTTTCCTTCCTGACCGGCAGTTCGCTGGTTTAAGCAGCCTGAATAATGCCAGCCCGGTAATAATTCGGCGGGCGTTTCGTCAGAATTTCTGTTTTTCCTCCTCCACCTTCACTCCTTGCGTCGGTAGGCCGGTGTGATACTCGCGTACCACTGGCGAATAGCCATCTTGTGGGCGTCGACGAAACGCCCCCATCCGGCGCGGCCGTGTGTCTTTACGCCACAGACGCGGACTCCATTGGTAACTGCAGAACGGATCGCGAATTTTGTCCATGTAATCCAATAAGGCTCATGCGTTTTGCTGCGAACGTCTGCAAACCGGATATCATGAATCAGGTTATGCATTTCATTTGGGTCATTACGGCAATCGTAAAGTACATCGCTGGTGAAGAGGTTGAGTACCAGTTTAAAGTCATCCGTCACCCAGCAACGCACCGGAATAAAACCGCCAAGCTGTCATGCTCGATCCGTAGCGGTTAAATTCCACCATCACGCCGCGTGGCTCTTTCACGGCAAGGATATTTTCCCCGGCAGAATCTCTGGTTTTTCAATATCTGCCAGCGCCATCATTGTCGGCAGTAAATCGATATGACTGACTGGCGTATCGACCTGTCGCCGCTCCCCTTGCGGCGAACGGTAATGAGCGGAATGCGGTGAAGTCGTCGTACACGCCGCTCCTTTACTGATCAGCTTATGTGCGCCCATCATTTCGCCGTAATAGGATGTATAAATAACCCACGTATTTCACGTTGCTCTGGCGTTAAGGCATTGATGACACATCATTTGGTCATCAACAAAGTCCATTGCAGGCAAAATAGAGCGGATGGTGATAAAGCCCGCCATCACCGACTGGCGATGGAGTCGCCTCGCCCATAAGCGGTGATGTTCCGGTTTGTTCGCAGGTCATCCTGTGCTTTCTCGCCAGCTCGTAGTAAAAATGAGCGTCTTTCTCTAAATACTCCACCGGACAGGTGAACAGGGTGATGCGGCTCATCATACGAAACCACCATCAGGAAGGGTTCCTCGGCGCGCGCGGGCTGTTGCAGAAAATCTACCGCCGATTGCTGATGCGGTGCGCCCAGGTGAAGGTTGCGTCGATATGGTTCGCCTGTAAATACCTCAACGCTGTTTAGGCCATTGCGCCACAGGCTGATCTCTTTTTCCGTCAGTTCGCAGGTAGTTCGCCATCGAACCAGTAATCAGCGTCCCACTCCGGCGGACACTCGCCAGTGCCGGAATCGTCATGACCATCGAGATGCCATTTGCCGATGTAACGGTGTGATAGCCGGCATCCTTAAAGTAGCGCCCATAGTGGAGATGTTTTTGCCTGGCGCGACGTTGTTGGTCCACGGGCCGGACTGGTTAGCGTAGATACCGGTAAATAGTCCGGCGCGTGCAGGCGTACAACCGGTGAACAGGTGTAGGCGGAATTAAAGTGAATACCTTCCGCCACCAGACTATCAATATTTTGCGGTCGCGGGCAACCGCCTTCACGACCGACCTACTGGTGGCCTGGGTATCGGTCATGATGAACCAAAAATTGGGGCGACTCATCGGCTATCCTACCCGTCGGGAGTAAGGGTACGGCTAGGTCATGACGATGCCGCCAGCTGTCAAAAATCAGTAGACAATCACTACGGCGGCAATGAAATAACTAACTCATCGCTAACCAGCACGTACCGTAGCCGCCATTCAGCCGGCCGGGCATAGACGCAATCATCGCAAACAGGATGCCAATTGACGCGAATCTGGACGTTCCCCGCGGTTCATGTCCACCGCAACGCAGCGTTGAAGGTGAACGGCGTGGCGCGCGGTTTGATAAAACCAATCGCCGGCATCACGACCACGTCATGCAGAACGTACAGGCCAGCACGTAGAGGAAATGGAAATCGAACTTCACCAGATAGTTGATGGTGATGTAACTGGTATGCCAATCCCCATCGCCACTTTTACCCCAGCGCCGGGATGCGCAGAAAGAAAAAGCCCATAATCATGATGGTAACGTGCGGCACGTTGTGAATCCCGTTAGCTGTTTTATCCCGCTATACACCCCTGCGGCGCGTTGGCAATCCACGGCGCGACCAGCACCGAAACGATCTCGATAAGAACCCAAATTTACGCCCGACAGTAACCAGCTGCTGCGGCTCGGCATTCTGGTTAATGATGCGACGGTAAATACCATACTGGATAAGCGTACTGGCGCTATTCGGAAAGCCGAGAAGGTACTGATCACCGCACCAAATAACACCGCGAGAAGAAACCCACCATTGGCGCTGGCAGAACTTATCTGACCAGCGTCGGGTAGGCCATGTCGGCTTCGGTAAATCCTGATACAGATAAACGCAATCAACCCTGGCAGCACCAGTACCAGCGGGTCGAGCGTTTCCGGCACCGCTGTCAACCGCACCCCCTTTTGCCCTCCGCCAGGCTTTTTGACGCCAGCGTGCGTTGCACGATGCCCTGATTTGTACACCAGTAAAAGGTATTCACCAGAATCAAACCGGTAAATGCCGCGCCAATCGGCAAGGGATCAGTCGCGGCCACCGATCCGTTTAATTTCTCGGCGTGAACGGTGGTAGGCTGCTCATGCCCTGGTAAAGCTACCCTTGCCCATCGCGATCGGCCGGTACCGGCACCATCAACCCCGATCACCAGCCCAATACCGTTGATCAGTCCGCCACTGCCATTGCGCGCAGTCCACCAATCACCGCATACAAATGTCCCGCCAGACCAGCAAAATTACCAGTCGCCAGATAGCCGCACCGTGAGAAATCTGTCGCGATTCCCCGACGTGAAACAGGCTGTTGAGCGCCAACGCGCGGAGTAAAGAACAATCGGCAGAAAGCAGACGCCGGTGGCGGTGAGAAGCAGAAATCGATAATAATACGCGTCGTTTCTATCATAACGTTCCTGCAGAAAGTGGGGATAGTGGCGATGCCATACTCAATACGCAGTAAAAAACTTAGCACAGGAACGATCGGCGTCACCGCTGGAGTCACATCCCAGCCCATCACCGACATGCCGCTTCTGTAGGCCTGCCGAAAAGGCCGACCAGTTGTTCCGTGGAAAGGTTGGTTACATAACAGAACGGCAATAACCGGCGCTTTTAGTGAACGTCCGGCAAGAAAATAGCCTTGTTGCAATCCGGTTTGTCTTGCGGACCTTCCGCAAGGTGATCACCACCACCAGCAGCGTAAAACCAACAAAACTCAAGATTTGTAACGAATCATCTCATAGCCCTTCTTCCTGTTTATGTCCCGGACACATGAATATAGGGAGAGGTAAATCCGTCGGGTCAAACAGTAAGATTCTTAAAATACAAACGTGCATCCCTGAACGGATTGCTGTCTGTTAATTTCAGGTTATGAGCCTAACTAACCGGAGGGATATTAAAATGAATGGAAAATCGAAAAGCTGAGATGTAAAAAACAAAACTCCATACAATATTCCCTTATTGATTAACCAAAATCTAATGTGCAGCGGAATTCTCTGATCTCGCTCTGGCATACCTGCGCCAACAGCGTACCGGGGGAATATCGCCGCGGGACAAGAAGAAACCGCTTATCGCCAACTAGTGGGTTGCGGTGTATACATTACAAGGATGTGGGAAAGATTCTTTTAAAGAATGGCGAACAAATAACACTGCATGGCAACTGTATTATATTTTAAAGCCAATGGATATGCACTCTTATCACTGTGAAGGTTTCGTCTGGGAACAGTTGCTGGATAGAGATACCCCCAGCCAGTATGATAAAATCCGTTTGGTCGCAAAGCGTTGCTCATATCGGCGAAGAATACCATCGGAACTCACTGAAGTTGCTTAAAATAATAGCTTTCACCAGAAGCAATAAAAAATAATCTGGCAGTAGCTTGCCTGACGAAAAATTATTATCATGATGTGGCAACAGTAAAGAAATCCACAACGGCGGCAAATTGAAAAATTAATTGCCGACTTACATGCCGTCTGCAACGACGCTGGAGCATAGCCGATATGGCTGCCACAAATCCCCTATACAGCAAAGCCGTTGCGTCGTCTGTTTTACGCTATACCGGCAAGACGCAAAAGAATATTACCTCGATGCGCGTCTCAATATGGCGCTATCGCTATTAAAGCAACAAGGAAACTCGGTTGGCGAAGTCGCTGATACGCTCAACTTCTTCGACTCCTTTCATTTCAGCAAAGCCTTTAAACATAATTTGGTTATGCGCCCGTCAGCCGTGCTAAAGAATACGACCAGCGCCGCAAAGCCGAGTCCACACAATTAACATAACTCACCGGTGACTTCCTCCGGCATGGCAGTGACCCGGAAATGGCTTGGCGATGAGGCGCTCGGTACCGTTTTCGACGAGCGTAATCGCCTGCCGCAGGTTCTGTCCATGACACTATTCCCAGGCGTCCGCGGCGACTTACCCCACCGCCACTTGTTGACTCATTAACCCTTTCTGAAACTGCGGGATATCGCCGACCACCAGTCGTTATATCCGTGCCCAACCAGACACGGAATATGGACCATCGCTTCATCATCAAAGTTATAAAATTGCCCGTTGTTAGGCACAATCAGGCAACATCCGCTCCTGAGTGTTGAAGGCAATTGCAGCCGCCGAATCGACGATGTATGACGCATGTTCGTCAATTTCCAGCTTGCCCGCCGCTGATTTCCTGCCGCCGTAATGGCACGGCAAGCATCGAAAACCTGTTTCTCGGCGATGTTCCATCGCCTCATTAGCGGGTATGTTCAGGGTTGAATGCTGAACGACGTAATCCGGGAAGAGGATGAATATTTCAGATAGGTGTTTGGTAATGTCTTGCGGGGCCAGTGCCTGGACATGCCGCGCTTGCATAGGTGTCGTTCCAGCTGGCTTCAGTATGCGTCTGTTCCTGCGGTGGAACATAATCTCGACGTGTCCGCAGCTGGGGCATCAGGTCGTTGCCCTGCAAATCTTGAATTGATGTCCACCGCCAGCCAAAGTCGTCAGGCCGTAGTAGCGCACGCGCATCTGTTGAATATGTGCAGCCCGACAAATTTGCGCCATCCGGCTTTCAATACCGATTGGCATGTCACAGATGGGAAGGATTTACATGGGGCGCGGACGACGGTGGCTTCTGCGACTATGGCTGCCGGTGGATCATGAGCATCCAGGCATTTGGTGAATATTTTTGGTCTGATCCACAGCAGGACCGGCCGAATGGAACGCATGCCGTACGCTATTCCGCCGGGTCCGCAAGTTTCCTGACCGACAACGCCGTGGCGCAGGCGGGGATTTTTCATCCAGTTTCGCACATCGGTATTCCCGACGCGGATGTCGCCATGACAAAATCAACGTCGCTGATGCCACTCAGGATCGGTGGTGTAACTGATACGCGATGTCGCTGCTTTGGATCCCTCCCAGCTGGCGATCCTTCCTGCAGCGCCGTCGTTCTGGTGAATTTGATCCAGACCGATCATGATCAGGCCGTCGACCGATCCTCACGTCGTCCACCACTCAACAACCAGCCGAAAATCGTCGTTGTGCTGGTCATGGATGGCGTGATTGATGAGAATTAATTAAGCTATCGAGCTGTTCACGCAGCTGGTACATACAGATGATCACCTGAATGGCATCGCCGCTACGGAAGCGCCGTGCGCTGCCGGCTAAAGACTGGTCATCCAGCGTTTGTTGACATGTCATGCAGTGCAATACGTAGACGCGTCGCAATTGTTGATGCTGGAGATATTGCCGACCCGCCCAGGGCTTTAGGGGTACCGGCAGCCTGATCCGACTCTTTTGGCTCTGCAGCGGTGGTTTGGCCTCGCAAGGCTTTATCTCGGCTTCCGAGTAGAGTTTACCACTCCGCATCTTCACGTACAGGCGTACACGTGTGAACTGCGGTGTCGGGTGCGGAAAACCACGAAGTACAGCAGGGTGAAGCAGACCCAATGGCGATTTGGGTCAGCCGATCTCACGTGGTTGCTGAACATCGGGAATACAGTTTTCAGTAAAGCGCGGTCATCAGACCTCCGGCCCATGTTGCCCACCACACCGAAGAGGATACAGTACGGTCAACATGAGGCCGCAAGAGCGCCGGCGTCTACCGCAAACAGCAACGGTGAAATGAACAGGAAGGTAAATTACAACAGATTTTAGGTAATTCCCACCAGCATGGCGGTTAAGGTTGCGGGGATCAGCAAGCCACCGGCTTCCCGATTTTCCGGTGCGGCAGTGAAGTACATCGCTAAAGAAAATGCCCACGGCACCAAAGATTTTTTAAGTTACCGGTCCAGGCAAGACCGCCTTCCCGGGAACAACGATTTTCAGCGGCTCGGCGCTAGGACTGAACTTGTACGATGCTGCACCCAGTCATCTTGAATGCCACCTCAACAGCTGCCGGACCGAAGGATGAAACAGTAGTAGATGAAGTAGATGTGTAAACCGGTTGGAATCAGAATTAGTTCGAGGAAAGTGTAAACCCACATCCAAGCGCACCAAGACGCAGGAACGCTTGCAGAGATTCAATCCCCGTTGTTACTTTTGGCCAGCCGGCGATGTTGGCCAAGCGATGGTAAGAAGGAAGGCGATAATCACCACCGTAGACGTCCCCTCGAAATGCCGAGAAACACCGGCAGTTTTTTATCGAACAGACGGTTATGCAGCGCCGTCACGATGCCGGAAATGATAATTGCGCCGATAATGCTGGTATCGAGGGTTTTAATCCGGCCATCATTGTCAAGACCGCTACCTGCCACGCGTCCTGAGTGAAATCGACGCCGGTGGCCAGGTAGATTCCATAGCGTTTTGATGAAATAGTTCCAGGTAGGAAACTCACCATCAGCCGCCAGACAAGCACGCCCCTGCGCTTGCTTAGCAAGGCCAATGGGTAAACCGACAGCGAAAAATCAGCGGCATAGTACAGGAATCCGTCCAACCGCCTGTTCAATAATGTGTACGATTTGCGCGAATAAACTATTCGAGATCAGTGAAGTGATTCCCGACAAAGCATGGGGTTTTGCAGCAAGATGGCAAGACCCACCACGAGATCCAGGCGAAGGGAAACAGCAGGCGCTGGCGTAAACATCGCCGCCGAAGCATTAAATTGACTGAGCATTCCACATCCTCTTTTCTCAATTCTGTTAAGTAGGAAGCCTGATTGGTTATGCGGCAGGCCTGGAGCGAGAGGATAGGAAGATGCAATCGGCAGAACATGACGACCCAATGGGATTAGTAATCGCTTTCATGCTTTTTGGTTGGGGCGGTAAATATAAGTTTTGCGCAAAAGAGTCAACATATGTGAGCACTGGTACACGGCATCGAACACATGTTTAAAAAAAAGATGTTTTTTCAATCGATTAAGCAGAACTTGTGGGCGCATTACCAGGGCTTGCAGGCAAATCTGAGAAAAGATGATCTACAAAAGCATTGCGGAGCGGTTAAGAATTCGACTAATTCCGCAGGATTACCACGCTGATCGCCTTCTTCCCGGTGAAAAAAAGTTGGCGGGAAAAATTTGCGGTGCTCGCGGATGACCATCCGTTAAAGCCATTGACCTGCTGGTAGCGTGGGGATTGACGTCCGCCGCCACGGGCAGGAAGGCGACCACCGCCAGGTGCTGATTTTGAAATCATGCCTGCGCCTCCGGCCATTGCCGCATTACGGATTCGAATCAACGAGCAAATCTACTTCTCCGTCGCGTTGGTTTTGTGGAAGGGAAACCGCTGATGCTGGAAGACAGCTATATGCCGGTAAAACTGTCCGTAATCTTTCGCTGCAACATCTGGAAGGGTCGAAGTTTGAAGATATCTTGAACAAGTTGCAGATTGGATTGGCGGTAATTATGAAAGCCTGACGCAGGTGCTAAGCCGATAAGACTGCTGGCGCGGCAAATGAAGGTAACGGAACACGCCAGCTGCTGCGGATCACCTGGTTGCTGGTGTGGCGAGGGCGGGGAGTTTTTGATTACTACGTGATGTTCAGAAATGCCAGCGAATACAGGTGGAGTACCGTTCCGGCAACTCCACCGGAAAGAGTTAACCGATCTCCAGAAGAGCACCGCCAGTAATTGGGGGGTGATAATGCGCAGGAACGTTACCAACGGATAGACGGTGGCGACGGCGCCGCCGCACCGCTGGTTGGATGAAGATTATTAGCAAACGCCAGCGCCGGAGGATCGGTCATGGACTCTGCCAGCATCCCGCACATGGTCAGGTAATTCATTTTGGCTAACATCCGCGCCAGAAATACCAACAGTAATCAGCGGAACAGCGGTGATCGGGCACCATAACCAATCCAGCTTAGCCCTTCGCCATTGACCAGGTATTCACAAAATCCCCACCAGATTTCGACCCGACGACCAGAGGAACAGCACGATCCCCAGGCTCCCGCGGCGCAAGGTCGCGCTGCGGCGTGAACCAGTACAGCTTGCCGATACTGCCGATCGCCCGAGGGATCAACGCCATAATGAGCGGTCCAGCCGCAGCCCCAGGTTCAACGCGGCCGGGAATCCTGGCACAAAGACGGGAATGGACACGCAACAATACGCCTAGCCCGATGCCGATAAAGACACTTGGCAGCATCTGAACCTGTTGCAGTTTTGCTGCGCGTTTGCCAGCACATTGGCAACGGCATCGAATTGCGACGGACGCCCCACCAGATTGAGGATATCGCCGAACTGCAGGCTGATATCGCCGCTGGCGACCAGTTCGACCCCGGCACGGTTCAGGCGCGAGATGACAAGACGTCATAGCGTTCTTTAAAATGCAGGTCGCGAATACGCTTACCAGCACATTCATCAGTACGTCACCCACGCGCTCGACGCGCAAATCAGTGCCTTCGTGGACAGCGAGGTATCGACCTCCTGACCAATCACCAGCTGCGCATTATGTAAATCCGCTGGCTGCCCCACCAGATGCAGCAAATAGCCCAGTTGGATAATGGTATCTGGCAAAGGTACTTTTAGGGTTTCTTTCTCATTTCAGAGCGCGAGCAGATAATTTTGTCGCCGTTGAGAATCGGTACATCTTTAATGGCTAAATCATGCAGGTTAGGGTTCTAGAACCGAATATTGATAGTCTTAATAAGCGCGCACCATTGGTGCGTGAAGACTCGTGCTGCTGGGCTTCTGTCTCGACATTGACGCGGAAAGTGACCGCAACATCCACATGGTGAACAATATCCCGCAAATGCCGAATGGATACGCCATCGCGTAACTCATCCCCATCTTGATCGACCATTTCCATTGGTGTACCCAAGTCGCGCAAGTACCTGCTGCCCAGCGCTGGCGTATTGGTTACTCACGCGGAGAATTGCCAGCACTACCGGCAGTGGAATATCAAACTGGGTTATGCAGATGGCGGTGACCGGACCACCGATGATGACAATCGGAACAAGCAAAAACAGTTGAGGCGTAATCCGGAGACGCGCAATGAGCAAAGAAGCCGGCCCTACCTGAATCCCAATAGTATAAACGAACAGAATCAGGCCAAATTCCTGAATAACATGCCACATATCGCTACTTAATGTCATGCCACCTGAGAAACAAAATGGCGAACGATGATCCCACCAAACAGCACACGCCGCCAATACCTAATACCTATGCCGCGAAATTTGACGTGGATGAACAAACAACAACTGCCACCAAGAAGCCAAAATACTGACCGTTAATGCTATATCACTCATCGTCCATTTCTCTTGAGATAACATTTTAAATTGCTACGGATTATGGCTGAATCGGTGAAGCAGATTTGCCTTATCGCGCCGCGTCGCGGGAAAAGACGTACAAATGTCTTAAACAGGCGAAATTTAACGCATTGTTGAAGAAGAAAGACAAAAAAGCCCCACCAGAAATGGCGGGGCAGAGAATAGCTAGTTAGCTATTTAACGCGGGACGTCACTGATCACGATCGCTGCGCTGCGATGGGTTCAGGCTTAGTACGGATTGAATCAATATGCAGTAAACCGTTTACGAAGGTTGCGCCGAGAGACTTCCATATTTTAGCCAGCGTAAAGCTCAGGCTAAATGGCTGATTCATAAGCCCTTGATGCAGCCATTTTTTCTCTTCTTTTGGCTGCTCCGGCATGCTGGCTCAGGCGCGTACCTTCCAGTTGAATCTCTAAATCTTCCTGACGGAAACCTGCAGCGCAAGGGTAATGCGGTAGTGGTTATGAGTCGCTTTTCTCTGAATGTTGTACAGCAGGAAGCTCTGACTTCACGGCGACTTTGCAGTGCGTTGGCCAGTTTGTCAAAACCAATCCATTGACGCATCAGTGGGATAATGGAAGTTACGCATAGTAGACTCTTCCTCTAAGAGCGAGCGTAAGTACCTGCAATCCGAAGATTCGCATATGCTCCCTGACGGCGAGCATGGGAGATGTCAGGCCGCGCCAGGCAGCCTTCAGGAATTAGTTGATTTCGATACGGCGCGGTTTTTTCGCTTGCGGAATCACGCGTCAATGATATACAGCAAACCATTTACCAGGTAGCACCACGAACATGAATATTTCTCAGCTAACTGGAATTGTGGTTCAAAGTTGAGTTCAGCAATACCCTGGTACAGATAGGTGCGCACTATTTTGTTCGTCGGCGTGAGCACCTTTCACCACCAGCAGGTATAGCGGCAGTAATTTCCAGTTCACTATCAGCAAAACCAGCCACAGCGATAGCAATGCGGTAATGGTTTCGTCTACCGAGTTCAAACATTATACGGAGGGTAGCCGCCATTTTCTGGCTCTGGTTATTTTCTAAGTGGTTAAACAAACAGTAAATCCAATAGCAGAACGGTAAAGCGGGGATAAATGGAAACTTAGCCAGTAATCAATAGCTCCTGAAATCAGCGAGAATGTAAGACCTTCCACAATGGACAGGTAGGTTGAGCCAGAACACCCATCAGGCGCGTCCTCATCGGCTACGATGTAAAAATAAGGGTCTGAAAATGAACTTTTCAAGCCTTATGAGCGGACTTTTTTTTGCAGTTTATGGTCTATTGCATAAGACTGAGGGGGCGGCGCAAACGTTAA
This sequence comes from Shigella flexneri, assembly GCA_048288465.1. Classification (GTDB taxonomy): domain Bacteria; phylum Pseudomonadota; class Gammaproteobacteria; order Enterobacterales; family Enterobacteriaceae; genus Enterobacter; species Enterobacter flexneri_B. Next base: position 3,777,377 of record CP182556.1, on the reverse strand, counting down.
AGTGCGATTGCCGCCACAGAGCGACGTAATGATGATGTTATTTTGGCAAGGGATCGCTATAACTTCGTCAGGCAGACACCCACAATCGACCGATAAAATTATTATGATAAGAAATGTGTTGTTAGCGTTCATGATATGCAGGTGGAATGGCGTTACTGGAGGTGCTCCAGCGTGATGTCCGTACCGGAGGAAAGGAACGTATCCGGCACCCGCGCCGCGCCGCCATGATTGGCGATGATGAAACCAACTGGGCGCTAAGTCGCTGGCGATACTCGATATGCCGTTTTACCGCTGTGATGGACACGCTTTATTACCGTGGGATGTGTTCCGCAAAGACAGCTCGGTGCGCTCACGCGTTGAAAAAAGCGAAGCCAACGCGCAAGCCACCGATGCGGTTATTCCACCGGCCAGAATGCCTGATAACTGATTCGCGATCAGTTTCGGGTCATCCACAGCTGGCCGCCTTCCATCCACGCCAGCCATTGACCATCCGGCGAGAAGACCACGGCGTCCGCAGAAGGTCGATTGGCGTGGTTTTGCGTTAAATGCTCAACCTCGCCGCTTTTGCGCATGGGCACAAGCGATTCGATTATCAGCACAAAGCCAACCGTTCTCCTGATGGATCCAGTTAAATGCAGACTGAATATCCGTTCTGTTATGGGTTAACTGGCGCGGCTCGCCGCCCTGTGGCGAGATCAGCCACAGTTGCACAATGCCGTTATCATCACGCATTAAAAACGCGATTTGCGTACCCTGCGGATTACAGCGCACCCAGTGGCGCGGGACGTTGACTAACCCCGGATAAGCCCGATGATGGGTAAAGGTTAAACGTCGCTGCACGACGCCACGCGGTGGCGCGGGTAGGGTTGTTTCCGTTCCACTTAACGGCGCATCACCTGCCGATTTCCAGCTAGCTTCATCTTGCGGTAACTCAACGATAAATAGCTCCGGCACTTTCTCGCCCTTTGGCGAAAGTGTGTCGCCAATAAACGCCAGCGCGTGATTTCCTACCCATCCTTCTTCATAAGCACGATTGATTTCATCACTGCCAGGCTGCGGCGTGGGCGTGGTTTTACTCACCAGCACACACCAGTGGCTACCGCTGTATTCACGCGGATGTTGCTTTTGTACGTTGACCGGGCCAAACGGTGCAGCAACCCCGACGTTTGCAGTTCTCAGCGCCGAATCCAAGCTGACGCATGGCATGGTCGTTATAGGTAAAGCTCACCCTTCACTGTCCGGCTAAGACATGTACATGGCCGCCGCTGTGCAGCGCTCCTGGCTACGGTGCAGTAATATCCATTGCATCGAGATCGTCACCTTGCCGCCTTTAGCAATGACTCCGCGTCGATGATGGAAATCGTAATGCCATGTTTCATCAGGATTTTCAGGGCCGTGAATAAAGACATATTTATCGCACTTCGGATGAACGGTCACCACGCCGACACGTGCGCCCTGTGACGCGCGATAGATAACCTTGACCTCGCCGGTATGGATATTCCACATGCTCACGGTGCTCGCCGGTAAACGATGCCCCGAGAAGGACGACATGTCAAATACGGAGCCACTGGCTGTCGGGCGTCCAGGTATCGGATTGGTGAGCAGGTGATTACGGGGAGCAAAGGTTATCTGTTTCATGGCGTGGTCCTGACAGCAAAACGGTTCCCGCCATCATACTTCACAAGGACTTCACTTTCAGAGATAGTCTTTTGCCATCGTGATGAATGTGAGTGAAAAGATGGAACATTTCCGACGTGGCGATTATTGGCCGGCCGGCAGGATCGGCGTTGGCACGAAAAGTCAGCAGGCAAAATGCAGGCGATCGCGCTGGATAAAAAGCACCAGTGCGGTACTGAAGGTTTCAGCAAACCCGGCGGCTTGCACTGGACGCGCAGCGATTCTTTTATTTGCGATGGGCTGACGCTTCCTGTCGATGTGATTGCTAATCCGCAAGATTTTCAGCGTCAAAACCGTTGACGTCGCCCGCATTGCTCACGTGTAACTACCAGCGAAGCTATATCAGATTAATCGCCATGCTTTCGACTTGTGGATGAAATCGCTGATCGCCAGCGTCTAGGTTTATCACGACAGCCTGTGTCGAAAAATCTCGGCGCGAGGACGAGAACGGCATGTCATTTTCGTGCAGACGGCTGGGAGCAACATATTCACGGCCCGCTATCTGGTCGGTGCCGATGGCAAACTCCATGGTGCTGTGGACATCTCTCACCCCATTATCAAATCCGTAAATATGTCGCTATCCAGCAGTGGTTCGCAGAGAAAGATCCGTGCCGTTCTACTCCTGGCATTTTTGACAATTCGATAACTACTGTTATTCATGGAGTATCAGCAAAAGCACGGTTATTTTATCTTTGGCGGTGCTTATCCAATGAAAGACAATGGTCATCCGTGTTTCACGACGCTGAAAGAGCAACCCAGCGCCTTTCCAGTTCCAGTTGGGTAAAGGTGGTGAAAAAAGCGAAACGCACGGTGCTGTTTCCCTCATGCTGGCAGGATTTTGTCTGCGGTAAGGACAACGCCTTCTTCCGATTGGCGAAGCGGCAGGATTCGACCAGCGCCAGTTCGCTGGAGGGGATTAGCTATGCGCTGGACAGCCAGCACTTCCGTGTTTGTTACTAAAGCAGCCAGAGAAGCTCAATCCCGCTCACTGGTGCGCCACCCTGCAAACTGCGTTTAAAACTCTTCGGCTACAGCAGAAAGCCGATGCCTACCGCACCGGCTTTAAAGAAAGTGGATTATGCGCAGTGGTGTGGCGCATATTCCACAGTTGAAAGATTAGCCAACGCGTTTACATCACCGACCAGCAGGATGTAAGAGAGTGCGCCAATCAACGCGACGCGGACATATAAACCAGTGCAGGTGCGAAACCGTAACCCTGGCGCGGAGTACCGCACCACCAGCGGAACGGCGACGCCGCCCAACGACCGGCGAAGTTAAACACGCCACCGGTTAAACCAATCAGGCGCATCGGTGCCAGAGACCAGCGACCAGGTAATCGAAGCAAAACCGTTGCCGAAGAACGCCAGCGCCATCAGGCAACAGTACCATCATCGCATCGTTAGTGAAAGGAGTGCCCAGATGCAGGTGGAGATCAGCAAGCCGCACAGAATCGGCGTTTTACGCGCAAAGCCCAGTGAAAAGCCCTTACGTACCAGCAGATCCGCGACCCAGCCCGAGCAGGACGCCTAAAAACGCCGCGAGGAACTGCACCGTGGTCATAAAGCCCGCTTTCAGCGCCGTGATTCCTTTTTCCTGGGTTAAATAGTTCGTACGCGCCTAAGAAAAACCACAGTGGAGAAAGGCATTACAAATCGCCCAGATAGACGCCGATCAGTTTCCGATGGAACACCAGTTTCCAGCTTTTCCTGCGCGGACGGCTGACGCGCCCTTCTTCACCGGCGCATCACCATCCACCAGACCGCCGCCATCACGAATGTAATCCAGTTCTTCAGCTTCGCCGAGACCCTTGGTCAGGCGCGGCGGCTGATAAACCTTAAACCAAATCAGCGACCAACAACCCGCCCATACCACCAGTGCAATGAACACCGAGCGCCAGCTCAACATCTCCTGAATCCAGATCAGCAGCGGAGTCAGAAACGCCAGACCGACAAAACGCACCAGAAATGTGCTATAAACCAACGGCAGAAGCGCGTTCATGTTCCGGGAACCAGCTGGTCACCATCCGGTTATTGGTCGGCAGAGCGGCGCTTCGAAAATACCGGTTATCGCGCGCAGACCAATTAATGACATTAATCTGAGGCAAAGCCCCGAAAAAAAATCTTAATGACCAACCAAATATCGCAAGACAAGGAGTCACGCGAGAACCTACGCGATGTGAAAACCAACTGCTGGGGATTTCTGACATAGCGGATAAAGCCAGGCCAAGGCCGAAAATACATAGCCCATTTGCGCTTTGGTAATACCGAACTCTTCCCTGAATATGGGCGGAAGCCACGGCCAGGTCGGCGCGGTCGACATAACAAATGACTACCTAATAAAGATCATCACCACCGTCAGATAACGCCGACGCCCCGGCTTTTGCTGCATTAACGGGAATATCCATAGCCAGCTTTCTCCAGATTTTGGGCATAGCGAAGCCGCTCACCATGCCCTGTAATTTACAGAGGGTTATATTTTTGTATTGCTGTTTTAGTGCCCGATGAGGGGCTTACGTGGCAGGAATGACCACTCTGCTACGCTGTTATCTTCATGACGCCAGAGCGGATTACGCGAGTCCGGTGGATTTTCACTGAGCTCAATCAACTCAGCTTCGTCGATTTCCACGGATGAAGCCCGGTTTCGTTAACGGTTTAGAGAAGCTGCCGACCATGCTGAAGTCTTCTTCGTTTTTCACAAAGTCGAGGGACTGCGCCTTTGTCTAATGAATTCCTATACTTTGTTCCTGAAGTACGGCGTTATAGGAAACAAAGTCGATATGGAGGCAAGCCGCCAGTGCAATCGGTCCGCAGCCGGACAGTGCGGCGCAGGGTTACGTCATAGGCTCTCGCCATTCCGGCGATTTTGTAGTATTTGGTACACACCGCCCGCGTGGGAGAGATCCGGTTGCAGAATCCAGACCGCCTGCCTCCAGGACGCGTTTAAAATCGAAGCGTGAGAAGCAACCCGCGCTTCACCCGCCGCCAGTGGAGATGCGTTTGTGCCGCCAGTTTCGGCAGCATTCGGCTTGTTCCGCCAGCACCGGCTCCTCAAGTAAACAGCGGCGACACGGTCCAGTTCTTTAATCAGCACTTTCGCCATCGGCGCGCTGACGTGACCGCTAAAATCAAGACCAAACTCAATCTGATTGCCAAAAGCTTCACGAATTTGTGCCACGGTGTTAACCGCCGCATCTACCGCGCGGGAGTTATCAATTAGCCCCAGTTCTTCACAACCGTTCAGTTTGAAAGATTGAAGCCGATTTCGCGTAGCGTTTTATGTGCCGTAATAACAACACTCCCGCCTGGACGATCGCCGCCAACCCAACTGTAGGCTTTAATTTTGTCGCTAAACGCGCCTGCCCTATCAATGAAAATGCCAGCATTTAGGACTTTACCTTTGATATCCCGATAACGCCTGGTCAATCCCGGTGATGGCGCTGATCAGGATTGGACTGCCCGCGATAGAATCCGCGCGATACATCACTTGCCATAAGTCATTGATGCGCGATGGATCTGACCAAATCAAATAGTCACCCAGCTCGTGAACTGCCGCTTCCACCGTACGGGCGCGGCCTTCTATTACGGGCTCGCCCCAACCACGACGCCTTCATCGGTTTCAATTTTCAGGAACATCCAGCGGGAAGGTAAACGACAGCGGCGGGAATTTTGGTGATTTCATTGCACTGCCTCTCGATACGCCTTAACAAATGCTGCTGCCTGCTGCGCGGTGCGCTCTACGGATTGCCCGGCGCGATAGAGATTCCGCCGCCTAAGCCCGCCCCGCACAACCTGCGTCTATCCACTGCGCCGGTGCTCTTGGCGTCACGCCGCCAACGGCAAAGACTGCGATCTACCCGATGGACAATACCGCTTTTAACGCTTTGAGCGATTGCGGACCAAAAGCCGATGACGGGAATATTTTCAGCGCCTGCGCCGCCGTTCGAGCGCGGTAAGAAGTTTTACTCGCTGTCCCAGCCGGGACGGTCATGCCGTAGCCCACCGCACGGCGGATTACTTCACTATGGATATTGGGCGTAACGATGAGCTGACAGCCCATCCTGGCGAGCGCATCGACCTGTTCAGGTTTCAGTACCGTACCTGCGCCAATCAACGCCTTGTCGCCATACGCATCAACGATGGCGGGAATGCTCTGCTCCCATTGTGGGGAATTCAGCGGGATTTCAACCGCGTCGAACCCGGCGTCAATCACCGCGCCAACATGCGCCAGCGCCTCGTCGGGCGTAATGCCGCGCAAAATGGCGATCAGCGGGAGTTTAGTTTGCCACTGCATGAGCGATGCTCCTTATACCAGCCTGAAATGCCGTGTCGCCCGCCACCGCCGCCACGTCGCAACCCATCGCCTGAAAGGCTTGCTGGTAGCGCGCGGTCAGCGATGTTCCGGCGACAAGGGTGATGGCGTGTTGATGGGTCACATAGTCGCGCATACTGGCAACCTCTGCGCCAATCAACAAACCAGAGAGAAATTCGCTGACCTGTTCGCGGGGAAGTGTTCCCAGCACATGCGAGGCGCGAACTTCAAAAAGCTGCGGCAATATGGCGGGCGCATTAAGGCCGCGCTCAAGGCCAGCCGCGAAGGCATCGGCAGAGTTTTCCTGCGGCGGCAAACCTGCGCCAATCAATGAGTGATTTAACAGTAAATGATGTAATTCACCGGTCATCACGGTGCGAAAATCGTTGATTTGCTGGCTATCGGCCTGCACCCATTTGCAATGCGTACCGGGCATAACATAAAGAGAGGAAGGAGCCAGAGCTCGCGCGCCGATCAATTGTGTTTCTTCGCCGCGCATCACATTGTGGTTATCGTCATGAGAGACGCATAATCCGGGAATAATCCAGATATTGTCGCCAACAGACGTTAATTGTTCGCCAATAGACGAAAAACGGGCAGGAACAGATAAATACGGAGCAACTTTCCAGCCGACATTGCTGCCGACCATTCCTGCCATCACCACTGGCGTATTTTCTTCACGCCAGTCGGTCGTGACTTCTGCTAACACTGCAGCCGGAGATTTTCCGTTCAGGCGCGTGACGCCTGCTTCTGATTGCCTGCTCTCCAGGCAGTGGTCGCCCTGATAAAGCCAGGCGCGCAGATTGGTCGATCCCCAGTCAATTGCGATGTAGCGAGCTGTCATGTGATTTCCTTTAACCTTCGTGTCGAGCTGGCAATCATGGTAAGCGCCGCCTGCTCTGCCGCATCGCCGTCCTGATGCCGTATCGCATCGAACAGCGCCTTATGTTCCTGGAGCGTTTGCGGCATGTTGGCCTCATCGCCCATCCAGGTTCGTTCAAAAACCGCCCGCTGCAGCGAACTGATCGCAATGCTAAGTTGCTGTAACACCGGGTTATGCACCGACTGCAGCACCGCCTCGTGGTAGCGAATATCCGCTTCGTTAAACGCTTCGCGGTCCTGATTGTTGGCAATCATCTCGTTCAGCGCCGATTCAATCTGCGCCAGATCGCTGGAGGTCGCGCGCTCTGCTGCCCAACGGGCAATCGCCGGTTCCACCAGATTTCGCACTTCGCTCATGGCACTGATAAGCCGTGGGTCGTAGTCGTTTTCCAGCACCCATTGCAGTACGTCAGTGTCGAGGTAATTCCACTGGTTACGCGGTGCCACAAACGCCCCGCGATAACGTTTCATTTCAATCAGCCGCTTCGCCATCAGCGAACGGAACACCTCACGGATGATGTTGCGCGAGGTTGCAAACTCTTCACAGAGCTCCGCCTCAGCCGGAAGTGGCGAGCCAGGTACGTATTTGCCGTGAACGATCTGTTTACCCAGCGTAATGACAATGCGATCGGTTTTATTGAGAGTCATGGAGAGTCCTTGTGCTCTGTATGTTCTTCTCTACTTTACCCCGATCGATGCATAACGCGGCAACTTTGTAGTACCAGCGTGATGACGTTCGCGTTTGCCGCGCGCGTAATGTAGTACAAACTTATATTGTTGCGCTACAATTTAGATCAAAAAAAGAACAACACATAAAAAAATGACATGCGTCGGGCAGAAATCTGAAAAGGGATATCAGGCGCTAAACAGGAGGGAAAGAAGAGTATGCTTTCAACGGCTTAGCTACTCGTTTAAAGGATTAATCATGAAGTTGAATTTTAAGGGATTTTTTAAGGCTGCCGGTTTATTCCCACTGGCGCTGATGCTTTCAGGCTGTATCTCGTATGCTCTGGTTTCCCATACCGCAAAGGGTAGTTCAGGAAAGTATCAATCGCAGTCAGACACCATCACTGGGCTATCGCAGGCAAAAGATAGTAATGGAACAAAAGGCTATGTTTTTGTAGGGGAATCGCTGGATTACCTTATCACTGATGGTGCCGATGACATCGTTAAGATGCTCAATGATCCAGCACTTAACCGGCACAATATTCAGGTTGCCGATGACGCAAGATTTGTTTTAAATGCGGGGAAAAAGAAATTTACCGGCACAATATCGCTTTACTACTACTGGAATAACGAAGAAGAAAAGGCACTGGCAACGCATTATGGTTTTGCCTGTGGTGTTCAACACTGTACCAGGTCACTGGAAAACCTAAAAGGCACAATCCATGAGAAAAATAAAAACATGGATTACTCAAAGGTGATGGCGTTCTACCATCCATTTAAAGTGCGATTTTATGAATACTATTCACCCAGAGGCATTCCGGATGGTGTTTCCGCAGCATTACTGCCAGTGACTGTTACACTGGACATCATTACTGCACCGCTGCAATTTCTGGTTGTATATGCAGTAAACCAATAATCAGTAAGCGGGCAAACGCGTTTATGCTGTTTGCCCGCCCACAGATTAATTCAGCACATACTTCTCAATAGCAAACGCCACGCCATCTTCAAGGTTGGATTTTGTGACAAAGTTCGCCACTTCTTTCACCGAAGGAATAGCGTTATCCATCGCCACACCGACGCCTGCATATTCAATCATTGCGATGTCGTTTTCCTGATCGCCAATCGCCATGATTTCTTCCGGTTTAATACCTAACACGTCGGCCAGTGATTTCACACCCGTACCTTTGTTAACGCGTTTATCGAGGATTTCGAGGAAGTACGGCGCACTTTTCAGCACGGTATATTTCTCTTTCACTTCCTGCGGAATACGCGCGATAGCCTGGTCGAGGATGGCGGGTTCATCAATCATCATCACTTTCAGGAACTGGGTATTGGGGTCCATTTTCTCCGCTTCGCAGAACACCAGCGGAATTGTGGCAACGAAGGATTCATGCACCGTGTAGTAGCTGATATCGCGGTTAGCGGTGTACAGCGTGGTGCGGTCCAGGGCGTGGAAATGAGAACCGACTTCGCGAGAGAGTTTTTCCAGGAAACGATAGTCGTCATAGCTGAGAGCGGTTTGCGCCACGGTGCTACCATCAGCGGCCTTCTGTACCAGCGCGCCGTTATAAGTAATGCAGTAGTCGCCCGGCTGTTCCATATGCAGCTCTTTCAGGTAGTTGTGCACACCTGCATACGGACGACCCGTCGTTAGCACGACATTCACGCCACGGGCGCGAGCTGCGGCAATCGCATTTTTAACGGCGGGTGAAATGGTGTGATCGGGCAGCAGAAGGGTGCCATCCATATCGATAGCAATGAGTTTGATAGCCATGAGTTCCCAAGGTAGATTAGTTCCTGACCCATGCTAACGCGATTCCGCTCAAAAATCAGTACAACACCCGAGGGAAAAGGGGATGCAACGCGGGTTGCATGCTCCCCATTTGCTTAGCGGAAGAGTTTCCCTTTCAGCAGTTCCATGCCTGCGGAAAGCAGATCGTTATTGGCTTGTGCTGACACTTCACCTTGCGGTGAGAGCGCATCAATAATCTTCGGCAATTGCTCTGCCAGTAAACTGGAAGCCGTACTGGTATCCACGCCAAGTTTTTGCCCGAGATCGGACACCGCATTTGTGCCGAGCGCCGACTCCAGTTGCTCGCCGCTAACTGATTGATTTCTCTGTTGATTACTCAACCAGGTTGAGAGAATGGCCCCTAAGCCGCCACTTTGCAGTTTTTCCAGCAGCACCTGAATGCCACCCTGCTCCTCAACCCAACTTAAAATCGCCTGATATTTCCCCGCATCGCCTTTCAGAAAGGCACCGACAACTTCATCAAAAAGCCCCATGATAATCACCTGTAAAGCGTTACGTGTTGACCCAAAAAGTATAGATCTGCGGGATGATAATTGCGGATTGCAGAAATAAAAAGGGCGGAGATGATCTCCGCCCTTTTCTTATAGCTTCTTGCCGGATGCGGCGTGAACGCCTTACCCGGCCTACAAAATCATGCAAAATCAATATATTGCAGGAGTCTCGTAGGACTAATAAGCGTAGCGCATCAGGCACGCTCGCATGGTTAACGCCATTAAATATCAATATTCGCCGCTTTCAGGGCGTTCTCTTCAATAAACGCACGACGCGGTTCTACGGCGTCGCCCATCAGCGTGGTGAACAACTGGTCAGCGGCAATCGCATCCTTAACGGTAACGCGCAGCATACGACGGCTTTCCGGGTCCATGGTGGTTTCCCACAGCTGTTCCGGGTTCATCTCGCCCAGACCTTTATAACGCTGGATGGAGAGGCCACGACGGGACTCTTTCACCAGCCAGTCCAGCGCCTGCTCGAAGCTGGCTACCGGCTGACGACGCTCGCCACGTTCGATAAACGCATCTTCTTCCAGCAAGCCACGCAGTTTCTCACCCAGCGTGCAGATACGACGATATTCGCCACCGGTGATAAACTCGTGATCCAGCGGATAGTCAGTATCCACACCGTGGGTACGCACGCGAACAATCGGCTCGAACAGGTTTTGTTCGGCATTGGTGTGGACATCAAACTTCCACTGGCTGCCGTGCTGTTCTTTGTCGTTCAGTTCGCTGACCAGCGCGTTCACCCAGCGGGTAACGGTCTGCTCATCAGAAAGGTCAGCTTCCGTCAACGTCGGCTGATAGATAAGCTCTTTCAGCATTGCTTTCGGATAACGACGCTCCATGCGGTTGATCATTTTCTGCGTCGCGTTGGACTCAGATACCAGTTTCTCGACGCTTCGCCAGCCAATGCCGGTGCACTGGCGTTGGTGTGCAGCGTTGCGCCGTCCAGCGCATAGAGATTTGGCACTCATTGATCGCTTCGTCGCTTTTAGCGCACACTTGTTCCTGCTCGCCTTTCTTCACTTTCTTCAGACAGCGGCGGCTGAGCGATGTAGACGTGACCGCGTTCAACGATTTCCGGCATCAACCATAGAAGAAGGTCAACAGCAGCGTACCAATGTGCGAGCCGTCGACGTCCGCATCGGTCATGATGATGATGCTGTGATAACGCAGTTGTCCGGGTTGTACTCGTCACGACCGATACCACTACAGCCAAGCGCGGTGATAAGCGTCGCCACATCCTCCCAGAAGAGAGCATCTTATCGAAGCGCCAGTTCGACGTTCGTAGCATTTTACCCTTCAGCGGCAGAATCGCCTTGTTCTCGCGGTTACGCCCGCGCCTCCCAGCCCTGCCCGCGGAGCTCCCTTCCACCAGGGACAGTTCAGCAGCCGCCGCATTGCGTTCCTGCAGTCTGCCAGTTGGCCCGGCAGGCCGTGAAGTCGAGCGCACCTTTACGGCGGTTATTTTACGAGCGCGATGTGCTGCTTCAGATGGGCACGGCAGCAGTACTTCTGCGCACCACTGATTTTCGTGTCGGTTGGGTTCTCCAATAGGCATTCTGCCAGCAGTTCGTTCATCTGCTGTTCTACCGCTCATTTCACCTTAGAAGAAACGAGTTTGTTTTTCGGTCTGGGAGGAGAATTTCGGGTCTGGGACTTTGACGGAAAACGACCGCAATCAGGCCTTCACGGCGCATCGTCACCGGCGCCGAATCGGCTCTTTTGTGTAGCCTTCTTCGTCCATGTAGGCGTTCACAGGTACGGGTCATCGCCGCACGGAAGCCTGCCAGTGGGGCCAGATGCCGTCACGCTGCGGAATGTTGTTGGTAAAGCAGGTAAATGTTTTCCTGAAGCCATTGTTCCACTGCAACGCCGACTCCATAGCTAATACCGTCTTTTTCAGTGGAGAAGTAGAAGATATTCGGCTAGATTGGCGTTTTGTTGGTTCAGATATTCACCGAACGCCTTGACTACGCCTTCATAGCTGAAGTGGTCTTCTTCGCCCGTCGCGCTTGTCGCGCAGACGAATGGAAACGCCGGAGTCAGGAACGACAACTCACGGAGGCCTGTCGCCAGAATTTCATTACGAACTCGGTCACATCGGCGAAGGTTTCTGAGGCTGGGCCAGAAACGCACCATGGTGCCGGTTTTTTCAGTCTCGCCGGCAACCGCCAGCGGAGCTGGCGGTACACCGTGTTCGTAGATTGACCTTAATCTTACCTTCGCGCTGGATAACCAGCTCCAGTTTTTAGACAGGGCGTTGACCACCGAAACACCAACGCCGTGCAGACCGCCGGACACTTTATAGGAGTTATCGTCAAATTTACCGCCTGCGTGCAGAACGGTCATGATCACTTCCGCCGCCGATACGCCCTCTTCCGGGTGAATACCGGTCGGAATGCCGCGCCCGTCATCCTGTACAGAGACAGAGTTATCGGCGTGAATGGTGACGATAATTTCTTTACAGTGACCCGCGAGCGCTTCGTCGATAGCGTTATCTACCACCTCGAATACCATGTGGTGCAGACCGGTGCCGTCATCCGTGTCGCCGATATACATACCCGGGCGCTTACGCACCGCATCCAGCCCTTTCAGGACTTTGATACTGGAGGAGTCATAAGAATTCGACATCAACGTTTCTCGCTCATTTATACTTGGGTTAATCCGTTATTTTACCCTTTTCCACGGTAAACATCTTCGAATTTTCGTCCGACATGTCTATAACGTGTTCAGCACTGATCGCGCTGACAAAGACCTGTGATTGCGTCGCTTTTAAGCGGCTGGCAAGCAACCCGCGACGCTCATCATCAAGCTCAGAGGCAAAATCATCTATCAGGTAGAGACACCGCCGCCCGCTTTCACGAGTGAGGAACTCTCCTTGCGCCAGACGTAAGGCGCACATCAACAGCTTAAGCTGCCCACGCGATAAGGTATCTTCCACCGGCGCACCGTCGGCGCGAATGCGTAAGTCCGCTTTATGCGGGCCATGCGCGGTGTAGGTTAGCTGGCGATCGCGTTCAAAATTACGTTCCAGCACCTCAGCGTACTCTGTCTCTTTCTCCCAGCCGCGCTGGAAAGAGAAAGTCAGAGAAAACTCAGGGAGAAATTGCTTACAGGTATCATCCATATCGGCCGCGATACCGGCGCTATACTCCGCGCGCCAGGTGCTGATTTGCTCCGCCAGCGGGATCAGTTCTTTATCCCACGGGCGTAGCTGTTCGTAACGAGTCACCTGGCGCAGCGCCGCATTGCGCTGCTTGAGCAATCGCTTGAGATTGCTCCAGGCGGTGAAAAATCCAGGTTCGTTGTGAAAGCATCCCCAGTCGAGGAATGCTCTTCTGTATTTGGGGCCGCCGTTGAGTAAAGTAAACCCTTCTGGCGTTATCAACTGCATCGGCATCAGGTGCGCCAGTTCCGCGACTTTATGCCCGTCCGTACCGTCAATACGGACTTTGCTGTCGCCCTGTTTGTCTTTGGTTAAGCCAATCGCCGTCTCGCGCTCTTCGCCCTGTAATCGCCCGTGGAGAACAAATGCCTCCTGCTCATGGCGAATGACGCGACCAATCTGCAAACTGCGAAACGCCCGACCATGGCCGAGCGTATAGATGGCTTCCAGCACGCTGGTTTTGCCACTGCCGTTGGCACCTACCAGAAAGTTAAAGCCGGGAGATAAAGCGAGATCCGCGGTTTCAATATTGCGGAAATCGCGGATCAACAAGCGGGTGAGGGACATTACAGTCTCATTGGCATGACAACATAGGCAGCCGACTGTGATGCGGCATCTTCAATCTGCACGCTGGAAACCGAATCGGTCAGCATCATGCGGACGTTTTCGCATTTCAGCGCGTTCAGAACATCCAGCACATAGCTGACGTTGAAGCCGATTTCCATCTCCGCACCGCTATAGGTAACGTCGAGGATCTCTTCCGCTTCTTCCTGTTCCGGGTTGTTGGCAGTAATTTTCAGCTGGTTTTCGCTGACATACAGGCGCACACCGCGGAATTTCTCGTTAGAGAGAATCGCCGCGCGAGCAAACGCCTGCTTGAGCAGATCGCAGCCTGCTTCCAGATGTTTGTCCGGGTTCTTCGGCAGAACGCGACGGTAATCCGGGAAGCGACCATCCACCAGTTTCGAGGTGAAAATAAAGTCGCCAACGTGGGCACGAATGTTATTGCTGCCAATCTGCACACGCAGCAGATTGTCGCCGCCGTCGAGCATACGCATCAGTTCAATCACGCCTTTACGCGGTACGATCACCGAATGGCTTGGCAAAGATTGACCAATTGGCATTGAACAGACCGCCAGACGGTGGCCGTCGGTTGCCACGGTGCGCAGTTCTTCACCTTCGGTTTCAAACAGCATACCGTTTAAGTAATAGCGAACATCCTGATGCGCCATCGAAAACTGGGTTGCTTCAATCAGACGCTTCATCGTCGCCTGCGGCAGGGTAAATTCGACTTCGCTCTGCCAGTCATCGAGGTTCGGGAAATCCGCCGCTGGCAGGGTAGACAGCGAAAAACGGCTACGCCCGGAGCGCACCAGCATCCGTTCACCTTCCAGCTGCACGGCAATTTCCGCGCCTTCAGGCAGACCACGGCAGATATCAAAGAATTTGCGCGCCGGAACGGTCGTCGCTCCTGGCTCGTGTGGCTGAACCAGCGCAACGCGTGCCACCATTTCCATCTCGAGATCAGTACCGGTCAGCGACAACGTACCGTCAGCAACCTGTAACAGCAGATTACCGAGAATCGGTAGCGTAGGACGACCACCTAACGGACCGCTCACCTGTTGTAGCGGTTTTAATAAATGCTCACGTTCTACGGTAAATTTCATAGGTTTACGATGACAATGTTCTGATTAAATTTGAAAAATCTTCTTTGATATCGTGGCTCTCTTCACGCAACTGCTCGATCTTACGGCAGGCATGAAGCACCGTCGTGTGGTCACGCCCACCAAACGCATCGCCAATCTCTGGCAGACTGTGGATAGTCAGCTCTTTCGCTAGCGCCATCGCCATCTGGCGCGGACGCGCCACCGAGCGGGAATCGACGCTTGGAAAGGAGATCCGCGACTTTGATCTTGTAGTACTCCGCCACCGTCTTCTGAATATTGTCGATGGTGACCAGTTTTTCCTGCAATGCCAGCAAGTCGCGCAGCGCCTCACGCACGAAGTCGATGGTGATCGCCCGTCCGGTAAAGTTGGCGTTAGCAATAACGCGGTTCAGCGCCCCTTCCAGCTCACGTACGTTAGATCGTAGACGCTTGGCGATAAAGAACGCCACTTCACCCGGCAAACGAATGTCATTTTCGTCGGCCTTTTTCATCAGGATCGCCACACGGGTTTCCAGCTCTGGCGGTTCGATCGCCACAGTCAGTCCCCAACCGAAGCGGGATTTCAAACGATCCTCAACGCCGTTGTCTCTTTCGAATAGCGATCCGAGGTGAGAATGATCTGTTGATACCTTCCAGCAGGGCGTGAAAGGTGTGGAAAAACTCTTCCTGAGATCGTTCTTTATAGCAAAAAACTGAATATCGTCGATCAGCAGTGCATCTACGGAACGGTAGTAGCGTTTAAACTCTTCGATCGCGTTGTTTTGCAGGGCTTTAACCATGTCCTGAACAAAGCGCTCGGAGTGCATATAAACCACTTTGGCATTCGGCTTGCGCGCCATAATGCCGTTACCCACCGCATGCAGCAGGTGAGTTTTACCCAGACCCGTGCCGCCATAAAGGAACAACGGGTTATAGGCACCGCCAGGGTTATCCGCCACCTGGCAAGCCGCCGCGCGCGCCAGTTGGTTAGATTTACCTTCAACGAAGTTATCAAACGTGTGTTTGACGTTTACGTTAGAACGATAGGTCGGTTCTGCCGGGGCCGGGACGTTATCCCAACCTGAGCGCGTAGAAGGCGCAGCACGTTGCGGCTGCGTTTGCGCCACCTGTGCAGGGGCCGCGACGTTGCTCGTCACTGCCGCTTGTGGCGTTTGCGTCACCGGTTTGGTGCCGACTTCAAAACGCAGCTGTGGGGCATCCGCTCCGCAGAAACTGGTTAGCAGTCCATTGATATTATTAAGGTACTTGTCCCGTACCCAATCGAGGACAAAACGGTTTGGCGCGTACAGGGCCAGCGTGTTATCGCTCAGTTCCGCCTGCAATGGGCGTATCCACATACTGAATTCTGTGGCTGGTAACTCATCCTGCAATCGGGCAAGACACTGCTGCCAAAGCGAAAGTGACACGGCGGACTCCACTGGAACAAAAGTCGATAATGACTAAGGCTGAAAACATCACATAATTATTAATTCATAACCGAAAAGACCCTACTTGAGGGTAACGCACGAACCGCTGTCTGCGGTTATATGCCCAATAAGGAATCCTGCAAACAATCGGGACCGCCAGATCATAGCCTAAACTGCGCAAGAGATCTTCTGTTTCTCACAGATTTTTCCCGATTTATCCACAGGACTTCCAGAACTCAGGTAGGTGTCAACGATCCTGCAGCGAGGCGGGCACGATCTACACCGCATATTGGAAAATTTAATGACCATAGACAAAAATTGGCTTAATCAATCTAATAAAATCCAAGCAAATGCTCGCGCTTGCCCATTCGCGTATAATCCTCCACCCGGCGCGCCATGCTGGTTTCCACTGGTGTGAGGTCGTACATTTTCCCTGCGAAAAGGTCAGGAAAAGCGCGGTAAATCGAAAAGAGAATTGACTCCGGAGTGTACAATTCTACGATCCGGCCTCTTTAATCACCATCAGCTTCGGTGTCCATCGTTTCATTTTTGGCGGATATCCAATAAAGCCATTGAATTTATTTGGTCGGGTCAAATCGCCATGAAACACACTTTCAACCGTCTGTACTGAAGCGCAACCGTTCTCACGGCTTCCGTGCTGGTATGGCTGCTGAAAAATGGTCACGGGTCTGGCACGTCGTCGTGCTAAAGGCCGCGCTGGTCTGACCGTTCTGAGTTGATAAAGCTAACCCCTTGAGTGGTTAAGCTCACATTTCCAGGAGTTAGCTTCTTAACTCCCATCAATTCACATTCGTCTTCCAGCAGCCACAACGGGCTGGCACGCCGGCAATTACCATTCTCGGCCGCCTGAATTCGCTGGGCATCCCCGTATCGGTCTTACAAGTCTGGCCAAGAAAACGTTCGAGCGCACCATGAACGCAATCGGATTAAACGTCTGACGCGTGAAAGCTTCCGTCTGCGCCAACATGAACCTTGCCGGCTATGGATTTCGTGGTGGTGGCAAAGAAGGGGTTGCCGACCTGATAACCGTGCTCTCTCGGAAGCGTTCGAAAAGTTGCTGGCGCCGCCACTGTCGCCTGGCTCACGGGTCCTGATAGCCCTCATTCGGGTCTATCAACGCCTGATTAGTCCGCTACTCGGGCCGCATTGTCGTTTTACTCCAACCTGTTAGAGCTACAGAATAGAGGCGTTGCGCAACTCGGTCCGATGTAAAGGGCAGTTGGTTGACGGTGAAACACGTATAAAATGCCACCCTTTACACCCTGGTGGTGACGATCCGTCCCGCCGGACATTTCATACCAGAGAACGCTGACGATCGATTCGCAACGCAATCTTTAGTCATCGCTTTGCTGTTCGTGTCTTTCATAATCTGGCAAGCGTCGAAGCGGGATAAACCCACAACCTCAGGCCCAACAGACCACGCAGACAACGACCACCGCAGCGGGTAGCGCCGCCGACCAGGGCGTACCGGCCAGTGGCCAGGGGAAACTGATCTGGGTTAGACCAACGTGCTCAAATACGCATAGAACACCCGTGGTGGTAATAGTGAGCTACCTGCTGCCTGCTTACCCGAAAGAGCTGAACTCTACCCAGCCGTTCCAGCTGTTGGAAACTCACCGCAGTTTATTCTCGGCACAGAGCGGTCTGACCGGTCGTGTGATGGCCCGGATAACCCGGCTAACGGCCCGCGTCCGCTGTATAACGTTGAAAAGACGCTTATGTGCTGGCTGAAGGTCGAAAACGAACTGCAGGTGCCGATAGCGTGTACCGACGCGGCAGGCAACACGTTTACCAGAAACGTTTGTCCTGAAGACGTGGTAATTTTGCTGTAACGTCAACTACAACGTGCAGAACGCTGGCGAGAACCGCTGGAAATCTCCTCGTTTGGTCGTGCGACAATCCGTCCGCTCTCCACCGCATCTGGATACCGGAAGCAGCAACTTGGCAGCTGCACCTTTCCGTGGCGCGGCGTACTCCACGCCTGACGAGAAGTATCAGAAATACAAGTTCGATACCATTGCCGATAACGAAAACCTGAACATCTCTTCGAAAGGTGGTTGGGTGGCGATGCTGCGACGAGTATTTCGCGACGGCGTGGATCCCGCATAACGACGGTACCGACAACTTCTATACGCTAATCTGGGATAGGCATCGCCACTATAGGCTATAAATCTCGCCGGTACTGGTTCACGCCGTCAGACTGGCGCGATGGAACAGCGCCCTGTGGGTTGGCCCCGGAAATCAGGACAAATCGGCAGCTGTTGCTCCGCACCTGGGATCTGACCGTTGATTACGGTTGGTTGTGGTTCATCTCTCGCACTATTAGAACTGCTGAAATGGATCCATCCTTTTGTGGTAACTCAGGACTCTTCATTATCATCATCACCTTTATCGTTCGTGGCATCGTGTACCACTGACCAAAGCGCAGTACACCTCCATGGCGAAGATGCGTATGTTGCAGCCGAAGATTCGGCAATGCGTGAGCGTCTGGGCGATGACAAACAGCGTATCGCCGGGAATGATGGCGCTGTACAAAGCTGAGAAGGTTAACCCGCTGGGCGGCTGCTCCGCTGCTTGATCCAGATGCCAATCTTCCTGGCGTTGTACTACATGTGTGATGGGTTCCGTTGGAACTGAGCGTCAGGCACCGTTTGCACTGTGGATCCACGGACCTCTGGCACAGGACCCGTACTACATCCTGCCGATCCTGATGGGCGTAACGATGTTCTTCGTTCAGAAGATGTCGCCGACCACAGTGACCAACCCGATGCAGCAGAAGAATCATGACCTTTATGCGGTCATCTTCACCGTGTTTCTTCCTGTCGTTTACCGTCAGGTCTGGTACTGTACTATATGCATCAGCAACCTGGTAACCGTTGTTCAGCAGCAGCTGATTTACCGTGGTCTGGAAAAACGTCGCCTGCGGCGCGCGAGAAGAAAATTCCTGATTCGGTGAGTTTTCGCTAAAATAAGGGCAGTCAGTTCACCGCCTTTTTTTTCTTCGTAGGGCGGATAAGCACGCGCATCCGCCACACAAAGCAACAGGAACATCATGAGCGATAATGACACTATCGTCACCCAGGCCACGCCTACGGGACGTGGCGGCGTTGGCATCCTGCGCATCTCCGGCTTCAAAGCCCGTGAAGTTGCAAACCGTGCTGGGTAAACTGCCTAAGCCGCGCTACGCCGGATTATCTTCCGTTTAAAGACGCCAACGGCAGCGTGCTGAATCAGGGGATTGCGCTATGGTTCCACGCCCGAACTGAGTTCACCGGCGAAGTGCTGGAACTGCAAGGTCATGGCGGTCCGGTGATCCTCGACCTGTGTTAAAACGCATTCTGACCATTCCCGGCCTGCGGATTGCTGGCGCCTGGTCGCTCCGAACGCGCGTTTCTTAACGATGACTTGACTTGTCACCAAGGCCGAGGCGATTACCAACTTATCGACGCCAGTTCGGAACAGGCGGCCCGTTTCGGCACTTAACTCGCTGCAAGGCGCATTCTCCGCACGGGTTAATCATCTGGTAGAAGCCCTCACCCACTTGCGCGCATTTACGTCGAAGCGGCAATTGATTTCCCTGATGAAGAAATGATTTCCTCTCCGACCAGCAAAATTGAAGCCCAGCTTAATGACATAATCTCCAAGATCTCGATGCAGTGCGTGCTGAAGCACGTCAGGGTAGTTTGTTGCAGAAGGGATGAAGTAGCGGTGATTGCCGGACGTCCTAACGCCGGGTAAATCGAGCCTGTAAACGCGCTGGCGGGCCGTGAAGCAGCAATCGTAACTGATATCGCCGGAACCACACGTGACGTGCTGCGTGAGCATGTCCACATAACGGAATGCCGCTGCATATCATCGTACCCGCTGGGCTACGTGAAGCCGTGACGAAGTGGAACGTATTGGTATCGAGCGCGCGTGAGAAATTGAACAGGCCGACCGCGTGCTGTACTGGTCGATGGCACGCAACAGAGCGCCGTGATCCGGCAGATCTGGCCGGAATTTATCGCCCGTCTGCCAGCGAAACTGCCAATCACCGTGGTGCGCAATAAAGCCGATATCACCGGCGAAACGCTGGGAATGAGTGAAGTGAACGGTCACGCATAAATTCGTCTCTCGGCAAGGACAGGTGAAGAGCATGGAGGTGCTGGCGTAACCATCTCAAACAGAGCATGGGCTTTGACACCAACATGGAAGGCGGCTTCCTGGCGCGTCGTCGCCACCTACAGGCGCTGGAACAGGCAGCGGAACATCTACAACGGGCAAAGCGCAACTGTGGCGAACTGGGCAGGTCGAACTGCTGGCGGAAGAGTTGGCATATCGCCACAGCAGAAGCTAACGAAATCACCGGGGAATTTTACTCAGAACGACCTGCTGGGCAGATTTACTCCACTTCTGTATTGGTAAGTAACCACGCTTTGAAGCCGATACTGACTGTCAGATGCGGCTTCGCTAATTGTAGCACTGCTCTTATTCCTCAACCCTTTTTTAAAACATAAAATTCTTACGTAATTTATAATCTTTAAAAAAAAGCGTTAATATACTACCGAACGAAAGTAATTCGATTCACGTTTAAACAATTTTAGAATAGACAAAATTGTGGTGAGTATTATACTGTTAGCCTCGTGTCTTTCGAGGATAAGTGCATTATGAATATCTTACATATATGTGTGACCTCAAAATGGTTCAATATCGACAATAGATCTGGAATCACCGCCCTTAATTTACCCTTCTGTCACCATCACCAGAGCCAAACCAATTAGATTCAATGTGAACGATTAGTTTGCTATATCTTAATTTTGCCTTTTGCAAAGGCCATCTCTCGTTTATTTACTTATTTTAGTAAATGATAAGTGCTTAATATATACATGGCGAATTAATGGATATTGCGAGATGTAATATTCACAGGATCACTGTAATTAAAATAAATGAAGGATTATGTAATGGAAAACTTCTAAACATCTCCCTGAACCGTTCCGCATTCGTGTTATTGAGCCAGTAAAACGTACTACTCGCGCTTATCATAAAAGCAATTATTAAAATATGGGTATGAACCCGTTCCTGCTGGATAGCGAAGATGTGTTTATCGATTTACTGACCGACAGCGGCACGGGGCCATCATGCGGAGTATGCAGGCCGCGATGATGCGCGGCGACGAAGCCTACAGCGGCAGCCGCAGCTACTATGCGTTAGCCGAGTCAGTGAAAAATATCTTTGGTTATCAATACACTATTCCGACTACAGGGCATAGCGCAAGAGCAAATCTATATTCCGGTACTGATTAAAAAACGCAAGCGGAAGAGCCTGGATCGCAGCAAAATGGTGGCGTTCTTGACTGTACTTTGATTCCGCGCAGGGCCATAGCCGGATTTAACGGCTGTACCATGCATAACGTCTATATCAAAGAAGCCTTACGATATCGGCATGCGTTACGACTTTAAAGGCAACTTTGACCTCGAAGGATTAGAACGCGGTATTGAAGAAGTTAGCCAGAATAACGTGCCGTATATCGTTGCAACCATCACCAGTAACTCTGCAGGTGGTAAGCCGGTTTCACTGGCAAACTTAAAAGCGATGCACAGCATCGCGAAGAAATACCGATATTCCGGTGGTAATGGACTCCGCACGCTTTGCTGAAAACACCTATTTCATCAAGCAGCGTGAAGCAGAATACAAAGACTGGACCATCAGCGGAATCACCGCGAAACCTACAAATATGCCGATATGCTGGCGATGTCCCGCCAAGAGAAAGATGCAATGGTGCCGATGGGCGGCTTGCTGTGCATGAAAACGACAGCTTCTCTTGATGTGTAGACCGAGTGCAGAACCCTTTGCGTGGTGCAGAAGGCTCCCCGACATATGGCGGCCTGGAGGGCGGCGCGATGACGTCTGGCGGTAGGTCTGTATACGGCGTGAATTATCGACTCGCTGGCTTATCGTCTCGCGCAGGTACAGTATCTGGTCGATGGTCTGGAAGAGATGGCGTTGTCTGCCGGCAGGCGGGCGGTCACGCGGCATTCGTTAATCCCGGTGAACTCCTGCCGCATATCCCGGCAGACCAGTTCCCCGCACAGGCGCTGGCGTGCAAGCTGTCTAAACGGCCGGTATCCGTGCGGTAGAAATTGGCTCTTTCCTGTTAGGCCGCAATCCGAAAACCGGTAAACAACTGCCATGCCCGGCTGAACTGCTGAGTTAACCATTCCGCACGCGACGTCTACTAGAACGCATATGGACTTCATTATTGAAGCCTTAACGTCTGAAGGAACGCGGCGAGTGAAAGGATTAACCTTACCTACGAACCAAAAGTATTGCGTCACTTCACCGCAAAACTGAAAGAAGTTAATTAATACAAAGAGTGGCTATAAGATGTGCACCACTCTCTTACCTACATCCTCAATAACAAAATAGCCTTCCTCTAAAGGTGGCATCATGACTAATAGAGCTGAAAAAAAGCACTCTGCATTTTGGGCTGTATGGTTATAGCAGGTCAGTAATTGGTGGAGGTATGTTGCTTACCTGTAAATCTTGCAAGTCCTGGTTTTTCTGGGGTGCCTTTATCCTTATCATTGCCTGGTTTTCAATGCTTCATTCCGGGTTATTGTTATTAGAAGCAAATTTAAATTATCCTGTCGGCTCCAGTTTTAACACCATCACCAAAGATTTAATAGGTAACACCTGGAACATTATCAGCGGTATTACCGTTGCCTTCGTTCTCTATATCCTCACTTATGCCTATATCTCTGCTAATGGTGCGATCATTAGTGAAACGATATCAATGAATTTGGGCTATCACGCTAATCCACGTATTGTCGGGATCTGCACAGCCATTTTCGTTGCCAGCGTATTGTGGATAAGTTCGTTAGCCGCCAGTCGCATTACCTCATTGTTCCTCGGGCTGAAGATTATCTCCTTTGTGATCGTGTTTGGTTCTTTCTTCTTCCAGGTCGATTACTCCATCCTGCGCGATGCCACCAGCACCACTGCGGGAACGTCTTACTTCCCGTATATCTTTATGGCTTTGCCGGTGTGTCTGGCGTCATTTGGTTTCCACGGCAATATTCCCAGCCTGATTATTTGCTATGGCAAACGCAAAGATAAGTTAATCAAAAGCGTGGTATTTGGTTCGCTGCTGGCGCTGGTGATTTATCTCTTCTGGCTCTATTGCACGATGGGGAATATTCCGCGCGAAAGCTTTAAGGCGATAATCTCCTCAGGCGGCAACATTGATTCGCTGGTGAAATCGTTCCTCGGCACCAAACAGCACGGCATTATCGAGTTTTGCCTGCTGGTGTTCTCTAACTTAGCTGTTGCCAGTTCGTTCTTTGGTGTCACGCTGGGGTTGTTCGATTATCTGGCGGACCTGTTTAAGATTGATAACTCCCACGGCGGGCGTTTCAAAACCGTGCTGTTAACCTTCCTGCCACCTGCGTTGTTGTATCTGATCTTCCCGAACGGCTTTATTTACGGGATCGGCGGTGCCGGGCTGTGCGCCACCATCTGGGCGGTCATTATTCCCGCAGTGCTTGCAATCAAAGCTCGCAAGAAGTTTCCCAATCAGATGTTCACGGTCTGGGGCGGCAATCTTATTCCGGCGATTGTCATTCTCTTTGGTATAACCGTGATTTTGTGCTGGTTCGGCAACGTCTTTAACGTGTTACCTAAATTTGGCTAAATCCTTCAAGAAGCCAGCCATTCGCTGGCTTCTTGCCTCTCAGGAAATCACTTATGTCCAAATGGCAACTCGCCTTATCCTCCTTCACCACGTATGCTTTGCGTCACCTTACTATCAGGACGCTTTAGCCCATGTCCCGCTTTTTGATTTGTAGTTTTGCCCTGGTTTTACTTTATCCCGCCGGGATTGATATGTACCTCGTTGGTTTACCGCGCATCGCCGCCGATCTCAATGCCAGCGAAGCGCAGTTGCATATTGCGTTCTCCGTATATCTGGCGGGGATGGCAGCTGCGATGCTATTTGCCGGTAAAGTGGCCGATCGTTCAGGGAGAAAGCCGGTCGCCATACCCGGCGCGGCGCTATTTATTATTGCCTCGGTGTTCTGTTCACTGGCTGAAACCAGCACGTTATTTCTTGCAGGCCGATTTCTACAGGGGTTGGGCGCAGGCTGTTGTTACGTGGTGGCGTTCGCCATTTTGCGCGACACGCTGGATGATCGACGTCGGGCTAAAGTGCTGTCATTACTCAACGGTATTACCTGCATCATTCCGGTGTTAGCGCCAGTGCTCGGACATCTGATTATGCTTAAATTCCCGTGGCAGAGTCTGTTCTGGGCGATGGCAATGATGGGCATCGCGGTACTGATGTTGTCTTTGTTTATTTTAAAAGAAACGCGCCCAGCGTCCCCCGCTGCTTCGGACAAACCACGAGAAAATAGCGAGTCGCTGCTTAATCGTTTTTTCCTCAGCCGTGTTGTTATCACCACCCTCAGCGTTTCGGTCATCCTTCACTTTCGTCAATACATCGCCGGTATTGCTGATGGAAATCATCGGTTTTGAGCGCGGAATACCACCGTTATGGCGTTGACCGCTGGCGTCAGCATGGTGACCATCTCCACCACGCCGTTTGCGCTGGGAATTTTTAAGCCACGTACGTTGATGATCACCTCGCAGGTGTTATTCCTTGCAGCGGGGATCACCCTTGCCGTTTCACCTTTCCCATGCGGTTTCTTCTGTTGGTATCACGCTGATTTGCGCCGGTTTCTCGGTAGGTTTTCAGCGTAGCGATGAGTCAGGCGTTAGGACCATTTTCATTACGCGCGGGCGTAGCCAGCTCGACCTTAGGTATTGCGCAGGTTTGCGGTTCGTCACTGTGGATTTGGCTGGCCGCGGTGGTTGGTATCGGCGCATGGAATATGCTGATCGGGATTCTGATTGCCTGTAGCATAGTGAGCCTGTTGCTGATTATGTTCGTCGCGCCTGGACGCCCCGTTGCCGCTCATGAAGAAATCCATCACCACGCTTGATCTCAATCTGCTGCTCTGTCTGCAACTGCTGATGCAGGAGCGCAGCGTGACCAAAGCGGCGAAGCGGATGAACGTGACCCCTTCAGCGGTGAGTAAGTCGCTGGCAAAGTTAAGAGCGTGGTTTGACGACCCGCTCTTTGTGAACTCACCGCTGGGGCTGTCGCCCACACAGCTAATGGTCAGCATGGAGCAAAATCTGGCGGAATGGATGCAAATGAGCAATCTGCTGCTGGATAAACCGCACCACCAGACACCGCGCGGCCTGAAGTTTGAGTTGGCGGCGGAATCGCCGCTGATGATGATCATGCTTAATGCGCTGTCGAAACGGATCTACCAACGTTACCCGCAGGCGACCATCAAACTACGTAACTGGGATTACGATTCCTTAGATGCCATTACTCGTGGTGAAGTGGATATTGGTTTTTCCGGTCGCGAAAGCCATCCTCGCTCGCGGGAGCTGTTAAGCTCGCTACCGTTAGCCATTGATTATGAAGTGCTGTTTAGTGATGTACCCTGCGTCTGGTTACGCAAAGATCATCCGGCACTGCATGAAACGTGGAATCTGGACACCTTTTTACGTTATCCGCATATCAGCATTTGCTGGGAACAGAGCGACACCTGGGTGAGGTGTACTGGCAATAGCGGACACTACCATTTGTTCTTTTTTTAAGCAGTCATCTGATGATATTTTTCCCTGAAGGCTGCCGGGGAGATATTCCCCAGACGAGAGTGACGACGCTGACGATTGTAGAAAATCTCAATGTATTCCCGTATTACTAAGATGGCTTCATCCCGGTTATTAAAACGATAGTGGCTCAGGCTCTCATTTTTCAGCGTTCCCCATAAGCTTTCCATCGGAGCGTTGTCGTAACAGTTACCTTTACGCGACATTGATGTTTGCAGACCAGACTGCTCCTGTATGACCCGGTAATCGTATGCGCAGTACTGTGAACCTCGATCAGAGTGGTGGATTAGCCCGGCAGGTGGGCGCTGGCTCCTGAGCGCCATAAACAGGGCTTTACCTGTCAGCTCTTTTGTCATGCGCTCTCCCATGGCGTAGCCGACAATTTCACACGTATAAACATCTTTGATGCCAGCGAGGTACAACCATCCCTCCTGTGTGGCAACATACGTCAGGTCCGCCACCCAGACCTGATTTGGTGCTGTAGGAGCGAACGTCTGGTTCAGCAGATTTGGCGCAACTGGCAGATTGTGGTTCGGGTTCGTAGTCGCTCTGAACTTGCGTTTCTGCTTACAGCGTAGCCTCAGCTCCTTACGAAGACGTGCCAGTCGGTCACGACCAACGATGATGCCATTCTCTGCCAGCTCCGTCTGGAGCCGCCGGGTTCCATATGTTTCGCGAGTGCGGATATGTGCCACCTTAATCTCCGGTTTTAGCCGCTCATCACTTTGTTTTCTGTCTGAGGGTTCATGCTGTACCCAGTTGTAATAACCGCTCCTGGATACACCAAATACCTGACACATCGCTTCAATGGGAAATTGTTGTCGCCATTGTTCGATTAACGCGTATTTTTCAGCGACTCCTGTGCAAAATACGCTGTTGCTTTTTTTAATATATCTCGCTCAAGGCGAGCTTCATTTAACGCCTTACGCAGTTGCAGAATTTCAGATTCCAGTTCAGCCAGCGTGCGGGAACCAGGAGTACCGAGCCCTTTTCTGGCGGCGGTAACCCATTGTCCTAAAGTGCCTTCAGGAAGAGATAATCGGGAAGCGCCTTCACTGATCGAAAGTTGATTTTCAAGAACCGTTCTGACAGCTTCGGCTTTGAACTCTTTAGAGTAACGTTGGGTTTTTCTGCTCATTATTAGCTCCTTCTGATGCCATTCTATTTCAGGAAGGAGTGTCCGTTAAACTCAGGCTACCTCAGGGCGCTGGACAATGCGTTACAGGAGCTGGGGCGCGCAACGCACGATTGCTATGAGCCTGCCGGAATTCTAGAGCTAACCGTTTATGGCAGCGCAACCCGACAATCTGCTACTGGTGACCGCGCCGCGGCTACTGTCAGTACGACAATCAACTCCATCAACTGCCGTTGGTTGCTGTTAATGTCCCGTTTACGCCAAAGCCAGCAAAAAAAGCCTGAACCCCGCAGACCCTGCTGTGGCATAAACGGAACAGCCATAATCCAAATATTGTTGGTTACGGGAAACCATTAAAAACCTTTACGTGTCGATGGCATAACCTAATTCGTATGAAACGTGACCCAATTTCACAATAAAATGTAAAAAAGTTGTAATAAGCTTGTCTGAATCGAACTTTTAGCCGCTTTAGTCTGTCCATCATTCCAGTAAATGATTACTCTTGTATTCATAATGGACCATTAAGCATGGAGCGAAAAATGGCGACTCACTTTGCCCGAGGGATTTTAACGGAAGGACATCTGATTTCTGTTCGTCTCCCCTCCCAGTGTCATCAAGAAGCCCGAAACATTCCCCCTCATCGTCAAAGCCGTTTTCTGGCGTCCAGAGGTTTACTCGCAGAACTGATGTTCATGCTGTATGGCATTGGCGAATTGCCGGAAATCGTCACCCTGCCGAAAGGTAAACCGGTTTTCAGTGATAAAAATTTGCCTTCGTTTTCTATTTCCTATGCCGGGAATATGGTTGGCGTGGCGTTAACAACCGAAGGTGAATGTGGCCTCGATATGGAACTACAGCGTGCGACGCGCGGGTTTCATAGCCCACACGCGCCCGATAACCACACCTTTTCCAGCAATGAATCGCTATGGATCAGTAAACAAAACGATCCTAACGAAGCGCGGGCGCAGCTCATTACGCTGCGCCGAAGCGTGCTAAAACTAACCGGTGATGTTTTGAATGACGATCCGCGCGATCTGCAGCTGCTGCCCATTGCCGGACGCCTGAAATGTGCTCATGTAAATCATGTAGAAGCGTTATGCGACGCGGAGGACGTGCTGGTGTGGTCCGTGGCGGTCACGCCCGCGATTGAAAAGCTCAGTGTCTGGGAGTTAGATGGCAAACACAGCTGGAAAAGCCTGCCGGATATTCACAGCCGCGCCAACAATCCTACCAGCCGGATGATGCGTTTTGCCCAGCTCTCTACCGTGAAGTCTTTTTCGCCAAATTGATAGACAACCACAGGAGTCATTATGTCTGAAAAATTGCAGGTGGTTACGTTACTGGGGAGCCTGCGCAAAGGCTCATTTAATGGCATGGTTGCACGTACCCTGCCGAAAATTGCTCCGGCGAGCATGGAAGTCAATGCGTTACCTTCCATTGCCGACATTCCCCTGTATGACGCTGACGTACAGCAGGAAGAAGGTTTTCCAGCAACGGTTGAAGCTCTGGCGGAACAGATCCGTCAGGCTGACGGTGTGGTGATCGTCACGCCGGAATATAACTACTCGGTACCGGGTGGGCTGAAAAATGCCATCGACTGGCTTTCCCGCCTGCCGGATCAACCGCTGGCCGGTAAACCGGTGTTGATTCAGACCAGCTCAATGGGCGTGATTGGCGGCGCGCGCTGTCAGTATCACCTGCGCCAGATTCTGGTTTTCCTCGATGCAATGGTGATGAACAAGCCGGAATTTATGGGCGGCGTGATTCAGAACAAAGTTGATCCGCAAACCGGAGAAGTGATTGATCAGGGTACGCTGGACCACCTGACCGGGCAATTGACCGCATTTGGTGAGTTTATTCAGCGAGTTAAGATCTAAATAAAAAACCCGCCAGTAATCATGCATGGCGGGTTTTTAATGCGCTATCGATTTTAATGAGCGTCGATAAATACAATCTTCAGGATAAACAGCAGCGCAACGATGATTACGCACGGGCTAAGGTCACGCAGACGCCCGGTACCAATCTTCATCACGCAGTAGGAGATAAAGCCCAGCGCAATACCTTCGGTAATCGAAAAGCTGAACGGCATCATCACGGCGGTAATAAACGCCGGAACAGATTCAGTAAGATCCTGCCAGTTCACGCGAGCAAGACTTGAGGTCATCAACACGCCAACGTAGATCAACGCGCCAGCTGCAGCGTAGTCTGGCACCATTCCCGCCAGCGGCGACAGAAAGATAACCAGCAGGAACAGCAGACCAACAACCACTGCCGTCAGACCGGTACGACCGCCAACCGATACGCCGGAAGAGGACTCAATATAAGCCGTAACGGAAGAAGTACCGATAAACGAACCGGTCACGGAAGAGATACTGTCGACATACAGCGCCTGCTTCATGCGCGGGAATTTCCCCTTCTCATCCGCCAGACCTGCTTTATCGGTCACGCCAATCAGCGTACCGGAGGAGTCAAACAAGTTGACCAACATGAAAGAGAAAATCACCCCTGCCAGCCCGAGGTTAAACGACCCGGCTAAATCTACATGACCCACAACTGTCATTACGCTCGGCGGCGCAGAAACGATGCCATTGTAGTGCACATCACCCAGCATCCAGCCCAGCAGCGTCGTCACCACGATAGAAACCAGCACCGCTGCGTGAATGTTGCGCGAGGCCAGAATAGCAATGATGAAAAAGCCGAGGATACCCAGAAGTACGCTGTGAGAAGTCAGATTACCGATGCTCACCAGCGTTTCCGAGTTAGCGACAATCACACCTGCGTTTTTCAGCCCCATCATGCCGATAAACAGGCCGATACCGCTGGTAATACCCACACGCAGACTTACCGGAATGTTAGCAATCATCCAGTAACGAACGCGGAAAATGGTCAAAAGAAGCAGTCCGACAGCGCCCCAGAAGATTGCGCCCATACCGATCTGCCACGGCAGCCCCATTGCCTGGACAACCACAAAAGCGAAAAAGGCGTTAAGCCCCATCGCAGGAGCCAGCGCCACCGGAAGGTTTGCAAACAATCCCATCATAATGCTACCGAAAGCAGCAATCAGACAGGTTGTTACGAAGACGGCACTGGTGTCCATGCCAGCAACGCCCAGAATTTGTGGGTTAACAAATACGATGTAGACCATCGTCAGGAAGGTGGTGAACCCGGCAATCACTTCAGTTCGTGCCGTAGTACCATGTTCGCGCAGTTTAAAAACACGTTCCAGCATCCTCTGACCAGAAGTCTGGGTGGTATGTTGATGACTCATTATCTATTTCCGAACAAGGAGGGAAAATCCGTCGCTATCGTATACCAAAATGCGACAATAGGCGCGTTTGTGAGAGACTTTTTTATTGGATTTACTTATACGGCAACGATTGCGTTGCGCAAATCGGCTCTACGAAAACGTTAAACTGATTAAAAAGGAAAGGCATGTCCCGGATAGAAGCGGTATTTTTCGACTGCGACGGTACGCTGGTCGACAGTGAAGTCATTTGCTCCCGCGCATATGTAACGATGTTTCAGGAATTTGGTATTACGCTCGATCCTGAAGAGGTATTCAAACGTTTCAAAGGTGTAAAACTGTACGAAATTATCGATATTGTTTCCCTTGAACATGGTGTTACGTTAGCGAAAACAGAAGCTGAACACGTTTACCGTGCAGAAGTCGCTCGGCTGTTCGATTCAGCCATCGAAGGGGCTGGAGCGCTCCTGTCAGCGATCACTGCGCCAATGTGTGTGGTATCTAACGGCCCAAATAACAAAATGCAGCATTCTATGGGCAAGCTGAATATGTTGCACTACTTCCCGGATAAACTGTTCAGCGGCTACGATATTCAGCGCTGGAAGCCAGACCCGGCGTTAATGTTCCATGCGGCAAAAGCGATGAATGTAAATGTAGAAAACTGCATTCTGGTTGATGACTCAGTTGCCGGTGCGCAATCTGGTATCGACGCAGGTATGGAAGTGTTCTACTTCTGCGCCGACCCGCACAATAAGCCGATCGTTCACCCGAAAGTCACCACCTTTACCCATCTTTCGCAGTTACCGGAACTGTGGAAAGCGCGTGGTTGGGATATTACGGCATAGTTCTTCACACTCCCTTCACTTACCCCGCTTAAATTGGCGCTCAAAGGTAAGTAAAGGGAGTTTGATATGTCTGTTTCACGTCGGGTAATACATCACGGACTTTATTTTGCGGTTTTAGGACCGTTAATTGGTGTTCTGTTTCTTGTCCTCTACATATTCTTCGCAAAAGAACCGCTGGTTCTTTTGGTAATAATACAGGTACTTCCATTGTTTCTCTTATTGTCGATTACTACGGGAGCTATTCCTGCATTGTTAACCGGCGTGATGGTCGCCTGTCTGCCGGAAAAGATCGGGTCACAGAAAAATTATCGTTGTCTGGCTGGTGGCATAGGTGGCGTCGTTATCACCGAGATCTATTGTGCAGTTATTGTACATATTAAGGGCATGGCTTCCTCGGAGTTGTTTGAAAACATTCTTTCTGGTGACAGTCTCGTTGTCCGCATCATTCCTGCATTGCTGGCAGGTGTGGTGATGAGCAGAATCATTACCCGTCTGCCCGGATTGGATATTTCATGTCCTGAAACAGACTCTTTAAGTTAAGCGGGATACTTTATCTTTGGGCTACTCAAAAGCAGACAGGATGTTACTATGACTCAAAATATCAGGCCGTTACCCCAATTCAAATGTAAGCGCCCCATCAGCGACGTCTTGTGAAAATTGTCCTGTCTGGCAACAATCGCGCCCATCTATATTGATGGACACGAACGATGAATTCCCAGACAACAAAAGATATTCCCTGCTTCCGTTCTTATTTGCCTGATGCCCTGCGTTTAAGATTTGAAGATAAACTGACCATCCGGGCCATCGCTCAGCGTCTGGGTCTCAGTCATTCCACAATACATACGCTTTTTCAGCGATTTCTTGCATCCGGTATCGCATGGCCATTGCCCGATTCAGTTTCATTCGCTCAACTTGACGCCATCCTTTATGCCAACAGAAAGAAGGAATTAACAGAGCCTCAAATCAGAGAAGGCTCATGGCGAAAAGAACGGCGAACCAGCTATAGCCGTGAATTTAAGGTCCGTCTGGCTAAGCAGGCATTACAGCCTGGGGCTGTTGTTGCCCGGATCGCCAGAGAACACGATATCAATGATAACCTGCTGTTTAAATGGAAAAGCCAGTACGAGGACGGCTTACTGAGCGATGATGACATACAGGAATGCATGCCTGTCCCGGTGGCACTGACTGATACGCCGGAGCCGACCAGACCAGTTACAAATCCCTTCTGGCGTAACAAGCATGATGAGCGCCCTGAGGGGGCTCCCGGAAACGTCCCACGGTGCGAGCTGCATCTTAAATCAGGTGTGGTAAAACTGTTTGACCCTCTCACTCCGGAACTGTTACGGGCGCTAATCCGCGAAATGAAAGGGGGTATCCGATGATAACGCTGCCGACCGGTACCAAAATCTGGATCATCGCTGGCATCACAGATATGCGTTGTGGCTTCAATGGCCTAGCTTCGAAGGTGCAGAACACGCTGAAAGATGACCCGTTCTCCGGGCATATCTTCGTCTTCCGGGGCCGCAGTGGCAAAATGGTGAAAATACTGTGGGCCGATCGTGACGGGTTATGCCTGTTCGCCAAACGCCTGGAACGGGGCCGCTTCGTCTGGCCGGTGACCCGGGAAGGGAAAGTGCACCTGACGCCAGCTCAGTTATCCATGCTACTGGAGGGGATCGCGTGGCAACATCCCAAACGGACAGAACGGCCTGGCATCCGGATATAACCCGTGATAAAACAAGGGAATGAACAATGAACTCCCCGATGATATTGAGCTGCTTAAAGCCATGTTGCGTAAGCAACAGAGTCGGCTTCGACAGTATGCCTGTCAGGTCGCGGGCTATGAGCAGGAAAGGTGCACGCAGATGACACTCCGGTGAAAGTACTGGCCCCGGGGAACGGAAAGACGAAAACGGGTCGTCTGTGGGTATACGTCAGGGATGATCGTAATGCGGGTTCATCCCTGCCGGCAGCCGTCTGGTTCGCGTATTCGGCAGATCGCAAAGGAGAACATCCGCAGCTCCACCTGGCAAAGTATCAGGGCGTACTGCAGGCTGATGCCTATGCAGGTTATAACGTACTGTACGAAACGGGCCGGGTGAAGGAAGCCGGGTGCCTGGCCCACGCCCGCCGAAAAATCCATGACGAGGATGTGCGCCGTCCGACAGAAATGACTCAGGAAGCGCTCAGACGGATAGCAGAGTTATACGACATAGAAGCGGAGATACGTGGCAGTCCGGCAGAGGAACGGCTTGCAGTCAGAAAAGCCAGAAGCGTCCAGTTGATGCAGTCGTTGTACGACTGGATACAGTTGCAGAGGAAAACGCTGTCGAAACATGCGGAGATGGCGAAGGCGTTCGACTATATCCTGAATCACTGGAATGCGCTGAACGAGTTCTGTCGTGACGGCCGGGTGGAAATAGACAACAACATCGGTGAAAACGCGTTACGATCGGTGGCGGTTGGAAGAAAAAATTATCTCTTTTTCGGCTCAGACAAGGGAGGAGAAAGTGCGGCGATCATCTACAGTCTGCTGGTCACCTGCAAACAGAACGAAGTGGAGCCGGAGGACTGGTTGCGCGAAGTGATCGAGAAGCTCAATGACTGGCCGTCGAACCAAGTGCATGAACTGCTGCCCTGGAACTTCTCGTCTGTAAAATAATCCTTACGCTACGTACTTTTCGGGGCGCTTACATTCAAATATCATCCCAAGCCACTGGAAACAGGCGCATTTGAACAGGATAAAACCGTAGAGTGCGATTGCTGTGAACAACAGACGTCAGTTTATTACTCGGGTCCCTTTTATTGCGTTGATGAAGTTGAACATCTCTGTCCGTTGTGTATTGCGGACGGTTCTGCTGCAGAAAAGTTTGCAGGTAGTTTTCAGGATGATGCCAGCATAGAAGGTGTTGAATTTGAGTATGATGAAGAGGACGAATTTGCCGGTATTAAGAACACATATCCTGATGAAATGCTGAAAGAGTTGGTTGAACGCACGCCAGGTTATCATGGATGGCAACAGGAATTCTGGCTTGCGCATTGTGGCGATTTCTGTGCTTTTATCGGCTATGTGGGCTGGAATGATATAAAAGATCGCCTCGATGAATTTGCCAACCTTGAAGAAGATTGTGAGAATTTCGGTATTAGAAATTCTGATCTAGCTAAATGCCTGCAAAAGGGTGGTGATTGTCAGGGTTATCTCTTCCGCTGTCTCCACTGCGGCAAGCTGAGACTGTGGGGTGATTTTTCGTAGTTATTTAAATAATGAGAACAGGCCGGAGCGTAATTCATACATCCGGCCTTATTTCTTCAGCTTAACCGAACGCTAATTCTGCGGCAGCGGCTTTATCAGCGATTACCATCAGCGAAGGATGCAGCTGCAACACGGAAGCTGGAACATCTTCGGTAACCGGACCTTGCAGCACATTTTTCAGTGCCTGCGCTTTACCTGCGCCACTGACAATTATCAGCAAGTTTTTCGCCGCCATGATGCTTTTCGGCCCCATCGTCACGTAGCTGTCAGGCACTAACGAAAAGTCGCCGCCCAACTCACCATGCGCCACAATATCAACCATCTCTCCCTGGATCGGGAACTCCACGGTTTGCTCATGGAAATGGGTCGTATTCGGCAAATTGCCACAAAAATGACCATCTGCACCTAATCCCAGCACCACCAAATCCAGGCCGCCTTCACGCGCCAGTTTCTGATCATGCTCGCGGTAGTTATCAATAGTGAGCTTCTGGATATTCTCTTCTTTGATCCCCGCAGGGGTGAAAAACAGATTACGCAGATTGGTAATCGTTACGCCTTCTCCCTCTTTGCCGCGAAAGGGAATTTCATCGAAATTATAGAAATAGCAGTTATCGTACCAAGGCTTACCTTTAACCAGGGTGGTGAGGTATTCATACATGCCTTTGGGCGTGCTACCGGCGGTAATTGCCAGGTTAACACGACGCGTCTTCGACATATAACCAAGCAGATGGTGTGCCGCGACACGGCTCATTTCCTGGTAATCTTCGGTAATGATTAATTTCATCTTAATGCCTTATTTTAAATTTCTGTACGAAGGCTGCATAGGCAGGCCGCCAGACATCCATTTCATGGTTCAGGCCGGGATATTCCTGGTAATCAAACTTAATTTTTTTCTGCTCAAGCTCAGTTTTCAGCCCGGCGATATCCTTGCCGGTTACGACATCTTTATCACCAACGACCACAGTAAAATTACGTAGTTGCTGGTTAATAGCTGCCGGATCGTTCAGCCGGGCCGCGACACCTTCATCCGGTACGGTTGTCGTGGTAACACCACTGAATGTGGCCAGCCAGCCAAAGCTTTCCAGATGATTCATTCCGGAAACCAGCGCCTGGTACCCGCCTTGTGAAAGCCCTGCCAGCGCGCGACCATCGGCATCTTTACGGACACTAAAACGCTTGCTAATCAGCGGGATAATATCGTTCATCAGTTCGCGATCTGCCGCTTTAGCATTCAGCGGATAAAAGACTTTACGTCTTTCCTGAGGCACGAAATCTTCGGGAATAATGCCCTTCGCATCGGTTTCGGTATCCGGGATCACCACCAGCATCGGTTTAATTTTCCCTTCAGCCAGCAGGTTATCCATGATTTGCGGGATACGCCCCTGATCGATAGCGGAACGTCCGGTATCACCAAAACCGTGATAGAAATAGAGCACTGGCAAAGGCTCGCCCATGCCGGTGTATCCTGGCGGGGTCCAGACATACATCTGACGTTCAGATTGCAATGCGTTGGAGTGGTAAGTTATGGCGATCAAATCACCATGCGCAACAGAACGCGTATCCAGATAACTGCCTGGCACCAGAATCATACTGGAGTTAACCTGGCGCTGAGGCTTAGTCATTGCGGTGCCTGTATCAATGCTGCGTACACCATCAACATTGAAAAAATACTCGTACAGGTTGCCTTTCAGGATAGGTGTGCGCCACGACCAGACTCCTGCTTCGTCTTTGGTCATCGGGTGAATATTGTCCGGAACCGGAACACCCACCACTACAGAGACATTTTTTGCCCCAGGGGCAAAGTAGCGAAAGGTCACGCTGTTATCGGCATTGACCTGAGTCACATACTGTTTCACCGGGATAGTGGGTGCCGGGCTGGCTGGCATATCCGCTGCTATGGCCCACTGAGCAGAAATACCGCTGGCAATAGCCAGCGTTAAAGCAGCAATTTTTATATTCATCGTAATATTCCTTTCATTAAGTTCCATTACCACCAGATTTCAGCCTGGGCACCGACAGCAAACTGGGCGTCTTTATTGTCTTCGAAGGTGAAGCCATCCAGTTCGTTTTCCAGGGCTTTGATATACGTGGCGTAGAAACGAATTTCCAGACGCGAGGTCAACATACTGGTATTGACTTTAAAGGTATGGAAGAGCGTGGTTTTATAACCAGACTCATTAAATTTATTACTATTCGCATCTTTGTTTTGCTGGGTGAAATAGCCCAGTTCAACACCTGTCTGGTTATATTGGTCCCAAATATAGGCCGGGCGAACAACCGCACGAATAGATTCGAAATCAGAGTGTGCGCCTGTTTCGTAGCTATAAATATTGTTACCGAAGGAGTAAACAATCGCGTTAGCCACAATAAAATGATCGCCGATATAGGCTTCGCCCTGCGAGGTCAGACGAACTGCTGTTCCGCCGGTGTGATCACCATAATAACGACCATTAAAGGTGGTAAATGGACTTGCGCCAGCATAACGGCCAAAGTTCCTGGCGATAGAGTTATTCGCAACCAGGAAGGAGAATTCGTTGAAGCCACCTTTATCAAATTTCTGCGTTAAAGATGTGCCGAACATCCAGGTATCTTTCCAGTCATAATACCCGTTATTATCCTGATTATCTTTTTCCGATGCGCTTTCGTTTGCCGTGACATAACGACCACTCACCATTAAGGTCGCTTTATCCCATAACGGGATATCTTTATAGCGTAAATCAATAGTATGGGTATTAATCTGCTGTTTGTTTTGCAGGCTGCGATCGTAATCATCGACATCTTCGCGAACCAGCGCGATATCAATTTTACCCGGACCGACTTTCCAGTTTTCCAGACCTACACCCGCTGCAGCATCAGTACGCTGCGTTTTCCAGTCCAGCATCTGGATTTCAATTTTCGGCGCACCGTGTTTACCCACCCAGAAATCAGCCTCTGGCGCAAAGGGCAGGAAACCTTTGGTGGTAACGTACATATCGGAGAACTGCATAAAGTTCTCGCCACCGGCATTATCGCCAAACCAGCCGGTAGAGTACTGCTGACCAACGTTACCATCTATCATCACAACGGCATCAACCCGTTTGCCGTTTTCGTTGTAGACACGTTGTTTTAACTGCAAATCAAACCAGCCGGAGTATTCGTTACCAAAGCGGCCCAGAGAACCAATCGCCCATGATTTAGGTGAACCATGAGAGGCGGTCCCCCAACCAGAACGGTAATAGCCGTTGTAACTAAAGCCAATTTCATCTTTCACAAACTTACTGAAATCTTTCAGAGTCATGGAAGAATAAATCGAGCCTGTCTCACTGGCATTTTTCTCTTCATTTTTGACCAGTACAGCATCAGGTTTTGCGGCACTACTGGTCGGGAACGGATTGGCGGCATACCCTTGATCATTCGTACTTACGCTACGATTCACCGTCGCTGGCGTATATTTTTTCTTCTCTTCATCTTTATACTTTTTGAGTTCGCTTTGCGTTTCTCTTAACGCTTTTTCTAATAACTCAAGGCGTTGTTCCACCGTTAATGATTCAGCCAATGATTGTGCAGAAAAGGCTAACGGTGCCATTAATAAGATGGCAGAGGTAATAAGATTTTGTCTAAACATAATATCCCTTTATGGTGCAAAGAAAGAATTAACGTATCGCATCCAGACTGTTCTGAATGCGACGATAATTAAGGTGCTTTATTGGTTATTTTTTTAATGACAGCCCCCGCGTTTTGATCACTTCTGCATACCATCCGAAGCTTTTCTTACGCGTTCTTGTGAGGCTTCCTTCGCCATTATCATCACGATCCACATAAATAAAGCCGTAGCGCTTAGACATTTGTGAATGAGATGCACTGACTAAATCAATTGGCCCCCAACTGGTGTACCCCATAATATCCACACCATCGGCAATCGCTTCATTTACCTGTACCAGGTGATCGTTTAAATAGGCAATTCGATAATCGTCCTGTATCGAACCATCCGCTTCAACGCTGTCTTTTACGCCTAATCCATTCTCGACAATAAATAACGGTTTTTGATAACGATCCCAAAGCGTATTTAACAGAACCCGTAATCCGGTAATGACTCCAACTTACTGATAGTGTTTTATGTTCAGATAATGCCCGATGACCTTGTCATGCAGCTCCACCGATTTTGAGAACGACAGTGACTTCCGTACCAGCCTTGCCAGATGTTGTCTCAGATTCAGATTATGTCGCTCAATGCGCTGAGTGTAACGCTTGCTGATAACGTGCAGCTTTCCCTTCAGGCGTGATTCATACAGCGGCCAGCCATCCGTCATCCATACCACGACCTCAAAGGCCGACAGCAGGCTCAGAAGACGCTCCAGTGTGGCCAGAGTGCGTTCCCCGAAGACGTGCGCCACAACCGTCCTCCGTATCCTGTCATACGCGTAAAACAGCCAGCGCTGACGTGATTTAGCACCGACGTAGCCCCAATGTTCGTCCATTTCAGCGCAGACAATCACATCACTGCCCGGTTGTATGCGCGAGGTTACCGACTGCGGCCTGAGTTTTTTAAGTGACGTAAAACCGTGTTGAGGCCAACGCCCATAATGCGTGCACTGGCGCGACATCCGACGCCATTCATGGCCATATCAATGATTTTCTGGTGCGTACCGGGCTGAGAGGCGGTGTAAGTGAACTGTAGTTGCCATGTTTTACGGCAATGAGAGCAGAGATAGCGCTGATGTCCGGCAGTGCTTTTGCCGTTACGCACCACGCCTTCAGTAGCGGAGCAGGAAGGACATCTGATGGAAATGGAAGCCACGCAAGCACCTTAAAATCACCATCATACACTAAATCAGTAAGTTGGCAGCATTACCCGTAATCCAACCGGATCAATTTGCCACCCCCACTCTGAACTTTTCAGATGCGGATTGGGGATCATATTCAGTATGTTGCCCTGCGCATTTTTATTAATGCTTTCGTCGTGGGAAACACAACCAGTCATGTAATAACTAAAAGAGATGAAATCTACAGTATGTTTTAAATCTTCTGCGTCACTTTCAGTCATCTCAATGGTGATATTGTGGTCGCGGAAGAAACGCTGCATATAGCCGGGATATTGGCCACGCGCCTGAACATCACCAAAGAACATCCAGCGCCGGTTCTCTTCCATGGCCTGCAACATATCCTGTGGCTGGCAGGTGAGGGGGTAAACCAGCCCACCGAGAAGCATATTGCCGATTTTCGCTTCGGGGATCAGGCTATGATAGGCTTTAACTGCCCGCGCACTGGCAACCAGTTGATGATGGATCGCCTGATAAACTTCCGCCTCGCCACTCTCTTCTGCCAGCCCCACGCCCGTGAATGGCGCGTGTAACGACATATTGATTTCATTAAACGTCAGCCATAACGCTACTTTATGTTGGTAGCGGGTAAAGACCGTGCGGGCGTAATGCTCGAAGTGATCGATGACCGCCCGATTAGCCCAACCGCCGTAGTTTTTCACCAGCCCATATAGCATTTCGTAATGGGATAACGTTACCAGCAGCTGATCTGCCGCCTGCGCCATTTCATCAAACGGCCAAAATCGTCAAACGCTAACCCACTCATTCGGTTCGACTTCGTTTCGCCCTGAGGAAGATGCGCCGCCCAGGCAATGGAAATACGCAGACAGGTGAAGCCCATCTCGGCAAATAACGCGATATCTCCGGGTAACGGTGATAAAAATCAGTCGGCGACATCTTAGATATTCTCTTTTCCCAGGATGCGCGGTTCCATTTTTCCCATTACGCCATGAGGCTGTAGATCTTGAGGTCGAATCCCTTTGCCATCTTCCTGCCAGGCACCTTCCACCTGATTGGCAGAGTCTGCCCCGCCCCCAAATGTTTCTGGAAATGCTTTCATAATTAACTCCTTTTATCGTTAGCGAATGATGGATAACAGCGGTTCACCTGCGCTTATCTGCGCGTGCCGTGGGTAATACGTCCGTAAATCATCGCTATTACTGATTAATTACCGGCGTCGTCAGATCAAATCCAGCCCTCGCGAATAGCAGGGATATCAAAAGAAATGGCCGATCGCCTGTATTGACCTTGTCACCCACGTAACGTGGCGGAAAAGAATTTGCCGTCCAGTTTTAGGTGTCGATACCGACATGAATCAGGATTCTCCACCCATCATCTGACTAGATGCCGATCAGGCGTGATGTGGCGAACAACGAAGCAATTCGACCCGCAACCGGAGAACACCTTCACCGGCCGAGCGGGTGATGCCTTTACCCAACAGGCCACTGGCAAACGTCGGTAT
Organism: Shigella flexneri; assembly: GCA_048288465.1. Lineage (GTDB taxonomy): Bacteria > Pseudomonadota > Gammaproteobacteria > Enterobacterales > Enterobacteriaceae > Enterobacter > Enterobacter flexneri_B. The sequence goes on along the minus strand of CP182556.1, from coordinate 3,736,876 downwards.
CGGCGACATGAATCGCAGGCACAATCTCTCCCGTCATCAGGTGAACAGATCCGCCTGCTCAGGTGGTGTAATAACCTCTGGTGTTTTCTCTTTGCGGGGCACCCTGCGCTGGCTGACGTTTAGCGGTGATAAAATGAAGACATCACCGTACCGACAATGCGCGACCGATGGCAATGACACCGCCAATAACGCTGGCCCAGACGGTGAAATCAATTCCCGTTGACGGGATGGTTTGCATGAAGGTAAAATACTGGCAAACCAAAAAATGACTTACGTTTCGCGTAGCCGATGATGGTGGCCCCAAAGCCCCACTGATACGGCGATAACGAAGGGGTCTTACGGGCAGGTTAACGCCATATACCGCTGGTTCGGTGGTCCAAACAGACTAGTTGAGACGCCGCTGATCCGCCACCACTTTTTTCTGCGCATCGCGTTCGCAGAGGAAGACGCCGAGAGCGCCACCGACCTGCGCCATAATGGCGGGCATGACGGCGAAAAATGGTGTCGTCAGCCCAGCACGGTGAAGTTATTGATTCGCAGCAGACCAGGCCCAGTGCAGTCCGAACATGAAGAAGATTTGCCAGAAGCCGCCCATTACCGCGCCCGCAAATCCGGGACCGCCTGATCAGCCAGAGATAACCGGCGGCAATCAGTTCGCTTATCCAGGTTGATCACGGCCCCGCCGGCAGAAAGGTGACGGGTGTGATAACCATCAGACATAGCAATGGTGTGAAGAAATTTTTGATTGCCGACGGTAACCACGCATTAAGTCGGCGTTCCAGAATGCTGCACAACCAGGCAGAAAAAATAATGGGAATAACCGATGACGAGTAATTCAACAATGTGACCGGAATACCCAGGAAATCCAGCCCCGGCGCATCCGCTTTTTGCCCGTTCTCGAAGGCAGTCAGAATTAATGGATGCACTAACGCTCCACCAATCACCATGGCAGTAAATGGATTACCGCCGAAGCGTTTGCCCGCGGTGTATCCCAGGATTATCGGGAAGAACCCAAACAAGGCATCACTGGCGCTGAATAAAATTAAATAAGTACCACTTTGTTCGGTCGTCCACTGAAAAGTGAGCGCCAGAGCCAGCATACCTTTCAGGATCCCGGTTGCCGCCATCAGACCGATCAGAGGCGTAAAAATACCTGAAATAACATAAACAAAGCGGTTTAGCAGATTACCTTTCTCATCATTTTCCGGTGCCTGTTGCGCTTTTTCGCCAAGGCCTGCCACGCTGTTAACCGCCAGGAAGACATCGGCCACATGGTTACCTATGACCACCTGAAACTGACCACCGCTTTCCACCACCATAATAATACCGGGGGTCTTTTTCAGTACCTCTCTGCTTGCGCTTTGTTTTCATCCTTAATTTAAAACGTAATCGCGTTGCGCAATCATCAACTCACAATGTTATCTGCGCCCGACTCCTGCGACTATTTTCTGGCTAAGCCGTAATAACTTGCCCTCTACCGCTTTGCCGGCAAAACTTAGAAAAAAAACCTGAAAAAAACAGCCTAGCGTGAATCAAGCAATTTTTTTCAGGTTTTGCCGCTTAGTGCGGTAACGATCCTTTACTCAGTAATAATATTTCAGTGTTCTTTGCACGCGCTCTATATTTATGGCTAAAAAACATAATCTCTGCGGGTAAAATATCGTTAATATGCAAACCGATAAAAAATGGCAATCCGTACCGCATTGCCATCTTGCGGGTAATTTTGTTTATTGCTTGTTGTAATAATATTCATCACTATACGTTAATTGAAGACGTGTTGAGAATTCGCGGGGTAGAAAAACTTCAGATGTGTAACCATAGCTGATAACTCAAGCTTTCTCTTGGTCATGAAGCTGACACTGAAATTTTATTAATTGCAGCATTTCGCGCATTAAGACTGCGTGACACCTGCCAACATCCTCCCTATTTTCCGCTCATTTGGGCACTGACCAGATGCATGGCAATAAAGCCCACTTCATCTTTGGGTAACTGCACGCCCAACCGTTTATCAATAATGGTTAACGCTTCTTCCCTAGCTGGAACTTGTCGGGTAAAGCCGCTGGATATCCCACAGCAACGGGTTGGGCAGCAACGCGTTTTGCTGAAAGCGTTTAATCGCAAACTGGCAATGGTCAGTTAGCCGAGATATAAAATACTGTCCTGTAATTTTCCCAAGCGCTCCTGCGCTAAAGAGAGATAAATACAATCACAGGTTGCCATCACCTCAGAGGAATATGACTTAAGACTTCGCTTAATCGCCGTTCAATTCATGACTGCTCAAGGCATACTCTTTTTCTATTCCACTTGAGTTAATTCTTTGGCCAGCACGTTTGAAAGCCAATTCCGCGCCCCATGACGACTTTTCCGCTGTTTAATGCATTCAAATAACCACCACAAACATATTCTGTAGAATTTTGGTGATTTGCATGTTCATAGCAAGGACCTTTTTTATAAACAAAAAAACCCGACTTCACCAGTATTGTCTCGGTTATGTCAGGTTTTCCTGCGAATGCAGTAACAATCCAGTCATTTATTAATGGTTTTATAACGAACATCAGGGGTTCGGAAATTGATAGGATACATGCAGAATCACAATGCGCTATTGATAAAAATATGACCATGCTCGCAGTTATTAACTTTGTGTAATTTTTCAGAATTTATAAAGTTATCTAAAATCCCAATAATAAGCGTATAGGGATTTGTGTGGTGGAAATTATTTCTCATATCTTTCCCGCCAGCAGTTTATCCAGCTCATCACCACCGTGACAGGAAATCCTTACCCTTCACGATTAATCAAAGATAAACTCACAAATATTCTGGCAGCGGTCGCCAATACATTCGATCAAACACGCGCAGACAGCGCAGTAAGAGTACGCTAGGAATGGTGCACGAATCTTCCATCATGTAGGTCATCAGTTGACGAACAATACCTACGTGTCTTCCTAATCGACTTTTTTATCTTCACGATAAATACGTACCGCTCGTAAATGTCTGTCCATCCGCGCAACACGTCCAGCACGTTGGCGTGCAGCATCTGGATGGTATGACGGCGCCACGACTTGCAGACTTGCCGGCAACGGCTGATGCTGCTGGGAGACTCTCTCCAGCGCAGTACGGCAGATTTTGTCCGCCACGTCGCCAATACGTTCCAGCTGGCAATGGTTTTGCTGATCACCATAACCCGTCGCAGGTCGTTCGCCGTCCCTAACGTTCGGCGATAATGCGCACGCAGGCTTCATCGATCGCCACTTCCATAGTGTTGACGTTCTTGTCGCCTTCAATCACGCGCTTCGCCGAATCGCTGTCAGCGTTATGCATACGGGGTGATTGCGTCAGAAAGCTGCTGCTCCACCATGCCGCCCATGGTCATCACCTGAGTGCGGATACTTCCATCTCGGCGTTGAACTAGCCGGAAATATGTTGATTAAGATTGAGACTGTCCATAACGCCCTCCTGAATCAACCGTAACGACCGTGATGTAGTCTTCTGTCTTGTTTCTTCGCTGGCTTGGTGAACAGATGTCCATGTTGCTGAACTCAATAGATTCGCCAGGTACATAAACGCCGTGTGGTCGGAACAACGCGCAGCCTGCTGGATGTTGTAGGTAACAATCACCACGGTGTAATCCTGCTTGAGTTCGGTGATCAGCTATTCATACGCCGGTAAAGATGGGTCGAGCGCCGAACACGGTGAATCGAGCAGCAGCACTTCCGGGCGAATGGCGATACCACGCGCAATACACAGACGCTGTTGCTGACCACCAGGAGAGAGTAACCGCTCTGGTCCGGTTTATCCTGGTTTCGTTCCACAATGCGGCTTTGGTCAATGCCCACTGCACGCGCTCGTCCATGTCGGCACGGGAGAGCTCTCAAACAGACGAACGCCAAAAGCGATGTTGTCGTAGATGGACATCGGAGACGGCGTCAGTTTTCTGGAACGCCGTGCCCACTTCGCACGCAGCAGTGCGATATCCTGAGAGTTGGTCAGATGTCGCCATCAAGCAGAATTTCACCTCCGCACGCTGCTCCGGGTACAGTTCAAACATTTTGTTGAAGGTACGCAGCAGCGTCGATTTACCGCAGCCGGACAGCCGATAAACGCCGTTACATTGGTTTCGCGGTACAGGTTGATGTTTTTAGGGCATGAAATTGCAGTAGTAGAAGCTGAATTACAACCTGAATTTTACTGGGGCAGTTTCAACCATACTCATCTCAATATTTTCCTCGTCGTGCCGGATGCACTTCGCTAATCAGGCTTACCGTAGGCCAGATCGGCGTTCACACCGCATCCGGCAAAGTGTTGCAGCCCGTACAAGTGAAAAGGGCGCTGGGTCGGTGCCCTCGCCCCTCTGGGGGAGAGGGTTAGGGTGAGGGAAAACCGTGTCAGCGATATCAACCGTGTTTATTCTTCAGCGAAAACAACGCGCACCAGAATGTTGGCGGCGGTTCGCACAGGGTAATGATCAATACCCAGCCAAGGGCCAGTTGCTGCCATTCCGCAAACGGACTCATCGCAAACTTGAAGATCGTCACCGGCAGGTTGGCAATCGGCTGGTCATGTTCCGTGCTCCAGGAGCTTGGTTGGAGAGCGCGGTGAACGGCGGCGGCGCAGTTTCACCAGCAATACGGGCAATCGCCAGCAAGATACCGGTCATGATCCGGACACCGACGCTTTCAGCGTAATCGCGGAGATCATCTTCCACTTCGGTGTACCAGCGCATAACCGCTTCGCGCAGGCTGTCCGGCACCAGTTTCAGCATGTTCTCGGTGGTGCGGATAACAATCGGCACCTGCAACAGCGCAGGGCAATCACGCCGCCCAGCCGGAGAAGTGCTCCATCTGCGCCACCACGATCGTGTAAACAAACAGACCGACCACAATGGAGCAGGCGCGGAGAGCAGGAATCTGGTTAATGAAGCGAATCACTTGTGCCAGCAGGATTTTGACCATATTCCGCCAGATAAATCCCCCGCCATGTAATTACCTCCGTGGCCCACAAAATTAACAGCCGCTACCCGCAGGGGCGTTGGCCGACCACCACCTTCCATTGGGCGGCGGCGTCATTTCGTGAACAGCGCCAGCGACGTGCCGTCGATACCGCGAGTGATGGTGGACATTAAAATCCAGATCAGCCGGAACAGGCCGAAGGCCATCGTCGCCGTCGAGAGCGTCAGCGCGATGCGACTTGAGGCGGCGACAACAGCCAAACAAAGAAAGGCGTAACACGTTTCACCGTCACCGCATTCCAGCAACGGCCGTCAGGCGCATAATCATAAAGCTCGATGAGGCGAGGACGATGAAGGTAATCACAAACAGGATCAGGCCAGTTCCATCAGTGCGGCAACGTGCAAGCCGGATTCCGCTTCCGCAAATTCGTTCGCCAGCGCGAGGTGATCTGTACCCGGCATCACAGCGAGGCGCTGTCGAGCTGGTAGGTGTTACCGATGATGAGGTCACCGCCATGACTTAGCCGGCGCGCGGCCCAGCCCCACGTGGTCCGCCGATACACCATTTTTGGTGAACGGAAGAACGATACGCCAGATAACTTCCAGGTGGTGCAGCCGATACCGTACGCCGACTCTTTGGTCATTCACATTGTTCGAACACATCACGCATTACCGCCGCAATGTCCGGAATAATCATGATGGCGAGGATCACGCCTGCCGCGAGGATATCGATACCAAATGCGGGCCAGAGAACAGCGCGCCACCAATCGGGATATTCGACATGACATCGCCAGCCGGCTCCTGAAATAAAACGGCGAACAGCCGCCAAGATAAACAGGTCCCACATGCCGTAAACCATACTGGGAATGGCTGCCAGAGCTAATGGCGATACCCAGCGGGCGTTTCAGCCAGCCAGGCGCAAGCTCAGTCAGGAACAGGGCGATACCCGAAACTCACCGGGACGGCAATCAGCAGCGCGATAAACGAAGTCACCAACGTACCGTAAATCGGCACCAGCGCCCGCCATATCGTTCGGTGCATCCCACTCTTTGGTCCATAGGAAAGCCAGACCAAATTTCGAATGCTCGGCCAGGAGGAGATGATCAGAAGAGACAATAATGCCACCAACATCAATATCACAATCAGCGCCGCCGGTTTTACCAGCACGCTGAAAATTATGTCGCCCTTTTTACCCGGTGGGTTAAAAGCAGGCTTGGTTGTAGCCATAAGTTACTCTCCAGTTAAACGCGCTTACAAAGTCATTTTGTAATGCCGGATGCGGCGTAAAACACCGTACCCGGCCTGGAGTTTTATTATTGAGCGGCTTACCGCTACTGTCTTGATATTGGTCTTCCACGCAGCGCGAACCTGTTCAACTACACTATTCGGCAGGCTGGCGTAATCCAGGTCGATTCGCCTGTTAGCCCGGTTTTGTACGCCAATCGAAGACTCAGCACTTCTGTGCCTTGTTCTGATTTCTTCTGATCTTTGTCAATCAGAATGAACGTCGTCGAGGTAATCGGCCATGCATCTTCGCCTTTCTCGTTAGTCAATCCTGAGCGAAGGTTTTGCTCCAGTCTGCACCTTTTGCTGCATTAGCGAAGTTTCTTCGGTCGGTTAACCGGTTTAGTTCAGGCGGAGATCAGTTTAGTATACGCCAAGTTGTCTGCTTCGCGTAAGCCTGTTCAACAACCAATTGCACCGGCAGACGCTGAACGAACGCGGCGATCCCGTCGTTACCTTTACCGCCCAGACCAAATGGCGATTTTACGGGTCAAGCCAGTACCAACATTCTGTTTTTCCACTCTTCGTTCACTTTCCAAGGTAGCTGGTGAAGACGAAGGAAGTGCAGAGAGCCGTATAGCGGCGTACTACAGCAATGTTTTGTGAAGGCAGTTTCAGACCCGGATTCAGTTTGGCGATGGCTTGCATCATCCCACTTCTTGATTTTGCCCAGGTAGATGTCGCCGAGGGTTTTACCATCCAGCACCAGTTCGCCAGACTTCAGCCCTGGAATGTTAACCGCCAGCACCACGCCGCCAATCACGGTCGGGAACTGGAACAGACCTTCCTGAGCCAGTTTTTCGTCAGACAGCGGCGCGTCAGAGGCACCAAAATCAACGGTATTAGCGATAATCTGTTTTACGCCACCGGAAGAACCGATACCCTGGTAGTTAACTTTATTACCGGTTTCTTTCTGGTAAGTGTCAGCCCATTTGGCATACACCGGCGCAGGGAAGGTTGCACCTGCACCTGTCAGGCTTGCTTCTGCAAACACAGAGAAAGCACTCATCGATAAGGTCGCGGCGACAACAGTTGCGACGGTGGTACGCATAACTTTCATAATGTCTCCTGGGAGGATTCATAAAGCATTGTTTGTTGGCTACGAGAAGCAAAATAGGACAAACAGGTGACAGTTATATATAAGGAATATGACATTTTTATGACAGAAAGGAATTACCAAATAACTTACTGATTTTAAATGTGAAGATGAAAATTCCACATGCCATCTTTTTGTCATGATGCATTTAAAAGTGATAAAGAAATGGGTGAGATGACAACGATGTGATGAACAATCGTTGTCAGACCTATTAGCGCACAATCTCAACAGTTATCGTCGCTGTTGCAGTAAATTGCCCCGGGGCTGGGCGAGCTCCAGTAAGGCTCGCAGGAGCAGCTGAAAAAGTTACACTACCTGATTTTTCACCATACACTGTTGATTTATCCATGTCTGTTGGCAACTCACCACCGTTCACTTTGATTTCCTTATTATTTTTGTCGTAAATTTTTATCCCCACGTTAGAGTTTGAAGTTACGACCATTGAATTGTCCGTATTGGGTTCGGTAGCATAAAAAGACGTACTGATATCATCGGTATTCAGTATCCCCAGGTTTTCACACTCAATAGTGACTGTTTTAGTAATTTTATGTGTTGTTACCGCACTTCCAACAACAGATGAAAAATCTGCAGCTGGTATTTCTTTAAAATCAAAACAAACTGGCTTTAAATTATTTATTTCGCAACTTTGCGGAGCTGTAATATCGCCCCGAATATAAACATCAGCCATCGGCTGTGAGTAATCCACCGGGGTGTCACGGCTAATTGTTCCATACAATGTCACTATCTTTGTTTCAGGAATAATCAATTTTCCTGCAAATGTCTTCTTGATATAAAAATATACTATCGCTTTAGCCCCACTGGATATACTTAAAGGTTCAATGCGGTTGCAATTGTACTTTGTATTACCAGACGGGTTGTTAGCATGATATTCAAAAGGTGCATTCACATACCCAACCCCAAGAATATCTATAGCAATCCCAACATCAAGGTTCGGATTAAGATCATAATAATTAATATTAGAGTGAACCCCAGCATAAGTTAATGCCTGGTTTATTTTTGACGTATAATAGATATAGGGGAATTCTCCTACGTTACCAGTATCACAATGACAGCGTCCAAGATATGAGGATCCATTAGTTACAGTGGTGTTAAATGTCGTTCCAACCTTATTTTCGTTCGCGGTAATAAGATATCCCGAGAAGGTAATGCTGCCAACTTACTGATTTAGTGTATGATGGTGATTTTAAGGTGCTTGCGTGGCTTCCATTTCCATCAGATGTCCTTCCTGCTCCGCTACTGAAGGCGTGGTGCGTAACGGCAAAAGCACTGCCGGACATCAGCGCTATCTCTGCTCTCATTGCCGTAAAACATGGCAACTACAGTTCACTTACACCGTCTCTCAGCCCGGTACGCACCAGAAAATCATTGATATGGCCATGAATGGCGTCGGATGTCGCGCCAGTGCACGCATTATGGGCGTTGGCCTCAACACGGTTTTACGTCACTTAAAAAACTCAGGCCGCAGTCGGTAACCTCGCGCATACAACCGGGCAGTGATGTGATTGTCTGCGCTGAAATGGACGAACATTGGGGCTACGTCGGTGCTAAATCACGTCAGCGCTGGCTGTTTTACGCGTATGACAGGATACGGAGGACGGTTGTGGCGCACGTCTTCGGTGAACGCACTCTGGCCACACTGGAGCGTCTTCTGAGCCTGCTGTCGGCCTTTGAGGTCGTGGTATGGATGACGGATGGCTGGCCGCTGTATGAATCACGCCTGAAGGGAAAGCTGCACGTTATCAGCAAGCGTTACACTCAGCGCATTGAGCGACATAATCTGAATCTGAGACAACATCTGGCAAGGCTGGTACGGAAGTCACTGTCGTTCTCAAAATCGGTGGAGCTGCATGACAAGGTCATCGGGCATTATCTGAACATAAAACACTATCAGTAAGTTGGAGTCATTACCTCCCGAGAAATCAAGCGTACTGTGAAATACGCCATTATCAGGGGTACAGATACCTTTAGGAGCTGCAAGTGCTACACTACTTAACGAGAGCATAAACACAGCAAAGCACCACTGTTTGATATACTTGTTCATAAAAATCCTTTTAATGACATGTCACACCCTGTTCAATTAATCCGCTCTCACTTTCTGGTGTCGAAAATGAATAATTGAAGATGCATTTTGTTGAGGCGTTTTCTCCCCAGGATAACGTAACCTGTCCTTTTTCTGGTAGACCAGAAAGATAAAGTTCGCCACGGTCACCGACAATTCCTGAATCTGCCAAACTTGCATCTTGTATCGCAGCAATGGCTCCAAAAGGTACCGGTTTACCATTTGCATTTAACACTCTGAAGAGAACGCGATAACCCACATGAGTCACAAACTCCGCTTTAACCACTGCACCACGCGTGGGAACCATCGTAACGACGGTATTATCAAGTTCTATATTCGACTTCGAGAAATAGTTATCGCTGATTGCTACCCGATTTTCATCATAAGGGTTTAGCTGTGTCTTGACCGTATAGCCGCGCCAGTCCGTCGCAGCACCGCGCATATTATCTATTTCTAACCCGGCGGCCCCAGGTGCTTTAACAAGAGCAATAGTTTCACCTAACTCCTGACTTAACGTTACCCCTTCGCTGTGTGCCAGAATTCCCCCTCTGATACCATAATTCAGCCTCTGGGAATTTTGGCTGTAGTTATAGCTGCCGTTCACCGTGCCATAAGAGCCATCATAGGTCAGGGACATATTACCGCCAACCTCATCATCATGACTGTTATAGGACTGCATTAAATTCCATGAAAGGTTATTTCTTTCCAGCGCCGTACCGCTGAGTCCGAGTTGATGTGAGCTACCGGAATTATCGTTTTGCGAAACAGAATAGGTGGCGTAACTATTACCCCACCAGCCCGATAAAGGAACAGATAAAGAGAGCATGTAGATCTGCTCACTGGTGTTATCACTGGCATGGTTGTTCCCCGTCCCCTGTCTGGCAGTATTGGAATAACTCCAGGAGACGTTCCACGAGAGACGCTTCCAGCTACTGCTGTAGCCAAATTGCATTAATCGTTCGACATCATCGGTATGCCAGTATTGTTGCCGGCTTAATGTCAGGTATAAATTGCCATAATCTCTCCCCAACGACTGCGTTAGCGTTCCCTCCACGCGACTACGTCGGTTACCTGTTTCCCAAAAGTCTTCAGGGCTGTTGCGCCGCGATGCCCACTCATTGAGGGTATAGTAGCCCTCGGTGGAGTAACGATAGCCAACCAGGCGCAAGCTAGTGTCTGTGTCGTCAAATAGTTTTGAATAGAGAAAGCGATATGACTGACCCGTTTCTGTATCATCATGGCTAAAATTCGCACGAGCATGTGTCACATCGAAAGAAATTGCGCCCAAAGCGCCAAGATCTTTACCGACACCCAGAGCTGCAGAACCATAATTTTCAGCAGCCTGCATACCTCCATATAAAGTGATCCCGTGGGAAAAACCATGAAGTATTTGCGCCTGAAGGACGTCCGGTGTAAATCCGTCTTCATCGCGCAATTCACCCACGCTGACATCAACATCTGTCAGACCTTCACGTTTAAGAATCGCCAATGAAGCATAAGGTTGGGTGAATCGTTGTTCGCTACCGTCTTCTTCTTTGATGGTTACGTCCAAATCGCCACCTGTACTTGCGGTGTTGAGATCGGTGATCTCAAAAGCACCTTGTGGAACGGCTGACTGATAAATCACGTAGCCATTCTGCCGAATGATGACGGTGGCGTTGGACTTTGCAATCCCACGAACCACAGGAGCAAAGCCATTCTGGCTGGCGGGTAGCATATCGTTATCAGTATACAAACGCGCGCCGCGAATTTGCGTACTGTCGAAAATATCGCTCGCCGTCCACGTATCACCAATCATAATCTGGCTTCTTAACGCGGCAATATCGCGCTGTATCCAGGTACTAATGGAGTTGTATTCCGCACGGCCATCGCTGGTGTTTAAAGTACTGTAATTACGTAGCCGCCACGGTCCAATATTCAGTCCATTGCGCAGATTGAGATAACTGGTATCTGTCTCTTGTGAACCATAATCTGAACGTAGTGTATGTGAACCAGAAAAATCGTAGTTGATGGTGAGCGCATTAATCCCCTCATCCCAACGCGTGGGGCTGATGTAATCATAAGCCATCGCGTCCATGTAGATTTGGTGAATGGATATATTCAGCTGCAATTTATCACTGTCAAACTGCCAGGATGAGCCTTCAATACGTGGAGCAGGATCGAGGCAAACCGTCTCATCCACATCATTGAACGATTTGAGCGCATCAACTTTTATGCCAAAGGAGGACAGTGTTTTTTTAATGGCAATAAAGCAAGCGTGCAGATCAGCATCTGGATTATCCTGAACAAATGTCACATCCTGACGTTCAAACATTTTACCGTTGATAAAAATATCAACGCTATAAACACCTGGGGGCATCAGGTTTGCCCGATTAAACTGGCGAATATCGACTCCGGATTGATGGTTGATTTCCAGAAGCGCCGGATTGAATACACTGACCTCGGCCATCAGGTTTTGCGAGAAAATCAGACACGTCCCTGCCGTGAGGCCAACCACTATTCTGGTCGTCATCATAATACGCCTATCCTTATCCCTTGCTTACAGCGTCATTTTTATCGGGTCACTGACTAGACTGGCCCCCTGAATCTCCAGACAACCAGTATCACTTATTTAAGTGATAGTCTTAATACTAGTTTTTAGACTAGTCATTGGAGTACAGATGATTGATGTCTTAGGGCCGGAGAAACGCAGACGGCGTACCACACAGGAAAAGATCGCAATTGTTCAGCAGAGCTTTGAACCGGGGATGACGGTCTCCCTCGTTGCCCGGCAACATGGTGTAGCAGCCAGCCAGTTATTTCTCTGGCGTAAGCAATACCAGGAAGGAAGTCTTACTGCTGTGGCCGCCGGAGAACAGGTTGTTCCTGCCTCTGAACTTGCTGCCGCCATGAAGCAGATTAAAGAACTCCAGCGCCTGCTCGGCAAGAAAACGATGAAAAATGAACTCCTCAAAGAAGCCGTTGAATATGGACGGGCAAAAAAGTGGATAGCGCACGCGCCCTTATTGCCCGGGGATGGGGAGTAAGCTTAGTCAGCCGTTGTCTCCGGGTGTCGCGTGCGCAGTTGCACGTCATTCTCAGACGAACCGATGACTGGATGGATGGCCGCCGCAGTCGTCACACTGATGATACGGATGTGCTTCTCCGTATACACCATGTTATCGGAGAGCTGCCCACGTATGGTTATCGTCGGGTATGGGCGCTGCTTCGCAGACAGGCAGAACTTGATGGTATGCCTGCGATCAATGCCAAACGTGTTTACCGGCTCATGCGCCAGAATGCGCTGTTGCTTGAGCGAAAACCTGCTGTACCGCCATCGAAACGGGCACATACAGGCAGAGTGGCCGTGAAAGAAAGCAATCAGCGATGGTGCTCTGACGGGTTCGAGTTCTGCTGTGATAACGGAGAGAGACTGCGTGTCACGTTCGCGCTGGACTGCTGTGATCGTGAGGCACTGCACTGGGCGGTGACTACCGGCGGCTTCAACAGTGAAACAGTACAGGACGTCATGCTGGGAGCGGTGGAACGCCGCTTCGGCAACGATCTTCCGTCGTCTCCAGTGGAGTGGCTGACGGATAATGGTTCATGCTACCGGGCTAATGAAACACGCCAGTTCGCCCGGATGTTGGGACTTGAACCGAAGAACACGGCGGTGCGGAGTCCGGAGAGTAACGGAATAGCAGAGAGCTTCGTGAAAACGATAAAGCGTGACTACATCAGTATCATGCCCAAACCAGACGGGTTAACGGCAGCAAAGAACCTTGCAGAGGCGTTCGAGCATTATAACGAATGGCATCCGCATAGTGCGCTGGGTTATCGCTCGCCACGGGAATATCTGCGGCAGCGGGCTTGTAATGGGTTAAGTGATAACAGATGTCTGGAAATATAGGGGCAAATCCAATGAGTCCCATTGGGTGACCTCAAATAGACTAGCACTTAACAGGTCATGGCTATATGCTGAATTTGTTGAGATTTTGGATTCACCATTAATAAATGATGTTCCTCCAGAGCCAGCACGAAAACCTATGATTTTTTTTGAACCGTCAGAAGTGACTATACCGTAGCGTTCTAATGCATCAGAATATGTTGTAGGGTTGGTCTCTGCCGGGGTGGCACCTACTGTTTCCACAACAAATTTATTTAACCTCTGAATCTCAAAATCATTGGAATTTCTTCTGTCAACAACCTTGTAAGAAGACTGAGCGTAAACCTGAGTTTCTGCGGCCTGAGGGTTCTTTTTGTTATGTGCAACAGTAACACTATAAGAACCTCCTATTGCGGTAGCTGCGCCACTCGCTGCTGCACCAGAAAAATCCGGAATTGAGAGATTATGGAAAGAGAATTTATCTCCGTTTTTTAAAGTGATTGTTACGTCTGTTGCTCCGGGCTGGAAAATACCTTTATTTTGTGCAAGATCAAGATAGTCTCTCGCCCATACATTTGATATATCAATATTTGCTGCATTTACTGTACCTGCAACAGCCAGAGACAACATTGTTGCTACAAGTTTTCGGTTTGTTTTACCAGAAACTCTTTTCGCTAATTCAGAAACAGCAATGAGTCCGCCAGTGGCAGCACTATATTTAAGGGAGTATATTTTATTCATATATTCTCTCAACTCATTTATTGAATGAACAAAGTATTAAGAATTAAAATTATTAGTAACGGTTGGTTACTAACAGCTTGCTAAAAGTAACAGTTCTATATTGTAAATATGTGACAATGTTCTCATTAATGATGAGAGATTATGTGAATCAATACTAATTGATCGTTTTTTGTTTTTTTTTGCCCAATGTGGGGAGGGGTAATGTTTAATATTTCGATATGATCGAATATCTGTTCGCATGGAACATCGTTCAGTGATTCACGACGAATTAGCGATCGACCACGATGCGATTTTGCAGTGTGCCGAAGAAGTTCTCCATCACTGCGTTATTCAGACCGTTTCCTTTGTGCGGCATATTTTGTGCTACTCCATGGGGCTTTAACTTTGCCTATAGCCTGCCATTCGATATTGCCAACCCTGATCCGTATGTAGCTACGGGGCATCCTCCGGGCCGGGCACTGACGATGCATCGTGCACCATCGTATTAACAATCTCCATTACCGGACTTTATGACAGGCGCAGGAGAAAATCTCCCGGTTAAACTGAACGGAGAACCAGCGACAGGTACCTCTTTTTACCCTGTAGCAAGTACTCTATAACATACTCCCCCATTTTTCGTTGGCCTTCATTGCAGCAAAGTTCCGGCTCAGGATATTGGGCGCAGATCATCCTCTCAGGAATTTCAGGATCTGCCAGACGGTGCTGAGACGACGCTTACTTGTAAGGTTAGTTTTCAGACGGACAATGAAATGAGGATATGCGATAAATTTCAGTCAAAGATCCATAAAACAGACATAATGTTATTCAGTGGTGAACAGCCCATTCCGGAGACGGAATATCTTGTTAAGGCTGTATATTATACTGGCTGTAAACAACATGGCCACCAAGGACCATGTTGTTTACAGCATACCCTTGTTGCAAAAGCATCCCCGTCAGAACAGCACTGAGTAGTTCAGACCAAAGGTTCGGCCCCGGCCTTTGTAGTCGTACAGTGAAGCAGGGCCGTAACCCGGGCTGTAGTACAGAGGTGCACGCTGTCCCCAGACAGTGGTATAGTCACGGTCGAAGAGGTTCTCAACGCTGAAGCTGAGTGTTCCCACCGGAAGCTGCCAACTACTGATAAAATCGACGGTAGTGTAACCATTAATATCGTTACCCTCTGCATCGCTTACGTCGAAAGAAGTGGTGCTCTGTACACGCAGACTCCACGGTTCCGGCGCCCAGTTAATGTAAGCTGTCGCTTTCGATGGACTTGATTCCTTCACGTCATATTTTTGCCATTGACCGTTCACTTTCGACTCGGTTTTCAGCACATTGAAGTTCACACCGGTACTCCAGTCAGTATCCGGGATCAGGTAGTCCACCGCACCTTCCACGCCGTAAATACGGCGCCTGTCGTCCTTCACACTGATGGTCAGATCTTTATTCCTTTCCACGCTCTTATTGGAAAGCGAGTAATATGCCGCGATTTGAGTCCGCAGGTTGTCACCGATAAAGCGCCAGCCCAGTTCATAAGAATCGACTTTCACGCCTTCCAGCTTACTGTCGCTGACGTTCACGCTCTTTGTCAGGGGAAGATGGCCGTTCACTGCTGCACCATAGATGCCGCGACCATAATATTTCCCCGGATCCGGCAATGCCACCCCCTGGGAAAAATTGAACCATGCCTGCTGACGTTCGGTGATGTGCATCAGCAGACCAGCATTGAACAGAAAGTTATCGTAATCTACCGAACCACCAGGAATGGCGTCGGCAGATATCGCCTTCCCGGTAGCAATCTTCTGTTGCTGCGTGTAGTCGATGAAATCATCTACCCTGTTCTCAGTATACTGATAGCGTACGCCACCGCTAACGGTAAAAATATCATTAATGTCATAGCTGGATTGCAGGAAGGCCGCCAGATTGGTGATGTCATATGACGGATAGCGCCCGGTGGTGTAAATCTTATGGTTGTTCAGCCCTCCGGAAGCACTTGCCTGAGCCAGATCGAAGAACATCTGGTTGGAGGTAAAGCGCTCATGCTCAGCATCCAGCCCCCAGGTGATTTGCCAGCCGTCCATCAGTTGGCTGTTCAGAGTCAGTTTCATGCCGTACTGGTCGGTATCCTGCTGTGACGAGGAGAAAGCCGTCGCCTGTTTATTCGCATTTACCGTCGGGAACGGGTAGTACCGCAACGACTCATCGCGGTAGTAAACCTGACCGACCAGTTCCTGTCCCAGGAAATCACTGTCAGAGTACTGCAGGCTGATCAAATGCCGCTCAGTGCCGGGAATGCGGTCAGAATTCAGCCCCTTACTGACGTATGGTGTGCTGCTCCCGCTGATGGCGGAAAAGCCTTTCCCGAGATTAAGCCCGTAATTGTCGTCTCCCTGACTTTTATAGTACTGCGTTATCAGTTGAAGCTGCCGGGATTCATCGATGTTCAGCGTACCGGTTCCCATGATGTCCAGCCGATTGGAGTGCTGCAGGCCGGTCTGGGTGTTATCAAGCAGGGTGGCATCGCCGTTACCGTCAAACCAGCCGCCAAATTTCTGATATGCCACGGAAAGACGTCCGGAGATATGGTCATTTCCGCCGGAGACAGCACCGGCAATGCGCTCATCGTGATCTTTACTGCTGTTAAAGCCACTTTTTGTGCCAGCCTCAAACTCCATCATGGTTTCCGGCTGACCTTTTTTGGTCACGATGTTGATCAACCCTCCGGTACTCCCGCCACCGTACAGGGCCGTCGCGCCGGAGATCACTTCAATATGGTCGATATTAAAAGGATCGACAGAGTCCAGTTGTCGGCTGTCGGAACGTGAAGAGTTGAGGCGCACACCGTCAATCAGGACAACCAGCGGGCGGCCACGCATGTTCATACCGTAGTTGGTTCGACTCTGGCTGCTGACATCAAGGCCGGGGATTAACTGAGCCAGTGCGTCTTTCAGCTCTTTACCGCCCTGAATCTGCTGCTCCAGTTCGGCATTTTCGATAACCCAGGTGGTTTGCGCCATCTCCGCTACAGTTCGATTGCTGCGGCTGGCAGACACTATGATCTCATTATCATCGTTTTGCTGGGCGACAGCTGGTGACAGCACGACAAGAAGCAGCGGACCAAGAGCCCGGGGCATATACTTTTTGCGCATCATCGTTATTCCTGAATATTTGCTGTATAGTGAGTTAAAGAAGCAGCCTCCGGCTGTGGTTTTTTCCGGCTGCCGCTGCGCCACTGAATCAGTGCGGGCGGCATACTGAGATCGAATAAATCACGCCCCAGTACGCGATTAAGAATACGTGCAGATCGCCAGGCCATCAGGCTGAGCTGGGGTTCGGCGATGCCATGAGTTTGCATGCTGGCGTTGACCGCAAAGATGTTATTTTCTTTCGGGCCACTCCATTCCAGAGTGAAGTCATCACGCACTTTAAAGGTGTTCTTATCGTGCATGGTGATCAAGGGCATCAGTGAGGGAAGTATTTGTGGCAATGCAGAACGGTAACCTGTGGCGAAAATCACCACATCACTTTCCAGGCTCTCTCTGCCCTGATCCAGATGATGTTCCATCAATAACCTCCAGCCCGGACCACTACTTTCCAGAGTTGTTACCGAGCGACTGGGTAGCAGACGGATATTTCTTGGTTTTCTCAGAACTTCAAAACGGTGGTACAACTCACGATAAATGGTCAGTAAAGAATCGGCAGTGATGCCATCCGATGTCATTTTCTGCTCATCCAGTAACTGATGGCGAATATCTTCCTTCAGTCCGGAGAAGCCTGAAATATATTCAGGTGTAAAATACTCATCAGCAAAAGCAGCCTCATCCAGTGCGTTAAAATTATTACGCCGTGAGACCCAGTTTATTTCCGCCGCTTCTCCCCATTCCCCGCGTAATGCATTAAGGAACAGGTCTGCACCACTCTGTCCTCCACCAACCACGGTTATCCGTTTTCCACTCAGGTCCGGCCGACGAAGATTCATTTCACTGGCATGGAAACAGGATTGTGTCACATGCTTCACACAGGGTGGTAAATAAGGTTGTTTTCCTGTACCAAGGCAGATATTGTGGGCAAAATATTCTCCCCGACTGGTCTGAACCAGAAACAATCGACTTTTTTTGTCGAAATCAATATTTTCAACGGTATGACTGAAATACAGGTTATTCATATCTTCAGCAGCCCAGCGGAGATAGTCAGAAAACTCTTCACGGGATACTGTACGTAGCCTGCTTGTAAGGAAGCGATAGAACTTTTTGTGCTTCACCAGATAGTTAACAAAGCTGTAGGGATTTGTAGGTGCAACTGCACTGACCAGATCTTTCAGAAAGACGGTCTGCATATGACAATCCGGTACCAGCATACCCGGATGCCAGGAAAAATGAGGATGTTCGTCAAAGAAGAGACAGTTCAGTTCTTCGATCTGATGTGACAATGCAGCAATGCTGAGATTAAATGGCCCTGTCCCGACACCAATAAAATCGACACTTTTTTTCATGATTCATATTCCTGAGTTACCAGCCACAGCGGATTTTGCAGATTCTCAAGGTAATTCGGCAGCATGCGACTGCCGCCATCCAGGTCCGGCCAGGTCAGTTTTACCGGGTTCAGCACCACGCGAATGATTTGTGGCCTGAAGAGTGAGAAAAGCGCAAAACGCTCTGCCATTTGTGGATGTTTGTTCATGTAATCACTCAACACTGCTGCCAGCAGTTGATAAAATCGCCTTTCAGGTACGCCAAGACGAACCATCAGTGGCGAAATAAAACGCAGTACTGTCACGAAGTGACCCGTCTGCAAATCATGGATTAAGTAGTCCGCACTCAGACGGGATGTGACATCACGCACCTCCTGAGGCAAAGAGTCCATTTCGGGAAACGCTTCTTTCACCAGCCGCATATCGCCCTGGAAGTCTTTCAGCAGAACACGCTGTGGTACCCCCTCTTTCATGGCGAGCGTTATATTTTGTCCGTGTGCAATAAGCGCGACACCGTAGCGGCAAAGCAGGTGATACAGCGGAACCACAACCACCCGGAACAATTGCGTAAGCCAGGTTTCAGCGTCCAGTCCGGAGCGGTCGATATATGCGCCTGCCAGCGGCTGATTGTTTTCGTCGCACTCCATCAGTGTTGCCATCAGAACAGGACTTTCATCCGGTTTCAGCCAGCGGCACGGATTCTCCCGCCAGATAACACCAAGCATTTCCTGGTAGCGATAGGGAGCCCGGGCAAGCGCGGCATAGCCTTCATGGGACACATAGCCTGCAGCCGGTTCACCAAGGATCACTGCGCCGCTTTGCACCAGGGTGGCGTCGGTCGCAAAAACCTGTTGCAGCCAGCGTGAAGCCAGTGGTCCGGCAGCGATATATCTGCCAGGGATCCCCCGGTAGCATGAGGTATTGTAGATGGTCAGCGGCAGCTTGATATCCAGCCCTCCCCGGCGGCTGGCGTTGGTCAGGGTACGCAGCGACTGCTGGGCGAGCCACTGGTCGCCAAACTCGCCGAGAGACACCATCCTGCCTTCGGCAAAATCAGCGATGAAGTCTGTGGCGATTTTTTGCTGCCACTGCCACGGATGTACCGGCAGCGGCAGCCAGTTGTGATCCAGCCCGTTTTCCTGCCAGACCTGACTGAAGCGTGTAAACTCCTGCGGATCCATTGCGGCAGTCAACAACTGCTGAATATCCAGATCGTTATCGCAGCGCCAGATCATATGTTCACGTTTTACCGCCAGCCAGTGCAGTCTGAAGGTGTTGGTATACTCTGGCGCATATCGTTCCAGCGCCTCTTTGCCCCAGCCACGGCGACCTTTATTAAAAACGAATTTAGGATGACCGCTCAGCAGGCATTGCAGACGATCGGCATCAAGATTAATCAGGTCACTGGCACTCAGTCCGCGACGGGCCTTCAGCAGTTGCAGGTCGCCCAGTAGCGTGGCATACAAATCCTGCATATGCTCTGCAACAGTGGCATCACTCATTGACAGCACCGGCTTTAGCTGCATCAGCAGCGTCTGCGCCAGTACTGGTTCGTCCGTGCAGCGCAACGTTTGGGCATCAATCCACAGCCAGCCCCAGATACCACGTTCAGCGATGAAGCGCCATTGTGCTCCCGGCAGGTTAATGCAGTAGTGGTCATCGCCCTGAGATTCCGCGTGGAAAACCTGCTCATACTCCATCTCAGACAACATTTTTGCCACCAGCCGACGGTTAACAAAATCCCAGTCCTTGTGATTCATTACAGACCGACCTCCGTGAAGAAGTGATGACGATCCGCCATCACCATGCGCGAGCGCTTATGTGGGAAGTCGAACTCTTTAATTGTCCGGTATCCCGCAGGCTCAAGATGGCGGAACAGGCGCTGGTTATCGGTGCGTGGCTCCAGTACTGTGCGCTGCGTACGGGGCTCATCCAGCAGCAGGTAATGTGTCAGCCCGCGCAGCCAGCTTTGCACATAGTGGGCCCCGCGCCATTGCTGTTCACCAACCAGCAGATGCAGGCCACGGTCAAAGGGCTGCCACGAATAGTGACGACCAATGCGGTCTTCCGCCGCCCAGTAGATTTCGAAATAGCTGAATGGCCGATCGTCGAAGCACCCAATCAGCGGGAATGCATGTTTACCGGTGAGCTGGCGCTCCAGATAGGCGGTCTGTACCTCCAGTGAGCCACTTTGCTCCCAGAAATACTCAACGCGCGGATCATTCATCCAGCGGGTGAAACGTTCTGCATCAGAAACGGGATCGGCAATGCGGAAACTCAGCATCCTGCGAATACGTGGATCGTAACGGCGGTAAACCTCACCCTGTGGACGGGGTGGGCGCTGCGGGAAATAAATCTCACGCTCTGCATCAAAAACCATTTCACCGGAGGCCCGGTTTGCCGGTGAACTCAACCATAACGGTAACTGCCAGAAGGCAGTACGATGGATAATGTCGCTTTTTACCTGCCCAAAAAGCGTCAGCGCCTGTGGCTCCTCACGCCATTCGGCCCAGGGGAGAGCCACTGCTGACAGTTGTGGTGCGGCGATAAATATCTGATCCAGCGCATCGCACAGCCACCCTGTCGGCAGCTCCCCGGGACAGTGCAACACCGCGCTATTGTCCAGTCCCCAGCCAAGATTCAGGGGCTTGTCGAGTTTTTCACAGCGCAGTCCATATCTGCTGTGAATAATGTTTGCCTCAGACATTCAGACCTCCTGAGCCTGCAGCGGGTTAGCGAAATCGAAATAGATCACCGAAGGGTCAACAATGGTGTTCTCGTTATGATCGTTCAGATAACAGAAAAAGTTACCTTTTACGTTCCAGTACGGACTTTCCAGCACGTAGTTGAGACAGGTTTTATGAGTCACCTGATCACGCACTTCAGCCAGCGATGCTCGTACACGAGCCATCAGATTCGATTCGCTGTCCAGCCCGGCAGCCCCCAGCGCAGCGGTCACAGCAAAAGTGGAGTTAACCAGCAGGTAATAAGGGAAATAGCGCAGCAACTGCTCATGGGTGAAAATATTTTCCGCCTGCGCCTCGCCAATAGAATCGAGCCAGTCTGTCGCGTGAGGCATAAAAGCGCTGCCCTGACAGTCACGGTAAATAAATCCGACCGGCAGATCCCCAAGCATCTGGACAAGAATATTTTGCTGATGCGCCAGCAGCACCAGGCCGTAATCCGCTTCAGCCGTAAACAGCGGCTTTAGCACTTGCTGACAGTATGCATCAACCCATGCATGGGCGGCCTGTTGCACAGTGATACCGAGGCGATCGCTCAGGCGTTTTACCGCCGAAACCAGCAGCGAATCACCGCCATCAGGTGCGGCCTGAGTCAGGGAGACCAGTACGTTAGTCTGGCTTTTCGGCTGATCCACCAGCAGATTTTCACGCAGGGCAAACAGACTTTCCTGCATGATGTTGCCGTTAAGATCGAGCAGCCCGGCCCAGCCATCCTCCTGCATTACCCGGAAAGTCGGGAAGCGGACCTGTAGCATCTGCCAGCCGTCGGTTTGAGCCAGGCGTGCCAGGCGCATCCCACGCTTCACTTCTTTCACGGACAGAGTACGGATGGAGTTGGTCAGCCGTACGCTCAGGGAGAACTTGATCATATCGCGGCTGGTGGCACAGTAGAGGGAACGGGAAGAGGTGGTCGGCAGCCACGACGTGCCGGCCTCACCTAAGTCTTTAATCAGCCCTTTAGCAACAAGTGCCTGGCACCACCCCTGCTGCAAAAGATATTCCCCCTGCCACGGGTGCAACGGGAACAGCCATTGGTTGTCACTTAATTCGTTGAGTAACTGAGGCGCATTCTCTGCGGCAAATCGCGTCAGCCGCTGTTGAAGGTTGAGATGCAAACTTTCACCGGCGATTTGCGTTTTATCCACCGAAAACCACCGCAGTGGGAAGTGGGGTGCCATATCAGGCAGGTAGCGTTCAGCCTCCCGCCGGTTAAACGGTTCATGAGACTTAGGCGCAGGGTGGAAAGCGTGTCCTGTCAGCAGCGCCTGCTCAGCCTCGCCAAAATTCAACGCTTTTTCACGCAGAGCGGCCCAGTCATGACGGGCATCAATTGCCTGTTGCGTATGGACATGGCTTTCCAGCACGCGCTGGTGGAAAGTTTCGCAGAGGGGAACGGGCAGAAACAGTTGATGGCGTAGCTTATCAATAATAAGCCGGGAGAGAGTGGTAAAGTCGACAGGATAACTGCCTGATGCCGTGACCAGACGTGCAGGAAATGCAAAGCGGTGATGCTGGGTTGGGGAGAAATAAGCCACTCTGAAATGGAGCGATTTCTGCTCATCCAGCGGGATGAGCAATTCGTCTGGCGGGTATTCTGTCAGTTTCCAGTCTGTGGTTTCACGAATCAGTGCATTCAGGAAGCACTGCGCAGCCACATCTGTGGCTGGTTTTTCAGAGGGCAGGGTCATAGTCAAACAGCTCCCACACAGTAAAATAATAACAATTATGTCAATAATGATTCTCATTATCAACAATAAATGTTATTGTCAGATAAATTAATTTTACAAATAAACACAATTAATACATGGAGTTGAAACATTATAATGTCACCAGGGATCGAAGATACGCCCCAAAAACCACTGTCCTGCTGGCCACTTGCGTTCAGTGCCGGGCTTCTCGGTATCGGACAGAACGGTCTGCTGGTTGTGCTCCCTGTTCTGGTCATACAGACAAATCTGAGTCTGTCTGTATGGGCTGCCCTGCTGATGCTTGGCTCAATGCTGTTTCTGCCATCGTCCCCGTGGTGGGGAAAGCAAATTTCCCGTACTGGCAGTAAACCTGTGGTGTTGTGGGCTCTGGGAGGATATGGCATAAGCTTTACCCTGCTAGGGCTGGGAAGCGTGCTGATGGCTACCAGCGCCATAACAACAGCGGTGGGACTGGGAATATTAATCATCGCCCGGATCGCCTACGGGCTGACCGTGTCGGCAATGGTGCCAGCCTGTCAGGTCTGGGCATTGCAGAGAGCTGGAGAAGGGAATCGCATGGCCGCTCTGGCAACCATCAGCTCCGGCCTGAGTTGCGGCAGGCTATTCGGGCCGCTGTGCGCGGCAGCAATGCTGGCCATTCATCCTCTGGCGCCACTGGGGCTGCTGATGGCAGCCCCAGTGCTGGCGCTGCTGATGCTGCTGCGGTTGCCCGGCACACCACCACAGCCCACACCGGAGTGCAAGAGCGTCAGTCTGAAGCGGGATTGTCTGCCTTATCTGCTTTGCGCAATATTACTGGCTGCGGCGGTGAGCATGATGCAGCTTGGACTTTCGCCTGCCCTTACTCGCCAGTTCGCTACGGATACCACCGCCATTAGCCAACAGGTGGCCTGGCTGTTGGGTCTGTCCGCAGTAGCTGCGCTTATCGCGCAGTTCGGGGTACTCCGTCCGCAGCGCCTGACTCCGGTGGCCCTGCTCCTGAGTGCCGGAGTGTTGATGAGTGGTGGTCTGGCTATCATGCTCTCCGAACAGCTATGGTTGTTTTACCCGGGCTGTGCAGTGCTGTCATTTGGAGCAGCTCTGGCAACACCCGCTTATCAACTTCTACTGAATGATAAGCTGGCTGATGGCGCAGGCGCGGGCTGGCTCGCTACCAGTCACACACTTGGCTATGGACTGTGCGCTTTGCTGGTGCCGCTGGTATCGAAAACAGGTGTCGCAATCGCGCTGATTATGGCAGCATTATTTGCAACTATATTATTTACCATTGTGTCTGTATTTATCTGGCATTACCGTACTATCAAATAAAGATATGATCATCACCTTACTGGAGTAAATCAGAGGATATGAGAGAGGACCTGCGTCTGATGAAAGCATGTCAGGCAGTGTTCTGGCTTGCTGCCCCCGCCCATCAGGTATAGTGAATTCAACCAGTTGCTGCGGTGTAATCTCCATGATTCTTTCGTGCAACAACCTATGATCCCGTTTACCATTAATATTCAGCGTTGCTCTGTTATTAAATTTCATTCTGACAAGCCAGTCAGCTTTTATTCCGGGAGTCTGCGCTGCGCGTTCAAACAGGTCATAAAAATCGCCTTCACGATCAGAAATTGACAATACATGGGTATCAGGGCATTGGCGAGCCAGTTCTGTTGCTTTATTATATCCTTCAACCCAACGCCAGGTTTCTTTTTCACTGACATGTTTTTTATGAAGTAAATCATTGCAGATTTCTTGTCGGGTATTTTTACTGGTTTTTAATTCATCCCTGAACCACTGATAGTCATCATAAACACCGAGGCAAACACCTGACTCACTGATGACGAGTTGAGGATGAAGAAATAAGTTTCTTTCATCTTTATGTTTTTTGGGACCAACTCCTTGTTTTTCTTTCTGACCAGAATAATTAAGTTCTGTTGTATCCTGTAAAACTAAAACTCTTTTAAACTGCTGAGCTCTTTCAGTGATATTTTCTTTGTGAGGAGTCATGATTTTATTAGCAGAGACTTTATCGTTTGAAAAACAACGATAAGCTGCCTTTGTTTCACTCCAGGGGTAATGCTGCCAACTTACTGATTTAGTGTATGATGGTGATTTTAAGGTGCTTGCGTGGCTTCCATTTCCATCAGATGTCCTTCCTGCTCCGCTACTGAAGGCGTGGTGCGTAACGGCAAAAGCACTGCCGGACATCTGCGCTATCTCTGCTCTCATTGCCGTAAAACATGGCAACTACAGTTCACTTACACCGCCTCTCAGCCCGGTACGCACCAGAAAATCATTGATATGGCCATGAATGGCGTCGGATGTCGCGCCAGTGCACGCATTATGGGCGTTGGCCTCAACACGGTTTTACGTCACTTAAAAAACTCAGGCCGCAGTCGGTAACCTCGCGCATACAACCGGGCAGTGATGTGATTGTCTGCGCTGAAATGGACGAACATTGGGGCTACGTCGGTGCTAAATCACGTCAGCGCTGGCTGTTTTACGCGTATGACAGGATACGGAGGACGGTTGTGGCGCACGTCTTCGGGGAACGCACTCTGGCCACACTGAGGGTTTTTTTGAGCCTGCTGTCGGCCTTTGAGGTCGTGGTATGGATGACGGATGGCTGGCCGCTGTATGAATCACGCCTGAAGGGAAAGCTGCACGTTATCAGCAAGCGTTACACTCAGCGCATTGAGCGACATAATCTGAATCTGAGACAACATCTGGCAAGGCTGGTACGGAAGTCACTGTCGTTCTCAAAATCGGTGGAGCTGCATGACAAGGTCATCGGGCATTATCTGAACATAAAACACTATCAGTAAGTTGGAGTCATTACCGGCATCGCCATACTATGAATATTGTGTTTGTCGTGATTCAATTTTTATTTATAACCTCTACCCGGAGCAAATTCAGGTAGGTCATGCATAAAAATATCTTTCTATACTACGAAAATTATTTTTGTGAAAGTATTGACAACGCTAACTATTTTTAATTATATATTCATGATGCTCTAGGCATCACATTTTCTCCATGGGGTATTCCCTCCGCCGGCACTATGTGTTGCTGGCGTTTTTTTTATCAATTCTTACTTTTTAATCCCACTGTCCTTTCCACCAGAAACATACCTCGTTTCTACTGTATTTTGAGAATATAGTTCCCAGAATACCAATTATATATAATACGTTGTAATATATGTATTCCAATTAAAGCCGTTATTATAATAATTATCATATATGGTTATTTTCATGTTGATTTCGTCAGAAATAGAAAATGCTGATGATGAATTGTGAATAATCAAACTGACCTCTAATTATCCTGTATAGAGTAGTGCTTATTTTCGACTCAATTTCTACTGATTAGATTATGGTTATCAGTACAGTGGGTTATGAAAAACGGACTGGATCTGCCAGCAGTGCTTCTATTATTATTCAAAAAGAACTTCAGCCGGACAATGCTATAATCCAGGGAAAGGCTATAAGCTCTGTTGGACGGAATGTGGAAATCAGCACTGGTAAAAAGGGGAACTGACATTAACACAAGAAGGATTCCTGCAAGCAACTGCTTATCTGCCCGGAACGCAGAATTAAAGCATAACCACACAGGAGCCAGAATACTGTGGTCGTACGCATTCAGTATTGTGACAACTAATAGAAATAAAAATCTGGCCGGTGCGAATATTAAACGATGCGATACCGTATAGTGTAAGTCAAAAGTAACGGGGTATTTAAACCATCTTTTCATATTTATTTAACATAATGCAGATTCTGATGTATTAGTTCAGTTGTTCGCCAGAATCAGCGCTCGATCACTATGCGTTTTAGCAGTGTGCTGAAGAAGTTCTTCATCACTGCGTTATTCAGACCGTTTCCTTTGTGCGGCATATTTTGTGCTACTCCATGGGGCTTTAACTTTGCCTATAGCCTGCGATTCGATATTGCCAACCCTGATCCATATGCAGCGACGGGGCATCCTCTGGCCGGGCACTGTGAATGCATCGTATAGCATCGTATTAACGATGCTCCATCACCGACCTTTCTGACAAGCTGTAGGAGATAATTTCCCGGTTAAACAGATCGGAGAACTGGCGACAGGTACCACTTTTCCCCTGTACCGAGAACTCTGTAACATCCGCTCCCATTTTTCGTTGGCCTTTGTCAAAGTTCCGGCTCAGGATATTGGGCGCAGATCACTTATTTGGTGGACACCACTTTGTCGGATGCTTCAGATTATGACCAGATGGATTTCGCTGGACGCTTACGATTACATGCACCATATTGTCAACGATTACGCCACTGAGTGTATGACACACATTAAAGCGTTAGGCTCAGGCCTTATTACAATGTCATGCTAGTGGGCTTGTACGCCGTAAATATCTGCATGATACCAGAATGACCGGCAAACAAAGGTGCCCCGGCAAGCTCGTCAGTGAATATAAAGAAAATCAAGTGCGCTGATAACGATGCCACATCTGTGGTTGGTGGCAATATGCAGATTGTTGTTATTTGTCTTCATTGCATTCTAAGAAGTGTTTCTTATCAGACCTGATTTTTTTGCCATTATTTTTAATGAGGTCTTCAAGTGGAAAATAGGTTAGGCGTTCATGTGGCAGCGCGGCACGTCCCCATTTAGTGGCAAACTCCCGTTGGCGTGCCTGTAACAGTTGCTCCAGCCTTTTTATTTTGTTCTCATTCATCCGGTTTTCCTCGTATGCTGCATCACACCACTGTGCTAATGAAAAATGTAATCAGTGTGGTGGACGTGTTTTATCCGCATTGGAATTGTCGTCAACTAAAGGAGATGAGGCCCGTTTGTATCGCAATGGGTCTATGGCGCTCATGCCCGTTTGCTGTTCGATAATGGCTTCTCTGAGCATACGGTGTTGCAGTTCTCGTAAAAACTTTGCGTCTTCTGGTGATAAATCCATTGTTATTACTCGTAAAGCAATGCGCTGTAGTGCCTTACGCTACCTAGACTGGCCCCCTGAATCTCCAGACAACCAGTATTACTTATTTAAGTGATAGTCTTAATACTAGTTTTTAGACTAGTCATTGGAGTACAGATGATTGATGTCTTAGGGCCGGAGAAACGCAGACGGCGTACCACACAGGAAAAGATCGCAATTGTTCAGCAGAGCTTTGAACCGGGGATGACGGTCTCCCTCGTTGCCCGGCAACATGGTGTAGCAGCCAGCCAGTTATTTCTCTGGCGTAAGCAATACCAGGAAGGAAGTCTTACTGCTGTGGCCGCCGGAGAACAGGTTGTTCCTGCCTCTGAACTTGCTGCCGCCATGAAGCAGATTAAAGAACTCCAGCGCCTGCTCGGCAAGAAAACGATGAAAAATGAACTTCTCAAAGAAGCCGTTGAATATGGACGGGCAAAAAAGTGGATAGCGCACGCGCCCTTATTGCCCGGGGATGGGGAGTAAGCTTAGTCAGCCGTTGTCTCCGGGTGTCGCGTGCGCAGTTGCACGTCATTCTCAGACGAACCGATGACTGGATGGATGGCCGCCGCAGTCGTCACACTGATGATACGGATGTGCTTCTCCGTATACACCATGTTATCGGAGAGCTGCCCACGTATGGTTATCGTCGGGTATGGGCGCTGCTTCGCAGACAGGCAGAACTTGATGGTATGCCTGCGATCAATGCCAAACGTGTTTACCGGCTCATGCGCCAGAATGCGCTGTTGCTTGAGCGAAAACCTGCTGTACCGCCATCGAAACGGGCACATACAGGCAGAGTGGCCGTGAAAGAAAGCAATCAGCGATGGTGCTCTGACGGGTTCGAGTTCTGCTGTGATAACGGAGAGAGACTGCGTGTCACGTTCGCGCTGGACTGCTGTGATCGTGAGGCACTGCACTGGGCGGTGACTACCGGCGGCTTCAACAGTGAAACAGTACAGGACGTCATGCTGGGAGCGGTGGAACGCCGCTTCGGCAACGATCTTCCGTCGTCTCCAGTGGAGTGGCTGACGGATAATGGTTCATGCTACCGGGCTAATGAAACACGCCAGTTCGCCCGGATGTTGGGACTTGAACCGAAGAACACGGCGGTGCGGAGTCCGGAGAGTAACGGAATAGCAGAGAGCTTCGTGAAAACGATAAAGCGTGACTACATCAGTATCATGCCCAAACCAGACGGGTTAACGGCAGCAAAGAACCTTGCAGAGGCGTTCGAGCATTATAACGAATGGCATCCGCATAGTGCGCTGGGTTATCGCTCGCCACGGGAATATCTGCGGCAGCGGGCTTGTAATGGGTTAAGTGATAACAGATGTCTGGAAATATAGGGGCAAATCCACTACCGCGCTGATGGTTCTTATCCGTTTTATTGAATCGGAGAACAAACTGTGAGCTATCAGCCTGGTGGTCTGGTTTTGCCTGATTTAAGCCGCCGTGGGTATTTGTCCAAGAATGCTTCAAGCTCCAATCGTTTTGGCCTGGTGAATGGAGATGGGTTAAGCAAAGACTCTCGTTGCTGGTGTACTTTTTCGCGCTGGCGCTCAAGCATGGATAATGCGATTGCCTGTAGTTCTTCGTTAGTCATTGTCTGCACCGGGAAAGCAATTTACCGGAGTACCTCACACTACGGCAAAAATGTTTTATTGTTGCAACTTGCGTAATTATTCAGGTCAGTTTGGAACGCACTGTATAAACATAAATAACCTGATACTGTTGTGTGTTTTCAAAGAAAACACAGGTATTTTTCACATAAACCTTCCCCTTTTCATATTCGACCACTTAATCAAAAAACGGTTTTATACTTGTTGCCCCCACTGGGGTTAAATGTGAGACATGTCGCACTTTGTGCCATGTGTCCTCGCTGATTTTAGGCGCGGTTCATTCATTCTTTCTGTTGGCATAAAGTATGGTATCGGTTGGGCGAATGAAAGGGACTCGGGTCATGGTCAGACAATACCTGAGGCGTTAATTCGTTGAAAGAGATTGTGAATGGGGGAATAACTGAGTCTTAACTGCTGTGCGATAGCCCGGACAGATAGTTGCTCGTCGAATCTGAGACGTAATGATTCTGGCAAATAAGTGCGAAAGCCGGTGATATCTAGTGTTGTTTGAGAGTTCATCGTTCGCGTCCATTAATACAGATGGACGCGATTGTTGCCAGACAGGATAATTTTCACAAGACATCGCAGATAGAGTACTTACGATAATTTTTTATTTTATACAACAGATGCCCACGAAAAGAATTATTTTCAATAGACACCTGCATTACACAAAGTTGAACCGCCCCGGGAATCCTGGAGACTAAACTTCCTGAGAAAGAGGTAAACAGGATGACTAAAAATACTCGTTTTTCCCCCGAAGTCCGTCAACGGGCAGTCCGTATGGTTCTGGAAAGTCAGGGCGAATATGACTCACAATGGGCGACAATTTGTTCCATTGCTCCAAAGATTGGCTGTACGCCGGAGACTCTGCGTGTCTGGGTTCGCCAGCATGAGCGGGATACCGGGGGCGGTGATGGAGGGCTCACCACCGCTGAACGTCAGCGTCTGAAAGAGCCGGAGCGTGAAAATCGTGAACTGCGCCGCAGTAACGATATCCTTCGCCAGGCTTCCGCTTATTTTGCGAAGGCGGAGTTCGACCGCCTCTGGAAAAAATGATGCCACTGCTGGATAAGCTGCGTGAGCAGTACGGGGTCGGACCGCTATGCAGCGAACTGCATATTGCCCCGTCAACGTATTACCACTGTCAGCAACAGCGACATCATCCGGATAAACGCAGTGCCCGTGCGCAGCGCGATGACTGGCAGAAGAAAGAGATACAGCGCGTATACGATGAAAATCACAAGGTATACGGTGTAAAGTCTGGCGTCAGTTGTTACGGGAAGGTATCAGAGTGGCCAGATGCACTGTGGCACGTCTCATGGCGGTTATGGGACTTGCCGGTGTTCTCCGGGGTAAAAAGGTCCGTACGACCATCAGCCGGAAAGCCGTTGCCGCAGGCGACCGCGTAAACCGTCAGTTCGTGGCAGAACGACCTGACCAGCTGTGGGTGGCTGATTTTACTTACGTCAGCACATGGCGGGGCTTCGTCTATGTGGCGTTCATCATTGATGTGTTTGCCGGATACATCGTGGGGTGGCGGGTCTCATCGTCCATGGAAACGACATTCGTGCTGGATGCACTGGAGCAGGCGTTATGGGCCCGTCGACCGTCCGGCACGGTCCATCACAGTGATAAAGGTTCTCAGTATGTATCGCTGGTCTACACACAGCGGCTTAAGGAAGCCGGATTACTGGCATCAACAGGAAGTACAGGCGACTCGTATGACAACGCGATGGCGGAGAGCATCAATGGTCTTTACAAAGCGGAGGTAATACACCGTAAGAGCTGGAAAAACCGTGCAGAAGTGGAACTGGCCACACTAACGTGGGTGGACTGGTATAACAATCGACGATTGCTGGAAAGGCTGGGCCACATCCCTCCGGCAGAAGCAGAAAAAGCTTATTATGCTTCCATCGGAAACGATGATCTGGCAGCCTGAGTTCACAGATAAAACACTCTCCAGGAAAACCGGGGCGGTTCAAGTAGATACATACGCAGTCAGAGTACACTTACTTTTTATTATTTCCTGCAATGGCGATTACGGCTATTGACAGTAATGAAGTTATTAGTGAACCAAGACCTAAAGTAGTTCCGGGACCAACACCGTTGTCGCTTACGGTTACTGACAGGAAACTGATTGTACCAGCGCTTATTGTTTGAGTAAAACCTGTAATAGATGCGGCAAATCCTGTTTTTGAACCATTTATTTGTAATGCGATAAAATTGGCTATTGGGTAATAAAAACCATAGGTTGGATAATTTTTCAATCTTTGATAATTGATTTCCGATTATGAAAAATAAAACTGAGAAGGAGAAAATAATTGAGTAACTAAAAGTACTCAGGCCATAAGTATGCATGAAAATTGATGGTGATATTGATATGTAGCAAAATAGAGAACTGAGTATTAATGAGACAAGTATAGTGCCGCAGATAAACTCTTTGGTCACAAAGGATGCACTGTTTTGACATATTACTTTCTCATTTGCATGAGTTATCTTTGGTGATAATAACATTATTATAATACTGAACAGCATCATAACAAGAAATATAACATTCCAGTTATAATATTCAATAATCAATGCGCGAGGTGCTACTAATGGTATTACTGCGCTTACAGATGATATATCAGAAAGCGCCCGTTTTAGTTTTAATGGAGGGTGATCTTACCCACCAATAGTGGACACAGGACTAAGTGAGTAAACTCTCAACCAGAGGTGACTCATGACAAAACCAGTATCAATCAGCAAGAAGCCCCGTAAACAACATACGCCTGAATTTCGTAACGAAGCCCTGAAACTCGCTGAACGCATCGGTGTGGCCGCCGCAGCCCGTGAACTCAGCCTGTATGAATCTCAGCTTTATGCCTGGCGCAGTAAACAGCAGCAACAAATGAGTTCGTCAGAGCGCGAAAGCGAACTGGCCGCTGAAAATGTCCGCCTTAAACGACAACTGGCGGAGCAGGCTGAGGAACTGTCCATCCTCCAAAAGGCCGCGACATACTTCGCGAAGCGCCTGAAATGAAGTATGTCTTTATCGAAAATCATCGGGCAGAGTTCAGCATCAAAGCGATGTGTCGTGTACTTCGGGTTGCCCGCAGCGGCTGGTATGTCTGGCTCAGGCGTCGTCACCAGATGAGCCTGCGCCAACAGTTTCGGCTCACCTGCGATGCCGCTGTCCATAAGGCATTCTTTGAGGCAAAGCAGCGATACGGTGCTCCCCGCCTTGCTGACGAACTGCCGGAGTTCAATATTAAAACCATTGCCGCCAGCCTGCGTCGTCAGGGGCTGCGGGCGAAAGCCAGCCGGAAGTTCAGCCCGGTCAGCTACCGTGCACATGGCCTGCCCGTATTGGAGAATCTGCTGGAGCAGGACTTCAGCGCCAGTGGCCCGAAACCAGAAGTGGGCGGGTGACATCACGTACTTGCGTACCGATGAGGGCTGGTTGTATCTCGCAGTAGTCATCGACCTGTGGTCACGCGCCGTCATTGGCTGGTCGATGTCACCGCGAATGACAGCACAACTGGCCTGTGATGCACTGCAAATGGCGTTGTGGCGGAGAAGACGCCCGGAAAGCGTCATTGTTCATACGGACCGTGGTGGTCAATACTGTTCAGGGGATTATCAGGCAATGCTGAAGCGACACAACCTGCGTGGCAGTATGAGTGCGAAAGGCTACTGTTATGACAATGCCTGTGTGGAAAGCTTCTTTCATTCGCTGAAGGTGGAATGTATCCACGGGGAACGCTTTAGCAGCCGGGAAATAATGCGGGCAACGGTGTTTAATTATATCGAGTGTGATTACAATCGCTGGCGTCGTCACAGTGCCTGTGGCGGTCTCAGCCCGGAACAATTTGAAAACCATAATCTCGCTTAGGGCCGTGTCCACATTACGTGGGTAGGATCAGTATGGGTCGTCTTGTATTTGTCATACTGCCCAATCTCACCAATCGAAAATGCTCCTTTTGGCAAAGGTTCAAGCAGGTCTCTGGGAATGGAGGTCGCTGGCGTCGGATATAAAAAACCCTCACGGCTTAGCAAGGCTGGCGTCACTATCGGTGTAACAATATCAGGCGTGCCTGCGGAACGGTCCTTACCATGCTGCAGTAACCGGAAATAAACTTTTGGGCGTAAGATGACATTGACAGTTTCGACATCGTCTTTTTCTCCCTTAAAAAATTTATTGACAATCGCTTCGTCAAGACGTCCCGCCGCTATCCCATGCCAGTGAGTGAAATTTTGGGCGTCTTTCCGTTCAAAACAGCCCTTTCCTGACTCAGCATCTGCAAGCGAGTTGCGCCAGTATGAGGCAAACCTTAAAGCATTTTCATCCATTACCAGTCCTGTGACTCAATGAAATCCATTGATTTATCGAATATAAAACCACCGTATGGACAACTATTGTCCATATTAAAAAAGTTGGATGCAATGTTTTGTTTATAATTCGATATCAAATGTACTGGTTGTACGAGGTTCAGAACACAAGCACATTCAACAGTACGTCAGGACTATTGATTTCATAACAGCGAATACAATTTTTTACTGTTTATAATGGCTGCCTGTGTTGGACGGGGATACCAGTTCAACCGAAAACGCCAGAGGAGGGGATTACCCGCTGGCAGGGTAAATCTGTGGTTTTTGATGCCAGCTATAACGTGTTTGACGATAAAGTATTACGAAAGAACTTTAATGAGTTCATGGAGTAATTCGTTAAAGTAATTTACAACGCTATCCTTTTGCAAAGGAAACTTTCAGAAAATAACCCCAGGGTAATCACCTGGGGAAGGAACACAGTGTTATTATTGGATAATAAATTATTACTTGTTTTAAAGTTACACTAATGCAATATCTACTGATACTGGATGCTTGAATGTTTCATCCCTGCTGCGGAAAAGGGCAATATCCAGGGCCAGATATATTCACCGTTCATATTTCTGCATTTCTGTACAATTTCCTCAGAAAGTGTCTTGTCAATTCTTTTCCACAGGTGCTCCTGCTGTCTTAAAATACTTTCGCATATTTCGAAATCATCTTCCTGAATCAGCATTTCGGCGCATTTAATGATTTCTGATCGTTCATGCAGCACGGAGGAATGGTTATAGAGCCAG
Organism: Shigella flexneri; assembly: GCA_048288465.1. GTDB lineage: Bacteria > Pseudomonadota > Gammaproteobacteria > Enterobacterales > Enterobacteriaceae > Enterobacter > Enterobacter flexneri_B. The sequence goes on along the minus strand of CP182556.1, from coordinate 3,702,311 downwards.
TTTACAAACAGCAATGCTTCCGGATATTGTCCCCATAATGGTGAGTATGTTGCATAGTAATCTTCTGCCGTATCCAGAGAGCCGGAGAAGTCATGCCACACAGCAAGTGGAAATGGATGCAGATTTCCGCACAGCATTTCTGCGATGTAAGTGTTTGTGGCAAAGCCATGGCGAAAAGCTGTGGCGGCCTTAACATGTTCCCCGTTCAGAAAATGCAGGAGACCGAGTTCATACCAGTAAGGTGAAAATTCATCAGCATGCTCTTTCAGTACACTGAAGGCTCGCTCATGATCGCCGGTGCGTAACAGCTCTGAACCCAACAACCAGCGAGCCCCCTGATTATCTTCAGGATTGTATGCCAGTATTTTATCAGTGAGCATAACCGCATCCTGATGGCGCTGTAAGTGCACATTTGCGAGAATTGCTGCATAAAGCGCGCGCAGATAAGGCCGGTTTTCGGGATGCATCCAGATTATTTCACCACAGAAACTTTCCGGGATGATACGATTACCTGCCGCCAGTCCTTTAAGAGCGGCGTTCAGTGCCTTACGCGGGGCATTCTGTTCCAGAAATGCATATGCCAGATGAGCGTGTATATCAATAAAGTCCGGCTCCCGTTGAGCAAGGCGTCGGAGTTTGTTGATGTAACTCGTCTCGCTGATTTCATCAGCGTCGTATGCATCAAGCACTTCTTCAAACTCCCCCAGCAATGGGCCAAACCAGGTATCCGGAAATACGAAATAACCCTTGTTATCGTGCACTTCAAAGCATAATCTATCGTTCATTTTCTGAGCCTGTAAAACATGTGGTGATATAGTCTGAGAGCATAAAAGTTGAGATTCTGTGTATCAAGTCCTGTCTTGGCACCGAATGAATATTGCTTACGAAGCCCCTTCATGCTTTCCTTGAGAACAATAATTTTATCTTTATGTGAATCTCATTTTTTATAATGATGTCAGATGATTGAAATGCTAAATTATATCTGAATCAACTATTCCTTTGCTAAAGGTATCGAAATAACTGCAAGGCTGTATTTTGTAATTGCCAATTTAAAAATGTCAATTTGTTTTTAATTATGTTTTTGTAATAAGTTTGAAGACGCAAAAAAATAATATAATAACAAAAATCCTCCAGCCTTGTAGGCCAGAGGATAAAATACTTAATTGAGGAAAACATCAGGGAAAAGTATTTCTGACTTAACTTTCCCGGCTGGAGAGTGAATCAATGTAATCAGCGTACCATTGCATCATTTCACGGCGGCCATCGAGATACAGGGCATGATTATAGGTACCCCTGATGGAATTTTTATCCACATGAGCTAACTGCATTTCAATCCAGGCGGAATTAAAGCCTTGTTCATGCAGAATTGTACTCATGGTGTGTCTGAAACCGTGCCCTGTGAGTCTTCCCTTATATCCAAGTAATTCAATTACTTGGTTAATGCTTTCCTTACTAATTGGTTTGCGGGGATCATTTCTACCGATAAAGACTAGGGGATGATGTTTTGAGATTGGTTCAAGCTGCTTAAATAGCATAATGACCTGCTCAGAGAGCGGCACAATATGAGGTCGCTTCATCTTCATTACTTCTGCCGGGATCTCCCACAATTTTGTCTCAAAATCGATATCTTCCCAGCGTGCAAAACGCAGTTCTTGTGTTCGTACGCCGGTTAACATAATGATCTGAGTAGCTGTCTTAGTGATTATACTTCCGGTATAACCCGCCAGATCGTTGAGGAAGTGGGGAAGTTCATTAGCAGTAAGAAAGGGAAAATGTACTTTTTTCGGTGTAGCTAAAGCACTGGCAAGATCGGGGGCTGGGTTATAGTCTGCCCGGCCAGTAACAATTGCATAGCGGAACACCTCACCACAGCGCTGGCGGACCTTGCGCATTTTCTCCAGAGCTCCACGTTTTTCCATTTTACGCAGTGCTTCCAGTAACTTCATTGGTTTGATTTCGGCAATAGGGCGCTTGCCAATGTAGGGAAAAATGTCTTTTTCAAAGGTATCAATGATTTCATCACGATAGCGTAATGACCACCGATCAGCTTTTAACTGGTGCCATTCGCGAGCAATAGCCTCGAACGTATTTTTCAGACTCATTTGCTGCGCGATTTTTTCTTCCTTTTTTGCCTCCCCTGGATCGCCTCCAGCAGCGAGGAGTTTCCTGGCTTCACTGCGTTTCTCGCGAGCATCGGCTAGCGTTACATCGGGGTATACGCCAATAGAAAGCATCTTTTCTTTACCAGCAAAGCGGTACTTCATGCGCCAGTATTTAGAACCATTAGTGTTAATCAGTAGATACATACCGCCGCCATCAGCAAGCTTATAGGGTTTGTCTTTGGGTTTTGCGGTTTTCACTTTGATATCGTTAATGCCATGACATCCTCCGGCTTTTGATGAATTCATGTTCCTGAGGGGGATTTCTGCCAGTAACTAACCTGATACCCCCAATACACCCCTTGTATAACAAAGATATTGTTAAAAGCCGTTGTTATGTATCACATTTTTCCTATTATGGGGGTGCTTGTATTTCAATAGGAAATAACACCCCCTAAAGTACCCCCAAAAGAAACTTGATACGGGGTGAAGTAGGTTGACCTCAGGATACAAATAAATACTGATATACAAGGGATTAGAAGAGATTTATTGACATTGGGAGAGTTCAGAAGAGGTAAACTGGCGGAAGATCACAGGAGTCGAACCTGCCCGGGACCGCTGGCGGCCCCAACTGGATTTGAAGTCCAGCCGCCTCACCGGAGACGACGATCTTCCGCGCCTCGATTGCTACATGGAGGCGGGGCGCATTATAGCTACTTCCTTGAGTTTCTACATCCCCCAGATCAGTTTTTTCCGCCTAATAAACGCAGCGTATTATCACGAAAGCATTATAATTTATATAAAACCCATATTTTACAATGATATATGAGCGGAATTAACGCTACCACGATCACATAAAACAAGAATCATAAATTAATAACCAGATATCGGAATATTCGCTCTCACAGGGATGGTTTACAAAATGCGTTATCGGTCTCAGCACCCCTATAGCATCAAGGAAAAGCAGATGAGGAGTGAAGTGTTGTCCGTTAAAGAGAAAATTGGTTATGGCATGGGAGACGCCGCCAGCCACATTATTTTCGATAACGTAATGTTATATATGATGTTCTTTTATACCGATATTTTTGGCATTCCTGCCGGATTTGTCGGAACCATGTTTTTGGTCGCTCGTGCACTGGATGCGATTTCCGATCCTTGCATGGGGTTGTTGGCCGATCGAACGCGCTCTCGCTGGGGTAAATTTCGTCCGTGGGTACTGTTTGGCGCACTGCCATTCGGGATCGTCTGTGTACTGGCCTATAGCACGCCAGATCTCAGTATGAACGGCAAAATGATCTATGCAGCAATTACTTACACCCTAACTTACCTTACTTTATACCGTCGTCAATATCCCTTACTGCGCATTGGGTGGTGTAATCACCAATGACCCGACTCAGCGTATCTCGCTGCAATCCTGGCGTTTTGTGCTGGCGACCGCGGGAGGCATGCTTTCTACTGTTCTGATGATGCCACTGGTTAATTTAATTGGCGGTGATAATAAACCACTCGGTTTCCAGGGCGGTATCGTGGTCCTTTCCGTGGTGGCATTCATGATGCTGGCATTTTGTTTCTTCACCACTAAAGAACGCGTTGAAGCACCACCTACAACAACGTCTATGCGGGAAGATTTACGTGATATCTGGCAAAACGACCAGTGGCGGATTGTCGGTTTACTAACCATTTTCAATATCCTGGCGGTGTGCGTACGCGGTGGGGCGATGATGTATTACGTCACATGGATTTTGGGCACGCCGGAAGTGTTTGTCGCTTTTCTCACCACTTATTGCGTGGGTAACCTGATTGGTTCCGCACTGGCAAAACCTCTGACCGACTGGAAATGTAAAGTCACTATCTTCTGGTGGACGAACGCCCTGCTGGCAGTGATTAGCCTCGCGATGTTCTTTGTTCCCATGCAGGCCAGCATCACTATGTTTGTCTTCATCTTCGTGATTGGTGTGTTGCATCAACTGGTGACACCTATCCAGTGGGTAATGATGTTCGATACCGTCGACTACGGCGAGTGGTGCAATGGTAAACGCCTGACCGGGATCAGTTTTGCTGGCACGCTGTTTGTGCTCAAACTGGGGTTGGCCTTCGGCGGCGCTCTTATCGGCTGGATGCTGGCTTATGGCGGATATGATGCGGCAGAAAAAGCGCAGAACAGCGCCACGATTAGCATCATTATTGCGCTATTCACGATTGTTCCGGCGATCTGTTATTTGCTGAGCGCGATTATCGCTAAACGCTACTACTCACTCACGACGCACAATCTGAAAACCGTTATGGAACAGCTGGCTCAGGGTAAACGCCGTTGCCAGCAACAATTCACCTCTCAAGAAGTGCAGAACTAAGGAACGGCAATGAAAATTAGCGATGGAAACTGGTTGATTCAACCTGGCCTCAATTTGATTCACCCGCTTCAGGTATTCGAGGTTGAACAGCAGGATAATGAAATGGTGGTCTATGCTGCCCCCCGTGATGTGCGTGAACGTACCTGGCAGCTTGATACGCCTTTATTTACGCTGCGCTTTTTCTCCCCACAGGAAGGTATTGTCGGTGTGCGGATTGAGCATTTTCAGGGGGCGCTGAATAACGGTCCTCATTATCCGCTCAATATTTTGCAGGACGTGAAGGTCACAATCGAAAACACAGAACGTTATGCTGAGTTTAAAAGTGGCAACTTAAGCGCGCGTGTCAGCAAAGGTGAGTTCTGGTCACTGGATTTTCTGCGCAACGGCGAACGTATTACCGGTAGTCAGGTGAAAAATAATGGCTACGTGCAGGACACGAATAATCAACGCAATTATATGTTTGAGCGGCTTGATCTTGGCGTTGGCGAAACAGTTTACGGTCTGGGAGAGCGCTTTACTGCCCTGGTGCGCAATGGCCAGACGGTAGAGACCTGGAACCGGGACGGCGGCACAAGTACTGAACAGGCGTATAAAAATATCCCGTTCTACATGACTAACCGTGGTTATGGGGTACTGGTCAATCATCCCCAGTGTGTCTCTTTTGAAGTGGGATCGGAGAAAGTCTCCACAGCGGAGTTCAGCGTTCAGAGTGATATCTCCAATACTTTGTTATTGATGGCCCAGCCCAAAGCGGTACTGATCGTTATACCCGCTTCACTGGTCCTCCGTCCGGCGCCGCCGCCCGCGCGGGCCCTTCGGCCTGCGGCTAACCACTTCATTTACCACCAACCACGACTGAAAGCGACGGTAAAGAGCTTTATCGATGGTATGGCGGAATGCAATCTGCCGCTGCATGTTTTCCACTTTGACTGTTTCTGGATGAAGCAGCCTTCCAGTGGTGCGATTTTCGAGTGGGACCCGCTGATTTTCCCTGACCCGGAAGGGATGATCCTCCGCCGCCTGAAAGCGAAAGGGCTGAAAAATCTGCGTCTGGATTTAACCCTGATATTGGTCAAAAATCCCCCCGTCTTTAAAGAGTTACAAGAGAAAGGCGATATTACTCAAACGCCCGGACGGTTCGCTATGGCAGTGGGATAAATGGCAGCCAGGTCTGGCGATTTATGACTTTACCAATCCGGATGCCTGCAAATGGTACGCCGACAAACTGAAAGTGCTGGTCGCGATGGGCGTTGATTGCTTTAAGACCGACTTTGGCGGAACCATCCGAACTGATGTTCAGTGGTTTGACGGTTCCGATCGCAGAAAATGCATAACCATTATGCGTACATCTACAACGTAACTGGTGTGGAAATGTGCTCAAGGACACCGTTGGTGAGGAAGAAGCGTCTGCTTTGCCCGCTCGGCCTCCGTCGGTGCGCAGAACTTCCCGGTACACTGGGCTGGCGATTGTTACGCGCTAACTACGAATCAATGGCGGAAAGCCTGCGCGGTGGTTTGTCGATCGGCCTTTCAGGTTTTGGCTTCTGCAGCCACCATATCGGCGGCTTTGAAACACCGCTCCGCGGCACGTTTAGAACGCTGGTGCGCGTTTGGTTTGCTCTCCAGCTCATAGCCGTTTACACGGTAGCAAATCTTATCGTGTGCCGTGGGCCGACCATGATGAGTCCTGTGATGCTGTGCGCTCTTCACGCAACTGAAATGCCGCATGATGCCGTATCTGTACGCGTGAAGCTGCGCGTGCGAACGCGGGTACGCCGATGATGCGGGCCATGACGATGGAGTTCCCGGACGATCCCGGCTTGTGATTACCTTGACCGTCAATACATGTTAGGCGACAACGTGATGGTTGCGCCGGTGTTCACTGAAGCGGGCGATGTGCAGTTTACCTTGCAAGGTCGCTGGACACACCTGTGGCACAACGATGAACTCGACGGTAGTCGCTGGCATAAACAGCAGCACGGCTTCCTGAGTCTGCCCGTTTATGTGCGTGATAACACTCTACTGGCGCCGGCAACAACTATTATAAATGTCCCGATTACGTGTGGCACTAAGGCACGGCATCTCCACATCTTTAATCTGCAAGACGGGCATGAAGCCGTCTGTGAAGTGCCCGCTGCTGACGGATTGGTGATCTTTACTTTAAAAGCAGCACGTACTGGCAACACGATTACTGTGACTGGTGCGGGCGAGGCGAAGAACTGGACATGGTGCCTGCGCAATGTTGTGAAAGTAATGGTCTGCAAGACGGTTCGCAGGCTGAAAGTGAGGAGGGGCTGGTGGTGAAGCCTCAAGGGAATGCGCTGACAATTACGTTGTAATTGATCACGGCAATGCTCGGTATGCTTGTCGTACCCGGCGGTAGATCGAACGTTCACCGCACCGGCTCCGTCGATGTAACTTCACCGCTGGAAACGATGCCAGCATTCATGGTTTGAGTCACTTGCTGCTTTGCGGTGTTCACGGCAGGGCATCGCCCGCTAACCGTAGGTTTCAGCGGGCATCGGCCCGACCATCCCCACTGGCGGGAAGCTGAGCATCGCCGTCGCCAGTCAACGGTAATTTAGGCCATCCCCATTGTGCTACATATTTACCGGCACACCGCGTCCATTCAGGCTGATATGGGTCTGACGTTGTGGGGTTTGTGACACTGGCCGTGGCTTCCAGAATGCCTTTTTCAGCAATGCACTCAGTTTGCTGATATTCACCGCGCCTGCTGTCGGCGGTCAGCGCCAGCGACGGGCGACGAACATCAGCAGCTGATTGAACGTCGCGGCGGCGGCATTCAGATTCGCCGAGCCACTCCAGACGCCCCATTGATGATTCGGCAACCAGTGTCAGGTTGGCACGCAACCATCGAGCGTGGTGAGCCGCCACGGGAAGCTAGGTTGATATCAATGATCAGATTGCGGCTGGCTCTTAAATCCTCCAGTTGCAGGCCGTTTAACCAACCGGGTGTCGTTTCCATCCACAACTGTTGCCAGTTTTTCGGCAAGGTATATTCGAGCCCGGCAATTGCCGCATCATCGGAAGGATCGTCGTTCTCCCGTTATGCAGCCAGTTCCCTACGTTCTGCCACCATACCCCCTTCCCAGCCGGTGGTGAGATGGCGCAGCGCTACGCCCTGCGGGGAAAATTCCGCGTTTATAAAGGTCAAAGGAACGGAGCGAACCAGACCAACTCGCCAGCGTTGATCTCAGTTCGCCTTTGTCCGCCAGTCGATCTTTACTGAAGGTCATGTTGCGCAAGCTGAGATTGAGGTCGGTCACCGCCGCAGTCCGGACCTTGCAAACGAGCATCGATCACTTCCAGGCGACCAATCTGCAACGACGGGACAGAGCGTAATGGCGCAAAGAAGTCGGCTGGCGCTCTTTCGCTTTGTAGACGGATATCCGCCATGGGCAGGTTTTCCACTTGCCAGCTGCCGTCGGCGTTACGCTGCGCGTTCCGGTTAATGTCCCGCGCGATGTCGGCACCAGGTTAGTCAGCGTAACGCGATCGTTACCAATACTGCCTTCAATCAGTACATTGGTGGCAGGAACATCATTGAGCGAAAGCGATCCGGCACTAACCGAATCTGCGCCTTCGTACCCAGCACTTCACCGGCTTCTGGTGACCACGGAACCACGCCGCATTTACCCGCTGCGCGGTCAATTTCCATTCGTGATCGGGCTATTAACGCGATATCACGCAGTCCAGACGATTTGGCTTTGAACGGTAGCGGTGCGGTCTGGTCGGTGAGATTCAGCGTCCCGTTCCAGCAGGATGGATCGACATGGCGTGGGTCGGTCAGTTGCCGACTACTTAGCGCAATGTCGAGACTTCTGGCCACCAGGGTCGCGGGCTGGCCATCACGACGCAACGCGACATTCTCCAGCACGATATGAGATGGCGCGGAAAAACGGTGATCGATCGCCCCAAGGCCAGATGATAGTCGCTACTCCGGAGTCCCATGTCTGCTACGTTCTGCTCCCCAGCGGGTTTGCAGAAGAAAATAGAGGCCAGCGATCACCACGAACAGAGCGATGAGAACGTAGAGAAGCAGCTTCCCAATAAATTTCATGGTCTCCCATCCCGTGAAATGCACATAAGGGAGTCATGCACGATTTACGCGCAATCCTCAAGGCGGGAATGGTGAAAGAGGTGAGACTGCGGTGGTAATCACCACCGCCGCCCAGTCAATCTGTTTTTCCGGCGGGAAAATCAGATTCAGCACGATGGCAATAATACCGCCCGCGGTGATCCCGCAGGAGAGAGGTTTTTAGCCATTCAGGGGCAAACTGCAAAATCAGCGGCCGCCGAGACTGCCCAGACCAACCGCCAGCGACAGCGCGATAATCAGAATCGCCCGACGGTTCAGCGGCTGACGAGAGACGATACGCACACCGGAGGCGGCGATGGTGCCAAACATTACAAGCGTTGCGCCGCCCAGAACCGGTTCTGGAATGTGTTGTACAAAACCGCTCACTGCCGGGAACAGACCCTATACGATCACATCAGCGCGACGACAAAACCGCATAGCGGCTGGCAACACCAGTCAACTGGATCACTCCGTCGCTTTGCCGAAGCAGGAGTTCGGAAGGTGTTAAACACCGCCAAACAAACGAGTTCAGGCCGTTTGCCAACACGCCACCTTCAGGTGTTTCATGTACAGCGGACCGGACACCGGCTGTTCGGAACGTCAGAGGTCGCCGTGATATCGCTGATGGTTTCAGCGAAGTGATCAGAAGACCAGCATCAGCGGCAGCAGCAGACTCCATCAATGCCAAGACCGTAATAGTGCGGCGTCGGCACCATAATCAGTTCTGCGTCATCGGTTCGTCGCTCTGGCAACATGCCCATAAACGACGCCAGCGCATATCCGGCCGCCATCGCAATTACCAGTGAGGCCACGCGTAAGTAAGGGTTACGTTACGGTTAAGCAGGATAATCAAGGCTAAGACCACGCCTGCCAGCAGAAGATTTTTCGGTGCGCGAAGGTGTGACCGCTGATGGCTGCGTAACCGCCGCCAATGGACGTTAACCCACCTGTACCAGCGACAGGCCGATAATCATCACCACAACGCCAGAAACCAGCGGCGTAATAAGCGGCGCGCCAGATGCAGAACGCGGCAGATCACCATCTCGGTGCAACTTGCCAGCATCAATGTGCCGAACAAAGCCGCCATCATGGTAGGAACCACACCACCGGTCTTCAGGCGCACCGCCGATAATCAGCGGGGCAACAAGTTGAAGCTGGTGCCCTGAAAGACAACAGCCCGGAGCCAACCGGACCCCAGGCTTTAATCCAGAATCGATGCCACACCTGCAGGCAAACAGCGACATACTAATAATGTGTTGCGTGTCTTGTGCCGGTAAACCAGCGCCTGGCAGATTAATAGCGCTGGCGCGATCACCCGCAACGACATCGCCAGCAGATGCTGACAGGCGGCAAACAGGGTTTCAGGAAGCGGTGGACGATTTTCAAGACGGTAAATCAGTTCGCCTGTTTTGAGCTGCGCAACCGGTTGCGCATTTTCTACTTCTTGAGGGTGGATATATTCCCAAAAACAATCCCGTGGTAGCAAAGCGGGCATTTTAAGCGACCGAAAGAGAAAGAAACGCTTTGCCACATCCTCATCTAAATATTTAAATGAGATAAATGCACTTTTTTATATAACTTTTGGTATTTTTCGTTAAAATCCATGCCATTTGTTCATTAACAGCTGAGAATTTGACCCAGGAAAACACAACTCGATACCCGTCATAGTTCATGAGGTCACTGCGCCATGAAAGATGACGAGTATGGAAGAGTGATGCGGATAGAAAGGAGTAACTATGTTTCATCTCGATACTTTAGCAACGCTTGTCGCCGCAAACGCTGACGTTGCTGCTCGGGGTGTAAGTTGGTCATTCCGTCTCCTTTTTCGAAGAAATACACCATACCGGAACCGTTGCGGGTGGTTTGTTGGTGGCGCTAGCGCTACTGGTACTGAAAAAAAGCATGGGCTGGCAAGTGAACTTTGACATGTCCTGTGCGATCCGTTAATGCTGGCTTTCTTCGCCACCATTGGCCGAACGCCAACATTGCCATGTTCGTGTGCCGGCTGGGCGGTGCCGGTTTATCTTGATTGTGGTTGTTGGTCTGTTGGTCATGCAAAATGCCATTGGCATTGGTATGGCTAGCCTGTTAGGGCTTGATCCGCTGATGGGGCGGTCGGCCGGTTCTTATTACGCTTTCCGGCGGTCACGGTACGGGCGCTGCGTGGAGTAAATTGTTCATTGAACGTTATGGCTTCACCATGTGATGGAAGTGGGCGATGGCCTGTGCAATGTTCGGTTTGGCGCTGGGCGGCTTGATTGGCGGTCCGGTAGCGCGCTATCTGGTGAAACACTCCACCACGCCCCATGATCTTGCCCATGACCAGGCAAGTCCCCACGGCGTTTCAAAAGCCGGATGTGGCCTGGATGATCACCCTGCTTGGCGCTGATTTGAAACTATCGCGCTCATCGCGACATCCGCCTGACGGCGGGGGAAATCGTTGCGCAACTTTTGGCTGGCACTGCTTTTGAACTGCCGACCTTCGTCCGTGGACTTGTTTGTTGGCGTGATTCTCAGCAACGGTCTGTCAATCATGGGCTTTTACCGCGTCTTTGAGCGTGCGGTATCCGTGCTGGTAACGTAAGCTTGTCGTTGTTCCTGCGACGGCGTTCATGGGGCCGAAACCGTGGCAGCTGGCTTCGGTGGCGCTGCCGATGCTGGCGATTCTGGTGGGCAGACCATCTTCATGGCGTTGTATGCGATCTTCGTTACCTGGCGCATGATGGTGAGTTACGATGCGGCAGTGCTGGCCGCGGGTTACTGTGGTTTTGGCTCGGTGCAATGCGAACGGCAATCGCCAACATGCAGGCGATCACGAACGTTTTGGCCGGTCGCACCTGTGTTTTTGGTGGTGCCGATGGTCGGTGTGTTCTTTATCGATAGAGTCGCCCACGCGCCGGCAATTAGTTTATTTGATGTTGCCGATTTTTGCGGGTGTCCCACCAAGCGGCGAAGAAGTGCCGCCGCAACAAAGACAAGTCGCCGACAACGTTTGCTTATCAAGGCCTGCGCATTGATCGACAATTTTATCAAATTTGAGGCGGATCGCATCCGGCAGGAAGGTAGGGTAACCTGATGGCGGCTTCGATGCCGCCTTTACGCATTGAGTAAACGTTGGTCTCCGGCATCCAGCGTTTATCAGGGCTTTTGCTTGTTGTGGGTAACGTTCGTGAATACGTCGTGCCAGGCGCTGAACTTCCGGGATCATCGCCTCATTGCGCAGTAACTGCGCCGACTTTAAACTCAGCATTACCCCGTCCTACGCGTACCTACAGTTCACCCGGTCCGCCAATCTCAAGACTTTTCTGCCAATCACAAAACCGTCGTCGCCGTCGCCAGCACCTGCAGCCGAATTTGCGCGGTTTTGGAGAGCCGGCGTTCGAGACAGCACGCAGTGAGAAGCCACCGCACCACGACCTACACGCCCGCGAAGCCGGCACCTGCGCCAGACCCATGCCCTCGGGTTTTCGATAATCATCAGACTGGCGTTAGGCACATTAACGCCACTTCAATAACGGTTGCGGGAACCAGCAGGTGTAGCTCACCTTGTTTAAACGACGCCATCACCGCCTGTTTCTCTCGGTAGGTTTCACCGCCCGTGTACCAGGCCAACGTTCAACTCTGGCAGCGCCAGTTCAGCTCTTCCCAGGTAGTTTTCCGCCGCCCGCGCTTCCAGCAATTCCGACTCTTCAATCAACGTACAAACCCAGTATGCCGACGACCTTCAGTTATGCAGGCGTGGCGCACGTGGTCAATGATGTCGGTACGGCGGGTATCAGGAATAGCGACCAGTCACTGGCGTGCGCCGTGGAGGAGCCCACTTATCACCGAGGTATCGACATTGGCATACGCAGTCATTGCCAGCGTGCGGCATTTGGCGCGGCGGTCATGATCAAACTGATGCGGATGGAAGCCCGCCGCTGGCCTTTTCCCCACAATGCCAGACGCTGATGTACGCCAAAACGACGCCGTTCGTCGATAATCACCAGCGCCAGGCGTTAAACTGCACCTGTTCCTGGAAGATCTGCGTGTGTACCGACAATCATCTGGACCTCACCGCTGGCGATGGCTTCCGCCTGCGCGAGCCTGTTCACCTTTTCCCGCTTACCGGCCAGCCAGCCCACTTCTATACCTGAGCGGTGCAAACCAGTTGCGGAAGCTGCGTCGGCGCGCGCCTGCTCGGCCAGTAATTCGGTCGGCGCCATTATGCTACCTGTTTGCCGTGGGCAATCGCACGCAACGCGGCGAGGGCGGCGACCAGCGTTTTACCGGTAACCGACATCGCCCTGCACCAGACGCATCATCGGCACATCCAGCGCCATTGTGCTCGATCTCCTCCGCCACTACGCGTGCCGGCGCCCGTTGGCTTGAACGGTAAGGCGGCTGAGGAGTTTATTTTTCAGCGCGTCATTCGGCGCTTAGCGGCTGGGCATGAAAACGCTGTGCTCCGGCACGTAAGGCTAACATGTGAGGTCGTGCGCCAGCAGTTCTTCCAGCAATTCAGACGACGTTGCGCCGGACGCCGCCCGGTTTCCACATCTCGTGGAAGCTGTAGCGTCGGTGGCGGGCGGTGCAAAGTGCGCAACGCTTCCGGCAGACATTATCATCTCGCGACAGTTCCGGCGGCAGGAGTTCTTCAATGGCGCAGGTGTCGAACAGATTCAGCGCCTGGTCGGTTAATTTACGAGCGTGGCTCGCTTACGCCTTCCGTTGTTGGATAAACCGGCGTGAGCGTTCCCGGCAATCTGGCGCCCGACATCTCCGTGGATGCGGTATTCCGCCTGGATCATCACCAGATTCACCGCGCTTCGCTTCGCCATAAGCCAGTACACGGCGGCCCGCCGCCAGGCTATTTTTCATTGCCGCGCTGAAATTGAAAAAGCGCATGGCGAGGATGCCGGAGCCGTCGCGATTCGGCAGGTCATCAAACGCCGACCGCCGAAGGAGATATTGCAGTTCAGCACTTCACTGTGGCATAAACGCCCGGCAGCAGCTTGCCGATGGGTAGACATGGGTGCGAGATCTTCGTAGCGCAGGGCAAGGTGGAGACAAAAACCTGGACGGGTACGGCAGGTTGATTTCGCCAGTTTGTTACTAGCGTGCGCCAACGCCCGTTAGGGAACTGAGCGGGACAGCATCTAACAGGCGACCTTTCATGGCACTTACCCTGCAGCCTGCATAGTAGCCCACCAGTCGGCATCAGCTTCGATCTCGCCTTGCTGATTGACGTGGGGATAAGGCAGGCCTTTGCGTTTTGCGACTTTCGCCAGCACCGGATAGCCGCCTTCAAACAACAGGCGTTGTTGCTCTGCTTCCGGCAACATGCTGTTTTCACGCAGGTACATGCCTGCATTTTGCCGCTGACGCTGGGCTTCGTAAAGAATGAGGGCTGAGGCAACGGAAACATTCAGCGACTGCACCATGCCGATCATCGGAATGATGATGTCCTGATCCGCCAGGGCCAATGCTTCCTGCGTGATGCCCGTTTTCTCCTGTCCCATCAAAATGCAGGTCGGGCGAGTGTAATCAATTTCGCGGAAATCGACAGCATTATCAGAAAGATGGGTTGCCAGAATCTGCATGCCCTGGCCTTTGAGATGAGCGACGGCATCGCCAATGGTGCGGTGTGTTTTCACCTGTACCCAGCTGTTACTACCCGCCGCTGCCGAAGCCATGGTGCGCATGCGGCTACCAGGCCAGACGGCGTGAACTTCATGTACGCCAACGGCATCTGCGGTACGAATAATCGCAGAAACGTTATGAGGTTTGTGGACCTGCTCCATGCAGACGGTCAGATCAGGCTGCCGCCTGGCGAGCATTTCGCAGATGCGTGCATAACGTGTTGGGTTCATAAAACATTAATTTCGGTTTCGGGTGACTTTAATCACGTCTGGCATCACGCGGATTTTGCGCATGATATTCGCCAGATGCACACGGTCACGAGCGGTCAGACGAATAAAGGCGCTGTAGACGCGACCATCTTTCTCTTCCGTATTCAAACTTTGAATATTCGAAGTCGTGGTGTTAATTGCCGCCGTCAGGTTTGCCAGCGCGCCCTGATGATTGAACATCTCCACCTTGATTTCGGTGATGAACTCCTGCGCCGTCTCTTTATCCCATTCCACAGCCATAAACTTCTCTGGCTCTTTCTGGTAGCCACGGATATTACGGCAGGATTCATGGTGGATCACCAGACCTTTACCGGGGCTGACGTGGGCGATAATCGGGTCGCCAGGAATAGGGCGGCAGCATTTCGCAAAGGTGATCAGTACGCCATCGGCACCTTTAATGGGCAGATGTCCGTGGCTTTGGGTTGCCGGTGGAATGGAGGCGTCCCCATGTTGCAGATTTTTCGCGACCACCACGCTCATTGCGTTACCAAGTCCGATTTCTGCCAGCAGATCGTCAAGCGTTGCCAGCTTCATGCGATCCAGCTCGCGCTGAATATTTTCCTGCGGGATTTCATTCAGCTTACGGCTACCACCCAAAGCATGGTTGAGCAGACGACGGCCCAGGCTTACAGAATCATCACGCTTGAGGTTTTTCAGCAACTGACGAATTTTGGCGCGCGCTTTTGAGCTAACGACAAAGTTCAGCCACGCGGCATTCGGGCGAGCGCCCGGTGCGGTAATGATTTCAACGGTTTGACCGCTGGTAAGCGGCTGCGACAGCGGGTAAGGCTGGCGGTCAACGCGTGCGCCCACGCAGGCATGACCGATATCGGTATGCACTGCATAAGCGAAGTCGACGGGCGTTGCACCGGCAGGCAGCTCGACAATTCGCCCTTCCGGTGTGAAAACGTAAATCTCATCCGGGAAGAGATCGGATTTAACGCTCTCGATAAATTCAAACGAACTACCGGCGCTCTGTTGCAGCTCCAGCAGGCTTTGCATCCAGCGCTGGGCGCGGATTTGCGCGGTGGTGCTGGTTTCGCCGTGCTCTTTATAAGCCCAGTGCGCGGCAACACCCATCTCCGCCATCTGATCCATATCTTCGGTACGGATCTGGACCTCAACCGGCACACCGTGCGGGCCGATCATCGAGGTGTGCAAAGACTGATAGCCGTTCGCTTTTGGAATGGCGATGTAGTCTTTCACGCGACCCGGACGCGGCTTGTACAGGCTATGCATTTGCCCGAGCACGCGATAACAGGTGTCGGAATCATTGACGATCACGCGGAAAGCGTAGATGTCCATGATTGAGTGAAAACGCTGCTCTTTGAGCACCATTTTGCAGTAAATCGAATAAAGATGCTTCTCGCGACCACTGACGCGGCAGGGAATTCCCGCTTCCTGCAAACGCCCTTCGATTTCCGAGAGGATTTTTTGGATCATCTCTTTACGGTTGCCGCGCGCGGCTTTCACCACTTCTTTGATTACGCGATAACGGTTGGGATACAGCGCCTCAAAACCCAGCTCTTCGAGTTCGGTTTTAATGTGGTGGATACCTAAACGGTGCGCCAGCGGGCTGTAAATTTCGAGAGTTTCACGGGCGATGCGGCGACGTTTGTCCGGGCGAAGTGAGCCCAGCGTGCGCATGTTGTGGGTACGGTCGGCAAGTTTGATGAGGATGACGCGGATATCCTGCACCATCGCCATAATCATCTTGCGAAAGTTTTCGGCCTGCGCCTCTTTCTTATCGCGGAACTTGAGTTTATCAAGTTTCGACACCCCCTCTACCAGCTCGGCGACGCTTTTACCAAAAAGCTGTTCCATATCCTGGTAGGTGGCGGGAGTATCTTCAATCACGTCATGCAGCAGCGCCGCCATCAGCGTTTCATAGTCGAGTTTCATCTCGGCCAGAATGCAGGCAACCGCTACCGGGTGCGTGATATAGGGTTCACCGCTTGAACGTGTTTGCCCCTCGTGAGCATCACGTGCAACGAGATACGCCTGCCGCAGACGCTTGATTTGGTCTTCCGGCAGGTAGGTTTGAATCAGTTGATTCAGGCTTTCAAACAGATACAAGGGCGACCCGCTTTGTGATTAACGACGACCTTCAGCAATAGCGGTAACGGCTTGTAATTCAGCGGCTTCCAGCTCTTGCTGTTCCTGGCGTTCGCGAACGTCGAGGATCTGGTTGTTGATCAGACCTTCTTCGATTTCGCGCAGCGCGATTACAGTGGTTTTATCGTTTTCTTCCGGTACCAGCGGATCCTTTCCGCCTACCTGCATCTGACGAGCGCGACGCGCGGCGACCAGTACCAGGTCAAAACGGTTACCAATTTTCTCTACAGCGTCCTGAACAGTTACGCGTGCCATACTTAAAAAGCTCCACAGGTGAAGAAATGACTGGGCATGATACTGAAATCAGGTTCAGTCTGCCAACAATTTGCTGATTAAAGCGTCATGACGCTGCTTTTGGCGGCTCATGCGCAGACGTTCGGCGCGAATAATGGTCTTCAAATCGGTCAACGCGGTATCGAAGTCATCATTCACAATCAGATAATCATATTCGGCGTAATGGCTCATTTCTGCAACAGCTTGCGCCATACGCTTTGCAATGACCTCTTCGCTGTCCTGACCGCGACCGCGTAGACGGCGGTCCAGTTCAATTTTGGACGGCGGTAAAATAAAGATACTCCGCGCGTGCGGCATCTTCTGGCGAATTTGCTGCGCGCCCTGCCAGTCGATATCGAGAAAAACATCGACACCGGTCGCCAGTACTTGCTCAATGGCCTCACGCGAAGTGCCATAGTAATTACCAAAAACTTCTGCGTGTTCGAGGAACGCATCTCTGCTAATCATTTCTTTAAATTCATCATGATTAACAAAGAAATAATGTTCACCGTGGACTTCACCAGGACGCGGTTGGCGTGTGGTGTGTGAAACAGAAACCTGGGTGTCATACAACGGTTGGGTTTTTAATAAAGCCTGAATCAGGCTGGATTTACCCGCGCCACTGGGGGCAGAAACAATATAAAGCGTGCCTTGAGCCATGAGTATCTTTCGTATGTGATTAGCGAAATAAAGCCTACATACGAGCTTATTATACACGGCGCGGCCATGTGACGTAGCCCTTGCTCACACTTTTTGCGCAAAGTTGTTGCGTTTTGCGTAGCTGTTTCCGCATTTGCCTGTGATTTACTGCAATAAAGACGATTCTCAGGAAGCGTCCTCGCAGACTCCGTTTTTGCCACTCGGCTTTGCCTTCACCACGTTGTATATCTGCCAGCCTGACTACAGCGGAGGTGAAGATGAAAGTATGGATGGCGATATTAATAAGTATCTTGTGCTGGCAATCATCTGTGTGGGCGGTCTGTCCGGCCTGGTCGCCAGCCAGAGCACAGGAAGAAATTTCCCGCCTGCAACAGCAAATAAAACAGTGGGACGATGACTACTGGAAGGAAGGAAAAAGTGAGGTGGAAGACGGTGTTTACGATCAGTTAAGCGCCCGTCTTACGCAGTGGCAACGCTGCTTTGTGAGCGAGCCCCGCGACGTGATGATGCCGCCTTTAAATGGTGCGGTTATGCATCCGGTTGCCCATACGGGTGTACGCAAAATGGCGGATAAAAACGCATTAAGTCTGTGGATGCGAGAACGTAGCGATCTTTGGGTGCAGCCAAAAGTTGATGGCGTTGCGGTAACCCTGGTTTATCGGGACGGGAAACTGAACAAAGCAATCAGTCGCGGTAATGGCCTGAAAGGCGAGGACTGGACGCAGAAAGTTAGCTTAATTTCCGCTGTGCTGCAAACCGTTAGCGGGCCTTTAGCCAACAGTACGCTTCAGGGGGAAATATTTCTCCAGCGCGAGGGGCATATCCAACAACAAATGGGGGGAATAAATGCCCGCGCAAAAGTTGCTGGCCTGATGATGCGCCAGGGGAATAGCGACACGCTAAACTCACTGGCTGTTTTTGTCTGGGCATGGCCGGATGGACCGCAGTTAATGACCGATCGTTTAAAGGAGCTGGCTACCGCAGGTTTTACTCTAACGCAGAGGTATACCCGTGCGGTTAAAAATGCTGATGAGGTTGCGCGCGTACGCAATGAGTGGTGGAAAGCGAAATTACCCTTCGTCACCGATGGCGTGGTTGTGCGAGGGGCTAAGGAACCCGAATCCCGTCATTGGCTACCGGGCCAGGCGGAGTGGCTGGTGGCCTGGAAATATCAACCTGTAGCTCAGGTTGCCGAAGTGAAGGCGATTCAGTTTGCGGTGGGTAAGAGCGGTAAAATATCGGTGGTTGCGTCACTCGCACCTGTCATGCTGGATGATAAAAAAGTCCAGCGGGTGAATATTGGTTCCGTCAGGCGCTGGCAGGAGTGGGATATTGCGCCTGGTGATCAGATCCTCGTCAGCCTTGCCGGTCAGGGTATTCCTCGCATTGATGATGTGGTCTGGCGCGGTGCAGAACGTACAAAACCGACACCACCAGAAAACCGCTTTAACCCGTTGACCTGCTACTTTGCTTCTGATGTTTGTCAGGAACAGTTCATTTCACGCTTAGTCTGGCTGGGGTCAAAACAGGTTCTGGGGCTGGATGGCATTGGTGAGGCCGGTTGGCGCGCGCTGCATCAGACTCATCGCTTTGAGCATATCTTTTCCTGGCTTTTATTAACGCCAGAGCAATTACAGAACACGCCGGGGATCGCGAAAAGTAAAAGTGCGCAGTTATGGCATCAGTTTAATCTGGCTCGTAACCAGCCTTTTACTCGCTGGGTGATGGCAATGGGAATACCGCTAACCCGGGCGGCGCTTAATGCCAGTGATGAACGGTCCTGGTCGCAACTTTTATTTAGCACGGAGCAGTTCTGGCAGCAGCTGCCGGGGACTGGATCTGGGCGCGCCAGACAGGTTATTGAATGGAAGGAAAATGCGCAAATCAAGAAGCTGGGCAGTTGGCTGGCTGCCCAGCAGATCACAGGTTTTGAACCTTAGTGACCTTCGTGGCTGTAGTAAAAGACCGGTAATCCCAGCTTAAGACGTAGCGCCAGTAAACGAGCAAAAAAGCCGAATACCAGGGTGGAGATAATCACCACATCATGGTTAGAAACATAGTGTTGCAGCGCGATGTACAGCACGGCGGAGGCAAATGAGACACCGGCATACAACTCTTTTTGAAAGACCAGCGGAATGCGTTTACAGAACATATCGCGCAAAACGCCGCCAAATACACCGGTGGTTACCGCCGCGACAACGGCAATGATTTGGGCCGTGCCCCATCTGCGGTGCAACCTGTGCCCCGATGATGAGAAAAGACCACCAGTGAGAGCGCATCGAGCACCCAGAAACGCTCCGCGCAGGTAAGGCGTTACAGGAGCAACGATAGTGGTGAGTACTGCGGCGGTAGCGACAATAATCACATATTCCGGGTGCTTGACCCAGCCGAGCGGTGGTGAGCCAGCAGAATACGCGCACTGACCCTCCGCCAGATTGCGGTGGCGGTTCAATGATCGTTCCCGCCAATGTTCTTCCGTTCGCCGTCGTCCGGCCGCCAGCGCCCCCGTCATGGCTTCGGCGGTGATGCCAACCAAATACAAAATGTGTAACGCATGGTTCTCTCCCTAAAAATCTCTCTGGCAGGGTAGCGATTTGTGCGCATTGTCACGATTGAGATTTTTAAGGTGAAGGGGAATTGATCACTTGTAGTTATGTGAAATCGCTATTTTCTGTAGCAGAGATGCATTCTTCTGACTTCTTGTCTGAGAAGATGCCATCCAAAAATATCAGTTTAAACTAAGAAGGTGCAATATTTAGCCATTGTGTTCACTGCACCTGGACCTAGCTTCTTATCGGTATCTAAATCAACAAAAGAGTTTTTAGTTTCTGCTATTTCTTCTGTAATTTTTACACTGTTTTCCAACTGCTTGATGCTGACCTGCGGGGTCGGCAACTCCTCAGGTATGGTTCCGCCAAGTTCCTGAATGGTTTGCCTCACCTTGCTACCCACGTCAAAGTGTGTGGTATTAGCTTGCTGTTTTGAATTCACGCTATCCCGCTTGAGTTTTTCTTCTGTTTGGGTAGCTCGAAAGAGATTAGCCGCCAGTTCTGTTGAACCCATATGATCCAGGATCTTCTGACTCTTTTTCAGCCCCTTCAGTTGGTGGATGGCTTTCTGATCTAATCCACCATACAGCCCCTGGTAACCATGATTCTGAAATATGGCGAAATCAGTAGCTGTCGCTACCCCAGCTTGCTGTGCTGCCTCAACCAATTGTTTGTTATGTTCTTTCAACTCATTTCTCAGAAACAGACGCTTTTCGTCTTCACGAAGTTGCTTAAATGCTTCATCGTCAGCAAGCTCCTGCCGTCGGGTCTGGATAGTAAAATAAGTCTGCCCTGCCGCAATGACCGGTTTCGCGGGGTCGCCGTTTTGTACTACCAGGTAACAGGCATAGCGGGAGAGTACGATGTCTTTTAATGCTCTTTTGGCATTTGAGCCAATTTTGACCATATCGAGGATCTCCTCGAAATGGTCATCAATTGTGTGACCACTGTTCTCACAGGCCTCTTTGGCGCGCGTTAATACAGGTATAAAGTGACGATACTCTGAATAACCCAGTAGTTTCCCAAGTTGTCTTGCTGACCATTGTTCTGCTCCGTTTGCATTAATCAGTTTTATCTCTTCAAAAGGTTGATGATGTTCGTTCATTGCCCACTCCATGTGATATCGATTGCAAAGAAAGTAAATCTGTAACTGTATTTATATACAGTTGTGAGTATCTCACGTTCTCAGTGTGCTGGGCAAAAAAACATCGCAAAATCTGGAGCAGGCACGCAAAACAGAATTGAAGTTGCGGGGAAGAAAAATGCCGCTCTGTTTGAGTGGGCGGCATTTGTGAAGGCTGAAAAGTCAGAATTGGTGTTACGAGTTACTCGATATTATGAATCTGCTCGCGCATCTGCTGATCAACACTTTCAGCTCAATCGCGGAGTTTGTCGCTTCGGCATTGATAAGCTCAACGCAAGAGTGTTCGACTCGCGGTGGAACTCCTGCATCATAAAGTCCAACGACGACCAACGGCTCTCTTTTTTCTTCAGAATGTTGTACGTCTCTTTAACATGCGCTTTCGAGGCGGTCCAGTTTCTTCGGCAACGTAAATCGTTGTGCCGGCAGAACCAACTCCTGCTCCAGACGGTTGTTTTCCAACTGAACCTGAGCATCTTCCAGCTTCGCGACCAAGCGTTCACACTGCCATTGCAGGATTTCCGGCATATGGGAGCGGACTTTGACCGCTTCGGCGGTGACGCTTCCAGACGCTGCTAATCAATGCTTCAGTGCCTGACCTTCGGTTTCGCGCGCGACAATAAAGTCGTCCAGCGTACCATCCAGCGCCGCGAGAATTTCAGCGGCAATGGCGTCGAACCCTTTCCTGGGCTCCGTCACGCCGGCCAGCGTAGAATCTCAACCGGATTAAGTCCCCTTCGTCACTCTGCATTTTTACCCAGTTCGCGGCAGTTACCAGCTGTTTAGCCAGTTTTTCGTTGAGGATCAGCTCACCTTGCGCGCTAACATCTGGCTCATAGCGCAGGGTACATTCCACTTTACCGCGCGTCAGGCGAGAACGAATACGCTCGCGAACGACAGGTTCAAGGCTACGGAACTGCTCCGGCAGACGAAAGTAAGTTTCCAGATAACGCTGGTTTACCGAGCGCATTTCCCAGGTTGCGCTCCCCCATTCACCCTTGATTTCACGCCGGGCGTAGGCGGTCATACTGCGGATCATAGACGTTCCTGTTTATAAAAGGAGAGGTGGAAGGATTATAGCCATCGATGCCTTGTCAGGATAGGAATAACCGCCGGAAGTCCGTATAATGCGCAGCCACATTTGTTTCAAGCCGGAGATTTCAATATGCGTCCAGCAGGCCGTAGCAATAATCAGGTGCGTCCCGTTACCCTGACTCGTAACTATACAAAACATGCAGAAGGCTCGGTGCTGGTCGAATTTGGCGATACCAAAGTATTGTGTACCGCCTCTATTGAAGAAGGCGTGCCGCGCTTCCTGAAAGGTCAGGGCCAGGGCTGGATCACCGCAGAGTACGGCATGCTGCCACGTTCTACCCACACCCGTAACGCTCGTGAAGCGGCGAAAGGTAAGCAGGGTGGACGCACAATGGAAATCCAGCGTCTGATCGCCCGTGCTCTTCGCGCGGCAGTAGATTTGAAAGCGCTGGGTGAGTTCACCATTACGCTGGACTGCGACGTGCTTCAGGCTGATGGTGGCACTCGTACCGCGTCGATTACGGGTGCCTGCGTGGCGCTGGCAGATGCGCTACAGAAGCTGGTGGAAAACGGCAAGCTGAAAACCAACCCGATGAAAGGGATGGTAGCCGCAGTTTCTGTCGGTATTGTAAACGGTGAAGCAATTTGCGATCTGGAATACGTTGAAGACTCAGCCGCAGAGACCGACATGAACGTAGTGATGACCGAAGACGGGCGCATCATTGAAGTGCAGGGGACGGCAGAAGGCGAGCCGTTCACCCATGAAGAGCTACTCACCTTGTTGGCGCTGGCCCGAGGGGGAATCGAATCCATTGTAGCGACGCAGAAGGCGGCGCTGGCAAACTGATTTTTAAGGCGACTGATGAGTCGCCTTTTTTTTGTCTGTAGAAAAGTAAGATGAGGAGCGAAGGCATGAAATCATATCAGCGCCAGTTTATTGAATTTGCGCTTAGCAAGCAGGTGTTAAAGTTTGGCGAGTTTACGCTGAAATCCGGGCGCAAAAGCCCCTATTTCTTCAACGCCGGGCTGTTTAATACCGGGCGCGATCTGGCACTGTTAGGCCGTTTTTACGCTGAAGCGTTGGTGGATTCCGGCATTGAGTTCGATCTGCTGTTTGGCCCTGCTTACAAAGGGATCCCGATTGCCACCACAACCGCTGTGGCACTGGCGGAGCATCACGACCTGGACCTGCCGTACTGCTTTAACCGCAAAGAAGCAAAAGACCACGGTGAAGGCGGCAATCTGGTTGGTAGCGCGTTACAAGGACGCGTAATGCTGGTAGATGATGTGATCACCGCCGGAACGGCGATTCGCGAGTCGATGGAGATTATTCAGGCCAATGGCGCGACGCTTGCTGGCGTGTTGATTTCGCTCGATCGTCAGGAACGCGGGCGCGGCGAGATTTCGGCGATTCAGGAAGTTGAGCGTGATTACAACTGCAAAGTGATCTCTATCATCACCCTGAAAGATCTGATTGCCTATCTGGAAGAGAAGCCGGAAATGGCGGAACATCTGGCGGCGGTTAAGGCCTATCGCGAAGAGTTTGGCGTTTAAAGAAACTCGCCGGATGAAAAGTCATCCGGCGTCATATTACTGCAACTGCGCGGCAATTAGCGGCCAGCGGGCGTCAAAATCATCCGTCGGGCGGTATTTAAATTCGCTGCGGACAAAACGTGACAGCATACCTTCACAGAAGGCCAGGATCTGGCTTGCCAGCAGGGTTTCATCGGTGGTGTAACCTTCACCCTCACGCATTCTCTTTTCACGCAATACCTGGCGCAGCTGCGCTTCAATACGCTCGAACAGCTGGTTGATGCGCCCTTGCAGGCGATCCTGTTCAAACATTAGCGCATGACCAGTGAGGATGCGGGTCAGGCCAGGATTACGCTCACCAAAACCGAGAAGCAGCAACACAATCAGACGCAGGCGCGCTGTGGTGTCTTTCTCATCTTTCAGAATCAGGTTGATGCGAGTAATCAGGCTATCTTCGATAAACTCAATCAGGCTATCGAACATGCGGGTCTTACTGGGGAAGTGGCGATACAGTGCCGCTTCGGAAACGCCGACAGAGGCGGCCAGTTTTGCCGTCGTGATACGTTGGCTTCCATCGCTGGATTCCAGCATCAGCGCCAGAGACTGAAGTATTTCCTCGCGACGGTTCCTTTTCGCAGTTTGTTTTTCTGCCATGTTACAAAATACCCCTGAAAATAAGCACTTGCCAGGCGGCACCCACGCTATGACCGCAAACGAAATGTTTGCGGCTATGTTATGACGTTATTCGGATGCGTATGTGTTACTGACGACCAGAGTGACCAAAGCCGCCTTCACCGCGGTCGGTGGCGTCGAAATCTTCCACCAGATTAAATTCAGCCTGTACTACCGGAACAAAAATCATCTGGGCGATGCGTTCGCCAGGTTGAATGGTGAAGCTGTCCTGACCACGGTTCCACACGGAAATCATCAACTGGCCCTGATAGTCGGAATCGATCAATCCTACCAGGTTACCAAGCACGATACCGTGCTTATGTCCCAATCCGGAGCGCGGCAGCATCATTGCCGCCAGTGAAGGATCGGCAATATGAATCGCCAGCCCGGTCGGAACCAGCGTAGTGTCACCCGGAGCCAGTTCTACGGCGTCGTCGAGACAGGCACGCAGGTCAAGTCCGGCAGAGCCAGAGGTGGCATAAGTCGGGAGCGGAAATTCCTTCCTAACGCGCGGGTCCAGAATCTTAACGTCGATTTTTTTCATCATAACGGGTCACGATCTCGTCGAGTAATAATTGGCCAAGGAGCTCTTTGCGCTCAAGCGGTAAGACTTTATCTCCGTCCTGCCAGAAAAGGTGTAATGCGTTGTTGTCGCTGTTAAATCCTTGAGTTGGCTGGGAAACATCGTTCGCGCAGATCAGATCAAGGTTTTTACGGATACGTTTTTGCCGGGCGTATTCTTCCACATTATTTGTTTCGGCGGCAAATCCAACGACGTAGGGTCGATGGTCTTTTAGTGCGGCAACGCCTGCGACGATATCGGGGTTTTTAACCATTTTTATTGTTAATTCATCACCCTGCGTGGCCTGCTTTTTGATTTTTTCTGGGGCCACGGTAGCTGCGCGATAATCCGCCACGGCGGCGCAACCGATAAAAATATTTTGCTGCTGTACAGAAGCATTCACGGCGGCTTCCATTGCCAGCGCGGTCATCACATCAACACGTTTAACAAACGGTGGCGTCGGTAGTGAAACTGGACCTGATACCAGCGTGACGTTCGCGCCACGACGGGCAGCAGCGGCGGCGATAGCAAAACCCATCTTGCCGGAGCTGTGATTAGAGATATAACGCACCGGATCGAGCGGTTCACGCGTCGGACCGGCGGTAATCATAATGTTCAGATGTTTCAGGTCGTTGACGGGCGAAAAATGCGCCACCGCCATATCCACAATGGTTAACGGATCGAGCATTCGTCCAGGACCGATATCACCACAAGCCTGACTGCCACTGTCTGGCCCCCAGATGAGCAAACCACGGGAAGCAAGCACCTCTAAATTATGCTGCGTGGCAGCGGACCGGCACATTCTGCTGGTTCATGGCGGGGAGCACGGCTACAGGCGCAGGTGTAGCCAGAACAAAATCGTCGATACCAGGTCATTCGCCATTCCGGCAGCAACACGGCAATCAAATCTGCCGTGGCAGGGGCGAGAATCACGAAAATTAGCGGATCACCCAGCTCAATATGGCCCATAGCGGCTTCGGCTGCCGGGTCAAGCAGACTGTCGGAAACGGGATACCCAGAACCGCCTGCAAGCTAAGTGGGTGATAAAGGCTTTTGCCGCTTCGGTCATGGCTACGCGGACGTCGGCCCCGCGATTGCGCAAATGATGCACCAGTTCAGGGATTTTATAGGCAAGCATACCGCCCGCTAACGCCGAGAACGATTTTTTTACCGGCCGGTCATGATGATTTTTCCTGTAGGGTGACACCAGAAGTTGGCGATTTTATCACAATACTTTTGTTCGCCGCCTTCACCTGAGATTCACTTTGCGAGGCGCTTTCCAGGATTGAAAACTGGCCGTCGATTTAACGGAACGGCTATGACAGGATGCCAGCACCACAAAGGAGGTGAAGGTGAAAAAGAATGCACAGCTGTTGATGCCGCGGCGAAAAAATGCTGAAGTTTGGTATTAGCGCCTTAACGGATGTCGAGCTGCGGCGCTATTTCTGCGTACTGGAACGCGCGGTAAAGATGTATTAACCCTGGCAAAAGAGATGCTGGAGTATTGGCTCCGATGGCTTGTTAACCTCTGAATATGAACAATTGAGCGGTGTTCATGGAATCGGCGTAGCCAAATTTGCCCAGTTAAGGGGATTGCTGAACTGGCGCGGCGTTACTACAACGTGAAAATGCGCGGCAGAAAGCCCTTTACTCAGCCCGGAGATGACGCCGGGGTTTTACAAAGCCAGCTCACGGGTGAGGAGCGGGAGATCTTTATGGTGAATCCTGCTCTGACTTACAACACCGGGTTATAACGCATAGCCGTCTTTTTTGGAGTACGCTAAACCACGTCGAAGTCCATCCTCGGAAAGTTACCGCGAAGCGATAACAATGTCGGCGCCCATCCTTGCACAGCACCACCCTTCGGGTTGTGCTGAACCCAGCAAAGCGGATAAACTGATTACTGAACGGATAATAAAGAGGTTGTCAGTTTATGGATTTACGCGTGCTCGACCATATCGTGATTGGGCGTGGAGAGTATGTTTCTTTTGCCGAACGCGGCTGGATTTAACCCGCTATGCGCGATCCTTCGGGGATCTTTGTTGTTCGGGACTCAGCACATCGCCCAGTTAGCCTATACTACGCCACCTTTCGAGCATCTCGTGTTGGCATTTGGGCCTGGCAATTGAGAGTTCACATAGAACTGCTGATGACCGGGCTGTAAAGCCTGACGAGGCGCCAATACCCCATACCAAGCTCGAGCTTAATTTGATTTTTGGAGAATAGACATTTCCCGAGTCTGCCACGTTACTGGCAAGTGTCCGGTTATCGGTAGGAACCTATCCCAGAATGATGACGCGACTTAACGCCTGTTTCCTGCCGACCTGCACTCACCGTTTCTGGGTTGAGAGCGAGAAGCGTTCGTCACCCTGCGCGTATCTGCTAAAAGGTATGCGCGTAAATCGATAAAAAAGGCATCGATACAGTTCTGGCTGAACTGCGTGCCCGTGGCGAAAAGTACTAAGTACTTAGAGGAAATAAATCATGGCTAAAGGTATTCGTGAGAAAATCAAGCTGGTTTCTTCTGCTGGTACTGGTCACTTGGATACCACTACTAATAAAAAAAGTACTAAGCCGGAAAAACTGGCAACTGAAAAAATTCATTGAGTTGTTCGTTAGCATGTGATTTTACAAAGAAGCGAAACTCAAATAATTCTCGCTTCCATGTAACCAAAAACCTCGCTCCGGCGGGGTCTTTGTTATCTGCTTGCCCCCATATTGATTGCATCTGTTCATGGCTCCAAGCTATGCCGACATTACCCCAAGTTGAAACCAGCCGTCGCGGCATAGACCCATCTCGTTGGTGCAACCATTCTTCATGAGTGGTGCGCAACGGAAATGCTTGCGCTGGCCGGTTTCAGAATAAATTTACCGTTTTAGCGACCAACCAGTGCTTAGCGTGCAGCGGCGGCTTAAATATTTGCTGCTGGAGCTGCCTGAGGGCTGGATCATCATTCATTTGGGGATGTCTGGCAGCCTGCGCATCCTTCCAGAAGAACTTCCCCCAAAAAGCATGACCATGTGGATTTGGTGATCAGGAATGCCGAAGCGCTGCCCTACACCAATCTGCGCCGCTTTGGTGCCTGGCTGTGGACCAGAGAGCTGGAAGGGCATAATGTGCTGGCCCATCTTGGACCGGAGCCGCTCAGCGACGATTTCAATGGTGAAGTATCTGCATCAGCAAGCGCGAAGAAAAAAACGGCGATTAAACCGTGGCTGATGGATAGCAAGCTGGTGGTAGGGGTAGGCAGATCTATGCCAGCGAATCACTGGTTGCGGTGGGGATCCACCCGGATCGGCCGGCGTCATCACTGTCGCTGGCAGAGTGTGGGTTGCTAGCTCGGCGATTAAGCGGTGTTGCTGCGTTCGATCGAGCAGGGCGGTACAACGCCGAAAGATTCTCTGCAAAGTGACGGTAAACCGGGCTATTTCGCACAGAGAATTGCAGGTTTACGGGCGAAAAGGCGAGCCGTGTCGGGTGTGCGGTACGCGATTGTGGCGACTAAACATGCGCAGCGGGCAACGTTTTATTGTCGGCAGTGCCAGAAGTAATCCATGCGTGCCGGATGGCATACCATCCGGCATAACGTTACGCTAACTTCGCCATCAGCGCCGATGGACATTCTCCGCAGGAAACGGTGACATCGCCCTGATGGCGCGCCACCTCTTCACCAACGATGAAGAGATAAACGACCACTCTTTCGACGGCATCAGAAACACACTTTCCAGTTCCGGCATTAAGTGGCGATTCATATGCGCCAGCTGCATTTCATATTCAAAAATCTGCCACCGCACGCAGGCCACGAATCAGCACCGTAGCGTGTCGATTACGGGGAAGTTCGCCATCAAATCACTAAACCCGACCACTTCCACGTTCCCCAGATGCGCGGTTGCCGGCGGTGCCAGTGCCACACGCTCTTCCAGGGTAAACATCGGTTCTTACTGGGGCTGGCGGCAATCGCCAGAATAACGCGATCGAACATCTGCGTGGCGCGCGTCACGATATCCATATGACCATTGGTAATGGGTATCGAAAGTACCCGGATAAATTGCCCGTTTTTCGGCATAGACCCTTACTGCGTTTCGGCGGCAGGTAAGGTTCCAGCAGTTGAAGCAGACGCTGTAGCGCGCCCTGTTTTCGATACAGTACTTCAAACGGCATGACGGCCATAGAAACTACGGTAATCGGCGTCGGTGAGTAAAGAGGAAACCTCTTTCTGCAAGCGTAGTGGCATCGGTAAATGGTAATCAGCCCGCTTGCCTGCTCCAGCCGCGCGCAAATGTCTTTAAAGTTAAAAGTATGCGGCCCCATCAATACCGGAATAGCGTGCGGCAGCTTCCAGCCGATTACGCCCACCACGTTCAACCAGTGAACCGCCAACAAAGGCGAGATTGGCAATGCCGTAGATAACATCAACTCGCCCATCGTATCGCCAACCACAACCTGCGTGCTGGTGGAGGGCGACTTCCCCGAAGAGCGTGTGATATAGCTTAACCAGCTGGCGGACAAGGTTAATCGCATCCGGGAAGCGTTCTGGATGACGGGTACGCGATGAGCAATAAATTTGGCAATTGCTGTAACAATGCCTGATGTGCGGCAATGACCACGCTCTCTTCACCTTCGTGAGTGCTGGTGGCAATCCATACCGGGCGGTGTGGTGCCCATTGGCGGCGTAGCGTCACGGCTTTAGCAGCCAACTGCGGAGTTACAGAAATATCGAATTTCAGGCTACCGGTAACGGTTACCTGGTTATTTTTTGCGCCCAGCGCCACAAAACGTGCACCATCTTCTTCATTTTGCGCAGCAATCAGCGTAATACGACGCAGCAAGCGGCGGACGAATTTACCCAGTTTGGCATAACCTGCGGCCGAGCGGGCAGAGAGTCGCGCGTTAGCGATCACCAGCGGAATTTTACGTTTATGTAGCGCCGCAATCAGGTTAGGCCATAGTTCGGTTTCCATAATCAACACCAGTTTGGGGTCGACTTTATTCAGGAAACGGTTGAGCGCATCGGGCAGGTCATACGGCAGATAAACGTGCTGAACATCCTTCCCGAAAGCCGATTGTACGCGCTCCGAACCGGTTGGCGTCATGGTTGTAACGGTAATCGGTAAATCAGGATAACGATGACGCAGCGCGCGCACCAACGGGATCGCCGCCAGAGTTTCACCGACGGAGACGGAGTGCAGCATAATGCCGCCTGGTTTTAGCGGATGGCGGTAAAAACCGTAACGTTCACCCCAGCGTTTTCGATAGGCCGGAGCCTTACGTCCGCGCACCCAGAGCCGTATCCAGATCAGCGGCTGAATAAGGTAGAGAAGGGCGGTGTAAAGCAATTCGAGCATAGTAAATAGCTGACTTATGGATGTGCTGGGGATTCTATGTATTTAGCTGTGGCTTTACCATTACTTTTCCCGTTTTTGTTTTTATTCCCGATCTCATCATCCTCCCTTTGAAATGGATGGTAATGCTGCCAACTTACTGATTTAGTGTATGATGGTGATTTTAAGGTGCTTGCGTGGCTTCCATTTCCATCAGATGTCCTTCCTGCTCCGCTACTGAAGGCGTGGTGCGTAACGGCAAAAGCACTGCCGGACATCAGCGCTATCTCTGCTCTCATTGCCGTAAAACATGGCAACTACAGTTCACTTACACCGCCTCTCAGCCCGGTACGCACCAGAAAATCATTGATATGGCCATGAATGGCGTCGGATGTCGTGCCAGTGCACGCATTATGGGCGTTGGCCTCAACACGGTTTTACGTCACTTAAAAAACTCAGGCCGCAGTCGGTAACCTCGCGCATACAACCGGGCAGTGATGTGATTGTCTGCGCTGAAATGGACGAACATTGGGGCTACGTCGGTGCTAAATCACGTCAGCGCTGGCTGTTTTACGCGTATGACAGGATACGGAGGACGGTTGTGGCGCACGTCTTCGGTGAACGCACTCTGGCCACACTGGAGCGTCTTCTGAGCCTGCTGTCGGCCTTTGAGGTCGTGGTATGGATGACGGATGGCTGGCCGCTGTATGAATCACGCCTGAAGGGAAAGCTGCACGTTATCAGCAAGCGTTACACTCAGCGCATTGAGCGACATAATCTGAATCTGAGACAACATCTGGCAAGGCTGGTACGGAAGCCACTGTCGTTCTCAAAATCGGTGGAGCTGCATGACAAGGTCATCGGGCATTATCTGAACATAAAACACTATCAGTAAGTTGGAGTCATTACCCGTTTTTGACTTAAATAGCAATTTACCCGCCAATTCTTGTTGAACATCTATACTTTTTTTGTATTTTTATGCGATTCATTGATTTCTGCTGTACGTGCAGGAAGGAATCGCAGAGCAACAGTGAAAGAATATGGTTGCTAATGATTTTATTTGATTGATTTCTTTATTGAAAATCAACAATGTGCTTAAAAATCATTCGGGTCGGATTGCCGCGAAAGAAGTGATACACTAGCGCGTCAATATCAGTGCGGTATCAGTATTCAGGTAGCTGTTGAGCCTGGGGCGGTAGCGTGCTTTTTCTGCTTCACCTTAATCGGATAATCTCAACAAAAAGAGTTACTTGTGGATAAGCCATTTCGAAGAATTTTGCTCATTAAGATGCGTTTTCATGGGGATATGTTATTAACTACTCCCGTCATTAGTTCTCTGAAAAAAAATTACCCTGACGCAAAAATCGATGTGCTGCTTTATCAGGACACCATCCCGATCCTGTCTGAAAATCCAGAGATTAACGCGCTCTACGGCATAAAAAATAAAAAAGCAAAAGCCTCAGAAAAAATTGCCAACTTTTTTCATCTCATCAAGGTATTACGTGCCAATAAGTATGACCTTATCGTCAATCTTACCGATCAATGGATGGTTGCTATACTGGTTCGCTTATTAAATGCTCGTGTGAAAATTTCCCAGGATTATCATCATCGGCAGTCTGCTTTTTGGCGTAAAAGTTTCACCCATTTGGTGCCGTTGCAGGGTGGAAATGTGGTGGAAAGTAACTTATCCGTGCTGACACCATTGGGACTTGATTCGTTGGTGAAGCAGACAACCATGAGTTACCCGCCTGCAAGCTGGAAACGTATGCGTCGCGAACTTGATCACGCTGGTGTTGGACAAAATTATGTGGTTATCCAACCTACGGCGCGGCAAATCTTCAAATGCTGGGACAACGCCAAGTTTTCCGCTGTGATTGATGCCTTACATGCTCGTGGTTATGAAGTCGTTCTGACGTCCGGCCCAGATAAAGACGATCTGGCCTGCGTCAATGAAATTGCGCAGGGATGCCAGACGCCACCAGTAACGGCGCTGGCTGGAAAGGTGACCTTCCCGGAACTTGGTGCGTTAATCGATCATGCGCAGCTGTTTATTGGCGTTGATTCCGCACCGGCGCATATTGCCGCTGCAGTTAATACGCCGCTGATATCGCTGTTTGGCGCAACAGATCATATTTTCTGGCGTCCCTGGTCAAATAACATGATTCAATTCTGGGCGGGAGATTACCGGGAAATGCCAACGCGCGATCAGCGTGACCGAAATGAGATGTATCTTTCGGTTATTCCGGCGGCAGATGTCATTGCTGCTGTCGATAAATTACTGCCCTCCTCCACGACAGGTACGTCGTTATGATCGTTGCTTTTTGTTTATATAAATATTTTCCCTTTGGCGGTTTGCAGCGCGATTTTATGCGTATTGCTCAGACAGTCGCCGCCCGAGGTCATCATGTTCGGGTTTATACCCAGTCGTGGGAAGGCGAATGCCCTGATGTATTTGAAGTGATCAAAGTGCCGGTTAAATCGCATACCAATCACGGGCGCAATGCGGAGTATTTTGCCTGGGTGCAAAAACATTTACGCGAACATCCCGTCGATAAAGTCGTTGGATTCAACAAAATGCCGGGGCTGGACGTTTATTATGCCGCTGATGTTTGTTATGCCGAGAAAGTAGCGCAGGAAAAAGGCTTTTTCTATCGCCTGACGTCACGTTATCGCCATTATGCCGCCTTTGAGCGGGCAACCTTCGAACAGGGCAAGCCGACACAGCTGCTGATGCTGACAGATAAGCAAATCGCCGATTTCCAGAAACATTATCAGACTGAAGCGGAGCGTTTTCATATTCTGCCACCGGGGATTTATCCTGATCGTAAATATAGCCAGCAGCCAGCCAATAGCCGTGAAATCTTCCGTAAGAAGAATGGAATAACCGAACAACAATATTTATTGTTGCAGGTCGGTTCAGACTTCACGCGTAAAGGTGCCGATCGTTCCATTGAAGCACTTGCTTCGTTACCGGATTCGCTGCGCCACAACACATTGCTATATGTTGTTGGGCAGGATAAACCGCGAAAATTTGAGGCACTGGCAGAAAAACGCGGCGTGCGCAGTAATGTTCACTTCTTCTCGGGGCGCAACGATGTCTCGGAATTAATGGCGGCGGCGGATTTATTACTGCATCCTGCCTACCAGGAAGCGGCGGGAATTGTGCTGCTGGAAGCGATTACTGCAGGATTACCGGTACTAACAACTGCCGTTTGTGGCTATGCGCATTATATTGTCGACGCTAATTGCGGCGAGGCTATTGCTGAGCCATTCCGCCAGGAAACATTGAATGAGATTTTACGCAAAGCGTTAACGCAATCTTCATTGCGCCAGGCTTGGGCGGAAAATGCGCGACATTATGCTGATACACAAGATTTATACAGTCTGCCAGAGAAAGCGGCGGATATCATAACGGGTGGTCTGGATGGTTGAACTTAAAGAGCCGTTTGCCACGTTATGGCGCGGCAAAGATCCTTTTGAGGAAGTTAAAACCTTGCAGGGTGAGGTATTTCGTGAACTGGAAACTCGCCGTACTCTGCGCTTTGAAATGGCGGGAAAAAGCTATTTTCTCAAATGGCATCGCGGCACGACCCTGAAAGAGATAATCAAAAATTTACTCTCATTGCGGATGCCAGTATTAGGCGCAGACCGCGAATGGAATGCGATTCATCGACTGCGGGATGTCGGCGTTGATACTATGTATGGGGTGGCATTCGGCGAAAAAGGCATGAATCCGCTGACCAGAACCTCGTTTATTATTACCGAAGATCTGACACCAACCATCAGTCTGGAAGATTACTGTGCTGACTGGGCGACCAACCCACCAGATGTTCGCGTAAAGCGTATGCTTATTAAGCGTGTCGCGACGATGGTGCGCGATATGCATGCTGCGGGCATTAACCATCGTGACTGTTATATCTGTCATTTCCTGCTGCACTTGCCTTTTTCCGGTAAGGAAGAGGAGTTAAAAATTTCGGTAATTGACCTACACCGGGCGCAGCTTCGCACGCGCGTTCCAGGTCGTTGGCGCGATAAAGATCTTATAGGGCTTTATTTTTCTTCAATGAATATTGGCCTGACTCAGCGGGATATCTGGCGCTTTATGAAGGTGTATTTTGCCGCCCCGCTTAAAGACATTCTCAAGCAGGAACAAGGACTGCTGTCGCAAGCAGAAGCAAAAGCCACAAAAATCAGGGAAAGAACGATTCGAAAATCGTTGTAACCCGTAACTTATTTTTGCCAAAATTTTGGATACAGAATAAATATGTCTCAACTCAATGATAGTGACATCATCCTTTTTGAGTATAATTTTCATTATCAAAATATAAGATCTAAAAATACTCTTGATATAGCATTTGGTATTGACAGAAATTTTCTTTTTGGATGTGGTGTAGCCATCGCATCTATTCTATTAAACAATAGAGAAATCTCTTGTGAATTTCATGTTTTCACAGATTATATCAGTGATAAAGACAAATTATATTTTTCTGATTTAGCAAAACAATATAATTCAAGAATTAATATTTATGTTATCAATTGTGATAAGCTGAAGTCATTACCAAGCACGAAAAACTGGACTTACGCAACATATTTTCGATTTATAATTGCAGATTATTTCTATCATAAACATGAAAAAATACTATATCTTGATGCAGATATTGCTTGCAAGGGTAGTATTAAAGAACTCTTAGATTATCAATTTTCTACTAATGAAATTGCCGCAGTTGTAGCTGAAAGAGATATTGAATGGTGGCAAAATCGAGCCTCGGTATTAACTACACCACAGTTAGCTTCTGGATATTTCAATGCTGGTTTTTTACTGATAAATATTGATGAGTGGAATCTAAATAACATTTCGTCAAAAGCTATTGAAATGTTGCGTGACCCAGATTGGGTAAGTAAAATCACCCACCTTGATCAAGATGTACTGAATGTATTATTGAATGGTAAAGTGAAGTTTATTTCGGAGAAATATAATACCCGATATAGTATTAACTATGAATTAAAAGACAAAGTTGATAATCCAGTCAATGATGACACCGTGTTTATACACTATGTGGGACCTACAAAACCCTGGCATGAGTGGGCTGATTATCCGGTTTCACGTAGTTTTTTGATCGCCAAAGCAGCTTCTCCGTGGAGTAAAGAAGATTTACTTAAACCTGTAAAT
Source organism: Shigella flexneri (assembly GCA_048288465.1). Lineage (GTDB taxonomy): Bacteria > Pseudomonadota > Gammaproteobacteria > Enterobacterales > Enterobacteriaceae > Enterobacter > Enterobacter flexneri_B. The sequence continues at coordinate 3,666,839 of CP182556.1, read as the reverse complement.
AGCAATCAGTATCGGTATTGTGCAAAACATAAATTTAAACAAAAGCATTATATGGCAGGCATTTTTAATTATTTAAAGTATTATAAAGAAAAATGCTTCTAAAGATTTAAGGTTAAAATAATTCATTATGATATATAATAAAACGATAAATGGGTTGAAAGTTTTCATAAAAGATAATGATCCCTTTTATGAGCAAGTTCTAAATGACTTTTTAACTTGCAGGGTTAAAACATTAAAAGTTTTTCGTTCTATTGATGATACTAAAGTCATTCTTATTGACACTGCTCGTGGACCTCTTGTACTTAAAGTTTATGCGCCAAAGCATAAAATGACCGAACGTTTCTTAAAATCTTGCATAAAAAAAGATTATTATGAAAATTTAATTTATCAAACCGATCGGGTACGTGGTGAAGGCATCCAATCAATTAATGACTATTTTTTGCTAGCTGAACGTAAAACATTAAATTTCGCTCATTATTATATTATGCTCATTGAGTATATTGAAGGTGTCGGGTTAAATGAGTATTTGGAAATTTCTGAAGATCTGAAGGATCAATTATCAGAATCGATAAAAGAGTTGCATCAGCATGGAATGGTGTCTGGCGATCCTCATAAAGGAAATTTTATAGTATCCGAAAAAGGTTTAAGACTAATTGACCTTTCAGGTAAAAAAACAACCGCTGTTTTAAAAGCAAAAGATCGCATTGATCTTGAACGGCACTATAATATAAAAAATGAATTGAAAGACTTTGGCTATACATATCTTATATTCAAAAAGAAAATTAAAAAAGTAATCAGGGATGTAAAAGTCAAACTAGGATTGAAGAGCAAATAATGATTATGATGAAGGGTAATTAAATTGGATTTTAAACATCTTACTCAATTTAAAGATATAATTGAACTGGACAAGCGCCCCGTTAAACTTGATGAACGGGAAACGTTTAATGTCTCATGGGGTATTGATGAGAACTACCAGGTTGGGGCTGCGATTTCAATTGCTTCAATTCTTGAAAAGAATAAACAAAACAAATTTACCTTTCACATAATCGCTGATTACTTAGACAAAGAGTATATTGAATTATTATCACAATTAGCAACGAAGTATCAAACAGTAATTAAATTATATCATATTGATTCTGAGCCATTGAAGGCGCTACCTCAATCAAATATCTGGCCAGTATCTATTTATTATCGTTTGCTTTCATTTGATTATTTTTCTGCGCGATTGGATTCATTATTATATCTTGATGCTGATATCGTCTGTAAGGGTTCATTGAACGAGTTAATAGCATTAGAGTTTAAAGATGAATATGGGGCAGTGGTAATTGATGTAGATGCTATGCAAAGTAAAAGCGCTGAGCGTTTGTGTAATGAGGATTTTAACGGTAGCTATTTTAACTCTGGTGTAATGTATATTAATTTACGGGAATGGTTAAAACAAAGACTAACGGAAAAATTCTTTGATCTATTATCAGATGAGTCAATTATAAAAAAATTAAAGTACCCGGATCAAGATATTTTAAACTTAATGTTTCTACATCATGCTAAAATATTACCGAGAAAATATAATTGTATTTATACTATAAAGTCAGAATTTGAAGAAAAAAATAGTGAATATTACACCCGGTTTATTAATGATGACACTGTCTTCATACATTATACTGGTATAACTAAGCCATGGCATGATTGGGCGAACTACGCCTCTGCAGATTATTTTCGTAATATTTATAATATATCACCATGGAGAAATATACCTTATAAAAAAGCTGTTAAAAAACATGAGCACAAAGAAAAATATAAACACTTGCTTTACCAGAAAAAATTTCTCGATGGTGTTTTTACAGCAATTAAATATAATGTTATGAAAGGTTAATATACGAGATGGTTGATAAAATAATATTTACGGTTACTCCTATTTTTTCAATTCCTCCTCGCGGAGCGGCTGCTGTTGAAACGTGGATGTATCAGGTTGCTCAGCGTACCAATTTTCCAAATCGTATTGTTTGTATCAAAAATCCAGGATACTCAAATTACACCTTTGTTAATGATAATTGTAGTATTCATAGGGTTGGATTCAGTCGCATATATAAGCGGTTATTTCAAAAATGGACAAGACTTGATCCTCTTCCATATTCACAGAGAATATTGAATATTGCACATGATTTTCCTATAACGAAAGAAAGTGTTATTGTAGTTCATAATAGCATGAAGCTATACACTCAAATTCGTAAGCTAGCTCCTCAGGCAAGAGTGGTTATACATATGCATAATGCATTTGAACCAAAATTGCTTGAGCAAAATGTTAAAATGATAGTCCCTAGTTTATACTTGAAAAAGTATTACCAATCTTATTTAGCAAATGCAGATATTGAGATTGTACCAAATGGAATTGATTTAGAAACCTATCAATCTAATTTTCAGCCGATCACTAGAAGCGAACTTAATATCTCTCCTGAAGAGAAAATTATTTTTTATGCTGGGCGTATCGTCCCTGACAAAGGCATATTGCTGTTGATGCAATCATTCGAAAAATTGGCCGCTGCTCACAAAAATTTAAAATTAGTTGTGATTGGTGATTATACAGAAATGAGTAAAAGTGACAAAGGTGCATATCAACGCAATGTCAGGGAAATTGCAAAACGTTTGAAGGATCGTTGCATTATGTTAGGAAGCATACCGCCTGAAAAGATGTATTGTTATTACCCACTGGCAGATTTAGTCGTCATTCCTTCCCAGTTCCAGGAACCATTTTGCATGGTGGCAATTGAAGCTATGGGTGCTGGTAAGCCTGTTTTAGTGAGTACGCGTGGGGGGATGACGGAATTTGTCAAAGAAAATACTACGGGATTCCATTTAAAAGAACCTATGACTGCAGACTCCATAAGCAGCGATATTTTAAAAACGTTAGCGAATCCTGAATTAACAGCAGTTGCAAAGCAAGGTCAGGACTTTGTGTTTGATCACTACAGTTGGGATGGCGTAACTCAAAGATTCGAAGAGGTTATTCATAATTGGTTTGAATAAATAAAAAGGCCGCATTATGCAGCCTTTTTTATTTTTTACTTGTTTTTCATCGCTAATAATAAGCCGGCGTAAACGCCTAATAAATTTGGTTCAATTTGTTCTACGTTTCCACGGATAACAAAATAACCTATAAAAGATAGTAAGATTATATAATATGCATTATATGGTGAGCGATATTTATTCTTGACGCCATTTTTTATACACTCTTTCAATATTGCACAGTATAGCATCATAAGACTTACCAGCCCTAATAAACCAGTGCCAAACCAGATGAATAGCGCAAAATTATGTGGCCCTATTGATTGTCTAAAGGTCCATTCTGGATAATCAATGACACGTTTATTATAGACATCTTTATATGCAACGTTACCGTAACCATAACCAATAACAGGATTTTCTAATATTAGATCGAGTGCGCTGCCTTGAGTACCATTTGCATAGCGATAAGAACTATTAGTTTGTTGAAGTTTATACGTTAGCTTTGCGGTCATCTCCTTATGTGTGAAAATAACCGACAATGCAATGATGGAAACCATTACTCCTACTAATAGTAACTTCCATTGTTTAAACATCAGAATCCATATTAATCCAATGACTAACACGGAAAGCCAGGCCCCTCTGGATAAAGTTCCTAATATCAGAAAAATAAAAATAACGCTTAGAACCACAAAAGAAATGCGGTATTTTGCTGATTTGATAAGCCAGAGATTTAACAATGCAGGGAATAAAAAGACCATCGAGTCAGAAATGCTACGGTGTCTATAATCTGCGAATGGCATTATCCCTTGTTGATAGTCCTTATAATAGGTAATCAATTCAGAAAAACAGCGTAAGCCCAACGCACTAATAAATGAGAAGAAAACGATTTTTTCGACATCTTCTCTTTTCTCGTCTCTCAATATGACCGGTATTGCTATTGTGCATAGTAAAGTATTCTCAATAATAGCTTTGAAAACTTCCTTCATGCTAGCACCTGCATCAGGGGATTGAAGAAGTGACAGCAATGCAGCAATAGTTAATATGGCAACACTACCAAAAAGAAATGTTTTAAATAGTGAGAGATAGTGTTTTGGCCGTTTGCAGAGATAGACGATTGTCGTTATTGTCATAAGAATAACAATAAGATGTTTATACCTTGTAATCCCACCCAAAAAATAGGTGGTAATGAATAAGAATACGAGAGCTCTGTTCCAGTACGCTATCCAGTTTTTTTTCTCGAGAGAGAAAAATAATGTTGAGGTCATCTTATCTCCGATGTCAACTTATTGGTTATTATTTCAAGATTTAAATTTTGAAAAACGGTTTGAGCTGGCAAATCTGCAAGAGACATACTTGTAGAACGACACTCTACTTGATTCTTCCCATACCCACCAATTAATCCCGATTGGTAGGTCCATAAACCGTAATATTGGGTCTATCCAGTGCCGCCGTTAAATGGCTTAACCCCGTATCCACTGACACTACAAATTTAGCCCCGGCCAGCACGCGGGCAACGCCTTCCAGACTCGTCTTCGGCAATACTCAACATAAGCAAATCCTTCCGCCAGTCGTTTCGCCCGTTCTTCCTCATGCGGCGCGCCCCACGGAAGTTTAATCCGTATTCCTGAATCAGCCAGTAAACCAATCAATTCTCGCCAGTGTTCTCCGGCCAGTGTTTATCATCACGGGTCGTCGCATGAAGAAATACGGCATATTCGCCAGCATCTGTAGGCAGGTTCGTCAGGAAATGCTGTGCAATAGCGTAATCGCCTGGGTTTGCGGTTTGCTATAGCCCAGACTTTTGGCAAACAGTTCGCGGGTGGTTCTACGGCGTGCTGCTGTTTTGCAAGATGATGCTTACGATTGTAAAACAGGCTGGCTAACGGTTCGCGAGCGGTTTGCCAGTCCAATCCATGCTTTACGCCATGCGCCAGACGCGTCACCAGCGCCGCGCTTTACCAGCCCCTGAGCATCGATAACTGCGTCATAGTTCTCTGCTTGTAGCGCTTCACGAAACGCTTTGCGTTCCGCTTTTTATGGGGGCCGAGAACCAGGCTTTACGCCAGCGACGTATTGCCACAGGAATAACTCGCTCAACGGCAGCGTGCCAGGAAGGAATCTGCTGCGAACCCTTCTTCCACCACCCAGTCAAACTTGATCCCTGGGATTGCCTGCTGGGCATCAGTGAGTGCGGGCAACGTATGGAGAACATCGCCCATCGACGATGTTTTAACAATCAAAACCCGCATCCGTCAGGCTTCCTCTTGTAACAATAGCGCGTTCAGTTCTTCCAGTACGCGCTGGGGAGTAATGTCGATCAAGCTCTGGTGATAACACCTCCGCAGCGTCACCTTTCGCACTTTGTGATAGCCGGTAATCAGACGGATCACGCGCGCTTTATGGGATAGCGGCGGTGTGAAGTCCGGGCTACTCGGACCATACAGGGCAACCAGCAACGATTGAGCGCCGCCGCAACGTGCATTAGGCCAGAATCGTTAGTGACAATGGCTTTACAGGCTGCAATCAGGATAACCGCTTGATCAAGCTGTGTTCCCCCGCCACGTTCCGACACCATGCCTGCTGCTCGGTATTCAAAGCGGCAAGAATCTCATTGCCCGCTTCATGATCTTTGCAGAGCCAAACAGAACCACCTGATAACCTTCATCAATCAGCTGCTTTGCCAGCTCCGCATAGTGGAAGTGTGGCCAGCATTGCCGGACCAAACTCCAGCCGCCCGGGCAAAAGCCAATCATCAGGACGATTATTGATGAAAGCGAAAATTGATTACAGGTATATGATTTCGCCTCGCTCACCTGCAACTGCCATAACAATGGCTGCGGCAGATGCTTCTGCGGTGCCGCATAATGCCTTTGTCATAGGCCAGCGCGACATAGCGTTCCACCGTCACGGCCAGGCTTCTTTATCGAGCACGTACATCGTTAAGTAAACCGTAGCGCATCTCGCCGCGCCAGCCAGTGCGATGAGGAATACCCGCGAAGAAAGGCGCTGAATGCAGATTTGAAGGAGTTTGGTAAGCGTAGGCGCGGTCGTAGCGCTTTTCACGCAGGCTATGACCCAGTTTGCGGCATTCGCCGATTTTGCACGCTACCGTGACCAGAGAGGCATCAGAATAGCTTCGTTAACTTCCGCATGCAGATCATAAATCGACGGCGCCATGCCGGTGCCGTCGCATCGATTATGGCGATAGCGCGCCTCGAGCGTGCGATAGAGACTTGCCGACGTGGTTCATCTGGCCGAAGCCCGAGACGGCCGATCACCAGTATTTTCATGCAGAGCTCTTATGCGTCGCGATTGGCCAGGCCATGTCTTCCATTACACCTTCACAACGGTTTTGAACGGTTTGTCGTAACCCGCCGCGCGCCAGATTGTCAAATCTGCCTGAGTGAACGCCTGGTAGCGGCCTTCAGCTTATCCGGGAACGGAATGTATTCAATCTGGCCTTCTTGTAATAGCCAGAGTAGCATCTGCTACACCTGGAAGAATTGCACGACCAGTACCGAGGTTGAAGATACCGGAAACGCCATTTCCAGAACCAGGTTTACATCTTGCCACGTCGCCCACATAAGACGAAGTCACGTTTGAAGTTCTCGCTACCTTCAAACAGCTTCGGTGATTCACCTTTGTTAAGCTGAGTGTAGAGATGGAAAGCGACGCTCGCCATGCTGCCTTTATGGCCTTAGCACGAGTGCCATAAACGTTGAAATAGCGGAAGCCAACAATCTGCGAGTTCGCTTTGGCGGGATTTTGGCGAACATATTCATAGAAAAACGAGAATTTAGTAACCGTAGACGTTCAACGGTTTTTGCGTACTCACCAATCAATAAAGTAGGAGGTGCCGTTCCGCCGTAGTGGCTGCGGAAGAGGCATACGAGAACGGAATTCGCGCTCCGACGGTAATGCAGCAGCTTCTTTGGAGTATTGATAGTTGTTATCCATCATATACTTGCCATCCCACTCGGTGGTGGAAGAGCACGCGCCTTCGTGGAAAATCGCTCGACGTCGCCGAACTCCGCCAGCCATAATCTGAATCAGGAAGTCTTCCTCATCCATATAGTTCCGCGATATCCAGATCCACAGGTTCACAAACTTCGTGCATGTTTCAGGTTGTCCACCGCCAGGAATATCAGGTGATGCCTTCCTCATTTCAGGGCCTTAACGATGTTGCTGCCGATAAAGCCACCCACCGGTGACGAATCATAAGATAACTGTAACCTTCCAATTATGGAGTCAGAGACAATCTCAGACACGAATACTTCTGTAATCATATCACTACACGGCGTTGTCGCTTCAGCCATTTTTCGCCAAAAGTGCAGATTGATCGACGTCTGCTCCTGAATTTGCAGAGTGTTAACGCGTCATCTCGTCACGACCTATAAGTTGGGTAATATGTGCTGGAATTGCCCTGTCTGAAGATCGCAATGCGTGAGAATTTTATCAGCAGTTAACCAACAATCTGAATCACAGGCAGAAGGTTGTTTAAAGAAGAGCGCATTATTACGTCTGCGCAGCAAGCAGATATCACTGTGGCTGATGGAAACCACGTCGTAAGCTTTTGTGCCAATGACTCTCTCGGGCTGGCGAATCGTCCGTTATCTGATTGCGGCGGCAAAGGCGGGAATGGATTCTCACCGGTTTCGGCATGGCTTCGGTGCGTTTTATTTGCCGGCACTCAGGACAGCCATAAAGACTGAACAAAGCTGGCAGCTGGAGTTGGCGATGAAGATGCGATTCTACTCTACTCTTCCTGCTTTGATGCTAACGGTGGACTGTTTGAAACGCTGCTGGGTGCGGAAGACGCCATTATTATCCGACGCACTGAACCACGCGTCTATTATTGATCGTGTGCGTCTGTGCAAAGCTAAACGCTATCGCTATGCCAACAACGATATGCAGGAGCTGGAAGCACGTCGAAGAAGCGCGTGAAGCCGGTGCGCGTCATGTGCTGATTGCCACCGATGGTGTGTTCTGAATGGACGGCGTGATTGCCAACCTGAAAGGCGTTTCAATCTGGCAAGTGGATACGATCCTCCTGGTGATGGTGGATGACTCCCACGCGGTCGGTTTTGTCGGTGTGAATGGTCGTGGTTCCCATGAATACTGCGATGTGATGGGCCGGGTCGATATTATCACCGGTACGCTTGGTAAAGCGCTGGGCGGGGCTTCTGGTGGTTATACCGCGGCGCGCAAAGAGGTGTGGTTGAGTGGCTGCGCCAGCGTTCTCATCCCGTACCTGTTCTCCAACTCGCTGGCACGGCCATTGTTGGCGTCCATCAAAGTACTGGAGATGGTGAGAGCGGGCAGCGAACTGCGTGACCGTGTGGGCGAACGCGCGCCCGTTGCCGTGAGCAAATGTCGGCGGCGGGCTTGCCCTGGCGGGGGCCGATCATGCCATTATTCCGGTGATGCTTGGCGATGCGGACGTAGTGGCGCAGAAATTTACCGTGGCTTTGCAAAAAGAGGGCATTTACGTCACAGCTCTCTTCTATCCGGTCGTTCCGAAAGGTCAGGCGCGTATTCGTACCGAGATGTCTGCCGGCGCATACCCTAGAGCAAATTACGCGTGCAGTAGAAGCATTCACGCGTATTGGTAAACAACTGGGCGTTATCGCCTGAGATGAAGATGAAAGCGTTATCCAAACTGAAAGCGAAGAGGGCATCTGGATGACCAAGCGTCCTGCCCGGAACTCGGGCATAACAATCTGCTGATTAAAATCCGTAAAACAGCCATCTGCGGGACTGACGTTCACATCTATAACTGGGATGACGTAGCAAAAAACCAGTCCGCGGTGCCGATGGTCGTAGGCCATGAATATGTCGGTGAAGTGGTAGGTATTGGTCAGGAAGTGAAAGGCTTCAAAATCGGCAATCGCGTTTCTGGCGAAGGCCATATCACCTGCGGTCACTGTCGCAACTGTCGTGGCGGTCGTACCATCTGTGCCGCAAACACCATTGGTGTCGGTGTTAACCGTCCGGGCTGCGCCGGAATATCTCGGTGATTCCGGCGTTAGACGCTTTCAAAATCCCGACAATGTCCGACGACCTGGCTTCCATTTTAATCCCTTCACGGTAACGCCGTGCATACCGCGCTGTCGTTCAATCTGGTGGGCGAAGATGCTGGTTTCTGGTGCAGGTCCGATAGGTATTATGGCTGCGGCGGTGGCGAAACACGTTGGTGCACGCAATGTGGTGATCACCGATGTTAACGAATACCGCCTTGAGCTGGCGCGCCGAATGGGTATCACCCGTGCGGTTAACGTCGCGAAAGAAAACCTTAATGATGTGATGGCTGAACTGGGCATGACCGAAGGCTTTGATGTCAGGTCTGGAAATGTCCAGGCGCGCCGCCAGCATTTGGTAGGTGCTGAGATACCATGAACCACGGCGGTCGTATTGCGATGCTGGGTATTCCACCGTCTGACATGTCTATCGACTGAGACAAGTGATACTTTAAAGGCTTGTTCATTAAAGGCATTTTGGTCGTGAGATGTTTGAACACCGTACAAGATGGCGGCGCTGATTCAGTTGTCAGCCTGAATCTCTGGCCAATCATACCCATCGTTTCTCTATCGATGATTTGCAGAAGGGCTTTGACGCTATGTGTTCGGGCCAGTCCGGGAAAGCTCTTCTGAGCTGGGATTGACGCGAAAAAGGGCTGGTATTCCAGCCCTTTTGCCTGAGGATAATATCTTAAATCTGTAAAATCCTGTCAGTGTAATAAAGAGTTCGTAATTGCGCTAATCTTTATATAGCTGTTCTCATTATCTCTCTACCCTGAAGTGACTCTCTCACCTATTAGGAACAGTATCTTCACAGGCGGTAATGCTGCCAACTTACTGATTTAGTGTATGATGGTGATTTTAAGGTGCTTGCGTGGCTTCCATTTCCATCAGATGTCCTTCCTGCTCCGCTACTGAAGGCGTGGTGCGTAACGGCAAAAGCACTGCCGGACATCAGCGCTATCTCTGCTCTCATTGCCGTAAAACATGGCAACTACAGTTCACTTACACCGCCTCTCAGCCCGGTACGCACCAGAAAATCATTGATATGGCCATGAATGGCGTCGGATGTCGCGCCAGTGCACGCATTATGGGCGTTGGCCTCAACACGGTTTTACGTCACTTAAAAAACTCAGGCCGCAGTCGGTAACCTCGCGCATACAACCGGGCAGTGATGTGATTGTCTGCGCTGAAATGGACGAACATTGGGGCTACGTCGGTGCTAAATCACGTCAGCGCTGGCTGTTTTACGCGTATGACAGGATACGGAGGACGGTTGTGGCGCACGTCTTCGGTGAACGCACTCTGGCCACACTGGAGCGTCTTCTGAGCCTGCTGTCGGCCTTTGAGGTCGTGGTATGGATGACGGATGGCTGTCCGCTGTATGAATCACGCCTGAAGGGAAAGCTGCACGTTATCAGCAAGCGTTACACTCAGCGCATTGAGCGACATAATCTGAATCTGAGACAACATCTGGCAAGGCTGGTACGGAAGTCACTGTCGTTCTCAAAATCGGTGGAGCTGCATGACAAGGTCATCGGGCATTATCTGAACATAAAACACTATCAGTAAGTTGGAGTCATTACCCGGTGCGCAAAGAGCCGGATATTCTTACCCGCCAACGGATGATTGCCGAGATATTTACTTCCGGGTATGTATAAGCGCCTGATTACCAATGTGCGCAGCGTGAAGGTCGGTTACCAGGCGTTACTGTGGTCTTTCCGCTTATGGCAATGGCGCGACAAAACGCGGTCGCACCATCGCATTACGCGTAGCGCCTTTAATTTGCGCTAGCGTTAAACTTCGCCGCTTCGGGCTGTTTGCCCCAGCCTTGCCACTGATGCTGGAAGTAAACGATCAGCGTGCTCTGGCTGATGCTTTCGCTTAATACTTCAAAGAAGCGATTAGCATAAACAGGTTCTATCGGTTTCTTCGGTTTGCACAGCTTCACGCCACGGAACGGATTACGCGGTGCATCAGGCACAGCGTTTTTCGGCGGTGTAGAAGTATCAACCTGCGGTTCATTCAGCAAGCTGCTGGCTTTCACCAGCGTAATGTCTGGCGGCAGGTTATAAACCATCTGTTGTAGCACGCGTACCGTTGAAGGGTGAGGATGCCCAATGGCAATGGTTGAACCGTTGCGACGCGCCAGATCAATTGCGCGATTAAATTGCACACGGATGTCCGCTTCGTTCTGCGAATCGTCGAGGAACACCTTCCGTTTGATCACCTTCACGCCAGTACCTTGCGCGGCGCGCATCGCCTGGGTATTACCGATGGTTACGCTGTCGAGGAAGTAAAGATTGTAACGCTCCAGCGCCTGCATCACTTTCTGCATACCAAACAGGTTAGAGGTCATCTTGCTGCCCATGTGGTTGTTGATCCCCACGGCATAGGGCACGTTATTGACCGCACTACGAATAATGCGCTCAATTTCGTCGCTGCTCATCTCCGGGCGTAGCGTATTTTTCTCCAGCGGCTGTTTACTCAACGGTGCCATCGGGAGATGAATCAACACTTCGTGACCGCTGTTATGCGCTTTGGTCGCCATCTCTCTGGCGTGCGGTGAATCGGGTAATACAGCGACGGAGATAGCGGAAGGCATCGCCAGCACCTGGTTTTCGTTGTGCGGGCGATACCCAAAATCATCAATGACGATGGCAAGTTTGCCAGCAAGTACGGGGGAGGAGAGCGCCAACAGAGCGGCAAATGCAAGAACGTTACGACGAAATGGAAACAAAACTTATCTTCCCAACCACGGCTGTGGATTGACCGCCTGACCCTGGCGGCGAATTTCGAAATAGAGTGAAGGCCGACCCTGACCGCCACTGCTGCCCACCAGTGCAATTGGCTGGCCCGCGCGAACCTGCGAACCAACGCTCACCAGTGCGCTCTGATTATAGCCGTAAAGACTCATGTCGCCTTTACCGTGCTCAACCACCACCACCAGACCGTAACCTTGCAGCCAGTCAGCCAGAATCACTCGACCGTCGGCAATTGCTTTAACTTCAGTACCTTCAGAGGCACCGATAACCATCCCTTTCCAGCGTAATTCACCCTGTAGCTGCTCGCCATAGCGATGCAGCGTCGGCCCGCGAACCGGCCAGAATGCCTGACCACGCGGCGCACCCAGGCCACCAGTTCGGGACATCAGCGATTTTTCGCTTTCGGTCGGTTTGTAGGTGGTGCCTTTGCGCGTCGCTTCTTTCTGGCGCTCGCGAACCGCCTGGGCCTCACGCGCTTCTCGTTCAGCACGCGCTTTCGCCGCGGCTTCAGCACGGGCAATGCTGTTACGCAGACGGGATTCGTTGGCACGCAGTTCACTTAGCTGCTGCTGACCTTGCTGGATGGAAGATTCCAGCCCCGCCAGCGTCTTTTTACGCTCGTTCAGAGCCTGAGTCAGTTTCGCCTGTTGGGCGCGCTGTTCATATAACAGCGTTTGTTGCTCGCTTTGTTTCTCTTCCAGTTCAGCACGCTGCATGGTGACTTCTTCACGCGTTTGCTTCAACTGGGCAATGGTTTCTTGTCGCGCCTGGTTGAGATAGCCGAAATAAGCCTGTAAACGCTGTCCACGCTGGCTTTCTTCACCGCTGAGAATTAGCTGAATACCGGTATGCTCGCCCTGACGGAATGCGGCATCCAGTTGTGCGGCGAGGCTGCGCTCCTGGGCGGCTTTTTGCTGCTCCAGTTTGGCAATCGACGCGTTCATCTCATCAATCTGTTTATTGAGTTGATTGAGCGTGTTTTGCGTTTCGCGCAGCTTACGGGTGGCTTCAGAGATCGCTTCTTCCTGCTTTTTCAATTGTGCGAGCAGGCTTGCGCGTTGTTGTTGCTTTTGGCGTACCGCGCGCTCTTTTGCGGCGATATCGGCCTGAATAGATTTGAGTTGGTCACGCTCATCCGCGTGGGCGGAAAAGGCGCACAACAATACGCCAGCGCTAAGAACGCTGGCGTAGATGATGGGCCTGATTGCAAACCTGCGCGGTTTCACGGCCCGTGTCATGGTATTAATCGCCTTTCCCCTCATGGGGAGGGATTATTCCACGATGAACAGCGGCTTACCAGTCATCTCTTGCGGGATTTCCATACCCATCAGCGACAACATGGTCGGCGCGATGTCAGAAAGTTTGCCGCCTGCAACCGCTTTCACGTTCTTATCACCAACGTAAATCAGCGGAACTGGCAGGTTGGTGTGTGCCGTGTGTGCCTGACCCGTTGCCGGATCGCGCATCTGTTCAGCGTTACCGTGGTCAGCGGTGATCAGCAGTTGTCCACCCACGGACTCAACCGCTTTCGCGACTTCTTCCACGCAGTGATCCAGTGCTTCAACCGCTTTGACGGCCGCATCGAACACGCCTGGTGCTGGCCGACCATGTCGCCGTTCGGGGAGTTGTAGACGACGACGTCGGGCCGGCCCTGCTCTTGATGGCCGCAACCAGCTGTCGGTCAGCTCTTCCGGAGCTCATCTCCGGCCTGCAGGTCATAGGTAGCCACTTTCGGCTCGCTACGATTGGTTGCGATCTTCGCCAGTGAGCAGGTCGCCTCGCCACCCGTTGAAGAAGAAGGTGACGTGGGCGGACCTCGGGTCTTGGAGATGCGCAGCTGGGCTCGCCGGGCGCCGGCCAGCGGTTCACCTAGGGTGTTGACCAGGGCGGTGGTGATAGGCGCAGGCGGTTTTCTTCATGTCGGCCGCGTATTCGGTCAGCATCACGAGTGCAGGCCCGGGCCTGGCGGTGCGGGCGAAGCCTGTGAAGCCGGATCGACGAAGGCGCGCGTGATCTCGCGGCGCGGCTCGGCACGGAAGTTCATGAAGATCAGCGCATCGCCGTCGTGATTAGTACTGAAAACGTCGCCCGAGTGCGGGTGGCCTTGACGAAACGTTCTCGTCGCGGGCATAGGCGGCGGCCAGCAGCGTCGGTGGCGTTGTCGGCCGTGAATCTGCCCTTGCCCTGGTCACGAGGTCATAGGCCTGCTGCACGCGATCCCAGCGGTTGTCGCGGTCCATGGCGTAGTAACGACCGATCATGGACGCTACGCGGCCTTTACCCAGCGCAGCAAATTTCTCTTCAAATTTTTTCAGCGAGGATTCAGCACTGCGCGGCGGGGTGTCGCGACCGTCAAGGAATGCGTGCAGGTAGATTTTTTCTGCGCCGCGTTCAGCTGCCAGTTCTACCATCGCCATGATGTGATCTTCGTGGCTGTGTACGCCGCCTGCGGAGAGCAGACCCATAATGTGTACTGCTTTACCTGCGTTTTTCGCTTTATGTACCGCGCCAGCCAGCACTGGATTAGCAAAGAAAGCGCGATCTTTGATTTCAACGTCCAGACGAGTCAGGTCCTGATACACGATGCGGCCGGCACCCAGGTTAACGTGGCCTACTTCGGAGTTACCCATCTGACGGTCAGGCAGACCGACTTCCAGACCGGAAGCGTCGATCAGGGTATGCGGACGATTGGCCCACAGTGCATCCATTACCGGGGTTTTAGCACTAAAAATGGCGTTATCCTGCTGTTCTTCACGATAGCCATAGCCATCCAGAATCACCAGTACCATAGGTTTTTTAGAAACCGACATTGCGACAACCTCATACTCAAGAGTCAAAATTTGCGTAATTTTACTACAGCTGAATCGATAAAATAGCCTCTGAAGATCAAAATATACGACCGCTCGCGGCAAGCCGATGCCAGATTTGCGCTTTTTTTTCGTCGTGCCCCGCAAAATTGCATTCCAGTTAACGCGCTGGCTGTATTTGCCGCACCGCGCAGGTATACTCCTTTCCTGGTTTTTTTAATCACTACGTCGGGAGTTGTTACCCCCCATGCAAGAAATTATGCAATTTGTTGGCCGTCATCCCATACTGAGTATCGCCTGGATCGCGTTACTGGTGGCGGTTCTTGTGACTACGTTTAAGAGCCTGACCTCGAAAGTGAAGGTGATTACTCGTGGTGAAGCTACGCGTCTGATCAACAAAGAAGACGCTGTGGTTGTGGATTTACGTCAGCGTGATGACTTCCGTAAAGGCCATATCGCAGGTTCTATCAATCTGTTGCCGAGCGAAATCAAAGCCAACAATGTTGGTGAGCTTGAGAAGCACAAAGACAAATCGGTTATCGTGGTAGACGGTTCTGGCATGCAGTGCCAGGAGCCTGCAAACGCGCTGACGAAAGCTGGTTTTGCGCAAGTATTCGTGCTGAAAGAGGGCGTTGCTGGCTGGGCTGGCGAAAACTTGCCTCTGGTGCGCGGCAAATAATTTACCTGTCGTCTTTCATGATGCAGGCCGTTAGCTGCAATTAGGCCCCCAGCGACTTATTGTTATAAGCTTCTGGGGACACTCCATTTTGCAGCCGCCCTGCAACATGAAATTTCAGGGTAAAAAAACAGGAGCTAAATTATGGCCAATGTTGAAATCTATACCAAAGAAACCTGCCCGTATTGCCATCGTGCAAAAGCACTGCTGAGCAGCAAGGGCGTGAGTTTCCAGGAGTTGCCGATCGATGGCAATGCCGCCAAGCGTGAAGAGATGATCAAACGCAGCGGTTGCACCACGGTTCCCCAGATTTTTATTGACGCACAGCACATTGGCGGCTGTGATGACTTGTATGCATTGGATGCACGTGGTGGACTGGATCCCCTGCTGAAATAACGTGTGAACGTTGGTATTACATTGCGCAGTATTTAAGGACAACACTTAAGGGTTTTCTACACATGTCAGAACAAAACAACACTGAAATGACTTTCCAGATCCAACGTATTTATACCAAGGATATCTCTTTCGAAGCGCCGAACGCGCCGCACGTTTTCCAGAAAGATTGGCAACCAGAAGTTAAACTTGATCTGGATACGGCATCTTCCCAACTGGCAGATGACGTATACGAAGTGGTACTGCGTGTTACCGTAACGGCCTCCTTGGGCGAAGAAACCGCGTTCCTGTGTGAAGTTCAGCAGGGCGGTATTTTCTCCATCGCGGGTATCGAAGGCACCCAGATGGCACATTGCCTGGGCGCATACTGCCCGAACATTCTGTTCCCGTATGCTCGTGAGTGCATCACCAGCATGGTATCCCGCGGTACATTCCCGCAACTGAACCTTGCGCCGGTTAACTTCGATGCGCTGTTCATGAACTATTTGCAGCAGCAGGCTGGCGAAGGTACTGAAGAACATCAGGATGCCTGATGAACCAACGTAATGCTTCAATGACTGTGATCGGTGCCGGCTCGTACGGCACCGCTCTTGCCATTACCCTGGCAAGAAATGGCCACGAGGTTGTCCTCTGGGGCCATGACCCTGAACATATCGCAACGCTTGAACGCGACCGCTGTAACGCCGCGTTTCTCCCCGATGTGCCTTTTCCCGATACGCTCCATCTTGAAAGCGATCTCGCCACTGCGCTGGCAGCCAGTCGTAATATTCTCGTCGTCGTACCCAGCCATGTCTTTGGTGAAGTGCTGCGCCAGATTAAACCGCTGATGCGTCCTGATGCGCGTCTGGTGTGGGCGACCAAAGGGCTGGAAGCGGAAACCGGACGTCTGTTACAGGACGTGGCGCGTGAGGCCTTAGGCGATCAAATTCCGCTGGCGGTTATCTCTGGCCCAACGTTTGCGAAAGAACTGGCGGCAGGTTTACCGACAGCTATTTCGCTGGCCTCGACCGATCAGACCTTTGCCGATGATCTCCAGCAGCTGCTGCACTGCGGCAAAAGTTTCCGCGTTTACAGCAACCCGGATTTCATTGGCGTGCAGCTTGGCGGCGCGGTGAAAAACGTCATTGCCATTGGCGCGGGGATGTCTGACGGTATCGGTTTTGGTGCGAATGCGCGTACGGCGCTGATCACCCGTGGGCTGGCTGAAATGTCGCGTCTTGGTGCGGCGCTGGGTGCCGATCCTGCCACCTTTATGGGCATGGCGGGGCTGGGCGATCTGGTGCTTACCTGTACCGACAACCAGTCGCGTAACCGCCGTTTTGGTATGATGCTCGGTCAGGGCATGGATGTACAAAGCGCGCAGGAGAAGATTGGTCAGGTGGTGGAAGGCTACCGCAATACGAAAGAAGTCCGCGAACTGGCGCATCGCTTCGGCGTTGAAATGCCAATAACCGAGGAAATTTATCAAGTATTATATTGCGGAAAAAACGCGCGCGAGGCAGCATTGACATTATTAGGTCGTGCACGCAAGGACGAGCGCAGCAGTCACTAACCCCAGGGAACCTTTGTTACCGCTATGACCCGGCCCGCGCAGAACGGGCCGGTCATTATCTCATCGTGTGGAGTAAGCAATGTCGTGTGAAGAACTGGAAATTGTCTGGAACAATATTAAAGCCGAAGCCAGAACGCTGGCGGACTGTGAGCCAATGCTGGCCAGTTTTTACCACGCGACGCTACTCAAGCACGAAAACCTTGGCAGTGCACTGAGCTACATGCTGGCGAACAAGCTGTCATCGCCAATTATGCCTGCTATTGCTATCCGTGAAGTGGTTGAAGAAGCCTACGCCGCTGACCCGGAAATGATCGCCTCTGCGGCCTGTGATATTCAGGCGGTGCGTACCCGCGACCCGGCAGTCGATAAATACTCAACCCCGTTGTTATACCTGAAGGGTTTTCATGCCTTGCAGGCCTATCGCATCGGTCACTGGTTGTGGAATCAGGGGCGTCGCGCATTGGCAATCTTTCTGCAAAACCAGGTTTCTGTGACGTTCCAGGTCGATATTCACCCGGCAGCAAAAATTGGCCGTGGCATTATGCTCGACCACGCCACGGGCATCGTTGTGGGTGAAACGGCGGTAATTGAAAACGACGTATCGATTCTGCAATCTGTGACGCTTGGCGGTACGGGTAAATCTGGTGGTGACCGTCACCCGAAAATTCGTGAAGGTGTGATGATTGGCGCGGGCGCGAAAATCCTCGGCAATATTGAAGTTGGTCGCGGCGCGAAGATTGGCGCAGGTTCCGTGGTGCTGCAACCGGTGCCGCCGCATACAACCGCCGCTGGCGTTCCGGCTCGTATTGTCGGTAAACCAGACAGCGATAAGCCATCAATGGATATGGACCAGCATTTCAACGGTATTAACCATACATTTGAGTATGGGGATGGGATCTAATGTCCTGTGATCGTGCCGGATGCGATGTAATCATCTATCCGGCATACAGTAACTAATCTCTCAACAACGCTCCCGGATATCCCAGCTGCCGCCAGGCTTCATACACCACTACCGACACCGCATTGGACAGATTCATGCTGCGGCTGTCCGGCACCATCGGAATGCGAATTTTTTGTTCAGCGGGCAGGGCATCAAGAATGCTCGCTGGCAGGCCGCGTGTTTCCGGGCCGAACATCAGATAATCGCCATCCTGATAGCTTACGGCGCTGTGAGCAGGCGTACCTTTCGTGGTGAGGGCAAACAGGCGCTGGGGATTTTCTGCTTCGAGGAACGCGCGATAGTCATGATGACGCGTAACGGCGGTAAACTCGTGATAGTCCAGCCCCGCGCGGCGCAGGCGCTTGTCGTCCCAGGCAAATCCCATCGGTTCGATGATATGTAGACGAAAGCCGGTATTAGCGCAAAGACGGATGATGTTGCCAGTATTTGGCGGAATTTCTGGTTCGTAAAGTACGATGTTTAGCATACTGCCCCCTTAGTGCGGGGGCAGGATAGCAGAAAATTGGT
This sequence comes from Shigella flexneri, assembly GCA_048288465.1. GTDB lineage: Bacteria > Pseudomonadota > Gammaproteobacteria > Enterobacterales > Enterobacteriaceae > Enterobacter > Enterobacter flexneri_B. Next base: position 3,648,158 of record CP182556.1, on the reverse strand, counting down.
GAACCGTGCGGCCTTTTCCCCTCACCCCGGCCCTCCCCGGAGGGGCGAGGGAGAAAAAAAGAGTGCGGTGTCGTTTCAGAGTGAGGGAGTACATACAGCGCCGAACGGTCCCCTCTCCCTGAGGGAGAGGGTTAGGGTGAGGGGGCGCAAACGACTATGCCGCATTCCCTTTCGCCATCGGAGCCAGTGCCGTAGGCAACTCTTTACCCAGCCCCTGCACCAGCGAATCTTGCGTAATTTCACTGATCGATTTCGCGCCAGTCAGCGTCATCGCCACTTTCATCTCTTTTTCGATCAGATTTAGCAGGTTAGCTACACCCGCCTGGCCCGCTGTTGCCAGCGCATACAGGAAAGCACGACCCAGCAGTACGGTGTCGGCACCGAGCGCAATCATACGCACGACATCAAGCCCGTTACGAATTCCGCTATCCGCCAGAATGGCGATATCACCTTTCACCGCATCTGCAATAGCGGGCAACGCACGAGCGGAAGAGAGTACACCGTCCAGCTGGCGGCCACCGTGGTTAGAAACCACAATTCCATCAGCACCAAAACGTACTGCATCGCGCGCATCTTCCGGATCGAGGATCCCTTTGATCACCATCGGGCCATCCCAGAAATCGCGGATCCACTCAAGGTCTTTCCATGAGATGGACGGATCGAAGTTATTCCCCAGCCAGCCGATGTAATCTTCCAGTCCGGTCGGTTTGCCGAGATAAGCTGAGATATTACCTAAATCATGTGGACGACCGTTCAGGCCCACATCCCACGCCCATTGCGGATGCGTCACCGCCTGCAAGTAGCGGCGCATTGCCGCATTTGGGCCGCTCATACCTGAATGCGCATCACGGTAGCGTGCGCCCGGTGTCGGCATATCCACGGTGAAAACCAGCGTCGAACAACCCGCTGCTTTTGCTCGCTCCAGCGCGTTACGCATAAAGCCGCGATCGCGCAGTACATAAAGCTGGAACCACATTGGGCGCTTGATGGCTGGCGCGACTTCTTCAATCGGGCAAACGGAAACCGTCGAGAGAGTAAACGGAATGCCATGCGCGTCCGCCGCTTTGGCTGCCTGAACTTCGCCACGACGCGCATACATGCCACACAAACCCACCGGTGCCAGTGCTACCGGCATCGACAATTTCTCATTAAACAGCGTCGTTTCCAGGCTTAAGTCGGACATGTTTTTCAGAATACGCTGGCGCAGTGCCACTTCTGACAAATCTTCCACGTTGCGGCGCAGCGTGTATTCAGAATATGCACCACCATCCATATAGTGGAACAGGAACGGCGGCAGAATGCGTTGCGCTGCGGCGCGATAATCGCTGGCTGCGGAAATAATCATGCGTTTTTCTCCCTCGAATGCTCATTATGCTCACCGGGCAGGCGGGTAATCCGTGCGTGGCGAGCCTGATCTTCATCGAATCGTTTCATGGTGGTGTGAACAAAACTAAGGTGCGCCATCATTGCTTTACGCGCCCCGTCGGCATCACCAGCAAAAATGGCGTCAATGACAGCCTGATGTTGTTCGGTCAGTTGTGAAAAAACCGGTGGCACCAGATACATCCGCTGACGGCTATGCTTCACTGAGGATTGCAGGACATCGAAGAAACCGCGCATGGTTTGCAGCAGCACGATGTTATGTGAGGCTTCGGCAATCGCCAGATGAAAACGAACGTCCGCTTGTGAGGCGATATCCGGGTCTTCACTTAGCGTTGCTTCAAAGCAAAGCTGAATCTTTTCTTTGTCGCCAGGTGTGGCGCGCATTGCCGCATGCCATGCGGTGCTGGCTTCAATGGCGTAGCGGGCTTCCAGAATATCGAAACTGTAATCCGGATCATCGGCCATCAGCGTTTTTAGCGGCTGGACGATGTTTTGCTCCGACCATGTGTCATGACGCCAGCGAATAAACGTCCCGCCGCCGCGTCGACTGAGCAGCACGCCTTCGCTCACCAGTTTTGCCAGCGCCTCGCGTAGTGAATTACGTGATACGCCGAGTTGCATCGCCAGTTGGCGCTCAGCGGGCAACTTCATGCCCGCTTCCAGGTTTTTTTCATCAATCAGCGCCCGCACACGATCGGCAACCTCGTCTGACAGGCGTCTGGGTAAAACAATCATTAAGGAATCATCCACGTTAAGACATAAGCCTGAAGCGTGGTGATCACGCCCACCATACAGGTGAAGATCAGGCTGTGTTTGACAGTAAAGCGGAACAAATCAGACTCTTTGCCCACCAGGCCTACCGCCGCACAGGCGATAGCGATAGATTGCGGGGAGATCATCTTACCGGTGACGCCACCGGTGGTATTGGCGGCAACCAGCAACAGATCAGAGACGCCAATTTGTTGTGCTGCGGTGGCTTGCAGCGCGGCGAACAGGGCGTTAGATGAGGTATCCGACCCGGTCAGGAATACCCCCAGCCAGCCGAGGAACGGCGAGAAGAAGGTGAATGCATGACCGGTGTGCGCCAGTGCCAGTGCCAGTGTTGATGACAGTCCGGAATAGTTCGAGATAAAGGCGAACGCCAGCACCATGCCGATGGAGTAGATGGGTAGAGCCAGTTCTTTCAGCGTGCTGCCGAAGGTGCTGATAGCGTCAGACGGTTTCATCTTCAGCCAGACAATCGAGAGCAGTGCAGCAAACAGAATGGCGGTGCCGGTGGCAGAGAACCAGTCAAACTTAAACACGGCGGCATAGGCTGTAGCCTCGCTGACCACTGGTGGCATACGGGCAACCAGTTTATTGAGGTACGGCACCGGAATGTTGATCACCCACTCATACAGCGCACCACCCGATGCGAACAGGGCTTTAAACGGCGGGATGCTCCACAGTGTTACGGTAGCGGTCAGGAACAGGAACGGTGTCCAGGCACGTAACACCTGACCCGCGGTGTAACCGGTGTGGGCCAGCGTCATATCAACCTGTGACGCCCCCAAGTCACCGAAGCGGAATACGCGAACTGGTTGCCAGCGTTTGAGGAACAGCGTCAGGCAGAGCAGTGATACCAGCGAAGAGATAATGTCCGGCAGCTCCGGCCCAATGAAGTTAGAGCTAAGGTACTGAGCGATGGCAAACGAGCCGCCTGCAACCACGACCGCAGGCCACGTCTCTTTGATACCGCGCCAGCCGTCCATAATCGCCATGATCCAGAACAGCACGATAATGGTCATAAACGGTAGCTGACGCCCCACCATCTGGCCAATCTCAAAGCTGTCGATGCCTGTTACTTGTCCGGCAACCAGGATTGGAATGCCCATCGCGCCAAATGCCACTGGCGCGGTGTTAACAATCAGGCACAGTCCGGCGGCGTACAGCGGTTTAAAACCCAGGCCGACCAGCAATGCGGCGGTAATTGCTACCGGTGCGCCAAAGCCTGCGGCTCCTTCAAGGAAAGCGCCGAAACAGAAACCGACGATCAGCATTTGCAGACGCTGGTCAGGGGTTATCGAAAGAATAGACGAGCGAATGATGTCAAACTGCCCGGTTTTCACCGAGATCTTATAGACGAACACTGCTGCAATAATGATCCACGCGATGGGCCACAAACCATAGAAGAAGCCATAAACCACCGAGGCCAGCGCGTTAGCGACCGGCATTTTATAGAACAGCAAAGCCACGGCAAGGGCGATTGCTACCGTCCATGAGGCGGCGACGTATCCTTTCAGTTTGAGCTTAATCAGCGCAAAGAAGAAAAACAGGATGGGAAGCGATGCTATCAGACTGGAAAGCCAGATATTCCCGGCGGGATCGTAGTTTTGTTGCCAGAGATTCATTGCAGGTCTCCTAGAGTCCACGCACATCGTGTAATGAGTCTGTTGCTCATCTCCTTGTCACACGTTGTGTAAAAGTGGCACTGCCAATTGTGTTGTGTAGGGATAATGACAATGAATGGTTAACTAAATGTTATGTATTGGCAATATTGATGTGAGTTTTAATTGGGGAATTGTGAACCAGAGGTCAGATAAGCGAAGAATTGGTAGGGCCAATTCTTGTGGGGGGAGATGTCTGGTAAAGAAAAGGGCAATCCTCATCAGAGAATTGCCCTTAGATTGTTGACCCGGAGCGCCTTATCTTGCCTGATGCGCGTAACGCATCAGGCAATTTGGCGTTTGCCCTTAGTCACACTAACTTAATGGATCATTACCACTGAATACCGGCACCGAGTGCGGCGGAGTATTCACCCTGGCTATTGGTACTACCTTGTAATTTGTAGACCCAACGACCATTGGCGCTCACCATCGATACACCTAAAGCAACTGCCGATTCACCGTTGTAAGTACCGCCACCAATAGAAGCCATGCTGGCACCCGGTGTATAAGCCTGCGGCAGACCGGTCATTGCCATTGCAGAAGCGATACCACCGCTCAACTTGCTTTCAGTTTTAGACAGTTTGTTATCCATCTCAACCATCCGCTGATCGGTGTATTGCTTCGTTTCCTGCGCGCTTTGCTTCAACTGCGCGTAGTTCACCGCGTCGTTGTTGTTGACGCCAGCGGAGACGTTGCTGATACGAGTCGTACTGCCGTTGCCACCACCGAGGGTGATATTGCTATAGTCGATAGAACCATCAGCTTTGGTGTCGTAGCGCACTCCGCCTGCTTCAGAAGATTTCAGCTGCGACACGTTAACCGCATCGGTGGCATTAACACTGGCAGCTACGTTGGTGATCCGGCGTTGGTTAGTAGAAGAACCTACAGAGATTGTATTTTCTTCCTCTGCAACGGAACCGGTACCCAGTGCGACGCTGTTGTCAGCGGCAGCAATGGAACCAGAACCAATAGCAACGCTATCTTTACCCTGGGCGTTGGCATCTACGCCATCGGTGTTGGTCTTGAAGTACTTGGTGCTACCGGTGGTGACAATGTCGCCAATACCGTTTTCGATATTAGTAACGCGAGTATCCAGATTAGTGACCTGATTGTTCAGGTTAGTAATGCTCTGGGTATTTTGCGCTACGCGCTCATCAGTGACTTTCAACTGACCCACGTTAACCGCATCGGTATCCGCTGAACCAGCTGCGACGTTTGTGATCTGACGTTGACCGTCTTCACTACCGACAGAAAACTCACCTACAGAGTTCTGCGGTGCGTCCATGTTGTAGGCGGTGTAGCCAGTCTGTGCACCACGGGTGGTCTGAGAACCGTTACCCATTGCGATACTGTTTGCATGGTTTGCGCGTGCGTTACTGCCGATAGCAATGCCGTTGATCGCATCAGCCAGAACCAGAGTGTTCAAACCGATACCAATACCTGCATTACCATTAACGACAGTTTTCGCACCCATTGCCAGCGAGTCTTCACCAACGGCCAGTGAGTCTTCTGCCGTTGAGTTGGCGTGAAAGTACTTGGTTGGCGTAGTGGCGACCGCTCCAATAGCGTTCTGCAACTGGCGAACCGTAACGGCGTCATGGGCTTCTGAACCATCAGCTACGTTGATGATTTGGCGGTATTTACCGTCATCACCAATTGACAATGCACCTAGCAGTTCGCCGTCAGTGGTGTCATAACCAATCACCACGCCATTTTCCGTTACGCTAGTGTCACGAGAACCTTTGGCAATCACACGGCTGGAAACGGAGCTGCTACCCAGCGCAATACCGGTATCAACGGTGCTGCTGCTGTTCTGACCAATGGCTACGCTGCTGGCACCAGACGCGACAGCGTTATAACCTACAGCTGTAGCGCCGACACCAGAGGCGCTTGCATCGTTAAAGGCTAAATCGTTGTCGTTAGTACGAACGTAGTTGATACCAGCGCCATTTTCTTCGATATAGGTTGCGTCGGTGTTACCAGCGAGCTGATTGATAATTTGGGTGTTCTGCTCAATCATCATATTCGTCGCATTCAACTGAGAACCGTTCACTGCATCGGTACTGTCCTCACTAATACTGCCATTAGCGACATTAGTGATGATGCTGGCTTTACCGTCATGGCTGGCATTGTAGGCTCCAGCACCGCCATTGGCAGTCTTATCCCACAGCAGGGCGTTATCATCAAGCGCATCCAGGGCGTCACCGACGTTGTTGTACTCGGCGTTCGCAATGGTGTAAGTCGGTGCGGTGATGGTGCCGTCAGCGTTGACTTCTGCGTCACCACCCAGCGCATCAGCGATGTACTTATTGGTGGTATAGAGTTGTGAGCCGTTAATCGCGTCGCTGCTGGCAGCAGAGATTGCACCGTTAGCGACGTTAGTGATTACACTGGCAGTTTTATCTTTTCCGTGAGCGGCGCTAAATGCACCATTTTCACCGGCGTCCGCATCCCAGAGCAGAGCGTCGTCAGGAGTGGTATCGATAGCATTCAGGGCATCACCGACATTATCGTAATCAGCATTAGCAATGGTGTACGTCGGCGCAGTGATGGTGCCGTCTGCATTGACTTCGGCACCACCCCCCAGCGCATCAACAACATAACTGCTCACGCCGTGGAGTTGTGAGCCGTTTACTGCGTCAGAACTGGAGTCTGAAATTTCACCATCTGCGACATCAGTGATCACGCTTGCGTCACCATTAGTACCGTGTTTGGCACTGAATTTACCTGCGGTGGCATCCCAAAGCAGAGCATCGCCGAGAGACGTGCTAAATGAGGAGTTAATCGCAGCCAGTGCATCGCCGACGTTATAATAATTTGTTTCACCGATTTTGTAGGTTGGACCGGTAAACACACCGTCAGTATTCACAGAAGCATTGCCGCCGAAGTAGGTGGCGATATTGCTGCTTAAGTCATAAAGCTGGCTACCGTTAATGGCATCGGAACTGGTTGCAGTGACTGTGCCGTCCAGGATATTGGTGATTTTGCTGGCGGTATTGTTGCCATGAGCTGCAGTGAAGACACCATTGTCCTTATCCCATTTCAGCGCATCCTCACCAAGATTAGTCACCGTCTCAGTCAGATTAGAGATGTTGGTGGTGTTAGTGGCGATATTGGTGGTATTCGTCGCCACGGCATCGTTGGTGGTTTTCAGCTGAGAGCCGTTAACGGCATCGGTGCTGCCAGTCGTCAGGTCGCCATCTTTAACGTTGGTTATTTTGCTGGTGGTCTCGGTGCCATGAGCTGCCGTGAATACACCATTGTCCTTATCCCATTTCAGCGCATCCTCACCAAGATTAGTCACCGTCTCAGTCAGGTTAGAGATGTTGGTGGTGTTAGTGGCAATATTGGAAGTGTTATTGGCGATATTGGTGGTATTCGTCGCCACAGCATCGTTGGTGGTTTTCAGCTGAGAGCCGTTAACAGCATCAGTGCTGTCAGCCGTCAGGTCGGCATCTTTAACGTTGGTGATTTTGCTGGTGGTATCCTGGCCGTGAGCTGCACTGAATGCCTTTTTAGTTTCGTTCCAGAGCAGGGCATCAGCCTGAAGGTCACCAACGGAATCCGTCAGGTTGGTGATATTGGTGGTGTTGGCTTCGACATCGTCATTGGTAGCTTTCAGTTGGGAACCGTTAACCGCATCCTTACTGGAGGCTGAAATCGTGCCATCCGCAACATCGGTGATTACGCTGGCAGTTGGGCTACTAGTACCATGAGCAGCGCTGTATTTGCCTTTGGTTTGGTCCCATTGCAGGGTGTTTTCATCAAGTACAGCGAGCGCAGCCCCTACGTTATTTTTGCTACCATTTTTTAAATTGTAGGTTGGTGCTGTAACAGTACCGTCATCAACATCTACTGCAGCCCCTCCTCCAAGCCTTTTTTGCTACCGAGTCGCTAATGGCATAAAGCTGTGAACCATTAATGGCATCGTAACTGTCAGACTTGATCGCGCCATTTTTCACATTAACGATCTTGCGTTTTAATGAACTATTGCCGACAGAGACGGTATTGTCTAAATCCGCAATGGAATCTGCGCCCAGCGCGACAGAGTTAATACCGTTGGCACTGCTATTACTACCAAGCGCAAGACTCTTATCACCAGTTGCATTACTGGCTGTGCCTAAGGCAATGGTGTTTAAGCCTCTCGACTGGCTACCATTACCCAGAGCGATGGCATCCACGCCATCAGCTTTGTTGCCCTGGCCTATGGCGATTGCATTATCTGCCAGAGCCTGGCTGCCATTTCCTAATGCGATAGTATTGACTTTATCGGCAAGGCTTCCGAACCCCATTGCCATGCTATTAGTCCCTTTTGCCTTCGCATTATTGCCAATAGCAGTTGCATTTTCAGCGGCTTCGGTCTCAGCACCTATCGCAATAGCGTTCGCTGCGCTGGCAAGTGATTGTCTGCCAAATGCGAGGCTGTCAGTACCGCTAGCTACACTGCTACGCCCCAGGGCAATGGCGTTTGCTCCTTCCGCTTTGGAAGAGTCCCCCATAGCAATAGACAATTTACCCAATGCTTTTGAATAACGGCCGAGGGCCATTGAGTATTGGCCCAATGAATACGAAGAGGCACCCAGTGCTATACTTCTATCGCCTTCTGATATTGCACTAACCCCAAAGGCCATTGATGCACCACCAATCGCATGGGTTTTTGACCCGATGGCAGAGCTATATTGGCCTTCAGCTATAGCGTCATAACCCACAGCAGTACTGGAACCACTGGTGTTCATAAAAGTATTTGCTTTCGCCCCTTTGCCTATAGCAACCCAGCCGTCGCCAGCTGATCCACTACCGTAATCAACACCCTGACCGTTGTCATTCCCGGCATTCGCCAATGCCCCAAACGACGACAACATTCCACCCGCAACCAGCGCAGAAATTAACAGCTTACTGCGCCCAGATTTCTTGCCACGGCTTTTTGCCGTTTCGCTGGTAACAGTATAATTCCCTGTCGCAGGGTTCCAGATAACTTTAAATATTTTGTTCATTAATGATGCTCGCTATTCCTTGTTATAAGCGTACTAACTGCATTTATTTTTTGCTTCTTTTCTGCCGATTTTCAGCAGAGGGAAGATTGTCGAACTGAATATTTTCCATGTTGATGGCTAACTTCAGATATCCCAGGTTATTGGGCGATACACCCTTCAGGGTCAAATTAATGTCTTGCCATTGACCTGGTAATAATTTCAATGTGGATTTCATTGATGTGTTGAAAAGTAATTGTTGCCACCGGGCAAACTCTTTGGCATCGACAGGTTTTTCACCACCCCATGTCGCATTAAAACCAATGTTTGAGATAGGTGTACTTAATAAGTTGACCAGTGAGATATGAATAACACTACCATGCTCGTCGTCGATGGATGACGCTCGGCCCGCTAAAGCCACCGAACCGTTGTTCAGGATGAAGTGCTTCGTTTTTGTAGGTTAACTCGGTAAAAATAAAAGTATTTTGTTGGTCTTTAACGGATTTAATTACGTGAGTTAAAGTCTTTGTGCTGTTTGTATGCCAGTTTGTTGTTTTGAATCATAAGAGTTGACTCTTTAGCTGTGCTTGTTGTTTTTCAAGTAGCACAATTTTATTGTTATGTTCTTCTTCTTGTTTCAGTAAACTACTTCTGGCTTGCCTTGTTGAATGTCCATCACATCCGGTTAATGCGCAGAGAGCTGAAACAGTGACGAGCGCTGAAAAAAATCTTCTTCAAGTCATGTGAAATGGCTCTGCCTCCGACCAGGCGATCAATGCCGGTAGAGTTGTCGATTGTATTATTGGTAATCTATGTTCTTGCATTAATGACAGTGATGTGTGTCGATTAAATATTGTTTTAAGCATTCGTCGTAAAAATGTATCATTAGTTTCAAAAGATGTCTGTGTTTGTATGAATATATAATATTTTTCGTGGATTCTAATGATGATTATTAATAAATGTAGAATATGAAAGAAACCATGTATGGGAAAAATTTTACAGAATAATTGATTATAAATATGATGATTAAAATTTCACAATTAAATGCAAAAAAGAGACGTAAAACTGTTAATTAATAAATGATATCTTCTATATATTTTTATTGTTTATAGGTGGTTATTTGGGTAAAGATGCATTTATAGGATCTGGACCAGCGGTAAATCGACGTAAGGGGAGTGAATTGTTGGTAATGCTGCCAACTTACTGATTTAGTGTATGATGGTGATTTTAAGGTGCTTGCGTGGCTTCCATTTCCATCAGATGTCCTTCCTGCTCCGCTACTGAAGGCGTGGTGCGTAACGGCAAAAGCACTGCCGGACATCAGCGCTATCTCTGCTCTCATTGCCGTAAAACATGGCAACTACAGTTCACTTACACCGCCTCTCAGCCCGGTACGCACCAGAAAATCATTGATATGGCCATGAATGGCGTCGGATGTCGCGCCAGTGCACGCATTATGGGCGTTGGCCTCAACACGGTTTTACGTCACTTAAAAAACTCAGGCCGCAGTCGGTAACCTCGCGCATACAACCGGGCAGTGATGTGATTGTCTGCGCTGAAATGGACGAACATTGGGGCTACGTCGGTGCTAAATCACGTCAGCGCTGGCTGTTTTACGCGTATGACAGGATACGGAGGACGGTTGTGGCGCACGTCTTCGGTGAACGCACTCTGGCCACACTGGAGCGTCTTCTGAGCCTGCTGTCGGCCTTTGAGGTCGTGGTATGGATGACGGATGGCTGGCCGCTGTATGAATCACGCCTGAAGGGAAAGCTGCACGTTATCAGCAAGCGTTACACTCAGCGCATTGAGCGACATAATCTGAATCTGAGACAACATCTGGCAAGGCTGGGACGGAAGTCACTGTCGTTCTCAAAATCGGTGGAGCTGCATGACAAGGTCATCGGGCATTATCTGAACATAAAACACTATCAGTAAGTTGGAGTCATTACCGAATTGTTTGGTAATTAGGCGAGTAGACAGGAGAGTCCCCGCATTGACCAGCTAAGGCAAGCCAGATGCGGGTTGATACGATCGAACCAGTCGTCTGAGGGGCTTAAAACGTAGTCTTAGAAAATCCAGTCATCTCTTCCAGGCCCATTTCGCGCCCCAGCGCGGTCATTGGGTGCACAACCACCAGTCCGCGAACACTTTTCTTCAGCTTGCCCATATCAGCCTGCTCTTTTTTGGTAATTGCGCGCTGGAACGGCATCTTCATCAGCTTCTGTGCTTCTTTACTCAGTTTTTGGCTATGAACCTCACGCAGGCGAGCAATTTCTGCTTCCAGCGTGGCTTTCTCTTTTTCCAGCTCGGCATATTTGTCTGCGGCTTCAACCAGCGACAGATCGGCCTGCTGGTGGCGGATGGCGTCCAGGCGATCGCTGAGACGCTTGATTTCGTTTTTTTCGACTTCTTTCATGTGATGGCTTCTGATAAAGATAAATTTATAGCCCCTAGTATGCGCGACCAGGTGCTTTGTTCACAACTGATGACATTGTAATAGTTCTGCAACGTAATCATTAACATGCTCAAAAACTACGCAATTCGTTGATTAATTAAGAAATCTATAGAAAAAGATAATAAACAGCAGCGGATGATTATTGAGGATTCAGCACGTTTTCCTTAATGTCATCTTTACCGGGAACCTAAACTAAAATTGGCGGCCGCGCATTCCCGGCGCGGGGTAATACGGAGATATCATCATGGGCAAATTAGGTGAAAACGTTCCGCTTCTTATCGATAAAGCCGTAGATTTCATGGCATCAAGCCAGGCGTTCCGGGAGTATCTGAAAAAACTTCCTCCCCGTAACGCGATTCCGTCCGGAATACCCGATGAAAGCGTGCCGTTATATCTACAACGTCTGGAGTATTATCGTCGGCTTTATCGGCCGAAGCAGGTAGAGGGGCAGTAAGCAGACGTTGCTTACTTTTGAAAGGCTTTTTTTAAGCTGATTTTGGAAATCAGCTCAGTCAGTGAAAGGACCATTGTTGATCGCACAGCCTGTTGATAGCGCTGAATTTGCATTGCATACAAACTGGAGTCTGCTGGTTCAAACTGTGGCGGCGGTGGTAACGCCGCCACGCAGTGCAGTTCACCAAAGGGTCCAAGGATTTCGTCGTCGGTAAAGGCGTACTCGTTGCCGTCGTGATTTAGCTCTTCACGCAATGCCATCAGCAGTTCCGCATCTTCGTATTCCTGGCGGTTAATGACGCCCAACCCGTAAATGAGTTTTAAACGCACAGAAAGATCGCCCAGCGGACCGTCGCCGTCGAGTAACGGTTCTACAGCATACTTCACCGCGTAATCGTCTTTGCGGAATACCTGAAGCACCAGAAGATTTACCGCCTCGGTCAAAAGCTCGACGGCGGTGATCAGAAAGCTTCGCACGGTTTTGCCAGCATTCAGACGCTCAAGCACACGGTTTTCAACGGCCTGGGTTTGTTCCATTGTTGCCTGCATATCTGACAATCTGTTATTCGGGCGCAGGGTGTCCTGCGCCTGGTCCACCATTATTGCATTGCTTTATAAGCGGTTACCGCCTCGGATACAACCTCGCTGTTGGCATCAAGACCGGAAATCTGTGCCAGCGCCGCCTGCGGACCTTTGTCAGCGATCAGTGCTGCCAGTTCCTGAGCCTGCGGATCATCTTCACTGCGGAAGTGCATTGCACCAGCAATCCCCTGAATCAGATTCTTGTGCGGAAGGCTGTATTCCAGCGTACCGAGCAGTGGCTTGATCAGACGGTCGCCAGCACTCAGTTTACGCAGCGGCTGACGGCCTACGCGCTCTACATCATCTTTCAGATACGGGTTCTCAAAACGACCGAGGATTTTCTGGATGTACGCCGCATGTTTGTCTGCGTCAAAGCCGTAGCGCTTGATCAGTACCGCACCACTTTCTTCCATCGCACCTTTTACCACCGCGCGGATTTTCTCGTCGAGAATAGCGTCACGAATGGTCTGATGACCGGCCAGTTTTCCGAGGTACGCGGTTATAGCATGACCCGTGTTCAGGGTGAAGAGTTTACGTTCGACAAATGCCATCAGGTTGTCGGTTAACTCCATGCCTGGGATGTTCGGCAGTGCGCCTTTGAACTGCGTTTTATCGACAATCCATTCGCTGAAAGTTTCTACCGTCACTTCCAGCGGATCGTTAGTTGCCGAAGCCGAAGGCGGTACGATGCGGTCAACGGCGGAATCGACAAAGCCAACGTGCTCTTCTACCCACGCTTTGGCGTCTTCCGGCAGGGCGTTCATCACATGACCTTTCAGCTGCGTGGTGCCGCGTACCATGTTTTCACAGGCGATGATGTTCAGCGGGGATTCATTACCTTGTTCTTTGCGTTTCACCAGCCCTTTGGCGATAGCCGGAGCAATACGTTCCAGCACAACCGGGCCAACGGCGGTAGTGACTAAATCGACCTGAGCAATCAGATCAACGACATCATCACCAATGCTGCTGACAGCATTGACGCCGGAAACGGTATCTACCTGCTCGGTTTCACCGACCACATGAACCTGATAGCTATGACGGGCATTCAGGGCATCAAGTACCACCTGATTGACATCGGCAAACGTCAGTTGGATACCCGCGTCTGCCAGCAGTTTACCGATAAAGCCACGACCGATATTACCTGCGCCAAAATGTAATGCTTTCATAGTATTAACCTTCATCAATGTTTTTACCCGAGAGGGCTGGGGTGAGGCTTTTCCCTCACCCAAACCCTCTCCGTGAGGAGAGGGTAGGATTGGATTACTTACGACCTGCCAGCAGTTCCAGCACTTCATCCACGCTGGTGGTGTGTGCCAGACGCTCGATGACGGACTCATCATCCAGTGCATTGGTCAGGCTGGTGATAACCTGAATGTGCTCGTTGTTACGGGCTGCAATACCAATCACCAGACGGGCAATGTCATCTTCTTCTTCACCGAAGCGCACGCCTTCCGGGTACTGGCAGAACACCACGCCCGTTTTCAGTACGCGATCTTTCGCTTCAACCGTACCGTGTGGCACCGCGATAGACTCACCCAGATAAGTCGGGGTCAGTTTTTCACGATCCAGCATCGCCTGAACGTATTCCGGCTCAACGTAACCGCCTTTCACCAGCTGCTCGCCAGCAAAACGAATCGCTTCTTCTTTGGTTGCTGCTTTGCGACCGAGGAAGATGTTCTCCGCGCCCAGTTTGAACAGGTTAGCACTGGAATCGTCAAAGCTGTCTTTCAGACTGTCTTTCACTTTCACTTCGTTTTCAGTATGGCGCTGGGCAGCAACGAGACGTTCGGTTAGGCTGGTGTACAGGCCGCTGTCGAGGAAGTTGGTCAGCGAAATATGCTGTGCCTGCGGAACCTGGCGCATAGCGCGTTCGGTCAGGTCACGGTGAGTGATGACGAGGTCCACATCTGGCGGCAGGTTGTTGATCGCGCTGTTAGTGACCGAAATCTGCGACAGACCTGCATCCTGAATTTTCTTACGCAGCACGCCTGCGCCCATCGCACTTGAACCCATACCGGCGTCACAGGCAACGATGATTTTACGTACGTGGCTCAGGTCGTTAGTCACATCGCCCGCAGATAGCGGAGATGTGCCTTTAGACTCAGCTTTCATGTCCTGCATACGACGAGTTGCTGCTTCAATATCATCTTCTTCTTTCACTTTGCTGGTTTTCAGCAAAATAGCAGAGACAACGAAGGAGACAGCCATCGCCGCACACACACCCGCGATGTTAGCGAAATAAGCACCTTTTGGTGTCATCGCCAGTACAGCAAGGATAGAACCCGGAGATGCCGGAGAAACCAGACCACCGCCCAGGATAGTCAGCGTGAACACGCCAGTCATACCGCCGAGGATGACTGCGAGGATCAGACGCGGATTCATCAGCACATACGGGAAGTAGATTTCGTGGATACCACCCAGGAAGTGGATGATTGCCGCACCGCCCGCAGACTGTTTAGCGCTACCACGACCAAAGAACATGTACGCCAGCAGCACGCCCATACCTGGACCTGGGTTAGCTTCAATCAGGAAGAAGATTGATTTACCCAGTTCATGGGACTGCTGAATACCCAGCGGCGAGAAGATACCGTGGTTAATGGCGTTGTTGAGGAACAGGATTTTCGCCGGTTCAACAAAGATAGACGCCAGCGGCAGCATGTCATGGACAACCATGAAGTTAACGCCCGCAGCCAGCATTTTGGACAGGGCTTCAACAATCGGGCCAATGCCGAGGAATGCCAGAATAGCGAGGATCATCCCGATGATGCCTGCGGAGAAGTTATTCACCAGCATCTCAAAACCGGATTTGATCTTACCGTCTACCCAGCGGTCGAAGTGCTTAATGCACCAGCCGCCCAGCGGACCTGCAATCATAGAACCGAGGAACATCGGCATGTCTGCGCCGACGATAACGCCCATGGTGGTAATGGCACCGACTACGCCACCACGTTTGCCGCCTACCAGCTTACCACCGGTATAACCGATCAGCAGCGGTAGGAGATAAGTGATCATCGGCCCGACCAGCTTCGCCAGCGTCTCGTTCGGTAACCACCCTGTTGGAATAAATAACGCGGTGATGATACCCCACGCGATAAACGCGCCGATATTTGGCATCACCATGTTGCTGAGGAAACGACCAAAGCTTTGCACTTTGATCTTAATATCGGATGACATAAAAACACCCCTTCTTATGTTTGCTGTCGCGCAGGCTGGAAGCCCGAGGTTTTTTGTTAATGTGGCGGCAGAGGTAGCCGGACCTTGTAGATACTGCGAAATCTGGCACTGAATCGGTTAACTGTCCAGTCGACGGGCTTTTGTGTGATATCAGTCACATAAATATAGGGGGTAGAGAGGTAATTGACGTGACGCTCATCACAAAACGCCTGTATAAAAAAGAAACAAGGCGGTGATTTTCGCTAAAAATGGCATTTAAATGTGAGTAATGTCACATTTTTGTTTTGATGGTTTGTTGAATCTTTGTGATCTGAATCACAAGATATTTTCTTACGGCGTTCACCTGATGTGATCTACAGCATGTTATGCCTTCGTCATACAATCGTTATGTAACTAAGCAACTCATCACCTCTAAAAATTATTCTTTGGTGTTATGGCGAGAATCGCGAACCCGGATTATTGTCAAAATATCAGCCTGACTCCCTTCTGGCTGCCAGCCAAAAAACAACACTGATAAACGTGAATCCGAGGCAGATATGTTTCTAAACTATTTCGCGTTGGGAGTGCTGATCTTCGTCTTTCTGGTGATTTTTTATGGAATCATCGCGATACATGACATCCCTTATCTGATTGCCAAAAAGCGCAATCACCCCCATGCCGACGCTATTCATACGGCGGGCTGGGTGAGCCTGTTTACTCTGCATGTTATCTGGCCGTTTCTGTGGATCTGGGCGACGCTCTATCAACCGGAGCGTGGCTGGGGTATGCAGTCACATGTTGCGTCGCAGGAGAAAGCGACTGAACCGGAAATCGCCGCACTTTCTGACCGAATTTCCCGGCTGGAGCATCAACTCGCCGCCGAGAAAAAGACTGACTATTCCACGTTCCCGGAGATCTAATTATGGATCTATTGATTGTTTTAACTTACGTGGCGCTGGCGACGGCGGCGCTGGGAGGCGTGTTTCTGGTGAGTGGTTTGATTTTGTTGATGAACTACAACCACCCTTACACTTTTACCGCGCAAAAGGCAGTGATAGCGATCCCTATCACGCCACAGGTGACGGGAATTGTTACTGAAGTCACTGACAAGAATAATCAGCTTATTCAAAAGGGCGAGGTGCTTTTTAAGCTCGACCCGGTTCGTTACCAGGCGCGAGTTGACAGACTTCAGGCTGACCTGATGACGGCGACGCATAATATAAAGACGCTGCGTGCGCAGCTCACTGAAGCGCAGGCCAACACCACCCAGGTTTCAGCGGAGCGCGACCGTCTGTTTAAAAATTATCAACGTTACCTGAAAGGCAGCCAGGCGGCGGTGAATCCGTTCTCGGAACGTGACATCGACGATGCGCGGCAAAATTTCCTCGCGCAGGATGCGTTAGTGAAAGGCTCGGTGGCGGAGCAGGCGCAGATCCAGAGTCAGCTCGACAGTATGGTCAACGGCGAGCAATCGCAGATTGTGAGCTTAAGAGCGCAACTTACTGAAGCAAAATATAATCTTGAGCAGACTGTCATTCGCGCACCAAGCAATGGCTACGTCACTCAGGTACTGATCCGCCCAGGTACATACGCAGCTGCCTTGCCGCTGCGTCCGGTGATGGTCTTCATCCCCGAGCAAAAACGGCAAATTGTCGCCCAATTTCGGCAAAACTCGCTGTTACGTCTGAAACCTGGCGATGATGCGGAAGTGGTGTTTAACGCGCTACCTGGGCAGGTGTTCCACGGCAAATTGACTAGTATTTTACCTGTCGTGCCAGGCGGTTCTTATCAGGCGCAGGGGGTATTGCAATCATTAACGGTCGTTCCCGGCACGGACGGTGTGCTGGGAACCATTGAACTGGACCCTAACGATGATATCGATGCCTTACCCGACGGCATCTACGCCCAGGTGGCGGTTTACTCCGACCATTTCAGCCATGTTTCGGTGATGCGGAAAGTGCTGCTAAGAATGACCAGTTGGATGCATTATCTTTATTTGGATCATTGAGACTTATATCACCTGTGTTTTGCGTGAGCCTGAGCCATACTGATCTTTTCCTCGCACAAAGAACTCGGCATGAACTCGTCGGTAGCTACACCAGCCCGTTTGTACGCAAAACTTTCCTATTCTGTTGTTAGAAAAGGGCATAACTTTCGAATTTATTAATGAACTGCCCTATAACGCGGACAACGGCGTGGCGCAATCCAACCCGTTAGGAAAAGTGCCGGTGCTGGTTACCGAACAGGCGAATGTTGGTTTGATTCGCCGATCATCGCTGAATATATTGAATTAATGAATGTCGCTCCGGCGATGTTGCCGCCAATCCGCTGGAGTCGTTGCGGTGCGCAAAATTGAGGCACTGGCGGATGGCATTATGGATGCCGGGCTGGATCGGTTCGTGAACAGGCGCGTCCAGCGGCGCAGCGGTCTAAGATGAATTGTTACGCCAGGCGAGAAAATCAACCGCAGTCTGGATGTGCTGGAGAAGATTGGTCGATGGCACTTCAAAACCGATACGGTCAATCTGGCGACTATCGCCATTGCCTGTGCCGTCGGACATCTGCATTTCCGCCGCGTCGCGCCAAGGTGGTGTGGACCGCCCACACTTAGTCAAACTGGTCGAAAACCTGTTTAGCCGCGAACCTTTTGCTCACACCACCCGCCAAAGGCTCAATGCGCGAATGTCCTCCTGACCCATCTCACGCTACAATCCGTGGTTATGTTAAATGCCCTTCTCCGTGGAGAGGGCCTTGATCAGCCAGGTTTTCCTCTGACCACCGAAACGCGTCCCCTCTATAGTCGACTTCCGGCTATTAATCGCTTATTGCGCGATAGCTCCTTGCCTTCTTTTGCGTGATACTTATGGTCACACCCGCGTAGTGGAGAGTGCGTCAGATGCTCGACGAAGCGCGAGAGTTGATTCGTGGCAGCCAGACGCTGCCTGCGTGCGGTGTGAAAACTCGGCGCAAGTTTCGATCCCCGGTTGACGAAAGAAGCGCGGGGCGCGCTGCGTCCAGGTGATCGACCTGACGGGAAGCGTGCTGGTACCCAACCTGGGCGAGCCGGCGGGAAGCCGCGGTGGAAGCCGTTGGCAGGCTATGCGTTCGCCAGTGACCCTCGAGTACGATCTGGACGACGCCGGACGCGGACATCGCGATCGGGCGCTGGCGCAGCTGCTGTGCCGTATTACGGGGGCGGAAGATGCCTGTATCGTCAATAACAATGCGGCGGCGGTGTTATTGATGTTGGCGGCCACTGCCAGCGGGAAAGAGGTGGTGGTATCTCGCGGCGAACTGGTGGAGATTGGCGGCGCGTTTCGTATTCCCGATGTTATGCGTCAGGCAGGCTGCACCCTACACGAAGTAGGGACCACCAACCGCACGCACGCGAATGATTATCGTCAGGCGGTGAATGAAAATACCGCACTGTTGATGAAAGTACATACCAGTAACTACAGCATTCAGGGGTTCACCAAAGCGATAGACGAAGCTGAACTGGTGGCGCTCGGCAAAGAGCTGGATGTTCCAGTGGTGACTGATTTAGGCAGTGGCTCGCTGGTCGATCTTAGCCAGTACGGTTTGCCGAAAGAGCCAATGCCGCAGGAGTTGATTGCGGCGGGCGTCAGTCTGGTGAGCTTCTCCGGCGACAAGTTGTTAGGCGGGCCGCAGGCCGGGATTATCGTTGGTAAAAAAGAGATGATCGCCCGCCTGCAAAGCCACCCGCTGAAGCGTGCATTACGCGCGGATAAAATGACCCTCGCGGCGCTGGAAGCCACGTTGCGTCTTTATTTACACCCTGAAGCTCTGAGTGAAAAATTACCGACCCTGCGCCTGCTAACCCGCAGCGCAGAGGTCATTCAAATCCAGGCACAACGTTTACAGCCCTTGCCGCACATTACGGCGCGGAGTTCGCGAGAGGTTACGCCATGTCTTTGCAGATTGGCAGTGGTTCGCTGCCGGTTGATCGCCTGCCGAGCGCGGCATGACGTTTACACCCCATGACGGACGCGGTAGCCACCTTGAGCTCATTAGCCGCCTGCTGGCGTGAATCGCCGCAGCCCGCCGGCGATTGGTCAATTTATGATGGATGATTGCGGCTGGATTTACGCCGCCTTGAAGATGAGCAACGGTTTTTGGAAGATGTTGTTGAAATGATTATTGCGACTGCCTGTAGATGTCGACCACGGCAAAACAACCTTTATCCAGGCGATTACTGGCGTAAATGCTGACCGTCTGCCGGAAGAAAAAAAGCGCGGCATGACCATCGATCTCGGCTATGCCTACTGGCCGCAGCCGGATGGTCGCGTGCCCTGGTTCATCCGAATTTCCCGGTCATGAAAAGTTTCTTTCCAACATGCTGGTCGGCCGTTGGCCGGCAAATTCCATTACGCGCTGTCGGTGGTGGCGTGCGATGACTGGCGTGATGGCACAGACCCGTGAGCATCTGCGATTTTGCAGCCGACCGGTAGAAACCGAATGCCGACAGTGGCGCTGACCAAAGCCGATCGCGTGGACGAAGCGCGTGTTGATGAGGTTGAACGCCAGGAAAGGAGGTTCTGCGGGGAATACGGTTTTGCTGAGGCAAAACTCGTTGATCACCGCAGCAACTGAAGTGCTTGGGAACGGATGCCCTGCGCGAGCATCTTGCTTCAGTCGCCGGAACGCGAGCACGCCAGCCAACATAGTTCCGCCTCGCGATCGACCGCGCATTTACCGTAAAAGGTGCCGGGCTGGTCGTCACCGTACGGCGTCAAGCGGGTGAAGTGAAGGTAGGCGATTCACTCTGGCTGACTGGTGTAAATAAACCGATGCGTGTACGTGCGCTGCATGCGCAAAACCAGCCAACAGAAACCGCCAATGCCGGGCAGCGTATCGCGCTTGACATCGCGGGTGATGCGGAAAAAGAGCAGATTAACCGTGGCGACTGGCTGCTTGCCGATGTGCCGCCAGAGCCGTTCACACGGGTGATTGTCGAGCTTCAAACCCATGCACCGCT
The DNA here is from genome assembly GCA_048288465.1 of Shigella flexneri. Lineage (GTDB taxonomy): Bacteria > Pseudomonadota > Gammaproteobacteria > Enterobacterales > Enterobacteriaceae > Enterobacter > Enterobacter flexneri_B. Next base: position 3,627,737 of record CP182556.1, on the reverse strand, counting down.
GACCCAGTGGCAGCCGCTGCATATTCACCACGCCGCCAGCCACGTCACGGGACGCGTTTCACTGCTGGAAGATAACCTTGCTGAACTGGTCTTCGACACCCCGTTATGGCTGGCAGATAACGACCGCCTGGTATTGCGCGATATCTCTGCCCGCAACACGCTGGCCGGAGCGCGCGTCGTGATGCTTAACCCGCCGCGTCGCGGTAAACGTAAACCAGAGTATCTGCAATGGCTGGCTTCCCTCGCCAGGGCACAGAATGATAGCGAAGCGTTAGCCGATCACCTGCAACGCGGCGCGGTTAATCTTCCTGATTTCGCTTGGGCGCGCCAGCTCAACGGCGAAGGGATGCGCGAACTGCTGCAACAGCCTGGCTATATTCAGGCTGGTTATAGCTTGTTGAATGCGCCGGTTGCCGCTCGCTGGCAACGGAAAATTCTCGACACATTAGCGACTTATCATGAGCAACATCGCGATGAACCTGGGCCTGGGCGCGAACGTCTGCGACGTATGGCGTTGCCAATGGAAGATGAAGCGCTAGTACTGTTGCTGATTGAAAAGATGCGCGAAAGCGGCGACATCCTCAGTCATCACGGTTGGCTGCATCTGCCGGATCACAAAGCGGGCTTCAGCGAAGAGCAGCAGGCCATCTGGCAAAAAGCAGAGCCGCTGTTTGGTGACGAGCCGTGGTGGGTGCGTGATCTGGCAAAAGAGACGGGTACCGACGAGCAGGCAATGCGCCTGACGCTACGCCAGGCGGCGCAGCAAGGAATAATTACCGCGATCGTCAAAGATCGTTATTACCGTAACGATCGGATTGTCGAATTTGCCAATATGATCCGCGATCTCGATCAGGAGTGTGGTTCAACCTGCGCGGCGGATTTCCGCGATCGCTTAGGCGTAGGCCGAAAGCTGGCAATTCAGATTCTGGAATATTTTGACCGCATTGGCTTTACGCGTCGTCGTGGAAATGATCATTTATTGCGCGACGCATTATTATTTCCGGAAAAATAAGGAAATGATTAATTAATTTTTAAAATAAATTAATACAAATTTCTTATGATTTTAAATAAAGCACATTGTTTAATGAATACAATGTGCTTTTTATTAGATTAATTTTGATAATTAATAATAATGATCATGTTTTCGAATGAAAATCCTCAGTAAGCTGCCCACCCTTTTTTACACTTTCAGGAGTGTGTTATGGCATCTTCAACTTTCTTTATTCCTTCTGTGAATGTCATCGGCGCTGATTCATTGACTGATGCAATGAATATGATGGCAGATTATGGATTTACCCGTACCTTAATTGTCACTGACAATATGTTAACGAAATTAGGTATGGCGGGTGATGTGCAAAAAGCACTGGAAGAACGCAATATTTTTAGCGTTATTTATGATGGCACCCAACCTAACCCCACCACGGAAAACGTCGCCGCAGGTTTGAAATTACTTAAAGAAAATAATTGCGATAGCGTGATCTCCTTAGGCGGTGGTTCTCCACACGACTGCGCAAAAGGTATTGCGCTGGTGGCAGCCAATGGCGGCGATATTCGCGATTACGAAGGCGTTGACCGCTCTGCAAAACCGCAGCTGCCGATGATCGCCATCAATACCACGGCGGGTACGGCCTCTGAAATGACCCGTTTCTGCATCATCACTGACGAAGCGCGTCATAACAAAATGGCGATTGTTGATAAGCACGTGACTCCGCTGCTTTCTGTCAATGACTCCTCTCTGATGATTGGTATGCCGAAGTCACTGACCGCCGCAACGGGTATGGATGCCTTAACGCACGCTATCGAAGCGTATGTTTCTATTGCCGCCACGCCGATCACTGACGCTTGTGCACTGAAAGCCGTGACCATGATTGCCGAAAACCTGCCGTTAGCCGTTGAAGATGGCAGTAATGCGAAAGCGCGTGAAGCAATGGCTTATGCCCAGTTCCTTGCCGGTATGGCGTTCAATAATGCTTCTCTGGGTTATGTTCATGCGATGGCGCACCAGCTGGGCGGTTTCTACAACCTGCCACACGGTGTATGTAACGCCGTTCTGCTGCCGCATGTTCAGGTATTCAACAGCAAAGTCGCCGCTGCACGTCTGCGTGACTGTGCCGCTGCAATGGGCGTGAACGTGACAGGTAAAAACGACGCGGAAGGTGCTGAAGCCTGCATTAACGCCATCCGTGAACTGGCGAAGAAAGTGGATATCCCGGCAGGCCTACGCGACCTGAACGTGAAAGAAGAAGATTTCGCGGTTCTGGCGACTAATGCCCTGAAAGATGCCTGTGGCTTTACTAACCCGATCCAGGCAACTCACGAAGAAATTGTGGTGATTTATCGCGCCGCAATGTAATCATCATTCCAACAACGGCTGGCAAATTGTCAGCCGCTTTTTCAACTATCTCTGTAATCCTTGCCCGTAAATTCGTGATAGCTGTCGTAAAGCTGTTACCGACTGGCGAAGATTTCGCCAGTCACGTCTACCCTTGTTATACCTCACACCGCAAGGAGACGATCATGACCAATAATCCCCCTTCAGCACAGATTAAGCCCGGCGAGTATGGTTTCCCCATCAAGTTAAAAGCCCGCTACGACAACTTTATTGGCGGTGAATGGGTAGCCCCTGCCGATGGTGAGTATTACCAGAATCTGACGCCGGTGACCGGGCAGCTGCTGTGCGAAGTGGCGTCTTCGGGCAAACGAGACATCGATCTGGCGCTGGATGCTGCGCACAAAGTGAAAGATAAATGGGCGCACACCTCGGTGCAGGATCGCGCGGCGATTCTGTTTAAGATTGCCGATCGAATGGAACAAAACCTCGAGCTGTTAGCGACAGCTGAAACCTGGGATAACGGCAAACCCATTCGCGAAACCAGTGCTGCGGATGTACCGCTGGCGATTGACCATTTCCGCTATTTCGCCTCGTGTATTCGGGCGCAGGAAGGTGGGATCAGTGAAGTTGATAGCGAAACCGTGGCCTATCATTTCCATGAACCGTTAGGCGTGGTGGGGCAGATTATCCCGTGGAACTTCCCGCTGCTGATGGCGAGCTGGAAAATGGCTCCCGCGCTGGCGGCGGGCAACTGTGTGGTGCTGAAACCCGCACGTCTTACCCCGCTTTCTGTACTGCTGCTAATGGAAATTGTCGGTGATTTACTGCCGCCGGGCGTGGTGAACGTGGTCAATGGCGCAGGTGGGGAAATTGGCGAATATCTGGCGACCTCGAAACGCATCGCCAAAGTGGCGTTTACCGGCTCAACGGAAGTGGGCCAACAAATTATGCAATACGCAACGCAAAACATTATTCCGGTGACGCTGGAGTTGGGCGGTAAGTCGCCAAATATCTTCTTTGCTGATGTGATGGATGAAGAAGATGCCTTTTTCGATAAAGCGCTGGAAGGCTTTGCACTGTTTGCCTTTAACCAGGGCGAAGTTTGCACCTGTCCGAGTCGTGCCTTAGTGCAGGAGTCAATCTACGAACGCTTTATGGAACGCGCCATCCGCCGTGTCGAAAGCATTCGCAGCGGTAACCCGCTCGACAGCGTGACGCAAATGGGCGCGCAGGTTTCTCACGGGCAACTGGAAACCATCCTCAACTACATTGATATCGGTAAAAAAGAGGGCGCTGACGTGCTCACAGGCGGGCGGCGCAAGCTGCTGGAAGGTGAACTGAAAGACGGCTACTACCTCGAACCGACGATTCTGTTTGGTCAGAACAATATGCGGGTGTTCCAGGAGGAGATTTTTGGCCCGGTGCTGGCGGTGACCACCTTCAAAACGATGGAAGAAGCGCTGGAGCTGGCGAACGATACGCAATATGGCCTGGGCGCGGGCGTCTGGAGCCGCAACGGTAATCTGGCCTATAAGATGGGGCGCGGCATACAGGCTGGGCGCGTGTGGACCAACTGTTATCACGCTTACCCGGCACATGCTGCGTTTGGTGGCTACAAACAATCAGGTATCGGTCGCGAAACCCACAAGATGATGCTGGAGCATTACCAGCAAACCAAGTGCCTGCTGGTGAGCTACTCGGATAAACCGTTGGGGCTGTTCTGATATAAGAAGCTGGTCGCATTGGGTATTCATTGCCTGATGCGACGCTTACGCGTCTTATCATGCCTACGGGAACCTGACCGTAGGCCGGATAAGGCGTACACGCCGCATCCGGCATAAACAAAGCGCACGTTGTTACAATTTACGTTTTAAACCTACGTGCGCAATAACCCAGACTACGCCAACAGAAGTGCGTTTCTGGGGCGTGTTTTGTCAGGAGTTTAATCTCGCGTTTCGATGGTGAGCGGGCGAACCAGGCCGTAAATCACCATTGGTGATCCGAGGCCAATCAGCAATAAACGGTAGATAATTGAAGGTTTAATACGCTTAATCTGTACTGTGGATGTTTTACTGGAGTTATTCATTAGTTTGGCCAATAGTTCCACTATTTCAATATGATAAACCTCGTCCTGTTGAAAAACCAGACAGCACATTTCAGAAAGTATATAAAAAACAATATGTCGTTATATAAATAAGGAAATTGCACTGCATCATGGCATTTCATAATATGCGTTAATTGTTCTTTTTTATATTCTTTGAGGGAAGATGTTCCTGGACCACTTCTACTGGGAAGTGCTTATTTTTGTATTTCTGGTGATATTCTATGGGATTATTATTTTACATGATATTCCCTACCTGATTGCTAAAAACGTAATGATCCTCATGCCGACGCCATTCATGGGTAATGACTCCAACTTACTGATAGTGTTTTATGTTCAGATAATGCCCGATGACCTTGTCATGCAGCTCCACCGATTTTGAGAACGACAGTGACTTCCGTCCCAGCCTTGCCAGATGTTGTCTCAGATTCAGATTATGTCGCTCAATGCGCTGAGTGTAACGCTTGCTGATAACGTGCAGCTTTCCCTTCAGGCGTGACTCATACAGCGGCCAGCCATCCGTCATCCATACCACGACCTCAAAGGCCGACAGCAGGCTCAGAAGACGCTCCAGTGTGGCCAGAGTGCGTTCACCGAAGACGTGCGCCACAACCGTCCTCCGTATCCTGTCATACGCGTAAAACAGCCAGCGCTGACGTGATTTAGCACCGACGTAGCCCCAATGTTCGTCCATTTCAGCGCAGACAATCACATCACTGCCCGGTTGTATGCGCGAGGTTACCGACTGCGGCCTGAGTTTTTTAAGTGACGTAAAACCGTGTTGAGGCCAACGCCCATAATGCGTGCACTGGCACGACATCCGACGCCATTCATGGCCATATCAATGATTTTCTGGTGCGTACCGGGCTGAGAGGCGGTGTAAGTGAACTGTAGTTGCCATGTTTTACGGCAATGAGAGCAGAGATAGCGCTGATGTCCGGCAGTGCTTTTGCCGTTACGCACCACGCCTTCAGTAGCGGAGCAGGAAGGACATCTGATGGAAATGGAAGCCACGCAAGCACCTTAAAATCACCATCATACACTAAATCAGTAAGTTGGCAGCATTACCATCCATTTCAAAGGGAGGACGTGAGATTGGGAATAAAAACAAATACGACTAATAATGAATATAAAACCAGGACGTAAGGGAAAACGCCTCTGACTGCATCATCGAATTTAGTTTTGCCACCCCTGAAATAACGTTAAGTACATTACCGATAGGCGGTGTAATTAAGCCGATTGAGCAGTTAATGATAAACATGACACCGAAATAAATCGGATTCATTCCTGCCTCTTTAACTAAAGGAATTATACCGGGGTAAGAATTAATACCGTTGGCGTTAAATCCATGACCATGCCGACAATCAGGATAGCCACCATAACTACGATAAACAGCAGACGCGGTGAATCGACCAACGGTTGCAGAATCAGAAACCATCATCGGCAGTTCAGCAATGGTAATCAGCCAGGCGGAAACTTGTGCCGAGGCCACCAGAAACATAACCACTGAGGTGGTTTTCGCCGCGCCAATGAGTACATGCCAAAGTGTGGCGAAGGTCATTTCACGGTAAAAACTGTGGCGACAAACAGCGCATAGAAAGCAGCAACGGCCCCGGCTTCGGTAGGGGTAAACAGACCGGAGCGAACCCGCCAATAATGATGACTGGAAGAAACAGTGCCCAGATACCGGAGACAAAAGAGTGCCAGATTTCCTGCATCGTTGCTTTTTGCTGGCGGGTAAATTAAGGCGACTGGCGTGCCATCACCAGGAAGCATCAGCGTTGCGCCCATCATCATGCCAGGGCAATGCCCGCCATAAAACAGCTTACTGATGGATAATCCGCTGGAAACGCCGAAGATAATAAACGGAATGGAAGGGGGAAGAATGGCGCGATAATGCCGCCAGAGGCAATCAGCCCCGCCGCCCGGTTGACCGGGTAGTTGGCGCTGCGCATCATCGGCACCAGTAGAGCGGCAACGGTGGCGATATCCGACGGTAGAACGAGAAAGGCTTGCCATAATCATAGCCGCCAGCACGCCGACTAGCCCAGCCCGCCTCGTTCATGCCCCACCAGTTTCATCGGCAGGTCAACAATGCGTTTTGACAAGCCGCCCGCATCATGATTTCACCTGCCAGCACAAAGAACGGAATCGCCAGCAGGGAGAAGCTATCGGCTCCGTTCACCAGCGTTTGTGCCATGATTGGACATCAAACATGTCCAGCCAGAACATTAACGCCGCCCCGCACAACAACAGTGCCCAAATAGGCAAACCCATAGCAATACCACCCAACAGACAGCCCAGAAAAATCAGCACAGCCATGATTAAGCTCCTTGCGGTGGCGACGTTAGAGAATTGCTACGCGTGATGAGTTGATATAAATGACGCAGTTCAAGAATGCGATAACGAGGCTGGCGGCAGATAAGCGGCATACATCAGGCCGATGGGTAAACCGAGGATTGGTGAATAATCGCTCCAGTCCTGAATTGTTTTAGCGTTGCGCCCCAGGCCAGTGCGCCACAAATAAATAAGATTAAGGAATGGGTAACCAGAGCGACTCGTCGCTGCCATGCGGGAGAAGTTTCTCCACCAGAAAGGTGACCTGAACGTGGGCGTTATCCATAAAAGCCACAATCGTGCGCCAATAATGATAAAAATTTCAGAGAAAGAATAATAAGACGGACAATTCATCTTCAGATTTGAAAACCATTGTCTTGAGTAAAAATTAAAATAATGTTTTAACAATTCAGAAAATACGGGGAATTAATCGCCGAGCATTCGCTTGAAGTTTTTTTCAGCTATTCCTCGAGGCGTGTGTCATAAAAATTCATGTGCATGCATGCATGACCTGAATAGTTAGAGCAAATTATTAATAAAATCAGTTTAGCCAGAAAGCTTCCGCGGTGGATTTGCGATTACATTCAGCGAACGGTTATTCGACTAATTCAGCCGCTTGCGTATTCGCTCTAACGAGGCCAATTTTTGCAATTCAAGCCGGATATACATCCCTGGTCGGAAAGAAATTGCGCGAGATCCGCCTGCGGATCATTTCTATAAGTGATTCTGTAAATTGCCTAGATGCCAACGGTATAATGCGTGCTCTAATGTGATATCTCGATTTATTATTTTCCTGTCATGATTTTAAAAATATTCACCCCGCTGCTGTCAGTAATCTCAATTTATCATTTCCCGTTTGATGCAAATAGCACTATGTCCGGAGTTTTTGCTTTTTCACCCCACGCCTTCAGAAACTGAATATCTGGTTAAATCGAACCGACGATGCACTTCCTAATTAGTCTCCCACTGCTTCGCGTGTGGTTAAATCGATAATTTGCGCATAAATATTTTTGCTGTTCATTTCGACAATGCCCGGCTCCAGGGCGTCGAAATCGGTAGCGCGCAGAAATCGAGCGCCTTTTCAATGGCGGCGGGCAAACGCACGGTTTGGGCTGCGCGATATGTCCAAAAATCATGACTTATCTCCTCATAACGCCTGATTTGGCCCACACGCTGTCATCAACGGTAATACCGTTACGGCGGTTTTCGGCCAGCAGGGTAGTAAATTCGTGGCCGGGTAAGCGGATGGCCTGGTTTTCGTCAGCACGCTCGGCACTAGTAACGTAATCCATGATGCGTTGCAGCTTGGCATCGCGGGTGGGACCGTCGATAAGCTTGTCCACTTCAATGGCAATAAAAATTTGTGAAATGCCGTATTCGTCGCTGTTGTCCTGGGTGACTTCGCAACCGATGCGCCGTCGGAAGGAGAGTAGCGATCATATCCAGCACAATCGACATGCCAGAACCTTTCCAGTAGCCCATCGGCAAAATGCGGCGATTCTTCTCGATAACGCCAGGTCTTCGGTAAATTGCCCCATCATCAAAGCCACCATCGACCGGGAGCTGACGGCCTGCGCGGCGGCTCACTTCAACATGCCGTAAGAGAACATCGACATCGACATATCGACCATGGTGATTGGCGTGGAAGGAATGGCGACGATCAGCGGGTTAGTGCCAATGCGACACTCTTTCGCGCCCCACGGCGGCATTACGGCGATGGAGTTGGTCCAGCAAATGCCAATATAGCCTTTTTCCGCCGCCTGCCAGCCGTAGCTGCCGCCGCGCATCCAGTGGTTGGCATTACGAAGCGCCACCAGACGAATACCGTGATTGGAGCGAGTTCAATGGCGCGATCCATCATCTTTTTCGCCGTCAGGTTGCCGATCGAACGCTGGGCATCCCACTGTTCAATTGCGCCGAGGCTGGTTATACGTTTGGGTTGGGCATTAGGAATGATATCGCCGTTTTCCAGTTGTTGAATGAAACGAGGGAAACGATTAACGCCGTGAGACGAACGCTGGATTCGGCGGCGCGGGCGAACATCCCTGCAGAGGCGTCAGCCGTTTCGCCGTCAACGCCGCGTGAAATTAAGACCCGATTAAAGGCTGCTTTTAACTGCTCAAATGTCACTTTCATCCCAGGCTTCCCTTGTTTTTTTGATTGCTTTTTGGCTTAAAATTTCAATATGCGAAACTTGATTTCAAATATATCCATTGACTTTTTAACAAAGCAATCTGATTGATGAATTTCAAAATACATAAAAATCAAGTGGTTATAAATTATCTGTCGAGATCGTGAACTACGGCACACTTTGCGCTACCATCAGGACGCGACAAAATGGAAAAGAGTGATGGAAAAAAAAGAGAACCAGATGGCGCAGGAAAAAGAGCGTCCAGCCGGAAGCGAGTCTGTTTCGCGGGTTGATGCCGATTGAGATTTTGAGCAACTATCCAACGAGTTGTCCGTTTGGCGGATCTTTCGGAGCTGGCCGGTTTAAAAAGAGTACCGTCCATCGCTGATGCGTGATTACACACCTGCGGCGATGTGACCACCGCGCCCGCCGCAGGGAGTTACCGCCGACTACCAAGTTTATTGCCGTCGGCAGAAGGCGCGTGTCTCGCCGAACATCATTCCTACCGCCGCTCCGCATCTTGAGGCACTGAACATCGCCACTGGTGAAATCACTGCACTCCCCAGCCGCGAAGACGATCACCATTCCGATTATAAGCTGGAACCCACAACCGGGATGCTGCGTGCCGTGCCATATTGGCCAGCATATGCCGCTCTACTGTTCCGCAATGGGCAAGATCTACATGGCGTTGGTCACCCGGACTACGTGAAGTCATACTGGGAAAGCCATCAGCATGAGATCAGCTGTTAACCCGCAATACCATTACCGAGCTGCCGCGATGTTCGACGAACTGGCGCACATTCGTGAAAGCGGAGCGGCGATGGACAGAGAAGAAAACGAACTCGGCGTCTCCTGTATTGCTGTTCCGGTGTTTGATATTCATGGGCGGGTGCCGACGCCGTGTCGATTTCGCTTTCGACATCACGTCTCAAACAGGTGGGCGAGAAAAATCTCCTGAAACCACTGCGTGAAACCGCGCAGGCTATTTCTAATGAACTGGGATTTACTGTCAGGGATGACCTGGCGCCATCACATAACGCTTTGGACAAGTGCCAAAACTTTAACATTTCCTTCGTTGGATCAAGCAGTAGGGACGCGCTCTCTGGCACTCTGCCGTTTAGTGCAAAGGAGTGATCATGAACCGGTTTATTATTGCGGATGCGACGAAATGTATCGGTTGCCGTACCTGTGAAGTGGCTTGCGCAGTGTCGCATCAGGAGAATCAGGATTGCGCAGCGTTGTCACCAGACGAGTTTATTTCCCGTATTCGTGTCATTAAAGACCACAGCTGGACGACGGCAGTAGCCTGTCATCAGTGTGAAGACGCACCGTGCGCCAATGTCTGCCCTGTCGACGCGATAAGCCGCGAACATGGGCATATTTCGTTGAACAATCACGTTGCATTGGCTGTAAAAGCTGTATGCTGGCTTGCCGTTTGGTGCGATGGAGGTCGTTTCTTCGCGCAAAAAGGCGAGGGCGATTAAGTGCGATCTGTGCTGGCATCGGGCGACGGACCGGCCTGTGTTGAAGCCTGCCCGACAAAGGCGTTGCAGTGCATGGATGTCGAGAAAGTGCAGCGGCATCGGCTACGGCAGCAGCCTGTTTGAAACGTATCCGGCGTTTCTCAACGCCGGAATAGTGCGCTTTGTTTATGCCAGATGCGGCGTAAACGCCTTATCCGGCCTACAAATTCTTCCAAATTCAATATATTGCAGAAATCATGTAGGCCTGATAAGCGTAGCGCATCAGGCAATTTTCAGTGACTTTCAGCCCAGGCTCTTTCTATCTCTTCCGCCAGAATCTTCACCCCGCCCTCAATTTTCTCCGGCTCCGCACGTAGTTCATGCGCATACATTGATGCGTATGCGGCCACGGTTTATCCAGCCCTGGGAAGAAGTTGTGCCCCGGCACCATCAGCACGCCGCGTGTTCAGGCGCTGATAGAGCTGCTCGGTCGTAATGGGCAAATCCTTAAACCATAGCCAGAGGAAAATGGCTCCTTCCGGTTTATGAATCAGGCAGCGATTTTCCGGTAAATAGCGGCGAATGATGGCGATAGTTTCCTGAACACGCTGGTAGTAAAACGGTTTGATGACTGTTTCAGACAGGCGCAGCAAATCGTTACGCTTAATCATTTCACACATCATCGCCTGGACCAATACCGCCAGGTGCCAGGCTGATAATGCCGTTCATATTGGTGATGGCGGTGATGATTTTTTCATTGGCGATGATAATGCCGCAGCGGGGACCTGGTAGACCCAGCTGGAAAGACTCATGCACATACCATATCCGGATTCCACAGCGGGCGCGCTTCGCTGAAGATGATACCCGGGAACGGGACGCCATAAGCGTTATCAATCACCAGCGGAATGTCGTGTTGATTCGCCAGCGCGTCAAGCTTTAGTAACTCTTCGTCAGTAATCACATCGCCTGTTGGATTGGTCGGCCGGGAGACGAGAATCATCCCGGTTCCTTCGCCAATATGCAGATGCTCAAGGTCCACGTGGTATTTTAAACTGGCCTTCCGGCAACAGTGGATATTCGGACGCGAGAGACAACCAAATTCTTCCAGTCCGGCGTCAGCATAGCCAATGTATTCCGGTGCCAGCGGGAACAGCACTTTTTTGACCCGACCATCGGCACGGCGTCCGGCGAAAATTAAATAAATAGAAAAACGCGCTTCGCTGCCGTTTGTTAGTGCAATATTCTGTGCTTCGATATCCCAACCCAACTTCTCGCGCAGCATTTCCGGCAAGCAGTGTGAGTAGCTCCGTTTTCCCCTGTGGACCGGTCGTAATTGCACAGTGCATCATCGCTTGCCACTTTCCAGCATGTCGGTCAGTAGCGTCTGGAAGTAGTCCTGCATTTCCGGGATCTGCGCCGGATTACCGCCGCCGAGCATAATCGCGCCAGGCGTGCGTAAACCGTCGTTAGATCTTCCATCAGCAGCGTAATGCCGGAGTGGCGGGTAACCTCACCAAAAAGGAAGACTGTCATAGCGGGATATCTGTCTCAACTCTGTAGCAAGGAAGGTAACAATAACGCTACATTTGCTGGGGTGCAATTGGTTCTGTTGAAGAAGTGAGCAAAATCTACCCCGAACGCCTGATCAGGGCTCGCACTCATCCTGGCTTGTGGCTTCCCGAGGCACTGACCAACGGGAAGCCGGAAGAGTCAACCGCTGCCCAGCCCAGATGACCAGCACTTTATCGTCGCCATGCTCACGAACAAAGCCGTAGCCCTGCTTCAGCGAAAGTGTCGTTTGTTTGCCCGCGCCAATTGCGGGATGGCGGGCGCGGAACTGGCTCATTGGCTGCCAGTGTGACGGCGTGGCGGTATATTTACCGCTAACATCCTGCCAGTTCATAACCGAACGTGTACCTTGCAGCGGATTCAGACCTGTAGGACCGAACGGACGCCAGGATACATCGCCATAAAAGATTTGCACCCCGTCTGGCGCTAGTAGTAATAACTCTGCCGCTTTGTCGCCCCCTTCACGGAACAGATGGTATCATGCGACGAGAGGTAGCTCAACACGTTGAAACCGTGGATTTCTCCGCCATTTGCTGCCAGGCTGGATCCATCTGCGCAATACAATTGAATAGCTCTCGCCCCTGCTCCTGATAATCGAGTTGATCATCGTATTCGAGCTGTGGCGATAGTAGTCACTTTACATCACGCCGTGGCCCCAGGCTTCACCGGTCATCCAGAAAGGTTTGTCAACTCAACGCTTTGTCGGGGTTAGCTTTTTCCATTTGCGAAGCGTGCGCCGGCTTTGGTTTTCAAGTTGCTGCCAGGCGGTGGACTCACACGTTGTGCACTTGACCCGAAAACCATCAATCCCATAGTCGCGACCCACTGACTTAACCAGTGGGTTAAGTAATCGCCAGGCAAGCCGTCGACGGTCTCAGCGTGGGTATCCGTTTTGTTTTTATAGAACACCTAATAACCAGAAGTGGTCCGTCTATTCGGTTTTGATATCCGTAAAAGGCCAGCCACATAGTGAGATTGTCAAATCCAGGATTGTCGTAATTGCTGATACTCGGTACGTATTTAGTTTTTTCCCCCACCATTTATCCCAGCTCGTTTGTCGCTGAAATTAATGTAATCGTTAAAGCTACTACGTGTTTGCCCGGTGGCAGGTTTCCAGTCGCTCCAGCGTTCACCCAGCGTTTTTTTCACTTCGTCACCAGAACAGATAGAATGCGCCAACCTCGAGCACCCTGCATATCCGCCAGCGTGGCATAGCCGGTGTGGTTCATCACGACATCAAAAGAGAATACGAATACCGCGCTGATGTGCGCTATCAACTAGTGTCCGGACAATTCGGCTTCGTTGCCCATATTGGCATGAAGATTCGTCCAGTCCGTGCATAAAAACCGTGGTAGGCATAATGCGGGAAATCGCCTTTTGTACCGCCGCCCACCCAGCCGTGAATTTGCTCAACCGGTGCCTTATCCATAAAGCATTAACGCCCAACTGCCCTGGAGGTAATCCAGTTGGTCGATCAGGCTGCGTAAATCGCCGCCTGTGCAGAGCGCCAATTTCCGCCATACCGTCTTTATGACGTTCTTGTAACTTGGTCATTACTGGGATTGCCCTTTTCTGAAACGATTCGTCAGCAGAGGCTGCCGGCGTCACGCCAGTTGATAAGGGGCAGGGGCGTCAGTTTTCTCCTCCCGTTCCAGCAGGAGTAGACTCGTTGCCTGGTAGCAGCGGGTTGGGACGTCATCTACTCGTTCTTCACTATCGCAATTTGCTGGCTGAAAATAATCCCTGTACGGCGGCTCCTTCCGGGAAGCCGGCGCTGACATCCAGCGTGAAGCGGTACCCATCCCATTTCGGCATTCACTACCAGGTTCGCTACCGGTTCGGCGGCGTTCTGGATGGAAATCATCAATGTTGGTGTCCGGAGTGGCGTCGATTCTTGTAGTGCAGAATTGCCGTCTCTGAACAATTGCCATCGAGGCGGCGCGTCGCTAGAAGGTCTCAGGCAAAGCATCTGATCGAGTTTATCGCATCTGCAGGCTGCCAGCACTGTTGGTCAAAATTTAGCGTGAAGTGGACGTGTACCTTCGGGCAACTGCGCGTGGCTGACAAATGTTCCCGTTTCCTCGTTCGCTAAAGGCAGGAACCCCGCAGAAGTCCAGCTGGCCGCAACGGCGAAGCCAGGAAGGAGTGTCAGAAAACAGGCGGGTGAGTTTCATGGTGGATGAGTCCTCATCGCTGCGATTTTACAGAGTTTGCCAGGCGATAAGCCAGACAAAACTCATCCCAAGCGGTAAGTCCACAGGATGAGAAGGGAGGGTGAGCCACCGCGAAAAAAAACGGCTGAATTTTGCGATAAACCCCTCACTCTCGATTTAGCGCCAATGGGAATCGTTAACACGTGACATAGTTTCAGTTTGGACTATTCCTTGGGGTGCTCTTGACAGCTATTTTGATATGATTTGAGATTCAACTCTCAAATTTGTGAAAATATAAGGTGTTGGTAATCATTAAATCCTGACCAGGAGACTGATGATCTTGACTCCCATACGACGATATGGGCGACGACTTGTATGTTACTCACTCAGGCGTTTTCGAGTGAGGTGTAGCCAAGACGCACATAACAGCAGTGAAGTCAAAGTTCCTACTTAACTCAAAGCTAGTAATAAACAGGTAAGCAGTAAACAAGAGAATTCTCCGCAATAGTGCAAAGAGTAGTTCACTTCCTGATTTGCGCAATACCTTTCCGGAACACCAAAGGAAAAAGCGTTTCCCGGCACCGTACCGCCTTACATTACCAGCCAAAATGCAGCCATTACTCAGAACGTAACTGGCCTATTTCAAAACAGTATCAGGGCCCACTGGTCACCTGCTGAGCGTGCGCGTCTGAAAATACATCGCCAAACGCTACAAGGTGAAGTGGTCTGGTAATACGTGTAAAATCTGTGGAATACCTTGCTTGAACGCGTAGACATTATCCCTACCAAGTACGGTGGCGACTATGGCTACGGATAAGCGGTTGGTGAACGTCCGAGCTGGCGCCAGAAGAACAATCTTTGCGGCACTAAATGCATGAAAGGACGTTCTACCAATGTGCCGGTAAAGTGAGAGGGTACTCACAGTTTAGTTCTCGTCAAAGAATCGGTGAGCGCCTGATGTCACTTACCTCATACGCATCCGGCTTACTCTTCGTTCCTGTAAATCGCGTGCGCAGCTGCGTAAAGCGGATTAGGAAGTGACTGCCACAGCGACTATTCACAAGCTGAAGGGCTACTCTACCAAAGGGAAGAGTTATAATAACTACCTGTTCGCATGTACGCAGGATAACCAACGGTTAATCGCGGCGCATATGTAATTGCATTCCCTTTAGCCTTATCTGATTTGTCGGTCGGATAAGGCTTTTGCTCGCATCAGGTGGCTGTGCTGAGTTCCCTGATGTGACGCCGACAATTCTCATCATCGCTACAGAATTACCTCGCTATTTACATCGCTATACTCTTTTGGCGTTGTGTCATATGCTTTTTTAAAAACAGAGTAGAAATATTGCAGCGATGGATAACCTACATCTTCGCGATATCTCATTTATTGACAAGGTGGTTGAAAATCAGCAGATGGCGTGCTTTCTCCAGCTTCGGCACTAATTATGGCATGGATGGTTTCACCTACCTCTTCTTTAAAACGCTTCTCAAGATTGCAGTGGGAAATCCCGATCTGATCCAGTACCTGATTCACTTTAATCCCTTTACAGGCGTGATGACCAATGTAATGCATGAGCTGACTATGCCGCGATCGCGTTGTTAGTCAATAATCCGTCAAGTGCCGTTCATTAATTCAACCTGTGGTATGATATTTGTCAGAGTTGCATTTCCACTGAATAATCCATGCAACAGTTTTGCCGCCTATAGCCCATTTGCCGCGCGCCCTGAGCGACCGAGAAAGGGCGACACGCGACAGATAGCGGGTCAGTTCTTCGCTTACGATGCTAATTACGCATAATTTTTCCGGCAAGGCAGACTTAGACGTTCAGAACCAGGAGAATATGCCGTGCTCGGGCGTCAGGAACGGCACAATCCCGGTTCGCGGTGGTAGCGTTTGTAGCCAGTCTGCCAGCTGATTTTGCGCGTGTTGCCAGTTCTCTGGCGGAGCTTGAACCCCCAGAAAAACCACTCCGCCAGAACTTCTTCTCGGCGACAAGCTGACCAAATGCATATTCGCGCCGAGCTGCCCAACGTTTGCCGCTGATCTGCAAGACGATAAAAAGCAAAGCGGTTAACGCCTTTCTCTTTTAATACAAAAATGCGCTTTCAACCAGTGCATAGTTATCGGTGGCAATGTAATGAAACGGCGGGCTTGCTGGCAAGGCGAGACCAGCCGCCAACCCCAACAACGGGGACGTCGACATCAGCCAGCGCTTGCTCATTTGTTCGTCGTCGAGCTCGGCAATGACGCCATCTCCTAACGAGTCCAGATCAATGCGGGCGGAGAAACTTCTTCAATGAAAATATCCGATTCCGATTGTGACGCCTGGTACACCCTCCCCTACGCCTTCTGATGACCTGCCGGTCATAGGCTTTATCGGCATTTGACAATAATGCTTATGCGGCTACGTTTAGTAAACATGGTTCTTTTCCGCCCAATCATGCAAAACTCAAGTTGCAAGATGTAACCGGCTTCTAGAAAATTTTAATCAAAATCAAGAACGGCGTTTGGTTGCGGAGTTGATCCATATGGCCAGCAACAGATCACACCTTCAACCGATATACTGCCAGAAGGTCGTAGATCCATCATACTCATGCCGTTATCCAGTGAAGCCATGAAGAAGCCCCCATCACCGCCCGGCAACGCTTCCCACACCGCCAGCCGGCGCCGGCGCCGCCAATCACGCATGCTGCAATTGCGTCCAGTCTCGGCGATATTTCCCAGAAGGTGAACCAGCGCCAAGTCGAGAACTAAGCAAAATCCTGGTGACCACGTACCATTAATCCGTTAATCGCGAACACGGCAAGTTTGGTGCGTTCAACGTTAATCCCGGAGAGACGTGCTCGCTTCCAGATTGCCGCCGATGGCATAAATGCGTTGTCCAATGCCGTCCGCGTTGCCATAAACATTCCGCCGAGCAGGATGCTCAGCAGCAGAAGAGGAGTGGGGACGCCATGAAACCATCCAACAGGCCAGATTGCGCCTATACGATGATAGCGGTTAAAGCCTGGCGACCGACGGTCGCCGGTAGAGGCCGGAGACTGTAAACCCAAAGCCTGACGGCGCATTCTTCCGCCATCGCCAACCAACAAAAGCCATCAAGCCAAGCGCGCCAATGATGAAGCCGGTACTGGCGGGGAGATAGCTTTGCCCAATTTGTGACATCGCGGCGCTGGTGGGGGATACAGTCGTGCCGTTGGTGACTTACCAAAAAGCACGCCTGACCAGCCAGACCTGCCCGCGAGGGTGACAAGGTACCAAGGGACTTCGCCGGTACGCGACCACCATCCGTTCCAGGCACTGAGAAACAGTTCGATAACCATGTTATATGATGGTAAGTGGCAAAGGCGTGAGCCTAACCAGACGTCACAAATCGCCGCGACGCCACCTAATAGCCCCATCATTGAGCCGACGGAAAGGTCGATTTCAGCAGAAATTATGACGAACACCATTCCTACCGCGAGGATGCCGGTAATCGCGGTCTGGCGTAACAGGTTGGAGACGTTACGGGCGCTTAAGTAGGCACCATCGGTGGTCCAGGTAAAGAACAGCATGATTGCGATGATAGCTGCAATCATCACGAAGACCTGCAAATTCAGTGATTTCAGCCCAGAAAAGCCACCGGATGTCGGTACGGCCAATTTCACTTCAGACGGATTGCTTTTCGACATGATGTTCGCTCCTCAATGCGGCTTCCATCACCTGCTCCTGAGTCAGGTTATGATTTATCAGGTTGGCTTTTAGTTTCCCTTCATGCATCACCAGTACACGATCGCTAAGGCCGAGCACTTCAGGTAATTCGGAAGAGATGACAATAACGGCAATACCCTGCTGGACGAGTTGGTTAATTAATTTGTAGATCTCATATTTCGCGCCAATATCAATACCCCTGGTAGGTTCATCAAGAATGAGGATGCGCGGGTTAAGTAACAGACAGCGGGCGAGGATCGCTTTTTGCTGATTGCCGCCGCTCAAACGTCCAATAGCAAGGTCGGGGGACGACGTTTTAACTTTGAGTTGCTGAATTGATTCCAGAATACATTTTTGCTCTGCCGCGTCATCAAGCTGGCTAATGCCACCGGTAAATTTATTGAGTGCGGCGAGGGTAATATTTTTACCAACCGCCATTACCGGAACGATGCCGTCGCGCTTTCTGTCTTCGGGTACCATCGCAATCCCCTGGGTGATGGCTTGCTGACAGTTACGAATATCTACCTGTTTGCCATCAATATAAATTTTTCCTTCCCATTGTCCGGGCCACACGCCAAACAGGCACTGAATGGTCTCGGTACGTCCGGCACCAACGAGTCCGGCAATACCCAGTATTTCGCCACGTTTCAGGGAAAACGAGACATCATTAACTCGTTTAATATGACGATTGACCGGATGCCATGCCGTCAGATGTTCAATACGTAATATTTCATCTCCGGTGGTATGTGGTTCATTAGGGTAAATCGCGGTTAACTCTCGCTCGACCATCATGGTGATAATATCGTCTTCACTCATTCCGGCAGCATCACGCGTACCAATGTGCTGTCCGTCGCGAATAACGCAAATCGTATCGGAAATCGCTTTGACTTCGTTGAGTTTGTGCGAAATATAAATACAGGCGATACCGTGCTGTTGTAGATCGCGAATAATATCCAGTAAAACCGACGTTTCCTGCTCAGTTAATGAGGCTGTCGGTTCATCGAGAATTAACAAGCGCACCTGTTTATTAAGTGCCTTGGCAATTTCAACCAGTTGTTGTTGCCCAAGCCCTAAATCGCCAACGCGGGTATCAGGTGAAATGGATAAACTGACCTGTGCGAGCAGCTTCTGATAGCGTAGCGTCATCAGGTCATAATCCATAATGCCATTGTGGGTTATTTCGTTACCCAGGAAGATATTTTCCAGCACGGTCAATTCTTTCACCAGGGCCAATTCCTGGTGAATGATGGCGATACCTTTGCGTTCGGTATCGCGGATGTGACTCGCCTGAATCTCTTCTCCCGCAAAAATAATTTCGCCTTCGTAGGAGCCATGGGGATAAATACCACACAGCACTTTCATCAGCGTTGATTTACCAGACCCATTTTCCCCACAGAGTGAGACGATTTCGCCAGCATTCAACCGCAAGCTGACGTTATCAATCGCCTTCACACTGCCGAAGGTTTTGGTAATGTTCTTCATTTCAAGTAGATAAGGCATAACGACTCCACCTAAGCCAATTCATTCACGCGGCATGGAGAGAAATCACGCCCCCGCTCCGCGCCGGGGCGTAACGCTTACAGCTCGCTCTCTTTGTGGAATCCGTCTTTAATTACCGTATCTTTGATGTTGTTTTTATTCACATCGATCGGTGTCAGGAGGCGGGAGGGGACATCTTTCAGGCCATTATTCAGTGAGGTATCTGCTTTTGGCTCCTGGCCATTGCCCAATTCAACGGCAATTTCTGCGGCAGTATTTGCCAGCAATGTAATAGGTTTATACACCGTCATAGTTTGCGTACCGGCAGCAATACGTTTAATACCTGCGAGATCCGCATCCTGGCCGGAAATTGCTACTTTCCCTGATAAACCTTGCGCGCTTAATGCCTGAATTGCCCCACCTGCGGTGGCATCGTTTGAGGCAACTACAGCATCAATTTTGTTATTATTGGCGGTTAGCGCGTTTTCCATAATTTTCAATGCGTTTTCCGGTAACCAGCCATCAACCCATTGGTCACCAACGACTTTAATTTTTCCAGAATCAACGTAAGGTTTTAACACTTTCATTTGTCCGGCGCGGAACAGCTTGGCGTTGTTATCTACCGGCGAGCCGCCCATCAGGAAGTAATTACCTTGCGGAACAATATCGACCAAGGCTTTTGCCTGCAGTTCACCGACTTTTTCGTTATCGAAAGAAATATAAAAATCGATATCCGCATCGTTAATCATACGGTCGTAAGCTAATACTTTAATACCTTCTTGTTTGGCTTTTTTTACAACGTTACTTAATACCTGACCGTTATACGGAATAATGACAAGAACATCGACACCCCGGTTAATCATGTTTTCAATCTGCGACATTTGTGTTTCTTCATTGCCATTTGCAGACTGTACAAATACTTTCGCACCGAGAGATTCTGCCTTTTTCACAAAAATATCTCGATCTTTTTGCCAGCGTTCAAGACGGAGATCATCAATCGCCATACCTATTTTGACTTCTTTGGCGTGTGCCGCAACGTTGGTAAGCAGAAGTGAGGTGCAAAGGGTGAGTAGAATGTTCTTTATTTTCATGGTGTAGGGCCTTCTGTAGTTAGAGGACAGCTTTAATAAGTAACAATCACCGCGATAAACGTAACCAATTTTTAGCAACTAAACAGGGGAAAACAATTACAGATTTTTATCTTTCGATTACGATTTTTGGTTTATTTCTTGATTTATGACCGAGATCTTACTTTTGTTGCGCAATTGTACTTATTGCATTTTTATCTTCGAGGAATTACCCATTTTCATCATCCCATTTTATTTTGCGAGCGAGCGCACACTTGTGAATTATCTCAATAGCAGTGTGAAATAACATAATTGAGCAATTGAAAGGGAGTGCCCAATATTACGACATCATCCATCACCCGCGGCATTACCTGATTATGGAGTTCAATATGCAAGCCTATTTTGACCAGCTCGATCGCGTTCGTTATGAAGGCTCAAAATCCTCAAACCCGTTAGCATTCCGTCACTACAATCCCGACGAACTGGTGTTGGGTAAGCGTATGGAAGAGCACTTGCGTTTTGCCGCCTGCTACTGGCACACCTTCTGCTGGAACGGGGCGGACATGTTTGGTGTGGGGGCGTTTAATCGTCCGTGGCAGCAGCCTGGTGAGGCACTGGCGTTGGCGAAGCGTAAAGCAGATGTCGCATTTGAGTTTTTCCACAAGTTACATGTGCCATTTTATTGCTTCCACGATGTGGATGTTTCCCCTGAGGGCGCGTCGTTAAAAGAGTACATCAATAATTTTGCGCAAATGGTTGATGTCCTGGCAGCCAAGCAAGAAGAGAGCGGCGTGAAGCTGCTGTGGGGAACCGCTAACTGCTTTACAAACCCTCGCTATGGCGCGGGTGCGGCGACGAACCCAGATCCTGAAGTCTTCAGCTGGGCGGCAACGCAAGTTGTTACAGCGATGGAAGCAACCCATAAATTGGGCGGTGAAAACTATGTCCTGTGGGGTGGTCGTGAAGGTTACGAAACGCTGTTAAATACCGACTTGCGTCAGGAGCGTGAACAACTGGGCCGCTTTATGCAGATGGTGGTTGAGCATAAACATAAAATCGGCTTCTAGGGCACGTTGCTTATCGAACCGAAACCGCAAGAACCGACTAAACATCAATATGATTACGATGCCGCGACGGTCTATGGCTTCCTGAAACAGTTTGGTCTGGAAAAAGAGATTAAACTGAACATTGAAGCTAACCACGCGACGCTGGCAGGTCACTCTTTCCATCATGAAATAGCCACCGCCATTGCGCTTGGCCTGTTCGGTTCTGTCGACGCCAACCGTGGCGATGCGCAACTGGGCTGGGACACCGACCAGTTCCCGAACAGTGTGGAAGAGAATGCGCTGGTGATGTATGAAATTCTCAAAGCAGGCGGTTTCACCACCGGTGGTCTGAACTTCGATGCCAAAGTACGTCGTCAAAGTACTGATAAATATGATCTGTTTTACGGTCATATCGGCGCGATGGATACGATGGCACTGGCGCTGAAAATTGCAGCGCGCATGATTGAAGATGGCGAGCTGGATAAACGCATCGCGCAGCGTTATTCCGGCTGGAATAGCGAATTGGGCCAGCAAATCCTGAAAGGCCAAATGTCACTGGCAGATTTAGCCAAATATGCTCAGGAACATAATTTGTCTCCGGTGCATCAGAGTGGTCGCCAGGAGCAACTGGAAAATCTGGTAAATCATTATCTGTTCGACAAATAACGGCTAACTGTGCAGTCCGTTGGCCCGGTTATCGGTAGCGATACCGGGCATTTTTTTAAGGAACGATCGATATGTATATCGGGATAGATCTTGGCACCTCGGGCGTAAAAGTTATTTTGCTCAACGAGCAGGGTGAGGTGGTTGCTTCGCAAACGGAAAAGCTGACCGTTTCGCGCCCGCATCCACTTTGGTCGGAACAAGACCCGGAACAGTGGTGGCAGGCAACTGATCGCGCAATGAAAGCTCTGGGCGATCAGCATTCTCTGCAGGACGTTAAAGCATTGGGTATTGCCGGCCAGATGCATGGAGCAACCTTACTGGATGCTCAACAACGGGTATTGCGCCCTGCCATTTTGTGGAACGACGGGCGCTGTGCGCAAGAGTGCACTTTGCTGGAAGCGAGAGTTCCGCAATCACGAGTGATTACCGGCAACCTGATGATGCCCGGATTTACTGCGCCTAAATTGCTATGGGTTCAGCGGCATGAGCCGGAGATATTCCGTCAAATCGACAAAGTATTATTACCGAAAGATTACTTGCGTCTGCGTATGACGGGGGAGTTTGCCAGCGATATGTCTGACGCAGCTGGCACCATGTGGCTGGATGTCGCAAAGCGTGACTGGAGTGACGTCATGCTGCAGGCTTGCGACTTATCTCGTGACCAGATGCCCGCATTATACGAAGGCAGCGAAATTACTGGTGCTTTGTTACCTGAAGTTGCGAAAGCGTGGGGTATGGCGACGGTGCCAGTTGTCGCAGGCGGTGGCGACAATGCAGCTGGTGCAGTTGGTGTGGGAATGGTTGATGCTAATCAGGCAATGTTATCGCTGGGGACGTCGGGGGTCTATTTTGCTGTCAGCGAAGGGTTCTTAAGCAAGCCAGAAAGCGCTGTACACAGCTTTTGCCATGCGCTACCGCAGCGTTGGCATTTAATGTCTGTAATGCTGAGTGCAGCATCGTGTCTGGATTGGGCCGCGAAATTAACCGGCCTGTGCAATGTCCCAGCTTTAATCGCTGCAGCTCAACAGGCTGATGAAAGTGCCGAGCCAGTTTGGTTTCTGCCTTATCTTTCCGGCGAGCGTACACCACACAATAATCCCCAGGCGAAGGGGGTTTTCTTTGGTTTGACTCATCAACATGGCCCCAATGAACTGGCGCGAGCAGTGCTGGAAGGCGTGGGTTATGCGCTGGCAGATGGCATGGATGTCGTGCATGCCTGCGGCATTAAACCGCAAAGTGTTACGTTGATTGGTGGCGGGGCGCGTAGTGAGTACTGGCGTCAGATGCTGGCGGATATCAGCGGTCAGCAGCTCGATTACCGTACGGGGGGGGATGTGGGGCCAGCACTGGGCGCAGCAAGGCTGGCGCAGATTGCGGCGAATCCAGAGAAATCGCTCATTGAGTTGTTGCCGCAGCTACCGTTAGAACAGTCGCATCTACCAGATGCGCAGCGTTATGCCGCTTATCAGCCACGACGTGAAACGTTCCGTCGCCTCTATCAGCAACTTCTGCCATTAATGGCGTAAACGTTATCCCCTGCCTGACCGGGTGGGGGATAATTCACATCTATATATCTCACTAATTAATTAATATTTAGTATGAATTTATTCTGAAAATCATTTGTTAATGGCATTTTTCAGTTTTGTCTTTCGTTGGTTACTCGTAATGTATCGCTGGTAGATATGGAGATCGTTATGAAAACCTCAAAAACTGTGGCAAAACTATTATTTGTTGTCGGGGCGCTGGTTTATCTGGTTGGGCTATGGATCTCATGCCCATTGCTAAGTGGAAAAGGCTATTTTCTTGGCGTGTTAATGACAGCAACTTTTGGTAACTATGCATATCTTCGCGCAGAAAAACTCGGGCAACTGGATAATTTTTTTACCCATATCTGCCAGTTAGTTGCGTTAATCACTATCGGTCTCTTGTTTATCGGTGTTTTAAATGCACCTATCAATGCTTATGAAATGGTGATCTACCCCATCGCCTTTTTTGTCTGCTTGTTTGGTCAAATGCGTTTGTTTCGCTCGGTATGAGCAACATAAAGCTCTTACACATTCAGGAATGAAAGGAATACTGTGATGGACAACAAAATATCAACCTATTCACCGGCCTTTAGTATTGTGTCATGGATAGCTCTCGTTGGTGGTATCGTTACCTACCTGTTAGGGCTATGGATGATAGATGCAGTTAAATGAAAAAGGATATTATTTTGCCGTACTGGTATTAGGACTGTTTTCTCGTGGCGTCTTATCAAATACTGTTCGGGACAAGTATGAAGGCATACCGACCACTTCCATTTATTATATGACCTGCCTGACTGTCTTTGATCATCTCTGTTGCATTACTGATGGTAGGTCTGTGGATGTGATATTATTACTCAGCGAAAAAGGTTTTATGGACTGGCTTTCTTCTTAGCTTGTTTGGTGCAGTAGCGGTGCAGAAAATATTCGTGATGCCGGAGAAACCCACCAAAAAGAAACACAGGTTACCCAGGAAGAATACAGCGATAACTCACCTCAGCCCGGTCAGTCCAATGTGACCGGGCTTTACTTAACTCACTAATCTGTTTCTGTCGATTCGTTGTACCAAGCATAGAAAGTAACAAACTCGCTGCCAACGTCGCGCAAAAGATCGAACAAATATCCAGATCGGCCAATTTTTAAGCTCAATTCCCCGGGTGCGCAGCGCATGGATAATCAAGGCGTGGAATCCGTATATACCCATGAATGGCGGGACACTTAAGCCAAGTCCGCGAATGGTAAACGTGCATCCAGCGTGTTTTAACCACAGTCAATAGCGCGATTGCGAGATAAAAACCATCGGCCCTACAGTAAAGATACTCGAGGTATTTAAAAATTTCCGCGCTCCACTGCAATTCAGATAATGTCCCGCGAGAGATAGAACAAAAACCCCCGTCGCAAACAGCGCGGCGCTCACCCACGACAGCGCTTTATGCTGTGTGTCGATCATCCTGATAGCGCGGCCCAACATGCCATAGACAGAAATGTAGTAAAAAGTATCGCCATCTATATATAAGTTAATTGGCAGCCATTCAAAACCGTCAATTTTCTCGCGGCACTGTGTTTGGGTTAGCGATAATGCCAATCACCACCATTAGCACCAGCAACATTTTTCCGCCGACGTTCTTCACCTGAATCAGCGGTGAAACCAGATAAATCACCGCAATCGCGAAGAAAAACCACAAGTGGTAAAACACTGGCTTTTGCAGCAGGTTTTTCAGCGCTAACTCCATATTGATGGAGGTAAACAGCGCAATGTAGAGCAGTGCGATTGCGCTATAAAAAATCAGACATAAGCCGATACGCAAGAAATGGCGCGGCTGGGCGCTGCGTTCGCCAAAAAAGAGATAGCCGGAAATCATGAAAAATAGCGGCACGCTGACACGAGAGGCAGAATTCAGAACATTGGCGATATCCCAGTGACGGGTAACACTATGAGCATTGGTCACATACCAGGTAGTGGTGTGAATCATCACCACCATTAAACACGCTATCCCTCGCAGGTTATCAATCCAATCAATTTTGGGCTGCATCTGTGTCTCTGTATATTCGTTAAAAAAGTCTGGCCGATAAATCATTTGGTTGGCGCACTGGAATAATCTGAATTTATCACTACAGCTTGTTGGGACAAGAGAGATAGAGGAAATTGGTAAGATATCAGCCACTATACCGATATGATCATAAGACTCACCCTGCAGACCGGACGGGTCATTTAATTGATCATGAACGCTTTCTTTCCCGGCAATGGCGCCTATGGTGCTAGTGGGTGTTCTTACACCGTCACCCGTTGCAGAAAGCACAACGGGTAAAGGTTGATCCTCTGCGTTCATTAAAATATGGAAGCGTTATGCAAGGAATAAGGCGGCAAAACGTTATAACACCGGCGAGCAAAAATGAGCATCACCGCCTCGAACAGTTAAGGGAAGCTATGAAATGCGCGGTTATACCTACCGTAAAGAGCAGTTTGTCTGTTCTTCAACACGATGGCCATTTTTTGCATATTTCCATGCGTTAGCCCTGCTTTTTCCCGTTTCGTACTGTATATCTTCCATCCACGGTTATACTGATCCCTTCCTTTAAATCCACACGTATCCAGCACGAAATAATATGCAAAAGTTTGATAGGGGAGGCTCGAGGTTTGAATCCTGAGCCTTACAGGATTACTGGGCTCGCAGGAGCACGCCATTCTAGAACCATTGGACATGGAAGTCGGCGCGGAACCTCTGGCCCAATGACCTGTCTGCGCGCGCTGGGGCCAGAACCGATGGCGGCTGCTTACTGTTCAGCCTTCTCGTCGCCCGACCGATGGTCGCTAGGCGAAAACCCCAACCGTTTACAGCACTACTATCAGTTCCAGGTGGTCATTAAGCCATCGCCGGACAATATTCAGGAGCTGTACCTCGGTTCTCTGAAAGAGCTGGGCATGGACCCGACTATTCACGACATCCGTTTCGTGGAAGATAACTGGGAAAACCCGACTCTGGGGGCCTGGGGACTGGGCTGGGAAGTGTGGCTAAACGGCATGGAAGTGACGCAGTTCACTTACTTCCAGCAGGTTGGTGGTCTGGAGTGTAAACCGGTTACCGGCGAGATCACCTACGGTCTGGAACGTCTGGCCATGTACATTCAGGGCGTAGACAGCGTTTACGACCTAGTCTGGAGCGACGGCCCGCTGGGTAAAACCACCTACGGCGACGTGTTCCATCAGAACGAAGTGGAGCAGTCCACTTACAACTTCGAATACGCGGATGTGGACTTCCTGTTCACCTGCTTTGAGCAGTACGAGAAAGAAGCGCAGCAGCTGCTGGCGCTGGAAAATCCGCTGCCGCTGCCAGCCTACGAGCGTATTCTGAAAGCCGCCCACAGCTTCAACCTGCTGGATGCGCGTAAAGCCATCTCCGTCACCGAGCGTCAGCGCTACATTCTGCGCATTCGCACCCTGACCAAAGCAGTGGCAGAAGCATATTACGCTTCCCGTGAAGCCCTCGGCTTCCCGATGTGCAACAAAGATAAGTAAGAGGCGGCTATGTCTGAGAAAACTTTTCTGGTGGAAATCGGCACTGAAGAGCTGCCACCAAAAGCACTGCGCAGCCTGGCAGAGTCCTTTGCTGCGAACTTTACTGCGGAGCTGGATAACGCAGGCCTCGCACACGGCACCGTTCAATGGTTTGCTGCTCCGCGTCGTCTGGCGCTGAAAGTAGCTAACCTGGCGGAAGCACAACCAGATCGTGAAATCGAAAAACGCGGCCCGGCGATTGCCCAGGCGTTCGACGCTGAAGGAAAACCGAGCAAAGCGGCAGAAGGTTGGGCGCGTGGTTGTGGTATTACCGTTGACCAGGCTGAGCGTCTGACTACCGATAAAGGCGAATGGCTGCTGTATCGCGCCCATGTGAAGGGCGAAAGCACCGAAGCACTGCTGCCGAATATGGTTGCGACTTCGCTGGCGAAACTGCCGATCCCGAAACTGATGCGCTGGGGTGCAAGCGACGTGCACTTCGTGCGTCCGGTGCACACCGTGACCCTGCTGCTGGGCGACAAAGTCATTCCGGCAACCATTCTGGGCATTCAGTCCGATCGCGTGATTCGCGGCCACCGCTTTATGGGCGAACCGGAATTCACCATCGACAACGCCGATCAGTATCCGGAAATTCTGCGTGAGCGCGGGAAAGTCATCGCCGATTACGAAGAACGTAAAGCGAAGATTAAAGCCGATGCCGAAGAAGCAGCGCGTAAGATTGGCGGTAACGCTGACTTAAGCGAAAGCCTGCTGGAAGAAGTGGCTTCGCTGGTGGAGTGGCCGGTCGTTCTGACCGCAAAATTCGAAGAGAAATTCCTCGCGGTGCCGGCTGAAGCCCTGGTTTACACCATGAAAGGTGACCAGAAGTACTTCCCGGTGTATGCGAACGACGGCAAACTGCTGCCGAACTTTATCTTCGTTGCCAACATCGAATCGAAAGATCCGCAGCAAATTATCTCTGGTAACGAGAAAGTCGTTCGTCCACGTCTGGCGGATGCCGAGTTCTTCTTCAACACCGACCGCAAAAAACGTCTGGAAGATAACCTGCCGCGCCTGCAAACCGTGCTGTTCCAGCAACAGCTGGGTACGCTGCGTGACAAGACTGACCGCATCCAGGCGCTGGCTGGCTGGATCGCCGAACAGATTGGCGCTGACGTTAACCACGCAACCCGTGCGGGCCTGCTGTCTAAGTGTGACCTGATGACCAACATGGTCTTCGAGTTCACCGACACCCAAGGCGTTATGGGGATGCACTACGCGCGTCACGATGGCGAAGCGGAAGACGTAGCCGTCGCGCTGAATGAGCAGTATCAGCCGCGCTTTGCCGGTGATGACCTGCCGTCCAACCCGGTAGCTTGTGCGCTGGCGATTGCTGATAAGATGGATACTCTGGCGGGTATCTTCGGTATCGGTCAGCATCCGAAAGGCGACAAAGACCCGTTTGCGCTGCGTCGTGCCGCACTTGGCGTGCTGCGAATTATCGTTGAGAAGAACCTCAACCTTGATCTGCAAACGCTGACCGAAGAAGCGGTGCGTCTGTATGGCGATAAGCTGACTAATGCCAACGTAGTTGATGATGTTATCGACTTTATGCTCGGTCGCTTCCGCGCCTGGTATCAGGACGAAGGTTATACCGTTGACACCATCCAGGCGGTACTGGCGCGTCGTCCGACTCGTCCGGCTGATTTCGATGCCCGCATGAAAGCGGTATCGCACTTCCGTACCCTGGAAGCAGCTGCAGCACTGGCGGCGGCGAACAAACGTGTATCTAACATCCTGGCGAAATCTGACGAAGTGCTGAGCGATCGCGTGAATGCCTCTACCCTGAAAGAGCCGGAAGAAATTAAACTGGCGATGCAGGTTGTGGTGCTACGTGACAAGCTGGAGCCGTACTTTGCGGAAGGTCGTTACCAGGATGCGCTGGTCGAACTGGCAGAGCTGCGTGAGCCGGTTGATGCTTTCTTCGATAAAGTGATGGTCATGGTTGATGACAAAGAATTGCGTCTCAACCGTCTGACCATGCTGGAGAAACTGCGCGAACTGTTCCTGCGCGTTGCGGATATTTCGCTGTTGCAGTAATAACGCCGTTATTAAAAAGCCTGCCATCTGGCAGGCTTTTTTGGTAATGACTCCAACTTACTGATAGTGTTTTATGTTCAGATAATGCCCGATGACCTTGTCATGCAGCTCCACCGATTTTGAGAACGACAGTGACTTCCGTCCCAGCCTTGCCAGATGTTGTCTCAGATTCAGATTATGTCGCTCAATGCGCTGAGTGTAACGCTTGCTGATAACGTGCAGCTTTCCCTTCAGGCGTGATTCATACAGCGGCCAGCCATCCGTCATCCATACCACGACCTCAAAGGCCGACAGCAGGCTCAGAAGACGCTCCAGTGTGGCCAGAGTGCGTTCACCGAAGACGTGCGCCACAACCGTCCTCCGTATCCTGTCATACGCGTAAAACAGCCAGCGCTGACGTGATTTAGCACCGACGTAGCCCCAATGTTCGTCCATTTCAGCGCAGACAATCACATCACTGCCCGGTTGTATGCGCGAGGTTACCGACTGCGGCCTGAGTTTTTTAAGTGACGTAAAACCGTGTTGAGGCCAACGCCCATAATGCGTGCACTGGCACGACATCCGACGCCATTCATGGCCATATCAATGATTTTCTGGTGCGTACCGGGCTGAGAGGCGGTGTAAGTGAACTGTAGTTGCCATGTTTTACGGCAATGAGAGCAGAGATAGCGCTGATGTCCGGCAGTGCTTTTGCCGTTACGCACCACGCCTTCAGTAGCGGAGCAGGAAGGACATCTGATGGAAATGGAAGCCACGCAAGCACCTTAAAATCACCATCATACACTAAATCAGTAAGTTGGCAGCATTACCTACATCATCTACCAGCTATCGCCTGATAAAGTTAGGTGATAGCTATTTCAATACTCTCTGGTTTTACTGGAAACACGAAACTTAATACTCCCATTCCTGATTGCTTAATAATCAAGCATTTTTATCTTGAATGTTTTTGCTATCACACGCGATAGCCTATCTTGAATGATTTTCAAAAATATCTTGAATAATTTTGCGCGCTTTATATTACTGGTGCCGCAGGAAGGCGTCACCCACAACGCCCAGGGTAAAGCAACGGCGCTCATTCTGGATAAAGACGATGTCGTGCAGCTACGCGAAATTGAAGCCAGCAAAGCCATCGGCGACCAGTGGGTTGTCACCTCTGGCTTGCAGGCTGGCGATCGGGTGATCGTTTCCGGTTTGCAACGCATTCGTCCGGGTATCAAAGCACGAGCAATTTCCTCCAGCCAGGAAAACGCCAGCACCGAATCGAAACAATAACGTTGCAGGCTTAAGGGGACTTTCATGGCTAACTATTTTATTGATCGCCCGGTTTTTGCCTGGGTACTTGCCATTATTATGATGCTTGCAGGTGGTCTGGCGATCATGAACTTACCGGTTGCGCAGTATCCGCAGATTGCGCCACCGACCATTACCGTCAGCGCTACCTATCCGGGTGCCGATGCGCAAACGGTAGAAGACTCGGTCACTCAGGTGATTGAGCAAAATATGAATGGGCTTGATGGCCTGATGTACATGTCTTCAACCAGTGATGCGGCGGGTAATGCCTCTATCACTCTGACCTTCGAGACTGGGGCATCTCCTGATATCGCACAGGTTCAGGTGCAAAATAAACTGCAACTCGCTATGCCTTCATTACCTGAAGCGGTGCAGCAACAGGGGATTAGCGTCGATAAGTCGAGCAGTAATATCCTGATGGTAGCGGCGTTTATTTCTGATAACGGCAGCCTCAACCAGTACGATATCGCGGACTATGTAGCGTCTAATATCAAAGACCCGCTAAGCCGTACCGCGGGCGTTGGTAGCGTACAGCTCTTTGGTTCCGAGTACGCCATGCGTATCTGGCTGGACCCGCAAAAACTCAATAAATATAACCTGGTACCTTCCGATGTTATTTCCCAGATTAAGGTGCAAAACAACCAGATTTCTGGTGGTCAACTGGGTGGCATGCCACAGGCGGCAGACCAGCGACTAAACACCTCAATCATTGTGCAGACGCGTTCTCCGAAACGCCGGAAGAATTTGGCAAAATCCTGTTGAAAGTTTGGCAGAAATGGTTCGCGAATTGCTGCTGCGTGATGTCGCCGCGTAGAACTTGAGGACGAAGATCTCCACCGTGGCGCGCTATAACGGCAAACCTGCTGCAAATCGCCATCAAACTGGCTGCTTGAGCAAACGCCCTGGATGTCTGCGCGGGCAGTCGAAGAGGAGCTCGAACCGCTTATCAGCCTATTTCCCCGCAAGTCTGAAGACGGTTTATCCTTACGACACCACGCCGTTTATCGAAATACTTATTCAGGAAGTTTTTAAAAACACTGGTTGAGGCTATCGTCCTCGTCTTCCTGGTCATGTATCTGCTTTTGCAGAATTTAGTACCACAATCATCCCGACGATTGCCGTACCGGTGGTTATTCTGGGACGTTTGCGATCTTGTCGGCGGTCGGTTCACCATCGACACGTTAACTATGTCGGGATGGTGCTGGCGATCAGATTACTGGTGGATGACGCCATCGTGGTGGTGGAGACGTCGGCGTCTCATCCGGAAGATAAGCTGCCGCCGAAGGAAGCGACGCATAAATCGATGGGCAGATCCAACGTGCGCTGGTCGGTATTGCTGTTCCCCCGGCAGTGCTTATGCCGATGGCCTTTATGAGCGGCGCAACCGGGGAGATCTACCGCCAGTTCTCCATCACGCTTAATCTCCTCCATGCTGCTTTCAGTATTTGTGGCAATCGACCTGACCCCTGCCCTGTGCGCCACCATTCTGAAAGCCGCGCCGGAAGGCGGTCACAAACCTAACGCCCTGTTCGCACGCTTCAACACGCTGTTTTGAAAAATCAACTCAGCACTATACCGATAGCACCCGCTCGCTGTTGCGTTGTACAGGTGGCTACATGGTAGTACCTGCTGATTTGCGCCGGGATGGCGGTGCTGTTCCTGGTACACCGACCTCTTTTCTTACCAGAAGAGGATCAGGGGGTATTTATGACCACCGCGCAGTTGCCTTCCGGTGCCACCATGGTTAACACCACGAAAGTGCTGCAACAGGTGACGGATTATTCTTGCAAAAGAGAAAGATAATGTTCAGTCGGTGTTTACCGTTTGGCATTAGCTTCAGCAGCAGGGGCAAAACAACGGCCTGGCGTTTATCGTCTCAAGCCGTGGTCTGAACGTGTCGGTGAGGAAAACTCAGGATTACCGCGATCATTCAGCGGGCAATGATTGCGTTAAGCAGTATCAATAAAGCCGTCGTCTTTCATCAACTTTTGCGGTGGCTGAACTGGGTACCGCGTAGGGTTTTGATATGGAGCTGCTGGACGACGGTTAACATGGGGCACGAAAAGCTGACCGAGCACGAACGAGCTGTTATCAGCTGGCAGCGCGATCGCCTCAGCGGGTCACCGGGGTACGCCGAACGGCCTGGAAAATACCTAGATGTTCAAAGTGAACGTGACGCCGCGAAAGCTGAGGCAATGGGTGTGGCGCTGTCTGATATCAACCAGACAATTTCCACCGCCTTCGGCAGCAGGTGGCGTGAACGACTTCCTCGACCAGGGGCGGGTGAAAAAAGTGTATGTCCAGGCAGGCACACCGTCCGAGTATGTTGCCGGATAACATCAACCAATGGTATGTACAACACCTGGCACAATGGCGCGCTCTGCCTCTCGTCTACCGAATGGACCTATGGTTCACCGCAATTGGAAGCGCTTAACGGCATCCCGTCAATGGAGATTTTAGGTGAAGCGGCAGCCAGGGAAGGTTCCCGGTGACGCTATGAAATTTATGGCAAGCCTGGTCGCTAAACTTCCGGGCAGGCGTCGCTACGAGTGGACCGGACTGTCGTATCAGGAAGCGTTATCCTCAAAGCAGGCTCCTGCACTGTCTGCCATTTCACTGGTCGTGGTGTTCCTCGCCCTCGCCGCACTCTATGAGGCTCGTAATTCCGTTCTCGGTGATGTTGGTTGTTCCGTTAGGCGTCGTTGGCGCATTACTGGCCACCAATCTGCGCGGCTTAAGTAATAACATCTCTCCAAGTTCGTTTGCTGACCACCATCGGGCTTTCCACCAAGAACGCCATCCTGATTGTCGAATTTCCGAGTAGATGATGCAGAAAGAAGGGAAAACGCCGATCAAGGCGATCATCGAAGCGGCGCCGTGGTTTCCACCCAATCCTTGATGACCTCTCTGGCCTTCTTCTCGGCGTGCTGCCGCTGGTTATCGTCATGGTGCCGGTTCTGGCGCGCAAAACGCGGTAGGTACCGGCGTGATGGGCGGATGCCGCAACAGTGCTGGCAATTTGCTTCGTTCCGGTCTTTTTCGTTGTAGTGGAACATCTCTTTGCCCGCTTTAAAAAAGCGTAACGTGTAAATGAGAGTAAGGTTGAACGTGAAGGTTCAGCCTTTCTCTTCCTGCTAACCATTCACCACTCAACAACCAGCTAACCGTCAGGAATACCAGGCTTAGTCACCAGGCACTGAAAGTAGAAGACCACTCCACCATTCGTCATCAATTTGAACAAGCACAATACTGACCCACATTCCCGTAATGGTCTTGAATTCTCAGCTTAATAATCCCAGAACATGCCGAGTTTTCCTCCTGAAAATACCTATACCGCCTGGCAAACTGCGAAAGAGAACTAGCGGGTAGCCCGGCAGAATGGTCCGGGAAGAGCCGCATGAAGCAGGTGTGGAGATCCTGACCAATCTCAATCCAAAATGTGTGGGAAAGGGTCCTGGCGAATGTTGGCGAACTGATGTGGCGTTACACCATAATATTGTCGAAATGTGTTTATAAAGTACGACGTACTGCTATAGCCACATTTTTCCGCAATAGTATGCAGAGGAATTTGACGTAACTCGAGTAATCGTCTGGCCATCGACATCCTGGAAGCGAGTAATATTTTACTGAAACAGGTATTTTCATCCTGCAACTTTTTTTTGATGAGACTCTCGCTGGTATACATTCTTTCCGCGATATCGCGCAGATACCAACGTTTGGCGATATCAAAGCTAATAAGGCGTTCAACTTTTCCTGAAACAGTGCTGATGCTATTGAAAAGTAAGGGGATCAGTTCTTTCTTATGAGAAAACATCGATAAACAGGAAAGGTAGAGCATATTGCTCAGTATCGGTGAATTTACCCCGGATTCATTGAAGCTATCAAAAATCGCCGTCACCAGCGGCATGGGGGGTGACTGGTTAATTAACAGACGGTCTTTGCTATGTAACCCTAAATTGCGTGGTAGCTGACGAATATTTTGTAAGTAATGGCAAACTGTCAGCTCATCGATATCCAGTCGTCGCGTATCCGGTGAACAAAACGCAAAATCGTCTGCCAAATTTTTCTCCAGCAGCAGGATACTCTCGTTATGCAGCGATATTTTTTGCTGTTCATGAAGAAGATCCAATGAACGAATCAATTAGGATGACCCAGCAGACATGAGCTATGATTATCCCTTATATTTCATACTGCGATTATTTCAATTTCAGTATACTAATCAAATGTTGCCAGACTGTTCCTTAGCGGAAACTGCCCTAGATTGGCAGGACGAACTGTATCGACAAAGTAGTTTTGCATAACAGTTAATTGATAATAAGTAAATGCAGCACGAATAATATCTTCACAGCGTATAGCTTTATGTTTATAAAAAAATTGGCCGATCTTATTTCCAGAAAAGTTATATTTAACTTACTGAGAGCACAAAGTTTCCCGTGCCAATAGGAGCGTTATAACGGTTTAATTAAGTCTGGGAGACGGGAGACCATCCTCTCCCGGTTCCCTGACCCGGGTTTTTTTTATGTCTGAGTAAAATTCTATAAACTGATTCCTTCCGCAGAACGGTCAGTGCCTATACATTCCCCTGCGCAGAATACTCGCCGCCGAGTCACGGTTCGGCATCCCTGTGCCTATCGCTCCTTGACTCTGTGGGCGTCATCCCATAATAATTTCGAAAGACGCAAATGAAATACTACACGCCGCGACATATCCACAGGACACTGCGACTCGCTTAATTGAAAAGTCACTTATAACAAGAAGTTGCAAAGCACGTTGCATTCTACACTCAGTAAGCAACTGTGAATATGATGTCTTCTTCGCGCAATTTTTTCTTTACAGGCTTGTACTTATGAACAGCTCGCTGGCGATTGGGCCAGTGTCCACTCACGGGCCAGATCATCATCTATAACCGTACAAACTCTTGTTCGCATGTTCGATCCAAAACGTTCAAAAGCAGCGGTATAAAGTGCTCATCCTCAAGAAAAACAGATAACAACGCAAAATTTAATGCTCTTTACCCAGCATTTCTGCATAGCCAATAATTCTTAGATTCTGCGATAGTTGCGCAACTTCCTGAAAAGAGGTATCTCTGCTACAGTGATGAATGAGTAATGAAGAAATTTTTTTATGTGCATGAGCATTAATGCCTCCCCCAGCATCGGCAGAAATAATGAAAGCGTATCCCTTGATACTAATACAAGATTTTTCAAGACACTATCTACTCGAATTTGGCTTGCATCCGGAAAACCAAGGTCATCGCCATTAAAATAGCGATATTCACCATTAACCATGGCTAGAATATATTTATGTTCTCGCGTACGCAATTAGACAATTCCCATGTAACCATCTGGATAGTTGACTTATATTACATAAACATATTACTGTTAATTAATGTAGCACGCTGCCTCTTAAGTCAAATCGATTGATAAATACATTTAAACGAAGCGGGAGAACAGGATGATAATGTGTGATGTTCTACGGCAGGATGACTGGATTTATAATACAAAAACGTGTTTCAGCAACCAGTGAAATTAATAGCAAGCAGATAATTCCTTTTCGTGACATTAAAGGCAATCTCACTATTTAATAAACATTCATATAACATATATCTTATCAACACTATGAATACACAGCCAATATATTATTGTGATTAGGAAACAACTGAATGCCCAGCTGTTTTTTGAAGGCCTGGGCATCTGGTTTTTACAACGTTATGTTATCAGTGTGTTTAAAGCTGTTCTGCTGGGCAATACCCTGCAGTTTCGGGTGATCGCCGGTATTTTCAGGGAGGCTCTTCTGCAGTCTTCATAATAGTTCAGCAAAGTCCATTTCGAAGCCGCGACGACACATAATGCGCATCACCACGATGTCGGTGGCTTCACCGCCGAGAGTGAAGGCCGGAACCTGCCAGCCGCGCAGACCAGACGTTCAGAGAGGTCGGAGCAGGGCGTATCCCGGATCTTCACCATCTTTCAGTTTGAAGCAAACTCGCCGGGATGCCTTCGTCCGGCTACCCCTCTGATGAACTCATCTGCCCCAGTTTGGCGGATTCCATCCGCCAATAAGCGGCAACCCTTGGCAAGAGGCGTTCTGGACTTTGGTATAGCCTTCACGACCGAGGCGCAGGAATTCATAGTACTGTGGCATCAACCTGACCTGCCGGCGGGAGAAGTTGGACAATTCGACCACCCAGGAGCCAACGTTGAACACCAGTTCCTGCGGCAGCGCTTCTTCGTCACGCGAGATAACCCAGCCCAGCCCAAGCGGAGCCAGACCCGAATCTATGGCCTGAGCACTCATCCACTTCACATGCGGCAGGTGGAAGTCCCAGACGATCCGGGGCAACCAGCCGTACCAGGGAGCCACCGCTGGCAGCGTCGATGTGCATGTCGATGTCAATACCGGTGTCGCCTGGAATTTATCCAGCGCATCGTCAGCGGTTGTGGAAACTCACAGTTACCGGTGTAGGTCACGCCAAAAGTCGGCACCACGCCGATGGTGTTTCGTCACAGGCTTCATCATGCGTTTTCGTCCATAAACAACTGACCGGGGCATCGCGTCTCACGCAGCTCCACATCCCAGTAGCGGGCGAATTTATGCCAGGGGGATTTGTACCGGACCGCACACCAGGTTTGGTTTATCCGTTGGCTTCGCCGCAGCTTCCATACGCTCAACGCCATTTCATCGCCATCCCGCCGAGCATACAGGCCTCTGGAAAAAGCTATGGTGTTGGTGCCAACGGCCTGACCATTTTTCGGCGCAGGCGCATGCGACAGATTCAGAAATGATATTATGCAACGCAGGTCGATGGCTGCGGATTGCGGATATCTTCTTCGCTCATTCAGTTTTTATTGATTGACAAATCCATCAATTTATGGACTTTTCGTCGTCCCATGCTTGGCAGAAAGTGGCCAGGTTTTCCTACCAGCGTTGCCATCGAAGATATACTTTATTATTGATAATCTGGAATGCGACATCATCGCGGATTTCGTGCAGCGGAAATCGTTTTGACTCCGCGATAGTAGAAATGGCCTTTGCGCCAAAACGAAATCGAGTAGTTCTGAGCGGAAATCCGTTAACAGCTTCTGGTCGATTTCGACTCCTTAAATTTATTTGAAGGCAATAAAAAAGTAGGATTTATCCGCAAACTGGTAAGCAAGGCATTACAGGCTTAATCAAATAACAAAATCCTAAGCAGAAAAACGACTTTTATAGATAAACATTTAACATGATAATATTATAAAATATATTATTATTGTACAAAAATCGCCCAAATATTTCCTGTTCGGGCTATTTAATTAATTATTGTTTAACTGCATATACGGCGTGTAGATCCCGTTTCAGACTGTGCAGGAAAGCTACGACATGATCTTCACATCCTCCTGCGGCAGCTCTTTGCCTACCTGATAGCGCAGCATCAGTTCACCGCCCCGTCCAGCGTCGGCACGTCACCGCGATGGAAGTACGGTGCCGTTGAAGAACGTTACGTAAACCGGGTACTTTTCTGACCAACTTATTATGCTCTTCTTAGTCACATTCATACCACCAGATCCGCCGCCGGAATACTTCCCCAAAGTTAAAGTCTTTTTTCAGCCCCAAGGGTTCAAGGAAACGTCCACCGAGAAATATACCACCATGACAAGTTGCACATTTATTACTTTTAAATAATTGATAGCCTTTTTGGTTGCGCTCGTCAGCGCATTTCGATCTCCACGCAACCATTTATCAAATGGGGAATCCGGCGAAAATCAAATTTTTTTTTAAATTCAGCAATGGCATCAGTAATATTTTCGCCACTGAAACCTTGCGGATAGACGCCGAGGAACTGCGCTTCAAGCCTTGTATTTTTTTCCAGGGAGCAACAATTTCGTCCCAGCGATTCGACGCCATTTCAATCGAATTTTATGCGAAATTTATGAGCCTGATCTGCAATGTTGCCGCATGCCGACCATCCCAGAACTGCTCAACGTTAAATACTGAGTTAAATACCGTCGGCGCGTTAATCGGCCCAACTGCGGACCAACACCAATCGATGTTTTCTGCCATCCATGCCCCCCGCATTCAACGCATGGCAATGAGCGCATGAAATGGTGCTATCAGCCGATAAACGGGCATTCGCTGATACAGCGCAAAGCCCATGCTCCGCGCATCGGCTAGAGACTTTTCCCGTATGGGCTGCACCGGTTCATTGCGATGCTCCGGAGCAGTATCATTGCTGGCGTAATATTCCGCGTGCTGTTTTGTAATCGGCGGCCAGCATTCCGCCCGCTCTTCATCACTCACCTGACCCGCCCAGTGTAGCGCGGTATAACGCGTTGGTGGCATAGTCTTCAGACCGCATTACCGATTCAATCTTATTCAATTGCTTTCGCGAAACGGGTTTATCAGCCAGCAGCGCCGTACTACGGCCTCGAGGTTAAAAGATTTATATCCAAGCTTATGCTTGAATTGATCAACTGTTTCGCGCCAGGAATATAATAATAGGCGGGTAATTCTGCCGAAGGCGCGTGGCAGAATAGAAATTCCTTCGTGGACAAAGCCTAAAACCTGATCATTTTCACTGACAGCAGATGCCTGACACGGCCTGTTTACTGCGTTTATTATCGTGGTACCACACATAACCAGATAACCCTAAATAGCAAATCGCGACGCCAGCCAGGCCGATTGCGGAAGAACGTGAGACTATTTTCATTATTCTTCCCTCACTGGTGGTGAGTTATCGTGACCCAGAAAATTGGTAATGACTCCAACTTACTGATAGTGTTTTATGTTCAGATAATGCCCGATGACCTTGTCATGCAGCTCCACCGATTTTGAGAACGACAGTGACTTCCGTCCCAGCCTTGCCAGATGTTGTCTCAGATTCAGATTATGTCGCTCAATGCGCTGAGTGTAACGCTTGCTGATAACGTGCAGCTTTCCCTTCAGGCGTGATTCATACAGCGGACAGCCATCCGTCATCCATACCACGACCTCAAAGGCCGACAGCAGGCTCAGAAGACGCTCCAGTGTGGCCAGAGTGCGTTCCCCGAAGACGTGCGCCACAACCGTCCTCCGTATCCTGTCATACGCGTAAAACAGCCAGCGCTGACGTGATTTAGCACCGACGTAGCCCCAATGTTCGTCCATTTCAGCGCAGACAATCACATCACTGCCCGGTTGTATGCGCGAGGTTACCGACTGCGGCCTGAGTTTTTTAAGTGACGTAAAACCGTGTTGAGGCCAACGCCCATAATGCGTGCACTGGCGCGACATCCGACGCCATTCATGGCCATATCAATGATTTTCTGGTGCGTACCGGGCTGAGAGGCGGTGTAAGTGAACTGTAGTTGCCATGTTTTACGGCAATGAGAGCAGAGATAGCGCTGATGTCCGGCAGTGCTTTTGC
The DNA here is from genome assembly GCA_048288465.1 of Shigella flexneri. GTDB lineage: Bacteria > Pseudomonadota > Gammaproteobacteria > Enterobacterales > Enterobacteriaceae > Enterobacter > Enterobacter flexneri_B. The sequence goes on along the minus strand of CP182556.1, from coordinate 3,587,908 downwards.
CGTTACGCACCACGCCTTCAGTAGCGGAGCAGGAAGGACATCTGATGGAAATGGAAGCCACGCAAGCACCTTAAAATCACCATCATACACTAAATCAGTAAGTTGGCAGCATTACCTGCGCCTTGAAGTTGTGAATGACTACTTCACAACTGATCATGGTTACAGGATCATCTGCAACGTTTGAGGGTCTCCTGACCCAGGTTAGGACATGGGTTGCCCTCTTATGAAAAACATGGAGAAAAAGGTTTAATTCCCAAACCTAAAGGCGTTAGTGCCGATCCAGAGCTTGCGTATTAGTGCTTGTGAAACGTGATCACAGCAGCACATGTCCCTTAATCAGGTCTGCTGCTCACTTTATGCTTGCTCGAGTGGTTCTGTAGCCAGGTGGCTGAAGGTCTTTATGAGTGCGGAACAAGTGGGTTAATGCGCGCTCAGATTCGCACGAAAAGAAACATTGCAATATCAGTTGATTCAGAAAAAAAAGCATCAGCATTCGGAGCTGTCAAGAGACCGACGCATTGAGGATTCTGAAGGTAAGTTTGATTTCTCTGAAACGCGGCTTATGTATCTAAAAAAGCTGAAAGCCTTAGCCATCCCGACTAAAAAGTGAAAGACTCAACGAGCTAAGGCAGTTTTATCCTCTCGACGGCTTCTCAGGGCTGCGGATATACCGCGCAGGTCGTTTTATTATCATCTAAAGGCTCGGAGCAAGCCTGAGAAGTATGGAGACGTGAAAAAGCTAATTAGCGGCAATCATCATGAGAATAGAGGCCGATAACGGACAACTGAAGGTAAACGCTGTCTCTTCATCGAGAAGGGAAACACACTTACCATAAAGCTGTTCAGCGCCTGATGGGAACCCTCTCACTTAAAGCAGCGATTAAGGTCAAGCGATACCGCTCTTACAGAGCAGAGGTAGGGCAGACCGCCCCAGTTCTCCAAAGAAGATTCCAAGGCTACGCGGCCAAACGAGAAAGTGGTTACCCATGTTACTGAATTGCAGTTAATGGGCGCAAGCTGTATTCGTCTCCTAGAATATATACATTCAACAACCAAGTTATTTCTTACAGCCTTTCGGAAAGACCAGTGATGAACATGGTTGAGAATATGCTCATTTCAGGGATTCAAAAAGCTTAAACCTCACCACCATCCTGGTCTGCACTCTGACCAGGGATGGCAGTATCGTATGAGAAAGATGTCAAATAATCCTTAAAGAACATGGTATTAAACAAAGCATGTCCAGAAAAGGCAATTGTCTGGATAATGCTGTGCCGGAGTGTTCTTTTAAACCTTAAAGTCGGAGTGTTTTTATCATGAGTTCAGTAATATAAGCGAACTCAAGGATGCTGTTACCAAATATATTGAATACTACAACAGCAGAAGAATTAGCCTGAAATTAAAAGGTCTGACTTCAATTGAATATTGGAATTAGACCTATATGCCTCGTGTTTAACTGTCCAACTTTTTGGGGTCAGTACAAGGTGAGGCTACCCCAGCCCTGAACACCATAAGGTTAGCCTCTACTCCTTGCAAAATCAACACAGGGGGCTGGGAATGCCGCAGAAATATAGATTACTTTAATAGTGATTTGTTTCACGCTTTTATTTTTCACCTGACTGACAACAAATTCACTGTGTGAATTGCATATTAAACAGGAGAGTTATGCAGCACGGCCTGTTCTAGCCTAAAAATCAAAGAGTAAGAGCTTCGGTGGGGAAATTATTCCCGCCCTCACTTACGCGTTGCACCTCCATTGCACCCACATTTATGCTTCACAAAAATAATAATAGATTTTATTACGCGTATTGATCTTATTTATTTCCTAAAACAAACAAAAAAATCTCCTACCAGGCAGGGATTCTACAGTTCCGTGCTTTTAAGCAAGATTACAGGCTGGTTACGTTACCAGCTGCCGGGCCTTTAGCGCCGCTTTCGATGGTGAAGGACACTTGCTGACCTCGTCCAGAGATTTGTAACCATCGTTCTGGATAGCAGAAGAGTGCCAACACCTCGTCAGAGCCATCGTCAGGAGTGATGAAGCGAAGCCTTTGTCAGCGTGTCAACCATTTTACGATACGCAGTGATTTTACCGGACATAGGATTACCTTTAATAATTAGGGTGCCTTTTGCGACCAGGCGCGCTTTACAGATTTTGAAGCGTTAAAGGAATGTGCATGACGAAGGGTATCCAGCAGTAACTCTTGACAGGACTTGCCTTACTACACTGCTTTATGGTCTGTACCGTTAACTCGTTGATGCGCATTAAGCTAGGCTTATTGGCGGGTGATTCAACAATTTTTCATATTTATGATTAATCGGTTGGAAATGGTCCTGTCATCAGGACCTAAACAGCAATAAAGTGGATAAAAGTCTATTCCATCAACTGCTCACTAATGCCGGGTTGGCTTGATCAATAATCAAATTCAGTTCGGCACTTGAAGGCTTCTCACGCGTCTGGATTCCCATTCCTTTACCATGGCGACTGATACGCCCAAAACCCGGCCAAATCATCGATTCTTTAACCCTGTCCCTTTCGTACCTTCCCCCAATTTCGGTACAGGACGTTGTTCTGTGCGTCAGGGCAGTTTTCTCCGCGTTTCATCTTTAAAAACAATCTGTTCCAGCCTGCTCAACAGCTGATGATTTGGAATTTTATATTCCATTGAAAACTCCTCAACATCGTCACATGGGATCGTGAATTGCATCGAAGCTCATTAAGAATAGTCGGGAAAAGCAGACACAGCGGGGTGAAGTCAGGGCATGCTCTGGCTATGATTCGATTCAGCCTGTCATTCCAGCCTGATGGCCCCACAGCCACTGTCCATCCCAGAAATGCCCAGATCCCCAATGACTCCTGTTTGTAAAGATTTTCAAAATCTAACCTTCTGCGCAAGGTGGATCTTCTTGTGACAAAAAAGGCAACGGCATCATCATTCTTTAACAATGAAACAACAAATTAACCTTGTTTCATTTTCTCCATGATTTTACCAGGATGGTACGTAGAAAGGGTATCCCGCAAGCCTGGGCTCGACTATCCTTGTCACGTCAGACACGCGTGCGTCGTTGTGCGCTTTTTTTGGCGAAGGAAATAGAAAATGGCGACAGGAAAGTCCTGCTCTCGCCTGGTCGTGCCTCTCGCCTGGCGTTATCAAATGGCAGTTAGCCCGAGCGGCGTTTCCATAAGAAAGGCCATTAGCGTAAAGCGTTTATCGACTTCCTGGACAATAAAGTGATGCTAGCGGTGAACGTCTACCAACCCTACTGCCGATCAAAAAAAACAGTTTGGTCTTTTTCCCTCTTCCCACCGCGATTCTGTATGGTTATTCTCAGCAGGTGAATCAGGCGATGGATGCGGGCTGTGCTCGGTTGTAGACAGCGTTATAGCAATCGCGTACCGGCAGGATTACGTTACGCAAAGCGGTCCGCTGCGTGAAATGAATGGTTCGCTGGGCGTGCTGGCGCAACAACTGCAAAATGCGCGAGTGCAGGCCCACGCCGCGCACTCTACCCGAAAGCCCAATGGATCCGAAACGGCTTTTCATCAGGCATTCACCAAAGTGGTAACGATGGCCAGCCGTACGCATTGGAACTGTTGATTCCCGCGGCACAAACTTTCACGCAGCAACTGGTGATGGTTGGAGACGACATTGCTGAGCAAGGGACTCAGGTGGGCTTCTTGTCGGAACTGGCATCCAGTTCCCATTTACAGCAGGCAAGTGAATATAACAAACTGATTGCGCCATTACCGGCACAGCATCAGGCGTTTAATCAGGCCTTGATGACAGCAAGAGTGAACCCACCTATAAGTAGTAAAAGCCCGAGCGATTATCGGGCTTTACCTCACGCAATGCGGCTTAGTCCGCGACGTGCGGATTCACACAGTTCTTCGCCCTTCCTTTAAACGCATCAATCAAATTATCCATGGCACAGGCGGCCATGCCATAACGCGTCTCATGGGTGGCATATTGATATGCGGTACTGTGACAGCGTTGGCCATTCGAGAAGAATGGTGAATGGACGGACAGTGGCTCTTGTCGGAGACATCCAGCCCGGAGCGTGAATTTCGCCTTTCTGCACGCTGCGATTCAGTGGTATTTTCGTGACCACTGGGCCAACGTCTCGGCATTAATGAGATGGCGGAAGGATCCACTTTGGCCAATTGCTTGTGCTAAACAGATGATGCGTTGATCAGTTAACGGGAGGATCAGCAGCCAGACCCTTGACTCTGAACAGACAAGATCCAAATCCCAATAGTGGGCGTCGGAGGTGCTTCTGCTTCTTTATGGTGGCGGCGCGCGTTATAGAGGATGGGGATGTCAAGCCAAAGTGCGCATGTTGTGCCATGCCAAACCGATCCGTCCGATCCCACAATGCCCAGTGTTTTTATGGTGAACGTCAGTGCCTACTAGTCCGGCCCTGATGCTCGTGTCCATTCGCCTGCTTTTACCCGTTGGGTCACCTCCACACCCCATGAGCGGTAGACAACCAGCGCCATCAGCGTATCGGTGACGGTTCCTATAATACGGTTGGCGCGTGCGGATCAGAATAATTTTTCGGCGGTAAGTGCATCGCACATCACAATTGTCATAGCCGACGGAGATTGTCTGATGTGGCACGGAGCTTCGGGCTGTTTTCAGCAATGCGGCATCAAGATTTCTGTTCAACCCACAGTAAACCTGTCAGCTTGACAATTCGCCCCATTTTGTTCGACGGTTGGTGGTCGTAGGCTTGACCCTGGTGACGGTGAAGTGCTCTTGAGGCGTCTCGGATAAAATCATCAGGTAAGGCTTTGTAGAGGATACGGATGGCTTCATGCTTCTCTCTATTCACTGATATAAGGCGATCACCTTAGCCGAAATATTATGAAGGAAAACTGAACAATGCCAGGGATTTCTGCATCACCTGCATGAAAGGGATTACAGTGGGCTTAAAGGGCATTTCTACACGGCGTTTTGTGCCCCACCTTTGCGGTGCTGTTGCTGGCCATTGGGATAAGCGGCCAGGTCTGAAGGCCAGCTCACTTTGCCGGTGCTATCCAGCGCCGCTGGGTGATCAACGCGCTGGACCACTGGAAAACGCCGCTGGAGATGCAGGTCCAGGTCGTGACCCCCCGCGCTGTCGTGATAACCAATCACGTTAACCGCCGTTTTCGGATAACTTTTCAGCACCATCGCCACGCCGGTCAGGGTGTTAGCGCCTCGGCTTCAGGGTCTCTGTGCTGCTGCTGTCGAGGTTGTATTGTTCGGCATATTGAGGATAATGTTATCCCCGCTGCGGGTTACGCTACCACCCCGCCGCCCATTCCGTCACGCAGCTTTGCTCTCTGCACATCCACGCATAAACCCACGCCGCCGCCCAGAGCTGCGCCGCTGCTGCGCCAATCAGCGCGCCTTTACCGCGATTTTTCTTCCAAGAAGAGCAGCGGACCAGCACCCGCGCCCACGACAGAGCCGAGACCTGCGCCGATAGCAGATTTGCCTGCTTCGCGTTTGCCTGGTGCGTAGGGGTTAGTTGTGCAGCCACAGACCGCCAGAGCGCCACTCATGACGGCTGGCAAGAACAATAAACACGTTTCTTCATCGTTAATCCTTAATAACCTTTTTGCATCCCTTTGCTATGGGTTCCGTGGCGGGAGATGATGCCGCTAACATGAAGATTATTCCTGGGAATACTCGGAAATTTAAAAAATATTTAACTGCTCAATACATCTAACCTTTCAGGAGTCTTCGGTTGGCGACTGATCCTCACGAAATATCCCGCTTCTGACTGCCGCCCACTGGGGGCCCATGCCGGTCTAAACCGACGGCGAAACCGTGTTCAGCTCGCGCGCGCGTTAGCCACAGGAATGGAAAACTCCTTGCAGAGTGCGGTTCGCGACCAGGTGCTTCACAGCAATACGCGGTACGATTTCCAATGGTGCGCAAAGGCTTTCTCGCGTCACCGGAAAACCCGCAAGGCATTCGTGGCAGGATGAATTTGTTCGCGCGAGTTGGGATGAGGCGCTGGATTCTATTCACCAACAACATAAACGCATTCGTGAGGCTTATGGTCGCATCTATTTTTGCTGGTTCCTACGGCTGGCGTTTAAACGGCGTGCTGCATAAGGCCTCACATCATTACAACGCTATATGGCGCTGAGAGGCGGTTATACCGGGCATCTCGGGGACGATCGACCGGCGTGGCACAGGCGATCATGCCGTATGTCGTGGTGAAAGCGAAAGTTTATCAACAGCAGACCAGTTGGCTGCGCGCCTAAACATAGCCATGCCGCGGCGCTTGTGGAAGCGCCATCCACCAATACGTATTGTGTGGAGTGCATCCGATGAGCAGGGGCTTTCTAACTTTTCTGCACTGCGTGACAGTGGGGAAAAGCTGATTCGCATTTATCCAATGCGATTGGAAACCGTCGATTCCTTCTGGCGCGAACCCAAGTGGGTGGCACCGCACATGGTGACTGATGTTGTGCTTATGGTGGGGATTGCCCAACGCTGGTGGAAAATGGTTGGCACGACGAGCGTTGCTGGCGCGTCGCACCACAGGTTTATGCCGTCTTCGCCTCTATTCGCTGGGCGCAGTGACGGAGAGCGAAAACCGCCGAATGGGCAGCAGCGGGTCGGCGCAGCCAAAATCCTGGAAAAAGCGGCGATTTTCCACCAAATACCACCATGCTGATGGCAGGCTGGGGAATGCAGCGCCAACAGTTTGGTGAGCAAAAACATGGATGATCTCGTCATGCTGGCACAAATGTCGGTAAAATCCGCACACCCGGCGGCGGTTTTGGTTTTCTTACCATTTTGCCAATGGTGGTAACCCCACGCGGCGTTCTGCGGGTGCTTCTTCCACGGCAGGGCAGCTTGCCGGGTGGCCGCGATGCGGGGTACAATCCCGCGGCCCTCATTGTCGAAGCATGGAAAACCCGCGCATATCAACAGAACGGGTACGGACCGACATTTTCCGGATATTCGTTTTATCTGGTGGGGCGGGCGGTGCCAACTTTACTCATCATGAGGATACCAACCGCCTGATCCGTGCTGGCGAAACCCCAAGCTGGTGGTGATCTCCGACCGCTTCTGGACGGCGGCGCGAACATGTGCATATCGTGCTGCCTGCTACTACTCCGTCCCAGCGGAGCCACCCACCATGACCGGCGATTACAGTAATCAGCATCTGGTGCCCATGAAGCAAGTGGTGCCGCCACGCTATGAAGCGCGTAATGATTTTGATGTTTTTGCCAGTTGAGCTAACGCTGCAGAAGGGCGGTTATGCAACGTTTTAATGGAAGGAAAAAGTGAGCTGCAATGGCTGGAATGTTTTATAACGTTGCCCACAGCGCGGGCAAGCCAGCAGGTTGAATTGCCGCCATTCGCTGAGTGCTGCAAGCCAACCAGTTAATTGAGATGCCGGAAAACCCGGACAGGAGCGGTTTATTCGCTTCGCCGATTGGCTGTGATCGCAGGCGCATCCATTAAATAACGCCAGCGGTAAGATTGAAATCTTCTCGCAGCGTATCGCCGATTACGTTATTCCGGATTGCCGGGCATCCAATGTGGCTGGAGCCTGGACGAATGGCAGGGTAATGCCAACCGGCAACAGTTGCAGGTACTTTCCGCCCATCCCGGCGCATCGCCTGCACAGCCAGCTGATTACAGTCCCTGCGCGAATTGTACGCGGCGGCAAAACCGTGAGCCTGTCACCATTCATCCTGACGATGCCCAGGCGCGCGGCATACAAGATGGCGATACTGTTCGGCTGTGAAAACGCATGCGGGCAAGTCTTGCCGTAGCGGTCATTAGCGAAGGGAATTAAACCTGGGGTGATTGCATTCACGCAGGGCACATCGGCACTTGGATTGATGAGGTGATGGTATTCGTAAAAACGGTGCAGTGAACGTGCTGACCAACCATCCCCCCAGCTCGCGGCTGGGGAGGTGGCGGTGGAGGTAGACGGCGCTGGCATGGCTGGAAAAATACAACGGTCCGGAACCACCACAGCGTTTGAACCACCGGCCAGCTCATAATCCAGGTGGATAGTTGGGTTTCATCCTGCCATGCGCAATCATAATGTGAAAACCCTGCGCCCTGGTAAAAATTTATCGCGGTTTATTTTTTTGATAAACCTCAGCATCAGGTGGGGACGGCGCTGCTGTAGATACTGCATCATCAGGCGTGACAACACCGCGCCTGACGGCCTTCGGTGCGAATAACATCGCTGCCAGAAATTGGCCTTCCATAACGCCCCAACAACCTGAGAAGCTTACCGTCCTCTTCTCATACCGAAGTCTTCGCGCATTACAGAGGCATCCCGCACCAGCGGTAATGCAATCACGCCAGTAATTCGCTTTTATAAGGGATGTCCCCAGGTTGGACCCTCCAGCGACAGTTCCAGGATCGCGGGGAGTTCTGAACGTTGCGCTTCCCGAATCATGGTTTATTGTACTGCATACAAACAGCAGCCAACCACTATCATTTTACCAGCCGACATGCCCTGCATAAAGGAGTAACAGATTGTGGTACCGAGAAGGATCAAACCACGTTTTTTCAGTGTTTTACACAGGCGTCGGAGGCGGGCGTAGATGTGGCATTTCGCTGATCGTTGTGGCTTGTGCCACCTGTGGCGATGATTTACTAATTCTCACCAAAACAAAGTCGGCAAACGGTTCGCCGTTCCGTTCCATTTGCAGGTACGCCCGCGCATTACCAATAATCGCCTGAATTTTCCCTGCTATGGCGGATAATCCCGGCGTCCTGTACCAGTCTTTCGACATCCTCTTCCTCATCGCAAAACCTTCACCTGGATTCAAATTCTGATGAAAGCAGTGCGATAGTTTTCGGTTTTTGAGGATGGTGATCCATGATAACGCAGCCTGCTGCCCTTCAAGGACATCATTTTCGAACAGTTTTTTACTGTCAGTTTCAGGCACGCCCCATCATTATCATGGTAGGCAATATAAAGCGGGTCCTGACTCACCCAAGCCTAACGTTCCAGACTTCTCCCTTGCTATGTACCCATCTCAAAATTTCAGCCGCTTTTCTTGACGCATCGGCCAAAAAGTCACAATTCAACACAGGGCCAGACCATGCCCGATATCCTTCATACAATCAGACAACATTGCCGAATTCGGCTCTTCCCCGAGTCGGTGTTAATGATCAGCAAAAAAAGCGGTGGTCGCTGGCAGCTAAGCCTGCTGGCCAGCGTGGTAATCAGTGCCTTTTCTCAACACAGCTTAAGCCTGGCAATAAGAATATCTGTTCATACGCAACCCTAATATTCCCACAGAGCGTTACACCTGGAATAGCGATTATCAACCTGATTACAATCATTTTTGTCTCAATGTATTCAAAGTAGCCAAAGGGCGCTGGGACTGGAAGTCAATCTGGCAGAGAAAACCCGCGATGTGACCAGCAGTACGAGTATGGGCTGAAATCTTCCTTTATACGACAGGTTACAACTCGCCCGGTCGCGGCATTACATTACGATGGCACAACCACCTCGATGTATAACTAGTTTGGGCGACAGCACCACCACGCTGACCGATCCGTTATGGCACGCCAGCGTGAGTACCTTAGGCTGCGTGTCGACTCCCGGCTTGGCCATTCCCACCCTGGGCCTAATGAGCTATAACCAGGAATTCGGCCAGAATATCTGGAAGGCGCAATCGAGGCTTAGCCGGATGACGGCGAAAAACCAGAAACTCAAACCGGCTGGATGTCACCGTAGGCGCTGCCATGTTGGTGAATCTAGATCCCGCCGCCTATGCACGCTAACTCAGGCAGAAAATACCACTAATAATAGCGACTATCTGTATACGATGGGCGTTAGCGCCAAGATCAAACTAACAGTCACAATCGAAACCATTTAATAAAAAAAGTTGTGGCGATAGTGGGTGCTAACTTACCAGTAAAATAAATTAGGCGGAGATTGTTGCGTCATACATTTCTCTTAACGCTAAGGCATTCATTCCGGTTTCTGATGGCATTTATGCCGTTTTTCCCCAGGCATAAAGTGCACTTCCCTATGGTTGTTGGCCAACACTTTTCTTTTCTATTACTGTAGGAATACTGCCATGACACCTTCGAATAAATCATCAACAAGTGCTGCTGGCCGACACTTATCGGTATGATCATTACCCAGTTTCGCGCTGGGGTCGGTTTATACCTGTAGCCGTTTAATGGCGCTATTCCGCCAAGCTGGATGTGCCCCGAAGCTCCGTTGCCCCCTCCTTCGGCTTGTTAAGTTGGGGCTGGCAATTTCGTCTTCTGTTGTATTACAGAAGGATTTGGCGTTAAGCCAGGTCACCATGGTCGCTGCATTTTGCGGATCAGGCTTTTCTCCTGACCATCCAGTGCCCCACCTCACCCCGTCAAGGCGGCGGCTGGTGGAACTGGCGGATGGTGCCGTTATCTGCTGACGCTCTCTAACTGGTGAAGTGGTTCCCGAGCGTAAAGGTCTCATCTCCGCGTTCGCCATCGGTTCTTATGGTCTGGGTAGCCTGGTTCTCAAATTCATCGACACCAGCTGCTGGAAACGGTCGCGTCTGGAAAAAACCTTTGCATCTGGGGAGCGATTGCGCTGTCGATGATTGTTTCGGCCAACGTTAATGAAACGCACCAAAACTAATGAAAACCAGCATGGTGTGGTGGAGAAGAGTACACGCTGGCAGAGTCGACGCGTAAACCGCAGGACTGGATGTTAGCGGTAATGTTCCTGACCGCCTGCATGAGCGGCCTGTACGTCATTGGGTAGCGAAAGCATCGCCCAAAGTCTGGCACACCTTGATGTGGTTTGCGAAGCCAATGCAATCACTGTCATTTCCATCGCCAACCTTTCAGGTCGTTTGGTGCTGGGTATTGTGTCTGACAAAATGCACCGTATCCGTGTCATTACCATTGGTCAGGTAGATTTCGCTGGTGGGTATGGCGGCCCTGCTGGTTCACCATCGACGCAGTGACGTCTTTTGACCCATTGCCTGCGTGGCATTTAACTTTTGCGGCACCATCACCGTCTTTCCGTCACGGTCAGTGAGTTCTTTGGCGGCTTAGGAACCTGGCGGATGATAGGTGGCGAGTCCATCTCGGTTTTGGAATCGGAGCATTGTGGGTTCCATCATCGCCTCACTGTTTGGCGGCCAGTGACCTTCTACGTCATTTTCGGCCTGCCGATCTGTCATCGGCTTTTACTACGAGCGTCAGCCAAAGCAGAAAATGTTGCGTGAGGCGAATGGCTCCCTCTAATGCTCAGCCGCGAGCTACTGGGCTTCAGCTTCGGTGTGCATCAAACGCATCAACGAAATGTATAAACAATGACTCGTAAAATTTGGGCCAATTAACTGGCCCTTTTAACCGCTTTTTGTAACGCTAAAGTCCCTTTTCAAACTTGCATTTTCGTAATTTGTGCTTATGCACACTCCTTCCCCACACTTTTTCCCTTGCTGTGGTCAACCAATTCGCGCGTGTAGATTCTACGATCTGACTACCTCCGCACTTTTTCCCTGCTGGGGCCTCGAAAAGCCCCTAAGCAGGGTGTTATCACCTGTTTGTCCAGGGTTTGTTTGCATGAGATACATCAAATCGATTACACAGCAGAAGCTGAGCTTTTTGCTCGCAACGAGTATCGGCCTTTTTACGAACGGCGCGGTTTTTTACCGCCGCTTCGCAGCTATGCGCACCATTTTACCGTCTGGAAAGGCATTTCTGCTGTTGTTGACGTAGCCGCCACCGTACTGGTGACCTTCTTTTACGACGTCTTCTTTCGCTGTTCGGCCGCCGCAGCTGGCGTATTCTGGCATCGCTGGTGGTGCTCTTTCCGCAGGTGCCAGCCATCACTACCTTCCTTATGTGGTCATTGGTTATGGCATCATCGCTTCCGTCATGACCACCGATATCGACCTGTCAAAAGAAGTTGTTGGTCTGAACTTTATTCTCCGGTTAATCGCCGTTAGTGCATTGCCTCTTATCCTTATCTGGAATAACCGCTGTCGCTACACCTTGCTCCGACACCCGCCAACCCCAGGGCAGCGTATTCGCAGCCTGGCGGTCGTCGTACTGGCGGGTATTATGGTTTGGGCACCATTCGTTTGCTGGATATCCAGCAGAAGAAAGTGGAGAGGGCGACCGGCGTTGATTTGCCGAGTTATGGCGGTGTCGTAGCGAACTCTTATCTGCCATCAAACTGGCTTTCTGCGTTGGGGCTGTATGCCTGGGTGCGGTCGAAGGATCTTCCGATAATAATTCATTGCTTAATCCGGCGAAGAATTCACTTATCAGGCACCGCAAAACGTTGATGACACTATGTCGTGTTTATCATCGGTGAAACGACGCGTTGGGACCATATGGGTATTTTCGGCATGAGCGTAATACCACGCCGAAACTGGCCCAGGAGAAAAATCTGGCGGCGTTCCGTGGTTACTCCTGTGATACCGCAACCAAACTCTCACTGCGTTGCATGTTTGTACGTCAGGGGGCGCGGAAGATAATCCGCAGCGCACATTAAAAGAACAGAACATTTTCGCGGTTCTGAAGCAGTTAGGATTCAGTTCTGACCTCTACGCTATGCAGAGCGAAATGTGGTTCTACAGCAACACGATGGCGGACACATTGCTCATCGTGAGCAGATCGGTGCGGAGCCACGTAATCGTGGCAAGCCGGTAGATGATATGTTGCTGGTAGACGAAATGCAGCAATCGCTAGGGCGCAACCCCGGATCGAAGCATCTGATCATTCTGCATACCAAAGGTTCGGATTTTAACTACACCCAGCGTTATCCGCGTAGCTTCGCGCAGTGGAAGCCGGAATGCATTGGTGTTGATAGCGGCTGTACCAAAGCGCAGATGATGAACTCCCATGACAACTCGGTGACCTATGTGGATCACTTTATCTCCAGCGTGATTGATCAGGTTCGCGATAAGAAAGCGATTGTGTTCACGCAGCGACCACGGTGAGTCAATTAATGAACGCGAGCACCTGCACGGCACGCCGCGTGAACTGCACCGCCGGAGCAGTTCCGCGTACCGATGATGGTCTGGATGTCAGATAAATATCTGGAAAATCCGGCCAATGCGCAGGCATTTGCGCAGCTGAAAAAAGAAGCCGACATGAAAGTGCCACGCCGTCACGTAGAGCTGTACGATACCATCATGGGTTGTCTTGGCTACACTTCACCGGATGGTGGAATTAACCAAAACAACAACTGGTGTCACATCCCGCAGGCAAAAGAGGCAGCGGCGAACGAGCGGCCTGCCGACTTTCTCGCCGATCAAAAGGCATTTTGCTATTAAGGGATTGACGAGGCGTATCTGCGCAGTAGATGCGCCCCGCATTCGGTGATTGGCGCAGCCTGGTAGCGCACTTCGTTCGGGACGAAGGGGTCGGAGGTTCGATCCTCATCACCGACCGTCCTCCAAAAGCCTGCTCAACGAGCAGGCTTTTTTGCATCTGCAGCTCATGAGGATGAGAACCTCCGGCAGGGAGGTTCGACTCCAGCCAAGCGAGAGAACGTTGCGCCAGCAACGGCCCGCAGGGCGAGCCACGAAGTGGCGAGTATTCTCTATCACCGACCGTTCGCAAAGCCTGCTCAACGAGCAGGCTTTTTTGCATTTGTAGCTCATGAGGACGAGAACCTCCGGGGCGGGAGTCTCGACTCACGTAGGCCGATAAGACGCGTCAGCGTCGCATCAGGCAACGGCACCACCATTGTCGGATGTGGTGCGACTGCCTTATTCGACCTACACACCACACATTTTCCCCCAAATTCGTGCCCGATACTCATCCATTAACGGATTCGTGACAGTAACGATTGTCTTTTTTATATTTGCTTAAATCTTTTTTGCGTTACTATGGCTGGCGCTGCATTTTCCGCTGTGCGTTTTAGTGTTCATGGTATTAATGCTCAAATATCCACCTTTTCTAGATTTTTTTCACTAAATGCATAAACCTTAATCACCAAATGTTGCTAAATATTAAGCTGATTGTTCTGGTCATGTTGGAGAGCACAATTTTCTCTGCTCAAATAGCTGTTTGAAGTTTTTTTAATCTTTGTTTGCGGATTTCACCGTTGGTGTAATCCCGGTCGGCTGTATTGACGTTTCACATTCTGTTGAGAGATTGTAGGTCACGAGGGGCATTTATGGAGGATCGCAATGTTACACTGATGTTAATTAGTACGGCATCCCCACCTCATAACGTTGACCCCACCGGGCAAAAAACAAAAAGGTCAGGAAGCGACAACCCACTGCAAAGGGTTAAAACAACAAACATCACAATTGGAGCAGAAAAATGCGTATTTCCTTGAAAAAGTCAAGGACGCCGAGCTTGGTCCAGCCTGGTGGTGATGACCGTCGCAGCAAGTGTTCAGGTGAAAACTCTGGTTTATCGCTCAGAGGATCCCGGAAGGGTTAACCCGCAGCTGTTTACCTCCGACACCACCCACCACGCTCTTCCGACCCGCTTTATAACCGTCTGGTCCCATTAAACAGCACCACCAGCATATTCCGGGCCTCGCTGAAAAGTGGGAAGTCAGCGAAGACCAAAAACCTATACCTTCCATCTGCGTAAAGGTGTGAAGTGGCACGACAATAAAGAATTCAAACCGACGCGTGAACTAAACGCCGATGATGTGGTGTTCTCGTTCGATCGTCAGAAAAACGCGCAAAACCCGTACCATAAAGTTTCTGGCGGCAGCTACGAATACTTCGAAGGCATGGGCTTGCCAAAGCTGATCAGTGAAGTGAAAAAGGTGGACGACAACACCGTTCAGTTTGTGCTGACTCGCCGGAGCGCCGTTCCTCGCTACCTGGCAATGGACTTCGCCTCGATCTGTCAAAAGAATATGCTGATGCGATGATGAAAGCCGGTACACCGGAAAAACTGGACCTCAACCCAATCGGAACCGGTCCGTTCCAGTTACAGCAGTATCAAAAAGATTCCCTGATCCGCTACAAAGCGTTTGATGGCTACTGGGGCACCAAACCGCAGATCCATACGCTGGTCTTCTCGATTACCCCTGACGCTTCCGTGCGTTACGTGAAATTGGAGAAGAATGAATGCCAGGTGATGCCGTACCCGAACCCGGCAGATATCGCTCGCATGAAGCAGGATAAATCCATCAATCTGATGGAAATGCCGGGGCTGAACGTCGGTTACTCTCGTATAACGTGCAGAAAAAACCACTCGATGACGTGAAAGTTCGCCAGGCTCTGACCTACGCGGTGAACAAAAACGCGATCATCAAAGCGGTTTATCAGGGCGCGGGCGTATCAGCGAAAAACCTGATCCCGCCAACCATGTGGGGCTATAACGACGACGTTCAGGACTACACCTACGATCCTGAAAAGCGAAAGCCTCGCTGAAAGAAGCGGGTCTGGAAAAACGTTTCTCCATCGACTTGTGGGCGATGCCGGTACAACGTCCGTATAACCCGAACGCTCGCCGCATGGCGGAGATGATTCAGGCAGACTGGGCGAAGTCGGCGTGCAGGCCAAAATTGTCACCTACCAATGGGGGAGTACCTCAAGCGTGCGAAAGATGGCGAGCACCAGACGGTAATGATGGGCTGGACTGGCGATAACGGGTACCCGGATAACTTCTTCGCCACCCTGTTCAGCTGCGCCGCCTCTGAACAAGGCTCCAACTACTCAAAATGGTGCTACAAACCGTTTGAAAATCGATTCAACCGGCGCGTGCTACCGACGACCACAACAAACGCGTTGACCTGTACAAGCAAGCGCAGGTGGTGATGCACGATCAGGCTCCGGCACTGATCATCGCTCACTCCACCGTGTTTTGAACCGGTACGCAAAGAAGTTAAAGGCTATGTGGTTGATCCGTTAGGCAAACATCACTTCGAAAACGTCTCTATCGAATAATTAAAAGCCATACTATCCCGGTGGCGCTGTGCCTCTCGCGTGCAGCGCCATCCGGCAGCAATACTTCATTCCCTGTCCGATAAGGGCGGGAATTGATTGTGAGCAATACAGACACGCAGTTCCAGGCTGCGGTCACTATAGAGAATCCGGGTCATGTTGCAGTTTATTCTCCGACGTTTGGACTCGTCATCCCCACGTTTATCGGTATTACCCTTCTCACATTTGCCTTTGTCCACATGATCCCCGGAGATCCGGTGATGATCATGGTGGGCGAACGTGGGATCTCCCAAGCGTCACGCCCAGCTGCTGGCTGATGGCTGAGATAAACCGATGTGGCAGCAGTATCTCCATTACATTTGGGGCGTAATGCATGGCGATCTAGGCATTTCAATGAAAAGCCGCATCCCGGTTTGGGAAGAAGTTCGTGCCGCGCTTCCAGGCCACGCTGGAGCTGGCGTCTGCGCGATGATTTTTGCTACGGCAGTCGGCATTCCGGTTGGCGTGCTGGCTGCGGTTAAACGCGGTTCGATTTTCGATAACACAGCGGTTGGCCTGGCGCTGACAGGTTATTCAATGCCTATCTTCTGGTGGGGAATGATGCTGATCATGCTGGTTTCGGTGCACTGGAACCTGACGCCCGTCTCCGGTCGTGTGAGTGACATGGTATTCCTCGATGATTCCAATCCGTTAACCGGTTTTATGCTGATCGACACCGCCATCTGGCTGAAGACGGCAACTTTATCGATGCCGTCGCCCATATGATCTTGCCCGCCATTGTGCTGGGTACCATCCCGCTGGCGGTCATTGTGCGTATGACGCGCTCCTCGACGCTGGAAGTGCTGGGTGAAGATTACATCCGCACCGCGCGCCAAAGGGTTGACCCGCATGCGGGTGATTATCGTCCATGCGCTGCGTAACGCGATGCTGCCGGTAGTGACCGTTATCGGCCTCCAGGTGGGAACATTGCTGGCGGGGGCGATTCTGACCGAAACCATCTTCTCGTGGCCCGGTCTGGGGCGCTGGTTGATTGACGACTGCAACGCCGCGACTATCCGGTAGTGCAGGCGGCGTATTGCTGGTGGCGACGATGATTATCCTCGTCAACCTGCTGGTCGATCTGCTGTACGGCGTGGTGAACCCGCGTATTCGTCATAAGAAGTAAGGGGACATCATGTCACAGGTTACTGAAAATAAAGTGATCAGCGCACCGTGCCGATGACCCCGTTACAGGAGTTCTGCACTATTTTAACGCAACAAAGGCGCGGTCGTCGGGCTGGTTTACGTCGTCATCGTGCTGTTCATCGCGATCTTGCCAACTGGATTGCACCCATAACCCGGCGGAACAGTTCCGCGATGCACTGCCCGCCCCGCCAGCCTGGCAGGAAGGCGGAGCACGGCGCACTTGCCGGGCACCGATGACGTAGGCCGTGATGTGCTGTCGCGCCTGATGTACGGTGCGCGCCTGTCGCTGCTGGTTGGCTGTCTGGTAGTCGCGTCATCGCCGATTATGGGCGTTATTCTCGGCCTGATCGCCGGTTACTTGGCGGCCTGGTCGATAACATCATCATGCGCGTGGTCATATCATGCTGGCGCTGCCAAGTCTGCTGTCGGCACTGGTGCTGGCGGCGACCGCCCGTCGATCGGTAACGCCGCGCTGGCGCTGACCTTCGTCGCCTTGCCGCACTATGTCCGCGTAACCCGCGCCGCCGTGCTGGTGGTAGGCGAATCATCAACTACCCGCGTCTCGCGTGGCAGGTGCCGGGGCGATGCGTCAGATGTTGATGGGCAGCTCCCATTCTGCCCGGCGCTGGCCGACCGTCCAGCGTTGCTCGGTTTCTCCAACGCCACTCCCGATCCGGCGCCTCCCCGCTTCCTCGGCACGGGCGCAGAGCCGCGCAACGCCGGGAGTGGGGCACCATGCTCTCCCACGCGTCGGCAGTTCGCGCAAAGCGCCTGGTGGGTCGTGACCTTCCCGGGTCTGCGCCATCTGCTGACGGTGCTGGCATTTAACCTGATGGGCGACGGTCTACGCGCTCTATTCCCAAACTGAAGCAGTAAGAGGCTCGAGATGGCGTTATTAATGGAGATAAATTATTGGTGCATTTCTCGGCGACGAAAGCACCATCCGCGCTGGAGATCTCATCAGCTACAGCGTAAAACAGGGCGAAGTGGCTCGGGATTGTGGCTTAGTCTGGCTCCGGTAAGTCGGTCAGTTCCTGTGATCACGGGGCGACTTGCTAGCGCCACGAAAAGCGGAGAACTGGAAGTTCAACGGCCGCGATTTGCAGCGGATACTCACAAAAAGAGCGCCGAACCCTGTGGGGGCCCAAGTGGCTAGTGATTTTCCAGTTACCCCATGACCAGCCTTAACCCGTGCTACACCGTGGGTTTCCAGATTATGGAAGCGATTAAGGTGCATCAGGGCGGCAGCAAAAGTACTCGCCGTCAGCCGGCGATTGACCTGCTGAATCAGAACGGTATTCCCCATCCGCATCGCGTCTGGATGTTTACCCGCATCCAGCTTTCCGGCGGGCATGAGCCAGCGCGTGATGATCGCCATGGCGATTGCCTGTCGGCCAGCCGCCGATTGCCGATGGGCGACCACTGCGCTGGACGCCTACGATTCAGGCGCAAATCATCAACGTACTGCTGGAGCTACAGCAGAAAGAGAACATGGCGCTGGTGTTAATTACCCATGATTTGGCTCTGGCGGCGGAAGCTGGCGCATAAAATCATTGTGATGTATGCCGGTCAAGTGGTGGGAAATGGCGATGCTCACGCCATTTTCCATGCGCCGCGTCATCCGTATACGCCAGGTATTGCCGCGTGCGCTGCCGGAATCGCCAGGACAAAGAACGTTTGGCGTCGTTACCTGGCGTCGTTCCCGGCAAGTACGACACCGCCCGAACGGCTGCCTGCTTAACCCGCGCTGCCCCATGCTCACTGACAGATGTCGCGCCGAGAACCGGCGCTGAATATGCTGGCTGGACTGGCGCTATTTAATGCCATTACCCAATCCTGATGATACCGGGAGGCCGACACTATGAGTACGAAGAGGCCACCTGTAACAACCGCTGTTGCAGGCTATCGACCTGAAAAAACATTATCCGGTGAAGAAAGGCATGTTCGCGCCGGAACGTCTGGTTAAAGCGCTGGATGGCGTTTCGTTCAACCTTGAACGTGGCAAAACGCTGGCAGTAGTGGGCGAATCTGGCTGCGGGAAAACCACCCTCGGCTCGGTTGCTGACGATGATCCAAACGCCCACCTGTGGCGAGCTGTATTACCGTGGCAAGGATTGCTTAAGCACGATCGCAGGCGCGCAGAAGCTGCGTCGGCAGAAAATCCAGATCGTCTTCCAGTACCCTTACGGTTCTGCTGATCCCCTAAGCCCAAGGCAAAAACTTGAAGAGCTGCTGCTGATCAACACGAGCTTAAGCAAAGAACAGCGTCGGCAAAAAGCCCCGTCCATGATGGGAAAAGTCGGCCGAAACCGAGCATTACGACCGCTATCGTACATGCTTTCCGGCGGACAACGTCAGGATATCGCCACTGCCCTGCCCGCCGCCCGACCGGATGTGGTGATTGCCGATCAACCGGTTTCCGCGCTGGATGTTTCAGTGCGCGCGCAGGTGCTGAATCTGATGAGGCGGATTTGCGGACAGGAGTTGGGGCTGTCTTATGGCTTTATATCCCACGACCTGTCGGTGGTGGAGGAACTCGCCATGAAGTGATGGTGATGTACCTGGCTGCTGGCGTGGAGAAGGGAACGAAAGACCAAATTTTAATAACCCGCGCCATCCGTAGCACTCAGGCGCTACTTTCCGCGACGCCGCGCCCTCAACCCGGACGATCGCCGTGAGCGCATCAAGCTCAGCGGTGAACTACCAGCTGACTGAGTCCACCGCCGGGTTGCGCCTTCAACGCCCGCTGTCGTCGCGCTTCGGCCGGCACCCAGTTGCAGCCCGCAGTGACAAGACTACGGCGGTGAGCGGGTAGCTTGTTTTGCTGGTCGATCAGGATGGCGATAAAATCCGCAGCGTTAACTACAAAACCGGGGCCATGCGCTCGGTTTACTCAATCAGCTTCAACAGTGGCGACAAGCATAGCAAAATGCCGTACAGCAGAATCAGCCAGGCTTTAAATCCGCGAGCCTTACAGTTGTGGCCACTTTATAGATTAGGAAAAACGGAATGAGGCACGACACAATACCATATAACGGGCTTCCCAACTGAAACAAACACCAGCACCGATACACGCCAAAACCCAAATCGTCAACCTAATTACGACAAAAGCGTATATTGCCAGAACCAGCACCAGTTAATTCCTGGTATCAAGCAATCCGGCTTAACAGATCAGAACAACGCCTTCATGGCCAATGCAAACCGACACAGATGCCAAAGAATGCGGTCAGTATGAAAATATATTAAGCACCGTAGAGGTGATATGAATGATGGCCAGGTGGATCACCTGCGCGGCCAGCGCCAGCGCTGAGAGATTTTGTTCAAAGGCAGAAACGGCTTCTTCGTGGCCAATCCAGAAGGTAAACGAAAAGGCAAATAAAAGGATCACCGCGATGAGCGTGATATAACTAATTCGGTGGGTACGCAGCGCCAGCTGGGTTGCCAGTACTTTATCCGCTTCCCGTTCCGCCATGATAGGCAATATCATTGGGTTAAGTACCTGAATAGAGACTGCAGAAAAGAAGCAAAATGGAAAAAAAAGCAATACATCGCGGAAAAAGACGGAGGCTTGCGGGAAAGATGCCAGATTGGCGAAATTCCAGGGCTGGATTATCGCAAACCCGAACACCACACAAACCCCACTTTTACCACCACCATTGGCCCGGAAATCTTAAACAGTACTCGTTCACCACGATACGCATCGCCACCAGAACGCGAGAGGAGCCAGTCTTATAAAGAAAGATTGCTAAAGATCGGCATCGGTTAAAACGAAGGTTTTTAAGGTACGAGGCGCTGTCGAAAACCACGGAGAGAGAGTAGATAAAAATCCGTGGATAATGATCAAAAAGTAGATAACCCGAGGAAAATTCCCCCAATGTTCGCCCATAATGACTGATAGATCGGCGTAGTCATTACAGGAATCGCTTTCAGAAAGGGTTTTTAAAGAACGTCCTGCATCATCCAGGTGGCAGGATAAGCAATGATCGCTGCGGTATAAATACCCAAATTCCTTCAAGCCAATTTGTACTGGCATCAGCACGGTTCCGTACCGCATCGCCATGCTGACTATAACAAAACCCAGCCGAGTCCAAGAAACGGCAATTTCTGTATTGTGTTTCTATAGTGTGTTGTGCTGCATAAAGTCCTGTTATGAGAAGAAGTTGGCTCGGCAAAAATGAATAAACCCAGTTTCTCTTGCGCAACAGGTGGAGAAGTCGAATACGCAGTATGTAAAAAATGAGGAACAGATTCACTGGGGAGGTCGCTAGCAGCGCAATTCTTACAAAATTGTGCATTTCACTACCAGTCTGCAGTCAGCCCGGATATGAACTGCAACCATTGCAAATAAAGAAATTAAGCTGGAAGGTATCGCCAATGAGGAAGATTGCCGGGTGCTGAACAGCAAAAAGTAATCGGCAAAAATCAGCGGCAAGCCGGAAGGGTTTCGCTAGGCGCAATGTCGCGGGGGCTTCATCCCTGTGGTATTCGGTCGCGGAGAGAGAAAAACCCCGGACGTAGGATATACCTGACAACATAACGGGCGAACGGTCAACAAAACCACCGGACAGCCCGCGAAACGTTGTCATTACAACACAGGGCGGGTGCCATATGACGTCGGCAGAACTGGGCATGGCCTTCTGCACGAATTCCAGCTGGTCTGGTCACTATCGCCTGCGTTTCTCGCCAGTATGATTGTGAACTGGCTGACAAGTGGAAGACGTGTCATGCGGGCGTCAGGCTGCCGTAATGGCAATTTGTGCCTGAACCAGGCGCAGGGGTGAGACTTGCGGCCTTTTCTAAAGAAACGTACCACCCAAGCGGAGCACAGATTCTGCAATGCGCAGCACAGAGTGAAGATGAGACGGATTCCGGAACAGAAAAACAGTCGTAGAATCAGCGTCAAGCCGGGAAGGGTTCCGGTGAGGCGCAATGTCGCGGGGCTCGATCCCCCGCGGTATTCGGTCGCCGGAGCAAAAACCCCCGCACGTCTCGGGAGGCACCCCACCGACATCACGGGGCCATCCTTGAACCTATGTACAGCCGTTGCTGATCACAACACAGGCCGGCTATATGACGCTCGCAGAACTGGGCATGGCCTTTGCAATGATCAGCGGCTCTGGTCATCGCGGCGTTCTTGCCAGATGATTGTGAAGTCGGCTGAACAAGAGAAGACCGGTGTCACGTGGGGGTGTCATAAACCTGCCGTATGGACAATTCGCGCCGAACCAGGCGCAGGGTGAACTTGCGGCCTTTTTCGTAAGAAAAATGCAACGGTTGCAAGCGGATAATATTCTTGCGGAATGCGCAGCACAGAGTGAAGACGTGACGGATTCCGGAAAAAAAAACAGTCGAAGACTCAGGCGCAAGTGGAAAGGTTCCGGTGACAGGCGGCAGTCGCGGGGGGCTTTATCCCTGGTGGCATTGGTCGCTGGAGAGAGAAAACCCCCGCACGTACCGGCAGGCACCACCCACAACATCACGGGGCTAATCCTCAACCCAAACAACTCAAGAATAGCCGCGAAACGTTGGCATTACAACACAGGCGGCTATATGACGCTCGCAGAACTGGGCATGGCCTTCGGCACTTATTCTCAGCGGCTCCCGGTCATTGCTGGCATCTCTTGCCAGTATGATTGTGAGCTGCTGAATAAGCGGAAGACAACGTGTCACGTGGGTGGAGGCTGCCGCAGTGGCAGTTGCGCCGCATCAGGCTGCAGAGGTTAAACTTGCGGCCTTTTTAGTGCTTACTGCGGCGAAGCACCCAGCTCGCCGCCGTTCAGCGGCTAAGGTTCATCCTGGGATCCAATAACTACTGGATTTGAAGTTCTCGGAGAACTGTGCTGTTTGTGGCAACCCACTGCTAGTTTTTTCACAGTCAACATCGGTGAAAATCTTGCCATCAAGAAACGCTAATCATCAGATTGGACATAGCCAGCTGCTCGGTTGGTCGACGACAACGGGTGCCCCCTGATGTGGTGCCTTCATGCCGAGAAATCACCCCAACGGGGCACGTTGTGATAGACGGGCTAGGGATATCACGTAGGCCAGATACCTGCATTCTGTCGCCCTTCAGCGCGCCGCCGTGTTCCCGTATGACCACCACCATCACTTTACGACCCGATTTCTCCAGTTCAAAAGAAGGCGTCCAGTTCATCAAAGAATTTGGCGCTGGCGCTTTCTAATTCTGCTGTTTGCTGACCCCCGGACCGAGGTCACTTGCCGTTATGCAGTGGAAGCGCGTCGAGAACGCGGCACTACGCCGTTTTTTATCTTTTTGTAATGTCCCAGCAGCGGTTAAGCACACGGCGCATATCGTCATATAAACCGGCTAATCATCAAAGCCCAGGAATAACTGTATATTTGTTTATTGATCAATTCAGTTGCATGCCGCCATTTTCGCGAACTTCTTTCAAAAAACCGCCGAACTGGCCGTTATGTCCCATCATCAGGTGCTGGGAACCCAGTTTTCGAAAGGATCACCCAGATAGCAGTCGTTATTTGCCGGTTGATACAGATTAGTGTGCGAAGTCTGCCCGCAGCCGGCGCGAGCAACGGATCGCCGCCTGGGCTACTGTAGGAGGTGGCGGGAGTCAAAGTTGCCGAACCCAAGATCCAAACGCTACCAGAGTGGATGCGCATTAACCCGGCGGCTTGGATATCCTCCCATGCGAAGCGAACAGATGTTAATCACCAGTAATTCAACGGCCGAGCATCAGGAAGTAGTGAAGACGGGAAGGTCGATTTACGTTTCGCCTCCGCGTTATAGAAATTATTCAGCCAGGCGTTAAGGTTCGCCGTTGTTGGCGTGCAGTTGGTGTGGGCATGACACCCACTACCGGTGCGCCACCCTATGCTGGAACGGTTGCCACCGCGTTACCACCCGTCGTTGTTACAGTGGTCGTCGGTTGTCCGATGGCCACAAGGAGAAACTCGTGCCGCCAGCTTAGCAACGTTTAGCTATAGCAGTATGGCAACCACAAAAACAGTAATGCGAATCGATTGTGCAGGATAACCAGGCGACTATAAAAGAAAACCGGCCCCGACGATCTGCCAGTTAATAAAGCGCGTGACAAGGTCGATTAGGAGAATGGTACTGAACCCCGCCACCTGCGAACCCTGCTCATTATGCTTTCCGGGGCGGCTAACGCCGTCATGCCAGAAAAAAGCAAAGCCATTGGCAGGGCAATCGAGTGGTGCAAGCGATGCAGGTTAGTGCGGGAATGGGCATCAGCAGAAACGCGGAACACGACCCAAAGGAGCGGATGGAAATGTATATCCCGCCCACAACAGGCCGAACTTAACCAAGAAAATAGAGTTTGAGCGGAAAGGCTGTGCCAGTATTGCCAGAGGGAAGAAGGCATGGCGGGATTTTGGTAAATTGAGTCATTTTTTGCTTGCCCTGGCTTTTTCCGTGCGGCGTAAATGCCCGGCTGGTTTTACATAACGAAGGTTTAGCAAGTAAGAAGAACCAAAGGTGTCGCGAATGCGTCGCAAAGAGTGCTGTGCCAGACCCAGCGGGAAAAATATCAGTGCGAAAACGACAATAATTTCAATGATATCGCTGATGGTCATCATGATGAGCGCTCCACAAATCATCTAACAGTTGACTGGGTTCTGGGATCGTCGCCAGTGGTGACCATCGTGCTCGGCATTGATCTACCGGTTTAGAAACTTCCGGGTTAAAGGCAGCGGCATGCCCCATTGTTCTGGGGCAAGCAAGCGCATCTGCACCAGCTCGGCACTCATTTATCACCAACCATACTCATACGGTTTGAGACATGTTGCCATAGGCAATGGCAAAATGATTCAACGCCCTATCCAGATCGTTAATCCGACAGAATGAGAGAAACAGCACCAGCCGATTACCGCCAATGGTCATGATATCGCCGGTACGGTTAGGGCGACACAGCGTCAGGGCTTGTTCAAAGCGCAGTACCCGGTACCGGAATGCAGGGCAACCAGAACGCCTTTACCGTGGGCAGGTAATAGGTTATTCATCATGTTGTTGACGGCATTACAGAACACATCCCACTTCTGGAAACCACGCAGTTTGAGCGGCTGGGTCATTGACAGCAAGGTAGTCATCTTCCGGCACATAGCGACTTACTTTCTGCCCTTGCACGCTTTCGATCATCGTCAGACAACGGGAGAGCTGGCGCATTCCACGCATAACCACATTTGCACCGCAGGCCAGAACAAACGTTCATCGGTGGCGCGCAGGCTAGCCCATAATTTTCCTGACCAGGATTTTCATCGCACTACCGCGCTGGCGACGCAGGGTATGAATGCTGCGGGCCAGCGGGTCTGATTCGCGGATTTTGCTGTAAAGAAAAGACCACCGTCGCCGCCTGAGCGGTACGGGCTTCATCGAACAGGACTTCCCAATCGTCGAACAGTTGCCAGTGTTCCGATAGCGCGTAAATTCCACCACAGTAAGATTACCCAGATATGCGTTTTTGTCGCTGCGTGGTTGGATCTCCGCCTCTTCGCTTTGAACTAATGTCCAGATACCATTTTGTTGCTGAACGCTTAGCTGCTGATGGTCATCCTTTTGTTTTCCCTACACCAGAAGGCAATATCCAGCAAATGTTGGTCACCCTGAACCCGCAAACTGGCAAGAGCCAAAAAGTGAGACGTATTCCTCAAGCAACAATGAAAATTGTTTATCGTTATTATTTCCGGGATTAATTACCAAAAGCGAACAATGGTTCAACCTGCTCCATTTATTCATTTTATCCCAACGATGAGCGAAGCCGCTCGGCAGGCAATGTTTTGCCATGCGTTATTTGCGCAAACAAGAATAAAAAGGTAATTATGGGGATCAATAATAACAATACAAATCACGGTCAAAAAAAGAGCACAGACCTTTTACTATTTAGCATTGAAAATAATTTCTATTTTTTCTGCCCTTGAGAATCATCTAATTGAAGATTTTCGCCGCATTGCTGTCGTTCATGCGAACGACCGCGACGTGTGCGGTTTCAGCCTGGGATGTAGTTGCTGTTCGATTTGCCAGACCATAGCATCTTCATGGCGATTCTCAGGATGAAACCACCAGACGCCGCCTGCTGCATACGTCCAGCTCATCCCATAATGATGAGATACCGATAGAGAATACAGGTCCACAATGTCCTTATGTCACCATTTTCGTCTGATTATCAGTTGACCAGCGAAAAGCTAAGAAGAAATAAACCTACACATCCAAATTAAAACTTATCAATTTAGCATGTGAAATCAATTTAGAAGGTCACAAGACGTGTGATTTTAGTCTTTTCGTTTTTAACTTTTCTGTTGTAAACGGAAAAGTTAAAAAGTGAAGCAATTTCCGTCTCGCCGTAACACAAAAATACAACAGGCGATGCTAGACGGTTAATAATTGTCCTATCATGAACGGTACCATTTTATAGGGATTCAGCAAGCTACAATGAGTCAGACTCCTCGCCATTCCCGCGATAGGCTATATCTTCCAGAATGATATTGTGGCGTTAAAAGCAGGCATTTCACTGCCTGATATCGATTATGCCGATATTTCCCAACGCGACAGTTGGCCGCGGTATTAACCGCTGGCCGTTGCTGGCAGAGTTTGCGCAACAAAAGTAGGGGATCGGTGAATGGCCGTACTGGGATTGCAGGGGGTGCGGGGAGGCGTGGGACAACAACCATCACCGCCGCATTAGCCTGGTCATTACAAATGTTGGGAGAAAATGTTCTGGTGGTCGATGCCTGCCCGGACAACTTGTTGCGCCTGTCATTTAATGTTGATTTTACCCACCGTCAGGGCTGGGCCAGAGCGATGCTGGATGGCCAGGACTGGCGTGACGCTGGGTTGCGCTACACCTCGCAGCTCGATTGCTGCCTTTTGGTCAGTTATCCATTGAAGAACAAGAAAATCCACAGCACTGGCAAACCCGGCTGAGCGATATTTGCTCCGGCTTACAGCAACGAAAAGCCAGCGGGCGTTACCAGTGGATTTTAATCACTTACCGCGTGATGCCTCGCAGATAACCCACCAGCTGCTGAGTTTGTGCGATCACTCGCTGGCAATCGTCAATGTGGATGCCAACTGCCATATCCGACTGCATCAGCAAGCGCTGCCGGATGGCGCACATCTTGATTAATGACTTCCGTATTGGCAGTCAGGTTCAGGACGAATTTACCAGCTTTGGTTGCAAAGCCAGCGCCGATCCTGCCGATGCTCATTCATCGTGATGAAGCGATGGCTGAATGCCTGGCGGCTGAGCAACCAGTCGGTGAATACCGCAGTGATGCGCTGGCGGCTGAAGAGATACTGACGCTGGCGAACTGGTGCCTGTTGAACTACTCCGGGCTGAACGCCAGTCGGGAGTGCATCATGAGTATCCTGACCCGGTGGTTGCTTATCCCGCCGGTCAACGCGCCGGCTTATCGGGCGTTATCGCGATTATCGTCGTCACGGTGCGTCGGCTTTCAGCGCGACGTCGGCTGTTTCTAGATGATCCTGGCCGGATCTTATTCCGCTGGAGCACCCGCGCTGGCAGCGTATTCGCGCAGAACATAAAAACCTGTATCCGCATATCAACGCCTCGCGTCCGCGTCCGCTGGACCCGGTCCGTTATCTCATTCAAACATGCTGGTTATTATTGGTGCATCGCGCAAAGAAACGCCGAAACCGCGCAGGCGGGCATTTTCAGGTCTGCAAAATATTCGTGGACGTTACCATCAATGGATGAACGAGCTGCCTGAGCGCGTTAGCCATAAAACACAGCATCTTGATGAGAAAAAAGAGCTCGGTCATTTGAGTGCCGGGGCGCGGCGGTTGATCCTCGGTATCATCGTCACCTTCTCGCTGATTCTGGCGTTAATCTGCGTTACTCAGCCGTTTAACCCGCTGGCGCAGTTATCTTCCTGATGCTGCTGTGGGGGGTAGCGCTGATCGTACGGCGGATGCCGGGGCGCTTCTCGGCGCTAATGTTGATTGTGCTGTCGCTGACCGTTTCTTGCCGTTATATCTGGTGGCGTTACACCTCTACGCTGAACTGGGACGATCCGGTCAGCCTGGTGTGCGGGCTTATCTGCTCTTCGCTGAAACGTACGCGTGGATTGTGCTGGTGCTCGGCTACTTCCAGGTAGTATGGCCGCTGAATCGTCAGCCGGTGCCATTGCCGAAGATATGTCGCTGTGGCCGTCGGTGGATATCTTTGTCCCGACTTACAACGAAGTATCTCAACGTGGTGAAAAATACCATTTACGCCTCGCTGGGTATCGACTGGCCGAAAGATAAGCTGAATATCTGGATCCTGATGACGGCGGCAGGGAAGAGTTTCGCCAGTTTGCGCAAAACGTGGGGGTGAAATATATCGCCCGCACCACCATGAACATGCGAAAGCAGGCAACATCAACAATGCGCTGAAATATGCCAAAGGCGAGTTCGTGTCGATTTTCGACTGCGACCACGTACCAACGCGATCGTTCTTGCAAATGACCATGGGCTGGTTCCTGAAAGAAAAACAGCTGGCGATGATGCAGACGCCGCACCACTTCTTCTCACCGGACCCGTTTGAACGCAACCTGGGGCGTTTCCGTAAAACGCCGAACGAAGGCACGCTGTTCTATGGTCTGGTGCAGGATGGCGACGATATGTGGGACGCCACTTTCTTCTGCGGTTCCTGTGCGGTGATTCGTCGTAAGCCGCTGGATGAAATTGGCGGCATTGCTGTCGAAACCGTGACTGAAGATGCGCATATTCCTTTGAGGTGCACCGTCGGGGCTATACCTCCGCGTATATGCGTATTCCGCAGGCGGCGGGGCTCGCGACCGTACGTCTTGCGGCGCATATCGGTCAGCGTATTCGCTGGGCGCGCGGAGATGGTACAAATCTGCGTCTCGATAACCCGCTCACCGGTAAAGGGCTGACGTTTGCTCAGCGGCTATGTTACGTCAACGCCATGTTCCACTTCTTGTCGGGCATTCCACGGCTGAATCTTCCTGACTGCGCCGCTGGCGTTCCTGCTGTTCATGCCTACATCATCTATGCGCCAGCGTCGTCGTCGCCATCGTGCTGCCGCATATGATCGATGCAGCCTGACCAACTCCAAGGATCCAGGGCAAATACGCCACTCTTCTGGAGTGAAATCTACCAAACGGTGCTGGCGTGGTATATCGCACCACCGACGCTGGTGGCGCTGATTAACCCGCACAAGGGCCATTTAACGTCACCGCCAAAGGTGGACTGGTGGAGAAGAGTACGTCGACTGGGTGATCCGCGGCCCTACATCTTCCTTGTCCGGCTGACCCGGTGGGCGTACCGCGGTAGGCATCTGGCGCTACTTTTTTGGCCCGCCAACCGAGATGCTCACCGTGGTCGTCGAGTATGGTGTGGGTGTTCTTACAACCTGATTGTCTGGCGGCGCAGTTGCGGTATCGGTAGAAAGCAAACAGGTCGCCCATCGCACCGCGTGGAGATGACGATGCCCGCGGCAATTGCCCGGCGAAGATGGTCACCTCTTCTCGTGTACCGTTCAGGATTTCTCCGGACGGTGGTCTGGGGATCAAAATTAACGGTGAGGCCAGATTCTGGAAGGGCAGAAAGTGAATCTGTTGCTTAAACGCGGTCAGCAGGATACGTCTTCCGACCCAGGTGGCGCGCGTGATGGGTAATGAAGTTGGGCTGAAATTAATGCCGCTCACCACCCAGCAACATATCCATTTGTGCATGTACGTTTGCCCGTGCGGATACATGGGCGCTCTGGCAGGACAGCTACCCGGAAGATAAGCCGCTGGAAAGTCTGCTGGGTATTCGAGGCTCGGCCTCCGTGGCTACCGCCATCTGGCGGAGTTGCGCGCCTTCTTCGGTGAAGGGCATATTCCGTGTGCTGACTTCTCTGGTTTCCCTGGGTTGTATCGTTTATTCCGCGCCGCCCGGAGCGGGCGAAACGGCACAACCATCGGATGGGCTTTGGCTCAACAATGATGATAACGTGATGAAAACAAAACTATTCTCGATTTGTGCAGTGGCTATGGGGACGATGCGTTCCCCTCTTTCATGACGCAGCGCGCCAGCAACGCGCCACCGATCTATGTGAGCCAGCCTAGCCGCCCAGACGGAACAAATCCGCAGGTGGGGCAAGTGATGCCGGGCGTGCAGGGCGCTGATGCGCCAGTCGTCGCGCAGAACGGTCCTTCGCGTGATGTGAAGCTGACCTTTGCGCAAATCGGCACCGCCGCCGGGCAGCATGGTGCTACGTGGCATGACCCGAACGGCAGCATCGAGTTTGGTATGCGCAGCGATGAAGTGGTGACGAAGGCGATGCTCAACCCCGAATACACCCCATCGCCATCGTTACTGCCTGTCCAGTCGCAGTTAAAGGTTTATCTCAATGACGGACTGATGGGCGTGCTGCCAGTGACCAAAAAACAGTTGGGTAAAAATCCGGACGCGCAAATGCCCATTAACCCACTGTTTATTACCGACTTTCAACCGTGACGGCTGGAGTTTGTCGGCCATTATCAGGACGTGTGCGAAAACCCGGCGCAGCACCACGCTTCGGCCGGACGTTGGGCGGAGCAGTGGACCGGATCTGACCTATCAGACCCTGAATGTGAAGAATGACCTGTCACACTTCCCGGTGCCATTCTTGACCCGCGCGATAACCGTACTAACACCTTGCCGATGGTCTTTGCGGGTGCGCCGGATGTGGGGCTGCAACAAGCCTCTGCCATTGTCGCCTCGTGGTTTGGTTCACGTTCTGGCTGGCGTGGGCAGAACTTCCCGGTGCTCTATAACCAACTGCCGGATCGTAATGCCATTGTCTTTGCAACCAACGACAAACAGCCGACTTCCTGCGCATCATCCGGCGGTAAAAGCCCCGGTGATTGAGATGATTAACCATCCGCAGAATCCTTACGTCAAACTGCTGGTGGTGTTTGGTCGTGACGACAAAGACCTGTTGCAGGAGCAAAGGTTCGCTCAGGGTAACATTCTGTTCCGTGGTGAAAGCGTGGTAGTGAATGAAGTGAAACCGCTGCTACCGCGTAAGCCGTACGATGCGCCGAACTGGGTACGTACCAAATCGTCCGGTCACATTGGCGAACTGAAAACCTATGAAGAACAGTTCAATTCAGCGGTCTCGAGCCGGCGCGATTAACGTTTCGCTAAACCTGCCGCCGATCTCACCTGATGCGCATACCGGCATTGATATGGATATTAATTACCGCTACACCATGCCGCCGGTGAAAGACAGTTCGCGGATGGATATCAGCCTGAATAACCAGTTCCTGCAATCCTTCAACCTGAGCAGCAAACAGGAGGCGAACCGCCTGCTGCTGCGGATTCCGGTATTACAAGGTTTGCTGGATGGCAAAACAGATGTCTCTATTCCGGCGCTGAAACTTGGCGCGACCAACCAGCTGCGCTTCGACTTTGAGTATATGAACCCGATGCCGGGCGGTTCGGTGGATAACTGTATTACCTTCCAGCCGGTGCAGAATCAGTGGTGATTGGTGACGATTCCACCATCGACTTCTCGAAGTATTACCACTTCATCCCGATGCCGGATCTACGCGCCTTTGCTAACGCGGGCTTCCCATCAGCCGGATGGCGGATCTGTCACGAACCATCACCGTGATGCCGAAAGCGCCTAACGAAGCACAGATGGAAACGTTGCTGAATACTGTTGGTTTTATCGGCGCATAACGGGCTTCCGGCGATTAATCTGACGGTGACCGATGATGGCAGCACCATTCGGCAAAGATGCCGACATCATGATCATCGGTGGTATCCCGGACAAACTGAAAGACGATAAGCAGATGACCTATTGGTGCAGGCAACCGAAAGCTGGGTGAACGCGGATGCGCGGACCCCGTCCCCGGCGTTGTGCCGGACGAGAGCGATCGCGCGGCAGAAACCCGGTCAACGCTGACCTCTTCCGGTGCGATGGCGGCGGTGATTGGCTTCCAGTCGCCGTATAACGACCAGCGCAGCGTGATTGCGCTGTTGGCAGATAGCCCACGCGGTTATGAAATGCTTAACGATGCGGTGAACGATAGCGGCAAACGCGCCGCCATGTTCGGTTCGGTCGCGGTGATCCGCGAGTCCGGTATCAACAGCCTACGTGTTGGCGACGTTTATTACGAGGTCATCTGCCTGGTCCGAGCGCGCGTGGTATGCGCTGGCAAACCATTCGATTCTGCTGGCGGTGCTGGCGGCTATCAGTGTGATATTGCTGGCATGGGTACTGTGGCGTCTGCTGCGAATTATTAGTCGTCATCATCTTAACCCAGATAACGAGTAATTGAAGATGAATGTGTTGCGTAGTGGAATCGTGACGATGCTGTTGCTGGCTGCCTTTAGTGTTTCAGGCGGCCTTTCCTGGCCTGCCTGGAGCAGTTTAAAAAGAATGCCTCATCATAAAGGGCGCGTCATCTTCCCCAGCGACGCGCGCAAATCACCACCTCCGAAGGGCGAGGCACGGGCTGTCTTCTGCCATGGCGCCCATCGACCGTGCAGCTGTCGATGTCTCTCGACTTGACGCAGAACAATCTGGCTCAGGGTTCTTTAAAAGAACGTTTACCCGCCTGGCTGGGGCCAGAAAGAGAACGGAGAGGAAGTGGTGGACGCTTGGTTTCTGTTGTGTGGTGCTGTTCCGCCTGTTGTGTGTGGATGCGGTGCGTCGGTGAAAACACGTATCGATCCAGGATGTCAAGTCAATTGCAGCGGCGACGCTGCCTGGCTGATTCAGTTGAGTTACGGCAAAGTCGGTTTTGCTGAGGATAACAGCTGAGTTAACCCCAGCTACCTGCCGCCGACGCGGCGCAGTATTTCACCCGCTCGGCGCGCCATAAACCGCTGGCGCGAAGGCCAATCAAGATTTATTGCTGGAGACGCGCGAAAGGTTTTCGCCAGACTGGGTCCGCTATCGAGAAAGACAAAAGCCTGGCAGCTAAAGCCGAAAAAACATTGATCAGCAGCTACGACGCTATCGCGTTTACATGTGGGTACACATGATGCCGCAGCGATCCGCAAAAAGCGCGGAGCTCAACCGGTTTAAACCGATGGCGACATTCACGAGAAAAACGGTTGGCCGCCGGAAAAAGTGGATGTGGCTACAGGGGAAAGCGCAGGGTAAAGGACCAGTCGGTTTCTGCCGCCATGCTCCCCCTACGAAACCGCGATGCGCAGGCCGTTCAGCGCCAGCGCGTGGCCGATGCCTTCCGGCAGCGATGCCTATTAGACTATGTGCTGACCCTGTTGGACAAGGCTGGGATCATCCCGTTTCCGCTTCTCGACAAAAGGTGAGTTATTACCTGACTGGGCCAGGAATGCGGAATTCACACTAAACATATTCACGCTTTCCCTCGGTCTGGCCGTCATGCCGATGGTCGAGGCAGCACCAACCTCAGCAGACCTTGCGTATGGACAGCGGCAACACTAAGCGCCGTGCGCGGGCTGGCAAATATCTACCGCCAGCAATCGCCAGAAAAAGCTGAAGCGTTCCTCGCCTCGCTCTCTGCCAGTCAGGCGGCGTAGCATTGATGATATCGAACGCAGCCTGCAAAACGACCGTCTGGCACAGCAG
Source organism: Shigella flexneri (assembly GCA_048288465.1). Classification (GTDB taxonomy): domain Bacteria; phylum Pseudomonadota; class Gammaproteobacteria; order Enterobacterales; family Enterobacteriaceae; genus Enterobacter; species Enterobacter flexneri_B. Next base: position 3,554,314 of record CP182556.1, on the reverse strand, counting down.
GCAGAGGCACTGGAAAGCCGGGCAAATCGGCACAGGCGGCAGCGCTTCAGCGGCAACGGCTTGGCGCCATGGACCCGGGCAGCGTATCGATTCTACCGACTTTCGCAGGATCTTTGGCAGGCCGGACGACGCGGCCGGCCGGTGCGTTAATGCGCAGATGTTGGCGCAGCAGAAGTGGACCGACCCCAGAGAGCAGGTTTACCCCACCGGCTGTCCTCTCTGGTCATGAGCAGACGAGCGGCGCTGGCGCTGGACCAGCCTGCCGCGTGCGCAGTGGAACAGCGATCTTCAGGAGCTGGTTAATCAACTAGAAAGCGATCAGGTGCTGGAAACCGCTAACCGCCTGCGAGAAAGCGGCAAAGAGGCGAAGCGGAAGCGATGCGCCAGCAACCACCTTCACGCGTATTGACCTACGCGCTGGCTGACTGGGCGCAACGACAGACGTGATTACACCGCCGCCCGCGCTGCATATCAGAATGTCCTGACCGGGAGCCGCTAAGCCCGACGCCATTCTTCGTATGACGGAAGTGGATATTGCTGCAGGTGACGAAGCGGCGGCAGCGTAGCCAGCTGGCGAAACTGCCCGGCTGATAACGCCTCGCTGAACACACAGCGGCGCGTGGCGCTGGCGCGCGCCGACTTCGGCGATCCCGCAGCAGCGCAGCGGACGTTTAATAAGTTGATCCCGCAGGCAAAATCTCAGCCACCGTCGATGGAAAGCGCGATGGTGCTGCGTGATGGTGCGAAGTTAAAGCGCAGCGGGCGATCCAACGCAGGCGCTGGAAACCTACAAAGACGCCATGGTCGCGTGCGGATTGTGGCTCGGACGCCGTCCGCAGGATCGACGCTTACCCGACTGACCCGTAACGACGAGAAAGATGACTGGCTGAAACGTGGCATGCGCCAGCGATGCGGCGGACCTCTATCGCCAGCAGGAATCTTAACGTCACCCTTGAGCACGATTACTGGGGTTGGAGCGGCACCGGTGGTTACTCCGATCTGAAAAGCGCACACTACCATGTTGCAGGTGATACGCCGAGTATTCTGACAGGCAGATGTCTTGCGCAGTGATTTCGTCGATATTGAACGTCGGCAGATTTCTCCACTAATGCCGATGGCAAATGGGATGACAACTTGGGCACCTGTTCATTACAGGACTGTAGCGGCAACCGCAGCCCGTCGGACTCCGGTGCCAGCGTGGCGGTCGGCTGGCGAAATGACGTCTGGAGCTGGGATATCGGTACCACGCCGATCGGCTTCAACGTGGTGGAGTGGTCGGCGGCATCAGTTACAGCGATGATATCGGGCCGCTGGGTTACCGTTAACGCCCACCGTCGGCCCATCTCCAGTTCTTTGCTGGCCTTTGGTCGGCAAAAAAACTACCGAGCAATACCGGGAAAAAATGGGGTGGCGTACATGCCAGCGGTGTGGGGCTGAGTCTGAGCTCAGATAAAGGTGAAGCAAACAGGCGTATTGGGCATCGCCGTGGGCAACCAGTTAACCGGTAAAAATGTCGAAGATAACTGGCGCGTGCGCTGGATAACAGGCTATACCTATAAGGTCATTAACCAGAACAATCGCCGCGTCACAATCGGCCTGAACAACATAATATTGACGATCAGACCAGGAACTTGGAGTGGTCTCATCGTCAGCGGTGCTCCAGTCCCAGTGGTCGTGCCATACCGGTGATGTGGCGGCGCGCCGGAAAACTGGTCGTGGGAGCTGGGTGCGTCTGGCTCGTGGTCGTCGTTCGCGCACCAAAACCATGCCGCGTTATCCGCTGATGAATCTGATCCCGACCGACTGGCAGGAAGAGCTCGCGGCAATCAGACGATGGCGGCAGCAGTCAGGGCTTCGCTACACGGCGCGGGCATTACTTGACGACGTGTTACTTCCAACTGGTTCGTTGGCACGGCAATTGATATCCAGCAGGCGAAAGATTACGCACCCAGCCATTCCCTGCTCTACGTACGTTATTCCGCCGCCGGATGGCAGGGTGACATCGATTTACCGCCGCAGCCGCTAATACCTTACGCCGACTGGTAAGTTTCAAGATAGCGCCTCTCTTAATGCCGCTGCGATCGGGTATACTCGGGCGGCAATCTGGGAACTCCGGGGGGAGCAATTTGCGCGTAAGTCGCTCGTTAACAATCAAGCAGATGGCAATGGTGGCATCCGTTATCCTGGTGTTCGTTTTATTTTTGCACCGTTTTGCTGTTCCATCTGGTCCAGCAGAATCGCTATAACACGGCTACGCAACTGGAAAGCATTGCTCGCTCTGTCCGCGAACCCTATCTTTCAGCTATTTTGAAAGGCGATATTCCCGAAGCGGAAGCTATTCTTGCCAGCATTAAACCGGCAGGCGTGGTCAGCCGTGCCGATGTAGTGCTGCCTAACCAGTTCCAGGCGCTGCGTAAAAGTCTTATTCCAGAGCGCCCGGTGCCGGTAATGGTTACTCGCCTGTTTGAGCTACCGGTTCAAATCTCGCTGGGCGTTTACTCGCTCGAACGTCCGGCAAACCCGCAGCCAATTGCCTATCTGGTACTACAGGCGGATTCCTTCCGTATGTATAAGTTCGTGATGAGCACCCTCTCAACGTTAGTGACCATTTACTTACTTTTGTCGCTTATCCTGACCGTCGCCATCAGCTGGTGCATTAACCGCCTGATTTTGCATCCGTTACGCAATATTGCTCGCGAACTTAACGCCATCCCAGCCCAGGAGCTTGTTGGTCACCAACTGGCATTACCGCGTCTGCATCAGGACGATGAAATGGGTATGTTGGTGCGCAGTTACAACCTCAACCAGCAATTGCTGCAGCGCCATTATGAAGAACAGAACCAAAATGCGATGCGCTTCCCGGTGTCGGATTTGCCGAACAAAGCCTTGCTGATGGAGATGCTGGAGCAGGTTGTCGCGCGTAAACAAACCACCGCGCTGATGATCATCACCTGTGAAACCCTCGTGATACTGCGGGCGTGCTGAAAGAGGCGCAACGAGAAATTCTGCTGCTGACGCTGGTGGAAAAACTCAAATCGGTACTGTCGCCACGTATGATCCTCGCGCAGATTAGCGGTTATGACTTTGCTGTCATTGCCAACGGTGTACAGGAACCGTGGCACGCAATCACCTTAGGTCAGCAAGTGCTCACTATCATCGAGCGAGCGCCTGCCGATTGAACGTATTCAACTCCGTCCGCACTGTAGCATTGGCGTGGCGATGTTCTACGGCGATCTCACCGCCGAACAGCTTTACAGTCGCGCTATTTCTGCGGCATTTACCGCTCGCCATAAAGGCAAGAATCAGATTCAGTTCTTTGATCCGCAGCAGATGGAAGCCGCCCAGAAGCGGTTGACGGAAGAGAGCGATATCCTTAATGCACTGGAAAATCATCAGTTTGCTATTTGGTTACAGCCACAGGTCGAGATGACCAGCGGAAAACTGGTCAGTGCGGAAGTGTTACTGCGTATCCAGCAACCGGATGGCAGTTGGGACCTGCCGGATGGCTGATCGATCGCATTGAGTGCTGTGGGCTGATGGTTACCGTCGGTCACTGGGTGCTGGAAGAGTCCTGTCGATTGCTTGCAGCCTGGCAAGAGCGCGGCATTATGCTGCCCTTGTCGGTAAACCTCTCTGCGCTGCAACTGATGCACCCAAATATGGTGGCGGATATGCTGGAACTGTTAACCCGCTATCGCATTCAGCCGGGAACACTGATTCCGGAAGTGACAGAAAGCCGACGTATTGACGACCCTCATGCTGCGGTGGCAATCCTCCGTCCGCTGCGCAATGCCGGAGTTCGGGTGGCGCTGGATGATTTCGGCATGGGCTACGCAGGGCTGCGTCAGCTGCAGCATATGAAATCGTTGCCAATCGACGTACTGAAAATCGACAAAATGTTTGTTGAAGGCTTGCCGGAAGATAGCAGCATGATTGCTGCAATTATCATGCTGGCGCAGAGCCTGAACTTACAAATGATTGCCGAAGGCGTGGAGACTGAAGCACAACGCGACTGGCTGGCAAAAGTGGGCGTTGGTATTGCCCAGGGCTTCCTTTTTGCTCGCCCACTCCCTATTGAAATCTTCGAAAAGAGTTACCTGGAAGAAAAGTAGCTACCCAAACTGATTACAAAACTTTAAAAAGTGCTGGTTTGTGCGAGCCAGCTCAAACTTTTTAACCTTTTTGTTTCAATTATAATTCAGGTACATTTCTGTGATGTTGTCTGGGTGTTATTTTAAGGCCGCAGGTACCCCATAACCTTACAAGACCTGTGGTTTTACTAAAGGACACCCTATGAAAACCTCTCTGTTTAAAAGCCTTTACTTTCAGGTCCTGACAGCGATAGCCATTGGTATTCTCCTTCGGCCATTTCTACCCTGAAATAGGCGAGCAAATGAAACCGCTTGGCGACGGCTTCGTTAAGCTCATTAAGATGATCATCGCTCCTGTCATCTTTTGTACCGTCGTAACGGGCATTGCGGGCATGGAAAGCATGAAGGCGGTCGGTCGTACCGGCGCAGTCGCACTGCTTTACTTTGAAATTGTCAGTACCATCGCGCTGATTATTGGTCTTATCATCGTTAACGTCGTGGCTGGTGCCGGAATGAACGTCGATCCGGCAACGCTTGATGCGAAAGCGGTAGCGGTTTACGCCGATCAGGCGAAAACCAGGGCATCGTCGCCTTCATTATGGATGTCATCCCGGCGAGCGTCATTGGCACATTTGCCAGCGGTAACATTCTGCAGGTGCTGCTGTTTGCCGTACTGTTTGGTTTTGCGCTCCACCGTCTGGGCAGCAAAGGCCAACTGATTTTTAACGTCATCGAAAGTTTCTCGCAGGTCATCTTCGGCATCATCGATCTGATAATGCGTCTGGCGCCTATTGGTGCGTTCGGGGCAATGGCGTTTACCATCGGTAAATACGGCGTCGGCACACTGGTGCAACTGGGGCAGCTGATTATCTGTTTTTACATTACCTGTATCCTGTTTGTGGTGCTGGTATTGGGTTCAATCGCTAAAGCGACTGGTTTCAGTCTCTTCAAATTTATACCGCTACATCCGTGAAGAACTGCTGATTGTACTGGGGACTTCATCTTCCGAGTCGGCGCTGCCGCGTATGCTCGACAAGATGGAGAAACTCGGCTGCCGTAAATCGGTGGTGGGGCTGGTCATCCCGACAGGCTACTCGTTTAACCTTGATGGCACATCGATATACCTGACAATGGCGGCGGTGTTTATCGCCCAGGCCACTAACAGTCAGATGGATATCGTCCACCAAATCACGCTGTTAATCGTGTTGCTGCTTTCTTCTAAAGGGGCGGCGGGGTAACGGGTAGTGGCTTTATCGTGCTGGCGGCGACGCTCTCTGCGGTGGGCCATTTGCCGGTAGCGGGTCTGGCGCTGATCCTCGGTATCGACCGCTTTATGTCAGAAGCTCGTGCGCTGACTAACCTGGTCGGTAACGGCGTAGCGACCATTGTCGTTGCTAAGTGGGTGAAAGAACTGGACCACAAAAAACTGGACGATGTGCTGAATAATCGTGCGCCGGATGGCAAAACGCACGAATTATCCTCTTAATCTCATCACTTATGCCCGCACTCCCTTCCCCGAGTGCGGTGTTGCGCATAATTGACCCCGCGCCTGAACTTACCACCTCGGGTGAGTTCAGGTTTATTTCACTTCTTCCGTGACATTTTCATGTTCTTGCGGTCTAACACGAAGTGTTTTTAACGTCATTTAGACTGACCGACAACGGGCAGTTTTTTTATTACCAGGATAGTTGATCAGGGGTTCACATGCAGGGCACAAAAAATTCGACTTTTAGCGGGCGGTTTGCTGATGATGGCCACTGCTGGCTATGTGCAGGCAGATGCGCTCCAGCCTGATCCAGCATGGCAACAGGGGACGCTTTCCAACGGTTTACAGTGGCAAGTGCTGACCACCAGCGTCCCAGCGATCGTGTTGAAATTCGCCTGCTGGTTAATACCGGTTCGCTCGCCGAAAGTACACAACAGAGCGGTTACAGTCACGCCATCCCTCGTATTGCGCTAACGCAAAGCGGTGGCCTTGACGCAGCACAGGCGCGTTCATTGTGGCAGCAGGGAATCGACCCTAAACGCCGATGCCGCCGGTAATTGTCTCTTCTGACACCACGCCGTTTAATCTGATTTGCCCAATAACCGTAACGATTTGCTGAAAGAGGCGCTCTCTTATCTGGCAAATGCCACTGGCAAACTGACTATCACGCCAGAAACCATCAACCACGCGCTGCAAAGTCAGGACATGGTGGCAACCTGGCCTGCCCATACTAAAGAGGGCTGGTGGCGTTATCGTCTGAAAGGATTAACCTTGTTAGGTCACGATCCTGCCTATTCGCTGAAACAACCCGTTGAAGCGGAAAAGATTAAAGATTTCTATCAGAAATGGTACACCCCGGATGCAATGACGCTGCTGGTGGTGGGAAACGTGGATGCGCGCTCGGTTGTCGACCAAATCAACAAAACGTTTGGCGAACTGAAAGGCAAACGTGAAACACCGCTCCGGTGCCGACGCTTTCCCCGCTGCGTGCGGAAGCGGTGAGTATTATGACTGACGCGGTGCGTCAGGACCGGTTATCTATCATGTGGGATACGCCGTGGCAGCCGATTCGTGAATCAGCCGCACTGCTGCGCTACTGGCGTGCGGACCTGGCCCGCGAGGCGCTGTTCTGGCATGTTCAGCAAGCGTTAAGCGCCAGTAACAGCAAAGACATCGGTCTTGGATTTGACTGCCGTGTGCTGTATCTGCGTGCGCAGTGTGCCATCAACATCGAATCACCAAACGACAAGCTGAACAGCAACCTTAATCCGGTGGCGCGTGAACTGGCGAAGGTTCGCGATAAAGGTCTGCCGGAAGAAGAGTTCAATGCGTTAGTGGCGCAAAAGAAACTGGAGCTGCAGAAACTGTTTGCCGCCTATGCGCGGGCTGATACCGATATTCTGATGGGTCAGCGGATGCGTTCGTTGCAAAATCAGGTCGTCGATATCGCGCCGGAGCAGTATCAGAAACTGCGGCAGATTTCCTTAACAGCCTGACTGTGGAGATGTTAAATCAGGATCTGCGTCAGCAGTTGTCGAATGATATGGCGTTAATCTGCTGCAGCCGAAAGGCGAGCCGGAATTTAACATGAAAGCGTTGCAGGCGGCCTGGATCAAATCATGGCCCCATCTACCGCCGCTGCGACCACCTCTGTCGCCACGGATGACGTACATCCTGAAGTGACGGATATCCACCTGCACAGTAATGCCTGATGGTGATGAGTTAGCACAACCATCAGGTATTTATGGATGAGCTGGATAGAGGGGTAACACTTTATCCAGCCTTTTGCATATGCTGCGTTTACGCTGGCATCGCCTCACGCGGGATAATCGCGCCGCGATACTGAATAACGGTACTTGCGGTCAGGTGCCCACGTTTCGCCGCGTTTTCCGCACTGCCGCCCGTCAAACGTACCGCCAGATAACCGGCGCTGAAAGAGTCGCCAGCTGCGGTGGTATCGATCACTTTTCTTCGGCAGTTTCGCCGCCGGAACATCCACTAACCCTTCGCCTGCAATGGACACCAGGCAAGAATCCGCCCCGCGTTTCACCACCACTTCTTTCACGCCCGCGTTATGGGTGCGCGCAATGACGTCTTCCACCGGCTGTTGACCCACAGCGCGTCTTCGTCGTCCAGCGTCAGGAAGGCGATATCCGTGCATTCCAGCTTTGCTGTACACCTGCTGTGTCTCTTCTTTGCTGGCCCACAGGCGCGGACGATAGTTATTGTCGAAAATCACTTTCCGCCTTTGGCGCGGCATTCGCGCAGCAGGGAAAGCAGCTTTCGCGGCTGGTCGGGCTTAAATCGCCAGGCTAATCCCGCTCAGGTAGAGATAATCGAAATTCGCCAGCTCTTCGCAAATCGCCGCAGACTGCTCACTCTCCAGCCAGAATTTGGCGGCGGCTTGGTTCCGCCAGTAGTAGAACGTATGTTCGCCGGTGCTGTCGGTTTCAATGTAGTAAAGGCCCGGAAGACGGTTTTCCATCCGTTGGGTCAGGGAAGTATCAACGTTCTCGCCGTGCCAGGCGTCCAGGCATCTGCTGGCTAAACTCTGTCCGTTCCCAGCGCCGTTACGTAATGAACGGTTAATGCCGCAGGATCGACCTGACGGGCGATATAGACGGAAGTGTTCGGTATCGCCGCCGAAACCGCGCTTAACGTCCGCGCCTTTCTCGGAAAGCTCAATCATGCATTCGCCAATCACGGCAATCTTTTTGGACATAGTCGTGAACCTGATCCGTAAAAAATTAGCGTTAGTTTGCGCTGTGGTGGTTTGCTGGTCAACCATATTAAAACAGTGTTCCATTATTTTTTTGAGCCAGGACGTATTCCTGAAAGATTCCGTTGTGGAGTGAGGAAACTTACCCGGCCAGGCGGTAAAGTTCTGCCCTTACGCGCCGATAATCTTTGTCGAGTCCGGGCAGCATCACTTTTAAACACAGGACATCTTTGATGATAAGGCAGGTTATCCAGCGAATAAGCAACCCTGAAGCAAGCATCGAGAGCTGGCAGGAACGGCGTTTTTGGTTGCAGTGTGAGCGTGCTTACACCTGGCAGCCGATCTATCAACATGCGGCGGTTAATGGCCGTGAGCTATTAACGGTGGTCACGCATCCCTTGAATCCTCGCAACGCCTGCCGCCGGATCGCTATTTTACTGAAATCACCGTCAGCCATCGGATGGAGGTTGTGAAGAGCAGATCGATTTGTTGGCGCAAAAAGCCGACTTCTTTATAGAGCACGGCCTGCTGGCATCGGTCAATATTGATGGCCCTACGCTCATCGCCCTGCGTCAGCAACCAAAATCCTGCGCCAGATCGAGCGTCTTCCTGGCTGCGTTTCGAACTGGTGGAACACATCCGCCTGCCGAAAGATTCAACCTTTGCCTCGATGTGTGAATTTGGCCCGCTGTGGCTGGATGATTTCGGTACCGGGATGGCAAATTTCTCTGCGCTAGTGAAGTGCGTTATGACTACATCAAAATCGCGCGAGAACTGTTTGTGATGCTGCGTCAGTCGCCGGAAGGACGCACACTCTTTTCTCAGCTTTTACATCTAATGAATCACTATCGTCGCGGGGTGATTGTCGAGGGCGTAGAAACACCGGAAGAGTGGCGTGATGTTCAGAACTCGCCGCATTCGCCGCACAAGGCTGGTTTCTTCCGCGCCCGACCGATGGAAACGCTGAATACGGCGGTTCTGGCGCTATAACTGCCTCATTTTCCGCCTGGCTGGACTATCTTTAGGACTGGCACAGGAAGAATATGAGGAAGCGAACGATGAGCAAGGCAGGCAAAATAACCGCTGCGATTTCAGGGGCTTTCTTGTTGTTGATTGTCGTGGCGATGGTTTTGATTGCAACTTTAGACTGGAATCACTCAAACCGACTATCAACCAGAAAGTCTCTGCGGAGTTGAATGGTCCGTTCGCTATCCGTGGCGATCTGGGCGTGGTGTGGGAGCGGCAAAAACAAGAAACTGGCTGGCGCAGCTGGGTGCCGTGGCCCATGTACACGCGGAAGACATCATTCTTGGCAATCCACCGGATATTCCCGAAGTCACGATGGTGCATTTGCCACGCGTAGAGGCAACGCCGGCCCCGCTGGCGCTGCTGACCAAAACGGTCTGGCTGCCGTGGATCAAGCTCGAAAAGCCCGACGCGCGCCTGATTCGCCTCTCTGAAAAGAACAATAACTGGACGTTTAATCTTGCCAACGATGATAACAAAGACGCGAATGCAAAGCCGTCGGTATGGTCGTTTCGGCTGGATAATATTCTTTTCGATTAAGGGCAGATCGCCATTGATGACAAAGTAAGCAAAGCGAATCTGGAGATTTTTGTTGATCCCTTAGGCAAGCCGCTGCCGTTCAGCGAAGTTACTGGATAGAAAGGTAAAGCGGATAAGGAAAGGTGGGCGATTACGTTTGGCCTGAAGGCGCAGGGACGATATAACGGTGAACCGCTCACGGGTAGGGAAAGATCGGCGGTATGCTGGCGCTGCGTGGCGAAGGGACGCCGTTTCCGGTACAGGCTGATTTCCGTTCAGGTAACACCCGTGTTGCTTTTGATGGCGTCGTGAATGACCCAATGAAGATGGGCGGTGTCGATTTACGGCTTAAATTTTCTGGCGATTCACTGGGTCATCTCTATGAACTGACGGGCGTTCTGCTGCCGATACCCCGCCTTTTGAAACGGATGGTCGGCTGGTAGCGAAAATCGACACTGAAAAATCGTCGGTCTTTGATTATCGCGGTTTTAATGGGCGGATTGGTGATAGCGATATCCACGGTTCTCTGGTCTACACCACCGGAAAGCCACGACCAAAACTGGAAGGTGATGTCGAGTCGCGGCAATTGCGGCTGGCGGACCTGGAGTTGATTGGCGTTGATTCCGGGAAAGGGGCAGAAAAGTCGAAACGGTCTGAACAGAAGAAGGGCGAAAAAAGCGTTCAGCCTGCGGGCAAAGTGCTGCCTTATGACCGCTTCGAAACCGATAAATGGGACATTATGGATGCCGATGTTCGCTTCAAAGGGCGGCGCATTGAGCATGGCAGTAGCCTGCCGATTAGCGATCTTTCTACTCATATCATCCTCAAAAATGCTGACCTGCGCCTGCAACCGCTGAAATTTGGCATGGCGGGCGGCGGCATTGCGGCGAATATTCATCTGGAAGGCGATAAAAAGCCGATGCAGGGGCGGGCAGATGTTCAGGCTCGTCGACTGAAACTGAAAGAACTGATGCCGATGTGGAACTGATGCAGAAGACGCTGGGGGAAATGAACGGTGACGCGGAACTACGCGGTAGCGGTAACTCGGTGGCGGCACTTTAGGCAACGGTAACGGCAACCTGAAACTGTTGATGAATGACGGGCTGGTGAGCCGCAACCTGATGGAGATTGTTGGGCTGAATGTCGGCAACTACATTGTCGGTGCGATATTTGGTGATGATGAGGTGCGGGTGAACTGCGCGGCGGCGAATCTGAATACTGCCAACGGCGTGGCGCGCCCGCAGACTTTGCTTTCGATCTGAGAACGCGTTGATTAATGTTACCGGCACGGCAAGTTTTTGCTTCGGAACAGCTGGATTTGACTATTGATCCGGAGAGTAAAGGAATTCGGATTATCACACTGCGTTCGCCGCTGTATGTGCGGGGACGTTTAAAAATCCGCAGGCTGGGTGAAAGCCGGACCGCTGATTGCCCGTGGTGCTGTTGCTGCGGCACTGGCAACGCTGGTAACACCGGCGGCGGCGTTACTGGCGCTGATCTCGCCTTCCAAGGGAGGCTAATCAGTGTCGGACGATATTTCGCAGATGAAGAAGTGATGATGATTGCCGGATGTCTGACATCCGGCAATTAAACGGATTTAGATTGTTGGCAAAGTGTGCTTTGTTCATGCCGGATGCGGCGTGAACGCCTTATCCGGCCTACAAATCCTTGAGAATTCAATATATTGTATGGAAATTCAGGCCTGATAAGCGTAGCGCATCAGGCTTTTCACACTATTACAACGACTGATGTCGCGTCTCATGGGTCAGCAGCAGGGCGATTAACGTCAAGCCAGCCATCGCCGCCAGATATAACCCCACCGCACCTAACCCGTAGTTAGTCTCCAACCAGGCTGCGATATACAGCGAACGGAAGCCCCGAGAATCGACGCTACGTTCTAGAGAAGATGCTCCGGTGTAACGCACTTCTGTCGGGAACAGCTCTGGTAACAGCGCGCCCATCGGCCCGAAGGTCAGCCCCATCAGACTTAACCCCAACAGCAGGAAGGCAAAAACCAGAATCGGTTGCCAGAACCGAGCAGCGGGTTAAAGGCGAACAGCGCGAACAGGATGATCAGCGTGGTGATAATTACCATGCTTTTACGGCGACCAAAGGCATCAGCCAGAATCCGGCGACTGGCACCATCACGCCAAAACCAATAACTGCCATCATCAGCATCCACAACACTTCGTTACGCGGCAGGCCAAGCCCAACTGGCGCGGCGGCGGTACTGAAGGTCATGAGTAGACCGTCATGATGTAAAACAGCGTATAGGTTGCCAGCATAATGAACGTACCGAGTACGGTTACGCGAACATGTTCGGTCAGCAGCGTACCCAGCGGGATCTTCACCTGTTTTTTCGCTTTAGCGACTTTCTCAAACACCGGCGACTCCTCAGCGACACGCGAACGTACCAGGCCGATAATGACCAGCACCGCCGAGAAGATAAATGGCACACGCCAGCCCCAGCTCATAAACTGCTCGTCGGTCAGTAGCCAGGAAAGCAGCAAGAAAGTGCCATTGGCAAAGAAGAAGCCAATCGGTGCGCCCAGCTGCGGAAGGAGCCATACAGTGCACGTTTGCGCGGTGGGCGTTTTCAGTCGCCAGCAGCGCCGCGCCGCCCCATTCACCGCCTAAGCCCAGACCCTGACCAAATCGAGCCAGCGCCAGCAGCAGCGGGGCGAAAATACCAATCGTGGCATCGCCCGGCAGCAGACCAATCGCCACGGTCGAAATCCCCATCGTTAGCACAAGGCGACCAGCGTCGCTTTACGCCAACGCGATCGCCAAAATGACCAAATCGGCAGAGCCAATGGGGCGCGCGACGAAGGCGATGGCGAGGTGGCGAGCGACTGTAGCATTGCTGCCGTAGGATCGCCCTGCGGGAAGAAGATATGCGGAAACACAATAACGGCCGCAGTGGCGTAAATGTAAAAGTCGAAGAACTCAATGGCCGTGCCAATGAGAGAGGCGACGGGGACTTTATTACGCGAGTTGATGGCGTGTATTCTTGCTCGTGGTCGAGTGTTGTGGCTGTTGCTTGCATAATCTTTTCTTAATTTTTGGCTAACGAATAGCCATATTACGCACAGCAAAAGTGATATTTCAATGTGTAACAAATCGCGGAAATGGTCAAAACCAGGCAAAAGGGGATAATGTTTAGGCCAGTGATTTTCTTCTATGAAATGCTTCACATAATTTTATAAATAGTGGATAAAACTGGTTTCAGGTTAAATAAAAGTTACCGACTGGATTTATATGCTGGGGTTATGAGTTGGTATGAAATTGTTTGCTCCCTAATAGATGGCTGAAGAGGCTCTGGGGAAGAGTTTCAAGAGGTTAATGTGTGCATTATAGCCGGATGCGATGCTGGCGCATCTTCTCCGGCCTACGGAGCCAGGCCACAATCAAATCGTATGCCGGATAAGGCGTTTATGCCGCATCCGGCCTATTTCAAGGCTGCGTTTTCCCGGCATTCGCGGGTCGTCCTTATATTCGGCGGTGGAAATCCACGCCGCGCAAAACAGCGTCAAACGGGCGAAGAAGTAGAAAAATGCCATCAGCCCCAGCACGGAACCAAATGCTGCGCCGAGGGGGATTTCATCAGCGATGGCAGGGTGTAGGTCATCACGATTTTAATCACTTCAAAACCAATAGCAGCCAGAAATGTTCCGCGAATCAGGGCTTTTTTGCGCGGACGGTGGCGCGGCAACCGCAGAAGATCCAGAAGAAAAGCAGATAGTTGGCGAAGATGGAAATCGCCAGGCCAATCAACCGCCACGTCGGTTTCAGCCACTCAATGCTGTTCAGGTGCAGGGCGCTAATAATCATTTGCTGCGCCGAACCGGCAACCGAGGTGATCGAAGCGTCACAATCAGCGCAATCAACAAACCAATCAGCGAAATAAAATCACGCAGATATTTTACCCAGAACTTCTCCTGATCTTGCGGCGAGCGTTCCCAGACATCGCGTAACTGGGCACGAATCGCTTCGCGCAGGTTACCCATCCAGTTGATGCCGGAGTCAAGTGCCACCGCCAGGCCGACAAGCCCTACAGTCGTACGCTGCTGAACGGCGGTGTTGATGGTGTTTTTCAACGTGGCGGCTAGCGTCGGATCGCTGATGTTTTGCAGAATTTCGTCGAAGATATCCTGGAGCAAATCGGATGGAGGCCAGCACAAAGCCCCCTGCGGCAAACGACACCATCAAAATCGGGATCATCGACAAAAATGAGAAATCGGTGATAGCCGCACCAAACTGGTTACCCAGCCAATGGTTAAAGCGTTCTGTCGCGCGAATCAGGTGCGCAATAACCGGTTGGCGTTGGAGTTTTCGGCAGTGGTGGTGACGGTTCCAGCGCCTGGCTACCTTGCCGCCTTTCTCGCTATTATCCAACTGCTTAATCGGCTCGTGCTCCAGATCCTGGGTGGGACGTTTGATCTCGTTTCCTGCGTCATCCGCTCTTTGTCCTTCTGTCGTGGTCATTCTTAAAAAGTATAGTCGGTCAGTCAGGTGCTCTTTCATTACGCCAGCCAGCCACTGCATAAACAGGTTTACACGCGGGAAAGCTTCGACGCTGCGGATAAACCAGCGAAAGGGAGAGCGGCTGGGCACGGTAGCCTGGCAACACTTCAATAAGCCGCCCGGCACGCAGGGCTTCGCGCACGGCAATGCGCGGGATCTGAATAATCCCAGACCGGCAAGACCGGCGGCGAGATCGTTTTCGCTACTGTTACCGTCGACGTGCCGCCAGACTTAAACCACTGGACGCCATTAACGCTGGCAACCTCAAAACCTAACGGATGTAGACCAGGTGCGGTGTATAACGCACTATTGCGTGTGAAGTCAGATCATCGGGGCTTTGCGGATAACCAAAGCGCGTCAGATAGTGCGGACTGGCACAGTTGACCATGGTCAGTTTGCCGAGGGGAAGGGCGATAACGCCATCTTCCGGTAACGCGCCAGTGCGTATCACGCAATCAAAACCATCATGAAGAATATCTACCGGACGGTCATGGCTACTCAGTTCGAGCTCAATCCCGGATGCAGATAGAGAAATTCCGACAGGCGCGGCAGTAACAGGCTTTTCGCGATTCCTGGCGGATGTCGATGTAATTACCGCTGATACTGGTGGCATCCTGTCGAAACACACCGTCCAGTTCGCTGAGATCACTCAACACATCTTTTGCTCGTTGATAATAGGTCATGCCTTCTGGCGTGAGTCTGACCGTCGCGTGGTGCGCTGGAGAAGCTGGGTGCCAAGTTGATGTTCCAGTGCCTGTATCTGGCGCGAAACACTTCCCTTTGGCAAAGCAAGAAATCCGCCGCGCGGGAAAACTTTCCAGCTCCGCGACTTCGATGAACAACTGCATTGCGTGAATTTTATCCATTTCTTTGACCGATTGTTGTTCACAGCGAAACAGTAACGCGCATATCGCATTGTTTATTGTTTTTTCTAACGTCTAATGCCCGGTTTCACAATGTTGTCATGACGAATGTGGCGATTTCTCAGCAGGAAAGGGCAGATAGCTTTCTGAGAAAGGTGAATCCCCCTAAACAGAGCGTATTTTTCAGCGATTCCCTTTAAAGTGAATAGAGGACGTGTTGGCTATTTGTGCTTATTTTTGTCTCATTGCCGTTTGTTATTTTTGCTTGTGGTCGCGGAGTTTCATTTTTAATTGCATGCGTACTAACCACCAATATAAGGAAATCCTCAAAATTGTTTTAAATAGTGCCCTCGACATGTAATTTCAGGCGTTTAGCTGTAACTATTTATATCGGTAACTATTTTCTACGCGTCATCTCTGAGAATGGCCACCGCCAAATGGCGAATTCTTACTCGCGGGTAATACCTCCACTACTTAAGTCTTTTAACGTATTCAGGTGGAGATTCAGTTATGCAAATAGTCATGTTTGACAGGCAGTCAATATTTATTCATGGAATGAAAATCAGTTTACAGCAGCGTATTCAGGAGTGAGTATTCGGGGGCCAGTCAGGCAGACGAGTTATGGCAAAAGCTGGAAAGTTACCCTGAAGCCTTAGTTATGCTCGATGGCGATCAGGATGGTGAGTTTTGCTCTGGTTGCTGCAAAAAACCGTGGTGCAGTTTCCTGAGGTTAAGGTGTTAATCGCGGCGACGGATTGCAATAAACGGTGGTTACAGGAAGTTATCCATTTTAATGTGCTGGCCATTGTGCCTCGTGATTCAACCGTCGAGACATTTGCGTTGGCGGTAAATAGTGCGGCGATGGGGATGATGTTCTGCCTGAGACTGGCAGACGACGCCGGAAAAGGACATTAAAGATCTCAAATCGTTAGCGCCGCCAGCGGGAGATTTTAACCATGTTAGCGGCGGCGAATCAAATAAGGAGATCGGCAGAGCGCTGAATATCAGTACCGGAACGGTAAAAGTCCATCTGGAATCCCTGTATCGCCGTCTGGAAGTCAAAAATCGCCCCCAGGCGGCAATGATGTTAAATATCTCCTCCTGAAGAAAAGGATAATTTTACAGCCAGCAGGAAGTTAGCGGCTGGCTGTGAAAGATTATAATTCCCCGTACAAACCAATTAAACGGCGTACCACACCGTTAGTCCAGCCAAACCCATCCTGCAACGGATACTCGCCACCGCCGCCTTCGCGGGAACACCATCGGCAATCTGGTATTTCTCAATCATTTTGTGCTGTTCCAGATAGAACTGATTCACCGTTTTCAGCCAGCTGCGCGCGATTTCATAGCCAGAAGGTCATCGCCATACATTTTAAATCCCTGAATTGCCATCCGTTGTAACGGTTCCCAGCCATTGGGTTTATCCCACTGTTCACCGGTTTCGTACTGGCTTGCCAGACTCCCGCCAGGTCAGTAACCGGCTGCGTACGGCGTTTGCCAGACAATTGGCCTGTTCATCGTTCGCCATGCCGACATAGAGCGGCACAATGGCGGCAGCGGAAAACAGCGCCAGTTGTTCGCGTCGCCAGTCGTCATCGCGGTAGATGCCGTTTTCATCATCCCAGAGGTAACGGTTTGCCGCATCGCGACGGGCACTGGCCTTCTGGCGGAACAGCGCTTCTGTCTCTTCTCGCCTTCAGCGCCAGATGTTGGCGATGGCGCTCTCCAGTTTAAACAGGAAGGCGTTCGAATCGATGGGGATGAACTGGGTGGTGCGAATGCTCGCCAGACGACCAGTATCACGCAGCCAACGGGAAAAGTAATCCCAACCTGAGGCCGCTCCCGCGCGTAAATCGCGGTACACCTCGTCGGGCGGGCGACCAGAATGTTTCGCGGTTTTGACGTCCTCAAGCAGGATTCGTCACGCGGCGTGTCGCGATCGTCCGAATAACGGTTGAGCAGCGATCCGTCCGGCATCCGCACAACATGGCGATAGGCCTGATTCGGGATCACGATTCTGCACCGTCCATCCAGAAGGCATATTCCATTTAAGGTGGTCGAGATCGCGGCGCGCACCGCGTACACCATCTTCTTCAAACAACTCCACCATCAGCACAAAAACCGGTGGTTGCGATAGGCTCAAATAATAGGTGCGGTTGCCGTTGGGGATGTGACCATAGTTTTCGATCATCCAGGCGAAGTTATCGGCCATGCATTTCAGCAAATCTTCCCGACCACTTTCCGCCAGCCCAGCATGGTGAAATAGGAGTCCCATAGTAGGTTTCGCTAAACGGCCGCCCGGGACGATCTGACTGCGGCAGCGCCAGAGAGAAGACCACGGAATGTGATCCTGTGGTTCGCGGGTTAGCACCGGCCACAGCTGGTCGATATGCTCTTTCAGGGAATTTTGCGGGTCCAATACATACTCGCTGGAGTAGACCTCCGGCAGCCAGAAGTGATTTTCAACAAACTTGCGCAAGTCAAAATCACGATGACGGCGCACTTTACGGTAGCGGATTAAAATATCCAGCGGGTCCATTTTGGGTGCGCAGTCGGGAAAGGTTTTACTGTCGGGGAAAATTTTCGCCGACTGAACATGCTCGAACAGTTCCAGATAGCGATCGGCAGGCGTCAGCGCGTCAGAGGCGGGCAGCCCTTCAATCATCTCGGTTCCGGTTCTGCCTCGATCATCTCATCCAGTTTTAATTCATACGGGTCCAGCTCATAGCGGAGATCGACTTCGATCATCAGTTGGTCTGGATAAGGGTTTTGAATTTTCTGATTGAGCATAAGGATCCAACCTCCGAAATTCGTCGCTAATTATCGGGCTTTTCTTTAAGGGTAGTCATTCGCTCCGCCTGGTGGGCGACAAAGCGTGCGGTGGATCACGTTTATTAACCTGTCAAAAAATATAACGCACTAATATCCATGGAATTTATAAAAATACGGATTTCGTGTTGTTTTTCATTTCAGAACATTCAATCCTGCTCTCGCCGCAATCATGGGTAATGCTGCCAACTTACTGATTTAGTGTATGATGGTGATTTTAAGGTGCTTGCGTGGCTTCCATTTCCATCAGATGTCCTTCCTGCTCCGCTACTGAAGGCGTGGTGCGTAACGGCAAAAGCACTGCCGGACATCAGCGCTATCTCTGCTCTCATTGCCGTAAAACATGGCAACTACAGTTCACTTACACCGCCTCTCAGCCCGGTACGCACCAGAAAATCATTGATATGGCCATGAATGGCGTCGGATGTCGCGCCAGTGCACGCATTATGGGCGTTGGCCTCAACACGGTTTTACGTCACTTAAAAAACTCAGGCCGCAGTCGGTAACCTCGCGCATACAACCGGGCAGTGATGTGATTGTCTGCGCTGAAATGGACGAACATTGGGGCTACGTCGGTGCTAAATCACGTCAGCGCTGGCTGTTTTACGCGTATGACAGGATACGGAGGACGGTTGTGGCGCACGTCTTCGGTGAACGCACTCTGGCCACACTGGAGCGTCTTCTGAGCCTGCTGTCGGCCTTTGAGGTCGTGGTATGGATGACGGATGGCTGGCCGCTGTATGAACCACGCCTGAAGGGAAAGCTGCACGTTATCAGCAAGCGTTACACTCAGCGCATTGAGCGACATAATCTGAATCTGAGACAACATCTGGCAAGGCTGGTACGGAAGTCACTGTCGTTCTCAAAATCGGTGGAGCTGCATGACAAGGTCATCGGGCATTATCTGAACATAAAACACTATCAGTAAGTTGGAGTCATTACCGTTTTATCGATATCGAAGCATTGAGCATTTTTAACTCGTTTTATCTTGAATGCAATCGGCGCATAACTTATTGAATCCCATCAAATCCCGTCTTTTTTTACCCATTCCCGGTTATCTTGAATAAATTACCTAGTCATAAATACATTCTGGCGGCTACCTTCATCCACTAATGCCGTGACATACATGCCAGGCAGCAAGTCACCATTTGGGTTGGGGAAAATCGCCCGTAACGTCACGGAGCCCGTGGTTTCATCAACCGTCGGGTCGGAGAATTTCAGCGTGCCGGTCTGGCTGTAACGTTTACCATTTTCCAGATTGAGCTGTACTGGCGTACTGCCCTGAACCTGTTTGATTTGCCCACTGGCGACCTCTTCTTTCATGCGTAAGAAATCTTGCACCGACTGCGTGAGATCGACATAAATCGGGTCCAGACGTTGTACGGTAACCAGCGAATCTGCCTGATTAGCGGTAACGAGTGCGCCGACGGTCACCGACGATTTCCCGCTGACGCCCGTAATCGGTGAGGCGACATTGCGTATTGCAGATTTATTTCGTCGCCTGTTCAACAGCCGCTTGGCGACGGTGACATTGGCTTCTGCTTTATCAGATGGGTGCGCGCGGTGTCGGTAAACCTGACGGCTACGTAGTTGGTCTTCAGCAACGATGCCTTGGCGGTTAAAGGTGATGCGGGCATTGCTGGCTAAGACAGTGGTTTGCCAGCGAGCCTTTGGCGGAGTTTAGCTCGGCCTGTAAAGGTGCAGGATCAATCTGATACAGCGAATCGCCCTGGTTCACTTTATCGCCTTCGATAAAGTTGCGTTTAATGATAATACCGCCCACCTGGGGACGTATCTCGGCAACTTCATAAGGAACGGTTCTACCGGGCAATTCGCTCAACACATTGACCGAACCAGGGGAGAGTGTGACGACACCGACCTCAGGCGTCATGGCGGCGGCGTTTTCCGCCGATTTGTCATCGCAGGCGGTGAGCATCGCGCCGCAGAATAACAACGGTATTAACAGCTTTCTTCTTCTGTTCATTTTAGTCCCTGAAAATTCTTGAGAAATAACGGTTCTTTAAATTGCGCGCGAGGAGAGATATGAGGGATTTACAGACCAGCGGCATAGTGGGGTTGTCAGCCAGTAAGGTGGGATACAGGCACAGTGATCGACATGGTGAGGTCAACGACAAAAAAAATGTTGCCGTTCTGCCAACAGTTCCTGCCAGCATTCGGGCAACGAAGGGTTCTACTGGTGGATACACATACCAGGGGAATCAAGTCGTTTTAGCCTCTCCTTTAGTAATCACCGGGGGTAATGAAATCAGCATCTGCATCCCTCGTCATGCCAGCCATCAATTTCAGTTGCTTATGTCCTGACTAAAAATAAGATGTGATACCCAGGGTGACGATGTCGCTCATACGTCTTAGTTTCAGCTTGTACATAATGTTGAATTTCTGAATCTTTAATGTTTGTTGCGAAATATTGAGCGTCGACGTGATATTGCTTTCATTTTTATTTTTCAGAATCAGTTGCATAATTTTGAACTGATTATGTGAAAAACATAATTGTGAATTCTTATGGGGCAAGTGTTTACCATAAGTAATCTCAAGAAGATTTTTGATACTTTCTTTGCGGCTAACAAAATAAATAGGCGCTTTAGCTTTTAGTTTACTGATGTGATAAGGTGCCAAAACAATAATTCTCTCGGCATCTAATTTCTCCAGAAATTTAATCGCTTCTTCATCAAGGATATGATTGTGATAGGTATCAATGATAACCTTGAAGGGTTTATTGCCTACTTTTTTGATCTCTGACAGGGAATTGATTTTTATCATTTCGTGATTATCTTTCAACTGCCAAAAGCCCTGTAAAAGAAAAGAATCTTTCGTCATGAGAAAAATCATAACTTGCTCCTTAGCCGTTATCGTTTCGAACATGTCATCCTTTTCATTATTTACATCCTTGTCCGAATCGTTGTTCAATATAGTAAACGCCTATAAGAACTTTGCCCTTCGTGAACTAATACGTCTATTAACACTAATCAATACTTCAGATTTATCCATCACGCACTCCATATATTGATCCTAAGTAAGATTCCTGGTTGTTATCAGCTTGTAAATAGTAAACAAAAAGTTAACGTTTGCGGATTACTGCCCAAGAATAAGTTATCAATAACCAGTTTGTGATCTCTGAAGAATATTACTAAAGTTAAAATGTAATCCGATTTAAATATCGAGTCTCCTTGTTTCGACTTAAGCTGGCAATTGGATTGCCAGCTTTCTTTTAACGCATTGAAATTACCTGAGTAAATAACGCATTCATGTCTTCAGGTTTTTATATAGCGTCTGGAGACACGGATATTTATGCAATGTAATCAACGCCAGTTGCAAAAAAATGAACCCGGATTACTTATTTAACCGCCCATAGCATCAACGCTTACGGAACTCTTTGTTCACTTTCCCACAGCACTTTTAAAACATTAAACCTGACTACGGAAAATATCAGCCATGATAATGTTTGAAATGGCTAATTTGCCATGGAGTGAAAAAAATTAGATGAAATTCAGTAGGTTGAAATAATCACTAGCAGGTAATTATTTCAATGATAGTGCGCAATTGATCTACAACACTGCGTAGCGGAGAGAGTATTAATCGGATCATAGTCACATCAAGTGACTATGATCCGGGTGACAACCGGGGTAATTATTGCTGCTTAACGAACAAACTGGCGAAGCTGAACAGGCTGGCGGCGCTAAATATCAGTTCAATTCCCACCAGTGTGGAAACCAGCGTTACAGACACCATCGGCGTTGCACCAAGGAATATCCAGGCAATGACGATATCCAGCACACCAATAACGAGCTGTAGCCAGCTGCCTTTCATTGAACGCTGACGATACCAACTCATCAGGCGAATAACCCCTGCAACACAGAACAAACCGGCAATAAATGCCGCAATGGCAAAAATGCCCAGCTCCGGTGCACGGATGAAGAAATAGCCGATCAATAAATAGGCGACTGCGACGAGGAAACCGGATAATACCGGCCAGAAATTATGACTGCGGTTGCTGAATAACCCGACAATAAGCGCAATACCCGAGCAGATTAATAATGCACCCACTACTGTGCTTAAAATATCGCCAGAGACGAACGGGAAACTGATACACAGCAACCCGACGATAAACAGCAGCACGGCAATAAACTGGATTGCTCTGCGATGCTTTTTCAGCATCTCCAGATCAAACTTCAAAATTGTTGCCTTATCTATATATAACATAGAACCACCCTATAAAATTAAGAAGAAAATCCCCTGCTATCAATCTATGCCAAAAACGCGTCTAAGAATGCAGTCGATTTAATAAAAATTTCCTAATTGCAGTATCTGATGCATCTGTAACTCATTGTATTGAAATAAAAATATCTGATTTTGATATTTTCCATCAACATGACATATACAGAAAACCAGGTTATAACCTCAGTGTCGAAATTGATTCGTGACGGCTCTTTCACTTTATAGTTGAGGATATTACGATGAAAAAAGTATTAGGCGTTATTCTTGGTGGTCTGCTTCTTCTGCCAGTTGTGAGCAATGCAGCGGATGCGCAAAAAGCAGCTGATAACAAAAAACCGGTCAACTCATGGACCTGTGAAGATTTCCTGGCTGTGGACGAATCCTTCCAGCCAACTGCAGTTGGTTTTGCTGAAGCGCTGAACAACAAAGATAAACCAGAAGATGCGGTTTTAGATGTTCAGGGTATTGCAACCGTAACCCCAGCTATCGTTCAGGCTTGTACTCAGGATAAACAAGCCAACTTTAAAGATAAAGTTAAAGGCGAATGGGACAAAATTAAGAAAGATATGTAATTCCGGGAATGCGTTACATCGTACTTCCTTGCATATTGAACAGGCCGGAATATCTTCTTTAAAAGCAGCTATTCCTCCTGTTCGTATTGATATCTCTATATTGAATGGGCTACAGAAATGAAATATCTCATCTCTCCGTAAAGCAAAATTTGTACTGGGCGCTGTAGCGGCTTTGTCACTGGTAAACACACAATCTGCGCTGGCAGCCGATGAATCCGCTAAAGATCTGACCTGCAGGAATTATTAATCTGATCCAAAAGCAATGACCCCGTTGCATGGTGGATGCTACGTGAAGAAGAAACAGTATATAAAGGTGGCGATACCGTTACTTTAAATGAAACCGATCTCACTCAAATTCCTAAAGTAATAGAATACTGTAAGAAAAACCCGGCAAAAATTTGTATACCTTCAAAAATCAAGCATCTAATGACTTGCCGATTAATAAGGTGCAAGTAAAAAGGAGTAGCAAGTCTGAGCCATCTTGCTGCTCCTTTTAACTTTATATGACAGCAGAATTTATTATACGTCTTATACTCGCGGCAATTGCCTGTGGCGCTATTGGCATGGAAAGGCAAATGCGCGGCAAAGGAGCAGGGTTACGCACACATGTATTAATTGGCATGGGAAGCGCCCTGTTTATGATTGTTTCGAAATATGGTTTTGCTGACGTGCTGTCTTTAGATCACGTCGGACTCGACCCCAGCCGTATTGCTGCTCAGGTGGTGACGGGCGTCGGGTTTATCGGTGCAGGTAACATTCTCGTTCGTAACCAAAATATTGTAGGTCTGACGACGGCAGCGGATATCTGGGTGACCGCCGCATAGGTATGGTTATTGGCAGCGGTATGTACGAACTGGGTATTTATGGTTCAGTGATGACCTTGTTGGTGCTGGAAGTCTTCCATCAATTAACCTTCCGCCTGATGAACAAAAATTACCATTTACAGCTGACATTAGTGAACGGTAATACGGTATCAATGCTCGACTGGTTTAAGCAGCAAAAAATAAAAACTGATTTAGTTTCGTTGCAGGAAAATGAAGATCATGAAGTGGTCGCCATTGATATCCAGCTTCATGCCACAACGTTGATAGAAGACCTGTTGCGATTATTAAAAGGTATGGCAGGGGTGAAAGGCGTTTCAATTAGCTAATCTGTGTGGCAGCGTAGCCAGACTCACCGTAAGCCTGAAATTCACACCAGATAATCAATATGCTGATGGCGTACCAGCTCATTGATCCGCTTAAGATTGAGGATCATCATGATATTGTGTTTATGGCAGTAGAACGTTTTTAGCGATATTTTCAGTTTCTCCAGAATATCTTCAGTTGTCATTTGATTCGCAATGCAGCTCAGAACCTGATGTTGCTTGCGCGAAAGTGACACATTCGCTTCAGGCACAGAGCAGTAACTGCCATTGATGAGTGCGACAAAATCAATGATAGTGATAGTCCGCGGAACAAAGGTCACCGGTACTTTCCCCAGACAGCGTTTAATATTAAAGGGGGAGAAAACAATGACATGGACAGGTTTTAATCGTTCAATTTGAGTGAGAAAATTAGAATGAAATACATTATTCATTAATGTATCAATAATGACGAAGGCATTCTGATGCAACATTACGTCGATCTCTTCTTCGTTCTGTATATGAACGACATTACCTTTACTCAGAATGTTTTTCATCGCGGTGAAGAACATCGTATCCCTGGTAATTATAAGAAACATAACCGACTCCTGGTGCGGACATTAACTTTATAATCAGTTTGCCAAAGGTAATTAACAGGACAGGGCTTATAATAATAATAGTTAGCTTACTGTATATTAATTTTATGTAATACATGATGCAGATGCTGAGAAAGCATCTGCATCTTTCGGTGGTGTTATTTGACCAGCTCAGGTGTTACCTGACTCACCGCATTGGTGTAGTAAGGCGCACCCCAGCCCGGTTCCGGCCAGAATGCACCATAGCCGTAATCCCACAGGTTATAGGTGGTATTAACCACTTCTCTCAAATGCCACACCTGGATGCCCTGCATATTCACTTCCAGGAAGTTATACGGGACTTTATTGATAAAGCCTGGTTGTTCACCCTGAATGGTACCGAGGATGGTAACAAAGTGATTACGATAGTTCACTGGATCAAGGAAGCCGCTTTGTCTGGCGAGCAGTCGGCCCTGATAGTTGGCTTCAATATCAGGCTTCGCATAGCTATCCAACGGTAATACAGCGATTTCTAACAACGTATCCGTTTTGCCATTGATAACGTTGATAACCTTCCCACCAAAGCGCGCTTGTTGACCAACATATAACCCCGGCTGGTTATGAACAGCAACAAAACTTTTTTGAATATCAGGTTGGTTATTGCCTTTGATATTTTGCGGAATTGAACTACATGCGGCAAGCAAAAATGAAAGGCTGAGGATGAGTGCACCTTTTGTCATGTTCATGTTACTATCCTTATCAACAAATATTAAAACCATAATAGATATTTCTTTATAGTTTTCATCTGATTCTGAGGTGATATGCCTGATAGTAACGTAAACCTGTCTGATGTTTATATCCCTTCTGTTTAGTTCAATTCCGTTATTTTGGGGCGTGGTATGAGTATCCATCGCCCAATAATATAACCCTTTGTTTTAAAATTACATAAAATCTATTTTTATTCAATGATTATAAAGTGCTAATAATCAATATTATGGTATTATATTCTGATAATGATTTGATAAGCGAATTCTTTTGCCAGATGGTATTTCTATTTCCACCCCATAATTTATATCTTTTTCATTAGGCAGATCTCTCTTTAAATAAAAGGGGTATGAAATCTTTTCGGGTTGAAGTGTCTCGTAATGAAATTCTATGAATTCATTTTTAGACATTGTTGCCCATTTTTGAATTTTATTGTATAGAGAGGGTGTTGTAAACTCTTGAAGTTGTTTATAACATATTTTTTTGAACTCTTGCTTATATTTTAATATGTCATCAAATGAAAGATTCACTACCTTTGCCTCTAAGAAATCAATTATTCTCGAAGCAATTTCCGCTTTCGCGCGTAAAGAGTTGTCATTAATAGTTAACAATGTAGAAAACAAACCATTGATTTGTTTGTCAAGATGTTGTTCATATTTATGTAGTTTGGGGATGGGATTTTCCTTGTGTGAAAAAATAGTGTTAAATAAATTTGCGTCAGTGAAATTTATATTAAGTAGATCTTCAAAATAAAATTTTGATAAGGTTAGGACTAGCTTGGACATATCTTGCCCTGTCATGTTGAAATCAATAAAGTCGCATCCAGCAAGGGCTTCCATCCTATTTTCATTTTTACTGTGCTCAATATACAGCTTCGCCATTTTTAAGTACAAGCTTTGAATGTCTCTTATATCAGTTGGTAAGTCAGCTCGTTGCCCAGCAAAATTTTTATTATCGGAAGAAACGGTTTGGACACTGAATCTTTCGGGTATTCCTTCTTCTACGAGAATTTTAGTTATGATTGGATTGTTGGGTTCTGGATTAACGACAACAATGATTTGACATACAGAATCCTTATCCTTTTCGTATCTAATGTTATGAATCTGATTAAGTATTGATTGTGTCTGTTGCGTAAGTGGTGTCGAACTTATCGTTTCAATGTTATTAATAAGACTTACAAGTTGAACCACAACTTTTGAGTAGTCTGCATTTGTATATGTGGTGTTCGTGTGGCATGCATTAATTTGTTGGAGTTGTTGTTGCGCTAAATCAAATTGTTCAGGGTTGTATCCTTCTCCAGAGAATGTGGAATTAATGGGTTGTTGTTCTTCCCAATTATCACAAGGCCACTTCGGTGTGTCTGGCGTTTTAACATTATCGGTATTTGTTGTGCAGTTATAAATATCGCCGTGATATGTATTTATTATACCTGGGGTAAAGTCAATTGACATAACATTCCTTATTCATCATCTGTTTTATGCTAATGTTTTTAAATTGGATAATTAGAACAGGAATGGATTTTCTTCTACACACAATAAATATAATGCGTTATATCTTCCTGATATAATTACCTTTAAATTCCCTTTCATTTCCACCCGGTAATATTTGTGTATAAAAAAAGGGCAGTGATAGTATCGTAAAGGAAAACGTTAACAACTATCAAAAAACGCTCATTTTAAAAAGTTATTATGTTCTCCGATAGTGTGTGAAGTAATATTTTTGTGATGTTTTAGATGTGTAATAATGAACCAGGTTAAAGTGTATTTAAAAATGTGTTGTATTAGCGACTGAAATCTGCCTTTTAAAAAGGAGGAGGGTACTGAGACAAAGAGTCATTGCTTCTCCGATAAAATGTCAGAGAAGCATGATTACGTGGTTATTGTCTGTTGATGACTTGTTGACCGAGCCGTCATCATTCTCAATGCATTAGTTAAATCATTTGTGATTTTTAAGGATTATCCTGTCTATGATTTTCTACTTAGAAGGATATGGCACTAACTATGCATCTTATAGTTTACTGCTGGCATCTATTTAAAATAGCAATTGAGTCAAATAGCCCATCAAGATAGCCATACCTAATATAACCGTCAGGAATGCAGCTATCATCGGCATTCTGAACATTGATTTAAGTAATATCACTTCCGTCAGGCTTGCGCCGGCACTGCCGATGATTAATGCCATTAATGCTCCCAGACCCATTCCTTTTGTCATCAGAACAGATGCCAGAGGGATAACCGCCTCAGCCCGGATATACAGCGGAATACCGACAACGGCGCTTAATGGGATGGCGAAGGGATTATCTGCTCCTGCATGAGCGGCAATCCACGCTGAGGGAATAAAGCCATAAATAAAAGATCCTATTAATACTCCTAACAAAAGATATGGCAGTACATCTTTAAACTGTTGCAACGCATCTTTGGTGGCTAGTTTTATGGGATTAATACTTACTACAGCTTTGGTACTGCAACAGGTAACTACGGGGTTCTCAATGGCTTTAGCCGCTGGACTACAACAACTCACTTTTATGGGCGTATATGTCGTTCCCGGCGAAGTTTTTGCTGGAGCACAACAATTTGCTGATGAGCTTTTACTGGCAATGATATGACGTTCAAACCCCAGAGAATCCAGGATAATACTGGCAAGAACGGAGACGCCGGCTGCGATAATCGCGTACAACAAGGTGACTTTCCAACCAAAGGTCATCCACATTAGTCCGACGATAATGGGATTAAGTAATGGTGAAACAAATAAAAAAGTGAGAGTCGGACCAAACCCGGCTTTCGCTGACAACAATCCACGTAACATGGGTATTGTCGAGCAACTACAGAACGGGGTAACGGCTCCCAACAGAGCAGCCAGGAGATAGCCTCTCCCTTTTCTGGCCCCCATCATCTGCTGGATTTTATGGTCTGGCACCTTTTGTCTTATCAGGCTGACACCGGCACTAATCACTATAAACAGCAACGAAAGCTCGACGGCGAGAAACACAAACATCTCTGCGGCGGTAATGACTCCAACTTACTGATAGTGTTTTATGTTCAGATAATGCCCGATGACCTTGTCATGCAGCTCCACCGATTTTGAGAACGACAGTGACTTCCGTACCAGCCTTGCCAGATGTTGTCTCAGATTCAGATTATGTCGCTCAATGCGCTGAGTGTAACGCTTGCTGATAACGTGCAGCTTTCCCTTCAGGCGTGATTCATACAGCGGCCAGCCATCCGTCATCCATACCACGACCTCAAAGGCCGACAGCAGGCTCAGAAGACGCTCCAGTGTGGCCAGAGTGCGTTCACCGAAGACGTGCGCCACAACCGTCCTCCGTATCCTGTCATACGCGTAAAACAGCCAGCGCTGACGTGATTTAGCACCGACGTAGCCCCAATGTTCGTCCATTTCAGCGCAGACAATCACATCACTGCCCGGTTGTATGCGCGAGGTTACCGACTGCGGCCTGAGTTTTTTAAGTGACGTAAAACCGTGTTGAGGCCAACGCCCATAATGCGTGCACTGGCGCGACATCCGACGCCATTCATGGCCATATCAATGATTTTCTGGTGCGTACCGGGCTGAGAGGCGGTGTAAGTGAACTGTAGTTGCCATGTTTTACGGCAATGAGAGCAGAGATAGCGCTGATGTCCGGCAGTGCTTTTGCCGTTACGCACCACGCCTTCAGTAGCGGAGCAGGAAGGACATCTGATGGAAATGGAAGCCACGCAAGCACCTTAAAATCACCATCATACACTAAATTAGTAAGTTGGCAGCATTACCTGAATTTGCACGGTTTTGTAGGTCGGATAAGACGCGTTAGCGTCGCATCCGACATAAACAAAGCGCACTTTACCAACTATCGGCAGTGGATATCGCCGCTTTATTTCAGGCGCTTACCCGCTTCATCAACCACTTTCTCGCCATCTTCCTTGGAGAATGCGCCTTTTTGCGCATCTGGCAGAATTTCCAGCACCACTTCTGAAGGGCGGCACAGGCGAGTTCCCAGCGGCGTCACCACAATCGGGCGATTAATCAGAATCGGGTGCTGAAGCATAAAGTCGATTAACCGATCGTCAGTAAATTTATCTTCCGCAAGGCCCAGCTCCTCATACGGTTCGACGTTTTTACGCAGCAGCGCGCGTACGGAAATCCCCATATCGGCAATGAGTTTGACCAGTTCATCGCGCGTTGGCGGAGTTTCCAGATAATGGATAATGGTCGGTTCTGTGCCGCTGTTGCGGATCATCTCCAGCGTATTACGCGACGTGCCGCAGGCCGGGTTGTGATAAATGGTAATGTTGCTCATATCAGTATCTCATTACAAAGTGAAAGAGAGACGTAGCGCCAGCGCAGCCAGCGTCACAAACAGCACAGGCAGGGTCATGATAATCCCTGTACGGAAGTAATATCCCCAGCTGATAGTCATATTCTTCTGCGAAAGTACGTGCAGCCAGAGCAGCGTTGCCAGGCTACCAATCGGGGTAATTTTCGGCCCCAAATCGCAGCCAATCACGTTGGCATAAACCATCGCTTCTTTGATAACGCCAGATGCCGTGCTGCCATCAATGGACAACGCGCCAACCAGTACCGTCGGCATATTGTTCATAATAGAAGAGAGGAAGGCGGTGAGGAATCCGGTGCCGAGCGTCGCGGCCCACAGGCCGTTATCCGCCAGCACGTTGAGTACGCCAGAAAGATATTCCGTTAATCCGGCATTGCGCAGGCCATAAACCACCAGATACATGCCGAGCGAGAAGATGACAATCTGCCAGGGGGCACCGCGCAGGACTTTACCCGTATTAATCGCATGACCGCGTTTAGCGACGACAAATAATATCAGTGCGCCCACAGCTGCAATGGCGCTCACCGGAATGCCGAGCGGTTCCAGGACGAAAAATCCCACCAGCAGAAGCAGTAAAACAACCCAGCCAGTTTTGAACGTAGCAGGATCTTTGATCGCTTCTGCGGGAGATTTCAGCAGCGCCATATCGTAGTTCTGCGGAATATCTTTGCGAAAATAGAGATGTAGCATCACCAGCGTGGCAACAATCGCGGCGATATCCACCGGCACCATCACCGAGGCGTATTCGCGAAAGCCGAGGCCAAAGAAATCAGCGGAAACGATATTCACCAGGTTGGAGACAATAAGCGGCAGGCTGGCGGTATCGGCAATGAATCCGGCCGCCATCACGAACGCCAGCGTCGTGCCTTTACTGAATCCTAAAGCCAGCAGCATGGCGATGACAATCGGCGTCAAAATAAGCGCCGCGCCATCATTGGCAAACAGGGCCGCAACGGCGGCACCGAGCAGGACAATCCAGGTAAACAGCAAGCGACCGCGTCCATTGCCCCAGCGTGAAACGTGCAGCGCTGCCCATTCAAAAAAGCCGGACTCATCCAGCAGCAGGCTGATGATAATGACGGCAATAAACGCCGCCGTCGCGTTCCAGACGATATTCCACACCACCGGAATATCACCCGGATGAACCACGCCCGTAACCAACGCCAGTACCGCGCCGAGCGTTGCACTCCAGCCGATGCCTAAACCTTTCGGCTGCCAGATAACCAATACGATGGTCAGGACAAAGATAGCGCCTGCCAGTAACATAATGCCTCCCGGATAAAACACATGTGCAAATCCATATGTGTTTAGCTAAATTTTTAACTGCAAATGTTCTTACTGTCTCCGGAACAGTTTTGTCTGGCCAGGTTGCGGACAATTGCCTGAATCTTTTCCTGTTCACATCGCCAGGCTTCATCAATAATTTTCGCCGCCCATGCTGGAATATGCGGCGATAAGCGGTAATGAACCCACTTACCTTGCTTGCGGTCCAGCAATAGCCCGCTTTCACGCAGCAATGCCAGATGGCGGGATATCTTGGGCTGCGACTGATCGAGGGCAGTGCAGAGATCGCAGACGCATAACTCTCCCAGTTCGCTAAGCAGTAAAACGATGCCCAGACGGGTTTCATCAGCAAGAATTTTGAACAATTGGATGGGTAACAGGGTAATGCTGCCAACTTACTGATTTAGTGTATGATGGTGATTTTAAGGTGCTTGCGTGGCTTCCATTTCCATCAGATGTCCTTCCTGCTCCGCTACTGAAGGCGTGGTGCGTAACGGCAAAAGCACTGCCGGACATCAGCGCTATCTCTGCTCTCATTGCCGTAAAACATGGCAACTACAGTTCACTTACACCGCCTCTCAGCCCGGTACGCACCAGAAAATCATTGATATGGCCATGAATGGCGTCGGATGTCGCGCCAGTGCACGCATTATGGGCGTTGGCCTCAACACGGTTTTACGTCACTTAAAAAACTCAGGCCGCAGTCGGTAACCTCGCGCATACAACCGGGCAGTGATGTGATTGTCTGCGCTGAAATGGACGAACATTGGGGCTACGTCGGTGCTAAATCACGTCAGCGCTGGCTGTTTTACGCGTATGACAGGATACGGAGGACGGTTGTGGCGCACGTCTTCGGTGAACGCACTCTGGCCACACTGGAGCGTCTTCTGAGCCTGCTGTCGGCCTTTGAGGTCGTGGTATGGATGACGGATGGCTGGCCGCTGTATGAATCACGCCTGAAGGGAAAGCTGCACGTTATCAGCAAGCGTTACACTCAGCGCATTGAGCGACATAATCTGAATCTGAGACAACATCTGGCAAGGCTGGTACGGAAGTCACTGTCGTTCTCAAAATCGGTGGAGCTGCATGACAAGGTCATCGGGCATTATCTGAACATAAAACACTATCAGTAAGTTGGAGTCATTACCGGGTAACAGAAATGACATATTGCGCTCCTGATTGTTGCAGGTAGTGTCTCTCTTCGAAGCGGATAAGTCAAAAACATATATGACTTAACGAATGTGTAAGTGCAGAGGAAGGTAATAGGTGTGAATTTTGAGTTGGCTATTCATTTGAAAGGCGGTTTGAATCAGGACGTAAAAAAACCGACTTTGCGTCGGTTTTTTACTCTTCAGCCTGAGTTGGTGGCTCTGGCTGGAGTGAGAATGCCCACATCTAACGGTTCAATACTATTAGCCAGTGGCTAATATTGCAAGCGTTAGCGATTTCTTCAGCTGGAGAAGGGACAGTTTGCTATACATGGTGGTGAAAGAGGATTTATATACTTTCATCGGGTCGCTGCCGTACCAAGCCTTGTCCGAATCCGGACGTAAAAAAACCGACTTCGCGTCGGTTTTTTTACTCTTCAGCCCAGAGTTGGTGGCTCTGGCTGGAGTGAGAATGCCATCATCTAACGCATCAATGCTAATACCATACTGAAACTATTGCAAGGTTATGCTGGTTATTTAGCCTAATTACACTGTATGATTATCCAGTTAGCTCTGAGGCATTTTCACTCTGGCAATGCGCATAAACGCTTTCAAAGTCCTGGTCAGAAGTACGGGTGGTGCCGTTAACTGATGCTCTGGCCGGAGTGAGATTGCCCACATCTAACAATGAGGCATGCGCCGTGACAGGCAGTGGATGAGTAAGCGGATGCATTCTCACTCCATCGCATGGAGAAAACGGGTGATTGATAAAGCAATCATCGTTCTTGGGGCGTTAATTGCGCTGCTGGAACTGATCCGCTTTCTGCTTCAGCTTCTGAACTGATAGCGGAAACGTAATTAAGGGCTAAGAGCACACTACTCTTAGCCCTTTAACATTTAACGCATGGTCACGAACTCTTCTGCCGCCGTTGGGTGAATGGCGACGGTATTGTCGAAGTCTTTTTTGGTTGCGCCCATCTTCAGCGCCACCGCGAAGCCCTGCAACATTTCGTCCATACCAAAGCCAATGCCGTGAATACCGACAATCTTCTCTTCTGGCCCAACGCACACCAGCTTCATGCGGCACGGCTGGCGGTGAGTGGTGACGGCGGTATACATCGCGGTGAAAGAGGATTTATACACTTTCACCTGATCGTCGCCGTACTGCTCGCGCGCCTGCGGTTCCGTTAAACCAACAGTACCAATCGGCGGATGGCTGAAGACCACGGTCGGAATGTTGCTGTAATCCAGATGCTCATCCGGCTTGTTATTAAACAGGCGTTCAGAGAGACGGCGACCCGCTGCAACTGCCACCGGTGTCAGTTCCACTGCACCCGTGTTATCGCCCACCGCGTAAATACCTTCAATATTGGTGTTTTGATATTTATCGACGACGATATAGCCTTTTTCGTTGGTTTTAACGCCAGCGGCTTCGAGGTTGATGTTGTCATTGGCAGGCTCGCGACCAATCGCCCAAATCAGGCAATCCACCGTTTCACTGCGACCATCTTCCAGCTCCAGCGTCAGGCTACCATCGGCATTTTTCACTACCGCTTTCGGGATGGCGTTGGTATGCAACTGTGGGCCTTCGGCGTTCATCACTTCGACCAGCGTTTCAGAGATCATCGGGTCGAAGCTGCGCAGCGGCGCATGTTTACGCACAAACAGATGCGTTTTCGCGCCGAGGCCGTTAATCACGCCAGCCAGCTCAACGGCGATGTAACCCGCGCCAACAACCGCCACGCGCTCTGGCAAAGCAGGAAGGGCGAAGAAGCCATCGGAATCAATACCGTATTCCACGCCTGGAATATCCGGGTGGCTCGGACGACCGCCGGTGGCGATCAGAATATGATCGGCCGTGATGGTTTCGCCGTTAACTTCCAGCGTTTTGGCATCAACGAAGCGGGCAAAGCCTTTGATTACATCAACGTTATTTTTACCGAGCACGTTTTCATAGGAAGTATGAATACGGTCGATATAGGCGGTACGGCTGGCGATCAACGTTTCCCAGTTGAACTTGTTGATGGTGGTATCGAAACCATAATCAGGGCCGTACATATGGATCGCTTCACGGATTTGCGCCGCGTGCCACATCACTTTTTTCGGCACGCAGCCGACGTTCACGCAGGTGCCGCCCAGCTCTTTGGCTTCAATCAGTGCGCATTTCTGGCCGTACATAGCCGCGCGGTTGATGGAGGCGATACCGCCGCTGCCGCCGCCGATGGCGATGTAATCATAGTGTTTAGTCATGACATATTGTCCTTATCGTTGATTACCGCGATTGTAGCGCGAGACGTAATAGGTGCCAGCAATGGCTGCAATTACTCCGGCACGATCCAGCTTACGGTGGCGTGCCCGGTACCTGCCGGAACCAGTTTGCTGTGCAGCCACGACAGCACGTTATTCATCTGCTGTTCCAGCTTCCACGGCGGGTTAATCACAATCATGCCGGAAGCGGTCATGCCACGGCGATCGCTGTCTGGCAGCACCGCCAGTTCAATTTGCAGAATTTTGCGAATGCCGGTCGCTTCCAGGTCGTGGATCATGCGCTTAATTTGCTGGCGCAGCACCACCGGATACCACAATGCGTAAGTGCCAGTGGCGAAACGTTTGTAACCTTCTGCTATCCCGCTGACCACCGCCTGATAGTCAGTTTTCATTTCATACGGCGGGTCGATAAGGATTAAACCACGGCGAGAAACCGGCGGCAGTTTGGCCTTAAGTTGCTGGAAACCGTCGGCTTTTTCGACGCGTGCACGGCTGTCTTTCTGAAATCCAGAACGCAGCAACGGGTAATCGCTCGGGTGCAGTTCGGTCAGTTGCAGGCTGTCTTGTTCGCGCAGTAGCTGGCGAGCAATCAACGGCGAACCGGGGTAGTAACGCAACTGGCCGCTACGGTTGAAGTGTTTTACCACATTGATGTACGCCTCCAGTTCTGCGGGCAAATCGTCCTGCTGCCAGATACGGGCGATACCTTCGAGATATTCGCCGGTACGCTCGGCATGTTCGCTACCTAACTGATAACGCCCGGCCCCTGCGTGGGTGTCGAGATAGAGAAACGGTTTATCTTTCTCTTTCAGCGACTCGATGATCAGGCTCTGAACGGTATGTTTAAGGACGTCGGCGTGGTTGCCAGCGTGAAAGCTGTGGCGATAACTGAGCATGGGTAAAGGTGTTCCGGTAAGTAAAAATTGGCCCGTATTCGGGGCGCACAAAAGCCTATCAGGACAGTATACCGAAAAGAGGCCGCCGCCGCGAAAGCGTAACGTTTCTCATTGAAATTCACTACACTTAACCCCATGCTACACACATTATGTAAAGCGCCTGTTGAGCGCTTCCTTAACCTCTTTAACCAGGACTGCGCTAATGACGAATCCGTTACTGACTCCCTTTGAATTGCCTCCGTTTTCTAAAATTCTCCCGGAACATGTCGTTCCAGCCGTGACTAAGGCATTGAACGACTGCCGCGAAAATGTGGAGCGCGTAGTAGCGCAAGGGGCACCGTACACCTGGGAAAATCTCTGCCAGCCGTTGGCGGAAGTGGACGATGTTTTGGGGCGTATCTTCTCCCCGGTCAGCCACCTGAACTCGGTGAAAAATAGCCCGGAACTGCGTGAAGCGTACGAACAAACCCTGCCGCTGCTGTCGGAATACAGCACCTGGGTAGGGCAACATGAAGGGCTGTATAAAGCGTACCGCGACCTGCGCGATGGCGATCATTACGCCACGCTGAACACGGCGCAGAAGAAAGCGGTTGATAACGCCCTGCGTGATTTTGAACTCTCTGGCATAGGTCTGCCGAAAGAGAAACAGCAGCGTTACGGCGAAATTGCTACCCGTCTTTCTGAACTGGGCAACCAGTACAGCAACAACGTCCTCGATGCGACGATGGGCTGGACCAAACTCGTTACCGACGAAGCGGGGCTGGCGGGGATGCCAGAAAGCGCGCTGGCTGCGGCAAAAGCCCAGGCCGAAGCGAAAGAGCTGGAAGGCTACCTGCTGACGCTGGATATCCCAAGCTACCTGCCGGTAATGACCTACTGCGACAACCAGGCTCTGCGCGAAGAGATGTATCGCGCTTACAGCACCCGCGCCTCCGATCAAGGCCCGAATGCCGGTAAGTGGGATAACAGCAAGGTGATGGAAGAGATCCTCGCGCTGCGTCACGAACTGGCGCAACTGCTGGGCTTTGAAAACTACGCCTTTAAATCCCTTGCCACTAAAATGGCAGAAAACCCGCAGCAGGTGCTGGATTTCTTAACCGATCTGGCAAAACGCGCGCGTCCGCAAGGCGAAAAAGAGCTGGAGCAACTGCGTGCCTTCGCTAAAGCCGAATTTGGTGTCGATGAGTTGCAGCCGTGGGATATCGCTTACTACAGCGAAAAACAGAAACAGCACCTCTACAGCATCAGCGACGAGCAGCTGCGTCCGTACTTCCCGGAAAACAAAGCGGTTAACGGCCTGTTTGAAGTGGTGAAACGTATTTACGGCATCACCGCTAAAGAGCGTAAAGATGTTGATGTCTGGCATCCGGATGTACGTTTCTTCGAACTGTATGACGAAAATAACGAACTGCGCGGCAGCTTCTACCTCGATCTGTATGCCCGTGAAAACAAGCGCGGCGGGGCGTGGATGGATGGCTGCGTAGGCCAGATGCGTAAAGCTGATGGTTCTCTGCAAAAACCGGTCGCGTATTTGACTTGTAACTTCAACCGCCCGGTAAATGGTAAACCGGCGCTGTTCACTCACGACGAAGTGATCACCCTGTTCCACGAGTTCGGTCACGGCCTGCACCATATGCTGACCCGCATCGAAACCGCTGGTGTTTCCGGTATCAGCGGTGTGCCGTGGGATGCGGTCGAACTGCCGAGTCAGTTTATGGAAAACTGGTGCTGGGAGCCGGAGGCGCTGGCGTTTATCTCTGGTCACTATGAAACCGGCGAACCGCTGCCGAAAGAGTTGCTGGATAAAATGCTGGCGGCGAAGAACTACCAGGCGGCGCTGTTTATTCTGCGTCAGCTGGAGTTCGGCCTGTTTGATTTCCGCCTTCATGCCGAGTTCCGCCCGGATCAGGGGGCAAAAATCCTCGAAACTCTGGCAGAAATCAAGAAACTGGTTGCCGTGGTGCCATCTCCGTCCTGGGGCCGTTTCCCGCACGCTTTCAGCCATATTTTCGCCGGTGGTTATGCGGCAGGTTACTACAGCTACCTGTGGGCTGACGTACTGGCGGCAGATGCTTTCTCGCGCTTTGAGGAAGAGGGCATTTTCAACCGTGAAACCGGGCAGTCGTTCCTCGACAACATTCTGAGCCGTGGCGGTTCAGAAGAGCCGATGGATCTGTTCAAACGCTTCCGTGGTCGTGAACCGCAGCTGGATGCGATGCTGGAGCATTACGGCATTAAGGGCTGATCATTCAGTGAAAATCTGCTTAATTGATGAAACAGGCGCCGGAGACGGCGCCTTATCTGTTCTGGCGGCCCGCTGGGGGCTGGAGCACGATGAAGACAACCTGATGGCGCTGGTGTTAACGCCGGAACATCTGGAATTGCGCAAGCGTGATGAGCCAAAACTTGGCGGCATCTTTGTTGATTTTGTTGGCGGAGCGATGGCGCACCGACGCAAATTCGGCGGTGGTCGCGGTGAGGCGGTGGCGAAAGCGGTGGGCATTAAAGGCGATTATTTGCCGGATGTGGTGGACGCCACCGCAGGGCTGGGGCGCGATGCCTTTGTACTGGCTTCAGTCGGCTGCCGCGTGCGGATGCTGGAGCGTAATCCAGTGGTTGCCGCGCTACTCGACGACGGCCTGGCGCGTGGTTATGCGGATGCGGAAATCGGCGGCTGGTTGCAGGAGCGGTTGCAGTTAATTCACGCCTCCAGCCTGACGGCGCTAACCGATATTACCCCACGCCCGCAGGTGGTCTATCTCGATCCGATGTTCCCGCATAAGCAGAAAAGCGCGCTGGTGAAAAAAGAGATGCGTGTCTTTCAGTCGCTGGTGGGGCCGGATCTTGATGCCGATGGATTACTGGAGCCTGCACGCTTGCTGGCGACCAAACGCGTGGTGGTAAAGCGCCCGGACTACGCGCCACCGCTGGCGAATGTCGCCACGCCAAACGCGGTTGTGACTAAAGGGCATCGCTTTGATATCTATGCAGGTACGCCAGTGTAAAAGTAAAGCAGGGTAGCGATAACGCTACCCTGCTTTCTGCAAGAATAATTAATGGCTTTCCGGCGTCGCAATCATGCGTTTCAGCCACGGCACCATCAACAGCATCACTACTGCAACGCCCAGCGTGACCAGACCAATCTTACCAAACACGTTGGTATAGACGGGCAACGTCTCAAGCGGATCGGTAATGTTGTCCGGCACCGCGGTAAATGTTGCCACATAGCCGCCCAGCAAGAACGCGGCAGCCTGCGTCAGGAACCACATCCCGAGAATAAAGCCCATCAAATGCTGCGGCACCAGGGCAGCAATCATCGCCAGGCCAAGGGCGCTAATAAACAATTCACCCAGGCTCTAGAATAAATACACCAGCACGATAAACCATGGCGATGTCAGCCCCTGGTCATCCGCAAACCACATTCCCGCAGCAGCAGCCGTCAAAAAGCCCAGTGAGCACATAAACATGCTGAGAGTAAATTTCATCGGCATCGAGAGGTCTTTGCCTTTGTTACCCAGATGCGTGTAAATGCCTGCCAGTATTGGGCTGGCGAGTACCACCCAGAACGGGTTAAGCGCCTGGAAGCTGACCGGGTTGATGGAAAAACCGAGAATTTCATGATGCACGTTGTTGATGGCAAAGAAGTTCAGCGATGTTGGCATCTGGGCGTAGAGAATGTAAAACACCACCGCTTCGAGCATCAGGACAAAGGCGACAAACATTTTATTGCGCCCGGTTTTATCCAGCTTGAATGCCTGACGAAAGAAGATGATAGTGACGACGATGGAGAGAACAATCAGCACCAGATTGGCGACTTCTACGTTGTGCATCAGCCATGCACATACGAAGATCATCACCACGCTGCCAAGTAATACGTACAACAGTTTGCTGAAGCTCATCGGCTTGAAGTCGGGTTCAGAACCAATGTCTTTCACCATTCCACGACAGGCGATGTAAACCAGTAATGCGATAATTAACCCCGCCCCGCACAGGTTGTAGGTGACTGAATAACCGAATCTATCAGCGATCACAGGGGCCAGCGATAACGCTATCAACGAGCCGATATTGATCGACATATAGAACAGGGTGAATGCGCCATCAAGCCGCGGATCTTTCGGCGGATAGCACTTCGAAAGCAAGCTGGCTGGGTTAGCTTTAAACAGGCCGTTACCGACAGCGATAGTCCCCAGGGCGATGAAAATCAGGTCAGGCTTAAG
Source organism: Shigella flexneri (assembly GCA_048288465.1). GTDB lineage: Bacteria > Pseudomonadota > Gammaproteobacteria > Enterobacterales > Enterobacteriaceae > Enterobacter > Enterobacter flexneri_B. The sequence goes on along the minus strand of CP182556.1, from coordinate 3,514,840 downwards.
TAGCGACATGCCGGTCATGAAGTAGCCAATCGCCAGCACAAGTGCTCCAAGAACAATGGTGCGTTTGGTCCCCAACAGGTGGTCGCCGACATAGCCGCCAATGGAAATGAGGCCATAGACCAGTGCAGCAAAAGCACCAAAAGTGACAAAAGCCTGCTCTTGCGAGAATCCAAGCTGTTTAACGAAGAAAACCGCCAGTACGCCCTGCACGCCGTAGTAGCCGAATCGCTCCCATAACTCGACAAAAAAGATCATGAAAAATGGGCGAGGTTGCTGCAGCATCCCCATGGGTGTTGTTGTATTAATATTTATTAACCTTCCAATACCATCCTGAAAAGTATGAACGCGTAAGGGATAACGCGCGAAAAAGTTTACATCTGTCAGAGATTCTTAATATTGATGCGGTGAATAGATTAATACACTATTACAACAGAAAACCGACCAAGCTAATCACACTAATGATGGAAAATATGATGATAAAATGTTGTATTGGCAGGATATTTAAATATCATACGCAGAATCGTAGGCCAGATAAGGGGTTTACGCTGCATCAGGTAACAAGGCGCGCCAAAAAGCAAAACGCCGCATATGCGGGCATTCAGGAGCACCGTTCGTGGAGAAATGATTATTCTTCTTCGTCGCGCAGCGGAACAATCGGCATATCGACGTGAACGGTGTTGATCAGCTGACGTGCGGAAGCATCAGTTTGCTCCAGAAGTCCTGGTGGTGACCACAAACCACCAAATCCATATCGTATTTCTTGATTGCATCGACCAGAACCTGGCCCAGGTGCGCCGCTGCCGCTCAGGGTTTCAGTGATTGGGTAGCCTGCATTAGTGGAAAGCTCGGTCAGCATGATGTCTGTCTTCAGAGATGCGTTTCTGCATATCACCCAGATTCACATCAATAAGCCCGGTGTATAGGTCAGGAGTAGTTTACGTCTACGTGGATCAAGAAGCCGCATTGTAGGGGCGAGCCATAGAGACTGCTTTCTCTACCAGAACTTTGCTTTCCGGGAGAGATCGACTGCGATGAAATGTGTTTATAAGCCATAGTGTTACTCCTTCCATAAAGTTGTCGATGACTGGCCAGCTAGCGTTACTTCTGCGTGCGTGCACCCGCGTCCTGCGAACTACGTGCGCGGGGCTAACCCAGCCGTAAAGATTCAGTGTTAAGACCATCCTTACCTTTATAGCAGACCCGGATAATGCGTAGATGCGCCTTGCTTACCCGTTAGATAAACAAATTTTCGACATGAATATATAATTGATAGTGGTTAAGCCTCTGGAAAAAGAACAACCTAATCTCCTACACTATCTATAGAGCCGCTGGGATGTTGGTCACCCACAAAAGCGGTTTCTCCAAGCATGGTGTTAACTAATTGGCAGCGTACTCGGGAGCGGTAGCCCGGGGTGGAACTGCGCGGGCAGGTCGCCGGGGAGGAGGTATGATAAGCACCGTCGCATTATTTTGGGCTTTATGTGTCGTTTGCATTGTTAACATGGCGCGCTATTTCATCACTACGCCTTGTCATGCGTACTGCGTAACTGCGATCCATTGCTCTATCAATATGTTGATGGAGGGAGCTTTTTACCTCACATGGCCAACCCAACGAACCAGGTGCGTCTCGTTTGGTATACTGTACTGCCCAACGTTATCGCGATGCGTCTCACGATGATGAATTTACTTCGCCGCTGTGAGCGGGTGCGTCGGCAGTTTATTCTGACCAGCGCATTGTGTAGTATGGTGGTGGTCAGCCTGGATTGCATTGATGATTTGGCATAAGCACTTACCAGCAATAATAACGCATAAAAAAGCGGGCCAGTAAACTGACCGCTGGGACTAATTAAGAAGCGCAAAATTGCCTGATGCGCTACGCTTATCAGCCTACATAATCTCTGCAATCTATTTAATTTGCATGTTTTGTAGGCCAGGATAAGGCGTTCACGCCGCATCCGGCATGAACAAAGCGCACTATGTCACAATCTGAAGCGGGCCAGCTGACCCGCTCGTTTTGGTGCGTACGATTACAGGAACTGCAAGGAGAGCCAGTACAGCCCGCGGAAAGCAGTGCCGCGGCAAAGGTAAACGCCAGGGCCATCAGAATGCTGGTCACGGTTTTACACTGTAGGCCAGGCCGTCTTACCACCATCGTCCCGCGACAGAAGAGGAGAGTACGTGAGTAGTGGAAACCGGCATCCCGGTATAACTCGCAGGCCCATAGACGCTGCCGCCGTCATCTGGGCAGACATCCCTGACGTAGGTCATGCCTTTACTTAGATTTCTCACCGATAGTCGTTCCACGCCGACCAGCACCGCCGATCATCGACATGATACCTAACGCCAGCGCGACCGCCATGATGATCCACACCGGTGCCGTCTCGATGGTGCTCAGCATGTCGGACTTCAGTTTCTTCAACAGGCGCTGATCGTCAGCACTCACGCCAGGCATCTTCACCGCTTTGTCGATAGTGTCAGAAACGCACAGCATAATGCGGCGCATCTGGCTACGTTGATCAAGCGACAGCTTGTCGTAGCTTTCCACATCGGTGGTCGACGCTGCCTTTTCAGGCGGTTGAGCGCGTTAATGGTATTCGACGGATGGCAGTGGAACTCCGCAGGTTGCGTCGCCAGCTCCGGAGCCGGTACTAACAATCAGCACGGTAGCCTGTTGAGCAGCGCAGGATGCTGCTCAAAGTAAGGCTTGGTCTGATGGCGTCACGGGTACGGGTGATTTCGTGGCCAGTGGCATTCATGTTCACCGCGAAGCCTGCTGGCGCGACGCAGATAGATACCGACGTAACCAGACCGATGCCTTATTGACCATCGTTCGCGCCGTGGAGCACGCCGATAGCGGAAAGGACGAGCGCGGTACGCGTCCGGAATGGCGGCTTTTTCTTGCCGTCTTTCTTTTCACGCTCCGCTGGGTCAGGTGGATCTGGGCGCGTTTCTGGTGCCGCTCCAGTAGCGACGCAGCAGAGAAAATAGAGACCGCCAGCAAACACCAGGCCGACAATAGGGGAAGCGAATAGCGAGAACCGAAAATACTTAATACTTTCGGAATATTGAGTGAGTCCGCCACTAACATCCGTGATCAACGCATTGGTTAAACCAATCCCGATCAATCGCGCCGATCAGGCGTCTGAGAGCTGGGATGCAGGTCAACCAAAGTACCAGTACCCAGGTTCCAGATAATCGCCGCCAGCAACATCGAGAACACCATGGCAAGGCCATGGAGCAATCCCATATTAAGCAGCAGATCCGTCGGCGGCATCTGCACAATGGCGTACGGCAACACTCAGGACCACCCAGCAAAACACCCAAAAAGTAAACACCGCCGCCATCACCGAGCAAGCTGTGAGAACGCATCGCGCGGGTATCATAACGGTCCACGGCGTTGGCTGTGTCATGGAAACCATTGATGGCTTGAGTAGAACAGCACGAAAAGCCAGTGCAAGCAATAATAACACCAGTATGCAAATCAGGAGCCGGCCAGCAAACAAATGTCACGTACGGACGTTACGCCATTTTGAGGAGGACATGAACGCGGCGCATTATCAGTGACTTCGCGGCGCCGGCAAAGTGAAATATAGAGACTTTTTTTGATTTTGCCTCCTGTATGGATTTCACTCAAAAATAATTATCTTATATAATTCAGGCAAATACTTCCTTTTAGTAATATTGATGCTGGTGCGACCACTGAGGATGTCTACAATTCACGCCCGTTTTTTCTAAGAGGAGCGCGACGTGGAAAGGTTTGATGCCATTCTATAGGCGCTGGTGCGGCGGGTATGTTCTGTTCTGCGCTGGCAGGTCAGGCAGGACGCCGGGTTCTGCTGAATGGATCATGGTAAAAAACCAGGGCGCAAAATCCTTATGTCTGGCGGTGGGCGCTGCAACCAACCTTTATGTGGCGAACAGAGCTTGTCGACCAGAATCCGCATTTTGTAAGTCTGCCGCTCGCGCGTTTTACCCAGTGGATTCGTTGATCTGGTCAATAAACGCAGCCGTCGCCTGGCACGAGAAAACGTCCAGCAACTCTTCTGCGATGACTCCGCGCCAGCGGATTCTGGAGCATGCTGGTCGATGACCCGAGAAGGGCAATCTGACCTTCAGATTGCGTAGCGAAGTGTCAGTGTGGCGAAGGATGAAACAGGCTCCACGCTTGAACTGAACGGCATGACTGTCGGTTGCGAAAAGCTGGTCATCGCGACCGGTGGGCTGTCAATGCCGGGGCTGGAGGCGCGTCGCCGTTTTGGTTATAGATGCCGAACAATTTGGCCTCAACGTGCTGCCGACCCGTGCGGGTCTGGTGCCATTCGCTCTGCATAAACCGTTGCTCGAGAGGAGTTCCGGTACTGGCGGGCGTGGCGGTGCCTTCCGTGATTACCGCTGAAAACGGCATCGTTTTCCATGAACTTTACTCTTCACCCATCGCGGCTTGTCTGGACCGGCGGTGTTGCAGATTTCAAGCTACTGGCAACCGGGTGAATTTGTCGTATCAATCTGCTCCTGATGTGGACCTCGAAACCTTCCTGAATGAGCAGCGTAACGCACATCCGAATCAGAGCCTGAAAACACACTGGCGGTTCATCTACCGAAGCAGTTCGTAAACGCTTCAGCAGACTGGGGCAAATCCCGGGAATATCGCTAAAACAGCTCAACGTGCGTGACCAACAGGCACTGATTCACGCATTTGACCGACTGGCGCGTACAACCCAACGGCACTGAAGGCTATCGCACTGCCGAAGTGACGCTCGGCGGCGTGGACACCAACGAACTCTCTTCACGGACGATGGAAGCGCGCAAAGTGCCTGGGCTGTACTTCATCGGCGAAGTGATGGACGTCACCGGCTGGCTGGGGGCTATGACTTCCAGTGGGCGTGGTGGAGTCATGGGCTTGTGCGCGGATTTGGCGTCAATTGTGAAATAACCATGACGTTTTCCCGTCAGCCGTTTGTATATGTCGTTATTAAGTCATTTTGGTACGGTTCTGCATCCGACATTCTGGTGTTAACTCGCTGTTTTGTTAGCGAATTAACGCTATTGCCGTTGTGGTTATTTTATAGTGTATTTATTCTCAGAGAATATATATTACTGAAATAAAAAACACAAAGAATAACCAAAGGAAATTAGGTAATGACTCCAACTTACTGATAGTGTTTTATGTTCAGATAATGCCCGATGACCTTGTCATGCAGCTCCACCGATTTTGAGAACGACAGTGACTTCCGTCCCAGCCTTGCCAGATGTTGTCTCAGATTCAGATTATGTCGCTCAATGCGCTGAGTGTAACGCTTGCTGATAACGTGCAGCTTTCCCTTCAGGCGTGATTCATACAGCGGCCAGCCATCCGTCATCCATACCACGACCTCAAAGGCCGACAGCAGGCTCAGAAGACGCTCCAGTGTGGCCAGAGTGCGTTCACCGAAGACGTGCGCCACAACCGTCCTCCGTATCCTGTCATACGCGTAAAACAGCCAGCGCTGACGTGATTTAGCACCGACGTAGCCCCAATGTTCGTCCATTTCAGCGCAGACAATCACATCACTGCCCGGTTGTATGCGCGAGGTTACCGACTGCGGCCTGAGTTTTTTAAGTGACGTAAAACCGTGTTGAGGCCAACGCCCATAATGCGTGCACTGGCGCGACATCCGACGCCATTCATGGCCATATCAATGATTTTCTGGTGCGTACCGGGCTGAGAGGCGGTGTAAGTGAACTGTAGTTGCCATGTTTTACGGCAATGAGAGCAGAGATAGCGCTGATGTCCGGCAGTGCTTTTGCCGTTACGCACCACGCCTTCAGTAGCGGAGCAGGAAGGACATCTGATGGAAATGGAAGCCACGCAAGCACCTTAAAATCACCATCATACACTAAATCAGTAAGTTGGCAGCATTACCCATTTTCGCACCATTGCGGGGCGCTGTTTTTATTATTTCCTGTCTACACTCAGCTTATTGCGACGCGAAATCGTGCGCAAAAGCTGGCACTACTTTTGCTTATAAGAGGATGGCCACAGACAGGTAAAAGACGTTTCCCAAACGTCCTATAACGATAATTTTCGCCTCACAGGAAGCATTATGAAAAAGATGATGATAGCCACACTGGCTGCCGCCAGCGTGCTGCTTGCCGTTGCAAATCAGGCGCATGCTGGCGCGACGCTTGATGCCGTTCAGAAAAAAGGTTTTGTGCAATGCGGGATCAGTGATGGATTACCTAGGTTCTCTTATGCCGATGCAGACGGTAAGTTTTCAGGTATTGATGTTGATGTTTGTCGTGGTGTTGCCGCTGCTGTATTTGGTGACGACACGAAAGTGAAATATACCCCACTCACAGCAAAAGAACGCTTCACCGCTTTACAGTCAGGGGAAGTGGATTTGCTCTCCCGTAATACGACCTGGACTTCATCTCGCGATGCCGGGATGGGAATGGCATTTACCGGCGTCACTTATTACGACGGCATTGGCTTCCTGACGCACGATAAAGCGGGGCTAAAAAGCGCGAAAGAACTGGATGGCGCTACCGTCTGTATTCAGGCGGGTACTGATACCGAACTCAACGTCGCCGACTATTTCAAGGCAAACAATATGAAGTACACACCAGTGACTTTCGATCGCTCTGACGAATCAGCGAAGGCACTGGAATCTGGTCGCTGCGATACGCTGGCTTCGGATCAGTCGCAACTGTATGCCTTGCGCATCAAATTAAGCAACCCGGCTGAATGGATTGTCTTACCGGAGGTTATCTCTAAAGAACCGCTTGGGCCGGTAGTTCGTCGTGGCGATGATGAATGGTTCTCGATTGTACGCTGGACGCTTTTCGCCATGCTAAATGCTGAAGAGATGGGCATCAATTCCCAGAACGTCGATGAAAAAGCGGCTAATCCAGCAACGCCTGATATGGCACATCTGTTGGGTAAAGAAGGCGATTACGGCAAGGATCTGAAGTTGGATAATAAATGGGCCTATAACATCATCAAACAGGTGAGTAACTACTCGGAAATTTTTGAGCGTAACGTAGGTTCAGAAAGCCCGCTGAAAATTAAACGTGGGCAAAATAATCTCTGGAATAACGGCGGTATTCAGTACGCGCCGCCCGTGCGTTAAGTCGGTGTGAGGTAACGAGCGTCGCTACGGCGGCGCTCTCTTCAGCGTTATGCTTTCCGAGGTTTCTATGCCTCATCGCCGCTCAACCGTTAAAGGCTCACTCTCCTTTGCCAACCCTACGGTTCGTGCCTGGTTATTCCAGATCCTTGCCGTTGTTGCTGTTGTCGGCATTGTTGGTTGGTTATTTCAAAACACTGTAACGAATCTCAATAATCGTGGCATTACTTCAGGTTTTGCCTTTCTGGATCGCGGCGCTGGCTTCGGTATTGTCCAGCATTTGATCGATTACCAGCAGGGCGACACCTACGGACGCGTTTTTATTGTCGGCTTACTCAATACGCTACTGGTTTCTGCATTGTGTATTGTGTTCGCTTCTGTTTTGGGCTTCTTTATCGGTCTGGCGAGACTTTCGGATAACTGGCTGCTACGAAAGCTTTCCACAATTTATATTGAGATCTTCCGTAATATTGCAAATCTTCTTCTGGTACTTTGCCGTGTTGCGCAATTTGCCCGGACCACGCCAAGCTGTGAGCGCGTTTGATCTGGCCTTTTTGAGCAATCGTGGGCTTTATATTCCGTCACCGCAGCTGGGAGACGGATTTATTGCGTTTATGGTAATGACTCCAACTTACTGATAGTGTTTTATGTTCAGATAATGCCCGATGACCTTGTCATGCAGCTCCACCGATTTTGAGAACGACAGTGACTTCCGTACCAGCCTTGCCAGATGTTGTCTCAGATTCAGATTATGTCGCTCAATGCGCTGAGTGTAACGCTTGCTGATAACGTGCAGCTTTCCCTTCAGGCGTGATTCATACAGCGGCCAGCCATCGGTCATCCATACCACGACCTCAAAGGCCGACAGCAGGCTCAGAAGACGCTCCAGTGTGGCCAGAGTGCGTTCCCCGAAGACGTGCGCCACAGCCGTCCTCCGTATCCTGTCATACGCGTAAAACAGCCAGCGCTGACGTGATTTAGCACCGACGTAGCCCCAATGTTCGTCCATTTCAGCGCAGACAATCACATCACTGCCCGGTTGTATGCGCGAGGTTACCGACTGCGGCCTGAGTTTTTTAAGTGACGTAAAACCGTGTTGAGGCCAACGCCCATAATGCGTGCACTGGCGCGACATCCGACGCCATTCATGGCCATATCAATGATTTTCTGGTGCGTACCGGGCTGAGAGGCGGTGTAAGTGAACTGTAGTTGCCATGTTTTACGGCAATGAGAGCAGAGATAGCGCTGATGTCCGGCAGTGCTTTTGCCGTTACGCACCACGCCTTCAGTAGCGGAGCAGGAAGGACATCTGATGGAAATGGAAGCCACGCAAGCACCTTAAAATCACCATCATACACTAAATCAGTAAGTTGGCAGCATTACCGAGTTATCGAACCTCGCTTACCAACGCGTTGTCAGTCATCTCCCCCCTCTCTGGTGCATCGTTATATCCGTGATGAGCGATTTTTGATATTAATATCTTTCACCATCCGCTATTTTCACCACTTCAGAAAACAAACTTATTTTTATTAAAATCAATTCTTTTTCTTTGAACATTCAACTGCGATATTTGTAAAAACATTAAACAGGCAACAATAAAATGACATTACCAACAACTATTTATTCATTCCCCGCATATTTACCCCGTTTTTCGTCCACCGACAAACCAGCAAAATTAAAATTTCATCAATACGCACGCGCTACATTACTGTCAAATCGTGGAAGAGATCATAATTGCGATGGCAGACGTACTGTTGAGATCCACAAACTAGATCTCTCTGACTGGCAAGCATTCAATAAGTTAGCAACGAAGTGTAATGCTTACGATGGAGTATGAATCGCCACGGATAATCTAGACACTTCCGAGCCGTTGATAATACTGGTTTTCATATTCTGTCGGTGACATCTGTTCGCTAGAACCATGCCGACGCTTACTGTTATAAAACATTTCGATGTAATCAAAAATATCACTGCGGGCTTCTTCCCGCGTTCCGTAGATCTTTTTCTTTATCCGTTCACGTTTCAACAACTGGAAAAAACTTTCTGCAACCGCATTATCATGGCAGTTACCGCGACGGCTCATGCTACCCTCCAGGCCGTGTGATTTCAGGAACGACTGCCACTCATGGCTTGTGTACTGACTGCCCTGATCCGAATGAACCAGCACCTGTTTTTCGGGATTACGCCGCCATACAGCCATCAGCAGTGCGTTCAGGACAATGTCCTTTGTCATCCGGGATTGCATGGACCAGCCGATAATTTTGCGTGAGAACAGATCAACAACAACGGCAAGATACAGCCAGCCTTCGTGGGTCCTGATGTAGGTTATGTCCGTTACCCAACGCTCATCAGGAGCATCCGGATTGAACTGTCGCTGGAGCCTGTTGGGTGACACGATACTGGCCTCGCCTTTACGTGCCCGCGGGCTTCGGTATCCGACCTGAGCCTTTATTCCGACACGTTTCATCAGTCTCCAGACTCTGTTTACTCCGCACTGTTGCCCGCTGTCACGCAGATCCAGATGGATTTTGCGATAACCATAGACGCATCCCGATTCCAGCCAGAACTGTTTAATCTGTCCTGTCAGTCTCAGGTCTGCCTGATGGCGTTGTGAATGCGGCTGCTGAAGCCAGGCGTAAAAACCACTGGGATGAACATCCAGCACCCGACAGAGCAGGCGAACAGGCCAGCAACAGGAGTTGTCACGGATAAAGGCGTACCTCAGTCGGACAGCTTTGCGAAGTACGCCGCGGCTTTTTTTAATATGTCCCGTTCGTCGGTAACCCGTTTCAGCTCTTTCTGGAGACGGCGGATCTCGGCCTGAGCATCTGACTGTTCTTTATTAGTGGAAGAATCCGGACCGTACTTCTTTATCCAGGCATAAAGGCTGTGGGTGGTGATATCGAGACGTGTTGCAACGCTGGCAACAGAATAACCGCGATCAACAACCTGTTTGACTGCTTCAGTTTTAAACTCTTCGGGATAACGCTTACCGCTCATGGGCACCTCTCTTTAAGCCATCTTAAATGACTCTGAGGTGTCTGTTAAACCCGTGGCGATTCAGTGAGCGCATTCTGACCGACCGTGAAAATGGTGAAAAAGGCGATAATTCTCAAGATACCTCTTATGCCCGTGTAGGCGTGAAAGGTGAAACTCAGATCAACCCTGAAATGACTGGTTACGGTCAGTTTGAACTAGACCTGGAAGCATCAAACAGACACAACCCTGACCAAACTCGTTTGGCATATGCTGGTTTGAGTTACAAAGATTTTGGTTCATTCGACTACAGTCGTAATGTCGGTGTCGCGTATGATGCAGAAGCATTTACTGATATGTTTGTTGAGTGGGGCGGTGACTCATGGGCTGGTACTGACCTGTTCATGACCAACCGTACCAACGGTGTTGCAACCTATCGTAACACAGATTTCTTTGGCATGGTTGAAGGTCTAAATTTTGCTCTGCAATATCAGGGTAAAAATGAAGGTACAGGCAACTACAAAGCAAATGGCGATGGCCATGGTTTATCTGCAACTTACACTATTGACGGTTTCTCATTTGCTGGTGCTTATGCAAACTCTGACCGTACTGATTGGCAGTCTGGTGATGGTAAAGGCGAAAGAGCCGAAGTTTGGGCGTTGTCAACAAAATATGACGCTAACAATGTTTATGCTGCTGTGATGTACGGTGAATCTCACAACATGAATTCCGACGACGGTGATGTTGTGAACAAAACACAAAACTTCGAAGCTGTTCTGCAATATCAGTTCGACTTTGGTCTGCGTCCATCCATCGGTTACTCCTATTCTAAAGCACTGGACGTAGCAGGTTGGATTTGCCCCTATATTTCCAGACATCTGTTATCACTTAACCCATTACAAGCCCGCTGCCGCAGATATTCCCGTGGCGAGCGATAACCCAGCGCACTATGCGGATGCCATTCGTTATAATGCTCGAACGCCTCTGCAAGGTTCTTTGCTGCCGTTAACCCGTCTGGTTTGGGCATGATACTGATGTAGTCACGCTTTATCGTTTTCACGAAGCTCTCTGCTATTCCGTTACTCTCCGGACTCCGCACCGCCGTGTTCTTCGGTTCAAGTCCCAACATCCGGGCGAACTGGCGTGTTTCATTAGCCCGGTAGCATGAACCATTATCCGTCAGCCACTCCACTGAAGACGACGGAAGATCGTTGCCGAAGCGGCGTTCCACCGCTCCCAGCATGACGTCCTGTACTGTTTCACTGTTGAAGCCGCCGGTAGTCACCGCCCAGTGCAGTGCCTCACGATCACAGCAGTCCAGCGCGAACGTGACACGCAGTCTCTCTCCGTTATCACAGCAGAACTCGAACCCGTCAGAGCACCATCGCTGATTGCTTTCTTTCACGGCCACTCTGCCTGTATGTGCCCGTTTCGATGGCGGTACAGCATGTTTTCGCTCAAGCAACAGCGCATTCTGGCGCATGAGCCGGTAAACACGTTTGGCATTGATCGCAGGCATACCATCAAGTTCTGCCTGTCTGCGAAGCAGCGCCCATACCCGACGATAACCATACGTGGGCAGCTCTCCGATAACATGGTGTATACGGAGAAGCACATCCGTATCATCAGTGTGACGACTGCGGGGGCCATCCATCCAGTCATCGGTTCGTCTGAGAATGACGTGCAACTGCGCACGCGACACCCGGAGACAACGGCTGACTAAGCTTACTCCCCATCCCCGGGCAATAAGGGCGCGTGCGCTATCCACTTTTTTGCCCGTCCATATTCAACGGCTTCTTTGAGGAGTTCATTTTCCATCGTTTTCTTGCCGAGCAGGCGCTGGAGTTCTTTAATCTGCTTCATGGCGGCAGCAAGTTCAGAGGCAGGAACAACCTGTTCTCCGGCGGCCACAGCAGTAAGACTTCCTTCCTGGTATTGCTTACGCCAGAGAAATAACTGGCTGGCTGCTACACCATGTTGCCGGGCAACGAGGGAGACCGTCATCCCCGGTTCAAAGCTCTGCTGAACAATTGCGATCTTTTCCTGTGTGGTACGCCGTCTGCGTTTCTCCGGCCCTAAGACATCAATCATCTGTTCTCCAATGACTAGTCTAAAAACTAGTATTAAGACTATCACTTAAATAAGTGATACTGGTTGTCTGGAGATTCAGGGGGCCAGTCTATTGTCTATAACCACGAACCGTTATGCATCAGGTTATGCCACACTGACTGAAGCAGTAAGTGCACAGGATGAACGGAACAGAAAAAGAGATAAGAATAGTCACGATGGCTCTACGATATCCTTATCCCAGCCCCTTGGTAATATCGGGAATTTGAACTTCAATACCACGAGGTATAATTCTTCCCGGGGCACAGGAAACACGCGGTCTACCAGCCTGAGTTATAGTACGGTATGGAGAGGCATAACATTCTCCATTAACTGGGCAAAAAACGACTTGCTGACATCGCATAAATGGAAAGTAGATCGGAAATTAAGCGTGGGTATTTCAGTGCCATTATCGCTGGGTGACGAAAATCAAATTTATGCGTCTTCACAGATGAGTCGTTCGGGAGAGCAGGGTAATAACTATCAGGTTTCATTATCAGGTCAGAATAGTGGTGGTGTATGGTGGGATGTAGCGACAAATATAACTAACGCTCATCAGTCACAACCGAAGAGCACGATGAACATTGTGCAAGTTGGCAAAAATGGATCATATGGTCAGTTTAGTAGCCATTACAGCTCCAGCGAAAACATGAAACAGCTAGGTGCAAATTTAAGCGGTGGGATACTTATTACAAGGGATGGACTTACATTTGGTCAAAATGTGGATGGGACATTAGCCCTTATAGAGGCACCCGGAGCAACGGGGGTTAACGTTAATGGCTGGCCGGGACTGAGTACTGATTTTCGTGGGTATGCAATACTGCCAGTGCAGCCATACCGAAGAGACGATGTTATTCTGGATGAAAAAACGATAGGTAAGAATTACGACTTACCACAAACTAGTCAATTGGTTGTACCGACAGCTGGAGCCGTTGTGCCTGCGACATTGGCAGTGAAGAGCGGGGATAAAGGATTAGTAACCTTAAAACAGAAAGAGGGTAAACCCATCCCCTTCGGCGCTGTGATTAGTTATAGCAAAGACACTGAAAATATGGCCGGCATTGTAGGTGAAGATGGTATTGCTTATGTTTCTGGCTTGAGTGCGGAAGGCGAGTTTAATGTGAAATGGGGTTATTCTAAAGATCAATCCTGTATCGCAAAATACCAACTTCCTGCGAAGAAAAGTGCATCAGGGTTATACCAGATAGCGGCGACATGTTTATAGTTTCTAAATTAAGAAACTCATAATTTATTTTTGTGAAGATGTTTCCATTATTTGGTGGAAGCATTTTCGCGATAGCACGTAAATGCAAAGAAAGAAACTGCATTTTGCAGTGTAAATGAAAATCATGGAGAAAATATAATGAAGAAAACATTGTTGGCAATCATGCTGGCGGGGACAGCTTTTGCTTCTCAGGCGGGAACTTTAGTAAGCCAGGGTACTGAAGCGTCAGCTAATCTTACTTTGACCAAGCCTATCGTTGTTAATAATACCATTCAACCAGTGAAAGGGGTATATAGCGGTACGTTAACTGCATGGACGCCTTTGGCAACAGGTATTGTTGGCGCATCTGATGGGCAGAGCCACGACTATGCTGTAACTTTCCCGGATGATATTTATGCGGAGAGCAGTACTTCAGCGGATGCAGTAATTTCTGGTGACAATAACCCGGACCATAAACTGAAAGTTTCCCTGACAACGCTTGAGCAGGATCCTCCTTCAGCTGCCTCCGAAGAGATTGGCGGTAAGCGTTATATGATGCTGAAAAATACTGGAACAGGTGGTGCCTATCGCGTCGTTTCCCATATGAAAGAACAGGTTGTTGAGCCAGACTCTTACACCATCCGTACCCAGGCTTATATCTACGCAGAATAATGCAGATGATTAGTTAATTTCATGGCGGGATTTGATATCCCGCCTTTTTTAACTTATAAAAAAAGACATAGAATATATTATTTATTAAGCGAGGGTGATTTTTACATCAGTTGAACTGAATTAGCGCTTTATAAAAAAGCGCTTCATAAACTTTTTTCTTAATTCCCAGCTTATTGATAGCACGAACTTTATGTGCATACACGGTCTTGATGCTAATATTCATTGCGGCTGAAATCTCATTAACGGATCTACCCTGCGCAACCATTTTCATGGTCTCAATTTGTTGAGGAGAGAGTATATCTGTTAAAAATCTTATTTTTTTAGGCTTGCTGTTAAAAGCATCATTGATAGCGTTTTCTATTTTTGCAATCTTTTCTGTCGGTGATATTATTTTAACTCCTCCCAGTTTCGATGCCAGAGAACAAAGATCTTCTGAGTGATGCCCAGTAATGATGACGATAGGTGTCATCGTTTTCATTATATTTTCTTCAACAATGCGTGAGAATATACTATAAGTATCAGCGACGGTGCACCCGGTCATAATTAACACGTCAGGTTTTGTCTCGCATTTATGAGAGAAGGCTTTAAAGTGATTTAGCCTTAAGTCTCTTTTCTTTTCCAGAAGGTAGCGGATACCCATAGCAAAACAATTATTTTGTGAGATGAGTTCAACTGTCGTGCACACCGGTGAACAATAAAAAGATTTAAAAGGCAGAAAAGACTCTGTCACTCTATTATCTTGTTCGTATGTAATGCCTTTTGCGTTTAGCCCTGACCAGTCATCAGGTATCATAAATTCTGAGTCATCGGGTCTCATGAGTAAGACATTATTCATCTTAAGTAGCTCCTGAGTTATTTTCGATAGCACCTAATGATGAAATTACATGTGTTGATAATTTCATGTGGTGCGCTTTCATTTACTTAGGAGTATTCTTGCATCACTTTTCGCCTTGCGATACTTTATATTGATAAAACTGACATGTTTGATTTTTTATTCTGTGGATATAAGTTTTATATGACTTTTTCAGGGTTATATTTGTATTTTAGTTTCTTGTGTCAGTTCCACCAGGAATAGGCTAAAATGACAAAATCTTATTTTGTGTTGTTGCCTGCATGGAGCGGAGATGTTTTTTCATTATCAATGACGCGATTATTTTTGATCCGAACAAATGCTCGCTCTCGAATGTAAATACCCAGGATGAGATAAATTTTCCAGCTACGGCGGGGTGTATTTTGGCAGTGTTACTGGAAAGTAATGGTGGAGCGGTTGACAGGAACTCAATCATTGATAGCGTTTTGGAGAGATTTTCATTTGATCTGTCAAACAACACATTGAACCAATATATATCCCTGTTACGCAAAAGTTTTAAAAATATTGGTGTTGAAGAAAATGTGATTCTTACGATACCCAAAGTAGGCTTTTACATCAGTGAAAACATAACAATAAGTAAACAATCTTATGATGATTCTCATTTACAAGAAGATGTTGTTGAAAAAGTAGAGCGCAAAAGGAGTATTCCTCTTTTTCGCATTTTGATTTCGCTTGTGGTAGTAATTGTTATTATTGAAATGTTTGCCGTGGCTTTTAAAGATACCTACAGTATAACGGATTATCCATTGGTTAAATCAGGTAAGATTGACACCTGTGATTTATATCTTTCAGAGAATCTTAACGAGATTGGCCTCGCTAAATCTCAAATAGAGGCCGCTGAAATTTCGAAAAAGCATTTACCCTGTGTGCCAGGTGCAAATTTTATATATGATGTAAATAGTATGCATTATTTGCTTGGGGAAGGGCAGCGGTATTTATCAAGATGTATAAAATCCTCTAATGACGAAACTTATGCAATTTGTTCAGAGGTGCTATTATATGACTAATAAGAAAATGTATTTTATATTAATACTTGTTTTCACATTGCTACAGGTGTGTTTTTTTGCTCTCTGGAAGGCTCGTGATGGTAGCACAACGTCTCTTGAATGTACGTCGACGTTAACAAGAAATGCTAAAACAGATCATTCTTTATACTACTCTGCTAACCTTTCAGTCATTTTAAAAAAAGATGGTAGCGGTAGTTTTACGATTGTTGGCTTAACTGATGAAGATACACCGAGGAAATTTTCCCATTCGTATTTTTTTACCTACAAAATAGATAGTAACGGACGGATCTCAGGTAATGCTAAGGCCAAAGTTTCGGGACTGGAAAATCAGATAAAGGATGAGAACTTCAGACTCAATTTTCTCGATGCATCTTTAACAGGTAAAGGCAATGCGAGGCTAAGCAAGTTTAATAATGTCTATATTTTTAGTATCCCGGGGTTGATCATTAACACATGTGCTCCAATATAAAATTATAATTTTATATTCTACATTATTTCACTAAGTTCGTAAAAAACCAGCGTTACGAATGGTCAACGCTGGTTTATGGTACGTTGCAATTATTTTTAGCAGAACCTGCTTTAATCTTGAAACGATTGAGACAACGTAAAACATACCGCTCCCAAACCGACCAAAACCCGTGAAGGAATAAAATATCCAGTCGGTCTGCGCCATTTCCGCAAGAAACGATGCCAAAAAAGGCGAAAACAGGCAGGTGAAGACGGGAATCATCGGTATTCTGTTGGCTAACGAACAGGTACGTCTCCATACCAGTGCCAGTAGCCAGACTTTTGAGAATATGCTGTAACAGATTATTCCGAGGCAAATAAGAATAATGCCGGGAGCCAGTCGGGCGCTTGCATCGGAACTGACTAAGACGTATATCCCTGCAGTACCGTGATTCAGCCGAGAAAAATAACCCAATAACACCACAGCCAGTGTTCTTTGGTGGAAAACGTATTACGTGTTGATCGACAACTGTGGCAACAAGGCCAATTAGACAGGCACAGATTGCGGTGACCCAAGTAACACGCGACATAATGCGGAGTTATGTCAGCACGACCTAACAGCGTAATAGACCAAATGAAACCGAGCAGGGTGAGTAAAACGGGAACGGCGACCGGCAGTTACCGATTAATGAAGAATAAGCCTGTACCGGTGTTCCGTCGCTCTGCTCCCCGCTGCATTTTTCGGGAATGAGCAGAAAGTGACCGGATGACGCTGCCACCGTCGATACACAGGCGGCAATCATACCAACGCCGAAAATAACATGGCCGGCGACAAACTCTCTGCCATCACATCATTCCCTCCTAACAGTGCCCAACCCCATATCATGGTGATAATTGACCCCGCATAGCCGATAATGGGGAACAATGTATTGTAAAACGTATTAACGCCGCGGTGAGCTGTGAAATGATAATAATGCGATAGTGAATAATGCCCGGCATATGGCCGCCAGAGAAATCAGCACATGACCCGCCGACGAATACGTCGCTTTGCCCTGAACTTTCCAGCACAAAGCCACCTAACGCGATACAAATTAAGCCCATAATCAAAGGGATTAATTTAAAAAGCCACCCGATATATATGTTCACTTTAAACTCCTCAGGTATCCCTGCTAATATCGAAATATGCATTAATGATAATTTCATCCTGTTAATATAATGACGAGATATCATTAAAGACAAATGCATAGCATAACTATAACGGGGTTTACTTTGCAGAGCGCCACTTTTCAGCGTTCAAAAGGCCATGATAAAATAAAAATTTATCCTAAGATTAATTCTTATGCTGTTGTTTTTTACAATTATCTTCCAGGAGGATTATTCTTCATTATTTGGTAAAAGACCGGATAGTCTCGGTGCTTAAAATCAGCGAACATATAAGTATTATTATTTTATTCGTCGTAAATCTGTTTTTCGACAAGTATCATTTTATTCGTTACAAACAATTCAAAAATATCACAGGTTATTTATGAAAGCAATTGACAATCAGATTGAAGAACATCTCTTCAAGCCATCAAGATAAGCATTCAGATAAAGTTACAGTCATCAACACCATGGCAAGGTTGATAAAACACATCGTGCAAAGATAGTTCAATTTGATAAACTGGATAATGATTCGCAAATAGATAACGATTTTGGCCTGCATATCATCTATTTCCTGCAACATGGTCACTGGAAGGTAAATGATTGTAGTCACCAGATGGAGAAAGTATGGTTTTAGAAGAGTGAGCCTCCATACATATTCAAGAGTATAATAGATCCGCCGACAACACCACTGATACCTTTACCTTGCAATTATACCAGACAATAACCATGTGTTAAAATTATCGTCTCCCATTACCGTTACTGTTGAGTGTAAGGCGGGTTATTATTTATTATCCCTCCGGAGATAAATCAGATATAATCATAAAGTTGATGGGCTTTCTATCATAGCAGAGAAATTTCTTTACTCTTCTAGTGGTAATTTCAAACCTGACTGGCGTTGGGACGTCTCGAAGTCACGTTGACTAAGGAAAAGTTTGATAGCGATGTTAAATCTGTGTTTCCGAGAGTAGACTTCTATAAGCAGTGTGGTGTGATTAACCCACAAAATGCCAACACGGCTTATTTTGGCGATACAGATGGGGGAGAGTAGGCGCTGTACTTTATGCATTGCTCGTTTCAGGGCATATAGGCATCAGGAAAAAGGTTGGAGTTTATTATGTGAATTATTAAAACACGAAGAGATGGCTTCATTCTGGCATACAGACATAAAAATAATAAAGTGCTCTACTATTTATTAAATACGAGAGACATGATTCTCGAATGAGTTGCATCAACATGTTTTTTTAAGGACGATGCCATAACCCTCGTATCTTCCTTGGGATCATACAGGCGATAGATTTAGTACTATTTTTGGTGATAAATATATCCTTACTTTGCTAAATGGATGTGAAATATGGAGGGTAGTAAAGATAGCCGTATTAATAAAAATGTCGTCGTTCTGGCTGGAAATCATGAAATCAATTTTAATGGTAACTATACTGCACGACTAGCAAATCATAAACTCTCTGCCGGTGATACGTATAACTTAATTAAAACGCTCGATGTTTGTAATTATGACTCAGAAAGGCAAGTTTTAACCAGTCATCACGGAATAATAAGAGAATGAAGAAAAAAAAATGTTATTGTCTTGGTGTTTGCAGGTTCCATTTAATCAAATGAAAAATCGTACTCATCCTGAGGAATTAGCCAATATTTTTAATAAAAAACATAAAGAACACATGGATGATCCTCCTTTTCCCATCTAATCCGAAGCAATACTAAAACCCACACCTGTATATGCTAACTATTTTGATAACACTACTCATTTTAGACCTACACGTGAACATATCTTCATATGTGGGGGAGACGCTGAAGGTGAAGACCCAGCAAATACATTAGACAAAAATATGGGCATCATGGGCCCGGGTAAATCATAATCAACAATTTGATAATGGTCATGGGGCTAAATTCCCTGAAGGAAGCACGTGATAAAAATAAAAATAAAATAATTATTTCTCAGGGCTTAGTTGTTTTCAAACCACATTAAAACTCCATGAATACGGTGGTATGTCTTTTTAATCCTGCCAGTATTTTAGTAAGGTTCTTAATTGATTGTAGAGGAAATGTTCTGACGACGCCTTGACAATCTTTAGGGACTTTCTCTGCTATGAGATAAGAAATTTCATATTATGCTTTGAGGCTGAATGATTTGTGCAAAATATAATTATTTTCCCATCGAACATGAGGTGTATGTCATAAGATAAAATGTTAAGAATGTGATCCTCGCGGTAAATAATATGAGGTAAAATATGCAATTGGAACTGTGGTATACACTGATGTGACAGTACAATGATAATTGAACAAATGATATGGTGCAAGAGCATGTTACCAACTTCACTGAAGAAATGTTTGGGCAGATTGCAAATGGTATAGGTGATGATATATCAAGTATTGCCAGGATAATGCCGCGGAGGTTGTGGAAAAAATAGATGTATTGGCAAATAGAACGGTTCCAACAATCTATTCAAGATGACAAAATTTCATTCACCATACAAACGGATTATTCAGAAAAATATAGTATGCTATCGGGCAACGTGCTCATATTCTACGTAGGAATAATAATTATCAGTTTATTGTGACAATTAATACAAAAATTACGGTTGCTCTCTTGATAATACCGATGTTAATTGGTGCAGTATTGTTGATCAACTAATAGGATGAGCAAAAAATGATAATGCTAATGATGTTGCAGTTACTCAGTCGTACAAACTCATCTGGAACTGGAAAAATATCGCAATATAATGTATCCTATATTAAATTCGAAACAATGAAAAAACCCCAGTTCGCTGACACAATCGATTTCTCCAATTGTTTACCTGTTGATCCCACAAGGGACCAGATGAACCTGATTTTGGTGATACCGATGGCTCAGTCGGTGCAGTTTTGTACGCGCTTTTTGCAACGGGACATTTGAGAATCATGGCTGAAGGAGAAAATTTCCTTAGCCAGTTGCTTAATATAATAAGATGAAGTTTGCAAGTTATTGCTGAGGGATACTTTAATGAGCAAACTCAACACTAATGTTAATACAATAACAGTATTCTGAACATAAATAGATATAGTTTTAGAAAGTCTTCAGCCTTATTTAGTTATTAATAAAGACGCTGTGACGCCATGTACGTTTCTGGGCGACGATACTTGGCCAATATCATTTAGCAATATCTGTGGCGATCAATTTATCATCGATTTTATCAACGCATAATGAGTATCAATGAAAACGTTCATGTATTAGCTGGAAATCATGAAACGAATTGCAATGGTAAGCTATATGCAGAACTTCACGCGCATGAAACGACTTGATGAGGATACCTACTTGGGATAAAAGATTATCCTGTATGTTTCTTTGACCACCCCAAATACAAAAGAATGGCAAATCATCATGGGATAACTTTTGATGATTAGCGAAAACGTTACATTATAGGACCGATAACAGTCTCTAGTGATGAAATGACCAATGCTCTCGATCCGGTTGAATGAGCGGAATTATCAGCAAAAAGCACCATGCTGAAATTAATGGCAAAAAGTTTAAAAATAGCCGGGCTATCTCGTCGATCCTTTAATCGTTATTTTTCTGTTTCGACAGATTACAGACCTAAACTTGAAGCACTATTAGCATGCTCACAAATGTTAGGTATAAATCAAGTTGTTGCACATAACGGTAATGGTGGAAGAGAATGTATAGGTGAAACGGGGACAGTCTTCAGCGTTATGCCCGTGACAGGAAACATGCTGGAAGAATGTTCAGCATGGAGCATCAAATTAACCCTGTGCAGGGCCTGAGATAACCACTCCCGCCTCAACCAGCATGAAAAAAACAGAAATGGACTTATGCCTTTGATTAGAAGGCTACATAATGTTACAGCTCTGAACCATACACACTAATATGTCAACGTTACTATCTGGTCGAGACCGTTGATAAACCAAGCTACCACTCTGTTCCTGGACCAACAGGCGTGAAGCCAGGCGATTGAACAGGATGGATACCGTTTGTCAGCCAGTTTTATAGATTACACTTATGAGATGCGTGTTTCATTTATGGCCAGGAATGCTGATGATGACAACATTACTACCCGTTTCCACTAAGCCTTCCCCCGTTGTGCTCAATGCTCTGCGCGCTCTGCACTTGTCGTTTCCTTTCATCCCGGATGGGAGAAATCCGCGCCAACGTCGTTCGGCGGCAGTTGTAACACGCGTCGTTCGCTTACAGGGATTATGGCGGGCCGATTATGGATAAGAGTAAGCGCCATCTGCGTGGTGGGTTGTCGGGGCACTGGCGGTGGCTGCTCGTTGTGGCGCGTGGCGGCTGTTGTGCCGCGCGGGCGTGCCGGGAGCCTCCGCCGTCAGCAAAGGGCGCATTCGAGCGATGGAAGTGGATATCGCCAGCAAAATTGCCGGCCTATCGACCCCATCTCTGGTGAAAGAAGGCCAGTTTGTTCGCGAAGGTGAAGCGCTGGCTGAAGCCTACAGACCCGCGTGTTGCAGGAACAGCGACCCGAAGCCATCGCGCAAAATCAAAGAGAGGCACAAAGCGCCATTCGCCGCCGCAGGCTTTGCTGGAGCAACGACAAAGCGAAACTCTCGCGCCGCGCAGTCGCCGGGCCCATCAACGCCAGGCAGAAACCGGACTCCGTAGCAAAACGTCATACGCGTTCCCGTTCACTGGCCCAACGAGGGGCTATTCCTGCGCAACAGCTGGATCATCACCGCGCCGCCGCGAGAGCGCCGAGCTGCGCTGGAATCAGCGAAAGCCCAGGTTTTCGGCTTCTAAAGCGGCTATAAGAGCAGCACGCACCAATCTCATCCAGGCCCAAACTCGGTCGAAGCAGCGCAAGCCACTGCTAATGGTGCATCGCCGGACAGATCCATGCACAGCGAACTCGAAAGCCCCGCGTGACGGACGCGTGCAGAATCGGGTCGCCGAGCCAGGGGAAGTGCTGGCGGCAGGCGGTCGGGTGCTGATATGGTCGTCGATCTCAGCGACGTTGATATGACCTTCTGCCAACCGAACAGGCGGGCACGCTGAAACTGGGTGGTGAAGCCCGGCTGATCCTCATGCTGGCGGCCAGATCTGCGTATTCCGGCTACGATCAGTTTCGTCGCCAGCGTCGCCCAGTTCACGCCAAAAACCGTCGAACGCAGCGATGAACGGCTGAAAATGATGTTCCGCGTCAAAGCGCGTATCCCACCGGAAATTACTCCAGCAGCATCTGGAATATGTCAAAACGGGCTTGCCGGGCGTAGCGTGGGTGCGGGTGAATGAAGTACTTCCGCGGCCTGACGACCTGGCGGTGAGATGCTGTAATGACGCATCTGGAACTGGTTCCCGTCCCGCCTGTCGCGCAACTGGCGGGCGTGCAGCGAGCATTATGGAAAAACCGTTGCGCTGAACAGGATCACTCTCCATATTCCGGCGCCGTGCGATGGTCGGTCTCATTGGCCCGGACGGCGTCCGAAGCTCCAGTTCCCCGTCACCATTTCCGGCGCTGGTGTCATCGAGCAGGGCAATGTGATGGTGCTGGGCGCGACATGCGCGACCCGAAGCATCGCCGACGCCTGCCCGGCGCATCGCCGGATGTGGAGGGGCCTGGGCAAAAACCTCGACCACACCTTGTCGGTGTATGAAAACGTCGATATTCTTTGCCCGCCTGTTCGGGAACGATGACAAAGCGGAGCGGGAAGTGCGAATTATGAATGAGTAGCTGCTGACCAGCACGGGGTTAGCACCGTTTCGCGATTGTCCGGCAGGTAAACTCTCCGGCGGATGAAGCAAAAACTGGGCCGTGCTGTGCGTTAATCCACGACCCGGAACTGTTGATCTTGATGAGCGAGCAACGGGGGTTGACCTGCTCTCCCAGCTGAGTTCTGGGATTGCATCCACAGTAATCGCCAGCGGCAGAACACGAGCGTGCTGGAACCCACCGCCTATATGGAAGAGGCCGAACGCTTCGACTGGCTGGTAGCGATGAATGCCGGAAGAAGCGCTGGCAACCGGCAGCGCCGAGCAGCTGCGGCAGCAAACGCAAAGCGCCACGCTGGAAGAAGCATTTTATAAATCTGTTACCGCAAGCGCAACGCCATGCTATCAGGCGGTGAGATTGCCACCCGTATAAACAGCAAACGCAAAGATCGCCATCGAAGCGCGCGATTGACCATGCGTTTTGGTTCCTTCGTTGCCGTTCTTATCACGTTAACTTCCGCATCACGCGGGGAGATTTTTCGGTTTTCTTGGATTGAACGGCTGCGGCAAATCCACCACCATGAAAATGTCATCCTGGACCGCTGCCCGCCAGCGAAGGTGAGGCGTGGCCGTTTGGCAACCGGTCGATGAAGAGATGCCCATACCCGCCGTCGGTGGGCCTGACACGTCGCAGGCGTTTTCGCCAGAACGAACTCACCGTGCGGCAAAACCTTGAGTTACATGCCCGTTGTTTCACATCCCGGAAGCGGAAATTCCCGGCCAGTGGCTGAAATGAGCGAGCGTTTAGCTTAACGACGTTGAAGATGTTCTGCCGAGTCATTGCCGCTCGGCATTCGCCAGCGGCTTTCGCTGGCGGCGGCGGCGATTCATCGCCCGGAGATGTTAATCCTCGATGAGCCTGACTTCTGGCGTCGATCCGGCGGCGAGGGATAATGTTCCTGCAGTTGATGGTCGATCTCGCGCCAGGACAAAGTGACGATCTTCATCTCCACCCACTTTATGAACGAAGCGGAACTGATCACTCATCGCCCCCGATGCACGCCGGAAAAGTGCTTGCCAGCGGTACACGGCAGGAACTGGTTGAGAAACGCGGAGCCTCACCGGAAGAGGCATTTATCGCCTATTGCAGGAAGCGGCAGGGCAGAGCAACGAAGCCGAAGTGCTGCCCGTGGTACACGACACCACCACGCGCCGCGTCAGGGATTTAGCCTGCGCCGTCTGTTTAGCTACAGCCGCCTGAAGCGCTGGAACTGTGATGCGATCCAGTACGTTCGACGCTGGCGCTGATGGGAACGGTGATCCTGATGCTCATAATGGGTTACGGCATCAGTATGGATGTGGAAAACCTGCGAGTTTGCGGTGCTCGACCGCGACCAGACCGTCAGTAGCCAGGCGTGGACACTCAACCTCTCCGGTTCCCGTCACTTTATCGACAATAGCCGCTCACCAGTTATGACGAGCTTGATCGTCGGATGCGTGTGGGTGCGATATCACGGTGGCGATTGTATCCCGCCCAGATCGGGCGCGATATCGCGCGTGGTACGCCTGCTAACTGGCGTCTGGATTGACGGAGCGATGCGCAGCCGTGCTGAAACGGGTAAAAGGTTACGTGCAGGCCATGCACCAGAGCTGGTTAGACAGGATGTGGCGAGCCAAATACGACACCCGCCAGCCAAAGCCGGCTGATGAATATTGAGACGCGCTATCGCTATAACCCTGGACTAAAAAGCCTGCCAGCGATTGTTCCGGCGGTGATCCCGCTTCTGCTGATGATGATCCCGTCAATGCTAAGTGCCCTTAGCGTGGTGCGGGAAGGGGCTTGGGTCGATTATTAACCTTTACGCGACCCCACCACGCGTAGAGCAGTGGTTTCGCTGGTAAACAGTTGCCAGACATCGCGCTGGGGATGCGGGGCTCCTGCTCTGCGGCCTGTCGGTGTTTGTGTTTGGCGTACCGCATAAAGGCAGTTTCCTGACGCTGACCCTGTGGCGCTGCCGGACGACCATCCGGCCCACCGGAATGGGGCCGGTCATTTCCAACCTTCTAATGAAAAGCGACATTGCCGCCATTTTGCAACGGCGATTATCCCACGTCATTCCTGGCGACAACAGTTTTCCGGGATGATTCATCCGGTAGCTTCGCCGGAGGGCCTGGACGTCGGATTGGCGAGCAGTTACCCGACCAGTCATTTTCGACGATCGCCCGCGGAACGTTCTCGAAAGAGCTGGATCCCGACCTATTTGTGGCAACTTTATTCCCGTCGCCGATAGCCATCCCGCTGGTGATGGGCTTAAGTATCCTGCCGCCGAAAAACAGGAGGGATGATGCGCCATTTACGCAATATTTTTAATCTGGGTATCAAAGAGTTGCGCAGTCTGCTCGGCGACAAAGCGATGTGACGCCGATGCCTTTGTTTACGGTGTCGGCGAAGATTTGCCAGCGACCGTTACGCCAAGGATCGTCGAACGTCGCGCTTATTGCCATTGCCATATGGATCAAATCGCAGTTATCGCAACCGGATTCGTTAAGAGCTCCACTCCGCCTGTTCCGCCACCGGAGATGATCACCGCCGTATGATAATCATGCCGGACTCGGCACGCCGGACGCTATACCTTCGCCAGAAACATTCCGCTGAATTTTCAGCGCGACGTCCTCGCCGGACGCCAGCCGGATATTCAGGTGAACGTTGATGCCACGCGCATGAGCCAGGCATTTACCCGGCAATGGGGATATCCAGAATATTATCAACGGTGAAGTGTACAAGCTTCGTCGCGCGCTACCGTGATAACAGCGAACCGTTGAACCGCCTGGAAACCCGGATGCGCTTTAACCCTGACCCCGATCCCGCGTGGTTGGCGGGGTGATGGCGATCATCAACAACATTACCATGCTGGCCATTGTATTGACCGGATTGGCGCTGATCGCGAGCGTGAACACGGCACGGTGGAACACTTACTGGTGATGCCGATAACGCCGTTTGAGATTATGATGGCGCAGATCTGGTCGATGGGCCTGGCGGTGGTGCTGGCGGTATCGGGATTATCGCGGCGCTGATGGTGAAAGGTGTATGGGGCGTACCGATTGAAGGCTCGATCCCGCTGTTTATGCTGGGCGTGGCGTCTAGTCCTGTTTGCCACCACGTCAATCGGCAGATTTTATGGGGACGATAGCGCGTTCAATGCCGCAACTGGGGCTGCTGGTGATGCTGCGCTGCTGTGTTACAAATGCTTTCCGGTGGTCGACGCTGCGCGAAAAGTATGCCGCAGATGGTGCAGGACATTATGCTGACCATGCCGACGACACACTTCGTTAGCCTCGCGCAGGCCATCTTTACCGGTAAAGGATTCTCAATTCGTCTGGCCGCAGTTCCTGACACTGATGGCAATCGGCGGCGCGTTTTTCACCATTGCGCTGCTGCGATTTATAAGACTTATTGGGACAATGGCGTAAGGAAGGAAACTTGACTTCATACTGTGATGTCATACGATCGATGTCATAAGTGAAGTCATAAGGACATGCCATGAGAACCAAGGTACAGGCTTTACGGAAGAAAGAAATTACATTGGATTAAAATAGTTAAAACTCCGTTCCTCAAGGGATTAAGTGGTCTGATATAGAGTCACTGGTTAAAGCATTAGGCCGGAGAAATTAAAGGAACAAGAAGTTCCTGTTAAGTTCATACTAAATATGAGCGTTGCGCGTTTCGATCGGCCTCATCCGTCGCCAGAGGCCCATAAAGGTGCTGTAGAAAAGTGTGCGCGACGGTTATGAGAAAGATAGGGGTAAAACCGTGATGATCAACGAAGACGCCAAACTCTATGGAGATTGCCGGCAACCTGCAGTTATCCACTTACGTGCCAGAACTGAATGCATTTCGTGGCAAATTCCCTGCTCGCCCAGGTCATTGTGATTTTGTCTTGACAGCATTCAGGGGCTGCAAAAGAAAGGGAACTTTCCCGCGAGTAGTATCTTGAGGATTGTAAAGCTGCGGGTATTGAGCGGTATGCGTAAATACAAAGATTAAGACCTTTACGTTACGCTATCCAGAATCGCTGAGTGAACGCCTTATAATGCGGTGGCGCAGCAACAAGTCTCCGTTAATACCTATATTATTGAAACACTGAATGAGCGTTTGAATCATTTATAAATTTTAGCGGCGTACATTACGCAGAATATCTGCCTTTACAGGATTCTAATTTAAACTACTGATCCTTAATTTTATAAATTAAGTTCAGTTAATATCTTTTCTTCCTCGTTCAGAAATAACTAATCTTCCTTCGGCAGGCATGGCAAATGCCTGGTGCCGCACGCCGCGCTGGGCGATAACGTCATCGGCAAAACGCTGCACGTCGCCGATATCACCTTTCAGCACGGCGATTTCGAGACAGTCGTTGCAATTGATATGCACATGCAGCGTGGCGACGGAGAGATTGTGGTGATGGTGCTGGTGGAGACAATGCGGCCGGCGAAGTCTGTCTTCTCGTGTTCATACACATAGGAGAGCACCGCGAAACCTTGCGTGCGGTGCTGCTGAGTGGCCTCCTGGGCGAGCGCTACGCAGAATATCGCGGATAGCTTCGGAACGATTGTTATAACCACGACGCTGGCTCAGGCTGTCCAGCGTTTCCAGAAAATCGTCATCAAGCGTGATGGTGACTCGTTGCATTTGCGTTAAACCTTTTCTGCGCTCGACGCGTATTATGGGCAATGTGGTAATACCGCGTTTGTAGCACACGTCCGGCGTCAGAGGAAAAGGTTAATTTATCTCCCACCACCTGGTTTCCACGATTTGTCCGTTGTCCATCTCACCACCACCCGCTGACAGAAGCGTTCCCACGTGCGTAAGTCGTGGTGATGACAGGAGGCGGTGCCAAAAATCGTTGTTGTAGCTTTTTCAGCAGGCGAATCTACGCCCGCCTGTAACACGAGATCAAAGGTTAGAAACGGCTTCATCCAGAATCAGGCTCCGGTTCGACCGCCAGCGCGCGAGCCAGGCAGACGCGCTGGAGCTGGCCGCCGCTTAACTGCGGGCGCGCTTCGTCGAGAACGCTGTCATCGAGATCGACCGCCTTCAGCATTTCGCTGGCGCGTGCGAGTTGTTCGGATTTTTCAGTGATAGCAGGTGGCGCATCGGTTCACGCAGGACATCCTCGCGCACGGTTTTGCGCGGATTCACGGCGCTGATGGAGTCTGAGAATCATCGCTACATCGTGGTGGAACGCTTTACGCTGGTTGATCTAGTTTCGCCAGCGGTTCGCCGCGCCAGCTAATATTCCCTTGTGAGGGAGACTCTAAGCCTACCAGCAGCCGCGCGAGGGGGCTCTTCCGCAGCCGCTGCGTCCCAGCAGGGCGACGGTTTCGCCGCTTTTCAGGGTCAGGGAAACGTTATTCAGCACTGCTGACGTCGATGTTTTCCGCTGAACCACCGTGGGCATAGTGATGGGAAAGGCCGCAGACGTTAAAGAAGGTCATGATGCCAGCTCCATACGCAGAGGGCGAGATGAAGCGGTAAAACGCGGCGGCGCGTTACCGTACGTTCGGTAAATAGCGTCTCGACATCGCCCTGTTCTACAATTTTACCTTGTGACATCACCGCCACGTCATCCGCCAGACGCGCCACAACGCCCATATCATGGGTGACCAGCAGCATTCCCGGCGCTTGCTTTGCAGAACGCTTTCCAGCAGATCGAGGATGCGCCTGCCGCGCTACCACGTCGAGGTCGGTGGTCGGTTCATCGGCGATGATAAACGGTGATTCAACACAGCACCGCCATCGCAATCATCATGCGCTGCAACATGCCGCCGCCACCGCCAACGGGTACAGCTTCAGCACGCGCGCGGCGTTTTCCAGCCCCACCGCTTCTACGGCAGTGGGAAGCGTAGCGTCATCGTGGGTTCCCCGAACGCCAGGCAGGTTTCCCGCGCGTGGGTGTGCATGGTGTGCAGTGGATTAAAAGGCGCTGCGCGGGGTTCTGGATGTGCGACGGGCGGAATTTTGATGCGGCGCAGGGCGCAAGGCGAAACCGGTTTGCCATCGGCGGACACTTCCCGCCGTCTGGCCGACGCCAGCGGGCAAAATGCCCAGCGTCGCGGCGGCAGGCTGTCATTTCCCGCTGCCGCTACCGCCGACTAACGCCAGCACGCGCCCGCGTCGCAGGGTTAACGATACACCGTGTACCAGCGGCCCGCGCGGCCTGTAGCGCGATATTACGTAGTTCAATCTGTTGCGGCATTAGTGTGCGGTGCCCCGTCACCAGATGAGGTCCAGATGATTGCGCAGTGCGTCACCGACCAGGTTAAAGGCGATCACGCTGAGGGCAACAGCGCCAGCCCCGGCCAGAACATTTGCAGCGGCTGGGTCCAGAGAATACTGGCGCGCGTCGTTAACGATCACGCCCCATTCGGCGGTCGGCGCGGTCACACCGAGGCGAAGGAACATATCCCAGCGACGTGCAGCATCATATACGGCCGATATCCAGCGTTGCCATACCAGCAGCGAAGGATCACCGCGCCTGCCAGATGATCCAACAACACCCGCACTGGCCGGCGCCAGAAAGCCGTGACGCCAGCACAAACTCGCGTTGGCGTAGCGCATCACGGCGCCTGCGGCACCACGGCGCAAACCACGCCCAGTGCGACAGGGCGATGGCGTGCAGGGCAATTACGTTGGTCAGCCCGTGCCGAGCACGCCAACCATAAAGAACGACAGAATCGAGGTCGGGAAGGTCATAAACATATCGGCGACGTGGCATGGCTGGCCTGATCAAACGCGCCCGCCAATCAACCCGGCGCTGCCGCCAATAACCAGCCGAGTCAGCACCAGCAGCAGGCAGGCCATTACCGAACCGAGCGACACGCGGGTCGCCGCCATCAGCCGCGAGAAAATATCGCGACCTAGTGATCGAGGCCCAGCGAGCGCCGCGCATCCCGGCGAAACAGGCGCGACGGCAAATCAATCGCCTGGGGTCATGAGGCAGCCACCACTGGCTGGCGAGTGAATCAGCGCCAGCAGGGCGATAATGATCAGCGCCAGGCGACCCACCAGCGGGAAGAGAGGAAAAAGTTCACGCGTGCGCTCCTTCATGACGACGAATGCGCGGGTCCAGCGCGGCGTTCAGTAAATCAACAATCAAATGACAGACCACAAAACCACCACCATCATCAGCGTAAAGCACGGATCACCCTGAACAGCCATGTGAAAAATCGCCGACACCGCATAGCGCCCGACGCCCGGCCAAGCGGCAAACGCTTTCCGATAATCATCGTCCTGTGATCAGTTCGCCGATGTGCATCCCCACGGCGGTGATCATCGGCAGCGGCGCGCATCGCGCAGGATGTGGCGACGTCTCGGTTGTTTGTCGTTCAGGCCGCGCAGACGCGCCCAGGCCCTACGCGACGCTGACCGGCGACGTCCAGCATACTGGCGCGCAGAAAACGCGCGTTAATCGCCAGCGACATAAAGGCAATGGAAACCGCGCAGGCAAATGATGCGCCGCCAGCTGCCGTAACCGATCGCGGGTAGCCATTGCAGATACACCGAAACGCCATCACCAGTAAAAACGCCAGCCAGAAGTTAGGCATCGACACGCCAAGAAACGCGATCAAACGTATGGCGAAATCCGGCAGATGGTCGCGATGGCGCGCCGCCCAGATACCGACGGAAGTGAGCAGAATTAATATCAGCGCCGCACCTGCAAGTTCCAGCGCGGCGGGCAGGAAGTTCAGCATCGTCCAGTACCGGCGTTGGCTGGCGAATGATATAGACCAAAGTCAAGACGCAGCGCCTTCCACAACCAGGTGCCGCCGCTCTACGGACAGCGGCTCATTCCAGCCCGAGCATGGTGCGGTAGAGGCCAGCATCTCCCGGCGTCGGCGGCAGGTTGGCCAAGACAGACGCAAAATAATCGAGCGCCAGAAACTGTGTACCGTGGCACAGCATCAGAAAAATGATCACCCAGGTGGTGAGCACCATCGCATATCAGCAGCAGAAAGCGTAAGACGTAACGCAACATTAAGGTTTCACCGGTTTAATCTGTTCGAACGGAATTTCGGTGGCGATTGGCGCGTAGGGGATGTTACCCGAGCTCCGGTTTTGATACCACCATCATTGAGATGTAACGCTATAGGCAGATAAACCGCCTCGTCATGCAGACGGGTCAGAGAGAATGTCGCGCAGACAGCGCCTGACCATCGTTTCCGCTCAATGGTCGCCAGCACTTCGCCGATCTCTTATCAATCAGCGGTTTGTCGGCGGTCCCCTTGCTGTGCCTGAAGTCAGCGTGTGAACGGTACGCGCATTCAACCGAGGAAGGCGTGTGGATTCATATGGCGCGCCCGAGGTGTGTGGAAAATCAGCGCGAAAACGACCGTCGCGCTGACGAGCATAGATACTGCTCTCTTCTTCGCCAATCAGCGAGAACATCTGCGCCAATCTGGCGCATATCAGCCTGAATGATTTCCGCCATCGATTTGCTTAACGCATCGTGCCGATGAACGACAGTTCAATGCAGCGGCTGACCATTTTTCTCGCGGACGCCTTGCTGAAGGCAGCGTCACAACCGGCTTTTCCAGCAACGCTTTCGGCTCTCTGCGGATTGTACCCGCGCGGTTTCAGGCCGAGGTCGGCGTAGGGCAGAGAAGGCAAACAGGGTGTCGGCGACCTGCTGGTCAGCAAAAAGCGCCCCCAGCCAGCCAGGATTTTTTGTTTACCGCGTAATCAAGAGCTTCACGTACTGCCAGCTCATTGGCGGGGGCTTTGCGGTATTAAGCGCCAGCATCACGGTTTCGATCTGGCTGTGACAGTTGGGTATGGTAAGCCGGGTTCTGGCTAAAGCGGGCGAAGGTATCAGCGGGACAACCTCTTTCGTTTCCGTAGAGAGCTTGATATCGCCAGTTCAAATGCCACCGCCGTGGTAGTCGGTTCTGGGATGACGTTAAGGAATCTTTTTAATCGCCCCTCACGCCCAGGTTTCCGTTACGGACGAAGACATCGTACTGATTCAGTTTCGATTCCTGCAAAATCCACTGTCCGGTGCCAATTCGGCGCTTTAATTCTGTTCATGGTTTCATGGTTTTTAAATGAAGGGAGCGATAAAACGGAAAGGACGGGCAGGGCCAGTTCTTGCAGGAAAGGATAGTAAGCGCTTTTCAGGTAAATTCGCAGCTCTGTTTTACTGAGTGCTTTAACATCAAGACTCTGGTTTGCCAGCTCACGCCAGGCGTGACGCCTCGACGTTATCGAGCACTGCGCGGAAGCTTTCTGCCGCCGCCTCGGCATCGAACGGTTCACCGTCGGAGAATTTCACGTCATCACGCAGGGTGAAGGTCCGGCGCTTCACCATCTTCTGAACGAGCGGCAGCTTTTTGCCAGCCACGGGATCACCAAACGCTCGCCGGATATTTCACCAATGGTTCATAAACCATGCTCTGGCTAACATCTGGTTAGGCGCTAAAGGTGCGGGTTTAGTGGCCGACATTCACCGGCGCGGCGGTGGTGATTTCATCTGGTGCAGCGGCATGGACGATAAAAGACGCACAAGCCAGCAGCGCAAAGTAGAGTGCGGCGGAGTGTGGAAGAGCATGGTAGCAACCCCTAATGGATTAAAATAGATGGCGGAAGAAGTATGATGATTTTAGTATTTGTCATACTGATGACCTGTTCTGGATTTAATAGATGGGCAGTCGGGTGGCGGATCAGTTAACTGAATCGTATTGATTGCACACTGTCGGCGGTGAGCGTAAAGGGAGTAGGGGTGCAGATTGCAAGGCTTGAAAATTTTCAAGCTGACAATGGCTGACGACAGCGAGGAGTGAGAGGCGCTCGTCTACGCTGACGATTTGCCAGGCGCCGCCGCCACGCTGTTTAACGATGGCTTCTTTGCGCGTCCGTATGCGCCAGAACATTTCCAAGTTGCTGATCAAGGATGCACGGCGTCGATCTCAGCGTGTTCCCTGAGGCCGAATACGGCGTTCGCCAGCCAGCGCCAGTTGGCGCGCGGGCGAATCTCTTCGATATCGCAGCCCTGACTTCGCCTTCATCACTGAACAGCAGGGCGATATCGTCACCGCTATGGCTTAAGTTGAACCATAGCGGCATTTCCGCGCGCAATGGGCGTTTGCCTTGTTCGCCATAGATGATCTCCTGGTAGCGGGGAAAGCGTGTGCGAAAAGCAATGCACGCCCCGCCAGCCAGCGTTCGCGTCGTGGACACCTCGCGCCCGCTCGCGCAACCCGGTGGCAGTGGAGCTGCGCTTGAAGGTTCTTCTCAAACTTTCCCCAGAACTATCCGATACATATCAGGGCCAACGTTTAATGGAAAATGAAAAAGCGTATCGTATCACTTGTCGCCTCATCCGGCGTCACCGCCTCCCGGGCTGCCGTGCCCCAGTAAAATCGCCAGTTTGCTACCGCCTTTGGTGGTTTCGACTCCATCGAGATTTTACACACGCTGGTTAATGGCACCGAAGTAGTATCCCACCTGGGGCCGAGCAGCCATCCCCAAATTAACAATGAAAGAAATACCACCATGGTGGACATCCCCAGGCGATGGCCCATCATCCGTGGTCTAAAGATTGCCGATGACCATATGGACCACTAAAAACAATGCGCCGACCAGAACACATTTCTAAACACCATTAAACAGCAGCACCTGAATCATTTCGGCGTATGTCGGAATTACCGCGCCGATATTCGGGCACGTAGTTGAGCAAAATGCGAGCACTGCCCACACCTCAGCGCAAACTGCACCCCCATCAGCTCCAGCCCCAGCCAGACGATGACACCTGTCCATAAACTGAGTAGCGTCTTCATGCAAGATAGTGCGAAAACGCCTTTAAGTGCGAGCGTAATCCTGCGATGTGAATCTGTGGTTATTCAGCGCAAAACGCATTTTGTAAAGGACGTGGCCTTCAAACAGCATAAAAACTACGGTCATCACCAGCAAAAGCACGCTCGCCATTGCCCCGGAAAGCCCGGTCATTAGCGCTGTGGTGAAGGTGACGCCGCTCCGAGTCCATCCGCTCAGCATTCGCTCCGGCGACATATGCAAATTAGAAAGGCAACATCTCCTGCCAATTAAAAAGTTTGCGCGTCAACTCCTTATTAAACTTCGCAGCATAGAGATAAATTCGTTGAACGATGCCGCCAGTACGCCGACCAGCGCGGTAAGTGCGATCGCATCACCACCACTACAATCGTAATGGCAACGGGGCGTTGTACTCCCCGACGAATAAACCAGGTGACGAGCGGGTTGAGGACGATGGCAAAAAACAGCGCCAGTAACAGCTGCACAATGATACTGCCGCTGCGTGAATGCCCCAGGATCACTACCAGCGAGGCCAGCTCGACAGGAGAATGTGCATGCCCGTTTATCGGGTTGAGGGTTTTCCATCTGGGCTTCCTTGTGACTTTTTCGTATTAAGTGTAGCGGGAGTCACGCCAGCAATATTCTGATCCTTACTGCTGATTTTCACGTCAGCACGTGGTAAAGAATTAAACACTGTCTAAAAATGGGTGATCCTCATGCCCGAACCCGTAGCCGAACCCGCGCTAAACGGATTGCGCCTAATTTGCGCATTGTCTCCATTGTCATGTTTAACTTCGCCAGCTACCTCACCATCGGGTTGCCGCTCGCTGTCTACCGGGCTATGTCCATGATGCCATGGGCTTTAGCGCTTTCTGGGGCAGGATTGGTTATGAACCTGCAATATTTCGCCACCTTGCTGAGCCGTCCTCATGCGGACGTTACGCCGATTTTGCTGGGCCGGAAAAAGATTGTCGTCTTCGGTTTATGCGGCTGCTTTTTGAGCGGTCTGGAAATCCGACGGCAGGATTAACCGCCAGTCTGCCCGTCATCAGCCTGCTATTACTTGCCTGGGACGCGTGATCCCTTGGGATCGGCAAAGTTTTGCCGGAACGGGATTTCGACCCTATGGGGCGTTGGCGTGGTTGGCTCGCTGCATATCGGGCGGGTGATTCGTGGAACGGCACTGTCACTTTACGGGGCGATGGCGACGGGTGCGCGTCAGGCGTCGTGTTCTCACTGGGGCGGCTTGCAGGCGTTAGCGTTAATCATTATGGGCGTGGCGCTGGTGGCCATTTTGTTGGCGATCCCGCGTCCGACGGTAAAAGCCAGTAAAGGCAAAACGCGGCCGTTTCGCGCGGTGCTTGGGCGCGTCTGGCTGTACGGTATCGCGCTGGCACTGGCTTCCGCCGGATTGGCGTCATCGCCACCTTTATCACGCTGTTTTTATGACGCTAAAGGTTGGGACGGTGCGGCTTTCGCGCTGACGCTGTTTAGCTGTGCGTTTGTCGGTACGCGTTTGTTATTCCCTAACGGCATTAACCGTATTGGTGGCTTAAACGTAGCGATGATTTGCTTTAGCGTTGAGATAATGGCCTGCCACTGGTTGGCGTGGCGACTACGCCGTGGATGGCGAAAATCGCGTCTTACTGGCGGGGGCCGGGTTTTCGCTGGTGTTCCGGCATTGGGTGTAGTGGCGGTAAAGGCGGTTCCGCACAAAATCAGGGGGCGGCGCTGGCAACTTACACCGTACTTATGGATTTATCGCTTGGCGTGACTGGACCACTCGCTGGGCTGGTGATGAGCTGGGCGGACAACGGTGATTAATCCGGGGGCGGCGGGACTGGTCGCAATCGCGTTATTACTGACGTGGCGATTAAAAAAACGGCCTCCGGAACACGTCCCTGAGGCCGCCTCATCGTCTTAAAACTTACCGAATAACCAGCGTATTAATGATGTTTTCTGCGGTGGTCTGCGCTTTTTGCTGATAGTCAGCGGCAGCGTAATTTGCTGGTCAGCAGTTGATTACCCACGTTACCCAGAATAACGGAAGAGTACGCCGTCTCGCCTTTCGCGGAGATAATACTGTCTAACTGCTGCATTTTGTGACCTTTCAGCGCAATGGCTTTATCGGTTACCACTTGCAGCTGCGATGGCGGCTACGTTGCTAATCTTCCAGACGCTTCGCCAGCACCGCCATCTTCTTTCCATCATCGCCCATGATGACGATGACTGCTTTCTGCCGGTGGCGTCGGACGAGACACAGTTATTGGCCTGCGTTCCCAGCCTACCGCTCTGGTCGGTCATATCCGCTGGCGGCGAGAGCGGAACTGCCATCAGCAGGTTCACGGGATTCCCGGTAGCGTTACTTTCCGCGACCGAACCCTGCGCCGTAGCGTTAGTGTCTTTATAATCACAGGCCGCAAGCCCCATAACCGGCAGGCCAATTCCGACATATTAACCAGATTGCGCATTGACTTCTTCCTTTGATAAACGGCCATAACGGCTCATTCATCCATCTTATCACAACTCTGATAACGAACCTTTAACTCGCCTGCAAAGCATTGATTTCGGATTTATCTGCCAGTCTTTTCAACAGCATATTGAGTAATACGCCATACATTGGCAGGAAGAAACGATAAACTGATTAACACTTTAAAACAGTACTCGACCAGCGCGATTTCCATCCAGTGTTCAGCCATAAAGGCATCCGGGCTACGCCAGAAGGCAATGAAGAAAAAGGCCAGCGTCTCGCTGACGTTACCGAACAGTGTGGACGCTGTCGGTGCCAGCCACCAGCGGCGACTCTGACGCAGGCGGTCAAAACCGCGCACGTCAGGATTTGCCCCAGCGCCTAGGCCATGAACTGGCGGTGGCGATACGGGCGACAAACAGGTTGAAGTGGGCGAGTGCCCGTATCCCTTCCAGGAACCCATATAGAATAGCGACGAGATGACGAAGGAGATTAATAACACAGGGATCATTACCGCGAAGATAATGCGTCGGGCCAGCGGTGCGCCAAAAATACGCACGGTCAGGTCGGTAGCAAGAAAATAAACGGAAAGCTAAACGCGCCCCAGGTGGTATCGAAACCCAAAATGGAGACGGGAAGCTGAACCAGATAGTTACTGGAGGTGATCACCAGCAGATGAAATAACAATAACCAGAACAACGCCTTATAGCGTTGAGTTTGCGAGAAAACGTTCATATTGTACCCTTTGATTAACCATTGGGGTGAGGGAACCCAATACGTACGACACATCGTTACCTTAACATAATAACGTGCTTACCCTTTTTCGAGCCGCCGCATGATACTGCTTTACGTTGACAATGCAATGGTTAATTTTCACGCAATCGTCAACCTGGTTTGCTTACGGACTCACAGGGCGTAACTATCGCCGTTTTTTATGTGATCAGAAGAAATTGACCGACTTTTTTCCAGCCCTAACCACACACTCGACGCTTGGCCTGCGCTGCCCGGAACCCGTAATGATGGTGCGCAAAACTGTGCGCAATATGCAGCCCGGCGAAACGTTGCTGATTATCGCCGACGATCCGGTGACCACCCGCGTATTCCTGGGTTTTGTACCTTTATGGAACACAACTGGTTGCGAAAGAAACGGATGGACTGCCTTATCGTTATTTGATTCGTAAAGGCGGTTGATGGGGGCTGATTGGCTTCGATGCCGCCTTTTCCCCTGACCCTAACCCTCTCCCCAGAGAGGTGAGGAGACCGATTTCCGCTCAATGTTCGATCAGACTGCCTTATCTCCTGCGCAACAATCTTAACGCATTCGCTGTCACCAGCACCGTCGCGCCATCTGCCAGCACCGCCAGCCATCATCCGGTCATCCTAAAAGCGTAGACATCTAGTTGGAAATCCTTTTCAGTCCCAGCGCAATGGTGATGTTCTGGCGGATATTGGCGTGAGTGGCGCGTGCCAGTTCAATCATTTCACCAGGCCGCGCAGGTGGGTTATGGGTTAATGCTTGGTCGCGGCGGTTTCCAGGCCACGTCTGTGCCACTGCCCATTGCAATCCCAATGGCGGCAGCTTTCATCGCTGGCGCGTCGTTCATACCGTCACCGACCATCGCCAGCGGCGCATGTGATACAGCTCGGTCACCGCTTTGACTTTATCTTCCGGCAACGAGCCCGCTTTAAACTGCGGCCCCAGCCCCCGGCAATTGCCGCCGCTGCGCGTCGATTATCGCCGGTGAGGATCACCTTGACGCCCAGCGCGTTCAGTTCACTGATGGCAGTTGCAGCATCGGCGCGCAGGGTATCCTGTAACGCAATGACACCAAGCACGTCATCGTTACGTACTACCAGCACTACCGTTTGCCCGGCGCTTTCCAGTTCATTAATTAAACCAGCAAATGCATCAGCGGGATGTTTCCCGGCAGCGCAAATCAATACGCGCTCACCGTAACCTGCGCTCGATGCCAGACCCGACCAGCGCCCGCTGTGATTCGGCGGCGGGAATGGCGAGTGCAGCAACCCTGCTTCCGCGCACGATCACCTGACAGTCGATGGCGCCTTGCTGGACCGCCGCCAGTGTCCGCGGTTAGATTCACTAATACCCGTTGCCGGATAAATCGCGGTAACGCGCGGTTTACCGACGGTCAGCGTACCGGTTTGCTGGAACGCCACCTGGGTAACACGACCTAGCTGCTCCAGCGCCGCACCGCCTTAATTAACGCCCCACGACGTGCCGCTGCTGCCAGCCGGAGGTAATCGGCGGGGCGTCGAGATGACTAACCCACACGGGCAGCCAATCAGCAGCAGCGTCAGCCCTTTATAAATCCACTCTTGCCAGCTGGCGGCGAACGGCGGCGGCGGCGCCAGCATTACCGCAGGGCGACGGCCATAATTCCTGGCGTATGATACCCGGCTGAAACGGTGGATAAACCGCTAGATGGGGGCGAGGCGCCTCGGCTTCTTCAATGGTTCAGAATCCGGTCAATGGCGCTGGCGCCCGGTTCTGACAGCGCTTCCAGCGTTTCAACGGTCTACGCTGGTGGCTCCTGCAGAACTTTATCGCCCGTTCGCGCTCCACCGGAATGGATTCGCCGGTCCGGGCACTTTACATCAAAACTCGGCAAAGGGCGAGAGCAGTTATCCGTCGGCAGGCAAACGCCCGCCCGCCGCAACTTCGATCACATCGCAGGGCGCAGGCTGTTAATCGCCACCTCTTCCCGCTCACCGTTACGCAGGCGCGTGGCGGTTTCTGGTTTGAGCGCCATTAACGCGCTAACGCCCTGACGCGCGCGGCTGGCGGCCCAGCCTTCCAGTCGTTCACCAATAGAAAACAGCAGCAACACCATCGCAGCTTCAGCCGTTGCGCCAATGAACAGCGCACCAATAGCAGCTACGCTCATAACGTTTACAATGGCGAAGTAACTGCCTGATTTGATCAGCCGTAATGCCTGACGAGCAATCGGGTACAGCACAACCAGCGTGGTCGCGATGACAGTTGCCCGAACGGATGATTGAACTGCTCCAGACCCAGCTGATTGCCATCATCACAATTAGCGTAATCAGCGGCAGATTCTTCAGGCGCGATGCTTGTGGCTCGTCGGCGGCCTGCTTCATCACGCAGGGAATAGCCCGCTTTTGCACCGCACAGATTGACTTGTGCACGGATGTCATTGTCGGCATCGACCAGTTTTTGGTGGCGAACAGTACCTGCACCTGATTCGCGCCTGCAAGCTGGCCCGGCATTTCTACCTTGCGCGCACAGGCGGCGCAGTCCATGCCGCTGACTTCCCAGCTATAGCGGGTGCCGGAACGTTTTAAGAGAGCGTTGGCGTGCTGGAACATGCGCCGTCGCAGCAACAGTCGTTGGCGTTCTGTACCGTGGTTAGCAGTTTGAACGCGGCGAATTGAGGGCTTTCTTGCATGATTGTCGGAGTCGACATGGCATCCTCACGGTTAAGTTTTTCTACATTAACCAAAGATCGCTCTGGAAGTAACTCCAGAGTGAGACTAATGAGAATGCAGCAAGCGGACAATGAGGAAGTGGTACAGGCAAAGTAGCAGGCCGCAGCAATCGCGTTATCCGCACGGAAGCGTCGGCGATAGTGGCTACACCAGCCAGACAAACTGATAAACGGCGACGAAGCGCCGACAAACGCAGAGAGCGCCGCGGAGCAGTAGAACAGAAGACCACAGTTCACCTGCCAGCCACACCGTCGCCAGCGTCATGCCGATAAACGTGCAGGATCGGCCAACGATACTCTTAGGCCGCAACCAGATTGGTAAGATTGACCAGCGCGCCCAGAACCGGCATGACGGCGAGGGCCAGAAGAAAGAGAGCGTCATCTGACTGGCGAAATAGATGGTGTACAGCAGGTGCGAGGAAAAACGCGCCGATGGCGTGCGTTGTCGACGTTGACGTGGCAACAGGATTAGCGCATCGCCCAGGCGGTGGGCGCGGCCCCGCCACACGGATCACTAATGGCGTCGAACATCGGACTGCCAGGCCAGTAACAACAGGAGAAGAAGGGTTAACGGTTTAAACACCAGGCGTTCCAGGGTTGGCCCACGATACGATAATCCACAGATAGCCATGCGGAAAGACAGACAGCGATAAACGACCAAAAGCATCTTAGTTCCTTGAATTGGTTATTTTTTCGTAAGCGGGAATACCTGGTCTTGCTTCCAGTTTAGTGGCAAGGGTGGACGGATGACAACACCATAACTGGCAGGGTATACTTATTTCCGCATTTTCCGATGAGGGATAAAGATGAGCAAACCACCTCTTTTCTTTATTGTTATCATTGGCTTAATTGTCGTCGCCGCATCGTTTCGTTTTATGCAACAGCGACGGGAAAAAGCTGATAATGATATGGCTCCGCTCCAGCAAAAGCTGGTGGTGGTAAGCAACAAGCGGGAAAAACCGATTAACGATCACCAGTAGGCGCGCCAG
The DNA here is from genome assembly GCA_048288465.1 of Shigella flexneri. Lineage (GTDB taxonomy): Bacteria > Pseudomonadota > Gammaproteobacteria > Enterobacterales > Enterobacteriaceae > Enterobacter > Enterobacter flexneri_B. The sequence goes on along the minus strand of CP182556.1, from coordinate 3,473,883 downwards.
CAGGAGGTGACTCCCGCAGGCACCAGTATGCGCTATGAGGCAAGCTTCAAACCGCAAAGCGGAGGAATGGAGCAGACGTTTCGCCTCGACGCCCAGCAGTACCACGCCCTGACAGTGGGCGATAAAGGTACGCTGAGCTATAAAGGAACGCGCTTTGTTAGCTTTGTTGGCGAACAATAAGGTTATTTTTTAACTTTAAATTTCTTCTGCCAGACCAGCAGTTCAAACACGCCGAAAAGGAAAATCCGCACCTTTTCGGCGGTGGTCATCTGCGGGCCATCTTTCGGTAAAGTGGATTTCAATAGCGCCAGCTGCATACCATGCATCAGCACGGTAAAAATCAGCGCCACGTTAACGAAAATATTTAGCGGGCGCGGGAAGGGATGCACCAGATTGAGGATTAAAAATCCCCAAACGCAGAGCATTAACAAACGACCAATATTAATCAGCATCACTTTCTCCTTGTGCTTCGTGTTGATACAGCCGATAAGCCACCTGACCCGCCACTTTTTCCCGATGTAATGACCAGTTTGCCGGAACAGTGGGCAGACCGTTTTCGACTTCGCTTTCGACATAAATCAGGGCTTCGTCAGCCAGCCAGCCGTTATCTTCCAGTAAATTTATCGTCTCTTCTAACAAGCCACGGCGGAACGGTGGATCGACAAACACGATATTATGCGGTGTGCCTTTTTGCGCCAGGAATGACATTGCGTTGCTGTTCACCACGCGTGCATTGCCTGCTTTTAGTGTCGCCAGATTCTTAATTAACTGCTGAGAAACCACGCGATCCATCTCAATCAACGTTGCCCCCGCAGCGTAGCGCGATAACGCTTCCAGCCCCAGCGCGCCGCTCCCGGCGAAGCAATCCAGACATTGGGCGTCAACAATGACCGGAGCCAGCCAGTTAAACAACGTTTCGCGTACGCGGTCGGTGGTGGGGCGCAGACCTGGGCTATCAGGAACCGGGAGTTTACGGCCTCGCCACTGCCCGCCAATAATGCGGATTTGGCCGCTGCCGGAATGATTCGGTTTTTTCATGATAAATTGCTCAATCCGCCAGATAACACATACTTGCAGGCGGTGATGTGAATTAAGTTAAGTGATAGACTATTTCATCATTTTTTTAGCTGCTATGTACATAGCGTTAACGCTGTGCCATGAAGCAACAGCGAGGAGTGTAGTCGCAAATGGCGAAAGAAAAAAGACGTGGCTTTTTTTCCTGGCTGGGCTTTGGTCAAAAAGAGCAGACCCCGGAAAAAGAGACAGAAGTTCAGAATGAACAACCGGTTGTAGAAGAAATCGTTCAGGCGCAAGAGCCTGCGAAGGCTTCTGAACAAGCCGTTGAAGAGCAGCCGCAGGCGCATACTGAAGCCGAGGCGGAAACTTTTGCTGCCGACGTTGTGGAAGTCACTGAACAGGTTGTTGAAAGTGAAAAAGCGCAGCCTGAAGCGGAAGTTGTTGCACAGCCGGAACCGGTCGTAGAAGAAACGCCGGAGCCAGTGGCTATCGAACGTGAAGAGCTGCCGTTGCCGGAAGACGTCAACGCCGAAGAGGTTTCGCCAGAAGAGTGGCAGGCTGAAGCGGAAACCGTAGAGATTGTCGAAGCGGCAGAAGAAGAAGCGGCTAAAGAAGAAATCACCGACGAAGAGCTGGAAGCACAGGCGCTGGCTGCCGAAGCGGCAGAAGAGGCGGTGATGGTAGTTCCTCCGGCAGAAGAAGAGCAGCCGGTTGCAGAAATTGCCCAGGAGCAAGAAAAACCGACCAAAGAAGGCTTCTTCGCGCGCCTGAAACGCAGCCTGTTAAAAACCAAAGAAAATCTCGGTTCCGGATTTATCAGCCTGTTCCGCGGTAAAAAAATCGACGATGATCTGTTTGAAGAGCTGGAAGAACAGCTGTTGATCGCCGATGTGGGCGTGGAAACCACACGTAAAATTATCACCAATCTGACGGAAGGCGCATCCCGCAAGCAGCTTCGTGATGCCGAGGCGCTCTATGGCCTGCTGAAAGAAGAGATGGGCGAGATTCTGGCGAAAGTCGATGAGCCGCTGAATGTTGAAGATAAAACGCCGTTCGTGATCCTGATGGTGGGCGTCAACGGTGTGGGTAAAACCACGACGATTGGTAAGCTGGCGCGTCAGTTTGAGCAGCAGGGTAAATCGGTGATGCTGGCGGCGGGCGATACTTTCCGTGCAGCTGCGGTTGAACAGCTTCAGGTCTGGGGTCAGCGCAACAATATTCCGGTGATTGCCCAGCATACCGGTGCGGATTCCGCCTCTGTTATCTTCGACGCCATTCAGGCAGCTAAAGCGCGTAATATCGACGTCCTGATTGCCGATACCGCCGGACGTCTGCAGAACAAATCGCATCTGATGGAAGAGTTGAAGAAAATCGTCCGCGTGATGAAGAAACTCGACGTTGAAGCGCCGCATGAAGTTATGCTGACTATTGATGCCAGCACCGGGCAGAACGCGGTAAGCCAGGCCAAACTGTTCCACGAAGCTGTTGGCTTAACCGGCATCACGCTAACGAAACTGGACGGCACGGCGAAAGGCGGGGTAATTTTCTCGGTGGCTGACCAGTTTGGTATCCCTATCCGCTACATTGGTGTCGGCGAACGTATTGAGGATTTGCGTCCGTTTAAGGCGGACGACTTTATAGAGGCACTTTTTGCCCGAGAGGATTAACAATGATTCGCTTTGAACATGTCAGCAAGGCTTATCTCGGTGGGAGACAGGCGCTGCAGGGCGTTACGTTCCATATGCAGCCGGGTGAGATGGCGTTTCTGACCGGTCATTCCGGCGCAGGGAAAAGTACCCTCCTGAAGCTGATCTGTGGGATTGAGCGGCCCAGCGCCGGGAAAATCTGGTTTAGCGGCCATGACATCACGCGTCTGAAAAACCGTGAAGTTCCGTTTCTGCGCCGCCAGATTGGCATGATTTTCCAGGATCACCATCTACTGATGGACCGTACTGTCTACGATAACGTGGCGATCCCGCTGATTATCGCTGGTGCCAGCGGTGACGATATTCGTCGCCGGGTGTCGGCGGCACTGGATAAAGTCGGGCTACTGGACAAAGCGAAGAACTTCCCTATTCAGCTTTCCGGCGGTGAACAACAGCGTGTTGGCATTGCCCGCGCGGTGGTGAATAAGCCCGCGGTACTGCTGGCGGACGAACCGACCGGTAACCTGGACGACGCGTTGTCGGAAGGGATTCTACGTCTGTTTGAAGAGTTTAACCGCGTTGGGGTAACCGTATTGATGGCAACGCACGACATTAATCTGATTTCACGGCGTTCCTATCGCATGCTCACCCTGAGCGATGGTCACTTGCATGGAGGCGTGGGCCATGAATAAGCGCGATGCAATCAATCATATTCGGCAGTTTGGTGGGCGTCTGGATCGCTTCCGTAAATCGGTCGGCGGCTCAGGCGACGGCGGTCGTAACGCACCGAAACGCGCGAAATCCTCGCCAAAACCGGTAAATCGCAAAACCAACGTTTTCAACGAACAGGTGCGCTATGCCTTCCACGGCGCATTGCAGGATCTGAAAAGCAAACCGTTCGCCACGTTTTTAACGGTGATGGTTATCGCCATCTCCCTGACGCTGCCCAGCGTCTGTTATATGGTGTACAAAAACGTTAATCAGGCGGCGACGCAGTATTATCCGTCACCGCAAATCACTGTTTACTTGCAAAAAACGCTGGACGATGACGCCGCTGCGGGCGTGGTGGCACAGTTGCAGGCCGAGCAAGGCGTGGAGAAAGTGAACTATCTTTCTCGTGAAGACGCACTGGGCGAGTTCCGTAACTGGTCTGGTTTTGGTGGTGCGCTGGATATGCTGGAAGAAAACCCGCTTCCGGCAGTGGCGGTGGTGATCCCGAAACTCGATTTTCAGGGGACGGAATCACTCAATACGCTGCGTGATCGTATCACGCAGATTAACGGTATTGACGAAGTGCGGATGGATGACAGCTGGTTTGCCCGTCTGGCGGCGTTGACCGGGCTGGTTGGGCGCGTTTCGGCGATGATCGGCGTGTTGATGGTGGCGGCAGTGTTCCTCGTCATCGGCAACAGCGTACGTCTGAGCATCTTTGCTCGCCGTGACTCCATCAACGTGCAGAAACTGATTGGTGCGACGGATGGTTTCATCCTTCGCCCGTTCCTGTACGGCGGTGCGCTGCTGGGATTTTCTGGCGCATTGTTGTCATTAATTTTGTCAGAAATTCTGGTACTGCGTTTGTCGTCAGCGGTGGCGGAAGTGGCACAGGTTTTCGGAACGAAGTTTGATATCAATGGTTTATCGTTCGATGAATGCCTGCTATTGCTGCTGGTATGCTCGATGATTGGCTGGGTGGCAGCGTGGCTTGCCACGGTACAACATTTACGCCACTTTACGCCTGAATAATAAAAGCGTGTTATACTCTTTCCCTGCAATGGGTTCCGTAGCAGGGAAAGAGACCCCGTTGTCTCTTCCCGGTATTTCATCTCTATGTCACATTTTGTGCGTAATTTATTCACAAACTCGCATTGAACTTGTGCAGAAAATGACGGTCTATAAAACAGTGAATGATAACCTCGTTGCTCTAAGCTCTGGCACAGTTGTTGCTACCACTGAAGCGCCAGAGATATTGATTGTAGAGGATTTGAATGACGACAAAATGCAAACTTTAGCTTTAGCCCCAGTTGTAATCCTATCCCACATCCGGCAGCTAACGCGTGGCCGATGTTGTCGGCTGACGAGGAGCGGGCGCTGGGTGAAAAGCTGCATTACCATGGCGATGTGGCAGTAGCTAAGACGCTGATCCTGTCTCACCTGCGGTTTGTTGTTCAATTGCTGTAATTATGCGGGCTATGGCCTGCCAGAGCGGATTGATTCAGGAAGGTAACATCGGCCTGATGAAAGCAGTGCGCCGTTTTAACCCGGAGTGGGTGTGCGCCTGGAGTCCTTCGCCGTTCACTGGATCAAAGCAGAGATCCACTAAGACGTTCCTGCGTAACTGGCGTATCGTCAAATCTGTGACCACCAAAGCGAGTGCAAAATGTTCTTCAACCTGCGAAAACCAACAAGTGTCTGGGTCGGTTGAGGCCAGATGAAGTCGAAATGGTGGCCCGTGAACTGGGCGTAACCAGCAAACAGGTTTGTGAGATGGAGACGACGATATGGCGGCACAGGACATGACCTTTGACCTGTCTTCCGACGACGATTCGACAGCCAGCCGATGGGACCGCTGCTCATCTGCAGGATAAATCATCTAACTTTGCCGACGGCATCGAAGACGAGAACCGGGAAGAGCAGGCGGCAAACCGTCTGACCGACGCGATGCAAGGTCTGGACGAAAGCGTAGCCAGGACATCATCCGCGCGCGCTGGCTGGACGAAGACAACAAGTCCACGTTGCAGGAAACCGGCTGACCGTTACGGCGTTTCCGCTTAGCGGGTGCGCCAGCTGGAAAAGAACGCGATGAAAAAAATTGCGTGCTCGTGATAGAAGCGTAATTTCCGCTATTAAGCAGAGAACCCTGGACGCCAAGTCTGGGTTTTTGTTTGAAGGGCCTCTGTATAATTAATTTCCCCTCCGGCAAATGCGTATCCCACGCAGATTGTTAATAAACTGTCAAAATAGCTATTCCAATATCATAAAATTGGGTATGTTTTACAGAGTATGCTGCTAAAGCACGGTAGTCATGCATAAACCAAATAAGTGGTGCTGAACAACAACATCACAACACACGTAATAACCAGAAGAATGGGGATTCTCAGGATGAACATAAAGGGTAAAGCGTTACTGGCAGGATGTATCGCGCCGGCATTCAGCAATATGGCTCTGGCAGACAATATTAAAGTCGCGGTCGTGGCGCAATGTCTGGTCCGGTGGCCCAGTACGGGTGACCGTGAGTTTACCCGGCGCAGAGCAGGCGGTTGGCGGATCAACGCTAAAGGCGGCATTAAGGGCAACAAACTGCAAATCGTAAAATATGACGATGCCTGTGACCGAAACAGGCGGTTGCGGTGGCGAACAAAGTCGTTAACGACGGCATTAATACGTGATTGGTCACCTCTGTTCTTCAGGATTACGCAGCCCCAGTCTGAGATCCACGAAGACGAAGGGATTTCAAACGATCACCGAGCGGGCACCGGCGCCCGGAGCTGACCGCCCGTAGCTATCAGCTGATCCTGCGCACCACCGGCCTGGACTCTCACGAGGGGCCGACGGCGGCGAACAGATCCAGAGAAAGTGAAACCGCAGCGTATTGCTATCGTTCACGACAAACAGCAATACGGCGAGGTCTGGCGCGCGAGCGGTGCAGGACGGCCGAAAGAAAGGCAATGCTAACGTGGTGTTCTTTGATGGTATCACCGCCGGGGAAAAAGATTTCTCAACGCTGGTGGCGCGTCCTAAAAGAGAATATCGACTTCGTTTACTACGGCGGTTATCACCCGGAAATGGGGCAATTCCTGCGTCAGGCACGCGCGCGGCAAGGGCCTAAAACTCAGTTTATGGGGCCGGAAGGTGTGGCTAAACGTTTCGCTGTCTAACATTGCGGGCGAATTCAGCGGAAGGGGCTGCTGGTGACCAAGCCGAAGACGACGATCAGGTTCCGGCGAACAAACCCATTGTTGACGCCATCAAAGCGAAAAAACAGGGAACTTGAAGCGGCGACTTTGTTTGGACCACCTACGCCGCGCTGCAATCTTTTGCAGGCGGGCCGATCAAGTCCGACGACTTCTTTTCGGTCCCATGCGAAATACCTGAAAAGCGAACTCCGTGGATACCGTAATGGGACCGCTGACGTGGAATGAAGAAAGGCGATCTGAAAGGCTTTGAGTTCGGCGTATTTGACGGCACGCCAACGGCATCGGCGACCGATGCGAAAAATCATTAATCGGCAACTTTCGGGTTGCCGCCAAATTGCTAATATCGAGTACGTTGCTTCATGCCGGATGCGCGGCGTAAACGCCTTATCCGGCCTACAAGTATCCAAAGAAAATCAGTAAATTGCAACAACACAACATTGTAGGCCTGATAAGCGTAGCGCATCAGGCAATTTCTCGTTGGTCATCACTTTTGAAATCAACTCGTCATCAACGCTTCTCCCAGCCGCCCGTCGTGCCGTAAATCCCAGTGCCTGCATAAACGCCGTCATCACACCTGGATTTTGGACGCCAGCATACGCCATCCACCAGCATCAACGCCCGCGACGGTACGCAAAACCTCTTCCAGCAGATCCCGCCCCACACCGCGACGTCGGTGACTTCCCGCACGCGTAGAGAATCCAGTGCCCCCTCGGTGCCGCTTACGGGTCACCCGCACGGCAGCGAGCAGGCGCTCGTTAAAACGCGCGGCGTAGATACGGTGGTTATCGTCAACCTGTAACCAGGAAGGGCATATCCGGCCAGATTCTTTCAGGTTAAAATCCGGTCCTGCTTCTAAAGTTTTAATCGAATGATGGTCAGCTTCATGGGGAACCCTGTAAAATCACAAAAGTGGAACCAGTGTAGCGAAATAATTTAATCCGGAGGCTTTCTCTTTTTTTTTTATTTCTTTGCAGGTGATTAATTTTTTAACAGAAATAATTACAAAGTTAAAACATTAGAAATGAAAAATACCCAGCATAATCCCCTGAATGGTAGTGAATTATTCCGCCCTTTGTGCCGTTATTTTATGCTGACAAAGGCACTTTTTTCTGTTTATCTATCAATAAATTCAGAATATTATCTGTTCTTAATCGACTGAAAAATTAGGGATTTTAATCACTATTATCACAAAATACTGCGCTAAACCCTTAATCAGACAGGCAAAAACAGTGCAGAGAAAAAAAGAACAGTCTGATTTGTTAACACATAAAAACAAAGCAACACAACATCACGAATGGGATTTTTGACGATGAAACGGAATGCGAAAACTATCATCGCAGGGATGATTGCACTGGCAATTTCACACACCGCTATGGCTGACCAATATCAAGTTGCTGTTGTCGGCGCGATGTCCGGCCCGCATTGCCCAGTGGGGCGAAAAGGACCCATCAACGGCGCCATCAGGCGATTAAAGACATTAATGCCAAAAAAGGAATTAAGGGCGACAAGCTGGTTGGCGTGGACATGACGACGCCTGCGACCCGAAACAAGCCGTTGCGGTCGCCAACAAAATCGTTAATGACGGCATTAAATACGTTATTGGTCATCTGTGTTCTTCTTCTACCCAACCTGCATCAGATATCTACGAAGACGAAGGTATTCTGATGATCTCGCCGGGAGCGACCAACCCGGAGCTGACCCACGCGGTCATCAACACATTACGGCGTACTGCCGGGCTGGGAGTCTTCCCAGGGGCCAAATGCGGTAAATACATTCTTGAGACGGTGAAGCCCCAGCGCATCGCCATCATTCACGACAAACAGTATGGCGAAGGGCTGGCGCGTTCGTGCAGGACGGGCTGAAAACGGCTAACGCCAACGTCGTCTTCTTCGACGGTAATTACCGCCGGGGAGAAAGATTTCTCGGCTGATCGCCGCTGAAAACAGAAAACATCCACTTCGCCTACCACGGCGTGACTACCCGGAAATGGGGGCAGACGCGCGCCAGGCCGTTCCGTTGGCCTGAAAACGAAGTTCATGGGGCCGGAAGGTGTGGGTAACGCATCATCGTCGAATATTGCCGGTGATGCTGCCGAAGGCATGTTGGTCACGATGCCAAAACGCTATGACCAGGATCCGGCAAAACAGGGCATTGTCACGCGCTGAAAGCAGACAAGAAGATCCGTCCGGGCCTTATGTCCGGATCACCTACGCCGGCGGTGAATCCCTGGCGACTGCCCTTGAGCGTACTGGCAGCGATGAGCCGCTGGCGCTGGTGAAAGATTTAAAAGCTAACGGTGCAAACACCGTGATTGGGCCGCTGAACTGGGATGAAAAAAGGCGATCTAAGGGATTTGATTTTGTGTCTTCCAGCGGCACGCCGACGGTTGATCCACGGCAGTGAAGTGATTATCCCACTGCCGGTAAAATGCGGGTGGGTTTAGAGAGGTTACCTTATGTCTGAGTAGTTTTGTATTTCTTGCAGCAGATGTTTAACGCGTTGACGCTGGGCAGACCTACGCGCTGATAGCCATCGGTCACACCATGGTTTACGGCATTATCGGGATGATCAACTTCGCCCACGGCGAGGTTGAGATGATCGGCAGCTACGTCTCATTTTACGATCATCGCTGGGCTGATGATGATGGGCATCCATACCGGCTGGCTGCTGGTGGCGGCGGGATTCTGTCGGCGCAATCGTCATCGCCAGCGCCGACGGCTGGAGTATCAACGGTGGCTGACCGCCCGGTGCGTAACTTTAAGCGCCTGATTGCGCTTATTTCCGCAATCGGTATGTCCATCTTCCTGCAAAACTACGTCAGCCTGACCGAAGGTTCGCGCGATGTGGTGCTGCCCAGCCTGTTTAACGGTCAGTGGGTGGTGGGCGATAGCGAAAACTTCTCTGCCCCGATTACCACCATGCAGGCGGTGATTGCCATCGTCACCTTCCCCGCCATGCCGGCGCTGACGATTTTCATTCGCTATTCCCGTATGGGGGCGCGCCTGTCGTGCCTGCGCGGAAGATCTGAAAAGGCGAGCCTGCTTGCATCAACACCGACCGGTGATCGCTTTGACCTTTGTTATTGGCGCGGCGATGGCGGCAGTGGCTGGCGTACTGCTCGGTCAGTTCGACGGCGTCATTAACCCCTATATCGGCTTGATGGCCGGGATGAAAGCCTTTACCGCTGCGGTGCTCGGTGGGATTGGCAGCATTCCAGGGCGATGATACTCGGTGGGCTGATCCTGGGGATTGCGGAGGCGCTCTCTTCTGCCCGATCCGAGTACGGAATATAAAGATGTGGTCGCATTCGCCCTGCTGATTCTGGTGCTGCTGGTGATGCCGACCGGTATTCTGGGTCGCCCGGAGGTAGAGAAAGTATGAAACCGATGCATATTGCAATGGCGTGCTCTCTGCCGCGATGTTCTTTGTCCTCGCTGGCGTCTTTATGGGCGTGCAACTGGAGCTGGATGGCACCAACTGGTGGTCGACAGCGCTTCGGATGTCCGTTGGCAGTGGGTGTTTATCGGCACGGCGGCTGGTCTTTTTCTTTCAGCTTTTGCGACCTGCTTTCCAGAAAGGGTTGAAAAGTGTTTCCGGGCCGAAGTTTATCTGCCCGCCATTGATGGCTCCACGGTGAAGCAGAAACTGTTCCTCGTGGCGCTGCCGGTGCTTGCGGTGGCGTGGCCGTTTATGGTGTCACGTGGGACGGTGGATATCGCCACTCTACCATGATCTACATTATCCTCGGTCTCGGGCTGAATGTGGTTGTTGGTCTTTCTCGTCTGCTGGTGCTGGGGTACGGCGGTTTTTACGCCATCGGCGCTTACACCTTTGCGCTGCTCAATCACTATTACGGCTTGGGCTTCTGGACTTGTCTGCCGATTGCCGGGTTAATGGCAGCGGCGGCGGGCTTCCTGCTCGGCTTTCCGTGCTGCGTCTGCGTGGTGATTATCTGGCGATCGTTACCCTTGGCTTCGGCGAAATTGTGCGCATATTGCTGCTCGTATAACACCGAAATTACCGGCGGCCCAACGGAATCAGTCAGATCCCGAAACCGACTTCTTCGGCCTTGAGTTCAGCCGTACCGCTCGTGAAGGCGGCTGGGACACGTTCAGTAATTTCTTCGGCCTGAAAATACCATCCCCTCCGATCGCGCATCTTCCTGTACCTGGTGGCGTCGCTGCTGGTGGTGCTAAGCCTGTTCGTCATTAACCGCCTGCTGCGGATGCCGCTGGGCGCGCGTGGGAAGCATTGCGTGAAGAAGAAATTTGCCCGCCGTTCGCTGGGCTTAAGCCCGCGTCGTATCAAGCTGACCGCCTTTACCATCAGCGCCGCGTTTGCCGGTTTTGCCGGAACGCTGTTTGCGGCGCGTCAGGGCTTTGTCAGCCCGGAATCCTTCACCTTTGCCGAATCGGCGTTTGTGCTGGCGATAGTGGTGCTCGGCGGTATGGGCTCGCAATTTGCGGTGATTCTGGCGGCAATTTTCCTGGTGGTGTCGCGCGAATTGATGCGTGATTTCAACGAATACAGCATGTTAATGCTGGTCGTTTGATGGTGCTGATGATGATCTGGCGTCCGCCGGGCTTGCTGCCCATGACGCGCCCGCAACGAGCTGAAAAACGGCGCAGCGAAGGAGAGCAGGCATGAGTCAGCCATTATTATCTGTTAACGGTCTGATAATGTGCTTGGCGGCCTGCTGGCGGTGAACAACGTCAATCTTGGACTGTACCCGCAGGAAATCGTCTCGTTAATCGGCCCTGACGGTGCCGGAAAGCCACGGTTTTTAACTGCCTGACCGGACTCTACAAACCCACCGGCGGCACCATTTCTGCGCGATCGGCGTCTTGAAGGTTTACCGGGGCAGCAATTTGCCACATGGGCGTGGTGCGCACCTTCCAGCATGTGCGTCTGTTCCGTGAAATGACGGTAATTGAAAGCCTGCCGTGGCGCAGCATCAGCAAACTGAAAACCGGGCTGTTCTCTGGCCTTTGAAAACGCCTTCTTTCCGTCGCGCCCAGAGCGAAGCGCTCGACCGCGCCGCCACCTGGCTTGAGCGCATCGGTTTGCTCGGAACGCCAACCGTCAGGCGAGTAACCTGGCCTATGGTGACCAACGCCGTCTGGAGATTGCCCGTTGCATGGTGACGCAGCCGGAGATTTTAATGCTGGACGAACCGGCGGCAGGTCTGAACCCGAAAGAAACGAAAGAGCTGGATGAGCTGATTGCCGAACTGCGCAATCATCACAACACCACTATCTTGTTGATTGAACACGATATGAAGCTGGTGATGGGGATTTCAGACCGAATTTACGTGGTCAATCAGGGGACGCGACTGGCAAACGGTACGCCGGAGCAAATCCGTAATAACCCGACGTGATCCGTGCTTACTTAGGTGAGGCATAAGATGGAAAAAGTCATGTCGTCCTTTACAAAATCAGCGCCCACTACGGCAAAATCCAGGCGCTGCATGAGGTGAGCTTGCATATCAAATCAGGGCGAGATTGTCACGCTGATTGGCGCGAACGGGCGGGAAAACCACCTTGCTTGGTACGTTATGCGGCGATTCCGCGCGCCACCAGCGGGCGAATTGTGTTTGATGATAAAGACATTAACGACTGGCAGACGGCGAAATCATGCGCGAAGCGGTAGCGATTGTCCCGGAAGGGCGTCGCGTCTTCTCGCGGATGACGGTGGGAAAGAGAACCCGGCGATGGGCGGCTTTTTGCCGAACGTGACCAGTTTCAGGAGCGCATAAAGTGGGTGTAGAACCGTTTCCACGTCTGCATGAGCGCCGTGTTCAGCGGGCGGGCACCATGTCCGGCGGTGAACAGCAGATGCTGGCGATTGGTCGCGCGCTGATGAGCGATCCGCGTTTGCTGCTACTTGATGAGCCATGGCTCGGTCTTGCGCGATTATCATCCAGCAAATTTTCGACGCCCATCGAGCAGCTGCGCGAGCGGGGATGACTATCTTCCTCATAAGCAGAACGCCGACCGGCGCTAAAGCTGACAATAGCGGCTACGTGCTGGAGAACTGGCGGTGTGGGTGCTCTCCGATACCGGCGACGCGCTGCTGGCAAACGAAGCGGGGTCGATGCGTATTTTAGGCGGGTAATAACACGTTGATTGATAAGGAGTCGAAAAGACTCCTTTGACGTGACGAATGTAAAATTGCCTGATGCATGCGCTTATCAGGCCTACTGGGCTGAGCTTGCAATATATTGAATTTACACGATCTTGTAGGCCGATAGCGTTACACCACATCTGGCATGAAACGATGAGTAATCTGTAGAGTTTGATTCAAGCCTTCTATTTTTCCGGCTTCTCCGTACCCAGTCTCCCATTTTCCCTCACCCACGCCGTCACCGCCTTGTCATTGTTCTGACACCTTACTATCTTACAAATGTAACAAAAAGTTATTTTTCTGTAATTCAGCATGTCATGTTACCCCGCGAGCATAAAACGCGTGAATTCGCGCATTGGTACAACAAGAGAGAGATAAACCGATGAAACCGTTACATTATACAGCTTCAGCACTGGCGCTCGGACTGGCGTTAATGGGGAATGCACAGGCAGTGACGACCATTCCGTTCTGGCATTCTATGGAAGGGGAACTGGGTAAAGAGATGGATTCTTCGCCCAACGTTTTAACGCCAAAATCCGGATTACAAAATTGTACCGACCTATAAAGGCAACTACAAACAGAATTTAAGCGCAGTCCACATTTGGTACCGGCAACGCTCCGGCTATTTTGCAGGTTTATGAAGTTGGCACCGCCACCATGATGATGAAAAGCCATTAAACCGGTATATGACGTGTTTAAAGAGGCGGGATTCAATTCGATCGTCGCAGTTTGTGCCGACGGTTTCCGGTTACTACTTCCGAGCAAAACGGCCGCTACTCTCCCAGCCATTTGACGGCTCGACCCGTTCTCTCTACAACGAAGCGCCTTCAAGAGAGCAGATTAGACCCGGAACAACCGCCAAAGCCTGGCAGAATCTGGCGGAGCTCTGCCGCGAAACTAAAAGCCTCCGGTATGAAGTACGGCTGCGCCAGCGGCTGGCCAGGCTGGATCCGACTGGAAAACTTTAGCGCCTGGAGAACAGTCTGGTTTTGCCACAAAACAACGGCTTTGACAAGCACGGACGCGGTGCTGCGTCGACAAGCCGGAGCAGGTGGAAACCATCGCCATGCTCGAGGAGATGAACAAAGGCGACTTACGGCTGCATAGGTCGTAAGGATGAATCCACCGAGAAGTTCTATAACGGTGATTGCGCGATGACCACCGCCTCTTCCGGTTCTCTTGCCGAACATTCGCGAGTACGCCAAATTTAACTACGGCGTAGGCATGATGCCTTACGACGCCGATGCGAAGGATCCGCCACAAAACACCATCTATGGGCGGAGCCAGCCTGTGGGTAATGCCGGGTAAAGAGTGGATGACGTACCGGTGTGGCGAAGTTCCTCGATTTCCTCGCGAAGCCGAGAAAACGCTGCCGAGTGGCATCAGAAAACCGGTTATCTGCCAATCACCAAAGCAGCGTATGACCTAGACCGTGAGCAGGCTTTTATCGAGAAAACAGAGGCAGATACCGCGACGCGTCAGATGTTGAATAACCGCCGTTTCATTCACCAAAGGGCTGCGTCTGGGCAACATGCCGCAGATCCGCGTGATTGTGAATGAAGAGCTGGAGAGCGTGTGGACCGGTCAGACCGCCACAGCAGGCACTGGATCCGCCGTTGAGCGTGGAAATCAGTTGCTGCGCCGCTTTGAGAAATCGACAAAGTGTTGATCAGTGTAATGTAGGATGCGTTCGCTTATCTAACCTGGCATCGCGTATTCCTGCGGATAAGCGAAGCGCCGTGCCGGCACGCCGCTGCAGATAACCGTAATGTCATCATCCCGTCCGGTGTTCCGCTCGCGCTGGCTGCCTTATCTGCTGGTCGCGCCGGCAGCTCATCATCACCGTTATCTTTTTTATCTGGCCTGCGGGCGAACTGGCTGTCATATCGCTACAAAGCGTCGATCCGTTGGTTTGTCCAGCCAGTTGTCGGCCGCTGGATAACTTCGTAACCGCTCTGTCCATGACAGCTACTATCTCGACTCCTTCTGGACGACGATAAAATTCAGCACCTTGTCACCGTGGCGGTTTGCTGGTATCGCTGTTCTTTGCGGCGCTGGTGGAGTACATCGTGCACGGCAGCCGTTCTATCAAACCTTAATGTTGCTGCCTTACGCCGTGGCTCCCGCCGTTGCCGCCGTATTGTCAATCTCCTGTTTAACCCCGGTCGCGGGCTGATCACCCATTTTCTCGCGGAGTTCGGCTACGACTGGAACCACGCGCAAAACAGCGGTCAGGCAATGTTTCTGGTGGTGTTTACCTCAGTATGGAAGCAAATCAGCTACAACTTCCTGTTCTTCTATGCCGCGCTGCAATACGTTGCCCGTTCGTTGATGAAACCGCCGAGCCATCGACGGTGCAGGGCCGATTCGCCGGCTTCTAAGGTTGCCGCTGCCGCTTATCGCCGGTAGTCTTCCTGCTGGTAGTAAAGACCTGGGGTCTGCCTTCTTCGACACCTTCCGGTGCGATCGACCGCCGCGTCCAGCAGGCGGCTCAGGCCACCACGACGCTGGTTCTCAGAATTCTTCCGCGAAGGTTTTACCGGACTGGATCTGGCTTCATCTGCCGCACAGTCGGTGGTGTTGATGTTCCTCGTCATCGTGCTGACGGTGGTGCAGATACCGCTATGTTGAAAGCAAGGTGCGTTACCAATGATTGAGAACCGTCCATCACTAGCGATCTCAGCCATACCATGCTGATCCTCGGGATCGCGGTGATCCTCTTCCGCTGTACGTGGCGTTGTCGCGGCGACGCTGGATGACCAGGCGGTCTATGCCGCGCCGATGACGCTCATCCGCCGGCACACATCTGCTGGAGAACATCCACAACATCTGGGTGAACGGGGTGGATGGCGCCGCTGCTGGCAGTCTGCTTTAACAGCTTTGTGATGGCGTTGAGCATTACGCTGGCAAAATTTCCATTTCTCGATGCTCTCGGCATTTGCCGTTGTCTGGTTTCGTTTTCACGTAACCTCTTCTTCTGGATGATTTTTATCACCCTGATGCTGCCGGTTGAAGTTGCGTATCTTCCCGACGGTGGAAGTCATCGCCAACCTGAAGATGCTGGACGGCTACGCCGGTTTAACGCTGCCGCTGATGGCCTCGGCGACCGCCACGTTTCTGTTTCGCCAGTTCTTTATGACGCTGCCGGATGACTGGTGGAAAACGCAGCACGGATCAAGACGGCGCGTCACCAATGCATTTCTTTACGACATCGTTTTTCCGCTCTCCAAAAACCGATCTGGCGGCGCTGTTTGTGATAGCAGCTTATTTTACGGCTGAACCAGTGTGGCCGTTGTTGATTTATACCGATGTGATATTCGGCACCACCGTGGCAGGGATCAAAGGGATGATCGCTACAGGCGAAGGCGCCACGGAATGAAGTCGTGATGGCGGCGATGTTGTTAACGCTTATCCCTCCGGTGGTGATTGTTTTAGTGATGCAGCGTGCCTTTGGTGCGCAGCCTGGTCGAGATAGTCAGAAGTAGATCGGCAGGACTGAAATTACAGGCAGTAACCAAAAGCTGGGATGGTGAGACCAGAGTCATTAAACCGCTGACCCTTGATGTGGCGGATGGCGAATTTATCGTGATGGTCGGGCCGTCTGGCTGCGGGAATCGACGCTGCTGCGCAGCTGGTTGCCGGGCTGGAGCGGGTGACAGAAGGCGATATCTGATCAACGACCAGCGCGTGACTGAAATGGAGCCGAAAGATCACGAGATAGCGATGGTGTTACCGAGACTACGCGCTTTCTGCGGGTGGATCTCGAAGAAAACATGGCGTGGGGGCTGAAAATTCGCGGCATCGGGCAAGCAGCGAATTGCCGAGCACGTTAAAGAAGCGGCGCGCATTCTGGGGCTGGACGGTCTGCTCAAACGTCGCCCGCGCGAGCTTTCCGGCGGTCGGCCCAGCGTGTGGCGATCGGCCGCGCGATTGTGCGCAATCCGGCGGTGTTTTGTCTTGATGAGCCGCTCTCTAACCTCGATGCCAAGCTGCGCGTGCAGATGCGTCTTGAACTGCAACGGTTACGCACCGTCGCCTGAAAACGACTTCACTCTACGTTACTCACAATCAGGTTGAAGCGATGACGCTCGCCGGCGAGTAATCGTCATCAACGGCGGTGTTGCCGAACAGATCGGCACACCAGTTGAAGTCTACGAAAAGCCCGCCAGCCTGTTTGTAGCGGTTCTATCGGCAGTCCGGCGATCAACCTGCTGACAGGCCGCGTGAATAACGAAGGCACGCATTTCGAACTGGCGGCGGTATCGAGCTGCCGCTAAAACGGTGGCTACCGTCGGTATGCCGGGCGTAAAATGACTCTCGGCATCGCCCGGAACATATTGCGCTAAGCTCGCAGGCAGAAGGCGGCGTACCGATGGTGATGGACACGCTGGCAATCCCGGCCCCGATTACCGCCCGCACGGGGGCGGTGGGGCGAGCAGAAGCTGGTGGTGCGACTGGCGCATCAGGAGCGCCCGACGGCAGGCAGCACGCCGTGGCTGCATCTGGCGGAGATCAGCTGCATCTTTTCGATGGTGAAACAGGACAACGAGTACGGTAACTGGCCTTATCCCCGCATCGTCGCTCATCGTGGCGGCGGCAAGTTGGCCCCGGAAAGCGCCCTGCGGCAATCGACGTCGGGGCAAAATACGGTCATAAGATGATCGAATTGACGCGAAGTTATCGAAAGATGGCGAGATCCTCCTGCTCCATGACGCAATCTCGACGCACCAGCAAGGCGGGGCGTCGCGGTGAACTGAACTGGCAGGATTTACTGCGCGTCGATGCGGGCAGTTGGTACAGCAAAGCGTTTAAAGGTGAGCCGCTGCCGTTGCTTTCGCAGTGCGGTACCGCTGTCGGGAACACGGGATGATGGCGAATATCGAAATCAAACCCACCACTGGCACTGGACCATTAACGGGCACAAATGGTGGCGCTGGCGGCACGCCAACTGTGGCCGGTATGACGACGCCGCTGCGTCATCGTTTGAGATTGATGCTTTAGAAGCTCACAGCCGGCGGCACCGGAACTGCCGCGTGGTTCATCGCTTGATCAGTGGCGCGACGACTGGCGCGAACTGATCGCGCGGCTGGGCTGCGTCTCTATTCATCTCAATTCATGCGTTCTCGATAAAGTGCGAGTGATGCAGTTGAAAGACGCCGGACCTGCGGATTCTCGTTATACCGTCAATAAGCCCAGCGCGCGGCAGAGTCGCTGCGCTGGGGCGTGGATTGCATCTGTACCGATGCGATTGACGTGATTGGTCCGAACTTTACGGCCCAATAGCTTTCAACGGAATGTCGGCTGCGGCGTGCTGGGCTGATTCAGCATGTCGCCGTTTCTCCTCTCCGGCAGCATATGCTGCTGATTCAACGAACTATCCGTATTACGGTTGCTGTCCAACATCCCGCCGTTGGTGTTGGGCAGCATTTGCTGCCGGGCCGGATCTCGCTCCCCCGGCTGTGACTGCAACACCGCTGAGAATTATTGTTTATCTGGTTTTTCTAAATGTTGCTGTTGCAACTGAGTTTGCGTTTTCAGTTGCTCATTCAGAATCCCTTTTGCTGGATTTGCTGAGTCTGCATCTGGTTTTGCATCCGCTGCTGGCTGGGTATCTGATACCCCGGCTGGTTAGGGTTGTTCAGAGTATTAATGGGCTGTGCAAAGCCGACAAACGGGCAGGAGTGCCGGTAAGAATCAGAAGTCGTTTCATCAGTATCCTCCTCTGAAGATATCCTTAGTTTACTCGCTTCCCGACAAAACGATGATTAATTCAGAGTTATATACGGCGTAGCTGGGTTTGCCCTAATCTCTGGAGAATAACGATGACAAAACGACGTTTTACGCCGGTGGCCATTGCTGCTCTGCTCTCAGGAAGTTGTTTTCAGCGCCGCCGCCGCGCCTCCTGCGCCGCCCGTCTCATATGGTGTGGAGGAAGATGTCTTCCACCCGGTACGCGCGAAACAGGGAATGGTAGCGTCTGTGGACGCCACTGCCCCTCAGGTGGGGGGTGGATATCCTCAAGGAGGGCGGGAATGCCGTTGATGCCGCCGTGGCGGTGGGCTACGCGCTGGCGGTAACGCATCCGCAGGCAGGGAATCTGGGCGGTGGTGGTTTTATGTCAATCCGCTCGAAAAATGGCAATACCACGGCTATCCATTTCCGCGAAATGACACCCACCAAAGCGACCCGCGATATGTTCCTCATGATCAGGAACCCGCACAGCAAAAAATCACTCACTTCGCATCTGGCTTCCGGCACACCGGGTACGGTAGCGGCTCTCGCTGGCGCTGGATAAATACGGCACCATGCCCGCTGAACAAAGTCGTGCAGCCCGCGTTTAAACTGGCACGCGATGGTTTTCATCGTTAACGACGTGCTGGCTGACGATCTCAAAACCTACGGTAGCGAAGTGTTGCCGAATCACGAAAACAGTAAAGCTATCTTCTGGGAAGAGGGCGCGCCCTGAAAAAAGGCGACACGCTGGTGCAGGCGAACCTGGCAAAGAGCCTGGAGATGATTGCTGAAACGGCCCGGACGATTCGATAAAGGCACGATTGCGAAGAGATTGCCCAGGAGATGCAGAGCAGCGGTGGTCTTATCACTAAAGAAGATTTAGCCGGCTTATAAAGCGGTCGAACGCATCTCGATAAGCGGCGATTATCGCGGTATTCAGGTTTACTCCATGCCACCGCCATCCGCGGATTGATATCCAGCAAATCCTCAATATTCTGGAAAACTTCGATATGAAGAAATACGGCTTTGGCAGCGCCATGCGATGCAAATCATGGCAGAAGCGGAGAAATACGCTACGCTGACCGCTCGGAATATTCTTGGCGACCACTCCGGTCGAAGTCCCGTGGCAGGCACTGACCAATAAAGCCTTATGCCAAATCCATTGCCGATTAAATTGATATCAACAAAGCGAAGCCGTCCAGTGAGATTCGCCCTGGCAAGCTTGCGCCTTATGAGAGTAATCAAACTACCCATTACTCTGTAGTGGATAAAGAACGGCAATGTGTGGCGGTGACCTATACGCTGAACACCACCTTCGGTACGGGTATTGTCGCGGGTGAGAGCGGTATTCTGCTTAATAACCAGATGGATGATTTCTCCGCCAAACCGGGCGTACCGAACGTTTACGGGCTGGTGGGCGGTGATGCCAACGCCGTCGGGCCGAACAAACGCCCGCTGTCGTCGATGTCGCCGACCATTGTGGTGAAAGACGGTAAAACCTGGCTGGTTACCGGTAGCCCAGGCGGTAGCCGGATTATCACCACGGTGCTGCAAATGGTGGTGAATAGCATCGATTATGGCATGAACGTCGCCGAAGCGACCAATGCGCCGCGTTTCCACCATCAGTGGTTGCCGGACGAGCTGCGTGTCGAAAAAGGGTTTAGCCCGGATACGCTCAAGCTGCTGGAAGCAAAAGGTCAGAAAGTGGCGCTGAAAGAGGCGATGGGCAGCACACAAAGCATTATGGTTGGGCCGGACGGTGAGTTGTACGGCGCATCCGACCCGCGCTCGGTGGATGATTTAACGGCGGGGTATTAATATCTTAAGCCCTCCCGGTAGGTGAGGGCTTAAATGACAAACTTAGATTGCAAATTCTCTATTTCACCCGCGCCATATAATCTGCATGAGCATATTCACCATTTGGCGATTCATACTCTTACCAGTCCCTTCAATTTCAAAGCCGTATTTTTTATAGACCTTAATTGCCGGGCGTATCGACAACACGGTTAGTTGATCCGAAAATATCCGCAACCAGTTGTCGCACATTTCAATCATCTCTCGCATCAGGGCGCTGGCGACGCCGCGGTTCTTCCAACGAGAGTGAGCACAGATACCAAAATCGGCAACATGACTGCGGCGTGGGCGCTGTTGCACGTCAATGGTGAGATGACCACGACGTCTCCATGGATCCCAGGCGACGAGTTGCTTTGATGCCGGGACGATCGGCAAGTCACCTGCCACGCATGTCAATCGGAAGGATGCGGCACCTGTTAGTGTGTTGCAATACGCCTCCACTGCGGCGTGAATCTGCCTGATGGCCTCGAGTAATCCCGTGTTCTGCGTGGCGTATTACTATCTCACTCATTCCTTTGCTCCTCTTTTGGGTAAATGCCCCTTCAACATCATTGACTTCAAATGCGAGTCAAATGCATTTTTTTGCAAAAAGTGTTGGACAAGTGCGAATGAGAATGATTATTATTGTCTCGCGATGAGAAGCCCTGGCGGAGAACCTGAAAGCACGACATTGCTCACATTGCTTCCGTATTACTTAGCCAGCCGGGTGCTGGCTTTTTTTTAAATATTAGTTCTCCAATTTATCCACGGGAGTGCTCTGTGTTTCGTTATGCGCACTCCAGTAGGAACCACGTCCGCTTGCGCTAAGGTGTAAATAACCACCTTAAAAAGGACGAAATCATGGTCATCAACTGCGCCTCTGGCTTCGGCAAAAGCACCACCGTTACCATCTGCCGAGTATGTACTTAACCGCAAGGATAGCTGGCGTGTCGCCGCATATTTCGTCGCCATGCGAAGCTCAGAAGCAGGCTGCCCATTTCTTCCCATATCCATTTCACAGGCGATCTCGACGAAGTACTAAGAACGATCCCGATGTTAAGCTGGTTTGTTGTCTGCACCACACGGACGCCGTCGAGTACGCGAAACACGCGCTGGAAGCCGGAGAGTGCTGGTGAGAAAAACCGTTCACCCGACGCTTGCCCAGGCGAAGGAGCTGTCCGTTGGGAAAAGCAAAGGGCTGACCGTCACGCCGTATAGCAGAATCGTCGCTTTGACTCCTGCTTCCTGACAGCGAAAAGAGAAATTGAAAGTGGCAAGTTGGGAGAGATACTTGAAGTGGAAAGCCATTTTGACTATTTACAGCCAGTAGCAGGAACCAAACCTGGGGCTTCCGCAGGTGGCGCCGTTTTATGGCCTTGGTGTGCATACGATGGACCAGATTATTTCTCTGTTCGGTCGCCGGGATCACATGCGCTTATGACATCCGCCACCTGCGTGATAAAGACCAATCCTGACGACACCTTGAAGCGCAACTGTTTTATGGCGACCTGAAAGCCATCGTCAAAACCAGCCATATAAGTGAAAATCGATTATCCGAAGATACTGGTTCACGGTAAGAAAGGTTCGTTTCTAAATACGGTATCGACCAGCAGGAAACCAGCCTGAAGGCTAATCTTATGCCGGGCGAACCGGATTGGTAACGGATGATTCGGTCGGTGTGCTGAGTATGTCGATGACGAGGGCGTGACGGTCGAGAAGAGATGAAGCCGGAGATGGGCGATTACAGGCACGTTTATGATCATCAAACCATCACCCACGGTCAGCCAAATTACGTCAAGGAATCTGAAAGTTGTTCCAATCTGGAAATCCTTGAACGCGGATTGAGCAAGCCTCTCCCTGCCACAGTGACTCTGCGAAGTAAGTTTGATGGCCCCTCGAATAGTTCGAATTTTTTGAACAGGGGTCAATTTTCCACCCTCTATCATCCAGGGCGATCGGGTCCACGCTAAGCCATCGAAATGATCATGGGCGAATTAAAATAATCTACTTGCGCAAAGCAAATGAACGTGGTCATCCAAATCATGGCTGGCTGGACTCCTGGCATCTTTTCTCTTTTGCCAGCTCTGCGATCCGAACTTTATGGGCTTCTCCGCGCTGCGCGTGATTAAGCAGCGACGTGATTGAAGCAGGGCAGGGCTTCGGGCACTCACCCGCATAAAGATCTGGAAATTTTGACCTACGTGCTGGAAGGTACTGTTGAGCATCAGGACAGCATGGGCAATAAAGAGCAGGTTCCGCGGGTGAGTTCCAGATTATCAGTGCATGGGTATTCATCACTCAAGTACAACCCAAGCGGCGCCGAGCGTCTGCATCTGTATCAATCTGGATCATGCCTGAAGAAAATGGCATTACGCCGCGTTATGAACAGCATGGCTCGATGCCGTACAGGGCGAACAGCTGGTGCTCTCGCGGATGCTAGAGATGGTACATTGAAAGTGCATCAGGATATGGAACTGTATGGTTGGGCGTTGCTGAAAGAGTGGCAGTTGGTGCATCAGATTGCCGCTGAACGCCGCGTCTGAGAATCCAGGTGGTGAAAGGCAATGTCACCATTAACGGCGTGAAAGCCTCGACCAGCGATGGTCTGGCGATCTGGGATCAGGCCGCAATCTCCATCCATGCGGATAGCGACAGCGAAGTGTTATTGTTCGATCTGCCGCCGGTTAAAAGTCAACGGCATCTTTGAAGCCTGCCTTTTTGCAGGCTTCCTCGCTCGCTCCGGTCGCGTGCTGATGCACGCTTCCGGGGTTTTGCCGCGTCGTTAGCACAATGCGATGCAATTGATTTAGTGTATATCTAATAATTGTAAACGAGCACTGTTTTCCCCGGGAAGGTTCTGATGCGTCCGTCTAAACTAAGAGAATCTATCTCTTTTATCTTCAGGACGATGAAGAGAAAGAACCCGTACTACAGGATGTGGCTGACCGTGTAGGCGTGACCAAAATGACGGTCAGCCGCTTTTGCGTAACCGAGGAGCAGGTTTCCGTCGCTCTACGCGGCAAGATTACCAGCCGCTCTTGATGAACTGGGTTATCTCCCAATAGTGCGCCGATATCCTCTCTAACGCCACCAGCCGGGCGATTGGCGTCCTGTTGCCTTCTCTCACCAACCAGGGTTTCGCGGAAGTATTACGCGGAATAGAAAGCGTCACCGACGCGCACGGTTATCAAACCATGCTGGCGCACTACGGTTATAAACCGGAAATGGAGCAAGACGCCTCGAATCCATGCTTTCATGGAATATCGATGAACTAATCCTCACGAACGTACTCACACGCCACGCACCTTAAAGATGATTGAAGTGGCGGGAATGCGGGTGGTGGAGTTGATGGAGAGCAAGTCGCCGTGCCTGATATTGCCGTCGGTTTTGATAACTTTGAAGCGGCACGCCAGATGAGCACCGCCATTATTGCTCGCGGGCATCGCCGCATTGCTTATCTCGGCGCACGTCTCGACAGAACGTACTATCATCAAACAGAAGGGATACGAACAGGCGATGCTGGATGCAGAGAAGCATCGTGCCATATAGCGTGATGGTCCAGCGATCTTTCTTCTTTCTCTTCCGGTATTGAACTGATTCGCCAGGCGAGGCGGGAGATATCCGCAGCTGGATGGCGTGTTCTGTACTAATGATGACCTGGCGGTCGGCGCAGGCGTTTGAATGCCAGCGTCTGGGGTTGAAGAGCCTGACAATGGCGATTGCCGGTTTCCACGGTCATGACATTGGTCAGGTGATGAAGCACCGGTCGCAGCGTACTGACGCCGCGTGAGCGGATGGGCAGTCTGGCGCTGAACGCCTGCTGGCGCGTATTCGTGGCGAATCTGTGACACCGAAAATGTTAGATTTAGGTTTCACCTTGTCACCGGGCGGATACTCTTTAAGCCTACAAATTTGAAGTAGCTCACACTTATACACTTAAGGCACGGATGGATATTGCTTCTGATATTGTCCGGCTGGACAATGTTGCCGATAACAGTTACCCGTAACATTTTTAATTCTTGTATTGTGGGGGCACCACTTTGAGCACGACTAACCATGATCACCACATTTACGTCTTGATGGGCGTATCGGGCAGCGGCAAATCTGCGGTCGCCAGTGAAGTGGCGCATCAACTTCATGCCGCGTTTCTTGATGGCGATTTCCTCCATCCACGGCGCAATATCGAAAAAATGGCGTCTGGCGAACCGCTGAATGACGACGATCGCAAACCCTGGTTGCAGGCGCTGAACGACTCCGCGTTTGCTATGCAGCGCACCAATAAAGTGTCGCTGATCGCCTGTTCTGCACTGAAAAAGCACTATCGCGACTTGCTGCGTGAAGGTAATCCGAATCTCTCTTTCATCTACCTGAAAGGCGATTTTGATGTGATTGAAAGTCGCCTGAAAGCGCGCAAAGGCCATTTCTTTAAAACCCAAATGTTGGTGACGCAGTTTGAAACGCTGGACAGCCGGGTGCGGACGAAAATGATGTACTGGTGGTGGATATCGATCGCGCCGCTGCAAGGTGTTGTGGCAAGCACCATTGAGGTTATTAAAAAGGAAATAAGAGTGACTACACTAACGCTTGTTTGGACAGCAGTAGGGTTTGTTGGACGCTGCTGCCGTTTTAGTCATGAAGGCGCGAACCCACGTTTTCTGCTTTGACGGTGGTGTCCATGGCTACTTTGCAATGCCGTGCTCGATAAAAATCGCAGCGACGATGGAAAAAGGGATGGGAGGCACCCTCGGCTTCCCTGGCGGTGGTTGTCGCCTGGGAGCCACGCTTGGCAAGACTTGCACGAAACCGGCGCAGTCATTGTATTGCCGTCAAAATGCTCAGTCCCTTCGGTCGACAGCCGCGGCGCATTACGCCATCGGCCTTGCGGGGCTGGCCGCGGCGCTACCGCTGTTCTTTGAGCTGGCGATCGTTCTGCCCATTAGCGTTGCTTTCTCAACGGCGCGCCACACCGGTACGAACCTGGTGAAGCCGGCATCCCATTATTCGCAGGCGTGGCGGCCGCGGCTGCGTTCCTGTGCCTGGGCCAGCGCCAATGCCTCGTATTGCAGATGAATGCCGACTTTGGCCTGGATCATCCGGACTTGGCTTGCGGCGGCAATTCCGGGAATGATCATCGCCGGGCCGCTGCGGCATTTCTTCATCAGCCGTTACGTGGAGTTGCACATCCTGACCACATCAGCGAACCGCATCGGCCAAGGCAAAATGCCGTCCTTCGGATTCAGCCTGTCGCTGATCCTTGTTGCCGCTGGTGCTGGTGGGGCCTGAAAACCATTGCCGCTCGTTTTTGTGCCAGAAGGATTCTAACTGCTTACGAATGGTTCTAGTTTATCTGTCATCCATTTACCGCGATTCTGGTCGCTTGTCTGGTGCGATTGATGGCCTTGGCAATGCGTCAGGCATGCCAAAGACAAAGCGATGGAGATTTGCGGTCACGCGCTACAACCGGCGGGTATTATCTGCTGGCGATCGGCAGGGCGGCGTGTTCAAGCAGGCGCCGGTTGACTTGGCGTAGGCCGCATGGGCGAAGCGTTAACCGGCATGGGCCTGCCGATTGCTATCACCTGCTTCGTGCCGGCCGCTGCAGTGCGCATTATTTCAGGGGCTTGCCACCTGTAGCCCGTTTAACGGCCGGTGGGGACTGGTGATGCGAGTTATTTGAAGAACTGAACTACTCTGGCGCCGTATGGGCGCATGTCGCTGGCGGGTCCATTGTCGTCAGCCACGTGAACGACGTGGGCTTCTGGTCGTTCGGAACCGACCGGCGCGACCGAAGCGAAACGCTGAAAACCTTGACGATGATGGAAAACTATCTCGGCACTGTTGGTGCCATCGTTGGGATGATTGCGTTCCAGCTGTTGAGTTAAGTTTGTTCGCCCGGTAGTTGTGACGCTACCGGGCTCTTTTCGAAAAACTCTCCTCGTTACCCCTTCATCCACATTCGAATGCCGTCGAGGAACATCTGAGTTGCCATCATCACCAGAATCAATCCCATCAGGCGTTCAAGTGCGTTCACCCCTTTCTCGCCCAGCAGACGTAAAAATAGCGAAGACTGTAGCAGGATGACAAAGGTGCCGCCCCAGGCCAGCAGCAGAGCAATCACCAGATGTCCCATCTGATTCGGGTACTGATGAGACAACAACATCAGCGTGGCGAGAATAGTCGGCCCGGCGACTAACGGAATTGCCAACGGCACGATAAATGGCTCTTCACCTGCCGGAAGCCCGCTGCTATTTCCTGAAGCGCTGGGGAAAATCATCTTAATGGCGATTAGAAACAGAATGATGCCGCCAGAAATGGAGACGGTTTCTGCTCGCAGGCTGAGAAATGCCAGAATTTTCTCACCCGCAAACAGGAACACCAGCATCACCAGGAGAGCAATAAGCAACTCTCGCACCATGATTGCCCGCCGTCTTTTCGGTTCAGTATGTTTCAGTACGGACATGAAAATAGGCAGGTTTCCGAGCGGATCCATAATCAGGATCAATAAAACTGCTGCAGAAATGATTTCATTCATAACTCAAATTCCCTGATAATTGCCGCGGACTTTCTGCGTGCTAACAAAGCAGGATAAGTCGCATTACTGATGGCTTCGCTATCATTGATTAATTTCACTTGCGACTTTGGCAGCTTTTTGTATGGTGAAAGATGTGCCAAGAGGAGACCGGCACATTTATACAGCACACATCTTTGCAGGAAAAAACGCTTATGAAAAATGTTGGTTTTATCGGCTGGCGCGGTATGGTCGGCTCCGTTCTCATGCAACGCATGGTTGAAGAGCGCGACTTCGACGCCATTCGCCCTGTCTTCTTTTCTACTTCTCAGCTTGGCCAGGCTGCGCCGTCTTTTGGCGGAACCACTGGCACACTTCAGGATGCCTTTGATCTAGAGGCGCTAAAGGCCCTCGATATCATTGTGACCTGTCAGGGCGGCGATTATACCAACGAAATCTATCCAAAGCTTCGTGAAAGCGGATGGCAAGGTTACTGGATTGACGCAGCATCGTCTCTGCGCGTGAAAGATGACGCCATCATCATTCTTGACCCCGTACAATCAGGACGTCATTACCGACGGATTAAATAATGGCATCAGGACTTTTGGCGGTAACTACCGTAAGCCTGATGTTGATATGTGGTTCGGTGGTTTATTCGCCAATGATCTGTTGATTGGGTGTCCGTTGCAACCTACAGGGCCGCTCCAGGCGGTGGTGCGCGACATATGCGTGAGTTGTTGACGCAATCGAGCCATTGTACTGGCCATGAAGCAGTGAACTTCGCGACCCGTCCTCTGCTATTCTCGATATCGAACGCAAAGTCACAACCTTAACCCGTAGCGGTGAGCTGCCGGTGGATCCTGGCGTGCCGCTGGTGGCGGCCTACTGATCCCGTGAATGAGCAAACAGCTCGATAACGGTCAGAGCCGCGAGAAGAGTGGAAAGGGCAGGCGGAAACCGACAGATAGCTCAACACATCTTCCGTAATTCCGGTAGATGGTTTATGTGTGGTGTTGGCATGCACTGCCACAGCCAGGCATTCACTATTAATTGAAAAAAGATGTGTCTATTCCGACCGTGGAAGAACTGCTGGCTGCACGCACAATCCGTGGGCGAAACTGGTACCGACAATGGGAAATCACTATGCGTGAGCTGACCCCAGCTGCCCGTTACCGGCACGCTGACCACGCCGGTAGGCCGCCTGCGTAAGCTGAATATGAGACCAGTTTCCTGTCAGCCTTTACCATCAGGGCGACCAGCTGCTGTGGGGGGCCGCGGAGCCGCTGCGTCGGATGCTCGTCAACTGGCGTAATCTTTGCTGACAGAATCTGGGCGCGATGCCGCCCTGTAGTAGTTAATACAAGTAAGCGCAGAATGTTCATGATTTACCAGGGAGTTAAATAGAGCATTGGCTATTCTTTAAGGGTGGCTGAATACATGAGTATTCACAGCCTTACCTGAAGTGAGGACGACGCGAGGATGCACAAGAGTGCTGCGCCGTTGAGTAGAAAAAAATGTCACAACCAGAAGTCAAAAATCCGAATTGGATGGGGTGACACAATAAAACAGAAGCAGCATGTCCAATGGTCTCGATAGAGACGTGATTAACCTGGCTAATTCCAGGCCATTTTGCGGATACCTTTTTCCGTACTGGGAATGCATAAAACCACCACGGAGCTGAAATGCATGCCCTTTTACCCGACGCTTACCGATGTGTGGGTGATTGAACCGAAAACCGGGCACAACTCGCAGGAAAACTCGGAGTGTCTCGACTACGCGGAATCTACGCGGCGTCATTCCGCGACGTAAGAATTTTTTCCGCTATCAGTTGGCTGTTGTCTGACATGGTCAGCAAAAAACCTGATCCATGATCCTTACCGTTTTGGTCCGCTAATCCAGGAAACGGATGCCTGGCTATTATTGAAGGTACTCACCTGCGCCCGTATGAAACCTCAGGCGCGCATGCAGATACTATGGATGGCGTCACAGGTACACGTTTCTCTGTCTGGGCTCCAACGCCCGTCCAATCTCGTGGTTGGGCAATTCAACTACTGGACGGTCGCCGTCACCCGATGCGCCTACTAAAGAGAGCGACATCTGGGAACTGTTTATCCCTGGGGCGCATAACGGTCAGCTCTATAAATACGAGATGATTGATGCCAATGGCAACTTGCGTCTCAAGTCCGACCCTTATGCCTTCGAAGCGCAAGTGAGCCGGAAAACCGCGTCTCTTATTTGTGGGCTGCCGGAAAAGGTTGTACAGACTGAAGAGCGCAAAAAAGCGAATCAGTTTGATGCGCGAATCTTGATTTATGAAGTTCACCTGGGTTCTGGCGTCGCCACACCGACAACAACTTCTGGTCGAGCTACCGCGAGCTGGCCGATCAACTCGTGCCCTTACGCTAAATGGATGGGCTTTACCCACCTCGAACTACTGCCCATTAACGACATTCCCTTCGATGGCAGTCGGGGTGATCAGCGAACCGGCCTGCATGCGCCAGCCCGCCGTTTCGGTACTCGCGACGACTTCCGTTATTTCATGATGCCGCACACGCAGCTGGTCTGAACGTGATTCTCGACCGGGTGCCAGGCCACTTCCCCACTGATGACTTTGCGCTTGCCGAAACGATGGCACGAACTGATGAGCACAGCGATCCGCGTGAAGGCTATCATCAGGACTGGAACACGCTGATCTTCACTATCGCCGTGAAGTGAGTAACTTCCTCGTTGGTACGCGCCTTACTGGATTGAACGTTTTGGTATTGATGCCTGCGCGTCGATGCGGTGGCGTCAATGATTTATCGCGACTACAGCCTTAGAGGGGGAGTGGATCCCAACGAATTGGCGGGCGCAAGAATCTTGAAGCGATTCAATCCCTTCTAATACCAACCGACTTCTGCGTGAGCAGCTTTCCGTTGCGGTGACAATGGCCAGGAGTCTACCGATTTCCCTGGCGTTTCCCGTCCGCAGGATATGGGGGCTTGGCTTCTGGTGCCGTGGAACCTCGGCTGGACGCATGACACCCTCGACTTCATGAAGCTCGACCGGCTTCATCGTCAGTATCATCACGATAAACTGACCTTCGGGATTCTCTACAACTACACCAAAACTTCGTCCTGCCGTTGTCGCATGATGAAGTGGTCCACGATAAAAAATCACTCTCGACCGCATTCCGGGCGACGCATGGCGAAATTGGCTAACCTGCGCCCTATGGCTGGATGTGGGCATTCCCGGGCAAGAAACTGCTGTTCATGGGGAACCAATTGCCCAAGGCCGTGAGAGGAACCATGACGCCAGCCTCGACTGGCATCTGTTGGAAGGCGGCGATAACTCGCACCACGGTGTCCAGCGTCGGTGCGCGATCTGAACCTCACCTACCGCCACCATAAAGCAATGCATGAACTCGATTTTGACCGTACGGCTTTGAATGGCTGGTGGTGGATGACGAAGACGCTCGGTGCTGATTCTTCGTGCGTCGCGATAAAGAGGGTAACGAAATGATCCGATCCAGTACCTCCGCCGGTGCCGCGTTGGTGATTATCGCTTCGGCATTAATGAGCCAGCCAAATGGCGTGAAATCCTCAATACCGATTCGATGCACTATCACGGCAGTAATGCAGGCAATGGCGGCACGGTACACAGCGATGAGATCGCCAGCCACGGTCGTCAGCATTCACTAAGCCTGACACTACCACCGCTGGCCACTATCTGGCTGGTTCGGGAGCAGACTGAGACGACTCGCCGGTGCAACCCCGCCTCCCCTCGGCGCGCATTACGACGGTCAGGGCGTCAACTTCACACTTTCTCCGCTCATGCCACGGTAGAACTGTGTGTCTTTGACGCCAACTGCCAGCAACATCCGCTACGAATTGCCAGGGCACAGTGGCGACATTTCGGCACGGTTATCTGCCGGATGCGCGCCCGGGTTTGCGTTATGGTTATCGCGTTCATGGCCCCTGGCAACCCGCCGAGGGGCATCGGCTTTAACCCGCGAAGTCGTCGATGATCCTTGCGCGCGCAAATTGACGGGGAGTTTAAAGATAACCCGCTGCTGCACGCCGGCTGATAATGAACCTGACTATCGCGATAACGCCGCCATTGCGCCGAAATGCGTAGTGGTGGTTGATCACTATGACTGGGAAGATGATGCCCGCCGCGCACGCCGTGGGGCAGCACCATCATTCATGAAGCCCATGTCAAAGGATTAACGTACTTGCACCGGAGATCCCGGTCGAGATCCGTGGCACTGCTAAAGCCCTCGGGCATCCGGTGATGATCAACTATTTGAAACAATTGGGCATTACCGCGCTGGAACTGCTGCCAGTGGCGCAGTTTGCCAGTGAACCACGTCTGCAACGCATGGGGCTAAGTGACTACTGGGGTTACAACCCGGTGGCGATGTTTGCGCTGCATCCGGCGTATGCCTGCTCGCCAGAAACGGCGCTGGATAAGTTTCGCGATGCAATCAAAGCACTGCATAAAGCGGGTATCGAAGTCATTCTTGATATCGTGCTCAACCATAGTGCGGAACTGGACCTCGACGGCCCGTTATTCTCGCTGCGTGGGATCGATAACCGTAGCTATTATTGGATAAGAGAAGACGGCGATTATCACAACTGGACCGGTTGCGGCAACACGCTCAATTTGAGTCATCCGGCGGTGGTGGATTATGCCAGCGCCTGCCTGGTTATTGGGTAGAAACCTGCCACGTCGATGGTTTCCGCTTTGATCTGGCGGCGGTCATGGGCCATACGCCAGAGTTCCGTCAGGATGCGCCGTTGTTTACCGCTATCCAGAACTGCCGGTGCTCTCGCAGGTGAAGTTAATTGCTGAACCGTGGGATATCGCTCCTGGTGGTTATCAGGTGGAAATTTCCCGCCGCTGTTTGCCGAGTGGAACGGATCATTTCCGCGATGCTGCCCGTCGTTTCTGGCTACATTATGATTCGCCTCTGGGGGCGTTTGCCGGGCGTTTTGCTGCCTCCAGCGATGTTTTTAAACGTAATGGTCATCTGCCGAGTGCCGCGATTAATCTCGTCACCGCGCATGACGGTTTACGCTTCGCGACTGCGTTTGCTTCAACCATAAACACAATGAAGCGAACGGAGAAGAAAATCGCGACGGGACCAACAACAATTACAGTAACAATCATGGTAAAGAAGGGTTAGGCGGTCTGTTGCACCGTTGAACGGCGGCGCGACAGCATTCACGCCCTGTTAACAACGTTGTTGCTCTCCAGGGTACGCCGATGTTACTGGCCGGTGACGAACATGGTCACAGCCAGCATGGCAATAACAATGCCTACTGTCAGGATAACCAATTAAGCGGGTTGGACTGGTCGCAGGAAGCACTGGTTTAACCGCATCCCGCCGCGTTAATCCATCTGCGCAAGCGCATTCCCGCTTTGGTGGAGAATCACTGGCGGGAAGAAGGCGACGGCAATGTCCGTTGGCTAATCGATATGCTCAACCTTTAAGCACGGATGAGTGGCGAAACGGGCGAAACAGCTGCAAATTCTGCTCTCGAATTGCTTTTCGATCGCAATAACGCCACGCTTGAGGTAACAGAGAGTTGTTTTACCTGCTAGGGAGTGGCACGCCATTCCCCCATTGGCTGGAGAGCATAACCCAGTGATACGGCTGTCTGGCAGGGACCTGCACACGGATTGTGTGTGTTCCAGAGATGATAAAAAGGAGTTAGTCATGGTTAGTTTAGAGAAGAGCGATCACTTAATGTTGGCGCGCCAGCTGCCATTGAAATCTGTTGCCCTGATACTGGCGGGAGGACGTGGTACCCGCCTGAAGGATTTAACCGATCACGAGCAAAACCGGCCGTACACTCGGCGGTAAGTACCGCATTATCGACTTGCGCTGTCTAGCTGCATCAACTCCAGGATCCGTCGTATCGGCGTGATCGCCCAGTACCTCCCCGCACTCTGGTGCAGCACATTCAGCGCGGCTGGTCATTCTTCAATGAAGAAATGAACAAGTTGTCGATATACTACCAGCACAGCAGAGAATGAAAGGGGAAAACTGGTATCACGGCACGCAGATGCAGTCACCCAAAACCTCGAATCTATCCGCCGTTCTAAGCGAAATACGTGGTAATCCTGGCGGGCGACCATATCTACCGCAAGACTACTCGCGTATGCTTATCAATCACGTAAAAAGGCGCACGTTGCACCGTTGCTTGTCTGCCAGTACCAATTGAAGAGCCTCCGCATTTGGCGTTATGGCAGTTGATGAGAACGATAAAATTATCGAATTGATTGAAAAACCTGCTAACCCGCCGTCAATGCCGAACAATGAGCAAATCTCTGGCGAGTATGGGTATCTACGTCTTTGACGCCGACTATCTGTATGAACTGCTGGAAAAGACAATCGCGATGAGAACTCCGCCACGACTTTGGCAAAGATTTGATTCCCAAGATCACCGAAGCCGGTCTGGCCTATGCGCACCCGTTCCCGCTCTCTTGCGTACAATCCAACCCGGATGCCAGCCGTCCTGGCGCGATGTGGGTACGCTGGAAGCTACTGGAAAGCGAACCTCAATCTGGCCTCTGTGGTGCCGGAACTGGATATGTACAATCGCAATTGGCCAATTCGCACCTAAAATGAATCATTACCGCCAGCGAAATTAGTCAGGATCGCTCCGGTCGCCACGGGATGACCCTTAACTCACTGGTATCCGGCGGCTGTGTAATCTCCGGTTCGGTGGTGGTGCAGTCCGTTCTGTTCTCGCGCGTTCGCGTGAATTCATTCTGCAACATTGATTCCGCCGTATTGTTACCGGGAGCTATTGGTAGGTCGCTAATGCCGTCTGCGCCGCTGCGTCATAATCGTGCTCTGTGTTATTCCGGAAGGCGTGGTGATTGGTGAAAACGCAGAGGAAGATGCACGTCATTTCTATAATTCAGAAGAAGGCACGTGCTCGTAACGCGCGAAATGCTACGGAAGTTAGGGCATAAACAGGAGCAATAATGCAGGTTTTACGTGTATGTCTCAGAGATGTTCCCGCTGCTTAAAACCGGCGGTCTGGCTAATGTTACGGGGCATACCCACAGCACAAAATCGCGGACGGCGTTGACGCTCGCGTACTGTTGCCTGCGTTTCCCAATATTGCCGTGGCGTGACCGATCGCAGGTTGTATCCCGTAATGATCCCTCGCCGGACATATCACGCTCTTGTTCGGTCACTACAACGGGGTTCGCGTCTACCTGATTGACGCGCCGCATGTCTCTGATAGTACGGGAAGCCCGTATCACGATACCAACTTATTTGCCTATACCGACAACGTATTGCATTTGCGCTTCTGGGGTGAGTTCGGGCAGAAATGGCCGGCGACTTGACCCATTCTGGCGTCCTGAGATGGTGCATGCGCACGACTGGCAGACCGGCCTTGCGCCTGCGTATCTGGCGGCGCGCGGGCGTACTGCGAAGTCGAGTGTTTACTTTGCACGACCTGGCCTATCAAGGCATGTTTATGCACGTGACCTGAATGACGTCCAATTGCCATCGTAATTCTTTAATCTGCATGAGCTGGAATTCAACGGACAAATCTCTTTCCTGAAGGCCGGTCTTACTATGCCATCACATTACGGCGGTCAGTCCAACCTACGCTCGCGAGATCACCGAACCACAGTTTGCCTACAGTATGGAAGGTCTGTTGCAACAGCGTCACCGTGAAGGGCGTCTTTCCGGCGTATTGAACGGCGTGGCGAAAAATCTAGAGTGCAGAGACAGACACTGTTCACCTCGCTACACCCGCGATACTGGAGGATAAAGCGGAAAATAACCGCCAGTTAAAAATCGCAATGGGGCTTAAGGTTGACGATGAAGTCCCAGCTTATCGCAGTCCGCTCACGCCATCTGACCAGCCAGAAAGGTCTGGACCTGGTGCTGGAACCTTACCGGGTCTTCTGGAGCAGGGCGGGCGGCTGGCGCTCCTCGGCACGGGCGATCCGGTGCTGCGGGAAGGTTTCCTGCGGCGGCAGCGGGATGCCCGGTCAGGTGGGCGTTCAGATTGGCTATCACGAAGCGTTGGCGCATCGCATTATGGGCGGCGCGGACGTAATTTGGTGCCCGCCGTTTTGAACCGTGCGGCTTAACGCAACTTTATGGATTGAAGTACGGTACGCTGCCGTTAGTGCGGCGCACCGGTGGGCTTGCTGATTCGGTTTCTGACTGTTCTCTTGAGAACCTTGCAGATGGCGTCGCCAGTGGGTTTGTCTTTGAAGATCGTAATGCCTGGTGGCTGTACGGGCTATTCGGCGTGCTTTTGTACTGTGGTCCGTCCTTCACTGTGGCGGTTCTGCAACGTCAGGCTATGGCAATCAATTTTAGCTGGCAGGTCGCGGCGAAGTGGTACCGTGAGCTTTGTACTCGCTTGAAATAGTTTTTCAGGAAACGCCTATATGAATGCTCCGTTTACATATTCATCGCCCACGCTTAGCGTAGAAGCTCTAAGCACTCTATCGCTTAGAGCTGATGTTACGATTGGAAAAGAGCACCGGTCGTCGCCAATAAACATGAATGGCTGAACGCGTACTTGCTGTGCGCAATCGTCTCGTGGAGCGCTGGTTATTAGTTGAAGCGTACCCAGTTGTCGCAAGAAACTCGTCAGGTTTACTACCTGTGATGGAGTTTTTTAATTAGCCATCACTCTTCTCCAACGCCATCTGTCGCTAGGAATTAAGAAGATGTACAGGGCACCTGGAAGCGATGGGGTTAAATCTCGAAGAGCTGATTGATGAAGAAAATGACCCGGGCCTCGGTAACGGTGGCATCGGACGTGTTGGCGGCTTGCTTCCTAGATTCTCTGGCGACGTCCAGTTTGCGGGCACAGGTCTAGGCAACCGCTATGACTAGGTATGTTCAAGCAGAACATCGTTAACGGTAGCCAGAAGATCAGCCTGACTACTGGCTGGAATACGGTAACACCTGGGAATTGAAACGCCACAACACGCGTTATAAAGTCCGTTTGGCGGTCGCGTCGGCAGGAAAGGTAAAAAAACGCGCTGGATTGAAACCGAAGAGATACTGGAGTCGCTTACCGATCAGATAATCCCTGGTTACGACGCCGACGCGACCAACGCGCTGCATTGTGGAGTGCGCAAGCCAGTAGCGAATCCGACCTGGTAAATTAGACCAGGGTGACTACTCGCGGCAGTGGAAGATAAAAACCACTCCGAGAACGTATCTCGCGTACTGTATCCGGATGACTCCACCTACTCCGGGCGTGAGCTGCGCCTGCGTCAGGAATTGTTCCTGGTTTCCTCGACCGTTAGGACATTTTTAAGCCGCCATTATCGTTGCATAAAAAACACCCGATAACCTGGCGGATAAAATCACGATTCATCTCAACGATACCATCCGGTACTATAAATTCCTGAGTGATGCGTCTGCTAATAGATGAGCGCCAAATTAGCTGGGACAACGCGTTGAGGAGTGTGTTGTAGGTCTTCTCCTACACTAACCACACGCTCATGGCGAGGCGCTGGAAACTGGCCAGTTGATAAGTGGGTAAAATTCTCACGTCACCTGCTGATCATCTTGAAATCAACAACTATTTCCTGAAAACCTTGCAGGAACAGTATCCGAACGATACCAATCTGCTGGGACGGGCGTCAATCATCGATGAATGCAACGGTAGTCGTGTGCGTATGGCATGGCTGGCGGTTGTGGTGAGCCACAAAGTTAACGGTGTATCGGAACTGCACTCTCATCTGATGGTGCAATCATTATTTGCCGACTTTGGAAAATCTTTCCGGGTCGTTCACCAACGTCACCAACGGTGTGACGCCGCGTCGCTGGCTGGCGGTCGCGCAAACCATCAGCTTTCAGCCGTGCTGGACGGTTCCGCCGGGCCGTAACTGGCACACCAGCCTTTAGCCTGCTTAATGAGCTGCAACAACACTGTGATTTGCCAATGGTTAACCGCGCTGTGCGTCAGGGCGAAGCTGAGAACAAAAAGCGTCTGGCAGAGTATATCGCCCAGCAGCTGAATGTGGTGGTGAATCCAAAGGCGTTGTTCGATGTACAAATCAAACGTATTCACGAATACAAACGTAATTGATGAATGTGTTGCATGTGATTACCCGCTATAACCGCGTCAAGGCCGACCCGGATGCGAAGTAGATTTATCGCGCGTGAATATTTTTGGCGGTGAGGCGGACTCGGCCTATTACATGGCGAAGCACATTATTCATTTGATCGATAGACGTAGCGAAAGTGATCAACAACAATCCGCAGATTGGCAATCATCTGAAAGTCGTCTCATCCCGAACTACAGCGTTAGCCTGGCGCATGATGATTCCAGCAGCGATCTTGCTGAACAGATTTCGCTGGCAGGGACGAAGCTACCGGCACCAGTAACGTGAACTCTGTTTAGCTAACGGTGCGCTGACTATCGGTACATTCGACATGCGAAGTGGGGATTGCTGGATCATGTCGGTGCTGACAATATCTTTATTTTTGGTAACACAGCGGAAGAAGTGAAGAACTGCGTCGTCAGGCTACAAACCGCGTGAATACTACGAGAAAGATGAGGAGCTGGTCGTTATAACGCAGAAATATGGGCAGCGGTGTATATAGATACAGAAATGCGGGTCACTATCGCGGAATCTGGTTGATTCGCTGATCAACTTCGGCAATAACTACCAGGTACTGGCAGGATCCTGGCAGCTATGTCGATTGTCAGGATAAAGTCGACGAACTCTACGAGCTTCAGGAAGAGTGGACCGCAAAAGCAATTCTGAACATTGCCAATATGGGCTACTTCTCTTCTGACCGTACTATCAAAGAGTACGCCAATCATAATAGGCATATCGATCCGGTGAGATTGTAAGTTCACTGACAAAACGGGCACGAGGTACCGTTTTCGCCTTTATTTTCGGAAAAGTGTCCAGAGGGGCAAGGGTTCTGGGGAGTATAATTAGTCATTCAGGAAGAAGGACAGAATGATGCCAAATCCAAAATGGATTTTGACCTCGCCTGATCATGACTTTTCGGCATGCCATACTGGCACAATCTTGGCGGCGGTTATTGCCATGCTGGGTGTCGGACTTGCAGGTATTATTAAAGTTTGTAATATCCTTATCACGCCAACAATTTACCTTTCTGCTCAACATTTCTATGCTGGCGCTGGGCGCATTAATGCTATTTTTCTCGGGGCGAGTGGGGAACGTGCCTGAGTTTTGTTACGTTGGGTATGATGGCGTGGGCTTTGCGGTAATTTCCTGAATTAAAAAGTAGGTTAAAATTTTCGACGAGTGCGCTTTGTTCATGCCGGATGCGACGTGAACGTCTTATCTGGCCTACAGACCATGCCATTCAATATATTGCATAACCACCGTAGGCCTGATAAGCGTAGCGCATCAGGCAGTTTTGTGTTTTGTCA
This sequence comes from Shigella flexneri, assembly GCA_048288465.1. Lineage (GTDB taxonomy): Bacteria > Pseudomonadota > Gammaproteobacteria > Enterobacterales > Enterobacteriaceae > Enterobacter > Enterobacter flexneri_B. Next base: position 3,435,713 of record CP182556.1, on the reverse strand, counting down.
TCAATTCTCAGGCCAGATTGAAATCTGACCTGATCACCTTACGTTAATTTACGACGCCAGCGATAACCTCTGCTGCGTATACTCCACCAGCCACTGACTCACACGTATCTTGATCCGCATCTGGCCACATGCCTTGTTTTGTGCGACGCGAAGGGCATCGTCGGTGCGGCGGACCCATTCGTGATCCACTAGGTATTTCAGTTCCGCTGGTCGACCTCATGACCGAAATCCTCCCGAGGTCGCTATCGCCCCCGCATTGCCGAGCAGCAGCTCGCTGTTGCTGCCGTAAGTGCGTGTGCAATGACGCGCGCAGCGATTCAGTCAGGAATGGACAGCGACGGCGCAGAACGAGCTGCGTAATCGTCCGCGGTCGCCTTCAATGACACCACCCGGCAGCACGCTCTCCTTCGTCCATGCCGGGCCAATGCCCTGATGATGCGGCGTCAGTTTTTCCAGGCGCCCGTCCGCCAGTTTGCGGTAGGTGGTCAACTACCGCCGAATACCGACAGCAGCGTGCTTTGCCGTTTTCATCATGGATATCAAGGGTGTAATCACGGGTAATAGCCTGGGCGAGTCGGACTCATCATCACACAGCGGACGCACGCCGGAGTAGGTCCAGACGATATCGTCACGGCTAAGCTGTTTTTTAAAGTGCGCGTTATACACTTTCAGCAGATAGTTGATTTCACTCTCTTCAATCTTCACCGCTTTCGGATCGCCTTTATACTCTTACGTCGGTGGTGCCGATGATGGAAAATTCGTCCATCCACGGGATAACGAACACAATACGTTTATCTTCGTTTTGCAGAATGTAGGCCTGCTTCTGGGTATGCACACGCGGCACCACAATATGGCTGCCTTTGATCAGGCGAATGCCATAAGGCGAAGGCAGATGCATCCCCTCGTCGAAGAACTGTTTCACCCACGGGCCGGTGGCGTGGCCAGGCCGCGCGCTTGCCAGCTATATTTTTTGCCGGTATCGATATCTTCCGCTTCCACAATCCACAGGCCGTTTTCGCGGCGAGCAGAGGTGGCGCGAGTCCGAGTAAGCACTTCGCCGCCTTTACGCACACCATCTGGGCGTGGCAGTACCAGACGGGCATCGTCTACCCAACAGTCAGAATATTCGAATCCGCGCTTAATTTCCGGTTTTAACACTGAATTTGCGCCAAAACGCAAACCAGTTATCCCGGCAGGCTGGTGCGTTTACCAGATGATCGTACATAAACAGACCAATGCGAATCATCCACGCCGGGCGCAGATGCGGACGATGTGGCAGGCGAAAACGCATCGGGAAGGCGATATGCGGAGCCATTTTCAGCAGCACTTCACGTTCAGCCAGCGCCTCGCTGACCAGGCGGAATTCATAGTGCTCAAGGTAGCGCAGGCCACCGTGAATGAGTTTTGAACTGGCGGAAGAGGTCGCGCAAGCGAGATCCTGCGCCTCCAGCATCAGCACCGGATAAACCGCGTCCAGCGGCGTCTGCCGCGATACCAGCACCATTGATGCGCCCCCTATCACAATCGGATCTTTGGTTTCCATGCTGCCCTCATTCACTTTCGTTAAAGCTCATAAATGTTCGTTATCGAACATATTAGCAAAGAATCGCGCTTTAGGTAACATTGAAAAAACATTTTAGAGTGATATGTATAACATTATGGCATTTATTCTGCCGCTAGACGTAAACTGTTCGGTAAATTTGCCACTTGTTTGTAAAGAAGAGAGACGCATGGAATAAGTTCGATGTATCAACGTTGCCGACGCGCACCAGAAGTTGCAGGAAAAAGAGGCGGTGCTGTCGATATTCGCGATTGACGAGTTTCGCTACGGGGCATGCGGTGCAGGCCTTCCATTAACCAACGACACGCTGGTGAGCGTTTATGCGTGATAACGACTTTGACACTCCGGTGATGGTGATGTGTTATCACGGCAATAGCAGCAAAGGCGCGGCGCAGTATCCTGCTGCAACAGGGCCACGATGTGGTCTATAGCATCACGGTGGTTTTGAAGCCGGCAGCGTCAGTTTCCCGCAGAGGTGGCGTACGGCGCGTAACGCTTTATACTGTCCCCTTTTGTGTGGAATAAGCGACAGCAACGATGTTGATCATTACCTCTTTGCTAACCCCCGCGTGGCGCAGGCATTCGTTGATTATATGGCGACGCAGGGTGTTATCCCTCACGATTCAACAACATAACCAAAGCGATGTCTGGCTGGCGGATGAGTCCCAGGCCGAGCGCGTGCGGGCGGAGCCGCGTTCTCTCGAAACCCCGGCAGATCCGCGTTATCTGGCGGCCAGCTGGCAGGCGGGCCATACCGGCAGTGGTCTGCATTATCGCCGTTATCCTTTCTTTGCTGCCTTGCGTGACGCGGAGGTCCGGTAACCTGGGTGGTGATGATCGCCTGCGTGGTGGTGTTATCGCCATGCAAATTCTCGGCGATCAGGAAGTGACGTCATGGCTGGCCTGGCCATTAATCCAACACTGAAATTTGAGTTCTGCGTTACTCACCCACACGTTAATGCACTTCTCGCTCATGCATATCCTCTTTAACCTGCTCTGGTGGTGGTATCTCGGCGGTCGGTGGAAAAACGCTCGATAGCGGTAAGCTAAATGTCATTACTCTCATTAGCGCCCTGTTAAGTGGCTACGTGCAGCAAAAACCCAGCGGGCCGTGGTCTTGGCGGGCTTTCTGGCGTGGTGTATGCGCTGATCGGCTACGTCTGGCTACGTGGCGAACGCGATCCGCAAAGTGGCATTTACCTGCAACGTGGTTAATTATCTTTGCGCTGATCTCGGATTGTCGCCGATGGTTTGATTTGTTTGGGATGTCGATGGCGAACGGAGCACACATCGCCGGGTTAGCCGTGGGTTTAGCGATGGCTTTTGTTGATTCGCTGAATGCGCGAAAACGAAAATAATTCCAGGGATTTATAAACGGAACAAACACAACGTCACAACGGTATTATCGAACTGGTTAAACAGAAGGGCTACGTCAGTACTGAGGGCTGGTAGAGCATTTCTCCGTCAGCCCGAGACTCTTCGCCGCGACCTCAATCAGCTGGCGGAGCAAAACCTAATCCTGCGTCACCATGGCGGTGCGGCGCTGCCTTCAGTTCGGTTAACACGCCGTGGCACGATCGTAAAGCCACCCAGACCCGAAGAAAAAGAGAGGATTGCCCCGCAAAGTGGCGAAGCAAAATCCCCAGTGGCTCGACGCTTTTATCGATATCGGCACCACGCCGGAAGCGGTGGCGCACGCGCTGCTCAATCACAGCAATTCGTATTGTCACCAACAATCTCAATGTTGCTAACACGTTGATCGTAAAAGAAGATTTCCGCATTATTCTCGCCGGTGGCGAATTACGCAGCCGCGATGGCGGGATCATTGGCGAAGCGACGCTCGAATTTATCTCCCAGTTCCGCCTTGATTTCGGCATTCTGGGGATAAGCGGCATCGATAGCGACGGCTCGCTGCTGGGGGTTCAATTACCACGAAGTTCGCACCAAACGCGCCATTATTGAGACCTCGCGCCACGTTATGCTGGTTGTCGATCGCTAAAATTTGGCCGAAATGGATGGTCAATATGGCCAGCATCAGCATGGTAGATGCCGTCTACACCGACGCCCCGCCGCCAGTAGCGTGATGCAGGTGCTGACGGCCACCATATTACTGGAGCTGTGCTGATCCTGCACGGCTTCCACGTCAGACCAAAACGCGCCAGGTATTTGCGTAGCCGATCCGCGTCATTGACGCTGGCTTTGCCCTCGGCGCCACGTTAAAAAGCTGGCGTCCGGCTGCGGAAAGCGACTTTGCCTGGCGGCAGATAGCGATAACTTGTTCCAGTTGCATACGGTCGAAGAGATCGATGTTCTGCCTCTGCGCCCAGCAACGCCGTAAGCGCGGAGGGGCGTCCTGCCAGTTATAGCGCAAACGGTTTATCTCATCTTCAACCACGTCCAGAGTGATGCGTCCGCTAGTGGCAAAGGTGGCCATCCGCGTGACGCTGACAGAAAGTTCGCGAAAGTTACCGCGCCATGTTGCCTGGGGAGAGGTCGCAAAAAGCAACCAGGCGCGCCGCGCTTCGGTGTTAAAACGTCACGCTGTCGCCAGTGGAGTGAGGCGTGGCGCTCCACTTCATAATCCAGGTCGGTCCAATATCTTCCTGGCGCTGGCGTAGACCCGGCAGGGTGAAGGTCGATTTATCCGCGCGTACAAATCTTCGAAATTTGCCTTCGGCAACCAGCTGGCGCAAATCGCGCACCGTTCCGGCGATAAGCTGAAAATCACTGCTCACCTGGCGATCGCTGCCAAACGGGTAAAAGGTTTTCTCTTCAATGGCTTTCAGCAGCATTGCCTGTTGGTCTGCGCCCAGTTCGCCAATCTCATCAAGAAACAACATTCCGCCGTTGGCGCTGCGCATAAGCCTTCACGCGATCCCGAGCCCCGGTAAACGCGCTTTCACATGACCAAACAGCGTCGACATGGCGGTATCGCCGCGCAGGATGGCGCAGTTCACTTCCACAACCGCGCCCTAAACTCGATGCCGCGCCTGTTTCAATTCAAATATACGTCGCGCCAGAATGACTTTCCCGCACCGGTTGGGCCGTTAAGCAGGATGTGGTGTGCGGGATTGGATCGCCACTTTTTCAATCTGCTCAATCATGCGGTTGAAGATGGTGATTACGCGTGGCAATGCCGGGACTTAAGAAAATCAATCGTTTGTGGTATTCCTCGCAAGCGGCTGGCGATGGTGGTATAACGGCTTAAATCGAGATCGATGATCGGTACTTCACCTGGGCCGCGCGGTGTTCTTTTTTGCGCGGAGGTGGCGATTGGGTCAGCCGGGGGGCTAGTCGGCGCTTCTGCCAGCAGAAACCAGCAAATCTGCGCGACGTGGTACCGGTGGTGATGTGAATTAATAGTCTTCTTTTTCTGGCTGAAACTCGTAACCACGGCGAAATCATGCAGGCAGGCGTAAACCTCTCGAAATCCCACGGGTTATGCAGATTTAATCTCGACGCTCACCACTTCCGTCTTCTGGCGAAACGCTGGCGATATCGCGTTTAAGCGTTTCAAATAGCGAGCGCGAGCGGGCGTCGTGCAACAATTCCAGTCAATCGATCACCAACGATTCTTGCTGGCATAAACAGAGTGTCGGACGCCATTTTGACCAGCGCTGACTGCCGTGCCGGCATAATCCAGTACGGTACCGACAAAGCCAAAAGCCACTGTTTTACGCATCTAGATATCCTTATAAAAGACGATATTTCATTATCGGTAAATTGGCTTCGGGAGATCTTCGGTTACGGAGTAAAGATATAATCTTTTTTAGACACAATAAAATTAAGCTGCTTCATTTAATTTTCTGGCACGACGGTTGCAATTATCAGGACAGCAAACAACGCAAAGAGAAAAACAAAATGAATTACGAATTACCGACCACTGAAAATGCCCCCGGTAAAATGTGACCAAAGGCACATGCCGGTAGAGGCCGATAGCGTCAGCAACTTATTAATACGGCGAAATTGCCTTTTATTTTCAAACATATTGCGGTAATGCCTGATGTACACCTGGGTAAAGGTTTCACCATTGGTAGCGTGATCCCGACCAAGGGGCGACTATTCCGGCGGCGGTGGGCGTGGATATTGGCTGTGGAATCAACGCGCTGCGTACCGTGTTAACGGCGAAAGACCTGCCTGAAAACCTGGCAGAGCTGCGTCAGGCGATTCAAAACGGCCATGCCGCACGGGCGTACCACTGGCCGTTGTAAACGTGATAAGGGTGCTGGGAAATACCCGCTTTTAACGTCGATGCTAAATGGGCTGAGCTGGAAGCCGGTTATCAGTGGTTAACGCAAAAATATCCGTGTTTCCTGAATACCAATAACTATAAACATCTGGGAACGTGGAACGGGTAACCATTTTTTGAAATCTGTCTTGATGAGTCGGATCAGGTGTGGATTATGCTGCACTCCGGTTCGCGCGGAGATGGTATCGCATCGGACTTACTTTATCGATCTGGCGCAAAGAGATGCAGGACCAGCTTGAGACGTTGCCGTCGCGTGATCTGGCGTACCTGGAAGGTACAACAATACTTGATGATTACCTAAAAGCGGTGGCTGGGCGCAGCTTTTTGCCAGCCTTAACCGCGATGCATGATGAAAACGTCTAACAGCGTTGCAGAGCGTTACGGAGAAAACGGTAAGACAACAACAAACCGCTGGCGATGGAAGAGATCGACTGTCACCACAACTATGTGCAAAAAGAACAGCACTTTGGCGAAGAGATCTACGTGACGCGTAAAGGCGCGGTGTCTGCGCGTGCTGGTCAATATGGGAATTATTCCCGGTTCGATGGGAGCGAAAAAGCTTTATCGTCCGTGGGCTGGGAAATGAAGAGTCGTTCTGTTCGTGCAGCCACGGTGCCGGGCGGGTAATGAGCCGTACTAAAGCGAAAAAACTGTTCAGCGTGGAAGAACGGATTCGTGCCACCGCGCATGTGGAATGCCGTAAAGATGCCGAAGTGATCGACGAAATCCCGATGGCGTATAAAGATATGATGCGGTGATGGCGGCAAAGCGATGCGGTGGAAGTTATCTACACCCTGCGTCAGGTGGTGTGCGTAAACGGATAAATGATGAAAAGGATGATTGCGCTGGATGGCGCACAGGGCGAAGGCGGCGGACAGATCCTGCGCTCGGCGCTGAGCCTGTCGATGATAACCCGCCAGCCATTTACCATCACTGGCATTCGAGCCGACGGGCAAAAACGGGGCTGCTGCGCCAGCATCTGACCGCGGTAAAAGCGGCTGCGGAAAAAGGTAGGGCAATGGTGGAAGGTGCGGAGCTGGGATCGCAGCGTCTGCTCTTCCGGCCCGGCACCGTGCGCGGCGGCGATTACCGCTTTGCTATCGGTAGCGCCGGAAGTTGCACGCTGGTGCTGCAAACCGTGCTGCCCGCGCTGTGGTTTGCCGATGGACCTTCGCGTGTTGAAGTGAGCGGCGGACCGATAGCCCGTCGGCGCCGCCTGCGGATTTTATCCGCCGGGTGCTGGACCGCTGCTGGCGAAAATGGGAATTCATCAGCAAACCACGCTGTTACGCCACGGTTTTTACCCTGCCGGAGGCGGTGTGGTGGCAACGGAAGTCTCGCCCGTTGCATCGTTAACACCTTGCAACTTGGCGAGCGCGGAACATTATGCAGATGCGTGGAGAAGTTCTATTAGCTGGTGTGCCGCGCCATGTTGCTGAGCGTGAAATCGCTACACTGGCGGGAAGTTTCCCTGCATGAACAGAATATTCATAACCTGCCGCGCGACCAGGGGCCGGGTAATACCGTCTCGCTGGAAGTCGAAAGTGAAAATATCACCGAACGCTTCTTCGTCGTCGGTGAAAAGCGCGTCAGTGCCGAGGTGGTTGCGGCACAGTTGGTGAAGAGGTGAAACGCTACCTGGCAAGCACGGCGGCGGTGGGGGAATATCTCGCCGACCAACTGGTGCTACCGATGGCGCTGGCGGGCGCGGGGAATTTCCGGTCGCCCATCCCTCATGCCATCTGCTGACCAATATCGCGGTGGTGGAGCGTTTCTTGCCGGTGCGGTTTAGTTTGATAGAAACAGATGGCGTAACGCGGGTGAGCATTGAATGATGCAGAGATGTAAGCCGGATCGCGCGTTATCCGGCTAAACTTACACGCCGTACCCATCATCTTCAGTAATTGCTGGGCGTGTTGTACCGCATCCTGGCGATGGGCCACGCCGAGTTTCTGATACAGATTGCGGATATGCGTTTTGATGGTGGTTGCCGCGACTTCCAGTTCTCCGGCAATTTGCTCATTGCTGTAACCAGAGTAGATCAGCCCCAGTACCTGCCATTCACGTTGCGTCGGGGCGGTGCGGATCAGTTCAGGTACTTCAGGATGATTTAGCAGACGTTCAACGAAATTCTCATCGAAATGGGCGAATTTATGCCGATGATGTTGATTGATTTCTCGCAGAATACGCTGCGCGCGATGCTGTTCCAGTTCCGGCAGCGTATTAACCTGAATCAGCTGACGTAGTCGTTGCGCCATCGCTTCGCCTTCGATGACAAAATGGCTGATAAATCCGGTGCGATACGCCAGTTTTAATGCGTCCAGCAACACGCGCTGGGCGTCACTTTCACGTCCGGCCTGCCAGTACAGTTGATTAAGCAGCAACAGGTTACAATTGAGATCGCTCATCAACCGCAGACTCCGGGCATTTTCATTGAGTTCTTCGAGAACAATTTCCGCAGGTTCAAACTCGCCGAGCAAGATTTGTGCACGGGCAATGTTGCGCCATTGACCTTGCAGGAAGTCGTCGTGCGCAAACTCGGTTTAGCCGTATGACGCAACCAGTTGGCAGCGGCGGCTTTATCGCCGGTCATTTGCCAGTAAATCACCCGGACTTTGTTCGCGTTAGAGATCCAGTCGCTGTGATATTTGCCATTCCCCAGCAGGTTTTCCAGACGATTCAGCTGGCTACGGGCGTTATCGAAATCACCACGGGCCAGCGAGCATTGAATCAACATTGCGAGGCACTGAAGCTGTTGCTGTGGCTGATAAGACGACAAAACTTCAATCCCGCTACGCGCCGACGCTACGGCTTCATCAGCCGTCGCAGGCCCATAACAGTTGTGACGATGCGTTCCAGAAACTCATGCATTGGCAGCTGTTCAGGCTGCTGCCCGTTGATCAGCTGGAATGCTCTTCCTGCGTTCCCCACGCGGTTTGCAGGAAACCCTTGGGCAAACAGAATTTCACTTTGCGGATTAAACTCCACAAAGCGTAATGCCAGACATCGTCCTCGGCGTGCCATCTGTTCGGTTTGCTGCATTAGCGCCAGTGAGCGGTCATTTCGCCTTTGCAGTGCAATACTTCACCCAACACCCAAGTTGCTACATGCGGCTATAACCAGGCCGGCGGCAGCTCTCCAGTGCCAGTTTTGCCAGCCGTTCCGCTGGATCCGGATTACCTCGCCCTCGCCACCTGGGCGCGCAGAGCGTTAAATTCTGCGTGCATGGTGCCTACTTTGATGTCCTTGATTTCATGTTCAGCACGGGCGAGCAGTGTCACTAGCGATGTTGGCTTTCATCAGCCACGCCTGTAATAACACCAACTGCGGATTTTCCAGCGAGCTGTCCCATGGCAGGGCCTTAATCGACTCTTCCAGTAGCGAAAGTCCGCTATGGTTGAACAGACTCCAGGGCGTAATTAGCAGAATATCGCGCAGCATCAGCACATCGCCTGCGCGCCAGCGCATGATGGTCGCTTCGCTGGGGAATCGCCGGGCCATCCAGCTTTCTGCGGCGGCACTGTGGATTTCCGGCAGCTCCGCCGCCAGTTCCACTGGCAGCGCTGGCGCAGGAAATTACCAAACGAGCGGGTGATAGCAGAACCACTCGCCGCTATCATCCATCCGCTGCAAAAACAGCCCTGACGCTCAATCTCTTCGAGACGCATTTGCCGTTTTCTTCGCCGGTCACACGGGTGATGAGTGCATCGTTCATCGAGCGCAAAATGGCGCTTTTCAACAGAAAACGGCGCGTTGCGAGATCGACGTTATCCAAAACCTCATCGACCAGATAATCCGAAAGATGGCTGGCATTGATCCCCGCGAGGCGGTTGTGCCGACTTATGGGCTGAGTGGGTTTAGCCGGGCGAGAGGGCGATTAGCCGCAGGCAGTCGCCAACCGGAAACGTCATCGCAAATCCGACTGCTTTCTGCAGCTCGAATCGGCAATAACAGACGGCAATCAAAAAACTGCTTCGCTTCCTGATGGTAAACGCCAGTTGCCGACTGCCAATTTCCAGCAGTTGGTCACGAACACGCAACACATCCGTGGCGACGCCCAGTTGCGGAGAGTGCGTGACAACACCACCAGGGTGGGACTTCTGGTTGATGGCGAATAAAGAACCGCATTGACTCGTGGATCACCGGATTAGTGATCAACTGTCAGCCATCGATGACCAGAGATTGGGCTATGCCATTCCGCCAGCTCAATGAAAAGCTGGGGCGAAGAGTGACGTCAGGCTGGCATATTGCCGTTCTTTGCGCCATCGTCTCACACATCGCACAGTGACCGTTGGTTGCCTGCTGCACGGCGGCAATGAGATAGCTGGCGAAATGCTCCTGCTGGTTATCACCTTCATCCAGCGAGTACCAGCCGATATCGTTTTTGCCTGCCGCCCACTGGGAAATGAGGCTCGTCTTTCCGTAGCCGCAGGACTCGTGATCAGCGCCAGCCGGAAGTTGTTCGCGCCGGAAAGTTTAGCCAGCAGGCGCTCACGAACCACGGTATGGTCGAGTCGAACCGGATGACTCAAGTTTTGACGGAATCAGCATAGTTAATCACTTCACTGTGGAAAATGAGGAAATATTATTTTTTTTGCGCTTCGTAATTAATGGTTATAAGGTCGGCCAGAAACCTTTCTAATGCAAGCGATGACGTTTTTTTATGTGTCTGAATTTGCACTGTGTCACAATTCCAAATCTTTATTAACAACTCACCTAAAACGACGCTGATCCAGCGTGAATACTGGTTTCCCTTATGTTCATCAGATTCATTTAAACAAGGGTTTCTTCTTCATTCCTGATGAAAGTGCCATCTCAAAAGATGATTCTTAAAATCTATTAAGAATGAGATGGAGCACACTGGATATTTTACTTATGAAACTGTTTCACTCCTTTACTTAATTTATAAAGTTACCTTCCGCTTTTTGAATACGCAACGGCTATTTTTGCACTTAGATACACACTTTCTGCGCTAGATTGCATTGATTTGCTGCTAATCCTGTGGTTTGCACTAGCTTTAAGTGGTTGAGATCACATTTCCTTGCTCATCCCCGCAACCCTCCCCGCCCAATCCCCCGCAGGATGAGGAGGTCAACATCGAGCCTGGCAAACCAGCCATAACGTTGTGTTGAAAATCTAAGAAAAGCGGAACTCCTATGTCACAACCTTTTTTAACGATAAGCAATTTCAGGAAGGTCTTCAGGTGAGTGGCAGCGTTATGGCTTAAATTCTGCGGCTGAAACTACTCCCGCCAGCGGCGGCAGCAGTGAGTGAAGCACTGGCCGAAATGCTGCGCGCCAGCCATTCGCCAAGCCGGTGGCGAATCAGCGACATGCTAATCACATCCAACGGAGTTTTTGATTAGTCGCCGACGGGCACAACCTGTTGAATCTCGGCCGGTATCAGGATGTACAGGATTCGTTGAAGGCTGATGAATCAATCTGACGGACCTGCTGGAAGAAAAAATTTACCCGGTGCTGGGTAACGGTGGTGCGGGACGTTGCGCGTGCTTCCTCGACCAATGGCAACTGTCGGTCAGTCTGCGACGGGTTACGGTCTGAACGATCAGGTATGGTTGGTTCCGCCAGTCTTTTGTCGATGGCAAACAGGTTGAAGTGCCCATGACTGGCATCGCACTAACTACCCCCGGTTCCGCCACAACGAGGCCTGCACGTGCAGCAGGCACGGCGGTAAAGTGACGAAAGACGGACGCTGGCAGCCGGAGTTTACCATTACCGGTCAAGCGTGGCATCTCCCCGTCGTCGGTGATCGTAATGGCGTGGCGCAGCCGCTGCGTCTGTGGCAGGCGACGCACGCGCATCCGTTTGATTACCTAAATCTAACCACGGTGATCTCCTGCGTGCTGAGCAGCAGGGCATCAATGCGGAAAACTTACGGAAGTTCTCTATCCAAACGACAACCGCATACTGCCGGAAAAGCTGCGCCTGATGCAGCAGTACTTCCAGTGTGCCGTTCGTAGCGGATATTTTGCGTCGTCATCATCTGGCGGGGCGAACCCGACCCGAACCGGCGGATTACGAAGTGATTCAGCTGAACGATACCCACCCAACGATCGCGATTCCAGCACTGCTGCGCGTGCTGATTGATGAGCACCAGATGAGCTGGGATGACGCCTGGCCATTACCAGCAAAACTTTCGCTTACACCAACCATACCCTATGCCAGAGCGCTGGAACGCTGGGAGGTGAAACTGGTGAAAGGCTTACCGCCGCGCCATATGCAGATTATTAACGAAATTAATACTCGCTTTAAAACGCTGGTGGAGAAAACCTGGCCGGGCGATCAAAAAGCGTGGGCCAAACTGGCGGTGGGCACCAGCAACAAGTGCATATGGCGAGCCGTGTGTGGTTGGCGGTTTCGCGGTGAACGGTGTTGCGGTGCTGCACCGGATTTGGCGGCGGATCCGTTCCCGCAACATCACCGCTATGGCCAGAATTCCATAACGTCACCAACGGTATCACCCCACGTCGCTGGATCAAACAGTGCAACCCGGCACTGGCGGCTCTGTTGGATAAATCACTGAAAAAGAGTGGGCTAACCATCTCGATCAGCTATTAATCTGGAAAAATTCGCTCATGATGCGAATTCCGTCAGCAATATCGCGAGATTAAGCAGGCGAATAAAGTCCGTCTGGCGGAGTTTGTGAAAGTTCGTACCGGTATCGAGATTATCTATAGGCGATTTTCGATATTCAGATTAAACGTCTGCATGAGTACAAACGCCAGCACCTGAAATCTGCTGCAGATCCGCGTTGTACAAAGAAATTCGTGAAAACCCGGCAGGCCATTGCGTACCGCGCGTCTTCCTCTTCGGCGCGAAAGCGGCACCGGGCGACCACCTGGCGAAGAATATTATCTTTGCGATCAACAAAGTGGCTGACGCGATCACATCGATTTTCTGGTTGGCGATAAGTTGAAGGTGGTGTTCCTGCCGGATTATTGCGTTTCGGCGGCGGAAAAACTGATCCCGGCGGCGGATATCTCCGAACAAATTTCGACTGCAGGTAAAGAAGTTTCCGGTACCGGCAATATGAAACTGGCGCTCAATGGTGCGCTTACTGTCGGTACGCTGGATGGGCGAACGTTGAAATCGCCGAGAAAGTCGGTGAAGAAAATATCTTTATTTTTGGTCATACCGTGGAACAAGTGAAGGCAATTCTGGCCAAAGGCTACGACCCGTGAAATGGCGGAAGAAAGATAAGGTGCTGGACGCAGTATTGAAAGAGCTGGAAAGCGGAAATACAGCGACGGCGATAAGCATGCCTTCGACCAGATGCTGCACAGTATCGGCAAACAGGGCGGCGATCCGTATCTGGTGATGGCGGATTTCGCAGCTCATGTAGAGGCACAAAAGCAGGTGGATGTGCTGTACCGCGACCAGGAGGCCTGGACTCGCGCGGCGATCCACACCGCCCGCTGCGGTATGTTTAGCCCGGATCGCTGATTCGCGATTATCAGGCTCGTATCTGGCAGGCAAAACGCTAAGGAAGCTGATGGAAAGCAAACGTCTGGATAATGCCGCGCTGGCGTCGGGATTAGCCCCGATTATATCATGCCCACGGTAAACCGCAGTCGATTAGCGCCGAAACCAAACGGCGTTTGCTTGACGCGATGACAACGACCGCCACGAAAGTGGCGGCAACGCCAGTCCCGATGTCATGGTTTATACCAGCGGCAAAAAAATGCCGATGGTGGTGGAGGGCAGCGGCGAAATAGCCTGCTGCGACCACCGAAGAAGGAACGCAGTACAAAGGCCATGTAACTGGGGCAAAGCGTTCAACTACCGACGAGCTGCCGGAAGGTTATCACACGCTGACACTCACCCGGACGACCAGCGCGCGCATTGCCGGGTGATTGTCGCCCCGAACGCTGTTACGAACCGCAGGCGTTGCTGAATAAACAAAAGCTGTGGGGTGCCTGCGTTCAGCTTTATACGCCGCGATTGGAAAAAAACTGGGGATCGGGGATTTTGGCGATCTCAAAGCGATGCTGGTGGATGTGGCAAAACGTGGCGGTTCGTTCATCGGCCTGAACCCGATTCATGCGCTCATCCGGCAAATCCGGAGAGCGCCAGCCGATACAGCCCGTCTTCTCGCCGTCGGCTGATGTGATCATATCGACGTTAACGCCGTTGAAGATTTCCATCTTAGCGAAGAGGCTCAGGCCTGGTGGCAGTTGCCGACCACGCAACAGACGCTGCAACAGGCGCGCGATGCCGACTGGTCGATTACGCCACGGTTACCGCCCTAAAAATGACAGCATTACGAATGGCGTGGAAGGTTTCGCGCAACGTGATGATGAGCAGATGACCGCGTTTCGCCAGTTTGTTGCAGAGCAGGGCGACAGCCTGTTCTGGCAGGCAGCCTTTGATGCGCTACATGCCCAGCAAGTGAAAGAGGACGAAATGCGCTGGGGCTGGCCTGCATGGCCAGAGATGTATCAGAACGGCGGATTCACCAGAAGTGCGTCAGTTCTGCGAAGAACATCGTGATGACGTCGATTTTTATCTCCGGTTGCAGTGGCTGGCTTATACCAGTTTGCCGCCTGCTGGGAGATAAGCCAGGGCTATGAAATGCCGATTGGCTTGTATCGTGATTGGCGGTTGGCGTAGCGGAAGGTGGGGCGGAAACCTGGTGTGACCGTGAACTATATTGCCTGAAAGCGTCGGTTGGCGCGCCGCCGGATATCCTCGGCCCGTTGGGGCAGAACTGGGGATTACCGCCAATGGACCTGCATATCATCACCGCGCGTGCCTATGAACCGTTTATCGAGCTGTTGCGTGCCAGAGAAAACTGCGGCGCATTACGAATTGACCATGTGATGTCGATGCCGCGTTTGTGGTGGATACCGTATGGCGAGACGGGAGATCAGGCGCGTATGTTCACTATCCGGTGGATGATTCCGCTCTCGATTCTGGCACTCGAAAGTAAACGTCATCGCTGTATGGTGATTGGTGAAGATTGTACCGTACCGGTAGAGATTGTCGGAAGCTGCGCAGCAGCGGTGTGACTCCTACAAAGTGCTCGATTTCGAAAACGACCACGAGAAGACGTTCCGTGCACCGAAAGCGTATCCGGAGCAGTCGATGGCGGTTGCGGCGACACATGACCTGCCGACGCTACGCGGCTACTGGGAGAGCGATCTAACGCTGGCAAACCCTGGGCCTGATCCGGATGAAGTGGTACGGCGCGGTCTGTATCAGGATCGCGGCCCGGCGAAACAAGGACTGCTGGATGCTCTGCATAAATATGGTTGCCTGCCAAACGGCCGGGCATAAGGCATCGTTGATGTCGATGACGCCGAGGTTTAACCGGGTTTGCAGCGTACATTGCCGACAGGAACAGTGCCGTTAGGACTACAGCCGGAAGACTGGCTGGATATGGCCGAGCTGGTGAATATTCCTGGCACCAGTTACCAGTATAAAAACTGGCGACGGAAGCTTTCCCGCAACGCTTGAGCTGAAGTTTGCCGATGATGGCGTGAACAAGTTGCTGAAGGATTTGGACAGACGCCGCAGAGCTGCAGCGAAGAAGAAGTAGAGTGCGGTTGATGCCGGATGCGTGCATCCGGCAGTCAGTGTCATCAAATCACCATATCAGCAGCAGACAGCTACCAGCTGCACACCGAGATAATGGTTTCCAGCATCGACCGGATTTGATGGTCTGCCGATAGTCAGGTTAAAGTACTCTTTGAACAGCCACAAGCCCGTATTGTTCACATGAGAGAAAATCACCACTACCGGTACCACCGCAAAACCATCAGCTCCGGCAAACACCCGTCGTTGCAATCAGCGGTGCCGCGATACCGCCGCAGCCATCGCCGCAACGGTTGCGAACCCAGCGCCATACGCAGTACGGCAGCAATCGACCAGGCCATCAGCAGCGGAGAAATGTTGGTTTCGTGCATCATGGAAGCAATGGAATTTGTCCACGCCGCTGTCACCAGCACCTGCTTGAACGCATCGCCACCACCGACGATCAACAGCATCATCGCAAGATTTTGATGGAAGAAACCAGCGTGTCGTTAATCTATTCCATTGAACGACCACGGTTTAGACCAAAGGTGAACATCGCAATCAGCACGGCAATCAGCGTTGCCATTACCGGGTCACCGAGGAACTCCGCTACCGGCAGGAAAGCGTGACCTTTCGGCAGGATCATTCGGCAATCTAACGCATCGCCATCAGACCACCCGCACCAGAGAGGTCCAGACGCTGACGCCAAAGCTCGGCATCTCTTCTTCGCCGAAGGTTCTCGCGCTGTACAGACCTTCCTGGAATTGGCTGATCCATACCTTTCAACACGCGAGCGTAAACCGTACTGCGAGAATCATGCTGGATTGCCAGAACAGCACGCAGTAGGGTTTATCCAGGATCGGCATTAAAATGGTGGCAATCGCAGTCGGCACCTGGATGCGGTGGCAGGAAGCCGTGGTTACAGACAGTGCAGCTGCCATTGGTACACCAACATACAGCAGTGGAATATTTGCAGAAGCTGTGATGGTAAAAACCAGCGGCAGCATCAGCACAAAGCCCACTTCATAGAACAGGGCAAAACCAAAAGTCAAAACCGGTCAGTACCACCGCCCACGGATGGTGTTCTTTACGGTATCTGGTAATCAGGGTGGTGGTTAAAATTGGACGCCACGGCGTCAACCGCCAGCATTGCGAGTCCAAACCCATCGTAAGTCACAAACCGAGCGTCCCGCCGACACCGGCTTTGATGGAGCGAGGGACTCGATCGAGTGGGATCCCTTGCATTAATCCAGCAGCAAGCGCCACGAGGATGATAGTGATGAAGCTGTTCATTTTGAAACGGATTATCAGGAGCAGACACTACACTGATAGCAACAATGACTAATGGCATGATTTACCTGGCCTTTCATTTGTTATGCATGAAGTTAATTTTCTGATTTATAACTTAATTATCCCAATTGTGGAGAGTAGATATTCGCTAAACCACCACGATACCCACTAAAACTAATTATTGAGTCAGATGTCAGGAGTATGTTGTACCGATGTGAATGATAAGGGTAACATCTGGCGTTTGAAATCACCAACGGGTAAATTTAAATTATGAGAGGTTGGTCATATTATCGCGGGGAAACGAACCGAGGATTTGCCAAAGCAATGCGGCGCGACGTCTGGCACATGTTCAACGTAGGCCCGAAAACTACGCTTTAGCGTCGCATCGGGTACTGAAGAGGGGATAACTTAGTAGTAGGAGTGTTCGCCGCGCTGGTGTTCGGTGAGATTGCGCAGACCTTTCAGCTCCGGGAAATCCGTTTAGCAGCTCGTTCTCGATTCCTTCTTTCAGCGTCACATTCACCATGGAACAACCGTTACAGCCGCCCAATTTGAAGAATGGCGTAACCGTCTTCGCGATCTCCATCAGCGAAGCTGCTACCACCGTGACCAGCAAGCTGTGGGTTGATTGCGACCCAGCATATACTCCACGCGCTCTCATCAGCGGTGCATCGTCTGCCACTTTACGGATTCTCGGCGTTGGGGCTTTCAGCGTTAACCGAGACCCAGCTGGTCGGTAACAAAGTCGATCTCTGGAACTTCCAGGTATGGTGCGTCAGTCATCAACATACGCGGTCAGCAGGTCAAATTTCAGGGCAGTGTCGGTGGGCTTCCACTGCATCTGGTGGACAATAAGAAACACCACATTCAGCGTTAGGCGTGCCAGGGTTATGACAAATACGCGGATTGGTGTCCCTGCTTCCTGACTTCCCAGCAGTTCCACAGCGCGCTGTGAACATCGGAGAATAAGGATCAGAGCAACGGCCTAACAACTCACTATTTAGTCTGTTAGTAGATTTAATCATCCAGGTTTGTATAAGCAGTTTTAGAAAGTATACCAGGTTCCTGGACAGTTGCTCAATCATTGTGGAGAAGCAACTGTGCAGAATCTCTGCCACGCAAGACACTTCCGGCGGTACGCACCATCATCAACGATATGGTTAAAATGTGGTCGGCAGGTTCAAGACGAGGGCTCTTTTCAGGTTGCGCTTGCGCAGCCGGGCACTGAGAAAATGCTGGGTCGCAGTGGCCCGTGTACGTGCGACGGCTTCTGCATCCCATTGGCAGTGCAACCAGCGTGATAACGGCTGACACAGCAAATCGCTCTCGATCAAATCCCCACGCCAGTGACGCCGCTGCCATAACGGAACGCTGATGATGCGATCGGGGAGTCGCAACCCGGTGGTGCGACGAGGATGCTAAGACTTCCAATAGTAACAGACGTGACAGGGCGCCTGCGATTTCACTGCGCCGGGCAACTCAAGCTGGCGGATAAGCGGACTTAACGGCGCATAGTCGGCAACCGTGACCAGTCTTCGCCAAGGCGGCGGTTTTTGCAGGAAACGACCGCAGGGAAGATGGGAGTGTGTGGTGGGTAATCCACATTGTGGCATAACGTTTTATCTGTACGGGCGGCGCGTGAACAGACCGAACAAATCCCCAATGACCTAACGCCAGCGGCATTCGGCATAGCCAGCATAATCCCGTACTGTTAGCATATGTTCATCCTTGTAAGTCAAAAGAGAACAATAGCGGATGGATAACATCTGGTGGCAGACCAAGGTCAGGGCAATGTTCATCTTGTGCTGCTGCACGGATGGGGACTGATGCCGAAGTGTGGCGTTGCATTGACGAGGAACTGAGCCGCATTTAATGCTGCACCTTGTTGACCTGCCCGGCTTCGGGCGTAGTCAAGGATCCGGTGCGCTGTCCGTCGCCGACATGGCCGAAGCCGGTGCTGCAACAGGAACCTGATAAAGCCATTCGGTTAGGCTGGAGTCTGGGGCGGGCGGCGGCAAGCGAGATTGCGGTTCATCCCCAGCGTGTTCAGGCGCTGGTCACCGTGGCGTCGTCACCTTGTTTTAGTGCTCGTGACGAGTGGCCGGGAAAAAACCGGACGTGCTGGTGGGATTTCAGCAGCAACTCAGTGATGATTTTCAGCGTACAGTGGAGCGGTTCCTGCGTTACAAACCATGGGGACTGAAACGGCGCGCCAGGATGCGCGGGCGTCTAAGAAAACCGTCTGGCGTTACCGATGCCGGAGGTTGACGTGCTAATGGCCGGGCTGGAAATCCTGAAAACGGTCGATCTCCGGGAGCCGGCCGCAAAACGTGCCCATGCCGTTTTGCGATCGTACGGCCGACCACGGTCTGGTGCCGCGCAAAGTGGTGCCGATGCTGGATAAACTTTGGCCTCACAGCGAATCATATATCTTCGCCAGAGTGGCCCATGTGCCGTTTACTGAGCATCCGGTCCAGTTTTGTCACCTGCTGGTGGTGTTAAGCAAGAGGGTGTTGGTGGTAAGTGAGAGCTAATTATTGTGGGTCGATTAAATTCACCAGTTTACTGATAACTTCACTAATCAATTTTTCATCGGCAACGGTATGAAATTTAGCGCCACGGGCAATAAGATCGACGGCTTTTAGCTGGTGACAAAGTACAACGCCATGCAGGTTACCGGTTTGCGTATCACGGGGGAGGACGTTCACCGTCACCCCTGTGGAACGTGCTGCATTTGCCCCTGTTGAAATCGGGCAGCACATAGCAACTTTTAAAACATTGTTGAGTTTTTTGTCCGTTACCACAATGCAATAATGTGGCCCCTGAAGTTCATGCCCGGCAACCGGATCAGGGTTAAAATACCAGATCTCACCACGATGTGGCGTCCGTGCCTTTACCATGCTTCATTACCTTTTTTCCCTTCAGCCCATCCTTCTGTGGACTGATTTAGCTCCGTAATTTCGCTTTCATCGATTTGGCTCAACAACTGCGCGACGGTAAGACGCCCACGCGGTTTGTGCTCTGTGGCGCGCAAATTAACGCTATCGCCTTTTTTCTCCACGGTAAGCTCTGTGCCCGGTGACCAGCCAAGATCGATGGCAAGATCTCGTGGGATAGTAACGATCATGGCTCCTCCTTGTTGCCGTAATTTCACTGTCTGCATATCAGTTCCCTAAGTGCTACTTTGTGTTACATGCAAGATAGCACAAAGTAGCACTTAAGCAGGGTAGAGTATCTACTGACTCGCTGGATTTGCCCCTATATTTCCAGACATCTGTTATCACTTAACCCATTACAAGCCCGCTGCCGCAGATATTCCCGTGGCGAGCGATAACCCAGCGCACTATGCGGATGCCATTCGTTATAATGCTCGAACGCCTCTGCAAGGTTCTTTGCTGCCGTTAACCCGTCTGGTTTGGGCATGATACTGATGTAGTCACGCTTTATCGTTTTCACGAAGCTCTCTGCTATTCCGTTACTCTCCGGACTCCGCACCGCCGTGTTCTTCGGTTCAAGTCCCAACATCCGGGCGAACTGGCGTGTTTCATTAGCCCGGTAGCATGAACCATTATCCGTCAGCCACTCCACTGGAGACGACGGAAGATCGTTGCCGAAGCGGCGTTCCACCGCTCCCAGCATGACGTCCTGTACTGTTTCACTGTTGAAGCCGCCGGTAGTCACCGCCCAGTGCAGTGCCTCACGATCACAGCAGTCCAGCGCGAACGTGACACGCAGTCTCTCTCCGTTATCACAGCAGAACTCGAACCCGTCAGAGCACCATCGCTGATTGCTTTCTTTCACGGCCACTCTGCCTGTATGTGCCCGTTTCGATGGCGGTACAGCAGGTTTTCGCTCAAGCAACAGCGCATTCTGGCGCATGAGCCGGTAAACACGTTTGGCATTGATCGCAGGCATACCATCAAGTTCTGCCTGTCTGCGAAGCAGCGCCCATACCCGACGATAACCATACGTGGGCAGCTCTCCGATAACATGGTGTATACGGAGAAGCACATCCGTATCATCAGTGTGACGACTGCGGGGGCCATCCATCCAGTCATCGGTTCGTCTGAGAATGACGTGCAACTGCGCACGCGACACCCGGAGACAACGGCTGACTAAGCTTACTCCCCATCCCCGGGCAATAAGGGCGCGTGCGCTATCCACTTTTTTGCCCGTCCATATTCAACGGCTTCTTTGAGGAGTTCATTTTCCATCGTTTTCTTGCCGAGCAGGCGCTGGAGTTCTTTAATCTGCTTCATGGCGGCAGCAAGTTCAGAGGCAGGAACAACCTGTTCTCCGGCGGCCACAGCAGTAAGACTTCCTTCCTGGTATTGCTTACGCCAGAGAAATAACTGGCTGGCTGCTACACCATGTTGCCGGGCAACGAGGGAGACCGTCATCCCCGGTTCAAAGCTCTGCTGAACAATTGCGATCTTTTCCTGTGTGGTACGCCGTCTGCGTTTCTCCGGCCCTAAGACATCAATCATCTGTACTCCAATGACTAGTCTAAAAACTAGTATTAAGACTATCACTTATTTAAGTGATACTGGTTGTCTGGAGATTCAGGGGGCCAGTCTACTCGCCGCAGCCAACTCTTCTTCTGACAGCCCGGTAAATCGCATGATGTCTGCAAGAGGGACTCCGGATTCAAGCATTATTTTGGCTATATGCAGGGCTTTGGATTGTTCCCCCTCCTGCCGCAATCTTTCCGCAATAGTCATTAAACTCTCCTTGTGTTTCGGTGAACGTTCGGCAACGCCGTCGATAAAATCGTTAAAACGTACAGCGTCGCCAGTTTGCAGTATGTAATTAAACAGCCCTTTGATTTGTCTGTCATTAGCGTATCCACTACTTAATAAGCAGGCCATTTGCTCTACCAGCCCCATCAGATCGCGTTGACGAATATGTTTTTGAATTAACTCCAGCAGCGCCATACGTCGGTGCTGCATGATTTCATCATCAGGCATGACGGTGACATCAATCAGCGGAAATGCGGAGGCATAAAGCTGCCTTGCCAGTTTGGGATCGGCGAAACAATCCAGCCAACACAGCGAATAGGGATAGGGGCTTTCAATACCGTGGTAAAACAACAATGGCACCACCATCGGCAACGTTTTGTATCCAGCATCAAGGTGATTTTGCATTGCGGCAATAGCGTAACGCATCATGCGAAATGCGATCAGTTTGTTTGAGGTGCTTTGATGTTCAATCAGACAATAGATGTATCCTGGTCCTTGTTCCGTTTTCACTGACCACAGCACATCGGAATAGCTTTCACGCAGATTGTCATCAATAAAGCTGCTCGACTCCAGCTTGAGGGTTTTCATATCACAGAGCGCGTGAATGGGTGCCGGTAAACGAAACCAAGAAAATCGGCGTGCCGTCTCCGGTTGGCGTAAAAAGAGTTTGAACAGCGCATCGTGCGGGCGGGAACTTGCTTTTTGCCCATGGCGTTCCTTCACCTGTTGTTTGAATGCCGCGACGACGCGCTACTCCACACCTGTGCATTAGCCGAGTTTTCATCCCTGCGAGACTCTTTCAGAGGAACTTACGTCGCGCTGCAAGAATTGCATTTTTATGGAAAGCCGCACGCAAAAAAGCCCGGATGCAAACGCATACCGGGCTTTTCAAGAAGGCGATGGAGTAAGGTTAACGCAGCGCCCACCACTCGCGCAGACAGGCTTTGCCTTCCGGCAGCTTTTACAACTGCCAGAGAGGCAGCCGTCAGGTTCTTCCTGAACGGCACGGCTTCGCCCATGCTTTCCAGTTGTTGCAGCATGGCGTTATCATTGGCTGCGGCGTGTTCAATGTCTGGCTTATCTGGGCCGCTTCCATACGGCCCCGTAATGCCAGCAAATCGCGTACCTGAATAAGTGAAGCCATTAATGGCAATCACCGGCTGGTGCTGGTCGCCAGCAACTGCTTACCGACTTGCGCGTTGCTCAGCAGTTCGATATCCACCCGGCTACGCGCGCGGCGCAGCAGACCGATAACCACGATGTTAAACAGGATAACCGCCAGAATGCACACCAGGCTTAAGTTGGATGCCGGCCGTAGCTGGCGACCTGATAGAACAATGTTGCCAGTGAGTAAGCGATATTCAGCCCCCACAGGATGGAGAAGCCCATCCAGCCACGGCTTATTCACGGCTATGGCTCCCATCACCGAGATGCACGGTACATACAGCAGGACGAAAATCAGATAGCTGTATGCGGCAGCTGGCGCTACCCAATTTCTGATCCATCACACCCATCGCCCCAGATCGATTTCGCCGTCGCCTTTGCTAGCTTCAAGGGGCTTCATCAGTACGCTAAGGCTGAAGGTGTCTTTCAGGCTCTGCCATGTTTTATCTACCGCGCTGAACAACTCTTCACCGAAGGTTAATTTGCCGGATTGAACTCTTCGTCCCTGAATATTTTCTGCGGTGTAGAGGGTGTTGAGCGTACCCACCACCACTCTCTTTGCATTGCACCCCTAAAGAGGCCAACTGTTGCCT
Source organism: Shigella flexneri (assembly GCA_048288465.1). Lineage (GTDB taxonomy): Bacteria > Pseudomonadota > Gammaproteobacteria > Enterobacterales > Enterobacteriaceae > Enterobacter > Enterobacter flexneri_B. The sequence continues at coordinate 3,412,584 of CP182556.1, read as the reverse complement.
GCCAGTTATCTTCATGTACGCCAATCGGCTTGAAGACCGGCGTCATTACCCCGCTATGGAAGCCAGCGCCGAGTCGTCGACGTTATCGACGATTTTCCCGCCAACGAGAAGCTGTTGAAGCGCTCAGGAAAAAATGCTGACGATGATAATCACTTTACCAGCACCAGAACGAGCCTTTCAGGCGCTGCCAGGCCTTGCATAATCAGGCTTTTAACGTGTGGTACATGGTAGACCTGCAGCTCCATGACAAACGGCGTCGCTTCACCGCGCATGATGGTGGACCCCAGCATCAGGCCAGTCAGCACCGCCATCACGATACCCAGCATATACAGCGAGAAAACCGCCAGCGCACCGTCTGCCCGAAGAAGGCAGCCGCGAGACTGCGAAGATAGCCAGACGCGCGCCGCAGGACATAAACGTGCCATCATGATGGTCATCAGACGTTCACGCGGTGCATCAAGCGTACGTGCGCCCATTACCGACGGTACGTTACAACCGAACCGACGATCAGCGGCACAAAGGATTTCCCCGGCAAGCCCAGCGCCTGCATCAGGTGGTCCATCACAAACGCTGCACGCGCCATATAGCCGGAGTCCTCAACAAGGAAGGAGAGGAACAGGTACATCATGCCGATTGCGGCACCAGTGGCAGCACACGGCGTTAATACCGCCACCCAGGCCCTTGGGCGAGGAAGATAGTCAGCCAGTCCGGGAAGTGGAGCGTGTAGCCAATCCATTGAATACCATGCACAAATAGCGCCCTGACGGAGCCGACGTCAGCGGCGGAACGCCCCGCCGATGTTGATAGCCAGCAGGAACATCAGGTACATCACAAAGAGGAAAATCGGCAGACCTAGGAAACGGTTGAGCACGATTTTATCTACCGCAGCGGGTGAAACGGCTGGGTTCCGCCGTCAGGGTGTTGCTTACCACATCACAGATGGAAGCATGACCGGTAACGCGTATCGGCAATGTGCAGCGCCGGATCGTCCATCTCATTACGCAGATGGCTAGGGCGGCATCCAGATGCTGCGACGCTTCACCGGCGTAGGCGCGGCGGCAACAGATCGCCTTCCAGCATTTGCAGGCCCAGCCAGCGACGTCGTTCAGCGGGATGTCGAAGGCATCCACTTTTGCCAGTGAATCTGCTTCGTTGAGTAGCGGCTGTGCACGCACGAGTTCCACATTCTCGTTAGCTTTATAGCTATTTGTATCGCCAGCTTGAGCGCTTCAATACCGCGACCACGGGTTGAAACCAGCGGGATCACCGGATAGCTGAGACGCGCCGACAGAGCATCAATTTCAATACGAATATTTTGCTTTGCAATGTCAGCATGTTCAGTGCCACAATGCAGGGAATGCCGAGTTCCAGCAGTTGTAGCGTCGTAGGTACAGGTTACGCTCAAGGTTAGACGCATCCACCACGTTAATCAGCAGGTCGGCGTCGCCACTCAAAATGTAGTGACAGGCCATTCGCTCATCCAGCGAGGCTGCGACTAGATGGTGGTCAGAGAACAGGTGCGGGCAGGTCCACCAGCGTGACCTGATGATTGGTGGTGGAGAATTGCCCTTCTTTACGCTTCGATGGGTAACGCCAGCCCAGTTACCTACACGCTGACGTGCGCCAGTGAGCTGGTTAAATAGGTTTGCCCTGCCAAGAATTTGGATTACCAATTAAGCCTATGGTTAATTTTTTCATTGTTGTTATCACCGTATTAACAGGAAACCGCTTCCACTTCTAATAAGGCCAGATTTTTTTGCGTAATACCAGGCTACACGACGGGTTTCGATATGAATGGGGTCGCCGAGTGGAGCGACGCGCACCACATTAAAAGAGGAGCCAGGTAACATGTGAAGAGAAAGCAGTTTTTGGCGATATGCCGGGCTTATTTCACGGAAAAGCCAGTGATTTTCCACGCAGTATCTGGAGTGTATTGCATAGGTGCCTACTCGTTTTCTCATTAACTGGATAACTACCTCATGGGCGTTTGACAGCGACATGAGACCAGATGATTTGCCAACAAAGGAGAGATTAAATAATCAGCAACACAATGATAATGAAATGGTTTCTATCAGCAATACTTAAAAATGTGTGCGAATGTTGGTTTGAATAATAATCTGACTCAATGTTGATGTGGCTCAAGGTTATATCGCAGCGAAAATATAATTCCAATAGTGAATTACCCGGACTGGCCAACGTTTAATTAAGGTTTCAGTTGTTAATGAAGTGATAAATATTGCCGGAATATATTATGAGTTTGGTTGTGGCAGGAAGGTGACACCCCCCGTACTTTTATGTCAGGCAAGGCGTTCGTTGCCAGATGCGGCGTGAACGCCTTATCGCGCAGGTTTAAGGGGCCAGTCCTGGCGTCTAACGTTTTTTGCCCATTGCCGCCGCCAGCGCATCCATCATCGCGTGATTACCGGCAGGCTGCGCTTCACGATCCGCGTGGTTTGGCTGCCGGCTGTTGTTTTCGCGGGCGTTCATTACCGCCGCCGCGATGGTGTTGGTTTCGCCAGGCTGATCCAGACGCATAGTCAGGGCGATACGTTTACGCTAAAGATCGACTTCCAGCACTTTCACCTTCACAATGTCGCCCGCTTTCACCACGGTATCGTGGATCTTCCACAAACTTGTCTTGACAATGAAGAGATGTGAACCAGGCCGTCCTGAGACTATGCCGATACCCACAATCGCGCCAACGTTGGTGACGTTGGTCACCGCACCTTCGAAGGATTATACCGGTTGCAGGTCGTTCATTGTCTCGACGCCATCGGCAAAACTGAGCGGTTTTAAATTCCGGACGCGGATCGCGACCGGTTTTTCCAGCTCTTTGATGATGTCAGTTACTGTCGGCACACCAAATTCTTCATTAGTAAAGCTCAGACGCTTTCAGGTTACGCAGTTCGCCGCTGTTACCCATCAGATTTTTCAGTGCCTGCTGTGTTGCTGCCAGAATGCGTTCCACTACCGGATAGGCTTCCGGCTAAATGGTAGAGGCGTCCAGCGGGTTATCACCGTGGTTAATGCGCAGGAAGCCGCGCACTGCTCGAAGGCTTCGGCCAGACGGGCCGACTTTCAGCAGTTGCTGACGGTTCTTGAGTGGCCGTTCCACCGCGCCAGGCCCACGACGTTTTGCGCCATCATGCGCGTCAGGCCCGCCACGCGGGTTAATAGCGGAACAGAAGCGGTGTTGAGATTGACGCCAACGGCGTTTACGCAGTCTTTCGACCACTGCATCCAGTTTGCGGGCCAGTTGCGTCTGGCTGACGTCATGCTGATACTGACCTACGCCGATAAGATTTCGGATTCATTTTCACCAGCTCCGCCAGCGGATTCCTGCAACGGCGGGCGACAGAAACCGCGCCACGCAGCGAAACGTCGAGATCGGGAACTCCTGCGCTGCCAGCTCGGAAGCCGAGTAAACCTGACGCGCCAGCTTCGCTGACGATCACGTTTCTGTGCGGTCACTTTCGGGAACTGCTTCTCGCACGTCGAGATAGAAACGTTCGGTTTCGCGGGAAGCTGGACCCATCGCCCATTGCCACCAGTTCAACGTTATGCTTTTCACACAGCGCAGCAACAGTCATCGCTGCTTTTCGCGGCTTGTCCGGTGTGCGGGTAAATGGTATCGGTCGCTACCAGTTTGCCAGTGGCATCACTACCGCCCACTTTACCCCAGTACGCAGACCCGGATCAAGGCCCATCGTTGCACGCAGTCCGGCAGGGGCCGCCATCAGCAGATTCGCGGAGGTCAACGGCAAAGACGTTGATCGCTTCATCTTCCGCACGTTCGCGGACGTGCCGATCAGTTCGGTTTCCAGATGAATCAACACCTTGACGCGCCACGTCCAGCTCACCACGCCTTTGCGCCAGCTATCCGCCGGGGCATTGTTCAGGCGCAGGCCAAGGCTATTGATGATGATTCGCTCGCAATAGCTCTCTTTGGGCGGCTCATCGAACCTGCCCATCGGCATTCAGCGAAAGCTGAAATATGCTTCGTCATGCCCGCACGGAACATCGCCAGCGCGCGGTGAGAAGGCACCGTGGAAAACGGTTCGTGATGATTGAAATAGTCGCGGAATTTCGCCCCTTCCTTCTCTTCACCGCTCACCACCAACGAATGCGGCGCTCTTCCACACACAGATCACGCACTTTCGCCAGCAGCGCGGCATCTTCGGCAAACCGTTCCATCAGGATATAGCGTGCGCCATCCAGCGCGGCTTTGGTATCTGCCACGCCTTTATCGGCATCAACATATTGTGCAGTGGCGACTTCTGGCGTGCGTGACGGATCGCTCCACAGCAGGTCAGCCAACGGCTCAAGCCCTGCTTCAATGGCGATTCGCCCGCGGGTGCGGCGTTTAGGTTTGTAGGGCAGGAGAGGTCTTCGAGTTCGGTTTTGCTTAGGGTGGTGTTGATGGCCTTCGCCAGATCATCGGTGAGTTTGCCTTGCTCGGAAATGGACTTGAGGATTGCCTGACGTCTCTCTTCCAGCTCGCGCAGATAGCTCAGACGCGTTTCCAGATTACGCAGCTGCGTGTTATCCAGACCGCCGGTGATTTCCTTACGATAATGTGTGAGAACCACGGTATTCCCTTCGTCAAGCAGGCGAACGGCAGCGTCAACCGTTCTGGGCGCGCCCTAATTTCACCCGCAATAATGCGGCAGAACGAATCATTCATCATGGTTTGAGTTCATCTTTTCGGATTAAAAATCAGGGGATAGTCATAGTTACTGGCTGGCAAAAATGCCAGCCATCGGCAGGAGGTTAAGACTCTTCCTTACGAATTTTCACGTACTCGATAGCATTAACATACCAGCTCGCTTCCCCGGCAGGGGTATTCACCCCACCGCCAGATTGCCGACTTCAGCAATGCGCGGGCCATCGGGGGTTCGATAGAGATGTAATCTTTACGGCCAAAAATTCATCGTAGCCGACAATACGGAAACGGTGAGTCACGCCATCGTCGTTTTCAATCTCCACCCACGCGCCAAGATTTGCCTTCCTGCTGAGGGGAGTAATGATGATTTTGAGATTTTCCAGGCATTTAGTGAGATAGCGCACGCGACGGTCCATTTCACGCAGACGCTTTTTATTATACTGATAGTCAGCATTTTCGCTGCGGTCGCCAGACTTGTGGCCGATGTTTACCTTTTTGTGACCTCCGGGCGTTCTTCACGCCAGAGATAATTAAGCTCTTGTTTGAGTTTTTCATACCCTTCCCGGGTAACCAGGCGTTTTCATCTCGTCCATTCCCTTTGCTCGTTTGATACAGCGCACATTGGGTATAACGTGATCATATCAACAGGTCCAGAATGTTTGCCGAATAAATTGTATACTTAAGCTGCTGTTTAATATGCTTTGTAACAATTTAGGCTGAAATTCATACCATATTTAGCTGGTGACTAAATGTGAGCTTTTTTAAGAATACACGCTTACAAATTGTTGCGAACCTTTGGGAATACAAACAATGCAAGAGAACTACAAGTATTCTGGTGGTCGATGACGACATGCGCCTGCGTGCGCTGCTGGAAATGTTATCTCACCGAACAAGGCTTCCAGGTTCGAAGCGTCGCTAATGCAGAACAGATGGATTGCCCGCCGACTTGCGGCACCTTTCCATCTTATGAGACTGGATTTAATGTTACCTTGGTGAGATGGCTTGTCGATTTGCCGACGTCTTCGTAGTCAGAGCAACCCGATGCCGATTATTATGGTGATGGCGAAAGGAAGAAGTGGACCGTATCGGAGGCCTGGAGATTGGCGCTGACGACTACATTCCAAAACCGTTTAACCCGCGTGAACTGCTGGCCCGTATCCGTGCGGTGCTGCGTCGCTCAGGCGAAAATCAACTGCCAGGCGCACCGTCACAGGAAGAGGTGGTAATTGCTTTCGGTAAGTTCAAACTTAACCTCGGCAACGTGCGCCAATTCTGCCAAGACGAGCCGATGCCGCTCACCAGCGGTGAGTTTGCGGTACTGAAGGCACTCTGGTCAGCCATCCGGCGTGAGCCTGCTCTCCCGCGATAAGCTGATGCACCTTGCCCGTGGTCGTGAATATTCCTAATGGAATGCTCCATCGACGTGCAGATTTCCGCGTCTGCGCCGCATGGCTGGAAGAGATTCGAGCGCATCCGCGTTACATTCAGACCGTCTGGGTCTGGGCTACGTCTTTGTACCGGATGGTCTTTAAGCATGAGGCGATTGCGCTTCTCGCCACGAAGTTCATTTGCCCGTACGTTATCGCCATCGTCACCTTGCTGTTCGCCAGCCTGGTGACGACTTATCTGGTGGTGCTGAACTTCGCGATTTTGCCGAGCCTCCAGCAGTTTAATAAAGTCCTCGCGTACGAAGTGCGTATGTTGATGACCGACAAACTGCAACTGGAGGACGACCCAGCTCTGTTGTGCCTCCCGCCTTCCGTTGGGAGATCTACCGTGAGCTGGCATTTCTCCCCCACTCCAACGAGGCTGCCGAGCAGGCAGGTCTGCGTTGGGCGCAACACCTACCAATTCTTAAGCCATCAGATGGCGCAGCAACTGGCGGCCCGACTCAAGTGCGCGTCAGGTCAACAAAAGTTCGCCTGTCGTCTGGCTGAAAACCTCGCTGTCGCCCAATATCTGGTACGCGTGCCGCTGACCGAAATTCATCAGGGCGATCTCGCCGTCTCCGCTATACGCTGGCGATTATGCTATTGGCGATAGGCGGGGCGTGGCTGTTTATTCGTATCCAGAACCGACCGTTGGTCGATCGACACGCAGCCTTGCAGGTTGGTAAAGGGATTATGCTGCTGCCGCTGCGAGACGATGGCGCTTCGGAGGTGGATTTCGTTACCCGTGCCTTTAACCACCCGGCGGCTGGCGTTAAGCAACTCGGATGACCGCACGCTGCTGATGGCGGTAAGTCACGACTTGCGCACGCCGCTGACGCGTATTCGCCTGGCGACTAGATGATGAGCGAGCAGGACGGCGATCCTGGTAGTACCGATTTAAATAAGATATCGAAGAGTGGAACGCCATCATCCAGCAGTTTATCCACTACCTGCGACCGGTAGGAGATGCCGATGGAAATGGCGGATTAACGCAGTACTCGGTGAGGTGATTGCTGCCGAAGTGGCTATGAGCGGGAAATCGAACTGCGCTCTACCCCGGCAGCATTGAAGTGAAAATGCACCCGCTGTCGATCAAACGCGCGGTGGCGAATATGGTGGTCAACGCCGCCCGTTATGGCAATGGCTGGATCAAAGTCAGCAACGAACGGAGCCGAATCGCGCCGGTCAGGTGGAAGACGACGGTCCGGGAATTGCGCCGGTAGAATGTAAGCACCTGTCCAGCTGTTTGTCCGCGGTGACAGTGCGCGGACCATTAGCGGCACGGGATTAGGGCTGGCAATTGTGCAGCGTATCGTGGATAACCATAACGGGATGCTGGAGCTTGGCACCAGCGAGCGGGGGGGCTTTCCATTCGCGCCTGGCTGCCAGTGCCGGTAACGCGGGCGCAGGGCACGACAAAAGAAGAATAAACGGAGGCGAAGGTGCCTCCCGTTTTGCTTTCTATAGATACTGGATAGATATTCTCCAGCTTCAAATGATTACAGCTTCGGACCAGCCGCTACCAGCGCGGCACCCGCAGGGGTGTCGGTGAATTTATCGAAGTCGTCGATAAACAGTTTCGCCAGGGTTTCGGCTTTTTCCTGCCACTGTCCGGAGAAGCGTAGGCGTTACGCGGATCGAGCATCTTTGTGTCTACGCCCGGCAGTTCGGTTGGGATCGCCAGCTAACATCGGCAGAGTGGAAGTCTCTGCGTTATCCAGCGACCGTTTAGGATGGCGTCGATAATAAGCGCGGGAATCCTTATCCAGATACGCTTTCCAGTGCCGTTCCAGCCGGTGTTAACCAGATACGCCTGCGCACCTGCCGCTTGCATACGTTTTACCAGCACTTCTGCGTACTGCAGTTGGGTGCAGCGACAGGAACGCCGCGCCGAAGCAAGCGGAGAAGGTTGGCGTCGGTTCGGTGATGCCACGTTCAGTACCGGCCAGTCTGGCGGTGAAGCCAGAGAGGAAGTGATACTGGGTTTGATTGGCAGTCAGGCGAAAAACCGCGGCAACACGCCGAAAGAATCAGCAGTCAGGAAGATAACCAGTCGCGTGGCCCGCTTGGAAACCGGCTTAACAACGTTATCGATGCGAGAGATCGGATAAGAACGTGGGTGTTCTCGGTTTTTGAACCATCATCAAAGTCGATAGTGCCATCTCACGCACGGTGACGTTTTCCAGCAACGCATCACGACGGATAGCGTTGTAGTTTCAGGTTCCGCTTCTTTCGACAGCTTGATAGTTTTTGCGAAGCAGCCGCCTTCGAAGTTAAACACGCCGTCATCGTCCCAGCCGTGTTCGTCATCGCCAATCAGGCGACGTTTCGGGTCGGTGGAAGGGTGGCTCACCGGTGCCGGAAAGGCCGAAGAACACCGCAACATCGCCTTTCTCGCCAACGTTGGCGGAGCAGTGCATAGAAGCGATACCTTTCAGCGGCAGCAGGTAGTTCATCATCGAGAACATCCCTTTCTTCATCTCGCCGCCGTACCAGGTGCCGCCAATCAGCTGCATGCGCTCGGTCAGGTTAAACGCCACGAAGTTTTCGGAATTCAGACCCTGTTCTTTCCACTGCGGGTTAGTGCACTTCGCGCCGTTCATAACGATAAAGTCTGGTTTGAAACCTGCCAGCTCTTCATCGCTCGGCGAATAAACATGTTTTTGACAAAATGCGCCTGCCAGGTGACTTCGGTGATGAAACGGACGGAAGACGAGTATCCGGGTTCGCACCACAGAAGGCGTCGACAACGAACAGACGTTTGCCGGAAAGCTGTTCGGTCACCAGGCCTTTCAGATGTTGCCGGGCTTCCGGAGAGAGAGGTTTGTTGTCGTTCTTACCTTTGCCTTTGTCTGCCACCAGAAAGTATCGCGAGCGGTATCGTCACGGACGATAGACCATCTTTTGGTGAACGACCGGTGAAGATTCCGGTATCGACGGCAACGACCGAGATTAGTCAACACCCCGCGCTCATAACCTGTCAGGCTCGGATTGAGCTCTTCCCATACAGCAGGTCGTAGCTTGGGTTGTAAACGATATCATGTACGTCACTGATACCATAAGCCTCGAGTTCTTGGGGGGCAAACCATTGCTAACGCGCATTTCACTGCTCCTTAGCCAATATGTATTGCCTGAATAGTAAGTCTTTTGGGGGAGTTAACCGCGACAAGGCTGATAGATTTACGTATCTGGAGAAATTCATATTTGACAAAAAACTCCGTGATCCCGTCACGAAACGGTTGCGATCATCGCAGAAATAGCATTTTAGGCGTGGAAAATGTTCTCAAAAGGTTAAATCTTCGTCACATGGCGGGAAATTGCGAGTGGAATCGCATTCCTGAATGAATCGATGCAAATTCAACCGGTAAAGTATCGATTCACCACGCTAACTTTTTTGATTATTTTCTGAAAAAAGCAAAATACACCGCCCGTATGCGATAATTAACCCACCTTTTGATCCTGGATAACCAACATGGATAACGTTGAACTTTCACCTGCAACACGCTGGGAATGATCGCTACCGGATTACTTCAGGGGCTGGTTCGCTACCTGCTGATCGCCTGCTTTCCGGAAAAAATCACAGTTGGATTGTTTATGGCGTGCCTGCGACTGTCGCGTTTTCATCCGTTTTACTCTTCTCCGTGATCTCTTTTAAACATAAGCGCCTTTGGGGATGGCTGGCGCTAGTGTTTATTGCCACGCTGGGGATGAGCGGCTGGCCGAAGTGGCAAACTGATGGCATGAACCCCTGGAAGAGCTGAAAAGGCGCTTTGGGATTTTGGTTGTATCTGCTGCTGATGGCAATGTTGTCGCACCGTGGATACAACAAAGCCTTCGCATCCGCAATGACAGTAGCCGCTATCGCTATTTTTACCAGTCAGTATGGCATAACGAACTTATATTACTGGTGATTTTTCTCGCCAATGGCTTGACGTGGCCGGCGCTTTTACTGTGGAGTGAGTTGTTTAAACTTGTTGGCATCACGTTTTTCAATACGCTCTTTTTGCAACCGACTGGTTTATTTATCTCACGTTAGGTCTGGTTACCGCGCTGGCGGTGATCCTCGCGCGAACACAGTCACGTTTAATCGACTCTATTCAAAAGTTGTTCACGTTAATCGCCACGGGGTTGCTGCCGTTAGTATCATTGCTAACCCTGACGTTCATCATCACCCTGCCGTTTACGGGCCTGAGCGCGATTTCTCGCCACATCTCCGCCGCCGGGTTGCTGTTAACGCTGGCCTTTTTGCAATTGATTTAATGGCGATCGTCCGTGATCGCAAAAAGCGTCACTTCCCTGGACGGGGCCGTTGCGTTGCCTGATCAAAACCGCTTTGCTGGTTGCTCCGCCGTACGCGTTCGTCGCCGCCTGGGCGTTATGGCGGCGGGTCGCTCAGTACGGCTGGATCTGTCGACCGCTTGCAGGGCGCCCTGCGGTGCTGGTGTTACTGGTGTGGTCGCTGGGCAATTTTGTCAGTATCGCTGGCGCAATGGGCAATCCCCTTGTTCTTCAGGGCAAAGTGAACCTTGCGGTTTCGTTATTGGTGTTGGTGATACCGGTGCTCTAATTCGCCGGCGCTGGACAGTATGCGCATTAGCGTGAACAGTCATATGGCGCGTTATCAGAGCGGCAAAACACGCCAGACCAGGTGACCATCTACATGCTCGAACAGAGCGGTCGCTATGGACGGCGGCGCTTGAGTCGCTGAAAAGCAATGCCGAGTATATGAAAGACCCGAAACGCGCGCGGGATTTGCTGATGGCGTTAGATGGAGAGCAACATCTTCAGAAGGTGGTGTCGGAAAAATCATTAGCCAAACGCGTTAATTGCACCAGGTTCTGGCAAACCGGATGCGGCATTCTGGTCGGCATTAATCAAAGAACGCTATAACGTGATGACCTGTATTGAAAAAGACGCCTGCGTACTGGTCGAGCAAGATTTGAATAGTGATGGCAGGGCAGAGCGGATTCCTCTTTGCCTTTGATGATGAAAGATACATTGTCTATGGCTTTGATCTGACAAGAAAGAATGGCAAGAGCTTACGATGAGTTCACTTCCGCGTGATATAACGAAAGAAAAATTACTCACAGCTGCGAAGGATGGAAAACTGGGGACGAAGCCTGAAAGCGTGGCGCGATTCTGTGGTGGATGGTGAAAGGCTGAAATGATCTGAATGAGTGACAAAGCGCATCAGGTGTATTAGCTCGAAAATCCGGCAGAGCCCTCTCGCCGGACATACTCATTAATGAACTTGCGGATCTGCCGGAGACGCGTTGTTGCGGATTTCAGCAATATCCATCGCATTGAACAGATAGTGGTTACCGCAGTAATCACAATGCATGTCAATTTCGCCATCTTCCGCCAGGATGCTATCAACTTCTTCATCAGGCAGCGTTTTCAGCGCATCGGCGCAACGTTCACGCGAGCAGGTGCATTTGAACTCCACATCCTGCGGATTGTAAACCGTCACCTCTTCTTCGTGATACAAACGCCACAACACTTCGTTTGCCGGTAAGGTCAGCAGTTCTTCGGTTTTGATGGTTTCGGTTAGCGTCGCCAGGTGGTCAAAGTCGTCCTGCTGGGCATTTTGCGCAGGCATTACCTGCAACAACATACCGCCTGCAGCCGGTTTGCCGTCGACGTCGCCGTGCGAATAAACAGGCGCGTCGGCAGCTGTTCAGAACGCATAAAGTAATCTTCCAGGCAGGCGCCAGGATCACCTTCCAGACCAACTACGCCCGATAGCGTTGCCTTCGCTCGGGGTAATGGCGATCACCACGTAACCATTGCCGACCAGCGTTTTCAGGTCGGCATTCTCTGGAATCTTCGCCCTGCACGCGCGCCACACCGCGCATCTGCTGGTTATTGTTACCGTTAATAACCGCCAGATTCATCGGACCGTCGCCCTGCAGCTGTACGGTGATATCACCATCAAACTTCAGCGTAGCGGTTAACAGGCTGGTCGCAACCAGGAGCTCTGCCAGGGCGGTTTTAACGGGCTGCGGATAATCGTGGTTCTAAGGAATTGTTGGAGGGTTTCCGAAACGGTTACCAACTTCGCCGCGAACGGCAGGTTTTCAACAGATAGCGATGAAATTGGTTATGTTGCGGCATAATCATCTCGCTAGCAGGTGACAGTTATTCACTGTCGCCGTGTTTAAAATCGTAACAGGTCGCGGCGCGCTTCTTGTCCGGGCGTCGGTCCGGGTGCGGATGGTTAAGGCATTATGTTCACGCGCCAGCGCCATTTTTTCGCGTCTCTACACTTTCCGCAGTCTCTTCAACAGCAAGGCTGCCTCGCTGGCGGGGCGACGCTGTTCAGTAATCGCCTTTACAATGACCGTGTGTTCGTCATTTCCCTGGCGCAGTGAGCGCCGGCATTCAGCTCGACGATTTTGCTCGGCTTGCTGCGCTGCCCGTTGTAATGCACTATACCGCCTTCAATCATTTCACGGGCCAGCGCGCGGGTTTTATAAAAACGGGCAGCCCATAGCCATTTATCCAGTCGAACCTCAACAACAGGTTTCTCTTCATGGCGTCTCCTTCACATTAGCGAGGGCATCAGGTGGCGGTAGTCATTTAGTGACGGATGGCGTTGATACTGTTCTCGTATCCTGTAATTAGGATTAGTCACGCCGAGGCAGTAACGAATACCAAATTGCGCGGCAGCATCGAGAATCGCTTCGCTGTCATCAATAAACAGCGTTCTTTCCAGCTCTTCACAACCGTAGGTCGGCCACCGCATGCCATAACCGCTGATCCTCTTCGGATAACCAAATGTGTGGGTGGAAAGTAATAAATCAAAGGTGTGCGTCAATAAAGTATGCTCGGCAAGTTTTACCGACAGGTTGTGCGGATGTGCATTGGTGAGCAAAATTCTCGCTGCTTACCGCTGGCTTTCAGTGCCTTGAAGAAACGGAATGGTATCTTCACCCAGCACCCCACGCGGTCCCATCTCGGTGGTCATCGCACAGCTATCCAGACCCAGTTGGTCACTCCAGTAATCAAGACAGTACCAGTTTAAGCGACGCCGTACGTTCGTGATATTGCTGGCGCATAATATCCCATCGCTTCCCGTGGCGTAACCCCGCTTTTCGCGCCCACGTTTCAGGCACCAGCTTTTGCCAGAAATAGTTATCGAAGGCGAGGTCGAGCAACGTGCCGTCCATATCCAGCAGAACGGGATCCACGTCCTGCCAGGCAATGTTGATATGCATGAGGGAAATCTCCAGAGTGAAGCAATTTGCGCGACAGGGAGCATAACCTGCCGCGCAACGTGTTATTCGATAAAGCTTTCTGAAGGGGTGATCGTTGTGAGTTCAGGCAGCTTTTCATAATGGCCTGAAACTTCATCATGCGAGTGCGATGACGCTGGTAACGACGCCAGGCCTGTACGCCATTGTAAATGGCGCTACCCAGCATCGTCAGTAGCAGCAATGTGGTGCTGAGATAGCGCCACAGGCCGGAACGATCCGGGATCGGATGAAGGCCAATATGCTGCGTACCATTGGCGTCAGTGAAGATTTTTGTGACGATACCTTCGGCGTTAAACGGCGTATGCATCAGCATTTGTGCCAGTTTCTGGAAAGCGTTCCACTGTTCTTGCGGCGGGTAGTCGTAAAGTGATGCCGAAGGCCAGGGCTGATCAACAAAATCGCTGCCTTCGTCGCTGACAATCAGGAATCCGCCGGGGGCCGGACTGTTTAGTGATTGTGCCGCTCGCGCCGTTTCATGCGTGATAAACGGCGCGGTGGAGGTTGCCACCAGGTTATCCAGCGATTCAGCACTCACCGGGCGTAATAACACATTCACGCCATCGAGCTTCCCGGCGTTGGCGCGTTTTACCAGCGCGTCCCAGTCTTTACTGTTGCCGAGATTGACCAGCGCATTTTTCAGTCGCACACAGTCATCTTTGGCAGAACATAAATCCGCTGTCTTCAGTACAATGTCGCCAAAATCATCAAGCAATACCATGCCGGATTTTTGAATCGCTGAACGTAATGAGGCACTGACGCGAGATTCATCTTCCGGTTTAGGGTGCAGCTGGCGATTAACTGCTTCAGTCAATGCCGTCGCTTTGTTGACCAGTTCAGATTCTGGTAATGGTAATGAGCGGGCGTCATTCCAGATGATCTGCGAGCAGTCAAACGGTAAAAAAGGTGAATTGGTTTTCGCGCTCCAGGTTCCGGAAGTGCGAATATTACACATTCCCGTACCGCTAATACGCAATGTATCGCCTACCCGCACGCCAGCGTCAGCCAGTTGTTTTACGCTGGTGGCTTCAATGGTCTGCGCGCCTTTCATCCATGAGAGAGTGAATTTCAGCGGCATATCCAGCGGGATCCAGAATAACAGCATAAACAGCACTAGCAGCGAGCCCGCAGCGATAATCGTACTGCGCAGCCAGTGCTGTAACGGAAAGTTTTTTACTTCATCATGCAGCGAAAGATATCGCCCCTGACGCACTACGTGGCGGTCGAGATAGATATCAATATCGGTTTGTTGACCGAGATCCTGAGCAATGTATGGCTGCCAGTGTGCGGGATAGACCAGGTCGATAATACCGAGTGAAATATTGTTGATCTGTTCCTGATCGTTTTCGCCAAACAATCCCCAACGACGGGGTGTACCGCGCAGACAATGAATTTCTCGCAGGGAGGATTTTGCCGGGGGCGCGAATAGCCCCCACAGACCTGCGCCCAGCAGCAGTAATGCGCCGCCTGCCAGCCACGGAACAAATACATCCGGGGTAATCAGGCAGAAAAAGAACATCAGGAAGGAGGCGACGATCAGCAACGCTTCACGCAGCCCGCGCGGACGACTCAGCGCATATTCTTCATGCGTTTCTTTGCGAATATTGAGTAGCTCGATTTGCTCACTCTCTTCCCCGCGAATCGACGCCTGCGTGGACGGAACAGGTTGCAAGGCATAGCCGCGCGTTTCCTGCATGTACTCCTGCAGCGTATGACCGTTGAGTGAAATAACCAACGGCAGCGAATCGGTATGAATCAGTTCAACGGTATTCTCATCGTTGATGTACTGTTCCCAGAAGGGGGGCAGGTGGACTTCTACCGAATCGAGGTAGTAACGCCATTTATTCGGATCGTCGGTAGAGATGCCGTAACGTGTGATAGCGTGTGTCAGCATCATGACGTTGTTGCTTTCGGCATTCAGCGCCAGAGAGATCGGTGCCGCGCTAGCTTCCGTTGGGCCAGGCACCTGTAATACCTGCGTCAGGCTCTCAAGATAATTTTCAACGGCGCTACGTTCTTCAGGTGTGAGTTTACGCGTTTGCGCATCCGCGAAGGCGTTGGTCCAGGGCAGCTGACGCCGTCTGGATCGCACTTTTATCAGCCATCCCGCAAGTAGTGAGCAGGCCAGCAAAGCAGCTAAAAAAATCACAATGGTGCTCATGCTTTCCCCATCTTACTTAGTCTGTCAGGCGTGGTCAGTCGCACCGGACACAATACATGATTCTGCGGTTGGCTATCGGCAAGCGTGGAGCTTAACTTGAGCATCATTAAGCACATCACAGTAACCGCTGATCATAGCAAACCCTCTGAAGGCGGAATATCAGCAAATTCCTGGAGTTATTTCAACCTATTGACTTTTAATTTGATTTGAGGACGATTATTTATTAAGTTACATAAATGTAAATAACATGCAATTCACATTGCCGAAAGCGTGTCCGATATCGCACAATAACCGCTGATTTCACAGCATAGATCCCACGATGAACAAATCATTACAAAAACCCACCATTCTGAATGTTGAAACTGTAGCCCGTTCCCGACTGTTTACCGTCGAGAGCGTGGATCTGGAGTTCAGCAATGGCGTGCGGCGTGTTTATGAACGAATGCGTCCAACCAACCGGGAAGCAGTGATGATTGTGCCGATTGTGGACGATCACCTGATCCTGATCCGCGAATACGCAGTGGGAACTGAATCCTACGAATTAGGTTTTTCGAAAGGATTAATTGATCCGGGTGAAAGCGTCTACGAAGCCGCTAACCGCGAGCTAAAAGAAGAGGTTGGATTTGGTGCGAACGATCTGACTTTTTTGAAGAAGCTCAGCATGGCACCGTCTTACTTTTCCAGCAAAATGAATATCGTGGTCGCGCAAGATCTCTACCCGGAATCGCTGGAAGGCGATGAGCCAGAGCCGCTACCACAGGTGCGCTGGCCGCTGGCGCATATGATGGATTTGCTGGAAGACCCTGACTTCAACGAAGCGCGTAATGTCAGCGCGCTGTTCCTCGTGCGCGAATGGTTGAAAGGGCAGGGGCGAGTGTAAATGCGTGAAGTTTGCCTGATGCACAACGCTTATCAGGCTTATGGGGTTCCTGCAATATATTGATTTTTCACGATTTTGTTAGCCGGATAACGCGTTCACCCGCATCCGGCATAAACAAATGCACTTTGTCAGCCAACTGAAAAGGCGCCGAAGCGCCTTTTTAATCAGAACAATTCCTGTGCCTCACCATTATCGATAATGGTCGTTCCCACCTCGTGCACCGCCTGTTGTGTCGGCTGCGTACCTTCGATGAAATACTCTCGCGGCTGTTGCCACCATTAGCTAACTGCCCGGTGCTGCGAATGGATCTTCACCGTCACAATACCCGGTGGCAGCGTCGGCGGTTGTACCGGCACGCTTCAAGAACGACTTTCATATAAGCGTCCCATGCAGGCTGGGCGCTCTTTGGCACCGCCTTCGTAACCTAAATCTAATCTTTAATCGCTGCAAACCGTTGTATGACCGAGATTACGACGGTAATCATCAAAGCCAATCCAGACCGAGGTCACGACGCCGACCATAACCCGAGAGCCACCCGTCTCGAACTGTCCGTGGTACGGTTTTCCGCCGATATCGCAACACTGCAATCACGACCTGCACGCCAGCCGGTACCTGCCGCGCCTGGCTCACCAGAAGGTCTGGTATCAAAGCACTCTTAATCAGGAATGCCAGCGGAGTGTTGATGACGTGCAGTGCGTGCTCCTGCGCGCCAGTCTTCGCCACTAACGCCTGATTAGCCTGCTCCAGCTGCGGCATTGGTACAGAAACATTCTGCTGCTCGCGGGAGATAGCGACATCTTCAACATGGTTATTTTCCAGCACGTTGGATTTCTGCGTATCACCGTAAATCACCGGAATATCGCATTCCGGGCAGGCTCTTCGGTTTCGCTTGGATAATCACGCCGCCTGATCGTTTTCAATTTTGCTGATGACCACAGGTCCACCAGGAAGCCACCGTTTCGCCATGACCGCGTAGCCGCGCGCCACCTGCATTGGGGTGAAGGACGCTGAACCCAGCGCCAGCGATTCGGTGTGGAGAGCGATGTTTTGCGCCGGGAAGCCGAAGCATTGCAGATATTTCTGCAGGCGTAGTCGACGCCCATGGCCCGCATGCGCGTGCCATCGCCGCGTTTTTCGACTGACCCGAGCCCCTGACGTAAGCAAGTGGACGGCATCTGCGGTGGTAGCTCTTCGCTGGTCAGAACCGGCACCTGCATCCCAGCGAGAAATTGGCACATCGTTCAACATACTTGCCAGCGTCAGACCTTTATCCATCGCCGCGGTGTCAGGAACGGTTTGATGTTGGAACCCACCTGACGCAGTGCCACGGGTGGCGCAGTAACTCCTCTGATTGAAATCAAAGCCACACGAGCCAGCGCCATAACGGCACCGTTTTGCGGATTGATCGAGCACCAGCGCCGAGTTCACTTTCCGGCACTTGTGCCAGCCACCATGCATCGCCAACCTGACGAACCCAGATTTGCTGACCCGTTGCAGAACATTCGGTCACTTACGCGGCGTCGGTCCTTGCTGAGTATCCGAACGGTAAGGACGCGCCCAGGCGAACCGCCTTCCATACTCAATGCGACGGTGAACCCATCCACCAGGCATCGCCATCACTTGCTGAGGATTGGCGCTGGTGACTGCGGCAGGCAGCAGCGGACCATAGGTTGCAGCGCCTTCAGCGTATCGGTAATCTTGTTGCTATCCCACGCCGACTCGCCACTTTCCACCGCGCGTTTGCCGGGCCGCGATAGCCGTGGCGCATGTCGTAGTCCAGCACGTTATTACGTACCGCCTGCTGTGCGGCCTGCTGCACTTTGCGGGTGATGGTGGTGTAAATGCGATAACCGTCTTCATAGGCGCTTTCGCCATAACGGTTATACATCTCCTGGCGCACCATTTCGCTCAGGTACGGCGCAGAGAAAGCAATCTCCGGCGCGTGATAGTTGCGCGTTAATCGCCTACGTGCGTGTCTGATCGAACTGTTGTTGGGTGATATACCCTTCATCCAGCATCCGCGACAGTACGACGTTACGCCGCGCGACGGCGCGATCCATTGAGTAGAGCGGATTAAAGGTGGAAGGCGCTCCGGCAGCCCGGCGATCACAGCCATTTGGTTCAGCGTCAGTTGGTGGACCGTTTTACCGGAATAGACTTGTGCCGCAGGCACCGACGCCATAGGCGCGGTAACCGAGGTCAAGCTTATTCAGATAAAGCTCGATCTCGTTCTTTCGTCAGCAACTGTTGATGCAAATGGCGAGGAAGACTTCCTTAATCTTACGCATCAGCATGCATTATAAAGCTGAGGAAGAAATCTCTCGCCAGCTGCTGGGTAATGGTACTCGCCCCTTGTGACGCGTGGCCGGAGGGCACAGCGCACGCTTGCCGCACGGAAGTCCCGCCGGGTCAACGCCGTGATGCTCGTAGAAGCGGCTGTCTTCCGTCAGCGATAAAGGCTTTCACCATCTCCGGTCAGATTGATCCAACGTAACCGGAATACGACGTTTCTCACCGTATTGGCGATCAGCTCGCCATCGGCGCTGTAAATCTGCATCGGAATTTGCAGGCGAACGTGTTTTAATGTCGCCACATCCGGCAGTTGTGGCTCGATGTAGCGGTATAGGCCATAATCGAGCCTGCTCCCACGAGATCCAACAGACTGCAAGGGATACAAAAAATACTTTACGAACTTCACTGGAAATTTCCCATTTAGTTTCATTTGGGCAGTTTATAAACAAACGCGCGGTAGTATAAAGGCAAGCCAGACGCATTGATATACCCGTAGAGTGACGGGTGATATGGGGATCATTCACAATGGCATAAATCTGGCAAATTGGTTTGCATTTTAACAGCAAGAAGCGGTAGCGGTTGCAATGGTGCGGGGAGCAAAAGAATGCTTTTTAAACGTGCTGGTGGTGCCGCTGGAGAACGACGTTGTCGAAGATGGGCGGATTGTTGATGCGCAGCAGCTGGCTAAAACGTTGTTACCGTGGAGTCGCGAACTGCCGCAGCGTCATCACATTATGTTCAGCGTTCCGCCAGTCGCACGTACGGCGGTAGTTTCCAGGCGCCCGTCGATGTCCCTTGGTGAGCGGGAGCAAACGGCCTGGCTGTGGGACGATGACCGCGAGCTGGATATCAATCCGGACTCCCTGCGCTTCGATTACAGCGAAGACTTCGCTCAGCCCCGCCTATAAGTTGACTGCCCGCGCAAAGCAAAGAGCTGGCAATCGCTGCTCCTGGCAGAAAAGGTTGCGTGTTCATGTGAGCGCGATCACCCCCGGATGCCAGTGCATTGCAATGCCTGCCTTTTTTACCTTCTCATCAGCAATGTCTGGCCTGGCGTGATAACGGACGGTTGGCTGTGGGCGACACGCTGTCGCTGGGGGCGCAAACTGGCGGTGGGGATGACTCGCGCGAAGGAGCTGGCGGCAGCGTTATCCGTTGATCCCGAAAGCGTCGCGATATGTGGCGAAGGCGGATTTGAATCCCTGGGAGACCATCTCTCCCCGTCAGCCGCCGCTACCGCCGCCTGGTGGAGACTTTGCCATCGCGCTGGGGCTGGCGCTTGGGAAGGCGTACTGATGAATCCGCCAATTAATTTTTTGCCCTGGCGACAGCAACGCCGGACCGCTTTTCTGCGTTTCTGGTTGCTGATGTTCGTTGCGCCTCTGCTGCTGGCCGTCGGGATAACGCTAATACTGCGTCTGACAGGCAGCGCCGAAGCGCGCATAGACGCAGTTTTGCTTCAGGCGGAACAACAACTCGCCCGCAGCTTACAGATAACGAAGCCACGTTTGCTGGAGCAACAGCAGTTACGCGAACAGCGTTCGCAACGGCAGCGCCAGCGACAATTTACCCGCGACTGGCAATCTGCGCTGGAAGCACTGGCGGCGCTTTTACCCGAGCACGCCTGGCTGACAACGATAAGCTGGCAGCAGGGAACGCTGGAGATCAAGGGGCTGACAACAAGCATTACCGCGTTAAACGCACTAGAAACGTCACTCCGCCAGGATGCGTCTTTTCATCTCAATCAGCGGGGAGCCACGCAGCAGGATGCGCAGGGACGCTGGCAATTTGAGTATCAGTTAACAAGGAAGGTTAGCGATGAACATGTTCTTTGACTGGTGGTTCGCCACATCACCCCGCCTCCGCCAGTTTTGCTGGGCATTCTGGTTGCTGATGTTAGTTACGCTCATTTTTCTATCATCGACACACCATGAAGAGCGCGACGCATTAATTCGACTACGGGCAAGTCATCACCAGCAGTGGGCCGCACTGTATCGCCTGGTAGACACCACTCCCTTCAGCGAGGAAAAAACGCTGCCCTTTTCGCCACTGGATTTTCAGTTATCCGGCGCGCAACTGGTTTCCTGGCATCCATCCGCGCAGGGAGGTGAGTTGGCGTTGAAAACGCTGTGGGAAGCAGTGCCGTCGGCATTTACACGGCTGGCAGAGCGCAACGTCAGCGTGAGCCGTTTTTCGTTAAGCGTGGAAGGTGATGATCTTTTGTTCACGCTACAACTGGAGATGCCGCATGAGGGTTAAACGCTGGTTGTTGGCAGGTATTGCATTGTGCCTTTTAACCGGTATGCGTGACCCTTTTAAATCGCCGGAAGATCTATATGCCGGATTAGCGAACTTAGCCAGTGGCGCTATCAGGGGATGGTAGGGCGAGGCGAGCGCATCATCGGTGTAATAAAAGACGGGCAAAAGAAATGGCGACGGGTGCAGCAAAACGATGTGCTGGAAAACGGCTGGACAATTTTACAGCTGACGCCAGACGTACTAACGCTGGGTACCGGGACAAACTGCGAACCGCCACAATGGTTGTGGCAACGGCAAGGAGATACAAATGAAGCAATGGATAGCCGCACTACTGTTGATGCTGATACCCGGCGTACAGGCGGCAAAGCCGCAAAAAGTGACGCTGATGGTGGATGACGTTCCGGTAGCTCAGGTGTTGCAGGCGCTGGCTGAACAGGAGAAGTTGAACCTGGTCGTGTCGCCAGACGTCAGCGGTACGGTGTCGTTACATCTAACAGATGTTCCCTGGAAGCAGGCACTACAAACTGTAGTGAAAAGCGCCGGACTGATAACGCGGCAGGAAGGCAACATTACTCTCAGTGGATTCCATTCCTGGCAGATAACAATACTATCACCAGCCAGGAGGGGGCGGAGCGCGGGCGCAGGCGAAATCTGCGGCTGGAAAATCGCAGTATAACCCTGCAATACGCCGACGCGGGAGAACTGGCGAAAGCGGGGGAGGGGCTCAGAGTACCAAGGGAAATGACCGAGTGGATAAAACGCACGATCGCCTTTTGCTACGAGATAACAAAACGGCGTTAAGCGCACTTGAACAGTGGGTGACGCAAATGAATCTGCCGGTGCGGGCAGGTTGAGCTGTCAGGCGCATATTGTCACCGTTGATGAAAAAAGTTTCGTGAGTTAGGCGTGAAATGGAACAACTGGCCGATGCGCAACACGCTGGTGGCATTGGGCAAGTCGCAGGCGCTTGGTAGCGACCTCTCCGTGACGGCGACAACACATGTCGGTTTTAACGTCGGGCGCATCAACGAACACTTGCTGAAGAAATCTGAGGCTTTTCCGCGCTCGAACAAAAACAGCAGCTGGATATTATCGCCAGTCCGCGTCTGCTGGCCTCACATCTTCAGCCTCCCAGCATTGACGGGGAGCGAAATTCCATATCAGGTTTCCAGCGGGGAAAGTGGCGCGACGTCGGTGGAATTTAAAGAGGCCGTAGCTGGGGATGGAGGTCACGCCCAGCGGTCTTACAAAAAGGTCGCATCCGGCTAAAATTACACGCATCAGCCAGAACGTTTCAGGGGCAGGTGCTACAGCAGGCTGATGGCGAAGTGCTGGCAATTGATGGCGGCGATGACGCAGGTCGAGGTCAGAAGGCGGAAAACGTTGGCGCTGGGCGGCATTTTTACCCGTAAAAATAAATCGGGTAAGGATAGCGTACCGTTGCTTGGCGACATTCCACGTTCGGGCAATTATTTCGTCATGACGAAAAGAAGATGAACAAGCACAAGTAGTCGTGTATATCACGCCACGACTGGTTTCCAGTGAGTAAACAGCCGTAAAAGCGGTAATGTTTTTACGCTGAACGTGTTCATCTATTTGACGCGCGCAGGTATTTAGCATACAAGGATGCCGATTTGAGAGTTGGTGCTCTTCGCTGCCTGCGTTCCATGATGATGATTTATCATTCAGGCGGCATTTTGCTGTCTTTTTTACGCTAATCTTGCGGTGATTATCGCCAAGCGGTGGTAGCAAGGCAGCACGCTGAGCGACCGGATCTGCAGAGGGATGGGTGATTTGCGTTCCTTGCCCAAACCCGCTGGAGTATAGAGATAATTTTCAGTCTGACTCTCGCAATATCTTATGAGGTTGCAACCATGTCCTCGGCGCTCTCTGAGCGAAGCAGGTTATGATTAACGAATAGTCTTCATCGTGCAAAAATGGCAGAGAAACGCAATATCTTCTCGGTTGCGGGCCTATGGGTGCCGGAAAAGCACTATTGGGCGCCAGTTAGCTCAACAACTCAATATGGAATTTTACAATTCCGGATCAAGAGATTGAGAACGAACCGGAGCTGATGGGCTGGGTTGCTCGATTTAGAAGGCGAAGGGGAGAGCCGCAATCGCGAAGAAAAGGTCATCAATGAGTTGACCGAGAAGACGGTATTGTGCTGGCTACTGGCGGCGGCTCTGTGAAATCCCGTGAAACGCGTAACCGTCTTTCCGCTCGTGGCGTTGTGGTTGCCTGTTGAAACGACCATCGAAAAAGCAACTTGCACGCACGCAGCGTAATAAAGACGCCGTTGCTGCGCGTTGAAAACACCGCCGGCGTGAAGTTCTGGAAGCGTTGGCCAATGAACGCAATCCGCTGTATGAAGAGATTGCCGACGTGACCATTCGTACTGATGATCGAAAGCGTCAAGTGGTTGCGAACCAGATTATTCACATGCTGGAAAGCAACTAATTCTGGCTTTATATACACTCGTCTGCGGGTACAGTAATTAAGGTGGATGTCGCGTTATGGAGAGGATTGTCGTTACTCTCGGGGAACGTAGTTACCCAATTACCATCGCATCTGGTTTGTTTAATGAACCAGCTTCATTCTTACCGCTGAAATCGGGCGAGCAGGTCATGTTGGTCACCAGCGAAACCCTGGCTCCTCTGTATCTCGATAAGGTCCGCGGCGTACTTGAACAGGCGGGTGTTAACGTCGATAGCGTTATCCTCCCTGACGGCGAGCAGTATAAAAGCCTAGCTGTACTCGATACCGTCTTTACGGCGTTGTTACAAAAGCCGCATGGTCGCGATACTACGCTGGTGGCGCTTGGCGGCGGCGTAGTGGGCGATCTGACCGGCTTCGCGGCGGCGAGTTATCAGCGCGGTGTTCGTTTCATTCAAGTCCCGACGACGTTACTGTCGCAGGTCGATTCCTCCGTTGGCGGCAAAACTGCGGTCAACCATCCCCTCGGTAAAAACATGATTGGCGCGTTCTACCAGCCTGCTTCAGTGGTGGTGGATCTCGACTGTCTGAAAACGCTTCCCCCGCGTGAGTTAGCGTCGGGGCTGGCAGAAGTCATCAAATACGGCATTATTCTTGACGGTGCGTTTTTTAACTGGCTGGAAGAGAATCTGGATGCGTTGTTGCGTCTGGACGGTCCGGCAATGGCGTACTGTATTCGCCGTTGTTGTGAACTGAAGGCAGAAGTTGTCGCCGCCGACGAGCGCGAAACCGGGTTACGTGCTTTACTGAATCTGGGACACACCTTTGGTCATGCCATTGAAGCTGAAATGGGGTATGGCAATTGGTTACATGGTGAAGCGGTCGCTGCGGGTATGGTGATGGCGGCGCGGACGTCGGAACGTCTCGGGCAGTTTAGTTCTGCCGAAACGCAGCGTATTATAACCCTGCTCACGCGGGCTGGGTTACCGGTCAATGGGCCGCGCGAAATGTCCGCGCAGGCGTATTTACCGCATATGCTGCGTGACAAGAAAGTCCTTGCGGGAGAGATGCGCTTAATTCTTCCGTTGGCAATTGGTAAGAGTAAAGTTCGCAGCGGCGTTTCGCACGAGCTTGTTCTTAACGCCATTGCCGATTGTCAATCAGCGTAACAACAAGAAAGGTCAGGCCGCTTATCAAGCGGTCTATTAGCTTCAGGTTAATTGCAACGTGGTAAGCATTAACCTTTTAGTGGGGTGTTAAATGGATGAATTCAAACCAGAAGACGAGCTGAAACCCGATCCCAGCGATCGTCGTACTGGTCGTTCTCGTCAATCTTCTGAACGTTCTGAGCGTACTGAACGTGGCGAACCGCAGATCAATTTTGATGATATTGAACTTGATGACACTGACGATCGCCGTCCGACTCGTGCGCAAAAAGAGCGCAATGAGGAACCGGAAATCGAAGAAGAAATTGACGAATCCGAAGATGAAACCGTGGATGAAGAGCGCGTAGAGCGTCGTCCGCGTAAGCGCAAAAAAGCAGCCAGTAAACCCGCTTCTCGTCAGTATATGATGATGGGCGTCGGCATTCTGGTTCTACTGCTGTTGATCATCGGTATCGGTTCTGCGCTAAAAGCCCCCTCGACCACTTCCAGCGATCAAACCGCGTCTGGCGAGAAGAGTATTGATCTTGCAGGCAATAGGACCAATGGCGATCAGATAACCGGGCAAACCGTGAACGCCCGGAAAATACTCAGCAGGATGTTTCTCTGCCACCCATCTCTCTTCTACGCCGACTAAGGGCAAACCCCGGCGGCAACGGATGGTCAACAACGTGTTGAAGTGCAGGGTGACCTGAACAATGCGCTGACCCAGCCACAAAATGAGCAACAGTTGAACAATGTGGCGGTCAATTCCACATTGCCGACCGAACCCGCGACTGTCGCGCCTGTTCGCAATGGCAATGCGTCGCGAAACGGCGAAAACGCAAACCGCTGAACGTCCGGCCAGCTACACCCATTACCAGCTCGCCAGCAGGCAGTGATTGAACCGAAAAAATCGCAAGCAACCGTGAAAACGGAGCCGAAGCCGGTCACGCAGACGCCAAAGCGTACTGAACCAGCTGCCCCTGTGGCGAGCACGAAGGCACCGGCTGCGACTTCTACGCCAGCACCAAAAGAGACAGCGACTACGGCTCCGTTGCCAGACGGCATCCCGGCGCAAACCACGGCAACACCGACCGCTGGAGGAAGCGCGCAGGTAATGTTGAGCCGTTGAAATCGGCACCGTCCAGCCATTACACTCTGCAGCTGAGCAGTTTCCTCTAACTACGACAACCTGAACAGTTGGGCGAAGAAGAGAATATTAAAGACTACGTTGTGTATGGAACGACGCGTAATGGTGAGCCGTGGTATGTCCTGGTTTCTGGCGTGTACGCTTCGAAAGAAGAGGCAAAAAAGCGGTATCTACATTGCCAGCAGATGTTTGGCCAAAAACCCCGTGGGCGAGACCGCGTCAGGTACAGGCCAATCTGAAGTAATCAAGGTTATCTCCGCAATGGTTTATCGTTGCGGGAGTTGTGAAGCGCTGGATGCTGTCGAACTTCTCCACAGCCGGAGAAGGTGTAATTAGTTAGTCGGCATGAAGAAAAATCGCGCTTTTTTGAAGTGGGCAGGGGCAGTTTTCCCTGCTTGATGATATAAAACGGCGTCCCCAAGGGCGAATGTCTGGTTGAGCCTTTTGTAGGTGCCGGGTCGGTGTTTTTCAACACCGACTTTTCTCGTTATATCCTTGCCGATATCAATAGCGACCTGATCAGTCTCTATAACATTGTGAAGATGCGTACTGATCAGTACGTACAGGCCGCACGCGAGCTGTTTGTTCCCGAAACGGATTCCGCCGAGGTTTACTATCAGTTCCGCGAAGATTTCAACGAAGAGCAGGATCCGTTCGTCGGCAGTACTGTTTTTATATTTGAACCGCTAGGTTCTCAACGGCCTGTGTCGTTACAATCTGCGCGGTCGGTTTAACGTGCCGTTCGGCCGCTACAAAAAACACTATTTCCCGGAAGCAGAGTTGTACCGCTTCGCTGAAAAGCGCAGAATGCCTTTTTCTATTGTGAGTCTTACGCCGATAGCATGGCGCGCGCAGATGATAATTAGTTCGTCTATTGCAATCCGCCTTATGCACCGCTGTCTGCGACCGCCAAGCTCCGGCGTATCACAAACAGTTTTACGCTTGAACAACAAGCGCATCTGGCGGAGATCGCCGAAGGTCTGGTTAAGCGCCATGTTCCATGCTGATCTCCAATCACGATACGATGTTAACGCGTGAGTGGTATCAGCGCGCAAAATTGCATGTCGTCAAAGTTCGACGCAGTATAAGCAGCAACGGCGGCACACGTAAAAGGTGGAGAACTGCTGGCTTTGTACGAGCAGGAGTGGTTACCCCGCGAAAAAAATAATTCTCAAGGAGAAGCGGATGAAGAACAGTATTTGATTGCCCCCTCAATTCTGTCGGCTGATTTTGCCCGCCTCAGGTGAGGATTGCGAAAACCATGGCAGCTGGCGCTGATGTCATCATTTTGACGTCATGGATAACCACTATGTTCCCGATCTGACGATTCGGCCGATGGTGCTGAATCCTTCGTAACTACGGCATTACCACCCCTCTATCAACATACATCTGATGGTGAACCCGGTCAATCGCATTGTGCCTGATTTCGCTGCCGCTGGTGCCAGCATCATTACCTTTCATCCCAGAAGCCTCCGAGCATGTTGACCGCACGCTGCAACTGATTAAAGAAATGGCTGTGTAAAGCGGGTCTCATATTAACCAGGCGACACCTCTGAGCTATCTGGATTACGTGATGGATAAGCTCGATGTGATCCTGCTGATGTCCGTCAATCCTGGTTTCGGTGGTCAGTTTTTCACTTCCTCAAACACTCGATAAACTGCGCGAAGTACGTCGTCGTATTCGACGAGTCTGGCTTTGACATCGTCTCGGAAGTGGACGGTGGCGTGAAGGTGAACAACGCCGAAATCGCTGCGGCGGCGGCGGATATGTTCGTCGCCGGTTCGGCAATCTTCGACCAGCCACTATAAAAAAGTCATTGATGAAATGCGCAGTGAACTGGCAAAGGTAAGTCATGAATAAGTTCCAAAATATCCGCGGCGTCGCTTTGATCCCCACGGTACGCTGGTGGACAGTGCTCCCGGTCTTGGTGCTGCGGCGATATGGCGCTGTATGCGTTGGAGTTACCCGTCGCAGGTGAAGAACGCGTTATTACCTGGATTGGTAACGGCGAGATGTTCTGATGGAGCGCGCATTGACCGGGGCGCGTAGCAACGTGCGACTCTGCGTAAAACAATGGGTAAACCGCCCCATTGATGACGACATTCCGGCAGAAGAACAGGTACGTATTCTGCGTAAACTGTTCGATCGCTATTATGGCGAGGTTACCGAAGAGGGGACGTTTTTGTTCCCGCACGTTGCCGATACGTTGGGCGCGTTGCAGGCTAAAGGCCTGCCGCTAGGCCCGGTCACCAACAAACCGACGCCGTTCGTCGCACCGCTGCTCGAAGCCTTAGATCTTGCCAAATACTTTAGCGTGGTTATCGGCGGCGATGATGTCGAAGCAAAAAACCTCATCCGGACCCGCTGTTACTGGTGGCTAGCGGTGGGATTGCCCCACAACAGATGCTGTTTGTCGGCGACTCACGCAATGATATTAGGCGGCAAAGCGGCAGGTTGCCCATCCGTTGGCTTAACCTACGGATATAACTTCGGCGAGGCTATCAATCTGAGCCAGCCTGATGTAATTATCAGTCTATAAATGACCTTCTGCCCGCATTAGGGCTTCCGCATAGCGAAAATCAGGAATCGAAAAATGGCTAAGCCCATCGTTTTAGTGGCGCACAGCCCTCAGGTGAATTGACCATTGGTAACTACATGGGTGCGCTGCGTCAGTGGGTAAACGTGCAGGATGACTACCATTGCATTTCTGTATCGTTGACCAACACGCCATCGCCGTACGCCAAGATGCACAGAAGCTGCGTAAAGCGACGCTGGATACGCTGGCCTTGTATCTGGCATGTGGTTCGATCCTGAGAAAAGCACCATTTTTGTTCAGTCCCACGTACCGAACATGCGCAGTTAGGCTGGGCACTGAACTGCTATACCTACTTCGGCGAGCTGAGCCGCATGACGCAGTTTAAAGATAAATCTGCGCGTTATGCCGAGAACATCGACGCTGGTATGTTTGACTATCCGGTGCTGATGGCGGCGGACATCCTGTTGTATCAAACTAATCTGGTACCGGTGGGTGAAGCAGAAACAGCACCTCGAATTGAGCCGCGATATGACCAGCGTTCAACGCGCTGTATGGCGATATCTTCCATGCGGAGCCGTTTATTCCGAAATCTGGCGCGCGCGTAATGTCGCTGCTGGAGCCGACCGAGAAGATATCCAAGTCTGACGATAACCGCAATAACGTTATCGGCCTGCTGGAAAATGCGAAATCGGTAGTATTCAAAATCAAACGTGCGGTCACTGACTCCGACGAGCCGCCGGTAGTTCGCTACGATGTGCAGAACAAAGCAGACATTTCCAACCTGCTGGATATCCTTTCTGCGGTAACGGGCAGCAGCGCCGAGAACTGGAAAAACGGTTCGAAGGGCGAGATCTATGTGGTCATCTGAAAGGTGAAGTGGTCGATGCCGTTTTCCGGTATGCTGACTGAATTGCAGGAACGCTGTATCACCGTTTCCGCAACGATGAAGCTCTTCCTGCAACAGGTGATGAAAGATGGCGCGGAAAAAGCCAGCGCGCACGCTTCCCCGTACGCTAAAAGCGGTGTATAAAAAATTTGGTTTTGTGGCGAAGCCGTAATATCACTATTGCTAGGCGAGTCCACTTGTTCATGCCGGATGAGCATGAACGCCTTATCCGGCCACCGAGTTAATGCACATATTGCAAGGAAATGCGCCTGATAAGCGTAGCGCATCAGGCGATTGTTTGCTTTTATCATCACTCTGAAACCGGGGAACCCGATTTTTCATCCTCATTTGCAATAATCCGAAAAAATGTGAAGTGCCTCGCGATTTTCCACATCTCGCTGTTCGCCCCTTATTGTCAAATTCCTGAAGATATAAAATATAAATTACTGAAAATTTATTATGCGTCGAACGTTTATCAAAAAAGAAGGCGTCGTCATAACGACGCTGGCCGTTATTTGTTGGGTGAAAACTGCGGTAATTCATTCAAAACCATAGATGAGCTGGCAAATGAATGCCGTCATTTAGTTGGCCTGACGCAGGCCGCGTTGAAAACGCTGAAGATCAGGCGGGACGATACGGATTGAACGCCGTGGGCGCAATGGCAGTTATCTGGTCGAGATGGATAACAAAGCGCTGCTGAGTCATGTGGATATCGACGACGTGATGCGCGATGCCCTTGCCCTATACCCGTTTGTACGGAAGGCCGCTGGCGAGCGGATTGAAACTTAGTTTGATGGCATTCCTTTACTATGCGCATATGCGCGGCGCGGATCTCGCCGTTGGAGTGTCTGCTTAATGGCGTGTATGACATGGCGGTGGTTTTCGCGACTCACGGCGGAAAGTTTATCTCGCGCAAAAAGGCTTATGCCTAGCGCTGGAGTTGGGGCGGCACACCTCGTTGGCGAGCACCAGTTGATTTGTGTTAAAGGCGAGTCCGCAAACGTGAAGCGCGTGGGGCTGGATAACCGTTCAGCGAGAAATCAGAAAATCATGACCGATGTTTTTTGGCGGTAGTGATGTGGAACGAGTGAATCTCTCTTATCACGAGAGTTTACAACGCATTGTTAAAGGCGATGTCGATGCGGTGATAAGGAACGTGGTGGCGGGAACGAACTGACCATGCTGGGATTGGAGCGACGCCGCTCACGGACGATCCGCAATTTTACAGGCCACCGAAGCCGTGGTCCTGACGCGAGTCGATGATTACCAATGCAACAACTGCTCGGTGCCCGTATAGATGAACGCGCCCTGCTCGCCCATCAACGACGCGGTAATGGTGGGGAACAGGAACCCAGTTATTAAACGAAAGGCATCTGATATGGAAACCAGACTCAACCTGCTTTGCGAGGCAGGCGTTATTGATAAGGACGTCTGCAAAGGCATGATGCAGGTCGTCAACGTACTGGAAAAAGAGTGCCATCTGCCGGTGCGCAGTGAGCAAGGAACGATGGCGATGACACATATGGCGAGTGCACTGATGCGCAGTCGCCGTGGTGAAGAAATAGAGCCGCTGGATAACGAGTTGCTGGCGGAACTGGCGCAATCCAGCCACTGGCAAGCCGTTGTGCAATTGCATCAGGAGTTGTTGAAGGAATTCGCTCTGGAAGTTAACCCGTGTGAAGAAGGCTATTTTCTGGCCAATCTTTATGGATTATGGATGGCTGCTAACGAAGAGGTTTGAAGCTCCCGACAAATCCACGTCGCACAACCTAAATATTCAAAAAAATGAATATTTAATTCAAGGAACAGAAACGAGGCAACAAGATGTTTGTAGAAGCATTGAAACGCCAGAACCCGGCGCTGATTTCCGCCGCACTAAGTTTGTGGCAGCAGGGCAAAATCGCCCCGGACAGCTGGGTGATCGACGTGGATCAGATACTGGAAAACGGTAAGCGGCTCATTGAGACGGCGCGGCTTTACGGCATTGAACTGTATCTGATGACCAAGCAATTTGGTCGTAATCCGTGGCTGGCGGAAAAATTGCTGGCATTAGGCTACAGCGGCATTGTGGCGGTGGATTACAAAGAGGCGCGAGTCATGCGCCGCGCTGGTTTGCCAGTGGCGCATCAGGGGCATCTGGTACAAATCCCTTGTCATCAGGTTGCTGACGCCGTTGAACAGGGCACCGACATCATCACCGTGTTTACTCTCGACAAAGCGCGGGAAGTTTCTGCGGCAGCGGTTAAGGCCGGACGGGTCCAGCCTGTGCTGCTCAAAGTTTATAGCGACGATGATTTTCTTTATCCGGGGCAGGAGAGCGGTTTTGTACAGCATTCGCTGCACGAGGTGATTGCTGAAATTAAGAAACTGCCGGGGCTGCATTTAGCCGGACTAACCCATTTCCCTTGCCTGCTTTGGGATGAGGCTGCTGGGAAAGTTTTGCCAACACCGAATCTTCACACGCTGGTACAAGCACGGGATCAACTGGCGAAATCTGGTATTGCGATTGAGCAACTGAACGTACCTTCAGCGACCAGCTGCACTTCGCTGCCATTGCTGGCGGAATACGGTGCGACTCATGCCGAACCCGGTCATGCGCTGACCGGTACTATTCCGGCAAACCAGCAGGGCGATCAGCCTGAACGTATCGCGATGCTCTGGTTAAGTGAAATCTCCCATCATTTCCGTGGCGACAGCTACTGCTACGGCGGCGGTTACTACCGTCGTGGTCATGCGCAACATGCGCTGGTGTTTACGCCAGAAAATCAAAAGATTACTGAAACCAATCTCAAAACTGTGGATGACAGCAGTATCGACTACACCCTGCCGCTGGCAGGCGAGTATCCGGTGAGCAGTGCAGTGGTGCTCTGTTTTCGCACGCAGATTTTTGTCACCCGTAGCGATGTGGTGCTGGTGTCCGGTATTCAGCGCGGCGAACCAGAAATAGTTGGTCGTTATGACAGCCTCGGCAACCCTCTGGAGGCATAAATGGCGCGATTTGTGGTGTTAGTGATTGATAGCTTTGGCGTAGGGGCAATGAAAGATGTCACGCTGGTGCGCCCGCAAGATGCCGGGGCGAATACCTGTGGTCACATCCTGAGCCAGTTGCCGCATTTGCAGCTACCAACACTGGAGAAGCTGGGGCTAATCAACGCATTGGGTTATGCGCCAGGCGATATCCAACCGTCAGATTCCGCAACCTGGGGCATGGCAGAGCTGCAACATGAAGAGTGGCGATATACCTTATGGGGCGTCAGAAAGTTTCGGCACGCGCCGTTACCGCCGCTGCGGATGCCTTTCGCGATGTAATTGACCGTGTTGAGCAGGCATTCATCCGCTGGCTGGCAGGTGGAGCGCCATGGCGATCGTGTCAATTTCTGTCGGTGGATCAGAGCAGTACGATGGCGATAATCTCGAGGCGAGTAGGCAAGGTCTATAACATTACCGTCAATCTCTCTGTGATCTCTTTAGACGACGCAATCAAAATTGGTCGTATTGTGCGTGCAGCAGGTACAGGTCGGTCGGGTCATCACATTTGGCGGCCTGTTACCGACAGTCAACGCATTCTCGATGCCGCAGAAAGCAAAGAAGGGCGCTTTTATTGGGATTAATGCGCCGCGTTTCTGGCGCTTATGACAACGGTTTCCAGGGTCGTGCATATGGGCTATGGCGTCGATGAAAAAGTGCAGGTGCCACAAAGACTCTATCAAGCAGGCGTGCCAACCGTGCTGGTGGGTAAGGTGGCAGATATCGTCAACAATCCTTATGGCGTGAGCTGGCGAAATCTGGTGGATAGCCAGCGGATTATGGATATCACCCTCAACGAATTTAACACCCATCCGACGGCGTTATCTTGCACCAACATTCAGGAAACCGACCTCGCTGGTCATGCAGAAGACGTCCACGTTATGCCGAACGTTTGCAGGTCGTTGACCATAACCTTGCCCGGCTTGTTGAGGCGATGCAGCCAGATGATTGCCTGGTCGTGATGGCGGATCACGGCAACGATGAACCATTGGTCACAGCCACCATACCCGCGAAGTGGTGCCAGTGCTGGTTTATCAGCAAGGAATGATCGCTACGCAGCTCGGTGTGCGCACCACGCTTTCTGATGTGGGGGCTACCGTGTGTGAAATTTCCGCGCGCCACCGCCACAAAATGGTCGCTCTTTTCTTTCCTCCTCCGGTTTGCAGGAGACACCCTATGAGTTTGATCCGATGGGTTACACCCTCGCCCATGAACATCTGCATATTGATCTTTCCGGCTTTAAAAACAACGTGGACTGCCGCCTTGATCAGTGTGTTTATTTGCCAGGAGATGAACGACCTGATGACCCGGGGCGCGTAATGTGATTGAGATGACCAACCGTTACATGGGGCGCAATGCGCAATTTATGCTCGATGTAATGCGCGAGACGGGGATCAACGTGGTGGCCTGTACCGGTCATTACCAGGACCGTTTTTCCCGGAACATGTGGCGACCCGCAGCGTGCCAGGAACTGGCGCAGGAGATGGTCGATGAAATTGAGCAGGGTATCGATGGCACGGAGCTGAAAACCGGGATCATCGCGGAGATCGGCTCCAGCGAAGGAAAGATTACGCCGCTGGAAGAGAAGGTATTTATTGCCGCCGCGCTGGCACATAACCAGACCGGACGCCCGAATCTCCACGCATACGTCGTTCAGCACCATGGGGCTGGAACAACTGGCTTTGTTGCAAGCCCACGGAGTCGATCTTTCGCGCGTCACCGTCGGTCACTGCGATCTGAAAGACAACCTCGACAACATTTTGAAGATGATCGATCTCGGCGCGTACGTGCAGTTCGACACCATTGTAAGAACAGTTACTACCCGGACGAAAAGCGCAGTGCGATGCTCCACGCGTTACGTGACCGTGGGTTGCTGAACCGCGTCATGCTGTCGATGGATATTACGCGCCGCTTCCATTTAAAAGCCAACGGTGGTTATGGCTATGACTATTTATCGACCACCTTTATTCCGCAATTGCGCCAGTCAGGATTCAGTCAGGCCGATGTGGATGTGATGTTACGTGAAAATCCCTCTCAATTTTTCCAATAAGGACAGACTCATGAAAAAGATTGGCGTTGCAGGCTTAGAGCGTGAGCAGATTAAAAACACCATTGAAGCGACGGCTCCTGGCTGTTTCGAAGTTTTCATTCACAACGACATGGAAGCGGCAATGAAAGTGAAATCCGGGCAACTGGATTACTACATCGGTGCGTGTAATACCGGTGCGGGCGCGGCATCGTCGATTGCCATCGCGGTGATTGGCTATAACAAAAGTTGCACCATTGCCAAACCAGGCATTAAAGCGAAAGACGAGCATATCGCCGAAAATGATCGCTGAAGGAAAAGTGGCGTTTGGCCTTTCCGTTGAGCACGTCGAACACGCGATTCCGATGCTGATTAACCATCTGAAATAAAAGGCACGACTATCGATATGTATATTCAGATTATCGTGGTGGCGTGCCTGACGGGTATGACATCGCTTCTGGCGCATCGCTCGGCGGCTGTTTTTCATGACGGCATCCGCCCGATCCTGCCGCAACTGATTGAAGGCTAAATGAACCGTCGCGAGGCGGGGAGTATCGCTTTTGGTCTGAGCATTGGTTTTGTGGCCTCGGTGGGGATCTCTTTACCCTGAAAACCGGGCTGCTAAACGCATGGTTACTCTTTCTTCCTACCGATATCCTCGGCGTACTGGCGATAAACAGCCTGATGGCGTTTGGTCTTGGCGCTATCTGGGGCGTGTTGATCCTTACTTGCCTGTTGCCAGTAAACCAGCTGCTGACCGCGCTGCCGTGATGTATACGGTCGCCTCGGGAATAAGCTCGCCAGTGGTTTCTGCTTTTGCACTCTTCCCGTTGGTGGCGATTTTCTACCAGTTTGGCTGGAAGCAAAGTCACGTCGCCGCCGTGGTTGTCTGATGACCCGTGTGGTAGTGGTGCGCTATTTCCCACATCTA
Source organism: Shigella flexneri (assembly GCA_048288465.1). Lineage (GTDB taxonomy): Bacteria > Pseudomonadota > Gammaproteobacteria > Enterobacterales > Enterobacteriaceae > Enterobacter > Enterobacter flexneri_B. The sequence goes on along the minus strand of CP182556.1, from coordinate 3,377,508 downwards.
ACCCTGAATCCATCGAAATCTTTATTCGCATGGTGATGCTGCTGGGAATCGCGATAACCACGACCTGCGTCATCGTGATGAAAATGACATCGATGCCAGCGGGCTTTCGGTGTTTGAAGAGCGCACGTCACGGATTGTCAAAAACTTACCCATATCGCCATCGTGGAACATTGATTGCCGCCGTTGCCAGTATGAAGATCTCGCCGGCAGTGAAGTCTAGATCTCACTCTGGAGAAAGCGTACTGCGCAGGCGTAACGCCAAACAATTGCAAACGCTAAAAACCAGGCTGCTCTGGCGGAGTTATGCGCGGGCTGGGTTTTGTGCCATTAATTGCCACCACCGCGTTAGCCACCGGCGTATATGCAGTTGCGGGCTTGCCTTGTTTATGCGGTCGGCTATCTCCGCCGAATCCGATCGTTGCAACGATATTAAACGCAGTCCTCCTTTCGACCGAAGTCTTGCTGCTTCGTTAATCGGGAAAGCCTGGGACGCTACCGACGCTTGCGTAATCATCGGATAACATCCGTAACGCCATGAATATGCTGATGGAAGTGGCGCTGCTGGTCCGTTGATTTCGCAGCAATTAAGATGGCGGGTTATACCGGATCTCTATCGCGGTTGCCATTTACTTCCTGAACGGATCCTGGGCCGTCCGGTACAGAAAATGGCGGCGCCGGTCGTGGCAGTAATAATCACCGGTATTCTGCTGAATGTTCTTTTACTGGCTTCGCCTGTTCGTTCCCGCTTAAGGAAAGCGCCTCTGAAGACGTTTCCTCTGCAAAGCCTGACGATTATGAGGCGCAGCAAAAGCAGTTTGCGCTGGTGGATAGCATTTGTCGCCATTTCCCCGGCAGCGAGCTCTTACTGGCGGTAGTCGGCTTAACGCCAGGACTGAATCAACCGCGCTTACCCAGCGTGTGGAACAGGTGCTGGCGGATGAATTTCACGCACAGGCTGCGGCGCTGGTGCAGGGCGCGGGGACTGGCGCGATTCGCGCCGGGCTGGCGACTTTGCTCGAACCGGGGCAGCGTCTTCTGGTGAATAACGCGCCTGTTACCCGACGACACGGGTTATTATTGAGCAGATGGGGCTGACGCTTATTACTGTTGATTTCGATGGCCTTCGGCACTGAAGCAGGTCGTCGACGAGCAACAACCGGATGCGGCGCTGGTGCAGCATACGCGCCAGCAGCCGCAGGACAGCTACGTGCTGGCAGATGTGCTGGCAACGTTGCGCGCGGCAGGTGTCCAGCGTTAACCGATAACAACTATGCGGTGATGAAGGTGGCGCGAATCGGCTGTGAATGCGGCGCGAAATGTACTGACATTTTCCTGCTTCAAGCTATTTGGGCCAGAGGGATATGGTGCAGTGGGCGGCGATGCTGATGTTATCAACCGTATTCGCGCCACGCTTGCTTCCGGCGGTAGCCAAGGGATCGAGGCGCACAGGCGCTCGAAGTATTCGTGGTCTGGTGTTTGCGCCAGTGATGCGCGCGGTGCAGGCAGGGGTATCTGAACGGTTCTGGCTTTGCTAACGGTGGTGCGGTCCGGAAGTGAAAAGCGCGGTGATTGCCATGCGCAGTCGAAGGTATTGGTGTTGAGTTTCATCAGCCGATTTGCCGCCAGAGTGCTGGAAGAGGCGCAAAAGCGCGGTGCCTTGCCTTACCCGGTGGGTGCAGACTGGAAAATATGAAATCCCACCACTCTTTATAGCCTTTCCGGAACGTTTGCGCAGGGCGAATCCGCAGATCAGAACATTGTGCGATTCGCATTAACCCGAATCGCAGCGGTGAAGAGACGGTGCTGCGGATTTTGCATGAGAGTGTTGCCAGTATTTAATGCTGGATGGCGCCGTAGCAGCTTGATACCCGTACTGAACGGTCCCCTCGCCCCTTTGGGGAGAGGGTTAATGGGGAACGTACGGGATGTAAAATTCAACGCGCCACGTCGCCGGATGCGAAGATGCTCGCGCGTGTTATACCGGCCTACGGTTAATGTCTTTTATTCTCGATAGTTGCAGGGTGATGCGATTGGCGCGGCAGAAGAGTTCGGAGACGTGCACCGGGTTTGTCATTGAGATCAAAGGCGATTTTGCTGATGCGAAACGACGGAGCCGCCCAGTTGGCATTTCAGCCATTTTGCCTGCGGGCGGGTGGCGGCAAAGATCGATGGTCTTTTTGTCGCTGACCACTCGCGTCAAAACGCTCCTGAAATAACTGATAGGTGAGCTTCCTTCAACGTAAAATCTCATCAAAATCAGGGTCACGCGGACAGCGGGATCCATGAACCATGATCAACAGCAGCTCTTTCTGGGATGCATCACCGGCAGAGATCGAACACTTCGCTGTTTCCCGGGGATGTCGAGCTTTTCGCAAAACAGCAGGCGGCGCTGACCCGTTCCCTGTTCAATCACTTTCTTTCGTCGCCTTGCCTTGTGAGACGCCAAAATCGGTGGAGGCCAAGCGCAGTGAGCAGGGCGTTTTCAACTTCTGGCTTTGTACAAGGTACCTTTCCCTGCCAGCGAATCATCGCCGTCTGCCACTAAGTCGCTGATGGCTTTGCGAATGGTAATGCGGCTGACGTTATATTGTGTACAAAGCTCGTTTTGGGTTGGGATCTGTACCGCCTGGTAAACCCCCTGCGCCGATATCATCCAGCAGTCGCTGGCGGACGGTAGCGTAGAGGAGTTGATGAGAGTAGCGGTCCGTAGCTGACATAATCGACCCTGAAATAAAGAATGAATTACTCGGATTATAGGGTCGTTTTTCCGGCAAGTAACGAGCGCGAGTTGGCGTGAAGATGCTCGCGCCAACATTATACCTACCAGGCACCGTGGTACTGAATGGTTTTCGCCGCGCACGCCGTTCCCTGCGCTATCGCCTGCGGTAATGTCATCCCCACAGCCAGCAAAGGAAATTGGCAATGAACGAATCTCCGGCACCCGTGGCTGTCGATAACCGTCACCGGTTCAGGAGCCTGACGCCAGGAACTGCGCGCCATCCCAGGCAATGCTCCATTTTCACCCAGCGTGACAATCACTGTTCCTGCGCCACGGGCAACGATTCGCTTTCATCTTCAGACGCAGCGTTACGTCTTCTTGCGGTGCGGAGGCAAAGGCAAAATCGAGATGCGGCACCAGTGTCTGCCAGAGCGGGCTGTCCCACTTGTAGGGAAAATCAGAAAGCGGTAAGTTTACCGCAGCGTGCAGCTGTGGGAATGCGTCTTCGCATGTCCCCAGATTGCCGCGTGCGCGATGTTCATACTGCGCCAGCAGGGCGTAATCCTCTTCGCTGGGGCAAAGTCGGCCGTCGCCTTCGGTGTAGTCGCCAAAAACGCGATCATTGTCGTAATTGCGCCTGAGTTGTTGCGGGGTGACGCCGTGTTCGTATGGACATGGCTGATATCGACGCCCATGCGGGCGAGGTGGCTCTTCAGCTTTGTGCCGTAGTCGTCGTCACCACCCAGGGTAATGCATCCCGGCTGTATGCCGTAGCGGTGCAGTACACCGCCACATTGACCGCATTACCGCCAGAACGCTTTGTTGGTTTGCGGGTGCAGGGTCGGCGCGGTTCTGCACCCGATCTCGCCGGGTTTTCATCTCTCATCCTCCGGCAGCAGCGCCGAAAGCGTTCCAGCGCCACGGCGGGCGTGGTCACTCGTTGGTCCTACATCGTCACCAGCTCCACCGTCCAGTAACCCTCATAGCCCGCTCAATAATATCGCGCATCAGACCCCCGCAGCGGCATTTTGCCTTCTCCAGGAATGTAATGCATGTGGCTGGCCCCGTCGCTGTCGACAATATGCAGTGGCATTAATGTCTCGCCCAGTTTGTCGAAATAACTCCGTCACCAGTTACCGCCTGGACATACGGCGCGCAAATGTCGACCATGCTGAACAGGCGCCGGCGAAGGCGCCGGCGCCGCGCATGAAGCACATCATTAGCATTTCACGCGACGTTCGATTCATACGGCATTAACTTAACTGAGGATTAAATAATGTCGATGTTTTCCGCGTATCACACAGTTCGCTTAGGTTCTCTGCCAGCCGTCCCCAGATGACCCCAGGTGGCGTGAATGGCCCGCGTGGCCGCGGGAAATGAGCGTATAACCCGCGTTCATCTCTTTTGCCATATCCATCGCCAGCTTGATCATGTCGAGCTGCGCGACGCATATCTTCATAGCCCAGCGTACATGTTATACTGGGTAGCCGTTGACTCTCGCGTATGCACCGATAATCGGCATCTGATACGTCTGCGCCAGCGCCTTGATTTGTTTGATGCCGCCGCTTTTAAGTCCGGCGCGAAGCGCGTGGCGAGACCGCCGAATTTCGATGCCGTCGTAACCCAGCTCGCTTGCATCACGAAATGCGTCTCAATAGGCAGCCGCTGGTGGCCACAGTTAAAACGTACCTGTTTTCATCGGGTAACTCCTTGCGTAAATCCAGCCGTTGCCGGGCCGGGAGAGGGATTAATACCCCACCAACCACCGTAATAGCGGCGTTCATCCGGGTTGTAATCTTTGTAAATAGACAGGTCATGAGCAGAGCCACTCCATTGGCACGAACATCAGGGAACGGTGCCAGCCACGGGTGCAGCCCTTGCGAAATTTCGGCGTAATCGATGACGATCACGCGTTGTCAGTACGCTGTTTAACAAAGTTAATGGCGCGTTCGGTGGTGTGGCAACTTTCATCATTGCCGAGCAGGAACAGGAACAGAACGCCCGGTTCGACAATCTCCAGCGGGCCATGGCGGAACTCTCCGCTCTGGATCGCAGCCGTGCGTCCAGGTAAATTCCATCAGCGTTACAATGCCTTCTTTGTAACCCAGCGGACGCAGCGGACCCGCAGCAACGGTATAAATCATCGGCCACTGGCTGGCCAAGTCACCAAGCTGGCGGCCTTTTCTTCCCAGGTGCGTACCAGATGACCGAGCGCATTCGGCAACTGCTTAAGGAATCGTTTTTGATCTTGCCGATTTCCGCGTTCGGCGCGAGGCGTGAGATGGTCCGGCGCACCACGCTGTAGCAGAGCAGCAGGTGAATTTCCCAGATACAGTCGGCCTGATAATCGATGCTAAATTCCACCGCCGAGGTAATGGGGCTATCCGCGCGTTTGGTGAACGCCGCAGTGGAGACCGCAGGCCGGCCAGCTCCAGCGCTTTGATTCCTCTTCGGTTTTACCGTAGTAGAAACGCCAATTACTGCGCAACAATCGTCGAGGCGAATGGGGTGTTATCGAGAACTTCCCAGCCGGAAATGGCGTAGACCTGAAAATAGGAAAAGCGATCCGCCAGATGTTTCGCCGTTTGCGCCGCGTTGAGTGGCAGTGCAGGCAACGAAATAAATACGATCAATATTCACGCTTCACCATCTCTTCCACGATGGCGTGCACCAGCGGAACGTCATGGCTTCAAAGTTTTCCACTCCTGAACCATATTTTCAGTAACCAGAAAGTCCACGGTGCTTTTATCAATATCCAACATTTTATTTTCTCCAGATAACATTTTCAAAGCGTTGAGCTGGCGGCTACGCTTCAGCCAGAAGGCGTAAGCAGGCAGACCAGTAGCAATAACGATGACGGCGCAAGTCGGCCGGGAATCGGTACCCGAGACAAAGGTTGAGGCGACCAGAATGAGGCTTGATGCAATGGCGAGGGTGGTCATCAGCCCGAAAGCCGGAGTACGCCACAGCGGTTTGTAATGGTCGCCGTTACGACACCAGATGATGGAGCCGAAGAGTGAGGGTATTTTTGAAACACATCACAGGGTGAAATAACCCAGCGGGCTGGTGATCGGAAACGAAGTGGAGAAAGAGATGTCCAGCGCCCCTTTGCAGGATGATGGAGACATCCGGCGTGTTGTATTTCGGATGCACATGGCCGAAGCATTTAAAGAACAGGTTGTCTTTCGCCATCGCGTATTCCAGCCGCAGCTGGTCAGTCGCGCAGCTGGAAAGCGAACCAAGAATGACGATCATCGCCGTGATGCAACAAATCCCAGCGGTGCTGCCCAGTGCGGGATGGGTGGTCCAGTAGGAAATCGGCATTTCAGAATTGGCGAGTTCTAGAAGGGCATCAGGCCGGGAGTAGAGCGCCAGCAGGGTGTAGAGCACCAGAACCAGCAGACAGGAACCAATCAGCGCTCGTGGCATGGTTTTCCGGGGTTTTTAATTTCACCAGTCATATAACGGATGAAGAGGCCATGCCGGTATACGACCAACTGGTCGTCCAGATCCCGCCACAGCGCCATAAAAGCTGCCCCGTTGGCCAATCACGATGGTGGTAGGGGCAGCAAAATTCTACCACTTTAAACCAGAAAAATGCAAGGCCAATGACGATAGTGAAACAAATCATCACGCAATGGTCGTCGCAGCTGGAATCTGGCCACCTGTACGAACAAGCACAGTGCGCCGCGTGACGGCGATCAATTAATACGGCAGCGATGAATTGCCCGAGCAAGTGGATAGGCGTTGGAAAAAGCCAAGATTGCTGACGATGGCGCCAGCGCCATAATCGACAGCGAAGGCGCATCGTTGGCCCAGAAGCTGAGCCAGCCGGAGAGGAACGCCGTCATCGCTCCGGCATTTTTTAGATAAACATAATCTGCGCCATTTTCCGGATAAGCGGTTGATAGCTCCGCATAAGACGCACATTTCCGGGATCACAATTAACCCGCCGAATGACAACCCGAGCACCGTCACGCGCGTGCCCACCACTTTGCCACTTCACCCACAGATACAAAAATACCGGAGCCGACGGTACTGTCCCGACGGCGATTGCAGAACGGCCAAAAATCCGAGCTTGCGTTGGAGTCCTGGCTTCCATAGCGATACCTTTTTCTTGTCCAACACGTTGTAGGGGAAAGTTGCAGTCGTTTAAAAGGTAACATGACAATGCATGATGAATATAACAACATATGACGTTATGTAATGTGAGGAGAGATCAGAAATTTCGCACGGATCGCGATGTGGCTAATGGCTGTAATTATCCAATTGAAATTAAAGTGAAGTATTAACGGGCGGGGAGGACAAGGACGTAGAAACAAATACGCCCTCGGAAAATCAGAAGGCATGGGCAATTAAACCGGTGTTAGCCAATTTGTGTCAAGACTTACTGTGCAGTAGGACCGCAACCGCCAATGATTTTAGAAATAGAAATTGCCGGGTGCAGCAGGTAAGTCGTAAGAGCAGTTCTTATCACGGTTTTCAATATGACGAGTACATGCAGTTAACGTAGCCAGTACTGCACCTACCAGTGCAACTTTAATAAATTTGTTCATTTACATTCCCTATGTATTATATATTAATTAATATTCATTGATTATATGAATATAAGCAGACTGCTCGCTAAGAAAAAATACAGGAATATTTTAATGGCGTCTAGTGAGCGAATGACTTAATTTTGTAAGTCGCTGTAACGGTGAATATAACCCATTAGCAGATAAATATTTATTAAGGGGCTATGTTTTATTTGCTGAATATATAAAAAGAGTCATTAAGAAGGCCAGAATTCTCTGGCCGGGTAAATTTAATGGTTGGAGAACCAGTTCAGTTTATCGCGCAGGCCAACAACCCGACCAATAATAATTAGCGATGGACTGTTCATTTGCTGAGCAAGTTCACCGAGTTGCGTGAGCGTACGCTCAATCACGCGCTGCGTGACCGCCGTTCCGTTTTCGCAATTGCCACCGGCATCTCCACCAGCATACCGTGTTGATCAGCTTTTGCTGAATAGTCGCGGCCTGATTCAACCCCATATAGAACACCAGCCAATTCTTTTTTTCTCCGCCAGCTTTTTGAAGTCCAGCTCGCCACCGGTTTTTCAAGTCTCCGGTAATTAAGCGTACGCTCTGGGCATAATCGCGATGCGTCGTGGAATACCCAATAGGCAGAGCAACCAGAAGCTGCGGTAATACCCGGAACCACCGAGAACGGATACCCGCGTTGCACAGTGTTTCCAGCTACTCGCCACCACGGCCAAAAATAAACGGATCGCCACCTTTCAGCCGCACCACGCGTTTGCCTTTGCGCTTCCCGCAGCAGGATCTGGTTAATCTCTTCCTGCGGTACACAAGTCGGTATCCACGCGTTGCCGACGAAAACGCGATCAGCATCAGCGGCGTACCAGATTGAGTAATATCGTCAAACCAGACGGTCGTCACCGCCGCATCTGCCTGCTGAATTTGTTGCAGTCCTTTTCAGCGTCAGCAGCCCGGCATCGCCGGACCTGCACCGACCAGCACCACTTCACCGCGATGGTCAAGCGGTTCGTTGATTAACTGTTCGGTGGTTTCAGTAATGGCTTTCTAATAGTTGTTTGCCAGCGACTGCGCCAGGCAATCGTTAACGAACAATTTCTCCCAGAAACGGCGACGCTCACCCATCACATGGCGAACTGTCTCGCTCGCCGCGTAATTGCCCGGCGTATACGCTGCCTGAGCCAGATGCAACGGCAGCAGTGATTCAAGACTTTCGCGCAACAGGCGTGCCGGGACCGGAGAGGTGCCGCCAGAGGAGACCGCGACCATGAGCGGTGAGCGGTGAATAATCGACGGCATGATCAAGCTGGCGGCCTTCGGCGCATCGACTACGTTACAGAAGATGCGGACGAGCTGAGCGGCTTGGCTGAGACGCGCTGGTTAGCGCGTCATAAGTGCATCGCTGCAATCGCCAGCCAGCAGGTGCTGAGAAGGCTTTCATCAAATGGCCCTTCGACAAGGGTTAACATGCCTGCATCTGCCCATGCGGTGAACTGTGGAATAAACGCTAATGCATTCACCGTTAGCGAGCGCCTGCGTCTAACAGGCGACCTTGCTTTGCGTTCCGCGACATCACCACCGCCGACAATCAGACAGTCGCGATCGCGTAATTGGCAAAATATCGGCAAATAATCCACGTAAAACCCCTTAGTAATTAACCGGCAGCCGTTTCAGTTTGATTAAATTCTCGCAACCGGACATTCGCTTTGAGCAGCATACCAATAACCCAATCCCATGAATACGGCACCTGATAAAAGTGTTGCCCAGCGTCACCCACAGCAGGTTATGACCAGATACCCGCCAGCGTGTAGGCTTCGCTGTGGTTGCCGAACAGAGAGCGCGAACAGCGTAGTGTCAGCGATGGAGTGCTGGTCGCCGGACGCGATGATGCCAGCAGACCACCAGATAGCGATCATTTCGCCGCCCCTTGGGTGAGGCGCCATCCAGATCCCAGGCAAACCAGCATTACACAATGCACCTTTGAAGAAGAGTACCATTGCCGGTGCAGTGGTTTTCGCCGAGCGCGACGGAGTGAACGATGCTGGTATCTACCGGCGGCGCTAGCAGCCGGCTCCTCGAGCATGGCAACGAAGACGGAACCCAGCAGGGTTACCCAGCAGGTTTGCAGCAGGATTGCCCACATTTAGTGGCTGATGCTGCCGCTTACCCGAAGGTGAGGAGAACATGGTGTGTCCGGTGAACAGTTCAGAACCTGCGATAATCACCAGCGTTAAGGCGATACCAAAGGTCGCGCCCGTCGCCAGCGGACGTACGGACAGATCAGCGGAACCCCCGAGCATGAAATCGGAGTTGATCCCAAGACCCACATACGCGCCCGCCATGGCGAGCTAACCCGAAAGCCAAGCGAGTTATTGCCCAACAGGCGTGCAATGCGCACAGCGTTAGCCGCACACTTATTAATAGTGTCTGTAAACATTTGATTATCCTTTAAAAAATAAAAATAAAAAAATAAAACAAAAAGTTTAAAAATATAGCGATATACCCGGAAAAGTCATGCAGGACCATGCAAAAGGGGAGGCATTGCGCCTCCCGTTAAAACATAACCGCCGCAGCTGCACCACGCCGTCTTCACTCGTGCTTCGTAATGTTTGACGGAAAACTTGTCCGTCTTCCATGCGCAAGCCATCACTTAAGCGAAAACGCTGTTTGGCGGGCTGGCGACCCGCAGCTGGCCCTGGTGTCCGCCAATGTCGCCCGCGTGACAGCGCGCTGAGGCTCAAAAACGGATGCGATATTTCTAATCGCAAACACCTGGTAGCTGTGAATCTGGGCGGAAAATCGCAACCTGCTCGTCGCCTAACAGCGCGCAGACGCCGGCTCGGCGGATGTCATCGATTTTGCAGGAAGTGTCTTTCCACTGGCTGATCCGTTGTCCTCCACCAGTTGGGATACGTTCATACGGCGTTGCCGGACGGTGCTGTGTGCGCGCTCTCACGCCTGCACGTTCAGGGTCACGCTTGTCGCTGTTGATGAAGTGTTTGAAGCGAGTCTGCGCGGACGGTGTATTGACCGTTTCAGTCCACTCACACGCTACCGCTCGCGCAGGCGCGCCATCTCTTCTTCCAGGATCGACGTTCAGCCCAGTTTGTCGTCGATGATCACCGCTTTCAGGTAATCGATGCCGCCTTCGAGGATTTGTAACCACGGCGCGGTACGCGTCAGTTGTCGGCGGTACGGATGCGAGACGTAGTGAAGCGGTCGAGATATTTGATCAGCGTTTCGCGATCGATATCCGCCGCCAGCAAATCCGCATGACGCGGTTTCATGCCGCCGTTGCCGCAAACATACAGGTTCCACCTTTCAGTGGCGATAATATCCACGTCTTTACCCTCAGCTTCTGAACATTCACGGGTACAGCCGGAGACGCCGAAGCTCATTTTGTGCGGCGTACGGATGCCTTGTAGCGGTTTTCCAGTTCCACGCCAGGCCGACGCTATCGCCAACACCGTAGCGGCACGGGTGCTCCCCGCAGGTTTTCGCCATACGCAGTGCTTTCGCATAGGCATGACCGGTTTCGAAGCCAGCTTCAATCAGCTGACGCCGATTTTCCCGGCAAATCGTCTCTGCCGCCAAACATCGCCAGGCGCTGGGAGCCGGTGATATAGCGTGTCGAGATTAAATTCACGCGCGATACGACCACTGCCGTCGGCCCTTTGCCGGGGTGATTTCACCGCCGGAGAACACGGGATCACCAGTAGGTGCCGTCTTTCTGGATGTTAGCGAGGAAGTTGTCGTTAGAATCCTGCAGCGGAGTATGTCCGGCTTCAGAATGTATTCGTTCCAGCAGGAGGCCAGCAGCGAACCGACGGTTCGTTTACGACCCACGACCGTAAGCCTTGCCGTGTTTCGCCAGCAGTTCTTCGAAGAAAGGTTTTAATGCCTTCAACGCAGATCAAATGGAACAGTACCTGACGCAAATAAGCAAAGTGTTCGCACAGGTTGTTGTAGCTCGATGCCCTGTTTCGCCAGTTCCGCGTTCAGTACCTAATAACCCCCGGGATACAGCCAGCCGCAGCCAGTACCCGCTTTGGTTTCAGCTTTCAGCGCCGCAACTGTGTGGCAGCCTTTGTTAGATGGCAGCAATCGAATCACCTTTGGTGACGTCAAAGCGCGAGCAGATTTGCGCGCTGTCCGGCAGATTTATCAACACAATAGACGGCTTACCGCTACCCGAGTGCACCAGCAGAATTCAGAGAATCCGGGTTTTCCGGCAGCTCGATAGCATTCAGCACCAGTTGCGGCAGCTGCGTAGTCGCTGGTATCGCCCACCATCACACGAGCAGGGTTTTGCTGTCTCGCTGACAATCAGCATTTGTAGATATGTCTTGCTTTCGTCAGAGGTAAACGTAGCTACATGCGCCAGGCGTGCGACCATGCGCATCACCAATACCGCCTACGTCTACGCCCAGCAGTTTGCGGCTTGGCGCTAAGGTCAGCACCTTCGAAGGCGTTTTCGCTACCGAGAATATGGTCAACGGCGACCTGCGCCATTTTGTAGCCTGGTGTACCAGACCAAATACACAAGTTGTCCAGCTTGCACATTCACCGATGGCGTGATATCCAAATCGGGAGTCTGGCGGATCATTTGCCATGACAATACCCCCACGCGGAGCAACGTACAACCACACTGGGTTGCCAGCTTATCGCGCGGACGGATACCGGTAGAGAAGACGATAAAGTCGACTTCCAGTTCGCTGCCGTCGGCAAAACGCATGGTTTTACGCGCTTCAACACCTCCTGCACAATCTCAAGGGTGTTTTTGCTGGTGTGAACGCGCACGCCCATACTTTTCGATTTCAACGCCAGCTCGCCACCATCTGATCGAGCTGTTCCGCCATCAGCATGGGGCAAATTAGATAACGTGGGTTTCAAATACCTAAGTTTTTCAGCGCGCCAGCGGCTTCCGAGCCTAACAGGCCGCCACCGACGACGGCACCGCGTTTGCTGCGACGGGCGCAGATCAATGGCGTTGAGGTCTTCAATGGTGCAATAACAAAGCCGTCCTGGTATCAGAACCTTGATTGGTGGGATCCACGGGTAGGAACCGGTTGCCATGATCAGCTTGTCATAAAAAACGGTACGTCCGGCGCTGAGTGAATCACCTTCTCCTGACGGTTGATGGTGATAGCGCGTCGCCGACCAGAACTTTTGATGCCGTGTTTCTGGTAGAAGCCTTCGCACCAGCGACAAGCTCTTCGGCGGTGTGGTCAGAGTCGAGACGAGAGGTGTACGCGGTCATAAGCGATCGCGGGTACCCGCAGAAAACGGTAATATCAAAGTTGGCCGCATCAGATTATAAGAAATCTTCGATAAAGCGATGGCCGACCATACCGTCTAGGATAATTGCGAGTCTGACTTTGCTCATTTTTGCCTCGATTTTCTTCTATTACCACCTACCTTTAACGAATACAGCAACCCCGCTTATTGATGTAAATCAAATTAGCCTTTATATTTCCTAAGGGGTATATTGCTAATTGTATAAATTTTCTTAAGTCACGGAATTGTCTAATATTCATGCTTGTGCAAAAAATCGACAAAATGAACGGGTTTATCACGAGAATAGATGCACGTAGCGGGGGAAGAAGAAAAGGCCGGACGACGATAGTGCCGTCCGGCGTTGGCGATTAATGAGAGGTCAGGGTGTTATGCTGACGGTGACGGCTGACGAAACCTAACAGGAAGCACATCACAAAGACGACAGCGTACAGACCGTTTGCTGTAAGCAGTGCCGCCTGTAGGACCGCTATGTTCAACAATCCAGCATAACCACGAAGGTCGACATAGTACCGATGGTTCCGCAGGTCAGGACGAAAGCCAACCAGTTTTGAGACGTTATTGGTCTGCTGTGAACACGAGGGTGATGATGGTGGTATAATCACGCTGGAGAAGAAGCCCAGAGCGAGAATTGACCACACGCCATATGTGCTGGTGTCCGGTGTTAAAGACGTACAGTCAGAATCGCAGCCAGACCAGCCAGTTAGGATCAGGAAGTTCATTGCAAATCAAAGAAGCGAAGAATAAAGCTGAACGCCCACATGCCGACCATGTATGACATCCAGAAGTTTTACTCACCAGCGTGCCCGCGTCGTTCGGCTCATGCCCAGGCCTTTGGCATACTCAGGCGCCCAGGAGATAAAACCTAACTGACCGAGGATGTCGCGCCAGCACCGCGACGAGAGAACAGTACGCCAATCCCCCACTTTTCTTTCTCTACCGGAGCATCCGTTTTTGGCGCATGTTTGCCCAGTGCCGGGAACTCACAGCCGAAGGTCAAGTGAAACCGACCTGCGCCAGCCCGATGCAGGCATAGAACCCAGTACCAGCTCAATGCTGCGCGCCAGGTGGAAACGCGGCAATCGTGGGAAAATCATCCCAGCCATGCTGAAGAAGGAGTCGAGTGAATTGACGGGCGGGAACCGCGCTGACGCCCTTCATACATTTGTGTTATCAGGAATGTACCAATCGACATAGTAATGCCGCTGACCACCCGAGAATGAACATCGCCGTCGAGAACAGCGCCAGGCTGTGGCTGGAACATCAAACCAGCAACCGCCAGCACCATCAGGAGAAAGCCAAAACGTAACTGCGTTTCAACGGGACAACTTCCATCAGCCAGGCGTTGAGGAAGATAGAGATGAAAATGCCGGCATTGAGGAAGGTGAAGGTGTTACTCATTCTGGAAACAGGCAGATTGAAACAATCGGCGATATTTCCCATCACCATCCCGGTGACAATAACCAACGCACCAGTCAGTGATAGGAGAGAAAGCTAATCCATGTGAGCTTGATGCGATTGCTGTTAGTCATGATGGCCTGCGTTCAAAAATAAAATGGCATAGCGGGATATGCCGCGAGCGGGGCAATTTTAGGTGATTTGTTGATATTTGTTTAAATGTTTTATTGCAATGGGTACCAATTCCGTTTAAGAGGTGATTTTGATCACGGAATAAAAAGTGATCGTCAGGTTACATATATTTCAGAATACGTAAAATATCAGGTAAAGGAACGCCTCTGTTCTTGAAGGCTATTTACATCTTCTTCACTTGCTTGTTTTCTGCTATCTTGTAGAGGAAATATTAATGTCGAGAAATCAACCCTGGCGGCGATGGCTGCTGTTTCGCTCTTTCTGCTCTTTCTCCCGCAGCAATGGCAGCGAAAGGGGACCCGCACGTATTGTTGACAACCTTCAGCTGGTAACATGGACTGGAGCTGGATGACAAAAAGCGCCAGTGTCTGTGCAAAACTTTGTGGATTCTATGTGAACAGCAGTTTTATAACAACACTACCTTTCACCGCGTCATTCCTGGCTTTATGATTAGGGCAGCAGTCTCGCCGGCAAGTGCGACAGAAAAAACCAAACCGGCCAAATCAAGATGAAGCCGATAACGGCCTGCGCAACACGCGTGGCACCATGGCGATCACGCGTGCCCGCTGACAAAGACAGCGCCACCAGCCATTTCTTTATAGAACATTGCCGATAACGCCTTCCTTGACCATGGTCAGCGTGATTTTCGGTTACGCGGTATTGGTGACATGGTGAAAGGCGTGGACGGGCCGATAAGAGTTCCCAGGTGCCGACTCATGACGTAGGTCGGTACCAGAATGTGCCTCAAAACCGGTAGTTATCCTTTCCGCTAAAGTCCTGCCGTAATGATTTTTCGCGCGGGCAATCTTGCCGCGCTTCTGCTCTCCGGCGTAACCCGGATTTCCGGCTTATACTTGTGCAAATGGACACGTTAAGGGAGGCGTCATGAAGAAACTCACCGATAAGCAAAACTCCCGTCTCTGGGAGCCTCAGCGTAATCGTAATCTCCAGGCCAGTCGCCGTCTTGAAGGCGTCGAGATGCCTTTAGTCACTCTTACTGCCGCAGAGGCTCCAGCGCGCCTTGAAAACTGAGGAGGCGCTATGAGCGATAAATTCGACGAAGGGCGGATGCGTATCTTTATCCTGGCCTTGATATCATGCGTAACCGGCTGAACATCACCAGCAGCAGCGGCTGGAACAGGCCGCTTACAAAATGACGGCGCTGCGTGCTGGACCATTCAGCTTGGTCCGCTGGTGCGCGGTTCACCGCATTGGCGCACTATCCATCGCCAGCTGTCTCAGGATATTTTCGACTGGGCGGGGCAACTGCGTGAAGTTGATATTTATAAGAGCGATACGCCGTTCTGCCACTTTGCTTATATCGAAAAAGGGCAATGCCCTAATGCAGGATCTGGAGGAGAAGGTTATCTGGTTAGCCTGGAGAAAGCGAAGTTGGTCGAGAGGCTGGCGCATGACTACTGTGAAATCAACGTGCTGCATCCCTCCGTGTGGGAAGCGGACTGGCACAGCGAATCTCTTGAGCAACTGGCGATTAATGCCGGATATCAACTGAGCTGGCAGGGTATCGAAAAAAGCCTCAATCAGCGAATCGAGTGGGGCGATGGGAATCTCACCGCGCTGCAGATGATATTTAGCGAAGTGATAAGCGAAACCGGGGGGATCGAGTAAAATAGCGTGGTTCTTTCGTACCGGAGCCGCCATAATCCTGCTTATAGATAACTACGATTCTTTGCCTGGAACCTGTACCAGTCCTTTTGTGAACTGGGGGCGGATGTGCTGGTTAGCGCAACGATGCGTTGACGCTGGCGGATATCGACACCCTAAAACCACAAAAAATTGTCATCTCACCTGGCCCCTGTACGCCAGATAAAGCCGGGATCTCCCTTGACGTTATTCGCCACTATGCGGGCGCTTGCCGATTCTTGGCGTCTGCCTCGGTCATACGGCGATGGCAGGCATTGGCGGTAAAGTTTTGCGCGCCGCAAAGGTCATGCACCGGCGAACCTCGCGAGTACACGTAACGGTGAGGGCGTATTTCGGGGGCTGGCAAATCCACTTGCCGTGACACGCTACCATTCGCTGGTGGTGAAACCTGACTCATTACCAGCGTGCTTTGACGTGACGGCCTGACAAACCCGCGAGATTATGGGGATTCGCCATCGCCATGGGAATGGAAGGTGCAGTTCCATCCAGAAAGTCTTCTTAGCGAAGCAGGACATCAACTGCTGGCTAATTTACATCATCGCTAATTTCTGGTTGCCATTTGGTGATTTTTTATGCATATTTTGTGGTTATCATTTCACATTCTTTATGCGTAACAGGGTGATCATCAGATGGCAATTGAACCGACACAGCAATTACACGCGCGACTTTGGATGAGAAGTGATCCTGCGGTTCTGCTCCGGCAGCTTATTCCGGTAAAAGGTCAGGGCGGCCGAATCTCGGAATGGCAAGGCGAGGATATGTGGGTGCGCAGGTGGCATTGCGGTTGCGGCGTTGGCCATCTGCCATCCTGCGCTGGTGAACGCGTTCCGAGAGACCAGGGCGGAAACTCTGTGAGCAGTATCGGTAACGTTTTCGCCGATATGAACCGGCGCTGCGTCTTTTGGGCATAAACTGATTGAGGCAACGTTTACCGAAACACGTGGTGTTTTATGAACTCCGGCACAGAAGCTAACAAAACCGCCTTTAAACTGGCACGCCATTACGCCTGTGTGGTTGGTCGCCCATTCAAAACCAAAATTATTGCCTTAGTTAACGCTTTTCATGGTCGCTCGCTGTTTACCGTTTCGGTGGGTGGGCAGCCAAAATATTCCGACGGCTTTGGGCCGAAACCGGCAGACATCCACGTTTCCCTTAACAATCTCCATGCAGTGAAAGCGGTGATGGATGATCACACCTGTGCGGTGGTCGTTGACCAAATCAGGGCGAGGGCGGTGTGACGGCAGCGACGCCAGAGTTTTTGCAGGGCTTGCGCGAGCTGTGCAATGACATCAGGCATTATTAGTATTGATCGAAGTGCAGTGCGGGATCGGGCGGAGCCGGCGATTTGTTGCTACACTACGCTGGCGTTGCGCCGGATATTGTAACTTATACGAAAGCGTTCCAGCAGCGCTCCGATTAGCGCCATGCTGACCACCGGCGGAAATTGCTTCTCATTTCATCCTGGTTCTCACGGTACCACCTACGGCGGTAATCCTCTGGCCTGTGCAGTAGCGGGGGCGGCGTTTGATGTAGTAGATACCCCTGAAGTGCTGGAAGGCGTTCAGGCGAAACGCTGACTGTTGACCATCTGCAGAGGATCTGATCAGCAGTACGATGTATCCAGCGATATTCGCGGTATGGGGCTGTTCTGATTGGCAGAGCTGAAACCACAGTATGCAAAGGTCGGCGCATGATTTCCTGTATGCGGGCGCAGAGGCTGGCGTAATGGTGCTGAATGCCGGACCGGATGTGATGCGTTTGCACCGTCGCTGGTGGTGGAAGATGCGGATATCGAGTGAAGGGATGCAACGTTTCGCCACGCGGTGGCGAAGGTCGTTGGCATAAATACGAAGCATCGGCAAAAGATGTCGGATGCGGCGTGAATGCCTTATCCGATGGTTTAGCCTGCATTACGCCTTCGAATCCGCGACTTTCCGACTCAGCCAAATCCCGTAGTGCGGTCGCTGACGCCATGCCATCGACCGAAATGGTGTGCATGGTGTTCAGATAACCAAGAATAACCCGCTGTAAATGCTGCTCCAGCGTACCTGCCGCGCCTTCGTGCGGCTGCGTCCGGCGCATGCATGATATTGGCATCGCCAGAACTACAAGTTCGCATCATACTTCCAGTCGCTGCTGACAACGCTGAATGGCGATTTCACAGACTGTACAATACTCTTGTGCCAGTTCAGGTGGCAATTGCCAGTGTTCCCGCGCCAGCGTGGTCATGGCATTAATATGCTCAACAATAAACTGGCTGTACGTTGCCCCCAGTTTCATATATTGCAGATAATGGCTGTGCGACGCCAGCTTGCCTGCATCGCCTGATTGAATAAGTTATACAGAGTGTTATGTGCCTAAATTTTCACCATTCGCTTCCAGGGCCAGTGGCGTAGGTTGGATTCCTCGCTAAGAATCAAGCGAATCGTTTCCTGATAGGCTTCTAAAGCATCATGGGCGTTTTTCGCGATAACCCGCTCTGCCACTACAGCCACAGCCAGACGGTACCGCCGAAAGCAATTAAACAACCAATAATGGTATCGATAAGACGAGGAGGTATTACTGCTCGCCGTTCAACCGCAATAGTTGCCAGGTATACCTGCGGTAATAGTAAACCGACCGTCGCCCAGGCTGATTTTCGCGATCTCGGGTCACTGGCGAGGGTGGTGATGGGCGGTTCAACGTAGGGGTGACCTCGGGAATTTAAAGTGCAGCGCCACGCCGCAATGGTCCAGCCCGACCACGGTTACCACAGAGCGAATCACAATCCTCAGACGGGTTGTCGCCGTGGCCGGTCTTGTCCACCAGCGATACCCGTCATCAGATCCATCATTCGGCAGATGCAGCGCGGTGCCCATCGGGCTGGCAATGGCTTGACATCACTGGTCGACGGGCGCTGCCAGCGCCGCAGGTTGGCGTGCCGGTGCTGGCCTTTTTGATGCAGTAAGCCACATGGCAGAGGCTTGACGGCAATGGACTGGATGGCGTGGGGTCGCGATTGCAGCGGTGCTGGCCGGCGGTGTTCAATGGCGTTCTTTCATCACAACGCCTGGGATGGGTGGTGAGCCACCACAGCAACAGTTCACATCAAGCAATTATTTGACTGTTGCTGACCATTTTTTTTTCACCTCTTTCGGCTGATCAATTCACGATGTGCATCAGATGGCGCTGGCTGGGGTGAGGCATCCGCTTGTAATCGGTATTGTTGCAGAAAGCGTATGCATTTGCTGATAGCACTGGGTAATTAAATCGACCACTTGCTGGCGCACCAGCAGCGGCGGCAGCGCTTTCCAGGGTCGGTGCTGGGTGAGCAGGGCTGTATTTGGCTTCACAATAATCTGCCCAGTTCACGGTACAGCAGCTCGTGACTCGCGCAGCGATTGTCACGCCAGATCCAGAACGAAAACCAGTTAAACAATCCGTAGACGAAAGTACCCAACGCATAGATGAGCAATGGTTCCCAGACCGGCATGTATACCACAAGAACTGAGGGTAAAAATGGCGGCGAGCGGCGATGCGGAAGCGATTTTGAGTGCAATGGCCCCAGCTCAGCAGTGACGCCAGGTCCAGCATAAATCCGGTCAGCAAAGGGCAGGGGACGTCTTTTTCCAGTGGTCGGCTGTATAAGCAAGCTACAGGTGGCGAATGGCCGACATCACCAATGATTAAGCGTTTGAAAAAACGTTTATAAGGCGTGTCAAGGCCCGCAATATTGCAACAGGCAGGAACAGGGAGAAGAGCAGACCGAATCGTAATTGGCAAGCGCGACTAACCCAACGGCCACGGGCAAACATAGGCGCCAGCATTCTGGGAGTCCGTAGTTGATATCGGGGTGATGAATCAGTCTGCACCACGTCGGGGGAGAACAAAATGGCGCGCTCCAGGTAGGTCCACTGCAGACAGGGATTAACAGGCCGTAAACGACGATGGTTTTGCCGTATACGAAATAGGTCTGATCTTCCAGCATCTTAGAATGCGTCCCACGGTTTCACGAGAAAACCGACAATCTGACCAATTTCCTGACGGGTAATTTTCGTAGTACCATTAGGGTGGGTCTCATAGCGTCTGGTTGTTTTGCCAGTCAGCAGAGTGCAATGCGGCCCGTCACATCGAGGAAGCGCAGGGTCCAGCTTCTCTGAAGTGACTTGCAGACGACGCGCCATCTGTGAGCAGAACGCATCAGAATGTACAGGAGTTACCTGAATCAATTGGCGAAATTTTTTGTACGAAATTCAGGCCACTGCAGCAGGCGGTTTCACACGTACCATGCGCTACGTTCCTGGCCCTATCAAAACAAGCCAGCTTCGCCGATAAATCGCCCTGATTAGGATCAGGAGAGGATCATTTCTTTACCTGTCTTTCATCTTGATCAGCACTGCCACAGAGCCTTTAACGATGTAGTACAGCGTTTCCGCTTTTCACCTGGTGAATAAGCGTGCTCTTGGATAGGGTACTTATGAATGTGGCAATGAGACGAACATTCGAGAGTCGGTCTGTTTGCATTGCCAAGCACCATGCGCGGTTATCCTTGTTATAAGCTTTGTCCAAGCCAGTAAGCACCAGCTGTCTATTAAGAATTGCCCGAGAAATATGCTTCCCGCTACCTGGGAAGGGGCTATCAACTGTACTGCAGGTAATGTGACGTCCTTTGCATACATGCAGTACATGATGTATTCTGTAGCATCCTGACTGTTTTTAGCATAGCTTTCGCTTTGTGTATTTTCCTGGTGTCTCGCTCGGCATGACCCAGGTCGCCTTCCGTTGCGCGATTTGGTTAGTAGTTGTCTGTCAGGAAAATTGAGCACAGTGGAGTAGCAAAAATGCAAGCGCGAGTGAAGTGGGTGGAAGGGTTAACTTTTCTGGGCGAATCCGCCTCTGGTCATCAGATTTTAATGGACGGCGACTCAGGCGATAAAGACAGTCCAATGGAAATGGTGTTGATGGCGGCGGTGGTTGCAGTGCCATGATATCATCAATCCTGCAAAAAGGGCGTCGGATGTGGTCGATTGTGAAGTGAATTGACCTCTGAACGCCGCGAAGAGGCGCCGCGCCCTGTTCCGCCCTTCATCTGCCGTTTCTCGTCACCGGTCGCGACCTGAAAGACGCAGCGGTTGCGCGTGCGGTTAAATCTCTCTGCCGAGAAATATTGTTGAGTGGCGCTGATGCTGGAAAAAGCGGTGAATATTACTGGCTACTCGTATGAAGTGGTTGCCGCGTGACTTAACTATCCCGTTGTGAAGCCGGATAGTCTTCCTGCAAGGCTGATGGCAGAATTATCGATTTTCTTTCCTTCCATCAATGGTTACCAGCGGCGGCATAATTAATTCCATTGCCAGAGACCCATTTTGCCGCCCGGTACCACTAACGTATTGATGTGGGAAATGAATGAGCCTTGCAACATCGCCAGCAGCAGAGGGAAATCAATACCTTCCAGATTACGAAAATCAATAAGCCACAAGAGCTTCATCGAGCGACGGGATACCTTTTGCCGCGAACGGGTTTGAAGTGTCGACGGTGGGAACGCGCTGGAAGTTAAGATGGGGACCGGGAACTGCGGTGTGATGTAGTTGATATAGTCTTCCATTGAACGCACTACTCGAGTCCATCACTGCTTCTCGTGAGTGCCCGCGCTCGCTGGTGTCGCGGATGCGTTTTGAATCCACTAGAGGTTAACGATCAGGCACCACGCCAGCCGGTAAGTCCACATGCTGCGCGAAACGTTATGCTGTGGCGTGACTACGCCGCCGTGTAAACCTTCATAAACAGTACGTCAGTGGGTTGGGTGAAGGAAAAGGTTTAAGGGGGTGAATGTCCCAGGTACCTGATTCCACGGTACAGCTGGTCGTAGGTATGCAGATCTTGCAAGATCTCCTTTGCCGCTCTGACCGTATTGGATGAAGAATTGTGCCAGCAGGCCGAAGTCGTTAGCCTCGGGGCCGAAGTAGCTGATATGCCGCCCGGCGTCGCGCGCTTTGCGATCGCCATGTCCGTTCCGGGCGGGTGTAACAGTAAAGCTCCGCCTTCCACCTCAGCTGCATGCAGATTTAACTGCGCGAATATTTTACGAAACGCGAGGCTGGTGGTGGTGGTCCGCGCCGCTGGATCCTGTACCGCAATGACCGGATGCAGGCAGACATCGTAACTCCATGACTTAGCTATCATTATTATCTCGTCCGCCGACGGTTGCAGGTTATTCGCGAAACTGACTGCGCGGCGTGATCTTGACCGTTTCGTAGGCTCCGACCATACCAGGGCACCACTACTCCCGCACTGTAGCTGGCGTTTGACGTCGGCAACTTTCTGTTGGAGTGTACATCATGTTCACCATAATCGGTGCCTTGCACGTCCAACACAAAGCTTCAATTAAATTTTCCAGCGTTTCGGGGGAGAGGTCTTGCCACGGAATCAACATGATTTCGCCTCCAGATACGTTGTTAACCAGTCAGGAATGCGTGACTCCAGCCACATTTGCGGATGAAGTAATGTACCGCCAATAAAGCCAACATGACCGCCATGTTCAGTCAGTTGATACTCCACCTGCGAGGGGAGACTTTCCGGTTTTGGGATCACCTGATGATCCATAAACGGATCGTCTTTGGCGTGAATAATCAGCGTCGGTTTGGCGATCCGGTTCAGCATTGGCATGGCGCTACACTGACGATAATAGTCGATAGCGTCGGCGTAGCCGTGAATTCTGGCGGTGATTAGATCGTCAAATTCACGGATGCGACGTACCGATTTTAACTGCGCGAGATTAATCGGCAGCGTTCCGGGGTAGGCTGCCAGCTTGCGCGCGGCATTGGCTTTTAACAGGTTCAGCAAGTAACGCTGATAAACGCGGGAAAAGCCCTTTTCCATATGATAGCTACAGGCTTCCAGCATAAACGGCGCAGAGACAATCACCGCCGCATCAACCGGGAGATCATTGCCTTCCTTTGCCAGCAAACAGGCCAGCATATTACCGCCGAGCGAATAGCCGACGGCAGCCGTTGGCGCATGACCAAATTCGCGTTGCAGCCAGCGTAAAAACCAACTGGCGTCTTCGGTTTCGCCCGAATGGTAAATGCGGTGCATACGGTTTGGTTCACCGCTGCATCCGCGAAAATGCATCACCACGCCCAGCCAGCCGCGCTTTTGCGCCGCCTCAACCAGACCGTGGGCGTAAGGGCTATTGAGACTGCCTTCCAGCCCGTGAAACACCACTAAACGCGGTTTATGTTTCGCCTGTGCGGGGTCTTCACTCCACGCGAGATCGACAAAATCGCCGTCGGGCAACTCCAGCCGCTGCCAGTACGGGGTGAATTTCACCTGACGACGAAACAAACGCGGCAGCATAGTTTGTAGATGACAATTGCTAAAGCCGCGCATAGGGGTGAATTCAGCACTGCTGCTAAATTCATTGGCATCGGTCGTCGTTATCTGCGCCATCAGTTGCTTTGGCCTTCCAGCAGCATCTGCTCAAGCTGCTCCTGGGCTTCCAGCCACGCCATTTCGCACTCTTCCAGGCCGGATTTGGCGCTGGCTTGCTGTTGCAGGCAGGCGGTCAACTCCGCTTTACGGCTCTGGTCATACAGTTCGCTGTCGCCGAGTTTCTCTTCCGCCTGCGCCAGTTGCGCGTTCAGCTTCTCCATCTCTTTTTCCAGACGGGCAATCTCTTTACGCAGCGGCTGGGTTTGCGCACGCAGCTCCGCTTCCCGACGCTTCTGATCTTTACGTGCCTGGGCGCTGTTCGCGTTCTCTTTTGGCGCTTCGTCGGTCTGGTTTTCCTGCTTTTGTACGTCGCTCAACCACTGTTGATAATCTTCCAGATCGCCGTCGAACGGTTCGACTTTACGATCGTGAACCAGGTAGAGATCGTCAGTGGTGGAACGCAGCAAATGACGGTCGTGCGAAACGACAACCAGCGCGCCTTCAAACTCGATTAATGCTTCGGTGAGTGCCTGACGCATGTCGAGGTCAAGGTGGTTAGTCGGTTCGTCGAGCAGCAGCAGATTCGGACGCTGCCAGACAATTAATGCCAGCACCAGGCGGGCTTTTTCCCCACCGGAGAAGCGGCGCGTTTCTTCGGTTACTTTATCGCCCAGGAAACCAAAGCCGCCGAGGTAGTCACGCAGTTTTTGTTCCAGCTCCTGCGGCGCTAAACGTGCCAGATGTTGAATAGGTGATTCGTCGGCGCGCAGGTATTCAAGTTGATGCTGGGCGAAGTAGCCGAGCTTGATCCCTTTCGCCAGACCAATTTCACCGCTGACTGGCGCAAGTTCACCGGCTAACAGTTTGATTAATGTCGATTTACCTGCGCCGTTGCGGCCTAACAGACCAATGCGCGAGCCGGGGACCAGATTCAATTTAATCGAGTCGAGAATAATGCGATCGCCATAGCCTGCGCTGACCTTTTCCATCTTCAGTAACGGATTTGGCAGGCTTTCCGGCGCGCGGAAGCTAAAGCGGAACGGGTTGTCGACGTGTGCGGGGGCAATCAGCTCCATACGTTCCAGCATCTTAATGCGGCTCTGGGCCTGCTTCGCTTTGGTGGCTTTGGCACGGAAACGATCGATATAACTTTGCAGATGTGCCACGCGTTCCTGCTGGCTTTCGTACATCGCTTGTTGCTGCGCCAGACGGGTGGCGCGCTGTACTTCAAACGAACTGTAGTTGCCGGTGTACTCGAACATGCTTTGTTGTTCGATATGAATAATTTTATCAACGATCGGATCGAGGAAGTCGCGGTCGTGAGAGATCAGGATCAGCGTGCCCTGATAGCTCTTCAACCATTTTTCCAGCCAGATAACGGCATCGAGATCGAGGTGGTTAGTCGGTTCGTCGAGCAGCAGCAAGTCTGAACGGCAAATCAGCGCCTGGGCAAGGTTAAGACGCATACGCCAGCCACCGGAGAAATCACTTACCGGGCGCTCCAGTTGTTCATTGCTGAAACCGAGGCCGTGCAGCAGGCTGGCGGCACGGGAGCGAATACTCCATGCGTCAATAGCATCCAGCTTGCTATGAATGGTCGCAATGGCGTGCCCGTCGTTACGTTCGTTGGCGTCGTGCAGCTGCGCTTCCAGTTGACGATATTCACGGTCGCCGTCAATGACATATTCCAGCGCCGCTTGCGGTAACGCTGGCGTTTCCTGATTCACCCACGCCAGTTGCCAGCTTCCCGGAAAGGTGTAGCTGCCGCCGTCGGCGCTGATTTCATTTTTCAGCAATGCCAGCAGGGTAGATTTACCACAGCCGTTTTTACCCACCAGGCCGACTTTCTGCCCGGGGTTGATGGTGGCGGTGGCATTATCCAGCAGGACGCGCACGCCGCGACGAATTTGTAACGAGGAGAAAACAATCATAAGGCGCCGTATGTTCAGACTATGTTAACTTATCATTATGATAATGTAATGTATGGGCGAGCTGCCGCACCGGGCGCAATGGTAGCCCAAAACAGCGACTATACACAAAAACCATACCGGGAGGGGGATGATGTCTCAGCCAGCGAAAGTTTTGCTGCTGTATGCCCATCCGGAATCTCAGGACTCGGTGGCAAACCGGGTACTGCTTAAACCGGCCACGCAGCTCAGCAATGTTACCGTGCACGACCTTTACGCGCACTATCCCGATTTTTTTATTGATATCCCCCGTGAGCAGGCATTACTGCGCGAGCACGAGGTGATTGTCTTTCAGCATCCTCTTTATACCTATAGCTGCCCGGCGCTACTGAAAGAGTGGCTGGACCGGGTATTAAGTCGTGGTTTTGCCAGCGGGCCGGGAGGAAACCAACTGGCGGGAAAGTACTGGCGTAACGTGATTACCACCGGCGAGCCGGAAAGTGCTTACCGTTATGACGCGCTGAATCGCTACCCGATGAGCGATGTGCTGCGCCCCTTTGAACTGGCGGCGGGCATGTGCCGGATGCATTGGTTAAGTCCCATCATTATTTACTGGGCGAGACGGCAAAGCGCAGCAGGAGCTGGCGAGCCACGCCAGAGCTACGGTGACTGGCTGGCAAATCCGCTGCCTCCAGGAGGCCGCTGATGGAGGTTCCCATTTTTCACTCGCAGGAGTGCTGTTTCTTCGCGGCGGTGGCTGCGGTGCCGCTGGCATCGCGGCTGGGTATTGGCGCTGTGTTGGGAGATTCGCTGCAGGGATTGCACTTGGCCGTGGGGGCGGGGTTTATTAGTGACGTCGACGAGATCCTCCACTTTTCGGAACTCGGCGTGGTGTTCCTGATGTTTATCATCGGCCTTGAGTTGATCCCTCCGGCTTTGGCAACTGCGGCGTTCGATTTTTGGCGGAGGCGCGGCACAGGTGCTGTCAGCGTGGCGTTGCTGGCGGGATGATCGACGCCGACGCATTTCGCCCGGCAGGCGGCGGTGGTCGGTGGCATTGGCCTCGCGATGTCTTCAACTGCAATGGCGTTGCAAGTTGATGCGTGAGAAAGGGATGAATCGCAGCGAATCCGGCAGCTAGGTTTTTCGATTCTGCTGTTTGAGGATTGGTGGTGATCCCGGCACCGGCGTTAGTGCCGTCGGCGGGTCCGGCAAACGAAAATTTCGACTGGATGAAGATTGGCATGAAGGTGCTGGCGTTTGTCGGCATGCTGATCGGCGGCGCGATCGATCGCGTCCGAGTTTCGTTTTATCGCAGCTTCTGGCGTGCGGGGTGTTCACCGCCGCGACGCTGCTGCTGGTATTGGGTTCCGCATTGTTCATGGATGCGTTGGGGCTGTCGATGGCGCTCGGCGTCCATCGGAGGCGCGCTGCTGGCGGAAAGCGAATATCGCCATGAACTGGAAACGGCTATCGATCCCTTTAAAGGCTTGCTGCTCGGTTTGTTCTTTATCTCTCGTCGGCATGTCGCTCAATCTCGGCCGGCTTGATACCCATCTGTTGTGGGTAGTGATAAGCGTGGTTGTGCTGGTGGCGGTGAAAATTCTCGCCGTCGATCGCGGCGCCATTGTACGGCGTGCGTAGCTCAGAGCGGATGCAGTTTGCTGGCGTGTCGAGTCAGGGCGGCGAGTTTGCCTTGGTCCTCGTTTTCTACCGCTCCTTCAAACGCTTATCCACCGCGACCAGATGGCGCTGTTGCTGATGAAGCTGGTGGACAAACGGCTATCCCGCCAGTTTACGGACCGGAAGAGAAGACGAAAAACCGTGGGTAACCATGATAAACCCCAGGTCATCGTCGTGGGCTCGGGCGTTTTGGTAGGTGATCGGTCGTTTGCTGATGGCAAAGAAATGCGCATTACCGTGCTGGAGCGGGATATCAGCGCCGTTAACCGATGCGCAAATATGGCTACAAAGTTTATTACGGTGACGCCACGAGGTCGATTTTTCACGTTCTGCGGGTGCAGAGGCCGCTCGAGTCATCGTCATGACCCGTAACGAGCCGGAAGACACCACGAAGCTGGTGGAGATAGCCAGCAGCACTTTCCGCATTTGCATATTCCGCGCGAGCGCGCGGACGTGTGGAAGCGCATGAGTCATTAGAGGCAGGGGTGACGCAGCTTTCCGGTGAACAATCTCCAGTGCGTTAGAGCTGGCGCAAGACGCTGGTCACGCTTGGCATGCATCCGCATCAGGACAGCGGGCGCAACCGCATTTTCGCCGCCCGAAGCGGATGTGCGAGAGCTCATCCCGATGATGCCGATGCAGTACAATTTCTCGCGCCAGGAAGCCCGACGCGAACTGGAAGACACTTTCCAGTGCGAACTAAGAAGAACGACGCCAGCTGGACGGCGGGAATGAATTGAGTAGAGGGTAAAGATGGCAATCCGAAAACGTCTCATCGCGGGCCTAGGATGCCCGGCCTGTCAGGCAAGGATTCAATGGCGATGTGGCGCGAATAATATCATATCGTCGAATGCGTTAAGTGCGGACATCAGACGAGAAGCAGACAAAGAAGTCCGCCATTACGTTCAAAAGAGAGAAGTTATTCGGATTTTCATCCGGATAGCGATATGCGCCGGTGTTTTAAGCTAGTGATACGCGGCTGCAGATCCCGTACAACTGCGCCACTATCTTCCCACGCTCAGGACATATCACGAAAGCAGCAAAAGACCTGTGGTCAGCCTGGCCTATCAGGTACGTACAGAAGACGGTGTGTTGGTCGACGAGTCTCGGTAGTGCGCCGCTGGACGACCTGCATGGTCACGGTTCCCTCATCTCTGGCCTGAAACGGCGCTGGAAGGTCATGAAGTTGGCCAAAAATTGATGTCGCTGGTGGCGTGAACGACGCTTACGGTCAGTACGACGAAACCCTGGTGCACGTGTTCCTAAGCACGTATTTATGGGCGTTGATGAACTGCAGGTAGGTGGCGTTCCCGCACGGACCACGGTCCGGTACCGGTTGAAATCACTGCGGTCAAGACGATCACGTAGTGGTTATGGTAACGATGCTGGCCGGTCAGACCCTGAAATCCAACGTTGAAGTTGTGGCGATTCGCGAAGTGACCGAGGAGAACTGCCATGGCCACGTTCACGGCGCGCACGATCATCACCACGATCACGACCACGACGGTTGCTGCGGCGGTCATGGCCACGATCACGGTCATGAACACGGTGGCGAAGGCTGCTGTGGCGGTAAAGGCAACGGCGGTTGCGGTTGCCACTAATACCGAAAAAGTGACAAAAAAGCGGGGAATCCCCCGCTTTTTTGCCTCAGTAATGTGGCGGTGGCGTTTCTCAGCCTGCGACGCGATGTTCGACGGCTGGCTGGCTTTTAACTTCTCGGTCAGCAGACGCAGATGATCGCGCAGTTTCGCCATCTCCATTTCATGAGCGGTCACCGTGACGTTCAGTTCTTGAATGGTGATTTCCTGAAAAGCCAGTCGGCTCTCCAGCTCTGCCAGGCGTGCTTCCAATGATAAATCCTGATGATTCACCTCTTTGTCGAATGGTCGCCGCGGATTCTACTTAACTTTGCTGCCCGAGACAGCACTCATTTCGCGGTCATCGAAACTAATTTAAACAAAAGAGTCTGAAAATAGATGATAATAGGGCGTGTCTGTATGTAGATTTGTTCGACAACGCTTTATAGTACCCTTCTCGATAATAGTTAACCGGCGAGATGCCCCAATCCCGGAGATATGGATGAAATCACTGTTTAAAGTAACGCTGCTGGCGACCACAATGGCCGTTGCCCTGCATGCACCAATCACTTTTGCTGCTGAAGCTGCAAAACCTGCTACAACTGCTGACAGCAAAGCAGCGTTCAAAAATGACGATCAGAAGTCAGCTTATGCACTGGGTGCCTCGCTGGGTCGTTACATGGAAAACTCTCTAAAAGAACAAGAAAAACTGGGCATCAAACTGGATAAAGATTCAGCTCATTGCTGGTGTTCAGGATGCATTTGCTGATAAGAGCAAACTCTCCGACCAAGAGATTCAACAGACTCTGCAAGCATTCGAAGCTCGCGTGAAGTCTTCTGCTCAGGCGAAGATGGAAAAAGACGCAGCTGATAACGAAGCAAAGGTAAAGAGTACCGCGAGAAATTTGCCAAAGAGAAAGGTGTGAAAACCTCTTCAACTGGTCTGGTTCATCAGGTAGTAGAAGCGGTAAGGCGAACACCGAAAGACAGCGATACTGTTGTAGTGAACTACAAAGGTACGCTGATCGACGGTAAAGAGTTCGACAACTCTTACACCCGTGGTGAACCGCTCTCTTTCCGTCTGGACGGTGTTATCCCGGGTTGGACAGAAGGTCTGAAGAACATCAGAAAGGCGGTAAGATCAAACTGGTTATTCCACCAGAACTGGCTTACGGCAAAGCGGGTGTTCCGGGGATCCCACCGAATTCTACCCTGTCTTTGACGTAGAGCTGCTGGATGTGAAACCAGCGCCGAAGGCTGATGCAAAGCCGGAAGCTGATGCGAAAGCCGCAGATTCTGCTAAAAAATAAGCATTCAGAACCGCCGCCTGACCAGGTGGCGGTTTTCATTACCGGCCGGATATAATTAGTGCTGGAAAGCGGAACCTCCGCTGTATTAATTTAGTTACCCTCATTATTAATGAGCCTGCCCTGAAAAGTTAACGACAGGCTCCTGAAAAGGAGTGTTTTTTTTCATGTCCAGGTTGCTTTTAACCAACGAAACCAGTGAGTTGGATTTACTGGATCAACGTCCTTTCGACCAGACCGATTTGATATTCTGAAATCCTACGAAGCGGTGGTGGACGGGTTAGCGATGCTTATTGGCTCCCACTGTGAAATGTTTTGCACTCTTTGCAGGATCTAAAATGTTCAGCCATTCGCATTGCTAACGGTGAACATACAGGCCGGAAGATTGGTTCGCCAATTACTGACCTGGCGCTACGTATGCTGCACGATATGACGGGAGCGGATAGCACGTTTCGAAATGCTACTTTACTCGCGCCAAAAGCGGCGTACTGATGAAGTCCCTGACTATCGCGATAGTAACCGCGAACAGCGTGTGATTGGTCTGCTGTGCATCAATATGAATCTTGATGTTCCCTTTTCGCAGATTATGAGCACTTTTGCGCCACCAGAAACCCCGACGTCGGTTCAACGTCAACTTTGCCTCTTCTGTTGAAAATTTGGTTACCCAAACGCTGGAGTTCACCATCGAAGAGTGAAATGCCGATTGCAATGTTCTAATAACGCCAAAAATCGTCAGAATCGTGCTGAATCTCTACGAAAAAGGAATCTTCGATATTAAAGATGCGATGAACCAGGATGCTCACCGCCTGAACATCTCCAAACACACTGTCTATCTCTACATCCGCCAGTCAAGAGCGGTGATCTCCAGGGGCAACATAAGTAATGCGTTTTGCCATCGTGGTGACCGGACCAGCATACGGTACGCAACAGGCGAGTAGTGCTTTTCAGTTTGCACAGGCGCTGATAGCAGAAGGTCATGAGTTAGCAGCGTCTTTTTCTATTGGGAAGGGGTCTATAACGCCAACCAATTGACCTCTCCGGCAAGTGACGAATTGGACCTCGTACGGGGCTGGCAACAACTGAATGCGCAACATGGTGTGGCGCTGAATATCTGCGTAGCGCAGCATTACGCCGCGGTATCGTCGATGAAACGGAGGCCGGAAGACTGGGGCTGCCTTGTCAAACCTTCAGCCGGGATTGACCTTAAGCGGACTTGGCGCGCTGGCGGTAGCCTCGCTGACCTGTGACAGGGTGGTACAGTTCTGATGAAACGAATTGCGTTTGTTTTTCTACTGCACCTCATCGTACAGCCGCAGGCCGGGAAGGTTTAGATGCTTTACTGGCAACTTCCGCATTAACTCACGATCTCGGGTGTCTTCTTTATTGCTGATGGCGTTTTCAGCTGCTGCCAGGACGAAAAGTCCCCACGCAGCGCTGGCGCGTGATTACAGTGCCACTTTTAAATTGTTGGGTCTGTACGACATTCAACAGTGCCGGTTTTGTGCGGCTTCACTGCGCGAACGCGGGTTAGGTCCGCAGACACCCTTCGTTGTCGAAGCCACGCCGCTCGAAGCAGATGCCTTACGCCGCGAACTTGGCAACTACGATGTAATTTTCAGGTTTTCGAGGCGTTATGCTGCACACATTACATCGCTCACCCTGGCTGACGGATTTTGTGCGCTGCTGCGTCTGCTCACGTGAAGCGAGACGAACTGCTGTTATTCCAAGATGGCGTACTGCCGCAGGTGACGGTAACCGCTACCTTGAAAGTCTGCGTAATGCCCCCATTAGGTCTATGCCCTGAACGAAGACCCACTCCCGCGTTTTACTGGTCAGATTTCCGACCAACATCATTCTCATTGACTATACTCATTTCGTCAGACTTACGGTTAAGCACTCCAGCCAGATGGCTGGTGATGGCGGGATTGTTGTTATTTCTTACACCTTTTGCATCGCCCTAAAATTGGCGTCCTCATATTGTGTGAGGACGTTTATTACGTGTTTTACGAAGCAAAAGCTAAAAGCAGGAGCTATCTAATGGCAACAGTTAACCAAGTGGTACGCAAACCACGTGCTCGCAAAGTTGCGAAAAGCAACGTGCCTGCGCTGGAAGCATGCCCGCAAAAACGTGGCGTACGTACTCGTGTATATACTACCACTCCTAAAAACCGAACTCCGCGCTGCGTAAAATATGCCGTGTTCGTCTGACTAACGGTTTCGAAGTGACTTCCTCTACATCGGTGGTGAAGGTCACAACCTGCAGGAGCACTCCGTGATCCTAATTCGTGGCGGTCGTGTCAAAGACCTCCCGGGAGTTCGTCACCACACCGTACGGTGGTGCGCTTGACTGCTCCGGCGTTAAAGACCGTAAGCAGGCTCGTTCCAAGTACGGCGTGAAGCGTCCTAAGGCTTAATGGTTCTCCGTTAAGTAAGGCCAAACGTTTTAACTTAAATGTCAAACTAAACTCGTAGAGTTTTGGACAATCCCGAACTGACAACGAAGATATTTCCATGCCACGTCGTCGCGTCATTCGTCAGCGTAAAATTCTGCCAGATCCCAATTTCGGATCAGAACTGCTGGCTAAATTTGTAATTATCCTGATGGTAGATGGTAAAAAATCTACTGCTGAATCTATCGAATACAGCGCGCTGGAGACCCTGGCCAGCGCTCTGGTAATCCTGAACCGGAAGCATTCGAAGTAGCTCTCGAAAACGTGCGCCCGACTGTAGAAGTTAGTCTCGCCGCGTTGGTGGTTCGACTTATCAGGTACCAGTTGAAGTCCGTCCGGTTCGTCGTAATGCTCTGGCAATGCGTTGGATCGTTGAAGCTGCTCGTAAACGCGGTGATAAATCCATGGCTCTGCGCCTGGCGAACGAACTTCTGATGCTGCAGAAAACAAAGGTACTGCAGTTAAGAAACGTGAAGACGTTCACCGTATGGCCGAAGCCAACAAGGCGTTCGCACACTACCGTTGGTGATCCCTTGAGTTTTAGTCACCGGCGGGCGCTTCCCAGTAAGCAGCCCGCTTTGGGCTACTTAAATTGAACGCCTAAAAGATAAACGAGGAAACAAATGGCTCGTACAACACCCATCGCACGCTACCGTAACATCGGTATCAGTGCGCACATCATGCTGGTAAAACCACTACTACCGAACTAATTCTGTTCTACACCGGTGTAAACCATAAAATCGGTGAAGTTCACTACGGCGCTGCAACCATGGACTGGATGGAGCAGGAGCAGGAACGTGGTATTACCATCACTTCCGCTGCGACTACTGCATTCTGGCTCTGGTATGGCCAAGCAGTATGAGCCGCATCGCATCATATCATCCACACCCCGGGCACGTTGACTTCACAATCGAAGATAATGTTTCATGCGTGTTCTCGATGGCGGTGAAGTTGTTTACTGCGCAGTCGGCGGTGTTCAGCCGCAGTCTAATAGTATGGCGTCAGGCAAACAAATATAAAGTTCTGCGCATTGCGTTCGTTAACAAAATGGACCGCATGGTGCGACTTGATGCAAGTTGTTAACCATTTAAAACCCGTCTGGCGCGAACCCGGTTCCGCTGCAGCTGGCGATCGGCGCCAGAACATTTCACCGCTGTTGTTGACCTGGTGAAATGAAAGGGATCAACTGGAACGACGCTGACCAGGGCGTAACCTTCGAGGACCAAGATATCCCGCAGACATGGTTGAACTGGCTAACGAATGGCACCAGAACCTGATTCAATCCTGCAGCCAAGCTTCTGAAGAGCTGATGGAAAAATACCTGGGTGGTGAAGACCGACTTGAAGCAGAAATCAAAGGTGCTCTGCGTCAGCGCGTTCTACAACGAAATCATCCTCTTAACCTGTGGTTCTGCGTTGAAGAACAAAGGCGTTCAGGCGATGCTGGATGCGGTAATCGATTACCTGCCATCCCCCGGTCCACGTACCTGCGATCAACGGTATCCTGGACCACGGCAAAGACATCCGGCTGAGCATCACGCAAGTGATGACGAGCCGTTAGCACTGGCGTTCAGATTGTTATCCACCTGTTTGTCGGTAACCTGACCTTCTTCCCTGTTTACTCCGGTGTGGTTAACTCTGGTGATACCGTACTGAACTCCGTGAAAGCTGCACGTGAGCGTTCTGGTCGTATCGATACCTGCACGCTACAACCGTGAGAGATTAAAAGAAGTTCGCGCGGGCCATCGCTGCTGCTATCGGTCTGAAAGACGTAACCACTGGTGACACCCTGGTGACCCGGGATGCGCCGATCACTCTGGAACGTATTGAATTCCCTGACCGGTAATCTCCATCGCAGTTCAAACGAAAACCAAAGCTGACCACGCAAGCATGGGTCTGGCTCTGGCCGTCCCGGCTAAGAAGACCCGTCTTCCGTGTATGGACTGACGAAGACTTAACCAGACCATCATCGCGGGTATGGGCGACTGCACCTCGACATCATCGTTGACCGTATGAAGCGTGAATTCAACGTCAAGCGAACGTAGGTAAACCGCAGGTTGCTTACCGTGGAACTGCGCCAAAAGTTACCGATGTTGAAGGTAAACACGCGAAGCAGTCTGGTGGTCGTGGTCAGTATGGTCATGTTGTTATCGACATGTACCCGCTGGAGCCGGGTTCAAACCCGAAAAGGCTACCAGTTCATAAACAACATTAAAGGTGGTGTAATCCTGGCGAAGACCTCCGGCCGTTGATAAAGGTATCCAGGAACAGCTGAAAGCAGGTCCGCTGGCAGGCTACCCGGTAGTAGACATGGGTATTGTGTCTGCACTTCGGTTCTTACCATGACGTCGACTCCTCTGAACTGGCGTTTAAACTGGCTGCTCTATCGCCTTTAAAGAAGGCTTTAAAAAAGCGAAACCACTTCTGCTCGAGCCGATCATGAAGGTTGAAGTAGAAAACTCCGGAAGAGAACACCGGTGACGTTATCGGTGACTGAGTCGTCGTCGTGGTACGCCAAAGGTCAGAAATCTGAAGTTACTGGCGTTAAGATCAGCTGAAATTCCGCTGTCCAATGTTCGGATACGCAACGAGCTGCGTTCTCTGACCAAAGGTCGTGCATCATACACTATGGAATTCCTGAAGTATGATGAAGCGCCGAGTAACGTGCTCAGGCCGTAATCCAAGACCGTGGTAAATAAGCCTAAGGGTTAATACCAAAGTCCCGTGCTCTCTCCTGAAGGGAGAGCACTATAGTAAGGAATATAGCCGTGTCTAAAGAAAAATTTGAACGTACAAAAACTCACGTTAACGTTGGTACTATCGGCCACGTTGACCACGGTAAAACTACTCTGACCGCTGCAATCACCACCGTACTGGCTAAACCCACGGCGGTGCTGCTCGTGCATTCTGACGAATCGATAACGCGCCGGAAGAAGAAAAAGCTCGTGGTATCACCATCAACACTTCTCACGTAAATCACACCCCGACCCGTCACTACCCCCACGGAGACTGCCCGGGGCACGCCGACTATGTTAAAAACATGATCACCGGTGCTGCTCAGATGGACGGCGCGATCCTGGTCGTGCTGCCACTGACGGGCCCGATGCCCAACTCGTGAGCGCGCATCCTGCTCGGTCGTCAGTAGGCGTTCCGTACATCAACGTGTTCCTGAACAAATGCGCATCGTCGATGACGAAGAGCTGCTGGAACTGGTCCAAATGGAAGTTCGTGAACTTCTGTCGCAGTACGACTTCCCGGGCAACGACACTCCGAATCGTTCGTGGTTCTTGCTCTAAAGCGCTGGAAGGCGACGCAGAGTGGGAAGCGGAAAATCCTGGAACTGGCTGGCTACCGGATTCTTACATTCCGGAACCAGAGCGTGCGATTGACAAGCCGTTCCCGCCGCCGATTCGAAGACGTATTCTCCATCTCCGGTCGTGGTACCGTCGTTACCGGTCGTGTAGAACGCGGTATCATCAAAGTTGGTGAAGAAGTTGAAATCGTTGGTATCAAAGAGACTCAGAAGTCTCCCTGTACCTGGCGTTGAAATGTTCCGCAAACTGCTGGACGAAGGCCGTGCTGGTGAGAACGTAGGTGTTCTGCTGCGTGGTATCAAACGTGAAGAAATCGAACGTGGTCAGGTACTGGCTAAGCCGGGCACCATAAGCCGCACACCAAGTTCAATCTGAAGTGTACATCTGTCCAAAGATGAAGGCGGCAGTCATATCCGTTCTTCAAAGGCTACCGTCCGCCGTTGTACTTCCGTACTACTACGTGACTGGTACCATCCAACTGCCGCAAGGCGTAGAGATGGTAATGCCGGGCGACAACATCAAAATGGTCGTTACCTGGATCACCCATTGCGATGGTATGATGGTCTGCGTTTCGCAATCCGTGAAGGCGGCCGTACCTGTTGCGCGGGCGTCGTCGCGGAAGTTCTGGCTAATTACACGTTAATTAGTTTTGAATTGAAAAGGGCGCTTCGGCGCCCTTTTTGCTGCCCGTAATTTGAGCTCGAAATATTTAGTCGTAATTTTGCTCGCTGAACTATGGCGCAAATAAAACTGTGCTATTGTAATCATAACCATTCTCATTTACACTTTGTGCAGAATTTGAACGGGAGCAATCATGTACGTTTGTTTGTGTAATGGTGTAAGTGACAAAAAAATTCGCCAGGCAGTCCGTCAGTTTCATCCGCAATCTTTCCAACAATTGCGTAAGTTTATTCCTGTGGGAAATCAATGCGGTAAGTGCATTCGCGCCGCGCGCGAAGTGATGCAGGACGAGTTGATGCAGATGCCAGAATTTAAAGAGATTGCCTGAAGCCCACGCTTATTTTTTGACATCCTGCTAGCCCCATCTACGCTCTAATAGTGGAAGCGGAGGGACTATAAAATGAAAGGTGATGTTAAAATCATAAATTATCTCAATAAACTATTGGGAAATGAGCTTGTCGCAATCAATCAGTATTTTCTCCATGCCCGGATGTTTAAAAACTGGGGCCTGATGCGTCTCAATGACGTCGAATACCATGAATCCATCGATGAGATGAAACACGCTGATAAATATATCGAGCGTATTTTGTTTTTAGAAGGAATCCCCAACTTACAGGATTTAGGCAAACTGGGGATTGGTGAAGATGTCGAGGAGATGCTGCAATCTGACCTGCGATTAGAACTGGAAGGCGCGAAGGATCTGCGTGAGGCTATCGCATATGCCGACAGCGTTCATGACTATGTTAGCCGCGATATGATGATCGAGATCCTTGCTGATGAAGAAGGTCATATCGACTGGCTCGAAACTGAACTGGATCTCATCGGTAAAATCGGCCTACAAAATTACCTGCAATCACAAATTAAAGTTAAAGATTAACGGCCTATCAGCAAACTATCCCAGCCTATAACGAAACCCGCAGCCGCCAGAAATGGCCCAAAAGGCAGCGGGTTTTTTAATGATTCTTTTCCTCTCATGAGCAGACCAATAACTACGGCTCCGCAAGCGAATGAGGCAGCAAGGAAAACCAGTCGTGGTAAGAAGGCCCATGAATGCTAGGCGCCAAGGGCGGCGAGAAACTTCACATCACCATAGCCTAATCCTTCTTTATGTCGCAGTATGCGATACCCCCAGTAAATGACAGCGAATGTGCCGTAACCAACAATTGCCCCCCATAACGCATCGGCTAAACCATCAGGATGACAAACTTGATAGAACAAAAGACCTGACCAGAGTAACGGGCACGTAAATCTGTCAGGTAACAAGCCATGCTTTGCATCCCAGAAAAAAAGTAGGGCTGATAAACAAGCGTACAAAATTAGAAAGGGAAGGGTAGTGTCCATAAAACATCCTCTGTAATTGGAGTATCACCATCGAATAACTCCGGATGCTCAGCAACAGAGAGAGCGCTGATTTGTTAACCTGATTCCGGTGAAAAACGCTATCTTCACAACCTTACAAATTTCGTGGAATGCAGCTCGCAATCTGCGCGTTGCGATTAATTTCTACCCGATGCTTGCGTCAGGCTCAGATTTGCGTATAATGCGTGGGCTTGTCGTAGTTGACAGCAGGTTCAATCGACTCAGTTAGCCGAAATTGGGCTACGGACAATGCTCCCAATCGGGGAGCTACTAAGCGACACGGTGAGATTCTCCCATCAATCGAAATGGGTCAAGGAGTAATCATTTTCGTTTATAAAATAATTGGAGCTCTGGTCGATGCAGAACCAAAGAATCCGTATCCGCCTGAAAGCGTTTGATCATCGTTCTGATCGATCAAGCAACCGCGGAAATCGTCGAGACTGCCAAGCGCACTGGCGCGCAGGTCCGTGGTCCTATTCCGCTGCCGACACGCAAAGAGCGCTTCACCGTTCTGATCTCCCCGCACGTCAACAAAGACGCGCGCGATCAGTACGAAATCCGCACTCACTTGCGTCTGGTTGACATCGTTGAGCGAACTGAGAAAACCGTTGATGCTCTGATGCGTCTGCATTTGGCTGCCGGTGTAGACGTGCAGATTAGCCTGGGTTAATCAGGTCATTGAGCGATTGAGAGGTTGAAACAATGATCGGTTTAGTCGGTAAAAAAGTGGGTATGACCCGCATCTTCACAGAAGATGGCGTTCCTATCCCAGTAACTGTAATCGAAGTTGAAGCAAACCGTGTCACTCAGGTTAAAGACCTGGCAACCATGGTGACCGCGCTATTCAGGTGACCACTGGTGCTGAAAAAGCCAACCGTGTGACCAAGCTGAAGCTGGCCACTTCGCTAAAGCTGGCGTAGAAGCTGGCCGTGGTCTGTGGGAATTCCGCCTGGCCGAAGGCGAAGAGTTCACTGTAGGTTAGAGCATGAGCGTTGAACTGTTTGCTACGTTAAAAAAGTTGACGTAACTGGCACCTCCAAGGTAAAGGTTTGCAGGTACCGTTAAGCGCTGGAAATTCCCAACCAGGATGCTACCACGGTAACTCCCCGCCTCACCGCGTTCCGGGTTCTATCGGTCACAACCAGACCCCGGCAATGTGTTCAAAGGCAACAAAATGGCAGGTCAGATGGGTAACCAACGTGTAACCGTTCAGAGCCTTGACCTAGTTCGTGTTGACGCTGAGCGCAACCTGCCGCTGGTTAGGGCGCTGTCCCGGGTGCAACCGTAGCGACCTGATCGTCAAACCAGCCGTGAAGGCGTAAGGAGATAGCAATGGAATTAGTATTGAAAGACGTACAGAGCGCGCTGACTGTTTCCGAAATACCTTCGGCGCGATTTCGACGAAGCGCTGGTTCACCAGGTTGTTGTCGCTTATGCAGCTGGTGCCTCAGGGTCTCGTGCTCAGAAGACTCGTGCCTGAAGTAACTGGTTCCGGCAAAAAACCGCGGCGCCAGAACGGCACCGGTCGTGCGCGTTCTGGTTCATCAAGAGCCCGATCTGGCGTTCTGGTGGCGTGACCTTTGCTGCTCGTCCGCAGGACCACAGTCAAAAAGTTAACAAGAAGATGTACCGCGGCGCGCTGAAAAGCATCCTGTCCGAACTGGTACGTCAGGATCGCCTGATTGTTGTCGAGAAGTTCTCCGTAGAAGCGCCGAAACCAAGCTGCTGGCACAGAAACTGAAAGACATGGCTCTGGAAGACGTGCTGATCATCACTGGTGAGCTGGACGAAAACCTGTTCCTGGCTGCGCGTAACCTGCACAAGGTTGACGTACGCGATGCACCGGTACGACCGGTTAGCCTGATTGCCTTCGACAAAGTCGTAATGACTGCTGATGCTGTTAAGCAAATTGAGGAGATGCTGCATGACTCGTGAAGAGGTCTGCTGAAGGTGCTGGATGCTCGCACGTTTCTGAAAAAGCGTCTACCGCGATGGAAAAATCAACATCATCGTACAAAGTTGCGGACGCGACCAAAGCAGAAATCAAAGCTGCCGTGCAGAAACTGTTTGAAGTCGAAGTTGAAGTCGTTAACACCCTGTAATTAAAGGGAAAGTTAAACGTCACGGTACAGCGGATCAAACGTCGTAGCGACTGGAAAAAAGCTGACTCACCCTGAAAGAAGGCCAGAATCTGGACTTCGTTGGCGGCGCCGGAAGTCGGAGGAAAAAAACATGGCAGTTGTTAAGTGTAAACCACATCTCCGGGTCGTCGCCACGTAGTTAAGTGGCTGCCCCCGAGCTCCACAAGGCAACCCCTGCTCCGTTGCTGGAGAAAAAAAGCAAATCCGGTGGTCGTAACAACAATGGCCGTATCACCACTCGTCATATCGGTGGTGGCCACAAGCAGGCTTACCATATTGTTACTTCAACGCAACAAAGACGGTATCCGGCAGTTGTTGAACGTCTCGAGCACGATCCTGACCGTTCCGCGAACATCGCGCTGGTGCTGTAGAAAGACGGTGAACGCCGTTACATCCTGGCCCCGAAAGGCCTGAAAGCTGGCGACCAATTCAGTCTGGCGTTGATGCGCATCAGAACAGGTAACACCCTGCCGATGCGCAACATCCCGGTTGGTTCTACTGTTCATAACGTAGAAATGAAGCCTGTGTAAAGGTGGCCAGCTGGCACGTTCCGCTGGTACTTACGTTCAGATTGTTGCTCGTGACGGTGCTGATGTCACCCTGCGTCTGCGTTCTGTGAATGCGTAAAGTACTAGCAGACTGCCGTGCAACTTGGGGAAGTCGGCAATGCCACACGCTGCGCGTTCTGGGGAAAGCAGGTGCTGCACGCTGGCGTGGTGTTCGTCCGACCGTTCGCGGTACCGCGATGAACCCGGTAGACCACCCACATGGTGGTGGTGAAGGTCGAACTTTGGTAAGCAGCCTGTGCTCGGTGGGCGTTCAGACCAGGTAAGAAGACCCGTAAGAACAAGCGTACTGACAAGTTCATCGTACGTCGTCGTAACAAATAATTTAAGGATAAGCCATGCCACGTTCTCTAAGAAGGTCCTTTTATCGACCTGCACTCGCTGAAGAAGGTAGAGAAAGCGGTGGAAAGCGGAATAAGAAGCCCCTGCGACCTGGTCCCGTCGTTCAACGATCGTTCCGAACATGATCGGTTTGACCATCGCTGTCCATAATGGTCGTCAGCACGTTCCGGTATTTGTAACGAAGAAATGGTCGGTCACAAACTGGGTGAATTCGCACCGACTCGTACTTATCGCGGCCATGCTGCTGATAAAAAGGCGAAGAAGAACTAAGGAGGAGGAAGAGATGGAAGCTATCGCTAAACACCGCCATGCCCGTTCTTCTGCCAGAAGGCTCGCCTGGTCGCCGACCTGATTCGCGGTAAGTAAGTGTCGACAAGGCTCTGAACATCCTGACCTACACCACAAGAAAGCGGCTGTACTGGTCAAGAAAGTTCTGGAATCTGCCATTGCCAACGCTGAGCACAACGAAGGTGCCGACATTGACGACCTGGTTACGACCATCTTGGTAGACGAAGGCCCAGCATGAAGCGCATCAGGCCGCGTGCCAAAGGTCGCGCAGATCGCATCCTGAAGCGCACCAGCCACATCACTGTGGTGGTGTCCGACGCTGAGACTGGAGATGAGCAATGGGTCAGAAGTACATCCTAATGGCATTCGCCTGGGTATTGTAAAGCCCTGGAACTCTACCTGGTTCGCGAACACCAAAGACTTCGCTGACAACCTGACAGCGATTTTAAAGTACGTCAGTACCTGACCAAGGAACTGGCGAAAGCGTCCTTATCCGAATCGCCATCGAGCGTCCGGCCAAGAGCATCCGTGTAACCATTCACACCGCTCGTCCGGGTATCGTGATCGGCAAAAAGGCGAAGACGTAGAAAAACTGCGCAAAGTCGTAGCCGCCATCGCTGGCGTGCCTGCTCAGATCAACATTGCCGAAGTCCGTAAGCCGGAGCTGGACGGAAAACTGGTTGCCGACAGCATCACTTCTCAGCTGGAACGTCGCGTTATGTTCCGTCGTGCGATGAAGCGTGCTGTACAGAACGCAATGCGCCTGGGTGCCAAAGGTATCAAAGTTGAAGTTAGCGGCCGTCTGGGCGGCGCGGAAATCGCACGTACCAATGGTACCGCGAAGGTCGTGTACCGCTGCACACCCTGCGTGCTGACATCGACTACACCACCTCTGAAGCGCACACCACTTACGGTGTAATCGGCGTTAAAGTGTGGATCTTCAAAGGCGAGATCCTGGGCGGTATGGCTGCTGTTGAACAACCGATCCGGCTGCTCAGCCTAAAAAGCAGCAGCGTAAGGCCTAAGTAAGGAGAGTCGCTGATGTTACAACCAAAGCGTACAAAATTCCGCAAACGCCACAAGGGTCGTAACCGCGGTCTGGCGCAGGGAACGAAGTT
Organism: Shigella flexneri; assembly: GCA_048288465.1. Classification (GTDB taxonomy): domain Bacteria; phylum Pseudomonadota; class Gammaproteobacteria; order Enterobacterales; family Enterobacteriaceae; genus Enterobacter; species Enterobacter flexneri_B. The sequence continues at coordinate 3,335,562 of CP182556.1, read as the reverse complement.
AGCTTCGGTAGCTTCGGCCTGAAAGCTGTTGGCCGTGGTCGTCTGACTGCCCGTCAGATCGAAGCAGCACGTCGTGCCATGACCCGTGCAGTTAAGCGTCAAGGCAAGATCTGGATCCGTGTGTTCCCGGACAAACCCATCACTGAAAAGCCGCTGGCAGTGCGTATGGGTAAAGGTAAGGTAACGTGGAATATTGGGTTGCCTTGATTCAGCCGGGCAAGTCCTGTATGAAATGGATGGTGTTCCGGAAGAGCTGGCCCGTGAAGCATTCAGCTGGCAGCAGCGAAACTGCCGATTAAAACCACCTTCGTAACTAAGACGGTGATGTAATGAAAGCAAAAGAGCTGCGTGAGAAGAGCGTCGAAGAGCTGAACCCGAGCTGCTGAACCTGCTGCGTGAGCAGTTCAACCTGCGCATGCAGGCTGCAAAGGCCAGCTGGAACAGTCTCACCTGTCGAAGCAAGTGCGTCGCGACGTCGCACGCGTTAAGACTTTACTGAACGAGAAGGCGGGTGCGTAATGACCGACAAAATCCGTACTCTGCAAGGTCGCGTCGTTAGCGACAAAATGGAGAAATCCATTGTCGTCGCTATCGAACGTTTTGTAAGCACCCAATCTACGGAAAATTCATCAAGCGTACGACCAAACTGCACGTACATGACGAGAACAACGAGTGCGGATCGGTGACGTCGTCGAAATCCGCGACTGCCGTCCGCTGTCCAAGACTAAGTCCTGGACGCTGGTTCGCGTTGTAGAAAAGCGGTTCTGTAATACAGTACACTCTCTAACCAACAAACGGCTCAGAAATGAGCCGTTTATTTTTCTACCCTTATCCATGATAGCTGTGTTATAATTTCGCGCCCTCGATATGGGCATTTTTAACGACCTGATTTTCGGGGTCAGCAGTAGTTGACAAAGCGGAGCACTAAATGATCCAGATGCAAAGTATGCTGGGTGTTGCCGACAACTCCGGCGCTCGCAGTGTAATGTGTATCAAGGTTCTGGGTGGTTCGCACCGTCGTTATGCAGGCGTCGGCGACATCATCAAGGTTCCATCAAGGAAGCCATTCCTCGCGGTAAGGTGAAAAAAGGTGATGTGTATAACGCGGTAGTGGTGTGCACCAGTAAAGGCGTTCGTCGTCCGGACGGCTCTGTCATCCGTTTCGACGGCAATGCGTGTGTTGCTTAACAACAACAGCGAGCAGCCAATCGGTACGCGTATTTTTGGCCCGGTGACCCGTGAACTCCGTAACGAGAAGTTCATGAAGATTGTGTCCCTGGCACCCGAAGTACTGTAAGGAGTGAATCATGGCAGCGAAAATCCGTCGCGAAGACGAAGTAATCGTGTTAACCGGCAAAGACAAGGGCAAGCGTGGCAAAGTCACCAAGTCCTGTTCCGGCAAGGTCATTGTGGAAGGCATCAACCAGGTGAAGAAACACCAAAGCGGTTCCGGCCCTGGATCAACCGGGCGGCATCGTCACAAAGAAGCCCCCATCGATGTATCTAACGTAGCGCTGTTCAACTCTGCCACTGGCAAGGCTGACCGCGTAGGCTTTCGATTCGAAGACGGCAAGAAAGTCCGTTTCTTCAAATCCAACAGCGAAACTATGAAGTAATTTGGAGTAACGATGGCGAAACTGCATGATTACTACAAATCCGATGTAGTAAATGAACTGCAAGCGAGTTCAATTACAAGACTATCATGCAAGTCCCTCGGATCTAGAAAATCACCCTGAACATGGGTGTTGGTGAAGCGATTTCTACAAAAAACTGCTGGAAAACGCAGCTGCCGATATGGCTCCATTCTCCCGTCAGAAACCGCTCATCACCAAAGCACGCAAATCTGTTGCGGGCTTCAAGATCCGTGAAGGCTACCCGATCGGCTGTAAAGTAACCCTGCGTGGCGAGCGTATGTGGGAGTTCCTCGAACGGCTGATTTTTGCTGTACCTCGTATCCGTGACTTCCGTGGCCTGACGCCAGTCGTTCGACGGTCGTGGTAACTACGCATGGGCGTCCGTGAGCAAATCATCTTCCCGGAAATCGACTATGACAAGGTCGATCGCGTCCGTGGTCTGGATATCACCATCACCACTTCCGCGAATCCACGAAGAAGGCCGTGCTCTGCTGGCTGCCTTTAACTTCCCGTTCCGCAAGTAAGGTAGGGTTATGGCTAAGCATCCATGAAAGCACGTGAAGCAAAGCGCGAAGCTGGCCGCCAAGTACTCGCGACCAAGCGCCGAACTGAAAGCTATCATCGCTATGTGAACGCTTCTGAAGAAGCGCGTTGGGATGCTGTCTCAACTGCAACCTGCCGCGTGATTCCAGCCCGTCCCGCCAGCGTAACCGTTGCAACATCACGGTCGTCCGCACGGTTTCCGCGGAAGTTCGGCCTCACCCGCATTAAGGTCCGTGAGCAGCCATGAGGGTGAAATCCCGGGCCTCAAAAAGGCTGCTGGTAAGTCACAATCGAATCACGGGAGTAAGACTATGAGCATGCAAGATCCGATCGCGGATATGCTGACCCGCATCCGTAACGGTCAGGCGGCGAGCAAAGCCGCGGTTTCCATGCCTTCTTCCAAGCTGAAAGTGGCTATCGCCAAAGTGCTGAAGGAAGAAGGTTACATCGCTGGCTATAACGTAGCTGGTGACGCGAAACCGGAACTGGAAATCACCTGAAGTATTTCCAGGGCAAGCGGTTGTAGAAAGCATCCAACGCGTCAGCCGTCCCGGTCTGCGCATCTACAAACGTAAAGATGACTGCCGAAAGTCATGGCGGGTCTGGTATTGCAGTCGTTTCCACGTCTAAAGGTGTGATGACCGATCGTGCTGCGCGCCAGGCAAGCCTGGGTGGTGAAATCATCTGCTACGTAGCCTAATCGGAGGTCGGAAATGTCTCGCGTTGCGAAGCACCGGTCGTTATTCCTGCTGGCGTGAGGTGAATTGAACGGTCAAGTTATTACCATCAAAGGTGGCGAGCTGACTCGTACTCTCAACGTCGGTGTAGAAGTGACACAAGCAGATAATACCCTGACCTTCGGCCGCGTGACGGTAACGCAGACGGTTGGGCACGGCCGGTACGCGTGCCCTGGTGAACCAACTGGTAATCGGTGTTACCCAAGGCTTCAGAAGCTGCAGCTGGTTGGTGTAGGTTACAAAGCCTCCATCAAGGGCAATGCTGTTGCGCTGGCACTGGGCTTCTCTCACCCGGTAGAGCATGCGCTGCCGGCTGGTGTCACCGCTGAATGTCCGTCCGCCACCGAGATCGTTCTGCGTGGTGTGGACAAGCAGCTGGTTGGCCAAGTCGCCGCCGATATCCGTGCTTACCGCGCTCCGGAGCCCTACAAGGGCAAGGGTGTACGCTATGCCAACGAGCAAGTGCGTACTAAAGAAGCTAAGAAGAAGTAAGGTAACACTATGGACAAGAAACAGCTCGTCTCCGTCGTGCTACTCGTGCTCGGAAAGATCCAGGATTGGGAGCTACCCGTCTGGTTGTTCACCGTACCCCGCGTCATATCTACGCACAGGTTATTGCAGCAACGGTTCCGAAGTTCTGGCCTCTGCTTCCACAGTAGAAAGCCATCAGTGAAGCTCTGAACTACACCGGTAACAAGATGCTGCTACCGCTGTAGGTAAGGCTATCGCTGAGCGCGCTATTGCCAAAGGCATCAGAACGTATCCTTCCATTGTTCCGGTTCCAATATCACGGTCGTGTGGCTCTGGCTACCGCTGCTCGTGACGCTGGTCTTCAGTTCTAGCTAGGAGTCGAAGATGGCTCACATCGAAAAACAAGCCGGCGAACTGCAAGAAAAGCTGATTGCAGAAACCGTGTATCGAAAACCGTTAAAGGTGGTCGTAATCTCCTTCACCGCGTTGACCGTAGTGGTGATGGTAACGGCCGTGTAGGTTACGGTTACGGTAAGGCCCGTGAAGTTCCGGCCGCCATTCAAAGGCGATGGAACAGGCTAAGCGTAACCTGAACAAGGTTGAGCTGAACAACGGCACCCTGCACCACCCGTGAGGGCGTTCACACGGGTTCCACCGTGTTCATGAGCCGGCCTCCAAAGGTCCCGGTATCATTGCAGGCGGCGCCATGCGTGCCGTACTGGAAGTCGCTGGTATCCACAACGTGCTGGCCAAAGCATACGGTTCCACCAACCCAATCAACGTTGTTCGCGCAACTGTTGACGCTCTGGTTCACGTCGAATTCACCAGAAATTTCGCGGCCAAGCGTGGTGTAGCCGTTGAAGAAATTCTGGGTAATTAAACCATGGCTAACACTGTAAAAATACTCAAACTCGCAGCTCAATCGGCCGTCTGCCAAAGCACAAGGCGACTCTGCGTGGTCTGGGTCTGCGTCGCATTGGTCACACCGTAGAGCTGGAAGATACTCCTGCGTACGCGGCATGATCAACCGGGTTTCCATCATGGTTAAAGTTGAGGGCTAAGCGATGCGTCTGAATACTCTGTCTCCGGCCGCTGGCTCCAAGCGCGTAACGCCTGGGCCGTGGTATCGGTTCTGGCCTCGGTAAGCCGGTGGTCGTGGTCTCAAAGGTCAAACCTCTCGTTCCGGCGGTGGCGACGCCGCGGTTTCGAAGGTAGCCAGATGCCTGTGAACGTCGTCTGCCGAAGTTCGGTTTCCTTCTCGCAAATCTTCGATTCCGCCGAAGTGCGTCGATCTGACCTGGCCGTGGTAGAAGGTGGTGTGGTAGACCTGACACCTGAAAGCGGTACATTACCGGAAACCGATCGTGTTCGCTAAAGTGATCCTGTCTGGCGACTAACGACGTGCTGTGACTGTTCGTCGCCTGGTGTCACCAAGGGTGCACGTGCAGCCATCGAAGCTGCTGGCGGTAAAATCGAGGAATAAGTAGCAATGGCTAAAAACCAGGATTGGATGTTAAAGGCCAAAGGTGGCTTAAGCAGAGCTGAAGCGCAGACTGCTCTTCGTTCTCGGGGCAATTATCGTGTTCCGTGCAGGCTCTTTTATTCCGATCCCTGGTATTGATGCCGCCGTACTGGCCATGCTCTCGACCAACAACGAGGCACCATCATTGAGATGTTCAACATGTTCGTGGTGGTGCACTCTCCCGTGCTTCTACTCTTGCACTGGGGATCATGCCGTACATTCGGCGTCGATCATTATCCAGTTGCTGACTGTGGTTCACCCTACTTTGGCTGAACTTAAGAAGAGGTGAATCCGGCCGTCACAAGATTAGCCAATACACCCGTTACGGCACGCTGGTGTTGGGAACATTCCAGGCCATTGGTATTGCAACCGGTCTGCCGAATACGCCCTGTATGCAAGGACTCTGACTAATCCGGTTTTGCTTTCTATTCACCGCCGTTGTACTCTGGTCACAGGAACGATGTTCCTGATGTGGTTGGGGAACAGATTACGAACGAGGTATCGGCAATGGTATCTCAATCATTATCTTCGCCGGTATTGTCGCCGTATCCTGCAGCCATGGCCCACACATCGAACAAGCACGTCAAGGCGACCTGCACATCCTCCTGTTGCTGTTGGTGGGATACTAGTATTCGCAGTGACGTTCTTTGTGGTATTTGTGGAGCGTGGTAACGTCGTATTGTGGTTAACTACGCGAACGTCAGCAAGGTCGCCGAGTTGTTGCTGCACAAAGCACACATCTACCGCTGAAAGTGAATATGGCGGGTGTGAATCCTGCAATTTTCGCATCCAAGATCATCCTCTTCCCGGGTACCATTGCGTCCTGGTTCGGCAGCGGAACGGGTTGGACCTGGCTGACAACAATTTCGCTCTATTTGCAGCCGGGTAACTGCCTTATGAGATACTCTATGCGGCAGCAATTATCTTCTTCTGTTTCTTCTATACGGCGTTGGTGTTCAACCCGCGCGAAACAGCAGATAACCTGAAGAAGTCCGGTGCCTTCTGCAATGCACCCAGCAAGCCAAGCAGCACGTTACATCGATAAGGTTATGACTCGCCTGACATTGGCAGGTGCGCTCTATATTACCTTTATATCTCTGGTACCCAAGTTCCTGATGTTGACTACCTGGAACGTACAGTTCTACTTCGGTGGCACCTCGCTGCTGATTATCGTGGTAGTTATCATGGACTTCATGGCTCAGGTTCAGACCCATATGATGTCTCATCAATATGGCGATGGTCGCTGAGGAAGGCCAACCTGAAGGGCTACGGCCGCTAAAGGTCGGCGTAGTTACGGAAATCACAATGAAAGTTAGTTGCTACCGTTAAGGCAATCTGCCGTAACTGCAAAATCATCAAGCGTCACGGTGTGGTGCGTGTGATTTGCAGACCGAGCCAAAGCATAAACAGCGCCAAGGCTAATTTTTTACGGTTAGTCTTCCAAACGAACGTTGTGCTGGCTAATATAGCCACCAACTTTGTTGTGTCTTGGTTAACCGCCGCGTATCCGCTTCACGGCGAGCTGTGGGCTGGTCCGTTATCTCTATATAGTAGGAGTAGAAATGGTGGCCCGTATCGCGTTTTGACATTTCCTGACCATAAGCGTGCCGGTCATTTTCGTTGACTGCTATTTATGGCGTAGGTAGTACCCGCTCCAAGGCCATCCTGTGCCACAGCCAGGTATGGCTAAAGAATGTGAAAATTAAAGACCTGGACGAAGCTCAGATAGAAGTCTGCGTGAACAAGTAGGTAAATTCACCGTCGAAGGTGACCTGCGTCATAAGATACCATGAACATCAAGCAATTGATGGATCTGGGTTGCTGCCCGTGGTTTTACGTCACCGTCGTAGCCTGCCTGTTCGTGGTGAGAACGTCCAAGACAGACGCTCGTACCCGTAAGGGTCCGCGCAAGGCTATCAAGAAGTAACGGGAAGGTAGAAAATGGCTAAAACTCCGACTCGTGCTCGCAAGCGCGTTGAAGAGCCAGAGTCAGACGACTGGGTGTTAGCGTTCATGCATCTTTCAACAACGCGATCGTGACCATACTTGACCGTCGGGCAATGCTGTGTCTGGGCTACCTCTGGTGGTTCCGGTTTCCGTCGTTCCGTAAGTCCATCCGTTTGCTGCCCAGGTAGCTGCTGAGCGTGCTGGTGAAATCGCCAAAGAAATTCGCGTGAAGAACCTGGAAGTCATGGTCGAAGGTTCCAGGTCCCGGTAGTGACCCATCCGCGCTCTGAACGCGGCTGACTCCGCATCACTAACATTCTAGATGTGACTCCAATCCGCACAACGGTTGTCGTCCTGCAGAGAAAGAGGCGCGTAACGCTGTAGCTACTTGGTCTGGGATTGTTGAGAAGAGAATGGCAAGATATCCAGGTCCTAAGCTTAAGCCCAGCCGTCGTGAGGGCACCGACCTCTTCCTGAAGTCTGGTGTTCGTGCGATTGATTCTAAGTGCAAGATTGACACCGTTCCTGGTCAACACGGTGCGCGTAAAGCGCGTCTGTCCGACTACGGTGTGCAACTGCGCGAGAAACCAAAGGGTGCCGCTGGTATCTTTACGGCATATTGGAAAAACAAGTTTCGCAACTACCGCGACGCTGCCCGTCAAAAGGGTAACACGGATGAAACCTGTTGCAGCTGCTGGAAGGTCGTACTGGACAACATCATCTACCGCATGAGCTCGGCGCCACTCGTCTGAATCTCGTCAGCTGGTGAGCCACAAAGCCATCATGGTAAACGGCCGCGTTGTGAAATGTCCTTTCTTCTCAGGTATCCCTGAGGACGTGATCTGCGTTCGCAGAAGGCTAAGAAGCAAGCGCGTATCAAAGCTTCCCTGGAAGTTGCTGGTAAGCGCGAGCCGACTTGGGTAGAGGTTGACGCTGCTGAGATTGGAAGGTGCCTCAAGCGCCTACCCAGGAGCGTTCCGACCTGTACCAACATTAACGAACAGCTCCAATAGTAGACTACTCCAAGTAAAGCTAGCTTCTTAAAGAGAGGACACAATGCTGGGTTCTGTAACAGATTTTCTTTAAACCGCGGCTAGTTGACATCGAGCAAGTTCGCCCGACTCACGCGAAAGTGACTCTCGAGCCGCTTGAGCGTGGCTTTGGCCACACGCTGGGCGATACGCCTGCGTCGTATCTTGCTGTCATCTATGCCGGTTGTGCGGTTACTAAAATCTAGAGGAATCGACGGAGTACTGCACGGTCAGCAGCGAAGAAGAGGTGTACAGGAAGACATTCTGAAATCCTGCTCAACCTGAAAGGTATCGCTGTGAAGCTGGAAGGCAAGGACGAGGTAACTCTGTCCCTGACCAGTCTGGAACAGGCCCGTTACCGCTGGTGATATCACTCACGGTGATGAAGTCGAGATCGTAAACCCGGGACACATAATCTGCCACCTGACTGGTGCAAATGCTGAGATGAGCATGCGCCTGAAAAGTTCAGCGTGGTCGTGGTTATGTGCCTGCTTCTGCTCGTGTTCACAACGATGATGAAGAGCGTCCTATCGGTCGCCTGCTGCTGAACTCCGCGTTCAGCCCCATCGTTCGCATCACCTAGATGTTGGAGGCGGCACATGTGGAACAGCGCGCCGACTTGGACAAGCTGGTTATCGACATGGAGACCGATGGTACCTCTGGGATCCGGAAGAAGCCATCCGTAGTTCCGCCACTATTCTGGCAGAGCAACTGGAACTCTTCGTTGACTTACGTGATGTACGTCAGCCTGAAGTGAAAGAAGAGAAACCAGAGTTCGATCCGATCCTGCTGCGCCCTGTTGACGATCTGGAATTGACTGTCCGCTCTGCTAACTGCCTTAAAGCAGAAGCTATCCACTATATCGGTGATCTGGTACAGCGTACCGAGGTTGAGCTCCTTAAAACGCCTAACCTTGGTAAAAAATCTCTTACTGAGATTAAAGACGTGCTGGCTTCCCGTGGACTGTCTCTGGGCATGCGCTTGGAAAACTGGCCACCGGCAAGCATCGCTGACGAGTAACCGGATCACAGGTTAAGGTTTTACTGAGAAGGATAAGGTCATGCGCCATCGTAAGAGTGGTCGTCAACTGAACCGCAACAGCAGCCATCGCCAGGCTATGTTCCGCAATATGGCAGGTTCACTGGTTCGTCATGAAATCATCAAGACGACTCTGCCTAAAGCGAAAGAGCTGCGCCGCGTAGTTGAGCCGCTGATTACTCTTGCCAAGACTGATAGCGTTGCTAATCGTCGTCTGGCATTCGCCCGTACTCGTGATAACGAGATCGTGGCAAAACTGTTTAACGAACTGGGCCCGCGTTTCGCGAGCCGTGCCGGTGGTTACACTCGTATTCTGAAGTGTGGCTTCCGTGCAGGCGACAACGCGCCGATGGCTTACATCGAGCTGGTTGATCGTTCAGAGAAAGCAGAAGCTGCTGCAGAGTAATCTGAAGCAATGTAAAAAAACCCGCCCCGGCGGGTTTTTTTATACCCGTAGTATCCCCACTTATCTACAATAGCTGTACTCTTTTTGGTAAGCGCCCCATCAGCGACGTCTTGTGAAAATTGTCCTGTCTGGCAACAATCGCGCCCATCTATATTGATGGACACGAACGATGAATTCCCAGACAACAAAAGATATTCCCTGCTTCCGTTCTTATTTGCCTGATGCCCTGCGTTTAAGATTTGAAGATAAACTGACCATCCGGGCCATCGCTCAGCGTCTGGGTCTCAGTCATTCCACAATACATACGCTTTTTCAGCGATTTCTTGCATCCGGTATCGCATGGCCATTGCCCGATTCAGTTTCATTCGCTCAACTTGACGCCATCCTTTATGCCAACAGAAAGAAGGAATTAACAGAGCCTCAAATCAGTAAGCGCCCCGAGAAGTACGTAGCGTAAGGATTATTTTACAGACGAGAAGTTCCAGGGCAGCAGTTCATGCACTTGGTTCGACGGCCAGTCATTGAGCTTCTCGATCACTTCGCGCAACCAGTCCTCCGGCTCCACTTCGTTCTGTTTGCAGGTGACCAGCAGACTGTAGATGATCGCCGCACTTTCTCCTCCCTTGTCTGAGCCGAAAAAGAGATAATTTTTTCTTCCAACCGCCACCGATCGTAACGCGTTTTCACCGATGTTGTTGTCTATTTCCACCCGGCCGTCACGACAGAACTCGTTCAGCGCATTCCAGTGATTCAGGATATAGTCGAACGCCTTCGCCATCTCCGCATGTTTCGACAGCGTTTTCCTCTGCAACTGTATCCAGTCGTACAACGACTGCATCAACTGGACGCTTCTGGCTTTTCTGACTGCAAGCCGTTCCTCTGCCGGACTGCCACGTATCTCCGCTTCTATGTCGTATAACTCTGCTATCCGTCTGAGCGCTTCCTGAGTCATTTCTGTCGGACGGCGCACATCCTCGTCATGGGTTTTTCGGCGGGCGTGGGCCAGGCACCCGGCTTCCTTCACCCGGCCCGTTTCGTACAGTACGTTATAACCTGCATAGGCATCAGCCTGCAGTACGCCCTGATACTTTGCCAGGTGGAGCTGCGGATGTTCTCCTTTGCGATCTGCCGAATACGCGAACCAGACGGCTGCCGGCAGGGATGAACCCGCATTACGATCATCCCTGACGTATACCCACAGACGACCCGTTTTCGTCTTTCCGTTCCCCGGGGCCAGTACTTTCACCGGAGTGTCATCTGCGTGCACCTTTCCTGCCTCCAGAACATAGTCATTCAGCGCTATATACAGAGGACGGAGTTTGTCTGCCATTTCTGATACCCAGCGCACCATGGTATTACGGCTCAGCTCCACGCCCTGTCGCGCGTATATTTCTGACTGGCGATATAAAGGGATATGTTCCATATATTTGCTGACCAGGATCCGTGCAAGTAACCCTGCACTGGCATAACCGCGTTCGATCGGTTTAGGGGGAAGTGGTGCCTGAACGATGACATCACACCGGCTACAGGCCAGTTTGGGACGTATGGTTTCGATAACTTTAAAGGCGGTATTAATGATATCCAGTTGCTCTGAGATTGTTTCCCCCATTTCTTTCAGAACACCTCCACAGGCCGGGCAACTGGTTTCAGCAGGCAGAAGGCGATGTGTCTCCCGGGGAAGTTCTGCCGGCAGCGGTTTTCGTGAAGATTTTCGTCCCGGGAATTCAGGCTTACTGGCGATCGGGTTTTCTGACGGGGGACTGGTGTCAGGTGAATCTGTGACTGACGATGCATCTTCCAGAAGATTTCTGGCTGTGTTCAGCCGGTTTTCCAGTTCCGACAGTCGTTTTTCTGCCTGTCGGATCTGATTTTCAAGCTTATGACGCTTTTTCTCTGAACTCTGGCCGAACAACATACGACGCAACCTGTCGAGTTGCGCTTTCAGCCGTTCAATTTCCTGCTCATAGCCCGCGACCTGACAGGCATACTGTCGAAGCCGACTCTGTTGCTTACGCAACATGGCTTTAAGCAGCTCAATATCATCGGGGAGTTCATTGTTCATTCCCTTGTTTTATCACGGGTTATATCCGGATACCAGGCCGTTCTGTCCGTTTGGGATGTGGCCACGCGATCCCCTCCAGTAGCATGGATAACTGAGCCGGCGTCAGGTGCACTTTCCCTTCCCGGGTCACCGGCCAGACGAAGCGGCCCCGTTCCAGGCGTTTGGCGAACAGGCATAACCCGTCACGATCGGCCCACAGTATTTTCACCATTTTGCCACTGCGGCCCCGGAAGACGAAGATATGCCCGGAGAACGGGTCATCTTTCAGCGTGTTCTGCACCTTCGAAGCCAGGCCATTGAAGCCACAACGCATATCTGTGATGCCAGCGATGATCCAGATTTTGGTACCGGTCGGCAGCGTTATCATCGGATACCCCCTTTCATTTCGCGGATTAGCGCCCGTAACAGTTCCGGAGTGAGAGGGTCAAACAGTTTTACCACACCTGATTTAAGATGCAGCTCGCACCGTGGGACGTTTCCGGGAGCCCCCTCAGGGCGCTCATCATGCTTGTTACGCCAGAAGGGATTTGTAACTGGTCTGGTCGGCTCCGGCGTATCAGTCAGTGCCACCGGGACAGGCATGCATTCCTGTATGTCATCATCGCTCAGTAAGCCGTCCTCGTACTGGCTTTTCCATTTAAACAGCAGGTTATTATTGATATCGTGTTCTCTGGCGATCCGGGCAACAACAGCCCCAGGCTGTAATGCCTGCTTAGCCAGACGGACCTTAAATTCACGGCTATAGCTGGTTCGCCGTTCTTTTCGCCATGAGCCTTCTCTGATTTGAGGCTCTGTTAATTCCTTCTTTCTGTTGGCATAAAGGATGGCGTCAAGTTGAGCGAATGAAACTGAATCGGGCAATGGCCATGCGATACCGGATGCAAGAAATCGCTGAAAAAGCGTATGTATTGTGGAATGACTGAGACCCAGACGCTGAGCGATGGCCCGGATGGTCAGTTTATCTTCAAATCTTAAACGCAGGGCATCAGGCAAATAAGAACGGAAGCAGGGAATATCTTTTGTTGTCTGGGAATTCATCGTTCGTGTCCATCAATATAGATGGGCGCGATTGTTGCCAGACAGGACAATTTTCACAAGACGTCGCTGATGGGGCGCTTACGTCTAACAAATGTTAAGCCATTTTCCTGCCAGGAATGAATTTAATTAATCCTTGATAATCAAAGGGAAATAATAAGGCGTCATTAGACGCCTTATTAATTACAAGAAGAAAGGGCTTGGCTGGAAGAGTCTTTCGACGTCGGTAATAAACTTTTTATCTGTGAGGAACATAATTACGTGATCGCCTTGCTCAATGCGCAGATTGTCATTGGCAATCATCACGTCGTTTCCACGTACCACCGCTCCAATAATCGTTCCTGGCGGTAGCTTGATTTCGTCAATGACTCTGCCGACAACGCGTGAGGTGCTTTCATCACCGTGAGCAACGGCTTCAATAGCTTCTGCTACGCCGCGGCGCAATGAGGAAACACCAACAATATCTGCTTTTCGCACATGGCTAAGCAACGCAGAAATAGTTGCTTGTTGTGGTGAAATTGCAATATCGATCACGCTCCCCTGAACCAGATCCACATAAGCGCGACGCTGGATTCAGACCATCACCTTTTTCGACCCATACGTTTGGCAAGCATGGCGGGACAGACGACATTGGCTCCGCCACCGTCGGCTATGGGTACAACAGATTAACTGATCGATATGTTCTTCAGCCAGCAGTTCTGATCCCATTACCAAAAAAGACGATTGCAATCCGCAACTTTTCTCCCGCCAGTTCGGCAGCGCGCTGCTGATTACGTTCGTCTAGTCTCTACGCTGTAATCTTTTTCCAGACGCACGCGCCAGCCCTGCACCACATCACCGCCACCAACCAGCATGATTTGCTTATACGGTTTTTCCAGTCGCTGTAATTCACTCATCACCGCGGCAGATGCCGTGAGTGGTAGAAAGAACACTTCATCACCAGCTTCAACAATGGTCGAACTTGTGGACGAATGGGCGATCGTGGCGGACAATTGCTGCCACACGAGTATCGATATGTGGCATATGTTCGCGCATGGTCGAAAGTGCATTACCAATTAGTGAGCTGCCATAATAGGCTTTAACTACAGCGAGGCTGACTTTACCCCTCAGCGAAGTTCACCTCACCTGCAATGCGCCTGGATACTCACTCAGTCGGTAAATATTATCGATAACCAGATTCGCTCCTGTGTGATATCAGATGATCAAATCATAGGCATCCGACAATCAAATAGCTGATCGGCATCGCGGACCAGTCGTCCGTGAGCGGATGCCAGCGATGCGATTAAGGGTGTCGAAAAGTGAGTAGGATCCTGCAGCAACCATATCGGTTTCATCTAACTGGTTACAGCAACCAGCATATCGGCGTCGTCGGCACGTCCTCCCCCGGATACGCGTGGATGAGAGCCATGCCCCTGGCACGACTCGCAGGTCGGATTTATCCTGGAAGGCTCCGTATACGCTCACCGTTGGTATCGACAACAGACATCGTCGCTTCTCGCCAACCAGGTTTTCCGCCAGTGTGCCGCCAACCTGGCCGGCACCCAGAATGATAATTTTCATCAGTCGCGACCCGTTATCTCATCACTTTTTGATTAGCTTAGCGTAAAAGAAGCCGTCGCCCTCTTCGGCACCAGGCTGATTTTGTTTACCCGGTTGCTCTGGTGTTCCTGTTTCGCAAAGTTCGGCATCAGCGGTACGTTGCAAAAAGGCTTTAATCTGCAGGCTATTCTCTTCCGGTAACACCGAACAGGTGGCATAGACCAGGGTTCCACCGGATTTTAAATGCGGCCAAATGGCGTCGAGAATTTCAGACTGCAATTGCGCGAGTTCCGGGATATCGCGATCGCGACGTAACCATTTAATATCTGGATGGCGACGAATCACCCCCGTTGCTGAACAAGGCGCATCTAATAAAATGCGATCAAACTGTTGCTCGCCACACCATTGGGAAGGGTAACGGCCATCACCTTGTTTCACGGTTGCCTTCATACCAAGGCGTTTTAAATTGTCGTAAATGCGAGAGAGGCGCTGTTCGTCAATATCAACCGCAACAACCTGCGCTTCTGGTGCCACCTCAAGGATATGCGTTGTTTTACCGCCGGGGGCGGCACAAAGATCCAAGATGTGTTCACCGTTTTGTGGCGCAAGCCAGGTCATGCAACCTTGTGCTGATGCATCCTGAACGGTAACCCATCCGTCTTCAAAACCAGGTAGCGCATGAACAGGTGCAGGTGTTTCCAGCCGTACAGCATCAGGGTAATCCGCATGCGGGAAACCTTTCATTCCTGCTTCATCCAGCAATGCAAGCCAGCTGTCGCGGGAATGATGCGTACGATTAATACGCAGCCACATTGGCGGACGCTGGTTATTGGCTTCGGCGATGGATTGCCACTGCTCTGGATACGCTTTTTGCAGACGCTTCAGCAACCAGGAAGGATGCAGATAACGTGCATCACGGGTATTAAACTCGGCTAATAACTCTTCTTGCCGACGCTGGAACTGGCGTAATACACCGTTAATCAACCCTTTAAGTTGCGGACGCTTAATTGCGATAGCGCCTTCAACCGTTTCAGCCAGCGCAGCATGAGGTGGAATGCGGGTATAAAGCAGTTGATACAAACCAACCATAATCAGGTAATGCACAGTGCGCTGTTTGCCGGTCATCGGACGGGCCATTAACTTATTAATCAGCCAGTCTAACTGCGAAAGCGTACGCAGTACGCCAAAGCACAACTCTTGAAGAAGTGCTTTGTCTTTATCGGAAACTTTTTGCTGGAGCGGTGGCAGAATGTTGCTTAATGATTGCCCTTGCTCGACGACTTGTTCAACGGCCTGGGCCGCCATGCTACGTAAATTACGTTGTTTTTTCATAAGTATAAAAATGCTCGGCAAGACCGGGCTTAGAAGAGTGGACTATCAGACCAGACGGTTGCCCGGAACAAACCATTCCCGACGAGAGTTCAGGAGGTCTTGCGCGCTCATCGCTTTCTTACCCGCAGGTTGTAACGAGAGCAGGTTCAGGATGCCATCACCAGTCGCAACCTGAATGCCTTGTTTGTTGGCTTCAAGGATCGTTCCTGGTGCAGCGTTGGTTGCCGTATCAATGACCGACGCTTTCCAGACTTTAACCGGCTGTCCTTCAATTTCCAGCCAGCTCATTGGCCATGGGTTGAAAGCGCGAATGCAGCGTTCAAGCTGTGCTGCCGAAAGTGACCAGTCAATACGCGCTTCTTCTTTACTCAACTTCTCGGCGTAAGTGACAAGAGTTTCGTCCTGAACTTCTGGTTTCGCCGTGCCGTCTGCCAATTGTTTCAACGTGGTGATAAGCCCTTGTGGGCCAAGCTCTGCCAGCTTGTCGTACAGCGTACCACTGGTATCTTCTGCAGTAATCGGGCAGGAGAGCTTATAGAGCATGTCACCGGTGTCTAAACCAACATCCATTTGCATAATGGTTACACCAGTTTCTGCATCACCCGCCCATAGTGAGCGTTGGATTGGTGCAGCACCGCGCCAGCGTGGCAGCAGTGAACCATGAATGTTGATACAGCCAAGACGCGGCATCTCCAGCACAGCTTTAGGCAGAATTAAACCATAGGCGACGACGACCATAACATCAGCCTGCAAATCGGCGACCAGTTGCTGGTTTTCTTGTGGACGCAGGGAAACAGGTTGAAAAACGGGCAGACCTTCTTCCTCAGCCAGAACTTTAATCGGGCTGGGCATCAGTTTTTTACCGCGTCCTGCCGGTCGGTCTGGCTGGGTGAACACGCCAACGACGTTATGACCAGAAGACAACAGCGCGTCGAGATGACGCGCTGCAAAGTCAGGTGTACCCGCAAAAATAATACGTAGTGATTCTGACACGTTAGTTCTTATCCTTAAGCCCGGGCTTTCAGACGATCCAGTTTTTCAACTTTCTGACGAATTCGTTGTTGTTTCAGCGGTGACAGATAATCCATAAACAGTTTGCCAACCAGGTGATCCATCTCATGCTGAATACAGATAGCTAACAGACCCTCTGCTTCCAGTTCAAATGGTTTACCGTCGCGGTCAAGGGCGCGAATTTTAACTTTCTCTGCGCGCGGCACTAAAGCACGTTGTTCAGGGATCGACAGGCAACCTTCTTCAATGCCTGTTTCGCCGCTTTTTTCTAAAAGCTCCGGATTGATTAACACCAGCCGTTCGTCACGGTTTTCCGAAACATCAATAACAATGATACGTTGATGGATATCAACCTGGGTTGCCGCCAGGCCAATACCTTCTTCTGCGTACATCGTCTCGAACATATCATCGACGATACGCTGAATTTCTGCATTCACTTCTTCTACCGGTTTAGCAACTTTGCGAAGCCGCTCGTCCGGAATATGTAACACTTGCAAAACTGACATAAATCTCCAGAGATGTGTTCAGGAGTTAGAAAGATTATTTCTTCTATTCTAGACAAATCCCCCTCTGATTGACAGCATCACTTGATTGACAGCATCACTTGATTGACAGCATCACTGACCAATCGCAAAGATTGCTAAGGCTTGCTTATGGCAGGGAGATAAGGATGGTCGATATAGAAATTTGGCTGCGTTTAATGAGCATCAGCAGCTTGTACGGCGATGATATGGTCCGTATCGCTCACTGGCTGGCAAAACAGTCGCATATTGATGCGGTTGTATTGCAGCAAACAGGGCTTACATTGCGGCAGGCACAACGCTTTCTTTCATTTCCACGAAAGAGTATCGAAAGCTCACTTTGTTGGTTGGAGCAACCCAACCATCATTTAATCCCTGCGGACAGCGAATTTTATCCTCCTCAACTTCAGGCGACGACAGATTACCCCGGCGCACTGTTTGTTGAAGGAGAACTGCACGCGCTGCATTCATTTCAGCTTGCCGTAGTGGGGAGTCGGGCGCATTCATGGTATGGCGAGCGATGGGGGCGATTATTTTGCGAAACTCTGGCGACGTGTGGAGTGACAATTACGAGTGGACTGGCGCGTGGAATCGATGGTGTGGTGCATAAAGCGGCCTTACAGGTAAATGGCGTCAGCATTGCTGTATTGGGGAATGGACTTAATACCATTCATCCGCGTCGCCATGCCCGACTGGCTGCCAGTCTGTTTGAACAGGGTGGCGCTCTCGTCTCGGAATTTCCCCTCGATGTTCCACCCCTTGCTTACAATTTCCCACGAAGAAATCGCATTATCAGTGGTCTAAGTAAAGGTGTACTGGTGGTGGAAGCGGCTTTGCGCAGTGGTTCGCTGGTGACAGCACGTTGTGCGCTTGAGCAGGGGCGTGAAGTTTTTGCCTTGCCAGGTCCAATAGGGAATCCGGGAAGCGAAGGGCCTCACTGGTTAATAAAACAAGGTGCGATTCTTGTGACGGAACCGGAAGAAATTCTGGAAAACTTGCAATTTGGATTGCACTGGTTGCCAGACGCCCCTGAAAATTCATTTTATTCACCAGATCAGCAAGACGTGGCATTGCCATTTCCTGAGCTCCTGGCTAACGTAGGAGATGAGGTAACACCTGTTGACGTCGTCGCTGAACGTGCCGGCCAACCTGTGCCAGAGGTAGTTACTCAACTACTCGAACTGGAGTTAGCAGGATGGATCGCAGCTGTACCCGGCGGCTATGTCCGATTGAGGAGGGCATGCCATGTTCGACGTACTAATGTATTTGTTTGAAACCTATATTCACACTGAAGCTGAGTTGCGTGTGGATCAAGACAAACTTGAACAGGATCTTACCGACGCAGGTTTTGAGCGAGAAGATATCTACAATGCCCTGCTATGGCTGGAAAAACTTGCTGATTATCAGGAAGGGTTGGCAGAACCGATGCAACTGGCCTCGGATCCTCTCTCCATGCGTATTTATACACCGGAAGAGTGTGAACGACTGGATGCCAGCTGCCGTGGGTTTCTGCTTTTCCTTGAGCAGATTCAGGTGCTCAACCTTGAAACTCGTGAAATGGTGATAGAGCGAGTGCTCGCGCTGGATAACGCAGAGTTCGAACTGGATGATCTGAAATGGGTGATCCTGATGGTGTTGTTCAACATCCCGGGCTGCGAAAATGCGTACCAGCAAATGGAAGAATTACTCTTTGAAGTGAATGAAGGTATGCTGCATTAATCATTTCTTTAATTCAGCATAAGTTGTTATGGCGAAATCAGCACTGTTCACGGTGCGTAATAATGAGTCCTGCCGAAAGTGCGGGGCTGAACTGGTTATTCTATTCCGGGAAACACGGTCCGTTTTCTTGGGATGCTCACAGTATCCGGCGCGCGACTATGTCCTGTCCTTGAAATCTTCAGCGGATGGACATATTGTCAAAGTTCTGGAGGGGCAGGTTTGCCCTGCATGTGGCGCAAATCTGGTATTACGCCAGGGACGCTTTGTATGTTTATTGGTTGCAGTAACTACCCTGATGTGCTAGCATACCGAACTTATCGATAAACCGGACTGAAACAACAATTACATGCCCCCAATGCCGGACTGGCTATCTGTCGAGCGCCGCTCCCGTTATGGCAAAACATTTCACTCCTGCGATCGCTACCGGAGTGTCAATTTGCCATTAACTTCAAACCCATAGCTGGAGAATGCCCTGAGTGTCATGATCCACTACTCATCGAAAAGAAAACCGCGCAGGGTGTAAAACACTTTTGTGCCAGTAAACAATGTGGAAAGCCGGTTTCGGCGGAATAATAACGTGAATAATAACCTGCAATAGACGCTATCGCAGCTGCGATAGATGTCCTCAATGAAGAAACGTGTCATCGCCTATCCAACGGAAGCCGTTTTGGCGTTGGGTGCGATCCTGATAGCGAAAATACAGCAGTGATGAGACTGTTGGAGTCAAACAGCGTCCGGTCGATAAGGGGCTGATTTTAATCGCGGCAAATTACGAGCAGCTTAAACCCTATATTGATCACACCATGCTGACTGATGCGCAGCGTGAAACCATTTTTCTCCCGCTGGCGCAGGTCCTGTCACCTTTGTCTTTCCCGCGCCTGCGACAACACCTCGCTGGTTGACGGCCGCTTTGAATCGCTTGCTGTACGAGTCACCGACCATCCGTTGGTGGTTGCTTTGTGCGAGGCTTATGGTAAACCGCTGACTTCTACCGTGCCAAGTTGAGTGGATTGCCACCTTGTCGAACAGTAGACGAAGTTCGCGCACAATTTGGCGCGGCGTTCCCGGTTGTGCCTGGTGAAACGGGGGCGTTTAAATCCTTCAGAGTCCGCCATGCCCAGACGGGTGAATGGTTTCTATAGGGTAACATAATGGAAACCTATGCTGTTTTTGGTAATCCGATAGCCCACAGCAAATCGCCATTCATTCATCAGCAATTTGCTAAGCAACTGAATATTGAACATCCCTATGGTGCGTGTTGGCACCCATCAATGATTTCATCAACACACTGAACGCTTTCTTGAGTGCTGGTGGTAAAGGTGCGCTATGTGATGGTGCCTTTTAAAGAAGGCGCTCTCGCCAGAGCGGATGAAGTCTACTGAACGGGGCAGCGTTGGCTGGTGCTGTTAATACCCTCATGCGGTTAGAAGATGGACGCCTGCTGGGTGACAATACCGATGGTGTAGGCTTGTTAAGCGATTCTGGACGTTCTGTCTTTTATCCGCCTTGGCTTTACGTATTCTGCTTATCCGGCGCTGGTGGAGCATCTCGCGGCGCGTACTACTGCCACTCCTTTCCCTGGACTGTGCGGTGACAGAATAATCGGAACGGTATCCGCGCGGAAGAGTTGGCTAATTGTTTGCGCACACTGGCAGTATTCAGGCGTTGGGTATGGACGAACTGGAAGGTCATGAGTTTGATCTCATTATTAATGCAACATCCAGTGGCATCAGTGGTGATATTCCGGCGATCCCGTCATCGCTCATTCATCCAGGCATTTATTGCTATGACATGTTCTATCAGAAAGGAAAAACTCCTTTTCTGGCATGGTGTGAGCAGCGAGGCTCAAAGCGTAATGCTGATGGTTTAGGAATGCTGGTGGCACAGGCGGCTCATGCCTTTCTTCTCTGGCACGGTGTTCTGCCTGACGTAGAACCAGTTATAAAGCAATTGCAGGAGGAATTGTCCGCGTGAATCAGGCCATCCAGTTTCCGGACAGGGAAGAGTGGGACGAGAATAAAAAATGTGTATGTTTTCCCGCTCTCGTGAATGGTATGCAACTGACATGCGCGATCTCTGGCGAGAGTCTGGCGTATCGCTTTACTGGAGATACGCCAGAACAGTGGTTAGCGAGTTTTCGTCAGCATCGCTGGGACCTGGAAGAAGAAGCGGACAACTTAATTCAGGAACAAAGTGAAGATGATCAAGGCTGGGTCTGGTTACCCTGATCCAGATATTCGTCCTTCCATTTCACGTAATTATTCGCGGAATAGCGTAACCCAGCCTTCTCTTCATCACTTAACGGGCGGATCTGTTTGACGGGGCTACCGAGATACAGATATCCGCTCTCCAGCCGTTTATTTTGTGGGACCAGACTACCCGCACCAATCATCACATCATCTTCTACTATTGCGCCATCAAGTAAAATTGAGCCCATCCCAACCAAAACTCGATTGCCAATGGTGCAGCCGTGGAGCATCACCTTGTGACCAACAGTGACATCTTCGCCAATGGTTAATGGGTTGCCATCTGGGTTGTACGAGGATTTATGAGTGACATGCAACATACTGCCATCCTGGATATTGGTGCGTGCTCCGATCTGTACATAATGTACATCTCCACGAATCACAACGAGCGGCCAGATCCCCACATCATCAGCCAGACGAACGTCACCAATCACGACACTGCTATCGTCGATCATTACGCGCTGACCGATTTGTGGAAAAAGATCGCGGTATGGGCGTAAAACATCAGACATACTTACCTCAGCAATAAATGATTTACTAATGACTTTGGGGGCATTATTGGCCTTGTGCAAGTCTTTTAGTATGCAAAAAAGCACCGTTTTGTGTGCGATTGCAGCAAAAAGGGTGAAAAAACAACAAACAGAAAAGAAGATCAAAAAAATACTTGTGCAAAATATTGGGATCCCTATAATGCGCCTCCGTTGAGACGACAACGTGAAACACTTCACAGGATGGTCGGAACAACGAAGAGAAAAATCCTGAAATTCAGGGTTGACTCTGAAAGAGGAAAGCGTAATATACGCCACCTCGCGACAGTGCGCTAAAGCGCGTCGCAACTGCTCTTTAACAATTTATCAGACAATCTGTGTGGGCACTCGAAGATACGGATTCTTAACGTCGCAAGACGAAAAATGAATACCAAGTCTCAAGAGTGAACACGTAATTCATTACGAAGTTTAATTCTTTGAGCATCAAACTTTAAATTGAAAAGTTTGATCATCGCTCAGATTGAACGCTGGCGGCAGGCCTAACACATGCAAGTAGAGCGGCAGCGGGAAAGTCACTTGCTGCTTTTTCCGGCGAGCGGCGGACGGTGAGTAATGCCTGGGAAATTGCCCAGTCGAGGGGGATAACAGTTGGAAACGACTGCTGATCCGCATACGCCCTCAGGGGGAAAAGCGGGACCTTCGGGCCTTGCGCGATTGGATATGCCCAGGTGGGATTAGCTAGTTGGTGAAGTAATGGCTCACCAAGGCGACGATCCCTAGCTGGTCTAGAGGACGATCAGCCACACTGGAACTGAGACACGGTCCAAACTGCTACGGGAGGCAGCAGTGGGGAATCTTGCACAATGGGGGAAACCCTGATGCAGCCATGCCGTGTGTGTGAAGAAGGCCTTCGGGTTCTAAGCACTTCAGCGAGGAGGAAAGGTCTCAAGCTAATCCGGCCTGTGACGTTACTCGCAGAAGAGATCGGCTAACTCCGTGCCAGCAGCCGCGGTAATACGGAGGCTGCAAGCGTTAATCGGAATTACTGGGCGTAAAGTGCACGCAGGCGGTTCGATAAGTTAGACGTGAAAGCCCCGGGCTCAACCTGGGAATTGCATTTAAAACTGTCCAGCTAGAGTCTGTAGAGGGGGGTAAGAATCCCAGGTGTAGCGGTGAAATGCGTAGAGATGTAGGATGCCGGTGGTGAAGGCGGCCCCCTGGACAAAGACTGACGCTCAGGTGCGAAAGCGTGGGAGCAAACAGGATTAGATACCCTGGTGGTCCACGCCGTAAAGATGTCGATTTGGAGGCTGTGTCCTTGAGACGTGGCTTCCGGAGCTAACGCGTTAAATCGACCGCCTGGGAGTACGGCCACAAGGTTAAAACTCAAATGAATTGACGGGGGCCGCAGAAGCGGTGGAGCATGTCGTTTAATTCGATGCAACGCGAAGAACCTTACCTGGCCTTGACATGCCGGGAATCCTGCAGAGATGCGGGAGTGCCTTCGGGAACCGGAACAGGTGCTGCATGGCTGTCGTCAGCTCGTCTCGTGAGATGTTGGGTTAAGTCCCGCAACAAGCGCAACCCCGCTCCTTTTGTCGCCAGCGATGGTGGGACTCAAGGAGACTGCCAGTGATAAACCGGAGGAAGGTGGGGATGACGTCAAGTCATCATGGCCCTTACGGCCAGGGCTACACACGTGCTACAATGGCGCGTACAGAGAGAAGCAACCTAGCGATAGTAAGCGAATCCCATAAAGCGCGTCGTAGTCCGGATTGGAGTCTGCAACTCGACTCCATGAAGTCGGAATCGCTAGTAATCGAAATCAGAATGTTGCGGTGAATACGTTCCCGGGCCTTGTACACACCACCGTCACACCATGGGAGTGGGTTGCACCAGAAGTAGATAGCTTAACCTTCGGGAGGGCGTTTACCACGGTGTGATTGATGACTGGGGTGAAGTCGTAACAAGGTAACCCTAGGGGGGCCTGGGTCGGATCACCTCCTTACCTTAATGATGACGAAGTTGTTGAGTGTTCACACAGATTGCCTTGATTCAAAGTGATAGCAAAGCGTCTCAGTGCGAAGCACTGCAAGTCCCCTTCGTCTAGAGGCCTAGGACGCCGCCTTCACGGCGGTAACAGGGGTTCGATCCCTAGGGGACGCCACTTCTCTTTGCGAGGAAAGACACCTGCCTTGATGTTGAACTCATTTCGGGTGAGTTTGAATATGCTCTTTAACAATCTGGACAAGCTGAAAATTGAAACATTAACAAGAAATTTCTTCAAAATCTTTGAAATTTTCGCAAAACAGATGAGTCGACAGAACCTCTTGGGGTTGTGAGGTTAAGTGACTAAGCGTACATGGTGGATGCCTTGGCAGTCAGAGGCGATGAAGGACGTACTAACCTGCGATAAGCGTCGGTAAGGTGATATGACCGATATAACCGGATTTCCGAATGGGGAAACCCACTGAGCGTCGCAGCTATCGTTGTGAATACATAGCGCAGCGAGGCGAACCGGGGAACTGGAACATCTACGTACCCCGAGGAAAAGAAATCAACCGAGATTCCCTCAGTAGCGGCGAGCGAACGGGGAGCAGCCCAAGCATCTTGGAAGTTCGTGGAAGGTCCTGGAAAGCCGGCAATACAGGTGATAGCCCCGTACACGAAAATAAACCTGATGTGAAATCGAGTAGGGCGGACACGTGACATCCTGTCTGATATGGGGGGACCATCCTCCAAGGCTAAATACTCCTGACTTGACCGATCGTGAACCAGTACCGTGAGGGAAAGGCCAAAAGAACCCCTGTGAGGGGAGTGAAATAGAACCTGAAACCGTGTACGTACAAGCAGTGGGAGCCCTTCCGGGTGACTGCGTACCTTTTGTATAATGGGTCAGCAACTTACATTTTGTAGCGAGGTTAACCGTATAGGGGAGCCGTAGGGAAACCGAGTCTTAACTGGGCGTCTAGTTGCAGGGTGTAGACCCGAAACCGGGTAATGTAGCCATGGGCAGGTTGAAGGTTGAGTAACATCAACTGGAGGACCGAACCGACTAACGTTGCAAAATTAGCGGATGACCTGTGGCTGGGGTGAAAGGCCAATCAAACCCGGAGATGGCTGGCTCTCCCCAAAGCTATAGGTAGCGCCTCGAACCATCTACTGGGGTAGAGCACTGTTTCGGCTAGGGGGTCATCCCGACTTACCGACCCCATGCAAACTCCGAATACCAGTAAGTAATATCCGGGAGACACACGGCGGGTGCTAACGTCCTCGTGAAGAGGGAAACAACCCATACCGCCGCTAAGTTCCCAAAGTTCTGGTTAAGTGGGAAACGATGTGGGAAGGCTCAGACAGCTAGGATGTTGGCTTAGAAGCAGCCATCATTTAAAGAAGGCGTAATAGCTCACTAGTCGAGTCGGCCTGCGCGGAAGATGTAACGGGGCTAAACCATGCACCGAAGCTGCGGCGACGACGGAATGTGTTGTGGGTAGGGGAGCGTTCTGTAAGCCTGTGAAGGTGTGTTGCGAGGCATGCTGGAGGTATCAGAAGTGCGAATGCTGACGTAAGTAACGATAATGCGGGTGAAAAACCCCTCGCCGGAAGCCAAGGGTTCCTGTCCAACGTTAATGGGGCAGGGTGAGTCGACCCCTAAGGCGAGGCCGAAAGGCGTAGTCGATGGGAAACAGGTTAATATTCCTGCACTACGTGAAAATGCGATGGGGGGACGGAGAAGGCTAGGTGGGCCAGGCGACGGTTGTCCTGGTGAAAGCGTGTAGGTGGTGGTTCCAGGCAAATCCGGAGACACAACACTGAGACACGAGACGAATCACTACGGTGCGGAAGCCATTGATGCCCTGCTTCCAGGAAAAGCCTCTAAGCTTCAGATTACATCAAATCGTACCCCAAACCGACACAGGTGGTCGGGTAGAGAATACCAAGGCGCTTGAGAGAACTCGGGTGAAGGAACTAGGCAAAATGGTGCCGTAACTTCGGGAGAAGGTTCGCTGATGGTGAAGTCCCTTGCGGATGGAGCTGAAGCCGTCGCAGTGACCAGATGGCTGGGACTGTTTATCAAAAACACAGCACTCTGCAAACACGAAAGTGGACGTATACGGTGTGACACCTGCCCGGTGCCGGAAGGTTAATTGATGGGGTTAGCGCAAGCGAAGCTCTTGATCGAAGCCCCGGTAAACGGCGGCCGTAACTATAACGGTCCTAAGGTAGCGAAATTCCTTGTCGGGTAAGTTCCGACCTGCACGAATGGTGTAACGATGGCCATGCTGTCTCCACCCGAGACTCAGTGAAATCGAATTCGCCGTGAAGATGCGGTGTACCCGCGGCAAGACGGAAAGACCCCGTGAACCTTTACTACAGCTTGGCACTGAACATTGAACCTAGATGTGTAGGATAGGTGGGAGGCTTTGAAGTGTGACGCCAGTTGCATGGAGCCGTCCTTGAAATACCACCCTTGTATGTTTGATGTTCTAACGCAGGGCCCTGATCGGGCTCGCGGACAGTGCCTGGTGGGTAGTTTGACTGGGGCGGTCTCCTCCCAAAGAGTAACGGAGGAGCACGAAGGTTGGCTAACCTGGTCGGACATCAGGAGGTTAGTGCAATGGCATAAGCCAGCTTGACTGCGAGCGGACAGGTCGAGCAGGTACGAAAGTAGGTCATAGTGATCCGGTGGTTCTGAATGGAAGGGCCATCGCTCAACGGATAAAAGGTACTCCGGGGATAACAGGCTGATACCGCCCAAGAGTTCATATCGACGGCGGTGTTTGGCACCTCGATGTCGGCTCATCACATCCTGGGGCTGAAGTCGGTCCCAAGGGTATGGCTGTTCGCCATTTAAAGTGGTACGCGAGCTGGGTTCAGAACGTCGTGAGACAGTTCGGTCCCTATCTGCCGTGGGCGTTGGAGGATTGAAGGGGGCTGCTCCTAGTACGAGAGGACCGGAGTGAACGAACCTCTGGTGTTCGGGTTGTCATGCCAGTGGCACTGCCCGGTAGCTAAGTGCGGAAGAGATAACCGCTGAAAGCATCTAAGCGGGAAACGAGCCCTGAGATGAGTCCTCCCTGACCCCTTAAGGGTCCTAAAGGACCGTTGGAGACGACAACGTTGATAGGTGGGTGTGTAAGCGTAGCGATACGTTGAGCTAACCCATACTAATGAACCGTGAGGCTTAACCTTACAACACCCAAGAAGTGTTGGCGGATTGAGAGAAGATTTCAGCCTGATACAGATTAAATCAGAACGCAGAAGCTCTGAAAACAGATTTTGCCTGGCGGCAATAGCGCAGTGGTACCACCTGACCCCATGCCGAACTCAGAAGTGAAACGCTGTAGCGCCGATGGTAGTGTGGCATCTCGCCATGCGAGAGTAGGGCACTGCCAGGCATCAAATTTTAGTGTGCTGATATGGCTCAGTTGGTAGAGCGCATCCTTGGTAAGGATGAGGTCCCCAGTTCGATTCTGGGTATCAGCACCATTTCAACGCAGTTAACAAGCTTTTGCCTGACGGCAATAGCGCCGTGCAACGACCTGATCCCATGCCGAACTCAGAAGTGAAACGTGGTAGCGCCGATGGTAGTGTGGCATTCGCCATGCGAGA
The DNA here is from genome assembly GCA_048288465.1 of Shigella flexneri. Classification (GTDB taxonomy): domain Bacteria; phylum Pseudomonadota; class Gammaproteobacteria; order Enterobacterales; family Enterobacteriaceae; genus Enterobacter; species Enterobacter flexneri_B. The sequence continues at coordinate 3,308,667 of CP182556.1, read as the reverse complement.
GTAGGACACTGTCAGGCACCTATTCAGAAGAAGAGGCCCTCCCATGCGGAGGCCTTTTTGCATTTCGAACTAACATTCAATTAATGGATTACCTGCGATAAAAATGCCCTCGTACGCTCTGATTTAGGATGCGCAAAAAATTCATCAGGTGTAGCTTGTTCCACTATCTCCCCACGATCCATAAAAATTACCCGGTCAGCGACGGTACGTGCAAACCCCATCTCATGTGTTACACACAACATTGTCATACCCGACTGCGCCAGCCCAATCATCGTATCCAGCACCTCTTTCACCATCTCCGGATCGAGCGCCGACGTTGGTTCATCAAACAACATAATTTTCGGCTTCATACACAGCGAACGCGCAATGGCAACGCGTTGCTGCTGACCACCTGAAATCTGTCCGGGAAACTTATGCGCATGTTCGGCAATTCTCACCCGCTCAAGGTAATGCATCGCCAGAGCTTCAGCCTCTTTCTTAGGCATCTTGCGTACCCAAATCGGTGCCAGGGTACAGTTCTGTAAAACGGTCAGATGAGGGAAGAGATTGAAATGCTGAAATACCATTCCCACTTCCTGCCTGACGCGCTCAATATTGCGGATATCTTCATTAAGTTCGATGCCATCTACGACAATCCGTCCCTGTTGATGTTCTTCCAGATGATTAATACAACGAATGGTTGTCGATTTACCGGAACCAGAAGGGCCACACAGAACGATCCGTTCTCCCGGTTGCACGGTTAAATTTATATTTTTCAAAACATGGAATTGTCCATACCATTTATGGACGTTTTCCAGCGTAATCATCGCGTTAGCAGGTTGCAGTAAAATTTGGCTCATAGTGTCCTCAATGCGGTGTACGCCCGGTGTTAAAACGTTTTTCCAGATGTTGGCTATAACGTGACATGCTGAAACAAAAGATCCAGTAGATCAGCGCGGCGAAAACATACCCTTCCGTCGACATACCCAACCAGGCGGGATCAACGGTTGCCTGCTGAACGCTACTGAAAAGATCGAACAAGCCGATGATGATCACTAGGCTGGTATCTTTGAAGAGTGCGATGATGGTATTTACCAGCCCAGGAATTACCAGCTTCAACGCCTGTGGCAGAATAACCAGCCCCTGAGTTTTCCAGTAACCCAACGCCAGCGACTCTGCCGCTTCATATTGCCCTTTAGGCAGCGCCTGTAATCCACCTCGCACGACTTCCGCAACATATGCTGACTGAAACAGGATCACGCCAACCAGCGCGCGGATCAGTTTGTCGATACTGGTGCCTTCTGCCATAAACAACGGCAGCATGACCGAAGACATAAACAATACGGTAATCAGCGGTACGCCGCGCCAGAACTCGATAAAAATGACCGATAAGATACGCACAATCGGCATATGGGAGCGGCGACCTAATGCCAGTAAGATCCCCCACGGTAGCGCCCCCGCAATCCCAACGGATGCAATAATTAAAGTTAGCGTCAGCCCGCCCCATTGCCGGGTTTCAACCCGCTCAAGACCAAAAAAACCGCCATACATCAGCCACCAGACAATCAGTGGGTAAATCACCGCCCAGGCCGCAATATAGCGACCGCGATGCGGGAGTATTTTCCAGAACATTGGTGCGATCGATACAAGCCCAATCAGTAATGCGAGGTTAATTCGCCAGCGTTGGTCGTGTGGGTAAAGTCCATACATAAACTGACCAAATCGTTCGTGAATGAAGACCCAACAGGCACCGGCTTTTGTGCAGTCAGCACGCGTTGAGCCAACCCAATTAGCCTGCAAAAATGCCCAGTTCAGCAACGGTGGGATCAGTTCCCACATCAACCATATGCAGCCAATAGTCAGCAGGCTATTGCTCCAGCTGGAGAACAGATTTTTTCGCACCCACACCATCGCGCGGCTTGAGTTATGGCTCGCCGGGCGCGAGGGCTGAGACAGCAATACTTTTGTCATCATGACTCCTTAGCGTTCAACGATCGCGATGCGGCGGTTATAGATATTCATCAGCAGCGAGATAGTCAGGCTGATAATCAGATAGACCGACATGGTCATGGCTATCGTCTCGATGGCTTGCCCCGTCTGGTTCAGCACGGTGCCAGCAAACAGCGAAACCATATCGGGATAGCCAATAACGGCGGCAAGAGAGGAGTTTTTGACGATGTTGAGATACTGGCTGGTTAACGGCGGAATAATTACTCGCAGTGCCTGGGGAATAATGACCTGGCGTAGCGTAACCGGGTTGGGTAACCCCAGTGACCGAGCCGCTTCATGTTGACCATAAGGCACTGCCTGGATCCCAGCGCGGATAATCTCGGCGATAAATGCAGAGGTATAAACCGAAAGTGCCAGCGTTAAGGCTGCCAGTTCAGGAATTAAAACCATTCCGCCGCGGAAGTTAAAGCCTTGTAGGGCTGGGACATCCCAGTGTAGTGCTGCGCCAAAAAGCCATTGCGCCAGTAAAGGCAAACCAATGATCAACACTGCGGCGATCGGCCAGGAGCGGCGCAGTTGTCCGGTCTTTATCTGGTATGTTTTATTAAAGCGGAATAGCCCAACAGAAAGGACTATAGCCATAACAACAGCCAGGATAAACGCGGTAATGCTGCCAACTTACTGATTTAGTGTATGATGGTGATTTTAAGGTGCTTGCGTGGCTTCCATTTCCATCAGATGTCCTTCCTGCTCCGCTACTGAAGGCGTGGTGCGTAACGGCAAAAGCACTGCCGGACATCAGCGCTATCTCTGCTCTCATTGCCGTAAAACATGGCAACTACAGTTCACTTACACCGCCTCTCAGCCCGGTAAGCACCAGAAAATCATTGATATGGCCATGAATGGCGTCGGATGTCGCGCCAGTGCACGCATTATGGGCGTTGGCCTCAACACGGTTTTACGTCACTTAAAAAACTCAGGCCGCAGTCGGTAACCTCGCGCATACAACCGGGCAGTGATGTGATTGTCTGCGCTGAAATGGACGAACATTGGGGCTACGTCGGTGCTAAATCACGTCAGCGCTGGCTGTTTTACGCGTATGACAGGATACGGAGGACGGTTGTGGCGCACGTCTTCGGGGAACGCACTCTGGCCACACTGGAGCGTCTTCTGAGCCTGCTGTCGGCCTTTGAGGTCGTGGTATGGATGACGGATGGCTGGCCGCTGTATGAATCACGCCTGAAGGGAAAGCTGCACGTTATCAGCAAGCGTTACACTCAGCGCATTGAGCGACATAATCTGAATCTGAGACAACATCTGGCAAGGCTGGTACGGAAGTCACTGTCGTTCTCAAAATCGGTGGAGCTGCATGACAAGGTCATCGGGCATTATCTGAACATAAAACACTATCAGTAAGTTGGAGTCATTACCATAAACGCAATAAATCCGTCTCCCAGCTGCGGTGACGGAATATAAAGCCCACGATTGCTCAAAAAGGCCAGATCAAACGCGCTCACAGCTTGGCGTGGTCCGGGCAAATTGCGCAACACGGCAAAGTACCAGAAGAAGATTTGCAATATTACGGAAGATCTCAATATAAATTGTGGAAAGCTTTCGTAGCAGCCAGTTATCCGAAAGTCTCGCCAGACCGATAAAGAAGCCCAAAACAGAAGCGAACACAATACACAATGCAGAAACCAGTAGCGTATTGAGTAAGCCGACAATAAAAACGCGTCCGTAGGTGTCGCCCTGCTGGTAATCGATCAAATGCTGGACAATACCGAAGCCAGCGCCGCGATCCAGAAAGGCAAAACCTGAAGTAATGCCACGATTATTGAGATTCGTTACAGTGTTTTGAAATAACCAACCAACAATGCCGACAACAGCAACAACGGCAAGGATCTGGAATAACCAGGCACGAACCGTAGGGTTGGCAAAGGAGAGTGAGCCTTTAACGGTTGAGCGGCGATGAGGCATAGAAACCTCGGAAAGCATAACGCTGAAGAGAGCGCCGCCGTAGCGACGCTCGTTACCTCACACCGACTTAACGCACGGGCGGCGCGTACTGAATACCGCCGTTATTCCAGAGATTATTTTGCCCACGTTTAATTTTCAGCGGGCTTTCTGAACCTACGTTACGCTCAAAAATTTCCGAGTAGTTACTCACCTGTTTGATGATGTTATAGGCCCATTTATTATCCAACTTCAGATCCTTGCCGTAATCGCCTTCTTTACCCAACAGATGTGCCATATCAGGCGTTGCTGGATTAGCCGCTTTTTCATCGACGTTCTGGGAATTGATGCCCATCTCTTCAGCATTTAGCATGGCGAAAAGCGTCCAGCGTACAATCGAGAACCATTCATCATCGCCACGACGAACTACCGGCCCAAGCGGTTCTTTAGAGATAACCTCCGGTAAGACAATCCATTCAGCCGGGTTGCTTAATTTGATGCGCAAGGCATACAGTTGCGACTGATCCGAAGCCAGCGTATCGCAGCGACCAGATTCCAGTGCCTTCGCTGATTCGTCAGAGCGATCGAAAGTCACTGGTGTGTACTTCATATTGTTTGCCTTGAAATAGTCGGCGACGTTGAGTTCGGTATCAGTACCCGCCTGAATACAGACGGTAGCGCCATCCAGTTCTTTCGCGCTTTTTAGCCCCGCTTTATCGTGCGTCAGGAAGCCAATGCCGTCGTAATAAGTGACGCCGGTAAATGCCATTCCCATCCCGGCATCGCGAGATGAAGTCCAGGTCGTATTACGGGAGAGCAAATCCACTTCCCCTGACTGTAAAGCGGTGAAGCGTTCTTTTGCTGTGAGTGGGGTATATTTCACTTTCGTGTCGTCACCAAATACAGCAGCGGCAACACCACGACAAACATCAACATCAATACCTGAAAACTTACCGTCTGCATCGGCATAAGAGAACCTAGGTAATCCATCACTGATCCCGCATTGCACAAAACCTTTTTTCTGAACGGCATCAAGCGTCGCGCCAGCATGCGCCTGATTTGCAACGGCAAGCAGCACGCTGGCGGCAGCCAGTGTGGCTATCATCATCTTTTTCATAATGCTTCCTGTGAGGCGAAAATTATCGTTATAGGACGTTTGGGAAACGTCTTTTACCTGTCTGTGGCCATCCTCTTATAAGCAAAAGTAGTGCCAGCTTTTGCGCACGATTTCGCGTCGCAATAAGCTGAGTGTAGACAGGAAATAATAAAAACAGCGCCCCGCAATGGTGCGAAAATGGGTAATGCTGCCAACTTACTGATTTAGTGTATGATGGTGATTTTAAGGTGCTTGCGTGGCTTCCATTTCCATCAGATGTCCTTCCTGCTCCGCTACTGAAGGCGTGGTGCGTAACGGCAAAAGCACTGCCGGACATCAGCGCTATCTCTGCTCTCATTGCCGTAAAACATGGCAACTACAGTTCACTTACACCGCCTCTCAGCCCGGTACGCACCAGAAAATCATTGATATGGCCATGAATGGCGTCGGATGTCGCGCCAGCGCACGCATTATGGGCGTTGGCCTCAACACGGTTTTACGTCACTTAAAAAACTCAGGCCGCAGTCGGTAACCTCGCGCATACAACCGGGCAGTGATGTGATTGTCTGCGCTGAAATGGACGAACATTGGGGCTACGTCGGTGCTAAATCACGTCAGCGCTGGCTGTTTTACGCGTATGACAGGATACGGAGGACGGTTGTGGCGCACGTCTTCGGTGAACGCACTCTGGCCACACTGGAGCGTCTTCTGAGCCTGCTGTCGGCCTTTGAGGTCGTGGTATGGATGACGGATGGCTGGCCGCTGTATGAATCACGCCTGAAGGGAAAGCTGCACGTTATCAGCAAGCGTTACACTCAGCGCATTGAGCGACATAATCTGAATCTGAGACAACATCTGGCAAGGCTGGTACGGAAGTCACTGTCGTTCTCAAAATCGGTGGAGCTGCATGACAAGGTCATCGGGCATTATCTGAACATAAAACACTATCAGTAAGTTGGAGTCATTACCGACATTCTGTCCTGAAAATTCAGTTCGTTACAGTTAACCAGTTTTAGTGGATTAACTCAGTTCATATACGGCATTTGTCTGTTTGTGTTGTCAGCAGTTCAATCCACTGCATCAGTAAAGTATCAAACAGAAAAACAAAGACAGCGAAAACGACGAGCCACCAATACTTGCGAATCATTACCTGAGCCTGTGCACGTTAACCAAGTCTGGCAGGAAATATACACGAAATGAATAATCTGAAAACCAGGCTTACACTTCCTTTACTTTGCAATGAGATCGGGGTCAATTCGCTAACCGGCTTCGTTTTGACAGGTTGTGGTCTTCTTTCACTTTGCCAGTCTTCCGCGGAGAATGCGACGCGACATCCAGCCGTCGAAGCCCCATTTTGATGTACTCGCTGTCGATCTCAATACCAATGAATTTTCGTCCGCTGGCGATGGCTACGGCACCGGTAGCAAGCTACCGGCAAACGGGTCGAGAACGATATCGCCTGGGTTGGAAGAGGCGAGAATAATGCGTTTCAGTAAGGCTTCCGGTTTTTCGTGTCGGGTGGTTCTCATATTCATCCATTAAATAACGCACGCGCGGAAAATCCCAGACGTTACCCGGTACTTTTTGATGATTGCATGGCTGTGAGGAATTTTGTGATAATCGATCAACGCGCGCTGCGATTCGGTTTTGGCTTCTACCAGAATAGCATCACCGTTGAATGTGTAGTTCTTTGCGTCTTTCACCATCATCAGGATGGGTTCGTACATGAGCCGTAGTGTTTTTCGCCTGTACTCCAGAACTGTCATATGACCAGACGATGGGACTTTTGATGGTAAAAAGCTTGCCGGCACTGGAGATTGATAAAGGGCATGTTTTCCGTACTGTTCAGAACGTACATGCTGCCCCTGCTTTTCAGAACGCGGTGGCACTCTGCAATCACTTCAACAGCCAGTCGATAAACAGATCTTCTTTCCAGGCTCCGATTAGACCATCAAAATTTTTACCGATGTTATACGGTGGGTTAGCAATACAGATCGACGCTTTCAGTAGGTAGCTTTTAAGTTCGGCAAGGGCATCACCGTGAATAATGGTCTTAGCTTCATTACCAAACCGGTCGGTTCACATCCTGTTCTCATGGTCACTCCCTTTGCTGACACCTAAAAAAGGTGCTCCCCATGCCGAGTAGCGCCTTTTTAATCAAGCATTTAGCTAACCTGAATTAGTTCATGCCGTATTTTTTCAATTTTTTACGCAGCGTACCACGGTTGATGCCCATCATCAGCGCAGCACGGGTCTGGTTACCACGGGTGTATTGCATCACCATGTCCAACAGGGGCTGTTCTACTTCAGCCAGTACCAGCTCATAGAGGTCATTCACATCCTGACCATTCAGTTGAGCAAAATAGTTCTTCAGTGCCTGTTTAACCGAGTCACGCAGGGGTTTTTGGGTTACCTGATCCTGAGAGTTAACGGTAGAAACGGTCAGTACGTCAGAATTTACGCGTTGTTCGAACATAGTTCTGTCAGCTCTTTATTTCTGTTTACGCAAAATTTTCGAGTATGCCTCAACGCCTCCAGCTGTTCGCTGGCACCCTCGATGGTGTTGAATGTGCGCCGAAACTGGTCATTTGGAGCGTGTTCCTGGAATACCAGGAAATGTGTTTACGTGCAATTCGGTACCCTTTTGCCGGACCATAAAAGTCATGCAGTTCCCAACGTGCGCGCAAAGCAAGCGCTTAACCTCTGCCAAGGCAGCGGGGGCAGCAACTCCCCAGTGTCCAGATAATGCTGGATTTCCCGAAAATCCAGGGTCTTCCCTGAGCTGCGCGGCCTATCATCAGGGCATCCGCCCCTGTATAGTCGAGCACAGCTCTGGCTTTAAGCGGGTGAGTAACGTCGCCATTCGCGATAACCGGAATGGAAACTTTCTGCTTAACTGCCCGAATACTGTCGTACTCAGCTCTCCATTAACAAACAGGCGCGTGTACGGCCATCAATGGTCAGAGCCTGAATGCCACAGTCTTGAGCCAGTTGGGCAATCTCTTCGCAGTTACGGTGTTCCGGTGCCCAGCCGGTGCGAATCTTCAGGGTAACAGGAACGTCCACTGCATTACGACCTCGGTAAGGATTGATTTAACGACATCCGGGTACTGCAAGAGGGCTGAACCTGCGAGCTTGCGATTCACTTTTTTAGCCGGCAACCCATATTGATATCAATAATCTGGGCACCGCTTTCCACGTTAATACGTGCTGCATCTGCCATTTCTTTCGGATCGCTACCAGCAATTTGCACGGTGCGAATACCGGGTTCATCAATGTGCACCATCCGTAAACCAGATTTGTCGCTTTCCCAAACCTGTGGGTTAGAAGACATCATCTCGGATACTGTCAATCCGGCTCCCATCTCGTAGCACAACGTCCGAAAAGGTCTGTCTGTAATGCCAGCCATGGGCGCTGCGATCAGGCGATTTCTGAGCTGATATTGTCCGATGCGCATGAGTTAGAAATGACCATACTGTGACTGCAAGGCGGCGTATATTACGCATTTTTTGCACGAATGAAAGGCCAAACTTTGACCAATCCTCTGAGATGGATTGAAGAATTGCATTTAAAATGAGCGTGGTGCGATAATTACTCATAAAAATCATCATATTAGAAAATAGTGATGCAAATTTACACTCAAAGAAATTTGAGTAAGTTCTCAATTTTTCTTTATGAATGAAAATTTTGGCACGCAAATTTGCGTAAATAATCGGCAAATTTACGTGCCTTTTGTGAGCTTGCTCGCACTTCGCCCGCGTCACCTACGGCGATGCGAAGGTTAATTCTTACGACCGGTAAGACGGCACCACTCTTCTTTTCCACGACCGGGTCCAGTGCGAAGCTATCGGCATAAGCTTCACAAACGCTCTCTCCCTGGCTTGCCAGAATACCGGAAAGGCCCAGCAAACCGCCTGAAACCGGCAGGACGCTGATTAACGGTGCCAGTTCACGTAATGGGGCTGCAAGGATGTTAGCGACCACCACGTCGGCTTTCATTTCTTCTGGCTGATCTTTCGGTAAGTAGAGTCCAGACGGTCAGAAGCCATTACGTTCGGCGTTATCGCGGCTGGCCTGAATCGCCTGCGGATTGATATCAATACCAATGGCTTTTGCTGCACCCAGTTTCAGCGCCGCGATCGCCAGAATGCCGGAACCACAGCCAAAGTCGATGACTGTTTTACCGGTTAAATCGAGGTTGTCGAGCCATTGCAGGCACAGAGAGGTGGTTGGATGGGTACCGTACCAAACGCCAGCCCTGGATCCAACATCACGTTGATGGCGTTTGTCCGGCACATCACGCCAGCTAGGGCAAATCCACAGTCGTTCACCAAAGCGCATCGGCTGGAAATTATCCATCCATTCGCGCTCCCAGTCTTTATCTTCTAGTTGTTCGATTTTATGCGCGAAGCCTGCGCCGAGCAGCGGATGGTTTTCCAGAATCGCCACCACGTCGTTCATATCGGTTTCAGCGTCGAACAGACCAATCACATCGGTGTCGCCCACAGGCGCGTTTCGCCCGGCAGCCTCAAATACTGGCGTATCGTGGGTATCCTGAAAAGTGATAGAAACGGCACCCGCTTCCATCAGCGCATCGCTAGATCTTCCGCGTTCGCGCCGGTGGTGTTCAGTTTCAGTTGGATCGAAGGCATGGCAAAACTCTTTATTTATCAGTAGTCAAAACGGTAGCTTGCGGGACGGATGTACCGAAACGGTTTCCGACCAGGAAAGCCAGCAAACTTAGTAGTAACGAGGGCACGATAGGGTGGAAGCCAGGTACCGAATATTCAGCGTCGCGATACGGCATACAGCACGCCGCCAACGATCATCGCACTAGCGCGCCTTTGGCGTTGGCGCGTTCCCAGTAAAGACCCAGCACCAGCGGCCACAGGAAAACGGCTTCTCAGCCCACCGAAGGCCAGCAAATCAGCCAGATGATCATTTCTGGCGGCTTCCAGGCGGCAAGCAGCAGCAACGCGCCGAGAACTAACGTAATTACCGCCGACATCCGCTTCAGACGCGTCTCGTTTGCATTTGATCCGGACGGATATGGCAGATAGAGATCTTTAATGATCGTAGCGGAACTTTGCAGCAGTTGGGCGTTAATTGTCGACATGATCGCAGCCATCGGTGCAGCCAGGAGATTCCGGCGGCAAACGGTGGCAGCACTTTCACCATTAACGTCGGGATCACCAGTATCCGGTACGGTGAGATCGGGGATTACCGCCCGACCTAACGCTCCGGCCAGGTGCATACCAACATCAGGATTGCGACGACAATGAGTACCAGATGATCCCCCGTGATCTGCTCCGCTGTCTTTATAAGAGATACAGCGCACCGCAGTATGCGGCAGGCCTATAACGCCAAAGACACCAGTACCCAGAACGACGTCATAAAGGCAGGCGACAGAAATCGTCAGCGCCTTGGGCGTAACCAGTTGCGGATCGACGGTTTGCAGGTCTACTGCGTTGCTTAAGCCGCCAGCGGCATGCACCACGCGAATAAGCAGCACAACGGTGCCAATCAGCATCACAAGCCCTTGCACGGTGTCGTTCAGCACGCTGGCGCAAAGCCACCAAAGGCGGTAGATAACGCAATGCGATACCAGAATCAGCAGCCCGTTTTCATAAGCAATACCCGCGGCGATTTCCAGCAGGCGCGCACCGCCAATAAACTGCACGGTCATCGCACCAACGAATGCAACCAGCAAACTCAAACTCGCCAGCCACACCAGAAGACGACTCTGGTAACGGGCAACAGCATATCGTTCAGCGTCACTGCATCTAGCGGCGCGCAGGAATCGCAAGCTTCTGCCGAGAATACCGAGTGAAAGCCGACTGCAGGAAGCTGAATCATCGCCAGCAATACCCAGCCCAGCCCGGATCCATAAGCAGCTCCTGGCCCGCCGAGAACCGAGTGGCACTCATATAGGTCGCGGTGAGCGTCATCGCCAGCACAATACCGCCCATAGAGCGGCTGCCAGGAAATACGCATTAAGGAAGGTGCCGGTGTCCGTTCACGCATCGCATAAACCAGATACCGAACACCACCACCAGATAGGCGACCAGCGGTAGAATTACTTCAAGCTGCATCGTCATCCTCCAGTGGGATATCGCGATAAATAAATTTCACCATCGCCCAGCACAGTCGAAAAAACAGTACGGCGTCAGGACGCAGGCCATCTCAAACCAGCGCGGAAAGCCGGTAAAACCGGCAATGCCAGATAAGTAAGCGGCTACTAACCAAACTGCCAGATACAAAAGGGTCAGCCCCAGCGCCGAGCGCGCCTCTTTATGGGCCTGAACAAAACGAGTGTCCATTTTGTCCCTGATGGGTGAAGAAAGTGGGATCGACCTTATGGAGGTTGTCGATCCCCAGCAATAAAAAGGGCCGGGAAATCCGCCCTGACGCTTTAGCAGTCTACTTTCCTGAAGACCGAGTTTTCTCCAGATAGTGGATGTTAGTGCCACCATGCTGGAAGTTCCGTCATTCATGATGCGGATTGCAATCAATGTTGGTTTTGACAGCGTCCATGATCAGCTCCTGCAGCGCATTCTTCACGCGGGATCGCGACGTCACGGTTTTCACCCTAGCAATCAGCTAACCTATGATCGAGTCATAGTACGGCGGTACGGTGTAGCCCGCGTAGATATGAGACTCCCAACTACGCCAAAACCGCCAGGCGTGGAAACGGGTGATCTTGCCCGGACTTGGCAGGAAGGTGTTGGATCTTCGGTGTTGATACGACATTCCACCGCATGGCCGCGAACGTGAACTTCTCTCGCCCGATCCACAGCGGTTGACCGCAGCGATACGCAGCTGTTCTTTGATCAGGTCAACGCCGGTGATCATTCCTGTAACCGGGTGTCCCACCTGATACGGGTGTTCATTTCGATGAAATAGAACTCGCCGTTCGAACAGGAACTCGAAAGCAACCTGCACCGCGATAGCCGATATCAACACACGCTTTAGCCAACGTTCGCCGATGTAGCGACGCAGTTCCGGGGGAATGCCCGGTGCTGGCGCTCTTCGACCACTTTCTGGTGGCGGCGTTGCATGGAGCAGTCACGTTCCGCCAGATAGATAGCGTTGCCCGACCGTCAGCCAGTACCTGAACTCACGCGGCGAGGATTTTCCAGGTATTTCTCCATGTAAACCACAGCGTCGCCGAAGCAGTCTTTCGCTTCCGCACGGGTCACGGAGATGGATTGGCCAGTTGAGCGTCGCCGCGCACTACGCGCATACCGCGACCGCCGCCGCCGCCGGAGGCTCTGATAGTCACCGGATAACCAATGCGTTTAGCAATGGCACGGTTTATCCACACCGTCGCCCAGCGGGCCGTCAGAACCCGGTACGCAAGGGACGCCCGGCTTTTTCATCGCCCGCGATTGCGGATACTTTGTCGCCCATCAGGCGAATGGTGTCGGCTTTCGGCCCGACGAACAAAGCCGGAGCGTTCAACCTGCTCAGCAAAGTTGGCGTCCTCGGAGAGGAAGCCGAACCGGATGGATCGCCACCGCGCCGTGATTTCAGCGGCGCTGATGATTGCCGGCATGTTCAGATAACTTTTCAGCGGACGGAGCAGGGCCGATACAGACCGTTTCATCTGCCAGTAATACGTGTTTTAGATCGTGATCGCGCTGGAGTGCACAGCGACAGGCTTGATGCCCAGTCTTTACAGGCACGAAGAATACGCAATGCAATCTCGCCGCGGTTGGCAATAACAATTTTATCCAGCATGTTCGCCTCGTTACTCGATGATGACCAGCGGCTGGTCAAATTTACCGGTTGTCCAGCTTCGACGAGAATTGCTTTACCACCGGATTTGTCCGCTTCGATCGGCTTCATCATTTTCATGGCTTCAACGATGCACAGGGCATCGCCACGTCCACTTTCTGACCACTTCGATGAACGCTTTCGTGTCCGGGCTTGGGGTGCGGTAGAAAGTACCAACGATCGGGGAGCGTACGATGCGACGACTGATTTCCGCTGCTGCTGGCGCTTCCATGGAAGGAACGGTCGCCGGAGCGGCTGTGTCAGATCGAGCTGGCTGCTGCATCATTGGTGCAGCGTAAGCTTGTTGCATCACAGGGAAACTTGCGGCAGGAGCTGACGGCGAACGCGCACCGACTCTTCGCCTTCAGAAATTTCCAGTTCGGAGATGCCTGATCTTCAACCAGCTCGATCAGTTTTTTAATCTTACGAATATCCATGAGTGGGTTCCGTACTCCTTGTTCGTGTGAGCGTACCGCCACTCCACCGCCGTCTGTAAAGCGTATGCCCCACAGCTGTCTGCATAGCGATAAATTCGAGCAGGCCGGGACGCCGGTCGATCTTGCCCCAGAGCGTCAACGTTAGACTTACGGACATCGCGGACGATTTGCTGCTCTCCTCCGGCAAAACATAATAACCTTCGTTGCGCCAATGTTACCTTTTCCGCAGCGCAAAAACTGCGTCGGGGAGGACTAGGTCGCACATTATAACGATTTCGTAGCAATTGGCAGCTAAATACTGGTCTTATCAGGGAAGATAATCAAACTAACATGTAAATAACCTTCAACACCGTGTGAATTTGCAACAAGCGGCACAATTCACGAAATTAGCGCCATCATCGACGGAACTTCTTATAACGTAAGGTGAAAAGCTGTAAGGCCAGCCCTGCGAAGATGAGGGGCTGCAATGAGATAATCTTCACAGCCACCAAGAACGTAGGCATGCCAGCATTGCGACAAGATAGACGACATTACGCAGTGGTTGCTGGGGATCACCCAATTTTCACTGCATCGTCTGGAGTAGACGTGAATGCTAAAGACCAAAATTAACCGACCACAATGTCAGCATTAATAGGTTCGAGTGATTAATTTGTAGTCAAACAAAATCAGATTATTCACCCCATGACGTAGAAATAAGTAAGGGGCTAAGCGAGCGTCGCCCAGGCAAAGCACCATAAACCTACAGGTGACGGAGGCGTATCAATAATAGCCGTTTAGTGGAGTATCAATGCGCATCAATTTGTGGTCAGTCGAAATCATGACTTTCCAGTTTGGATGATGTCGTATAACTTCCTGACCGAGGTGTCGACCAAGCTGTCCGGTAACCGCTTTTCCCGTTGTCCGATTGAGTAACGATTTCAAAATGAGTTCCCTCTCTGATTATTCCCGCTAAATGGTTAGTTAACCTTCACCAGCGTGTGACCTTGATTGTGGTTATCACCATGGCCTCGGCAAAGTTCGGTGCCTCTCACAGAGATATCTCCTTGCCGCCCGGGTATAGAATGATTCCGGTAAATCGGCGACCAGTCGCTGCCAGGCTTGCGCGGCGTTTCCGGCGGCGTCATCGACCCACTCACCCCTTGCAAACGGACATTACGCAGAGTAATGGCATGACCGTGGTTGGGAGAGCAGCGACCCGCCAGACCACAGGCCGCCACGCAGCCGCCGTAATTCATTTGCGCCAGCGCCGGCCAGCACTTCGTCGCCAACGGTGCCAATTGCCCAGCCCAGACTTGTTTTTCCAGAGGACGGTATTTGCAAACTCATCACGAGGGAGAACACGGCTAGCACGGTAAACTTTTCACATATTCCATGGGTACTTTGCTGACCGGAAACGGACGGACCCGATAACCGGGCTGACGGCAGCAGCGCCACGGCGGTATGGCCGACGCCACCACTGCACCCGTCACGGCACCCTCCCCGTCCTGCGGGCGCAACACGCACATCTTCACTATCACACACAGCATGGCGGTAAAACCGGCATACCGATAATCATTGCTTTACGCGCGTCGAGCCCTTGCGGCATGGCAACCAGCCAGTCACCTTCACTTGGGCCCGCTCCGCCAGCCCACCCCAGTGGTCTTCATGCAACGCCCCAGCCAGCGAAAGACACCTCCTGACCGGCATGAAAACGCGGATCTTCGCCGTGCGTACAGTTCCGGCAAAATCGATCCCAGGAATCATCGGAAAAATTACGGATGATTTTTCCCTTACCGGTAATCGCCAGCGCATCTTTATAGTTCAAGGCTCGACCAGTGAACATCGACCGGCGACATCGCCCTCCGGCAGGCGACTTTCGTCCAGAGTTCTGGACCCATGCGCCAAGTCTTCGCTGTCTGCCGTTCTAAGAGTAACGCCTGCATAAGCGGGGCTCCATGTGCACGATGGATTGGAAAATAATTTCTGAAGACGATAAGAGCTAATGGAAAAGCAAAGCCGATGAAGCGCAATAAATTGCGAGATAAATCTGATTTGCGAAGTATGCCAGTTCCTCACTATCGGAGTTAACACAAGGATGAGATTAATGATGAAATTTTTCGGCTCTTTGCGCTCACCGGGTTAACAATTTTTGGTGACTTTGCTGGGCTGTTCGCTAAGTTTCTACAACGCCATTCAGAGGTCTAGTCATCGCGTTCAGGCGCGGTGATGGCGATCCATACCCACCTTGGCGTCCAATGACTTCAGCGTATTATAACAAATTACCGAATTAATGATGTCGTACAGATCGTTTGTGTAGACCTGCTCATGGTGATAAAAGAGGTTTATACCCTTGGCCAGAAATGGTAGTCATCGTCCAGTTGGTCCAGCGATTTGTTCGGCGAACTGAGCGTTCCGTTTATAAAGCATCTGGTATGTCGTTGCGTCTGGTTTTATCAAGGATCCGATGGGGAACGATTTCCATTCGTTGATGACCACCGCGCGCTCACGGGGGCGATTGGCTTTATCATTGTTATGCTCTTCCTGGGGTACGCCGGTTACAACGGCAACTTGCCGGGCAAGAATTGCTGGTGAACCCGGCTACTGTACCCCAAACGGTGAGCGTGGCTCTAATGTGTTGGGAACGATCTATGAACGGCCGCCGATAACCAGCAGTGCGCCGGATACGCTGCTTCGTGAAATTCAGAACGCACGGCGAACACACAGCCGTCTCGATACGCTGATCGGCTCTTATGCCGCCCAGGAGGTGAAAACCGGCCTCAACAACCGACTCTTTTCGATAATCAGTTAGCAACGTTACTGGAAGATTAGGAGAAAGTAGGTACCCACGGATCGTGATGATGATTCGTCTGCTGCATTTCAAAATGTTGAGCGATACCTGGGGGCACAGCCAGGTTGAAGAACAGTTCTTCACTCTGACCAATCTGCTGTCACATCTTCATGATGCGCTACCCTCGGCGCACTGCCGGCGCATTACCACCGCAGCGATCTGCTGCGTCTCACCGCACCGGACGTTAAAAGAGGCAGAGAGCATCGCCGGTCAGTTAATCAAAGCCGTTGATACCTTGCCGAACAAGAAAATGCTCGATTGCGACGATATTCCACATTGGTATCTGCGCCTGGCGTAGTGGTCAGGATACCGAGCAGGTAATGGAACATGCAGAGTCTGCCACGCGTAATGCGGGATTGCAGGGCGGCAATAGCCGGGCCATTTACGACTACTCGTTGCCGAAAAGGACGCGGTAATGTTCGCTGGCGTACGCTGATCGAGCAAATGCTCAGTCGTGGTGGCCCGCGCCTTTATCAAAAACCCGCGGTTACTCGCGAAGGTCAGGTTCATCATCGCGAACTCATGTGCCGCATCTTCGATGGTAACGAAGAGGTTAGCCGGCGGAGTATATGCCGTTGGTCTTGGAGTTCGGCTTATCGGAAGAGTATGACCGTCTGCAAATCAGCCGTCCTATTCGACTATTGCGTTACTGGCCAGAGGAAAATCTGGCGATTCAGGTTACCGTTGAGTGGCTGATTCGCCCGCGTTTTAGCGTTGGCTGCGCGATAAGTTAATGCAATGTGAAAAATACAACGAAAACGCATAATTATTGAACTTGCAGAGGCCGATGTAGGTCAACATATCAGTCGTTCACAACCTGTTATTGTTTAGTGAATGCTTTAGGGGTACGGGTAGCCGTGAACCAGGCTGGTTTGACGCTGGTAAGGACCAGTTGGATCAAAAGAACTTAATGTTGAGTTACTCAAGCTCCATCCGGGGCTGGTCAGAAACATTGAGAAGCGAACGGAGAACCAGCTGCTGGTTGAAAGCCTGGTGGAAGCCTGCTCCGGGACCAGCACCCAGGTTTACGCCACCGGCGTGCGTTCGCGAAGCGAGTGGCAGACCCTGATCAGCGCGGTGTCACAGGCGGGCAAGGGGATTTTTTCGCGTCCTCCACAGCCACTTGATACTAACGTGAAAAAATATTCACAAAGATACTCGGTTTAACCTGCCGTTTAATCCGTTCTCACGTAGAATAACGCGCGCTGCGTCTCATGGAGTGTGCTTGTCTGCTCGCCAGATTGTTGCAGCACATATGCAGATGAATGACCTTACGCGGTTGCAACAGGCGAGGGATGCTGCCGACGCATCAGGCCTTTCTGGACTCAGCAGAGATTTGAACAAAGGAAACGAACTGCACGAATTTTCACCGAGCAAATGATTTTTGTGCCTTGTCGCTGCTGTGTGGGTCGGTAAAGTAAGCGGATTTCTTCTTTTCCGCCCAGCTTTCAGCATTATCCCTTAGTATGTTGAAAAAATTTCGCGGCATGTTTTCCAATGACTTGTCCATTGACCTGGTATCCGCGAATACCCTCTTTTATGTAAAAGGACAAGCCATCGATTGAATGAGCCTTCCGTGGTGGCCATTCGTCAGGATTGGGCCGGTTCACCGAAAAGCGAGCTGCAGTAGGTCATGACGCGAAGCAAGATGCTGGGCCGTACGCCGGTAAGATCGCCGCCATTTGCCCAATGAAAGATGGCGTTATCGCCGACTTCTTCGTGACTGAAAAAAGCTCCAGCACTTCATCAAACAAGTGCACAGCAACAGCTTCATGCGTCCAAGCCCGCGCGTTCTGGTTGTGTGCCGGTTGGCGCGACCCAGGTCGACGCCGCGCAAATCGCGAATCGCGCAGGGCGCTGGTGCCCGTGAAGTCTTCCTGATCGAAGAACCGATGGCTGCCGCAATTGGTGCTGGCCTGCCGGTTTCTGAAGCGACCGGTTCGATGGTGGTTGATATCGGTGGTGGAACCACTGAGTTGCTGTTATCCCCTCGAACGTGTGGTTGACCCCTCTTCCGTGTGAATCGGCGGTGACCGTTTCGACGGAGCTATCATCAACTATGTGCGTCGTAATTACGGTTCTCTGATTGGTGAAGCCACCGCAGAACGTATCAAGCACGAAATCGGTTCGGCTATCCGGTCGATGAAGTCCGGAATCGAAGTTCGTGGCCGTACCCTGGCAGAAGGTGTTCCACGGGGTCTCACCCTGACTCCAATGAGTCCCCGAAGCACTACAGGGACCGCTTACCGGTATTGTGAGCGCGGTACGGTTGCACTGTACACAGCGCCCGCCGGACTGGCTTCCGACATCTCCCAGCGCCTGCACGGCGCTCGACCGTGGCGGCGCACTGCCGCGTAACCTTGACCGTTTGTTAATGGAAGAAACCCGGTATTCCAGTCGTTGTTGCTGAAGACCCGTCCGCACCCTGTGTGGCGGCGCGGTGGCGGCAAAGCGCTGGAAATGATTGACATGCACGGCGGCGACCTGTTCAGCGGAAGAAAGAATTGCATGCAGGCAGGGGAGCGTTCGTTTACCCTGCTGGTCTGAGACCAGAATACGCATAACCACCAAGCCAATTTTTAGCCCGTGGCCCGTCGCTACAGATTCGCCTTATTCTGGCGCCCGTGGCGCTTGGCATGATGATCGCCGACAGCCGCCTTGGGACGTTCAGTCAAATCCGGTCCCATATGGATATGGCCGTTAGTCCTTTCTACTTTGTTTCCAATGCTCCTGCGGATTGTCCTTGCACGGCGGATTGGAGACGCTGGCCTCGCGTGACCAATTAGAACTTGAAAACCCGGCGTTACGTCAGGAACTGTTGCTGAAAAACAGTGAACTTGCCGCTCCTTAACAATACAAACAGGAGAATGCGCGTCTGCGCGAGCTGCTGGGTCCCGCTGCGTCAGGATGAGCAGAAAATGGTGACTCAGGTCATCTCCACGGTTAACGATCCTTATAGCGATTAAGTTGTTATCGATAAAGGTAGCGTTAATGGCGTTTATCAAGGCCAGCCCGTCATCAGCGACAAAGGTGTTGTTGGTCAGGTGGTGGCCGTCGCTAAACTGACCAGTTGCGTGCTGCTCATTTGTGATGCCACCAACGCGTCGCCAATCCAGGTGCTGCGAACGATATCCGGCGTAATTGCAGCCGGTAACGGTTGTACGGATGATTTGCAGCTCGAGCATCTGCCTGCTAATACGGATATTCGTGTTGGTGGTATGTGCCGGCGACTTCCGGTCTGGTGGTCGTTTCCGGAAAGCTATCCGGTCGCGGTTCGTCTCTTCCGTAAAAACTCGATACCCAGCGCGCTTATACTGTGATTCAGGCGCGTCCGACTGCAGGGCTGCAACGTTTGCGTTATCTGCTGCTGCTGTGGGGGGCAGATTGTAACGGCGCTAACCCGACGACGCCTAAGAGGTGCATCGTGTTGTGATGAACGTCTGATGCAGATGATGCCGTAGGTATCGCCTTCCGCCAGACGCGATGGGGCCAAAGTTACCGAACCGGCAACGGCATTGCTCAGCCGACTCCGCAGCAACCGGCGACAGGACACAGCCACCCGCCCGCCGCGCCGACACAGCCTGCTGCTAATCGCTCTCCACAAAGGGCTACGCCGCCGCAAAGTGGTGTCTACCGCCTGCGCGTGCCGGAGGGCAATAGTGGCGAGCTATCGTAGCCAGGGACGCTGGTAATCTGGCTCTCTTTCCTCATTGCGCTGTTGCTGCAGATCATGCCCTGCGGATAATCCTCATTGTTTTCCGCCCAAACTGGGTGTTACTCATCTTGTTGTATTGGAATCCCGCCTTGCCTCATCGCGTAAATGTGGGCACAGGTTTTGATGGTGCCATACTGGATCTGATCAGCGGCTCAACGCTTGGCGTACGCGTATTGGCGATGAGCATCATTGCTTACCTGTGGCTGAATACCAGCTTTTCCTAACCTCGCATTATGGCAGCAGGCGCTGGTCGTCATGTTGCTTTCGCTGGTGGTGGATATTATTGTTTTCTGGGCAGAGTTTTTAGTGATTAACGTCTCTTTCAGACCGGAGTGTTCTGGAGTAGTGTAGTCAATGGCGCTGGCTGTGGATTTTCTGCTGATGTGCAAAGTCCGTCAGCAGTTTGCAGTGCAATAAAGGTTTCTTCGATGACTTCTCTGGTATTCAGCTTCCGGTTCTCCGCTGTTGTTAGGAGTTACTTGCGCAACTTGGCGTGACCTTTGAACGTATTGTTACGGGCATTGAGGAGCAGCGTCAGCCGCAGGAGAGCGCGAGGCAGACGTTGTGCGTCTGGCGCGCCAAAAAGCACTAGGCGAATCGTGCAAAACGGCGCAGCCATTTCCCGGTGCGGCTTGCGGACACCATCGTTATCCTGAACGGAGAAAAGTGCTGGAGAAACCGCGCGACGCAGAGCACGCGGCACGTCGCCATTTAGGTTGGACTCCATCAGGTGATGACGGCAGTGGCGTCGGCCGACAGCCAGCACATTCTCATCGCCTGGTGGTCACCGATGTGACTTTCAGAACGTTAACAGACCAAGACATCGCGGGCTACGTCCGCCAGCGGTGAACCGTTAAATAAAGCAGGTGCATACGGTATTCAGGGCTGGGTGGCTGTTTTGTCAGAGGAAGATAAATGGCAGCTATCACGCCGTAGTCGGCTTACCGCTGGTTGAAACGTATGAATGATCCCAGGGGTTCAACGCACTGCGTGAGAAAAGGGATAAACATGACGGCTGAATTGTTAGTAAACGTAACGCCTTGCAATGCGAGCCTGGCGTATATTGATGGCGGTATTCTGCAGGAAATTCATATTGAACGTGAGGCGCGACGCGGAAGAGAGGCAGTATCCACAAGGGTCGTGTAAGTCGGTACTTCCGGGTATGCAGGTGGCTTTTGTAGATTTGGGCTGGATAAAGCCGCGTTTCTTCAATGCATCTGACATCACGCCGCACACCGAAATGCGTGGCGGTGAAGAACAAAAGCAATTCACGGTGCGCGACATCTCGGAACTGGTTCGTCAGGGGCAAGATTCTGATGGTGCAGGTGGCGGAGCATCGCTGGCACTAAAGGTGCGCGCCTACCACCGATATCACGCTGCCTTCTCGCCATCTGGTGTTTATGCCAGGGGCTTCTCACGTTGGGGTTTCCCAGTCGATCGAAAGCCAATCAGAACGTGAAAAAAAAACAAAGTCGTCGCAGAGTATTGCGAAAACCAGCAGGTGGGTTTATCATCCGTACCGCAGCGGAAGGGGTTCGTGAGGCTGACAGCTTCCGATGCCGCTTATCTGAACGCGTCTGGACTCAAGTTACGGCAAGCGTAAAAAACGCCCGCAGACCCGTTATCAGCTGTAGACGGCGAACTGGCGCTGGCGCAGCGTGTTCTGCGTGATTTCGCCGACGCCGAACTTGGACCGCATTCGCGTCGACTCACGCCTGACTTACGAAGCATTGCTGGAGTTTACCTCGAGTACATTCCCGACATGACCAGCAAGCTGGAGCATTACACCGGACGCCAGCCGATTTTCCATCTCTTTGATGTCAAAACCAAATCCAGCGAGCGCTGGAACGCAAGTAGAACTGAAATCCGGTGGTTATCTGATTATCTACGATGCTGAAGCGATGACCACCTGGACATCAATACCGGAGCGTTTGTCGGTCATCGTAAAATGGACGCACACTATTTTCAATACCAATATTGAAGCGACGCAGGCTATCGCTCGCCAGTTACGGTTGTGCAATCCGGCGGGATTATCATTATTGATTTCATCGATATGAATAATGAAGATCACCGCCGCCGCGCGCTGCACTCGCTGGAGTAGGTGTCAGCAAAGACCGGGTGAAAACCAGCGTTAATGGTTTTTCGGCGCTGGGGCTGGTGGAGATGACGCGTAAAACGCACCCGCCAAAGCATCCAGCACGTACTGTAAACCAATGCCCGCCAGCCACGGTCGCGGAACGGTGAAAACCGTGGAAACGCCAAGCCATGAAATCATGCCAGATTGTTCGTGTCCACCATGCTTATGATTCCGACCGTTTCCTGCTTATGTTCTCCGGCAGTAGCCGAAGCCTTGAAAGGCCATAGAGTCACACTCGCTGGCGGAAGTGGAAATTTTCGTTGGTAAACAGGTTAAATAAAAATTGAACTGCTCTATAACCAGGAGCAGTTTGACGTCGTAATGATGTAAACAATATGCTGGGCTGCCATCCGGCAAAGGGTTTTTGAGTCACATTTTTAGCAGACAAGGAGTGACGGGTGAGGTGATTGCCGGGGATTTTACTGCGTGGCAGCCGCGCTCGTCGTGATTGCTGCCCTGCTGGTTAGCGGCCTGCGCATTGCTTTACCATCCGAACGCCTGGCGTCCGCAAATCCTCAACAAAATAGAATCCGCGACTGGCATGCCGGTTGAAGCCAGTCAGCTCTGAGCCAGCTGGGGGTTTGGCCCGACGCTTGAAGCACACGCATCCGTGAAAACTAAAAGATGGCGGCGAATTTTCGGTTAAACGCGTTACTCTGGCGCCGGACGTCTGGCAGCAGCCTGTTACATATGCGCTGGCAGTTTTGCGATCTCCAGTTTCCGGCAGCTGCGCTTTCGCACCAACACTCCTATCACCAGCGGTGGTAGCGATGACAGTCTGGAAGCCAGCCACATCAGCCATATGTTCTTCGTCAATTGACCATTCCGATCTCCGCGACAGTGAAGTCAGTTCCCTGACGCCATCCGGTCAGCGCGCCGAGCTGGCGATCCCACCCTCACCCCGCTGAACGATCCACGTGACACCGTGCGGAAGGTCTGGTAAGCCTCTCCAGCCTTACCCGGACAGCACGGCGTATGCAGGTGCGCATGGATTTGCGCGATGATGAGGGCTTGTTAAGAAATGGTCGCGTCTCGCTCCAGGCGGATGACATCGACCTGAAGCCGTGGCTCGGTAAATCGATGCAGGACAATATTGCGCTGGAAACGGCGCAGTCTCCCTTAAAGGCTGGATGACGATCTAAAGGCGATGTAACCGGTGCCGACGTCTGGCTGAAAAAGGGCGGTGCCGGCTGGTTGGGGCAGAAGCAAACGCATACGCTGTCGGTGGGTAATCTGACCGCGCATATTACGCGTGAAATCCGGGCTGGCAGTTCTCTATTCCCGATACACGATTTACGATGGACGGCAAGTCCTGCCGAGCCGGAGCATTCTCACGCTGGCCTGATACCGGAACAGGACGTTGGCGGCAAAGACAAGGGCAACGCAGTGACGAACTCCGGATTCGCGCCAGTAATCTGCAGCTGGCAGGCCTGGAGGGCATACGCCCGCCTGGCCGCGAAACTTTCACCTGCACTGGGTGATGTTTGGTGCTCCACACAACCGAGCGGCACCAACACTCTGGCGCTGGATATCCCGGCTTCAGGCGGCAGACAAGACCCGTTTCAGGCATCGTGGAGCGATTTGGCCTGATGGAAATTATTACCGGTGCGACACTTCTCCGTATGCTTTCCGGCAGCGTCGAAAATGGTTTGCTTACCGCGTCGATGAAGCAGGTAAGATGCCTTACCAATGGTATCCGTGCGCCACTGGAAATCGCCGACGGCCAAGCTAACCAGAAGCTGGCAAACAATGACAAAGGTTTCCAGCTGGATGGGCGTGATCTTACGTCAAAGCCAAAGCCGTCCATGCGCGCGGCGGTTTTCGTTACCTGCAACCTGCTAACGATGAACCCTGGCGGGTATTCTGGCTGGCATCAGTACCGATGATGGTTCACAAGCCTGGCGCTATTTCCCGGAAAACTGATGGGTAAAGACCGGTTATATTTAAGTGGTGCGATTCAGGGCGGTGAAGCGGATAACGCGACGCTGGTTTATGGTGGCAATCCGCAACTCTTCCCCTATAAACACAACGAAGGTCAGTTTGAAGTGCTGGTGCCGCTGCGCAACGCGAAGTTTGCCTTCCAGCCGAACTGGCCTGCATAACTAACCTTGATATTCAACTGGACTTTATCAACGACGGTTTATAAATCAAGACCGATGGCGTTAATCCGGGCGGCGTGCGCGCAGTAATCTCACCGCAGTGATCCCTGACTACTCAAAAGTAAAAACTGCTGATTGACGCTGACATTAAAGGTCCGGGTAAAGCCGTTGGCCCTTACTTTGACGAGATACATCGAAAAGATCTCTGGGTGCGACCCTCCACCTCCAGCTCGACGGCGATGTGAATGCTCGCTTACATCTTGATATCCCGCTGAACGGCGAACTTAACTCGCGAAAGGTGAAGTGACGCTGCGTAATAACAGCCTGTTTATCAAACCACTCGACAGCACCCTGAAAATTTGAGCCGGTAAATTCGCGCTTTATCAATGGCAATCTGCAAAGTGAACCACTGACAGCAAGCTGGTTTAATCAGCCGTTTAACGTGGATTCTTCCACCAAAGAAGGGGCAAAAGCCTACCAGGTTGCGGTGAATCTCAACGGTAACTGGCAACCGGCGAAAACCGGCGTTCTGCCGAAGCGGTGAACGAAGCATTGAGTGGCAGCGTGGCGTGGGATGGAAAGTGGGCAGTGATCTGCCTTATCATGCTGGCGCGACCTATAACGTAGAGCTGAACGGCGATTCTGATAATGTGAGTAGTCACTTACCTTCACCGTTAGCCAAACCTGCGGGTGAACCATGCCGTAAACGTTAAGGTTGATGGCAATCTCAACAGCTTTGAATTAACCGGACAGGCTGGTGCGGGTAACCATTTCAATAGCCGCTGGTTGCTTGGTCAAAAGCTGAAGCTCAATCGCGCTATTTGGGCGGCAGACAGCAAAACGTCCCGCCGTTGCCGGAACAAAGTGGCGTTGAACTCAATATGCCGCCGATGAATGGTGCCGAGTGGCGGCCCTGTTCCAGAAAGGCGCTGCGGAGAGTGTCGGTGGTGCAGCGCTTTCCCACAACACATAACGTTACGTACGCCTATGTTGTCGCTGGGAAATCAGCAATGGAATAACCTGAGTATTGTTTCGCAACCGACGGCAAATGGCACCCTGGTTGAGGCGCAAGGGCGTGAAATCAATGCCACGCTGGCGATGCGCAATAACGCGCCGTGGCTGGCGAATATCAAATATCTTTATTACAACCCGAGCGTGGCGAAAACTCGTGGTGATTCAACGCCGTCATCACCTTTCCCGACAACGGAGCGCATTAACTTCCGTGGCTGGCCGACGCACAAATACGATGCGCAGAGTGCTGGTTCTGGCGCAAAAATTCGGTCGTATTGACAGTGATATCACTATTTCTGGCGATACGTTAACGCTGACCAATGGACTGATTGATACTGGTTCTCGCGGCTTACTGCCGATGGTGAATGGGTTAATAATCCGGGGAATGAACGTACCTCGCTGAAAGGAAAACTGCGCGGGCAGAAAATTGATGCCGCCGCAGATTTTTTGGTGTCACGACGCCCATACGCCAGTCGTCATTTAATGTGGATTACGATTTACACTGGCGCAAAGCACCGTGGCAGCCGGATGAGGCGACGTTGAATGGCATCATTCATACTCAACTGGGTAAAGGCGAAATTACCGAAATCAGCACGGGACATGCCGGGTAATGCTGTGCTTATTGAGCGTAGATGCCCGAGCGAAGCTGCGTTTTGATTTCAGAGACACTTTTGGCGAAGGGTTCTATTTTACGCATCGCAGCACCGCGTGGATTAAAGACGGCGTTATGCACACCGACGACACGCTGGTGGATGGCCTGGAGGCGGATATCGCCATGAAAGGTCGGTAAATCCGGTACGTCGCGACCTGAGATGGAAGCGGTTGTCGCACCAGAGATTTCTGCGACGGTGGGCGGTGGCTGCGGCTTTGCGGTTAACCCCATTGTCGCGCGCAGTGTTCGCCGCCAGTAAAGTGCTGGGGCCGCTGTGGAGCAAAGTCTCCAATTTGCGCTATCACATTTCGGTCCGCTGGACGATCCGCAAATCAACGGAAGTGTTGCGCCAACCGCGTAAAGAAAAAGCGCAATGATTCGACGAGGGCGGTGAATCGCCCGAATCGCATATGAGAATCGTTGCCAAGGCCAACGAGCCAGAACATAACCCTAGGCCGGACAGGGCGTTCACGCCGCATCCGGAGCGGTAAAAAATCCTCTACTGCAGTAACTAACGAGTAGCAAAAACGATAAGTCTTAACCTGGTAAGTGAACAATTGCTAGCGGCGAACGGCCGAAACATCAGGACTTGTTCGCGATCCTTGGTCAACTGGCCAACGTCGCCTTGATTATGGCGATATCTAATTTCAGTCGAGCTATCACGAACCCTGGTTTCAGAAGACCGCATTATTAAAGATGGTCGTACAACATCGATCAGGCGTTGGTGTGCGTGCAATCAGCGGTGAAAGCCGGATTTGCTTACGCTGACCAAGTAGCCGGCTGGCGCTGGAACAGAGTGCGCAAGCGGTGCGCACCATCGTCCGTGACAGCGGTGATGGCAAAGTACAGACGCTGGCGCGGTAGAGCATAGCCCGTTGTATACCTCGGTAGATCCGCTGGAAAGCATGAGCCGTGAAGAGAAGCTGGATATCCTGCGTCGCGTCGATAAGGTCGCTCGCGAAGCGGACAAGCGCGTACAGGAAGTGACTGCCAGCCTCAGTGGTGTCTATGAATTAATTCCGGTCGCGGCCACCGACGGCACGCTAGCGGCGGATGTCCGTGCGGTGGTGTGTCTTTCCGTGAGCGTTCTAATCGAAGAAGATGGCAAACGCGAACGCGGTGCCAGTGGCGGCGGTGGTCGTTTTGGTTATGGTTCTTCCTTGCCGATTCACGGCGAAGTCCGTGCGGATCATGGGCAAAAGAAGCAGTGCGTATGGCGCTGGTCAATCTTTCTGCCGTTGCTGCACCAGCGGGCACCATGCCGGTAGTACTTGGCGCAGGTTGGCCGGGCGTGCTGTTGCATGAGCGGTTGGTCACGGTCGGAAGGCGACTTCAACCGCCGTGGCACTTCAGTATTTAGTGGACAGGTCGGGAGCTGGGGCTTCAGAACCGTGTACCGTGGTCGATGACGGTACGATGGTCGATCGCCTGGTTCGGTGGCGATGAGAACGAAGGTACGCGCGGCAGACAACGTGCTGATTGAGACGGCATTCTGAAAGGCTACATGCAGGATAAACGACGCGTGTTTGATGGGGATGACGCCGACTGGCAACGGTCGCCGTGACCCTACGCCCATCCGCCCATGCCGCGTATCACGAACACCAGATGCTGCCGGGTAAAATCGCACCCCGCAGGAAATGATTGAATCCGTTGAGTACGGGTAATGTACGACCGAACTTTGGTGGCGGTCAGGTGGATATCACCTCCGGCAATTCGTTTTCTCCACTTCAGAAGCATATCTGATTGAAAACGGTAAAGTAACGAGCCGGTGAAAGGCGAACGTCGATTGGTTCCGGAATCGAAACCATGCAGCAGATTTCGATGGTTGGCAACGACCTGAAACTGGATAACGGCGTGGGTGTCTGCGGTAAAGAAGGGCAAAGCGCCGGTTGGCGTGGGCCAGCCAACGTTGAAAGTCGATAACCTACTGTTGGCGGTACTGCGTAATAATTTCACTATTTCAGAAGGATAATGAATCTTTCTACGTGCACGAACGGCCCCTCGCCCCTTTGGGAGAGAGGGCTAGGGGAACCGTTGGCACAGGTTTGTACAAAGCAACAGTAGACATGAATTACTTCTCTTTCCCGCGCCCGTATCTCCTGAAACATTTACCCACCTCAACAAAATAATCCGTCAGTGAGTTGATCACGACCTGTACCTTCAGCGGAGTTTATCTTTTTCGGTACACACGCATAAACCGGGCGTGGATTGACTGTACCGGCAGCAGCATTTCCAGCTCCCCACCATTGATTCCTGTCTATTACCCACATCAGCGGCACGTAGGCGATCCCGGTACCGCCGTCAGCCAGCGCACCAGCGTCATCGGATCATTAGTTACAAAATCTTCCTTGTGGGATTGCAGGCGAGTCGAGATCCTTTGCCTGTGATCAGTTCAACTTCATTGTCGGGCTGCACGCTGTATTCAAGCCATGAATGACTACTCAATGGTGGGTTTTTCCGGTATGCCGTATTGTGTGAGATAGCTTTTCGCGGCGCACACCACCATCGGCATCGCGCCCAGACGGCGGGAAACAGGCTGGAATCCTGCAACGCGCCGACGCGGATTACCACATCCAGACCATCGGCAATCAGGTCGGCTAGGATTTTAGGTAACCAGATCGACGCTCAAACCTGGATTCTTTTCAGCATTTTTGCTGTCAGCCCGGCGAGAACATTTTTGTGCGATAGTTGAAGAGAGCGAATGCGCAGCGTCCCGATGGGGGTGTTATTCAAAGGCATACAAGTCGCTCATGAATATCTGCACTTCATGGAGAGCATCTGATGGCAGCCCTGTAGTAAATTCTGCCGGCTTCAGTCAGACGAATGCTGCGTGTACTACGGTTTAATAGCTTTACCTGTAAACTCATCTTCCAGTTTTGACACCGTCTGACGATGGACGAAACGCTCATCTGTAGCTTGTCGCGGCGGCCTGCGGAAAGAGTGAAATTCAACGACTTTGGCAACACCGACATGCGTTTTAGTCGTTCCATTATTCACTCTGACTAAAAGCGATTTAGATTACATAATAGACACAACAGCATAACAGTTACGCTAATATATTAATATCAATCTACAGCAATGTCGCTCTCGCCCGGCTTTCCATGCCCTTCTCTGCGGCGACAGAAGCGAAACTAATAACGCCTGCTCTCTCTATACAACCAAGGTCAACATGAGTCTGTTTCCCGTTATCGTGGTGTTTGGGTTTGTCCTTCCCACCGATATTTTTCGAATTGCTTTTATCACGGCGATTTTCTGGCTGGTGCGCCGGCAACTGGTGCCCACAGGTATCTACGTCTTTGTCTGGCATCCGGCGTTGTTCAACACCGCACTCTATCGCTGCTTGTTTTATTTGATATCGCGACTGTTCGTTTGAGGTTGAAGTGAAAACACTAATAAGAAAATTCTCCCGTACGGCCATCACGGTCGTATTAGTCATTCTGGCCTTCATCGCAATTTTTAATGCCTGGGTCTATCACACCGAATCCCCGTGGACGCGTGACGCGCGCTTTAGCGCTGACGTCGTTGCGATCGCGCCGGACGTTTCTGGACTCATTACCCAGGTGAACGTTCATGATAACCAGCTGGTGAAAAAAGGACAGGTACTGTTCACCATCGACCAGCCGCGCTATCAAAAGGCGCTTGAGGAAGCGCAAGCCGATGTTGCTTATTATCAGGTACTGGCAGAGGAGAAACGCAGGAGCCGGACGTCGTAACCGTCTCGGTGTGCAGGCGATGTCTCGCGAAGAGATCGACCAGGCCAACAACGTCTACAAACGGTTCTGCATCAGTTAGCGAAAGCGCAGGCGACCCGCGATCTGGCAAAACTGGATCTCGAACGCACGGTGATCCGCGCGCCAGCGGATGGCTGGGTGACCAACCTCAACGTCATACCGGTGAGTTTATTACTCGTGGATCAACGGCGGTTGCGCTGGTGAAACAGAACTCTTTCTATGTACTGGCCTATATGGAAGAAACTAAGCTGGAAGGTGCGCCTGGGTATCGTGCGGAGATTACGCCGCTTGGCAGTAACAAAGTGCTGAAAGGGACTGTTGATAGTGTCGCCGCAGGGGTCACCAACGCCAGCAGCACGCGTGACGACAAAGGGATGGCGACCATCGACTCTAACCTTGAATGGGTGCGTTTGGCGAACGTGTTCCGGTTCGTATTCGTCTCGACAACCAGCAAGAGAACATCTGGCCTGCGGGCACCACTGCTACAGTGGTGGTCACTGGCAAACAAGATCGCGACGAAAGCCAGGATTCGTTCTTCCGTAAAATGGCCCATCGCCTGCGTGAGTTCGGTTAATCACGATGGGTATTTTCTCGATTGCTAATCAACATATTCGCTTTGCGGTAAAACTGGCGACCGCCATTGTACTGGCGCTGTTTGTTGGCTTTCACTTCCAGCTGGAAACGCCACGCTGGGCGGTACTGACAGCGGCGATTGTTGCTGCCGGTCCGGCCTTTGCTGCGGGAGGTGAACCGTACTCTGGCGCGATACGCTATCGTGGCTTTTTGCGCATCATCGGCACATTTATTGGCTGTATTGCCGGACTGGTGATCATCATTGCGATGATCCGCGCACCATTATTGATGATTCTGGTGTGCTGTATCGGGCTGGTTTTTGAACCTGGATATCCTCGCTGGTACGAATAGGAAACTCGTATGCGTGGGGGCTGGCCGGTTATACCGCGCTGATCATCGTGATCACCATTCAGCCGGAACCATTGCTTACGCCGCAGTTTGCCGTTGAACGTTGTAGCGAGTTCGTTATCGGTATTGTGTGTGCCATTATGGCGGATTTGCTCTTTTCTCCGCGATCGATCAAACAAGAAGTGGATCCAGAGCTGGAAAGTTTGCTGGTCGCGCAATATCAATTAATGCAACTCTGTATCAAGCATGGCGATGGTGAAGTTGTCGATAAAGCCTGGGCGACCTGGGCGACGCACCACTGCGCTACAAGGCATGCGCAGCAACCTGAATATGGAATCTTCCCGCTGGGCGCGGGCCAATCGACGTTTAAAAGCGATTAATACGCTATCGCTGACGCTGATTACCCAATCCTGCGAAACTTATCTTATTCAGAATACGCGCCCGGAATCGATCACTAATACTTTCCGCGAATTTTTTGACACGCCGGTAGAAACCGCGCAGGACGTCCACAAGCAGCTCAAACGCCTGCGAAGAGTTATCGCCTGGACCGGGGAACGGGAAACGCCTGTCACCATTTATAGCTGGGTCGCGGCGGCAACGCGTTATCAGCTTCTCAAGCGCGGCGTTATCAGTAACACAAAAATCAACGCCACCGAAGAAGAGATCCTGCAAGGCGAACCGGAAGTAAAGTAGAGTCAGCCGAACGTCATCATGCAATGGTTAACTTCTGGCGAACGACACTTTCCTGCATTCTGGGCACGCTTTTCTGGCTGTGGACGGGCTGGACTTCAGGCAGTGGTGCAATGGTGATGATTGCGGTAGTGACGTCACTGGCAATGCGTTTGCCGATCCACGCATGGTGGCGATAGACTTGATCTACGGGACGCTGGCCGTGCTGCCGTTAGGGCTGCTCGACCTTTTGGTGATTATCCCTAAAATCCAACAGAGCATGTTGCTGCGTGTATTAGCCTCGGAGCGCCTGCGTTTCTTCTCGGCAGAGAAGTACAGAACCGGCGGTTGGGCTCGACGGGGGCACTGGCCAGCACCATAGATAGTACGTGCTGGATAACCCGATGACTTTCCATTTCAGTCAGTTTCTCGACAGCGCATTAGGCAAATCGTCGGCTGTGTGCTCGCGTTCACCGTTATTTTGCTGGTGCGGGATAAATCGCGCGACAGGACTGGACGTGAACGGCTGAATCAGTTTGTTTCTGCTGCTGTTTCCGCGATGACTACCAATGTGGCACGTCGTAAGAGAACCACCTCCCGGCACTTTATCAGCAGCTGTGTTTGCTGACGAAGAGTTCCCAGGGATTTGCCGAAATTTCGCCTGGCGTGCGATGATCATCGCGCACCGCGCCCCGCGACGCGCCGATCCCGGTTAACGAGGATTTATCGGCGTTTCACCGACAAATGCGCCGCACAGACGATGTAATATCTGCCCGTAGCGAAGACAAACGTCGTCGGTACTTTGGCCAGTTGCTGGAAGAAATTGAATCTACCAGGAAAAGCTACGCATCTCGCGAGCGCCACCGCAGGGATGGAACCGGTTCATCGGCTGGCGGGGATGCTCCTTAAGTATCAAGATGCGTTGACCGATAGTTGAGCTCAAAACCCACGCCAAAGCGTCGGTTTTTCATGGCTATACTTAGCGATGAACGGCAGAACTCGCCCGGAACGTGAGGGTGGCAACAGATGAATATTTATACCTTCTATTTCGATGAGATTGAGAGTCAGGAGGATTTTTATCGCGACTTTAGCCGAGCCTTTGGTCTGGCGAAGATAAGGTACGCGATTCGACTCACTATGGATGTGTTAATGAACGATGTCCTGCCGCTACCACTTGAGATTGAATTTGTTCATCTGGAGAGAAAACGCGTCGCCGTTTTGGCGCGTTAATATTGCCGTTCATGAGGCAGAGGAAGAGCTGGAAGGGCATTTGCGTTTTAATGTTCGTCATTAGCGCAAAAAAAAGCCCCGAACCGGGGCAATATCGTCGGACAAGACGATGAGGGTTTATTGTAAGTTCAGCCGTAGCGTGCCAGGTGTTACCGCTACGAGCTTCAGTAATCTGGTAGGCCGTTGCGCCTTTCTCTTCCGCTTTTGTTCAGCATTTCACGCATATCCATTGGCGAAGAGGCCACACCACTTACAGATACGGTCCCGATTGCTTCACTATTTTGTGCTTGTGCAGAATCTATGGAGTCCACGAATGCACCGAAAGAGAGAACAAAAAGTACGCTGAATGACAACAGTGGTTTTGATTTTCATGATTTTTACCTCGACATAATCTTTTAGCTGGGCCTTTGTTTGGTACCCATATCACAAAATCAAGTATACACTAATTATTTAACTAATTAATACCACGCTAACTGTTTCAGTCATAAAGCGTTAAAAGTGTGAGTTTTAATAACAAAATAGAATTAAAAACACGGCCATTTCTAATTTAACCCAGTTTTTTCAATTAGATAATGAATTTTGCATAATGTGCTTTTTTTACCGAAATGTATTCATTGTGTGAATGATATGTCGCGGGTCGCATGATTCGTTAAACGAAACGCAGGGGAAAAGCAGGGGGATCCAGAGGGATAAAACAACATTTTCCCGCCGTCAATAAAATGATGGGCAGAGATTAAAGCTCCTGCTTGAACAGCTGAAAATTGCTTCGTAGAGGTCTTTATGGTGAAACCGTTAGCAGGGGTGGTAAAGACGGCGTCATCGCCAGCGATGTGCCGACAATACCTTCTGCTTTGCCCAGTGAAGTCCAGCAGGCGAGCAATTAACTGCGCCGCGCCAGGGCTGGTATGAATCACGACAACTGCATCGTTGTAGTCGATATCCAGCACCAGATTCTTCAATGGACTGGAGGTGGTTGGTACACCCAGTTCAGCTGGCAGGCAGTAAACCATTTCCATTTTGGCATTGCGTGTACGTACAGCACCAAACTTGGTCAACATCCGCGAGACTTTAGACTGATTAATATTGTCAAA
Organism: Shigella flexneri; assembly: GCA_048288465.1. Classification (GTDB taxonomy): domain Bacteria; phylum Pseudomonadota; class Gammaproteobacteria; order Enterobacterales; family Enterobacteriaceae; genus Enterobacter; species Enterobacter flexneri_B. The sequence continues at coordinate 3,275,393 of CP182556.1, read as the reverse complement.
GCCTTGCTCCTGCAACGCGGCGACGATTTCGCCCTGGGAGCTAAATTTCTCTTCTTTAAGTAATGCTTTAAATGCTTTAACTAGTTCTTCTTGCTTAGCCGAGCTTCGCATAAGTCACCCGATATGGTGGTTGATACAACATTATTGTGCATACAGATGAATTTTTATGCAAACAGTCAGCCCTGAAGAAGGCTGAAATAATGTTATGAAAGAGCGGGATTTTATCAAATTTCGTTATTGAGAAACATGCCTGCGTCACGGCATGCAAATTCTGTTTAAAAGTAAATTAATTGTTATCAAATTGATGTTGTTTTGGCTGAACGGTAGGGTATATTGTCACCACCTGTTGGAATGTTGCGCTAATGCATAAGCGACTGTTAATTACGTAAGTTAGGTTCCTGATTACGGCAATTAAATGCATAAACGCTAAACTTGCGTGACTACACATTCTTGAGATGTGGTCATTGTAAACGGCAATTTTGTGGATTAAGGTCGCGGCAGCGGAGCAACATATCTTAGTTTATCAATATAATAAGGAGTTTAGGATGAAAGTCGCAGTCCTCGGCGCTGCTGGCGGTATTGGCCAGGCGCTTGCACTACTGTTAAAAACCCAACTGCCTTCAGGTTCAGAACTCTCTCTGTATGATATCGCTCCAGTGACTCCCGGTGTGGCCGTCGATCTGAGCCATATCCCTACTGCTGGGCTAAAATGAAAGGTTTTTCTGGTGAAGATGCTACTCCCGCGCTGGAAGGCGCAGACGCCGCTTGATCTCTGCAGGCGTAGCGCGTAAACCCGGGTATGGATCGTCCCGACCTGTTGTCAAGGTTAACGCCTGCATCGTGAAAAACCTGTACAGCAAGTTGCGAAACCCTGCCCAAAGCGTGCATTGGTATTATCACTAACCCGGTTAACACCACAGTTGCAATTGCTGCTGAAGTGCTGAAAAAGCCGGTGTTATGACGAAAAGCAACTGTTTTGCGTTACCACGTGGATATCATTCGTTCCAACACCTTTGTTGCGGAACTGAAGGCAAACAGCCAGGCGAAGTTGAAGTGCCGGTTACTGGCGCTGACTCTGGTGTCACCATTGCCGCTGCTGTCACAGGTTCCTGGCGTTACTTTTACCGAGAGGAAGTCGCTGATCTGACCAACCCCATCCAGAACGCGGGTACTGAAGATGGTTGAAGCGAGGGCCGGTGGCGGGTATACAACCCTTCTATGGGCCAGGCAGCTGCACGTTTTGGTCTGTCTCTGGTTCGTGCACTGCAGGGCGAAGCAAGGCGTCGTCGAATGTGCCTACGTTGAAGGCGACGGTCAGTACGCCCGTTTCTCTCAACCGCTGCTGCTGGGTAAAAACAGCGTGGAAGAGCGTAATCTATCGGTACCCTGAGCGCATTTGAACAGAACGCGCTGGAAGGTATGCTGGATACGCTGAAGAAGGATCTCGCCCTGGCGAAGAGTTCGTTAATAAGTAATTAATTAGCGGATAATAAAAACCCGAAGCACAGACTCCGTTTGTTTTGAGCGCACGACTTAATTCTTGCCCGATACTCCCTGAACCGTGACCTGCAGCGTCAACTGCTTATCATCACGCATCACTACTACAGGGATGACCGAAACAGGTCAATTTTCCGCCACCTGATCCATCCGACTCCAGAGCAGAGATGGCCGGTTTGTATCCACCGACATAATCAGATCGTTGACCTGAATACCCGCATTCGCCGCCTGGCGGTCAGGTGACACTTCATTAACCACCATCCCTTGAGTTAATCTACACCACCGCCCTGCGCGTGCAGTGGTGCAATTCTCACGTCCGCCGATACCATGTAGCCCGCGGATCACGCGACCATCGCGAATCAGCTTATCCATAATTTTGGTTGCTAACTGGAAAGGAATCGCAAAGCCGATACCTTCCGGCGTTTCGCCATCGTTACTCTATAAAACGACAGCGAATTAATGCCATCAGTTCGCCCAGCGAGTTCACCAGCGCGCCGCCGAGACCCGTGCTTAATGGAAGCATCGGTTGGTAGGAAGTTTTGCCGCCGGTCGGGTACAGACCAATTCGACCCGTGGCACTAATAACCCTAGGGTAATGGTCTGCCCCTTATACGATGACTTACCCATCGCCAGTACTACGTCGCCAATGTGCAGTACGCGACGTGAGTAATTGGAAAGGAAGGTAAACCGCCAGTGGCATTAATTCAAGAACCGCCAGATCAGTTAGAGAGTCAGATCCCACCAGCAATGCTTCAAATATACGTCCATCCTGGCAAGGTGACGATGATTCGATCGGCGGTTGTTGATGACGTGTTCATCTGTGATGATAAACCGCGTCCATCCAGTTATTACACCGGATCCCAGGGTGCGGATCTCAAGCTGGTTGTGAGAGTTGGTGTTCAAACCACGGTCGTAAACGTTAACCACCGCTGGCGCGGCGCGGCGAACCGCCAGATTATAGCCTGCAGGCGTCTCATCGGTACTGTCAAATTGCGGAGTGGAAAGCGGTTAAGGCTGCGCAGCGAGGCATGGCAACCAGCAGATGCACCGACAATTAATTCCTTCGCAACCGAACCTAAGAGCTTCACCAACATGACCGAAGCGTCATTAAAAAGGGAACGGCAGCAGCATACCACGAGTTAACCGGACATCACACGTCAGCCTGATGCCCGGTTTACGACATTAACGCATCAGCAGATAGACATGCTTTCATTGCCGCGTACAATTTGCAGGCGATGATGCTGGTTTGCCGCCAGCACTTTACGCATTGAGCAATCGAGTTCACCCGATCGCGGTTGACGCCACTGATCACATCGTCTTTTTGCAAGCCAGCCTAAGCAGCTGGGCTTCCTTTGACAACTTCATCGATTTTAATACCTTTGCCGCCATCTTTTAGCTGACCATCGCTCAACGTTGCACCTTCCAGCGCTGGCCAACGAAGAGGTGCTGGTATCGAGCGTCACTTCTACTTCCAGTGGTTTGCCGTTACGCAGCAGGCCAAGTTTCACTTTTGTGCCCGCTCGGTGGTCGCGATACGAGAGCGCAACTCAGCAAAGCTATTCACGGTTTGCCGTTGAGGCTGGTAATTATCGCCCGCTTTGACGCCCGCTTTCGCCGAGCCAGACCCTAGAACACTGGCTGACAAACGCGCCACGCTGGACGTCAAGGTTGAAGGCTTTGGCGACATCGGCACTGGTCTCGGTGCCTTTCATGCCTAACAACCCGTGTTTGATTTTCGCCAAAGTCGATAAGCTGCTGGCCAGTGTCGGGCCATATGACTGGGGATGGCAAATCCATTCCGACGCTCCCGCCGCCAGGCCAAGGATTGCAGTGTTGATGCCAATTAACTCACCGTTAAGGTTTAAAGTGCACCGCCGGAGTTACGGCGGTTAATGGAAGCATTTGTCTGGATAAAGTTTTCCAGACCTTCAAGATTTTACCCGTGTGTCCTAATGCGGAACAAATGCCAGAGGTGGCGATTTGCCCAAGGCCAACCGAATTACCACCGCCACGGCAAATTGCACCGACGCGCAATTTATCGGAGTCGGCGAAGCGACTTGCGTTAATTTCGCTCGGGTTTTGAATTTGCAACAGGGCGATATCGCTCTGGTCATCGCTACCAATCAGACTTTGCATCAAACTCGCGCCCATCATTGAGCTGAATACGATTTTCTGTGCCTGATTAATCACATGGTCGTTGGTCAGCACATAGCCTTTACTGGCGTTGTGACGACACCGGAGCCTAAACCTTCGAAGGGTTGTGCAGGTTGATCCGGTAAATGATCGCCAAAAAACTTTTTGAATTCTCCCGGTTTTCTGTCCCTGACTGGCCGACCCTTTCACCGTACGCTCACCACTGCCGGAAGCACCTTTTCCAGCATTGGAGCCAGACTGGGGAGGGGGGCCTGAATGGGCAACCTGGCCTGGAATCCACGCGACGGCCTGAAATGACGCCGAGAGAGTTAACCCGACACTTAACGCTAATGCACTCAACAGCTGGGTTTGTTTTTTCATTATTCCTGCTCTCGTACCTGAATGATAAGAAAAAGAGATTTCAAAACAGTTTGATGTTATTGAATTTTTCAGAGAGCGAACGTGAGACACCAGATTAAATGATAGTCGGGGAGGGAGAGAAGAGGTGGCGCAATGGCTGCGCCCAAAAATAAACTGTCGCGTTTGCGCCACTACGCACAGGCCGATGCGCCTTCAGAATAGTCGCGAGGCACCTGCACCGTGCCTGATTGTTGCTGGCTTCAGACTCTGCCAGACTATTACGAAACGGTTTTGCTTCAGCAAACGTCCCGGCGGCAGGCTCTGGAGCCTGTGCCATATGCTGATAAAGCTGGCGATAGTCGTGCGCCATGGTATCCAATAATTGGCGCTGCGGCAAAGTGGCTAACCAGCTCTTCGCGATACTCGTCCAGTTCAGCTTTATTCTTTTCCAGTCGTACTGCAACGCCTGTTGCTGGCGTAGTTTACGATTACAAAAACGCATGGCCACAGCACCAGTAATGATGCGACGACTAACCCAATTAGCGCATATTCCCGGGTGATGAACATTTCCAGTTGGATTTTTGTTTCCGTCCGGGTTGGCTTCATGCTCATGCCGGCGGTTATTATGCCACTATAACCGTTAATTCCACAGAAGTGGAATCCCGACTGCATATCGCGTAGTGTAGAACGGCCTTTTTTCGTCAACCGTGAACAACGGCGCACCGATTATTCAAGGAATAACAATAAAGATCATGCAAAGCGTTACCCCAACATCGCAATACCTGAAGGCGCTCAATGAAGGCAGCCATCAACCCGACGACGTTCAAAAGAGGCCGTCAGCCGCCTGGAAATTACTTATCAGGAACTATTTGATGGCACGCCACCAGCCCCCAGGACCAGTGGGCTGATGGCGCGGGTCGGTAAGCTGTGGGTAAACGCAAAGACACAAAGCATACGCCAGTGCGTGTTTTATATGTGGGGCGGTGTAGGACGCGGAAACCCGGCTATCGACCTTTCTATCAAAGCCTGCCGGGAGAGCGGGGCAGCGCCTGCACCACCGTTATTATGCTGCGGTGCACGAAGAGCTAACTCGAATTCAAAGCCAAGGCACCCGCTGGAAATTATTGCCGATGGCTTTAAAGCAGAACGACGTGCTCTGTTTTGACGAATTTTTTGTTTCTGATATTACCGATGCCATGCTACTTGCGGTCTGATGAAAGCCCTGTTCGCCCGCGGTATTACCCTGGTAGCGACGTCAAATACCCGCCGGACGAACTTTATCGAAATGGCCTGCCCGTTCGCGTTTTCTGCCTGCAATCGATGCCATTAAACAGCATTGCGATGTAATGAACGTGGACGCTGGTGTCGATTATCGACTGCGTACACTCACTCAGGCGCATCTGTGGCTTTCGCCACTCAACGGTGAAACCCGGGCGCAAATGGATGGGGTTATGGTTGGCGCTGGCGGGGTGAAACGAGAAAATTCACCACGCTTAGAATTAACCATCGGCCATTGGCGACAATGGGCGGTCAGAACCAGACACTGGCGGTCTCTTTTACTACCCTTTGTGTCGATGCCCGCAGTCAGCACGACTATATGCGCTCTCACGCCTCTTTCATACGGTCATGTTGTTTGATGTACCAGTTATGACGCGGTTGATGGAGAGTGAAGCGCGGCGCTTTATTGCGCTGGTGGATGAGTTTTGACGAGCGCCATGTCAAATTAGTGGTGAGTGCAGAAGTGCCGCTGTATGCAATTTATCAGGGCGAGCGGCTGAAATTTGAGTTCCAGCGTCGCCCGTCACGTCTGCAAGAGATGCAAAGCGAGAGTATCTGAAGCGCGAGCATTTAGCGGGTTAACCTGCCACAAATCACAAAAGGGGTCGATTTTTGACCCGACTTCTCTATAATCCTGCGACCCCACGTTACAAGAAAGTTTTTTTCCCAAAACTTTTTGTGTGCTGGCATAGGCTATTCGAAGGGGTAGGTTTGCCGGACTTTGTCGTGTGAACCTCAACAATTGAAGACGTTTGGGTGTTCACCAACGTGTAACTATTTATCGGGTAAGCTTTTAATGAAAACTTTTACAGCTAAACCAGAAACCGTAAAACGCGACTGGTACGTTGTTGACGCGACCGGTACTCCGGGCCGTCTGGCTACTGAACTGGCTCGTCGCCTGCGCGGTAAGCACAAAGCGGAATACACTCCGCACGTAGATACCGGTGATTACATCATCGTTCTGAACGCTGACAAAGTTGCTGTAACCGGCAACAAGCGTACTGACAAAGTGTACTATCACCACACCGGTCACATCGGTGGTATCGAACAAGCGACCTTTGAAGAGATGATTGCTCGCCGTCCTGAGCGTGTGATTGAAATCGCGGTTAAAGGCATGTTGCCAAAAGGCCCGCTGGGTCGTGCTACGTTCCGTAAACTGAAAGTTTACGCGGGTAACGAGCACAACCACGCGGCACAGCAACCGCAAGTTCTTGACATCTAATCGGGATTATAGGCAATGGCTGAAAATCAATACTACGGACTGGTCGCCGCAAAAGTTCCGCAGCTCGCGTTTTCATCAAACTGGTAACGGTACACGTAATCAACCAACGTTCTCTGGAACAGTACTTCGGTCGTGAAACTGCTCGCATGGTAGTTCGTCAGCCGCTGGAACTGGTCGACATGGTTGAGAAACTGGACCTGTACATCACCGTTAAAGGTGGTGGTATCTCTGGTCAGGCTGGTGCAATCCGTCACGGTATCACCCGCGCTCTGATGGAATACGACGAGTCCCTGCGTTCTGAACTGCGTAAAGCTGGCTTCGTCACTCGTGACGCTCGTCAGGTTGAACGTAAGAAAGTCGGTCTGCGCAAAGCACGTCGTCGTCCGCAGTTCTCCAAACGTTAATCGGCTTCTGCTCCGGCAGAAACAATTTGCGAAAAAACCCGCTTCGGCGGGTTTTTTTTATGGCTAAATTTCTGAATCAGCGTAAAAAATGGGAAGTTGCTTTTTGCTGCCGTCTGACAGACAGGCAAAAAAAAACCACATCGCCAATAAGGGACTAAGTCAACTATTTCAGACTAAAGCGCATCTCTTTTTCCCCATTTCCGGCATCGACTCACCACAAGGTCGCAAAATCTGGTAAACCATCATCCAATTTTCTGCCCAATGTCGGGTATTGCTCATTTTTTGTTTGATTTTCGAACAAGAGAGTCGTTACTTACTCGGGTAACACAACTTCTGACTGGCCACCTGTGGCTGGTAGCAGTAAAAATTCTGACTATACCTGAGGTTTTCATGGCTGTCGCTGCCAACAAACGTTCGGTATACGCTGTTTTCCGGTCCTACTGACATCTATAGCCATCAGTCCGCATTGTGCTGGCTGAGAAGGTGTAAGTTTCGAGATTGAACACGTGGAAAAGGACAATCCGCCTCAGGATTCGATTGACCTCAACCCGAATCAGAGCGTTCTGACCCTGGTGGATCGTGAGCTGACCCTGTGGGAATCTCGCATCATTATGGAATATCTGGATGAGCGTTTCCCGCATCCGCCACTGATGCCTGTTTACCCGGTAGCTCGCGGTGAAAGCCGTCTGTACATGCATCGCATCGAAAAAGACTGGTACACGCTGATGAACATTATCATCAACGGTTCGGCTTCTGAGCAGATGCCGGACGTAAGCAACTGCGCGAAGAACTGCGGCGATTGCGCCGGTCTTCGGTCGACCATACTCCCTAAGCGACGAATCGAGCCTGGTCGATTGCTACCTTGCTCCGCTGCTGTGGCGTCTGCCGCAACTGGGCATCGAGATCAGCGGCCCGGGTGGAAAGAGCTGAAAGGCTATATGACCCGCGTCTTTGAGCGTGACTCTTCCTTGCTTCTTTAACTGAAGCAGAACGTGAAATGCGTCTGGGCCGGAGTTAATCTGTATGGATTTGTCACAGCTAACACCACGTCGTCCCTATCTGCTGCGTGCATTCTATGAGTGGTTGCTCGATAACCAGCTCACGCCGCACCTGGTGGTCGATGTGACGCTCCCTGGCGTGCAGCCCTATGAATATGCGCGTGACCGGCAAATCGTACTCAACATTGCGCCGCGTGCTGTCGGCAATCTGGAACTGGCGAATGATGAGGTGCGCTTTAACGCGCGCTTTGGTGGCATTCCGCGTCAGGTTTCTGTGCCGCTGGCTGCCGTGCTGGCTATCTACGCCCGTGAAAATGGCGCTGGCACGATGTTTGAACCTGAAGCTGCCTACGATGAAGACGCCAGCATCATGAATGATGAAGAGGCATCGGCAGACAACGAAACCGTTATGTCGGTCATCGATGGCGATAAGCCAAATCACGATGATGACACTCATCCTGACGATGAACCTCCGCAGCCACCACGCGGTGGTCGACCGGCAGTACGCGTTGTTAAATAATACAAAACGGCCCTGGGGCCTGTTTCGTCTTTTAATGGCTAAATAAAATAGCGTGATTGTGGCAATCATATTCACAACGAAAACCGACTGCCATGGGGATCGCTGTCCGCTTCACCACCGCGAAAGGCGAAACGCCTGCAATTCCTGACCTAACGACTACCACCGCAGTAATCGGCGAAACCGCGCGCGTAGCGTCGTGGGGAAGTGCATCGGCATAATCATTACAACCGCTGGTGATCATCCGGCTGGATGTTGGGATCCGACTGGCAAATGACATAAACGAGCGCATTGCCAGAGCCATCACAATGGCACAAATGGCAATGACCAGCGCCATAATAATCATCACGCCAATACCGCCGACCAGAATGCTCCCGCACCCCTGATAACCGCATCGACAGTGCCAATCGTGGTTAAGCCTTTCGCAAATATTTAACCGCGACCACCAGCGTTACCACGTTGGCAAACTGCGTACCCATGCCGTAAAAAACGCCTGCACATCGTCATTGTTCGCGCAGCTTATGCTTCAGGAAGAGCTCAACAACATCGTCACCGTCAAACTCAGTAACATCACCAGCCACCAGATGCAGTTCTGACTGCATCGGCCGACGTCGGCGAGGAACAGCGAGCCGAGCATCAGGATTAACGGCATCACAGGTAAAATGGCGTAATAGAGCGGCGGGACATTATCGAGAGTTTTTTGCTCTGCCTGTTCGTGATTGATATTTTTATCTTTTTTGTCAAAAGCGCGTTGCACGAAAAAGTGGGAGATCGCCACCGAGATAATGACGCAAGAGGCGACCGGAAGCTGGTAGTGGAAGAAGTATGTGGCAATTTTCATTCCCGCGACCTGGGCTGCAAAAATGGAGTTCGTTTCCAGAATCCCCCACTCAATGGACATCGTGGTTGCGATAACCGCCACCGCAGAGAGGCGACTTACTCCCAGACTCACCAGCGTCGGAAATAAGGTGACCATCAGCAACATACCCAGACCGGAGGACATGGTAATAAACTGCGCCATGATTTGGCCGATGACGTAAGTTGCCGACAGAATAATATACGGCGAGCGAATAAGTTTTAACGGGCGGCTTAACAACTCACCATCGCGCGACTAGCACCTATGCGCTTCCATGTAGCGGGCATAACCGCCCACCGCCATAATCGACAGCCCCAATCCGGCAATGCGGTTGGACAGCATGCGCAGGATTTCATTATAAATGTCGACGATCAAGTAGCCGCTGCTTTTGGCGGGATCGAGTACACCACCGAACCCTAACCAGACTCCGCACATCATCAGGAAGACACCTGCGGCAGCCAGCACCACCTGAGGTTTGTAGTTTTTCAGGATCAAATAGCCCATCGTAATTAATACGATGACAGATATAATTATGCCGAACATTGTTGGGTAATGACTCCAACTTACTGATAGTGTTTTATGTTCAGATAATGCCCGATGACCTTGTCATGCAGCTCCACCGATTTTGAGAACGACAGTGACTTCCGTCCCAGCCTTGCCAGATGTTGTCTCAGATTCAGATTATGTCGCTCAATGCGCTGAGTGTAACGCTTGCTGATAACGTGCAGCTTTCCCTTCAGGCGTGATTCATACAGCGGCCAGCCATCCGTCATCCATACCACGACCTCAAAGGCCGACAGCAGGCTCAGAAGACGCTCCAGTGTGGCCAGAGTGCGTTCACCGAAGACGTGCGCCACAACCGTCCTCCGTATCCTGTCATACGCGTAAAACAGCCAGCGCTGACGTGATTTAGCACCGACGTAGCCCCAATGTTCGTCCATTTCAGCGCAGACAATCACATCACTGCCCGGTTGTATGCGCGAGGTTACCGACTGCGGCCTGAGTTTTTTAAGTGACGTAAAACCGTGTTGAGGCCAACGCCCATAATGCGTGCACTGGCGCGACATCCGACGCCATTCATGGCCATATCAATGATTTTCTGGTGCGTACCGGGCTGAGAGGCGGTGTAAGTGAACTGTAGTTGCCATGTTTTACGGCAATGAGAGCAGAGATAGCGCTGATGTCCGGCAGTGCTTTTGCCGTTACGCACCACGCCTTCAGTAGCGGAGCAGGAAGGACATCTGATGGAAATGGAAGCCACGCAAGCACCTTAAAATCACCATCATACACTAAATCAATAAGTTGGCAGCATTACCTTCGCTTAATTCCATATAACTGGACGATTACATTAGAAGTAAACTATACTTTTTATGAAATATCAGGGATAAATTATTCACATGGAAAATACATCATGTACAAATCATTATTTACTATTATCATTCTACTGTATAGCGCCAGTTCATATGCAAAAAGCGAATCCCCTCCCGCAAGCACTATAACTTTCATTGCACAAATCGATCATGTTGAGCTAAATAAAACAGCATTATCGGTAATGACTCCAACTTACTGATAGTGTTTTATGTTCAGATAATGCCCGATGACCTTGTCATGCAGCTCCACCGATTTTGAGAACGACAGTGACTTCCGTACCAGCCTTGCCAGATGTTGTCTCAGATTCAGATTATGTCGCTCAATGCGCTGAGTGTAACGCTTGCTGATAACGTGCAGCTTTCCCTTCAGGCGTGATTCATACAGCGGCCAGCCATCCGTCATCCATACCACGACCTCAAAGGCCGACAGCAGGCTCAGAAGACGCTCCAGTGTGGCCAGAGTGCGTTCACCGAAGACGTGCGCCACAACCGTCCTCCGTATCCTGTCATACGCGTAAAACAGCCAGCGCTGACGTGATTTAGCACCGACGTAGCCCCAATGTTCGTCCATTTCAGCGCAGACAATCACATCACTGCCCGGTTGTATGCGCGAGGTTACCGACTGCGGGCTGAGTTTTTTAAGTGACGTAAAACCGTGTTGAGGCCAACGCCCATAATGCGTGCACTGGCGCGACATCCGACGCCATTCATGGCCATATCAATGATTTTCTGGTGCGTACCGGGCTGAGAGGCGGTGTAAGTGAACTGTAGTTGCCATGTTTTACGGCAATGAGAGCAGAGATAGCGCTGATGTCCGGCAGTGCTTTTGCCGTTACGCACCACGCCTTCAGTAGCGGAGCAGGAAGGACATCTGATGGAAATGAAAGCCACGCAAGCACCTTAAAATCACCATCATACACTAAATCAGTAAGTTGGAAGCATTACCCATTGTTGAACTCCGTGTCAAAAGAAAACGGTCAATCCCATAAATGGCAGATTGAAAACAATGATGTTATATTTTTTGCAAGTCTATTTATGGTGCGGATGTCGTGTTTTTAATTGTAGGTGAGGTGATTTTTCATTAAAAAATATGCGATTATGATTATTTTGTAAGAACACATTCATAATATTCATAATGCTTGTGAATAGTCTTATGAATAATTCAATCGGGATGTGTTTATCTGCGTTACATTAATTTTTCGCAATAGTTAATTATTCCGTTAATTATGGTAATGATGAGGCACAAAGAGAAAAACCTGCCATTTTCCCCTACTTTCAATCCTGTGATAGGATGTCACTGATGATGTTAATCACACTGACCTTACAGAATGGGCCTTATGAACGCATTTGATTCGCAAACCGAAGATTCTTCACCTGCAATTGGTCGCAACTTGCGTAGCCGCCCGCTGGCGCGTAAAAAACTCTCCGAAATGGTGGAAGAAGAGCTGGAACAGATGATCCGCCGTCGTGAATTTGGCGAAGGTGAACAATTACCGTCTGAACGCGAACTGATGGCGTTCTTTAACGTCGGGCGTCCTTCTGTGCGTGAAGCGCTGGCAGCGTTAAAACGCAAAGGTCTGGTGCAAATAAACAACGGCGAACGCGCTCGTGTCTCTCGACCTTCTGCGGACACTATCATCGGCGAGCTTTCCGGCATGGCGAAAGATTTCCTTTCTCATCCTGGTGGGATTGCCCATTTCGAACAATTACGTCTGTTCTTTGAATCCAGCCTGGTGCGCTATGCGGCTGAACACGCCACCGATGAGCAAATCGATTTGCTGGCAAAAGCACTGGAAATCAACAGTCAGTCGCTGGATAACAACGCGGCATTCATTCGTTCAGACGTTGATTTCCACCGCGTGCTGGCGGAGATCCCCGGTAACCCAATCTTCATGGCGATCCACGTTGCCCTGCTCGACTGGCTTATTGCCGCACGCCCAACGGTTACCGATCAGGCACTGCACGAACATAACAACGTTAGTTATCAACAGCATATTGCGATCGTTGATGCGATCCGCCGTCATGATCCTGACGAAGCCGATCGTGCGTTGCAATCGCATCTCAACAGCGTCTCTGCTACCTGGCACGCTTTCGGTCAGACCACCAACAAAAAGAAATAATGCCACTTTAGTGAAGCAGATCGCATTATAAGCTTTCTGTATGGGGTGTTGCTTAATTGATCTGGTATAACAGGTATAAAGGTATATCGTTTATCAGACAAGCATCACTTCAGAGGTATTTATGGCAACGAATTTACGTGGCGTAATGGCTGCACTCCTGACTCCTTTTGATCAACAACAAGCACTGGATAAAGCGAGTCTGCGCCGCCTGGTTCAGTTCAATATTCAGCAGGGCATCGACGGTTTATACGTGGGTGGTTCGACCGGCGAAGCCTTTGTACAAAGCCTTTCCGAGCGTGAACAGGTACTGGAAATCGTCGCCGAAGAGGCGAAAGGTAAGATTAAACTCATCGCCCACGTCGGTTGCGTCAGCACCGCCGAAAGCCAACAACTTGCGGCATCGGCTAAACGTTATGGCTTCGATGCCGTCTCCGCCGTCACGCCGTTCTACTATCCTTTCAGCTTTGAAGAACACTGCGATCACTATCGGGCAATTATTGATTCAGCGGATGGTTTGCCGATGGTGGTGTACAACATTCCAGCCCTTGAGTGGGGTAAAAGTGGCCCTGGATCAAATCAACACACTGTTGATTTGTGCCTGGCATCAGGTGCGCTGAAACAGACCTCTGGCAATCTCTATCAGATGACGAATCCGTCGTGAACATCCTAATCTTGTGCTCTATAACGGTTACGACGAAATCTTCGCCTCTGGTCTGCTGGCGGGCGCTGATGGTGGTATGGGTCGTCCTAAGAACATCATGGGCTGGCGCTATCAGGGAATGGTCGGCGCTGAAGAAGGCGATATCCAGACCGCGCAGAAACTGCAAACTGAATGCAATAAAGTCATTGATTTACTGATCAAAACGGGCGTATTCCGCGGCCTGAAAACTGTCCTCCATTATATGGATGTCGTTTCTGTGCCGCTGTGCCGCAAACCGTTTGGACCGGTAAATGAAAAATATCTGCCCAGAACTGAAGGCGCTGGCCCAGCAGTTGATGCAAGAGCGCGGGTCAGTTGTTTCCCCTCGCCCGCCCTACCGGGTGAGGGGGAAACAACGCATCTGTACCCTACAATTTTCATACTAAAGCTGTGGGCATCGCCCACCGCGGGAGACTCACAATGAGTACTACAACCCAGAATATCCCGTGGTATCGCCATCTCAACCGTGCACAATGGCGCGGATCTTCCGCTGCCCTGGTCGGGATATCTGCTTGACGGTTTTGATTCCGTTTTAATCGCCCTGGTACTCACCCAGATACAGGTGATTCGGGCTGACGACGGTGCAGGCGGCAAGTGTCAATCTTCTGCCTCTTATCTCTCGCTTGATCGGCGGCCTGATGCTCGGCGCTACGGGGTGACCGCTACGGCCGTCGTCTGGCAATGGTCACCAGCATCGTTCTCTTCTCGGCCGGGAGCGCTGGCCTGCGGCTTTGCGCCAGGCTACATCACCATGTTTATCGCTCGTCTGGTCATGGGCATGGGGATGGCGGGTGAATACCGTTCGAGCGCCACCTATGTCATCGAAAGCTTGCCAAAACATCTGCGTAACAAAGCCAGTGATTTTTTGATTTCAGGCTTCTCTGTGGCCGTCGCTGCCGCTCGGTCTATAGCGTGGTGGTTCCGGTCTGGGGCTGGCGTGCGCTGTCGTTCTCGGCATTTCGCCAATCATCTTTGCTCTCTGGCTGCGTAAAAACTCCCGGAAGCGGAAGACTGGAAAGAGAAACACGGAGGTAAAGCACCAGTACGCACAATGGTGGATATTCTCTACCGTGGTGAACATCGCATTGCCAATATCGTAATGACACTGGCGGCGGCTACGCGCTGTGGTTTCTGCTTCGCCGGTAACCTGCAAAATGCCGCGATCGTCGCTGCTCTTGGGCTGTTATGCAGCAATCTTTATCAGCTTTATGGTGCAGGTACAGCAAACGCTGGCCAACGGCGTGTAATGCTGATGGTGGTCGTGTCGTTTGCTTTCCTCTACTCATGGCCGATTCAGGCGCTGCTGCCAACGTATCCGAAAACCGATCCGGCTTATAACCCCCATACTGTAGCCAATGTGCTGTTCTTTAGTGGCTCTGGCGCGGCGGTGGGATGCTGCGTAGGTGGCTTCCCCCGTGACTGGCTGGGAACCCGCAAAGCACGTTTGTAGCCTGCTGGCCTCGCAGCTGCTGATTATTCCGGTACTTGCGATTCGCGGCGCAAACGTCGGGTGCTCGGTCTGTTACTCGTCTTCCAGCAAATGCTTGGACAAGGGATGGCCGGGAATCTGACCGAAACTCATTGGCGGTTATTTCGATACCGACCAGCGTGCAGCGTGGCTCGGCTTTACCTACAACGTTGGCGCATTGGGCGGTGGACTCGCCCTGATCGGCGCGTTGATCGCTCAACGTCTGGATCTGGGTACTGCGCTTGGCATCGCTCTCGTTCAGTCTGACGTTCGTGGTGATCCTGCTGATTGGGCTGGATATGCCTTCTCACGTTCAGCGTTGGTTGCGCCCGGAAGCGTTGCGTACCATGACGCTATCGACGGTAAACCATTCAGCGGTGCCGTGCCGTTTGGCAGCGCCAAAAACGATTTAGTCAAAACCAAAAGTTATTCCTGTTGCCCGGTCTATGTACCGGGCCTTTCGCTAAGGGAAGATGTATGTCGTTACTTGCACAACTGGATCAAAAAAATCGCTGCTAAAGGTGGCCTGATCGTCTCCTGCCAGCCGGTTCCGGACAGCCCGCTCGATAAACCCGAAATCGTCGCCGCCATGGCATTAGCAGCAGACAGGCGGGCGCCAGTACCATTGGCATTGAAGGTGTGGCAAATTGCAAGCCACACGCGTGCGGTGGTGAGCGTGCCGATTCTACTGGAATTGTGAAACGCAATCTGGAACCGGTACGCATCACGGCCTATATTGAAGATGTTGATGCGCTGCGCAGGCGGGCGCGAGCATGTCGCCATTGACGGCACCGACCGCCCGCGTCCGGTGCCTGTTGAAACGCTGCTGGCACGTATTCACCATCACGGTTTACTGGCGATAACCGAGCTCTTCAACGCCGGAAGCGGCCGCTGACATGCAAAAGCTGGGAGCCGAAATTATTGGCACTCGCTTTCTGGCTATGCCGCGCCTGAAAACGCAGAAGAGCCGGATCTGGCGCTGGTGAAAACGTTGAGCGAAGCCGGATGTCGGGTGATTGCCAAGGGCGTTACAACACGCCTGCTCAGGCGGCAGATGCAATGCGCCACGGCACGTGGGCGGTGACGGTCGGTTCTGCCGATTACGCGTCTTGAACACATTTGTCGTGGTACAACGCAGCGATGAAAAGGCGGTGCTATGACCATACTGGCGATTGATATCGGCGGTGCTGAACTTGCCGCCGCGCTGATTGGCGCTGACGGGCAGATCCCAGGAGATCATCATGAACTTCCTACGCCAGCCAGCCGGACGCAGAAGCCTTCGTGATGCCTTATCCGCATTAGTCTCTTCCGTTGCAAGCTTCATGCGCAGCGGTTCATCGCTTCAACCGGAATTATTACGCGACGAGCAGTTTGCTGGCGCTGAATCCGCATAATCTCGGTGGATTGCTACACTTTCCGTTACATCAAAACGCTGAACATACCGATTTGCCGACCATTGCCATTAACGACGCGCAGGCCGCAGCATGGGCAGAGTCTAGGGCGCTGGAAGGCGATATAACCGATATCGTCTTATTCACCGTTTCCACTGGCGTCGGCGGCGGTGTAGTGAGCAGCAGCGAAGCTCCTTGGCCCTGGCGGTCTGGCGGGGCGCATCGGGCATACGCTTGCCAATCCACGCCGCCCAGTCTGCGGCTGTGGACGCGCAGGTTGCGTGGAAGCAATGCTTCTGGTCGCGGCATTGCGGCGGCAGCGCAGGGCGAGCTGGCTGGCGCAATTCCAGACTATTTAAGCACGCACCGGGCAGGGCGATGAGCAGGCGCAGCGACTGATTCATCGCTCCGCACCGTACGCTTGCAAGGCTAATCGCTGATCTAAAGCCACAACTGATTGCCAGTGCCTGGTGGTTGGTGGCAGCGTTGGTCTGGCAGAAGGGTACTGTGGCGTTGGTGGAAATGTATCTGGCGCCAGGAGCCAGCAGCATTTCATGTTCATTTACTGGCGGCGCATTACCGCCATGATGCAGGTTTACTTGGGGCTACGCTGTTGGCCCAGGGAGAATTAATTATGATGATGGGTGAAGTACAGTCATTAGTCTGCTGGGTTACATCCTCGTTACAGGAGCGTTAACGCTGGCCTTAGCTGCCGACCGCAAGAAAAGCGCAGGGTCGTCACGAATTACAGGGCAACAATATTGTTACGAATGTCATGACGTTTAACACTCATTACCCGTCGAGAAAAGCGAAATTGCACGAGCAATACATTGATATCCAGCTGTTATTAAAACGGTGAGGAACGGATTCTGTTTGGCATGGCAGGCACTGCGCGCGCAAGGTGAAGAGTTCCACCATGAAGATGATTACCAGCTTTGCAGCGCCATTGAAAACGAGCAAACCATCAACTTAAAACCGGGAATGTTCGCCGTGTTTATGCCGGGAGAACCGCATAAACCAGGATGAGTTGTCGGCAGAGCCGGGTGAGATTAAAAAGGTGGTGGTGAAGGTTAAGGCTGATTTAATGGCTTAAATTTTATTAAATTCAGGGTGACCTGACTCTCCTTTGCACAGAGCCAAACCTGAACTGACGAACCGCTCTGTGCCATTACCTGACGTTGTATTCTTTTATGTTAACACCCTTGATACTGTATATACCTGTCCGCTAATTCGCTTGCCCTTTTTATTCGTAATAGTTGCTGTAAGTGTACTGCAGCGAATTGAATGACGTTCATCGTAACGCCGCAATTGCTTCTGGAGCATCTTCCACCTCTAGAAGGTCGTGAGTCCTATTCAAGCCGAATGGAACAAGGTGGAAGGCAGTTTTTCCTGATGATTTTCTGGTTATTTTACTGGATATAAACATCACCACTTTTATCAATCAATTCAAGCTGTTCAATGTAAATCATGGCAACTTTCCTTCGTTTATTTGCATGAATATACAAACCGAAAATAGGAGATGCAATACAAAAGCTGTGGAAATATCAAACAGCCTCTCAATTGACAACAGCGTCTGCCGAAATCTTTTGCCGATGGGAATTATCCAGATGGTGTCTACGAGAATTCCCAATGGTGTTAATTCACGACACTGTCTGGCGAATTTCAACATGTTGAAAAAAGGGGTGAAAAAAGCCTCATTTGGCGTAAGTTTTTTGCAGAGAACCACGCTTATACCTTAAGCTTTGAATCCTTTCCGACGATAGTACGCTTGATTAGCTGCACACCGTGCGCAGCACTGGCCCTCGCCACCTTGTTTCAATTCGACGAATGCGTCGGCCAATTTCCAGTATGTCGCGGTCATCAGCGCGTTAACGCTACGTACCGTCCGTCCGGGCGCTATCGACAAGATGATGATTACCGTCATGGATTTGCTGGTAGCCTGTAAGATTATCTGTGGAGCGATTCCATTATATTCTGTCCCTTTATATGGCGCTGCGTTGAATAATGGAATCAGCTATACGCCGGGCATGTACCGGTAACGAATGCAGATCGACGTATTACATTGGTTTTCTTCAGATTATGCGAGGCGCTTTCCAGAAAGAAAGGAGAATTTCAGCGCCGACTCTTTTGAGGAGGCGGCGCTCGGACGGCTTAAACTCCAGCCAGTTCATAATACCGTCTGCCGCCTTGCGACCTCGGCGATAGCGGTACCACCAAATAGGAACCACGGACGATATCGCCGCCAGCAAAGATTTTCGGGTTGCTGGTCTGGAAGGCGTTGTCGCTGCCTTCCGGGGCGATGATGCGGCCTTGAAGTCCGGCTCGACGCTGTGCCCAGCCATTCCATGTTGTGTGGACGGAAACGAAACACCATGATACACCGCATCTGCCGGAACGATATGTTCGGAACCTGCGACGAATCTCCGGCGCGGCGGATCGGCCTTTGGCATCCGGTTCGCCCATTTCGGTACGTACCATTTACGCTGACTTGGGTGCCGTTCACTCGATCCCCAGTGGCTGGAGCATGAATCGAACTGTACGCCTTTACTCCACGCATTTTTCGCTTCGCGGCGGGAACCCGGCATGTTCTCTTCATCACGACGATAGGCACAGGTAACGTGCTTCGCTCCTGGCGCACGGACGTACGCGCGCAGTCCATCGCAGTGTCGCCACCGCCAGCCACCACGCGTTTGCCTTCCATGCTGACGAACGGTTCGTCGCGGGTTTCACCAAAGCCCATTAACTGTTTGGTGTTGGCGATAAGGAACGGCGACGCTGCGTACACGCCATCGGCGTCTTCATTTTCCACCCGCCGTGCATTGACTGATAAGTCCCGACGCCAAGGAAGACGGCATCGTAATCACTCGGCAGATCGTCAGGCTGCCACGTCGCGGCCCAGCTCGGTATTCGTTTTGAATTCAATACCCATGCCGGTGAAGATTTCACGGCGACGCGTCATTACCTCTTTTTCCAGCTCGAAGGCCGGAATACCGAAGGTCAGAGCGCGCCAATTTTGATGACGGTCGAAGACAACGGCTTTCCACGCCGTTACGCGTCAGGACATCCGCACACGCCAGACCTGCCGGGCCTGCGCCGATCACCGCCACTTTTCTACCGGTCTGTTTCACTCGAGACATATCCGACGCCAGCCCATCTCGAACGCTTTATCGTCGATATAGCGCTCAATGTTGCCGATGGTCACCGCGCCAAACTCATCGTTCAGAGTGCAGGAACCTTCGCACAGACGGTCTTGCGGGCAGACTCGTCCGCAAACTTCCGGCAGGGTGTTGGTCTGGTGCGACAGTTCCGCCGCTTCAAAAATACGCCCCTCGTTGGCTAGCTTCAGCCAGTTCGGGATGTAGTTGTGTACCGGGCATTTCCACTCGCAGTATGGGGTGCCGCACGACAGGCAGCGGTCAGCCTGCGCTTTGGCCTGGCCTTCGTAAAACGGCTCGTAAATTTCAACAAACTGGATTTTGCGGATCTTGAGCGGTTTCTTTGGCGGATCAACGCGCTGCAGGTCGATAAATTGATAAACATTCTGACTCATTGTGCTACCCCTTACTGCGCCTGCACGCGCAACTCAGCTGCACTACGACTACGGTGACCCAGCAGTGCTTTTACATCACTGGACTTCGGTTAACCAGCGCAAATTTAGTGGCGAAGGTTGACCAGTTCGCCAGGATCTCTTCACCGCGCTGAGAGCCGGTATGCTGAACATGCTCGGTGATAGCCACGCAGATGCTCCTCATGGATTGCCAGAGCGCGACGCTTAAGACGTCGACCAGTTCGGGTTAACGCGTTTGCGGAAATCGCCGCTTTCATCGAGAACGTAGCGAAACCGCCGGTCATGCCCGCACCGAGTTTAACGCCGGTTTCCCAGAATGCAGACGATACCCCCCGTCATATCTTCACAACCGTTGTCGCCAATGCCTTCTACCACGGTGATAGCACCGGAGTTGCGCACGCCGAAACGTTCACCCGCGCGCCCTGCGGCATAGAGATGGCCACCGGTCGCGCCGTACAGGCAGGTGTTGCCGATAATGCTTGCTTCATGGCTGCGGAAGGCGGAACCGACCGGAGGACGAATGGCGATTAGCCGCCGCCATGCCTTTACCGACATAGTCGTTGGCATCACCGGTCAGGTACAGTTCCACGCCGCCCGCGTTCCACACGCCGAAGCTCTGGCCTGCGGTGCCGTTGAAGTACGCTTTGATAGGATCGGCGGCCAGCCCCCCTGATCGCCGTGCGTCTGGCGATATCGCCTGAAAGCGACGCGCCACAGAACGGTCGGTGTTGCGAATATCGAACCAGAAGGTTTTGCTCTGGCGTCATCGACACGGTTTCGCCTGTCCAGCAACTGCGCGTTCAGCAGGCCGTTATCAAACGGCGGTTGTTTTCGGTGCAGAAGAGGGCCTTACCTCATGCGGTTCGGCAGTCTCCAGCAGCTTCGACAGCGCCAGCTTCTGCTGTTTGGCGGTGAAACCGTCCAGCTCTTCAGCAGGTCGGTGCGACCAATGAGATCCACCGACGTGTTACGCCAAGCTGTGCCATCAGCTCGCGGTTTCACGGGCGATGAACTCGAAGTAATTCGTCACCTTGAATGGCAGGCCGTGATAGTGGTTCTTCGCAGTTTGTCATCCTGAGTTGCTACACCCGTTGCGCAGTCGTTCAGATGGCAAATTCGAGATATTTGCAGCCGAGCGCCACCATCGGCCAGTGCCGAAGCCGAAGCTTTCTGCGCCGAGAATCGCCGCCTTGATGATATCGACACCCGTTTTCAGACCGCCATCGACCTGCAAACGGATCCTGTGCGCAGGCCGTCCAACCAGCGCCTGCTGGGTTTCAACCAGCCCCAGCTCCCACGGACAGCCGCATCTTCCACCGATGAAGCGGACTTGCGCCGGTGCCGCCGTCATAGCCGAGATGGTGATCAAGTCCGCATAGGCCTTGCCACGCCAGTCGCGATGGTGCCGACCCCCGGTTCGGAAACCAGCTTCACGGAGATCATCGCTTTCGGGTTAACCTGCTTGAGGTCGAAGATGAGCTGCGCTAGTCCTCGATAGAGTAGATCGTGGTGCGGCGGCGGGGAGATCAGCGTCACTCCGGCACCGAATAGCGCAGTTTGGCGATGTAAGGCGTGACCTCATCACCCGGCAACTGACCGCCTTCGCCTGGCTTCGCGCCCTGGGCGACTTTATCTGAATGACGTCGGCATTGACCAGATACGCCGGAGTAACCCCAAAGCGACCGGAAGCGACCTGCTTGATGCGCGACACTTTGGTGCCAAGCGCGCCGGGTCTTCGCCTTCACCGGAGTTCGAATTACCGCCGACGCCGTTCATCGCTTCCGCCAGCGCCTCGTGGGCTTCCGGGCTTACCGCGCCGATAGACATCGCGGCGGTGTCGAAGCGTTGAACAGTTCGCTTGCCGGTTCAACATCAGCAAGTTGACCGCGTTTTCACCCGGCGTAATCGCCAGCAGATTGCGCAGCGTGGTTGCCGGACGCTCATTAACCAGCTTCGCGTATTCCTGATAGTCGCTGTACTCGCCGCTTTGTACCGCTTGTTGCAGCGTGCGCACCACGTCCGGGTTGTAGGCGTGGTATTCGCCGCCGTGGACAATTTCAGCAGGCCGCCTGGCTAATGGGCTTACGCGCCAGCCAGGCACGTTTCGACAGATTCAGCAGATCCTGCTGGAAGTCTTCAAAGCTTGCCCCACCATGCGGCTGACCGCCCCCTGGAAGCACAGGCCCACGACATCATCGTGTAGACCGACCGCTTCAAACAGTTTCGAGCAGCGGTAAGAGGCGATGGTGGAGATGCCCATTCTGGACATGATTTTGTACAAGCCTTTGTTGATGCCGTTACGGTAGTTGAGCATCACGGTACGATAATCTTTGGCAATCGATGGGTGTCTACCAGGCGGCCGAGCGTTTCATAGGCAAGGTATGGATAAATAGCCGTCGCGCCGAAGCCCAGCAACACGGCGAAGTGGTGCGGATCGCGGGCGCTGGCGGTTTCGACGATGATGTTGGCATCGCAACGCAGTTTGATCGACCAGATGGGTCTGGATCGCGCCAACCGCCATCGGGCTGGAACCGGCAGGTGATCTTGCGATATTCCGGTCGGACAGTACCAGCAGCACGGTGCCGCTACGTCCCATTTTTTCGGCTTTGTCGCACAGGCTCTTTGACTGTCGCTTCGAGCGTGGTTTTAGTGACGTCAAAGGTGATATCCAGCGTATCTGCGCGGTAGTGCTCCTCTTCATCGTCGTGAGCTGTTTGAAATCGGAGTAGAGCAGAATCGGCGATTAAAGCTTAAACGGTGCGCCTGGCCCTCTGCTTCGCAAAAGACGTTCATTTCACGACCGATACTGGTGGCGAGCGACATAACATGCGCTTCACGCAGCGGGTCGATTGGCGGGTTAGTCACTGGGCAAACTGCTGGCGGAAGTAGTCGTAAATAATGCGCGGCTGACTGGAGAGCACGGCGAATGGGGTATCATCGCCCATCGAACCGACCGCTTCCTGACCGTTTTCGCCCAGTACGCGAATCACGGAGTCCAGCTCTTCCGCGCTGTAGTTAAACTGTTTCTGGTAGCTGGCAAGCGTGTCGTCGTCCAGTTCGCGGCTACCCACTTCTTCATCGGCATCTTCAAACGGTACCAGTCGGCTGACGTTTTCTCCATCCACTCTTTATATGGATGGCGGCTTTTCACATCGTTATCGGTTTCTGCCGAGTGCAGAATACGCCGACTGCGGGTGTCGATAACCATCAGTTCGCCTGGCCGACGCGGCCTTTCTCGACCACTTCGTCAGGCTGGTAATCCCAGATACCGACTTCAGAGGCGCAGGTGATGAGCTTATCTTTGGTGATGACGTAGCGCGCCGGACGCAGACCGTTACGGTCGAGGTTACAGGCGGCGAAACGACCGTCGGACATCACGATGCCGCCGGCCATCCCCACGGCTCCATATGCATGGAGTTAAAGTCAAAGAAGGCACGCAGTTCCGGTCCATATCCGGGTTGTTCTGCCAGGCGGGTGGGATTAATAGACGCATGGCGCGGATGATATCCATCCCGCCTGCCAGCAGCAGTTCCAGCATGTTATCCATGGAACTGGAGTCAGAGCCGGTTCCGTTGACGAACGGTGCGGCGTCGTGCAGATCAGGGATAAGCGGCGTCGGAATTTATAGGTACGCGCACGCGCCCATTGGCGGTTACCGGTGATGGTGTTGATTTCACCGTTATGCGCGAGATAGCGGAACGGTTGCGCCAGCGGCCAGCGCGGTACGGTGTTAGTGGAGAAGCGCTGGTGGAACAGGCAAATGGCCGATTCCAGACGCAGGTCCGCAAGATCCAGATAAAGCGCGGCAAATTCGCCGGCATACACAGACCTTTATAGATGTTCACCAGATTCGACAGGCTACAGACGTAGAAGTCTTTGTCGGCTTCGAGACGCTTTTCAATGCGGCGGCGGGCGATAAACAGACGCGCTCCATATCGCGTGGACGCCAGCCTGCCGGGGCGTTCACAAAAATTTGCTCAATGCGTGGCAGAGAGGAGAGGGCGATTTCACCAGCACGCCTTCGTTAGTGGGACATCACGCCAGCCGACAATCGACAAGGTTTCGCGTTGCAGCTCTTCTTCAACGATGCGGCGTGCGGCAGCGGCGAGTTCAGGATCTTTATTCAGGAACAGCATCCCGACGGCGTAGTTGTGGCTAAACGCGAGCCGCGCTCCTGCGCAACGATGCGAAAGCGATCCGGTTTTGTAACAGCAAGCCGCAACCGTCACCGGTTTTACCATCGGCGAGAATCGCGCCACGGTGCTGCATGCGGGCCAGTGCGTGATTGCAGACGCACTACCTTGTGGCTAGGTTCGCCTTCTATGTGGGCGATCAGGCCGAAACCACAGTTATCCCTCTCAAGGGATTTATCGTACAACATATCGTGCACCTCCCCCAGGCTCTGCGGGAACCCCACTTCCGAACCGCTGCGCACGGCACAGAAAGAGCGTGGCGACGGGGTTTGCGTGTCATACGCGCGCCTCGCATTCGCCCCTTGTTGTCCTTTTCGCATCGGTTAATACGGTGAAGAGGGGATCTCAATTACTGCATAGATGATGAGCAGGCTGCTCATCCAGAAAGCTTCCAGCGGATTTCCAACTTATCGGGAAAGCTGATACAGGTCAAATAGCAAGCTTATTGGTACAGAAATGTGCTTTAGCGCAAAATTCTTTATTAACTGACTGAAATTAAAATAGATTTTATCTTTAAGGCTAAAAGGGAAGTTGTTAGAGAAACAGTCAATTCTGACTGTCATAAAGGCGTGTTAACCCTTATCCTGCCTTGAACTGACGAGAAAACCAGCATTTTATACTGCCTTAATTGGTAATGACGTTTCATGCTACTGTTTTTGCCTAAAATCCATAAGGAGATAAAAAAATCTGACACAAGATAAGCAAAAGTGATTTATGTGATTATGCATGAAATTTCGGTAATTTTGATTGATTATGCAGTTGATAAAAGCAGGCCGGGACGATTGATCCGGTCATCGCCGAATTGAGCTAAAAATGGAGGCTTTGGCCTCTTTAAGGCGCGGTCTATCAGATTATGCAGTTACAGAAATTAGTCAATATGTTTGGTGGTGATCTCACCCGTCGTTATGGGCAAAAGGTGCATAAGCTGACGCTGCACGGCGGTTTAGCTGCCCTAACCGCGACGTACCATCGGGCATGGTGGCTGCACATTCTGTAATGTGGCCTCGTTTGCCGATGAAGCGCAGCAGCATCGTTCCATTGCCGAGCAACTGGCGCACCAGGTGAATTTAGTTAACCGTGCTAAACGCTATCTGGCCTACTTTCAGGCGATACCAGCACCTTTGCGGAAGTTCAGGTGCTGCGTTCACGTATCAGCAGGCGGTGAGCCAGGCCAATATCGTCGGTTTGCGCGTCGGTACCCGCCCGGACCGCGTGCCGGATGCGTGCTGGATTGCTTTGCGATAAAGGACCAGGGTTACCAAGTGTGGCTGGAGCTGGGCTACAAACCGCCCACGACAAAACACTGCATCGCATCAACCGCGGCCATGATTTTGCCTGTTACCAGCGTACAACCCAGCTGGCACGTCAGCGCGGGCTGAAGGTGTGTTCCCACTAATTGTCGGCCTGCCTGGCGAAGGGCGGCTGAACGTTTGCAAACGCTGGAGCGAGTGGTTGAAACGGGCGTGGACGGCATAAAGCCGCATCCGCTGCATATTGTGAAAGGCAGCATTATGGCGAAAGCCTGGAAGCGGGGCGTTTGAACGGTATTGAACTGGAGGATTACACGCTCACTGCCGGAGAAATGATTCGCCATACGCCACCGGAAGTGATCTACCACCGCATTTCCGCCAGCGCCCGTCGCCCGACGCCGCTCGCTCCGCTGTGGTGCGAAAATCGATGGACGGGACTGGTCGAGCCGGATCGTGATCTGAATGAACATGGCGTACAGGGATTGGCGCTGGGACGTCCGTGGCTACCTCCAACGGAGTAGGTCGTTGAGGGCATTTTGCATCCCTTACACAATTTATAACGTAAATGTCAGAATCGGGTATTATCGGCAGGTTGTCGTGAAGGAATCCCCAACGAAGGTTGGTCTGCCGGCCGAAGAGATCATGTCGACCTGATCATGAAGTTAGGTCTGGTGCGCTTCTCAATGTTGCTGGCGCTGGCCCTCGCGTTCTTCGCCATTGCGGAGCAAATGGCGGTAACCACGGCGCTGCATGGTCAGGTCGAAAGCATTGATGTTATTCGTTCTATCTTCTTTGGTTTGCTCATTACGCCGTGGGCGGTCGACTTTCTATCGGTGGTCGTCGAGCAACTGGAGGAGTCACGACAACGTCTGTCACGGCTGGTGCAAAAACTGGAGGAGATGCGCGAGCGCGATTTGAGCCTCAACGTTCAGTTAAAAATAAAACTGCCCAGCTAAATCAGGAAATTGCCGTTCGTGAAAAAGCGGAAGCAGAACTGCAGGAAACCTTCGGCCAACTGAAAATTGAAATCAAAGAGCGCGAAGAGACACAAATTCAGCTCGAGCAGCAATCCTCATTCTTACGTTCCTTCCTTGACGCTTCACCCGACCTGCTTTTATCGTAACGAAGATAAAGAGTTTTCCGGCTGTAACCGCGCGATGGAGCTGCTGACCGGAAAAAGCGAAAACAACTGATTCACCTGAAACCTGCTGATGTTTACTTACCGGAAGCCGCCGCAAAAGTCATTGAAACCGATGAAAAAGTGTTCCGTCATAATGTGTCACTGACCTATGAACAGTGGCTGGATTACCCGGACGGGCGCAAAGCCTGCTTTGAAATCCGTAAAGTGCCGTACTACGACCGCGTGGTAAACGTCACGGATTGATGGGTTTTGGTCGCGACATTACCGAGCGTAAGCGGTATCAGGATGCGCTTGAACGCGCTAGCCGCGACAAAACGACGTTGATCTCCACCATTAGTCACGAATTGCGTACACCGCTAACGGTATCGTCGGCCTGAGCCGGATTCTGCTGGATACCGAACTCACCGCCGAGCAGGAAAAATATCTCGAAGACCATCCATGTTTCGGCCGTCACGCTGGGGAAATCTTTAAGATATTATCGACATGGATAAGATGGAACGGCGCAAGGTCCAGCTTGATAATCAACCGGTTGATTTCACCAGCTTCCTTGCCGATCTGGAAAATCTCTCCGCATTGCAGGCGCAACAAAAAGCATCGCGCTTTAACCTCAGCCGACGCTGCCATTACCGCATCAGGTCATTACCGACGGGACGCGTTTACGGCAGATCCTGTGAACCTGATCAATAACGCCGTCAAATTCACCCAGCAAGGCCAGTTACCGTGCGCGTGCGCTACGATGAAGGCGATATGCTGCATTTTGAAGTGGAAGACTCTGGTATCGGCATTCCGCAGGATGAGCTGGATAAAATTTTCGCCATGTATTACCAGGTGAAGACAGTCATGGCGGTAACCGCCACCGGCACCGGTATTGGTCTGGCCGTTCTCGTCGTCTGGCGAAAAATATGGGCGGCGATATTACGGTTACCAGCGAACAGGGCAAAGGTTCAACCTTTACGTTGACGATCGACGCACCGTCGGTGGCAGAAGAGGTCGATGATGCGTTTGATGAAGACGATATGCCTTTACCGGCGCCGAACGCGCTACTGGTGGAAGACATTGAACTGAACGTGATTGTCGCGCGTTCTGTGCTGGAAAAATTAGGTAACAGCGTTGATGTCGCCATGACCGGCAAGGCGGCGCTAGAGATGTTTAACCGGCGAGTACGACCTGGTGTTACTGGATATTCAGTTGCCAGATATGACCGGGCTGGATATCTCTCCCGAACTGACGAGCGTTATCCGCGAGAAGGATTTACCGCCGCTGGTGGCCTTAACCGCTAACGTGCTGAAAGACAAACAAGAATACCTCAATGCTGGAATGGATGATGTGCTGAGTAAGCTGCTTTCTATTCTGGCGCTAACCGCGATGATCAAGAAATTCTGGGATACCCAGGATGATGAGGAGAGTACGGTGACGACAGAAGAGAACAGTAAATCAGAAGCATTGCTCGATATTCCCATGCTGGAACAGTACTCCAACTTGTAGGACCGAAGCTGATCACCATGGGTTAGCGGTGTTTGAGAAGATGATGCCGGCTATGTCAGCGTGCTGGAGTCGAATCTGACGGCGCAGGATAAAAGGCATTGTTGAGGAAGGACATAAAATTAAAGGTGCGGCGGGGTCAGTGGGGTTACGCCATCTGCAACAGCTGGGTCAGCAAATTCAGTCTCCTGACCTTCCTGCTTGGGAAGATAATGTTGGTGAATGGATTGAAGAGATGAAAGAAGAGCGGCGTCACGACGAGAAGTGCTGAAAGCGTGGGTGGGAAAGCCACTAAAAATGACCCCGGCTAGACCGGGTGCGCGCATACTGCGCCAACACCAGGGAAATCTTGGCTGCGCCGTAAATTATTATGATGAGTTACAAGGGCACAGCACTGTTTTTCAGGCTGCACGCAGTTAAGATAGCAAAACTTAAATGATTTGTTACATGAATCAGTTAAATGTGTGATGCGTACCATTTTTATTAAAAAAATTAATGTGTTTCAGTCAATTGCGAAAGGATGATCACAATGAAGAAAATTGGCGGAATTCTCAGTGGATGCGGCGTCTATGACGGTTCTGAAATTCATGAAGCGGTGTTGACGTTGTTAGCGATTTCACGCAGCGTGCGCAGGCGGTTCGCTTTGCACCGGATAAGCAGCAGGTTGATGTTATCAACCATTTAACTGGCGAGGCGATGACGGAAACGCGCAATGTGCTGATTGAAGCGGCACGAATAACGCGCGGTGAAATCCGTCCTCTGGCCCAGGCCGATGCCGCTGAACTGGATGCGTTGATTGTGCCGGGGGGGTTTGGCGCGGCGAAGAATTTAAGCAATTTTGCCAGTCTTGGTAGCGAATGCACCGTTGACCGTGAATTAAAGGCGCTGGCACAAGCGATGCATCAGGCCGGAAAACCGCTTGGTTTTACGTGTATTGCCCCGGCGATGCTGCCGAAAATTTTCGATTTCCCGCTGCGTTTGACCATCGGTACTGATATCGATACCGCAGAAGTGCTGGAAGAGATGGGCGCGGAGCATGTGCCGTGTCCTGTCGATGATACGTGGTCGATGAAGACAATAAGATTGTCACCACCCCAGCATATATGCTGGCGCAGAACATTGCAGAAGCGGCGAGCGGCATTGATAAGCTGGTATCCCGCGTGCTGGTTCTGGCCGAATTAGTAAAGCCGCTTAACGGTGTTTAGTTTCGTTCGCCGTTTTCTTTTGCGGTTAATGGTTGTTCTCGCCGTTTTCTGGGCGGGGGCATCGCGTTGTTAGCGTTGCGCCTGTTCCCTTCTCGCGGTAATGGTCGAGCGACAGGTCAGCGCCTGGCTGCATGGCAATTTTCGTTACGTGGCACATTCCGACTGGGTCAGTATGGATTAAATTTCGCCGTGGATGGGACTGGCGGTGATCGCCGCAGAAGATTCGAAATTTCCTGAGCACTGGGGCTTTGATGTCGCTTCCATTGAGAAAGCCCTGGCGAACAACCAGCGCAATGAAAACCGATTCGCGGTGCTTCAACGATTTCTCAGCAGATGGCCAAAATCTCTTTTTATGGGATGGGCGTAGCTGGGTACGAAAAGGGCTGAAGCTGGATTAACGCTGGGGATAGAAACAGTCTGGAGCAAAAAGCGTATCCTGACGGTTTACCTGAATATCGCCGAATTTGGCGACGGTGTGTTTGGCGTCGAAGCTGCGGCACAACGTTATTTCCACAAACCCGCGAGCAAACCACCCGGTCGGAAGCTGCATTACTGGCAGCTGTATTACCTAATCCACTTCGTTTCAAAGTCTCCTCGCCATCGGGCTACGTGCGTAGCCGTCAGGCGTGGATTTTACGGCAGATGTATCAGTTAGGCGGTGAGCCGTTTATGCAACAACACCAGCTGGATTAAGCTTCGCGCGAAGTGAGGGCCAGCGTTTTGTCTCACGAGGTTCAGATCTTTCTGCAGGGCAATAGCCAGCGCCGGTTGGGCGATAAATCGTTTCCATAACCGCTCTTGCTTACGCAAACAACACCACTTCGACCAGGTCGCCAGTGGAATCAATGTGCTTTCACCAATGTTGTCGCAGACGACCGGGATAACCTCTGACTCACTGATGCGGTGACAGAGGAGATCTGCGGCTTCAGCGACATCGTCACGATACGGTTATCCTGAAATAACGCTTCAGCTGTTCAGTAGCTGGCGCAGTTGTGCAATGTCTTCTTCGTAACGGCATTGTTCAGCAAATTCGGTCAGCGTAATGGAAGGCTTGCCGTCAAAATCTGCAATCACATCGTAGACATAACCGGTTCCGCAATCCGTCTCAACGGTACCGTGATAGCGCGGTATTCCACTCCAGTCTTTTAACCGGCGACCAAGATGCGCGTAGTACTTTAACTCACGGCGGATCTCTTATCGCCACCATCGCCACGATGGTAGACGATCTTGATACAGCGTCGGGCATCTTCCGGATGCGCATAACATTTCCGATGTCTTCCGGTACCCAGGGACTTTGTTTAATAAGCGAATCATGCCATCTCCTGGAAATATTTTCTGACGATCTCCAGTATGGTCGATTAACTTAAACAAAACCTAAACAATGCCTCTTAAGGTTTTCTTAAGGTTCTTCTGAAAGTGAAAAGCGCACAAAATGTACAAATGACGTTGATTGAGAACGATTTCAGTACGTGATTTTCTTATTGTCGGGGGAGTTGAAGGGAGTTGTATGTCAAAGTGATGAAGATTAATCTTCATCAAAACCAGAATTAAAGAGGGCGATAACGGCGGCCAGTGCTTCCTCTTCCTGTGGACCGGTCGCTTCAACTTCAATCTGCCGTCCTTTGGCAGAATCCAACATCAGCAGCGCAATAACGCTGTTGGCTTCAGCCTCGGTGCCTTCGTCATTACGTAAGAGCACTTCAGCGTCAAAACCCTGCATTAATTCGAACAGCTTCATCGCAGGCGGACATGACGCCCAGCTTGTTTGTGAATTGACATCTGCATGACGGTCATGGTTCGTTTTCCAGCCACCGATCGCGTGACTGGACGTTTTTACCGCGCGAGCGGAAGTAGTCTGCCAGTTGCTCTGCAATATACACCGAACGGTGCTCCGCCGGTACAACCAATAGCGACCGTCAGGTAGCTACGGTTGTTGGTTTCCAGCATAATAAACCATAGCTCAAGATAGCTTCGCGTCTGGTAGATAAAATTGTGACTTCTGTGTGGCGGTCGAGGAACGCGGCGACAGGCTTTATCAAGACCTGTCATTGGACGCAGTCGGATCCCAGTGCGGGTTCGGCAAGAAGCGCACGTCAAAGACGTAATCTGCATCGATAGGGATACCGTGTTTGAAGCCGAAGAGTCAAAGACCATGGTCAGTTCGCGGTTCACGTTTACCCAGCAGACGGGTACCAGCATTTCAGCCAGCCCGTGAACGGACATTTCCGAGGTATCGACAATCAGATCCGCTCCGCGAACGCAGAGGCTCCAGCAAATCGCTTTCTTCGTCGATAGCACTTTCCAGCGAAGAGGTTTTGCTGGAAAGCCGATGCAAGTCGGCGCGTGTTGCTGTAACGACGAATTAAGGTATTACGGTCGGCATCAGGAACAGTAGTTGCAGTGGAGCGGTTCAGGCAGGTTACTCATCGCCTGTTCAATATTTCTGGTGACTCCGGCATATTACGAACATCAATGCTGACGGCGGCAGAAAGTGTCAAATGGCAAGGGTTCAGAGCAGATCGGGTAACAACACTACGGGAAGGTTATCCACGCAGTAAAACCCATATCTTCCAGCGCACGCAGGGCGACAGATTACCTGAACCTGAACGTCCGCTGAGAATAGTCGTTGCCCATGTACTGTTTCTCCTCACAACGTCTAAAGAACGTTGGATGACTACGCTTCATCCGGAGTACCTTCGGTCTATGCAACGTTAATGATTTGATACAGCTCATCGCTCTGGGCTACGCGTAAACGGCGGCAGATGGTTTTGTCCGCCAGAGCGTTTTCGCCGCCGGCAACAAGACCTGCAGGTGCGTTTTAGTTTGGTATACCAGCACCAGCAGGGCAAAAAAGTAAGTCCACCGGTTGGTTGTCGATGACGAGTCAAAAGCTTATAGGTGCTTCGAGCTGAACGAGAACTCGCCAACGGCACGCGAGAGTATCTTCTTCCATTTTGCCATGCGGAATTGCAATACCATTGCCGATACCGGGTACTGCCCATTTTTTCCGCGTCAGGATGGCTTCAGGAAAACCACCTGAGGCGGCAGGCTTCCCTGTTTCGCCGCCAGCTGGCTGATAATTTCCAGGGCGCGTTTTTTGCTCTGACAGTCAAAAACCTGGCTTCACATACATTACCCTGCTAAGAACACTGCTAAGCTGTAGAGTTGTATCATTATTTGTCATAACCCGCCTAAGAACCTGCCCACTCAAACGAGTGGAACAGGCTCGGAGCGTAGACCGTACGAATGGCCGGTTGTACCGCACAACAGGCCGGCCGTGCACATGCTAATTGCCGGACGAATTAGTGTTGTTTCAGTTTATCCTTATGTTTGGTCAACTGGCGTGCCAGCTTATCAATTAAGCCATGAATGGCAGCGTACATGTCCTGACCTTCCGCGCTGGCATGAATTTCACCACCGTTTACATGCAGTGTTGCATCTGGAGGTGTGGGTGACTTTCTCCACTTTCAGAACAACATAGACCTGGTTAATTCGGTCAAAATATTGCTCAAGTTTGGCAAATTTGGCTGTAACAAATTCGCGCAGTGCCTCGGTGATCTCAACATTATTTCCGGTAATGTTGAGCTGCATAGTGTCTTCCTTATCGGTTGGGTCAAACCAGTTGTTTACGCTGGTTTGACGGTGAAATTGATAAAGACTCTTCGGTACTCGCAACAGTGCGGCGTACCACCATGATACCTTGTACGACAGCGAAGAGGGTAAACTATTCCTGGCTGGACGCGACTCGCTGGGTTTTCCGCCGCGATTTAATTTCTTCACCAGCGCACGAATCACCATGGAGGAAGACCGCCGCCCGGCCTCGGTATTTAACATAAACTGGAAAAGGAGAATACTTAGGTCAAAAATGCCTCGTGGACTATGCAGGTATTTTTGCGTGAGTAGCGCGAGATATCGTCGATTCATGCATTTTGGGACGGCCTGGGCGGGGAATGGCCAGTAGTGAGCTCATGTATTTTCTCACCTTGCTCGAGGCTTGTGCTGTTCGAACGATAGACTCACGCGCAGTAGCGTATGGTACGGCTTTGCAACTCTGCGATCAACCATTTGGCATCCTGGGTGCCTAGGATAAACTTGGCTGTCACCATCGTTGCGCGCGTTTGTGCGCAGTGAGGCGTAGTGCATAATTGCAGACGCGGAGATGCTGTCACTGTAAGTTCTACCGTCCAGTGACCGTTATGTTACGCACCAGCATCTTGGAATGACGTGCTCAGGTCGCCGTGTCGATGGACTGCCGGGGCGCGGAATGAGCGACTGGATCAGATTGACGGCTTCTTTCAGCACATCTTCTTTTCAGACGCGTGACGCGCATTAAAGTGCAGGAAGTCGTGATTGGCTAACAATCAAGATGATCGGCTAATAATCAGTCTGGCCTCTCCAGCCACGGCGTGGTCTTATCGAATTGGGAGAGTCGAATCAGCAGAGCAGGTCGCGCAGATCTTTTGCCGCCGCACCGGACCGCAATAAAACCGTCGATCCGCTTAAGGACGGCTTTCGACTTCATGATGTGGATATATCTTCATCGCCTATACTTTGGAGAATATCTTGCCCAAGCGGACAGTCAGATAACCGGTTTCATCAAACGGCATCGACAATTGGTAGCGATAGCACGGTCGTGTAGGAAAACGGTGTCGGCTTTGAACCTGCCACATCAGGTAATCCTGCAAGGTCTGCGTCGGTTTGGCCCTGGTAGACCAGCCAGCTTCGTCGTCAATGCGTCACCGCTGGTGCCGGTCGTGTACCAGCGGTGTAAATGGTGTGCCCAACTGGCATCGAGCGGGCAGCTACGGCATGTCTTTTGTTGCGAGCGCATCAGGCGGATGTCCAGCGTTTCACTGTC
The DNA here is from genome assembly GCA_048288465.1 of Shigella flexneri. Taxonomy (GTDB): domain Bacteria; phylum Pseudomonadota; class Gammaproteobacteria; order Enterobacterales; family Enterobacteriaceae; genus Enterobacter; species Enterobacter flexneri_B. Next base: position 3,241,382 of record CP182556.1, on the reverse strand, counting down.
TTGCGTTTCGCGGGTATGATTTCTTCATAATTGTCGATTTGCTCGAGAGCAGCGGATTTCTTCTCCAGCGCCTGCTGTAGCTCCTGCTGAACTCCAGCGTCGACAACTGCAACGGAGCGAATTGTCCTGTTGGAGCTGTGGCATCATGGCCAGTTGTTGGCTAAGCCTGAGTTGCAAACCTTGCTTCATGTGTAGAATCGTACTCTCCTGCTAAACGTGGCAAACTTAACCCTTATAAGAGTCTGAAGTCTTCCCCAAGGTATACACGCTTAACGTGTTCACAGTCTTGTAAGGTTGTGTAGGCGTGCCGTGGGCAATGGGATGCCCCTGACTGACGATACAGCGCGTTCACAAAACCGCCAGTGTTTCACGCGTTGTGGTGAGTGATCGGCACACAGGCCGGTGTGGCGCAGGTGCTCAATAATACGTTTAATGTGGATAACCGAGAATCAGGTAGAACCCCGGCAAACAGTAGTCAAGCAGAATAAATTTGGGATTTAGCAGCCAGTTGCGCGGGCAATTTCTACACGGCGACGTCGCCCGGAGAGTCGCTGCCCGTGCTCACACAGGTGCTCAATGTGAAACTGTCCATAGGCTCGAGTTCGCGCGGTCTTCACGTTGTTCAGCAGACAAGTCGGTCAGCGAATTTGCAGGTGCCGCCATCAGGTTATGGTAAAACGCTGAGGCGACGAAAATGGAGGCTTTCCTGTCGCAGATAGCCGATACCGCGGCGCGCGCGTGCATGCAGAGAGGCAGACGAGCTGATATCGTCATCATCGATGATGATGTTGCCGCATCGCGCGGCACAATGCCTACAACCATGTAGAAAGTGGTGGTGTTCCGGCACCGTTGGCCCCAGCAGACCGACAATTTTCCCCGGAGTTGACGGTAAGACTAACGTCTTCTACCACACAACGGCCTTCTAGGCTTGCAAGGTTCTTGCAGTTAATGTTCCATAACGAATTAATTACCCTTCTTCTGTGGGTCTGGCCTTTGTTGTTTTTGTCCTGCAGCTGCGACGGCGCCAGAACGGTTGTTACGCGCTTGCCTTTGTCGCTGAAAGCCTGCATTTCTGCTCTTTCACCAGGTAGATCAGATCTTATCGCCCTAATGTTGTATGGACCTGCTGCAGATAAGCATTTCCCGTCGAGAACGACAAAATCTTTTGCCAAGTTCGTAGTGCATCTGGGAAGCGTGACCTTCAACGGGTTTACGTTGTCCTGCATCTGGTAAACGTTAACCGTAAGCCGTCAATCACTTCTTTTCCTTGTTCACAACCGGACAGGTAACAAGGCTTTCTCGGCATTAATTTGGATGGTGTGCCCTGGTTAGTGGATGGCATTTACCGGTAAAGGTAACCACGTTGCCTTGCATATATAGAGATTGCTGGTCCGATTCAATGTGAATCGGCTGGTCGATTATCACAAGTTACGCGAAGTGCAAATACTGGCGGCCAGAAGTGAGCTGGCAAGCACAAGATTAAGGCTGAGTTTGTTGTTTTAAAATTCATCAGATATCTAAACCTTTTCGATGGGCTCGGCGTTCTTGCTGCGTAAGTTGCCACGCATTTTCAGACCGCTGGAGTTAAATGTTGTTCCGTATAACGTGACAAGGTCTTCAGAGGTAACATCCTGCGTCACCAGATTAATATGCGCGTTATCCGTCGTGATTATCCGAAGGTTGAGAGTCTGGCACAACCCGGTTTGAGCTTCAACGTGTACCATATGATAAAGCATCCGGTCATAGGTCAGCTTGGCTTTATCTGTTCAGGACCATGTCGGGGTATACCTTTATCAAACGTGGTAAGTACCGCTGCGTAAACCACAAAACAGCCTAAATGGGATTAATATTTTCAACATGTTCAGCAATCAATCGATAGCTAGTGCCCCTTCTGGGTTATAGACGGGCGTATTTGAGTATACTCAGCTTAATAGGTCGATCATAATTCTGACGGCCCACCTGGGCGGTATAGTCTTTTTCGGCCATATTAATGCCAATCATCACCAGAACGGCCAGTGATAGCACAATGGGTGACCCAACGTCTGGCTTTACTGGTGTGCTGGATTGCCCTGGCTTCATCCAATTGCCCTGCGCCAGGAGTAATAAGTCGCAAACTTCGCGCACTGCACCACGACCACCAGCAATACGCATCACGTAATCGGCGCACAGGAATCAAGCAGTGGATGCGCATCGGCCACAGGCAACGCTGAACGGCTTACCGTAACCGGCCAGTCGATCGAATCATCACCAACATAAGCCACATTTTTCGGGCAATGGCAGGTTTCTAGCGAATGGCTAAAGGCAATAAGTTTGTTTGACTGCCCCTCTGATACAAGTGAGTTAAATGCCAATATTGGCACAATCTTCTAGAGTTAGCCTTTCACCCAGGTAATGATAGCCATTCAATATAGAGAGGTGAGCACACAACGAATGCCATAACCATCACGAACATTGAACACTTTCAGCTCTTCGCAGGTTGTTGCCCATGTGAATGGGGCCATCTGACAGTACGCCATCAACATGAGAATCAGCCGACAAATGTATCTGCTTTTGCTATAACGTCGCACTGGCACGGGGCCGTAACCGCACCGACGCGCCTGCTCATTTGTTGTTTATACCTAAAATCTTTACACTACACCTGCACGCAGTAAATCATGCATATGTAACACACCGTAAATGGTCACCATGGGCCAGAATCCAGGTCACGGAGGCGTGATGGCCCAATTGCGTTGAGTTGATGCCTCAACGGCCGGAGTCCGCGGGGCGCACGCGTGTATTCCCCCCGGCGTCATCACATCGGCAATGTCCACTGACGGAGCATCCACGCCCATATGGAAGCACGGCGTAAATCACCGTCAGTAAAGTGCCTTCAATCATCATATTGTCATCACAAATGACAGTCATACCAAGATTTTGCGGGTAACTTCCAGCAACACGTCGCGCAGACTGGCCGTTTCTTAACATGCGGGATCTCATCGCCCGTATGCATAATATGGTTTACGCGCAGCAGAAGTTTTGACCCGGTGCGCCTGGGTATGAGAGCGCAAAATCTTGAGCAGTAAACCACAGTACTTTAACAGCGCGACGGCGAGGGCATCGCCCATGACCGGCGTGGCGGTGGTGCTGCTGGTGAGTGCCAGGCCTAACGGACAGGCTTCTTTCGCTACTTTAACCGCAGATCACATCTAGGCGCGCCCATGCTCTCTCCGGGCGACCGGTGATGCAGATTAACGGTACGTGAAGACGCTTAAGCATGGAATTAAGGCCGTAATTTGGCTGGATTCACCTGAGTTAGAGGATAGCGATCGCCACCGTCCTGTGGGGTGACCATGCCTTGGGCTGCGGGGGTTGGCCGGCTTCGCAGGGATTCAAGCAGAAATGAAGGTATAGGTGCTGGCAAACGTTGCCGCCGGTTCCGCCCGATCCTGCGATTTCCCCATCCCCATGACGACAACTTGCCTTTTACACCAGAACATTCTTGGCAAGCGTGAAGATAAAGATTAATATATTGATCGAGCTCCAAGCATTCACGTTCAATGGCAGAGACCTGCTTGCTGAAAGTCAAAACCCGGTTGTAACTATACATGACGTGATGCGTTTGCAGGTTATTCAACGAGTATCGGCGATGACTCAGTACAACATCGCCAGCCATACGATAATCCCACAAGTTGATTCCGGTGCCCCCGCCACGGCCCGGTTGCGGGGACGCCGCCGGCGCGGCAACGCAAAAATAATACTAGCCGGCGACATCACACTGTAGTCACGACTGTACGCCGAGTGAATGAGTCTCTAGCATTATCAGGCGCGGGTAAACCCAACACGATGACGATCTTAAAAATGTTTGCGCCAATGATATTCCGAGCAGGCGATGCATGTTCGCCTTTGCGAACCCCCCGCTTCGCACAGTCCAGTTCCGGCAGGCTTGGTCCGATAGCGATTGCCGTCGAGACCATCGTCAACTGGCTGATGGCAAAGTAATCACCACACCGTGGCGTTCTCAACCACCATCCGCGTGGCCACTGGCATGATGATAAGCGCGATGCCGAGCCGTAGAAAAACGCGACGGGCAATCCACCATTAGCACAGCAGCTCTGCAAGCTGCTCTTCTGGTGCGGCTGTGGGTCCTGACGTCGGCCTGACGTGCAAGTTTAACGATGAACAGCAGCCATAGCACAGCCAGAAGATGAGAAAGATCCGTGCGCTTAGACGAGTTGTAGTAGTGAGTAGGAACCGGCCACCACGCTGACCAACAACATTAAGGGTAATGCACGGCGTAAGAACATCAGAATGGACGGTAAAAGGACGACCAGCGCAGCCAGACCGAGGAATCAGAGTGTATTGATAATGTTGAGCCGAGGCTGTGCCGACGGCTAAATCGCGTTTGTTGGTGCAGAGACGCGGCGAGCGAGACGATCATTTCTGGTAACGATGTACCAATACTGACCACCCGTAGTGCCGAATACGAGATGGCGGCGGGATGCCAAAGGTTGGGCAAAGAATAGACGCGGCGAAAACAGGGCGGTCGGCACTGTTGAACGACCAAAAGTAAACCAACAATTAACAAGTGTCATAGCTAAAAGCGTCTAACGTCCTTTCTTCAGGTGTGTCGCGAGTTCCGCTGAAGATTTTCAGAAAGCCGTAACGGATTCTTAATTTGAGCTTATGCGGCTAAAAAGTAAAACAAATGCCAGCTTTGGCTAACCAGGCGGGTGATGTATCTGCTGATATGTGGGTTCAAGGTTAAATTGAGCGCCATGCTTGAGAAAATAAACGCAAGACGAAGGTGAGTAAGAGCAGTGTGTGGCGAATTTTAGTCGATATGCGCGATGTGGCGACTTTCTCGCGTGGCGATCGCTCATCTTCGATAATACTCCTGACCGTGCAGCGAGGGAAGATCACGGCGATCATGGGGCCATCGGGCATCGGTAAAACAACACTACTCCGTCTGATTGGCAGGCAAAATCGCGCCAAATCATGGTGAGATAGCTTTTGATGGTGAGAATATTCCGGCGATGCTGGTCGCCCTGTCTGTGTAGGAGTGCGCAAACCGGGATGGCGTGTTGTGCCGTCCAGGGGCGTTGTTCGCTGATATGAACGTATTGACAACGTCGCCTCCGCTGCGCGAACATACCCGACTTCCCCGCGCCATGTCCTGCCGGTGATGATGGCTGGAGGCCGTGGCGGGCTGTGGAGCGGCTAAACTAATTGCCTTCTGAACTTTCCGTGGGATCGCGCAGGCGTGCAGCGCTGGCGCGCTGCGATTCACTAAAGCCGCAGCAATCTCATCATGTTTGATGAACCTTTTCTGGGCAGAATCCCATCACCATGGGCGTACTGGTGAAGCTGATTCTGAGCTGAACAGCGCGCTGGGCGTGACTTGTGGTGGTTTCTTCACGATGTGCGGAAGTGTTGGTGTTCCGGAATCACGCCTGGATCCTGGCGGACAAAAATTGTCGCTCATCGGCAGTGCCCAGGCGTTGCAGGCGAATACCTGATCCGCGCGTACGTCAGTTTCTGGACGGGATAAGCTGACGGGCCTGCCCCGTTCCGCTATCCTGCGGCCGTTGTGCACCCTGGTGCCCAGGGAGTTAACCACTCCGTGCTGGGAATCCGCTGGCGTCGCGGCTCGGGACATAAAGGGATAAAAATCCTCGAGAACGTTAGGGGCGGGCCGGGTCATGTCCTTCAATGCGCTCGTCGGCAAACCGGAGATCGCGCAAACATACACCCCTGCTGGTGCGCCAGCTCTATAATCTCCTGGCGTTGTGGTGTTGTTGTTGGCGGTGTGGCGTGAGCTGGCTGGCCTTGTGCGAGCGTCGACTGTTGTTGTGGTGGTTGTGTGTGCCGGGGCGGTGGTCCTGGCGTTGTGGTGAGATGGATGATGGATGAGCTAATCAGTTGCTGCGTTGGCTGGGGTTATTGCATCCCACTGTTGACAGTTTATCTTCGTAGCCATGAGGAATGTCGGCGGATCTAGTAGGCGTCAGTTGGAAAGGCATTGATACACGTTCTCCGTCAGCAATGCAAAATACCGTCAACTGGCGACATAAATCTGGTCAACTGTCTGATTAAGAGCGTGAGGTGTTCGCCAGAGGTACGCGGTGACGTGGATTTCGTTGTTTAACGGCTGGGCCGGGATCCCGACGTCTGCCGGGTCCCTGGGCAACCGCTCGCACCGTTGTCCGCCGCTCATTTGGCTGTTATGGGGCTGGATTTTGTGCTGACCGCATTAATGTTGGGAATTGAGTTCATGCAAACGAAAAAAATGAAATTAGGTGGGTCTGTGTTTTATTTGGCCGGCACTTGCTGGCGGCGCTGTTTGTTGCCTGAAGGCGGCAAACGTGACGTCCATACGTACTGAAGCCGACCTACACGCTTTATCCGACATTCGTAACATTGGCGGCCTGAAAGCGCGCTCTACAGTGGGCCTGTTGGTGGCGTTGTGTTGTGGGCCGGGTGGCGGATGCGCTGGAACCGGAGAAACCTATCTGCCACGCGTAACGCTGGAAATTGAACAACGTTATCACGCCATTTCCTGATACCGAGACTTCGCTGAGCGTTCGTACTTCCGGGGCTGCTGGGAGAACGATATCTGGCCTGACGCTGGCGACTAAAACCGGACCTGGGAACTGCTATTGCTGAAGGATAGCGATATCAATTCAGGACACCAAGTCTTGCAAGATCGTGCTGGAAAATCTCATTGGTCAGTTCCTTTAGGTGGTGAAGGCGATGACGAGATAGAGAATAGTGGCGATGCGCCAGCTGCTGCGCCAGGTAATAATGAAACCACTGAACCTGTGGGTACGACGGAATGATTTCAGGAAAACCGACGCATGTTTAAAGAGTTAATGATGGTCGCTTGCTGGTGAATGCGCGCCGCTCGTGCGGCAACCACGGCAGACCAGACCAATCCTTATAAGCTGATGGACGAGGCGGCGCAGAAAACATTCAATCGCCTAAAGATGAGCAACCGCAAATTCGGGCCAACCGGATTATACTGCGACACCATCCTTGATGGGAACTGTACCATACGTACAGGTGAAATGCGCGGTGCGCTGGTGCTGGGCCAGTACTTCAAGAGTGCAACCCAGCTCAACGTGATGCTTACTTTGGCTTCCATGATCTGAAGCAGGCTTACGGTCAGGCGCTGGCGATGTATCACGGTCGAACCTTCTGGGGTTCGCCAGAACAGCCGGCTGGGCGATAAAACCGGTGTGCCTGTCGCATTTCATTATTGACCGAATGGCCGCCCGCCGGTCGTCTGGACTTCCAGTGGCGTAAAACTTCCAGACGGGAAACTGGGCAGGCTACCGGAGGCACATGATTGCTGGAAGGCGTCAGTCTGATCACCACCAAAACAAAACGAGTGGGGAACGCTGCTGCGTCCGAAGGTATCGACGGCCTGACTGCGCAACTGAAATCGATTTATCAACAGAAAATCACTCTGGAAGAGAAAATAATGAGCGAGTCACTGAGCTGGATGAGACGGGTCACACGCTGGCGTTATCCGGAGAGCTGGATCGGATTCTGCTACCGCTTTGGGAAATGCGTGAGGAGAAGCGGTGAAGGGGGTTACCTTGCATCAATCTAGCCGTGTGTCCACATCAAATTGCAGGGGGACTGGCACTGTACTGATTTATAGAATTGGCGAAAAAGCAGGGCGAGAATAATGTAACACTTTGGGGGTAAACGACAAAGTGTATACCCTGGCGAAATTGTATAATTTGCCTGCTGATGTTCTGCCTCGTTAAATTTTTTTCAGGCCGGATATGGCGTTAACCGCCTGTACCGGCAAACCTCTGCAAGTGAGCCTTGTCTGATTTATCAGCGAGGCTTTTTATTATTTATGCCAGCGCAACTTGCTCTAAGTGTTTGGCTAGACTTATTAACTGATAATTGTGAGAATCCCATGGAAAATAATGAAATTCAAAGCGTGTTGATGAACACTCTCCCTGCAGGAAGTGGCCGCTTCCAGCGATGGCAGCCACTTTCAGGTTATTGCCATACGGTAGCTTGTTGACGGCGTGACGGGTTAAAAAAACGGCGGCGTTATAGTTTCCGCTGATGGAATATATTGCAAGATAACCGATTTGGTGCTGTGTCGATCAAAGCGTATACCCCTGCGGAGTGGGCGCGCGATCGCAAACTGAACAGCTTTGACTATCGGCAATTGGCGGATAACGGATATGAATTGTTAACTGAGAACAAACTAAATGGATAAATTTCGTCTGGGCCGACCAAGGGCTGAGGGCGAAGTCGCGATTTCCGGCGCTGAAAAGTGCTGCTGTCCTATCCTTTTTGCTGCTGGCGGAAGACGGTAGAGATCCAACGTGCCGAAACTGAAAGACGTGGTACATAGAATGAAGCTGCTAAGCCAGCTGGGTGTGAAAGTAAACGTAATGGTTATGTGCATATAATACCGTTAATGTATTCTGGCGCCTTACAATATTGGTTAAAACCATGCGTGCTTATTATGGGCACTGGTAGCTGGGTGGCGCGCTTTGGTCAGGGGCAAGTTTCACTGCCTGGCGGTTGTCTGCGATCGGTGCGCATCGGTAAATCTACACATTTCTGGCCTCGAACGATTAGGCGCGACCATCAAACTGGAAGAAGGTTACGTTAAAGCTTGGTCGATGGTCGTGAAAGGCGCATACGTGATGGATCAAGTTAGAGCGTCGCGCAACGGTGACCATGATGTCTGCTGTACAACCCTGGCGGAAGGCGCACCGATTATTGAAAACGCAGCGCGTGAACCGGAAATCATCAATACCGCGAACTTCCTGAAACCGCTGGGTCAAAATTAGCGGTAGGGACCAGCAAATTGGCCTATCGTCATAGAAGGTGTTGGAGACGTGAAGGCGGCATGTATATACGCGTGCTGCCGGAATCATCTCGAAACCGGTCTGGTTCCTGGTGGCGGCGGCGAAGTATGCGCGGCAAAATTTCTGCCGTAACGCGGATGCTCGAGCGCCGTGCTGGCGAAACTGCGTAACGCTGGAGCGGACATGAGAAGTGGGCGAAGACTGGGTAGGCCTGGATATGCATGGCAAACGTCCGCAAAGGCTTTGTTATTAACGTACCGTACCGCGCCGCATCCGGCATTCCCGACCGGTGTGCAGCGCCCTCACACTGTAGAACCTGGTGTGGCGGGGACTGGATTCATCACCGAAACAGGTCTTGAAAACCGCTTTATGCATGTGCCAGAGCTGAGCCGTTGCGGCAGGCACGCACACCCGAAAATCGAAAGCAATTCGTTATTTGTTCACGGTGTTGAAAAGCGTTCTGGCGCACGGTTATGCGCAATTGATCTGCGTGCATCAGCAAGCCTGGTGCTGGCTGGCTGTCTGCAAAGGGACGACGGTGACAATCGTATATGTCGCGTCAATAGTGGCTACGAACGCATTGAAGACAAACTGCGCGCTTTAGGTGCAAATATTGAGCGTGTGAAAGGCGAGTAATCGTCTGAAAGCTGGCAGCCCGTACACAGGCTACTCCGCCAGACCACTCATTTTTTCGGTTTAGTGTAGCTGCATGACTGCATTCTGCAGCAAACAATCAACTGAATTCAATCGTAACGTAATAACCAGGACATAACCCAGGGTCAGTTCCCAGGGCCTTGGCGATCATCATCTCTCCTTTCGGCCATGGGCGCGATAATGCATTCGCCAGCGTTGAGGAACTCAAACCGACTCTGCGAGATTCCGCCGCCATTAACGTCCCTTCTTTGCGCAAACCCGCAATGATGTCAAGCGAGATGCAGTGGATGAAATTGCTTTCCATCTTTCCTCACTCCTTAAGTTAGTATGGCTTGATCAAATATTCTTCTGTCGACATCACTATTCTCCTGATGGCCGATTGCTCTAAAAAGTTGTGTAAAGAGTGTGAATATTCAGAATATATATAAAGATGTATACGCCATGGTTTTCAGTGCATTATTACGCTGAATAAGTGTTATATGAAGTTGCTGGAATCATCCCGCGCACTGCGCGGGATGAGGGGAGGGGATTAACAATCGCGTTGAACAAGCGATGTGCGCGAGGCCGATCATGCTTCTCGCCAAGGGGTGTCCGGGAGCACCTTGTAACACTACGATGGCTTTGTCTGCTTCTTCCTCGGCGCGCTGACGCGTCCATTGGAGAAATCCACAAGCGTTCATTGCTTCCAGGAACCGGTTGCAGAAGATGGCGACCGTTACCCTGTTGGATGGCGGTAGAGGATCATCTGTGCCTGTTCTGGTGTGCCGTGATGCATCGCATGCGGCAGCGGCGGCGTAGGAACTTCTTCCTTCGTTCAATCATAAGCCGACATTACCTAACTGCGCCATCGGCATTGTAATCGAGTAAATCGTTGGGGAATTGACTGGAAAGCAGTGCAGAGATAGCGCCCATAATCCTGCAGGCCTTTCTCCTCCTCCGGCGTACAGCCGGCCAGAATTCCGGACGCTGGCGGCAGCCTCGAACGGACGCGCGGTTTTGCTATCGATAACGGCATGCGTTTTCTTCAGTGATGTCCAATAGTAACATTCATCAGTTGCAGAACTTCACCTTTCTGCGATGACGTTACCGGCTTCTGACATAACTACCAGCACGCTTTCGTGAACCGAGGCTGGTCATCATCTGAAAGCGCGGGTATAGAATAAATGGCCTACGAGCACGCTGGCAGCATTGCCAAATGCAGCATTGTGGTGGCTTGCCCCTGCGCATCTGAACCATCCACAACGTCGTCGTGCAGCAGAGTCGCCGTGTAGATAACTGGAATAGGGCGAGCGATGGTGACATGCGCATTTCCCTAGTAGCCGAACAGCTCGTGCAGCCAGTACAGCAATCATCGGACGAATACGTTACCGCCGCCGCTGACGATGTAATAGCCCACTCCTGATTAATAAGTTGGACATCGAGAATTAGCTCTAGAGGATTGCCGCATTAACGCCCGCCATATCTTGCACGGTTAACTGATTGATTTTTTCTAAATTCATCACAAAAGCCAGGCTTTGGCGATTACCTTCTGTAAAACAAAGGCAACCTGGGTCTATGGTTACAGAATAAAGGTGATGTTGTGAAAAATGCACAGGATAAACGTACCGTACAAGTTGTGTTTTTTATTTCGTGTATTGACTGTAGCACTTGTAAAGGCATGCATTTTGGTTAAATATCGCGCCCTATTGTGAATGTTGTCGCGCACTCTGAATCATTGAAAAGGTGTGCGCGGAAGCGGAGTTTATATCTACGCGGTTTCCAAAGTGGTGGTAAACAACACCGAGTAAGCGAAGGTCGACCGTTGGCCTGGAAAAGCTGGACATCGCAACTGGCAAAACTGTAGCAGTTCGCTGAGAGTGCTGATGATCGCAAACGGTGAAGAAGTCGAAAATCAGCATTTGCTTGCGTTGATGGCGGCGTAATCAAAGCTGAAGTTTGTTGCACAGTAGTGGCGAGAAAGTTAAAATCGTTAAGTTTCATCATCGTAAACACTATCGTAAGCAGCAGGGCCATCGTCAGTGGTTCACTGATGTGAAAACTACTCGCATCAGCGCCTCAAGACCTGAGGAGAGATTTCAAATGGCACATAAAAAGGCTGGCGGCTCGACACATAACGGTCGCGATTTAGAGGGCGAAACGCTGGGGCGTTAAGCGTTTGGGTGGCGAATCCGTTCTGGCGGGTAGCATCGACGTTCGTCAACGTGATAATTCCACGCTGGCGCTAACGTAGGTGCGGTCGTGACCACCTCTGTTTGCTAAAACAAACGGTAAAGTGAAACTGGAACTAAAGGCCCGAAAAACCGTAAATTTATCAGCATCGAAGCTGAATAAGTTGTTCGCGTCCCGGTAACCGATGAAAGCCCGCAACACGTTGCGGGGCTTTTTCACATTCGATAACCGGTAAAAATGAGCATGGTGCGACGTTAATCCGCAAATGTGCTTCGCAGGGAATACGGATGAAGCAGCAGGCAGGCATTGACATTCTTTTGGCGCTCACCACAGCAATTTGCTGGGGGGCGTTGCCAATGCCAATCAAGCAGGTGCTGGAGGTGATGGAACCTCCGACATCGTGTTTTACCGTTTCTTGATGGCGAGTATTGGCATTGGTGCCATTCTTGCGGTGAAGAAGAAGGTTGCCGCCATTACGCGTGTTTCGTAAGCCGACGCTGGTTGATTTTGTTGGCAGTGGCGACCGCCGGGGCTATTTGGAACTTTATCCTGTTCAGCTCATCCTTGCAATGCCTCGTCCGACCGCTTCCGCCAGTAATTCAGCAACTTCGCCAGTTGGCATGATGGTTGCCAGCGTATTTATCCTGAAAAGAAAATGCGCAGCACTCAGGTTGTGGGCATTGATGCTCCTGAGCGGGCCGCTGGTGATGTTTTTTAACACCATCTGGTCGAGATGTTGCAAAGCTCACTGATTACACTGGGGAGTCATCTTGGGGTCGGTGCGGCGACGAGTGGGTGAGTCGCGTGGCGCAAAAGGTTTGTTGCGTAGGCTGGCCTCACCGCGAATCTGCTGTACGCTTATGTACAATCGCGCTTCTCCCTGTGGCAAAGCCTGGAGTGATAGCGCAGCTAACCACTGGCAGCTGGCATGTTAATTTTTGCGGGACTGAATGCATTAGGTAGGATTGTCGCCCTGGCGGAAGCGATGACTAGCTGGCAGGCAGCGCAGGTGAGCGCGATCATCACGCTCACCCACTGTTTACGCTTGTTTTTTTCAAATCTTTTATCACTAGCTGGCCCCATTTCTTCGCCAGACCGATGTTAAACCTTCAGGTTATCTCGGTGCGTTTGTCGTAGTTGTCGCACAATGTATTTACCGCCATTGGTCATAGAATCTTGGGGCGGCGTAGAGCGTACCGACGGTCATATGGCCAACCCCCGCGCAGGCAAAGGGAATAATTTAGGAGAATTGAATTGAAGTTTGTTGATGAAGCATCGATTCTGGTCGTTGCAGGTGATGGCGGTAATGGTTGCGTGAGCTTCCGCCGCCGAAAAGTATATTCCGAAAGGCGGCCCGGGATGGCGGCGACGGTGGTAATAGTGGTGACGTCTGGATGGAAGCCGACGAAAACCTGAACACGCTTATCGATTATGGTTTGAAAATTCTTGGTGCAGAGCGCGGTCAGAACAGCGCAAGCCAAGGTGTACCGGTAAGCGCGGTAAAGACGTGACAATAAAGTGCAGGTAGGTACGCGTGTAATAGACCAGGGTACTGGTGAACCATGGGCGATATGACTGAGAACACGGTCAGCGTCTGCTGAGTTGTTAAGGGCAGCTGGCGCAGTTCTGGGCGATACCCATTTTCGAATCGTCCGTTTAACCGTACACCACGGCAGAAAACCAACAGGTACGCCGGGGTGACGGCGTGAGCTGCTGCTGGAGCTGATGCTGCTGGCTGACATCGGCTGTGTGGCGATGTAGAACGCGGGGAAATCGACCTTCTCGCGGTATCGGCGGCTGACCGGAAAGTGGCGAGTTATCCGTTTACCACTCTGGTGCCAGAGTCTGGGTGTGGATCTGAATGGACAACGAAGAGCTACATTGTTGCCGGTGTATAAGGACTAATTGAAGGCGCTGCAGGAAGGCGCAGGTCTGGGTATCCGCTTCCTGAAGCACCTGGAAGCGTGCCGCGTCCTGTTGCACCTCATGGTATGTGGATCCGGATTGACGGCGCCGATCCGGTTTAAAACGCACGTATTGTTATTGTCGGCGGGCTGGAGAAGTCCGCACGATATTGGCAGCGAAACCGCGTTGGTTAGTGTTGAGACAAGGAATCAATCTGCTGGATAAGGCGGAAGCCGAGAAAGAGAAGACGGAAGAGCAATGGCTGAGGCGCTGGGTGGGAAGATGAATTGTTATTCAATCTCTGCGGCGAGCGGACTGGGCGTGAAAAATCTCTGCTGGGATGTGATAACCTTATCATTGAAAACCCGTAGTGCAGGCTGGAAGAAGCGAAACAGCCAGAGAAAGTGGAAACCCATGTGGGATGATTATCATCGCCAGCAGCTTGAAGAGATTGCTGAAGAGGATAGTGGACTAGGATAACAACTGGACGAGACGACGAAGAAGGCGTTGAGTTCATTTACAAGCGTTAATCACTAATGACCAATGCCAGAAATAAGGCCTGATGCGCTACCGCTTATCGGCCTACAAGTGATTGGATGTGTGAACTTGCCGTTTGTAGGCCGATAAGGCGTTGCACGCCGCATCCCGGGCAACGCAAGCAAAGCGCCACTTTATGAATAATCTGAAACCCCGGCCATATGCCGGGTTTTCTGTTAACTAATTGTTCTGGTAAATATCTTTATACAAACGGCTTTGAAACGCACTAACGGAATACGGCGATTTCCCTGATGCTCCGCCAGTTGTCCTGGCCGAAGTACACGGACAGGTGACGCCCGCTCGCTGTGGTAATGAATCCCCAGGTTATGTGCCCCTGCAACGAACGGTTTTCGCTGAGACTGCCATCCACGCCCACCTGATGCAGACCTGCACGGTATGCAAAGAGCCGTCATAGCCGGCCAGCGGCGGGTGGAGATAAAGTTAAGTTCATTGTGGCGTGTTGGGCAATGTCTTGCAGCGCCTCATCATGGTGGCGGGGCGATCAGGTTATGCAGAAAGCCCTTGAACCATCGGCAATGATGGTCTTCCAGATCGACACCGGCTTGCTGGCGCAGGATCTGACGCACGGCGTGGACCCAGCCACCATGTTCCAGGCACATTGAAGCGCATGGCCGCCTGCATTGCGGAAAACCGTATCGGCGATCATGTTGTCTGACTTTTTACAGCATAATCTTAGCAAATCGTGCAGCGGGGCCGACTTGTTACTGGCAACTACCCGTTACCAGGTTGGTTAACCTGAGTCTCGCGCAGGCAGTGTTTGCCAGCTCAGGTGATACCCGCCTGTTTAACTCATCTTTCAAGTACCAGGCATAGCTGGCTCCATCCTGTACGGCGAAAGCCAACGGGAGCAGCTCGAGGAACGTTGTGGCAGGCATCCATCAGCGTAAAGCGACCAGGTTCAGCCTGACGCATCCAGTTTCGCATATTGCGCTGGGGGCCCGGGGGAGGCGTACCTGGCTGCAAGACGTGTAACGGGGTAATAAGATGCCGCGTATAAAGGCCATATCACCAGGGACTGGACTGCAGGCGACGGAGAAGACGTTGCAGTCAACTATGGCGGCGGCAGGCAGACGCTAAAGCATTGTGTCATGTTGATCCATGGCCAGCCGGGGGCTTTATCGTGGCTGGCGAAAATGGGGGTGTCTGACGCGCATTGCCATGGATTGGTTGACGCCCAGATTTTTTCAAAGTCGCGGACGCCCATCTGATCTTCCTTGACGTTTTGACGTTGGATCGGCAATCGCGCCGCTCGTGGCCCCTTAAGTACGCCGTTTCCACATTGCCTTTGGTTTCAAGCGTCATGGTGGAAAAACGAAAATGGCTAGAGTTGAATCAACGCCGCCAGCGCAGTAATCACTTTCTGCGTACTGGCGGGCAGCGCCGTGCTGCTGACTGTGGTAATCGATGGCGGGGGCCGACGCCGACTTTCACCGTCGGCAAGGTTCGCACCGCGGAGAAGTGAGTAATATACTTCATCAACGTTGCGGCCTGAACACTGAACGCTATACGAGCTGGTCAATCCGATGATAAATCTGAAAATCGCATAATATTCGCGCTAACAACCTGAGAATGAGCCGTCATCTACGGCGCAACGCCCTATATAGAGTGAACGATGACCCTTCGGGAACTTCAGGGTAAAATCGTATACGAAAATGTGAATTGTGACTAACCTGGACTTGTACCGGGTCAGTTGTTTTTTCTTCTCGTACGGTGGCGGGTTGTGCCGGGCAGCCGAGACGGCCGGGGTGGGTGAAGCTACCCATCAGGAGTATTCAAGAGGTATAACAAATGCAAGCTATTCCGATGACCTTACGCGGCGCTGAAAAATTACGCGAAGAGCTGGATTTTCTGAATCTGTGCGCCGTCCTGAAATCATTGCTGCTATCGCGGAAGCGCGTGAGCATGGCGACCTGAAAGAAAACGCCGAGTACCACGCAGCTCGTGAACACGGGCTCCTGCGAAGGCCGTATCAAAGACATCGAAGCCAAGCTGTCAAACGCGCAGGTGATTGATGTCACCAAAATGCCCAACAATGGGCGCGTTATTTTTGGTGCTACCGTAACGGTGCTGAACTCGATCTGACGAAGAACAGACTTATCGCAACCGTTGGCGATGACGAAGCTGACTTTAAACAAAACCTGATTTCTGTAAGCTCCCGCCTATCGCTCGTGGCCTGATCGGCAAAGAAGAAGATGATGTTGTGGTCATCAAAACGCCCGGCGGCGAAGTAGAATTTGAAGTAATTAAGGTGGAATACCTGTAAGATTACCCAATACTCAAGATGTTGATGTATTGTAAAAAAAGGTAAAAGGCCGCTATGCGGCCTTTTATCAACGAACAGAGCGTGGCATTTGCTGCTCCTGCCTGCGGAAAACCCCTCGTTTTACACAGCAAATGTGTGTAACTTTAGGAAAATCTTAGCGTGGCGGCGAGATTTTACGTTCTTTAGTTGGGCGATAAAGCACCAGCGTTTTACCGATGACCTCTACATTACAGGCGCCGGTTTCGCGCACGATAGCTTCCACGATGAAGGTTTTCAGTTTCGCGATCTTCGGTGGTGAGTCTCACCTTGATGAGTTCATGGTGCTTAACGCTTGTTCAATCTCGGCCAGCACCCCTTCGGTCAAACCATTACTGCCAAGCAGAACAACTGGCTTGAGCGGATGTGCCAGACCTTTCAGGTGCTGTTTTTGTTTAGCACTCAGACCATCGTATTTTTTGCTTACGTTGGGATTGAAACGGGTCATTCTACCGCCATCTCCCATATATCACCAATAGGCGCGTAAAAATTTACGCAATTGGTTACGACGAGTATCCCCATGGGAAAGTTAAATGACAGGTAAGAAGCGTTCTGCGAGCTCCAGCCGCTGGCTTCAGGAACACTTTAGCGATAAATATGTTCAACAGGCACAGAAAAGGGTTACGTTCCCGTGCCTGGTTTAAACTTGATGAAATACAGCAAAGTGACAAACTCTTTAAACCCGGAATGACGATTGTCGACCTTGGTGCTGCTCCGGGTGGTCGGTCACATATGTGGTCACCCAAATTGGCGGCAAAGGCCGCATCATCGCTTGCGATTTTTTACCTATGGATCCTATTGGTTGGTGTGGACTTGTTGAGGGCGATTTTCGTGATGAACTGGTGATGAAAGCACTGCTGAGCGCGTTGGCGACAGCAAAGTCCAGGTCTGTCATGTCCGATATGGCACCAAACATGAGCGAACACCGGCGGTGGATATCCCCCGTGCGACCTATCTGGTGGAACTGGCGCTAGAAATGTGTCGTGATGTATTAGCGCCAGGTCGAAGTTTCGTAGTGAAGGTTTTCCAGGCAAGGTTTCCATGAGTATCTAAGGAAATTCGCTCCCTGTTTACGAAGGTCAAAACTCGTAAGCCGAACTCTTCTCGTGCACGTTCGCGGGAAGTGTATATTGGAGCCACCGGGCGTAAACCCTACCCGGAGATTTTCAGACGAAAGTTCAAAGATGCTGGATATAAAGTATCCTACGCTGTTTTTAACACAGTTGTAATAAGAGGTTAATCCCTGAGTGACATGGCAAAAACCCAATACTCCTGGCTGGTCATTGCCGTTGTGCTGATGTCAGTATTCCAGAGCTTTGGGCCCGAGCGAGTCTAATGGCCGTAAGTGAGTACTCTACCTTCCTACAAGAGGTCAATAACGACCAGGTTCGTGAAGCGCGTATCAACGGACGTGAAATAAACGTTACCAAGAAAGATAATAACCGTTATACCACTTACATTCCGTTTCAGAATCGAAATTACTGGATAACCTGTTGACCAAGAACGTCAAGGTTGTCGGTGAACCGCCTGAAGACCAAGCCTGCTGGCTTCTCTCTTCATCTCCTGGTTCCCGATACCGTTGCCGATTGGTGTCTGGATCGTCTTCATGCGTCAAATGCAGGGCGGCGGTGGCAAAGGTGCCATGTCGTTTGGTAAGAGCAAAGCGCGCATGCTGACGGAAGATCAAATCAAACGACCTTTGCTGACGTTGCGGGCTGCGACGAAGCAAAAGAAGAAGTTGCTCAACTGGTCCAGTACTGCGCGAGCCGAGCCGCTTCCAGAAACTTGGCGGTAAGTCCCGAAAGGCGTCTTGATGGTCGGTCCTCCGGGTACCGGTAAAACGCTGCTGGCGAAAGCGATTGCAGGCGAAGCGAAACTTCCGTCTTTTACTACTCCGGTTCCGACTTCGAAGGAATTGTTCGTCGGTGTGGGTGCATCCCGTGTTCGTGACATGTTCGAACAGGCGAAGAAAGCGACGCCGTGCATCATCTTTATCGATGAAATCGACGCCGAGGCCGCCAGCGTCGGCGCTGGTCCCGGCGGTGGTCACGATAACGTGAACAAACTCTGAACCAGATGCTGGTTGAGATCGATGGCTTCGAAGGTAACGAAGGTACATTGTTATCGCCGCGACGCCCCCGAACGTTCTCGACCCGGCCCTGCTGCGTCCTGGCCGTTTCGACCGTCAGGTTGTGGTCGGCTTGCCAGAATGTTCGTGGTCGTGAGCAGATCCTGAAAGTCCACATGCGTCGCGTACGATTGGCCCCCGATACCGACGTGGCAATCATTGCCCGTGGTACTTCCTGCTTCTCCGGTGCTGACCTGGGCGAACCTGGTGAACCAAGCGGCACTGTTCGCTGCTCGTGGCAACAAACGCGTTGTGTCGATGGTTGAGTTCGAGAAAGCGAAAGAACAAAATCATGATCGGCGGAACGTCGCTCCATGGTGATGACGGAAGCGCAGAAGAATCGACGGCTCACCACGAGCGGGTCATGCGATTATCGTTCGCCGGGTGCCGGAACACCATCCGGTGCACAAGCTGACGATGACCCCACGCGGTCGTGCGCTGGGTGTGACTTTTCTTGCCTGAGGGCGACGTAATCAGCGCCAGCCGTCAGAAACTCGGAAAGCCAGATTTCTACGCTGTACGGTGGTCGTCTGGCAGAAGAGATGATCTACGGGCCGGAACATGTATCCACCGGTGCGTCCAACGATATTAAAGTTGCGACCAACCTGGCACGTAACATGGTGACTCAGTGGGGCTTCTGTCAGAAGTTGGGTCCATGCTGTACACTGAAGAAGAAGGTGAAGTTTTCCTGGCCGTAGCGTAGCGAAAGCGAAACATATGTCCGATGAACCTGCACGTATCATCGACCAGGAAGTGAAAGCACTGATTGAGCATAACTATAATCGTGCGCGTCAGCTTCTGACCGACAATACCGATATGCTGGATGCGATGGAGAACGCTCCATCCGATACAACTATCGACGCACCGGGATTGATCACCCGATGGCACGTCGCGATGTACGTCCGCCGCGGGCTGGGAAGACAACGCTACTAACAATTCTGGCGACAATGGTAATCCAAAGGCTCCTCGTCCGGTTAATAAACGCGTACGCCGAACCCGGGTAACACCATGTCAGGCAAGTAGGCGAAGAAGTAAGTTCCCGCATCAGATGACTGTATTTGTACCGAAAACCCCGGGCGTGCTCCGGGTTTTTCTTATCAATCATACGGGATAACATCATGAAACTCTTTGCCCAGGGTACTTCACCGACCTAGCCATCCTCACGTAATGGGGATCCTCATCGTCACGCCTGATTCCTTTTCGGATGGTGGCACCATAACTCGCTCATAGATGCGGTGAAACATGCGAATTCGATGATCAACGCTGCGCGACGATCATTGACGTTGGTGGCGAGTCCACGCGCCCAGGGGCGGCGGAGTGAGCGTTGAAGAGAGTTGCGACGTCTTATTCCTGTGGTTGAGGCAATTGCTCAACGCTTCGAAGTCTGGATCTCAGTCGATACATCCAAACCAGAAGTCATCCGTGAGTCAGCGAAATTGGCGCTCACATTATTAATGATACCGCTCCCTTTCCGAACCTGGCGCTCTGGAGGCGGCTGCAGAACCGGTTTACCGGTTTGTCTAATGCATATGCAGGGAAATCCAAAAACCATGCAGGAAGCTCCGAAAGTATGACGATGTCTTTGCAGAGTGAATCGCTACTTTATTGAGCAAATAGCACGTTGCGAGCAGGCGGGTATCGCAAAAGAGAAATTGTTGCTGACCCCGGATTCGGTCTCGGTAAAAACCCTCCCATAACTACTCATGACTGGCGCCTGGCTAAATTTGACCATTTCAACGTGCCGCCTGTTGGTGGGTATGTCACGAAAATGGATGATTGGGCAGCTGCTGAACGTGGGGCCATCCGAGCGCCTGAGCGGTAGTGTGGCCTGTGCGGTCATTGCCGCAATGCAAGGCGCGCACATCATTCGTGTTCATGACGTCAAAGAAACCGTAGAAGCGATGCGGGTGGTGGAAGCCACTCTGCTGAAAAGGAAAACAAACGCTATGAGTAATCGTAAATATTTCGGTACCGATGGGATTCGTGGTCGTGTAGGGGATGCGCCGATCACACCTGATTTTTGTGCTGAGCTGGGTTGGGCCGCGGTTAAAGTGCTGGCGCGCCACGGCTCCCTTAAGATTATTATTGGTAAAGACACGCGTATTTGGCCATACGCTGGAGTCAGCACTGGAAGCGGGTCTCGCGGCAGCGGGCCTTTCCGCACTCTTCACTGGCCCGATGCCAACACCGGCCGTGGCTTATCTGACGCGTACCTTCCGCGCAGAGGCCGGAATTGTGATATCCGCATCGCATAACCCGTTCTACCATAATGGCATTAAATTCTTCTCATCGACGGCACCAAACTGCCGGATGCGGTAGATGAGGCCATTGAAGCGGAAATGGAAAGGAGATCAGCTGCGTTGATCGGCAGAACTGGGTAAAGCCAGCCGTACTCGTTGGTGCCCGCGGGTCGCTATATCGAGTTTTGCAAGCCACGTTCCCGAACGACTTAGCCTCAGTGAACTGAAGATTGTGGTGGAGTGTGCAAACGGTGCGACTATTACATCGCGCCGAACGTGCTGCGCGAACTGGGGGCGAACGTTATCGCTATTCGGTTGTGAGCCAAACGGTGTAAACATCAATGCCGAAGTGGGGGCTACCGACGTTCGCGCGCTCCAGGGCTCGTGTGCGGGCGAAAAAGCGATCTCGGTACCTGCCTTCGACGGCGATGGCGATCGCGTGATTACGGTCGACGATGAAGGCAATAAAGTCGATGGCGATCAGATCAAGTATACCATCGCGCGTGAAGGTCTTCGTCAGGCCAGCTGCGTGGTGGCGCTGTGGGTACATTGATGAGCAACATGGGGCTTGACTGGCGCTAAACAGTTAGGATTTTCATTTGCGCGCGCGAAAGTGGGTAACCACTACGTACTGAAAAATCCAGGAGAAAGGCTGGCGTATCGGTGCAGAGAATTCCGGTCATGTGATCCTGCTGGGATTGGTGGCCTAGCCGGTGACGGCATCGTTCTGGCTTGCAGGTGCTGGCGGCGATGGCGCGTAACCATATGAGCCTGCACGACCTTGCAGCGGCATGAAAATGTTGCCGCAAGTTCTGGTGAACGTACGTTACACCGCAGGTAGCGGCAATCCACTTGACATAAGTCAGTTAAAACCGTGACCGCAGAGGTTGAAGCTGCGCTGGGCAACCGTGGACGCGTGTTGCTGCGTAAATCCGGCACCAACCGTTAATTCGCGTGACGGGGGAAGGCGAAGACAAAGCGCAGGTGACTGAATTTCCACGCCGCCTCGCCGATGCAGTAAAAGCCGTTTAAAGCGTTAGATGACTGGCAAAAGGCGGCGATTCTCACCTTTTTTCTACAGCGAACACATCGGTTTTGCTGTTTTTTTCCGCAGTTGATACAATGCAATAAAATTGCCCTTGCGAAGGTCATTCGCTTTGGTTAGCATTCACACCCGCTTGAGTGGAAAAGGTTAAAAATCCACTTTATTGGTTGAAGCATTGGTACGCGGCAACCACAAGGAACAGGTTCATATGTATGAAGCTCTTTCAGTAGTTTTCCTTCTTGTGGCAATTGGATTTGTTCGTATGATCATGCTACAGCAAGGTAAAGGCGCTGATATGGGAGCCTCCTTAGGAGCAGGCGCTTCAGCTACGCTGTTTTGGTTCAAATCGTTCTGGTAACCATAACCCACGTGACAGCGCTGCTGGCAACGTTATTCTTCATCATCAGTCTGGTGCTGGGTAACATCAATAGCAACAAAACCAATAAAGGTAGCGAATGGGAAAATCTGAGCTGCACCGGCGAAAACCAAACGAACTCAGCCGCTGCTACCGCTAAGCCGACCAGCAATATGCGAACCTAAAAAGTCATATCCGTGCGAGGTGGTGGAATTGGTCAACACGCTACCTTGAGGTGGTAGTGCCCAATAGGGCTTACGGGTTTAAGTCCCGTCCTCGGTACCAATTCCAGAAAAGAACGCTGAAAAGCGTCTTTTTTTGTTTTGGTCCTGGTCTGAGAATGGTTGTCAGGTATCTGTATCTGGTCCAGTTGCTTGACTCGTAGCTGGTACCTTGAAAGGATGGTGCCGGTACACCTTGCATTATAAACTGTTCCCTCTACTGACATAATTGGCACTTTTTTCTGTCAACTCCAGGTCCCTACAAATACGGATATGTTTACTTCTCGATAAACCATCCTGCTCCTGTCAGTATAACGACTGATGGCACTTCTACGTAATGTTTAGAGACGCATTGATAATGTTATTTAATTGCTGAGAACGCAATGGCCGCATCGTTTAAAAAGAAAAAACTCACAAGTTCGTTCTGATATGATCAGAGTTGAAAAACATGTCTGATATAAAATTAAACATTGTTGATAATTGTTATATTGGTTGTGAACTGGGATTTCTCGATAACAGTATTCAACGAATTTGCTAGAAGTTTTAATCTCATTGGTTGTCCTATCTTTGTGTTATTGTTTTGGTATTACGAACTTAGTCGCTTCTTCCGGAGCGCATATGGTACAGCGACTACTGTACTTGGTCTTGACCATCCTGGTGCTAAACGTCTATCGTCCCTTCCGCTTGGCCTGCTTGTTGCCGCGCCATTGTGTTACTGACTGCGGCAAACATGAGGGTTAGCCTCTCCTCATGGTGTACCTTTGGTCAACTTGAAATGATGGATTTGCGATTAGTGAGCTGCAAAATAATACGGATAAAGTTGGAAAATGCAGGGGATGTATATCCCTTATCTATGTGCTTTTGCTTTTTTATCCCTTCTTTTTTTCGCGGTAATAATAAAATATGATGTTTCCTTGCCGACAAAAAAAGTAACAGGAATATTATTGCTGATTGTCATGTCGGGCAGTTTTTTTTCCGCTTGTCAATTTGCTTATAAAGATGCAAAAAATAAAAAAGCGTTCAGTCCATATATACTAGCGTCGCGATCTGCTACCTATACGCCGTTTTTCAATCTCAACTATTTTGCTTAGCAGCGAAAGAGCATCAAAGATTACTCTCAATTGCAAACACGGTGCCGTCTTTTCAATTATTAGTCCGGGATACAGGTCTTGATACCTACGTGTTGATTGTGGGGGAGTCTGTACGTGTCGACAATATGTCTTTGTATGGATATACACGCTCTACGACACCGCAAGTCGAAGCACAAAGAAAACAAATCAAACTGTTTAATCGAGCGATAAGCGGCACACCTTACACTGCGCTGTCGGTTTTCCTTTCTTTAACTGCTGATTCTGTTTTGAGCCATGACATTCATAATTACCCGACAACATTATTAATATGGCTAATCAAGCAGATTTCAGACTTTCTGGCTAAGTTCGCCATCCGCTTTCGGCAGATGGTACAGCAGTTACCAGTATCGCCATGCGCGCCATGGAAACGGTTTATCTCAGAGGATTTGATGAATTGTTGTTGCCGCATTTATCGCAAGCATACAGCAAAATACGCAGCAAAAGAAACTGATTGTTCTTCATTTAAATGGAAGCCATGAACCGGCTTGTAGCGCCTATCCGCAATCCAGCGCCGTGTTTCAACCGCAGGACGATCAGGATGCCTGCTATGACAACTCCATTCATTACACAGACAGTTTGCTAGGACAGGTTTTTGAATTATTAAAAATCGCCGCGCCTCGGTGACCTATTTTGCCGACCACCCCCGGAACATGACCCTACGAAGAAACTATATTTTCATGGAGGCAGGAGGCTAGCCTGCCGGCATATCATGTCCCGATGTTTATCTGGTATAGCCCGTTCTGGGGATAGCGTGGAAGTACAACGGAAAACAACGTCTTTTCGACAGCTTACATGAACTACCTTACTAATTAGTGGATGGGGGTAACAAAGCCGGAACAGCCGCAAACGCTTCAGAAAACTGATGCACACTATAAGGAACTCACGGGTTGTGAGATGCAAACCATGATGTTTCGATTATGTGATGCTCAGAAAGGAGATTACAGAGGATAAGCAAGGTAACCCCACCCCTGAAGGGCAGGGTTGATGTCGAATTTCTGGCCTTTGTTTCCCATACTCTCCTCCGCGGCACGCCTGAAGTGGGGAGGAGAAAAGCAGGCCAGTTTTGGCGTAACCAAAAGGTTTCTCTCGGGTATGAGTGGATGTCAGGTTACGCATGGTCAATTGACCAAATACAATCATCTGGCGAGACACCGAGTCGCCTTTTTCCATCGTCAGACGTTCTGGCTTGTAGGTCAGGTTCTTTGAGACGGTATTACGGATTGAATAATCGTTCCACGGCGCAGCTCAGGGTAACCACCGTCGATGTGGCTGGCGACCCAGCGTTGCAGAGAGTCACGCAGCATCAGCACCTGGAAGATCAAACCAACACCACTGGTACAGCAGACGGCCCAACTGACGACCATGCGCGTGATACTGCTCAATGGTGTCTTCATTATGATACCGGTCAACAGACGTTCATACGCAATGTGCAGCAGTGCCATCCCGGAAGCTCGTCGATGCCAGGCTTTTCGCTTCGATGATACGGTTTTCAATCTGGTCGCTCATGCCAAGGCCGTGACGACCACCGATGCGGTTAGCTTCCGGCATCATTTCTACGTCATTGGAAGCGAGGCTGACAACGCCAGCGATGACCTTGTTAAAAGCGTATGTGACTTCTTCTGCCAGGAATCTTCCGCTCTCATCCCAGAATTTCACGCCCATAATCGGGTTGACGATTTTGACGCTGGAGTGGGGTCTTCCGGAATCCTTCGCTAAGTGCGCAGCTCCACGGAGAATCTTGTGGAGTCTGTCGAGTGAAGCTCCCGAAGACATTTTGTAGTCAAAACCGGCGATCGTAAATTCCTGGAGACATATCATGACGGCCGCCCAGTTCATCGAATAAGTCGTATCAAGCCACAGTTTATAAATGTCCAGTTCAGCATTGGTCAGCGGACCATAACAATAGAAACGTTCGATATCGTTTCCTTTGTAGGTGCTACCATAAGCCCAGATATTCACGCCATCTTCTTTCATCGCAGCAACCGGCATGGGTGCAGGTTCACGGCGCGGCCCAGGCGGCGTCGTGTTGAATGGGTCAGGCCGCCGGTGGTGTTATGAAATGCGCCACACTGAATAGCGGCAATACCTGGCCACCAGTTGTTTTGCGGCAGTCGATCAGACGTGCGTTCTCCGCGCCGTATTCCATAGCAGACGAGGGATGACCTCATCATCCTCTTCTTCGTCTGGCTGGCCCAGGTTTCGCCAGTATATGCATAAGGAACCACCCCCTTTGTCGCATCCACAGCAGTGCGGCACTGGTGTCCAGACCGCAGAAAAGCGGATACCAATACGTTGACCTACCGGGAGATGCTACAGAATCATCATCATAAAATAACACCCTGCTTAATTAACTGATGATCGGCCTGGATTTCCGCTCTCACTGAATTTTTATGCAAAATAAATGAGTTTTCATTTAATCATCTTTTATCAGGAGACAGGAAAAGTTAGTGTGTTTTTCTAAAAATAATGCGCTTAAGGGAGAGCAGGAGAAGGCAAAAGTATTCCAACAAATGAAAGTGAACTGGATATTCATTCACGTGATTAGCGATAAACATTTAACAAAATGTGACATGGATCACTATAATGCCTCCAGGGCTACGTCCCGTCTTCGGTACACCAAATCCCAGCAGATATTTGCATTTTTTACCCAAAACGAGTAGGATTTGCCACGTTTCCGCGCGGTGAGGCGCGCGTAGCTCGTCGGCTCATGACCCGAAGGTCGTCGGTTCAAATCCGGCCCCGCAACCGCTTCCTTGGTCCTTTTCAAATATACTGTGAAGACTTCGGCCTTCGTAGTGGGATTTGAAAAAATCCTTCTGGAAAGTGCTCCAGACCGCAGTTGCGGTTATAGGGTTCAGTTATATAAAGCCCCGATTTATCGGGGTTTTTTGTTATCTGACTACAGAATAACTGGGCTTTAGGCCCTTTTTTTATGTCTTGGGGGTGGGCTTGTCCACATTAGAGCAAAAATTAACAGAGATGATTACTGCGCCAGTTGAGGCCCTGGGTTTTGAACTGGTAGGCATCGAATTTATTCGCGGTCGCACATCCACACTGCGCATCTATATTGATAGTGAAGATGGCATCAATGTTGATGATTGTGCTGATGTGAGCCACCAGGTAAGTGCTGTGCTGGATGTTGAAGATCCCATCACCGTTGCTTATAACCTGGAAGTCTCCTCACCGGGTCTCGATCGCCCACTGTTCACGGCTGAACACTACGCCCGTTTTGTCGGAGAAGAGGTGACTCTGGTTCTCCGTATGGCGGTACAAAACCGTCGTAAATGGCAGGGCGTTATCAAAGCGGTAGACGGTGAAATGATCACAGTTACCGTCGAAGGTAAAGATGAAGTGTTCGCGCTGAGTAATATCCAGAAGGCGAACCTGGTTCCCCACTTTTAATAGTCTGGATGAGGTGAAAAGCCCGCGATGAACAAAGAAATTTTGGCTGTAGTTGAAGCCGTATCCAATGAAAAGGCGCTACCTCGCGAGAAGATTTTCGAAGCATTGGAAAGCGCGCTGGCGACAGCAACAAAGAAAAAATATGAGCAAGAGATCGA
The DNA here is from genome assembly GCA_048288465.1 of Shigella flexneri. Lineage (GTDB taxonomy): Bacteria > Pseudomonadota > Gammaproteobacteria > Enterobacterales > Enterobacteriaceae > Enterobacter > Enterobacter flexneri_B. The sequence goes on along the minus strand of CP182556.1, from coordinate 3,214,296 downwards.
CGTCCGTGTACAGATCGATCGCAAAAGCGGTGATTTTGACACCTTCCGTCGCTGGTTAGTTGTTGATGAAGTCACCCAGCCGACCAAGGAAATCACCCTTGAAGCCGCACGTTATGAAGATGAAAGCCTGAACTTGGGCGATTACGTTGAAGATCAGATTGAGTCTGTTACCTTTGACCGTATCACCACCCAGACGGCAAAACAGGTTATCGTGCAGAAAGTGCGTGAAGCCGAACGTGCGATGGTGGTTGATCAGTTCCGTGAACACGAAGGTGAAATCATCACCGGCGTGGTGAAAAAAGTAAACCGCGACAACATCTCTCTGGATCTGGGCAACAACGCTGAAGCCGTGATCCTGCGCGAAGATATGCTGCCGCGTGAAAACTTCCGCCCTGGCGACCGCGTTCGTGGCGTGCTTTATTCCGTTCGCCCGGAAGCGCGTGGCGCGCAACTGTTCGTCACTCGTTCCAAGCCGGAAATGCTGATCGAACTGTTCCGTATTGAAGTGCCGGAAATCGGCGAAGAAGTGATTGAAATTAAAGCAGCGGCTCGCGACCCGGGTTCTCGTGCGAAAATCGCGGTGAAAACCAACGATAAACGTATCGATCCGGTAGGTGCTTGCGTAGGTATGCGTGGCGCGCGTGTTCAGGCGGTTTCTACTGAACTGGGCGGCGAGCGTATCGATATCGTCCTGTGGGATGATAACCCGGCGCAGTTTGTGATTAACGCAATGGCACGGGCAGACGTTGCTTCTATCGTGGTGGATGAAGATAAAACACACCATGGATATCGCCGTTGAAGCCGGTAACATGGCGCCGCGGTGAGGTGCGGCGGTCAGAACCTGCGTCTGGCTTCGCAGCTGACGGTCCGGGACTCAACGTGATGACCGTTGACGACCTGCAGGCTAAGCATCAGGCGGAAGCGCACGCAGCAATCGACACCTTCACCAAATATCTGGAGCATCGACAAGACTTCGCGACTGTTCTGGTAGAGAAGGCTTCTGACGCTGGAAGACTGGCCTATGTGCCGATGAAAGAGCTGTTGGAAATCGAAGGCCTTGATCAGCCGACCGTTGAAGCACTGCGCGAGCGTGCTAAAAATGCGCTGGCCACCATTTGCGCAGGCCAGGGAAGAAAGCCTAGGTGATAACAAACCGGCTGACAATCTGCTGAACCTTGAAGGGGTAGATCGTGATTTGGCATTCAAACTGGCCGCCCGTGGCGTTTGTACGCTGGAAGATCTCGCCGAACAGGGCATTGATGATCTGGCTGATATCGAAGGGTTGACCGACGAAAAAGCCGGAGCACTGATTATGGCTGCCCGTAATATTTGCTGGTTCGGTGACGAAGCGTAATAAACTGTAGCAGGAAGGAACAGCATGACAGATGTAACGATTAAAACGCTGGCCGCAGAGCGACAGACCTCCGTGGAACGCCTGGTACAGCAATTTGCTGATGCAGGTATCCGGAAGTCTGCTGACGACTCTGTGTCTGCACAAGAGAAACAGACTTTGATTGACCACCTGAATCAGAAAAATTCAGGCCCGGACAAATTGACGCTGCAACGTAAAACACGCAGCACCCTTAACATTCCTGGTACCGGTGGAAAAAGCAAATCGGTACAAATCGAAGTCCGCAAGAAACGCACCTTTGTGAAACGCGATCCGCAAGAGGCTGAACGCCTTGCAGCGGAAGAGCAAGCCCGTCGTGAGGCAGAAGAATCGGCTAAACGCGAGGCGCAACAAAAAGCTGAACGTGAGGCCGCAGAACAAGCTAAGCGTGAAGCTGCTGAACAAGCGAAACGTGAAGCTGCGGAAAAAGACAAAGTGAGCAATCAACAAGACGATATGACTAAAAACGCCCAGGCTGAAAAAGCCCGCCGTGAGCAGGAAGCTGCAGAGCTCAAGCGTAAAGCTGAAGAAGAAGCGCGTCGTAAACTCGAAGAAGAAGCACGTCGCGTTGCTGAAGAAGCACGTCGTATGGCGGAAGAAAACAAATGGACTGATAACGCGGAACCGACTGAAGATTCCAGCGATTATCACGTCACTACTTCTCAACATGCTCGCCAGGCAGAAGACGAAAGCGATCGTGAAGTCGAAGGCGGCCGTGGCCGTGGTCGTAACGCGAAAGCAGCGCGTCCGAAGAAAGGCAACAAACACGCTGAATCAAAAGCTGATCGTGAAGAAGCACGCGCAGCAGTACGTGGCGGTAAAGGCGGAAAACGTAAAGGTTCTTCGCTGCAGCAAGGCTTCCAGAAGCCTGCTCAGGCCGTTAACCGTGACGTTGTGATCGGCGAAACTATCACCGTTGGCGAACTGGCGAACAAGATGGCGGTTAAAGGCTCTCAGGTCATCAAAGCGATGATGAAACTGGGCGCAATGGCAACCATCAACCAGGTTATCGATCAGGAAACCGCACAGCTGGTTGCTGAAGAGATGGGCCATAAAGTTATCCTGCGTCGTGAAAACGAGCTGGAAGAGGCGGTAATGAGCGACCGTGACACGGGTGCTGCGGCTGAACCGCGCGCGCCGGTTGTGACCATCATGGGTCACGTTGACCACGGTAAAACCTCTCTGCTGGACTACATTCGTTCAACGAAAGTGGCCTCTGGCGAAGCGGGCGGCATTACCCAGCACATTGGTGCATACCACGTTGAAACTGAAAACGGCATGATCACCTTCCTGGACACCCCGGGGCACGCCGCGTTTACTTCAATGCGTGCTCGTGGTGCGCAGGCAACGGACATCGTAGTCCTGGTTGTTGCTGCCGACGACGGCGTAATGCCGCAGACGATCGAAGCAATCCAGCACGCGAAAGCGGCGCAGGTTCCGGTGGTCGTTGCAGTGAACAAGATCGATAAACCAGAAGCCGATCCGGATCGCGTTAAGAACGAACTCTCCCAGTACGGCATCCTGCCGGAAGAGTGGGGCGGTGAAAGCCAGTTCGTACATGTGTCTGCGAAAGCGGGTACTGGTATCGATGAACTGCTGGACGCTATCCTGCTGCAGGCGGAAGTTCTGGAGCTGAAAGCGGTACGTAAAGGTATGGCGAGCGGTGCGGTTATCGAATCCTTCCTCGATAAAGGTCGTGGTCCGGTTGCTACCGTTCTGGTACGTGAAGGTACTCTGCACAAGGGCGATATCGTTCTGTGTGGCTTCGAATACGGTCGTGTTCGTGCGATGCGTAACGAACTGGGTCAGGAAGTGCTGGAAGCGGGTCCGTCCATTCCGGTGGAAATCCTCGGCCTGTCCGGCGTACCGGCTGCGGGTGATGAAGTTACCGTTGTACGTGACGAGAAGAAAGCGCGTGAAGTTGCACTGTATCGTCAGGGTAAATTCCGCGAAGTTAAACTGGCGCGTCAGCAGAAATCTAAACTCGAGAACATGTTCGCCAACATGACCGAAGGCGAAGTTCACGAAGTGAACATCGTCCTGAAGGCAGACGTACAGGGTTCTGTGGAAGCGATCTCCGACTCCTTGCTGAAACTGTCTACTGACGAAGTTAAAGTGAAGATCATCGGTTCTGGCGTAGGTGGTATCACCGAAACCGACGCCACCCTGGCTGCGGCGTCCAACGCCATCCTGGTTGGCTTCAACGTACGTGCTGATGCCTCTGCACGTAAAGTGATTGAAGCGGAAAGCCTGGATCTGCGTTACTACTCCGTCATCTATAACCTGATTGACGAAGTGAAAGCGGCGATGAGCGGTATGCTGTCTCCGGAACTGAAACAGCAGATTATCGGTCTGGCGGAAGTTCGTGACGTGTTCAAATCGCCGAAATTTGGTGCCATCGCAGGCTGTATGGTTACCGAAGGTGTGGTTAAACGTCACAACCCGATCCGCGTTCTGCGTGACAACGTGGTTATCTACGAAGGCGAGCTGGAGTCCCTGCGCCGCTTCAAAGATGACGTTAACGAAGTCCGTAACGGTATGGAATGTGGTATCGGCGTTAAGAACTACAACGACGTCCGCACTGGCGATGTGATCGAAGTATTCGAAATCATCGAGATCCAACGTACCATCGCTTAAGGTTTTTAGGGTTCCATGCGGGATAAGGCGTTTACGCCGCATCCGGCATGGATTGCCTGATGTGACGCTGGCGCGTCTTATCAGGCCAACGTGAACAGCCCTTCCACCTGAAATTAATTTTAAAAAGGGGCTAACAGCCCCTTTTTTGTCAGGAGAATTTATTATGGCGAAAGAATTTGGTCGCCCGCAGCGCGTAGCGCAGGAAATGCAAAAAGAGATCGCTCTCATCCTGCAGCGTGAAATTAAAGATCCTCGCCTGGGCATGATGACCACCGTTTCCGGTGTCGAAATGTCTCGCGACCTGGCGTATGCCAAAGTATATGTGACGTTCCTCAACGACAAAGATGAAGACGCGGTTAAAGCGGGCATCAAAGCGTTGCAAGAAGCTTCTGGTTTCATCCGCAGCCTGCTGGGGAAAGCGATGCGCCTGCGTATCGTGCCGGAACTGACCTTCTTCTACGACAACTCTCTGGTTGAAGGGATGCGCATGTCAAACCTGGTGACCAGCGTGGTCAAACATGACGAAGAACGTCGTGTTAACCCGGACGACAGCAAGGAGGACTAATGAGTCGTCCTCGTCGTCGCGGTCGCGACATTAACGGCGTTTTGTTGCTGGATAAACCGCAGGGTATGTCCAGCAATGATGCGCTGCAAAAAGTGAAACGGATTTATAACGCCAACCGTGCCGGGCATACCGGTGCGCTGGACCCGCTGGCAACTGGCATGTTGCCAATTTGCCTCGGGGAAGCGACGAAGTTTTCCCAGTATCTGCTGGACTCCGACAAACGCTATCGGGTCATTGCGCGTCTTGGACAGCGTACCGATACTTCTGATGCCGACGGACAAATCGTTGAAGAACGTCCGGTAACCTTTAGCGCAGAGCAACTGGCGGCGGCACTGGATATTTTCCGTTGGCGATATCAGACAGAATCCCTCCGATGTATAAAGGCACTGAAGATATCAGGGCAAAAAACTGCTCCAATTGCGCGTCGGAAATTGAATTACCACCGTGAAGCACGTACAATTAACATTTATCGAATTGCTCTTTTATCGCCATGAAGGCAATGAGCTGGAGCTGGAAATTCTACTCACTGCTCAAAAGGCACTTATATCCGCACCGTCATTGATGGCGCGCGGTAAAAAAGTGGGCTGTGGCGCGGGTGTTTATTTGCCTGCACCGTCTGGCGGTAAGTAAATATACCAGTTTAAACGGTGGTGACCCTGGAACATCTGCGTGAACTGGTCGAACAAGCCGAACAGCAGGATATTCCGGCTGCGGAGTTACTTGATCCATTACTGATGCCAATGGACAGTCCAGCTTCGGACTACCCGGTGGTGAATCTTCCGTTAACGTCTTCTGTTTACTTCAAAAATGGTAACCCAGTTCGTACATCCGGTGCGCCGCTGGAAGGACTGGTTCGCGTTACAGAAGGTGAGAACGGCAAATTTATCGGTATGGGCGAAATTGACGATGAAGGCCGCGTTGCGCCTCGTCGCCTGGTGGTTGAATACCCGGCGTAATGTTAACCGTCTTGCGATAACAGGTCGCTACGAGTAGAATACTGCCGCTTAACGTCGCGTAAATTGTTTAACACTTTGCGTAACGTACACTGGGATCGCTGAATTAGAGATCGGCGTCCTTTCATTCTATATACTTTGGAGTTTTAAAATGTCTCTAAGTACTGAAGCAACAGCTAAAATCGTTTCTGAGTTTGGTCGTGACGCAAACGACACCGGTTCTACTGAAGTTCAGGTAGCACTGCTGACTGCACAGATCAACCACCTGCAGGGCCACTTTGCAGAGCACAAAAAAGATCACCACAGCCGTCGTGGTCTGCTGCGCATGGTTTCTCAGCGTCGTAAACTGCTCGACTACCTGAAACGTAAAGACGTAGCACGTTACACCCAGCTCATCGAGCGCCTGGGTCTGCGTCGCTAATTCTTGCGAGTTTCAGAAAAGGGGGCCTGAGTGGCCCCTTTTTTCAAGCTGACGGCAGCAATTCACTGGAAACTAATGTATTGTTGCTATGAATGATCTTCCGTTGCAGAGGTTCGCGCGGCTAATGAGAGGCTTTACCCACATAGAGCTGGGTTAGGGTTGTCATTAGTCGCGAGGATGCGCAGAAGATCGGGTATTAACACCAGTGCCGTAAGGTACTGTCTAAGAAAGAGAAAGGATATTACATTGCTTAATCCGATCGTTCGTAAATTCCAGTACGGCCAACACACCGTGACTCTGGAAACCGGCATGATGGCTCGTCAGGCTACTGCCGCTGTTATGGTTAGCATGGATGACACCGCGGTATTTGTTACCGTTGTTGGCCAGAAAAAAGCCAAACCAGGTCAGGACTTCTTCCCACTGACCGTTAACTATCAGGAGCGTACCTACGCTGCTGGTCGTATCCCGGGTAGCTTCTTCCGTCGTGAAGGCCGCCCAAGCGAAGGCGAAACCCTGATCGCGCGTCTGATTGACCGCCCGATTCGGCCGCTGTTCCCGGAAGGCTTCGTCAACGAAGTTCAGGTTATCGCCACCGTGGTTTCTGTTAACCCGCAAGTTAACCCGGATATCGTCGCGATGATTGGTGCTTCCGCAGCACTGTCTCTGTCTGGTATTCCGTTCAATGGTCCGATTGGTGCTGCTCGCGTAGGTTACATCAATGACCAGTACGTACTGAACCCGACTCAGGACGAGTTGAAAGAGAGCAAACTGGATCTGGTTGTTGCCGGTACTGAAGCCGCTGTACTGATGGTTGAATCTGAAGCTGAACTGCTGAGCGAAGACCAGATGCTGGGCGCAGTAGTGTTCGGTCATGAACAACAGCAGGTTGTTATTCAGAACATCAATGAACTGGTGAAAGAAGCCGGTAAACCACGTTGGGACTGGCAGCCGGAGCCGGTAAACGAAGCGCTGAACGCGCGCGTTGCTGCACTGGCTGAAGCTCGCCTGAGCGATGCTTACCGCATCACCGACAAACAAGAGCGTTATGCGCAGGTTGATGTCATCAAATCTGAAACCATCGCGACGCTGCTTGCTGAAGACGAAACCCTGGACGAAAACGAACTGGGTGAAATTCTGCACGCGATCGAGAAAAACGTTGTTCGTAGCCGCGTACTGGCAGGCGAACCGCGTATCGACGGTCGTGAAAAAGATATGATCCGTGGTCTGGATGTGCGTACTGGCGTGCTGCCGCGTACTCACGGTTCTGCGCTGTTCACCCGTGGTGAAACGCAGGCGCTGGTTACCGCAACGCTGGGTACTGCTCGTGACGCGCAGGTTCTTGATGAACTGATGGGCGAACGTACCGATACCTTCCTGTTCCACTACAACTTCCCTCCGTACTCCGTAGGCGAAACCGGCATGGTCGGTTCTCCGAAGCGTCGTGAAATTGGTCACGGTCGTCTGGCGAAGCGCGGCGTGCTGGCAGTCATGCCGGATATGGACAAATTCCCGTACACCGTACGTGTTGTGTCTGAAATCACTGAATCCAACGGTTCCTCTTCTATGGCTTCCGTGTGCGGCGCGTCTCTGGCGCTGATGGACGCAGGTGTGCCGATCAAAGCTGCCGTTGCGGGTATCGCAATGGGTCTGGTGAAAGAAGGCGACAACTACGTTGTACTGTCTGACATTTTGGGCGACGAAGATCACCTGGGCGATATGGACTTCAAAGTTGCGGGTTCCCGCGAGGGTATCTCTGCATTGCAGATGGATATCAAAATTGAAGGTATCACCAAAGAGATCATGCAGGTTGCGCTGAACCAGGCTAAAGGTGCGCGTCTGCATATCCTGGGCGTAATGGAACAGGCGATCAACGCGCCGCGTGGCGATATCTCTGAGTTCGCACCACGTATCCATACCATCAAGATCAACCCGGACAAGATCAAAGACGTTATCGGTAAAGGCGGCTCTGTTATCCGTGCCCTGACCGAAGAAACTGGCACCACCATCGAAATCGAAGATGACGGTACTGTGAAGATTGCAGCGACCGACGGCGAGAAAGCGAAACATGCTATTCGTCGTATCGAAGAGATCACTGCAGAAATCGAAGTGGGCCGCGTCTACACTGGTAAAGTGACCCGTATCGTTGACTTTGGCGCATTTGTTGCCATCGGCGGCGGTAAAGAAGGTCTGGTACACATCTCTCAAATCGCTGACAAACGCGTTGAGAAAGTGACCGATTACCTGCAGATGGGTCAGGAAGTACCGGTGAAAGTTCTGGAAGTTGATCGCCAGGGCCGTATCCGTCTGAGCATTAAAGAAGCGACTGAGCAGTCTCAACCTGCTGCAGCACCGGAAGCTCCGGCTGCTGAACAGGGCGAGTAAGGTTGCCATTTGCCCTCCGCTGCGGCGGGGGGCTTTTAACCGGGCAGGACGCCTTGTTAGCAACCGGGAACAGGACGTTCATTCAACCGTGGTCTTCGGGAGTGGGAAATGAAGCCTTTTTTGCGCTGGTGTTTCGTTGCGACAGCACTTACGCTTGCAGGATGCAGTAATACTTCCTGGCGTAAAAGTGAAGTCCTCGCGGTACCATTGCAACCGACTTTACAGCAGGAAGTGATTCTGGCACGTATGGAACAAATCCTTGCCAGTCGGGCTTTAACCGATGACGAACGCGCACAGCTTTTATATGAGCGCGGAGTGTTGTATGATAGTCTCGGTCTGAGGGCATTAGCGCGTAACGATTTTTCGCAAGCGCTGGCAATCCGACCGGATATGCCTGAAGTATTCAATTACTTAGGCATATATTTAACGCAGGCAGGCAATTTTGATGCTGCCTATGAAGCGTTTGATTCTGTACTTGAGCTTGATCCAACTTACAACTACGCGCACTTGAATCGCGGGATTGCATTATATTACGGCGGTCGTGACAAGTTAGCGCAAGATGATCTGCTGGCGTTTTATCAAGACGATCCCAATGATCCTTTCCGTAGTCTGTGGCTTTATCTCGCCGAGCAGAAGCTCGATGAGAAGCAGGCTAAAGAAGTATTGAAACAGCACTTCGAAAAATCGGATAAGGAACAGTGGGGATGGAACATTGTCGAGTTCTACCTGGGCAACATTAGCGAACAAACGTTAATGGAAAGGCTCAAGGCGGACGCAACGGATAACACCTCGCTCGCTGAGCATCTCAGTGAAACCAACTTCTATTTAGGTAAGTACTACCTAAGTCTGGGGGATTTGGACAGCGCCACGGCACTGTTCAAACTGGCGGTTGCCAACAACGTTCATAACTTTGTTGAGCACCGATACGCATTGTTGGAATTATCGCTCCTGGGCCAGGACCAAGATGACCTGGCAGAATCGGACCAGCAATAGCTGACGTACACATCAGCCCGTAATCTTTTTTGATTGCCATCACCTTAACGGGTGAGGGCGTTGTTGTTCGTTAATACACCTACTTTGAGCCGGTTCACACTTTTCAATGAAAATTGCTGATCAATTTCATGATGAGTTATGTAGACTGGCCGCCATTAATTTTGAGGCACACGTACTACATGGCTAGAATTCGGAACCAGCTTCCAATCTGGGCCTGAAGGCTCCTTATCCTTGAAGCCCTTAACAATATTCAGTTCTAGAAAAACCATCTCCAATTCAGGCAGAGTGTATTCCACATCTGCTGAATGGCCGCGACGTTCTGGGTATGGCCCAGACGGGGAGCGGAAGACTGCCAGCATTCTCTTTACCTCTGCTGCAAAATCTCGATCCTGAGCTGAAAGCACCACGGTCTGGTGCTGGCACCGACCCGCGAACTGGCGGTACAGGTTCTGAAGCAATGACGGATTTCTCTAAACACATGCGCGGCGTAAACGCTGGTTGCCCTGTACGGCGGCCAGCGTTATGGCGTGCCGATCCGCGCCCTGCATCAGGGCCACGAATGGTTGTGGTTGCTCCAGGCCGTCTGCTGGACCAGCCTGAAACGTGGCACTCTGGACCTCTCTAAACTGACGGTGTTGGTTCTGGATGAAGCTGACGAAATGCTGCGCATGGGCTTCATCGAAGACGTTGAAACCGTTATCAGCACAATCCCGGAAGGTCATCAGACCGCTCTGTTCTGTCCGCAACCATGCCGGAAGCGATTCGTCGCATTACCCGCGGCTTATGAAAGAGCCACAGGAAGTCGCATTCAGTCCAGCGTGACTACCGGTCCTGACATCAGCCAGAGCTACTGACTGGGTATGCGTAAAAACGAGAGCACTGGTACGACTCCTGGAAGCGGAAGATTTTGATGCGGCGATTATCGTTCGTACCAAAACGCCGACTCTGGAAGTGGCAGAAGCTCTTGAGCGTAACGGCTACGACGGCGCCGCGCTGAACGGTGACATGAACCAGGCGCTGCGTGAACAGACTCTGGAACGCCTGAAAGATGGTCGTCTGGACATCCTGATTGCGACCGACGTTGCGGCCCATGGCCTGGACGTTGAGCATATGGCCTGGTAGTTCACTACGATATCCCGATGGATTCTGAGTCTTACGTTCACCGTATCGGTCGTACCGGTCGTGCGGGTCGTGCTGGCCGCGCGCTGCTGTTCGTTGAGAACCGCGAGCGTCGTCTGCTGCGCAACATTGAACGTACTATGGAGCTTGAGCTATTTTCCGGAAGTAAACTGCCGAACGCAGAACTGCTGGGCAAACGCCAGTCTGGAAAAATTCGCCGCTAAAGTACAGCAGCAGCTGGAAAGCGAGCGATCTCAATAAATTACCGCGCACTGCTGAGCAAAATTCAGCCGACTGCTGAAGGTGAAGAGCTCAATATCGAAACTCTGGCTGCGGCACTGCTGAAAATGGCACAGGGTGAACATTTGCTCTGATCGTACCGCCAGATGCGCCGATGCGTCCGAACCCGAATTCCGTGACCGTGATGACCGTGGTCCGCGCGATCGTAACGACCGTGGCCCGCGTGGTGACCGTGGAGAATCGTCCAGCGTCGTGAACGTCGTGATGTTGGCGATATGCAGCTGTACCGCATTGAAGTGGGCCGCGATGATGGTGTTGAAGTTCGTCATATCGTTGGTGCAATTGCTAACGAAGGCGACATCAGCAGCCGTTACATTGGTAACATCAAGCTTTGCTTCTTCACTCCACCATCGAACTGCCCAAAGGTATGCCGGGTGAAGTGCTGACGCTTGCGCGCACTCGCATTCTCAACAAGCCGATGAACATGCAGTTACTCGGCAATGCACAGCCGCATCTGGCGGTGAGCGTCGTGGCGGTGGTCGTGGTTTCGGTGGCGGGGAAGGCGCTGGTCGAGGCGGTCGTAACTTTGAGCGGTGAACGCCGTGAAGGTGGCCGTGGTGATGGTCGTCGTTTAGCGGCGAACGTCGTGAAGGCCGCGCTCCGCGTCGTGATGATTCTACCGGTCGTCGTACGTTTGGGTGGTAATCGTAATCATCGCTGAACAGCGAACACAATCTAAAATGATCTATACAGCCGATTTTTACCATCGGGGCTTTTTTTATTGTCTTGTTCTCGTGTACTGGTACAGTGCAATGCATAACAACGCAGTCGCACTATTTTTCACTGGAGAGAAGCCCTCATCGAACATAACCACCACCCAAAGCCGCGTCGCTGCTTGGCGGCGTGGTGATTATAGGCGGCGCCGTTGTTCGCGCGGATGTTTTTTCTGCCAGTGGTGATGTCCGGGGCGTGGTTTTTCTGGTCAATGGCGGCGCTAATTGCCGCGTTCTGTATGCTGCATTGGGCTTCGATGATTCTGGAAGCTAACCTGAATTACGAGAATCGGTTCGAGTTTTGACACCATCACCAAAGATTTACTACGGCAAGGCCGAGAACATGGTCGACGGCATTCCATTGCCTTTGTGCTCTATATCCTGACCTATTCCTATATTTCTGCAGTGGTTGCGATTCTGCATCACACCTTCGCAGAGATGTCGCTAAACGTCCCGGCGAGGTGGGTTTTGGTTTTGCATTGCTGGTAGCGTTTGTGGTGTGGTTGAGCCTAAAGCCGTCAGTCGCATGACAGCGATTGTGCTGGGGGCAAAGTCGTTACCTTCTTCCTCACCTTGGTAGCCTGCTGGGGCATGTGCAGCCTGCAACGTCAACGTCGCGAAAGCGATGCGTCTTATCACGGTCTCTGTTGATGACCCTGCCGTTCTGTCTGGCATCGTTTGGTTATCACGGTAACGTGCCAAGCCTGATGAAGTATTACGGCAAAGAAGTCAAAACCATCGTGAAATGTCTGGTGTACAGTACGCTGATGGCGCTGGCGCTGTCTGCCGTGGTTGCTGGCGACAATGGGTAACATCCGCGTCCGGAGAATCATCGGTATTGCAAGAAGGGCGGTAATATTGATGTGCTGGTACAGGCGTTAAGCGGCGTACTGAACAGCCGTAGTCTGGATCTGCTGCTGGTCGTGTTCTCAAACTTTGCGGTCGCGAGCTCGTTCCTCGGCGTAACGCTGGGTTTGTTTGACTATATGGCAAATCTGTTTGGTTTCGACGACTCGGCTGTCGGCCGCTTTGAAAAGGGGATTGTTGACCTTTGCCCCGCCAGTTGTGGGGGGGCTGCTGTTCCGAACGGATTCCTGTACGCCATTGGTTATGCTGGTTTACGGCTACCATCTGGGCGGCGATTCTGCCGGCGCTGTTAGCCCGTGCATCGCGTAAACGCTTTGGCAGCCCGAAATTCCGCGTCTGGGTAGCAAGCCGATGATTGCGCTGATTCTGGTGTTTGGCGTCGGCAACGCGCTGGTGCCCATCTTTATCGAGCTTTAATTTACCTGCCGGTGTATCAGTAATCAGCGGTGCCTTATCCGACATTTCTGCTGCCTACACAATACCTGATGCGCTTCGCTTATCAGGTCTATGTAGGAGCAGCGTTGCCAGCTCGGATCAGCTCCGCAGCGCGCTCTGCCGACGACTTCTCCTAACATCCATCGCCAGCTCAAACGGATCCGGCGCCTGGGGTGGTCGAAAATCTACCGTCGCACCATGATACCCGTCGGCGTCGGTTTCGCGCAGGGATCGACTGCAAGCCATGACACACTTTCGCTTATCACCTACAACGACATACTCAGCGCCTGCTCACGCCATCTGCTCAGACGGTGACCAGAACTAATCCATATTTTGAATCGGCGGCGGCGGTGCCCAGGTTTCGCCACGGCGCAGCTTCACAAAGGCTTGCTGCATTAGAGGTAAACGGAAATTCAGCGTGCGCGGTTGCTGTCGGCGGCGATCATATTGATGCACACCATCGCGTATGGTTTTTCCAGCCGTAACGATTTGAGGTGCTGCGGATGAAGATTGCAGCGCCTGGAACGGCGTCTGCGGCGCGAAGTGTGAGGCAAACGCAAACGGCAGACCAAGCTGCGCCGCCAGTTGCGCGCTGTAAAGGCTGGAGCCTAACAACCACGCGGGATTACCGCCATAGCCGGTACCGGGCGCACATGCGGGATTGCGATCGCGGCATCAAACCAGTCCCACCAGCTCCGCCACATCGCGGGGAAATTATGATATCACCAGCTCATATGACGACGTAGCGCCATCATTCTATCCATTCGTCGCTGCCGGAGCACGACCCAGCCCCAAATCGATTCGCCCGGATAGAGTGTATTAAGCGTACCGAACTGTTCTGCAATGACCAACGGTCAGTGGTTAGGCGACGTCACCGCCGCCAGACCCCAGATGCAGCGTGTTGGTGGTATTCGCCGCCGAGATAGCCAATAGATACCGACGTGGCAGCACTGGCGATGCCGGTGGATCTGTGGTGTTCTGCCAGCCAGTAGCGATGATAGCCGCGCTTTTCAGCCAGACGGGCGAGATAGAGAAAGTGGGAGAATGCTTCTCGCGTGAAGAACCTCGGAATGGAGCCGGATAGGATGGCCAAAACGCAATGGTTTTATCAGTCATAACAGCTCACTTTGTTACCGATTAATCTTTAATACTGCATAAAGAGTAGTTAAAGTTGTTAACAAAGTGAGCTATTTACTCAGGCTTGCAGCTCCCGTCCTGCCAGCCGCCGCCAGTAGCCGTTCAGTCGCTGTTCGCCGTCAACGGCAGTGGTGCAGCGCCATTTCATTAGCGCGGAAGGCGTCGAGCATCGCGAAATTTCTCAGTACCCTCCCCTAGATCATCCGCCGAGCCCGGCGTCGACAGGGCCCTGCATGGAATTGCGCTCGTTACCGAGGATTATAACGCCACGCTCATGAGTCTGAATGCCATTGAGTAGAAACACTTGTTGGTTTTCCTGCGACAGCACGTTGCCTGGTTTCGGATACTTGATGCAGCAGCGTTCGCCGCGCTTCGTCTTTCGGGCGGTCTTCCGAACGCGCGGTAAAGCCGGCAGGAGTAGGCCAGCGGCAGATGACCGTAGCTCAGGACTTCCACTTAGAAACTGGTTCTAAATTGCCAGCTCATCGCACTGATAAGCAGATTCACCAGCCAGTCGCAGGAAAGCTCCACTGGCATACACCAGCGCATCATGCCCTGTTTGAGCAATATTTCAGTGTCACCGCGTTGTAAGCAGTTCAGGCGCGTGCCCGGCGACGAACGGCAGATTTGCGTTCAGCGCACATATTCACCAGCGCCGAGATCGCTGGCTTCAATCGGAAGCCACCGTTCTCGACATAGCGTTCAGTTCGCCGGTCAGATGATGCCTGCACCAGCGCCAGCGTGACCAGCGCGATCTGCTTACCACTCCCGGCGAGCGATTTGCCATCTCCAGCCAGTCGCCGACTTGGTTGCCCGACGCTTGCTGCATACCGCTTCACCAAGATAAATCACGTCGGCGCTGCTGGTGGCGGCCTGCTGATAAAATTCTTCCAGCGTCTCTTTTGGCCAGTACCACAGCACTGGCCCTAAGGGAATCTGCATTGCTTTTCTCACTGCCATTTTACGGTGGGGATGTGCGCAAGAGTGAGTTGCGTCCTGGGACGTCGACCCGAGCGTCTCCATCCGCGCTTTGCGGTACGAAGTTTGCGAATAGGCCTTACAACAGTGGATCGCCTGACGCCAGACTTTCACCACCTCGCTGACGTTCGCCGCTATCGCTGGCGGCCTTGGATTGCCGCCGAAGCGATGTTCGCCGCCATTCATCGGCAGCAGGTACCGGGTCTGGACTGGTTGGTTCTTCCAGCGCGTGATAGCGCTCGCCGTCCACCAGATAACGCCTGCATCACGTCGGATAACCTGCGTTTTCGCCGTCCTGATAACGGTCAATGGGGCCGCTTCCGTTTTCAGCAGATCCAGCCTGGGCGTTTGTTGCCAGCGCACGAAACGGGCGGAGAACGCGCGCCTCTGCGTGTTGGGCGACTCGCCGTCAGATACGACAGGACAGATAGCGACGACCTTCCGACAGTAATGCACAGGCTGCCGAAAGCGAAAAAGTTCAAGTGGTACAGGTGTGACCCGTGCCAGTTGTTTCACCTGATGAATCGACAACACGCGCGGCAGCACCAGCGCGAGCAACGTCAAAATGGCGATGATAAAAGTTAATCGCCTCCTCATTGGTCGCCGAAGCCTGCACCGATACGTGGCGCTCGATATCCGGATAACGCTCGGCGGCGTATTGCAGCATGGCAAGTGACGGCAAGGATCAGCGCGTCGGCACCCCAGCTGCGCCGCCATATCCACGGCGCGCTGCCAACGGGCGTAACTCGTCCGGATGCGCAAAAGTGTTAATCGCGATGTGAAGTTTGCGGCGATGTTGATCGACGAAGCCGCCCGCTTCCTGCAATTTTTTCTCGGTAAAGTTAAGGCCGGCGAAGTGACGGGCATTGGTTGTCATCTTTTAGCCCGATATAAACAGCATCTGCGCCGTTTTCGATGGCCGCCTTAAGCGCCGGAAGATCCCGGCAGGGCAGAAGCAGCTCCATAATTTTTCCTGAAGGTTGCGCTATCAAAACGCAAAAATGTTAACGAACTGGGATTTTGGTTAAACCTGCTCGACAATTTTTGAATTTAAGGCAGTTAAAGTTGTATTGGTGGTAGCAGACAATTTCATATGGAATTGTTGATTTATACCGCTATGTTCTATTTTTCTGATATAGCAAAATTGAGTAATTGTTGAAACAGGGAGTAAAACTCGTGTTCGATAAACTGCGTCCATCTTGTGCATTTGGGGCCATCTCTGTTGAGTGTACCGGTAAAACTGACGCCATTTGCGCTAAAACGGGCGACCTGAGCAGGTCTTAGCTGGCAATTCCATCAGCGCTGGATGATGGCGAGCTGGAGGTCTAAAGCCCGCTGGTTAACTGTTTAGTTGTCGTGATATTGACCTGCAATGACACCTCGGTGGTGAATGGCAAACTGGTGGTCAGCCAGAACGCGCAAGCTGATGTGAGTTTTAGTGCCGACGCCAGCAATCTGCTGATGATTGCGGCGCGTAAACGAAGATCCGGATACGCTTCTCTCTTCCAGCGTCGGCTGGTGATTGAAGGCGATAAGGAGCTGGGGCTGTATGTGAAAAACCTGATGGACGCCGTCAACTGGAGCGAATGCCGAAAGCCTTACGCATGATGCTGCTGCAACTGGCGGATTTTGTTGAGGCGGGAATGAAAACCGCGCCTGAAACCAAACAGACATCGGTAGGTGAACCATGCTAATTCGAGTAGAAATTCCCATTGATGCGCCGGGTATTGATGCCCTGCTGCGTCGCTCATTCGAAAGTGATGCGGAAGCGAAGCTGGTTCACGATCTGCGTGAAGATGGCTTTCTGACGCTGGGGCTGGTGGCGACAGATGACGAAGGTCAGGTCATTGGCTATGTGGCATTTAGTCCGGTTGATGTGCAGGGCGAAGACCTGCAATGGGTCGGCATGGCACCGTTGGCGGTTGATGAAAAATACCGTGGACAGGGGCTGGCACGCCAACTGGTCTATGAAGGACTCGATTCGCTTAATGAGTTCGGCTATGCCGCAGTGGTGACGCTGGGCGATCCGGCGCTGTACAGTCGTTTCGGCTTTGAACTGGCGGCGCATCACGATCTGCGTTGCCGCTGGCCGGGCACTGAAAGCGCCTTCCTGGTACATCGTTTAGCGGATGACGCGCTGAATGGCGTAACCGGTCTGGTTGAGTATCACGAGCATTTCAATCGCTTTTAATCTCCGGGGTTTGCAGGCTGCTCAACAGTTCTGCAAACCCTGCGCCTTCCGCTACCAGACGCTCTTTTTGCCGTTTGGTCAGTTGCTTAACGCGATATTCCGCCCGTAGTGCCAGCGAACGGTCGCCCACTGGCGCAGAAAACGCCAGCGTCAGTTCTCCTTTCCCGCGCAGTGCTTTCGCCCCTTTGCCGCTTTGGTGCTGCTGATAGCGGCGTTCGACATCCGTGGTGATCCCGGTATAAAGCTTATTGTCGGCGGTACGGATCAAGTAAAGAAACCAGGGTGTCATCGTCTGCATCGCATGTTAAGGTCAGGCCCACAGTATAAAAGAGAACAGCAATGGAAACACTCATCGCCATCAGCCGTTGGCTGGCAAAACAACATGTTGTCACCTGGTGTGTGCAGCAGGAAGGGGAACTCTGGTGCGCTAATGCCTTTTATCTTTTTGATGCGCAGAAAGTCGCCTTCTACATTTTGACGGAAGAAAAAACGCGCCACGCGCAGATGAGTGGGCCGCAGGCTGCGGTTGCCGGAACGGTAAACGGTCAGCCGAAAACGGTAGCGTTAATTCGCGGTGTGCAGTTTAAAGGTGAGATCCGCAGGCTGGAAGGTGAGGAAAGCGACCTCGCGCGCAAGGCGTACAATCGTCGCTTTCCGGTTGCCAGAATGCTGTCGGCCCCGGTGTGGGAAATCCGGCTCGATGAAATCAAATTCACCGACAACACGCTGGGCTTTGGTAAAAAAATGATTTGGCTACGCGACTCAGGCACCGAGCAGGCGTAACGCCTCGCGGTTAAACGCTGGCAGATCGTCCGGTGTCCGGCTGGTAACCAGCTGATCTTTATCAACCACGACTTCCTGATCGTAAAATTCCACGCCCGCATTTTTAACATCAATAATGATCGGTTTAACTGCGGTCAGTTTGCGCCCCCGAATCACATCGGCGCTGATCAGCAGCTGCGGACCGTGACAGATGGCGAAAACAGGTTTGCCGCTATTCACAAAATCACGGGTAAAGGTGACAAAACGGTTGTCGCCACGCAGATAATCCGGTGAATGACCACCCGGTAGCAACAGGGCATCAAACTCCGCTGGCGTCACTTCATCGATGGATTTATCGATGGTCACGCTGGCTTCTCCTTTTTTGCCTTTCACCGTTTTACCCGCTTGTTTTTCAATAGTAATCACTTCGTGTCCGGCTTTACGGAACTCGTCTGCGGGTGAAGTAAATTCTGAATCTTCAAATTCATCAGTGATTAAAACGGCAATTTTCTTACTCATGCTTCCTCCGCGTTGTTGCATTGGATGAGGCGAATTTTCCACAATCGGGGATAATTACCTCATGGTCTATTAAGACTGGTGCATGAGCCGGGGAGCGCAAGGCAGACAATTCTGTAAAGGAACGAAGATGAGTCAGGTACTGATTACAGGCGCAACGGGGCTGGTGGGCGGTCACCTGCTGCGGATGTTGATTAATGAACCGAAAGTTAACGCCATTGCTGCGCCGACGCGACGTCCGTTGGGCGATATGCCCGGGGTGTTTAATCCCCATGATCCGCAACTGAGTGACGCGTTGGCGCAGGTCACCGAACCCATCGACATTGTGTTTTGTTGTCTCGGCACCACGCGGCGAGAAGCGGGGAGCAAAGAGGCGTTTATTCATGCCGATTACACGCTGGTAGTGGATACCGCATTAACCGGGCGGCGACTGGGCGCGCAGCATATGCTGGTGGTCAGTGCTATGGGTGCCAATGCCCACTCGCCGTTTTTCTATAACCGCGTCAAAGGGGAGATGGAAGAAGCATTAATTGCCCAGAACTGGCCGAAATTGACCATTGCTCGCCCGTCGATGTTACTGGGCGATCGTAGCAAACAGCGGATGAACGAAACGCTTTTTGCGCCGCTGTTCCGTTTGTTACCAGGTAACTGGAAATCCATTGATGCGAGAGACGTGGCGCGGGTCATGCTGGCAGAGGCGATGCGGCCTGAGCATGAAGGCGTGACGATTTTAAGCTCTTCAGAATTACGCAAAAGAGCTGAATAATTATTCCCAAGAATTGATAGTGAGCGTAATATTCACGCGCTCAATTATCATAACTTATTCCTGGGGAATGCTATGACTGGTCAGTCTTCATCTCAGGCGGCAACGCCCATTCAGTGGTGGAAACCCGCGCTTTTCTTTCTCGTTGTCATTGCCGGTCTCTGGTATGTGAAATGGCAACCTTACTACGGCAAAGCGTTTACTGCAGCCGAAACCCACAGTATCGGTAAATCTATCCTTGCGCAGGCGGATGCTAATCCGTGGCAAGCGGCGTTGGATTACGCGATGATCTATTTCCTCGCAGTATGGAAAGCGGCGGTGCTGGGGGTGATCCTCGGTTCGTTGATTCAGGTGCTGATCCCGCGTGACTGGTTGTTGCGTACGCTTGGGCAATCGCGCTTTCGCGGCACGCTGCTGGGAACGCTGTTTTCGCTGCCGGGCATGATGTGTACCTGCTGTGCGGCTCCGGTCGCGGCGGGAATGCGTCGCCAACAGGTATCGATGGGCGGTGCGCTGGCATTCTGGATGGGCAATCCGGTGTTAAACCCGGCGACGCTGGTGTTTATGGGGTTTGTCCTCGGCTGGGGTTTTGCGGCGATTCGTCTGGTGGCCGGGCTGGTGATGGTGTTGCTGATTGCGACGCTGGTGCAAAAATGGGTGCGTGAAACACCGCAAACGCAGGCACCGGTCGAAATTGACATACCGGAAGCACAGAGCGGTTTTTTTAGCCGCTGGGGCAGGGCGCTATGGACACTTTTCTGGAGTACGATCCCGGTTTACATCCTTGCAGTACTGGTGTTGGGTGCCGCACGCGTCTGGTTATTCCCCCATGCCGATGGTGCTGTCGATAACAGCCTGATGTGGGTGGTGGCGATGGCGGTAGCAGGATGCTTGTTTGTCATTCCCACGGCAGCAGAAATTCCGATTGTACAAACGATGATGCTGGCAGGTATGGGAACCGCTCCGGCGCTGGCATTGTTGATGACGCTCCCGGCAGTGAGTTTGCCGTCACTGATTATGCTGCGCAAAGCGTTCCCGGCGAAAGCCTTATGGCTGACAGGGGCGATGGTGGCAGTGTCTGGTGTGATTGTCGGCGGGCTGGCGCTGTTGTTCTGATTTGAGGGAAAACATGTCGGATGCGGCGTAAACGCCTTATCCGACCTACGGTTTGCATCGTTGTAGGCCTGATAAGACGCGGCAAGCGTCGCATCAGGCATTACAAGGGGCTGCTATTTAATAAACGTAAACGCTGTGGTAACCCGCTTTACGCCGCTCACCCGGCTGGCAATATCTGCCGCCGCTTTCGCTTCACGTTCAGTCACCAGCCCCATCAGGAACACTTCACCGTTTTCGGTGGTCACTTTCACGTTGGACGATTTCACCAGGTCGCTGGTTAAGAGCTGCGAACGCACTTTGGTGGTGATCCACGTATCGTTAGATGCTTCGCCCAGACCAATCGGCTGGCCCTGACGAATCTCGTTATACACTTCGTTGGCACCGTCTACGCCCATAGCAATCTGTTTGGCGCGAGCCGAAAGTTCAGCATTTGGTGACTGCCCAACCAGCAGCACTTTGCCCTGATAGGCCGTGACATTAATACGGGTTTCTTTCTTAATCTGTTCGTCTTTCGACAATGCGCTGTTCACGCGCACTTCCAGGGTACCATCGTCCACCTGGGTGCCGACACTGCGTGGGTCAGTTGCGGCTTTGGTACCCACAGCAGCGGTACCCACTACGGCAGCGGCAACACAACCTTGCAACAGCAGCGCGGAAATAAGGACTGCGATTGGCGATAATGCCTTCATGTATTCTCCTTAATCATCCTGGTGAGGGAAAAGCGTGTTATCGATCAGATCGCACAGGCAATTTACCGTCAGCATATGCATTTCCTGAATGCGAGCACTACGATGCGAAGGAATGCGGATCTCCACATCCTGTGGCCCTAACAAACCTGCAAGTTCGCCGCCGTCATAGCCGGTCAATGCCACAATGGTCATATCACGCGTAACGGCGGCTTCAACTGCTTTAACAATATCGCGGCTGTTGCCACGGGTGGAAATGGCTAACAATACATCTCCCGCATGACCCAGCGCCCGCACCTGTTTTGCATACACTTCATCATGTAAGCGATCGTTGGCAATCGCCGTTAAGACAACATTATCAGTATTTAGTGCAATGGCAGGTAAGCTGGGCCGCTCCGTTTCGAAACGGTTGATCATGCTGGCAGCAAAATGCTGTGCATTGGCAGCGGAAGTTCCATTACCACAACAGAGGATTTTGTTGCCATTGAGCAGAGACTGAACCAGCGTCATGGCTGCACGGGAGATGGCATCCGGAAGCGCCTCTGCCGCCGCAATTTGAGTTTGAATGCTTTCAGTGAAGCAAGCTTTAATTCTTTCTTGCACGCTAATCCTTAAACCTTAATTATGAGTGGTCATTAAAGGCATCCTTAATCCACTCAACCTCATTCCCGGTGAAGGCTACCACATCGAACCGGCAATCCACAGTATCAAAACTCCCATTATGACGCGCGAGCCACAAGCGGGCAGTCTGTAATAATTTGTGTTGTTTGCTGCGGGTCACACTGGCTGCCGCGCCGCCATAAAGCGCAGAGCGGCGATAGCGTACCTCGACAAAAACGGTGGTCAGGCCTTCACGCATTATCAGATCGATCTCGCCGCCACGCTCGTTCACGTTAGCGGCGATAAACCGCAGTCCTTTGCCTTCCAGCCAGCGACGCGCTTGTGCTTCCCACGCATCGCCGGTCTGTTTGGTGGTTAACTGGCGGGGACTACCTGACCTTGTTGGTACTGTAGCCATGATAACTTCCTGTTAATCACGCAATCCGGGTTAGCCGTCAGACTTCCGGTATTACCGTTGATTTCAAAACCCTGAACCTGGCGCATTTGTGAGAAATGATTTGCCAACGACCAGGCATCAACGCCCATCGCATACATGCGAGCCAGCGAATAATCGTTGTTCACCGCGCTGAGCGCCTGCTGCATTAACGGCAGATTACCGCCTGCCAGCATCGGGATTTCGCTGTACTGCAAGCCTTCCATCTCCAGTCGGAAATCCGGGCCTGCGGTGCCTTGTGCGCTGCGGGAACTGGCGTACAGCGTTGCACCGCTCTGGCTACCGTTACGCATGGCGATCATCGGTTTGATAAAAGCGATTTCACCCGGCGTTGCCACAATGTAGACCGCATCGACACGACCGCCATTATTGGTGAACTGGTCATCGGTTGGCGTGGTTTGCAGCGTTGGATTGTTGGTCGTCATGCCGGAGTCGGTTGTCGCTCTGGGAGTAATCGGGCTACCCGTTAAAGCAATACCAGAACCGCCGTTAACACCCGCGCGTAATTCGCTGGTGGAACCAAATTTTTGTTGCAGAACGGTGCCGCCGCCCAGTTTCTGCCACTCTTGCGCAAACGCATTGGCTACGCGATCGCCCAATGCACTGCGTGGGATCAGCACCAGCGGCGCTTGTTTACCCTGGTCACGAATATGACGCGCTGCATCGCGCGCTTCGTCTTCCGGTGAAAGCGCGAAGTAACAAATATTGACGCGGTTTTCGATATTCTCCGGCTGGTTCAGTGCCAGTACGTTCAGCGGGGTGTTGCTCTTCAGCAACTCTTCAACGTTATTTTTCAGCAACGGACCAACCACAATACTCGCGCCATCCTGCTGAACCTGGCTTAAGATCTGGCTAAGTGGTTGTGATGAGGTATCGTAGATTTTCAGCTCTGCGGATGGATTTGCGGGTGCGCTTACCGCTGCGGTGCTTGTCGCCGGGGCGCTTACAGGCACCGGCTGGGCCGCAGGCTGATCACCGGTCAGATCGCTAACCGAGGCTTGTGCCGGGCTGGCAACGCTATCCGCAGTTTGCGGCTGAGGTTGTTCTGCTACGTCTGCGGCAGGTGCGGCAGCTACCTGAGCCGCCACTGGCTGAGTGCCGATATTTTTCGCGGCTTCAAAGCCTTGCTGAATAGTGCGACCAAATACCGCTGCCTGGCCATTCAGCGGCAACAGCAGGGCGATTTTGTTGGTCGAGGCTGGTTTAAACGCTTTTACGTTAACCAACTGCGTTGGCAGCATTTTCGCGCCCGGATTGTTCGGATAACGTTTCTGCCAGTCGGCGATCCCGGCTTTCATCATGTCGGGATCGTTACGGTTATCAAACCAGACGCGCTGCAGATCCAGCCAGCCTTGCAGAATATTTTCGTCGGCGTTGATCACCAGCGTATTCGCCTGTTCCTGAGTCATGGAGGAGAGCGCCTGCCAGGTGGCATCAATATTCTGCTGTTTTTCTTTCGCGCCAAGCAGCGGTTCCTGAGCAATTAACGCGCGCAGTAAATCAATGGAAGGACGCCCCTGGCTGGCATCGATTTTTGCCTGCCAGTAACGCGCTTGCTGGTTTTGTTCTAAATCGGCAGGTGTGATTTTCGCCAGCAAGTTTTGCGCGCCAGCAAAATCTTTCTGCGCCAGTTTAATCTCTGCCGCCAGCAGTGTTTTCTCGCGACGCTGAGAATCGTTCAGTTCTTGCGGTAGTTGGTTAAACAACTCAACCGCCTGCCCGGTTTTACCTTCTTTCACCAGTGCACGAATGGCGAGTAATTGCCAGTTGATCCTGGTATCATCAGAGCTTTGCTGCATCTGCTGAAGATAAAAGGCAGAATCAGCCTGCGCCGTGCCCTGCATATAAGCAGTGGACTGATCGGGAGTATGGGTGCCACAACCGGCGAAAATCAGGGCTGCCAGAACAACAGGCAGACAACGCGCGGCTTTCAAACGAGAAAATGTTGAGGGTACCATAATGTATCCAGTGATATTTTTTTTACGCAATGCTCAATATTAAATCGGCAATACGGACGACACAATGAAACAACACCAATCGGCGGATAATTCTCAGGGCCAGCTTTACATTGTACCGACGCCAATCGGCAATCTGGCGGATATCACCCAGCGTACGTTAGAGGTATTACAGGCCGTTGATCTGATTGCCGCCGAGGATACTCGTCACACCGGTTTATTGCTGCAACATTTTGGGATTAATGCCCGGTTGTTTGCGCTGCACGACCATAACGAACAACAAAAAGCCGAAACGCTGCTGGCAAAGCTGCAAGAGGGGCAAAACATTGCGCTGGTTTCCGATGCCGGAACGCCGCTAATTAACGATCCTGGCTACCATCTGGTGCGTACCTGCCGTGAAGCGGGGATTCGTGTGGTGCCGCTACCCGGACCGTGTGCTGCTATCACTGCGTTAAGCGCCGCGGGTTTACCATCTGACCGTTTCTGTTACGAAGGCTTTTTACCTGCCAAATCAAAAGGCCGCCGTGATGCGCTAAAAGCCATTGAAGCGGAGCCGCGCACGCTGATTTTTTATGAATCTACCCACCGTCTGTTAGATAGCCTGGAAGATATCGTTGCGGTATTAGGCGAATCCCGCTACGTGGTTCTGGCGCGTGAGCTGACCAAAACCTGGGAAACCATTCACGGCGCGCCCGTTGGCGAGCTGCTGGCGTGGGTAAAGGAAGATGAAAACCGTCGCAAAGGCGAAATGGTGCTGATTGTCGAAGGTCATAAAGCACAGGAAGAAGACTTACCCGCCGATGCCCTGCGCACGCTGGCGCTGCTACAGGCAGAACTGCCGCTGAAAAAAGCGGCGGCGCTGGCCGCAGAAATTCATGGCGTGAAGAAAAATGCGCTGTATAAGTATGCGCTGGAGCAGCAGGGGTAACAGTGCCGAAGCGTTGCGTTAATCAAAACGCAACGTCTTCTTTTACCGCACCATGACGGTAATGGTGGCTGTGCCCTGAAATTTTCCTGTTTCCAGCTCACCACCGACCAGATTAACTGGCCAGGCGCGCATATTGACGGTGCCATGCCCGGAAGGATCAACGGGAAGGATACCGTTCTGAAAAGGAATATTTGCAACTCCGCCGCCGAGATTTTCAATACGAATACCGACATCGGGCACATTGTCTGAACTTCTTCGCCTGGCGACCAGGTTGTACTGGTCTACTACCCCAGTTGTACCGTCGATGCGCATTTGCAACGAGTTTTTAATCTTTGAAGTATCACCACAGTCATAAGTGATATCAAAGTCTACTGGAGTAAAACCGTCTGGCATGGCATTGCGGGTGGTAAACTTCTGACCATTGATGAATCCAAAATTAACTTTAATAACATCGCCCTGATTAATTTTGCACGACTGTGGGGCGGTGAGATTTCCCTGAATCGATAACTTGACTAAATCATGGAAGTCACCTGTAGACGGGCTTCCCATTCCATCGACCCACGCGCCTTTAATGACGGCAATATCCGTTTTCGGAATGGTCATCGAGCCGAGAAATGGCTTGGTGACATACAGGGTAAAGGTGGTATTTGCACCAATATTAACGGGTCCATAACGAGACGTGTCACCCTGGCAAACACCCGTTTGGGTTGCAGCAGAATATACGGTGCTGCTTTTTATCTGTGTGAATCGGGTGTTAACAGAGACAACCTGGTCGGTTGTGAGTCCTGGAATGTCGTTTGCCTGTAATGTGGTTTTAATATCCAGGCTGTCATTGAGTTTGTAATATCCTGTCTGATGTCCAGTGGTGGTAAGTACGGGGCTGACCATATAGACAAGTTTAACTGCCTTACCCGCAGAGCAGGAACAGGCGTATTGCCAGTTAGTGCTACTTAGCGTTGCAGAGGTAAACTCCCGTCCTGTCACGTTATCTGTCTGGTTCACCGTAACATCATCAACCACACTGCTGTAATTTGTCGCACCGCTAGTGCTGTCGGCTCCACACCCTCCTGAGGAGGCATAAGCGCAGGATGTGGATATCAACAAAAGTCCTGTTATAAGAGGCGCTCTTTTCATTTTTTTATCCTTAATGGCACTGCGCTGTGCCTTGTAATACAGAGGTTGTTGGTTCTGAATCCGGTGTACTAAAAGCAAACTGACATTGTTGATCTGCCTGATTTCCCCAGCGTACAGTCCAGCTTTGTGATTTACTCGATATCCCAGAGAGATATAGTATGCCGCCCTCATCGACGATACTTTGTTGCCCCGTATCATCGTTGCTGGCAAGAGCGCCAAAGGGCAACGGTTTACCGTTGCGATCGCTGACTGTAACAAGTACGCGATAACCGATATTGGCGTTGAAACGCGCCGCTACCATTGCACCTCTGTTGGGCACCACAAACTGTGTTGTTTGTTCAAGATCGACGTTATCGGGCAGCTGCGTAGTATCTACCGAGAGACGGTTTTCCTGATAAGTCGTGAGATAAGGAACCACTGCATAGCCAAAGGGATCAGTAGCAATCCCCGGATAGTTTTGTATCCTCACGCCAGAAGCCCCGTTAGCATCGATAAGCGCAAAAGCGTTGCCCAGATATTGCGAGAGCGTCACGCCATGAGGATGGATAACCACGCCGCCGGTAACGCCGTAATTGTATTGGCTGCTGTCATTACCGTAACTGTATCCGGCACTGAAGGTTCCATAAGGTGAACGGTAACTGGCGTTCAGGCTACTGTTATGGTTGTTATCGTCATCCAGACTTTGTTCCAGGCTATAGCTCAGGCGACCATCATCCAGCAGTGAGCCATCAAGACGCATTTCATGTTGGGTTGGGCGATCTTTCTGGCTGGTCATCTGATAGGAAACCAGGCTACGCGGTAACCAGCTAGACTGGCCCCCTGAATCTCCAGACAACCAGTATCACTTATTTAAGTGATAGTCTTAATACTAGTTTTTAGACTAGTCATTGGAGAACAGATGATTGATGTCTTAGGGCCGGAGAAACGCAGACGGCGTACCACACAGGAAAAGATCGCAATTGTTCAGCAGAGCTTTGAACCGGGGATGACGGTCTCCCTCGTTGCCCGGCAACATGGTGTAGCAGCCAGCCAGTTATTTCTCTGGCGTAAGCAATACCAGGAAGGAAGTCTTACTGCTGTGGCCGCCGGAGAACAGGTTGTTCCTGCCTCTGAACTTGCTGCCGCCATGAAGCAGATTAAAGAACTCCAGCGCCTGCTCGGCAAGAAAACGATGAAAAATGAACTCCTCAAAGAAGCCGTTGAATATGGACGGGCAAAAAAGTGGATAGCGCACGCGCCCTTATTGCCCGGGGATGGGGAGTAAGCTTAGTCAGCCGTTGTCTCCGGGTGTCGCGTGCGCAGTTGCACGTCATTCTCAGACGAACCGATGACTGGATGGATGGCCGCCGCAGTCGTCACACTGATGATACGGATGTGCTTCTCCGTATACACCATGTTATCGGAGAGCTGCCCACGTATGGTTATCGTCGGGTATGGGCGCTGCTTCGCAGACAGGCAGAACTTGATGGTATGCCTGCGATCAATGCCAAACGTGTTTACCGGCTCATGCGCCAGAATGCGCTGTTGCTTGAGCGAAAACCTGCTGTACCGCCATCGAAACGGGCACATACAGGCAGAGTGGCCGTGAAAGAAAGCAATCAGCGATGGTGCTCTGACGGGTTCGAGTTCTGCTGTCGATAACGGAGAGAGACTGGTGTCACGTTCGCGCTGGACTGCTGTGATCGTGAGGCACTGCACTGGGCGGTGACTACCGGCGGCTTCAACAGTGAAACAGTACAGGACGTCATGCTGGGAGCGGTGGAACGCCGCTTCGGCAACGATCTTCCGTCGTCTCCAGTGGAGTGGCTGACGGATAATGGTTCATGCTACCGGGCTAATGAAACACGCCAGTTCGCCCGGATGTTGGGACTTGAACCGAAGAACACGGCGGTGCGTAGTCCGGAGAGTAACGGAATAGCAGAGAGCTTCGTGAAAACGATAAAGCGTGACTACATCAGTATCATGCCCAAACCAGACGGGTTAACGGCAGCAAAGAACCTTGCAGAGGCGTTCGAGCATTATAACGAATGGCATCCGCATAGTGCGCTGGGTTATCGCTCGCCACGGGAATATCTGCGGCAGCGGGCTTGTAATAGGTTAAGTGATAACAGATGTCTGGAAATATAGGGGCAAATCCACCAGCGTTCTAACGGAATGCTCAATTAAGAAAATCAGCGGTCATTATTTTGAATAGGTGTGAGCAGCTGTATTGATAATTCAGGCTGTAACCGACTCCCCATTGCTAGCCGCAGAAACCCCAACAGAGATATTCCTGTTTTATCGTTATTGCCCCCGAATAGTCTTGCTGCGAACCGGAGGCATACACAGTTACCCCATCAAATATTGTCTGGCTGATGTTGAATTGAATTTCACTTTTTTGGCGACTGTTATAGTCCCAATTGCGGGTATTGGCTTCATTAAAAACTAAAATAGCCATCGTTGGTATAGCGATCATAGCTGACAGCGATATTGGTGTTGTTTGCGGATATCTTTGATGTACTGCGTACGCCATTGATAGCCATGAAAAAGAGTGCTGGTTATAGAATTGGGTGTGCGCTCTGTTGATATCCATCGACAGCGCGCCAGTGCGCCAAGTGTGCCGCAGCCGATACCAATCCCCAGCGCATAATAATCTTCAGAACCAGCAGGCCGGCAGTACAGCGTAAAAGTATTATTCAAACCATATATTGCCGTGGCTTCAGCAAATTCGGGTTCCTTGCTATCACTGTACATGGCGCGATAGCGTCCAGCGGTCGCGCTATACTTTAGATGCCCAGGTCGCTGCATCATGGGTAATGAAGTCAGCTGATAAGCGACGTTGTGTACCGTCACTTTCTTAGATCGTGACTTCTAAATCGCCGCTGTTGGAAGAGGGGTGAGAATGGTTAATTTCAAAGGCACCCGCTGGCACGTTGCTTTGATCAATCACATAACCATTTTGCCTGATAGTCACAACTGCACTACTGTTTGGATGCCGCGTACCGTTGGGGCAAATCCGCGCTGGCTGTTTGGCAACATATTATCGTCGGAAGCGAGCTTCACGCCAGTAAAGGTGTAGGCTGGAAAAAATACTGCCGCTGGTGGCGCTTTCTGCCAGAAGCCAGACTAGAGACTTCAACACCTTGATATCACGTTGTAAATAACTACTGATAGTGTTCCAGCTTGACACCTAAATAGTACGTGTCCACGTAGAATAGTTACGTAATCGCGGGGGGCCAAATTAGCACCATTTTGCATATTCAGGTACTGTAGTTGGCTGGATTGCCCTGGCGGTAACGGTTATCAGAACCTGTAAACGAGTAGTTGGTAAACAGCATTCGTATACCGTCGTCCAACGAGAAGGGGAGACGTAACCTCTTCATCACGGTACAGTGCAATTTGGGGAATGCTTTCTGAATTTAAGTCGCTGATGATTGAAATAAATTGGGCCAGCTGTACCGGAAATGATATGTTCAAGCGAGTTGATCACGCTATCGTCATCTTTTTCAGCCAGCGCCGGGATTTCATCCACCTTAATACCCAGCTCACGTAGTTGTTCTACCGTAAACTGTTGGCTGCAGAAGTTGCTCTGCATTGGCGGTAAATGTAATTTTTTTCTGTGAAACCTTCTTTTATCAGCAGATATCAACCTGATAAGTTCCTGGTAGTTGTGCATATTTTTTTGAAAAACGTGACGAATCGGTCTTTGCATACCACTTTGTGTGTTTCCGGCGTGATCGGGGTCGAAATAATACTCTTCGGCGTTAGCGGTAGTGCGAAGCATGCCGCTGCCAGTGAGCACCATCGGCAAACAGCGTTTGATAATGACGCCAACTGTTGGTGCGTTATGTCCCTGGTGGTGTCGTTGTGGCATTCCCTGATGACCTGTGTTTAATATTTGTTTATTGCAGTGGACCAGCTACTGTCCCGGAACTGCCGCCATAATCATTAATCGCAGCCCATTTCACGTCTTTCCGCCAGATGCAGGAAGTGACAACTGTTATGTTCTCCGGGCGCCATAATGAATTTTGCTTGTGAAATCTCATTCATCGACTGCCAATCCGGCAAATACGACGTAATATTCAGTTGGGTTATACATATTGAGTGAACGATCACTACGTTTAAATTCCAGTGATTTCCACGACATCGTTTACCCGTCCTTTAGGTGTGCGGGGCGATAAATATTTGATCCGTGTTTTAAATACCAGCGTCAACTCGTTAGCATTAACATCATCTGATTTTTCTTTGCTGGAATGGCACCAACATTAATGTAGAACAGCGACTCTTTATTTTCGGCAGGTTATCAGCTGTTTTAATAATCGCAGTGACGAGTCATCGCCAGCCTCAAGACGAAATAGCGGTGGGGTTATAATAAATGGGGCACGGCTCTTACCATCTATATTATCTACCGATGATTGCAGTAAAATAAGGCGTTTCTGCGCCTTTGTTTGCGACAGGTATCGCAGCCTCTTTGCGGCTGGCATCATAAATCACTCACGCGTTCGCTGTAAACGATTCCTCCTGCAAGCGCCTGGCCAATACCGAAGCTACACAACAAGGTTAATATCACCGCGAATGTTCGTTTTGACATAGTTATTTTTCAACCTAATACAACGAGAAAGAGGAAGGAAAAGGGCGTTATCTCACAGGTCAGATAACGCCGTAACGTATTAACGGTAATCGAGCGTTACGTTAACGACAGCGTCTGCTTCCCTGGGGTGATTTCTGATGCTTCAACGGTTGATACGTAGTAAGCGATGAGGTCAACATTTACAATACCATTGGAGTCCGCCGGGATCTAATAAAGCGTGTTATCATTGCCCATAGCATTCAGTGGCATAATGTTTCCGCTTTCCGCATCGTCAATACGGATACCCACACCTGTTGCCGCTATGCCAGCAAAAGAGCTCACTTTTGCCAGATTAGGGAAGTTAGGAACGGTACCATTATCCCGCGTTTCTAGCCATAGACGGAAAGACGCTTCAACGTTGCCGTTATCGTGCTCCACCCAGTCATTGGGCAGTTAACTAAAGGAATAGTGAATGGAATTTTTGGGCTACGATTGCCAACAGAACGAAACTGTTCGGCATTATAGTGACCAAGAGCAACTTCAATTTTCTTATCAGAGTCATTGATTTCACAAGCGGATTTTAAAATCTCGCCATCAAAGCCATCAAAAACTATTTCACCATCGTTGCAGCGGCATTACCTGCCGAAAAGCGCAAGTAAGCCCGCAATGGCTAATTTTGTACCTTTATTCATATATAACCTTATCCTTGTAACAAGTACATAATCATATTTAATGTGAATATATGTTCAACATCTTTAAAGATTATACAGGCAGAAATATTTCATTGAACATTATATCGCTGAACTTTAAGATTATATTTATATGCAAATATTCGATATTTTCATTATATTGATATCAATTTTCTATGAATTCAAAAGAGTATAAATGCCTGACTTTGCTGCGCAGGGGGCGAGTCAGAATACGAGGTGATTTTATTAATAGAACAAGTTATACGTATATCTAAAATTAAATTGTTGAACATAACTCCTTTTGCTATCGGCGTCATGTTACCCAGTCAAATGTTATTTAATATAATGCGTGACTGTTACATAAGTTAATTTTAACATTTTGAGCAACTTTTTCATCTGGTTAGGTGTTAATGAACAATAAAGTTACCGTGCAGCCATAAAAATGAAGCCGGGATAGCGGTAGAGAGTTTAGCCGTGAGAAAACGATTTGTCGCATCCGCCTTCCTTCGCCATGTAACCAGAACAAAACTTCGCGGCATTGAGAATATCCTTCAGGCTGTACAGGTGATTCCCATGAGTCACTGGGCGACCCGCGGTTTTTAACATCTCATGTTGCTGTGTTGGCATCAAGTTGATGATATGGCAGGCCGGTTGCAGGCTTTCTTCCTGGTCCGTTCAGCCCAAGATCTACCGTTTTTCCCCAATCCGAGAACGCATAAATCCAGACCGCCTTTGCGCAATCAGGTTCGTTACCCGTTCGCACTCGTCTGATTCTATCTCTTCGGAGCGAAAAGCCGACGAGCTGGGCTTCATGCAGCCCGAGCGGCTGCACGATATGCTGTTGCAGGGAAAGTTTCGCAGAACCACTAATCGTTAATGGCAGATCCACCGATTCGTTCAGCTTCACGAAGGTGAGCTGGCTGGACATCAACCTGCTGCTGGCTAATTTATCAGATAACGATATGTGGCTAATGGCGTGGCTCCGGTCGCCAGCAAATCACGGCATCCGGTTCGCCACGGATTACTGGCCAAGGACAGATTCGCTGGCACGTTCACTAACGCCGTATAGTTTTCAACTTGCTGAAGGGTTTGCACAGGATGAAATTCCTTAAGAAAAGAGGCACCGCCAGACGCAGTGCCTCGTTCCATTTACAAAATGCCGAATGCGGAACAAACAATAGAGAGCACAAAAGTCACGCCGATTAACAGCACCGGATGCGCTTTTTCACCTGGAGGAAGTAATACATCAGCAGGGTGTAGGCCATCGGTAAAATGTTGCAAGACTTTATCCAGCAAGAAATCCCGCCGCAGCGCGACGCTGTGGGTACTGTCGATGGCAAACGATGTCACCCACGTTAATATGGACATACGAGGGATCAGAGCTGCCGATTACCTAGTGATTCCGAGGATGGTTGCTGATGGCAATCACCTGCGAGTCTCTCTGCACTTTATCGATTGCCTTCACGCCGACTGAATAAACCGACGTGGGTCCAGCCGACGCGCAGGAAAAAGATAAGCAGGTAAACGGTGAAAAATCAAGATCGGCCCAGCAGCTTTCCCTCGCTGGCAAATGATGAGCAAATTCCCGCCATAATGGGCAACAAAGTAAACCACAAAATCGCATCGCCATCCCGGCGATTGGGCCAACAGTGCCACTCTAGGCCTTTATAGTTGTCGTGGTTTTCTCCTTTCTTCCATCGAAATTAGTCACCCATCAGGAATCCGACCAGATTCGGGTGGGAATTAATAAATTCGAGGTTATCTTCTTCATCGCCGCGCTTAAGCCCGGTTTGTCGTCCTTATAAAATCTTTTTCAGGATCGCAACATCGCCCAATAAACCGCCCGCCTGCATCCTTTTGTAGCTCAAGCCCGCTTGCAGCAGCGACGAACGAAAGCCCAGACGGTGATATCTTTTTACTGATTTCAAATTCCATTGCTGTAGTCCTCTTCTTCATTTTTACTGGCAACGGGCTCCGGTTGTGCTTGCTGCCGGGATTCCGCATCGAAAAACCATACACCGCAAAGCCTGCGCCCAGTACGGCAACCGGCAACAGGTTGCTGACCTGGATGTAGCAAACAAACAGGAAACCGGCGATCAGGTAAGGGAAATATCACTTGGAACATTACGCGCAGCAGCAAGCCGAAACCAACGGCAGGCAGAGTACCGCCTGCCACTTCAAAGCGGAGGGTCAGCCAGGCGGGCATCGCTTTCACCAGCGCCTGCATCGCCCCTGTGCCAGGTAAGTACAGAGGAAAGCAATCACCGCATACGCTGAAGCGACGATGAGCATCGTTGTCCAGTTAAGCCGGGAAAACGCTGCCGTATCCGCCTCTTTCGTGCATTATCGGCTTTGGTCATAAATAAATGAGAAAGCGGAATAAGAACAGAATGACGTACTGCATTAACAAACTAAACGGCAGGCCAAGACCAATTGCTGTTTTGGCATCAACGCCCGTTACCTGCAATGACGGTGGTCATCGACCCGCCATAATCGGTTTTGGCGGCTGAACACCACCTGCAGGGGTTAATCCGGCGAAAGCCAACTCTGTCAGACCACCGGTAATTAAGCCAGTCTGAATATCACCGAGATAGCGCCAGTTAGGTACAAACGATTATCGGGCGGAAATAAAATAAGGCTTCCAGCCAAAATCGATCCCCGAGAACAAAAACTAACGCCCCAGGATAATCCCTGAAGTAGGGTTATTCATGCATCATTATTACCTCAAACCAATATTAAGCGATTTTAGATTTAGTCAGGGATTTGTTCTTTTTAAATTGCCAGGGACGTCCTGGAGTGAAAACATTCACGCCACGTTGTTTAATAAAACGTAATCCGCGAGATCCTGTCATCGACATAAACTTTACTGCTGATTTTGCTTTTTCCCTTCCGAGAAATGCATATTGCCGACGTTGACATCTTTCAGTTCAAGCCACCTCTACCAATTTACGGACCGTTTGTGGCGTACGGCAAATCAGGAGATTTTTGGATGCGGTGCAGCTTCGCCGATGACGCTATGGTTTTTTCGATAGTAAAGAAACGAATGCCAAAGCCGTAGGTTTCTGGCAGAACCCATCTGATTCTGTTGAGATCATCGTTAGCCACAACATCATCCACTACTACCAGCAATTTGCAACCATGGTGGATGTCCATGATGTGAACCTTGCCATGAACCAGACGGTTATCAATACGGGTTAAGAGAATATTTGGACTGCTCATTGCGTAATCCTCATCATAGCTTTAATAATATAATTTTTTTAGATATTATTGTTGCGATATTGACGAATGTATTGATTAAGGTTTAGTCATCTCCTTTTCCATTACAGGTATTCCTGATATTAATTCGGAAGTACATTGGGATAAATCATAAAAAACTAATGATTATGCTGAAATTCTATTCGCTGAACCACAGACATTACTTTATTTCTGACAATCTTCTTCATCGCATCCATTCCGACGCGCATATAATAACGAGGGATCATGACCCTGCGGATTTTCCGCAAACCAGGCTTTAACCGCGCCAGCGAGGCTATTTTCTTCAATTCTGTGGCAACGTTCACTTTCGTGATGCCAAAGTTCAATAGTGCGATGCAGAATTCATCCGTAATATCGCTGGCACATGCAGCACCAGAGGAACATCATCATTCACCAATTTCCGCCAGCCGCTGGAAATCAATCTTCGGCGTTTTGCTGTATAAGCCGTGCGCCTGAACCAATCGCTACCGCCAAGCTGCTGTCGACGCCAGTCAGTTGACAAAGCGTTTAGCTCTTGTGGATTAGGTCAGGAATGCACTTTCGGCGTCAACGCTCATGTCATCTTCAACACCGCCGCGCGCCGAGTTCTGCTTCCACGCTGCAATCTTGTGAGCGGCAGAAGTCAGAACCCGATTTCACCAGCTTCACGTTCTCGGCAAACGGGGAAGTGGCTGCCGTCGATCATCGCACTGCGCACACCTGCGTGGACTTCTCACGGCGAATATCATCCAGCGATTCGTGGCGGTCCGAAGACGCAGCGCCAAAGTGGACGTCGGTAGGTTCGTGGAATAGGCGCTACACAGGGCGGGCACCTCTTCCAGCGCGATGTGTTTAAAGGTCCCCGGCGTTCCGGCGAGGATCACCGGCGATTCCATTTCCACTGCACACTTCTGAGGATTGCTCGGATTGTCTCGGCGTTATGAATGTTAAAAGCAGGCACCGCGTAGCCATTCCCCTGCTCTGGCCGTCCCTGTAACAGATATTTAGTGGAGATAATGCTCATAATGCGATCCTCTATGCCTGCCACGGATGAATGATTACGCCTTGCACCACGCGGTTAAACGGTGCCACTGGCTGATGGGGTATCCGCGCATTGCCGATGTGCAGCGACTGCATCAGTGAACGTCTGGCGTACATCAGGAACAAAATGCCTGCTGACGTTGATAAAGTGACGTGACGGGCGGCAGGACGAGACGGCGACCGGCAGCGACGATGTCGCTGCTTCCGCGGCGATGGCGATTACACGCATTGCTCGTTGTCACGGCGAAGTTCAGCCAGCAGATTAAGATCAGACCTACGGGTGTAAGGGTGGCTGGAGAACAGACCACCACCAGCGTTCCGCCACATTGACCAGCGATTTTGGTCGATGACGGAATCCGGTTGGAGAATCAGAAAGGCTGCGCTTACCCGCCGTCAGTTCCAGCACTTTCAGCGCCGACTCGCGCGCTGCGCCCTAAGCCACCGCTACCGAGAGGACCATTCGTTTCCACGGTGCGTAACCAAACACCTTCGCTGAAATCGCCCAGTGAGGTCAGGATCGCCTGGACCACCGCCACGTCGCGGAAAGGTTCTGCTGTCGATCGTCAGGTGCGAAACCGCGAGGCAGGGGCCGATCACGGCGGTAATGCTGCCCTGGTCATCGCAAAGCCGCGTATCGCGTTTCTGCGGGCATCAGCAGGGCAAACGCGTTATCGCTGTCTATTGCGTTTTGGTAAAGAGTGCCGCTTCGTTGCAGGTGATCGGCAGGTGATAGTACTTCCGTACAAATTGATTTGCCAGTTCCACGGCTGCGCTTTCCGGCCGTTGCCGGATCGACCGAAGGAGATCAACAGCAGCGGATGGGCTGGGTTCAGGTAGTCCTTATTTAATTAGCTACGAGATTGGTGGTCGGTACGGCGCTGAAGTTTTTACCGGCACGGCTGGGCGAGCTATGGCGCGATGATGTCACCGATAAATGCCGAGGTTCCGGTCCCGGGTCAGGATGATTCCGGAGATTCTCTTCTGCGCAGTAACGGTTCAAGGAAGTTATTGAGCGCGGAACGTAGCGCGTCGATGTTGGTGAGTGAACGGATTCCATGCGCGAGGCTGATGGCGGATTTCTCTTCAGTCGACTACCGGTTGCGGCGGCAGGGTGTAATTTTTTGGCATAACTCAATCCTTAGTCTGATGAACTTGACGTCGGGCGTCGTCGCTTTCACTTGCCTTTCGTTTCATTTCACTTGGTGATGTCTTTCGTTGATTAAAAAATCTATAAGAAAAGAAACCTAAGTTCAATGGAGAAAAAGGAAATAAAAACTAATTCTTGTGATTATTTAAAGAAAGACAAGGGAAGATTAAAAAATTGCGTAATGACGTCGCTATGTTCACCGATTGCTGGATGCGGCGTACCGTAGGTCGCATAAGACGCGTTAGCGTCGACATTCGGCACCGCTGCACATATTTAAACGAAGAAAAGAAAGGCCTTACGGGGGAAGTGAAGGCCCAATAAAGGAGCAAACTATCAAAACGAAGCTAATTGACTCTGATCATATTTGTTGCACATGCAGCCCGCTATCCAGCGCAACGATGCTGGCGCGTTGCCCGTGAGTTTAAGCCATCCCGATAATACCATCAACACCCCAGCATTCGCGCCGGATGCAGCGATGCCATATGAATGGCTTCCGCAGGCGTTACGTCCGTCAACTCCACCACGTCGCGCACTGCCTATCAACAGACAGCGCACTGCCCGCCAGCCCACCTGGACGCGGTACGGACAACGCCACCGTGCACTGCACTTCTTCGCCACATAACGATAGTCGACGCATTGCACTCCCGGCTGCCTGCATCGCGTCGGTGATTAGCACGATTCTCTCTCTTTGCAGCAACAACACAGCGACATCGCCGCCGGATGCACATGATGACCATCGGCTATCAGTTCCAGCCAGGCGGTGCTGTCCGTTAATCCCGCGCCAACCATTCCCGGTTCGCGGTGATGTAACGCTATTCCGTTATAGCAATGCACCAGGCCGTCGCAAACACCAGCATCAAACGCGGCGCGAGTTTGTTGCCAATGTCGCCCCGCCACGCCCAGCATCACGGTAGATTTCGCCGTTTAAGATGGCGGGATGGCCTGGAATGCCCCCTCTTTCCGGTGCCAGCGCTACCACGCGTAAGGTGTGCTGAGAAACTAATCAATTTATTCCAGCTCGGCAATTTCAAAGCTCGCGAAACAACTCCCGGCGGACGCGCGCCTTTACTCCGGTGTGAAGCATGGTCCTTCGAGAGAACTCCCCAGCACTTGCGCACCAGGTCCGCCGCGTTGGCAACGTTGAGGAAACGTTTCAGCGCCGCATGAACGGTGTTAAGCGAGCGGTTACGGAGCTCGTAGAACTGCCGAGACCTTCGTGTGCCCGGTGCATCGCCAGCTTGTCGAGTACATCCGGCGCGTCATCCATTACATCAATGCCCGCACCACCGTGTACATGGGTGCGATGTAAGCGGGCAGAGCAGTTCCGACATCGAGATCGATCACGCCCACTGGAATCGGTTCGATTGCCGCGATGACACCGTCAGCAAGACCAACTGATGGTGATCGAGCCATCCCTCTTCAGTCAGCAGCCTTCTGGCGCGCAGAACGTGTGTCATATCCCTTCCTCGACCGGACATTCTTCATGGCAGCGGCCTAACTCGCCACCAGACTGGTCAGCCGACCATGTCCACACTCCAGTGCCTGTAGACGGAAATTCTTCACCGCTTAACCCTTCGCGCTCCAGCACCATCTCCAGTAGCAGTTGCAAATTGGTGCCGGTGATCACTTCACAGCCCGGTTTTGCATCGCCAGCGTCGAAGCTACGCGAACGCGCGCTGCCCAGCAATTCGTCAGAAAAACAATGCCGTCTTCACAATCCAGTTGGCGACGGCCTCTTCAAGCTGCGATGTAAGCAGCGCGGCGCTTGAGGTTTCCGGAAATCGATGGCGATAATCTGCGATTGCTCACCCAGAATTGCTCCATCGCTTTTTCCATGCCGCTGGCAAACCCGCCATGTCCTGTCAAAATAATACTTAACATCTATACCTCATTGTATTTAAAGGAAATGGCAGAATTTACCGACGATGCCGAGAACGACGGTAACTGTAATCAGACGAAGCGCGACTCGAGCCGCGCGTACCAACCAAAACATGGTCAGGGTGTAGACCAACGGTAGAAGGCCGGCATCAGTTTGTCGATAACATGAGCCTGTAACTTAACCACTCATCGCCCGCCGTGATTTCCAGCGTGGTGCTTAACCCACATAGGTCGCCACCAGCGCACCGATTACCGTCATCCCAACGATAGACGCAGCATGGCCGACTTTTTGGTATTTGCTTTAATCAGTGGAATCGCCGCCACGCCGATGCGGTAAGCATAATGTGCCAGACCAAAACGCAGCCCCAAGTGTACCACGTTGAACAGCACAATAAAGATGATGCGCCAAGAATGGAGCCTTGCAATGCCAGATGGCGCCCATCCCGCCACAAATCGGCAGTAGCGTTAGCCAGAACATTGCATCGCCAATCCCGCCGAGCGGCGCACCGACGGCAATTTTGGTGCTCTGATACTGTCAACGTCCTGCTTAGAACGCACCATCGCAAGGATAATGCCGATAACAAATGTCACCAGAAACGGATGGGTATTCGAGCAACCCATATGCCCCTTCATGCGCGTGCCAGGCGCGTTTATTAGTGTGGATTCTTTCAGAGCAGGCACAAGACCGACACCAGCCAGAAGCCTGCACACGTTCGTAGTCAATAGCGCTGTAACAGCACGGAACGCCAGGTGACGCGGTCGATATCTTTTTCGTCAGCTCCGCGCCAATGTTCTGATCTTCATAGAGGTTTTCATCGACGCCAGTGAGCACGTTTCTCGTTTTCACTGACGTTCGGCAGGCGGTTTGATCAGATGCGATCTTCAATTCCCTTCCTGTGCCGGAGGTCGAGTCGGTTCAGGAGATTTACGCAGCAGGTCGATCAGCGCCATCGCCAGCGCAGCGGCAGCAATAGCCAGCACCGGGAAACTCCAGCCAGGCGTGCAACAAAGCCGAGGATGAAGTAGGGATGTAGACGTTTTTCATCATGATTTCCAGCACGGCAAAACCGATTGCTGGCATGATGCCGCCCGCGACGCCGAGGCCGTCGATTAATCGTTGCGGCAGGACATCAATGATGGTTTTTGATGTTCCGGCGCCGAATAGATAGGCAGGAAAGCGCAGAGAAAATAGAAAGTGCCGAGTGCCAGCAGTGCCAGATAGTTCACGCGTTCAATGCCGCGAGTATCGGCGTTCTCCGCCATCCGGTCGACAGCGAGCATCACGCGACATCACCGAGAACAGGAAGGTAATCCCCATCTGTACTGCGACAGCGAAAGGTACGGCGACACCGACCGCGACATCGGGTTTCACGCCAGTAGTAATGGCAAACGCCGTGCCGACGATAGTACCGATAATCACGTTAGGCGGCTGTGCGCCCGCCAGCGGGGCCAGCCCCATCCACACTAGTTCCAGCGTATCGCCGGTTAAAATTCCGGTATGCAGATCGCCAAGTACCAGCCCGACCAACGGGCCGAGGACCACCGGGCGGTGCATATGGGTTAAGCCGTTAAACATATCTAGGCCAGCGATAAAGGCGATAATGCCCAACGCAAATGCCTGCAACAGGCTGATTTCCATGATGAATCCCTCAAAGTAATTTAAAGAGGTCCACAGCAGGCTCTGTCGGGACGCCCTGAACGAAGCATTCCACCCCAGCGGCTTTCAGGTCGTTAAATGCTGCGATATCGCCCGCATCCACAGAAACCGTTTTGGCGATTTGTTGTTTGCCATTGGCGTAGTGCATATTGCCAACGTTAATGCGATTCACCGGAACGCCACCTTTCACCAGCGTCAGGAAATCGGCGGGTGTTTTACAAACCAGCAGGATTTTCTGTCGATCGGCGGCGCGATGAATGTTGTCGATAACTTTTTGCAGCGTCCAGAAACGTACGGCGATCCCTTCTGCCAGTACCATTTCCATCAGGTTTTGTTGTACCGGATCTTCGGCAACCTCATCGTTGGCTACCAGCACCAGATTTGCCCCCGCAAATCCGACCCACTGAACGCCGACCTGACCGTGAATCAAGCGTTCATCAATCCGGCTTAAAACAATATTTGGCATAGCATGTTCCTCTTTGTTTTGCTTATTGGCCTTCACAGGCTGTGTGGTACTGCGCCAGGATGTCCTGAATATGGTTTATAATGAGTTCCCGTGGCGTCGGTTGCAGCTCGCCGGAGCGAACTTTCACGTACTGCAGCGGCAGATACTGGCTGATGAGCGGTAGCGGAATTGGTGAATCCGCCAGATTACGAACCAGATGAGCGAAAGCGTCATCAATCTGGCTGTCCGGCCAGTAATAGCGCACGCGATCTGAGTAGCTGTAACCACGCGCCAGACGACGCGCGTTGCCGTCACCGTGGTAGTGGCTTTGCCAGTATTCCGGGCGGTCGAGCATCACGTTTTCCAGCACCTGACGCAGACCGGAACAGGCTTTCGCTGGTACCAGTTCTTCTTCAATCGCCGCCAGAGAAAAAAGGGCTTCACGCAGGGCGAAGGTCAGCGCCGGGCCAACTTTCAGAATGGCAAAGTGGTCAATCACCAGCTGGCGCAGAGATTGCGGCGTTTGATAATCGGTAGAGTGCGCTTCGAAAATCAGCGTTTCGTAGTTTTCGACCATCTGGCTTAAGGCGCTCGCTTTGGCGGGCTGATAATCAATAACGTTGGTGTGATCGAATTCGACGCCGGGTTGAACCACCAGGGCAATAATGCGTGGCCAGATGGCATTCAAACCTTGCTTTTCAAAGGCGTGACGATGGGCTTCCAGCGTGGCGCGGGCGGCATCCGGCGTGGTGACCGCCAGCTCGCTTAAGGTTTCATGCGCGCCGCCAGGTACCGGCACTTCGGTACCAATGACATACTCCAGATCGGCTTCGCCAAAGTGTTCGCGACAGGTTTCTTCCGCCACTTTCGCCAGACGGGCGGCGCGTTCAGCCACGATGTCATCAGTTAAGGGAATTGGATCGTCCTGACAGGACATGCTGCAATCAAGGTGGATTTTTTTGAATCCTGCCGCAACGTAGCTTTTAATCAAATCATCGGCATTGGCCATTGCCTGAGCGGCTGGCAGGTTTTGCCAGCGGTTTGGCCCCAGATGGTCACCACCCAGAATCAGCGCATCCTGCGGGAAATTCAACGAGTCGGCGAGCTGACAAACAAAGCCGCGAAAATCGGCGGGCGTCATTCCGGTATAACCGCCGAACTGGTCTACCTGATTGGAGGTTGCTTCAATCAGTAACGGCGTTTGGTTTGCACTGGCGTAGCGGATTGCAGTCTTCCAGCACCAAGGCGGATGCGCGGAACAAACGGATAATTGCATTGCTTTGCCCGCTTTGTGCTGTCTCACCATTTCTGTTAGATGTTTCACTTTCCTCTCCAGTTCAGATTATTGCGATATTAATCTTCTGTTTGTTTCAGTTGATACTGCGTCATGGTGAGATAAAAATAAAACGAAAGATAATAGTTTTCTGATTTGATTCACAAAAGAAACATAATGAAAGTCACTGAAAACTCAGAGTAGCTTGCGTCAATGGGCAAGGTGGGCTTGCATTTGCTTAATAGAAAGGCGTTAATAGGCAAAACGAAATGAAACGCCAAAGTTTTCTACCAAAGGACTCACGATGAGTAATACCGACGCTTCAGGTGAGAAGCGAGTACAGGCACCAGCGAGCGACGAGAACAGATCATTCAGCGTCTGCGACAGCAAGGGAGTGTGGAGGTGTAACGATCCGTCGGCATCGTATGGCGTATCTACCGTGACGATCGGGAACTATTTGCGTTTCTGGGAAGCAGGGGATCGCTGGGCGTGCTGATGGTGGCGCGTTGATTGTGATAGCACGACGCCGTCAGTCGAGCCATCAGTGCAGAGAGAAGCGACTGAACACCGCGACGAAAGCGCAGCGTTGCGAAAGCGGCCGTTGAGTCGATCAGCCAGGTCATCGGCTGATCCTCGATCCGGGACGACCACTTTCTAATATTGCTCGTCGATGCGCAAGGACACGACGTAATTGCGATGACCAACGGTATGAACGTGGCTAATGCTTTGCTGGAAGCGGAAGGCGTTGAGCGGCCGATGACCGGCGGGCATTGCGCTGTCAGTCGCAATCTTTTTACGGCTATCAGGCTGAACAATCGCTGCAAAATTACCACTTCGATATGCTGTTCTTGGTGAGATGCGATCGATCTGGAGCGCGGCGTCAGCACGCATAATGAAGATGAAGCCCGTTTAACTGCTGGATGTGCGAGTCGCGACGCATCATCGGAGCCACCGATTCCAGTAAGTTAATCGTTCCAGTTTACATAATATGATCGATACCAACGCATCGACATGATCATCGTTGATGAAGGCATTCCTGCGGAGAGCCGGAGGCGACTGCGAAGGCTGGGGTTGAAGTGATTCTGGTCGGGGAGTGAGAACAGGTGGCCTGGTCACACAGGAAGACGTTCGGCGGCATTGTGACACCATCAACTGGTTTTTCTTCTGTCTCTTGGGTGAGGCTTTCCCAGTCGGCACAGGAGGATGTCCTCTTTTAAACATTTTACTTTAATACGGTATAGGCATCGTCCAGACCTAGGTGCGCAGCGTGTTTTCATCGTTCATCCATCCCAGAATGATGACTTTCTCTTCGACCTAACGAAAGAAGAGACGATAGCGACCAGCACCAAATTTTACCCGTGACCAGCTTTGATTTTTCCCAGAGCCTAACGACTTGCCATGACGGAATGCCGGTGATGATGGATTACTGTGATATGCTCCTCAATCACTTTATGGACCACCGCCAGTAACTTTGTGGCAGCTTTTCTCGATAATTTTCAGGATTCTTTCCCCTTTAATGCCTCGACTTCGGCAAACTAAAGCATCGGAAGGTTTCCTGAAGCAACACCAACGATTAACCCTTTGTGGAAAATCCATTATTCGTCGTCGCCAATCTCATCATCATGTTGACGTCCATGCCAGCGACAAGTTTCTTTCCTTGTTGAATGTTGAATGGACGAGTTTTTTGCGGGTTGTTCTGATATCTGCATCCAGAAAACGCAACGGTATCATAGCATGATTCCTCCTGTTCATCTCC
The DNA here is from genome assembly GCA_048288465.1 of Shigella flexneri. Classification (GTDB taxonomy): domain Bacteria; phylum Pseudomonadota; class Gammaproteobacteria; order Enterobacterales; family Enterobacteriaceae; genus Enterobacter; species Enterobacter flexneri_B. The sequence continues at coordinate 3,170,632 of CP182556.1, read as the reverse complement.
CAGTCGGCACATAAAGACTTGCCCTACCAGCTGCAGAATTTCGTAATGAATGCTGTCGGCTTGTCCACGTTTTTAAGGCCTCACGATCTGGCGCGGGATAGTTGTTGTCGCGTATCGTGACCTTTGAATTCAGTGGTCAGTACAGCGTGAGAGCGAGACATTAGCGGGCATGATTCACTGTCCTTTTACAGCTGGTTTTTTCGTCAAAATTATAAGCTTGAACTAAGGTAATGCAAATGCATTATTAATGGACGTGGGGGCTTTAAACAATAAAAACATGGCACCAAGGCCAGCGTTTGCGAGGACGTTCCAAAAGAAATCAGGTCACCCGTGCCGGGTTAAACACTGCCAGCTGGTTAGTGCAGCCCCCATTATTCGTATAAGGTTTTCTCTTCCTGCTGGCGACGTCGAGAAGAAAGCGGAACAACTTCTCAGCCAACCTCTTCAATGGTTTCTTCGCCGGTGGCGATAGTGCCCGCGTCAATATCCATTAAATCAAACTCAGCGGTTTGCCAGCTCGTGTGGGTCGCCATTTTAATGACGGGTACCGCCATCAGGCCATGCGATGATGACCGGTCGTAAGCATCTACGGCGATACCCGAAGCGACCGTTGCGTGCCACAGACAAAATCGCTGGCTGGCGTTGCGGCGCAATTAATCCGCGATGTTGTTCGGCGTCGACCCGGCCATAGGCGCCACCCGCCCTTTACCCCATTTAGCAATGGAGCCGAGCGCCTTCTCGACCACGTTTGCCAGACCGCCTTTTCTGTTGCCCGGCGAGGGTTGGCGCTGCGCCTGTTTTCCCATATTGAGATAGTTATCGTACCACTCCATCTCCTCCAGCAGCCGTTTGCCGACCTCTTCTTCGTTCACTGCGCGTGGTGTCAGCAGTATGGATTGCGTCACGCACTTCCGGCGACTTCTCGTGAGAACATCACCGTCGCGCCGCAGCGCACCAGTAGATTAGAAGCATAGCCAACCGCCGGGTTTGCCGTTACGCCAAGAAAAGGGATCGCTGCCACCGCACTGCATGCCGACAACCAGTTCTGAAGCCAGACGTTCTGACGTCTATTTAGTTTTTGTAGATGGCGTTCGGCGACCTGCAAAATATCCTCTACGATGGACTGAAAACCGACATGCTTTCATCCTGCAAACTGACAATGCTGGCGCTTTCTACTGGAATAGCTTGCACATCATCCGTTCCAGTCAGCAGGCGCTCAGGCTGCAACTTTTCACAACCCAGGCCAATCACCATTACTTCGCCGCCAAAGTTAGGATTCAGCGAAATATTGTGAATGGTACGGATAGGTACAACTGCCGCCGGTGCGTTAATCGCCACGCCACAACCGTACAAATTATTCCAGCCCCACCACGCCATCGACGTTCGGGTATTTCAGAGATCGCGTTGACTGAATTCCACTACATAGCTCCACCACGCCTGCCACACAGTGGACGCTGGTGGTGATGCCGACAGGCTTTTGGTGCCCACGCTGCCATCGGCATTGCGATAGCCCTCAAGGTGTATCCTTCCAGCGGCGGTAAGGGTTCCGGGACTTTGGTTGCCAGTGGCAGCGTGCAACGGCGGCGCTTCCGGGAGCACAACGATTGAACGTCGATCGAGCTTCGCGTGGGATCGCACGTATGGCGTAACCAATCACCTCGCCATAACGAATAATTTCACCATTAGCCGGATGTCGAGCAATGCGACTGATGCCCCTGGTAATATGTTCAATTATCCAGCTATCCGGCAAACGTGTTCTGCTTCAGGCGATTATCATTAACAATAATTGCCACATTATCTGTGTCGTGAACTTTTATATAAATCGCAGTTGCTTGTCTGATTCCGATGTTGGCCATTGTAAACCTTCTCCAGCCAGGGATGATTAAAATGAGGACCTGGCTATTTAAAAATAAATGACTTCATTGGGTGAAATAAGAATGTCAGGAGTTCAAACGAAAATGTGATCATGTCAATCATTTCAGGGATTGGAGTGCCGCCCGGTAAGGTAAAGCGCAAATCTGGCTTCAGCGCGCAACCTCATGTGCATATGCTCAAAATAATATTTAAAAAGCATTAATTAAATTAGCATTTGCACAATGATTATTATTCTCGTGCTGCTTATATGTTTCCAGAGTTCATTGCCGTTACGGCATAAATGAAACTAATAAATAACACCTTCCCCATAATAATAAAAATCAGCATAAGTACCCGAGGTAAATAAAATGATTCTGGCACAGTTGACGAAAAAAAGAAAGGCGTGCATACCCGCCATTTAATATTACTGATTATTTTTATTGTTACCGCCGTTAACTACGCCTATTGTGCAATGCTGTCTATTGCTGGTACCGAAGTGGCAAAAGAGTTGCAGTTAAGTGCGGTTTCGATGGGTTACATCTTTCTGCTTTTGGCTGGGCCTACTTGCCGATGCAAATCCCCGGCGGCCGGCCGCTTGATAAGTTTGGCTCAAAAAAGTTTATACCTATAGCCTCTTTTTTCTGGTCGCTATTCACTTTCCTGCAAGGCTTTGTTGATGTTCCCGCTGGCCTGGGCAGGGATCTCCATGTTCTTTATGCGCTTTATGCTGGCCTTCTCGGAAGCGCCATCATTCCCGGCGAACGCCGTATTGTCGCCGCCTGGTTCCCGACGAAAGAACGTGGTACTGCCTCCGCCATCTTTAACTCGGCGCATATCTCGCTGGCGCTCTTTTCGCCGCTGCTTGGCTGGCTGACTTTCGCCTGGGCTGGAGCACGTCTTACCGTTATGGGGGTGATTGGTTTTGTGCTGACGGCGCTGTGGATCAAGTTGATTCATAACCCGACAGATTACCCACGCATGTCTGCGGAAGAGCTGAAGTTTATCTCGAAAATCGCGCGGTGGTCGATATGGACCACAAAAAGCCGGGCAGTGCGGCAGCAAGCGGACCCAAACTGCATCACATCAAGCAATTGCTCTCTAACCGCATGACGCTGGGCGTATTTTTCGGACAATATTTTATCAACACCATCACCTGCCTCTTCCTCACCTGCTTCCCGATTTATCTGGTGCAGGAAAAAGGCATGTCGATTCTGAAGTGGGTCTCGTCGCCTCGATTCCAGCACTGTGTGGTTTTTGCGGGCGGCGTGCTGGGAGGTGTCTTCTCAAATTATCCTATCACGCGGTTATCCCCGACCTTGGCACGTAAGCTACCGATTGTGCTGGGAATGTTGCTCGCTTCCACCATCATCTTATGTAAACTACACCAACACCACGCTGGTGGTCATGCTGATGGCGCTGGCTCTTCTTTGGCAAAGGATTTGGTGCGCTGGGCTGGCCGGTGATTAGAACTGCGCCTGAAAGAGATTGTTCGGCCTTGCGGCGGCGTCTTTAACGTCTTTGGCAATGTCGCCTCCATCGTCACCACTGGTGATTCAGGGACCTGGTAAAGTGAACCGCACTCCTTCAATGCAGCACTGGTTTTCGTGGGATGTTCAGCGCCCATGGCGATGGTCTGCTACCTCTTCTGTAGTTGGCTAGATTACACGTATGGAAATCCAGAACAAGCAAAGGTATAAGCGATGAATAACGATGTTTTCCCGAAGAAAATCAAAGCCGCACTGGCTGCGAAACAGTACAAATTGGTCGCCGGGCGACACTCCAACCCATTAGCACTGAAGTTCTTGGTTGGCTGGGTTCGAGACTGGCCCTGGTGCTGGATGGCTACATGCGCCAAACGATATCTCCACGTCATTCCGCAGTTAATGGCCTTGAAAGGCAGCGCCAGCGCGCCAGTAGGCGCCAGTGCCGACCAATCCAGCCCGGCAATGATTAAGTGTCTTCTGGATATCAGTTTTCATAAATTCCCGATTCCTTTAGTAGAAACAAAAGAGGAAGCAGAGCTGGCGGGGGCATTAACCCGTTACCCACCGGAAGGCATTCGCGGCTATTCCAGCCCAGGGCGCCAATATGTTGGGTATCGTGGCGGATTATTTGCTCAGTCTCAGAAAGACATCACTATTCTGGTCCAGAGAGCAAGTCAGCAGGGCGTAGATAACGTCGCATGCGATCGCCACTGGAGAAGGCGTAGACGGCAGCTTCGTCGGCCCCAGCGATTGGCCGCGGCATTAGGCCATCTGGCATGCATCACACCGGATGTACAAAAAGCAATTCAGCACATTTTTAACCGTGCCAGCGCGACGGCAAACCCAAGCGATCCTTGCGCCGGTCGAAGCCCATGCGTGTCGTTATCTGGAATGGGGCGCGTACGTTTGTGGCTGTCGGCAGTGATTCCTCGGCGTCTTCCGCTCTGCCACTCAGAAACTGGCGAGAACCTCTCCAAAAATAACCACCACCGCAACAAGAGAAATGATCGATATGACTATGAAAGTTGGTTTTATTGGCCTGGGGATTATGGGTAAACCAATGAGAAAAACCTTCTGAAAGCAGGTTACTCGCTGGTGGTTGCTATGTAACCGAGAAGCTATTGCTGACGCTATTGCTGCAGGTGCAGAAACAGCGCTCTACGGCTAAAGCGATTGCTGAACAGTGCGACGTCATCATAACCATGCCGCCAAACTCCCCTCATGTGAAAGAGGTGGCGCTGGGTGAAGACGGCATTATTGAAGGCGCGAAGCCAGGTACGGTATTGATTGATATGAGTTCTATTCCACTGCTGGCAAGCTGGTGAAATCAAGCGAAGCGCTGAAAGCGAAAGGCATTGATATGCTGGATGCTCCGGCGAGCGGCGGTGAACCCAAAGCCATCGACGGTACGCTGTCAGTGATGGTGGGCTGGCCACAAGGCTATTTTCGAGAAACACGATGATTCGATGAAAGCGATGGCGGGTTCCGTGGTGCATACCGGGAGAATCGGTGGCAGGCAACGTCACCAAACTGGCAAATCAGGTCATTGTGGCGCTGAATATTGCCGCGACTATCCTTTAGAAGAAGTTAACGCTGGCAACTAAAGCGGGCGTTAACCCGGCACCTGGTTTATCAGGCAATTCGCGGGGAGGCGGCAGTACCGTGCTGGACGCCAAAGCGCCGATGGTGATGGACCGCAACTTTAAGCGGGGCTTCCGTATTGATTGCATATTAAGGATTTGGCGATGTGCTGGATACTTCTCACGGCGTCGGCCAGACCGCCGCTCACAGCTGCGGTTATGGAGATGATGCAGGCACTGCGAGCAGATGGTTTAGGGAATGGTGGATCGACAGCGCCTTGGCGGTGCCACTACGAAAAACTGGCGAAAGTCGAAGTTACTCGTCGATGATGTCGTGCCCGGATGGCGTATTGCAATCCGGTCCTGGAATTGGTGGCCGAATAAGAGAACGCCCTCCGGCGTCATGTGGTAACAGGCATAGGTATGAAAATCGTAATCGCCCCAGACTCTTATAAAGAAAGTTCATCCGCCAGCGAGGTTGCGCAGGCGATAAAAAAAGGATTTCGGGGACTTTTCTGATGCACAGTACGTTTCTTGTTCCGGTTGCTGATGGTGGCGAAGGAACGGTGGAAGTGATCATCGCAGCTACCCAGGGGGCTGAACGTCACGCCTGGCGTTACAGGGCCGCTGGGCGAGAAAGTGATGCCAGTTGGGGGATCTCCTCGGCGATGGCAAAACCGCGTTTATTGAAATGGCGGCGGCCAGTGGAGTGGAGCTGGTAACTGCGGAAAAACGCGATCGAACTTGTGACCACTTCACGCGGCACAGGCGAAGTAATCTGCAGGCGCTGGAGAGCGGTGCGACAAACATTATTATCGGCATCGGCGGGAGCGCTACAAATGATGGCGGCGCAGGCATGGCAGCAGGCGCTGGGCCAAATTATGCGACGCGACCGCGATGAAATTGGTTCGGCGGCGGTAGTCTAATACTCTGAATGATATTGATCGTCCGCCTGATCCGCGCTTAAAGATTGCGTCATTCGCGTCGCTTGTGATGTCACCAATCCGCTGGTGGGCGATAACGGCGCATCGCGCAACTTCGGCCGACAAAGGGGAGCCAGTGAAGCGATGATTGTTGAGCTGGACAGGGACCTTTCTCACTATGCCAGGTCATTAAAAAAGCGCTGCATGTTGATGTGAAGATGTCCCCGGTGCAGGAGCTGCGGTGGTATGGCGCGGCGCTAATCTCGGCGTTCTTGGTGCGGACGAAAAGCCGGCATCCAAATAGTCACTACGGCGCTGAGATCTGGAGGAACATATTCACGATTACGCCGGTGATTACCGGTGAAGGGCGTATTGACAGCCAGAGTATTCACGGAAGGTACCGATTGGTGTCAAACGTGGCGAAGAAGTACCATAAACCGGTGATTGGCATTGCGGGTAGCCTGACCCATGATGTCGGCGTTGTACATCAGCATGGCATTGATGCGGCCTTCAAGCGCATTGACCAGCATAGGTACGTTCTTGGATGCAGCATTCCCGGCGGGGCTTATGACAGATCTGCCGTGCTTCACGTAATATCGCCGCGACACTGGCGATTGGAATGCGCAACGCGGGGGCGACAAGGGCGCGAAAACCCTCCAGACCTGCGCGCCGAAGCTGACCAGACAGTCGCCGCTTCGTCGTCGTCCTTCGGGGGAGACGGCGGAGGGGAGGAAAGTCCGGGCTCCATAGGGCAGGGTGCCAGGGAACGCCTGGGAAAACCCACGACCAGTGCAACAGAGAGCAAACCGCCCATGGCCCGCGCAAGTGGGATCAAGGTAAGGGTGAAAGGGTGCGGTAAGAGCGCACCGCGCGGCTGGTAACAGTCCGTGGTCGGGTAACCTCACCCGGGAGCAAGGCCGAATAGGGGTTCATAAGGTACGGCCCGCAATCTAACCCGGTAGGCTGCTCGAGCCAGTGCGAGCGATTGCTGGCCAGTATGAACGACTGTCCACGACAGAACCCGGCTTATCGTTACTTTCACCCAGATTTACGCAAAAACCGCTTCGGCGGGTTTTTGCTTTTGGAGGGGCAGAAGATGAATGACTGTCCACGACACTATACCCAAGAAAAGCGGCTAATCGGTCAGTTTCACCTATTCCCTAACCAAACCCGCGCCAGAAACCGGCGGGTTTTTGCTTTTGGAGGGGCAGAAAGATGAATGACTGTCCACGACGCTATACCCGAAAGAAAGCGGCTTATCGGTCAGTTTCACCTGATATACGTAAAAACCCGCTTCGGCGGGTTTTTGCTTTTGGAGGGGCAGAAAGATGAATGACTGTCCACGACACTATACCCAAAAGAAAGCGGCTTATCGGTCAGTTTCACCTGATGTACGTAATAAACCGTTCCGGCGGGTTTCAGATTGTTGAGTGCGCTTTATTCATGCCGGATGCTGCGTGAACGCCTTATCCTGCCTACAAAAGCACGCAAATTCAATATATTGCAGAGATGGCGTAGGCCTGATAAGCGTAGCGCATCAGGCATTTTTGCGGTTGCCATCAGTTTCAAACCCGCGTCGATAAGTTTTTGCTTTTGGTGCACAGGGTAAGATGAATATCTACGGTATTAATAATAGACTTTGTAAGAAGTTATTAAGTCTATATTGCATTTAAAAGGTCGTAATTATACGTATAGTCCTCTCTGGTAAAATATTGATTCTCTGAGTTATATGCTTCATATGTGTTATATTCCCCGACCTCAAAGCCATTGTCCGGAGAATTTTCGTCTTTCTCGAGGGTATTAACTCTTCTGAGCTAGAGTCTTCTATGTTTAAATCCATAGTATAATTAATTTGGGGGACGACCAGATAAGCATTTTCTTTATATTTTCATAATCTTCAATGATTATGTCATATAATCATGTATTTTTTCTGATGAGAAATTCTATCATCTCTGTAATTTAATTCTGTTCAAGCAATTGTTGATTTTCGATGAGCTTTTATATATTTCTTTTGTTAATTCATTTTCTAATTTATCTGTAAGAGTTGCTCTCTGGTATAGATTTTATAATTGCAAAATCTCTATAATTTTTAAATTGTCTTCTTCCCTAATGTCTCCAGGCTTATTCAAACACGTTTTCCAACAAACTCGATTTTTCTTCAGAATACATATCGCTAATGCTTATTAAAACAGGTGTTATTTTTAGTAATAATCCCAGGAGATTGTGGCGTTTTGTGTTGAACTAACAAAATTAACCTGAAACATGTTGGCATTAGTAAAATTTGTTGAATTCAATTTAAAAGGATTTAAAATAGTATTAGCCATATGTTTATTCTGTGAAATCATAATAATCTAAATCGACATTACGTAAGTCCAGAGAGGATAGATCAACGATATCTCCAGTCCCACAACTTAAAAATTGCCATTTATCCTCCTCATTTCATTTAAAATATCTTTTAAATGGGTAATTAATAATCATATTACTTGTGGATATTTCCTGCTTTTTTAACGGTTCATTAATGGTAAGTTCACAAGTATTGTCCGATTTGTCGAATAATTTGGGCGTTATAACCTAAAAAATCCAGACGAAGAGACGAGACATTATAAAGAATTACATTTTGTAAGTACGCTAGTTCTTTTTCGAAAATCACCAGTGATAATGCATTTTCCACCAGGTTGGAATGTGTTAAGTAAAGTTACCATTTCAGGAGAGGGTTGTTTTAGTTTGTGAGACCCTGGTGCTAGTGCTCTCAGGTTATTTCCTGTTGGGCTTTCAGGAAGGTCATTCATTTTTCGACGGATGAAAGTCACTACTAATATCATTACCAATTGATGAAACAGGGAACATTATTCTATCCTTTATAAATAATCAATAAAAATCATTATTAAAATGATTGGGTCAGAAAAGAAATTCGCCAAGACTTGAAGTAATGCTGGTTTTATTAAAGTGCACAAGGGGTGTTAAGATGGCTTCTTTTCGCTAATTTTTGCACAATACTTAGAAATCGTCTCCTTAATACATTCCAGCTCTTTTTTATTGACGGCTGAGCAAGTACATTGTTCACCAAAAGGTGCAAAAGTGCCTACATCTAATGTTTGTATGATATAATCATCATGTTCTCCTGTAGAAATATCTATAATGAATGGACTCATATTTTCCGGTTGGATTCGGATCATGACAGAAGGAACATCACCATAGAATTCAATGCAGTTATTGCAGATAATACTCTCCGCAGTTCATTACTTATACTGTAAATTTTATTAACGTCATTGGTGGAGACAATTTCTGCAAACTTTCTCTTTACTGTCCAATAATCAATATTTTCTATTGTGATTCGTTAACCACTGCGTGCATTGTGGATTGAAGGGTGAAAAATATGTGGAATTGGGAAGCCTTTCATCATGCCTGCCTTGTCATCATGACAAACAATAATAAATGCTCATTGCACTCGCAGGGTTCTTTCGCACTATCAAGTCGCTCATTTACCCGGCGTTACAGTAAACGAGTAACATTCTGTGGCCTACGCCGATCCAAGCTTGTGAAAATTTCCCTTGTTGTCTTTGTTGACCTTATCGCTGGCGATCAGCAATTATTCGTTTTGTGATCCTCAACACAAAATGCTATTCGTCGCCTACTTAGGGGAGAAGAATTTATGGAAAACCATTGTACTTCAAAAAATGACGTCCTGTCAGAAAAGAAAAAGTTGACGTTAATCAATTGTTCGAGACTATGATCGTATACATGTATTCGAAATTTTAAAATATTGATAAAATAAATGTTTGTTCAAACAAATAGCGTGAAAAAATGTGACATGCCGCATTATTTATCACTGAAAATGGTTTATTTATAATAAAATTTGAGAAACTCGCTTATTAAATTTAACTCAAATTTTGCCTGGTAATTATCCGGTAATTGCTTGAAATATGGTCTCAGCCCCTTTTTTCGTATTTAACCACATAACGAAAAATGTCATCGCCATAAAATATGGTTATCCCCGTCATTTTTTTGACAAAAATCAGGGTTTATGCTGATTTTTATACTTTAACTTGTTGATATTTTAAAGGTATTTTAATTGTAAGAACCAGACCTGCAAAGTATTGAAAGTTAATTTGTGAGTGGTCTCGTATATATCCGTTCATTTCATTTCTATACACTTCATGCCTGTCATGAGGTAATTAACGTAGGTCGTTATGAGCACTATTCTTCCGAAAACGCAGCACCTGTAGCTCTTCAGGAAGTCATTAGAAGTGGTTTCTATCGGCTCGGCTGCAAAAGAATTAGGGTTAACTGACCGGCTGTCAGTAAAATCATTAACGATATCTAAGATTATTTTGGTGTGGAATTAAGTGGTGCGGGAAAAATACCGGTGTAACATTAACACCTGCCGGTCAATTGTTACTCTCCCGTTCCGATCCATTACCCGTGAAATGAAAAGATGGTTAATGAGATAAGCGGTATGTCTTCTGAGGCGGTGGTGGAAGTCTCATTTGGTTTTCCTTCATTGATCGGTTTTACTTTTATGTCAGGGATGATCAACAAGTTCAAAAGAGGTGTTCCCGAAAGCGCAGGTTTCTATGTATGAAGCGCAACTCGTCTTCGCCCTTGACCGGCAATCCGTGATGACGACCTGGATTTTGCGATTGGTACGTTAAGTGCAGAAATGAAGCTTCAGGATTTACATGTTGAGCCGCTGTTCCAGTCCGAGTTTGTGCTCGGTAGCCAGGAAGTCCCCAACATGCACCGGCACCACCACGCTGGAGTCGTTGAAGACGACAGTGGGTGTGCCACAAACTAATATGGGGTACTACGCGAACTGCTTACTACGTTACAAAGAAATGGCATCAGTATTGAAAACGATCGTCAAAACCGACTCAGTCGTGACAATTTATAATCTTGTTCTCAATGCCGATCTTCTTAACTGTAATTCCTTGTGATATGACGTCACCTTTTGGTCTAATCAATTTATTACTATTCCGGTTGAAGAAACATTACCTGTGGCACAATATGCCGCGGTATGGTCGAAAAATTATCGTATTAAAAAAGCAGCATCGGTTTTGGTGGATTAGCCAAAGAGTATTCATCTTCCTAATGGGTGTAAACAAGGCAATTAATAAAGTTGGTTAGTTATTTGTTTTTTATTTAAACATAAATAATCCACCTGTCTGTCTTGCAGGTGTCGGTTACGGTTACCTACATCTTAATTTAGGCGAAGAGGTTTTATAATGCATATTAGAGACGATCTGCCGGTTGCTATCGATGACATCATTCAAGCGAAACAACGACTGGCTGGCCAAATTTATAACCAGGCATGCCTCGCTCCAACTATTTTAGTGAACGTTGCAAAGGTGAAATATTCCTGAAGTTTGAAAATATGCAGCGTACGGGTTCATTTAAAATTCGTGGCGCATTTAATAAATTAAGTTCACTGACCGATGCGAAAAACGCAAAGGCGTGGTGGCCTGTCTGCGGCAACCATGCGCAAGGGGTTTCCCTCTCCTGCGCGATGCTGGGTATCGACGGTAAAGTGGTGATGCCAAAAAGGTGCGCCAAATCCAAGTAGCCGGCAACGTGCCACTACTCCGCAGAAGTCGTTCTGCATGGTGATAACTTCAACCACACTATCGCTAAAGTGAGCGAAATTGTCGAATGGAAGGCCATATTGTTATCCCACCTTACGATGATCCGAAAGTGATTGCTGGCCAGGGAACGATTGGTCTGGAAATAATGGAAGATTCGACGACGTCGATAACGTGATTGTGCCAATTGCTTGGCCTGCGGTTTAATTGCTGGTATTGCGGTGGCATTTAATCTATTAACCCGACCATTCGTGTTATTGGCTATAGTCTGAAAACGTTCACGGCATGGCGGGTCCTTTCCACTCCTGGAGAAATAACCACGCACCGAACTACCGGCACCTGGCGGATGGTTGTGATGTCTCCGCCCGGTAAATTCCAACTTACCAAATCGTTCGTGATTAGTCGATGACATCGTGCTGGTCAGCGAAGACGAAATCAGCAACAGTATGATCGCCTTAATTCAGCGCAATAAAGTCGTCACCGAAGGCGCAGGCGCTCTGGCATGTGCTGCATTATTAAGCGGTAAAATTAGACCAATATATTCAAAACAGAAAAACCGTCAAGCATCATTTCCGCGGCACAATCGATCTTCTCTCCTCGTGCTCCTCAAATCACCGGTTTCGTTGACGCTTAATTAATTCGTTGAGGATAGGATATGAGTACTTCAGATAGCATTGTATCCAGCCAGACAAAACAATCGTCCTGGTGTAAATCAGATACCACATGGACGTTAGGCTTGTTTGGGTACGGCAATCTTGTGCCTGGTGCCTGTTCTTCCCTATCCGCGCAGGTTTTGGCGGACTCATTCCGATTCTTCTGATGTTGGTATTGGCATACCCCATCGCGTTTTATTGCCACCGGGCGCTGGCGCTTGTGTCTTTCTGGCCCAACCCTTCCCCCTAACATTACGGTCGCTGGAAGAGCATTTTGGTAAAACTGGCTCCTTCCTGGTCATCACGTTCCTGGACCTTCTTCGCGATTTGCCCACTGCTGTGGATTTATGGCGTTACGATTACCAATACCTTTATGACGTTCTGGAAAACCAGCTCGGCTTTGCACCGCTCGCATCGCGGCTTTGTGGCGCTGTTCCTGTTGCTGCTGATGGCTTTCGTCATCTGGTTTGGTAAGCTATCCTTATGGTTAAAGTGATGAGCTACCTGGTATGGCCGTTCATCGCCAGCCTGGTGCTGATTTCTTTGTCGCCATCCCTTACTGGAACTCTGCAGCTTACTCCACTAGGTTGACCTCGGTTCGCTGTCGTTAACCGGTCATGACGGTATCCTGATCGACCTGTCCGGCTGGGGATTTCCATCACGGTTCTCTCCTTTAACTTCTCGCCAATCCGTCTCTTCCTTCGCGGTTCTAAACGTGAGGAGTATGAGAAAGACTTCGGTCGCGACTTCACCGAACGTAAACGTTCCCAAATCATTCTCCTGTGCCAGCACGTCAATGGTTGCAGTGACTGCCGTTTGTACTCGCCGCCCCATGGCCACAGCACAAGATCCCCCACTGCCCCGACCGGCGAACCACCGCCCATCACACACCGCCGCCATGGCACCACAACCACCACCACCCGTGGCTATCTTCAAATCTTTCTTCGGTCACTATCTGGTGACGCTGGAAGGTCTTGAACGGTCTGATTCTAAGTTCGGTTATAAAGGTGACAAAACCAAAGTGTTGCTGGGTAAACTGAATACTCTCAGGATCATCTTCATCATGGGCTCCACCTGGGTCGTCGCCTACGCCAACCCGATCTTGACCTGATCGAAGCCATGGGCGCACCGATCATCCATCCCTGCCTGCCTGCCTGTTGCCGATGAAACCATCCGTAAAGCGCCGTCTGGAGCGAAATACCGTGGTCGTCTGGATAAACGTGTTTGTTACCGTGATTGGTCTGCGACCACCTGAAAATCGTAGACAACTTGTTTTTAACTGTAACTCAGGATGAGAAAAGAGATGAATGAATTTCCGGTCGTTTTGGTTATTAACTGTGGTTCGTCTTCGATTAAGTTTTCCGTACGATGCCAGCGATTGTGAAGTATTAATGTCAGGTATTGCCGACGGTATTAACTCGGAAAATGCATTCTTATCCGTAAATGGGGGAGAGCCAGCACCGCTGGCTCACCACAGCTACGAAGGTGCATTGAAGGCAATTGCATTTGAACTGGAAAAACGGAATTTAAATGACAGCGTGGCCTTAATTGGCCACCGCATCGCTCACGGCGGCAGTATTTTTACCGAGTCCGCCATTATTACCGATGAAGTCATTGATAATATCCGTCGCGTTTCTCCACTGGCACCCCTGCATAATTACGCAAATTTAAGTGGTATTGAATCGGCGCAGCAATTATTTCCGGGCGTAACTCAGGTGGCGGTATTTGATACCAGTTTCCACCAGACGATGGCTCCGGAAGCTTATTTATACGGCCTGCCGTGGAAATATTATGAAGAGTTAGGTGTACGCCGTTATGGTTTCCACGGCACGTCGCACCGCTATGTTTCCCAGCGCGCACATTCGCTGCTGAATCTGGCGGAAGATGACTCCGGCCTGGTTGTGGCGCATCTTGGCAATGGCGCGTCAATCTGCGCAGTTCGCAACGGTCAGAGTGTTGACACCTCAATGGGAATGACGCCGCTGGAAGGCTTGATGATGGGTACCCGCAGTGGCGATGTCGACTTTGGTGCGATGTCCTGGGTCGCCAGCCAAACCAACCAGAGCCTGGGTGACCTGGAACGCGTAGTGAATAAAGAGTCGGGATTATTAGGTATTTCCGGTCTTTCTTCGGATTTACGTGTTCTGGAAAAAGCCTGGCATGAAGGTCACGAACGCGCGCAACTGGCAATTAAAACCTTTGTTCACCGAATTGCCCGTCATATTGCCGGACATGCAGCTTCATTACGTCGGCTGGATGGAATTATATTCACCGGCGGAATAGGAGAGAATTCAAGTTTAATTCGTCGTCTGGTCATGGAACATTTGGCTGTATTAGGCGTAGAGATTGATACAGAAATGAATAATCGTTCTAACTCTTTTGGCGAGCGAATTGTTTCCAGTGAAAATGCGCATGTCATTTGCGTCGTTATTCCGACTAACGAAGAAAAAATGATTGCTTTGGATGCCATTCATTTAGGTAAAGTTAACGCGCCCGCAGAATTTGCATAATTTAGTTGAAGTATTGTAGAGAGATTATTTTTCATGAAGGTAGATATTGATACCAGCGATAAGCTGTACGCTGACGCATGGCTTGGCTTTAAAGGTACGGACTGGAAAAGCGAAATTAATGTCCGCGATTTTATTCAACATAACTATACACCGTATGAAGGCGATGAATCTTTTCTCGCCGAAGCGACGCCTGCCACCACGGAATTGTGGGAAAAGGTAATGGAAGGCATCCGTATCGAAAACGCAACCCACGCGCCGGTTGATTTCGATACCAATATTGCCACCACAATTACCGCTCATGATGCGGGATATATTAACCAGCCGCTGGAAAAAATTGTTGGCCTGCAAACGGATGCGCCGTTGAAACGTGCGCTACACCCGTTCGGTGGCATTAATATGATTAAAAGTTCATTCCACGCCTATGGCCGTGAAATGGACAGTGAATTTGAATATCTGTTTACCGATCTGCGTAAAACCCATAACCAGGGCGTATTTGATGTTTACTCACCGGATATGCTGCGCTGCCGTAAATCTGGCGTGCTGACCGGTTTACCAGATGGCTATGGTCGTGGGCGCATTATCGGTGACTATCGCCGCGTAGCGCTGTATGGCATCAGTTATCTGGTGCGTGAACGCGAACTGCAATTTGCCGATCTCCAGTCTCGTCTGGAAAAAGGCGAGGATCTGGAAGCCACCATCCGTCTGCGTGAGGAGCTGGCAGAGCATCGTCATGCGCTGTTGCAGATTCAGGAAATGGCGGCGAAATATGGCTTTGATATCTCTCGCCCGGCGCAGAATGCACAGGAAGCGGTGCAGTGGCTCTACTTCGCTTATCTGGCGGCAGCAGCGAAATCGAGAACGGCGGCGCGATGTCGCTGGGCGCACGGCATCGTTCCTCGATATGGACATTCTAACGCGACTTGAAAGCAGGCGTACTCAATGAGCAGAGGACAGGAACTAATTGATCACTTCATTATGAAATCCGTATGGTGCGCTACTTGGTACGCCGGAATTTGATTCGCTGTTCTCCGGCGACCCGATCTGGGCGACGGAAGTGATAGGCGGTGGGCTGACGGTCGTACGCTGGTGACCGAAGACCTTCGCTATTTTAGCACCCTGCCGCACTATGGGGCCAGCCGGACCTAACCTGACCATTCTTTGGTCGGAAAAATCTCCATTGCCTTCAAAAAATATGCGCAGGTGTCGATGGTCACCTCTTCCTTGCCAGTAAAAATGACGATCTGATGCGTACTGACTTCAACAGCGACGATTACGCGATTGCCTGCTGCGTCAGCCCAATGGTGATTGGTAAGCAAATGCAGTTACTTGGTGCACGCGCTAACCTGGCGGAAAACGCTGCTCTACACAATAAGGCGAGGTGGACGAGAAGCTGAAGAGGTTCAGTCGGCCGACACAGCACGCTAATGGACAACGTGCTGGATTACGACAAAGTGATGGACAGCCTCAATCACTTCATGGACTGGCTGGCGGTGCGCAGTGCATCAGCGCGCTGATATCATTCACTACATGCACGACAAGTACCGGCTCAGAAGCTCGCTGATGGCGCTGCCGATGCGTGATGTCTATCGCACTATCGCATGCGGCATCGCGGGCCTGTCGGTGGCGACGGACTCCCTGTCTGCCATCGAATCTGCCGGCGTGAAACCGAATTCGTGACGAAAACGGCCTGGCGGTGGACTTTGAAATCGACGGTGAATATCCGCAGTACAGGCAACAACGGCCAGCACCGTTGTGGCGACAGCATTGCCTGCGAGCAGCTTGGTTAAAACGCTTTATGAAGAAAATTAAAGCACTACCAACCTATCGCAACGCCGTCCCTACCGTGGATTCTGACTATCACTTCTTAACGTCATGTCGCCAGAACCGGTAATACGCCGGACAGTCGTCGCGCCGGAACACCGTTCGCGCCGGGCGCTAACCCGATCATGGTCGTGACCGCAAAGGTGCCGTCGCCTGGATTGACGTCGGTGGCGAAACTGCCGTTCACCTACGCCAAAGATGGGATATTAGTACACCTTCTGATCGTCCTGCGGCGCTGGGCGAAGGAATCTCCAGTTGGTGAACAGACCTTGTCGCCTGCTGGATGGGTATTTCCACCACGAAGCGGATGTCGAAGGCGGTCAACGCCTCAACGTCAACGTAATGAATCGGGAGATGCTTGTCGATAATGAGCACCGGAAGAATGTCCTAACCTGACAATCCGTGTCTCTGGCTACGCCGTGCGCTTCAACGCACTGACCCCGTGAACAGCAACAGGATGTTATTTCACGTACCTTTACCCGAGGCGGGCTGTGACGCGGAGGTGTATGAAGAGTTCTGAACCACGAACTGCCCGGCGCAATCGGCCCTTATGTTTGGGCGTTGATTCGGCCAGCATGGTCTTCGCCTCCGGGCGAATACCGGTTTGCCCACCGAGCGTGAGATCCGGCTGATGTCCAGAGATCAGGCGCGTTTAAGCCTCGAAAACGTCAAAGCGATCGTGGTTGCTGCCGGGCTGAGCGTGATGGTGAAACAATGACCGTGTTTATCACCAATCTGAATGATTTTGCCACCATGACGAAGTGTATAAGCAGATTACTCGATGAGCATCAGGCGACCTATCCGACCGGAGCTGTGTGCAGGTCGCGCGTTTACCGAAGAGGTGAAGCTGGAAATTGAAGAGCCGATCGCGGTGACCGTGCATAAAGCCTCGTGGGACGGTCGTAAGATAGATCCGCTCCACTTCATTGAACGGCAATAGAGGGTGTGGATATGATTAGTGCATTCGATATTTTCAAAATTAGATGGTCCCTCCAGTTCACATACCGTGGGGCCAATGAATGCCGGAAAAAGTTTTATTAATCGGCTGGAAAGTAGCGGCTTATTAACCGCGACGAGCCATATTGTGGTGCGAAGTGTGCCGGGTCATTGTCACTTGACGGGCCATGCCAGATGCGCCATCATCATGGGACTGGCAGGAACGGTCCGCAGATGTTACATTGATGAGATCCCTCATTTATCAGTTTAGTAACGCGCAGCGAGCTGCCAGTGGCATCTGGTGCGCATATTGTTGATTTTCCTGTAAAGAACATTATCTTCCATCCCGAAATGTTGCCTCGCCATGAGAACGGAATGCGGATGGCTGCCTGGAAGGGACAGGAAGAGCTATTAAGTAAAACCTATTACTCTGTCGGCGGCGGGTTTTGTCGAAGAACACTTGGCCTGTCGCACGATGTCGAAACGTCCATTACCTTACGATTTCCACTCAGCAGGTGAACTGCTGAAAATGTGCTGATGCGACGGCCTGTCTATATCTGGTCTGATGATGCACAACGAGCTAGCGCTGCGCAGGCAGAGCGGAAATTGACGCCGGTTTTGCCCGTATCTGGCAAGTGATGCATGACGAGGTATTGAACGTGGGATGAACCTGAAGGCGTGCTGCCTGGTCCGCTCGATGTGGCGCCGTGCCGTAGCGCTGCGTCGTCAGCTGGTTTCCAGCGATAACGTCTCTGACAAATCGATGAATGT
This sequence comes from Shigella flexneri, assembly GCA_048288465.1. Lineage (GTDB taxonomy): Bacteria > Pseudomonadota > Gammaproteobacteria > Enterobacterales > Enterobacteriaceae > Enterobacter > Enterobacter flexneri_B. The sequence goes on along the minus strand of CP182556.1, from coordinate 3,152,524 downwards.
CATCGACTCGATCGACGTGCCTGCGCTGGCAAGTAGTGAAGAAAACGCAGCTGGCAGGCGCGTGGTAACGGCACCGACTAACGGTTCATGCCGCGGCGTTCTCCGGCAGTACTCGCTTATTAGATAAGTTCCGTGCATCCGGTAAACAGCGGTCGAATTGCCGCTATTTTCTGGGCCGCGGGGCTATTGGCGCGCTGTATAAAATGAACGCCTCCATCTCTGGCGCGAGGAAGTCGGCTGTGGGGGAGGTGTGGCATGACCTGTTCAATGGCGGCGGCGGGTGGCTTGAACTACTGGCGGCGGTGATCCGGCGCAGGTTGTGCAATGCGGCGGAAATCGCGATGGAGCATAACCTTGGGCTGACCTGCAATCCGGTTGCCGGACAGGTACAAGAATCCCGTGCATTGAACGTAATGCCATTAATGCCGTGAAAGCAGTAAACGCCGCGCGGATCGCGATGCGCCGCACCTCAGCACACATGTTCGCTCGATAAAGTGATCGAGACGATGTATGAAACCGGCAAAGATATGAACAATAAAGTGCCGCGAAACATCACGCGGAGGACTGGCCATTAAAGTGGTCTGCGGCTGACATTGCTGTCAGCTTTCATATTTGGGTGCGCAAATTACCTACTTTTTTTTGTAATCTGCCGCAAATAGAGAATGAATATTCTTTGGGATTAATCCGTAGAAAATTTTTATCCATCTCCGTTATTTCAAAGTCTTGATTGTGAAAGTTTATCTGACCTCGCGCGTATCATTTCTTTATTCTAATAACTCGCCTGCAAAACAGTAAACCCGCATATCGCCTTGATGCGGCTCGGAAAAGAATGATAAGCCCTACAAAATATTGAGCGAGAAATTATGGAAATTGCATCGAATAAAGGCGTCATTGCAGACGCTTCGACCCCGGCGGGTCGTGCTGGAATGAGTGAGAGCGAGTGGCGAGAAGCGATCAAATTCGACAGTACTGACACCGGCTGGGTGATTATGAGTATCGGGATGGCGATTGGCGCGGGGATTGTTTTTCTCCCGGTGCAGGTCGGTTTGATGGGATCGTGGTATTTTTGCTCTCATCGGTGATTGGTTACCCGGCAATGTATCTGTTTCAGTGGTTGTTTATTAATACGCTGGCAGAATCACCAGAATGTAAAGATTACCCAGTGTCATTAGCGGTTATTTAGGTAAACCAGGGCATCCTGTTAGGTGCGCTCTTATTTCGTATGCTGGTGATTTGGATGTTCGTCTATTCCACCGCCATCACCAACGATAGTGTCTGCCACCTGCATACCTTCGGCGTGACGGAAGGGTGCCGTCAGAGGTCCCTTTTATGGTCTGGTACCGATTTGGGATTTGTGGCGATCCCCTCACGCGGCGAGAAATTGTATTCAAAATTTCGACTGGCACGGCGCTGACCAAGCCGCTGGTGGTCGTGGCGCTGGCGTGTCGATGGTGGGAATGTGGCATCTGCATAACGTCGGTTCGCTACCGCCGCTGGGGCTGCTCGTGAAAAACGCCATTATTACGCTGCCGTTTACCCTGACGTCGATTCTGTTTATTCAGACGTTAAGCCCGATGGCGATATGTATCGCTCGCGGGAAAAATCCATTGAAGTGGCGCGGCATAAAGCATTGCGGGCAATGAAATCCCGTTTGGCATTTTGTTCGTCACCGTCTTTTCACGCCGTGTCGTTCACGTTGGTGATGGGACATGACCAAGCGGTAAAAGCCGACGAGCAGATATTTCCGCGCTGCGATCGCCGCACAGTCGATGAGCGGTGACGGCGCAGCGTGGGTGAAAGTGGTCAGCGTCATTCTCAATATCTTTGCTGTCATGACTGCATTCTTTGGCGTCTATTTAGGCTTTCGCGAAGCAACGCAAGGATGACGACATCGGCGTCGCAACAGCCTGCCGGAAGATTAACCAAAATCCGTTCCAGCGCGGCACCACGATTTTGCGATTTGGTGGCCCGGAGCGCCATCGTACTGAACGCACCGGTGTTGAGCTTCACCTCTATCCGTAGCCCCATGTTCGGCACGGTAGGGCGCCTGATCCCGGCGTGGCTGGTTGACAAGTACCGGCATTGCACAAATACAAAGGGATGTCTCTGTACCTGATATCGTCACTGGTTTGTTGCTTTGTGTTTCTCCATTCCGGCATTTTCTTGATTTACCTGAAATTTTAAGGTTTTTAATATGTTTGATTCGACTTTAAATCCGTTATGGCAGCGTTTACATCCTCGCCGTTCAGGAGGAGTAAAACCGGCGCTGGGATGTACTGAACCGATTTCACTGGCGCTGGCGGCGGCGGTTGCTGCGGCAGAACTGGAAGGTCCGGTTGAACGTGGAGCAGCCGCGTTTCGCCAAATCTGATGAAGAACGTTCTGGGCGTCACCGTCCCGGCACGGGAATGGTGGGGCTGCCGATTGCGGCGGCGCTGGGGGCGTTAGGTGGAAATGCGAACGCCGGGCTGGAAGTGCTGAAGACGCAACTGCGCAGGCAATTGCCGATGCCAAAGCACTGCTGGCGGCGGGGAAAGTCTCCGTTAAGATTGAGGAACCTTGCAATGAAATCCTCTTCTCACGCGCCAAAGTCTGAACGGTGAGAAGTGGGCGTGTGTCACCATCGTCGGCGGGCATACCAACATTGTGCATATTGAGACGCACGATGGTGTGGTGTTTACCCAGCAGGCGTGTGTGGCAGAGGGCGAGCAAGAGTCCCGCTGACGGTGCTTTCCAGAACGACGCTGGCTGAGATCCTGAAGTTCGTCAATGAAGTCCCGTTTGCGGCGATCCGCTTTATTCTCGATTCTGCGAAGCTAAATTGTGGTTATCGCAGGAAGGTTCAGCGGTAAGTGGGGGCTGCATATTGGCGCGACGCTGGAAAACGGTGCGCGCGCGGTTTGCTGGCGAAAATCTCTCTTCATCCATTGTGATTCGTACCAGCGCGGCATCCGATGCGCGTATGGGCGGCGCTACGCTTCCGGCAATGAGTAACTCGGCTCGGGTAACGGGGTCATGACCCAACAATGCCTGTGGTGGTGGTAGCAGAACACTTCGGAGCGGATGATGAACGGCTGGCGCGTGCGCTGATGCTTTCGCATTTGAGCGCAATTTACATCAATAACCAGTTACCGCGTTTGTCTGGACTTTTCCTGCCGGAATCGACCGCAGCAATGGGGGCCGCCGCCGGGATGGCATGGCTGGTGGACGGGCGTTATCAAACCATCTCGACGGCGATCAGCAGTATGATTGGCGATGTCAGCGGCATGATTTGCGACTGGAGCGTCGCACAGCTGTGCGATGAAGGTTTCGACCAGTGCTTCGGCTGCGTGGCAAAGTGGTGTTAATGGCGCTGGATGATACCGCCGTGACCCGGCAATGAAGGGATTCGTGGCGCATGATGTTCAGCAGTCGATTGCCAACCTGTGTGCGTTAGCAAGCCATTCGATGCAGCAAACCGATTGGCAGATTATCGAGATTATGGCGAGCAAGGCCAGATAAACGCCAGGTTTTGGGTATTGTGCCGGATAAGGCGTTTTCGCCGCATCCGGCAACTTGTCCTTACGGGATAGCTTCATCCTCGACCTAAACGCGTTTCAGCATCCGCGACGATAGCTTCCAGCTCGCTCGAACATCTCTTCATAGCCAAAATTTTGGCGGTGCGAGCAGCTTCTTTCGCCACCACGGGCTTCACCGGCTGGCGCTTTTTGGCCAATTTTTTACTCGTCATCATCTCCCTGTAAAAACAACTAACAGGCAAATCTATCAGCAAAGCGCGCAGTGGCGAATCGGCAACCAGCGTAATGTTACGTCGTCACCAATGAACGCCCCATCACCGCAGGTCAGCGCCGCTTTCTCTTCATGATGCGTAAGCGCATGAAATTTCCCGTGAATCGATTGCAAATACGCGCGTGGCCCATGCAACTGGAAATTCGCACTTTCGCCTTTGTCGAGCACGATAGAGTGCAGCCACACTTGCTGGCGTAAATTTGCAGGCTTCCCATCGCACCCTCTGGCGAGGCGATGCAACTTGCTGCTTGCCCATATTAAGCGCCAGCTTTTGAATCAGCGAGTCTCTCGCTGCGGGCAGGCGTCCAGCCCAAGCTGCATTCGCGTTAACGGTTTGTCTTTGCTGAGGATTGTGTTCCTATAGCTGACACCCGGCTGGGTAGAAGAGAGCAGCAACGCCTCTCCGCGCTGGCCTGAAACATGATTGCCTTCGCTATCGCGATACTCTGCTTCTCCATCCAAGTTACATTTAAAATATCCACTTTGGGATAGGTTCGCGAGCTGAAGGTGGCACCTGGGGCCAGCACTTCCCGCTAAGCACACGCAGGGAGGCATAGCCTAACAATTTCGGGGTCGAGCAGTCCAAGGAAAAGTATACCGGGCCTGCAACCATCCGTGAGTCTGCTGTCGACACTGCCTGGCAGTTCCGGTAGTCTCATAATTCTTCACCTTCTCTTACTTCCTTTTATGGTAAGGGGCTGGACGCTAAGTTAGCCAGATTCTGCCCGGTATGTTCAAATTTCCTGACTGAGAACGAAATGGCCAAAGAAGGGCATGAACGCTGGAAGCACTACGGGTGATGGATGCGATCGATCGCCGGGGCGCTTTTGCGCGGCGGCGGATGAGCTGGGACGCGTGCCTTCCGCACTTAGCTACACCATGCAAAAACTGGAAGAAGAGCTGGATGTGGTGCTGTTTGACCGCTCGGGCCGTCGACCAAATTCACCAATGTCGGGAGGATGTGTGGAGCGAGCGCGTTTTGCTGGAAGCCGCCGAAACCTACTACTGATGCGGAAGCTCTCGCGCGCATTTGGGAAACGCATCTCACCATTGTGACCGAAGCGCTGGTACCGACACCTGCCTTTTTCCCGTTAATCGACAAACTGGCGGCAAAAGCCAATACCCAACTGGCAATCATCACAGAAGTGCTGGCGGGGGCGTGGGAACGGCTGGAGCAGGGCGGGCGGATATTGTCTCGCGCCGGATATGCATTTTCGTTCCTCGTCGGGGTCAACTCGCGCAAGCTCTATACGTTAATGAACGTCTACCTTGCCGCGCCTCATCACCCGATTCATCAGGAGCCGGAACCGTCATCTTAAGTGACGCGTGTGAGATTGTGGAATTGCGGTGGCGGATACCGCTCGTGAGCGCCCGGTGTTGACCGTAGAGCTGCTGGACAAACAGCCGCGCTTAACGGGTGAGCACGTATTGAAGATAAACGTCTAGGCATTACTGGCGGGGCTTGGCGTGGCGACGATGCCTAATCCTATGGTCGAAAAAGATATTGCGGAAGGGCGGTTGCGTGTCGTTAGCCGGCAATCGACCAGCGAGATTGATATTATTATGGCCTGGCGTTGTGACAGTATGGGGGAAGCGAAATCCTGGTGCTTGCGGGAAATTCCCAAACTTTTTAACGGAAAATAATATTTATTATTGTTAATAAAAGGGGCGAAATATCGCCCCAATTCTAAGATTAATTTGAACCAAACTTCGGATCGTTTCCGTAACCATCGCTGCTGATACTTCCGTGAGAAAAAACCAGAAGCACGAGCCAGCCAGAAACCAACAAAAAGAGCAAGGCCCAGGCACCTGAACGGTCGGTATCGTGTAAGCGACGGATAGCAAGCGCAAGGACGGAAGGAAGGTTGCCAGCAAATAAAGCATAGACAGATATGGAAGCTCCAGACCTAAAATCAATTGAGTTGATGACACCTTGATAATAGCGCCGACGATCAGGCGTTATCAGATAAACATCCCAGTACTCTTTACGACGTGCGCGACCAGAGAAACCAAACATAATTTTTTAATACGGTAATACCACTGCATAAAAACATCCCTTTAATTAAAAGTGATGCAGTCTATTCCGGTATTGTGTAAATGCTATTCGGTATCTTTCTTTTTCGGATGTTATAAAGGTTTTGATATTTAAGATAAATACATGGTTATTTTTTATAGGTAATTTATATAACGACATTGAAATATTTTAAATAAACATTAGTAAATTATTCATTCATTAACATGATGATAAAGTGCATGAGTCAAGATATCCGGCGAGGTATTTTGTTTTAGGTTCCAGTTTTGGATTGGTCCAAAGCGGTTCTCGCCTGGCGTACCCGCCTGGCAGTTAAAGACGATGATAATAAGCCAGCCTATAAACGGGATTAAGAATAGCAGTGCCCACCACGCCAAGCGGTCGTGTTGTGCAGGCGGCGGTAATCAATCCGCCGACCACGGTAAAAACACCAGAATACCGTAGATTGTCGTCAGGACGCCTTCGCCACCAGCGCGTTGCCAGCCTGCACTCCAATCCAGCAGCCCCAGCACGAACGTAAAGATGATGTTGACCAGAATAAACATCCAGTACTCTTTGCGCCTGCACCACCCGGAAACCGACATAATTTTTTCTAGTACTTTCAGATACCAGTCCTATTTTTGCCTCAATTTTGCTCAATCACTTTGTTTTCTAAAACAGCAAATTAAGAATAGACGTGAATGAAATGGCAGTAAATATTCGTTCAAGGAATTAATAAAGTGCCGTGAAGGCGCGCTAAGACTGATGGCAAGCGCAAAATCGCCAGATGCGCTACGCTTATCTGGCCTACGCGGTCATTGTAACATATTGAATATAAACGCTTTGTAGGTTTGATAAGGCGTTCACGCCGCATCCGACATGAACAACATGCACTTAGCTAATTATCAGAGGCACCTCGTAAGGTGCCTTTTTTTAACCGAAGCGAACATCTCGTCCATGCGGTTCATCGAGATCCTGCCACGGACCAATTGAAATAATCCCCGTAGGGTTGATGGTCTTATGGCTGCGGAAGTAATGATTACGGATGTGATCGAAATTGACAGTTTCGGCGATCCCCGGCATCTGGTAGATATCGCGCAGGAAGCCATACAGATTCAGGTAATCGCTGATGCGGTGCTTATCACACTTGAAGTGGGTCACATACACTGGATCAAAACGCACCAGCGTAGTCCACAGGCGAATATCGGCTTCGGTTAGCTGGTTGCCGGTCAGGTAACGATGCTGGCCTAAAATCTGCTCCAGTCGCGCCAGCGATTCAAACACTTTCGCCACCGCCTCGTCGTAGGCTTGCTGGCTGGTGGCAAAACCAGCTTTATACACGCCGTTGTTAACGGTGTCATAAATCCAGCCGTTAAGTTCGTCAATTTTCGTTTGCAGGGCTGGTGGGTAGTAATCACCCGCTTTTGCGCCCAGCGCATCAAACGCGGTATTGAACATGCGGATGATTTCTGCTGATTCGTTGCTGACGATGGTGTGGTTCTTTTTGTCCCACAGCACGGGAACAGTAACTCGTCCGCTGTAGTGTGGATCGGCGTGGAGATAAAGCTGATACAGAAATTCATGTTGATAGAGCGTATCTCCGGTTGCTCCCGGAAAACTGTCATCAAAGGTCCAGCCGTTTTCCAGCATCAGCGGGTTCACTACGGAAACGGAAATAAACGGTTCCAGTCCTTTGAGTTTGCGCATGATCAGCGTGCGGTGCGCCCACGGGCAGGCGAGTGAAACATAGAGATGATAACGATCTTTCTCTGCGATAAAACCGCCTGTGCCAGTGGGGCCAGGTGCGCCATCGGCAGTGAGCCAGTTACGAAATGCGGAAGCTGAACGTTGAAATTTACCGCCGGTAGATTTGGTATCGTACCAGGTGTCATGCCAGACGCCGTCAATCAGTTGACCCATTTTTCTCTCCTCCAATAGCAAAAACGAGGAGCTTCCTCCTCGTTTTTTATCGTTAAGTATAGCGCGTGCTTACCACTTTTTATTCAGCAGGCGGCCGATGCTATACGCGCCCGGACCGGTAATTGCCAGCAGCAGGAATCCGCCAGAAATTGTCAGGTTTTTCATGAACATCAGCGAGTTGACGCCTTCAGCAAAGTTGCTGTGAAATAAAAATGCCGTCAGCAGCGTAAAAACCCAGACACCCATTGCTTCCATATATTGTTCAGTACCGCATAGCCAGTAAATTTTACCCAGCCAGCGGTAATAAACAAATGGCATTAAAATGCGTCTACCAGTACACCAACATCTTCTAATTTTTTCATCATACTCTCCACTGCGCCGCTCGGCTGCTGATTGTTTTTTTGTGCAAGGGCGCGGTATTAGCATCATTGCTGTGGATGAGAAGAATCATAAACGTGGTGAATGATGATTGTTAGCAGAAACTATCAAAAATCTTCAAAAAATTTGATAGGGTAAGGCCGGAATAGCTGCCGGCCAGAGGGGAAATTAACCGCAAACTGTGCTGCTTGAGGGTCGTTTTAACCAGACGCCAGGCGCTCCATACGCCAAAACCACGTCTGGCCCGGCGGACCAGCGTGTTAGGATGGCGAATCGTCCAGATCGCCATCACGCTCTGCCGACCCGGCGCCCAAGAGCGCAGACTTCACGGCGTGTATTTCCAGCGATGCGGCAAGCGCCTGTTGCCTCCAGCCATTCCGCGACAACTGGCAAGATCCAGCCGTTCTACTGGAATCTGGCTAAGCGGTTGCGCCTACGTCGTTCACGTCGACTTTACTGCTTCACGGGACTCCTCCTCGAGCTGCCAATCGTTTGCCAGCTCATGGCGTGTATGGCGCAGCAAGGTGGATTTACGCAATTTACGTAACGTCCAGATACCGCCAATCAGTGCGAGTAGCAGCAACACCACGGTGGTGCGGCGATCATCGCATTCACGAGCAATATTCCGATCAACCGCCCAAATAATTAGCACCATCGGCTCATAGACCAAATGCGGCGAAAAGCATCGTAGGCCCAGCATCAGTAAAACGAAGGAGATAGGCTTTCCTCTTTCCAGCTCAACCACCGCCAGCCGCGACGTGTTTCCGCCATTTCAACCATGATGGAAACAATTCGCTGCCGATGCCCAGAACGCTTGGCGCCTGCGCGTGATCAGTGTCCGCCATGATCTCGACGACGACAGCAGAACGCCGAGCACTACACCGATTGCAGCGCCAATGCCCACGCCCGTCCATGGATTTCACGCACATACTGATCGGCACGCGCCACCGCGACACGGGTTTGTTTGGCGATGGCATCACCGGTTTCACCCAGGCGATAACGGCTCTGTTTCATGCCTGCTCCGCTTTGCTACGAATCTTACTCAACTCTTCTTTCGACTTCTCGCCAGATGGCTGAGCACCTCTCCAGCGTATCGGAAAGGGATTTCAACTCAGCACGCAGATGTCCGTCATGTGTTCTTGGACATAGTTTTCTCCAGGTGAGTGAGTCGTGACTATTGTGAGTTAGTAGTCGCGCGCTTCCAGGCTTTCAGCTCTTATACACTCTGCTTCCAGTTTCCGTTCGCGTTTGGCAATCTTATCGGCATCGCCTTTTTGCTCGCCTCGGCTAAATCTTGCTGGCGTTCGCCGCCTGATCTTTCTGCTTGCGATTTTCTTCTGATGATCGGCGCGCGGCTGGCTATCTGAACAGTTAGCCGACTTCACTTGGGCTTTATTCAGACCGTCAATACGATCTGGTTTTGGTGTTTGGGCATCCTAATCTCCTTAAGGATATTTGCTGTTTCCTGACACAGGGTAGTGGCATAACTACCAGCACTAAGAGCAAAAAGAGAACAGCTAAAGCAATGCGGTATTTCGTTCTGAACCTTCCATTGTGATTCGGACCTACTACAAAGGAACAATTATCAGGACGACAAAGCGGTAGTGTTTAACCACCGCCTCATTAATCATAGACAGTTACGGTGAAATCACCAAAGTGAGTGACCTGTTTCGGATAACAGGAAGTTATCCGAAGCGATGAGAGTATCCCGTAGCCGGGTCAGCCACTGCATAGCCTGACTGTTATTGTCCTGCTGCGCAATGATGTAGCCTTGGGCAAGTTCTGTCGAGGACCCGCTTTTGCAGCGGCGCGCTGGTCGCTGGAGTCAAAGGTAATTAACAGAGTGTCGTTTTGGGGGTCATACTTCCGAAAGGAATGCCATGAGCGTCAAGGTGATGCCAGATTGAAAAACCGTCTGGCATCGTCTGTGCCTTGATGAACGGCACGAATCGCCAGCGTAGACTCTGCTGGCGAACCGCGGGCCAGGCCAGCAACAGCGTGCCGACCAGAAGTAAAACAGCGCCGGACCAGGCTAGCTGGCGAAGCGACATGCGAGGTATTCCCATCGCTTACCCCCGATTTCCATATTTCTTTTTCCATAACACGACCAGAGAACCTGCCAGGCCAAACACCAGCAGCACCACCGGGAGCAGCATCAGGCATGACATCAGCTGGTCCTCGTACTTTAAATACGGCGTTTTGCCGAGCATGTAACCCAGAGTTGTCAGGATCAATACCCACAGCAGACCGCTCATCCAGTTGAAAAACTGAAAGCGCGCGTTATTCAGCCCTGATAACCCGGCAATCGTCTGCAGAAGTGTTCTGACAAAACGCAATAAAGCAACAGAATTAACAGCACAGTCAACCAGTCTTTATGAAAAAGATGGTGCTGCGCGTTGATGATAATGCGCGGGTAAATGAATAGCCGGTTTGCGGTGCGGGTATTGCCCAGCCATCGCCCCTGAATATCAGCTGACCCAGCAGCCGAGGCTGGCGGCAACGGTCAGCAGCAGAATCGTTTGCGGATAGCCCATAGCACTTCGCAATAAACGCCGACCAATACCAGTAAACTGTCGCCCGGTAAAAAGGCAGCCGGAAGCAAGCCGTTTTCAAGGAACAAAATTACAAACAAGACAAAATGACATTCCCAATCATCGAATGGGACCGCAAGGTTTTCAAATCCTGCGCCCACAGGGCTTGCGGCGAAATTCGGTCAAAAGTTCCATTCATTATCGCGTGGAATGGGACAACGCCACACTGGTTTTAAAAGATGTCCTACCGCAATGTTATTGCTGTTTTGGTATGTTCTGCGGGTTTGATACATCAACACGAGCCTAAACTATTTCCTGTTAAATGGTGAGATAAGAAAGCATTCAAAAACATAATTCTGATTGAATCTAATTGTAACAAAGGTAGACATTATTAGTTATCAAAATTACATGTCCGTGGAGTCTGATTTTGCTGAAATGCGGGGAGGGTGGCGAGAGGATTTGCACAAGCTGACACTTTTATACTTTTCGCTTACCGACGAGACGAACAGGCGCGTCGCAGCGCCTGTCGGACAGGTATTTCATTACTGCCGGCTGGTCGCATGTCGATGCACTACCGGGTTTTGGGCGAACGATAGCGGTCGGCATTGAACTAGAAGTCGTCGCTGGTTTCGTTGAATAACGTAACCTGTGGTGGCGGTGCTGCCACGTCCAGCTTCAGCGGCGTGAGAATTGTTGCGAATGAGCGCCTTGAGGATTTGATCGTGGTCATCACACCAGTTATCGACGGTACGGGAATCAATGTGTTCGTGCAGTTTTTTCCAGTACGGGTTATGGCTACGCTCAGGTCCACATTTTTTCAACAATGCACCAGGCAGAGTATGCGTACGCAGGGCTACCTGAATATGGAAATGCAAATCCCACTCGGAATCGCGGAACATTGTCCGCCGCACACCTGCTCCTGGATGGCCATAAGTTCATGATGTCCTGTTTCGTTACCTGAGTTGCCGCGAACTCGGCAATATTACTTTCGATGAGCTGGCGAGCCTGAAGCAACTCAAACGGACCGTAATTGGCGAATTCCATATTATTGTCAGCCGCCTGCTGATGACGCGGCTGGTTGGAAACCACATGAATACCTGAACCTTTACGCACCTCCACATAGCCTTCAACTTCCAGCATGATGATGGCTTCACGAACTACCGTTCGGCTGACGTTCTTTTCATCGGCAATAAAGCGTTCGGCAGGCAGTTTATCACCCACCAGATAGACGCCCTGTTCAATGCGCTCTTTCAGGTCAGCAGCAAGTTGTTGATACAAACGGCGTGGTTCAGTGATTTCCATATGCGTCTCCCGGAGTGGAATGCGGACGAAGTTATCATACCACTTTATTCATGGGTATGCCATTGGTCATATATAAATTTGATGATTGAATTGGTAATGACTCCAACTTACTGATAGTGTTTTATGTTCAGATAATGCCCGATGACCTTGTCATGCAGCTCCACCGATTTTGAGAACGACAGTGACTTCCGTCCCAGCCTTGCCAGATGTTGTCTCAGATTCAGATTATGTCGCTCAATGCGCTGAGTGTAACGCTTGCTGATAACGTGCAGCTTTCCCTTCAGGCGTGATTCATACAGCGGCCAGCCATCCGTCATCCATACCACGACCTCAAAGGCCGACAGCAGGCTCAGAAGACGCTCCAGTGTGGCCAGAGTGCGTTCACCGAAGACGTGCGCCACAACCGTCCTCCGTATCCTGTCATACGCGTAAAACAGCCAGCGCTGACGTGATTTAGCACCGACGTAGCCCCAATGTTCGTCCATTTCAGCGCAGACAATCACATCACTGCCCGGTTGTATGCGCGAGGTTACCGACTGCGGCCTGAGTTTTTTAAGTGACGTAAAACCGTGTTGAGGCCAACGCCCATAATGCGTGCACTGGCGCGACATCCGACGCCATTCATGGCCATATCAATGATTTTCTGGTGCGTACCGGGCTGAGAGGCGGTGTAAGTGAACTGTAGTTGCCATGTTTTACGGCAATGAGAGCAGAGATAGCGCAGATGTCCGGCAGTGCTTTTGCCGTTACGCACCACGCCTTCAGTAGCGGAGCAGGAAGGACATCTGATGGAAATGGAAGCCACGCAAGCACCTTAAAATCACCATCATACACTAAATCAGTAAGTTGGCAGCATTACCGGATTCTAATAGATCTTCATGTACAGAAGATGGTCAACATTATTATATATACGATACAAAGTTTCTTACGCTCTACCTTGAGCAGACAGAGATGAAGAATTTGCCGATTGGTGGCGTCTGGAAGGGGAAAGTTAAATTACATTCGAACAGCCCGGCCCAGGACTATTTCGCAAATATTACCCTGAATACGCTCGACCCCAACCATATTGACGTGTTCTTCCCGGAGTTCGCCCACGCCACGCCAAGGGTGCAGTTAGACTTGCATCCAACAGGAAGCGTTAACGGCAGCAACTACGCGCAAGATCTGACCATGTTGGACATGTGCCTGTACGATGGTTTTAACGGTAATGCCATCAGTTATGAAATCATGCTCAAAGATGAAGGGCGACCAGCTGCAGGGCGCAGAGACGGTTACTTCTCTATCTATCGTCAGGGAGGGACCACCACCGACGAGGGAGAACGCATTGATTACCGGGTCAAAATGTACAACCCGGAAACCGGTGGGCAAATTGATGTGCGCAATAATGAAAATATGGTCTGGAACAGCATTAACCTGAAACGTGTGCGTCCGGTGGTACTGCCCGGTATTCGCTATGCCGTGATGTGTGTGCCGACACCCTTGACTCTGGCAGTCGATAAATTCAGCGTGATGGATAAACAGGCCGGGTACTACATGGGCAAATTGTCAGTAATCTTTACGCCTTCCTTGCCAACCATCAATTAACCCTGCAAACCGGACAAACGCTTTTTTCTATATAAACGACGAAGTCGGGTTATAAGGTGGCTATGTGCCTCTAACTTACGTTAAACGTTAATGTTGCGGTGCGGGATCGTTATGTGTTTCCTGCGCCACCTCAATCGCCGGTTTGTTCTGCAATACGGTCCAGATAACCAGCGCACCCAGCAGGTCAAATACTGCCAGAACTGCGAACAGCGGGCTGAAGCCGATGGTGTCAGCCAGTGCACCGACAACCAGCGCAAACAGCGTACTTGCCAGCCATGCGGACATCCCGGTTAAACCGTTCGCCGTCGCCACTTCGTTACGACCGAACACGTCAGAAGAGAGCGTAATCAGCGCGCCAGACAGTGCCTGGTGGGCAAAACCACCGATACACAGCAGCATAATTGCGACATACGGGTTGGTGAACAGACCGATCATACCCGGGCCAATCATCAGCACAGCACCCAGCGTTACGACCATCTTACGGGAAACGATCAGGTTCACACCAAACCAACGCTGGAACAGCGGCGGCAGGTAACCACCGAGGATACAACCGAGGTCAGCAAACAGCATCGGCATCCAGGCGAACATCGCGATCTCTTTCAGGTTAAAGCCGTAAACTTTAAACATGAACAGCGGGATCCACGCGTTAAAAGTACCCCAGGCCGGTTCTGCAAGGAAACGCGGCAGTGCGATACCCCAGAACTGACGGTTACGCAGGATCTGACCAACGGACATTTTCTTCGCCGTGCTCACCTGGTGCTGGGCTTCCTGACCATTAATAATATAGTCGCGTTCTTCATCGGTCAGATGCTTCTGGTCGCGCGGATGTTTATAGAAAATCAGCCATGCCATCGCCCAGATAAAGCTCAATGCACCGGAGATGATAAATGCCATCTGCCAGCTGTGCATCACGATTGCCCATACCACCAGCGGCGGCGCAATCATCGCACCAATCGAAGAACCTACGTTAAAGTAGCCTACTGCGATGGAACGCTCTTTCGCCGGGAACCATTCGGAGCTGGCTTTCAGACCCGCCGGGATCATCGCTGCTTCCGCGGCACCGACCGCACCACGAGCAACAGCTAGGCCACCCCAGCTACCTGCCAGCGCGGTTGCACCACAGAACACGGCCCACAGCACAGCAAACATTGCATAACCGATTTTCGTACCCAGCACATCCAGTACATAACCTGCTACCGGTTGCATGACCGTATAAGCAGCAGAATAGGCTGCGATGATATAGGAATACTGTTGGGTGGAGATGTTTAACTCTTCCATCAGAGTTGGCGCAGCTGCCGCCACAGTGTTACGCGTCAGGTAACCAAGCACGGTGCCGAGCGTCACCAGTGCGATCATATACCAACGTAACCCTTTAATTTTACGCATGTAAAACCTCATCGTTTTGTTATATCCGCAGGAAGCGCGGCCATCATCCCGCCAGAGGCTGAAGATGTTAGTTACGACCGGGTAACCGAAAAAAAAAACCGGCACGCCCCGAACGTTGCCATGAAAGTTTCGTGCTAATTCGGCTTCCGTACCGGTTAACCCGATTCATCTAACAAATGAATGAATCGGCAATTTGCATTCCGTCGACTTATGATTTGCGACGGCAGAAAGATAACTTGTCATACAACCTTAAAAGGTGAGAGCCATCACAAATGTGCGAATATTTGTAGGGACATTACCTGACGACAGCGAGGCCAGTACTGGCGCGGCCTGCAGCGAGATTTACCACTTTGAGAGTAATTTTTTTAACTACGTTTATTGATCTAACTCACGAAAATATCTTCGGACTCTGGAAATTGGTGTGATAACTTTGTCAGCATCGCACCATAAGCAAGCTAGCTCACTCGTTGAGAGGAAGACGAAAATGACTCCGTTTATGACTGAAGATTTCCTGTTAGATACCGAATTTGCCCGCCGTCTGTATCACGACTACGCAAAAGACCAGCCGATTTTCGATTACCATTGCCATTTGCCGCCGCAGCAGATTGCGGAAGACTATCGTTTTAAAAACCTGTATGACATCTGGTTGAAGGGCGATCACTACAAATGGCGCGCTATGCGTACCAACGGTGTGGCTGAGCGTCTGTGTACTGGTGATGCGTCTGACCGTGAAAAATTTGACGCCTGGGCGGCGACTGTTCCGCACACTATCGGCAACCCGTTATACCACTGGACGCACCTCGAACTGCGTCGTCCGTTCGGTATCACTGGCAAATTGCTTTCTCCGTCAACTGCCGATGAAATCTGGAACGAATGTAACGAACTGCTGGCGCAGGATAACTTCTCCGCGCGCGGCATCATGCAGCAGATGAACGTGAAAATGGTCGGCACCACCGATGACCCGATCGATTCTCTGGAGCATCACGCAGAGATCGCCAAAGACGGCTCTTTCACCATCAAAGTGCTGCCGAGCTGGCGTCCGGACAAAGCCTTCAATATCGAACAGGCGACCTTTAACGACTACATGGCGAAGCTGGGCGAAGTTTCCGATACCGACATTCGCCGCTTTGCTGACCTGCAAACTGCCTTGACCAAACGTCTGGATCACTTCGCCGCTCACGGCTGTAAAGTGTCTGACCATGCGCTGGACGTGGTGATGTTTGCTGAAGCGAACGAAGCGGAACTGGACAGCATTCTGGCGCGCCGTCTGGCTGGCGAAACCCTGAGCGAGCACGAAGTGGCACAGTTCAAAACTGCGGTACTGGTGTTCCTTGGTGCCGAATATGCACGTCGCGGCTGGGTACAGCAGTACCACATTGGCGCGCTGCGTAATAACAACCTGCGTCAGTTCAAACTGCTGGGGCCGGATGTAGGCTTTGACTCCATCAACGACCGTCCGATGGCGGAAGAGTTGTCTAAGCTGCTGAGCAAGCAGAACGAAGAAAACCTGCTGCCGAAAACCATTCTCTACTGCCTGAACCCGCGCGATAACGAAGTGCTGGGCACCATGATCGGTAACTTCCAGGGCGAAGGTATGCCGGGCAAAATGCAGTTCGGTTCCGGCTGGTGGTTTAACGATCAGAAAGACGGTATGGAACGTCAGATGACCCAACTGGCGCAGCTCGGTCTGCTGAGCCGCTTTGTCGGTATGCTGACTGACAGCCGTAGCTTCCTGTCATACACCCGTCACGAATACTTCCGCCGCATTCTGTGCCAGATGATCGGTCGCTGGGTGGAAGCGGGCGAAGCACCGGCGGACATCAACCTGCTGGGCGAGATGGTGAAAAATATTTGCTTTAACAATGCGCGTGACTACTTCGCCATTGAACTGAACTAAGGTCTGGGGTTGATATGCAATACATCAAGATCCATGCGCTGGATAACGTCGCGGTCGCTTTAGCAGATTTGGCTGAAGGCACAGAAGTCAGTGTCGATAACCAGACTGTTACGCTGCGCCAGGATGTTGCTCGTGGACATAAATTTGCGTTAACGGATATCGCAAAAGGGGCCAACGTCATCAAATATGGCCTGCCGATTGGTTATGCATTGGCGGATATTGCGGCGGGGGAACACGTCCACGCCCACAATACGCGCACGAATCTGAGCGATCTGGATCAGTATCGCTATCAACTTGATTTTCAGGATCTGCCTGCGCAAGCGGCAGATCCTGAAGTGCAGATCTATCGTCGCGCTAACGGCGATGTCGGGGTGCGTAACGAGCTGTGGATCCTGCCAACCGTGGGCTGTGTCAACGGCATCGCGCGGCAAATCCAGAACCGTTTCCTGAAAGAGACCAACAACGCCGAAGGTACCGACGGCGTGTTCCTCTTCAGCCACACCTATGGCTGCTCACAACTGGGCGACGATCACATCAACACCCGCACCATGCTGCAAAACATGGTGCGCCACCCAAACGCAGGGCGCAGTGCTGGTGATTGGTCTGGGCTGCTAAAACAACCCAGGTCGCCGCATTCCGTGAAACGCTGGGCGATATCTATTCCTAACGCGTTCATTTCATGATTTGCCAACAGCAGGATGACGAGATCGAAGCCGGAATCAAGCATTTGCATCAGCTGTATAACGTGATGCGCAACGATAAACGCGAGCCAGGCAAACTCAGCGAACTGAAGTTTGGTCTGGAGTGCGGTGGTTCTGACGGTCTTTCTGGTAATCACCTGCTAACCCGATGCTGGGGCGTTCTCCGACTACGCGATTGCTAACGGCGGTACTACCGTACTGACCGAAGTGCCGTAGATGTTTGGCGCAGAGCAGTTGCTGATGGACCATTGCCGCGACGAAGCAACGTTTGAAAAACTGGTCACCATGGTCAACCACTTCAAACAGTACTTTATTGCCCGATGATTTCCTGCCGATTTATGAAAACCCATCGCCGGGAACAAAGCGGGCGGTATCACCACGCTGGAAGACAAATCACTGGCTGTACCCGAGAAAGCGGGTTCAGCGTCGTGGTTGACGTGCTGCGTTACGGCGAGCGTCTGAAACGCGCGACCGCAACCTGTCAAAGTGCGCCGGGTAACGATGCCGTAGCGCACCAGCGCCCTGGCGGGTGCGGGCTGCCAGACGGCGCTGTTCAGTACTGGTCGTGGCACGCCGGATGGTGGATTTGTGCCGACGGGCGGAAATCGCCACCAACAGTGAACTGGCGGCGAAGAAATAAACTGGCATCGACTTTACGCGGTTAGTTGATTGACGGTAAAGCGATGCCGCAGTTGCTGGAAGAATTTATCGACACCATCGTTGAGTTTGCCAAAGGCAAGCAAACCTGTAACGAGTGTAACCACTTCCGCGAATGGCGATCTTCAAAAGCGGCGTAACGCTATAAAGTCGAAATGAGTTGTTAGGAAAAATGGCGTTTCAGTAACATGAAGCGCCGTTTGCTTTTCCATACCGTGAGGATTTATCATGACCGCGATTGGTGGCCCAGGGCGTGGGTGTCATCGCCTTTCCGATTGGTATCACAAGATTTTTCAATCGTGACGAACGTCGCTTCAAAAAGCAGCTTTCGGTCGATAGCGCCGTTATTGGCGTACATTTTTTTCTTCTGGGCACCTATCCCTGCTGGCGCCAGTGCCATCCTTAGAATGCCATTCTCGTACATCATTACCTTACTCACGCGCAGCTATGGGTAATGGCGATTTTTATTGTGCTGACTGGCGGAATTCTGGCCTCGCGAAGTTCCATCATCCGTCGAACTATTGCCGGTTATCGGCACGATTGTCAGTACCTGGGCGATTCCGCTGTAAAGGGCTGACCATGCGCCGCAAGTTATGTGGTTTTCAACGTGTTGCTGGGTGATTCACAACTTCTGGGCGGGGTCGATAGGCGGCACGATGATTGAGGGTAGTTTTCTGCTTATGAATGGCCTGAATATCATTCGTTTCTGGCGGATGCAGAAAAGGGGAATTGATCCGTTTAAAGTAGAGAAAACCCCTCCCGCCATAGACGAAAGGGGTTAAACAATTAATTACGCAGGGCGCTATTTGCCAGACGATCGTCTTCCGCCTGGCAAGCTGCCGCAGTGAACAGCACGTCAGTTGAAGAGTTCAGCGCGGTTTCGCAAGAGTCCTGCAATACGCCGATAATAAAGCCGACGGCAACCACCTGCATGGCGATATCGTTCGAAATACCGAACATATTACAGGCCAGTGGGATCAGCAGCAAAGAACCCCCCGCCACGCCGGATGCGCCACAGGCACACAGAGAAGCCACTACGCTCAACAGCAGCGCTGTGGGCAGATCGACCGGAATACCCAGCGTATTAACCGCAGCCAGCGTCAACACGGTAATGGTGATTGCTGCGCCCGCCATATTGATGGTGGCTCCCAGCGGAATAGAAACTGAATAGGTATCGCGATCCAGATTCAGCTTTTCACACAGCGCCATATTCACCGGAATGTTCGCTGCAGAGCTGCGGGTGAAGAAGGCATACACACCGCTTTCGCGCAGGCACAGCAGCACCAGCGGGAACGGGTTACGACGAATTTTCCACCACACCAGCAATGGGTTAACCACCAGCGCCACCAGTAACATACAGCCAACCAGCACGACCAGCAGTTGCGCGTAGCCCCACAGTGTGGAGAAACCGGTGGTTGCCAGGGTAGAAGAAACCAGCCCAAAAATACCGAACGGTGCGAAGCGAATGACCAGTTTCACCATAAAGGTAACGGCATTCGACATATCATTGACCAGGTTTTTGGTGGTCTCGTTACCGTGACGCAGTGCGAAGCCGAGGCCGATCGCCCACACCAGAATCCCGATGTAGTTACCTTTCAGCAGGGCGTCGATGGGGTTGGAAACCATGCTCATTACCAGTCCGCGCATCACTTCGACAATGCCTGACGGCGGCGAAATATCACCCGCGCTACTGGACAAGTGCAGGGTAGAAGGGAAGGCAAAGCTGAAGACTACTGCGGCCAGAGCTGCAGAGAAGGTGCCCAGCAGATAGAGGAACAAAATAGGACGGATATTGGTTTTCTGCCCGTGCTGGTGGTTAGCAATAGATGCCATTACCAGCATCAACACCAGGATGGGGGCAACAGCTTTCAGTGCGCCGACGAACAAAGTACCTAACAGACCAACAGCTTCCGCCGCGGGTTTTGAGATCCATGCCAGAAGAATCCCCAGAACAAGGCCGACCAGGATTTGTTTTACCAGGCTGCCATGAGCCAGACGCCGGAATAGCCCCGGTGAACGTTGCGTAGTCATTTTTCGATCCTTTCATTGTGTTGTCGCACATCCCTGGTGCGTTCTGTCGACGCATCTTTCAGGATGTAACAAAGTGTTTGCAAGGTCGAGTATAAGGAAAGTTACAGCTTCGGGAAGCGAAAAATGCTGGATTTTAAAGAGAGGTCATGTTTTGCAACTTAATGGTTGCATTTATTTAACATAAACAGAGGGAAGGACGGCTATGAAGGCTGATTAGATAACAGTATGGGCAAAAACTATTTGGAATATGAGAACGGTTGCGCTCCTTTAATGTGTGATGCCATATAAAGTCACTGGCGCAGGGAGCGCGGAGGGTGCGCAAATTGACGCCGCCCCCACCGCCCGGCTCTGGCGAACAAAATCGCCGCTGCGCGATTCCCTCAGCTTATCCCTTGCGGCTACCGGGTCGGCGCAAGGGAACGTCCCTGTAAGATGCGCCCTCGCCATCGATGCGTCGCCCCGGCCTCCAGGGAACGCTTCGGCGATTTTGACGCCACCAACACCCGTGCGGTCTTTTTGTAGAAGCTACAAGCCGATTACATAATTAATAGCTCACCTTTGTCTGGAATGAGTTATCCCCGCTGCTTATCATGCCGATAATTCACCCAGGCGTTGATAATAAACGTCATCACCAGAATGCCAAACACCACGCCCAGCGAGACGGCGATTGGAATATGGTAGAAGTCGACAATCAGCATCTTGATACCGATAAACACCAGAATCACCGCTAGGCCATATTTGAGCATCGAGAAACGCTCTGCTACGCCCGCCAGCAGGAAATACATCGCACGCAGGCCGAGGATTGCAAACAGGTTTGAGGTCAGCACAATGAACGGGTCAGTGGTCACGGCGAAGATAGCCGGAATGCTATCCACGGCAAAAATCACGTCGCTCAATTCCACCAGAATCAGTACCAGCATCAGCGGTGTGGCGTACAGCAATCCATTCTTACGCACAAAGAAATGCTCGTTGTCGATGGTGTCGGTCATGCGCAAATGACCGCGTAGCCAGCGCACCAGCGGCTTGTCGCCAATGCCTGATTCATCTTCATGGGCGAGCGCCATCTTCACGCCGGTAAACAGCAGGAAGGCACCGAAGATATACAGGATCCAGTCGAACTGCGAAATCAGCCAGCTGCCTGTGAAGATCATGATGGTACGCAGAACAATCGCCCCGAGCACGCCATACACCAGCACGCGACGTTGTAATGCCGCCGGAACGGAGAAATAGCTGAACAACATCAGCCAGACAAAGACGTTATCGACCGCCAGCGATTTCTCAATCAGATAACCCGTGAGAAAGGCCAGGGCCTGTGGATCGGCAACGGCGCGACCTTCGGTTTGCACCAGATACCACCAGAAAGCGGCGTTAAACAGTAACGACAGCGTCACCCAGACCAGCGACCAGGCCGCAGCCTGTTCTGATGGTCATGGCATGTGCCCCACGACGCCCCTGCAACAACAGGTCGATCGCCCACATAATGGCGACGACCACAGCGAATCCGCCCCATAGCAACAGGCGTACAACATATTCATAGAAGTTCCTTACACATAAAAAAACGGCCAACGTCGGAAGACATCAGCCCGCTGCTTTTATGCATAGACCTCGCCTTCCGGCAAGGTCTCACTTGACAAAAAGGAATACGTCTGCGTATTCCTTTCGGGCTTGCCGGTGACCGGATGTGGTTTTCACACATCGTAATGACGATCGACCGGCGATGAAGTACTCCCCTTTGCAGGTAACAAAGTATTGACAGACCATTCAGCCGAGTCAATAGTATATTTACATGCCTTACACTGTTTTACTTTGGCAATTATAGTTTTACGCTATCTGCCGGAAAAATCACGTCTGGCGGCGAATCTCGGTTGAGCAGATTTGGCTGTAATGCATTTGACCGCCAGCCCTGGATAATCCACCAGATGCTCATCCACCAGGGTAGCGAACAGCTCTGCTTCGTAAGCATGGTATTAATATGCTGCGGCTGGGTGATCGTGCATCTGGCTGCCACGCGGCACGAAGCACACTTTCTGGCATTCAGACAGTTTTTGGATAAGGAGCGATCCCACTTCGCCTGAATCTCGCTTCCGAGGACAGAATCACTGACCTTTGGTGCTGCAAGGTGACGCTGAATCCACCGTAATCCATCACCGCCACGCCGTGTTGGGCATGTACGCCGCTTGCAGGTATGAACTGGCAGTTGTCCCTGCACGCTTTTCGGCTCACCAAATAACGCTACCGCCAACGCCAGGCAGTAAAAGCCGATATCCATAATTGAACCGTTAAGAATGCCGAGATTAAAGGTGTTGGGATCTAGCCATCCAGGGTAACATTAAATACGCGAGGAATACTGGCAATAGTTGAAAAAGACTTTACGCAATTTGCCGACTTCGGCAGCGCCTGGCGCAGCAAATGAAGTTCGGCAGGCAGGCGGTTTTAAATGCCTCAAACAGCACCACCTGATTTTCCCCGCGCACAGGCAATGGCGGCATCCACTTCCACCAGATTCGACGCCAGTGAGCTCTCGCAAATCGCATGAATTTTATGGCTAAGGAAAAGTTCTGTATCGGGAAAAGTGCAGGGCGTTGGGCTGGCGATCTGCACGTCAATGGCATCGCTTTCCGCCATCGCTTCCAGCCAGGTAAACGGATGTTCTCGACAGAAAAATCATTGGCGAAGTGCTGGGCCTGTTTCGGGCTGCGGGAATATACGGCGGTTAACTTGTCTCCGCTCTCATGGGCGGCCTCGACGAACTGGCGAGTGATCCAGTTCGTACCAATCACAGCGAAACGTATCATAACGCGTGGATACTCCATAAAGGGATTCTGCCATAAATGTAGCACGCCTTTACATCTTGACGTGCGCAGAACTACGCATTATTCTTTGGCGGACAGCCATGCTCACTAAACGGCCCAATCATGACCGATGGCCGATCTTGGCTGACGATGAGGAGTTTTTGCGTCAATCACCGCGCTGACGCGAGCAACTCTTCGCAGTTCGGTGTCAAAACCGTGCTTCATACTCAGGTCTGGCGCGTTAAACCCGATAGCGTCGATGCCGTACTGTTTTGCCAGCCAGATGGCGCGTTGGTTATGAAATTCTTGCGAGATAATGGTGATATGGTTTTCCCCAAACGCCTTTTGGCACGCCCGCTCGAATCAAGCGTTGGAGTCCGGCATAGTCGCAAGATCGCTTTTCGCCGGTACGCCTTCGCGATCAAAGCCTTCTGCATACCTGATGCTTCATAGTAATTTTTTAGTCCGTTATCGCCACTTACCAGTAGCCATTTCACTTTTCCGCGTGGTACAACGCTGTAGGTATCAATACGTCGGGTAAAGTGGCGATTACCGGCAGCCGCCCCGGGATCAAGCCCACGTTACGCGCCGGAACTGCGTTGACATCGCTCCAGGTCAGCTGCTTGCTGGCGTTGACCATTCTCAATCGGCGATAAAAAATGGTCGCTCCTGCCACAAGTAACAGTAAGCAGGCAATCTTTAGAGTCCAGCAAGAAACAAATACGGAGAAGAAAGCGGGCAAATGCGCGCAGGCGTGGTCGTTTTATCCTTAACGAAAGGGGGGAGGTCGAATTTTAGGCGCTAAAGAAAAAAAAGATAACGCCTGACATCATTTTCAGATTTTGTCCTGCCCAAGCGACAACTTGGTTAGCCACAGCCGGGTGTCGAACTCAAGCTGGTGGTACTGCGGCTCCATATGGCAGCACAATTGATAGAACGCTTTGTTATGCTCTTTCTCCTTCAGGTGCGCCAGCTCATTGCACGATCATGCGCAAAAACGGTTCCGGCGCGTTGCGAAACACGGTAGCGACGCAATATCTCCCGCTTGCTTTTAGCTTTGCCGCCCTGCACACGAGAAACAGCGGTATGTAACCGAGCACGTTTGGCACATCGATCTTATTGTCATACATCACTTTATTAAATAGGCGGGGCATTTGCAGAAACTGATTTTTTAAATCCTGAGTATATTGCCAGAGGGCTTTATCGGTGGCGTAGTCGTGTGTTCCCGGATAGCGTTTTGCCAGCACATCGCCCAGACGCTGTTCGTTAATCAGCATTAGCACCTGGGAAAGTAGCTGCTGGGATAACCCTGAAGATAAGTAAGATTGCTCATAACCGCCCACGAAAAGAGAAAAAGGGTATACTCACGCACCCTTTTCAGGGGCAACGTCGAAATTTTTGTCGTTCAGGAGGGCCATGAGCCACTTAGACAACGGTTTCCGTTCACTGACACTACAACGTTTTCCGGCGACGGATGACGTTAACCCGCCTACAGGCGTGGGAAGCGGCGGATGAATATTTGCTGCCGACGGTTGGACGACGCAGAAATCCGCGGCCCAGGTGTTGATCCTGAATGATGCCTTTGGTGCGTTTAAGCTGCGCGCTGGCGGAAAGATCAAGCCGTACAGCATTGGCGACTCATACGTCGGTGAACTGGCGACGCGCCGATTTACGCCTCAACGGGATTGATGAGTCGAGCGTAAAGTGCTCGACAGCACCGCCGACTACCCGCAACAGCCAGGTGTGGTGCTGATCGAAGTCCGAAAACACTGGCATTGCTGAACAACAACTGCGTGCGCTGCGCAAAGTGGTCACGTCGGATACGCCGGCTTTGCCGGTGCCAAAGCCCATGACATCACACTTCCACGCTGGAACTGTTCGAAAAAGTGCTCGGCCCGACCACCACCACGCTGGCATCAAAAAGCGCGCCTGATTAATTACACGTCAAATGAACCGCCGCTGGCCGATGCGCCGCAAGAACCGTTAGCTGGAAGCTGGAAGGTACTGACTGGACTATCCATAACCATGCGAATGTCTTCTCCGCACCGGGCTTGATATCGGCGCGCGCTTCTTTTATGCAACATCTGCCCCAGAATCTCGAAGGGGGAGATTGTCGATCTCGGTTGCGGTAATGGCGCTATTGGTCTGACGCTGCTTGATAAAAACCCGCAGGCGAAAGTGGTGTTTGTCGATGAATCGCCGATGGCGGTTGCTTCCCAGCCGTTTGAACGTTGAAACCAACATGCCAGAGGCGTTCAATAGCTGCGAGTTTCTGATCGACAACGCGCTCTCCGGCGTGGAGCCTTTGCCGGTTTAATGCTGTGCTCTGCAACCCGCCGTTTCATCAGCAACATGCGCTGACCGATAACGTCGCCTGGGAGATGTTCCACCATGCCGCCGCTGCCTGAAAATCAACGGCGAGTTGTATATCATTGCCAACCGTCACCTGGATTACTTCCATAAACTGAAGAAAATTTTCGGCGACTGCACCACTATTGCGACGAATAATAAATTTGTGGTGCTGAAAAGCAGTGAAGCTGGGGCGTCGTCGGTAAGATAGGGAGTTACCTGCCGGATGCGGCGTAAACGCCTTATCCGGCCTACGTTCCAGCACGCGTTACCGTAGGCCAGATAACCGCGGCAAGCGTCGCCGTCCGGCGATGTCTGCCCAGTTCTCTGGAATCGCGCTTCCATAAAAACAAAAAATCCTCTCACCATCTATCTACATTCTCTTGTTTAGCGTTTTTCTACGTTTATTCTTCCGTCACACAGATAAATTCATTAGTTGATCTCTGTCAACAGATGTCTATCATATTGCCAATTTGTAGAAACGACGTGATGAAGAATGCACCTGATAACTCAAAAAGCATTGAAAAATGCTGCGGAAAAATACCCGCAACATAAAACGGAGTTGGTGGCTCTGGGGAACACGATTGCTAAGGGATATTTCAAAAAACCTGAGTCATTAAAAGCAGTATTCCATCTCTGGATAACTTCAAATATCTGGATAAGCATTATGTTTTCAATGTTGGGGCAATGAATTACGTGTTGTAGCAATGGTCTTTTTTTGAATCGCAAAGTGCTATCATGCGTGAAGTTATGACGCATAAAAGATACGATTTCTTTACCGCTGTTCATCGTACTAAGGGGAAAAAATGATTGCGATTGCCGACATCTTGCAAGCAGGAGAAAAGCTAACTGCGGTGGCACCTTTTCTGGCGGGTATTCGGAACGAGAACGGTACAGCAGAGCACTGGAACTGGTAAATCATCTGCTGCTCAACAATCCTGAAAACCCTTGCTGAACTGGTGTCTGCAGAAAATAACCGCGTGGGAAGATTGGCGCCGAATTTGCGGAATTAATGCCATGGCTCAAGCCATGCCTGGCGGTATAGCCGTAATTCGTACCCTTATGAATCAATATGGTTTAACCCCTTCCCATATTGCCGGAAATTGGCAGTAAATCTATGGTGTCACGCGTTTTGAGCGAGAAGAGGAAATTAACGCTGGAACACGCTAAAAAATTGGCAACGCAATTCGGCATTTCTCCCGCCTTGTTTATTGATTAACGCGACGTACCGATGGGTTGCATCCGGCGCTTAAAATAACGATTTAAATCTCCAGCGCCAGCCGTGTTCCCTGGGCAATTGCCCGTCGTGCGTCCAGCTCCATAGCCACATCGCAGCCGCCAATTAAATCACAGTTTTCCCGCTATCAATCAGCGGTTGCGCCAGCGCGCGGTTTGGCTCTTGCCCTGCGCGGATCGCACATTGTCCACTGCTAATACCTGCGACTCGCCGTTAACACCACATGCAGACCGTCATCGTCAATCTTCTGATAACTTCGCCGGGAATCGTCTCACACCCCGCGAGAGCAGGGTGGTGCGATCGATCCAGCCGGCGGTTTTGCCTAACCCCTGTCCGGTTTGCTGGCTTTGCGCTGGAGCACACAATTTGCAGTCGGCTGCGCGATCTGCACTCCCTCGGGCTTAACCGCCGGCCTGTTGTAGGCTGCTGTCGATCGCCCACTCATTACAGAACCCGGCGATATTCTGGCTGGTGGATTCGCCGGCTGATTTAATGCATCGCCGTGTCAAACCAATCCCCCCACGACCGATAATCGGCAACTTTGTTGCCCGCCGGCGCTTTGTCGCGCATACATCGAGATAACTCAATACCTTCAGATGATCGATCCGTCGATAGGCGGAACACGTAGCACGATCCCACTGGCGCGGATCGTTCCATGGAACGCCTGTAACTAATCCGCCGTCACGGTGTGATTGAGTTCAGCGTCACGCCCGTCACTTCAATCATCCGGTGGTAATAGCGCAGCGTTCCGTAAAGCTCCTCTTTGCCGGGGATCTGTTGGCGATATAAACTGCCGCCAATCCGCTGTGGGCATCGAACAATGTTACCTGATGCCCACGCGCCGCCGCGTTAATGGCAAACGCCAGCCCGGCGGCCCCGCACCGACCACCGCCAGATTTTTTTTCTGCCGGCAGGAAGGATTGGCATTTTGGTTCGTGGCAGGCGCAAGGATTCACAGGCGCGAGGTGACTTGCAAACGAAGATCTGATCGAGGCAGGCCTGATTGCAGCCAATAAAAGTGGTGACCATCGGCTCGCCCTGATTGCGCTTTTGACAGCAGTTCCGCATCAGCGAGAAATGGTCGCGCCATGGATCCGATATCGGCATCGCCGCGCGAGAAATATCCTCGGCGACCTGCAATCGTTAATCCGGTTGGTGGTCACCAGCGGCAGCGAGACGTAACCTTTAGGTGCGCGTGACCCAGCTAAATGCACCGCGCCAGGCACGGGCGTGGCGATGGTCGGAATACGCGCTTCATGCAGCCAATGCCAGTATTTAATAATGGTTGCGCCAGCCGCTTCGATGGCCTGCGCCAGTCTACCGTTTCGGCAAAGTGCGCGCCGCCTTCGACTAGGTCGAGCATCGACAACCGGTAAATAATAATGAAGTCGTTGCCGACGCGTTCGCGCACCGTACGCACTACTTCTACGGCAAATCGCATCCGGTTGCGGTAATCGCCGCCCCACTGGTCACTACGCTGATTGGTGCGCAGCGTCAGAAATTCGTTGATCAAATACCCTTCAGAGCCCATCACTTCGACGCCATCGTATCCGGCCTCCCGCGCCAGTTGCGCGCAGCGGGCGAAATCGTCGATCAGTTGCAGGATCTCTTCATGGGTGAGTTCGTGAGGAACGAAACGGTTGATGGGGGCCTGCAATGCGGACGGTGCGACCAGATGCGGTTGGTAGCTGTAGCGCCCGGTATGCAAAATTTGCAGGGCGATTTTGCCGCCTTCCTGATGTACGGCTTCGGTAATGGTGCGATGGTGTGGGATCTGGCTGGCGTCGTTGAGCATTGCGCCACCTTCCATGCCAACGCCTGTTAAATCTGGTGCAATGCCGCCGCTGACAATCAGCG
This sequence comes from Shigella flexneri, assembly GCA_048288465.1. GTDB lineage: Bacteria > Pseudomonadota > Gammaproteobacteria > Enterobacterales > Enterobacteriaceae > Enterobacter > Enterobacter flexneri_B. Next base: position 3,124,102 of record CP182556.1, on the reverse strand, counting down.
CCACGCCGTGACGGGCGCGTTCGGCATAAAACGCAGCCAGCCGTTCAGCACCGTCCGGGTATTCCTCCAGCCCGGTGTGCATTGAACCCATCAACACGCGGTTTTTTAACGTGGTAAAACCTAAATCCAGCGGGGCGAACAGCGACGGGTAGCTCATAAAATTGTCCAGTATGTAAAATAATTGTTATGTAGTCGGATGAGTTCTAATTTAGCCGTCGATGGAGAAAAGGGAAAAGGGGAGTGCGGGGTTTGTGATGGGATTCAAAAAGAATACGCCCGGTGGTAACGCCGGATGCGACGCTTGCCGTGTTTTATCCGGCTTGGGGGATTGCACATGTAGGGCGGATAAGGCGTTCACGCCGCATCCGCCAGCCGTTGCAAATTACTGCTTACGGAAAAAATCGTTATACAACATATACAAATGAGCGGCACTCCAGGAGAAATTTGGTGCGCCTTGCTGCGCGCCTGTCAGCGGGTTGTAATTCTCCTGAATTGGGCCATCGGCGGTTAATCCTTTGGCGTGCCTGAAGAACGTATCCGCCAGCTTCAGGGCATCATCACGATAACCGTAACGCTCCATCCCTTTCAGACCAAACCAGAACTGATCCACCCATACGCGCCCGCGCCAGTAGATATCAGCGCCAAAAGCCGGATTGGTTAACGCCGCCGTTCCCAGCGGAACAAATGTGTTGAACTCTTTAGGATCGAGCATCACCTTCACCACCGCGTCGGCATTGGCCTGCGTTGCCGCACCGTTAAACAGCGGCGACCAGCCTTCCGGCCCTTTACCGCGCTCAACAATCGGTTTGCCCGCGCAGCCGTTCGCCAGTGGTTTATCTTCAATACGTACGTCATAGTAGAACTGGGTAGTCGGGTCGAACATACAGGTGTTGATGTAGTCCGCGAGCTGCTGTGCCAACTGGCGATAGCGTTTGGCCTCTTCTGGCTTACCGAGGATGGTTGCCATCTCCGCCAGATAATGGTTATCGCTGTACATATAGCTGGCCTGATCCACCGACTCCTGCAATAGCGAGTAGCCCAGCAACGTTCCGTCCTGACTGCGGTTTTCGGCGAATTTCACCGTCCAGTCGCTACGTTTGCCGCCATTAGCGACATATTTATCCAACTGTTCTTTGTCGATAAAACCAAAGACGGCGGCATCATCACGCCCCGATTCCCACGACGCAGCGACCTGTGCCGGAATTTCCAGACTGTCGTACTGGCCTTTCTCCACCACGCGGGCGTAGTTGTTCAGCCCAGACTGCGTCTCTTCTTTATCGCCTTTTTTCACCGTAAACAGCATCTCGCCGCTCTCGGTGTTGTGGGCTTTGTCGCGGGTCGCGCCATATTCCGGCACCCCGTTGCCGTTATGATCGCGGTTACGTAACCACCAGTCGTGATAGGCCACCAGTTTCGGGTACATCTCTGCCAACCAGGCTTTATCCTGGGTGACGTTGTATACTTCCATCACCGACCAGGCGGCAAGGCTGGGTTTGGTATTACGTTCGTTCCAGTTGCCGCCATCGCCACCACGCTCGGGGCTAAGGTTCCACGCTATCAGGTCGGGGACAAAGCCCACATCCTGCGGACGCACGCTGTCGCCAGGCTGGATCTGCCAGGAGAAGACCGCGCGGATATTCTCTTTGGCGATATCCGGATTGAAATGCGCCATCGCAAACGCCTGCTTCCAGGTATCCCACGGCCGAGTCTGATTGCCGGAGAACCAGCGCCCGGTCACCGACGGTGTAACGGTGTTAAATTTCACAAGACCCAGGTCAGCGCCGGTCTGGTTGAGCGTTGGAATCGCTTTCACTGCGACGCGCCTCTGTTCCGGCGTCGCATCCGGATTGGTCACCCCTTTCTTCAGGTATTCTTCCCAGCGTTGCTGCGAGGCGGCGAGATAAAACGCCGGACGCGCCAGAATATCGCGGATCTGCCATTTGCTCTTTGCTAACTTCCTGAGCGGTCAGCAGATGGGAATCAGTAGTAAAGAGCGTGGTCGAACCGTTGATATGCGCCTACTGGTAAAGCGATTACCGTTGATTTCAGTCTGCACCGGCAGGGATTTATGCACCTGATGTTCCGATTCGCCGGAGGTCAGCGGATCCAGATGACGCCTGCGGCGGGGTCCGGCCGTCCAGTGGCCCTGGTTGCGGTGATCGGCGGTGCTGGCCGCCATGGTTTTATCGGAAAGCGGTTTCCCTTCTTTTTCGCTTCCAGTTTTTCCAGCAGTTCGCCATCCACGCGATCCAGCAGTTTATGGTGATATTAGTAAAGGTAGGTGACGTGCGCGGCGTGGCGAAGCGCAGAGTCATTTGACTTGCACGTCTTTTGCTGTCAGTTTTTGCACCAGCGCACGGGAATACTGTATGCCTCCAGCGTGAGAGTGGACTTTCTTGCCGTCCTGCCAGACGGTCAGGCGGCGAAATTGCTGGCCATGAAGTTGATGTATACTTTCCCGTCAGCAGCGCAACGCCCGGAAAGCCGCCGTCGTCGGGCCGTCTGGCGACAGATGACCGTGCCAAGCTCCGGGATCGAAAAACGGATTAAAACACTGGTGATCGTCGTAATCGTAATCCTTCATGTACTGCGGCGCGCCAGTACGGGTCATCGCGACTTATAATTAGGCATTCTGGGCATGACCAGAGGCCTAGCAGAGCGCAGGTTCTGGCATAAAATAGTTTTTATCTGCATAAAATTAAGTCCTCCTACCAGTGAGAATGTTGCGTCAGGAAGATTTGGTCAGCTGGGATCGTGAGAGGCATTTTTCATGTAGAAGCGGCTATCAAAAGCCGTGGCGAACGTCCGCCGCCGTATTGACTACCAGATACCAAACTGCATGAAAGAGGTGGTTTCATCGTCAGCGTGGTCAGGGCGATGTTGGCGTAGGTGTAAGCGGTCGAGAATAAACGCCTTAACGCTTCATCATGGCGCTCACCATCATCCACTTCACTTCCAGTTGCTCGTCCAGCCCGTCGGCGCGTCCGGTATCGTGCCAAGGCGCGAGCGGCAAAGTTGCGGAGTTAGCAGGCCCGTGAGGATCGAGCTGTCCTGTGCCGTCGGTGATTTCCAGACCGTTCGTCGGTGATGCCTTCGGCAAGGTCATACTGGATGTAACCGCACCCGTAGACTCCGGATAGGTGTATTTGTCGTAGTAGCAATCGTATTTGCCGAAATGTACGCCAGGCTTTGCTTTCGTCATGATGTCCGGCAGGTGTGGCGGTGACGCTATAACGAAAGTTTGCCGCTTAAGTTCTGAACCTTCAGCGCGGTCATAATGTCGCGGGTATGGGGAATAACGTAGCCCGAGAATCGGGTGTAAAGTCGCCACCATTGCAGGTCATCCAGTGAGGAATCCTGACGCAGACTGAGCATGATTTCGGTGCCATCATTGGTTCGATAACCGCCATAAGAAACGGTTAATCCCACCTTCGAAACCACCGAGCTATGGTCAGGCACCAGGGGCGACTACCGTCGTGGTCGGCCTCACGGTCCAGCCTTCATAATCAGGCCGAACAGAGAGCCGTACTTCATCTCCAGGCCACCTTCGATATAGGTGCCGTCGCTGTATTTATGTTTATTCTTCACCCTCTTAAATCCATATATCCACCAACCCCTAATTCGCCGTAAAAACGAAATGAAGGAGAAGACATGGTAATGGCGGGCGTTTTATGTCGTCATGTTCTGCCGGACGTACTTCTTCTCCTGCCGCAGAAAAGGCATAGCAAAACGGCAGAGGCGACAATGTCTCTGCATGGTGCAGTGATTAATTTCATTGTGTTAATCCATGGCTAAAGAAAGAATCCAGCCTTTTATCGGTATAATACTAGAAAAATATAAAGGCAGAAACTATTTTCCCCCTCCCATCAGGAAGGGGGAAAATGCCTACTATTTTTATTAGTCTGCTCAATCAACATTGCTGGCTGGCGTCGCTTCGATATGGCGCTTATTCAGCCGTTAATCCATTTATATCTACTGTATTTCCACCACGCAAAGCCAAGGAAGATAACAATACCGCCGACGTTATAAAAAATGATGGTCGAGAAATATTCGCGCCAGTCGGGAATGTCAAAGCGACAAAACCCTAGCGGGAAATATCGCGATCAGCATTGAAACAACGATAATACCGGTGCGGCGGGAGCCCATACGGAAATCGCGTGGCAGGTGATCTAATTTGGCGCGTAAATTCAGGTAAGCCAGCATGATGAATAACGGCGGAAGCATGGACGCTGCGGCGGTCATATTAATAATGGTATTCATCAGATCCTGCACGGTATTGGAACCGAGCATCGGGATAATCATCAGCGGGATGACGATCAGAAACTGGATCCATGCTGCGCGCGCCGGAACGCCGTTTTCGTTAAGTTCGACGGTTTTCTTACCAAAGATGCCTTCCGGGATTTCGGAGAAGAAAATTTTCACCGGCGTTGCGGTCCACATCAGCAGGGAACCGAACATTGCGGTAAAGGACACCAGACCGACAAAGCGATTCATCAACGCTTCCGGCAGACCAAAATACGCCGCCATGCCGTGGAATACCTGCACCGATCCGCCGGTAAATTTCAACTCTTTGCTGCTGACGAAGACGTTAATCAGCACCGAGGAGACGGAATACAGTACGCCGATAAAAATCCCGGCGAGGATGATCACTTTAACGAACGATTTCGAACCGCCTTTGACGTCGTTAACGTACACCGCGACGGACTCCGCGCCACCTGCGGCCATAAAGATCCAGGTGGTAACGCCGAGGAACGCCCAGTTGAAGTTCGGGATCATCGCGTCAACGGTGATCGGATCGGCAGGCTGTACGCCGCCAACCAGTGCCGTACCTGCCAGTAAAATGTAGGAGAGCGTTAACAGCAGCATCAGCGTTGAAGTGACGGAGGTAATTGGCCCCAGCATTTTCGCCCCGTTGGTGGAAACCCAGGTGGAGAAGGCGAACAGCACCATACTGATAACGGTGGTGGCAACCGGCGTCATAATATATTCGTAGCCGAGGAAGGCATACGAAGCATAAGCAATAACGCGCGGCAACAGCGAGGTGAAAAAGAACAGATTTACGAACCAGTAAGTGTAGGCAGTAATAAATGCCCAACGTCCGCCCAGCGAACTTTTTACCCACGCGTAGACACCGGCTTCTGAGTTTTTATTTAACGAAACAAATTCTGCGATGATCAGACAGAAGGGAATAAAATAAAAAATCGTCGCGAGGAAAAACATCGGTGCCGAGGCCAGTCCAAGCTCAATATTATTATTGATAACGTTGTTAAAGCTGTAAACGGCGGCAAAAGTCAGCGAGAGCAAGCCGAATTTGCCGATTGTATTACGTTTGGTATCAGACATAACACATCTCCGAAAATGTGTAGGGTAGCGGTGGCGGCAAACTCCTTTTGCCGCCGTAGTTGTTATTTGTTATGGAAATAACCATCTTCGATGGTGACTTTGAGAACCACTTTTTTGACCGCGTTATTGCAGATAAACCGATACGCTTCATGGATATCGCAAATAACGATTTGCCCTTCGTGGACCTCTACGGTTTCTCCGCAGCCTTTTAAATATTCACGGTCAGTTTCATCACGATAATATTCCACTACCTGTAATGTCTCTTTCGGCGCATATTCAATTTTTTGCTGCCCTTGCAGGTAGTAATGCACTTCAAAATAGCGTCGATGCCCGGTAAATAGCGCATCGGTCGCGGAGTCATTTTCCACACGGTAGGTCAATGAATCACCGATGGAGTGGGCGACGCCAGGCTGAATGTTGTCGATATTTTCAATCGCTTCAACGCAGCGTTGCCACTTCTTGCCAGAGGCGTAAATCTGGCGGAACTGTTCTAAGTTATCGATGATCCTCATTGCTTATTCTCGCTGTGCAAATTCGTGGAAAAGAACCCTGCGCCGAACTCATACGACGCCAGGCTTTGCGCGGTAGCTTCTCCGCCAGAAACCGGCAGCAACGTAAAGCCGTAGCTGAAGTCACGGAACCAGACGCGCCAGGAGTCCAGCACCTCGCTGCCCCAGGAGTTGGAGCCGAGGCCAAGTAGCTGGTGGTCGAGGTTCAGGGTGATGTCATCACTGCGCTGCAGCTCGTTACAGTGCTGGGCAGCGTGGATGTTTTCCTGGGTATAGTGCCAGGCGCTGAAGTTAATTGGGCGCTGCGGAACCACCAGCAGACCGTTGCCGTGGCGGTTAGTCAGTGCCGTCCAGCGGACATGCTGACGGTTGCCGTTGTTCTGCGGGAAGGGATAGTTCTCGAACATGGCATCGACGGTGCTGCGCCAGATATCGATGATGTTAGCCTGCTGGCTGTCGGCGTAGTTTTCGCCCGGTCCACGACCGTAATACGCCACCTGATCGTATTCGCCGTTAATCCCCATGGTGAAACCGATGCACGGAATGATGTGCGGATAGTCGCCGTAACGCTCGCCGGAAAGCGCCACGTTAACCTGGCCATCGGCAGCGATGCGCCAGATGTAGGTACAGCGCATCCCGAAGTCAAACACCGGCGGTGCAATAACTGTGCGGCTGATGATCAACACTTCACCATCGCTCTGTTCTACGGCAAAGTCGCGCAGATGTTCCTGCATGATCTGCAAATGATTCGGCTGCCACAACCCTTCGTACTCCTGCTTGTGGTTGTCGATCATCGGCTTGAAGAAGTTGATCTTTGGCTCGCGGGTCAGCAGCGACTCGCCATTTACCTGCCAGGATGTCGGTTTGCCACTCATTTTTGAGAAGGTGATCGCGAAGTTGTAGCCGCGAACGGTGCAGCTCAAACGATCGTCTTCCAGCGTCAGCGGACGCGCATTATTTGGTGCGAAAGGCACTGGCTGCGCGGTGTTTTCCTTCAGCGGGAACTGATAAGTGGCGATAGAATGCCCGGCTTCGCTGTAGCGGGTGCGGGAATCTTTGGTCACCGTAATGTTGAGGAACGCTTCGCGGGCGTCCAGCTGCGGCAGCGTGATCTGCAAGGGGGCTTCGCTGTTCGGCGCAACGTCGCGCAGTTTAATCTGCTGCGTCGCGAGCGTTTCACCTTCGGCGCGCACCTCTGCGTGCAGGGTGTAGTCATCAAGCGTGGTAAACCACAGTTTATTTTCGACTTTCAACTCGCCGCGAGTCAGCGCGTGGATTTTTACCGGCGCGATAACCTGTTTGTACTCTTTCAGGCCCGATCCCGGCGTCTGATCGGAATAGATCAAACCATCAAGACAGAAGTTATAGTTGTTGGGATAGTCGCCGTAGTCGCCGCCGAATTTATACCAGACATTGCCGTGGTCGTCCTGTGCCTGGATCCCGTGGTCGCACCACTCCCAGACATAATGACCCTGAATGCAATCGTGCTTATAGAAGACGTTCTGGTACTCCGTCAGCCCGCCCGGTCCGTTCCCCATCGCATGAGCATATTCACAGATGATGCGCGGCTTCGGATGCGGGTATTCACCAAACTCATTCATCAGCGGCACGCGGGTGTACATGGTGGAAATAATATCGACCACTTCAGCATCGCGATCTTCTTCGTAATGAACCAGTCGCGTGTCATCCAGCGCTTTCGCCGCATGGTACATCGCGCGGATGTTACAGCCATAGCCGGATTCATTGCCCAGCGACCAGATGATGATCGACGGATGGTTTTTCTGTGCGTGGATATGGCGAACAATGCGCTCGACGTAGACTTTTTCCCACTGCGGATCGTCGGTAATACGGCTGATATCGCCGACATTAGCAAAGCCGTGCGATTCGACGTCGGTTTCCGCCATCACAAACAGGCCGTAGATATCACACAGTTCGTAAAAACGCGGATCGTTCGGGTAGTGAGCGGTACGCACGGAGTTGATATTGTGCTGCTTCATCAACTGGAGATCTTTCTCGACGCGATCCATTCCAACGGCGCGGCCTTTGCGATGATCGTTGTCGTGACGGTTGACGCCGTGCAGCATCACATAACGGTTATTGATCCAGAACAGACCGTCGCGCACTTTGATATCACGGAAGCCAACGCGTTGTGGCACCACTTCCAGAACGTTGCCGTTGGCGTCTTTCAGCGTCATGACCAGATGGTAAAGATAAGGGGATTCTGCTGACCATTGCTGCGGCTGTTCGACAGTAAAAGCAAAGCTGGCGCTGGTCAGTTTTTCAATTGCCAAATGATCAATGGCGCTGCTGTGCACCACGCGTTCGCCATCAAACAGGGTATATTCCAGCGTCGTGACGACAGGGGAGGCGGCGAGATTTTCCAGCACCACTTCGCAGGAAAGCGTGGCATCGCAATAGGCTTCGTCAAAGTCGGTACGCACAGTGAAATCGTTAATATGCGTTAGGTGTTTTCCGACCAGATAAACATCGCGGAAGATCCCCGCCGACCACCACATATCCTGGTCTTCCACGTAGGTAGAGTCCGCCCACTGCATCACGCGCACACACAACAGGTTGTCGCCGGTTTTAACCATCGCGCTGATGTCAAACTCTGCGGTCAGGCGACTGCCCTTGCTGAAACCCACATACTGACCGTTAACGTAGACTTCAAAATAGGTTTCGACGCCGTCAAATTTAATCAGCGTCTGTTTACCCTGCCAGCCGTCGCTGAGGGTGAAAATACGTTGATAGGCACCGGTTGGGTTATCGCTGGGGACAAACGGCACATCGATGGGGAACGGAAAACCTTCGTCGGTATATTGCAGTTTGCCGTGACCTTCCATTTGCCACATGGCGGGGACGGTAATATGCCCCCAGTCAGCCATTAACTCAGAGGTGAAGGCTTCTGGTACTTGCAGCGGATGGTCAAAAAAGTGGAAATTCCACTGACTGCTTAAGGGCAGAAACAGGCTGCTGGTTTCGCGGGCAAAGGTACGCGCTTGCGCAACAGAATCATATGAAAAAAAGTACGCACGCGGCGCAAGTCGGTTTTCGTGGGTGAGCTGAATGTTTTCCCAGCGATTCATAGGGCCTCCCGGTAGAGAGAAATCGGAACCATTCATGGTGATGGTAGTTTGTGTAATTGCTGGGGGTTTAGTAAAATTTTTACTAAAAAGCAGCAGGTAAATGCATTTACTTTAACTGGATCACGAAAATAAACGGCAGCACTGTCCGGCAAAAATGATTGCCGAACAGTGTGTAAGGGGATTTAACGGGTCGTGCCGCGCAGTTTTAATTTGCTGGGAACGAAGACTAGCAGCGGCAGCGCGCGACCATCGCGGGCTTTTTCATACACCAGGTTAACGCCCTGACTTCCCATCATCTCGGAATGGATGCGCACGGTGGAGAGCGGCGGAAAGGTAAATCGCGCGGTGGGGATATCGTTAACGCTGATAAGCGAAATATCTTGTGGGATGTTCAGGCCACGTTCATGAATTGCCCGCAGTACGCCGATAGCAATGGAATCGGAAGCAACAAACAGTGCCTTCGGATAGTCTTCCCGCGCCAGCATTTGTTTTGCCAGTTCATAACCCGACGAACTGGAAAAACCGCCGCGCCAGATATCCTCTTCGCGTACCACTTGTTTCAGTCGGCCATATTCCGCAAAGGCGACCTCACGAATATCCGCCTTGCCAGGCTCATCTTCACCGCCAATAAAACCAATACGATTAACGCCCTGGTTGATATAGAAGTCGATGATTTCTTTACTGATGCGTGCCAGATCGATATCCACCGCATCGTAACCGCTGCCGGGTTCGTGAAAGTCGATAAAACAGATATTGTCGGTCAACGCGCTGGCAGCGGCGCGCAGGGCGGGCGTGGGTTTGCCGACAATTAAAATACCGGTGACGTTTTTAATGTCTGGTAATCCGTTGTGTTCATAACAGTTGGTCAGTTCGATCGCCAGCTTTTCGCACTGAGTTTCAATGCCGTGGCGGATCGCCAGATAGTAAGGATCGTTGATCTCCAGCTCCTGCTGGTAGCTGTAGATAGCCAGAATATGGTGTTGGTTGACTGCGCCTGTCTGTAGTTTACGGGCGCTACTGGTCTTGTACTCCAGCTTTTCGGCGATCTCGAGAATGCGATGTTTCGTCTCTTCTTTCACATTCAATGTCGGATCGTCATTTAAGACCCTGGATACTGTCGCCAGGGATACGCCAGCTTCGATTGCGATGTCTTTTAATGTTGCCATGTTTACCTTTTTTACTTTCCCTGATGTGCGCCCCCATTGTAGAGGAAGTGCTTATCGGGTCACCTGTTTTCAGTAAATAAAGCGCGTTTCTTTGACGCTGTAACGGTAACACAGCGGCTTAGGAATGTGATCACGCCTGCATTCTCCATTTTTAGCCTACAGGATTGAGAAAAACTTTTCTATAGTTTAGTAAAATTTTACTCGAAGGGAGGAAGCAATGGAAACCGTGGCTTACGCTGATTTTGCACGTCTGGAAATGCGCGTCGGAAAGATTGTGGAAGTGAAACGCCATGAAAACGCCGACAAGCTGTACATCGTACAGGTTGATGTGGGGAAAAAACACTGCAAACCGTGACCAGCCTGGTGCCGTACTACAGCGAAGAGGAGCTGATGGGGAAAACGGTGGTGGTCTTATGCAATCTGCAAAAAGCGAAAATGCGTGGTGAAACGTCGGAATGCATGCTGTTGTGTGCGGAAACCGATGACGGCAGTGAAAGCGTGTTGTTAACGCCGGAGCGGATGATGCCTGCGGGCGTACGCGTCGTATAAAAAGATCGGATGGCGACGTCGTATCGCCATCCGATTTGATATTACGCTTCTTCGACACTTACTCGCATGGCCGCCAGCGCCTTACGCGCCGCTTTGATCACCAGTTCACACTGTTCAATGGTCAGTGTCAGTGGCGGTTCAATGCGGATCGTTTTGGCGTTATTGAGCGTTCCGGCCACCAGTACGCGCTGGCGGAACATCTCGCTGGCAAAGTTATAGCCGATTTCGTTATCAACAAACTCAATCGCCATCAACATCCCTTTACCACGCGCTTCCTGTACCAGATCGGGATATTCCCGCGCCAGTTGACGGAAACCGTCCAGCAACATATCGCCTTTTTGCTCAGCCTGAGCCGGTAAGTTCTGCTCCAGCAACACATTGATGGTCGCCAGCGCCGCCGCACAGGCCAGCGGGTTGCCGCCAAAGGTGGTGGTATGCAGGAATGGGTTGTCGAACAGAACTGAAAACACCTCTTCAGTGGCGATGGTCGCGCCAATCGGCATCACGCCGCCGCCGAGGGCTTTTGCCAGACACAGAATGTCCGGCTGAACGTTCTCATGTTCGCAGGCAAACATCTTGCCCGTGCGCCCCATGCCCGTTTGTACTTCATCGAGGATCATCAGTGCGCCGAACTCATCGCACAGCTTACGCACGGCGGTGAGATAGCCCGGCGGCGGCAGAATTACGCCACCTTCGCCCTGAATCGGTTCGAGGATCACCGCAGCCACATCATCACCGGTTTTTTTGCACTCATTAAGAGCCGTGCGCATGGCTTCGATATTGCCAAACGGCACATGACGGAACCCTGGCAGCAGTGGCATAAACGGTTTGCGGAAGGTCGATTTCGCCGTGGCCGACAGCGCGCCAAGTGATTTACCGTGGAACACGCCGCTGGTGGCAATAAAAGTAAATTTGCCGCGCGGCGACTGATAAGCCTTCGCCAGCTTCAGCGCCGCTTCAACGGACTCGGTGCCGCTATTACAGAAGAAGCTGTATTTCAGTTTACCGGGCGTTAGCGCAGCAAGGGTTTTCGCCAGCATAGCCCGTAACGGATCGAGTAGCTCCTGGCTGTGCAGTGGTTGTTTCGCAAGTTGATTCTGTACGGCGGAAACCACAACTGGATTACGGTGCCCCACGTTGAAAATTCCAAAACCTCCCAGGCAGTCGATAAACTCCTGTCCCTGGGTGTCGACAAGCGTATTTAAACCTCCCGCTTGCCACTCTACGGCTCCGTAATCCCCGCCGGCGGTAACAGATTTGCGATACTCTAAAAACCCCCTTATTGACATGCTCTTTGAAGAATTCCAATTACCTCTCGGTTAAGTGCTTTTATCTCCACTATCGAGCGTTCGCTTTTCAATGAGATTCAGGGCGTGGGCGCTGCACGCTAAAGCCGATGCGCTCTGAAGGTAACCTGTTCAGATATGCTCCGGAGGCTCGCGTTCACATGATACCGATTAAGTATTGCAGGGATTGCGTCATCCGGCCGCGATCGCGAAAATCGGCAGATAAACAGAATTCGGTTATCATTTGCGCAATATTTAATGCTATCTGTTAACATTTGTTGTTACTTTGATGGTTTTTGTCGGGTATGGATTTGATGATTGCTGCGGAACTTGACGTTTCAGGACAATCTATGCCTGATTTTTGGCAAGTAAATAGACTAACGTTTTCGTATAGTAAAGATAGTGAAAGTATTTTAAATCAAGTATTTAGATTTGTGCTTTAATCAGCATTGTAATCAAACGGACAATTAATCGGTTAAACATAACGCAGCGGGGCCGACATAAACTCTGACAAGAAGTTAACAACCATATAACCTGCACAGGACGGCTGAAGGTGCTGCTGATTGCGGCACCCCACCGCAGCAAATACCCCGCTGGTGGACGATACCACTCTGATATCCAGGACCCATTTGCAAAGTGGATCACTCATGCTAATGACACTTTTCGTGGTAGGCGAGCGCTTTACCTTGCAAGAGTTACAAGGGCAGCCGCACAACATGGTGCGTCACCGGATAGCCAAAAGCGGCGTTTGGGATACGTGGTTCACCCGCGAAAAGGGGAGCCCTGGAGCGGCATCGTGAAAAATCGCCGCAACAATGGCGACCATTATTGGGTGCGGGCTAATGCGGTACCGATGGTGCGCGAGGGGAAAATCAGCTGGTGATACGTCCATTCTGACCCGGGGCGACGGATGAAGAGATTGCGGCGGCGGAGCTGCTGTACAAGTAATTCGAACTCCGGACGTACCAGTAAGCGTATTCATAAAGGCCTGGTGGCGAAAGGCTGGCTGGGTAAACTGCCTTCATGACCGCTTCGCTGGCGGGCGCGTGGCGTGATGACCCTGATGTTTATCTTGCTGGCGGCGCTATGCTTTGGTTTGTCGCTGCCCCGGTGGTGACGATTTCCTCCGTGCGTTAGTGGTATTGTTGGCAAGTGCTTGCTTTGAATGGCAGATTGTGCGCCCATAGACAATGTCGCCCGTCAGGCACTGAAGGTGGCGACCGGAGAGCGTAATAGCGTCGAGCACCTGAATCGAGCGATGAGCTGGGGCTGACATTACGCGCGGTAGGGCAGCTTCGCCGACGTGCCGTTGGCTAATTAACGATGTCTCAAGCCAGGTGTTCAGTGTCAGAAATGGCAGTGAGACGCTGGCGAAAGGCACCGATGAACTGAACGAACATACCCAGCAGACAGTTGATAACGTTCAGCAAACGGTGGCGACCATGAACCAAATGGCGGCGTCGGTGAAACAGAACTCTGCCACGGCGTCGGCTGCCGATAAACTTTCTATCACCGCCAGTAATGCGGCAGTGCAGGGTGGGGAGGCGATGACCACGGTGATCAAGACAATGGACGATATCGCCGACAGTACCTAGCGCATTGGCACCATTACTTCGCTGATTAACGATATTGCGTTTCAGACCAATATTCTGGCCCTGAATGCGGCGGTGGAAGCGGCGCGTGCCGGCGAACAGGGCAAAGGTTTTGCAGTGGTGGCAGGGGAAGTGCGTCATTTAGCCAGCCGCAGCGCTAATGCTGCCAACGATATTCGCAAGCTGATTGATGCCAGTGCTGATAAGGTGCAATCCGGTTCGCAGCAGGTACACGCCGCCGGACGGACGATGGAAGATATTGTGGCACAGGTGAAAAACGTCACCCAGTTGATCGCCCAGATTAGCCATTCAACGCTGGAACAGGCCGATGGGCTTTCCAGCCTGACCCGTGCAGTGGATGAGCTTAACCTGATCACCCAGAAAAATGCCGAGCTGGTGGAAGAGAGTGCGCAGGTGTCGGCGATGGTGAAACACCGCGCCAGCCGACTGGAAGACGCGGTGACGGTGCTGCATTAATCGGTATGCCGGATCCGGCGGTTGGAGCACAATGCCTGATGCGATGCTGGCGCATCTTATCAGGCCTGCGGGGTGTGTAGCGGGTGTAGGCCGGATCAGACGTGCAAGCGTCGCATCCGGCAATTGCACCGCGCCTGACTGGCGGATGCGGCGATTAATCCAGTTGCGTAATATCAAAAGCGGCGCGGTCGATCACCGCAATGATCTTTTTTATTTGTGCATCACTGATATCGCTCTGGTTGACGCGTAAATCCAGCACCGCTTTAAAATTATCCAGCGCCCGCTTCATTTGCGGGTTCTGGCGCAGCGCCGCGCCAACGCAACGCGCTTTGATGCGTTCTTCAATCATCTCCACTTGTTCGCGGTTTTCTTCCAGCCACTGCGCGCCTTGTTCGGTCAGCGCAATCTGCTTCTTACCACCTTCCTCTTCGCGGATGGTAATCAGCGACTGCTCCTGCAGAAAATCCAGCGTCGGGTAGATGACGCCCGGGCTTGGGGTGTAATTCCCCTGGGTTAGATTCTCAATCGCTTTAATCAATTCGTAACCGTGGCTGTCATCGCGCGAGAGAATATCCAGAATCACCAGACGCAATTCACCGTGACCAAAGAAACGTTGCCGACGACCGCCGCCGCGACCGTGGCGACCACCGCAACATTGACCGTGTTCATGCTGGTGACCGTGTCCGCAGTGCTCGTGTTCTGACTTCTCACCTTTGCAGCAGCCCTCATGGCGTGGCTGGCCTTCATGTTTACAACACCCTTCGTGATGATGGCTCATATCAGCCTCCTTTTGCTTGATTAGATATATCTAATTTATATCTGATGTGAGCATTACTGCAAGTACAAAAATGATTTTTAAACGTGGAAGCACCTCACATCTAGGCCGGATAAGACGTTCACGCCGCATCCGGCAGCATTGCTATGGCACTGAATGCCTTCACATACTTCAGACATATCAGTTCTACAAATCGCTTGCATTTATCATGATTAACAATCATTATCATTTGCGAATTTTATTTAGATATATCTGATTACCATCACGAAGGCGATAACAATGAATAACACCCCCCGCTACCCGCAGCGCGTTCGCAATGATCTGCGCTTCCGTGAACTGACTGTGCTACGCGTTGAGCGCATCAGCGCCGGTTTTCAGCGCATTGTCCTTGGCGGCGAGGCGTTGGACGGTTTTACATCGCGCGGCTTTGACGATCACAGCAAACTCTTCTTTCCTCAACCTGACGCTCACTTTGTGCCGCCAACGGTAACGGAAGAGAGCATCGTCTGGCCGGAAGGACCACGCCCACCGTCGCGTGACTATACGCCACTGTATGACGAACTACGCCATGAACTGGCGATCGATTTCTTTATTCACGACGGTGGGGTCGCCAGCGGCTGGGCGATAAACTTACGGTGGCAGGTCCGCGCGGTTCGCTGGTGGTGCCGGAAGATTACGCGTATCAGCTGTATGTCTGCGATGAATCCGGAATGCCCGCACTGCGCCGCCGCCTGGAAACGTTGAGCAAACTTGCCGTTAAACCGCAAGTTAGTGCGCTGGTTAGCGTGCGGGATAACGCCTGTCAGGATTATCTCGCGCACCTTGATGGTTTTAATATCGAATGGCTGGCACATGATGAGCAGGCGGTAGATGCGCGTCTGGCGCAGATGCAAATCCCTGCCGATGATTACTTCATCTGGATAACCGGCGAAGGTAAAGTCGTTAAGAATTTAAGCCGCCGCTTTGAAGCGGAACAGTATGACCCACAGCGGGTACGTGCAGCGGCTTACTGGCACGCAAAGTAACTGATATATAAAAAGAAAAAGGCTGACGATTTCTCGTCAGCCTTTGCTATATCTGGTGGCCCCTGCTGGACTTGAACCAGCGACCAAGCGATTATGAGTCGCCTGCTCTAACCACTGAGCTAAGGGGCCATGGTAGCGGATTATAAAGTAACTCCGTGCCGCAATCCAGCCATTACCGCGCGCCTGCTGTTTTTATAAACAATGTATTTTCAATCCGTTATACTTTTCCTGGTGATGTTAGAAAGGAGTAAATATGGTTGAGGATATTTTGGCTCCAGGGTTACGGGTCGTGTTTTGCGGTATCAACCCTGGGCTTTCATCCGCCGGGACTGGTTTTCCCTTTGCTCATCCGGCAAATCGCTTCTGGAAGGTGATATATCAGGCCGGGTTTACCGACCGTCAGTTGAAGCCGCAGGAGGCACAGCATCTGCTGGATTATCGTTGTGGCATCACCAAACTGGTAGACCGTCCAACGGTGCAAGCCAATGAAGTTTCAAAGCAGGAGCTGCACGCAGGTGGGCGTAAGCTGATTGAAAAAATTGAAGATTATCAGCCGCAGGCGTTGGCTATTCTGGGCAAACAAGCATATGAACAGGGATTCAGCTAGCGCGGTGCACAGTGGGGGAAACAAACGCTCACCATTGGTTCGACGCAGATTTGGGTGCTGCCAAATCCCAGCGGTTTAAGTCGCGTTTCACTGGAGAAACTGGTTGAAGCGTATCGCGAGCTGGACCAGGCGCTGGTAGTGCGTGGGCGATAAAAAACGTCACCGGGGGAGTAATGCCAGTCAGTTAAGCAACTGACTGGCTCTTTTTCGGGGCTGTGGGGTATTTCCAGGGCCTCTCCTTTACCACTCTCGGGAAGGCCCTTCCCCTTCTCGTCGGTAATTTCACAAGTTGTCCCATACTTGCAAGATCGCGCATCAGCTCCGGTATACGTCCCGGTGAAGCGCCCTGCAATGTCATCAGCATTCTCATCACCATTCCGCATGATTCTGAGAAACTCAGTTGATTCGGCCAGTAACCTTTCAGATGTTCCGCCATTTTAATCATCTGATATCTCACCAGATTATAAGCCAGTAAGACACCCCACAGCTCTTGCTCCACAAGCTCCGGCTTTTTACTTCTCAGCGTCAGCCTGCTCAGTTGCATCGTCTGTTTTATCTCCCTGTATCCCAGTTCGATTTCCCAGCGATGACTGTACAGATCCGCCATTTCTCCTCCGGGGAAGCGCATGGCGTCCGTCATCGACGTCAGCAGATGGCAGACTTTTCCTTTGCGCGTCACGGTCAGCAGGCGGGCTGTCACTTCATTTCCCAGTCCCGGCCACTTTTTTCGTGCCTGCGGGCTGGTTTTCAGCTTCACCAGATGATCGCCTTTACTCAGTTTTCTGAGCTCTTCATATTGCGCTCCCTTTCTGAGAGGTATCATCCAGTGGCGGTGTTCTCCCGCCAGGCTCCAGCCATTTAACAGTCCCAGTGAGTAATAACCTTTATCCATTAACGTCAGAGTGTTATCGCCGGTTTGTCCTATAAGTTGCTCAGCAAGCTCATTTTCGCTGTTCTTCATCGTGCCGAAGGCTGCAGCCGTCAGCAGATGGCTGGTCAGTTCCATCTGGCAGACCATTTTGACCTGCGGGTAGAGCGCCGGGTTCCCGGCATGTGTCTGGCGGGGGAAGGCTGCATCGTTCTCTGGTGTATCCGGTGTGCGCCAGAACACACCATCGATGGCCAGCAGGGTCAGGCCGCACCAGTGCGGATGCGGCGTGGCGTTATGCCAGAGCTGCGCTGTTTTCGTGAACACGCGGCGGACAGCCTCACTTCCCAGGCGCTGGCGGGCCTGAATAACGGCACTGGGGGCAACGAAGGGGCGATTGCCCGGCAGCATGATGTCCAGGCGATTCACAATCTGGTGAAGAGGTTCTTTACGCTCAAGCGCCATGCCAACAATACACCAGACCATCATTTCGAGGGGAAGACGGCGCTTGCGTAGCGTTACAGTACCTGATTCGGCAAGGCAACGAGAGATGAGTTCGGGGTCGAGGTAATCTCCCAGAGAAGTCAGTGGGTTACGCAGAGAATCGTAACGGGATACCAGATCAAGAGCCTGTCCAATGTGCATAAAAAAATCCGGAAACAAGTGAGCGTTTCCGGATTCTTACACAGCCACTGGATCGGTCAACTGATCCTTAACTGATCGGCATTACACCGAAAAGGTGGCGTTTGTGCAGAGAGACTAGTGCCGGGTGCGGCGTAACGCCTGATCCGGCCTACCGATTAATCGTCCAGGAAGCTACGCAACACTTCAGAACGGCTCGGGTGACGCAGTTTGCGCAGCGCCTTCGCTTCGATCTGACGGATACGTTCGCGGGTAACGTCGAACTGTTTACCCACTTCTTCCAGCGTGTGGTCGGTGTTCATATCGATACCGAAACGCATACGCAGAACTTTTGCTTCACGCGCGGTCAGGCCAGCCAGCACGTCGTGCGTTGCCGCACGCAGGCTTTCGGTGGTCGCAGAATCCAGCGGCAGCTCGAGGGTGGTATCCTCGATGAAATCCCCCAGATGCGAATCTTCATCATCACCGATCGGCGTTTCCATGGAGATTGGCTCTTTGGCGATCTTCAGCACTTTGCGGATCTTGTCTTCCGGCATCAGCATACGTTCAGCCAGTTCTTCCGGCGTCGGTTCACGGCCCATCTCTTGCAGCATCTGGCGAGAAATACGGTTGAGTTTGTTGATAGTCTCAATCATATGCACCGGAATACGGATGGTGCGCGCCTGATCCGCGATAGAACGGGTGATCGCCTGACGGATCCACCAGGTTGCGTAGGTGGAGAACTTGTAACCACGGCGGTATTCGAATTTATCAACCGCTTTCATCAGGCCGATGTTACCTTCCTGAATCAGGTCAAGGAACTGCAAGCCACGGTTGGTGTATTTCTTGGCGATAGAAATAACCAGACGTAAGTTCGCTTCAACCATCTCTTTCTTCGCACGGCGGGCTTTCGCTTCACCGATGGACATACGACGGTTGATATCTTTAACCTGCTCGATGGTCAGGCCGGTTGCTTCTTCAATCTGCTGCAGTTTTTCGGCAGGGCGAAATGCACTTCCCGAGAGCATCGCGGCAGCTTCCGACCACGGCTTGTTCATCGCAATTGCCGTGTTGAACCAGGAATCGCCGGGTTCGTTGCCGGTAAACAGGGTAATGAAGTTTTTCTTCGGCATTTTGCACTGCTCAACGCAGAGCTTCATGATCAGACGTCTTGCGTACGAACGCGGTCCATCATGCGCGCATGCTGTTGACCAGGTAGTCAACCTGCTCCGCACCAGGTGGAACTGTTTGAATACTTCAGACAGTTTCAGGATCTCTCCCTGAGCGGTAGGCGTGACTGCGACCTTTCGCTTTATGGTGTCACGCGTTACAACGTACGGAGCGCGTAGTTCCGCCACTTTTTCGCGAGCCAGTTCCGGGTCGATGCTGTTGTCATCATCGGCGCTGTCGTCATCGCCATCTCTTCGTCTTCATCTTCGTCATCGTCCAGATCTTCCTGGAAAGCTCAGAACCGACGTGAGTGGCGGAGGTGCCAGATCTTCTTCTGCGTTCGGGTCAACAAAGCCGGTGATCGTATCGGAGAGACGCGCTCTTCTGCTTCAACACGATTGGACTGTTCCAGCAGATAGGTGATCGCTTCCGGATATTCAGCAACGGAGCATTGACCTGCTCCATCCCGTCTTCAATACGCTTAGCGATGTCAATTTCGCCTTCGCGGGTCAACAGTTCAACGATGCCATTTCACGCATGTACATGCGTACCGGGTCAGTCGTGCGCCCGATTTCAGATTCCACGCTGGAAAGCACCTGCGCGGCGGCTTCGGCAGCATCTTCGTCCGCGGTGTTTTCAGCCAGCATCAGATTTATCGGCATCCGGTGCTTCTTCCATCACCTGAATGCCCATGTCGTTGATCATTTGGATGATGCTCTCGATTTGATCTGAATTGACGATATCTTCCGGACACCTCGTCATTGACCTCGGCATAGGTCAGATAGCCTGGCCCTGTGACTGACGGTGACAAGAAGTTTTCAACTTGTGACTGCGGGTTTTTGCTCCATAAGACCTGTATCCACACTTATTTCATGAGGTTGGTGTTGGTGATCGACCGACGTCCTTCAGCGGTTAAACGCTGAAATCCAACGGTTGTTTACCGCCAACGATAATTACGAGGGCGTACTATATATTTGCTGGCCGCCTCTCTAGTGCGGCTGTCGGGGGCTTCCCGATCGCTCTTCGGCACTTAAGCCGTTAAATCACTTTTTCGCCAGCTCCTCGTTTAATGTCCAGAGCTCCAGGTGTTCTTCGTTGCTTAAACGATGCGTGTGCTCACGAGCGATTAACTCTTCGTGGGACAGTTCAAAAAGTACTAATTAAACATATGGTCGAGTGAGTCGGTGAGGGTTTGCCAGCAAGATTCGAATCTGGGGGATTGTCCCACATCCCACAGTTTTTCAAGGGTGGCAGCATTATTTGTACCACGATAGGGTCGTAGAAGTTGCCCGCTGGTCAGGCTTGGCCCGGAGAAGACAAGCGTTGAACCAGCTCTCCGACCAAGCCAACGCTGAGGAGCTCATTGCCATCCCGACTCCCAAGTGGCGGAACGAGCGTCGCTAATTCTGGATTCGGTCACCAGCAACCCTATAAGCATACGCATGGTCGCGTGTTTTAGCTGTGGAACAGGGCGAAAAATGCTGCTCTTGCCGCTTTTGGCATTAATCGTTCAAGCTGGCTGTTATCAGAAGATGCCGAATTTGTTGCCTATTCCTGACCAAACAGATATTCCCAGGGTTTGCCCGGCACCGCCATATCAATGGCAGTGCCAGCGTACCAAACATGCGCGCCCGTCAGGGGATCATATTTAACTTGCGGATCAGACCGTCAACAGAAATGCGGAGAGTGGCATCGCCTGCCCGATCCGCGCTTCAACGCTTCTTTACCTTCTTTCGTACCAGCGTGTCAGGGTCTTCGCCATCAGGCAAAAACATAAAGCGTAGCCACGGCCGTCTGTCATGTAAGGCAGCGCCGTTTCCAGTGCTCGCCAGGGGGTATCGCGGCCGCACGGTCGCCGTCATAACAGCAAATGACATTGTTGGTGCGCAGAACAACGTTGTATGTGATTGGCGGTGGTTGAGGTACCGGACGACGCAACGGCGTAATTATGCCGTATTGCGCGAGCGCCACCACGTCCATATAGCCTTCGACGACAAGCAGACGATCGGGTTCAGCGTTATCCTGCTGCGCTCCACAAGACCGTAAAGCTGGCGGCCTTTATGGAAAATGCCGGTTTCCGGTGAGTTCAGGTATTGGGGGTATCGTTGCCCAGCACGCGCCCGCCAAAACCAATCACCCGACCGCGTTTATCGCGAATGGGGAACATCACCCGCTCGCGGAAAGCGATGCAACTGAGTCCCTGATCGTTGTGACCAACATCCCCGCATCAATCAATGACTGGCGATTTTCTGGATTGCCGCCAAACCGCTTCAGGACGTTGTCCCAGCCGGGGGGCGCAAAACCAATCGCAAAGTGAGCGATAACCTCGTGGCTTAATCCGCGTTTTGCAGAACTGCCGCGAGACGCTGGCAACAGGTTGTTGAAGATTGTCGGTAAAACGTATTCAGACCGTCCATCAACTGATAAAGCGTTTGCCTCTGATGGCGCTCGATTCGGCTGGGGCCGCTGCCTGCTTCAAATGGCACTTCAAGATTGTGCATTGCTGCCAGCTCTTCGACCGTTTCGACGAACTCGAGCTTGTCGTAGTTCATCAGGAAGTCGATTGCGTTGCCGTGCGCGCCACATCCAAAGCAGTGGTAAACCTGTCTCTGACCGTTAACGGTGAGGGACGGGGTTTTCTCGTCGTGGAAACAACACGCGTGGAAATTCTCGCCCGCTTTTTCAGCTTCACACGGTCATCGATCAGATCACGATGTCAGCGTGCCAGTAGATCATTAATGAATACGCGTGGGATTGTCCAGCCATAGGCCCCGATTTTTAGCAATTCATAAACCGAAAATAAGCCGCGCATTCCTTTCGGAACACGGCCTTACAACTACAACTCGGTCTGATCGGAGAGCAACGCTCTCGGGGAATTAGTAGAGACGAGTGCGGCGTGCGTTTTGCGACCAGTTTTCCGCGCCGACGGTTCACTGCAGAAGCTCCAGCGCGCTTACGTTCGGTAGTCGGTTTTTCATAGAACTCACGACGACGAACTTTCCCGCCACAACACCTGCTCTTTCGCAGAAACGCTTGAAGCGACGCAGAGCGTACGTCGAACGGCTCGTTTTCACGTACTTTAATTACCGGCATGGTGCCTCTCACCTTTGATTAATTCGGTTTGCCGCTGGCATCAACGCCAGCTTATTTCAAAATGGTGCGGAATTTACTGCAATTGCTGCTGCTTTGTAAAGCACCGCGGCCTTTTTTGAAAGGGACTTTTATAAGGGTGAGGAGTATACACGAGGCTTCTCCAGGGGCGAGCAAAGTTTACATCAACCCGCATTGGTCTACACTGCGCGGTAACAAGCGAGGTAAAACAAGTCATGCGTGTACTGGGTATTGAAACTTCCTGTGATTAAACCGGCATCGCCATTATGACGATGAAAAAGGTTTGTTAGCCAACCAATTGTATAGTCAGGTGAAATTGCACGCTGACTACGGCGGCGTCGTGCCCGACTGGCCTCCGCGATCATGTGCGTAAAACCGTACCGTCGATCCAGGCGGTGCTAAGGAGTCTGGTTGAACGGCAAAGACATTGATGCTGTGGCCTATACCGCAGGCCCTCGATCAGTCGGCGCTACTGGTTGGCGCGACCGTGGGCGTTCTCTCGCGTTTGCCTGGGAGTTCCGGCCATCCCGTAGACCATATGGAGGGGCATCTGTTAGCGCCGATGCTGGAAGATAACCCGCCGGAATTTCCGTTTGTTGCGCTGCTTGTTTCCGGCGGTCAGACAGTTAATCAGCGTGACTGGCATCGGTCAGTACGAGCTGCTCGGCGAGTCTATTGATGATGCCGCCGGAAGTGTTCGACAAAACCGCGAAGCTGCTGGGGCTGGATCATCCTGGCCGTCACTGTCGAAAATGGCGGCTCAGGGTACTGCCGGGGCTTCGTCTTCCCGCTCCGATGACCGACCGTCCGGGCTGGATTTCAGCTTCTCCGGCCTGAAAACCTTCGCGGCAAATACCATTTGTGACAACGGCACCGACGACCAGACGCGTGCTGACACCGCCCGCGCCTTTGAAGATGCGGTGGTCGATACGCTGATGATTAAGCGCAAGCGGGCGCCGGATTAGGGGCTCGGAAGCGACTGGTCATGGCGGCGGCGTGAGCGCGCAACCGTACGTTACGGGCGAAGCTGGCTGAAACGACGGCAAACGCCGCGGCCAGTGTCTACGCGTGTCCGCCACCGGTACTATAACGGCGCGACGATCGCCTATGCCGGAATGGTGCGGTTTAAAGCAGGCGCGACGGCGGATCTCGGCGTTAGCGTGCGTCCGCGCGGCCGCTGGCGGAGTTACCGGCTGCGTAAAACGTTTGGGTGCCGGAGAGCAATTTCCGGCACCGCCCTCACTAAAGCAACACCACGGGCATCCACAGAAGCCGGTAATCACCAGCAATACCAGGAAATCAGCCCAAGAATGGCCCCCTGTCGCCAGTAATCCGCCTTCGGCAGATAACCACTGCCGTGGTAAATCGGACCGGGGCCGCGGCGTATGGTGTAAGAACGCTCCCCAGACCCATTGCCGCACCAACCATCAGGCAGAACACCGGCAGCGGGATTTCCGGCATCGCCAGCGCAGCGGCAATCATCATCGGTGCGAGAGCGGAGGTAGACGCCGTGGCGCCGGCCAAAAAGTAGCGCAGTAGATAAAACACCACAATCAACGCCACCATCACCATCGTTGGCGAATAACCGCTTAAGCTGCCTGCTAACAGTTTGCCAAACCAGCTAATAAACCGGTGTTGTTGAGTCCGGTGGCGAGGGTGATAAGCGAGGCCAGCCAGAAGAAAACGTTCCACGCCGCTTTATTACTCGACAATGTCGTCCCAACCGACAACGCGCAGAAGCAGCATCAGCGCCACCACGCTGTAACCGACCATCGCGGCATCGATATAATCACCGCCGAAAATCCACAGCACCAGCGCCCTACCATCAGCCCAGCATCCGTTTTTCACGCGAACAGAGCGAGCCGATTGCCGGCAATTCCGTCTCTGCCCAGCGCGGCACCTGATCGCCAGACTTCAGTACCGGCGGCACAGCACGTAAGCAGCCAGGGAACCAGCAGAACCAGTAAATCCTGAGCGGCAACATCCCGAGGAACCAGTCGCCCCAACTCAGCGTGGCGTAGATGCGCTTTTCATAAGTCCCAATTAACAGCAGTGCCGTGCCATCGCCGTCAAGAAAATGGCGCTGGTCACTCAGTCAGGCAACAATCCCCATCCACATGATGTACGAGCCAATGCTGCGCGAACTGCTGTCGTTTGGTTGTGATTGATAGAGCGGTGGCACGTCACGGATGACGGATGGATATACCCGCACCACGCGCCGAGTTGGACGGTCTTACAGGTGCGAGGATCAGCTCGAACAACATCACCGCATAGCCGAGAACAGCGTGCGATGTCCCATCTTTTTCACCAGAATCAGCGCAATGCGGCATCCAAGCCCGGTTTTTTCATAGCCTGTGCCAAACATAAAGGCGGCGAAAATAAGCCAGATAACCGAAATAGAAAAACCGGAAACGCCCACGAGAGGGATTTTGCAGTGAATTTAAAGCCTGGCTCGCGAGCTGCTCCGGCCTCAACAGCAGCCAGGGAGAAGATGGCGATGATGGATATACCCACCATCGCCACCACGGCACCCGGCACGGGTTGAGGACAGTCCAACGATCACGCCAGTAAAAACGGCAAAGTAAAGCCAGGTATGGTTCTCCAGCCCTGCGGGAACCGGAAGTAGAGCAATAATGGCGATGACCGCCAGCGGCGCGGATATCGCCACCATTCAGTGGAAGGTTTATTGGTGTTATGCCTGCGAAAAGGGAGAGGGTGAGCCTCTCCGGGAGGGTCTATTGATGTAATGGACGTGCTCGCAAATCTCTTCCACGATGGGATCGCGATGATCGGCCAACGCTTTTCTTTTCCGGCTATCAGTTTGTTGCCGTGGTTATCAATAGAGAGATCAGCGGGCCGAACTCTTTTACCCGCAGACCGACAGTGACTCCGCGTTCGAGCTCTGTCCATTGCACTGCTTCAATCTCTTCCACCTCGCCCCAGCACCGCGCAGCCTGCCGGGAAAATCGCCATCTAGCGCCTTGATTTCTGGCAGCCTTCTTCGGTCAACGGCCCCATGCCCCTCTGCCAACCACCAGTTCCACGCCGGCTTGCTCAATAAACTCACATTCAGAACTTTCCGTACGCATACTGGTCGTCGGCCGACCGAGACCATCTCCCATTTGTCGCCGTTTTGCGCACGATGGGGCCAGCGTGGAAATTGCTTTGCCGTTGAGATGGTAAGGGATCGGACGTTTCAAGTTCGATAAAACGGCAGTGACGAACGCGCGGCAGGTCACCAGCGTACCGGTCAGGTAGATCACATCGCCGACGCGAATATCTTGCAGATCTTCAGCTTTGATCGGGGTTGTCAGGATTCTTTTTCACAACGCGCTCCGGGTGTGAGACAAATTTTGAGAAGGTGAGATCGGCATGAACCAGCAGCGTGCCGCGACGATGCGCCCATCACTGAACTGTTGCCGGTCAGCCCTTGTGGACCATCCCGACGGTTGAGTCCTTTCTTCCAGGCGTAGCTCCAGTCTCTGCCGCTTTTGGATTGGGATGGCGGCTGCCAATTCGGGCGCAAAATGGCTTGACGCGAGAGTACGGCGGCGGTTTCCACCGAGGTGGCGATGCCCACGCCCACCAGTACCGGTGGACAGGCGTTTACGGCGAGGGTGGATATTTTCGAAGACGAATCCACCACGCCTTCGTAGCCTTCTCACGGCATTAACACTTTTCGAGCGGCCAGGTAGCGTGCAGCCGCCGCCTGCCATGTAAACTTCGATTTCCGCATCGTCATTGTCGGGGATAATGTCCCAGGTGACCCACGGTACGCCGCTACCGGTATTTTTGCCGGTGTTTACTGGTCAAAAATTTCTACCGCATTGTGACGTAGTGGCGCTTTGACGGTTGCCTCTTCCACGGCTTGTTTGAGTATGCTTTGCAGCTCGCCAAGCAGTGGGAAGCGGGGAACCGACTTTAACGAAGCAGATAATCTCCCCGTGTCCTACAGGCAGGACGATTCAGGTCAATCGCTTTTTGCATGTTGTCGAACATCGTATGTAGTAATTTTCCCCATCGACGACGTTTCGGCATCCTTTAGCTGTTTTAGTTATCGACCACGTCATCAGCGCATTCGGGTGAGAAATCATGGCGGTAAAGTTAGCGACAATCTCTGTCAACTTATTCACTGCCTGTTGCTTATTACTTTCGCTCATCATGGCAACTCCAGTTTTTGTATTTGTCTGGAAAAATTCACCGCCACAAACTACCACTAAAAATGTGGTTTTATATTTGTGCCACCGTGAATATGTAATTTAACAGTTCGTGAATCAACGCGAAAATAAGAACGAACATGCGCCAGACAGCGGACTGGCAATGTTCTGCGAAATACACTGCGCTTATCACAACTGCGGATAATTACGACGGTCAATAGCTGGCCTTTAGCCAAAGACTTGCAGGTACTGGTAGAAATCGTCCACAGCGGGGTTCTTGTGCCGCAGCCGGCGACGCTTGGGCAGACGCCTCATCGACCAAGCGGATCCAAATCCTTGAAAATACGCTGGCAACAACGCTGCCGAACCGCTCCGCTCGCGGCGTGGCGCTGACTGAAAGTGGCCAACGTTGTTACGAACATGCGCTGGAAATCCTCACCCAATATCAGCGTCTGGTCGATGACGTCACGCAAATCAAAACGCGCCCGTAGGGGATGATTGTATTGGCTGTAGTTTTGGTTTTGGGCGCAGCCATATTGCGCGAGCCATTACCGAACTTATGCGCAATTATCCTAGTTACAGGTGCATTTTGAATTGTTCGAATCGGCAAATTGATTTAGTGCAGGATAATCCATTTGATATTCAAATTAATGACGAAATTCCTGATTATTATATTGCGCATTGTTAACCAAAAAAAAAGAATATTATGCGCAGCACCTGATTCTAGCAAAAATATCCGCAGCGACAATCATTACAGGATTAAGTCGTCATGACTGTCTGGTGACCAAAGAGCGCGATATGACCCACGGAATATGGGAGTTGGGGAACGGTCAGAAGAAAGATCGGTGAAGGTTAGCGGGCATCTTTCCTCCAATAGCGGCGAGATCGTGTTTGCCGATGGAGGGCAAAGGGATTATGCTGCGTTCCCAGTGGATGTGTTTCCGTTTCTGGAGAGTGGCAAACTGGTGCAAGTATTTGCCGGAGTATGCACAAAGCGCCAATATCTGCGGCTGTTTACCGGGAGCCGCTCTATCGCAGCATGAAATTACGTGTCTGCGTGAATTTGTGGCGGCATGGTGCCACAACGCTGCACCGCTGCGATGAAGGCTATCAGGTCGTGTCAGATCCACCAGAAATCACTGGGATCCTTTTCGCGCTTTCTTTTCAAACTCGTCAGATTTTTTTCTCCTGACGACGCCACGACGCTAGATGTTACATGATGACGCAGCAGGATCAGGCGAGAGCATCGAAACCGGGAAGGTGAATTGTGGCTTAAACCACAGGACGTAAAACGAGGCGATCAGTGCACTGACAATCATCGCTCCCAGCGACGAGTATCCGCTGATAGCACGGTCGTAACCATCCGCCATTACTCCGGTGAGATCCCAGCTAATTGGTGCGATTGCTCCAAAAGCGGTAGCAACGCCTTTTCCTCCTTTAAAACCGAAGAAAACGGGCCAGATGTGTCCAAGACAGGCGGCGATGGCAATTAAGCCTAGCCAGAAGGGGCTGACACCTAATTCATACGCGCCCCAGACAGGCAACATTCCTTTCAGAACGTCGAAAATCAGTACTGCTACGGCTGCTCCCTTGCCACCGATACGTAACACATTGGTTGCGCCTGGATTGCCGGAGCCGCTGGTTCGCGGATCGGGCAGCCCACACAAGCGGCAAACCAGAATGGCACTGGAAATGGAGCCGCAGAGGTACGCGATGAGGATCATTCCAGGCGCGATTGCACTCATAAGCTGTTCCGTTTTGAAAATTCGTGTTCAACGATGAATCTGTGGATAATACGCACATTTCGCCGGAAGTGGTATCCGGTTAGCCAAAAAGCAGGCAGGACGTGATGGATATTGTATTTATAGAGCAACTTTCGGTAATCACCACTATTGGTGTTTACGACTGGGAACAGACCATCGAACAGAAGTTAGTGTTCGATATCGAAATGGCATGGGATAACCGTAAAGCGGCGAAAAGTGATGATGTGGCGGATTGCCTCAGTTACGCTGACATTGCAGAAACGGTGGTCAGCCACGTCGAGGGGGCGCGTTTTGCGCTGGTGGAACGCGTGGCTGAAGAGGTGGCGGAGCTGCTGTTAGCACGCTTCAACTCGCCGTGGGTGCGTATCAAACTCAGCAAGCCAGGCGCAGTGGCGCGGGCGGCGAATGTTGGCGTAATCATTGAGCGTGGCAATAATCTGAAAGAAAATAATTAATTTTACAGCTGTTAAACCAAACGGTTATAACCTGGTCATACTGCAGTAGTTCGGACAAGCGGTACATTTTAATAATTTAGGGGTTTATTGATGAGCGATATGCACTCGCTGCTGATAGCGGCAATATTGGGTGTGGTCGAAGGATTGACAGAATTTCTGCCGGTATCCAGCACGGGCCATATGATTATTGTCGGTCACTTGTTGGGGTTTGAGGGCGACACGGCGAAAACCTTTGAAGTTGTGATCCAGTTAGGATCAATTCTGGCGGTAGTAGTGATGTTCTGGCGGCGTCTGTTTGGCCTGATTGGCATCCACTTTGGCCGCCCGTTGCAGCACGAAGGTGAAAGCAAAGGTCGTTTAACGCTGATCCACATTTTGCTGGGGATGATTCCGGCGGTGGTACTGGGGCTATTATTCCACGACACGATTAAGTCATTGTTTAACCCGATAAATGTGATGTATGCGCTGGTCGTTGGCGGTTTGTTGCTGATTGCCGCCGAATGCCTGAAGCCGAAAGAGCCGCGTGCGCCGGGTCTTGATGATATGACCTATCGTCAGGCGTTTATGATTGGCTGTTTCCAGTGTCTGGCGCTGTGGCCGGGTTTCTCCCGTTCCGGGGCGACCATTTCAGGTGGGATGCTGATGGGCGTGAGCCGTTACGCTGCTTCCGAGTTCTCGTTCCTGCTGGCGGTACCGATGATGATGGGCGCAACGGCGCTCGATCTCTACAAAAGCTGGGGCTTCCTGACAACCGGCGATATCCCGATGTTTGCCGTTGGGTTTATCACCGCTTTTGTGGTGGCGCTGATAGCGATTAAAACCTTCCTGCAATTGATTAAGCGCATTTCGTTTATCCCGTTCGCCATTTATCGCTTTATTGTGGCGGCTGCGGTGTATGTCGTGTTCTTTTGATTGAGAAAAGGTTCGGGAGCAGGCCGGGTTTTCTCCCTCGCTCTGTAGGGAGAGGGCCGGGGTGGGGGTGATTGTTCGCACCGGTGCTGGTCTGTTCCCCTCACCCTAACCCTCTCCCCGAAGGGGCGAGGGGACGGTTCGTGCTAACGTTTAGTTTTATACTCAGTCAGGCTTTGGGCAACGTTGTTCCTTCCAGCTGGCTACCGCCGCAATCCGCCGTCGGGTCAGCTCCTCGCGAATCTCCACGCCTTTAAATCCCGCTTCAACGACCGCTTTTGTCGGCACTGACTGCGCCACTTCCCAGCCTTCGCGCAACCAACGGCCTTGCGGGTAGTCCGCTGATTCAAAACCGGTTCTGCCGCGCACGTCAGCCTCGCTGGTCAGCGCCAGTTGCTCGACACGCTGCGGTTTACGCCAGGCATCGATGGAATCAAATAATTTGACGATGGTTTTTGGGTTCAGCATTGGGAAGGTGCGGATGAGATCGTGAAACTCAGCCACCAGTCTGGCTAAATCGCGAATTTCATTTGGCACGCGCAGACGCTGGCATAGTTGTTCCACTAACTTAACACCCGCCGGGCCATGCCCATGATGACGCGGCCAAAGTTCTGGCGGCGTCAGTCCTTTACCGAGATCGTGGCATAAAGTTGCGAAACGGACATCAACCTGCGGACTCAGCATCGCCGCCATTGAGAGCGTCATTAAGGTATGAATACCCGTGTCGATTTCCGGATGCCACCTGGCAGGTGCCGGAACGCCAAACAGTGCGTCAATTTCCGGGAATAAAACGCGAAGTGCGCCGCAATCGCGCAGTACCTGGAAGAACACCTGGGGATTGCGGGTGGTGAGGGCGCTTTCCGTCTCTTTCCATACCCGTTCAGGCGTCAGGTGTTCCAGTTCACCCGCATGGGTCATCTCGCGCATCAGCGTCAGAGTTTCATCGGCAATACGAAAACCGAGGTGGGCATAACGCGCAGCAAAACGCGCCACGCGCAGTACGCGTAACGGATCTTCGCCAAAAGCGGGGGAAACATGGCGCAACAGACGATTTTGCAGATCGCCCAGACCGTTGTACGGGTCGATAATCTCGCCGTTATCGTCCTGGGCCAGCGCATTAATGGTCAGATCGCGACGCTTAAGATCATCTTCCAGCGTGACATCCGGTGCGGTATAGCAAGTAAAACCGGTGTAACCGGAACCGGATTTCCGTTCGGTACGTGCCAGCGCATACTCTTCATGCGTTTGCGGATGCAGAAACACAGGAAAATCGCGGCCTACCTGCTGGTAGCCCGCGTCGAGCATCTCCTGTGGCGTACTGCCGACCACCACCCAATCTCTGTCTTTGACCGATAGTCCTAACAATGCATCCCGAACAGCACCACCGACCAGATAAATCTTCACGCCATCATCCCTTCGTCAAATACACAATTCCTAATAATAAGACAGTGCAACGAAGAAGGCGATTTAGTTCATCCAGCGATCTTTGCGTTTGCGGCTTGGGATCAGGTGCGGCAGTACCAGACCGAGCAGCAAGCCAAGCCCCAGCACGCCACCGCCATACATAAACCATTGCATGATGATGGTGCGCTGTTTGTCATCCAGCTGTACGCTGGCGGCATCGACCTTTTTCTGCGCGACAATCAGCTCGTTTTTCAGTTTCTGATTTTCTTCTTTTAACCCGTTGATCACGCTGTCGCTCTGCGCCACTTTTTGCTGCATTTCTGCGGTGCGCTGATTCCAGGTGTTATCGATATTGGTGAGTTTATCGGTCAGGGTTTTGACCTGATTTTCCAGATCTGGCACACGGGAGCGCAGGCTTGGCTCAGTGCTAAGTTGTTTCAACGGGATCCAGGCGGTACGGCCAGAGCTGTCTTTCACCTGGGCATAATTGGTGTTGGCGTCAGTTTGTAATAAGGTCACTTCCTCGCCGGCGTTAACCGTGCCCACGAGGCGATAATGATCTCCCGGACCGCTACGGACCCAGGTATTCAGTTCGTCAGAAACATAGCGCGTTTCTTCAGCGTGTGAGACGGCAGTCGCGCTAAGTGCGAGTAAAGTTAATCCGATCAGGCGTAATTTTGGCATCAGGCTGTCGTTATTGTCATGGAAAGTGGAACGATAGTAGTGGCATCAGTGTCGCTACGCAAAGCATTCGACATCAATCGGAATCCTCTGTGTCAGGTCTTGCCACTGCTTCAAACTTTTACGCCCGTCAAATTGCCCGTTGCATGGCAATTTGGCGCAAAATACTATCTACTGACAAAAAAGATCGCATTAAGTTCGCCGTTCATCGTCACTTATGTGACATAACCGATAAGTAAAGGCCATGGCTCAGGAAATCGAATTAAAGTTTATTGTTAATCACAGTGCCGTTGAGGCGTTGCGTGACCATCTCAATACGCTGGGCGGCGAGCACCATGACCCCGTGCAGTTGCTGAATATTTACTACGAAACGCCGGATAACTGGCTGCGTAGGCACGATATGGGCTTACGTATTCGTGGCGAAAACGGTCGCTATGAGATGACCATGAAAGTTGCAGGAAGAGTGACAGGCGGCTTACACCAGCGCCCGGAATATAACGTGGCGTTGAGCGAACCGACGCTCGACCTGGCGCAGTTACCGACGGAAATCTGGCCGAACGGCGAATTGCCTGCCGATCTCGCTTCCCGCGTGCAGTCGCTGTTTAGCACCGATTTTTATCGCGAAAAATGGCTAGTAGAGATCGATGGCAGCCGAATTGAAATCGCTCTCGACCAGGGGGAAGTGAAAGCGGGTGAATTTGCTGAGCCTATCTGCGAGCTGGAACTGGAGCTGCTTAGCGGCGACACGCGCGCGGTGCTGAAACTGGCGAACCAACTGGTATCGCAAACCGGATTACGCCAGGGCAGCCTGAGCAAAGCGGCGCGTGGCTATCATCTGGCGCAGGGCAATCCGGCGCGTGAAATCAAACCGACCACCATTTTGCATGTTGCGGCAAAAGCCGATGTGGAACAGGGGCTGGAAGCGGCGCTCGAGCTGGTGTTAGCGCAATGGCAATATCATGAAGAACTGTGGGTACGCGGCAACGATGCGGCGAAAGAGCAGGTGCTGGCAGCCATTAGCCTAGTCCGTCATACACTGATGCTGTTCGGTGGCATTGTGCCGCGTAAAGCGAGTACTCACTTACGTGATTTGCTGACTCAATGCGAAGCGACCATCGCTTCTGCGGTTTCTGCCGTGACGGCGGTCTACTCTACCGAAACGGCAATGGCGAAGCTGGCGTTGACCGAATGGCTGGTAAGCAAAGCATGGCAGCCGTTTTTAGATGCCAAAGCGCAGGGCAAAATTAGCGACTCCTTCAAACGCTTTGCCGATATCCATCTTTCCCGCCATGCCGCTGAACTGAAAAGCGTTTTCTGCCAGCCGTTAGGCGATCGCTACCGTGACCAGTTGCCACGCCTGATGCGTGATATTGACTCAATACTGTTGCTGGCGGGTTACTATGATCCTGTCGTCGCGCAAGCCTGGCTGGAGAACTGGCAGGGGCTGCGTCACGCTATTGCGACCGGGCAACGCATTGAAATTGAACATTTCCGTAATGAGGCAAACAATCAGGAACCGTTCTGGTTGCACAGCGGAAAACGTTAATCAGGCAAGGATAAAATCGCTTATGAAGCCGCTCTCTTCACCGTTACAGCAGTACTGGCAGACCGTTGTTGAGCGGCTGCCAGAGCTTTTAGCCGAGGAATCACTTAGTGCACAGGCGAAGTCAGTACTTACTTTCAGTGATTTTGTGCAGGACAGCGTGATTGCGCATCCAGAGTGGCTGACGGAACTGGAAAGCCAACCGCCACAGGCTGACGAATGGCAACATTACAGCGTGTGGTTGCAGGAGGCGCTCAGTAATGTGAGCGACGAAGCCGGGTTAATGCGCGAGCTGCGGCTATTCCGGCGGCGCATTATGGTGCGCATCGCATGGGCGCAAACGCTGGCACTGGTTACTGAAGAGAGCATATTGCAGCAGCTCAGTTATCTGGCGGAGACGCTGATTGTTGCGGCGCGTGACTGGCTGTATGACGCCTGCTGCCGCGAGTGGGGAACGCCGTGCAATGCGCAGGGCGAAGCGCAACCGCTGCTGATCTTAGGCATGGGTAAGCTGGGCGGCGGGGAACTGAATTTCTCCTCTGATATCGATCTGATTTTTGCCTGGCCGGAACATGGTTGTACGCAGGGCGGACGCCGGGAACTGGATAACGCGCAGTTTTTTACCCGCATGGGGCAGCGGCTGATTAAAGTGCTGGATCAACCAACGCAGGATGGCTTCGTCTATCGCGTGGATATGCGACTGCGTCCGTTTGGCGAAAGTGGCCCGCTGGTGCTGAGCTTTGCCGCGTTGGAGGATTATTACCAGGAGCAGGGACGCGACTGGGAGCGTTACGCGATGGTCAAAGCGCGGATTATGGGCGATAGCGAAGGCGTCTATGCTAACGAGTTGCGTGCGATGCTGCGCCCGTTTGTTTTCCGTCGTTACATCGATTTCAGCGTGATTCAGTCGCTGCGCAACATGAAAGGGATGATTGCCCGTGAAGTGCGTCGACGTGGTTTGACCGACAATATCAAACTCGGCGCAGGCGGCATTCGCGAAATTGAATTTATCGTTCAGGTGTTCCAGCTCATTCGCGGTGGGCGCGAACCGTTGCTGCAGTCGCGCTCTTTACTGCCAACGCTCAGCGCCATTGCCGCGCTGCATCTGCTTTCTGAAAACGATGCTGAACAATTGCGAGTGGCATATCTGTTCCTGCGGCGTCTGGAAAACCTGCTGCAAAGCATTAACGACGAACAAACCCAAACGCTTCCTTCTGATGAGCTTAACCGTGCGCGGCTGGCGTGGGCGATGGACTTTGCTGACTGGCCGCAACTGACCGGGGCGCTGACCGCACATATGACCAATGTGCGCCGGGTGTTTAATGAATTGATTGGCGACGACGAAAGTGAAACTCAGGAAGAGTCGCTGTCGGAACAGTGGCGTGAGCTGTGGCAGGATGCGTTGCAGGAAGATGACACTACGCCAGTGCTGGCGCATCTTAGCGAGGATGATCGCAAACAGGTCCTAACGATGATTGCTGATTTCCGCAAAGAGCTGGATAAGCGTACTATCGGGCCGCGAGGACGTCAGGTGCTCGACCATCTGATGCCACATCTGCTAAGTGATGTCTGTGCGCGTGAAGACGCTGCTGTCACGCTGTCGCGCATTACCGCCTTGCTGGTGGGGATTGTTACCCGCACAACCTATTTAGAATTGCTCAGTGAATTCCCTGCGGCGCTTAAACATTTGATTTCTCTGTGTGCCGCATCGCCGATGATTGCCAGCCAGCTAGCGCGTTATCCATTATTGCTGGATGAATTGCTCGATCCAAATACCCTTTATCAGCCGACGGCGACCGATGCCTACCGTGATGAACTGCGCCAGTATTTGCTGCGCGTGCCGGAAGATGACGAAGAACAACAGCTTGAGGCGCTGCGTCAGTTCAAACAGGCGCAGCTGTTACGCATTGCGGCAGCGGATATCGCCGGTACGCTACCGGTAATGAAAGTGAGCGATCACTTAACCTGGCTGGCAGAAGCTATGATAGATGCCGTCGTTCAGCAGGCGTGGGGTCAAATGGTGGCCCGCTACGGTAAGCCAAATCACCTCAACGAACGTGAAGGGCGCGGTTTTGCGGTGGTCGGCTACGGCAAGCTGGGCGGCTGGGAGTTAGGCTACAGTTCCGATCTTGACCTTATCTTCCTCCATGATTGCCCAATGGATGCGATGACTGACGGCGAGCGGGAAATCGACGGGCGGCAGTTTTATCTGCGTCTGGCGCAACGCATTATGCATCTGTTCAGTACGCGTACCTCTTCCGGCATTTTGTATGAAGTGGATGCTCGACTGCGTCCGTCCGGGGCGGCGGGAATGCTGGTGACATCCGCAGAAGCATTTGCCGATTATCAGAAAAACGAGGCCTGGACGTGGGAACATCAGGCGCTGGTGCGTGCGCGTGTAGTGTACGGCGATCCGCAGCTCACTGCGCACTTTGACGCGGTGCGTCGTGAGATTATGACACTGCCGCGAGAAGGTAAAACTCTGCAAACGGAAGTGCGGGAAATGCGCGAGAAAATGCGCGCTCATCTCGGCAATAAACATCGTAATCGCTTTGATATCAAAGCCGATGAAGGCGGAATTACCGATATCGAATTTATTACCCAATATCTGGTGTTGCGCTACGCTCATGAAAAACCGAAGTTAACGCGCTGGTCAGACAACGTGCGTATTCTGGAGCTGCTGGCGCAAAACGACATTATGGAAGAGCAGGAAGCGATGGCGCTGACCCGTGCTTACACGACGCTGCGCGATGAACTTCATCATCTGGCATTACAGGAATTGCCGGGCCATGTGTCGGAGGATTGCTTCACCGCAGAGCGTGATCTGGTGCGGGCAAGCTGGCAGAAGTGGCTGGTGGAAGAATGAAGTATGGTATTATCGCGCGCAAATTTTGAATCTCTCAGGAGACAGGAATGAAAGTAACGCTGCCAGAGTTTGAACGTGCAGGAGTGATGGTGGTTGGTGATGTGATGCTGGATCGTTACTGGTACGGCCCCACCAGTCGTATCTCGCCGGAAGCGCCGGTGCCCGTGGTTAAAGTGAATACCATCGAAGAACGTCCGGGCGGCGCGGCTAACGTGGCGATGAATATCGCTTCTCTCGGTGCTAATGCACGCCTGGTCGGGTTGACGGGCATTGACGATGCAGCGCGCGCGCTGAGTAAATCTCTGGCCGACGTCAACGTCAAATGCGACTTCGTTTCTGTACCGACGCATCCGACCATCACCAAATTACGGGTACTTTCCCGCAACCAACAGCTGATCCGTCTGGATTTTGAAGAAGGTTTCGAAGGTGTTGATCCGCAGCCGATGCACGAGCGGATTAATCAGGCGCTGAGTTCGATTGGCGCGCTGGTGCTTTCTGACTACGCCAAAGGTGCGCTGGCAAGCGTACAGCAGATGATCCAACTGGCGCGTAAAGCGGGCGTTCCGGTGCTGATTGATCCAAAAGGTACCGATTTTGAGCGCTACCGCGGCGCTACGCTGCTGACACCGAATCTCTCGGAATTTGAAGCTGTTGTCGGTAAATGTAAGACCGAAGAAGAGATTGTTGAGCGCGGCATGAAACTGATTGCCGATTACGAACTCTCGGCTCTGTTAGTGACCCGTTCCGAACAGGGTATGTCGCTGCTGCAACCGGGTAAAGCGCCGCTGCATATGCCAACCCAGGCGCAGGAAGTGTATGACGTTACCGGTGCGGGCGACACGGTGATTGGCGTCCTGGCGGCAACGCTGGCAGCGGGTAATTCGCTGGAAGAAGCCTGCTTCTTTGCCAATGCGGCGGCTGGCGTGGTGGTCGGCAAACTGGGAACCTCCACGGTTTCGCCGATCGAGCTGGAAAATGCAGTGCGTGGGCGCGCAGATACCGGCTTTGGCGTGATGACCGAAGAGGAACTGAAGCTGGCCGTAGCGGCAGCGCGTAAACGCGGTGAAAAAGTGGTGATGACCAATGGCGTCTTTGACATCCTGCACGCCGGACACGTCTTCTATCTGGCAAATGCCCGCAAACTGGGTGACCGCTTGATTGTCGCTGTGAACAGCGATGCCTCCACCAAACGGCTGAAAGGGGATTCTCGCCCCGTTAACCCGCTCGAACAGCGTATGATTGTGCTGGGCGCACTGGAAGCGGTCGACTGGGTGGTGTCGTTTGAAGAAGACACGCCGCAGCGCTTGATCGCCGGGATCCTGCCAGATTTACTGGTGAAGGGCGGCGACTATAAACCAGAAGAGATCGCCGGGAGTAAAGAAGTCTGGGCCAACGGCGGCGAAGTGCTGGTGCTCAACTTCGAAGACGGTTGCTCGACCACTAACATCATCAAGAAGATCCAACAGGATAAAAAAGGCTAACCGGAAAGCGGTTCACAGATCTCGCTTCGTAGCAGGCAGGCCTATTGACGCTGTTGTTTTTTCAACCTAAAGTAAAGGAACAAGGGTAAGGGAGGATTTCTCCCCCCTCTGATCAGTTGTTAGTAAGTCGGGAAACTTAACAGTAACAACACAACCAGTATGATGACGAACTTCATCATAACCCTTTCCTTCTATAAGGCCCCTTCCTCGGGAGGGGCTTTCCCGTTTCAGCCCCTTGCTGACTCCCCGATTGTTGATGAGCGCCGGACCCCGCGCAACGCTTTCCCTGAAGCAGTTTTGCCTTCCCCGAGCGGTCACGCAAAACGCTGCAACGTCCTGAGCATTTGCACCTTTTAGCGGAACGCAGATATAAAAAATCCCCGGCTTTTTGGGCCAGGGATATGTGTTAATGAAACCTTCTTGACGCTGATTTTTTTTCAACCTAAAGTAAAGGCACAAGGGTGAGGGAGGATTTCTCCCCCCTCTGATTGGCTGTTAATAAGCTGCGAAACTTACGAGTAACAACCAACCAGTATGATGACGAACTTCATCATAACCCTTTCCTTCTATAAGGCCCCTTCCTCGGGAGGGGCTTTCCCGTTTCAGCCCCTTGCTGACTCCCCGATTGTTGATGAGCGCCGGACCCCGCGCAACGCTTTCCCTGAAGCAGTTTTGCCTTCCCCGAGCGGTCACGCAAAACGCTGCAACGTCCTGAGCATTTGCACCTTTTAGCGGAACGCAGATATAAAAAATCCCCGGCTTTTTGGGCCAGGGATATGTGTTAATGAAACCTTCTTGACGCTGTTGTTTTTTCAACCTAGAGTAAAGGAACCAGAGTTAGGAGAGAATTTCTACCCTCTGATGAGTTGTTAGTAAGATGGGAAACTTGACAGCATCAGCACAACCAGTATGATGACGAACTTCATCATAACCCTTTCCTTATACAAGGCCCCTTCTTCGGGAGGGGCTTTCCCATTAGAGCCCCCTGCTGACTCCCCGATTGTTGATGAGCACAGACCCCACGCAATGCTTTCTTCGATGCAGTTTTGCCTTCCCCGAGCCGTCACGCAAAATGCTGCAGACAACCTGATACATTTGCACTTTTTAGCAGAACGCCAGATATAAAAATCCCCGCTTTTTGTAAAGGGACGTTCATAGCTGAAAATTTATTCTACGTTTTCGGCGACGGGAGTTGTTGAGGTTAAGGGTGAAGTCGATGCCGTCGTCGAGCCGCCTGAAAACACCAATTTCTCATTGAGCAAGATGAAAATCGGCGGTGCCTGTGTGCGGTAAGAAAGGGCGGCAGACGATCCCTGCTCTGCAAGGTTCCCTCCACTAACGCTACCTGTTCTCGCATCACCCGCAGCGCCGCCACGATTCAGACCATCGACCTGAATCATCTGATCGTCGATTGACTTCATCGGCTGAACGGATTTCTCTATTACCGCGGGCAGCACCTGCGACGAGGCCAGTTTGAATTTGAGCATCCTTTATTAGTTCAGAAAGTACGTTGATAGCATGGTTCAGCGCACGTTGTGCTTCTGCTTCCGCCAGACCCTTTTTACGTGTAGCTTGGGCTAACTCAACGATAGCCGCCGCCTGTCATCTCTGCGGCTTCTTTTTCTGCTTTCGCCCGCACGGTACGTTCAACCGCTTTGGCTCTGCATCCTGCGCGGCAGCGAATACAGGCAACTTGTTTCAGCGCGATCGGCTTCGGCAGTCTGGCGAGTGGTTTCTACGTTTTGTTGGGCGCTTACCGCTTCTGCAAGTGCGAGATTAGCACGCGCTTCTGCCTGGGACTGTTGTTCCGGATTTGGCGGCGATCGCGATCGATTTTGGTCTGGTTAGCGATTTCGGTGACCTGCTCTGTCAATCTCTTAATGCGAACTTCACGTTCAGCTTCTCAACCTTTCTAGAGCGGAGCAGGCCTGTTCGCGGTCGATTCTGTTCCTGGAATCTGTGACGACCAGAATTCATGTCTGCTATTTCCACGACGACGTTCAGCTTCAAAAGCCGCAATACGTGCATTCTGTTCGGCGGTCCGGGTTTTAACCTGCTGCTCCTGCTCAAGCGTCATCAAACGCTTCTTGCTGTTCGGTAATGACTCCAACTTACTGATAGTGTTTTATGTTCAGATAATGCCCGATGACCTTGTCATGCAACTCCACCGATTTTGAGAACGACAGTAACTTCCGTCCCAGCCTTGCCAGATGTTGTCTCAGATTCAGATTATGTCGCTCAATGCGCTGAGTGTAACGCTTGCTGATAACGTGCAGCTTTCCCTTCAGGCGTGATTCATACAGCGGCCAGCCATCCGTCATCCATACCACGACCTCAAAGGCCGACAGCAGGCTCAGAAGACGCTCCAGTGTGGCCAGAGTGCGTTCACCGAAGACGTGCGGCACAACCGTCCTCCGTATCCTGTCATACGCGTAAAACAGCCAGCGCTGACATGATTTAGCACCCGACGTAGCCCCAATGTTCGTCCATTTCAGCGCAGACAATCACATCACTGCCCGGTTGTATGCGCGAGGTTACCGACTGCGGCCTGAGTTTTTAAGTGACGTAAAACCGTGTTGAGGCCAACGCCCATAATGCGTGCACTGGCGCGACATCCGACGCCATTCATGGCCATATCAATGATTTTCTGGTGCGTACCGGGCTGAGAGGCGGTGTAAGTGAACTGTAGTTGCCATGTTTTACGGCAATGAGAGCAGAGATAGCGCTGATGTCCGGCAGTGCTTTTGCCGTTACGCACCACGCCTTCAGTAGCGGAGCAGGAAGGACATCTGATGGAAATGGAAGCCACGCAAGCACCTTAAAATCACCATCATACACTAAATCAGTAAGTTGGCAGCATTACCGTCACTCCAATGTCCATTTAGTGACGCAATATTTACCTTGGAATAGTTTCCCTGCTTACATTTGTCTTTGTTAATAATAACACATGTTAGAGAAGTTCTGGAAGAGAAAGTATTTTAATATGGTTTTTTATTTTTCACTAAAAAGTGTGATCGGGGACAATATATTTACGCACGTTATGTTTAAAGGCACTACACTGATTGGGGAATACTGAAATCAGAAAAAGCATATGGCCTTAAAAGGTATGCGATAACCGGAGGATGTGCTTATGGAGCATAGTCTTAATTCTTTGAATAATTTCGATTTCCTGGCGCGTAGTTTTGCCAGAATGCACGCAGAAGGTCGCCCGGTCGATATTCTGGCTGTTACTGGTAACATGGATGAAGAACATAGAA
The DNA here is from genome assembly GCA_048288465.1 of Shigella flexneri. GTDB lineage: Bacteria > Pseudomonadota > Gammaproteobacteria > Enterobacterales > Enterobacteriaceae > Enterobacter > Enterobacter flexneri_B. The sequence goes on along the minus strand of CP182556.1, from coordinate 3,083,401 downwards.
CTTGGTTTTGCGCACGTTATGCCTGGTATTGCCAACAGATGATGCAGGCAAGAGAGCTGGAGTTAGAGCACTGATATAACGGGCCTGATGGCCCGTTTTAGTGTTTGTATTAGATGCTAGTTATAGGTGATTTTGAGGATTACGTCTTTACTAAACGGTCCCTCAACAACAGTCTCTGCCGGGTTCGCACTAAGTTCTGCCCTGAATGGTGCGGTGACCGAAGGTGCACTAGACGATGAAAAAGAAGCAAATTGTGAGAAGCGGTTAAATTCCGTTGCTGTTCCATCTTTATGAAATATCTTCAATAGCAGTCCATTACCCATATCCAGATGGCTATAATCACTCAAAATATCCGTAGTGAAAAAGCTCCCTAAAATATTGAATTGCTCAGTACAGGCCGCACCAGGATCTTTTGTCATGACTACACTAAACGTCTCACTAACGGTGTAATGCCAGTCAGTTAAGCAACTGACTGGCTCTTTTTCGGGGCTGTGGGGTATTTCCAGGGCCTCTCCTTTACCACTCTCGGGAAGGCCCTTCCCCTTCTCGTCGGTAATTTCACAAGTTGTCCCATACTTGCAAGATCGCGCATCAGCTCCGGTATACGTCCCGGTGAAGCGCCCTGCAATGTCATCAGCATTCTCATCACCATTCCGCATGATTCTGAGAAACTCAGTTGATTCGGCCAGTAACCTTTCAGATGTTCCGCCATTTTAATCATCTGATATCTGGTAATGACTCCAACTTACTGATAGTGTTTTATGTTCAGATAATGCCCGATGACCTTGTCATGCAGCTCCACCGATTTTGAGAACGACAGTGACTTCCGTCCCAGCCTTGCCAGATGTTGTCTCAGATTCAGATTATGTCGCTCAATGCGCTGAGTGTAACGCTTGCTGATAACGTGCAGCTTTCCCTTCAGGCGTGATTCATACAGCGGCCAGCCATCCGTCATCCATACCACGACCTCAAAGGCCGACAGCAGGCTCAGAAGACGCTCCAGTGTGGCCAGAGTGCGTTCCCCGAAGACGTGCGCCACAACCGTCCTCCGTATCCTGTCATACGCGTAAAACAGCCAGCGCTGACGTGATTTAGCACCGACGTAGCCCCAATGTTCGTCCATTTCAGCGCAGACAATCACATCACTGCCCGGTTGTATGCGCGAGGTTACCGACTGCGGCCTGAGTTTTTTAAGTGACGTAAAACCGTGTTGAGGCCAACGCCCATAATGCGTGCACTGGCGCGACATCCGACGCCATTCATGGCCATATCAATGATTTTCTGGTGCGTACCGGGCTGAGAGGCGGTGTAAGTGAACTGTAGTTGCCATGTTTTACGGCAATGAGAGCAGAGATAGCGCTGATGTCCGGCAGTGCTTTTGCCGTTACGCACCACGCCTTCAGTAGCGGAGCAGGAAGGACATCTGATGGAAATGGAAGCCACGCAAGCACCTTAAAATCACCATCATACACTAAATCAGTAAGTTGGCAGCATTACCCCCGTGGCGAGCGATAACCCAGCGCACTATGCGGATGCCATTCGTTATAATGCTCGAACGCCTCTGCAAGGTTCTTTGCTGCCGTTAACCCGTCTGGTTTGGGCATGATACTGATGTAGTCACGCTTTATCGTTTTCACGAAGCTCTCTGCTATTCCGTTACTCTCCGGACTACGCACCGCCGTGTTCTTCGGTTCAAGTCCCAACATCCGGGCGAACTGGCGTGTTTCATTAGCCCGGTAGCATGAACCATTATCCGTCAGCCACTCCACTGGAGACGACGGAAGATCGTTGCCGAAGCGGCGTTCCACCGCTCCCAGCATGACGTCCTGTACTGTTTCACTGTTGAAGCCGCCGGTAGTCACCGCCCAGTGCAGTGCCTCACGATCACAGCAGTCCAGCGCGAACGTGACACGCAGTCTCTCTCCGTTATCACAGCAGAACTCGAACCCGTCAGAGCACCATCGCTGATTGCTTTCTTTCACGGCCACTCTGCCTGTATGTGCCCGTTTCGATGGCGGTACAGCAGGTTTTCGCTCAAGCAACAGCGCATTCTGGCGCATGAGCCGGTAAACACGTTTGGCATTGATCGCAGGCATACCATCAAGTTCTGCCTGTCTGCGAAGCAGCGCCCATACCCGACGATAACCATACGTGGGCAGCTCTCCGATAACATGGTGTATACGGAGAAGCACATCCGTATCATCAGTGTGACGACTGCGGCGGCCATCCATCCAGTCATCGGTTCGTCTGAGAATGACGTGCAACTGCGCACGCGACACCCGGAGACAACGGCTGACTAAGCTTACTCCCCATCCCCGGGCAATAAGGGCGCGTGCGCTATCCACTTTTTTGCCCGTCCATATTCAACGGCTTCTTTGAGGAGTTCATTTTTCATCGTTTTCTTGCCGAGCAGGCGCTGGAGTTCTTTAATCTGCTTCATGGCGGCAGCAAGTTCAGAGGCAGGAACAACCTGTTCTCCGGCGGCCACAGCAGTAAGACTTCCTTCCTGGTATTGCTTACGCCAGAGAAATAACTGGCTGGCTGCTACACCATGTTGCCGGGCAACGAGGGAGACCGTCATCCCCGGTTCAAAGCTCTGCTGAACAATTGCGATCTTTTCCTGTGTGGTACGCCGTCTGCGTTTCTCCGGCCCTAAGACATCAATCATCTGTTCTCCAATGACTAGTCTAAAAACTAGTATTAAGACTATCACTTAAATAAGTGATACTGGTTGTCTGGAGATTCAGGGGGCCAGTCTAAATATCGATTAAGTAAAACTTAAAGAATACATAACAATTATATTTTCAATTGCAATCATTCATTTTTGTGATGATACTCTGAATGGGATTAAGCGATAATGTAATAGAAAACACTGTAAATTAGAGGATTAATTCATAATTTACAGTGCATTAAAGACAAATGTTTACAGCGTTGGGGGGAGAGTCTCTGGATCTGGCTGCTTTTTGATCTCAGTACTGCGATTTTCCAGTTCGCTGATTCTTTGTTCAAGCAGCGCCAGTTTCTCACGAGTCCGTAACAGGACTTGCGTTTGGACGTCGAACTCTTCACGGCTTACAAGGTCGAGGCGCGTCAGCTGAGCTTGTAGGGTTTGGCGGATTTTTTTCTCCACATCTTCCCCGAACTCCCTGATTCCTTTAGGCATTGATTCGTGAACCTGGCGAGCGATTTGCTCAATTTTTTTCGGGTCAATCATTGTAGTTTCCCTGTACTGATAGGTGTTGAGTACCATTGTAGTGCGATAAGGGTAAGTCATAAACCAGAATTATGTGAAGCTATGCGTTGCTGCCGCTAATCATTAGCGTTATAGTGAATCCGCTTATTCTCAGGGCGGGGCGAAATTCCCCACCGGCGGTAAATCAACTCAGTTGAAAGCCCGCGAGCGCTTTGGGTGCGAACTCAAAGGACAGCAGATCCGGTGTAATTCCGGGGCCGACGGTTAGAGTCCGGATGGGAGAGAGTAACGATTCTGTCGGGCATGGACCCGCTCACGTTATTTTGGCTATATGCCGCCACTCCTAAGACTGCCCTGATTCTGGTAACCATAATTTTAGTGAGGTTTTTTTACCATGAATCAGACGCTACTTTCCTCTTTTGGTACGCCTTTCGAACGTGTTGAAAATGCACTGGCTGCGCTGCGTGAAGGACGCGGTGTAATGGTGCTTGATGATGAAGACCGTGAAAACGAAGGCGATATGATCTTCCCGGCAGAAACCATGACCGTTGAGCAGATGGCGCTGACCATTCGCCACGGTAGCGGTATTGTTTGCCTGTGCATCACTGAAGATCGCCGTAAACAACTTGATCTGCCAATGATGGTAGAAAATAACACCAGCGCCTATGGCACCGGTTTTACCGTGACCATTGAAGCGGCTGAAGGTGTGACTACCGGTGTTTCTGCCGCTGATCGTATTACGACCGTTCGCGCAGCGATTGCCGATGGCGCAAAACCTTCTGATCTGAATCGCCCGGGCCACGTTTTCCCACTTCGCGCGCAGGCAGGTGGTGTACTGACGCGTGGCGGTCATACTGAAGCGACTATTGATTTGATGACGCTGGCAGGCTTTAAACCGGCTGGTGTGCTGTGTGAGCTGACTAATGACGATGGCACGATGGCGCGTGCACCAGAGTGCATTGAGTTTGCCAATAAACACAATATGGCGCTCGTGACTATTGAAGACCTGGTGGCATACCGTCAGGCACATGAGCGTAAAGCCAGCTGAAAACCGCTGCTTAATTACTGCCTTAATCAAGAAACCGAAGTTGTAGCTGGCTTCGGTTTTTATTTTGCCCTGCTATGCAAGATGTTAATTCCGCTTCTCTTTCTATGAGAAAATTTCATTAATATCAGGCATTCTTTTTCATTATGATCAAAATCATATAATTGTTCCGTTATTATGCGACCATATGAATATATCCGAAAAAGGATATGTGAAATTTATGCGCTAAATGTTTAGTATTGTTAAATATTAAGGGTAAAAGGATGTTTATCGCCTGGTACTGGATTGTATTGATTGCTCTGGTTGTGGTGGGTTATTTCCTGCATTTGAAACGTTATTGTCGGGCGTTTCGCCAGGACAGAGACGCACTGCTTGAAGCGCGGAACAAATACTTAAACAGTACGAGAGAAGAGACAGCCGAAAAGGTAGAATAAGGCTTTCGTGAAGCTGGCAGAAGTTGTCCATGTGCTGGACAACTTCTGATGTTGTTTTTAACCAATTCCCGCCGTTTGTAGCAGCACTAAACTGAATCCCATCACTGACATTCCACATAGTACGCCATAGCTGGGGTTATTATTAGGGTCAATCTCTTTGGCGAGCGGCATTAATTCATCAACCGAGAGCGCCACCATAATTCCTGCAACCGCCGCCATGATTGCCGCCATGACCACCGGGGAAATCATGCTACCGAGGATTAACCACGCCAGCACACCACCAAGAATTTCTGCTAGTCCAGAAATCCCCGCCCACAGAATCGCGGTGCGTTTAGACCCCGTTGCCGCATAAACCGGGCCTGCCACTGCCAGACCTTCAGGGATATTGTGCAACGCGACGGCCAGTGCGATGCCAAATCCCAGCTCCAGGTTGCTGCTCGCCGTGACAAAGGTGGCAATCCCTTCCGGGAAGTTATGCAGACTGATGCCGAGAGTGAGCAGAATGGCTGTGCGCTTGATCGATTTTGGCAACAGCTGCACCGATTTTTGCATTAAATCCTGCGGATGCGCATGCGGCAACATGCGGTCCAGGCCAAAGTAGCCAAGCAGACCGAAGATAAACATTCCATAACCCAACACCGGCGACATTCCTTCAGCTGCTAGTGCGGCAGGAAGCATTTCCATTAATGAGATGAGCAACATGATCCCCGCCGCAAAACCTAGCGAAAACGCCAGTAAGCGGTTCGAGGGTTTTTGTCCGAGAACGCCGAGAAACGCGCCAATAAACGTGGCTGCCCCCGCCAGTATGGTCAGAATGAGAGGTACTGACATCGACAACTCCTTATAAATCTTCACCTTCAGGCAGATCGTCAAAATAACTGATGATCATCATCATTGTTATCCGGGTTCTTACTCCGCCGAACAAGCGTATTGTGAGGATATCAAAATGACACCTTTAGTTAAGGATATCATCATGTCTTCAACACGTATGCCAGCATTGTTTTTAGGTCACGGTAGTCCGATGAACGTGCTGGAAGATAATTTGTATACCCGCAGCTGGCAGAAGTTGGGGATGACATTGCCACGCCCGCAAGCGATTGTGGTGGTTTCGGCTCACTGGTTTACCCGTGGAACAGGAGTGACCGCGATGGAGACGCCGCTCACGATTCATGACTTTGGTGGCTTCCCGCAGGCGCTGTACGATACGCATTATCCTGCTCCGGGTTCGCCTGCGCTGGCACAGCGTCTGGTTGAGCTGTTAGCGCCGATCCCGGTGACGCTGGATAAAGAAGCCTGGGGCTTTGACCACGGCTCGTGGGGCGTGCTGATTAAGATGTATCCTGACGCCGATATCCCTATGGTGCAGTTGAGTATCGACAGTAGCAAACCTGCCGCCTGGCATTTCGAAATGGGGCGCAAACTCGCGGCGCTGCGTGATGAAGGAATAATGTTGGTCGCCAGCGGTAACGTGGTGCATAACCTGCGCACAGTGAAGTGGCACGGTGATAGTTCACCGTATCCGTGGGCGACGTCGTTTAATGAGTATGTGAAAGCGAATCTGACGTGGCAAGGGCCGGTAGAGCAGCATCCTCTGGTGAATTATCTCGACCATGAAGGTGGCGCGTTATCGAACCCAACGCCAGAGCACTATCTGCCGTTGTTGTATGTGTTAGGTGTGTGGGATGGGCAGGAGCCAATTACCATTCCGGTCGATGGTATAGAAATGGGCAGTTTAAGTATGCTGTCGGTGCAGATAGGCTAACAATTACCGGATGGCGAGTGCCATCCGGTATCGTGGCTTATTCAACAAAAATATGTGGATAAAACCGAGACATATCCTGGGTGATCAACGCACGGTCTTCACGAATGCCAATTCCGGCAGGTTGATCGTTCACCAGCCAGCTACCAATCAGCATATAGCTGTCGCCGAATTTCGGTAACGGGTGGAATTGCTGAACAATCATCCCTTCTTCGCCATACGGACCTTCCGCTGCTTCAATGGTTTTGCCGTTCTCAATGATCGACACGTTTGCGCCTTCACGGGAGAAGATCGGTTTAACCACATATTTTTCCATTTGCGGATGATCATCTTCCGCAAAATAAGCGGGCAGCAGGTTCGGGTGATTCGGGAACATCTCCCACAGTAGCGGTAGAAGTGCCTTGTTGGAGATAATGCTCTTCCACGCCGGTTCCAGCCAGCGTACGCCAGCATCTTCCAGCTTGGTGGAGAACATTTCGCGCAGCATAAATTCCCACGGATAAAGCTTGAACAGGTTAGAAATCACCTGATCCTGTAAATCCGTGAACTGGCCTTTTTCGCCTAAACCTATCTCGTCGATGTAGAGGAACTCGGTGGCGATTTCAGCTTCGGTTGCGCAGTCCTGCAAATACTGAATGGTTCCGCGATCTTCCACCGTGTCGCGACAGCAGGTGAGATGCAGCAACTGGAAGCCATACTGTTCACGCAGCTCAACGAAGCGATCGATCAGTTTTTCTCGCAGACTGTTGTCACTCCGCTGCCCCTCCGCCCGTCACCGGCGTCAAGCCGATCTCCAGCCAGATCCACTGAGAGATGCTGCCTCGTATAGTGACTTATGGCGTATCGGCGTCACTCTCCAAAAGTTCAGGTTTGCCAGTGCCATCCCACGCCAGATTAAGACGCGAGAAAGCGATGGCTGGTGCGTCAGCCATGACTGGCGCAAATCCAGGTGTGTTTTGGAATGCGGAATTTGGTCATCAGCTCATCGCTGGCGATTACTTTTTCCACCACTTTCAGGCACATCTGGTGCAGTTCGGCGGTGACTTCTTCCAGCCTTCAATCTTGGCCAGGGTCAACTCAAGCATCTTCACACCAGTACGGCTCGCCGTACATGGTGCTAAAATTGAAACCGTATTCGTGGGCTTTCTCACGCCAGTCCGGCGCTCGGTAATACTTACTCTTTCCATCGGGATCAGCCACCCATTGAACGAGAAGAGGTACCGGTTGCACTACGCTGCATAGCGCTTTGTTTGGCAACAGATTCACGATCCGCCACCGGTAACGGTAGTGGTGGTCGCCGGTTTTGGTGCCATTGCCCAGTCTTCGGTACGGTCAGATGGTGCGGCCTGGCCGGGCTGCGCCATAGTTTTTACCCGTCGCGTCGGGACACTTTACCTGTAAGCCGGACTGGCTGGGTTTTTCGAGGAGAACAGCGGCCGCCCTGCAACTCCCGCGCCGCCGCCCATCAGACGCCCATCATGTAACCTGCGGCTATCAGCGGCATCCAGAACTTCCCGCTGGATTGCGGCCTGCGCCTTGTTCTGGTGCCATGCGAGCCGGGCTGGTGCCTGCTGGCACGCCAACTTCACCAAATTCAGCAACACAGTCTTCACGGGTGGCGTATTTCGGCGCAGTACGTTCGGCTTCTTCAGCCATTGTTGTACGCGTCGTGGTACATCGGCGCTTTTGCTCTGGCTTCCTCGGAGCTGACAAAAGTCAGCATTTTGATAGAGAGACACTGTTTCATCACTCTTTTCACAGCCAGCCAGCATAAAAACAGTGGCAACCGCGAGAGCGACTGGTGTCAGATGGCGTGTGCTCCAGTTTTTGCGGAACGATGCGTGGCGTATGGATTTTGTCCGTTTCACTTTCGCTTTCCGCAACTAGTGGGCATACTGATCAGAATAGAGGATGGCTGGTCAAAATCGAAGCGAGAAGGGGAAAGAATGCGGGAGATAACCCGGGTCTCGACGTTGCCTTACGTTCAGACGGGGCCGAAGCCCCGTCGTCGTCATCAGTTACGGAAAGGGTTATGACCGTTACTGGTGGTAGTGCGTGCGGATGTTTGCTGAACGACGGGGGCCGGGCCATCAGCGCATAACCATCAGCAATAGCATTCTTGTTCCGGCGTTTGCGGAAGTTTTCCCGGATCAGGTGGAAACTGGTTTGCTCAGCGCATTGTTCAGTGCCAGCAGATTCCTGCTCGTTCAACGTACCCAAAGGCCGACGTAATATTCAGCTGATTAATCAGGTAGTTATAACGCGCATTGCCAGCTTTGCTGGCGTTGTACAACGTGGTGGTCGCATCCAACACATCAACAATGGTACGTGTACCGCACCTGAGTAGCCCGCTTCCATCGCGGCTCAATGAGCTTTTCCAGTGGAAACCACGGCTTGTTCGTAGGCGCCAATGCTCACCTATAGATGCATTAATGTTGTTGAGGAGGAACGCAATGGTCTGCACGACGTGACGATGGGCACTTTCCAGTTGCTCGCTGGCACGACAAAGTCCCATGCGCTGGTTTCACCTGCGAGTGCCACACCGCCTGGATAAATCGGCAGCCAGAAGCTCAGGCCAACTTTGTCTGGCCCAGATCGCTATCGTCATACCGGGTACGGAGCGGCACCACGGGTTTTCGAACCGCTATAAGAGGTGTCAGAAATCCCGCAGAAGCGGTCAACCCGATAGTTGGCAAGCCACCATCCTGCGCCTTGCGGGTTGCCCGCGCGCCAGGTCCCTGCTCGCAGCCGGCCTGCCTGCAGCGACAGGTCGCGTTTTTCGGCTTCTTTCAGCAGCGCGTTAACCGGCTGTGGTTTGTCGGTTTAAAGTTTTCCACATTCAGCGCAGCCAGTTCCGGATAGTAGTTACCGGTGATTCTGGCGCAGCTGCTCTACCGCGTTATCAAGGTCATCACGTGTGGTCACTTCGTCGCCAGCACGGGTATCGTACTGCGTGGTGTTCTGCACGTCGGTGATTGCTACCAGGCCCTGACGTTAAAACGTTGGGTGGTTTGATCTAATTGACGGTACATTCGCTTCTTTTTCTTGTGCCTGTGTATAGGAAAGAGAATGTCAGAGCATTCAACACGTTGAACAGAAGTGATGAAGGTGTCAGGATCAAGGTTTGCCTGATCGGTCTGATACGTGATGTCCTGAATCCCTGCTGCTTTTCCTGCAGCGTTAACTGACGCCATTTCGACATATCAAAAATGGATTGAGTTAACTCGAGGGACGCACTGGTCGCGTTAGAAGTCATGCCGTTCGCGTCGCGGTAGCCGTTGCTATAGGTGTGGACCCGCACGGTAAACCAAGCTGTGGCAGTAAATGGACTGCGCGCTTCATTAATTTTTTCAAAGGCAGCATCACGATTGGTGGCAGACTTACGAATTCCGGGTTACTAAGGCGTGCTTGCTGATAAACTCTGCATCAGGTTCTCGGCCTGGCTCTACCAACTGAACCCAGAAAGGCTCAGGCCGATAAGAATGGGGAGCAATTTCTTCATTTGCATTCCTTGTGGTGAAGCAGGATCAGCGCCATCAAACTGTAAAATTATTGCGGATTCTAGCAGAAGCCGCTACCAGGTTGGCGTTACGTGCCATAGGGCGTTAATGTAAATCAATCCCACACACCACTGCTTAAACGGCAGTCAAACGTCGCTGAAATTCACATTTAATTCACCATTAGTGCCAGGACATTAACAATGCTTAAGCCAATACAACCTGCCCGTTACATTTGGCAAAAACGATGAGAAATTATTGCACGAAGAACACTTTATCGCGGCTTTTTTTCATTAGATTCTTTATAGATTTGTCATCGTTTATTCAACGGCAAATGAGTCATGAAATACGCGGGCTCCAGCGCGGTCACGCCGCAGTCTCGCTGCCCCTTCCACCCAGTGCCGCGTGATGAAGTTGTGCCGATCGCAGCAGATTCGGATCGCCGCATACGACACCAGCGAAACCCCGGCCTACTGGACCTGGTTGCCGGGATGATCGAAGAGGGTGAAAAGTGTGGAAGATGTTGCCCGTCGCGAAGCGATTGAAGAGGCGGGACTGATAGTCAAAGTCGGACCAAACCGGTGTTACTTTCTCCTGAAGCCCGGGAGGCACCAGTGAGCGTTCGTCAATTATGGTGGCGAAGCGGACGCCACGACCGCAAGCGGAATTCACGGTCGGCCCATGAAAACGAAGATATTCGCGTTCATGTGGTAAGCCGGGAACAGGCACAACCAGCGGGTAGAAGAGGGGAAAATCGACAACGCAGCGCTCGGTCATCGCTTTGCAATGGCTGCAGCTGCATCATCAAGCGTTAAACCAGCCTGGGATAAAACGGCAGCGTTACACACCTACTTTCCTGAGGTCATGCGCCTGTGCCAGATGGTCTCTCCACAATTGCGCCGTTTGTTACCGCGCAATGACGCACCCGCGAAACTGTAAGCTATCAGGTGGCAAACGCACAGATCGGCTGACGATTGTGGAATCTACCGATACACTACCCTAGTGACAATAGAAACAGACTGCGCCCGCGATTAGTTACTGGAGCCTTCCGTCAATGACGGTGCGTCTGTATCATGACGCGATGGTGGCTGAAGTGTGTTCAAGCCAGCACAATTTTTCGCTTCAAAGCGCGGTATGATTATCCTAATAAAAAGTTGCATCAACGCGACGAAAAGCATCAAATTAATCAGTTTTTAGCGGACTGGTTGCGATACTGTTTAGCACATGGAGCGATGGCGATTCCGGTTTATTAGCGTCGTGAAACCTAAACACACGATTTGGAAAGCCTGTTAACCCTTCCTCTGGCTGGTGAGGCCAGAGTCAGGATTTTACAAATTACCGATACTCACCTGTTTGCACAAAAGCACGAAGCCCTGTTAGGGGTAAACATCTGGGAAAGCTACCAGGCGGTGCTGGAGGCGATTCGTCCACATCAGCACGAATCGACCTGATTGTCGCACAGGTGATTTAGCGCGGATCGTCCTCCGCGGCCATCAGCATTTTGCTGAAGGCATCGCAAGTTTTCGTGCGCCCTGCGTCTTGGCTGCCGGGCGACCCCCATCTCCAGCCCACGAGTACAGCGCGTTACAGGATGCGGGTATTTCCCGCCGAAGCGCGTGTTTATTGGTGAGCAATGGCGAATCCTGTTGCTGGATAGTCAGGTGTTTGGCGTGCCGCACGGTGAGCGGCCAGTTTTCAGCTTGAGTGGCTGGAACGTAAACTGGCGATGCGCCACAACGCCATACGTCGCTGCTGCTGCATCATCATCCGCTACCTGCGGGTTGTAATTCGCCCATCAACACAGTCTGCGTAACGCGGCGAACTGGATACCGTGCTGGCGAAGTCTTCGGCACGTCAGATCTTGCTGTGCGGTCATATTCATCAGGAGCTGGATCTCCACTGGAACGGTCGCCGCCTGCTGGCAACGCCGTCGACCTGTGGCAGTTTTAAGCCGCACTGTTCAACTTTACGCTGGACACCATCGCGCCCGGCTGGCGTACTCTCGAGTTACATGCTCATTGCACGCTGACCACCGAGGTGCATCGCCGCGTGCACACATTCTCCGACCTGATCCCACTTCGGGCACTGATGCTACGCTTCTTTATTTACACGGTTTCAACAGCTCGCCGCGCTCTGGCAAAAGCCAGCTTGTTAAAACTGGCTGGCGGAACATCACCCTGACGTTGACGTCGATCATTCCGCAGTTGCCGCCGTACCCCCTTCCGACGCGGCAGAACTGCTGGAATCGATTGTCCTTAAAGATGGCGGCGATTCGCTGGGTATTGTCGGTTCGTCACTGGGGGGATATCCGCCACCTGTTGTCGCAATGTCTTATGCTGCCCGCAGTGGTGGTAAACCCGCGGTACGCCCGTTTGAACTGCTGACGGACGATCTCGGTCAGAACGAGAACCCCTACACCGGCAGCTAATCGCTGCTAGAGTCACGCCATATTACGCATCTCAAAGTCATGCAGATCCACCGCCGGGAATCGCCGGATTTGATCTGGCTGCTCGCAACAGACGGGAGATGGAGTGCTGGATTACCGCCAGGCGGTGGCGTACTACGCTTCCTGCCGCCACTGTCATACAAGGCGGCAACCACGCATTCACCGGCTTCAAGATTGTTTCAACCCGATGGTCGACTTTCTTGGTCTACACCATCTCTGACGATCAACTCGAATTGCAACTGAAACCATGACGAAACATAACGCTGATGCCATCGAGGTACTCACCGGGCTTGAGCCGGTTCGCCGCCGTCCGGGGATGTATACCGATACCACTCGCCCGCCATTTGGGGCAAGAAGTTATTGATAACAGTGTCATGAAGCACTGGCGGGTCACGCAAAACGCGTGGACGTAATCTTACATGCTGACCAGTCGTTAGAAGTGATTGACGATGGGCGCGGGACGCGGTGGATATTCACCCTGAAGAGGGTGTACCGGCGGTTGAACTCATTCTTTGCCGTTTGCACGTGGCGTAAATTACCTAACAAAAATTACCAGTTCTGGCGGCCTGCATGGCGTGGGGATTTCGGTGGTTAACGCCATGTCGAACCACTTGAAGTTAACGGCGCCACGATGTCACCTTATAACATTGCCTTGAAGTCGCAAAAGGCCAGGATTTACGGTTGTCGGCACTTGCGGTAAACGCAATACCGGTACCAGCGTGCACTGTTGGCCGGATGAAAACCTTCTTTGACAGCCCGCGATTTTCTGTTCACGCCTGACGCATGTGCTGAAGGCCAAAGCGGTAACTGTGTCCCGGCGTTGACATGACCTTTAACGATGAGATCAACAACACCGAACAGCGCTGGTGCTATCAGGACGGTCTGAATCATTACCTGGCGGAAGCGGTAAACGGTTTACCGACGCTGCCAGAAAACCGTCTATCGGTAATTTCGCTGGTGATACCGAAGCTGTGGACTGGGCGCTACCGTGGCTGCCGGAAGGCGGTGAACTGCTGACCGAAAGCTACGTCAACCTTATCCCAACGATGCAGGGCGGTACGCACGTTAACGGTCTGCGTCAGGGCCTGTCGGACGTGATGCGTCAGTTCTGTGAATACCGCAACATTCTGCCGCGCGGTGTAAAGTTGTCGGCGGAGGATATCTTCAATCGCTGCGCCTATGTGCTGTCAGTAAAAATGCAGGAATCCACAGTTCGCCGGGCAGACCAACAAGCGTCTCTCTTCGCGTCAGTGCGCGGCATTCGTTCCTGGCGTGGTGAAAGATGCCTTTACCTGTCCCTGACCAGAACGTTCAGGCGGCGGAGTCGCTGGCAAGATGGCGATTTCCAGCGCCAGCGTCGCTATCCGTGCGGCTAAGAAAGTGGTGCGTAAAAGCTGACCAGCGGCCCGGCGCTGCCTGGCAAACTGGCTGACTGTACCGCCAGGATCTTAACCGTACCGAACTGTTCCTTGTGGGAAGGTGACTCTGCAGGCGGATCTGCCAGCAGGCGCGCGATCGCGAATATTAGGCGATCATGCCACTCAAAGGTAAGATCCTAACACCTCGGGAAGTTTCTTCCGACGAAGTGCTGGCCTCGCAGGAAGTGCATGATATTTCGAGCGATTCGGAATCGATCCTACAGCGACGATCACAGCCAGCTTCGTCATGGCAAAATCTCTATCCTCGCGGATGTGGACTCTGATGGTCTGCACATTGCCACGCTGCTCTGCGCTTTGTTCGTAAAACACTTCCGCGCGTTGGTGAAACACGGTCACGTTTACGTCGCACTGCCACCGCTCTACCGTATTGATCTCGGGAAAAGAGGTTTATTACGTGCTGACGGAAGAAGAAAAGAAGCGTACCAGCAATTAAAACGCAAAGGCAAGCCGAACGTCCAGCGTTTTAAAGGTCTCGGGAAATGAACCCGATGCAATTGCGCGAAACCACGCTTGATCCGAACACTCGCCGTCTGGTGCAGTCGACTATCCATGATGAAGACGATCAGCGTACCGACGCGATGATGGATACGCTGCTGGCGAAGAAACGCTCGGAAGATCGCCGCAACTGGTTGCAAGAGAGGAAGGCGACATGGCGGAGATTGAGGTTTAAAGGAAAGACATTGCCCGGTCAGGATGGCCGGGCAAGAAGGCAAGTTTAAGTCCCAGCTTGAAGGATGCGGATATTCATCTCCAGCACGTCGCCTTTTACGGCTTCGCTGCACGCCTTCACGTGGGGGGTTTGCAGATGCGCTTCAAGGTGCGCGATGCTTTCCCACTGCTCATCATCACGATAGATCCGGTGCCATAGACTGGAAACTCACGCCAGCAGCGCAATCCACCATTGGCGCATAGCCGTGGCAACCTTCTCTTTCAGTACGGTTGGAACAATTTTAGCAAACTGATCCAATCCGCCTACGGTGATGTTGCCAGGACGAGTACGGATTTCTGCCATTAGGTGCATGGTTATCCTTTAAAGCCTGATCTAGTTAACCAAAAATTTCCACAAGATGCTTGCGATATTCTTCAGTATAGCGGGGAACATCAGGCATTTTTATCACGTCATTAGCGATAAATGTCGGCAGCGGTTCCATGCCAAGGAATTGGTCTGCTTTATGGAACGGCAGATACACACCGTCGATGCCAACGCCGTGGAAGAATTAATCATTTTTCGGTGAAGGCTTCCATTGGTGTGTTTCAAGGTCAGACAAGCATATATTTTTTGGCCTGTACCAGGCCGCCGGATCGGCTTTTTTTGACGGATCTTCGCGGGTACGGCCATCGCTGGCATACAGCGTTCCATGACCTTCGGTGAATACATCATCAATATATTTTTTCACTGTCCACGGCGCGCCCATCCACCAGCCTGGCATCTGCCAGATCACCACATCGCCCAGAGAAAGTTTTCTACTTCCGCTCTCACATCGTAGGTCGCTGTCGGCGCGAACGATGCGGCATCATGCCCGAGGTCGCGCAGTGTGCCATCCGCGACTTCGGTCAGGTGTCGTTCAGTTGACCATTGGAGTGGGCGAATTTTTTCGCGCCGTCATAATCAGGATGTTGCTCATTTTTTAACCTCAAGGTGAGACGTTTGCCGACTATCGTACGTAAGAGCTACGGTGAAATTAGCAAAATCTCAAAAGTCTTTTGCGAATTTAGCAAAAGTCTGATCTTATTCTAACTCACCCATGCAGGATAAATATTTTCTGAAAATACAATACTGAAAATCAACTTCCCGATAAGTTCCCACAGGAGAGATGCAATTATGACCATAATATAAGTTTTCGGAAAAATAATCACGGAGAATATATATGTCAAATATCATATATGTTCAATTAAAAGGAAAACACAAGGTTTGATCCCAGGGCTGTGGTTCGATGCATCTTATCTGGAATAAATATCAAATAAATCATGTGGATGAAATTTTCGTTTTTGCAGTTCGACCAATTCTTTAAGTCGAGAATATATGTAGTGCATCACCCTATAAAAATTTTACAAGCCAATAGAGAACCTCCCTTTATTAAATGCTGCTCTTTCTGAAAATGAAGAGTTATCAGCTATATTTAATTTTTATAGAATTAATTCTGGCGGTTGTATTGAAAGGTTTTACACAATTGAATTGCAAAGGCACATTTATCGAGATTCTGACTGTTATCCACACTCAATTACACATGCGGTATTATGGAGTAGGTCGCTAATTGTTCTTAATTATAAAAATATAACATGGAAGCACCATATCGCGAGTATGAAATTTTATATAGTTGTTGGGAAGAAAGGGTTTTTTTAAATATGAAAGTGATCTCACTATAAAAAATAGCTATTGTACAATTCTACAAACTAAGTTCAATGGATGAATGGTAGGTTTTACTTGGAAGTTGGAGGAATGAATTCCGCGTCGCCGTTCGCAAAGTATTATTAAACTACACGCATATGTACAGATAGAGAGACAAAATAATTAAACATGCATATGCCGCTGCACGTCGCTCCAGAGTTACGGGCGGTGTGGCTCTTATTGAGTCAGGAGGTATGCCTGACAATTAGTAAGTTTCAGATATATGAAACAAAATAATGATTGGATTGTTAGATATGCCTGAAAATAAAACATCATTTGGCTTAATGGGTATAGAATACGTACTGTGCAGCGATTACTCTAGGCTTGTACCCTTCAGAATTAACTACCAGAAATCAGTTAGAGTTAGCGACATGCCTATGGAAGATGATTTTACGCTTTCAAATTGCTGCTACTCATTTAAGATCTTGCCCTTTTGATTATCCCTTTGCAACACTGTACACGACGAATGAGCAGTAATATTATGGCTGGTATTAGATATAATCGTGGTGTTGAATGAGATTTGGGGTTTTTTATCAATTTAATTAATAATTTGCCTGCGCGTGATAAAGATGATTATAAATTATCTACTGGTATGAGGTTGTTAGAGATTAGATAATATTTAAAATTTATTAATGAGTATAATCACATGTTAATACTACTATCCCAATATCTGAAGCATTATTATACATAATGCTTACTTATTGGTTAATAGATGTTTTTTTGCTTTCAATAGTTTGACTGGATGCTTGACTCGGGAGGCAATATTTGCATATACCTCCCGTTTTCAGGTGAAGATCGTATATTCGAAGAAATGATTGCAGCATTTTTTCTTCTTACGCCACTTATTATTTCTATCTTAAGAAACTCTTTACCCGGGAAATGTTCGAGTTTTGGGTATATGTATTCTCGCTCGGTATTTGTCTGGTTTGTGGTCGGTGGCTCTCCCGGGGACGTTTTATATTTTGCTATTAGTAAAATCTTATGAGAGTCGTTTTAACCGGCTCTCATAGGCAGAGAAGTTACCAGCTTACCTTCGCCTCAAATCCCCTTGTTCCGCATTCCCAATTTCAACATTCATGCCATGCAATTTGGCGATTCGCTGGACAATCCATAGCCCAGCCCGCTGCCGGTAGCGGTTTGTCCGGGTGGGCGATACAAGTGTTCCCCAATTCGCGCCAGTGCCTCTGCTGTCACACCGGGGCCGTTATCCCTCACGACGGACTCACCAGCATTCAGCGTGACGTCGACCACGCTGCCTGTGGACTGTAGCGCACGGCGTTATCCAGGAATTTTGACCAACAAACTTAGCAATAGCGGTTGCCCGGTGCGTTTGATGCTGTGGGCATTGAGGCGCCAGTCGCACGTCGGATTTTCGCCTGCTGCGCCGTGTGGGCAGATCCATCACCATGATTGCAGGAGATTTCAAGCGGGATCTCCGTGATGCTCCGTAGGTTATCCAGTGAGTCCAGCCGCGATAGCGTGAGCAGTTGATTCCCAACCAGACCAGTAGCGCGTTCCATCCCGGAACCTAATCGGAGCAGTGCTCTTGGGGCCTGCGGATCATCGTCAGAAGGCTGCGCAGTTTCCGGTTCACTTCAGCGCCGTTAACGGGCTACGAAGCTTGTGAGCTGCGTCGGAGGCAAGCGTCGTTCACTAACCATCATCCCTACGCGCCGGCCAACAGTTGATTTAGCGACTGAACCAGTGGCGGCACTTCGCCGGGTACGCCAGTCGCGTTGGCTGTTTTTCCGAGTCAGGGTCACGCATACGTAGTGCCAGCGCCAGTTTGTTCCAGCGGTGTGAATCCACTACCCAGTAAAACCATCATGATGATTAACATAATCGCAGTGCGACCAGCCACGAAATTTTAATTGCCCGGGAACAATCGCCAGCGCCATGTCTTCACGGTATTCCCATCTCGGCCAGAATGATGGTGATATTTGCCATCAGGTGAGGTCATCCAGACAAAACGCCAAGGATCCGTCTTCACCGACCAGTTGCCCGTCAGCAGCGCTCTTCCCGTTTATAGCTATAGGGATATCTTCTCCGTTATCGCCATCATTAAGGACGATTCTGCCGTCGTGGGTAAAGATGGGAAAGGTCAGCGCATCGTCATCAACATTATCCTGTGTTTTAATCTATTTGGCGTCTGCGCCATGCGATCCGCCGCGTCGATTTCGTTGATATTTGAGCGTACTTAACCGCTTGGCAAACAGCATCAGTTGGGTGTCGAACAATTCATCCACGTTATCCGTCGTTCGTTTCCAGGCGACAAAGCCTGGAAAGCAGCCAATGTCACCCCAGGCGCAGAATTAAACACGTAAGCGTCAGCCTGACGCGCACACTTAAGACGTTGGTAATTTCATTTCTCACCTAATGTGTAGCCAATACCATGCACGGTACCAATAAAATCACTACCGAGTTTGCGTCGCAGATGATGCACATGCACTTCAACGGCATTACTGGTGACCTCTTCGTCCCAGGTATAACAGTTCTTCTCTTCAATCAGTTTGCGCGGCAGTACCCGACCAGCGTTATGCATCAGTAATTCCAGCAGGGCAAATTCTTTTGGTTTTAGTGTTAAGGCTTCGCCAGCCAGCGTGGCGATACGTTTGCCGGGTCGAGCATGACGTTACGCTGGTGCAGCTCGTTGCTGGCCTTGCGCCCCCGTTCGGCGCATCAGAGCTTCCAGCCTGGCGGTGAACTCCTCATCAACGCAAAAGGTTTACAGACAGAATCGTCAGCTCCCAGACGAAGCCCTGCTACACGTCTCCGCCAGCGCATCGCGCGCGGTCAGGATCGGAGTACCGGCTCACGCTTACCTTTTCTCGCCATTCGCGCAAAATATCGCGACCATCCATGCCTGGTAAGGTTAAATCCAGGATCACCCGCATCATAAAGGCTGGCGCCATAAAGCGCCTCTTTTCCCTACGACCTTGTGTAAACGCAGCTGACGCTAAAACCCATTTTACTAGTCCCCCGTTTGATGCCGTCGCCAATCAGCATGTCATCTTCTTATTAGTAAAATTGCATTTTATTCTCCCTGCCATAACCGTATTTGCTGCCAGTAAACCGTGTTGTAATGCGCTCTGTACAGCACTAAATTTTATTTTTTTCCCTTAAGAAGTTGTTAAGGACTATCTTGTTAAATGCTCGGAAACAGACATTAAAGGGAGTAATAAACATGAAAAAATTCGCAGCAGTAATCCAGCAACGGCCCTGTGCAGCGCACCGGTGATGGCAGCAGAGCAGGTGGTTTTCTGGCCCATCGGCAACGCAAAGTCAGGCCGGAGGATTCCAGGGGCCGAACGGCAGCGTAACGACTGGAGAAAGTGGAACCCCTGCGCGACGACACCTGGGTAACCCTGCGCCTGCAGATCGTCGACAACTCATCTGCGAACTATCTCACGCGTTCAAAGATGCGAGCGGTACTATCAATGTTGATATCGACCACAAACTGGTACTCGGTGACGGCTATGCTGAAGTATACGGTTGAGATTCAGGGTGAAGTCGATAAAGACTGGAATTCTGTTGAAATTGAATGTCAAGATATCTTGCAAGAAATCCGTAAATCGTCACCGCTCCCGGACGCGTTCCCGGAATAATTTCGCAGGGAGGCAAAATGACAAACCTACACTGGACGTAAACATTATCGATTTCCCATCAATACCTGTGGCGATGTTCGCCGCACCGCCGTAGCCCTGAATTGCTCAACTACAGCGTGGCGAAATTTATCATGTGGCGTAAAGAGACGGGGCTTTCTCCTGTTAACCAAAGTCAGACTTTTGGCGTCGCCTGGGACGACCCTGCCACCACCGCACCGCAAGCGTTTCGCTTCGATATCTGCGGCAGCGTTAGCGAACCGATTCCCGATAATCGTTATGGTGTGAGCAATGGCGAACTGCCGCCTAACGTTATGCCGTGGCCCGCCACGTCGGCGAGCTGGACGACATTCCACACGGTACGGGGCATCATTCGCCACCGGCTGCCTGCAAGCGGCGAGAAAACGCGTAAAGCACCGATTCCGTTCCACTACACCAATCTTGCCGAGCGGCGACAGAGCAGCGACTGGAAAAGGACGTTTATGTGCCGTTGGCGTGATGCCTGACTCCAGCTTCCCTTATAATTCTCCCGGCTTCAACCGGCGCTACTAATGCGCCACTTTCTACATGGTTAATCACTTTCCTTAAAGAATACGTTTTGTGTGGTCACTATCTCCGTACATCTAACTAACCTTTAGCCTTTTTCATTGCCTGGGTTAACCTTTTAGGTTATAACTAAAGTAACAAGGGAAAGGGGTTACTAAACGATATGCACATACACGTTTGAGTCAGGTTAAAAAACTTGTCAATGCCGTAAAGTCCGCACAACACGTAGTGCACTGTTAAATGCAGATGAGTTAGGTTTGGATTTGTATGGGGTTGCTAATGTTATCATTGGATTATCAGAGAGCGACTTTTACAAGCATGACCACCATACGATCATACTATCTGCAGGACGTTCAGATACCGGCCTCGCCCAGGCGTGTTTACTGAAAATTACGGTAATTTATGACGTACTGATCGTCTCGTTTAGGAGAAGTAATTAAACGTCCGAGTTGCCACCAGGGAGTAAATGGGTTCTGGCATTAAACACATTCCATACACCTTCCGTGGACTAAATACATTCTAGTATTTTATGGTTCAGATCGTGTCGATTGCGAAGAGAGCACATCATGAAATAAAGAAGAGTCAGATGCCCTCCATGGCGCAAGTAAAGGCATTTCGGGGTTTGCGAATGCCAAGGCACCAATTTATAGTGAAGGTTCGAAAAGCTCTCCTCAACCCAAAAAAGAGGCAAGCGAACTTTGGGGAGGTGTAAATGCGTTTTCGGTTACGAAAAAGGCAATGCCCAACCCTACCTTCACAATCAAACTTTACGTGTTCTGGATAACATCAGCAACTATTGAATCAAATCCGTTAATTAATGGAAAGTGACTCCTTTCCTTTACTGGAGTGTGAGCCAAATCACTCGCGATAGTTTTCAGCCAACAATGCCACAGGCCGTATTGTCGTTGGGCTCATAATTTCTCCTGGTAAGGAATACCATGTATACGCGAATTTATTATGGCTGGTCAGCCCTGGCAGCCGGCGGCCTCCTTTACGCTGCTGACGTTCCCGCCAACACACCGCTCGCCCGCAACAAGTCTTTCGTTACAGACGACAGCCTACCAGGACGTCGACCGGCAAAGGTGGCAGGAGAAGCACCGCCTGGCTAGATTGTGCTGGTTTGTTTGAAGGTCTGGTATGGATGGACGCGAGTGCCAGGTGCAGCCCGTCGAGGCCAACGCCGGGAGATACTGGACGGCGGGGGCAAGCGCGAACACTTTCCATCTGCGTAGCGGTTTGCAGTGGTCCGACGGTGAGCCTTGACGGCAGGCTAATTCTTGTCCTCGGCTGGCAGCGCGCGGTTGACCCAAAACGGCAAGCCCTTGCCGGCCATCTGGCACAGGTGCACATTAACAATGCCGCAGCCATCGTTGCGGGTAAAGCAGATGTTACATCGCCTGGGTGTCAAAGCTGACGGATGATCGGAACCTCAAGTTACGCTTGAGCAGCCGGTTCCTTGGTTCACGACGATGCTCGCCTGGCCGATGCTGTTCCCGGTTCCTCCTCATCATGTCATCGCTAAACATGGCGATAGCTGGAGTAGCCAGAGAACATGGTTTACAACGGTGCCTTTGCGCTGATCAGCGGGTAGTTAACGAAAAGATTACTGCACGCAACGACACCGCGATGCGCAACATACAGTATTGCAAACAGGTCCAGTATCCGCGCCAACAATTCGGTCACCGGCTATAACCGCTATCGCGCGGAGAGGTCGATTCCACCCTGGTTTCCGGCGCAGCAAATTCCCGCCATTGAGATTTACTGCCTGGCCAGTTACTAATTATTCCGCGTCTGAACAGCGAATATTACAACTTCAACCTTGAGAAACCGCCATTTAACGATGTGCGAGTGCGTCGGGCGCGATATCTTACGGTTGATTCCAGAGCTCATCGCGCAAAAGGTACTGGGGTTGAGACGCCGACCACGCCTGACGCCGCCAGAGAAAGGCTTTAGCGCTATGATATGTCTTCTATGAACTGCAAAAGCCAATGAGTGAGCGCGTCGCGATGGCAAAAGCCTTGCTGAAACAGGCGGATACCACGCCTCACCGCTACGCTTTACGCCCCACAACAAGTACGATCTCACGAAGACTCGTGATAGCGTTGTCTTCCTAATGGAAAAAATGGGCCGGGTGCAACAGGACGCTGCGCACAATGGAGTGGAAAAACCGATCCTGAAATGCCCTGATGAGCGGTGATTTTATGCTGTCTCGGCAGTCGTGGATGCGACGTACAATGATGCTTCCAGCTTCCCTGGACACGCCTCAAAGCTGATAGTGAAGAAAACGTCGGTCACTGGAGCGGCCAGTATGACGCCTTACTAAACCAGGCCACGCAGATTACTGATGCGACAAAGCGTAATGCGTTATATCAGCAGGAGAAGCGATGGCATTATGAACAGGCACCGCCTGATCCTATCTATCATCAGCCGATCAAGTCACAGCAAAGAGTTGCAGATCAAGGCACATTACGGCCTTTATCGCCGTCGGAGCACGTCCGGCGGCGCTATTCACGCTGATCTCCTGTGACTCGACGCGGCAGAGAACCTAGCATCTCCGGCAATACTGCCCCTTTGAAGGCTGGCGAATAAGTTGAGGAACCAGAATTAATGAGCGATATGGCAGAGTGCCTTGCGCTACACGGATTACGGAAAACGCCTACTGAAACTACCCCATGTACGTATCAGGACCGTGCGTTGCCGTTTATTGGTGATGGTCTGAAACCTGTTCAGCGCCGTATTGTGTATGCGATGTCTGAACTGGGCCTAACGCCAGCGCCAAATTTAAAAAATCGGCCCGTACCGTCGGTGGGTACCGGGTAAATACCATCCGCACGGCGATAGCGCCTGTTATGAAGCGATGGTCCTGATGGCGCAACCGTCTCTTACCGTTATCCGCTGGTTGATGGTCAGGGGAACTGGGCGCGCCGCACGATCCCAAATCGTTCGCGGCAATGCGTTACTCCGATCCCGGTCGTCGAGATATTCCGAGCTGCTATTGAGCGAGCTGGCAGGGACGCCCAACCGGGTGCCAAACTTCGACGGCACTTTGCAGGAGCCGAAAAGGTGACCTGCCCGTCTGCCAAACATTTTGCTGACGCACGACCGGCATCGCCGTCGGCATGGCGACCGATATTCCACCGCATAACGCTGCGTGAAGTGGCTCAGGCGGCAATCGCATGAAACGACCAGCCGAAAACCACGCTCGATCGGCTGCTGGATATCGTGCAGGGGCCGGATCATCCGACGAAGCGGAGATCATCACTTCGCGCGCCGAGATCCGGTAAATCTGACCAGAACGGACGTGGGTCAGAGCGCATGCGTGCGGTGTGGAAGAAAGAGATGGCGCGGTGGTTATCAGCGCATTGCCGCATCAGGTTTCAGGTGCGCGCGTACTGGAGCAAATCGCTGCGCAAATGCGCAACAAAAAGCTGCCGATGGTTGACGATCTGCGCGATGAATCTACCACCAGAACCCGACCCGCCTGGTGATCGTGTACGTGTTCCACGCGTGGATATGGATTAGGTGATGAACCACCTCTCCGCACCACCGATCTGGAAAAGAGCTACCCAATTAACCTTAACACGATTGGTCTGGACGGTCGTCCGGTGGTGAAGCCGCCGGAAATCCTCTCCCAACGGCTGGTGCCGCCGCGATACCGGCGCCGCCGACCGAACCATCGTCCGGAGAAAGTCCTGAAGCGCCTGCATAACCCCCAGCTTTGCTGGTGGCGTTCTCACATCCACGAAGTGATTGAGATCATTCGTAAGGAAGATGAACCGAAACCGGCGCTGATGTCGCGGTTTGGCCTTACGGAACCCAGGCGAAGCGATCCTCGAACTGAAACTGCGTCATCTTGCCAAATGGAAGAGATGAGATTCGCGGTGAGCAGAGTGAACTGGAAAAAGAGCGCGACGAGTTGCAGGGCATTTTGGCTTCGCAGCCCAACCAATAACCTGCCGAAGAAAGAACTGCAGGCACGCGCAAGCCTACGGTGACGATCGTCGTTCGCCGTTGCAGGACGCGAGAAGTGAAAGCGATGAGCGAGACGACATGCTGCCGTCGGACCTGTCACCATCGGGCTGTCGGAGACGGGCTGGTACGCAGCGCTAAGGCCATGATATCGACGCGCCGGGCCTGAATCAGAAAGTGGGTGATAGCTTCAAGCGGCGGTGAAAGGTAGGAACCCAACCGGTAGTGGTTGTCGATTCCACCGGTCGTAGCGACGCCATTACCCGATCACGCTGCCGTCGGCGCGTGGTCAGGGCGAGCCGCTGACCGGCAATTACGTCGCCGCCTTGGGCGACCGTTGACCATATGCTGATGGAAAGTGACGATCAGAAACTGCTGATGGCTTCCGACGGCGGGTTACGGTTTTTGTCTGACCTTCAACCATCCGGTGGCGCGTACCGTGCAGGTAAGGCGTCGATCACCTTACCGGAAAATGCCCAGGTCACGCCGCGGTGGTGATTGAAGATGCTTCCGATATGCTGCTGGCAATCACTCAGGCAGGCCGTATGTTGATGTTCCCGGTAAGCGATCTGCCGGAGCTGTCGAAGGGTAAGGCAAGCAAGATCATCAACATTCCATCGAGAAGCCGCACGTGGAGAAGATGGTCTGGCCCAACTTACGTTCTGCCGCCGCAAGGCACGCTACCATTCATGTTGGGAACGCAAAATTAAACTGCGTCCGGAAGAGCTACAGAAAGTCACTGGCGACGTGGACGCCGCGGTACGTTGATGTGCGGTTTGCAGCGTATCGATTGTGTTGACATCGACTTGCCCGCCGTGCCAGCAGCGGTGATAGCGAAGAGTAAGGATGGCGGGGAGGGCGCTGTTCCTCCCGCTGCAGGGAACGGCGGATGAACGTTAAACGTCATCCGGCAGCGCATTCAACCCCCGGAAACCATAAAAATTCCCTTGAAACCGTTGTTGATCATGCGTTGCGATTAACAATACGCTTTTCCACAGAGTGGCTTTTACAATGCCCTAACCCGACTTCAGGTGACGTACAATGCCAGTCTCAGACCTTCAGAGGGTGTTATGCTATATACTTTCGTCTATTATTACCGTGATTTACAGCATCTTAGTCTGTGTATTGAGCTCCATTTACTGCCCTTTCAGCCCGCGTAACCCGAAACATGTGGCCACCTTTGGGCAGATGTTCGGCCGTCTTGCGCCGCTGTTCGGCCTAAGTCGAGTGCCGCAAACCTGCAGATGCTGAAAGCTACGGCAATGCTGATCGATACGTAACCACCACAAAACTACGACATGGTGACAGCATCGAACATTGTGCAACCGCCACGGTGACGGAGGTAAAAAGAGCTCGCCGTGGATCCCCTCTTCGGGCAGTTGTACTGGTTAACCGGCAAGTTATCGATTGACAGAAACAATCGCAGGAAAGCCACGGACCATTGCGGAAGTCGTGAATCATTTCAGGTTCGCCGCATTTCCATCTGGATGTTCCCGGAAGGAACCCGCAGCCGTGGTCGCGGCCTGCGACCGTTCAAGACCGAGCATTTCACGCGGCAATTGCGGCGGGCGTCCCGATTATTCCCGTGTGCGTCTTACAACTTCGAATAAGATCTAATCTTAATCCACTGCACAAGGGTTGGTGATTGTTGAAATGCTGCCGCCAATTGACGTCAGTCAGTATGGCAAGATTAGGTTTGTGAGCCGGCTGCCCATTGTCGTTCTATAATGGAACAAAAAATCGCCGAGCTCGATAAAGAAGTCGTAGAACGCGAGGCCGCCGGAGCTCGAGCGGTAAATCCTGTCCCACGCCGCACCCTCGCCGGACGGCATCAGGAGCCACTTTTACACTGGAGCAAATATGTCACTGAGTCGGCGTCAGTTCATTCAGGCATCGGGGATTGCACTTTGTGGAGGCGCTGTTCCCCTGAAGGCCAGCGCAGCCGGGTAGCACAACCGCTACCCGTTCCGCCGCTACTCGAATCTCGCCGTGGGGAACCGCTGTTGATGACTGACAACGTGCGCACTGGTCATTTACGCCAGGGAAACGCGCGTCGGTCTGGGGAATCAATGGTCGTCACCCTGGGCCGACCATCCGCGTCTGGAAGGGCGACGATGTTAAGCTTATTCAGCAACCGCCTGACGAAAATGTTACGACGGTGGCCGGGCTACAGTACCAGGCCCGCCGACGGCGGTCCGGCACGGATGATGTCGCCAAACGCCGACCGGTACCCGCACTGCCCATTCGCCAGAACGAGCTACTCTGTGGATCACGCGAATACTCCCACCGCACGGCTCAGCAGGTCTATAACGGCCTTGCCCGGACGCTGGCTGGTGGAAGATGAAGTCAGCAAGTCGCTGCCTATCCCCAACGATTATGGTGTGATGATTCTCCGGTCATTATCCAGATAAACGGCTGGATAACCTTGGTAAGCTACAATACACCCAACCGGGAAGCGGCGGCTTTGTTGGTGATACGCTGCTGGTTAACGGTGTACAAAGCCCGTACGTTGAAGTCTCGCGTGGCTGGGTGCGCTTGCGTCCGCCAACGCGTCGAACTCTCGTCGCTATCAACTACAGATGAACGATGGTCGCCCGTTAGATGTGATTTCTGGCGATCAGGGATTCCTGCCTGCCCGAATCGGTGAAGCACTTTCGCCGGCACCGGGCGAGCGCCGCGAGATTCTGGTGGACTAGCACGGCGATGAAGTGTCGATCGCCCGTGGCGAAGCGGCGAGCATTGTTGATTGTAATTGCGGCTTCTTTGAGCCATCCAGTATTCCGGTTCTACCCTGGTGCTAACGCTGCGCCCAACCGGCCTTCTGCCGCTGGTCACAGCAGTCTTCCGATGGGCCCGCCGCCAACTGAATCACGGCCGGTCGCCAATTCGGAGCGCCATATCAGTCTGGGTGATGACCCGGCAATTAATGGACAGCTGCGGGACGTCAACCGGTATCGATGTCACCGCGCAGCAAGGAACGTGGGAACGCTGGACGGTACGCGGACCAGCCGCAAGCGTTCCATATTGAAGGCGTAATGTTCCAGATCGTAATGTGAATGGCGCGATGCGTTCTCCGGAAAAAGACAGAGGTGGAAAGATACCGTTTGGGTTTATGGAACAGTGGAGCTGCTTGTTCATTTCGGTCAGCCTTCCTGGTGTGCACTTCCCGTGTCCACGCCTCCACAGTTAGACGCTGGAAATGGCGGACCGTGGCTCGATCGGGCAACTGTTAGTCAATCCGGTACCTAGAATCTTCACACTCGCCCGAGGAGGGCGAGTATGGAATACTTTTCGACTTCCTTTTTCGTTTGCCTATAATCCCGGCCTTTGATCATTTTTTTATCATTTCTGGAAGCAAAATGAGCTCATCTCCCTGATCAAACCGGATTGCGACCTGTTCTCCTGGCCGCAGTACTGGGCCGCCTGTTCGTGCTGCACCGTTTTCTGCCTATGTCTCGTGAAGAGATGGATTAACTTGGCTGCGAGAGCCTGCGACATCATTCCGGTTACTGGCTGATGCGTATGTCGATCACCCGGCTTCCAACGGCCATTGCCTGAATGCGGAAGCACAGGGCTTTCGCGTCGGGATCATTCCGCCCAGCCAGACTCCAGCAGCAAAGACGAATTCACGCGTCTTGGGTAAACTGAATCCGTCTTTCGGTGTTACTGCTGGCAACATGGATTCGATGATGTCCGTCACACCGGCCGATCGCCGTTTACGTCATGACGATGCCTACACGCCGGATAACGTCTCGGTGGGCAGCCGCCCGCATTGCGCCACACTGGTTTATACCCAGCGTCTTAAAGAGGCGTGGAAAGACGTACCGGTGATTCCTCGGCGGTATCAGGTGAGCTGCGCCGTACCGTACATTATGATCAACTTGTCGATACCGTGCGCCGTTCCGTGCTGGTGGTATTCGAAAGCCGACACGCTGATGTTCGGTAACGGTGAGCGTCCGCTGGTGGAGGCGGCGCACCGTCTGGCCATGGGCGAGCCGATCACCGCATCGCTGATGGAACGGCGATGATCGTGAAAGAGGCGCCGCCCGCCGGAGCGGCGCGGATCCACCCGTCTTGATACCCCTGAAAATCGACCCAATCCCGCATCCGTATGGTGAAGATTTGCCGTGCGCGGATAACAAACCGGTGGCACCGAAAAAGCAGGAAGCCAAAGCCCTAACCCGTGCAGCCACCGCTGCCCAAAAACTGTGGGAAAAAACCTACGTGTTGCTGCCTTCTTTCGAGAGTGAAGGGCGATAAAGTGCTGTACGCCCATGCTTCGCGTATTCTGCACCACGAAACCAACCCGGGCTGTGCCCGCGCATTGATGGAAAACACGGCGACCGCTATGTGTGGATCAACCCGCCTGCTATTCCGCTTTCTACCGAAGAGATGGACAGCGTTTTTGCGCTGCCATACAAGCGCGTGCCACATCCGGCCTATGGCAATGCCCGTATTCCGGCTTACGAAATGATCCGTTTTTCGGTCAACATTATGCGTGGCTGCTTTGGCGGCTGCTCTTTCTGTTCTATCACCGAGCACGAAGGGCGCATTATTCAGAGCTGTTCCGAAGATTCGATCATTAATGAGATCGAAGCGATCCGCGACACCGTTCAGGTTTTACGGGCGTGATTTCCGATCTTGGTGGGCCGACTGCCAACATGTATATGTTGCGCTGCAAATCGCCACGCGCTGAACAAACTTGTCGCCTGTTCGTCGTGCGTTTATCCGGATATTTGTCCGCACATGGACACGAACCACGAACCACGATCAACCTCTATCGCCGTGCGCGTGATCTAAAGGCATTAAAAGAATCCTCATCGCCTCAGGCGTACGTTATGACATCGCTGTGGAAGATTCCTCGCTATATCAAGAAGCTCAGGCCCATCACGTTGGTGGTTACTTGAGATTGCCCCGGAACAGACCCTAAGAAGGCCCGTTATCGAAGATGATGAAGCGGGCATGGGCAGCTATGACCGCTTTAAAGAGCTGTTCGATACTTACTCGAAACAGGAGGCAAAAAGCAGAATCTGATCCCGCATTTCATCTCCGCGCACCCCGGTACGCGTGATGAAGATGGTGAATCTGGCGCCAGGCGCACAAGCAACGCCTCCGCCTCGACCAGGTGAAGCACCTTCCATCCGTCGCCGCTGGCGATGTGGATCACCACGCATCACACTCGGAGAAAACTCGCTGGCGAAGATCGGTTATAAGAGCGTAATACGTGCTCCTACTCTGAAGGGCGACAAACAGCGTCGTTTGCATAAAGCGTTGTTGTGTTACCACGATCTGGTAAACTGGCCGTTAATCCGCCAGGTGCTGGAAGCGATGGAGAAAAGCATCTGATTGGGAGCCGTCGCGATCGCTCAGCGCCTGCGCCAACCATTGAAGAGATGCGTGAAGCTCGTCGCCAGACCCATACCTGTCCGGCGTTGATCTACATACGCCGATGGCGACCCAGCGTCAGACGCCTGCTACGGCAAAAAAAGCGTCGTCTACGCATCTCGTCCGGTGAATGCTGGTGCGAAAGAAATCGCCTAAAAGCGGCGGTTGGACGTTAAGAATATCCCCGGCAACTCGACATGCTGCCGGGGATCATTATCATTCTGTGAACATACCAAAGCAGCGCATAAATTTAAAATAGTCCTGTGCATCAAGACGCGTATTGGCTCGGTCAGCTTTGGATTTGGCAGAGCATAGATTTGTGGGCGTAGTGCTTTCATATCCTGGCTCAAGCCGTGATTTTGGCATTTTAATGTTTGCACATTGCTCGCGAGTGATTTACCTTTTGCTCATTGACTCAGCTCATGAGCAAGCAGGTTGCCAGACACACCTTCACGGTGAAATTGTTTTCATATAGTGTTCCCTTCTATTTATTGTTACGGCTAATTGTTATTTAATTCAGCTCATTGCTTTAATCTGGCGGCAGTTTTTGCCCTCAATCTGCTTAGGAGGCTGCCGCTGTTCGGCGGATAAAATCAGCGATTTCCCACTTGCCTTCGCGCCGCTGTAAAACCAGTTCTTGCTCTTCGTTGTTGCCATTGGTCAGCCTAAACCGACACTAACGCGGTGGAATCGGCGGTTTTCTCGATTGAATTTCATGAACGCGTGAAAATAGCGACTTTTGCCAAACAGATTGGATTGTAAAATAAATCGCCTGTTTGATTTTGCATATCTTCACGCCCTCGGCATCACTGCCCAAGGTGGTTTTATAATACAGGCATTAACCGCCTGGCGGTAAAAGCCGGACAGTCACCCACGTCCACGGCCAGCTATAATCAGCAATATGTTCAAAGAGTTCGGCAAGAAAGGCTTCCCGGCTGTTCTTTTTGCAACGAGCTCAGCCGGCCAGCGTTTTTTCATCTTGCGATCCCACCCCGCCCGGCAAGACGCTGCCATGATCGCGACACATGTCGTCAATGACCCAACGACCATTTTCCGCCACCATTTCAGCGTGCTCCTGCGTGGTCTTTTCTTTATCATCTTTAAAGATACTCAAAGCGCACACGCATTCGGCACTATTGGCGTCAGTTTCCGTCATCCAGTTGGCTCCCCAGCACCAGATTGCCAAAATCCTACAATCACAAACCGGATCATAATCAGCCTACCAATATTGCCCGGCAGCGTAAGATTGTCGTTCAGGGTAAGCGCCTGTCCAGATGCTGAGAAGTTATGGCCCGCTCTCCGGTTTCACCAAAATAAGGGGGCAGTGGCATCTGATTATAGTTCGAGTATATGTGATTGTTCGTTCTACGGTCAGTGAGGGGGGCTGTGCGTGTACGGTAAAGCTTGCCAGGCTGCTAAAACAGAAAATTATTTTCATCCGTTCTTCACCTTTCCGTTGCGTTTATCCCGGATATAGATGGTTGCTTCTTTTAACAGCTTCCGGCTCTGCATGATGATGTCCTTATATTTGGCATTCCTGAACAAGGAAGAGTAACAACGGGCGGGACGCGAGGGTAATAAATGATTTCTGAAAAGTCCGGTAGCCGGAAGATCACCCCCACTGGGAAGAATTTGCATGTTAGCCGCCGAGCTTGCCAGGATCGGGACCTGAGACGTCTGCCCTGATCGAGTTTTGGATTTTGCCGAGCTTCGTCTTCTGCTCGAGACGGAAATCCCAGACATCAAAGTTTTTGCAAGACGTGAAGGTGTGACCGATTTCGGGATCACCACCAGGCGATTCAGATGCCAGCGGATAACAATCTGCGCCCGGGTTTTGCCGTATTTATCTGCCAGATCGCGAATTACTTTCTGATCCAAAACGCTTGCGCTAATGGGCTCCAGGATTCGGTCCTGGATTTTGTGTGTCGCGTTCCAGGCGTGTAGCTGGCGTTGTTGCATCAGCGGATGAAGTTCGATTTGGTTTATCACAGGCGTCACGCCAGTTCATCAATCAGGCGTTGCAGGTGATGGATTGGAAGTTGCACACGTGATGCTTTCGATTAATCCCTCTTCTTTGCAACTCGATTACGCCTTTCCACGCTTCTACATAATGGTCGATAGCGGGAACGGCCAGCGCATTAAGTAGAGGTCGATATAATCAAGCTGAGTCTTTTTCAGGCTGTCGAGCAGGGCTTCGCGGGGCGCTTGTGGTCGTCGTTCCACAGCTTAGTGGTGATGAACAGTTCTCTTGTCGACTGAGGCATTTTCAGGGGCTTTGCCGACACCTTCTTCGTCTGGTAGGCCGCGGCGGTATCAATCAGCGATAACCCACTTCTAACGCTTTTTGAATGGCCGGTGATTACTTCTCATCGGTCGCTTGCCAGATGCCCAGTCCCAGCTGGGCACGGCATCCCCATCCTGTAAGCTCGTATAACGGTTGGATTAGCCATACGTTCCTCCTTTTATATGAACTCACCGGAGCAGGCTCCTCGGCTAGGTGTTGTGAACTTAAGCTCTGGCCGAAATGCCGAAAACGCGAGTCCCAGGCGTAAAAAGCTAGCGGGCGGCTTCGCTTATACGGCGGCTGACATCGAACGAATGTCATGATTTTCGCCCAGTCGGGTCATGCCGTGCTCTTCCAGTTTTTCAGCAAAGCCGGGATGGAGCCGCCGTTCAGACCGTAGTCGGAGAGGTGGGTCGGCACGCCGTATTGCTCAAAGAAATTGCGGGTTGCGGCAATCGCGGCGTCAATACGCTCATCATCGGAACCTTCAGTGATGTTCAGACGCGTTCAGCAGATCAGCAGTAGCTAGCGCGCTTGTAGATCGCGTTTTTCATCTCCACAGGAGGCAGGAACCATAGCCAGGTCGCGCCATCCAGACCGGCGCATCCAGTCAGTTCGTGGCCCAGCATATGCGTTGCCCAGTCCTGCGTACGTGACAGCGCCAATCAAACCGTTGTCTTCAGCGCCAGGTCGCCGCCCACATGACGTTGGCGCGGACATCGGTAGTTTTCTCGCTCTTTCAGGGCTTTTCGGACCACTTCGATTAGTGTTAAAGAAACGCCTTTCTGGGAAACGGTCCTAATTTTTCGGCATTAAACCGGTTTGTAAACAAATGTTTATGGTGTGTACAAAGGCCGTCCACTACGCCGTTAGCCGACCTACGTGCGGTAGGGTGTAGGTATAAACCGGATTCAGCACGGCAAATACCGGCTGAACACGGCAGATGGAACGCCAGCCTTTGTCGCCTGGCGCTTTAATGGTAGATCACCGCGCCTGTGTTGGATTCTGAACCGGTTGCTCGGCAGCGTCAGCACACAGCCCATCCGGACGGCGCTTTTAATCTCTACTGCCCGGTTGCAGAATGTGCCGGACGGATTCATATTTTCCGGAGAGCCAGCCGCTGCGGCGATAAATTTGGTGCCGTCCAGTACAGAACCGCCCGCCAACCGCCAGCAGGAAAGTCACTTTCTGTCGCGGTCCAGTTCACGGCGCTTCATCAGCGTTTCATAAGCCGGGTTTGGCACAGATACCGCCAATTTACACGTCCATGCCTTTCAGGGCATCCAGAAATGATCGAGAACGCCGGTTTTCTTCACGCCGCCGCCGCCGTAGGTAATCAATACGTGTAGTATCGTGAGGAATTTGTTCGCGTAACCAGCGATTGCGCCTTTACCAAACAGAATGCGGTTGGGGCCTGCAGATTAAAAGTCGTTCATTACTCGCTCCCTTCGCTGGGCCAGATGAGGCAGAGAACGATTTGCCCGACGTTTTTCATTGCGATTGCCAGCGCCCTGGCTCTCAATGCTCATTTCTGCCAATGGCTTGCCCATTTCTCCAGAGTGCTGGAGAAATGTGACAAATCTGGCGCACAATCCATCCGCCGCATTATTCCTAAGAAATTACGCGATATGAAACGTGAAGAGATTTGCCGTGCTCGCTGGCGGATAAAATTAATAAACTGAAAAATAAAGAAAATAGTTTGTCAGAACTGTTGCCCGATGTGCGTTTGTCGTATGGCGAATACGCCTTCGCATGTACACCCCTTACCCACCAGCTCTGGCATTATAAACTCTCTTTTTCCCGGGCATAAATTGGTTATATCAACGAACGTGTGTTTCGTTATGATGCCAACGAATACCTGCTGCTGACGGTGCTGTTGCCGTTCAGCGCAAAACCTATGCCACGTCAGAGGTGCCGCGGCAGGGTTGCGTCTCAATGTCGATATTTTGCAGTTACAGGAACTGTTGATGGACATTGGCGAAGATGAGCATTTCCAGCCGGTCGATGGCAGCCAGCGGGATCAACTCCGCCACGTTATCAGAAGAGATTTTATGCGCGGCGGAGCGGTTACGGACGTGATGGAGCGACTCACTGGACGGCGGCGTATTCGGCAACAGATCATCCGCGGACTGTACTACGTGCTGACCGTACCCTGCGGCGGTGCGTTACGGCGCTGGTCAGTCGCCAGACTCACTTCAGCCTGATCAGCCGCGTGCCAAACGGATTGAGAATAAATACACCAAAACCGAGCGTCGAGCAACTCGCGGCAGAAGCGAACATGAGCGTATCGGCGTTCCACGATAATTTTAAGTCTGTCACCAGCACCTCGCCGTCGCAGTATTTGAAGAATTACCGTGTGCATAAGGCGCGGATGATGATGATCCATGACGGCATGAAGGCCAGCGCAGAGCGATGCGCGTCGGCTATGAAAGCGCATCGCACCCAGCCGCGGGTTTAAACGTTACTTCGGCGTGACGCCGGGGAAGTGCGGCAAGAATGCGGCGATGCAGGGGAATTAACACGCTCCCGGACAGAAACTGGGAACAGGGAAAATCGTCGGGCGTACAGTACTTTTTTTAATCACCACAAACAGTGTGCCTAAAAGCCAGCGGTTAACAAGGCAATTGGCAGGATCATCAGGAACGTCATTACCGATCTTCACGGCGTTAACGAACGGAATCAGACTAAGGCATAGCCGAAACCGGTTACCACGCTGACCCACAGCAATCCGCTAACCAGTTGAAAAACTGGAACGGCGGTTCGGCAGACCGGAATTCCCGCCATGGTTGGCAGCAGCGTACGGAGAATGCAAGAAAACGTCCAGCAAGTAGCGCCAGCAGACCGTGGCGGTCAAACATGCAGGTGGCGCGCTGGTGATATTTAGCAGGAAGCTGCGCCAGCCAGCCTTCACCGTTTTGGATATCCCAACCA
Organism: Shigella flexneri; assembly: GCA_048288465.1. GTDB lineage: Bacteria > Pseudomonadota > Gammaproteobacteria > Enterobacterales > Enterobacteriaceae > Enterobacter > Enterobacter flexneri_B. The sequence goes on along the minus strand of CP182556.1, from coordinate 3,048,482 downwards.
GCGCCCCTGAATAGGCCTAGCGACAGCCCAGAGTTGCCGCGGCGGTCAGAATCGCAATCGTAGGAGAAAATCCATAACCCCCTGGGCAACCATGCGCCAGCCAATACAACAAGCTGTCGCCTTGTGAAATGAGGCGGGCAGCAGGCCGTTTTCAAACAGCGTGGCAAACATGACAAAGTAAACAACGCTAACACCAGGATCCGCCAGCGCGGGAAAGTCGCGTGCGAAGAGCGCAGCGACGATACTCGAATAACAGCCACCCCACTCTCCCGGGGACAGCGTTTAAGCCTTTATCTGCCTATTGTACTCCGCAATCGTCCGGACGCCTTGATCCCTATGCAACAATTTAAGACTTTTCACAATAAAATGTCTGCGCATTGTCGAAAAGTGGCAATGTTATACAATCCGCGAAAACCGGCGTCCAGATCCGCAATCAGATTGTCGACATCTTCCAGACCAATATGCAGGCGAATCAAGGTCCCGCTAAAATCGATCTCGCCTTGGGGCGAATGGCGGCGAGATGTTCTGGTTGATTCGCCAGGACTAACGATTCACACCCGCCCCACGAGTAGGCCATGCTGAATAAACTGAAGTGATCCAGATAGTCGCCAGCTCTTCATTACTGAGTTTTTCTTAAGCACAAGGAAAATAGCCCGCCGCCGCCGGTAAGTCGTTTCCAGAATTCGTGGCCTTTACCGCCAGGCAGAGCAGGGTGGTTAACTCGCGCAACTTGCGGATGTTCTGCCAGCCATTCAGCCACTTTCAGACTGCTTTCAGGACGTTGACGCAACGCACACCGACCGCGCGCAGGCCACGGCTGGTTATATAGGCGGTATCGGCATCGACCATCTGGCCGATCACAGGCGTTTCCCGAGCTGCTCCCAGCAACGGGCATTGCACATGGCAGTGCCAATCATCGCATCTGAATGCCCAACCAGATATTTGGTGGCGGCCGAACAGAAGCATCGACGCCAAAATCCAGCGCCTTAAACAGACACCGGCTGCCCGGGTGTCGTCATCAGGACGACGGCATCCGGCACCACACTCGCACGGCCGCTACAATCGCCGGACGTCGTGGACTTCCATGGTGATGGAGCCTGGCCATTCCAAAACACGTCTCCAGTGTTTGGTTGAGACGCTTAACGATATCGGCACCAATCAGCGGATCAAACCACGATGTCGTTACGCCCAGTTCGCGCGGATCCTGCTACAGAAATCCGGACTTGGTTCATAGGCGGTGTTGGTCATCAACACATGATCGCCCTGTTGACAAAAGCAAGAATCGAATTCGCAACCGCTGCCGCCCCGAGGGAACAGCACGCAGCCTGCGCCACTTTCCAGTTCACACATCGCTTGTTGTAGGGAGAAATGGGTTAACGTTCCGCGCCGTCCATAGAAACTCGCCATCCGCGCGATTGCGCGTCGCGTGCCCTTGGCTTCCATACTCCCAGGGTCAGCGAAGAAGCGCGCTGAATCACGCGATTCACCGCGCCGAGAGAGTAGTTTTGCTGCGTCCTGCATTCACCAGTTGAGTATCAGCTTTTGTCCGCCATGTCGGATTCCCTGTTTTATACGTCTGGATGTCTAAACTAGCATGAATATTCGCGGGCGCATCCTGAAGAATTGGCATAAAGCAGAAAATTTTCGCAAATGGCGTGCTGGTGACTTTTTACTGCGTAAACGCAAGGAAAAGAAAGCAAAGGTACGGCAGTATGCAAATAGTAATGAGAACGACTATCAATTCGACGTCATTTTGATATTATTATGCGCAGAATTTGTGACTTGCGTCCTGGACATACACAGTGGGTAATAATTTGATGCAGACTGACCTTCCCGTCGGGTACGTATCAGCACGCCGATACTGTCGTTAAGTGCGTGATGATTGGGCTCATTCTTGGCCTCCGTAGTCACCTGGGCAATCTTCTTCAGAAAGAGCGTAGAGTCTTCAATCAGAAGCGTCGCCGTAAGCGCGAGCAGCAACTGCTGGCTGAAGCGCGTTCCTTAAACCAGGCCAACGATATCGCCGCTCATTTTGGTAGCAAAGCTTAAGCCTGCATTTGCTCAATGAAGCGCAGAATGAGCTGGAACTGTCAGAAGGCAGCGACGATAACGAAGGAACTAAAGAACGTACCAGCTTCCGTCTGGAGCGTCGGGTCGCCGCAGTGGGTCGTCAAATGGGCCGCGGTAACGGCTATCTGGCAACCATCGGCGCCATTTCTCCGTTCGTTGGTCTGTTTGGTACGGTCTGGGCATCATGAACAGCTTCATTGGTATCGCGCAACGCAAACCACTAACCTGGCAGTCGTTGCGCCGGGTATCGCAGAAGCTCTGTTAGCAACGGCAATCGGCCTCGTGGCAGCGATTCCTGCGGTCGTTATCTATAACGTATTTGCACGCCAGATCGGCGGCTTTAAAGCGATGCTGGGTGACGTCGCAGCGCAGGTACTGTTGCTGCAAAGCCGTGACCTGGATCTGGAAGCCAGCGCCGCTGCGCATCCGGTTCGTGTCGCACAAAAAATTACGCGCAGGATAATGTCCGATGGCAATGCGTATTAACGAAAACTTCGACGATAACGGCGAAATGCATGATATCAACGTGACGCCGTTTATCGACGTGATGTTGGTTCTGCTGATTATCTTTATGGTGGCGCACCGTTAGCGACGGTAGATGTGAAGGTGAACTTGCCTGCCTTTACCAGCACGCCGCAGCCGCGCCCGGAAAGGCCGGTTGACTCCGCCGGTGAAGGCAGACAACTCGATGTTTATCGGTAACGATTGGTCACCGATGAACAATGATTACGGCGTTGAATGCGTTAACCGAAGGCAAGAAAGACACCACCATCTTCTTCCGAGCGGACAAACCGTCGATTACGAGACGTTGATGAAGGTAATGGATACGCTGCATGAGGCGGGTTACCTGAAGGATAGGTCTCGTCGGCGAAGAAACCGCCAAGCGAAGTAAAGTAGAATTGCCTGATGCGCTACGCTCATCAGGCCTACAAAATCTATTGCAACATGTCGAATCTTCGTGCGTTTGCAGGCCGGATAAGGCGTTCACGACGCATCCGGCATTAGGTGCTCAATGCCTGATGCGCTACGCTTATCAGGCCTACAAACGCCATTGCAACATGTCAATCTTCATGCGTTTGTAGGCGGATAAGGCGTTTTCGCCACATCAGGTAAGAGTGAATTCACAATGATGCCCGGTCGCTTTGCACAACCGGCATTTTTTTAACCTAAATGCTCGCCGCCGCACACACCGTGCACTTCTGCGGTGACGTAGCTCGACTCCTGACTTGCCGATAAACGTAACTGGGCCCAGTTCCGCCGGTTGCCCCGCACGTCTTCATTCGGCGTTTGCTGACCAAACTGCGGGATCTTATCCTGCGTTTGTCCGCCAGAAATTTGCAGTGCTGTCCAGATCGGCCTGGCGCGACAATATTCACCCGAGTACCTTCTCCGCGACCTGTTTGCCAGGCCACGGCTGTAGTTCAGAATACGCCGCCTTCGTAGCCGCATAGTCCATGAAGTGCGGACTTGGCTGGTATGCCGGATTGACGAAGTGGTGACGATATTACCTTCGTAGCAGGGGGATCGCTACCTGCGTTAGCCAGAACAGCGCGAAACGCTAATGGCAAAGGTCTTTTGAAACTGTTCGCTGGTGAGGTCTGCAGTATCAGGAAATGGCAACCTGTTTCCCGGCGACCAGCGCCATAATATCCAGCCCGCCTAGCGCCTTATGCGCTTCGTGAACCAGCGAACCGGCGAATTTCTCATCGCTTAAATCGCCTGGCAGCAGAACGGCTTTGCGACCGCATTCTTCAATGATCTTTTTTCACATCCTGGGCGTCTTCTTCTTCCACGGGAAAATAACTGATCGCCACGTCAGCCCCTTCACGCGCGTAAGCGATGGCGGCAGCGAAACCGATTCCGAATCGCCCCCTGTCACCAGTGCTTTACGATTTTTCAGGCGACCGCAACCAACATGGTGTTCTCGCCGCAATCCGGTACGTTGTCATCTTCGCCTAATGCCTGGCGTCGTTGTTTCTGTTGGATATTCACCAGTGTAATACTGCGTAGTCGGGTCTTTTAAATTAGACATTGTTTTTCTCCCTTCAGGTTCAACGTCTTTTAAGGGTAGACGCTCTCGACGCGTTGATAAGGGAACCAGGAAGATCCCTAAACCCCAGAATTATGCGACAAAGGTTACGTATATGTTGATTCGCTGTTGCGTGCTGTTTACTCAATTGCGATATACCGTTGCCCGTTTTAACTACACGACAGGAATGTATGGAACGTTTTCTCGAAACTCCCACATGTATGTTCTCGCTGGCTGCTTGCCCCCGTGTACTTGGCCTTTCGCTGGCGTTACTTGCCCTGGCGCTGAAGTTCTTCCAGGAAATGATTCACGTACTGCCGAATATCTTCTCGATGGCGGAATCAGATTTGATTCCTCGTGTCGCTGTCGCTGGTGGATATGACGCTGGTTGCCGGTGTGCTGGTGATGGTGATGTTTTCCGGTTATGAGAATTTCGTCTCACAGCTGGATATCTCTAGAACAAAGAGAAGCTGAACTGCTGACCGAAAATGGACGCAACGTCGCTGAAAAACAAAGTAGCAGCGTCGATTGTGGCAATTTCTTCCATTCACTTACTGCGCGTCTTTATCGATGCGAAAAATGTCCCTGATAACAAACTGATGTGGTACGTCCTTACATCTACGTTTGTGTCTCTGCATTTTGTGATGGGCTATCATGACCGACTGACTCGTCATAATCACTGATCTCATCGGGCGCGGTTCGCGCGCCCGTTATTAACAGGTCATTTATCCGACGACGCCTGCCACAGATTCAGCCCGCCATCGGCGATATGCTGAATAATCTGCGCCAGCTCCTCGGTGCGAATGTCAGATTATTCAGCGCCTACACGTTCTCCTCAAGTTGCTCGGCGCGGCTGGCACAATCAATACCGACGTCACGCGATCATCTTTCAGCAACCAGCTTAACGCCATTTGCGCCATTGATTGTCCACGCTGCTGTGCCATTTCATTCAATAAGCGCAGGCTGTTGAGGTTGGCTTGCGTAGCATTTTCGCGTCAGGCCACGAACTTTATTTCCTTCACCGATGCATCCGTGAATCTTCAGGACTGCCATTCAGATATTTCCGTCAACAATCCCTGATCCAAAGGAGTAAAGGGATACAACCCACTCCGTCATTCGGCAGGGTATCGCGAGGCCGCTTTATCCCCCCAGCGGTTCAGTAAATTGCTCAAGGTTGATGAATTAACAGCGGAATTTTCCACTCGTGCAGCAACTCGACCATTTTTTGCGTCCGCTCTGGCGAGTAAGAGGAGATCCCGACATACAGCGCCTTACCGCTTTGTACCGCATGAGCCAGCGCAGGCGGTTTCTTCCATCGCGTATTTTAATCGACGCGATGAGAGTAAAAGATATCACATACTCAAGCCCCATACGCTTCAGGCTTTGGTCGAGGCTGGCGAGCAGGTATTTACGTGAACCGCCAGAGCCGTAAGGGCCTGGGCCACATATCGTAGCCAGCCTTGGTAGAGATAATCAGTTCATCGCGATAAGCGGCAAAATCGTCGCCAGCAGGCGACCAAAGTTCTCTTCTGCGCTTCCTGGAGGCAGCCCGTAATTGGCTAGATCAAAATACCGTAATGCCTGATCAAACGCTTTACGCAGAATTGCGCGCTGTGATCCAGCGCGTTAACGTGACCGAAATTGTGATCAACCGAGCGATAACGCGGGCAGGCGTAAACCACTCCGCGATCGCGGTACTGCATGTCCGTAACGTTGGGATTCGCTAACCAGACCATGACCTCTCCTTTCCACCGTTCAATTTCGAACAATGTTTCTAGTTTAGCGATTCGCCAGCGCGTATCCCGTAGTCTGGCTCACAGAGTGACGAAAAATTGGGCAAAAACACGTGCTTATGCTAGCTCAAAAAACAAGTTGAGGAGAAGTACAACGATGCCGCGTTTAACCGCCAAAGATTTCCCACAAGAGAGTTCTCGATTGCTGCGAGGCTATTACGCTCACGGAAAATCTCGAAACGTGAGTTCCTTCGACCTTTGCGGCGAAGATCTGCGGTAGGCGGGATGACGGCATTAGCGTTGTTTGATTTGCTCAAGCCAAACCTGCGCTGGCGACTGGGTGAGTTTTACGACCGGAGATTGTTCTCGTACATCACGTATTATTCGCCAAATGGTCACGGCGGCATCAGGGTTATCTAGCGTGAAACCCGCAAAAATGAGCCCCAAAACGCCAGCCGTGGTGGTGGTCATGAGAATCGTGGACTGAATCCGTCTGTGGAGGGTGTGGCACGGCGAGTGGCGAAGGCGGGGTATATGGCAGCCCGGCGCCTGACGGCTTAACCATGGAGGTTATCCGGGAAATGATGATAAAGGTCGTGAGCTCCAGACGAGCAGGTTAATAAGAACCGAACTGATGAATGATTTCTTTGCCGCAATTGATCTGCAACACTATCCGCAAGCGACGGCAAAGTCGGTATTACCGGATTTGCTATGGCGGTGGCGTATCGAACGCGGCGGCTGTCGCGTATCCGGAACTGGCCTGCGCAGTGATTTTATGGTCGTCAGGCACCCACTGCCGATGTGGCGAAGATTGAAGCGCCTTTCTACTTCCACTTCGCGGAACTGGACACCCCGAATGCGACGAGGGCTGGCCTGCTTACGAGGCGGCGTTGAAAGCCAATAATAAGGTTTATGAGGCGTATATCTATCCGCGGGGGTTAATCACGGATTCCATAATGATTCCACGCCCCGTTATGACAAATCTGCCGCCAATCTTGCCTGGCAAAGGACACTGAAATGGTTCGATAAATATCTCTCCTGATAGGTTTATCTCTTAGGGATTACGTCTTAAACGAGCATGAAAAAATAGCGTGCGCGAAAAGTCGTTCTTGCCTAAAATATCGCTATATATGACAATATATAGCGAATGAGGTGAACGATGAATAACCATTTTGGTAAAGGCTTAATGGCGGGATTAAAAGCAACGCATGCCGACAGTGCGGTTAATGTGACAAAATTATCTGCCGTATAAACGCGGTTTTGTCTTAGGCTACTCGCGCACCGGAATATCTGAAAAGACCGGGAATCGCCGGCTTAGCGCCTGGGAAGCGGGCCCTGACGCGCCGCTATCGACTGATAAGAGATGGTAATGAATATCTTCGTAGAATAATTTCCTCTCTCGTTGCGCTTTTTTATGGCCGGTTATCACCTTCAAAATTAATCAAACATACGTATTATCTGCTTTAATTAATCACGCTGATATGCTTCTTCCCTTGGTTTTAGCGCCCCGCCGCAGTATCATGATATCGATAACCATAATAAATGTGTGGTAAATGGCGCATCAATCGCATTATTGATTTTGCGATTGAGGCAAAATCTATTCCAGGTCTTCGCAACGGAATAGCTCTAAAATGACTGGAGATAACACCCTCATCCATTCTCACGGCATTAACCGTGCATAATATCATGAAGCTTTGTGCAGCGCCGCCACCATGGGGTTGAGTCGCGAAGCCGCTGCAGAGATGGCCGAATCGGTTACTAACCCGCAGCGTCCGCCAGTTATCTGGATTGGCGCGCGGAGTGCGCCTACGGAATCTCTGCTTCGTGCAACGCATCCAACGGTAGAAAACCTCGTACTGAGAGACTATCTACTCTGGAGTATCACGAAGTGCTTTCCGCCGCCTTCGGTCATCAGTAGAAGAAACAAACATGACGCTGTCGAGAAGTCTGCAAAGGGCAGTATGTCTTAGTGGTCGATAGTTCCATCCCATTAAAAAGATAACGGTACTTCTTTCATGGTTGCCGGTGAGCCTATTGTGGATCGCATCCGCAAAGCGGCGGAAGGCGCAGCAGCCATTATCGCTATCGTTCCTGCTTCTGCGTGGGGCGGTGTGCCCGCAGCTGGATTAACCCAACTGGCGCAGTCAGCCTGCAAGGTCTCCGAGCAAAACCGTATCGATATTCCCGAGCTGCGCTAACCCGGCACAACTTCCTGGCGACCGTTGCGCACATCATCACTTACGGCAAACCGCGAAACTGGATGACAAAACCGTGCCGACCTTCGCCTATGGCCGTCTGATTCACGAACACTGCGAACGTGGCCTTGGATGTTGGTCGTTTGCGAAAGAGTTCGGTGATGAAGGCCACCGCGAAGGCTGGTGCTGTACCACCTCCTGGCTGTAAAGGGCCAGAAAACTTATGGCAACTGCTCAACGCTGCAATTCTGCGATGTTGGCGGTGTGTGGCCGGTGAGGCGATCTCGGTCACCCGTTGCTATGGCTGTAACGAAGAAGGTATCGGCTTCCATAAAGGCGTCCGTGGCTTCCCCAACGTCGAAAATCAGACTCCGCGTTCACGAAAACCGGATGTTAACGCTAAAGAGGGCGGCAACGTCTCTGCAGGCGCTATTGGTTTGCTCGGCGGTGTGCCGTTGGGCTGGTTCCGGTGTCAGCGTGATGGCGGTGCGTGAACTGGGACATCAGCAAAAAGAAGATAACGCTGACACTCGCGGGAGAATAACCGTGAACAGGACGTAATTTTACTTAAAGCAGCCTCCTGCGGGCATTGCTGACGGGCGCGCTGCATCTGTCAGTCATGCGGCTGTTGAAAACCGCCCCGCCAATTCCGGGATGGCTGGGGATGTTCTTGACTCGACCTTGTGCGTAGGCTGCCAGGCTTCGTCACCAAGTGTCAGGGATATCGACTTTCCCTGAACGTAACCCGCAAGGGAACGACCTGGTCGAACAACGACAAACTGTCGCCGTATACCAATAACATCATTCAGGTGTGGACCGCAGCACGGGTCGACAAAGCAGGAGGAACGGCTACGCGTACGTTAAAAACAGTGTATGCACTAGTAGAATCCGAACTGTGTCTCTGTGTGCCCGGTCTATTGCACTGAAAAAAGAATCCGAAACCGGCATTGTCCATTCAACAAGCGTGTGCGCCGGTTGCCGTTACTGCATCGTGGCCTGTCCCGTACAAGCGTGCCGAAGTACAACTACGACAACCCGTTTGGTGCGCTGCATAAGTGCCGAGCTGTGAACGGAAAAGGTGTGGAACGTCTCGATAAAGGCGGATCTGCCGCGCTGCGTAGAAGTGTGCCCGGCGGGCGCGGTGATTTCGGTACGCGTGAAGAGCTGATGGCGGAGGCGAAAAAACGTCTGGCGCTGAAGCCTGGCAGCAAATACCGCTATCCGCCGTAGACGCTGAAATCTGGCGACGCTGCCTGCATACGGTACGAAATATTATCCGCATCTGTAGCGAGAAGCAGGTGGTGCTCAGGTTCTGGTACTGACGGGTGTGCCTTATGAAAATCTCGACCTGCCGAAACTGGACAATCTTGTACCGGTGCGCGTTTGCAAAATATTCAACGCACCCTGTATAAAAGGCGTGATGCTACCACTGGCTGTGCTGGCGGGCTTAACCGTGTGGTTCGTCGCAACACGAAAACGACCATCACGACGAGAGACGGAATATCATGAGTCATAATCCACAACCGCTGGGCGGCAAATCATCAGTAAACCGGTCATGATTTTTGGACCGTTAATCGTCATCTGTATGCTCCTGATTGTGAAGCGTCTGGTGTTCGGTCTCAGCTCTGTCTCTGACCTGAACGGCGGCCTTTGCTCCCGTCGCGGCATGTCGATCGCGTTCGACCTGCTGATTGGCACCGGCTTTGCCTGTGGCAGCTGGGCGCTGGCGTCGGCGGTATTCGTCTTTCCACCGTTGGGCAATACCATCCGCTGGTGCGTCCGGCGCTGTTGGCGAGTCTGTTGGTTACTCACTGGGTAGCTTGTCAATCGCTCTGACGTGGTCGCTACTGGAACCTGCCGTACTCTCTACATTCCGGGGTCGCTCTCAACGTGAACTCGGTACTGTTCGACGGCGGTGTGTATGACCATCTATATCGGCGTGATGGCGCTGGAGTTGCTCCGGCACTGTTTGAACGTCTCGGGTGGAGGTCTGGCTACAGCGACCAACAAGGTGATGTTCTTCCATCATCGCGCTGGTGCGCTGCTGCCGACCATGCACCAGTCTTCGATGGGTCGCTGATCATCTCGGCGGGCTACGGGGTCATCCGTTGTGGCGAGGCTGTGAAATGTTGCCGCTGTTCTCGCTGCTGACGGCGTTGGTCATCTGGGCTTGTCGATTGTCATCTTTGAAGGTTCGCTGGTGCAGGCGGGTCTGCGTGGCAACGGTCCCGGATGAAAGAGTCTGTTGTTAACTGACCAACACCATCAGTGTGTTGCTGGCGATTTTCATCGTGCTGCGCTTTGGCGAGCTTATCTATCGCGACGTGTCTGGTTAGCGTTTGCCGGTGACTTTACTCCGTAATATTCTGGATTGAAGTCCTGCTGATGCTCTTCCGCTCGTCGTCTGCGTGTGGCGAAGCTGCGTAATGATTCCGCATGCTGTCCTGTCAGCACTGAGCGCTGTTAGGTTGTGCAACCTGGCGTCTGACCTATTCGCTGGTGGCATTCAACCCGGGCGGCGGTTACGCCTATTTCCCGACCTGGGAAGAACTGTCATTTCTATTGGTTTTGTGGCTATTGAGATTTGCGCTTACATCGTACTCATTCGTCTCTGCCGATACTTCCTCCTTTAAAACAAAACAATCATAATCGTCATAAGGCGAGCAAGCATGAGCCAAAGAGATACTCCTGATCCGGTAACCCGTATAGAGGGGCATTTACGCATCGATTGCGAAATCGAAAATGGCATCGTTTCGAAAGCATGGGCTTCCGGTGACATGTGGCGCGGCATGAAAGAGGATGTCAGGTTGAAAAACCGCGATCCGCGCGATGCATGGATCATTGTGCAACGTATCTGTGGCGTATGTACTACCACTCACGCGCTGTCTTCCGTTCGTGCGGCAGAAAGTGCGCTGATATCGACGTTTTCCGGTTAACGCGCAATGCATCCGTAACATCATTCTGGCTGCGCACCCACGCATGACCATATCGTTCATTTCTATCGCTTTCGGCGCTGGACTGGGTGGATATCACTTCTGCACTGCCAAGCTGACCCGACCAAAGCCTCCGAAATGCTGAAAGGCGTTTCAAGCCTGGCATCTGAACAGCCCGGAAGAGTTCACCAAAGTTCAGAAGACAAGATCAAAGATACCGTTGCCAGCGGTGAGTTGGTATTTCGCTAATGGCTGCTGGGGTGGCCCAGCGATGAAGAACTGCCGCCGGAAGTGAACCTGATTGCGGTAGCGCACTACCTGCAGGCGCTGGAGTGCCAGCGTGACGCTAACCGCGTCGTCAGGGCGCTGCTGGGCGGTAAAACGCCAGCACATTCAGGAGGCACCGGCAGTGGGTGGTGTGCGCGAACCCAATCAACCTCGACGGGTTGGGCGTGCTCTTGAACCTTGAGCGCCTGATGTACATCAAGTCTTTCATCGACAAACTGAGCGACTTTGTTGAGCAGGTTTATAAGGTTGATACCGCGGTTATCGCCGCGTTCTACCCGGAATGGCTGACGCGCGGTAAAGGTGCGGTGAAGCTACCTGAGCGTGCCGGAATTCCCGACCGACGAGCAAAACGGCAGCTTTCCTGTTCCCGGGCGGCTACATTGTCGAAGTGCGGAATATGTCCTCGTATCGTCCAATCACTGCTTCATTCCGATGAATACCTTGATCAAAGGCATTCAGGAAAGCGCGAAGCGCTGCGCGTATAAAGAGCAAAGCGCCACAGGCGCCGTGGGAAGGTACCACCATTCCGGCTTATAATCGTCGTCTGACGACGGGAAGTGTTCCTGGGTGAAATCACCGACTTCTGCAAAACGGTAGAAGTCGGTCCGCTGGCTAATCCTGGTGAACTGGCGGCAGGTCGAGAATCTACCCAGAACAAACTGAATGAAATCGTTGCGATTTATCAGAAACTGACTGGCAACACGCTGGAAGTGGCACAGCTGCACTCCACGCTGGCCGTACTATTGGTCGTACCGTTCACTGCTGTGAATTCCAGGATATCCTGCAAAACCAATACCGTGCACTGATCACCAATATCGGCAAAGGCAATCACACCACCTTGTGAAACCGAACATTCCGGCAACGGGTAACTCGAAGGTGTTGGCTTCCCTCGAAGCGCCGCGCAGTATGAATCTCACTGGATGGTCATCAAAGACAGTATCATCAGCAACTACCAGGCAGTTGTTCCGTCAAGCACCTGGAACTCTGGTCCGCGTAACTTAGATGATGACGTCAGTCCTTCCGAGCAGTCGCTGGTGGGTACACCAGTTGCTGATCCGAATAAACCGCTGGAAGTCGTGCGTGCCGTTCACTCCTTCGACCCGTGCATCGCCTGTGCGGTACACGTAGTGAATAACACATAGAATGATTTTCAGTGAAGGTTCTGTGATGCGTTATTTTAGTCTTTAGGGTGCGCAATATCTGCTGACCGATGACAGCCATCGGTGTGCGGATTGTCGAAGCGTTCAAGCAACGATACATTCTGCCGGATTATGTTAAATCCTCGATGGCGGCGCGGCGGGAATGGAGTCTAGGCGACATGGCAAATCGCGATCATCTGATTATTGCGGATGCCATTGTGTCAGAAAAGAACACGCCGGGAACGATGATGATCCTTGCGGTGAAGAAGTACAGGCGTTGTTTACCGACAAAATCTCTCCGCATCAGCTTCACCTGGCCGACGTCTTGTCGGCCCTGCGCTTGGCCGGTGGTCTCCGAAAAAGCTGACCCTGGTCAGCATAATGCAATCGCTCGAGCCGCGCATCGGCTTAAGCACCAACGGTCGAGCAATGATTGAACCTGCGCTTGGCAGCTGGCTGCGCTCGTGAATACTGGCGTGGAAGCCATCCCACGGGAGGCGATCCGTCGACTTGAAGAGATAGCAGGTTCCAACCTGCCCGAAGGCGCAAGTACAGGCAGCGTTTGAAGAAATTGCCGGCAGCTCGATGCACGATCTCTTTCTGCATCCTTCAATGCCGGTGTATGTTTCTGATTTTACGCTGTTCGAAGGTCAGATGGACGGGGTGTGTGATCACCCGTCGATGTGTCCAGTGCAGTTGTCTGTTCCCAGCCGGATCGACTCTGGCCGCTGCGCAAAGCCGTTGAAAAAATTGGTCTCAACTCCATATGGCACTATGACCTACCGTTGGCGAACTGGACGGTGTTTCGCAATCTGTCTCCCTGTTGGCTGATGTCGCCGCTTTCGCACAGCATGTCGATTGAAGAGGGCCAACGCCTGACGGATGACTGCGCACGAATAATGATCCTTTCGCTGCCAGTCACGAATTGCGATATACCACACGCAGGGCGTCGCGCCCTGCTGTTTAGTCGCGGTGGCCGAAAATGCATGAGTTCTGTCTGCCAGAGCGCCGTTGAAATTATCCAACGGCGGGGAGCAGCACGATGTTAAGCGCGTCACCGCCGTGTGGCTGGAAATTGGCGCGCTCTCCTGCGTTGAGGCCAGCGCCGTCCGTTTTAGTTTTGAAATTGTCTGCCACGGAACGGTGGCGCAAGATGAATTTCATCTGGTCTATAAACCCGCCCAGGCTGGTGCTGGGATCCAGCAGGTGGTGAAATGCGTCGGCACGATGCGCAGTGTCCGCTCTGTCACGGCGAGCGGTTGCGTGTCAATACCGGCAATTCACTAATAGTCAAAGTATTGAAGTTGAATAACCGGAGTTCATGATGTCTCTTGGCGTTCCGGCCAGGTGCTCCTGTCGGTGAAGATATTCACCACTTGCGCAAGTTGAAGTATGTGGTATCAAGCGCGATGTGAATATCGCCCTGATTTGTGAAGGTAACCCTGCCGAATCTACTGGGCCAGTGGGTCTGGTACACGTCGGATTTGCCATGAGCATCATCGACGAAGATGAAGCCAAAAGCCACATTCAACGCGCTGCGCCAAATGGATTACGACATTACCAGCGTGATCGATAGCTCCCGTAGGCCTGATAGACGCGGCAGCGTCGCATCAGGCATTGTGCACGTTGCCGGATGCGGCGTGAACGCCTTATCCACCTGGATGGCTTGCTGCGACGAACGCCAACCCTTACCCTAACGCTCTCTTCCGTATTCGTACTTCGAATCACTGGCGTCATGGCGCTCATGCAACTGCTGATTCAGCGGTCCGTTGGTGCATAACGATTACGCCCACGTTTCACACAGCCGGACATTCGCCTCTCTTTCGCCCAGCGTTGTACATGCTTATAACTGCCGGCATGAGAAACCTGGCGCATCATACACCACCTAACACCACGTTGCCAACCGCGGCCAAATCGCCATATCCGCAATGGTGTACTCATCACCCGCAACAAACTTATGCTGCGCCAGTTGTCCTCCGGCACGTCGAGCAGACGTTTAGCTTCCATGGTAAAGCGGTTGATCGCGTACTCAATCTTTACCGGTGCGTAATGGTAAAAGTGACCAAAACCACCGCCGAGGAACGGTGCCGCGCCCTGTAACCAGAACAGCCAGTTCATCGTTTCAGTACGCTTTGCCAATCCTACGGCAGATGACCAAATTTCTCCGCCAGATAAAGACGAGATCAAGCCGATTCAAACACGCGGATCGGCGGATTATGCGTATGATCGCGCCACGCCGGATCTTGTCGAGTTTGGGTTCACTTCGACAAAGCCGCTGGAGAATTGATCGCCATCGCCGATACGAATAAGCCAAGGCGTCGTACTCTGCCGCCAGTAACGCCCAGCGCCAGCAGCTCCTAGAGCATAATCGTTACTTTCTTGACCGTTCAGCATTCCCGGCGATAAAGTTGCAATGGGTGTTTGCCAACGGGCAGCGTTTTTTCATGCGTCGGACCAGAAGAGGACAAATAATATGGCGAACGCGCCGCCAGCGGATTATCCACGTCCAGACTTCGCGGCTGATCGTATCTATCATAGTGAGTTGCCTTCTGAGTGGTAGTGTTGAAGCAGTGTAGCAGGTCACTTGCTGTACAAATGTGAATTTTTTAACCCTTTGCGCCAGCCGCTGCGATGAGGTGTTCTGATTAGTCTGACCTATCTGCAGGTTAATGTCGCTGAGCAGGTAATCAGACGCAACAATATTACGCCAACTGCTTAGGTTGTATTGTTAAAGGTAAAGTGATGAGCAAAGGAACGCGCCAAGATGCCCGTTCGGGACATTATTGGGCTACGCCCAAGGTGGAGTAGCAATCTACTCTTCAGATTACCGTTCTCTCAATCCGCAGGAATACGGAAGATGACGCCGTATTCCGTAGCTATATCGACGACGAATATATGGGCCACAAGTGGCAATGCGTTGAATTTGCTCGCCGTTTTCTCTTTCTGAATTACGGTGTGGTCTTTACTGACGTGGGTATGGCGTGGGAGATTTTCTCGCTGCGCTTCCTGCGAGAAGTGGTTAATGACAACATCCTGCCATTGCAGGCATTTCCTAACGGCTCGCCGCGTGCGCCGGTCGCGGGTGCGCTTCTTATCTGGGATAAAGGCGGTGAATTTAAAGACACTGGCCATGTCGCCATCATTACCCAATTGCATGGCAACAAAGTCCGTATTGCGGAACAGAACGTGATTCATTCCCCGTTGCCGCAAGGGCAACAGTGGACGCGCGAGCTGGAGATGGTGGTCGAAAACGGCTGCTATACCCTTAAAGACACTTTTGATGACACCACCATTCTGGGCTGGATGATCCAGACGGAAGATACTGAATACAGCTTACCGCAGCCGGAAATTGCAGGCGAGCTGCTGAAAATCAGTGGAGCGCGTCTGGAAAACAAAGGCCAGTTTGACGGTAAATGGCTGGATGAAAAAGATCCGCTACAAAACGCCTATGTGCAGGCCAACGGTCAGGTGATCAATCAGGATCCGTATCATTACTACACCATTACCGAGAGTGCCGAGCAGGAGCTAATTAAAGCCACCAACGAGCTGCATCTGATGTATCTTCACGCAACCGACAAGGTGCTGAAAGATGACAACCTGCTGGCGCTGTTCGACATTCCGAAAATCCTCTGGCCACGTTTGCGTCTCTCCTGGCAGCGTCGCCGTCACCATATGATCACTGGTCGTATGGATTTCTGCATGGATGAGCGTGGCCTGAAGGTTTACGAATACAACGCCGACTCCGCCTCCTGTCATACCGAAGCGGGCTTGATCCTCGAACGTTGGGCGGAGCAGGGCTATAAAGGCAACGGCTTCAATCCGGCGGAAGGGCTGATTAACGAACTGGCTGGTGCCTGGAAACACAGTCGTGCACGTCCGTTTGTCCATATCATGCAGGACAAAGATATCGAGGAAAACTATCACGCGCAGTTTATGGAGCAGGCGCTGCACCAGGCGGGCTTTGAAACGCGTATCTTGCGCGGGCTGGATGAACTGGGCTGGGATGCTGCCGGGCAACTGATTGATGGGGAAGGGCGACTGGTTAACTGCGTGTGGAAAACCTGGGCGTGGGAAACCGCGTTTGATCAGATTCGTGAAGTTAGCGACCGTGAGTTTGCTGCGGTGCCAATCCGTACCGGTCATCCGCAAAACGAAGTGCGTCTTATCGACGTATTGCTGCGCCCGGAAGTGCTGGTCTTTGAGCCGCTGTGGACGGTGATCCCCGGCAACAAAGCGATTCTGCCGATCCTCTGGTCGCTGTTCCCGCACCATCGTTACCTGCTGGATACCGATTTCACTGTTAATGATGAATTGGTGAAAACAGGTTACGCAGTGAAACCGATCGCCGGTCGCTGTGGTAGCAATATCGACCTGGTCAGCCATCATGAAGAGGTGCTGGACAAAACCAGCGGTAAATTTGCCGAGCAGAAAAACATCTATCAGCAACTGTGGTGTTTGCCGAAAGTGGACGGTAAATACATTCAGGTATGTACCTTCACCGTTGGCGGCAACTACGGTGGGACGTGTTTGCGCGGTGATGAATCACTGGTCATCAAAAAAGAGAGTGATATTGAACCGTTAATTGTGGTGAAAAAGTAATACATGTTGTAGCAACCCCGTACTGATTATGAAGAATAATTAGTACGGGGATTAATCAAAATATTCAATATTTATATATTCCAATATTTATTCATTTCATATGTGAATATATTAACCAGTGGAATACCTGTGTTTTGATTATTTCTAAAGGTTTTGAATGAATGCTTATTGTCTGATACACAAGAAATAACACTCTTTTTATCGTTAAAAAATGATATTTCACTTTGCCCATGCCGTTAAAGTCACTGATAATGCGTCCGTTCGTAAATTCAAAATGGCGTAATCTAATATATGCTAAATTTATTTGTTGGCCTTGATATATATACGGGGCTTTTGTTATTACTTGCTCTGGCATTTGTGTTGTTCTACGAAGCAATCAATGGTTTTCATGACACGGCGAATGCGGTGGCAACCGTTATTTATACTCGTGCCATGCAGCCACAACTTGCTGTGGTGATGGCGGCATTTTTTAACTTTTTTGGCGTGTTATTGGGCGGACTTAGCGTTGCCTATGCCATTGTCCATATGTTACCAATCGATTTGTTGCTGAATATGGGGTCAACTCACGGTTTGGCGATGGTCTTTTCCATGCTGCTGGCGGCGATTATCTGGAACCTGGGAACGTGGTTCTTTGGTTTACCGGCCTCCAGTTCGCACACCTTGATTGGTGCGATTATCGGCATCGGTTTAACCAACGCGCTGTTAACCGGCTCATCGGTGATGGATGCGTTAAACCTGCGTGAAGTAACCAAAATTTTCTCCTCGCTGATTGTTTCCCCTATCGTCGGCCTGGTCATTGCGGGTGGTCTGATTTTCCTGCTGCGCCGTTTCTGGAGTGGGACGAAAAAGCGTGACCGTATTCACCGCATTCCGGAAGATCGCAAAAAGAAAAAAGGCAAACGTAAAACCGCCATTCTAGAACATCGTATTGCGCTGATTGTTTCCGCTGCGGGCGTGGCGTTTCACGGCGCGAACGACGGACAAAAGGAATGGCCTGGTAATGCTGGTACTGGTGAGATTACCCCTGCTGGCTTCGTCGTCAATATGTGATGCGTTCCGGCTATGAATTACCGCGATGCCGTTACCAACTTCGAACACTACCTGCAACAGCATCCTGAACTGCCGCAAAGTTGATTAGCGATGGAACCTACATACCTCAGCATCGACTTGATGGCACGCAAGTAACAGAGTTTCACTGTCATCCGGCAAATACCTTTGATGCGATTGCGCGCGTTAAAACGATGCTGCCAGGCAATATGGAAAGTTACGAGCCGTTAAGCGTGAGTCAGCGCAGCCAGCTGCGCCGCATTATGCTGTGCATCTCCGATACCTCCGCGAAGCTGGCGAAACTGCCAGGCGTCAGTAAAGAAGACCAGAACCTGCTGAAAAAACTGCGCAGCGATATGTTAAGCACCATTGAGTACGCTCCGGTGTGGATCATCATGGCGGTAGCACTGGCGCTCGGCATTGGCACCATGATTGGCTGGCGTCGTGTAGCGATGACCATCGGTGAGAAGATTGGTAAGCGCGGCATGACGTATGCGCAAGGCATGGCGGCACAAATGACGGCGGCAGTGTCTATCGGCCTTGCCAGTTATATTGGGATGCCTGTCTCCACAACACACGTCCTCTCGTCTGCGGTAGCAGGGACGATGGTGGTGGACGGCGGTGGGTTACAGCGTAAAACGGTAACCAGCATCCTGATGGCGTGGGTGTTTACTTTACCGGCGGCAATTTTTCTTTCTGGTGGGCTGTACTGGATAGCATTGCAGTTGATTTAACCTTCCTGAAAATGCCCGGTCCTGGCGATCGGGCATTTCCATTTTTGACTAGTGATAACCACGCGCGGTCATAAAATCCGTAATCGCTTTTTCTGCATCAACCAACACCTGTTCCAGTGGCTGATTGGCATCGATATCAACCAGTTGTGCACCACCAAAGGTTAACTGTGGCGTTATGGCAATCTTCCTCGCCAGCGATTCCCGTTTATGGTCGGGTTTACGTGCACAGGCAACTTCAAGGTCAACATTGAGTTTGATGACCAGATCAGGCTTATGGCTCGCCATCCAGTGAAACGCTTTACGTTCCTGGCTTGCCAGCCATGAGACAAAACGACCACCTTCAACGTTAGGTGGGAACACCGTACCATCGTAAGCGCCAGGAATTTGGTCCTGAGGATAACGGTCGGTTAGAACAATTAACCCGCGACGACGACAGGCAAGCATATGACGAAAGCGCAGTAAGCGACGGGCGACAAACGCTGTAATTACCAGCGCCGGAACTGGTCCAGGCAATTTTTTTGCTGTTTTCACCTGATTTCGTTCAATTGTTTTATGTAAGGATTTTCCCATCAAAGGTAATTTTGTCACTGCACGACCGACATTTCCGGCCTGTTTTCCTAAATGAACTCTTTCGGCAGCACCATATTTTTCGACAACGGTAATAAGATGTTCACACACCGTTGACTTGCCTGAAGCATCGCTACCAATAACGGCAATTAATGGAGGTGTTATTGACTGCATGAATATATCCTTTAATTTAAATATCCATTAAAAATATTTATTTGGTTAATATGTTTTTATGAAAGCGTAATTCAGGTCAATGTCACAATTAGCCATTGTCACAATAAGGTTGAACGGATATTCTGAGCACGGACCACGTAATATTCAATACATTATTTACTGCCGGGTTTTTCGTGAATCAACGTAATATGTCAATAATTAATTCCACGCCAGTGCGTGTTATTGCCATTGTAGGATGTGATGGTTCAGGTAAATCGACCCTCACGGCAAGCCTGGTAAATGAACTGGCAGCAAGAATGCCAACAGAACACATTTATCTCGGGCAATCGTCCGGGCGAATTGGCGAATGGATTTCACAGCTCCCTGTTATTGGCGCACCTTGTGGGTGTTATCTGCGAAGTAAAGCGGCACATGTACACGAAAAGCCCTTAACTCCGCCTGGCAATATTACTGCGCTGGTTATCTATCTGCTTTCCTGCTGGCGGGCGTACAAGTTTCGCAAAATGTTGTGTAAAAGCCAGCAAGGCTATCTGCTCATCACCGACCGCTACCCGCAGGTTGAAGTGCCGGGTTTTCGCTTTGATGGCCCGCAATTGGCAAAAACCACGGGCGGTAACGGTTGGATAAAAATGTTAAGGCAGCGCGAGTTGAAGCTGTACCAATGGATGGCGTCTTATTTACCCGTATTGTTGATTCGTCTTGGCATTGATGAACAAACCGCGTTTGCGCGTAAACCTGACCACCAACTGGCAGCGTTACAGGAAAAAATCGCCGTTACGCCGCAACTGACATTCAATGGCGCCAAGATCCTTGAACTGGATGGTCGGCAACCAGCCGATGAAATTATGCAAGCGTCACTACGCGCAATTCACGCCGCGCTTTCCTGATCACCAAAATGGATAGGGGATGATTTAACGAATGGATGCACTACAAACACAAACTGTTAATAGTACAACCGCGCCGCAGCCCAACTACATTCCGGGGCTGATTGCGGTGGTCGGGTGTGATGGCACCGGTAAATCCACGCTGACCACCGACCTGGTGAAATCGCTGCAACAACACTGGCAAACCGAGCGCCGCTATCTGGGGCTGCTCTCCGGCGAAGACGGCGACAAAATCAAACGATTGCCGTTGGTTGGCGTCTGGCTGGAACGGCGATTGGCGGCCAAATCCTCGAAAACCCAAAGCATGAAAACCAAATCTCCGGCGCTATGGGCGGCGGTGATTATGTACTGCTTCTCGCTGCGAAGAATGGCGAATCTACGCAAGGTTCAGCGACTGGCGCAAAGTGGCGTTCTGGTGGTCAGCGATCGCTTCCCGCAGGCTGAAATTTCGGGCTTTTATTATGACGGACCGGGGATCGGCGTCGAACGTGCGACCGGGAAAATCAGCATGTTTCTGGCGCAGCGCGAACGGAGTTTATACCAAAAAATGGCGCAATACCGTCCTGAATTAATCATTCGTTTGGGGATTGATATTGATACTGCCATCTCCCGCAAGCCTGACCATGAGTATGCCGAGCTGCAGGACAAAATCGGCGTCATGTCGACGATTGGCTATAACGGCACAAAAATTCTTGAGATTGATTCCAGAGCGCCCTACAGCGAAGTGCTGGAACAGGTACAGAAGGCGGTTTCTCTGGTTGCCATCGTTTCTGACCGCCGAAGTTTAACTTAAGGCTGGCGGGATATTTTTTACTATCAACGATAAGGTCAGGCTGAATTGGCGGGTTTTAACATCAAACATTGGTTTGCAGATGGCGCGTTTCGCACCATTATTCGCAATAGCGCCTGGTTAGGCTCCAGTAATGTCGAGAGCGCCTTGCTGGGGCTGTTGGCGCTCTCGTGTGCCGGTAAAGGGATGACGCCCGCCATGTTTGGTGTACTGGTGATTGTGCAATCGTACGCCAAGTCGATCAGCGATTTTATTAAGTTTCAGACATGGCAGCTGGTGGTTCAGTACGGAACGCCAGCCTTGACCAACAATAATCCGCAGCAATTTCGCAATGTCGTCTCATTTTCCTTCTCGCTGGATATCGTCAGCGGCGCGGTGGCGATTGTCGGCGGCATTGCCTTACTGCCATTCCTTTCCCATTCATTAGGTCTGGATGACCAAAGCTTTTGGCTGGCGGCGCTGTATTGCACGCTCATTCCTTCAATGGCTTCCTCCACGCCGACCGGCATTCTGCGTGCGGTAGATCGCTTTGATTTGATTGCTGTACAGCAGGCGACGAAACCTTTTCTGCGCGCAGCGGGGAGCGTCGCAGCCTGGTATTTTGACTTTGGTTTTGTGGGTTTTGTTATTGCCTGGTACGTGTCGAATCTGGTTGGCGGCACCATGTACTGGTGGTTTGCCGCGCGCGAATTACGCCGTAGAAATATCCATAACGCCTTCAAATTGAATCTGTTTGAGTCTGCCCGACACATTAAAGGCGCGTGGAGTTTTGTCTGGTCAACCAACATTGCCCACTCCATCTGGTCGGCGCGTAACTCGTGCAGCACAGTGTTGGTGGGGATCGTGTTAGGACCCGCTGCCGCCGGGTTATTTAAAATCGCCATGACATTCTTCGACGCCGCCGGAACGCCAGCGGGTTTGCTGGGTAAAAGTTTTTACCCAGAGGTGATGCGTTTAGATCCGCGCACCACCAGACCGTGGTTGTTAGGTGTGAAGTCCGGTTTACTGGCGGGCGGAATCGGTATTCTGGTGGCGCTCGCGGTGTTGATCGTCGGCAAGCCGCTCATTTCGCTGGTGTTTGGCGTTAAGTATCTCGAAGCGTATGACCTGATTCAGGTGATGCTGGGCGCAATTGTGATTTCGATGCTGGGCTTCCCGCAGGAGTCATTGCTATTGATGGCGGGAAAACAGCGCGCTTTTCTCGTGGCGCAAACCATCGCCTCAATCGGCTACATCGTATTGCTGTTCATGTTCTGTCATCTGTTTGGTGTGCTGGGAGCAGCGTTTGCTTACTTCGGTGGGCAATGTCTGGACGTGGCGCTCTCGTTAATTCCAACCTTAAAGGCATTTTTTCAGCGCCATTCCTTGCTTTATAACGCAGCCGGAGAGAAATCCTGATGATGAGAAAATATTTCCCGCTTGAGGCGAGCGAGCGTCTATTTGTTGCGATTGAAGAAGATGATGTCGTTGATGCACAGGTTAGTTTGCCGCCGACTATTGCACTAAGTTGTACCACCGAAATCATTCATGATAATTACGCGTTATGCCTGCAATTCTGGCTCAATGGCGTTGATCGTCAGGAATTACTGCGTTTAGTTCGCAAACAAGCCAAAGGCGATGAGCTGACTGCTGATGAGCGCAAACAATTTAAATACATGCGAGCGCGCTACAAGCACCTGCGTTTTGCGCAACGGCTGTATTTAAAGAAGCATCAGGCCGGATTTTTATTCGGCAAAACGACCGTTTTTCTGGGGCGTTTTCAGGACGGCTTTCGTAACGGTAAGAAAAATATTGTGTCGTATTACGGCAACCTGTTACGGATTTATTTAAGCTCTCCGGTCTGGTCGTTGGTGAACTATTCATTACGCCATAGCCAGTTAGAAAGCGTAAGCAGTTTTATTGCCTATCGGCAAAAGCAAATGCATACCCTGAAAGAGATTATTGCCAAACCGCGACTAACCGGCAGGGAATTTCATGATGTGCGAAAAATCATCAGCCAGCAGGTTTCTTATTACGACACCTTAAGATCGCTTGATCCTGAAAATAAAGAGGCGTTACAGATTTCCCGTTTCCTCGCCGCCATTAATGGCCTGATGGGAGATAAACACGACGACATGGTGGCGGATGATATGGAAAACCGCCAGTCGTATTATGCACCGTTGGCGCTGGATAGCGATATTTGTCAGCGCTTAGAGCTGCTGATTTCGCGTTTTCCGCTATAGCCGGAGCAATGATGTCATCTCGTTTGATTATTGCGTTGATTATCATGCTCTTAGCCCCGGGTGTGCAGGCACACAATTTCGTCACTGGCAAAACGGTTACCCCTGTTTATATCCAGGAAGGCGGCGAGCTGCTTCTGAATAGCGACGACGAAATTCACTACCAAAAGTGGAACAGCACACAATTAGCGGGAAAAGTCCGCATTATTCAGTATATCGCCGGGCGTAAGTCGGCGAAGAAAAAGAACTCACTGTTAATTAAAGCGGTTGAAGCGGCAAACTTTCCGCAGGATCGTTTTCAGCCCACCACCATTGTGAACACCGATGATGCCATCTTTGGTACTGGCTATTTTGTTTGTTGGCAAAATCAAAAAAAATAAACGCCGCTATCCGTGGGCGCAATTCGTTATTGACGGCAATGGACGGGACGCATTTCCTGGCGCTTGCCGGAGCAGAGTTCAACCGTTCTGGTACTGATAAAGTACGGCGATTCAGGGGCAAGGACGGCAGCCTGACGCCGGAAGAGGTAGACCATGTCATTGCGTTGGCGCAGAAACAAATAAATGAATAAAAAACTCAAAGGATTGAGGGCGTTAGTGAGATGAAGCTGGTTGAACACTACATCATGCGTGGTACGCGCCGTCTGGTGCTGATTATCGTCGGTTTTCTGATCTTTATTTGCCAGCTACTCCGCACAGCGTTATCTGACCGAAGCGGCAAATGGGACATTAGCTCTTGATGTTGTGCTGGATATCGTTTTCTACAAAGTGCTGATTGCACTGGAGATGTTGTACCTGTTGGTGCTGTATGTGTCAGTTGGCGTGACGCTAGGGCAGATCTATGCAACTCGGGAGAATTACCGCTATCTCTGCGGCGGGGCATGCGGGACGCTTGTCAAAGCCGTTCTTTTATCTGGCGATACCGCTAGTATTTTTGTCACCCTTCTGTCTGGAGGTGTCTGGTCATCCGTGGGCTTATGCGCAGATTCTGACTGGAGCCGCGGTCGCAGTCGGAGCTGGATGTTCGCGAGTTGCGCAAGAAATTAACGCTAACGATAACGGACGAATAATCCTTTCGCAGAACGGTTAATCAGGATAATAATCGCCTGACTGACGCGCTGATTTATACTTCTACTGTGCCAATCGAACCCGCATTTTCCGCGCGTTCAGGTTGATGTGGTTGACCCATCTCCCCAGAACCAACCGCTATGTTGCACAACGGCACCGCCTATCTTCTCGATCATCTGCGGGCGTGACGACAACGAACAAGAATCTACCGTAATCTGCAATTACATCTGGAATCCGCGATAAAAGCCCTAACGTCAAACGAAAGCAAATGGTCACGGAGCTGGCGCGCTCCGTCTTTCCGGCCGATCTACCGAACTGCAATGGCGACAAAGCCGTGGCCTGACCGCATTGTCGATGGCGCTGCTGGCCATTTCATTAGTCGGGTAAAACCGCGGCAAGGGCGATTTTTGACGTTATTGCCGTGACGTTGCTGTTGGTTGCCAATTCATGGCGGCGACGTCTGCCGTACGCTGGTGGCTAACGGCGCGATTCCTCTCATTCCGCGTTTGCGGCAGTGCCCGGACTCATGCTAATGGGCCTGCTGATGCTGGTCGCACGTGACTTCACTTTGCTGCAGAAATTTTCCCGATGAATGTTTTAGTCGCTATTTAATCCGTCATCTCTTTCTCGGTTTTGCCGCCGCCGCAGGGCGTTGCCGCCGCTTTTTACCACCTTCAACCTGATTAACGAACTGGATGATGTCAGCCCGGGCGGTTATCGCTGGACTCAGGCGGTGCTGGTGGTGCTAATGACCCTACCGCGCACACTGGTCGAACTTTGCCGTTCATCGCCTTATCTGGGAGGGATTGTTGGCCTGGGCA
This sequence comes from Shigella flexneri, assembly GCA_048288465.1. GTDB lineage: Bacteria > Pseudomonadota > Gammaproteobacteria > Enterobacterales > Enterobacteriaceae > Enterobacter > Enterobacter flexneri_B. The sequence goes on along the minus strand of CP182556.1, from coordinate 3,023,193 downwards.
GTTATCCAAAAACAGTGAGCTACCGCCATTCGCAGCATGGGGTTTCTATCTTCCGTATTGCACTGGTGGCGCTGGTTGCCGGGATATTGTGGACTGTTTGTTAGGCGCGATAGATGAGTGGGTAGCGTCGCCATTACAGCAACAGGCGTTGCAAATCAAATCGACCGCCACCGCGTTGGGGGAGGACGATGACATTACCGGCAATATGCTGTGGGCCAGGCGTGGTAATGAATTTGTGACGGTGAAATCGCTGAACGAGCAGGGCCAGCCGGTGGGCGTGGAGATATTTCATTATCGCGACGATCTCTCGCTAAATCCTGCATTTATGCACGCAGTGCCACCATTGAAGACGACAAAACGTGGATCTGCATGGTGTGAATCATAAAAAATGGCTGAATGGCAAAGAAACGCTGGAAACATTAGATAATCTTGCCTGGCAATCGGCCTTCACCAGATGGATTTGAAGAGTTATCAATGCCGGGCAATACTTTTTCTGTCCGTCAGCTTAATCATTACATCCATTATTTGCAGGAAACCGGGCAACCCAGCAGCGAATACCGCCTTGCACTGTGGGGAAGACTGGGGCAACCCATCCTGACCCTGGCGATTATTTTGCTGGCTGTGCCGTTTACCTTTAGCGCCCCGCGCTCGCCAGGGATGGGTAGCCGTCTCGCTGTAGGTGTCATCGTTGGCTTACTCACCTGGATCAGCTATCAAATCATGGTCAATCTGGGATTGCTATTTGCGTAGCGCACCTGTTACCGCGCTCGGTTTACCGATAGCGTTTGTGCTGGTGGCGTTGAGCCTGGTGTATTGGTATGACAGACAACATTAAACCCGCCGTGGCGCAACACCACGGCGGGCTCACATGACTGCTTCAGAGTAGCAAATGCCTGAATGATGGCATCGATTTGCTCACGACTGTGAGCAGCGTTTACGCTACAGCGCAGCAGCGTGATGCCTGCAGGCGCGGCAGGTGGCAGGATAAGATTCACATAAACGCCCAGCGAAATAAGCTCGCGCCAGATGCGTAAACCGTCCTTTTTCGAACCGATTATTACCGGCACTACCGGGCTAATATGTGAACTTAACTCATAACCCAGTTTTTGCAGACCGTCATACAGATGGTTGGCATTATCCATCAGCTTTTGCCGAGCTCTGGTTGTGTGGCAATAGTTCTTAACCACGAGCGCACGGTCGCAATGCAGGACGGAGAAGGAGAGGCGTAAATTATACCGGCGGCTGCCGTAGCGCAGCACTTCCATCGCTTCCGAACCGACAGCAAAACCGCCAATCGAGGCCAGACTTTTACTGAAGGTGCCAACGATAATATCCACATCATCTTCAACGCCGACAGCTTCAGCCGGTCCGCGCCCCGTTGCGCCTAACACGCCAAACGAATGCGCTTCATCGACAATGAAATAACGACCGAGACGACGTTTGATATCAACAAGTTCCGCTAACGGCGAACGTCACCGACCGCTGTAGATACCCTCAACGATGATAATCGCCTCTTTCGCCCGTTCACCGAGGCGAACCATGCGCCGTTCCAGATCTTTAGCATCGTTATGGCGGAAACGAATAAATTCCCGCGCCACCCGAGAGAACAGGCGTCATAAATACTGGCGTGGCTGTCGGCATCCAGTAACACCACGGCGTTATGGTCGGCAAGTGCGCTGATGACGCCTAAATTAGCGGTATAACCGGTTTAAAAACAAGATAGCGGTAGGCCGATTGAAAAACTCGGCAATCTCTTTCTCTAACGCCAGGTGCGGCGCATAACTGAGTTTGCCATACGAGAACCGGTGGTGCCGGTGCCTTGGGCCGCTAACGCTGCCTGACCTTCTGCGATGGCATCATGATTAAAGGTTAAACCGAGATAATTATTGGTCCCGGCCAGAATCACTTTTCATTGCCGATCCGGCCTTCGGTGGCGGAATACCATCATCAATACAGGTGCCAAACGGTGTTAACCTGTTGTCACTAAATCGCAGTCGCTCGCCAGCAAGGCGCGCATATTTATCGTATAGCCCCATTATTTATTCTCCAGCCATGGAAGTAGAGTTTCCATTAATTGTGCAGGGGTTTTGACATCCAGCAGAATATTAATAGGAATGGAAATATCGAATCTGGCTTCAGCATCATTAAACATCCATCACTTTGATTCGACTCCAGGCCAAGATCGTCTAAGAGATCGCTGTCGGCTTAATTTCCACACCGTTTTCACCAAATCCTGTAAACAGGAAAGGATGTAATCCATTACTATTTCACGATTTACCATAGAAACGTTAACACACCTTTAAAACAAGACAATCAAAATAGCCCGTTGCGTAATGCGTGTTCCGGCTGATCCCGGGAAACCAATTAATATCTTCAGAAATACGGTTATTACTTGCCGACCAGTCGGCGTGGGTTAATTCACGAATTTTCGAGCGGGTCAGCATAGGTTCTTTTTTACCTGCCAGGCGACTCAACGCGGTACTGATATCCGCAAGGCAGGTGAGGACCGCAGAGGAATACCAACCATTCGCACGGAACCGCAACGGACGTCGTCGGCAAGTTGCTGTATGCGTTGCCAGTCATAGCCGCCAGCGACGCCATCGCATAATTCATAGGTTTGCGTCTGTACAGTTTCGGCGCTTGCCCCCACTGACCATTGCTTGCGCAAAATCGGTGACGTGCAGGAAGAGAGCTGTGTATCCGGTGCACCAAGTCGTGGCAGCAGGCCGCGCAGCATCCAGTCAAACAGTGGTTTTAACTCTTTATCGCCGGGACCATACACGGCTGTCGGGCGAAAAACGCGCCAGCGTAATTTCGTCAGCCATTGCAGTCAGCCGTTGTTCGGCGACGTGTTTGGAATTCGCGTACCAGGAGAGCTCGGGATGGCGTGCTGCCAGCGAAGAGATAAACAGAAAACGTTGGCAAAGCCGCTCTCGCTGCTTGCATCAGGCGCAGGCTGCCGTAAACGTCAGTAGGTAAAAATTTCTTCCTTGTGTCCGCGCACTTGCCCGGCGCAATGGACCACCGCGCTGGCTCCGGCAACCAGTTCGCTAAGCGAATGTGTATCTTCCAGCGAACCGCACACCCAGAAAAGATCATCATTGACGTGAGCGCGGGCAGTACGCGTCAATGCGCGAACGTGAAAGCCGCGGCGAGCAGGTTATTGATAACAGATTTACCGATAAACCCGGTAGTGCCCGTCACCGCGACAGTTCGATTCATGCCGGGATGCCTCGCACATGAAGACTGGCAGCATAAGCCTTCTGATAACGTTTTTGGCTTCCGCACGGGCAGGCTGCCGGAGGACGTTGGGGAATACTGGGGGCGGCAACAGCTCGATAGCCGCGTCACGCCAAATTCGCTTTGGATCCGTGCCGCCAGCGCGTGGATAAGCTGCCCGCGACGTCTTCGTCGCTGATCCGACACTGGATCTGCAAAATCGTTCTGGGCGGTAACAAAAGCGATCGCATCACCAGAATGTATTTCCGGTTCTTCTTCCGCGATATCTTCAATATCCTGGGCCTGATATTATGGCCACCAATAATAATGAGATCTTTAATGCGTCCGTGACATACAGATAACCGTCCAGCAGATAACCAGGTCGCCGGCGTCAACCAGCCCGTCGCGGCAATCTCGTTTTGCGACTCTGCTGCCAAAGTAACCGCTCATCAGACTGGGACCGGAGACGGAACCATGGCCTACCACACGTTCCGCGACCGGCATACCTGCTTCATTGCGGATTTCAATACCATGTTCCGTGAATGCTTCGCCCAGTTGACGAAAGTCGATATGCGCGTGTCTCTGCACCCGGCGCGACGGCTGGACCCTGATATTCGAAGGATGTCGCGATCACTTCGTTAACCACAACCCCGGAGGCTTCATCAGAAGAAGCTGACAGCCAGCGCATTTTCTGCCAGTCCGTAGCACGGCATGAAAGTTTTATTGTCAAAGTTAAACCTGACGGAAACATTCAGCGAATTGATGGAGTTGTTCTGCGGAGATGGTTCTGCACCAATACCAGCGACGCGCCAGCAGGAAAGATCCAGTTCAGCGAGATTCTTTTCATCACGTGGCGCTGGCACAATTCATAGCCAAACGGCGGCGCAACGGTAACGTGCCGCGATTCTTACTCTATCAAATTAAGCCATTGCAGAGGACGCATGGCAAAATCCTGAGTGCGCAAATAACGACCGAAAGCTGCGGAGCGACGGGGTCAGGAGAAAGCCGACCAGTCCCATATCATGGTAGAAAGGAGCCAGCGAGACGCAGCGGTCGCCAGGGTGATCAACGCCGTCGTGGCTTATAGCACGTAGATTAGCCATCACTTCGCGATGGGTGATACTGATGCCACGGGGAAAACGGGTGCGGCCGGAGGTGTACTGGAGGTAGGCGAGATCGTTCGGAGACTGGGACGCTGGAGCGCAACATCGGCTTCCGGTAATGCCTTAAACCAGGCGTGGCTTAAAACATGTAATTCGGGGTTGTCATGCGTCGCGGGGATCGACCAGCTGGACGCTCATCACCAGTGATAACGGCTGCGGGCTGCAACTTGCGAGAAACCCTGCAATTTCTTGGCGCTCCAGGACTCCCGCCGACCAACGCCCATTGGAATCGCCAACGGACGGCGACTTAGCCGGCATACTGGCAGGCAAAAAAAGCCTCTACGAAACCCGCTACTTGTTTGGCAATCAGTGCCACGTGATCGCCCTTTCAGGTTCTCAGCGATAATAACTGCTTCGCACCAGCTTCGGCACGTGCTTTTAACGTCGATATTCCAGTTGATCTTCAAGTTGGGAACGTCCGTCATAAAAATTCATTCCGGCGCTACTCAGAGCGGCGTAGTCCAAAGCATCAACTAGTGTTGGAAAATCGGCATAGCGCATAGGTAGGGAATGCGTAAAGATTTTATTAAGCATAACACCACCAAAAAATTGGATATCCAAAATAAAATGACAATAATGCGGTGGATTATATAGGCATAAAAGATAAATCAGAGAGCATTTTTCATCAGTGTGAAAATGAACATTGATTTAAATAATGAGTTTGAGTTTTTTTGTTTTATTGTGAATGATATTTAATTAATGAAATATATTAAGAAGAAGCCTTGTCCGGTCGCCTTAAAATCGACAAAAGGCATTGTGGCGCTTCTGTGTAGTCTTGACCTTATCGTAATCATTAATAAATACTATTTATTCGTCGTTTGTATTCATTCGGGTCGATGATTAAGGTGCCTGTTCGTCGCCGTCTGCAACCTGTTCGTCACCGTTAAATTATTGTTACCCACAGAACAGAACTATGGAATGCGATTCTGCTGATGATTAAAATTGAAAAAAGTAATTAATAAAAATCAACCTTAAGGCATTTATTGCTTTCCGTTATCACTTTATCCCGACCACTCCAAACTGGATACCCCCTTCTATTCATTGAACGCAACGCAGCATTTTCGTCCGCCAAATCCGGGGACGGACCATATCATCTGGCAGGCGTGGGCTGGCAAAAAAAGCGGGCAGATAGTTGGCGGATCACCGCGCAAATAGATACCTTGCACCGCGAGCGTTACGGCAGATACTGGTCATTTCGGGATGACCGACGCCATTGATGATCCCAGGTTTTTTGCCGCGTTGTTTGGCGCAGCGGAAGCGTGGTTGAAGTCACAAGGTGCAAGTAAGATCAGCGGGCCTTTCAGCCTGAGCATCAATTCGAGGAAAGCGGATTACTGATTGAAGGTTTTGACACACCACCCTGTGCGATGATGCCGACACGGAAACCGTGGTATGCCGCGCATATTGTAACAACTGGGTTATCACAAAGGCATTGATATCGCTGGCGCGGTGGATGCAGCGAACCGATCTCACTCTCTCCGGCGTGAAAAAGCTGATGGATCAGGTGCGCAAAAAGGTGACCACTTCGCTGCATCAATCGTCAGCGGTTTGCCGAAGAGATGCAGATCTGCGCGGTACTTCAACTCTGGCTGGCAGCACAACTGGGGATTCGTGCCGTTTACCGACAATGAAAACGCGATGATGGGCCACATTACAACCGCGCACCGCCCGGACCAGATGATTTATATCGCTGAGATTGATTCTGCACCCTGCGCGTTCATTGTCGGCTTGCCAACATCAACGAGGCGATTGCCGATCTGCAACGGATTGCTCTTTCCCTCGGCCGGCAAGATCGCTGTGGCGTTTGAAAGTCAGCGGTGCGGCGAACTGCGCGAGTACCGCTGATGGGCGTGCGCGACGAGATCAGTTCAGCCGCATCGGCCCGGCGATTGCGCCGTCATCGATTCGAAGCCTTACGCGATTGTTTGCCCGCCGGAGATTCTTGATGCGCTGGAGATGTCATGGATTCCTCGAAACCAATACAGGCATGAATAACATGCTGGAACGCATTGGGGCGGAGCCGTACAAGCGTTACCGATTGTATGAAAAGCAAATTTAATACCAGATCCTGTTTAGCGCAGGGGCGGTCATTCGGGAGAGGGTATAGATGAACAGATTTAACACCAGATCCTGTTAAGTGCAGGGGCGGTCCCCTCGCCTTGGGGATAGGGTAAAACTCTGCTCACATTCCCACCTTGTTCATCTCCAGCGGCACCGCCGAGCGAATCAAATGGTGGCCTTCCAGCTCGATATCGTGGAGATTCTTTTTCACGGTCCGTACATGATCGCGCGCTGCGCGCTGAGCGACGTGCGGCAGCCGCTGCAACACCGCGTTGTAGATCCGCGCATGCTGGCGATCGATCTGCTTTTTTTGCTGTGGTCGATGGTAGAGATTATTTACGCTGGCAAACACTGAATTAAACATCAGATCGGTCAATGATTGCAGCGTAAACACCAGCACCTGATTGTGAGAAGCCTGACAAATGGCGAGATGGAAAGCGTGATCCAACTGCGCATGTTCGATCAGCGAAATCTCTTTGTGGTTCTCACTGGCGGCGAGCATTTTTTCATAACAGCGGGTTATCACAACAAAATCAGCCTGCGTTCCCAGCGTTGCCGCCAGCCTTGCCGATTCGCCCTCCAGTAATGCGCGAACGTCGAGCAGATCGTACAGCGTTCGCGGCTGCGTACTGAACAGATGGATCAGCGGGCTGGTGTCCTGCTCCCGATTAAGCCGTGCGACATGAGAATCGCGACCCTGCGCCGTTTCAATAATCCCGCGCCCGCGCAGCACGGTCAGCCCTTCACGCAGTGCGGAGCTTGAGAAGCCGAGCTTTTCACACAGTCGACGTTCCGAGGGAAGCGGCTGACCGACCTTCAGTACGCCGTCGATAATTAACCGTTCGATACTCTCTGCAACCACTTCGCAAATAGGGCGACGTTCATCTTTCATTCCCGGACCTCGTGCACAGGTAGGACCAATTTTTCTGTTCTTAACTCGCAAAACACGCACATCACGCAAGTGATTATGTTACATCAATTTAACATTAAGTTAACCAAGACAAGGTCACAGAGCTGGAAAAAAAATGGTCTGACCGGTAGCTAAAGAGATAGACGAAAACGAAAAGCCCGCTTAATAACTGTTCACAGAAGCAGCGCGCAAAAATCAGCTGCCACACAACACAACAAAGCGAAGCCTACTCATGAGCATCTTGTACGAAGAGCGTCTTGATGGCGCTTTACCCGATGTCGACCGCACATCGGTACTGATGGCACTGCGTGAGCATGTCCCTGGACTTGAGATCCTGCATACCGATGAGGAGATCATTCCTTACGAGTGTGACGGGTTGAGCGCGTATCGCACGCGTCCATTACTGGTTGTTCTGCCTAAGCAAATGGAACAGGTGACAGCGATTCTGGCTGTCTGCCATCGCCTGCGTGTACCGGTGGTGACCCGTGGTGCAGGCACCGGGCTTTCTGGTGGCGCGCTGCCGCTGGAAAAAGGTGTGTTGTTGGTGATGGCGCGCTTTAAAGAGAGCCTCGACATTAACCCCGTTGGTCGCCGCGCGCGCGTGCAGCCGGGCGTATGTAACCTGGCGATCTCCTAGGCCGTTGCGCCGCATAATCTCTATTACGCGCCGGATCCTTCCTCACAAATCGCCTGTTCAATTGGCGGCAATGTGGCGGAAAATGCCGGTGGCGTCCACTGCCTGAAATATGGTCTGACCGTACATAACCTGCTGAAAATTGAAGTGCAAACGCTGGACGGCGAGGCGCTGACGCTGGGATCGGACGCGCTGGATTCACCTGGTTTTGACCTGCTGGCGCTGTTCACCGGATCGGAAGGTATGCTCGGCGTGACCACCGAAGTGACGGTAAAACTGCTGCCGAAGCCGCCCGTGGCGCGGGTTCTGTTAGCCAGCTTTGACTCGGTAGAAAAAGCCGGACTTGCGGTTGGTGACATCATCGCCAATGGCATTATCCCCGGCGGGCTGGAGATGATGGATAACCTGTCGATCCGCGCGGCGGAAGATTTTATTCATGCCGGTTATCCCGTCGACGCCGAAGCGATTTTGTTATGCGAACTGGACGGCGTGGAGTCTGACGTACAGGAAGACTGCGAGCGGGTTAACTACATCTTGTTGAAAGCGGGCGCGACTGACGTCCGTTTGGCACAGGACGAAGCAGAGCGCGTACGTTTCTGGGCCGGTCGCAAAAATGCGTTCCCGGCGGTAGGACGTATCTCCCCGGATTACTACTGCATGGATGGCACCATCCCGCGTCGCGCCCTGCCTGGCGTACTGGAAGGCATTGCCCGTTTATCGCAGCAATATGATTTACGTGTTGCCAACGTCTTTCATGCCGGAGATGGCAACATGCACCCGTTAATCCTTTTCGATGCCAACGAACCTGGTGAATTTGCCCGCGCGGAAGAGCTGGGCGGGAAGATCCTCGAACTCTGCGTTGAAGTTGGCGGCAGCATCAGTGGGGAACATGGCATCGGGCGAGAAAAAATCAATCAAATGTGCGCCCAGTTCAACAGCGATGAAATCACGACCTTCCATGCGGTCAAGGCGGCGTTTGACCCCGATGGTTTGCTGAACCCTGGGAAAAACATTCCCACGCTACACCGCTGTGCTGAATTTGGTGCCATGCATGTGCATCACGGTCATTTACCTTTTCCTGAACTGGAGCGCTTTTGATGCTACGCGAGTGTGATTACAGTCAGGCGCTGCTGGAGCAGGTGAATCAGGCAATTAGCGATAAAACGCCGCTGGTGATTCAGGGCAGCAATAGCAAAGCCTTTTTAGGTCGCCCAGTCACCGGGCAAACGCTGGATGTGCGTTGTCATCGCGGCATTGTTAATTACGACCCGACCGAGCTGGTGATAACCGCTCGTGCCGGAACGCCGCTGGTGGCGATTGAAGCGGCGCTGGAGAGCGCCGGGCAAATGCTTCCCTGCGAGCCGCCGCATTATGGTGAAGAAGCCACCTGGGGCGGGATGGTCGCCTGCGGGCTGGCGGGGCCGCGTCGCCCGTGGAGCGGTTCGGTCCGCGATTTTGTCCTCGGCACGCGCATCATTACCGGCACTGGAAAACATCTGCGTTTTGGTGGCGAAGTGATGAAAAACGTTGCCGGATACGATCTCTCACGGTTAATGGCCGGAAGCTACGGTTGTCTTGGCGTGCTCACTGAAATCTCAATGAAAGTGTTACCGCGACCGCGTGCCTCTCTGAGCCTGCGTCGGGAAATCAGCCTGCAAGAAGCCATGAGTGAAATCGCCGAGTGGCAACTCCAGCCATTACCCATTAGTGGCTTATGTTACTTCGACAATGCGTTGTGGATCCGCCTTGAGGGCGGCGAAGGATCGGTAAAAGCAGCGCGTGAACTGCTGGGTGGCGAAGAGGTTGTGGGTCAGTTCTGGCAGCAATTGCGTGAACAACAACTGCCGTTCTTCTCGTTACCAGGTACCTTATGGCGCATTTCATTACCCAGCGATGCGCCGATGATGGATTTACCCGGCGAGCAACTGATCGACTGGGGCGGGGCGTTACGCTGGCTGAAATCGACAGCCGATGACAATCAAATCCATCGCATCGCCCGCAACGCTGGCGGTCATGCGACCCGCTTTAGTGCCGGAGATGGTGGCTTTGCCCCGCTATCGGCTCCTTTATTCCGCTATCACCAGCAGCTTAAACAGCAGCTCGACCCTTGCGGCGTGTTTAACCCCGGTCGCATGTACGCGGAACTTTGAGGAGCAGGCTATGCAAACCCGATTAACCGAAGAGATGCGGCAGAACGCGCGCTGGAAGCCGACAGCATCCTGTGCGCCTGTGTTCACTGCGGATTTTGTACCGCAACCTGCCCAACCTATCAGCTTCTGGGCGATGAACTGGACGGGCCGCGCGGGCGCATCTATCTGATTAAACAGGTGCTGGAAGGCAACGAAGTCACGCTTAAAACACAGGAGCATCTCGATCGCTGCCTCACTTGCCGCAATTGTGAAACCACCTGTCCTTCTGGTGTGCGCTATCACAATTTGCTGGATATCGGGCGTGATATTGTCGAGCAGAAAGTGAAACGCCCACTGCCGGAGCGAATGCTGCGCGAAGGATTGCGCCAGGTAGTGCCGCGTCCGGCGGTCTTCCGTGCGCTGACGCAGGTAGGGCTGGTGCTGCGACCGTTTTTACCGGAACAGGTCAGAGCAAAACTGCCTGCTGAAACGGTGAAAGCTAAACCGCGTCCGCCGCTGCGCCATAAGCGTCGGGTTTTAATGCTGGAAGGCTGCGCCCAGCCTACGCTTTCGCCCAACACCAACGCGGCAACTGCGCGAGTGCTGGATCGTCTGGGGATCAGCGTCATGTCAGCTAACGAAGCAGGCTGTTGTGGCGCGGTGGACTATCATCTTAATGCGCAGGAGAAAGGGTTGGCACGGGCGCGCAATAATATTGATGCCTGGTGGCCCGCGATTGAAGCAGGTGCCGAGGCAATTTTGCAAACCGCCAGCGGTTGCGGCGCGTTCGTCAAAGAGTATGGGCAGATGCTGAAAAACGATGCGTTATATGCCGATAAAGCGCGTCAGGTCAGTGAACTGGCGGTCGATTTAGTCGAACTTCTGCGCGAGGAACCGCTGGAAAAACTGGCAATTCGCGGCGATAAAAAACTGGCCTTCCACTGCCCGTGTACCCTACAACATGCGCAAAAGCTGAACGGCGAAGTGGAAAAAGTGTTACTTCGTCTTGGATTTACCTTAACGGACGTTCCCGACAGCCATCTGTGCTGCGGTTCAGCGGGAACATATGCGTTAACGCATCCCGATCTGGCACGCCAGCTGCGGGATAACAAAATGAATGCGCTGGAAAGCGGCAAACCGGAAATGATCGTCACCGCCAACATTGGTTGCCAGACGCATCTGGCGAGCGCCGGTCGTACCTCTGTGCGTCACTGGATTGAAATCTTCCAACAAGCCCTTGAAAAGGAATAACAAAATGAAAACTAAAGTCATTCTTAGCCAGCAAATGGCGAGTGCAATTATTGCCGCAGGTCAGGAAGAGGCGCAAAAAATGACTGGTTCTGTTTCCATTGCTGTTGCCCATAGCGGCGGTCATCTGCTGGCGTTAAGTCGCTGGACGATTGCGCGCCGTCCGGCTTGCATCTTCCAAGGAGAAAGCGCGTACCGCCACGCTGGGGCGTCGTGAAACTAAGGGCTATGAAGAGATGGTGAACAACGGACGTACCGCGTCGTGACTGCGCCGTTACTGACGTTCGCTGGAAGGTGGCGTACAAGTTCTGTTGATGGGCAAATTATTGGTCCGTGGGCGTTTCTGGTTTAACCGGAGCACGGATGCGCAGGTCGCGGAGAGCGGCAGCGGCGGTGTTGGCGAAGATCGGCGAACGAGGAGAGAACAATGGTCAAACCATAACCCAGGAGCCGTTACGCATTGACGCCAATTTTAAACGTTTGTGGATGAAGAAACTAGCGTGGACTGGATGCTGCCGCGTTCTGGCACAATGTTGATCGCAATCATCACGATCTGGCGCCAAGTCGTCAGTTGCTGGCAGAGCGCGATCGCATTCAGGCGGTGCTTAATGGTGACATCGCAGCGATCCGGGGCCGGTAAAAGATAAAGCGGCCTATAAATCTTTCCTGCGTGAACTGGGCTCCTGGTGCCGCGACCGGAGCGCGTGACGGTGGAACCCACGGGCATTGACAGCGAAATCACCGGCCAGGCGGGGCCGCGGCTCGTAGTTTGGCAATGAACGCCCGCTACGCGCTGAACGCGGCGAACGCTCGCTGGGGCTCGCTTCGATGCGTTATACGGCAGCGACATCATCCCGCCAGGAAGGGGCAATGGTCAGCGGCTCAATCCGCAACGCGGTGCGGGCGGGGGCCCTGGCCGCGGTTCAGCTTCCTCGATGAATCTCTACCGCTGGGAAAGCGGCAGCTATCAGATGTGGTGGCGTTTAAGGTGGTGGATGAACGATACGCATCCCGTGAAAAATGGTAAAGAAACCGCGTTTCGTACCGGCGCAGTTCCTCGGTTACCGTAGCGATGCCGCTGCGCCGACCTGCATTTGCTGAAAAATAACGGCCTGCATATTGAACTGCAAATTGATGCCAACGGGCGGATTGGCAAAGACGATCCGGCGCGTCGACGATGTTATGGTCGAAGCGGCCATCAGTCGTTCTGACTGCGAAGATTGGGTCGCAGCAGTTGATGCGGAAGATAAATCCTGCTGTACCGCAACCTGCTGGGCCTGATGCAGGGGACTCTGCAAGAGAAAATGGAGAAAGACGGTTGGCAAATCGTGCGTAAACTGAATGACAATCGTCATTACGCGCGCCGATGGCTCTGAAATTTTACTGCACGGACGCTCGCTGCTGTTTCTGCAACGTGGGTCATTTGATGACCATTCCTGTGATTTGGGACAGCGAAGGCAATGAAATACCCGGAAGGCATTCTTGATCGTCATGACTTGGCGCGATTGCCCTCTATGATTTAAAAGTTAAGAAAACCGCGCACTGGCAGCGTCTATATTGTGAAACCGAAAATGCACGGTCCGCCAGGAAGTGGCGTTCGCCAACAAACTGTTTACCCGCATAGAGACGATGCTGGTTGTGGCACCGAATACCCTGAAAATGGGCGTTCTGGATGAAGAACGTCGACCTGGCTGAAACTTGCGTAGCTGTATGGCTGCGGCGCGCAACCACGTGGCGTTCATCATACATTTGTTCGACCGTACCGGCGATGAAATGCATTCGGTGATGGAAGACTGGCGACGTGTACGTTAAAAATCAGATGAAATAGACGCTTGAATAAAAACCTCAAGAGCGTAATAACATACTTCACAGGTCTGTTCTGTGGGCTGCGCGGTAAAGCGCAGATTGGTAAAGGCATGTGGGCGATGCCGGAGCCTGATGGCGAGCATGTACAGCCAGAAGGGCGACCGACGCTGCGTGCCGGGCGAACCAGCGCCGGTTCCGTCACCAACCGCTGCTACGCTCCATGCGCTGCACTACCACCGAACCAACGTACAGCATCACTGACGTGCCCGACCGAGTTCAATATTCTGAATTTGAACCGCTGCTGGACAATCTGCTGACTATTCCGGTTGCTGAAAACGCTAACTGGTTGGCGCAGAGATCCAACAAGAGCTGGATAACAACGTGCAGGGATCTGGGGTACGTCGTGCGCTGGGTGGAGCGGGGAGTTGGTTGTTCAAAAGTGCCGGATATTCACAATGTGGCGCTGATGGAAGACCGCGCAACGCTGCGCATCTCCAGCCAGCATATCGCCAACTGGTTACGTCACGGTATTTGACTAAAGAACAGGTCCGCGTCGCTGGAGAATTATCGCAAAGTCGTTAATCAGCAAAACGCTGGCGATCCGGCTTATCGTCCGATGGCGGGAAAATTCCTAACTCAAGTACTTTTGAAGACTGCCAGCGATTTAATCTTCCTGGCGTGAAACAGCCAAACGTTATACAAACCGTTATTACACACACGTTGCGCGAAAAGAAAGTCATTAATAGCGTCAAAAAAGCCCCGGCAGCTTACTGTCGGGCTATGATAGTAACTGCGGTAGTACGTTCCTGCCGGAAATAACCGGAGCAATATCAGGTTTAACAATATTAAATACCCGTAGCGCATACACGGCCTAAAACAACAATATGGACATCTTAACGATACTACTGCGCCTGCGTGTGCCAACAGAAACCCTTACCCGATATACTTGTTATGCCAGAGGTAGCAATTGCGTTAGCGGCGTACTGTTGCTGTAAAGTATAACGCCTATATTTTACAGTTCAGTCCTCTTTTGCTTATTACAACCTTAAGTATATCAAGCATATAAAGATAATAAGAGACTGAACAATATGGTTACCTGGACCCAAATGTATATGCCGATGGGAGGACTGGGGCTATCCGCTCTGGTCGCGCCCTGATCCCGATAATATTCTTCTTCGTTGCACTCGCGGTATTACGTCTGAAAGGACATGTTGCTGGAGCAATAACCCTTATATTATCTATCCTGATTGCGATATTCGCCTTTAAAATGCCGATTGATATGGCATTTGCTGCTGCGGGCTATGGCTTTATTTATGGATTATGGCCAATTGCGTGGATTATTGTCGCGGCGGTGTTCCTGTATAAATTAACCGTTGCCAGCGGGCAGTTCGATATTATCCGCAGCTCGGTTATCTCCATCACCGACGATCAGCGTTTGCAGGTGTTACTGATTGGTTTCTCCTTTGGTGCGTTGCTGGAAGGAGCTGCTGGCTTTGGTGCGACGGTGGCGTTTGGTGCGTTGGGCGTGCCGATTCTGGTCGCCGGTCAGGTAACGGGAATCGATCCGTTCCACATTGGCGCAATGGCGGGACGTCAGTTACCGTTCCTGTCGGTTCTTGTGCCGTTCTGGCTGGTAGCAATGATGGACGGCTGGAAAGGGGTGAAAGAGACGTGGCCAGCGGCGCTGGTTGCTGGGGGAAGCTTCGCTGTCACTCAGTTCTTTACCTCTAACTATATTGGTCCGGAACTGCCGGATATTACTTCGGCGCTGGTGAGTATCGTCTCACTCGCTTTATTCCTTAAAGTCTGGCGGCCGAAAAATACCGAAACGGCAATCAGCATGGGGCAATCCGCAGGTGCGATGGTGGTAAATAAGCCATCTTCTGGCGGTCCCGTGCCTTCAGAATATAGTCTGGGGCAAATCATTCGTGCGTGGTCACCGTTTTTAATCTTAACGGTGCTGGTCACCATCTGGACCATGAAGCCGTTTAAAGCGTTATTCCGCCTCCGGCGGCGCGTTTTATTCACTGGTGATTAATTTCCACATCGGAAATTCGCATTAGAAGTGTTGAAAAGCCGGACCCATCGTCGCCCAACCAATGCCAATGGATGCGGTGTTTAAATCGACCCTCGGCCTGGCTCGGCACCGCTCATTCGATTGTGGCGATTATCTTGATCTTGATCCTCGGCGTGGGCATCAAGAAGGTATCGGCGTCTTCGCCGACGCCAATTAGAGTGGAGTGGCCGAGATCGTCGATTGGCATGGTGCTGGCGTTGCCCTCGTCACCACTATTCCGGCATGTCCACCACGCGGCGCTGGTACTGGCAGGAGAGGCGTATGTTCCCGTTCTTCTCACCGTTCTCGGCTGGCTGGGCGTATCCCTTACCGGCTCGGACACTCCCTCACCGCCCCTGTTGGTTCACTGCAATCGACCACGGCGCAGCGAATAACGTCTCTGACACTCTGCTGGTGGCAGCAAGACCAGCGGCGGCGTAACGGGCAAGACGATCTCCCGCAACTATCGCCGTGGCTTGCGCCGCGACGGGCATGGTGGGCCGAGAATCTGAACTGTTCCGCTACACCGTGAAGCACAGTCTGATTTTTGCCAGCGTTATCGGCATTATCACCCTGCTGCAGGCGTATGTGTTTACCCGTATGTTAGTCGCGTAAACAACAAAGCCGGATGATCGTCAATATCATCCGGCTTTCCATTTGTCTGTCGTTTATCTCGCCAGGGAACCGTTTTTACGATTGGCTTCTTTATACGTAGTCTCCGTTTTACGATGCGAATTGTTTAATATTTATACAACTTGGCTTCTGTGCTGGTTATAAAGTACCCACTTTCATGAGATCAATTTTAGTATGTTATTACATTGCTTCATCTGTTGCTTTCATGACGAATGGCGTTTTTTCTCTTATTTATATTTTTCACTAGAACAATGAGTAGATCAAAATTCCCAAAACTCCCAAAAACATAAGATTATTCGCAAAGCTGATTTTGCAGAATAATGAGAACTTTTAAGATTTGTCGAGGATCAATTTTAAGCAATTTATCTCCACTTGTTACATAAAAGATGCCGTTAGGTTAATAAGTTAATCTTGCTATAACAGTGTTCGTTACTGCCTATTAATAAAGATATTTGGGATAGGGTAACGTGGATGAGGATTCGAAATCATCCGTCTTGCGGAAAGTGAAATGTTGGCAGATGTTAATATTATGTATGTATTTTAACTCCAACAACACACCAATCATTTTGTTAGAAATAAGAAAATTTATGGTTAAATAATTTGGTGATTATGAAGCATTAAATCGTAATGCCAAATATTGTTCGCTTTGGAGAGTATTATTGCCTGTTTGTGTCTGTTGAGCAGAAAAATCATCTGAATTTGAATACTTTTATTAGGTGTGAATAAATGAAAAAATCATTAAAATCATTAAAATCATTAAAATCATTAAAATCATTAAAATCATTAAAATCATTAAAATCATTAAAATCATTAAAATCATTAAAATCATTAAAATCATTAACTTATATGAATATTTCAGAGTTGGAGTTCGAATGTTGACACCTGAGTATTTCCTGCTAAAAATAGCCCTGCTTTACGGATGGTTGTATTGCAATAACACGAAAGTAGTAAGAGATTAAAGGTATCTGTCAGCGATAACTCTGCAAGTGATGACATTTTGTAAACCAAATAATGTAAATCAGCAATGTATCTTTTCACTTAATTATAACAAATGTGGTATTCACTAAGAATCTGATACGAGCTTACATCACGACTATTTTAGTCTCATCGCGGGATACAGGGATGCACCGATGGATCTCAGCACACCGTAATGCAATACCTGAACAAATAGAACAGTAAAGTGGTTCAGTATTAATGAAAGCTCTTATTTTCCGTTGGGAAAACTTAAAATAGATGAGAAGGCTTTTTGATTTCTTATGTGATCTCATTTCGAGTATTGAGAAATTTGTGATTTTTAAATTTTTCAATAAGCCCTGTAAGGGATTGGGGTTTTATGAGAAATAAAGAGACGTATTGTCTTTGTTTAAACGGTACGTAAATTGGGTAATGCTGCCAACTTACTGATTTAGTGTATGATGGTGATTTTAAGGTGCTTGCGTGGCTTCCATTTCCATCAGATGTCCTTCCTGCTCCGCTACTGAAGGCGTGGTGCGTAACGGCAAAAGCACTGCCGGACATCAGCGCTATCTCTGCTCTCATTGCCGT
Organism: Shigella flexneri; assembly: GCA_048288465.1. GTDB lineage: Bacteria > Pseudomonadota > Gammaproteobacteria > Enterobacterales > Enterobacteriaceae > Enterobacter > Enterobacter flexneri_B. The sequence continues at coordinate 3,005,789 of CP182556.1, read as the reverse complement.
AAAACATGGCAACTACAGTTCACTTACACCGCCTCTCAGCCCGGTACGCACCAGAAAATCATTGATATGGCCATGAATGGCGTCGGATGTCGCGCCAGTGCACGCATTATGGGCGTTGGCCTCAACACGGTTTTACGTCACTTAAAAAACTCAGGCCGCAGTCGGTAACCTCGCGCATACAACCGGGCAGTGATGTGATTGTCTGCGCTGAAATGGACGAACATTGGGGCTACGTCGGGTGCTAAATCACGTCAGCGCTGGCTGTTTTACGCGTATGACAGGATACGGAGGACGGTTGTGCCGCACGTCTTCGGTGAACGCACTCTGGCCACACTGGAGCGTCTTCTGAGCCTGCTGTCGGCCTTTGAGGTCGTGGTATGGATGACGGATGGCTGGCCGCTGTATGAATCACGCCTGAAGGGAAAGCTGCACGTTATCAGCAAGCGTTACACTCAGCGCATTGAGCGACATAATCTGAATCTGAGACAACATCTGGCAAGGCTGGGACGGAAGTCACTGTCGTTCTCAAAATCGGTGGAGCTGCATGACAAGGTCATCGGGCATTATCTGAACATAAAACACTATCAGTAAGTTGGAGTCATTACCGGTAATGCTGCCAACTTACTGATTTAGTGTATGATGGTGATTTTAAGGTGCTTGCGTGGCTTCCATTTCCATCAGATGTCCTTCCTGCTCCGCTACTGAAGGCGTGGTGCGTAACGGCAAAAGCACTGCCGGACATCAGCGCTATCTCTGCTCTCATTGCCGTAAAACATGGCAACTACAGTTCACTTACACCGCCTCTCAGCCCGGTACGCACCAGAAAATCATTGATATGGCCATGAATGGCGTCGGATGTCGCGCCAGTGCACGCATTATGGGCGTTGGCCTCAACACGGTTTTACGTCACTTAAAAAACTCAGGCCGCAGTCGGTAACCTCGCGCATACAACCGGGCAGTGATGTGATTGTCTGCGCTGAAATGGACGAACATTGGGGCTACGTCGGGTGCTAAATCACGTCAGCGCTGGCTGTTTTACGCGTATGACAGGATACGGAGGACGGTTGTGCCGCACGTCTTCGGTGAACGCACTCTGGCCACACTGGAGCGTCTTCTGAGCCTGCTGTCGGCCTTTGAGGTCGTGGTATGGATGACGGATGGCTGGCCGCTGTATGAATCACGCCTGAAGGGAAAGCTGCACGTTATCAGCAAGCGTTACACTCAGCGCATTGAGCGACATAATCTGAATCTGAGACAACATCTGGCAAGGCTGGGACGGAAGTCACTGTCGTTCTCAAAATCGGTGGAGCTGCATGACAAGGTCATCGGGCATTATCTGAACATAAAACACTATCAGTAAGTTGGAGTCATTACCTAATTGCTTAACTTAATGTAAACAATATGATTTTGCATCTTACTTCATACAAAGTTGTAATGAGTAGTCATGTGAAGAAGAAAACAGGGGTCGGTACTTATGAGCGATGACCGTTTTTATTTTTCTTTAGGGCAGGGAGTTAAGTTTTACCCAGCGTCTCGACGTATCACCACCAGTACAGGCAATGTAATCAATCTGTCTGAAAACGGCTATCGATTTTTACTCCTTTTACTACAGGGAGAATCCGATAAGCAACATATTATCAATGAGGTTTGGCGGGAGCAGAAAGGTTCGGTAAGCGACAGCAGTTATTATGGGCAGATTTACATGCTTAGAAAGGCATTAGACGTCGCAGGTTTGTCGAGTTCTCTAATTAAAACCATTCCGCGAAAAGGCGTCAGATATCTGGGAAAGGTCGAGAAACATGTCTGTGAGAATGAGCGTGACAGTGATGAAGACAGTAGTAGCTATACCAACGATAGCGAGGCCAGGGAAGTAAACACTGATGCAAACATTCCTGAGAATGATAACAGCCAGGAATTCTCTACTGAAGAGCTGCTCCCAATAAAACATACTGACAAAAATATTGAATGGTATAGAACGAAGCAGTGGAGTGTTTTTATTAGCGTTCTTACCGTGTTAGCAGTGTGCTGGCTGACGACGCTTGTTTTTTTAGTCTTACTATTTCTTAATCAAGATAAATGATATTAAATGTAATTTTTTTTGAAGACTAAATAGCGGGAATAGATAATTATAGCCACATCCCAAAAATATGGGATACCGGTGACACGCAGATGAAGCTGGTGGTTTGAATTTAAATAATAATATACGAGGAAAACATGAATACTTTTATTACTAAGTACTATGGTAAAACTAAACAGTGCTTTGCGCGTTTCGCGAAGGATGAACGTGGTGTTACTGCAATCGAATATGCATTGATTGGTGTTGCTATGGCAACTCTGCTTGCTTTCATCTTTGGCGATCAGAACTCAGGCTTCCTGGGCGCAATTAAAGATGCATTCGACGCTATCGCTGCAGCAATTCAACAGGTAACGATTTCCGGAACGAGTAATCCGTAACTTATAAAAAATAAAAAAACTCTCTAGAGGCTGTCAGACGTAAAGGAATATGTCTGGCAGCAACCTTGTATGGTACATGGAGTCTTTCAATGGCAGCAATATGGTTACTAAGAGTCGATCTTTTATTTGTTGCGCTCTTTCTTATTTTTATTTCATGGGGGGATATATTACTCAGAATTATTAGCCATCGTTATTTACTGGTGTTAACCGTGCTTATTTTTTTGGCACTCATTTTACAGCATCAAAAACCCAATCTGGTTGCAGCCGGGAGCGTTTTGCTCGTGGGCTTCTTTCTTTTTTCCGCAGGGATAATTGGCGGCGGTGATGTCAAGCTGTTAACTGTTCTTTCGTTAGCTATTGATGAACATGAACTGGCTAATTTTCTCGTCGCAATGACCTTTTGCGGCGCTCTGGTTGTTCTGGCAGGTCTTCTTTTTTTTCGAAAATCAATTCGTGAAAACGGTGTGCCTTATGCTGTACCAATTTCATTGGCTTTTCTGCTTACATATCCTGTTTTCCCATTGTTTTGTTAATTTTTTAGGACAGCATAAATGAATCATCGGATGCTTTTTTTTCTCTCAGTAATTGTGATAGCAGTAGGTCTTGTGATCCTACCCACGTAATATGGACACAGGCCTAAGCAAGGTTCTGGTTTTCAAATTGTTCCGGACTGAGGCCGCCACACCAACTGTGCCGCCGCCACCGATTGTAATCACATTCGATATAATTAAACACCGTTGCCCGCATTATTTCCCGGCTGATAAAGTGTTCTCCATGGATACATTCCACTTTCAGCGAATGAAAGAAGCTTTCCACGCAGGCATTATCGTAGCAGCAACCTTTTGCGCTCATACTTCCACGCAGATTATGCCGTTTCAGTTGCGCCTGATAATCTGCTGAACAGTACTGGCCTCCACGGTCCGTGTGAACGATAACGTTCCGGGGCCTCTTACGCCGCCACAGCGCCATCTGCAGGGCATCGCAGGGCAGTTGCGCCGTCATGCGTGGCGACATTGACCAGCCAATAACGGCACGTGACCACAGGTCAATGACCACTGCCAGATACAGCCAGCCTTCATCTGTACGTAAGTACGTGATGTCTCCTGGCCACTTCTGGTTCGGGCCACTGGCGTAAAAATCCTGCTCCAACAGATTTTCTGACACAGGCAGGCCGTGTGCGCGGTAGCTGACCGGGCTGAACTTCCGGGAGGCCTTTGCCCTCAGTCCCTGACGGCGCAGGCTTGCCGCCACGGTTTTTACGTTAAAGGGGTAACCCTGAGCACGCAGTTCATCCGTCAGGCGTGGGGCACCGTAACGCTGTTTTGACCGGGTAAAAGCCGCGAGGACAACGCTGTCGCAGTGTTGGCGGAACTGCTGACGCGTGCTTATCCTTGTCCGCCGCTGACACCACGTATACCAGCCGCTGCGGGCCACCCGGAGCACGCGGCACATTGCTTTGATGCTGAACTCAGCCTGATGTTTTTCAATAAAGACATACTTCATTTCAGGCGCTTCGCGAAGTATGTCGCGGCCTTTTGGAGGATAGCCAGCTCTTCATCCCGTTCTGCCAGCTGGCGTTTGAGACGTGCAATCTCGGTAGACATCTCCAGTTCACGTTCAGAAGACGTCTGCTGATTTTGCTGTTTACTGCGCCAGTTGTAGAGCTGTGATTCATACAGGCTGAGTTCACGGGCTGCGGCAGTAACACCGATGCGTTCAGCAAGCTTCAGGGCTTCACTGCGAAATTCAGGCGAATGCTGTTTACGGGGTTTTTTACTGGTTGATACTGTTTTTGTCATGTGAGTCACCTCTGACTGAGAGTTTACTCACTTAGCCGCGTGTCCACTATTGCTGGGTAAGATCAGGCTGAGGAGTCCCCAGAAAAGAAGACAGGCATAGAGTTTTGTGATCTACTGATTGCGCTAACAAATTCAATGAGATCACCTCTATGCCTGCCCGTTAAGTATGTCAGGCTTTTTTCCGTAATGCTCTAACTTCCACGCATTGGTTTCTGACATCAAATAAGGCTATGACTTTCTCTCCCTTTTAATCTCATTCTGATCTAAAACCATATCTTAAAAAAATGCATGGGTATTTTAATTATTTTGATGTTGATCTAACGCACTCAAGGACCATTTTATTACCGATTATCCATTCTATTTAACTGTTGCGATATAAATGTTTGTTTTAGGTGCTTTAATTCAGTACAAGTCATCAAACCGTACCAGACCCTGACTGTCAGTGACACCGACAGGTGGGGGCGGCGGTGTGGGGTCAAACTGAGTGTGTCTGCCTCTGGCCCACAGAGCCAGCTCTGCCGCCATTGCCCGTGGATGATACTCCAGCTGCACGTTGAGACCGGAAACTGGGTTGTTGTTCTCATCCACGAACTGCAGCGCCAGCCAGTGCATCCGCTGCTTACCGCAGGCGACTTCTTTGTACTTCATTTTGTGACTCAGGCAGGTGACTGTCGTGTTGCCTGTTGCGTCCATTTTGCGGTTAAACCCTTTTAATTCAATTTGTTAAATTGCTTTCCACCTTTTGCGGGGCGCGACTTAACCAAAATATTCACTGTTATCATAATATGCAATGGGCTGGAGGTTGCAGGTCATTTAGGGATTTTCTGTAAGCCCCGTTTTGCAGAACGTTCTATCTCCGATTGAGATCCTGTCTCTCGGTATTACCGGTAGTCTGGCCATAATCCCCTATGGATCATATTGATATAGTAGGCATAACACTGAGAGATCCCCTCATAATTTCCCCAAAACGTAACCATGTGTGAATAGATTTTGAGTAAGCAGGGTTGCAGCCACGAGTGAGTCTTCCCTTGTTATTGTGTAGCCAGAATGCCGCAAAACTTCCATGCCTAAGCGAACTGTTGAGAGTACGTTTCGATTTCTGACTGTGTTAGCCTGGAAGTGCTTGTCCCAACCTTGTTTCTGAGCATGAACGCCCGCAAGCCAACATGTTAGTTGAAGCATCAGGGCGATTAGCAGCATGATATCAAAACGCTCTGAGCTGCTCGTTCGGCTATGGCGTAGGCCTAGTCCGTAGGCAGGACTTTTCAAGTCTCGGAAGGTTTCTTCAATCTGCATTCGCTTCGAATAGATATTAACAAGTTGTTTGGGTGTTCGAATTTCAACAGGTAAGTTAGTTGCTAGAATCCATGGCTCCTTTGCCGACGCTGAGTAGATTTTAGGTGACGGGTGGTGACAATGAGTCCGTGTCGAGCGCTGATTTTTTCGGCCTTTAGAGCGAGATTTATACAATAGAATTTGGCATGAGATTGGATTGCTTTTAGTCAGCCTCTTATAGCCTAAAGTCTTTGAGTGACTAGATGACATATCATGTAAGTTGCTGATAGGTTTCCAGTTTTCCGCTCCTAGGTCTGCATATTGGACTTTTCCTCTTACTCGACTTAACCAGTACCAACCCAGCTTCTCAACGGATTTATACCATGGCACTTTAAAGCCAGCATCACTGACAATGAGCGGTGTGGTGTTACTCGGTAGAATGCTCGCAAGGGCGGCTAGAAATTGGTCATGAGCTTTCTTTGAACATTGCTCTGAAAGCGGGAACGCTTTCTCATAAAGAGTAACAGAACGACCGTGTAGTGCGACTGAAGCTCGCAATACCATAAGCCGTTTTTGCTCACGGATATCAGACCAGTCAACAAGTACAATGGGCATCGTATTGCCCGAACAGATAAAGCTAGCATGCCAACGGTATACAGCGAGTCGCTCTTTGTGGAGGTGACGATTACCTAACAATCGGTCGATTCGTTTGATGTTATGTTTTGTTCTCGCTTTGGTTGGCAGGTTACGGCCAAGTTCGGTAAGAGTGAGAGTTTTACAGTCAAGTAAGGCGTGGCAAGCCAACGTTAAGCTGTTGAGTCGTTTTAAGTGTAATTCGGGGCAGAATTGGTAAAGAGAGTCGTGTAAAATATCGAGTTCGCACATTTTGTTGTCTGATTATTGATTTTTGGCGAAACCATTTGATCATATGACAAGATGTGTATCTACCTTAACTTAATGATTTTGATAAAAATCATTAGGGGATTCATCAGGGCATAACACCCAAAAGTTGACTAAAGCTAAATCAATCAGAGTGAAAAATGTTCGGTTTGATGTTGGGGGGGACTGAGGAGGGGCCAACGCAGGTGGTATGCGTTTTACTTCAGACCGGACAAAGACCGGATGTATCCGTGCAGTAATGAATCCGTTAGCCAGGTGCTCATGTGGAAATAGTGTCTATTGGGGATTTGAAGTTTGACAGAAAAGGCCACAGTGACCAGAAGGGGGCTACTTAGAAGAAATGTTCAGGCTGGGTGGAAGAGGTAAAGCAGTGACATCAGCATTCAAAGTGACCGGATATCTACCAGAACCCCAGAAAGCAAAAAACCAGCCCGTAGGCTGGTTCTTCTAAATAGTGGTGCCGGACTCGGAATCGAAAATTTCTTTTATCATATTGATATTAATGCAATTTGTTTGGTTTGATTAAAAATGTACCCTCAATTATACCCGCAGTCCCTTTTGATATCGAAAGGGAATCACTCTCGGGATCAGGCTGAGAGCACAGAAGGAAAGTACCTGGCTATTATATCGTTAATTCTGTCAATCAGTTCCAGCCTTTTGAAAGTGATGTGTGCAGATCCCTTCTTAAAGTATTTAATGATGAACATCTCGTCTTCATAGCGCTCTTTACCCTGAACGGACTGGATGTGACCATCCAGACGAATAGTGATGTTTTCCCGGTTGTCGGGGATCGGTTTGCCGCTGAACAGATGTAGCATTCTTTCCAGGTCGACGAGTCGGTCAGTCTGTTGCCCGGTGATAAGATGAAACCCCCACCGGTCCCACCTCACCAGGTTGTTGACGATAATTTTACTGCCAAATTTACAGGGTGAGTTGGTTTTGTAATCCCAGCTCAGCCCTTTGAAGACGTTGATCACTCCCCGTTCAAACACTTCATCTTTGTTCTGGTGCAGTTGTTCAAATGTGCTCAGAATGTTCGCTTCGCTGATTTCCGGAAAATTATCATATTCCAGTGACCTGTACCATGTGTCCCGGGTCTGCGCATCCATCAGACTCAGCATCCCGGAACGTTGCATCAGATCACGCCAGAGTTCGCGATCAAGATTGCGTGTGATGGCTTTCATTGCGGTTTCCGGTTTCTCCATCAGCCAGCAACCGCAGCGAAAATCCTGTTTCATGGCCCAGTCCAGAGCCGTTTTACCTCTAATACTTTCTGTCATTGCTGATACTTCAGCCAGTTGTCGGATAAGTGTGTCGATTTGCAGCAATGTACTCTTTCGTACAGCCAGAATGTGGCGGATACTGGTTGAGCAGATAACGTCCGTATGCCCGTTGACCACTTCCGGACGAGAGGCTGTGATTTCAGACATAATCGATATTCCTTTTTGCAGATAAACGAAAACGCCAGCCGTATTCAGGCTGGCGTCAGTGGAATGAAGTCTGGTGAGTAAGACTCACCGGTTCTGTTGCAGAAACTGCAGCTGACGCAGGGTACGGATATCTTCCCTGGCCTGTTCAATACAGGGCAGCAGTGCTGCCGAATCCGTTTTATCCTCATCGTTGTCGAAGATAATCCCTGATTCGCAGTCAATATTGTCCTGCAGCCACGCAATCAGAATATCCAGCGCCGTTTCTGTGGTTAATAATTTCATCCAGTGTCTTTTGTCCTGATTACCAGTCGAAAGTGGGGAACCCCGGCAGACATTCTGCGCCGGCGTCCAGATGAATGAGACTGACGCCATAACGCCGGGTGAGAGTGACGACCAGACGACGGAACGTTCTGGACAGGCCCAGGCGTTTAAGCCGCAGAACCGGGTACGACCATGCATCGGTACGTAACAGATAGCCGCTGCCTGTAAAATGAATCCATTCTGTTTCGCCGTCGTCATTAGTCTGGTGTGACAGCGAGTACAGCCAGGCGTTGTCCGTTTCCGTGATATGTGCGGTGCTGCAACGTATGCAGGTAAGGGTTGTTAACGGTGGTGGTGTACTGGTTGCGTGTTGGTCGGATTTATCGACCACGCGGAGTGAATAACCGTTTTCAGAGACCTTGTTAATCAGTTCACTGAGATTAACACCATCGACGTCAACGACAATGCGCCCCATGTTCAGTGCCTGCACGTTAACGCTGTCGGCTTCCAGCGTCAGGGCCAGTTTCATTGTTTCGCTTCCGGATGCTTCCCCCGGGTAATGTTATTTACCGTTCTGTAGTTATCGCGGGTCATCAGGCCGGTTGCCCGGCGTGCCCGGAGAATATCAATGCTGTTGATTAACTGCGACGGGGCTCCTGCGCTGAATCCCGGCTGGTCGGTACGTACCAGCGCGTATTTTTCAACGAGAAAGTTCACCGCGTCACACAGTGAAATTCCTGCCTCAATATGCTGCTCAATCACACGTTCATCAGCGAACGGTGTGTCATTCAGCGTGAGGCCATAGTGCTGGTCCAGCAGTCGGGTGAGCAGTGTCTGCCAGATGGTGATGGGAGACGGGCAGCCCGATGCCTCCCGTACGTGAGTGTCGGGTAATGTATTCATCTTAAGTTCTCTGTAACAGGTGGTTATAAAGGGGAGATATCCGGTGTTATACGGTGGTTGCGGGCGCTGCCGGTGTCGGATAAACAGCCAGATAAACGTAACCACAGGAGCCGAGGGTGTCGGCTTCGCAGGTCAGCCCTTTCGCATACAGTGTGACGGTATGCTGATGGCGGGGATTCAGTTCACCGCCAGTGAGCATGAGTTCCAGTTGTTTCATCAGCAGCGGAAAGGCCTGGTCCAGGTGGTACGCATCTACGTCGCTGAACCTGCCTCTGATACCGGCGCGGTCTGCAAGGTAATGCAGGCGGTTACCCTCCTGTACCAGTCGGGCCCCGAAACAGGGCGTCACGGTGCAGGGCAGCCCCCACCAGGGGCGGTCGTGATTGTCGTCGGGAGGCGTTGTCCCGGGGAGTGTGTCTGACACGATAAAGTCCTCACAGAAAATCGGTTAAGAATGGTCCGGTAGTGGCGATAATTCTGCTCATCAGAATTCCCTTCCAGACTCAGTTCAGGGTGACGCTCATCAGCCGGACATACGGACCAAAACTGTCCTTACGGCGTTCTGCAAACACAGCCAGTACACCGGGAATATCCTGCACTTCACGGCCGGTATATGTATCCGTGCTACCGTGCCAGCGGTATTTACCGGTACAGAACGGAAAAAGACGGGATGCAGGATGCTGACGGTGAATACGCATGGCTTCACCACGGGTGATGATTTTCATGAGAATAGTCCTCCTGAATGTGAAAGTAAGAAACAGCTGAGAAAGAGAAACTGAAGTGATATGAAGGTGATTGTGACGGTGACGGGTTAAAGCAGACCGTGTTCCGCAAAGGAGAAAACCTGGCTGCCACCGACTATCAGATGGTCCGGTACCCGGATATCAACCAGGGCCAGTGCCTGTACCAGACGCTCAGTGATAAGGCGGTCTGCCTTGCTGGGGGGGACTTCACCGGACGGGTGATTGTGCGCCAGCACCACGGCAGCGGCATTGTGGTACAGGGCGCGTTTAATCACTTCCCGGGGATGGACTTCCGTACGGTTGATGGTGCCGGTGAAGAGGGTTTCACCGGCAATCAGCTGATTCTGGTTGTTCAGATACAGCACCCGGAACTCTTCACGCTCCAGTCCCGCCATGTTCAGAATCAGCCATTCCCGTGCCGCATGCGTGGAGGTGAAGGCCACGCCGGGTTCATGAAGATGGCGGTCCAGGGTTTTCAGGGCCCGCAGAATGAGGCTGCGCTCTCTGGTTGTCATTTCTCCGGGCAGAAAGGAAAGCTGCTGCATTGTCCCTGCCACCATTCAGTCGATGATGCGCATAATGGCGCTGCATTCCGGATGCTGCAGGGCGTAATCCCGCAGCCGGTAATAATGGACCGTCATGGCATAACACTCCGTACGACAGGCATGATGACTGTACGTCATCAGACAGGCAGCAATGCCGGCAGCTTCCGGACTCATTTCAGCGCGGTTACCGTTCATGGCATTGAACAGTACCCATGTTTCGTCATCATCGTCATCCGGTTCGGGTGCCATAAATGCCCCGCCGTTGTTCAGGGTGTACAGATTCCAGATACCACCGCAGTAGTCTTCGCACAGACGGTCCATCCAGCCGAAGACACGGGGCTCCAGGGTCACCCACTGTGGAATGAGGCCAAAGTGCTGCGGCCAGAAGCTGATGCGCTGTTCATCAGGGACGAGGGTGGCAACCAGTTGTTGCAGGTCAGTCTCCGGTGCACAGGCCGAAGAGGTGGTGTTCTGAGACAATGTTTTCATGTATGAAATCCTTGTAATGTGAATAAATGAGAGGGAGTAAAGGTCGGGAGCTGACAACATCACGTTCATCACTGACCGTGATGACCCGGTAATATCAGGGATGAATGATATTCGGCTGAAATTCCGGACAGCCGTACGCGTAACCGTTCCGGTCACAGACGGATGGCCAGATGCCATTGCCTGTATACTCAGTCTGCACAGACTGATTTCTCCGGGACGGTAAAGCAGACGGGTACACCAGGCGCACAGGTCATCATCAGAAATGGAACGACACCCCGGCAGCGCCTCCGGGGCGTCGGGTGATTCTGGTGCCTGAATCACGCCTTCAGGGACATGCTGCATCAGCGCAGGCTCTCCAGCAGCGTTTCTGCCATCACCCACAATGCGCGGTTGAGCTTAATATCGGTGTCGATGTTGTGAATGGCACGGGTGTGGATACGTTTTCCTTTTGCACTGCGGCCGGAAATCCCGCCTTTCAGCATATTCTCCTGGATGGTCTGATAAGTACTCCACAGGTCCTTACCGTAATCCTCCCGGCGTCGTGGCGTCAGAATGTCGGCGGTGGTGACGGGCTGATGTTCGTCACCATAACGGTAAGTCAGTGCCGCCTGTGCCAGCGCCTGGCGTGCCGGTGGCGGCAGGACCAGCGACTGCATGGCATCACGTTTCTCCTCAATCCGGTCAAACACGCCCACCACTTCGTAAGCCCCTTCAATAACTTTCTCCACCACGTTTCCCCGGTGCGGAACACGCACTTCCCCCAGAGACTGACCACAGACACACCCGTTCTGGCAGACGAATCTGAAGTAACCCGGCAGCATCTGGTAGCTGGAGGTACCGTCATGGGAGTTGAGCAGAATAATTTCAGGGACATGTTCTCCGTTTATCTCTCCGGCCCGCCGCAGACGCAGCATGTGTTTTGTGTATCCCCGGCGGCCCGGGTCGCGCACACGGGTCTGGCAGGCGAAAAAGGGCTGGAAGCCTTCCCGCTGCAGACTTTCCAGTACGGTGATGGTGGGGATGTACGTATAGTTCTGGCTTCGGGACGTGTGTTTCTCTTCCCCGAAAATCCCCGGCACATGGTGCATCAGCTCTTCATGTGTCAGCGGACGGTCACGGCGTATCTGGTTCGCATAACCAAAACGACTGACTAATTGCATACTTTGCTCCTTATCGGTGGTTAAGATTTACTGGTGCAACAAATGAAAAAAGCCGCGTCTCCCGGAGAAGACGCGGCCTGATGGATGAAATCAATGAAGTTTATTGTCTGAGAAGCCCTCCACTGGCGAGCCACGCATTAAGCTGTTTTCCGGCATCAGCTTCAGAGTTCCGGCTGCGTCAGCGTCGCTGACCTTCCGCGTTGCGGATAACCCGACGGAAATGCATTCCCGGGTCATCCTGGATAAACACATTGCGGTAAGCGGTTATGACAGCAACCGCCTGCCCGTATGAGAAAGATCCTTCAGCCAGGACATACTCTGTGTGTAACCCGGCATATCTGGTTTCTCCTGATAAATAGCCTCTGCCATACGTTGTGGCAGAGGCTGAAGCATGAAACTGACTTCAGGGATCAGTTAACATTTTTTCCGGAAACGGTAATCAGCAGTGGATGGTAGTCCTGGGGATCGAAAACCGATAACGGCAGACTGACACGATGGCCGTTACTTTCTTCAGTTGCTTTAATGATTTCGGTTGTGGCGACATTTTCCACGCACTCCGTTTCCAGAAATGCGTCTGTGGTTCGCGTGGCATTACTGTCACCAAAAGCTTCCGTTTCCATTTTTCTGGTCACCAGCGTCTGACCATATTTGTCTTTGAGTTGCAGAGTGATGGTGAGGGGGCCAAATCCTTCACCGTTTCCGCCATTATCCAGCCGGAACTGGTAAGCACAAATATTTCCCGGGAGCCATATCGTATCTGTATTGCGTATACTGATGTAACGTTGATCCTGTGCCCGGAGTGGGGCAGACCACGTTAACCCCAGAATGAAGGCGGTAATCATGCAGGTTTTGAACAGGTGAATCATGGTATTTACCTCTCTGAGTCATGACGATGACACTGGCAAATCAGGTGATAAAACCTAAAAGGAGCAGAACACACGTTATGCCGGGAGCTCCGGGGGGAATGCTTCTTCCAGCCGGTTAACCATCTTGCCGAGATGGGATGCATCATATTCCATGACGGGGCGTTGCCTGATGATACTGACCACCAGTGGTTTGATTAACATATTGGTCGCGGCCCGTTGTTGTATACCGGCGGCGAAAATGATCTCCAGAGCATTCTGATCGATAACACGGGCCAGATTCGCGTTCAGATTTTCAATCTCATGTCCGGTCAGCAGGAAACTGCCGGCAAGCCATGTCACCTGCTCCTGAATCATTGCCAGAATTTTGACGCGATCTTCTTCAACCAGCGCTCCGGCAATTTTTCCTGATACAGCGGAGGCAATCATTCCCCCCAGAACACCGCCAACCACACGCCCTGTCAGTGCACCAAATGGTCCCAGTGGACTGAACAATATCCCGCCCGCCACTGACCCGACAGCACCACCTGCCACACCGGAAGATGCCACGGCAAGATTCCTGATGAACTGCGCACCGGAGATCCGTCCCCGCAACATTTTGATCATGTCAGGGCTGGTTGTGACAGCTACCAGTGCCAGAGATGTCACCAGCGTACCCTTCATCACTTTGTTCAGGGCACTGATATTTCCTGCACCGGTCCCCTTCTGAAGCGCCTGCCGGACAGTCGGGCTGGCCGTCGAAAAATCAATATGCTTCAGCATACCCTGAACAACAGTGAGCCGGTGAAGTTGCTGGGTTGTGACGTAGACAGCCAGTGTGCGGGTGAAGGTTTTTCCTGCCTGGACAGCAGCTGTCTGCAGGGCAGCATCGCGATCGCCGGTGCTGAGCCAGAAGACCGATGCCGTCAGGGCAAAACTGATCCCTCCGGCCGCCAGACTGACAACCGACCCCTCGGCAATATCATAAGTGACCGATTCGATGGTCCCGAACCGGGTGATATTACGGGCCTGGGTATAAGTCAGATGTCCCCGACGAATCAGCCGGGACGCTTCTGCGGGATCGGTTACACCGGGTACTTTACCTTCGCGGATCTTATTCTTCATGGTTTCCACAGCGCCGGCATACTGATCACGGGGGACTTCCAGTTGCATGGGACCATGATTTCCCATGTAACGATACTGTCCGTTTTGTCCGTCGAATGCCGCACCGACGCTACGGGCTGCAGTTGAACAATATTTCGTCTGGATTTCTGTTCCGCTGACCAGTCTGTCTGCTCCATTTCTGGCATTATTATCACCGAGGATCCGTGCGTTTTTCAGACGGACTCTGTCGACAATATGGTTTCCCCGTTCAGCGGCAAACCCATGTCCCTGCCCTCCGGAAGCAAACATTTTCTCATTTGTACTCCAGGTTTCCGGCAGTTTCATGAGAATCAGACCATTCGCCGTTGCATCGGAAATAAAACCGGTGTAAGAACGTTCATAAATGTCCTGACACAGTGTTTCTGTTTCGTGACAAAGAGAGGAGCAGTACCATTCCGGAGCCGGCTTATGATTTTCCGGGGCATGATGTACTTCTGTCAGCCCGCAGGAGGCACAGATACGAAGCTCATCCACGTGGTGGAATGATACAAAACGGCGGCCTTCTGAAAAGGGGTACCAGTCACCGCCGTCCAGGCAACGATCGAGAAAATCGTCATTCGCTTCCGGTGATAAATTCAGGCGGTTCCGGAAGAGCGTTTTCAGTTCATCAGGTGTGAATGACAGGTTCTCTTTCAACTGTTCGTTAAACCCTGCCATGTTTCTTTCATACCAGGCATTGTTCAGTAACCAGTTTCCGTCTGCCAGTTCAAATTCCCTCAGTTCTCCCCGGGAAATCCGTTGTGAAATGAGTGTCAGCCAGATGCGCTCCGTCAGCGTTTCAGGAAGGCTGTAATCGTTTTGCAAACTGCTCAGCCACGATTTACTGTTGAGCACCGGTTGTTCTTCCAGTGTCTGGCTGATGGCACTGGTCAGTCTTTTCAGCGCCTGGATCTGGCTGGCCGCCCATAGCAGCGTCACTAATGCAGCCAGCCAGTACAACAACCCGCCCCACCACATCAGTGAGGGTGAAATATCGAACTGCAATGCGATCAATGGTGCGTATGCAGAACACGCCATAAGGAAAAAAGCAGTATAAAAACAGCAGTAATACCCGTTAATTTCCTTGCTGATATCTTCAGGTGTGAGCCCGTTCTGCTGAATGGTTCTTATCTGCACGGGAAGAGCCAGCAGACCAGCGGCGAGAGCGGTGGTCAGAATAAATTTTACAGAGTCAAAAGTATGAGCCTCCAGTGCGATATGTTTACCATCAAGTCCCCACATGAAGCTGATGATCATTCCGGCAATCGTCAGAAATACGCCTGCCAGCCAGCGAATATGGAATAACCGGGTTATGCGTTCAGTGATATAGCCAGCCAGTAAAGCCGGACCGAACAGACACAGCAATATGAACCCTGCCAGCGCAGACGCTGTGCTGGTTAATGCTCTGAACAAAAGGCGAAGAATGGCAAATCCTGCGATCAGCAGAATCAGCGCGCCGACTATCTGTAACATAGTCACTCCGTGATGAATATCATGTTATTGTGAATGCCAGTGAATGTGGCACTGAAACGTTTTCCCCCGTCCGGGTCCCGGTCATCATGACCGGGACCACAGAGAGGCAATGCAGAATTATCAGAAGGTTACATTCAGTGTGGCCTGACTGTTATAACCTTCAGCGCTGCTGCCGTTGATGCTGTGGGCATAACTGGCCTGAACGCCCAGGGTGATATTTTCCCGGACACGGGCTTCCAGTCCGGCCTGCAGGTCCAGTGACGTACCATTCTGTGACGGTGAGAACGTCATGTTACTGCCGGCTGCGGCTGTACCCATGCTCATGTCCCCCCGGGAGCTGAAGGTGCGGATAACAGAAGGCTGTACCCACCAGTTCACCGGCAGTTCACGCACACTGTGTTTGGCACTGCCGCGCAGGGTGTCACGGGATGAGGTGCCTTTACCAAAGTTCATATCGTGGTGGCTGCCCAGACGGAAGCCGGCACGCACATGTTGTGCACTGCCATGCCCGAACTTCACATAACTGGCGTTATCCTGGCCGTCATCCAGGGAGAGTCCCTGCCAGGTGTACTGCAGTTGCGGCTCCAGCATCAGATTGTCAGTGATACTGAAGGGCAGACCGGTTTCCAGCGAACCCAGCCAGCCCCAGCCCCGGACGCGGAAGTCGTTATTGTCCGATGAGGCTTTCATGCTGTGGCGGGTTCCCTGGGCCACAATGTCAGCCCACAGGCCGGAGGCGTTGTGTATCAGATTCAGGTATCCGCCCAGGCTGCCGGCATCATCCCGGACCGTGCCGGCACGGGAGCCGTCATCATCCTTAACATCAACGGAAGAATGGCCAGCAGCACCATATACCCCCGCGGTCACAGACATACCGGCAACCTCTGTTCTGAGCAGGTCACCCTCCAGACGGACGAAGCCATAGCTGCCGCTGCTTTCCGGCGTGGCTCCACGGGCAATACCGCCGTTGTTATCGTGACCGAGATGACCGCCCTGAATGCTGAGACGGACGCTGTTATTTTCACCGCTTACACCGGTCTGATGGCTGCGGGAGCCTGCCAGAATCCGGTCATAGTCCATTGCCTGTGTCAGCATGGAGGCATACAGGGGGACTTCTGCACGATAAGCATTTTCACTGCGCAGATACCAGCTCTCATCACTGTCCCGGTTGAGGGAGTAGTTAAAGGCACCGGCCTGCAGCTTATTCCCCTGGATAAAGGCCCCTTCCTCCGTGGTGGCACCGTTAATGGCTTCCACCACCTGAATACCCTTACCGCTGGTCGCCAGCCCCGACGCACTGTTGCCGGCGTTCACCAGGTTCAGGATGGTTTTTCCGGTTGCCCTGCCACCGTCAATGACCAGTCTGTCAGCATTGTTCTGTGCCATATCCGGGCGTACACGCAGGCTGATGGTGCCATTCTGTCCGTTCAGGTTTTTCACTTTCAGGGTTGCCGGTACGAACTTCCCTGTGCGGGTGGAGGTGAAATGAATCTGTCCGGCATGGCTGAGGTCATCCACCACCGACTGCACCGTGGCGTTATCGGGAATATTCCAGGTGGCACCAGAGGCGAGAGTGACATTCGTGGGGTCAATGGCACCGTTCAGCACAGTGCTGCCGGTCAGCTTCAGGGCTGTACCGCGCTGAGCAATGACATCCGTGGTGACGGTACTGTCGTTCAGCGTCAGCGTGCCTTCATTCAGGTTGACGGCTTTCTGGGTGAGTGTGGTGTTGCTGACAGTGAGTGTGCCACTTCCTGATTTTTCCACGCTGCCGTTACCGGTGAGAGCGCCTCCCTGCAGGAGTGCATCGCCTTCACGGATGGTCAGGGTATCGTTGTTCACCGTCTTCCCGGAAAGGGTAAGTATGGCGCCGTTATTCAGCGTGGTGGTGCCCGCCAGTGTGCCGCCCCTGGCGGTGAACAGTCCGCCATTTACCGTGGTATCCGTGGCCGTATCACCGGCGTTCAGCGTGAATGAACTGCCTTTTTCCAGCATCAGGGCATCCGCCTGACCGCCTCCGATACTGAATGCCTTTCCGTCGCTCCGGGTACCACTGACAGCGGCACCGGAATCGGCCAGCAGTACACCGCCATTTCCCATGGATACGGTGGTGGCGGTGCCACCGTTGCGGACATCCAGCGTTCCGCCATCATCCACGCGGGTATTAGTGGCTGTGTGTCCGGTCAGCACATCCAGGCGTCCGCCATTTTCCAGTACGACATTATCAGCTTTACCCTCCACAACAGAGAATGCTCCCAGGCGGTTTGTGCCGGTGACGGTTGCAGCTGTACTGGTAACCAGTGCACCGCCCGTGTTCTGGGTGACATCAGACGCTTTACCGCCGGCATTCACCTGCAGCTTTCCTTTCTGGTTGATGGTGGTATGCGCGGCAGTTCCTCCTTCCTTAATCACCTGCCAGCCATCACGGTTTATCAGCGTCTCTGTTGCCGTGCCACCGTTGTGTACATACTGGTTACCCCCCTCCAGTCGGGTGTTATGTGCCTCTCCGTGTACCGTCTGGTCACCACCGGCGTAAATGAGGGTGTCCCGTGCCATCCCCGAAGACCAGATAACCTGCCGGCCATTTTTATTGATGGTGGTGGATTCAGCCGTCCCTCCGACCATCTGACCGCTGGACACATTTTCAGACTCCGGACCACCTTCTGCACCGGTGTTGACGATGGTTCCGGTTGCCAGTCCGCCATGTTTTATGGTCTGGTAACCATCCTGGTTAATAATTGTACCGGCAGCTTTCCCTCCCCCGTGTACCCACTGCTCACCTCTGTTATCCAGCGTGGTGTTCACCGCCAGTCCGTTAAGGCTCTGCCCTCCGCCATCACGAATAACCGTATCACTGGCAGTTCCTCCTGCCTGCACAATCTGACGACCATTTGCGGTGACAGTGGTGTTTCTGCCTGTGCCACCCGCTTTTATCCATTGCCCGCCGGTGTTTTCGTCACTGTCCGGCCCCAGCTCAAGCCCGGTACTGACAGTCACGCCATCAGCTGTTCCGGATACAAACTGGTTGTCATGGTTTACCAGTGTTCCGCCATTCACTGTTTCACCCGGGTGCACAACGATGTCAGCAGCCAGCACCGGGAGTGACGTGACCGCGGCAAGAGACAGTGCAACCGCCACACCGCCACGTTTACCCTGTGCGCGGGCCAGTTCGGAGGCAACCACGAAAGCGCCCGTAATGTGATTCCATACCAGCCTGTAGCAGGTATTCAGATGTCGTTTCATCAGCATTTCCTTAATCAGAGTGAGGGTGAATAAAAAAGCCGGTATCCACAGATGTGGATACCGGCAGGTAAAGGGTTACAGTGCCGGAGGTCCGGCTGACGGAAGTTTCTGACGTGTGGCTCTGTTGTTCCCTGAATCTCATGTCTGTGTGTATCTGCGCACGTTGCTAACAGGAGTTATTATTAGCATAACGATCGATATTAACGATCGGTAAAATAGGTATCGATCGTTTTATTCTATTATCAGTCTATTGCACGGACAAGAGAGACAGTAACGAAAACAGCGCTTTTGTGAGCAGACTCAGAGGCAGGGAGGACATCATCCACAACAGGTTCAGAAGAAGATCCAGTTCCATACCGCGCGGGCAACAGAGACCACGGTGTCACGAACAGCGCGCAGGGCCGTACGGACAACAGAGGCAACACAGACGCTCTCCGCTGTGTCAAATATCCGGTCCACCGCACCGGTAAACTGTTCACGGGCCTGAGAGCGGACAGACTCCGTGCGCAGCTCGTCCTGCAGTCGGGTCATCAGGGGGCTGGCGGCATGGTCGGGAAGCGCTGTCATGAGCGCACTGACCAGCGTATCCAGTTCCCAGCCGGTGCGGGCCGATACGGCAACAACCGGATGTACGGGCCGGAACAGACGGAATACCGCCTCCGTTTTCTCACGAATGTTCTGTTCCTGTGCGGGAGAAGGCTGAATACCTGCCATATCCCATTCATGGCAGGGTTCCGTTTTGTCAGCCTGCGTCACCACAAACAGCACCTGCTGATGTCCGCACTGCAGGATGTGTCGCCAGAAATACTCATCCACAGACAGGGCCCGGTCATCGGCTTTAATCAGCCACAGCACCAGGTCCAGTTCAGGCAGAATGTCACGGTACAGGGCTTCATACTCTGCATCCCTGTCCCGGCTCTCGCCCACCTCGGGCAGGTCAGTGATAACCATGCTGTGACCGTGACCACTCAGACGGAAGCGCTGCACTTCCCGGGTGCCGGCGTGAACATCACTGACCGGTGTGACCTCCCCCTGAAACAGTGCATTACAGAGTGAAGATTTACCGGCCCCGCTTTTACCCATAATGCCAATCACGGGTTCGTGACTGGTGAGTTTGCGCAGATGTTCCAGGATGTGACGGGAAAGTGAGTAAGGCAGGGAGGAGAGCGGTTTTTCAATTGCCTCAATGGCATCAGACGGATTCATACATGTATTCCCGGTGAAAAAAGACAAAACCCCGCGCACCGGAAAGGTGGCGGGGGATTCACGGAGATAATATCTGTCTGAGATTATTTAGAATGTAACAGGTAATGAATTACTTCCTTCGCTTGTGTTCAAGATATTTCTCTGTAATCAGCATTTCAAAAAACTCTCCTGTTCTCAGACCGTAAACAGTTCTGAGCTCATCAAGCATTTCTTTCACATTGCTTCTTATATGTATATTAATGGCCTTTTTACCATCACTCCGATATTTGTCCTTTTGTTTTTTCTGATGCCAGGCATGATTTATTCGTGTTCTGAACAGTTCAATGGTATCAGGCGCTTCTTTCCATAAAGCAAAGGCGACAAGAGAGGCAAGATAATATTCTTTCGTTGAAGATGGTATGAACCACCGGGTCACTGGGTTATGTACTGGATGTTTTTCATCCTGTTTTTGTTTCAGTCTTGTCCAGAACCACTGACACATTTCATCATCGTCAGGAAGGAGCCACTTAAACTTTTGACAAGCGCTTTTCTTTTTAAGCCACGCCTGCCTGAGTTCCTCGAGGTATATGCTTTTTGCATTTTTATTAATTAAAGAATGGCAGGAGTCAAAATATGAAATGATTACTTTTATTCGTTCGTTATGGGATGATGGATTATCCGGAAGGTTACTTTTTTTGTAAGTATTTAACGTTTCATCGGTAACTGTTCGTATTTTCCTGACTTCAATTCCGTTTTTTATTCCTGATGAATTATGGTTTATTTTCGGGAATTTTGTATGGTCTTCCTTCGACAGATAAATAGTAGTCCAGGTAAAGAAAGTCGCAAGTTCGTCAGTTTTCAACCAGAGAAAACTCTCTTCAGGCAGTATTGCCTGCCCGGCAATAATTTCAAGCTCATTAATTTCGTTATTGAGTGCTTCTTCTTCAGTAGTACCAAAAGTACCAAAGGGGGGAGGTGAAACATTACAATACTTTTCCTTTAAAAATAAATTAACATTCCTGATACAATTTTGTGGGTTGTCAGGCGCAAAGTGAGGGAATTCATTAGGGTATTTGTGATTCAGATATTCGGCATAAAACCGACATTTACGGGGATCTCTGCATTTGATAAGCATCTGTTCGTTATTCATTATCTCACTCCATGGTGCCTCTCTTATAACAAAATCGTCTTAATTGTATTTAATCACTAAGTGATTATCAAATGTTTTTGTTGCTGTTTATTTATGTTTTTAAATGTTTATGTCATGTTATCATTATTTTTATACAGAGATACATTGATGTTTTTTTCATGGTGAAAAATCATATTTTCTTTTATATTCATAATGTTATGATTGTTTGTTCTGCATTTTGGGGATGCCAGCGAAGAACGGGATGTGCTGATCACATGCGTCGTATGCGCTGTCCTGGTGACAGTCCACCTCAATATTCTGTGTTTTCCTTTTGACTGTTATTGTTAATTTTATGTTTTGATTCTGTTTTGTGGTGTGGGTGTGAGTGTTGTGTTTGTCTGAGTGGTGGCGAAAGAAAAAAGAAGGCTGTGATGCACTATTTTCGCTGCCGTTGGCGTTAAAAGAACAGATAGTGTGGACAGATGTTGTTTTAATAATTTACTGCTGACAGTATTCTTATTTTAACAACAGGTGTTTTTATTGATGAGTTTATACTGGTGGTATTCCAGATAAGTAGTCGGGTGATGATGAACATTGAGTGGCTTTATAAGCTACGTATAGCTCTGTAAGACTTGTTAATTCAACGCTGACTACCGTTTGTGGATATGTCTGTCTTCAGGAAATGTGATGAAGATTGTTAAGTTGTCTGCAGAATTTTTTCTTTTTTAGTTTCTGATACGCAATGATTAAGCAGGAGGACTAACTTTGTTTGTGTGCTGACCGTGCTCGCCAGTGGAGATGAATAATTGACTGTTACATTGAGAAATATACCCTTTTGTATTTTATCGTTTATCTGTATGAAATAAATAATATTCAGCAATGGCGTTTATATGAATTTTATCATCTTACTCTGAATGTTCATTTCATCAGTGTGACATTCCATTGTTTACTGATAAAGTTAGCCGATAAATAATATTGTTGAGATTATTGAAACGGCAGTTTTCGCCGATTCAGTGCAATGGAAGAGATGTTATATCATCTATTTAAGCAATAAGTTTAATACAAGTTTCAGAAGAGGTGTTGGTGAGCTGATGACTGATTTTCAGAGGGATATGGAAAAGTGTATAGAATCCCATAAAAAATCGATATTGTTCAGTTGACGTATATTTCTGGAGGATGACTCCAGTCATCAGAACATATGTTTTTCGATGAATGACCCAATAATTTTTTCGTGAATTTCCACAGCACGTGAAAAGTAAATCGTTTTTCGGTCCAGTCGTTTGATGCGGGAACGGAGTGTCAGATGGTGGTGCTCAATACGCCGGGTAAATATCAATACGATTTGAGGAACCATTTGCTGGTTAATCTCTTTCCGATAGCATTGGATGCAGAAATAACTACATCCAATGTAAATAAGCATCAATTGCACAGAAGCAATATACCTGCGGCCCTCTCCGGAAATTCCGGTATCACTGACTACGTACCGTTTTCAGCGGAACGAAATGCGGCGATGGTCATTTGGCGGACAGCCATAGATAGCCGTCCGGCTGTGTGTAACGATGAGGAAGGAACCCCGGGAACGTTATGAATCAGCAGGCGTATAACAGGTACTCGTCAATCATCAGTTCCAGCTCGCGCTTTTCCCGTTTGCGCGCCACAGCCCAGTTTTCAAGCTCTGCATGTGATTTATGCTTTAACTCTTCAGTCCAGGGCTGCATGGAGTGGGCACACATCAGATCATACCAGCACAGCCATATCAGCGTGTGGTAGAGATCACGATCGTCGAAACGCCGGAGCAGGCTGTTCAGCCTGTTTGCCAGCCGGTTTTCACCCAGACGATGTAGCTCACTGAGTAAAACGCCGCCCAGATTAAAATGTGTAAGCAGCATGATTTCATGGGTCTGAATGCTGGTCATTAACCCTTCCTGAATGGCAGGAATGAACGGTGGTGTTCCCGGGTTGACGACCTGATAGAGTCCCTGGGGGGCCACCGAAATGACGGAGCCTTTTTCCGGCAGAAAAAAGTGTGCCAGGGTCAGACGGTGATAACCATGAAGATGCGGAGACCCCATTCCATGAGCGACGATAAGCCTCGTCACGCTTGTCATCCATTTCTGATGCTGGATGAGCAGCAGGTCACACCTGTTTTCAAGTTGTTGCATAATATTCTCTCCTTTAGCGCGCAGCAAAATGCCTCCGGGGGCCGGATCATGCCTTTGCTGCGGTGGAACGGATAACGGTCAGGAATTACGGACGGGACTGTGCAATACGCGCCTGCAGCCAGGCTTCCACTTCGCTTTTCAGCCAGCGGGAGCTACGGCCCAGTTTGATGGGGGGCGGAAAGGCTCCATGCTTGATGAGTTTATAAAACCACTTATCGGTCAGGCCGGTCAGCTGAGTGATAAACGACATGTCGACCATCTGGTCATCCATCAGTGAAACTGGGGTATTCATGAGAATGTTCCTCCGGATGTTGTTAATCTCAACCGGCGTTGGTGATGAAAACGACGCACCACCTTCACCGGCATAACAACCGGGGAGAAACGTAAAAAATGAGTAGGGGAATATTCCTGCCAGGAGAGAAACTGTTGTGTACAGGCAATACAGGTTGTCTGTTTTGTCAGTGAATCCGGTATAAACGGAAGATGATTTTGTGTTGCCGGAATATGGGATGGCGTTTTGCCGTGACGGGATCAGTATTTTCAGTGATGATTATTACTGCACAGGGGAGTATCGGAGATAAACCACGCCCTGTACCTGCCAGAGCGGTGGTTTGTATTTACTGAACGGAAGATAAAGCAGAGGTAAACACTGTCGCGGTGAAGGTAGAAGGCTGAAATTATTCTCTGTAATTACAAACAACAGTGATCTTATCCGGTTTTTTTACCGTTACGGGTTTCAGAGGGTCAATTTTATATACAGGGGTAATGAGCACGCCGGAATTTATGGAAAAAAGAGGGATCCAGCAATAAACGTCCGGATATGTCTGTGTCTCCGGAATACCTTTTGCGCCAGAGACCATCAGATCTGTAACGCTCACAAAAAATGACTGCCGCAAATCAAAAAAGTACTCGTTATATATCACATCCTTTGCCAGCAGGATGACTGCATTACCAACAGCCGCTTTTACAGGTATTTTATCAGATGGATTATCGTGATTGTATATTGTTCTTTCGATATAAATAAAACAGGCATATTTCGTCTTCTCCCCGGATAGCTGCATCTGGTATTCGCAAATGTCTTTGATACACCGACTTTCAACCCTTCCAATCATCTTATCCCGGCGATAGTGTCTTTTATGTTTCAGCGCGTACAGAACACCATTTGAACTGTCAAACTCCAGGATTCTTCTGGTGAAAAGTTTGTTTTCCCAGATTTCCAGACAATACTTCTCTGCACTGACGACATTGCGTTTGCGAGGAAGATCCCGTTGATACACTCCATTTAATAAGCGTGACTGCAGTTCGCCTGCAAGTTGATAATAACAGTTAATATCATTAAGGACAGGTGCTGTGGCGCTGAGTAATGCGTTGATTACCTTAGAGCGCGAAAGTTTGTGGGTATGACAGTACTCATCCACAATTCGCAGCGTCTCATCACTGGTCATACTGAACGTTATACGTGTTGTCATGATGAAGTTTTCTGTTAATCATATTGGTTGAGATGCATAACATTTCATAAAAAAACCTGTTAATTCATGCAATTAATTTTTTAATGAATTTTATCCTCAAGTGATGGAAAGCAGTGTTACTGCCACTGTACTCAGTATAACTCTATCACACAGAATCACAGAAAATGAAGCATTGCTCAGGGGGACACTCATACGAGTTCTCTGAACTGTGATAACCAGTATTTTTCATTTTGGGTGATTTGTTTATCGTTACAGCTACAGGTAGTTCATGTACCATAAAAAAATAATTAAGGTTAATTAGTATTATTTACAGAAGTATGGTCATGTAAATGATCCTGTGATTATACCTTGTAAATACACCTTATAACCCAATCCTGTAGACGGATCTCTCATAAAGATATACTCATAGAAGTATCTGTGCAGTGATATTCTCTCTAGTAGTACTTGTAACTCTGTCCTTACCCCTCTCTGCTGTAATGTAGTCCCGCAACACCTGAATATAAATCTGTAATGTACACACTGACTGTAATGTTCTTTGTTAAGTAATGTCTGTTATTTTTTTTTTTTTTTTTTTTTTTTTTTTTTTTTTTTTTTTTTTCTGTTGTTTTCTGTATTTTGTTGTATGGATTAATAACTGTTCTGATCCCGTCATCATCTTTATAGTCAAGAGTATGGTGGATTTGCCCCTATATTTCCAGACATCTGTTATCACTTAACCCATTACAAGCCCGCTGCCGCAGATATTCCCGTGGCGAGCGATAACCCAGCGCACTATGCGGATGCCATTCGTTATAATGCTCGAACGCCTCTGCAAGGTTCTTTGCTGCCGTTAACCCGTCTGGTTTGGGCATGATACTGATGTAGTCACGCTTTATCGTTTTCACGAAGCTCTCTGCTATTCCGTTACTCTCCGGACTCCGCACCGCCGTGTTCTTCGGTTCAAGTCCCAACATCCGGGCGAACTGGCGTGTTTCATTAGCCCGGTAGCATGAACCATTATCCGTCAGCCACTCCACTGGAGACGACGGAAGATCGTTGCCGAAGCGGCGTTCCACCGCTCCCAGCATGACGTCCTGTACTGTTTCACTGTTGAAGCCGCCGGTAGTCACCGCCCAGTGCAGTGCCTCACGATCACAGCAGTCCAGCGCGAACGTGACACGCAGTCTCTCTCCGTTATCACAGCAGAACTCGAACCCGTCAGAGCACCATCGCTGATTGCTTTCTTTCACGGCCACTCTGCCTGTATGTGCCCGTTTCGATGGCGGTACAGCAGGTTTTCGCTCAAGCAACAGCGCATTCTGGCGCATGAGCCGGTAAACACGTTTGGCATTGATCGCAGGCATACCATCAAGTTCTGCCTGTCTGCGAAGCAGCGCCCATACCCGACGATAACCATACGTGGGCAGCTCTCCGATAACATGGTGTATACGGAGAAGCACATCCGTATCATCAGTGTGACGACTGCGGGGGGCCATCCATCCAGTCATCGGTTCGTCTGAGAATGACGTGCAACTGCGCACGCGACACCCGGAGACAACGGCTGACTAAGCTTACTCCCCATCCCCGGGCAATAAGGGCGCGTGCGCTATCCACTTTTTTGCCCGTCCATATTCAACGGCTTCTTTGAGGAGTTCATTTTCCATCGTTTTCTTGCCGAGCAGGCGCTGGAGTTCTTTAATCTGCTTCATGGCGGCAGCAAGTTCAGAGGCAGGAACAACCTGTTCTCCGGCGGCCACAGCAGTAAGACTTCCTTCCTGGTATTGCTTACGCCAGAGAAATAACTGGCTGGCTGCTACACCATGTTGCCGGGCAACGAGGGAGACCGTCATCCCCGGTTCAAAGCTCTGCTGAACAATTGCGATCTTTTCCTGTGTGGTACGCCGTCTGCGTTTCTCCGGCCCTAAGACATCAATCATCTGTACTCCAATGACTAGTCTAAAAACTAGTATTAAGACTATCACTTAAATAAGTGATACTGGTTGTCTGGAGATTCAGGGGGCCAGTCTATATGGCTTCACCCGTGTTAATATCCTGGATAACTGTGTTTGAAGGATTTCTGTTAATAATCTGCTCCTGCAACTCACCTGATGAGTATTAGTGGTAATACATAATCTTACTCGTAAAAGAGTATACCTTATGTCATTAAACAGTCTTCCGGCGTGTTGTTCAATCCTGTACCTCTGTTACTTATCTGGTACGTTGATATGTGTAATGCTACGTTAATTGCAATATCTGGTTATGGCTTTATACCTTCAGCATTTAAAATATTTTATTACCGGAGAAACAGGGAAGTGGAAAGACTTTCGGGATAATGTCAGGCCATTCTGACGTTAATCACAGTACCAAATAACGAGAGGGTAATGGAAGTTAAAACCTGCGTAAGTTCCTCTGTTGTTCACTGGAAAAAGTGATTGCCCACACGCGTTATAAAGGCCTTTCCGCTGCAGCCTGGTTAACAGAGCTTCAGGCGTTATATGCGCTGTATGGCTGTTACGTACTGATGAATCCCCTAATGATTTTTATCAAAATCATTAAGTTAAGGTAGATACACATCTTGTCATATGATCAAATGGTTTCGCCAAAAA
Organism: Shigella flexneri; assembly: GCA_048288465.1. Taxonomy (GTDB): domain Bacteria; phylum Pseudomonadota; class Gammaproteobacteria; order Enterobacterales; family Enterobacteriaceae; genus Enterobacter; species Enterobacter flexneri_B. Next base: position 2,978,599 of record CP182556.1, on the reverse strand, counting down.
TCAATAATCAGACAACAAAATGTGCGAACTCGATATTTTACACGACTCTCTTTACCAATTCTGCCCCGAATTACACTTAAAACGACTCAACAGCTTAACGTTGGCTTGCCACGCCTTACTTGACTGTAAAACTCTCACTCTTACCGAACTTGGCCGTAACCTGCCAACCAAAGCGAGAACAAAACATAACATCAAACGAATCGACCGATTGTTAGGTAATCGTCACCTCCACAAAGAGCGACTCGCTGTATACCGTTGGCATGCTAGCTTTATCTGTTCGGGCAATACGATGCCCATTGTACTTGTTGACTGGTCTGATATCCGTGAGCAAAAACGGCTTATGGTATTGCGAGCTTCAGTCGCACTACACGGTCGTTCTGTTACTCTTTATGAGAAAGCGTTCCCGCTTTCAGAGCAATGTTCAAAGAAAGCTCATGACCAATTTCTAGCCGACCTTGCGAGCATTCTACCGAGTAACACCACACCGCTCATTGTCAGTGATGCTGGCTTTAAAGTGCCATGGTATAAATCCGTTGAGAAGCTGGGTTGGTACTGGTTAAGTCGAGTAAGAGGAAAAGTACAATATGCAGACCTAGGAGCGGAAAACTGGAAACCTATCAGCAACTTACATGATATGTCATCTAGTCACTCAAAGACTTTAGGCTATAAGAGGCTGACTAAAAGCAATCCAATCTCATGCCAAATTCTATTGTATAAATCTCGCTCTAAAGGCCGAAAAAATCAGCGCTCGACACGGACTCATTGTCACCACCCGTCACCTAAAATCTACTCAGCGTCGGCAAAGGAGCCATGGATTCTAGCAACTAACTTACCTGTTGAAATTCGAACACCCAAACAACTTGTTAATATCTATTCGAAGCGAATGCAGATTGAAGAAACCTTCCGAGACTTGAAAAGTCCTGCCTACGGACTAGGCCTACGCCATAGCCGAACGAGCAGCTCAGAGCGTTTTGATATCATGCTGCTAATCGCCCTGATGCTTCAACTAACATGTTGGCTTGCGGGCGTTCATGCTCAGAAACAAGGTTGGGACAAGCACTTCCAGGCTAACACAGTCAGAAATCGAAACGTACTCTCAACAGTTCGCTTAGGCATGGAAGTTTTGCGGCATTCTGGCTACACAATAACAAGGGAAGACTCACTCGTGGCTGCAACCCTGCTTACTCAAAATCTATTCACACATGGTTACGTTTTGGGGAAATTATGAGGGGATCTCTCAGTGTTACGTATGCTGTTCTTTGCCTGGTTCTGATACCCGTGGAAGTCGTTACCGGAGGAAACACGTTCACCCTACTACCTGAGAACATCTTCTTCAAAAATTACGGCAACGCTTCTTCCTGTGTTACAGAACACGAGGAAGAAACATGCAAACTTATAACACCAATCCCGCTTACGAAATGGCTCCCCAGCTCCTGGAGCACTTTAACCAGCATCTGGATTCATTATTCGGGGTCTATTCGAAACTGTTACCGTTCAGAATGGATTTTGCTTACCGAAAAAACACCCTCAGCTACAGATGTGCCTGCAGGTACGCCATGTGCGCGGAGATGCTGCAACTGATTAACGAGGTGGGAGAGAAACTGGTCGGGTATGCCTGGGTGATGGAATATACAGAACGTAAAGGGCTTCACATTCATTTTGTGGGCTATCTGAACGGCCAGAGCCACAGGAGTTCGTATCTGGTATCCAGATTGATGGGAGATATCTGGAGGCGGGTTACCGAGGGTAATGGTTACTACCACTGGTGCCGGTTTAATAAAAATTATCCGGTAAACATTAACCACGTCATTCACTATTCAGATCACAAAGCGGTGAATGATTTACGCTATGCCATCAGCTACCTGGCCAAACGGGAACAGAAAGAATGTGGCATCATCCTGAAATGCAGCGGGCTTCCTGAAAAAAGTAACCGGGGTCGACCACGACTGGACAGCCCCCTGCCGGGGATATGTGCTCTGGTGTAAACCCCTGAACGACAAGTACGGGCTGGCGCTAATCTTTGCTGTCGGTTCCGGCGGCCACTTCAGCGGCACTGCGCATTTTTTACGGCGTGGTCATTCCGTATGAACCATACGGAGATTTAACCATGACACATTCTTTACCATTCCTTCCGGCAACCGATACAGCACATCCCCCAATCTCCATCTCTGCTTACTGACTGTTTTTTACGTCAGTGGGCCATTGTGTGACAACCACAGTGCTGTAACAGCAACCAGCCTGCTTTACCCAAACTCCAGTCCAGATTTTAACTGAACCGCCATTCACACCCTGACCACGCTGCCCGTACCGGGACGGCTGTTGCCTGCGTGTCGTCTGGCGGCTGAGGAACATATACTATGTACGCAAAATCTTTTCTCGCACTTGATGGCAACGGACGTCTGACCGGTGCCCGTACCGCACAGACTGCACCTTACGATAGCTACACCTGCCACCTTTGCGGCAGTGCACTCAGATACCACCCGCAATACGACACTGAACGGCCCTGGTTTGAACACGCTGACGAAGGGCTGACGGAGCACGGTCATGAGTGCCCTTATGTCAGGCCGGAACGCAGAGAAATACGGTTGATTAAACGTCTGCAGCAATTCGTCCCGGATACCTTACCCGTAGTACGTAAAGCCAGCTGGCACTGCAGGCAATGTCACCACGATTATTATGGGGAGCAGTACTGCACACACTGCCAGACCGGGCGCTTCAGTGAGGAGGGGGGAGCAGAATGAACGGTATAAAAACGGGGCTGGGGATCACGCCGGGTGAGCACATTATCAGTGCCGACTCTGCGCTCAGCAGAAATATCCGGCAGTGTTTCTGCCTTTCCTGCCATGGCCGGTTGATTCTGCAGACAGATGCTCAGGGGGCGTGGTTTGAGCATGATTTACATGCCCTGAGTGAGCAACAGAAGGCGGACTGTGTGGTGCTGAATCCGGAGAAGTCCCACCCTTACATTGAGGATATGGCGATGTTTTTATCGCCATTACCGGTCGTGCTGGAGTGGCATTGTGTGATGTGTGAGCAGTTTTTTCATGGGAAGAAGTTCTGTGAGGCCTGTGGTACGGGGATTTATTGCAGAGCGGTATGTACGAAGTCTGTTTACAGCTACCAGCCAGACTTGTTTGAGGACTGCGGAGGTGCGAGTACTTAATCCGAAATGCCCGACCTGCTCAGGGCGTTCAGAGGTATTGCCAACCTGTATTTTATCTGGTGTTTCGCACCCACCCCGTTCGTGACACAAAGGCGCGACACCGGATATCCGCAGTCCTGCTTACCTGAATAAAACCCGGGGTATTGATTGGTAGTGTGGTGCGGAATCGTACCGTGATCTCGCATTCGCCGAATTCGCACTGTGGTGTCAATCAACCATACGCGAGAGTGAACCGCCCCGGGAATCCTGGAGACTAAACTTCCTGAGAAAGAGGTAAACAGGATGACTAAAAATACTCGTTTTTCCCCCGAAGTCCGTCAACGGGCAGTCCGTATGGTTCTGGAAAGTCAGAGCGAATATGACTCACAATGGGCGACAATTTGTTCTATTGCTCCAAAGATTGGCTGTACGCCGGAGACTCTGCGTGTCTGGGTTCGCCAGCATGAGCGGGATACCGGGGGCGGTGATGGAGGGCTCACCACCGCTGAACGTCAGCGTCTGAAAGAGCTGGAACGTGAAAATCGTGAACTGCGCCGCAGTAACGATATCCTTCGCCAGGCTTCCGCTTATTTTGCGAAGGCGGAGTTCGACCGCCTCTGGAAAAAATGATGCCACTGCTGGATAAGCTGCGTGAGCAGTACGGGGTCGGACCGCTATGCAGCGAACTGCATATTGCCCCGTCAACGTATTACCACTGTCAGCAACAGCGACATCATCCGGATAAACGCAGTTCCCGTGCGCAGCGCGATGACTGGCTGAAGAAAGAGATACAGCGCGTATACGATGAAAATCACAAGGTATACGGTGTAAAGTCTGGCGTCAGTTGTTACGGGAAGGTATCAGAGTGGCCAGATGCACTGTGGCACGTCTCATGGCGGTTATGGGACTTGCCGGTGTTCTCCGGGGTAAAAAGGTCCGTACGACCATCAGCCGGAAAGCCTTTGCCGCAGGCGACCGCGTAAACCGTCAGTTCGTGGCAGAACGACCTGACCAGCTGTGGGTGGCTGATTTTACTTACGGTGTGCCCGGAGTTCAGGGCGGGCATGGATGCTTAAATGAACCGCGAGTCTGTCTGGAATATTGAACCGGTAACTCACGATGAGAAACCCAACAATCCCACCGGGTGTGACGGTGGAGAACCTGAGCGGCAGTGACCTGCGGCATGCCCGCAGGGTGATGTAACCCGCTGACAACGGGGATTGAGGCGAGATCACTAAGCCGAGATGATCCTCAAGGTTAAGTACTGAAAGGCTGAAGAACATGAACCCGTTAATCCGCCTCTGTGGGTTGAAAACGTCACCACGGCCTACGTGATCTGACAGGCCGTGCAGGAGGAACTGGCAGTGATACGTAAGCACTGCCGGTCGAAGGTGTTTTGACATGTATGCGAAACACCGGGGCAGCAGCGTCTATCACACTTGCGTTGCTGACTTCTGCCAACTTGCGGCAAGCAAGGATAAAGAGTGCGACGGGCAGCCTCCTCAGTATGCCTGAGTCCAGGCAGGTAAACCGGGGAAGGTCAGCGACGGATGTTAAGGGGGCATGGCTCCGATGACGCGCTGGCTGGCGGAGCTTCCGTAGTAGTCCGCGATGGGGAAAGCCCATTACATGGCGAAGGGAAGCAGTTTGAATGTGTTTGCGACGTGAATTAACTGACCTAACGAGGTGAAGACCTTTGATAATCAGCGAAATGCAACGCAAGCTTGCCACATGGGCAGCCACCGATCCGTCCCTACGGATTCAACGGCTGCTGCGTCTGATAACACAACCAGAATGGCTGGCTGAAGCGGCGCGGATCACGCTTTCATCAAAGGGGGCCCATACCCCCGGCGTTGATGGCGTGAACAAAACAATGCTACAGGCCAGACTGGCTGTTGAGCTGCAAATCCTCAGGGATGAATTACTCTCAGGCCACTACCAGCCCTTGCCCGCCAGACGGGTTTACATCCCTAAAAGCAACGGCAAACTGCGACCACTGGGTATCCCCGCGTTGCGGGATCGTATTGTTCAGCGGGCCATGCTGATGGCGATGGAGCCGATATGGGAGAGTGATTTTCATACGCTCTCATATGGCTTCCGGCCTGAGCGCAGTGTCCACCACGCGATCCGCACGGTGAAATTACAGCTCACAGACTGTGGTGAAACCCGGGGACGCTGGGTGATTGAAGGCGACCTGTCCAGTTACTTCGACACCGTACATCATCGACTGCTGATGAAGGCTGTACGCCGCAGGATCAGTGACGCACGTTTCATGACTCTGCTGTGGAAAACCATCAAGGCGGGACATATCGATGTCGGTCTCTTTCGGGCGGCCAGTGAAGGTGTGCCACAGGGCGGTGTTATATCGCCGCTATTATCGAACATCATGCTGAATGAGTTCGATCAATACCTGCATGAGCGCTACCTGAGCGGGAAAGCCAGAAAAGATCGGTGGTACTGGAATAACAGTATCCAACGGGGCCGAAGTACGGCGGTCAGAGAAAACTGGCAGTGGAAACCCGCGGTGGCGTACTGCCGCTATGCCGATGATTTTGTCCTCATCGTCAAAGGCACCAAAGCACAGGCGGAAGCCATCAGGGAGGAGTGTCGGGGTGTGCTCGAAGGCAGTCTGAAACTCAGGCTGAACATGGATAAGACTAAAATCACCCATGTTAATGACGGCTTTATCTTTCTGGGGCACAGGATCATTCGCAAACGCAGTCGTTATGGCGAGATGCGAGTGGTCTCAACGATCCCGCAGGAGAAAGCCAGAAACTTCGCCGCATCGCTGACAGCACTGTTATCAGGCAACTACAGTGAAAGCAAAGTCGATATGGCTGAACAACTCAACCGAAAACTGAAAGGCTGGGCCATGTTCTATCAGTTCGTTGATTTTAAGGCCAAAGTCTTCAGTTATATCGACCGTGTCGTGTTCTGGAAGCTGGCTCACTGGCTGGCCCGCAAATACCGTACAGGTATCGCTTCCCTGATGAGGTGGTGGTGTAAATCACCGAAACCGGGTCAGAGCAAAACGTGGGTTTTATTTGGTAAAACCAATCACGGCAAGCTCAGCGGCGAAATACTGTACCGGTTGGTGGGGCAAGGCAAGAAGCTGTTCCGCTGGCGGCTACCCGAAGGTAATCCCTATCTGAGGACGGAGACCAGAAACACGTATACATCGCGCTTTACAGAAGTGGCAATGGCGTTCGCCAGCATTTAAATGGAGAGCCGGATGCGCTGAAAGGTGCACGTCCGGTTCGGGGAGGAGAGGCAGGGAAATAGTCCGACTACGCCCTGCCTCTTACTCTACTCAGCACATGGCAGGGCTTCGTCTATGTGGCGTTCATCATTGATGTGTTTGCCGGATACATCGTGTGGTGACGAGTCTCATCGTCTATGGAAACGACATTCGTGCTGGATGCACTGGAGCAGGCGTTGTGGGCCCGTCGTCCGTCTGGCACCATCCATCACAGCGATAAAGGCTCTCAGTATGTGTCACTGGCCTATAAGGCGCGACTAAAAGAAGCAAAACTGCTGGCATCAACAGGGAGTACTGGTGACTCGTATGACAACGCGATGGCAGAGATCATCAAGGGCCTTTACAAAGCGGAGGTAATACACCGTAAGAGCTGGAAAAACCGGACAGAAGTGGAGCTGGCCACACTCACGTGGGTGGACTGGTATAACAATCGACGATTGCTGGAAAGGCTGGGCCATATCCCACCGGCAGAAGCAGAAAAAGCTTATTATGCTTCCATCGGAAATGATGATCTGGCAGCCTGAGTTCACAGATAAAACACTCTCCAGGAAACCCGGGGCGGTTCAGTTCACAAAAACACATTAATGCAGTAACTATATTTTCCTTTCTGGTGATAACGTCGGGTTATCATTAGCTTCTTCAGCTATTTTACTTTTATATCCCTTGTAAACATCATGGAGAATCCATAGTGAATAAAGTTTATTCTCTTAAATATTGCCCCGTCACCGGGGGGCTTATTGCTGTCTCTGAACTTGCCCGCAGGGTAATAAAAAAGACATGCCGAAGATTAACGCATATTCTTCTGGCTGGCATTCCAGCAATCTGTCTGTGTTACTCTCAGATATCCCAGGCGGGTATTGTCCGTTCCGATATTGCCTATCAGATTTATCGTGATTTCGCCGAAAACAAAGGGCTTTTTGTACCTGGTGCCAATGATATTCCGGTATATGATAAGGACGGAAAACTTGTGGGAAGACTGGGTAAAGCCCCAATGGCCGATTTCAGCAGTGTGAGCTCAAATGGCGTTGCTACGCTTGTATCGCCTCAGTATATCGTCAGCGTAAAGCATAACGGAGGATATCGGAGTGTGAGCTTTGGTAATGGGAAAAATACATATTCCCTTGTTGACCGTAATAACCACCCTTCTATTGACTTCCATGCTCCACGTCTGAATAAACTGGTTACAGAAGTTATTCCCTCAGCGGTAACATCAGAAGGAACCAAAGCCAATGCTTATAAATACACTGAACGTTACACCGCTTTTTATCGGGTGGGTAGTGGTACGCAGTACACTAAGGACAAGGACGGAAATTTAGTTAAGGTTGCCGGTGGATATGCTTTTAAAACAGGAGGAACCACAGGAGTTCCTCTGATATCTGATGCAACAATAGTCTCTAATCCCGGGCAAACTTATAATCCTGTAAACGGCCCTTTACCTGACTATGGAGCCCCTGGGGATAGTGGTTCTCCTTTGTTTGCTTATGATAAACAACAAAAAAAATGGGTTATTGTTGCTGTATTAAGAGCATATGCAGGTATTAATGGTGCTACGAACTGGTGGAATGTCATACCAACAGATTATCTGAACCAGGTTATGCAGGACGATTTCGATGCCCCCGTAGACTTTGTTTCCGGACTGGGCCCCCTGAACTGGACATACGACAAAACATCAGGCACAGGTACCCTGAGCCAGGGCAGTAAAAACTGGACCATGCACGGGCAGAAAGACAATGACCTCAATGCCGGTAAAAATCTGGTATTCAGCGGGCAGAATGGTGCAATTATCCTGAAAGACAGTGTGACTCAGGGTGCCGGTTATCTCGAATTTAAAGACAGTTACACCGTATCTGCTGAATCCGGAAAAACATGGACGGGTGCCGGCATTATTACTGACAAGGGGACGAATGTAACCTGGAAGGTCAACGGCGTTGCCGGTGACAACTTGCATAAGCTGGGGGAAGGAACCCTGACCATAAACGGAACAGGTGTAAACCCGGGAGGACTGAAAACGGGAGACGGTATCGTTGTACTTAACCAGCAGGCAGACACTGCAGGTAATATCCAGGCCTTCAGTTCAGTGAACCTCGCCAGCGGACGTCCGACCGTGGTGCTCGGGGATGCCCGTCAGGTCAATCCGGATAACATTTCATGGGGATACCGGGGAGGTAAGCTTGACCTTAATGGTAATGCCGTTACCTTCACCCGACTGCAGGCTGCTGATTACGGGGCGGTGATTACAAATAATGCACAGCAAAAATCCCAGCTTTTACTGGATCTTAAGGCTCAGGATACAAATGTCAGTGAACCGACGATTGGAAATATATCCCCCTTTGGTGGTACCGGCACTCCAGGAAACCTGTACAGCATGATACTCAACAGCCAGACCCGCTTCTATATTCTGAAATCTGCCAGCTATGGTAACACTCTGTGGGGGAACAGCCTGAATGATCCGGCTCAGTGGGAGTTTGTTGGCATGAACAAAAACAAAGCAGTTCAGACAGTAAAAGATAGGATCCTGGCCGGGCGGGCAAAACAACCCGTTATCTTTCATGGTCAGCTGACCGGGAATATGGATGTCGCCATTCCACAGGTGCCGGGGGGAAGAAAGGTAATCTTTGATGGTAGCGTGAACCTGCCGGAAGGTACCCTGAGTCAGGACAGTGGCACCCTGATATTCCAGGGACATCCGGTTATCCATGCCTCCATCAGTGGCAGTGCACCGGTCAGCCTGAACCAGAAAGACTGGGAAAACCGTCAGTTTACAATGAAAACACTGTCGCTGAAAGACGCTGACTTCCATCTTTCACGTAACGCCTCGCTGAACAGTGACATTAAGTCGGATAACAGCCATATCACACTGGGAAGTGACAGGGCATTTGTGGATAAAAATGACGGAACAGGAAATTATGTCATTCCGGAGGAAGGTACCTCTGTCCCGGACACCGTGAATGACAGGAGCCAGTATGAAGGGAATATTACGCTGAACCATAACTCAGCCCTGGATATCGGCAGCAGGTTCACCGGGGGGATTGACGCTTATGACAGTGCCGTCAGCATCACCTCTCCGGACGTCCTGTTGACAGCCCCGGGTGCTTTTGCCGGCAGTTCACTGACAGTGCATGATGGCGGTCATCTTACAGCACTGAACGGTCTTTTCAGCGACGGGCATATTCAGGCCGGTAAGAACGGCAAAATCACCCTGAGCGGTACACCGGTTAAAGATACGGCTAATCAGTATGCCCCTGCTGTATATCTGACGGACGGATATGACCTGACCGGCGATAACGCAGCACTGGAAATTACCCGTGGAGCACATGCTTCCGGTGATATTCATGCCTCTGCGGCATCAACAGTTACCATCGGGTCTGACACGCCGGCAGAACTGGCTTCTGCGGAAACGGCTGCATCGGCGTTTGCCGGCAGTCTTCTTGAGGGCTATAACGCAGCATTCAATGGTGCCATAACCGGTGGCAGGGCTGATGTCAGTATGCATAATGCACTGTGGACTCTGGGTGGGGACTCTGCCATCCACAGTCTTACCGTCAGAAACAGCCGTATTAGTTCTGAAGGAGACCGTACATTCCGTACCCTGACGGTGAATAAACTGGATGCAACAGGCAGTGATTTTGTTTTGCGTACGGACCTGAAAAATGCCGATAAAATTAATGTGACTGAAAAAGCCACTGGTTCAGATAACAGCCTGAACGTCAGCTTTATGAATAATCCTGCTCAGGGACAGGCCCTGAATATTCCTCTGGTCACGGCACCGGCGGGAACTTCAGCAGAGATGTTTAAGGCCGGCACCCGGGTGACAGGTTTCAGTCGGGTGACCCCAACCCTGCATGTTGATACCAGTGGTGGCAATACGAAGTGGATACTGGATGGTTTTAAAGCGGAGGCTGATAAAGCCGCTGCCGCGAAGGCTGACAGTTTCATGAATGCCGGGTATAAAAACTTCATGACGGAAGTTAACAATCTGAACAAACGTATGGGTGACCTGCGTGACACAAACGGTGATGCCGGTGCCTGGGCGCGCATCATGAGTGGTGCCGGTTCTGCAGACGGTGGTTACAGTGATAATTACACCCATGTTCAGGTCGGCTTTGACAAAAAACATGAACTGGACGGTGTGGACCTGTTTACCGGTGTCACGATGACCTATACCGACAGCAGTGCAGACAGCCATGCATTCAGCGGAAAGACGAAATCGGTGGGGGGCGGTCTGTATGCTTCAGCATTGTTTGAGTCCGGTGCCTATATCGATTTGATTGGTAAATATATTCACCATGACAATGATTACACAGGTAACTTTGCTAGCCTGGGAACGAAACACTACAACACCCATTCCTGGTATGCCGGTGCTGAAACGGGTTACCGCTATCACCTGACAGAGGACACGTTCATTGAGCCGCAGGCTGAACTGGTTTACGGCGCCGTGTCCGGGAAAACATTCCGCTGGAAAGACGGTGATATGGACCTGAGCATGAAGAACAGGGACTTCAGTCCGCTGGTTGGAAGAACAGGGGTTGAACTGGGCAAGACCTTCAGTGGTAAGGACTGGAGTGTGACGGCCCGTGCCGGAACCAGCTGGCAGTTTGACCTGCTGAATAATGGAGAGACCGTACTGCGTGATGCGTCCGGGGAGAAACGGATAAAAGGAGAGAAGGACAGCCGGATGCTGTTTAATGTTGGTATGAATGCGCAGATAAAGGACAATATGCGCTTTGGTCTGGAGTTTGAGAAGTCAGCCTTTGGTAAATATAACGTGGATAATGCGGTAAACGCGAATTTCCGGTATATGTTCTGATGTGGGGGTAAAGGGCTGCCGGAAGGCAGCCTTTCTCAGAGACTCTTAAAATATAAAACTGAAGGTCTTCGGTAAGGGGGAGTGTATTAGACGTCAACTAGTTTTGCCGACTGGCGCGAGCCTGTTTAAGATTCTGTGTAAATGCCTTTCTCAGAAGTGACCGTCCAGGCGGTCACCGAACTCGATAATAAAGCGGCTCATTGCCATTCGCCAGTCCTTCAACGGCATCGTCCATTTCTGGGACGCAGACTGGATTGCCAGCCACACCACTTTTTTCACCGAGTCGTCTGTCGGGAACACTTTACGCTTTTTGATCGCATGGCGGATCACGCTGTTTAGCGACTCGATGGCATTCGTCGTATAGATCACTTTGCGGATGTCCGTTGGATAAGCGGTAAGCGTACAGCGAGGGCCGTATTGACGGGGATGTGTTATTCAGCTGGCAGTGCTATGCGCCACGGAAGCAGTTCGCTGACCCGGTTGACCGGCCAGTCTGCTATGACGCCAAGCACATGGCGAAGGTAGCTTTCTGGATCCACGTCATTCAGTTTGCACGTCCCGATCAGGCTGTACAGTAGCGCGCCCCGCTCACCACCATGGTCAGAGCCGAAGAACAGGAAGTTTTTACGACCCAGACTGACCGCCCGCAGGGCATTTTCAGCGATGTTGTTGTCGATTTCCACCCAGCCATTACTGCAGTACACGTTCAGGGCCTTCCACTGTTTCAGTAGGTATGCGAACGCTTTTGCCGTATCCGAGTGACGCGACAGTGTTTTCATCTGTTGCTGTATCCGGTCATACAGTGACTGCATCAGTGGCGCGGCTCTTGCTTTTCTTGCCGCCAGACGCTGTTCTGCTGAACATCCCCGGACTTCTGCCTCGATGGTATACAGTTCACCGATACGCTGCAGGGCTTCCGTGGTGATGTCGGTTGGCACTCTTGCATGCACATCGTGGATTTTTCTCCGGGCATGGGCCATACACGCAGCTTCCGTTATTCTGCCGGATTCGTATAACGCCCGGTAACCACCGTAAGCATCTGCCTGAAGCACACCGCTGTAACCGGCTAGGTGATTCTGTGGATGGATACCTTTCCGGTCCGGGCTGTACGCGAACCAGACCGCCGGGGGCATCTGTGAACCGGCGTTACGGTCATCACGGACATAGACCCACAGCCGGGCAGTTCTTGTTTTACCACTGCCCGGCTCCTGGACCGGAACGGGGATATCATCCGCATGAACTTTACCGGGCATCAGTACATACTGGCGCAGGACGTCATACAGCGGCTCCAGCAGTTCAGCAACGGCACCGGTCCAGCGACCCAGTGTGGCACGGCTCAGCTCCACGCCCTGACGACGGTATATTTCTGACTGGCGGTATAACTGTCAACGACGGATGAAAAGTGGCTCTTCCGCAACCTGGGTGGAGATTTTCATGCCAGTGGACTCATTACCCTCTGCCTGAGTAGTTCAAATCCTGCTCGACCATACATCTGGCGTTTCAGCATCTTCTTCAGGCGATTTACATGACCTTCGACAACACCATTACTCCAGCGACTACTGATTGCCTCACATATAGCTGCAGCATCAGCTTCCATCCCCGCCGCCACGCGCCGAAATTCTGCTGAACCGCTTTCGTGGACTCGAGTGAACCAACTGCTTAGCTGTGATTTATTTTGGGTTTTCAGAATACGGTAGAACTCGAGTGCCAGTTGCTGCGCTATTTTCAGCTCAGGTTCTTTTTCACACATCAGACTAATAAATCGGGAAGCATAATTTTCTTCATCCCTGGTTATTCTCCAGGGCATCAACCAGCGGCTTACCCGGGAGACTGAAGGAAGTCTGACGGCAGTAGTAACCGGTGGGTTCCAGCCTTTACGCCATTTGGCAACCGCATCCCTGACGATGGTTTCACTGCCTGTAAATCCCCGGGCCACCATTTCCCGCCATATCCGGCTGGCGTTATAATTACCACTTTCTCGTTGCTCTTTTAACCACTCCCTCCATGGTGTCAGCGAAAAACGAAACCGCTGTTGAAATCCCTGGAAAGCTGGTTGCGGAAAAGATGAAGACCCAGTCGCGACACTCAGAGTTGGCGAAGGCGTTCGCGTACGCACTTAACCAGTGGCCGGCACTGACGTACTATGCGAACGATGGCTGGGTGGAAATCGACAACAACATCGCTGAAAATGCCTTGCGGGCGGTCAGTCTGGGTCGTAAAAACTTCCTGTTCTTCGGCTCTGACCATGGTGGTGAGCGGGGAGCGCTACTGTACAGCCTGATCGGGACGTGCAAACTGAATGACGTGGATCCAGAAAGCTACCTTCGCCATGTGCTTGGCGTCATAGCAGACTGGCCGGTCAACCGGGTCAGCGAACTGCTTCCGTGGCGCATAGCACTGCCAGCTGAATAACACATCCCCGTCAATACGGCCCTCGCTGTACGCTTACTCATCACCTGCTATTAATCCCCGAGTCAGTACTTCGCGGCCTGACGCGATCACCCTACTCAGTACTTCAGAGCCCGCCTCCGGTACCTGCCTGGCGATCGCCCCTGTGCAACAAAATAAATCAACCGTTATCAAACCACGATCGTTCGTATGCGCCGCCGATGACGCGCGCCTGAAAAACGCGTCAATATGAGTTCCCCGGAAGCTTACGATAATACGCTTATGAACATTACAACACGCTCATGCGGAACCTGGATGGGGGAAGGAACGGTGAAGCTGTTAGCGAATGACCGGCGTTTATACAAACGCCGGTCATGATGAATGATATTTCAGAATATACCTCGGGCTAAAATACCGGGACAGAGATCAGGCGTGATTAATCTGCAGCATTTTTAATAACAGAAGTACTGAGCTTACTTTACCTTTGATGATGTAATAGTTATTTCCGTCGGTACTCATTTTTCCCTGAAATAATGTCACGGATGTTTCTTCCTGCTGATCCTGCAGGCGCAGTCGTAAGGTCATATTTTTAATGAGCTGAGATCCGGGTGGCAAGGGGTATTTGCTGTCAGATACTGGGCGACTGAGTCTGATGTGGCGCGTATACAGCCCGTTTTCGTACAGGGTGGCCTCTGTTATGGTGTCAGTGACCAGCATGTGGGAGACAATGCTGTATTCTTTTTTAAAGCACCCACCAGAAACGGTGATTGTAATGATAATGGTCTTCTCGATCGAGATGTAAATACCCGTTTCGTTATACTGTCCGTATCGGAACCATGAGAACTCAGTTGCATTCCAGCCATGCTCCAGAATATGTGCATTTTTTTGCCTGATAGTTTCTTTTTTTATTCGCTCATGTTTAAGGCATAACAGGCAGATAAATAATGTCAGAAAAAGAAAGCTAATAATGAGAGCAAGAGCGATATAGTCTGTCACAGGGTAATACATATTCTCTCCGGTAGAAGAAGGGCCGCAAACGCGGCCCGGGCTGTTATCAGAAAGAGTAACGGAAGTTGGCGTTGATCGCGTTATCCACGTTGTATTTACCAAATGCCGATTTCTCAAACTCAAGACCGAAGCGAAGATTATCGCGAATTTCGGCGTTGAGACCAACATTCATGAGAATACGACCGTCTTTTTCACCTTTGATACGTTTCTCACCGGACGCATCACGCAGTACGGTTTCACCGTTGGCAAACAGGTCAAACTGGTAGCCAAGGCCGGCGCGGGCTGTGACTTTCCAGTCCTTACCGGAGAAGGATTTACCCACATCAACACCGGTACGCCCAATCAGCGGATTAAAGTCCTTATCCTTCATGGTCACGCTCATTCCGCGATCCTGCCAGTCGAACCGTTTACCTGATACGGCCCCATAAACCAGTTCTGCCTGCGGCTCAATCCAGGAGTCTTCTGTTACATGATAGCGGTAGCCTGCTTCAGCACCCACATACAAGGAATGAGAACTGTAGTCTTTTGTTCCGAGTCCAGCAAAGGTCGCCGAGTACTCATTATCATGGTGAACATACTTACTAATCAGGTCGATATAGGCACCAGAGTCAAATATAGCGGAAGCATACAGACCTGCCCCGACGGACTTCGTCTTGCCACTGAATGCATTACTGCTGGCATGACTGTCGGTATACGTCATAGTCAGACCAGTGAAAAGGTCAAGTCCATCCAGCTCATGTTTTTTATCCACACCAATCTGCACATGGGTGTAGTTGTCACTGTATCCACCAGAAGCTGAACCTGCTCCGCTCATGATGCGGGCCCATGCACCGGCCTCGCCATTGGTGTCACGCAGATCCCCCATTCGTTTATTCAGGTTGTTGACTTCTGTCAGGAAGGCTTTGTAATTACCGGACATATACGATTTTGCTGCACCGGAAGATGCTGTATTTTCAGCCACCTTATATCCGGTCAGGGTCCACGTGGTATGTTCCTGATCCTCTTTCGTGCTGATCACAGGAGATATGTTGCTGAAACCTATGGCCTGAGTACTGGCTTTAAATATCTCTTTATTGCTTCCTTTTGGGGCTGTTATCAGGTCAACGTTTAATCCTGAGTTATTATTTCCCACTTTCTGTATATCGACCGACAGACTGTTATTGCTTCCGGTTAACTGATTTTTAACAATGAGTTTATCCGATTGATTTACAGACTGGCTCAGATCAGCCCGCATAATCACAGCAGTATTAGTGGCATCCAGTGTGTTTACTGTCACAGTATGGAAACCCGAATTCTCTATGTTACTAAACAACAAAAGACTGTCGCGGGTTTTTAATGATTGCAGGGCTGACTGTCCGTTTACTCTCCATAAGGTGTTATACATGCTGGCTGAGGCTGCAGGAGCATCAATACCTCCGGTATAAGAAGTATCAAAGCCACCCAGCAAACCTGTAGCCAGCGGTGTGTGTGTGGTTTTGTCCAGGTTATCTTCTTTATACTGGTCAACACCAAACAGAATAGATGCTTTTTTGTCTGATTTTATATTACCATTGACCCAGGCATAATTTTGAGCCTTTAACGTGGCACCATCTTCTGTCATATTATATCCATCTGACATATAGATTGCCGGGCTGTATTTATTATTTTCTGTAGGGGTGCCTGTTAATGTCAGGGTTCCGGCCAGTTCAATAGCTTTATCTACATACATTTTTCCCTGGGCGGTAACAGTAGCTCCTTTGTTGATAATCAGGTCTGTATTAATTAAGGATAATGCACCAGTCATAGTAACAGTTGATTTATCACCAACAGTTATTTTGCTGTTTTGAGCACTCAGACTGCCGTTGAAACTACTTTCGCCTGCTGAATCCCCGGAGCGAAGCTGTTGTCTGAATCCAAAACCTTCGCCAGTAATGTTTCTTCCTGAGAACATGTCAATGTATGCAGTTTTATTTCCCAGAACAATTTGAGAGTTTTTAGCCTCTATGTGTCCTTTTACATTAGCATCCCGGCCTATACTCAGGGTTGCGTTTTCTAAATTTAATTTCCGGAAATTAAATTTACGACTTTCCCAGTCGGGCTGGGAAAAAGAGGCTATCTGATTGTTGGACTTATATTCCGTATTGTAACGTTTATTTACAGTGCTTTCCTGGTCCTTTATGGCAGCAGAATAGTCTTTTTGACATAAAAAAGGAATTGGACAGTTGTTATTGCCTTCTTTAAATATGGCATGTTCTGTCGCATGTCCTTGTAATGTTAACTGTGCATTCCGGACAGAGATATCGTTTTTGATATCGACTGAGCCATCAAAGATCAGATTGGCATTATTGTTATGTTGCTGGGTAGTATTGATAATATGATTTATGCTTATATTACCTGATACATTCCCATGGTACATATATGCATCAGTATTAGTAAGTGATAATGTTGATTGCTTCACGTTTGAGTTCGTTACGGTTGTTCCCGCATCTGTTGCTGCGATTTTCTGAAATGACTGGTCATAGCCGTTTAGATCCAGTGTTCCGCCATTTCTGGTAAAATAGATTTCGCCATTACCGCTTTCGCTTAAAGCGTCTTTGGCATTTATTTTTACCGTACCTTTACCTCCGGCCATGTAAATTTTATTGAAGGCTTTTTCAGCACTAAGGATGACAGTCCCATTACCTATTTTAAGGTTATTTCCCTGTGCTATTTTTACATCCAGAGTACCACTACCTATTTTATGCAGATTATCTCCGGCAACGCCCTTAACATTCCATTCAACGGTGGTATTATTATCAATATCTATCCCGGCACCTTTATAAGACTTATCTTTTCCGTACACTTTATATGTCTGGTTCTTATCGAATATAAGCCCGCCAATGCCAAGATCGGTATCCTGCTTGAGCGTTAATACCCCTCCTCCTGAGACAGACAGGTCCTTATCTTTTATAATCGATGATAACTCTTGTTTTTTACCATCCAGCTGCATAGTGTTTGTGAAATTCTTTTTTAAATTGTTTACCAGAATATTATTAAATAACGAGTAGTTTGTCCAGGCTATATTGGTACTACTGATAAAACCAACTGTACTGGTAACACCATGGAAAACCCATTTTTGTTGTTCTTTATCATATAGATAAGAACCAGAACCACTATCGCCAAAAATTGGTGAGTTTTTAAAAGGGGTTCTGTTGGTATAAATGTAACTCTTGTTTTTCCAGTCCAGATTAAAAAGACTTGCGCTTAACAAGTCGGGATTATAGTTTTGTCCAAACAGATATTGTTTGCCGTTTAATATCGTTGAGGTTGTTCCGGCACCTGCTCTGAAGCCAATTATTTGTTCCTTACCGTTGTAGTTTACGCCATATCTTTTCATCGCATCTTCGGGAGAAAGTGAGAAGTCGGCACTCTCCGTAACCCCTGTTGTTTCCACGACGAATTTATTCAGACGATGAACCGAAAAGTCGCCAGATGATACTCTGTTACTTGCTTTATATGCTGTCTGATCCCATGACTGTGTTGTTATTGCATGATGCTGTGTACCGTTATGAGTCGCAGTAACACTGTACGCACCTCCAATTGATGTTGTTGCACCTTTGTTGGAAACAGCAGAAAAATCAGGTACAGGTAGTTCTGGAAAATGAAATATCTTTCCATCTTTCATCATTAATTGAACATTTGTTGCACCCGGTCTGAACTCTCCTCTGTTTTGAGCAAGGTCAAGATAATCGCGGGTCCATATATTATTTATATCCAGCATTGCTGCAAATGCTGTTTCGCCATAACTTCCATATATTGAGGATAAAATAATACCGAGGATAACTTTCTTTCTTGATGTACCGACACTAACTTTCCGGGTCAGTTCAGAAACAGCAACTAATCCACCTGTAATATGACTATATTTCAGTGAATAAATTTTATTCATACGTGAACTCCGATATTTCTGAGTTGTGGTTATGGGATAGCATTTAATTACAACGGGGAACTATCAGTCATGGTACGTAACTGATAAGGGTATAATGATAATCACTGTCAGTTATATTTGTATGACAGATGTAACAAAATGAAAAAAAAGATAAGCACAAGTGATTGATTGGTTAGATATTGATCACTTGGTGTTTGTATTTTGAATTTTGCGATCAAAATTTGATCTTTGTTGTTTCCGGTCAATCCTTTACAGGTTTTCTGTATTATCCGGGGGAGTTAAGTCTGTCGATGTCCGACAGACTTTTGATGATGGAAACAACATGCAGCGATAATGTGCATGCTGTTTTGCAGGTGGAACTCAGAAGGTGAACTGGAACTGTGCGACCGCACCGTAAGTGTTGTCCGTGCCGATCAGGCCTGCAACATCAAGGTGAACCACATCAAACGGTGAGATCCCCACCCCGGCCGTGAATGCACTGCCGTCGTTACCGGCCAGATTCTGACGGTAACCGGCGCGCAGCTGTGCCCATTTCCAGGCATTAAATTCTGTGCCAATGGCGGCAAACTGACGGTTGCTGTCGGAGGTGAAACCGCTGGCCGGGGTCAGATCCACATCAAATGCAGTGGTGAACATCGCGTTGTGCCAGGAGACACCGGCCGTCACCTGCGGGCGGATCCTGAAGGTTTCCGTGATACCGTTCACTTCTTTTGTCTCAATACTACGGGAGATCAGGTTCTGTGCGACCAGTCCCAGCGTCCAGTTGTCATCCAGGTCCGTACTGGCACCGATGTCGGCGTTGATGCCATTTTTCGTGTTGTGGTAGCGGTCGCCTTTGAAGGCGCTGCTGTCATAATTTCTGACCAGCACGTTGTAGTTGAACAGGTCGACGCGCTGGAATTTGGGGGGGAAGCCCAGAGACCATTTCTGCCCGGCCGTTTCCAGTTCCGTAGCCAGAGCAATACCCACATCAGTGATCAGTGCCGTGCGGGCACAGGCCTGTGATGTCAGGCGGCTTTTGTCCACCTCCTGCCCGGTGCTGTTTGCCACCTCTTCCAGGTAAGTGAGGTCAGCATCAGAGACTTTACCGTCGACACTGACGGTGCCGTGTGATTTAACCATCAGTGCGGCAGAGAGGCGATCACCGGGAAGGGCCGCCACAGCAGAAACGCCCAGCTGTGCGGCGGCATGTGTGTTACGGAAGTCCCGGAGGTGTTCTTTCAGGCGTGCGGCAGCCTCAGGAACACCGTGGTTACTTTCGATGGCGCGGTCGAAGGCCTTCCACTCATCACTGATCCGGTCGGCGTTGTCGGTGATATTATCCGGATTGGAGAGCTGCGCGCCGACGGACGGAAGCAGGATGCTGGGCTCATGCGCGACGCAAAATCCACGATGTATATATCAGTACTAAAAGCGCGACGGCGGAAGAAGCTCTGAAACTAATCGGTGAACTGTACGCCATAGAGCACGATATACGCGGGTTACCGGTGTCTGAACGCCTGGCGGTCAGGCAAATGCAGAGTAGACCGCTCCTGACTTCCCTGTATAAGCTGATGCAGGAGAAAGAACACACGTTATCGAAGAAATGTCGTCTGGGAGATGCGTTCCGGTATATCAGGAAGCACTGGGCTGCGTTGTGCAACTTCTGTGATGATGGCCTGGCTGAGGTAGATAATAATGCAGCAGAAAGAGCGCTTCGTGCAGTCTGTCTCGGGAAGAAAACTTTTTCGAGGATCACTCATTCCGTGTCTGACTGCTTCAGGGTTTAATTTTGCTTCTGCTGACTGAATGATGATTGGGCAGCAAGTGCAATATCCCACATAAATCCAGTCAACTCACGAGCCACCGCCGTAATGGCTACTTGTGATTTTTTCCCTTTTGCTGTCAGAGTTCGGTAACGAGAACACAATCGTTGTTGAGCTTTCCATGCAATATCTTTGGAATATTGTGTTACAGAGTCCGGTCGGTAATATATAAGCCATGCTCCAACTTTTGCAGGTGTACGATAAGACCAGGCGGCTTCGTAAAGCAGACGTCTCAGTTCGCTGTTTCCAACTTTTGTTATTCCTCTGGGACGAATACTGTTTCCACTGGAATATTCACCTGGCACCAGTCTGAGGTGTACTGGCAATAGCGGACACTACCATTTGTTCTTTTTTTAAGCAGCCATCTGATGATATTTTTCCCTGAAGGCTGCCGGGGAGATATTCCCCAGACGAGAGTGACGACGCTGACGATTGTAGAAAATCTCAATGTATTCCCGTATTACTGAGATGGCTTCATCCCGGTTATTAAAACGATAGTGGCTCAGGCTCTCATTTTTCAGCGTTCTGAGCCTCTGATTCTTCCGGACAGAAGATAATCATGTCGGTATGAATGTTATAATTAAGGACTGTGCAATAATAGCCATTCCATTCAGCCATCTTACGCTCGAAAACGATCGGTAAGCTGGCTACTCACCATTCCTGCTCTAAACCTGACGCCTCTCAAGACTATTATAAATAGCCTCAATCTCACCCTTCAGGTTATCACCGCAATAAACCATTGATGTATCGTATCGTTCATATCGCGCTTCCCGTGTCGCACTAAACCAGTTGAACGATCCCACACACAGCAAACCATCATCACCAATAACAATTTTGCTATGAACACGGTTTACCAGCTTTGTAGCAATACCCAGCGCATTCAGTTTCTCCAGCGCCGCTTTAAAGTTCTGCTGCTTCTCTTTTCGCTTCTCAAAATCATTATGTTCAGTGTTGTAGCTTCTGTCAGTGACTATCGTGACGTTAATTCCACGTGAACACGCCGCAATCATGGAATCAAGAAAACCGGTTTGCTCCAGCCTTTGCCAGGTCAGCCATGGAGAAATTATCGTGATGTGTTTACTGGTATTTTCAAATGTCTGATTCAGGAAATTATCATGTTGCTCCACACCATGAAGTGTGTAGATTTTGGTCCCGGCGGTTTTTAAATCCTTACGCTCTTTATAATCAAAAGAGAGCGCATTCTTCTCTGACTCAAAGAGGTATTTTGCCAGTAATCCCCGTGGCGATGAGGCTGGCTGGACCTCAAACAGGTCCATATCGCCGAAGACCAGAAAACTGTCCTTCGCACGGGAGACTGCAACATTCAGCATGCTGTTATCGCTATCAATAAACCCGCCGTCTTCATGTTTTGAATAGACTGGCGAGAATATCACAATCGCTCTTTCCGCTCCCTGAAGAGAGTGCACGGTGCCCACTGTGAGCGACTTTTCATTCGTGCCTGTACTGATATCTTGTTTGCCCAGCACCTGTTTGATAGTGGATACCTGAGCGCTAAAAGGCGTCACAATACCGACAACTTCATGAAGCGATTTACCGTAATGCGCTTCAATATTTTGCTGGTTCTCTGCCAACCAGACCGCTATCGTTTCAGCCTCAAGCAAATTATATCGACTTCCACTACTTGCCAGCTCTCCTTTACCATCAATATGGAGATACCCCATTGCGGGCATTAAATTGCTCTCTTCACGCCCTCTTTTAGGCAACAACTTACCGTGATAGCAGAGCGTATTACAGTATCCAATAATATTGTCGTAGCACCGGCGGTGTTCATATAGGTACATACCACGAGCCAGTTCGGGATCATATTGATAGCGCGAAGCAAACTGCGCTATTTTCATAACGCTGCCAGATGCGGCACTTTTACCAAGGTCTGCGATTGCCGTATATTTCTCGGTAATCTCTTCTTGCGTACTGCCAGACAGAATTTTTTCCGCCAGCATGTTACCGACATCAATCGCAGGAGCAATACTCCATATTGGCGGGATCTGCTCCGTATCGCCAATCACTAATGCCTTCTTAGCTAATGCAAACGAGGCAGCAGCCACTTCAGGAAGCACCTGCCCGGCTTCATCGACAATGAGTAAATCGGCAAAATCATACAAATAACTTTTCTCGAATTTACGTTGTCCTTTGTGCTCACTTATCTGCATATTACCGGGCAGCATATAGCATGTCATCACCACACATGGCGTGAGTTTCATTCGACGTTGCCAACGGGCGGTTACCCCTTTAGCACCTTTTTTCTTCTTCTCGTCCTGCAGATCATCAATGCTGGCCATATCCATCAGCCAACGACCTTCCCAGTAGTGAGTCGTCAGTAAAAATGCAGGGAAGCGAATCTGCGTATCAGCCAGTTCATCGGCCTGTGAGAAGCTCAGTTCCTCGTCGCCCTCATACCCTAAATCAAATGCCAGCCTCTGCCACTCCTGAACCGCCTGCTGTTCTTTAAGAACGATTTCATGGGCGGAGTCAATCTGCTGCCGGTATGTTGTTTGCTCGCGCTCAGCGGAATTGAGCAGCCCATCAATATTACGTTCGATAGTTTCAGGATCAGACCACTGATTTCCTGCAATCAGCGCGCCTAATTTATCTTCGAGAAACAGCTGTATTTGGTACTGTCGCTTATTGCGAACCGCCGGGAGCCAGGAAAATAATGAATAGATCAGTGATTCACCGGCGCGATATTTTTTCCATTCCGTTTTAGCACTCTTCAGTAGAGTGACTTTTTGTTCTTGTCCGGAAAGTAATTTATTTAAATTATCGAGATATTGCTCAATATCATTAGCAATAAGCTCACGCGCAGCCCGAATCTGGCTTAACGTTTGCCATGTTGCGTTCAGTCTTATCAGTTGCTCAGATTTTGCTGCCAACTGACCATGCAAGAGTTCAATGACCTTTTCAGGGGATGAACACTCTTTTCCAGGAAAGGCTGCCTTAGCCTTTTCCAGATAAAACAGCAGTGCATCCTCTACATACTCTTTTGACTCAACCTGGTTGAAGAAATCTTCAGTTTGATATTTTTTGGCTGCCTCAGCTTTACGACTGCTTGAGGGAAAATAAGCACCGAAGCTTTTCAGCTCTGGCAACCATCGCCCGGCCATCGCACCTGAACCTTGCGAAAAGTCTTTCCCGAATGCCTCAATAATGTTCGTTACAGCCTGGTTATTCGTTGAAGTCGCGATAATAACCGGAGGCTCAGATTTTTCGAGAGCCGCTCTGGCCCACTGCGTGGCGATGATAGAAAGCACCAGCGTGGTTTTTCCGGTTCCCGGAGGGCCATTAACAGCAAGGATATCGCCATGTCTTGCATCCAGAAAATGGCTTAAGGCATCGCGCTGAGCCTTTGCCAGCGGAAACTTATCTCCGGAGTGTCCAAGCCTGTCGCTGAATTTTGCTCCTGGGGCCAGCAAAGACTCTGCAGCATGAACCTCTCGCGAGGCGAAGCGATTGAAGAGCGGCACATCCTTATTGCAAACAAGCAGGTGATCATAAAGAGAAAGGATATGGGAACTGGCACCGCCAGATTGAGCCGTTTTAACAATATAACCGTGCTCAGCGAGTTCATATTGCTCAGGTTTTTCAATCCAGTCGCCGGCAACGCTCTTCAGTAGCCTCTCTGAGTCATACAGATATTGACGCCACTCCTGCTGCAAGGCGGCATATCGTGCTTCCCGTTCTTCATCCGTTTCGGCAGTCTTATCAACGCTGTCATCAAAGTTGATAGAGAACGTGGTATGGGTCGTCTTGTATTTGTCATACTGCCCAATCTCACCAATCGAAAATGCTCCTTTTGGCAAAGGTTCAAGCAGGTCTCTGGGAATGGAGGTCGCTGGCGTCGGATATAAAAAACCCTCACGGCTTAGCAAGGCTGGCGTCACTATCGGGGTAACAATATCAGGCGCGCCTGCGGAACGGTCCTTACCATGCTGCAGTAACCGGAAATAAACTTTTGGGCGCAAGATGACATCGACCGTTTCGACATCGTCTTTTTCTCCCTCAAAAAATTTACTGACAATCGCTTCGTCAAGACGTCCCGCCGCTATCCCATGCCAGTGAGTGAAATTTTGGGCGTCTTTCCGTTTAAAACTGCCCTTTCCTGACTCAGCATCCGCAAGCGAGTTGCGCCAGTATGAGGCAAACCCTAAAGCATTTTCATCCATTACCAGTCCTGTGACTCAATGAAATCCATTGATTTATCGAATATAAAATCACCGTATGGACAGCTATTGTCCATATTGAAAAAGTTGGATGCAATGTTTTGTTTATAATTCGATATCAAATGAACTGGTTGTACAAGGTTCAGAACACAAGCTCATTAAACAGTACGTCAGGACTATTGATTTCATAACAGTGAATACATTTTTTACCGTTTATAATAACTACCTGTGTTGGACGGGGATACCAGAGCAGCCGAAAACACCGGGGGTTATTACCTGCTCTCATGGAAACCATATATTCCTGGTGCTAATCACAGTCATAAATAGCCTGAAGAACGTGACGAAGGGACTTTAATGGAAGCCGGAGTAACTTGTCAGAAACATCAATCTTCGTCATCATTTACAAAGAAAAATAATTAGTTAAAGCAGTCCGGGCTGATTGCCCGGACTGCTTACTATTTTAATGGATTGTTAATCTTTGCATATTCAAACGGGCTGATACCCTTCTCCCGGTTCGCATCTAGAAAATCGGCCCACCATTGCAACATCAGTCGCCGTTCTTCCAGATGTTCTGCTTTATGGATATACGCAGCACGTACACCATTACGCTCCTGATGGCTCATCTGACGTTCCACAGCATCGCGGGACCACAAACCTGATTCAATCAATGCACTGCACGCCATCGCCCGGAATCCATGGCCACAGACTTCCTGGGTTGTGTCATACCCCATCACCCTCAGGGCTTTATTTACAGTATTTTCACTGATTGGTTTACGCGGGTCATGTGCACCCGTAAAGATCAGACCATTTTCACCAGCCCATGTCTGAAGTTCTGCCAGTATGGCTACAACCTGTTTGCTGAGTGGCACAAGATGTGGTGTTCGCATCTTGGATCCCCGGTGTGAGAATTTTACGCCTGGCAGAGGTTCGCGTTCGGCTGGAATAGTCCACATGGAATTGTCAATATCAATTTCCGACCAGCGGGCATATCTGAGTTCACTGGAACGAATAAAAACCAGTAAATTCAGCATAACTGCCAGTCGGGTGACAGGCTGGCCTTTATAACCGTCAATACGCGACAGAAGTTCAGGCAGGCGTGAAAGCTCCAGAGCAGGGCGATGCTGGCGTTTTACCGTGGTCAATGCACCAGCCATATCCAGAGCCGGGTTATATCTGATGATGCCAGACTGTACGGCGTAACGCATTACAGCAGATATTCTTTGCTGCAGACGACTGGCGATTTCATAAATTTGTTTTGCTTCTGCAGCACGAACAGGGATAAGCAGGTCCGGGGTATTGAGTGTTGTGATATCCCGGTTGCCGATAAAGGGGAAAACGTGTGTCTCGAGGCTTTTGAGTACTTTATCGCTGTGTGATTGTGCCCATTGTTTATTACTGGCATGCCAGCGTCGTGCAATATGTTCAAAAGAGAGCTGTAAATCAGGGACAACTTTTTTAACTCTTTTCTGTTCGCAAGGGTCAATCCCCTCTGAAATCAGTTTTCGGGCCTCATCCCGTTTTGTACGAGCTTCGGAGAGAGAAACTTCTGGATACACACCAAGTGCCAGAGTCTTCTCCTTACCCAGAATACGATAACGGAGACGCCAGTAACGGGAACCATTAGGATGAACCAGCAGGAACATGCCGGCCCCGTCAGTGAGTTTATAAGCCTTGTCAGTGGGCTTTGCAGCCCGGATTTTTGCGTCAGTCAGTGCCATAGTTCAGCCTTCTGAATGCGTTAAAGAGGGTACAAATTCTGTCGAACTGGGGTATACCCGCAATTATACCCACACAATGGGGTTGATGTGGGGGGAATCTGGTTGAGTTCGGTAGAATTGATTTGGAGGAAGAACACTTAAATCATGGTGTTCTGAAACGAAAAACGGACCTCCGTGGAGGTCCGTTGATATGAATAGTGGTGCCCAGACTGGGATCGAACCAAGGACACGGGGGATTTTCAATCCCCTGCTACCGACTGAGCTATCCGGGCGACGGGGCGCATAAAACCTGATTCGCCTCGTCTCGTCAATCAAATTTCTTCAATTTACTGCAGACTGCACGAGATCTCCATCACTTTGCGAATATGCACGCATTGTCGGCAAACCCGGGCGTCCAGGCGGCGGAAAGCGGCATTGCCAGAAGGAGTGCTGGAAGCATGTTGACCACCGGGAACATTTTAATGCCGCGATGCGTAATCCGGTTGCCAGCAGCAATAAACCGCCTACGGCGCTGAAGTCTGCCATCATCGACGGTGTGGTGAGCGGTAAAATGACGCGGCGGCCCACGCCAGCGTTAACTGGATGATCGAGTATGCGATCTAATCACCGATACCGCAATACCCAGCGAGCAGGCGAAGATCATCGCCTAAAGGGATCGAAATGACTTGGGGGTTTTTAAAATACTCGGATGGCCGGTCATCCCTCGTTCATCGCCCCGAAGATCCAGGTGCATGGCGCCAAACAGGACGATAACGCGACATAATTCTGAACAAAGGATTCATGCGCTCACTTCTAGTCTGAGTGACGAAACAGATTATGAACTCGGCGACTTGCTCTTGACACCTTTCTCCAGCAAACAAATTCACCAATTAGACGCCAGTAGCGTAGCTTGAAAACCATCGCTGGAAGGTTGGCACATTTCGCCCACCATAAAATCCGATCCAGGCGATGCCAGCCCAAAAATTGATGTCATGGAGACGCGGTACGTTCCGGTAAGCGTTGGCTGAGCAGTGCGCGAGAAACGCCGCCCAGTAAGACTGCACTAGCGTTGATAAAGGGCCGATGACCACAAGAGTTCCTGTTAGCTGTATTGTTTGATTTCTTATTATGAACTTTTTGCCTTGTTGATGGCTTTTCTGGTCGCAAACCCTGGCTTGCACGCTTTAGCGAAAGGTGCCATGATTGCGCGAATTTTCTCCTCTGTGTAGGAGTTTGCCGATGCACGCCATCTCCTTACATTCTCTCGCTTATCGCCGTTTTCGCGCAAACGTTGCCTTTTCTATGTTACCTGCTCATGCGGTGAAGTTAACGCACGCTCACTGCCAGGACAACAGTAAAATCAGAGCGTTTATGCTTTTTACTGATGTCTGGCGGTGGAGCTGGTGACCAGTTTGACCCATATCTCATGGGGCAGGGTTTTGCCACCTTGTGACTATCTACTTCCCCGAAACGGGTTTGCGCTTATGAAATCAATGAATATTGCCGCCAGTAGTGAATCGTATCCCGACTTTCTTCTCATCGTCGCGTGGTGGCGTTGGGAGATACTGATTTTACGGACGTCGCGGCAGTCGTCATTACCGCTGCGGATAGTCGCAGTGGCATTCTTTGCGTTGCTTAAGCGCACGGTTTTCATCTACCGGTGTTTTTGTCTTCCGAACGTGCTGAATTACCTGCGGGCGTTACGGCGGTAATCAACGGCAACGAGCAGCGGTGGCTGGAGCTGGAATCCGCAGCCTGTCGGTCTGAAGAGAATTTGCTGCCACCGTTTTATGACACGCTGACGCAGATCGTGATCGGCAGCGGGGCAGCTTGCTTGCCCTGGACATCGACGTGGTGCGTTTTTAAAAAGCATATACAACGCCATTTTTACGATTTTCTTTGGTGAGAACGTCTTTCGCGCCGATATGTGTAACGCTGACGTAAAATTGGCAATCTGCTTATTCATGAAGGATCGGCGAAAGATGGCAGAAATTCGCAGCCAGAAGTCTCATGCCGATAAAACCTATTAGTATGAACGAGCCGCCGTGGGAAGACGAAGTAAAGTAGTAGTCGGAATGCGCTGTTAACGCGTGGCGATCTGGTACTATTCGACCGTAACAACCATAAGTCGAATCATCACGGCGCGCTGATCAGCGGGGGCGACGCCGGTCTATCTGGAAGCTTCACGCAACCCGTTTGGTTCATTGGCGGTATTGATGCGCACTGTTTTAATGAAGAGTATCTGCGCCAGCAAATTCGCGACGTTGCGCCAGAAAAGCCGACCTGCCGCGCCCGTTCAGCCTGGCGATTATTGGGCTTGGGAACCTATAAGCGGCACTGTCTATAACGCCCGTCAGGTGATCGATACCGTTCAGCATGTGTGATTACATTCTGTTTGATTCCGCGTGGGTCGGTTACGAACGAATTTATCCCGATGATCGCGGATAGCTCGCCGCTATTAAAACTTAACGAAAACAATCCGGGATCTTTGTGACTCAGTGGGTGCACAAACAGCAGGCAGGATCTCACAGACGTCGCAGATCCATAAAAAGAATAACCGTATCCGCGGACAGGCGCGTTTTACCCGCATAGCGTTGAATAATGCCTTTATGCTCCATGCTTCTACCAGCCCGTTCTACCCGCTGTTTGCCGCCCTGGACGTTAACGCCAAAATTCATGAAGGGGAGAGTGGGCGTCGGCTGTGGGCTGAGTGCGTAAGTGGGTATTGGTCGCGGCACTGCTGCGCGCTGTAAGCTGTTCCGCCCATTTCTATCCGCCCGTTGTTGATGGCAAAGTCTCCAGGATTATCCGGCATCTGTTTAGCCAGCGACCACCATTTTTCATTTTGAGCCGGGGGTGGAGAAGTTAACGGCTTTGAAGGATATGCCGCGGATCAGTATTTTGTTAATCCGTGCAAGCTGTTACTCACTACACCAGGTATCAATGCCGAAACCGGCGAATATAGCGACTTGGCGTTCCGGCGACGATTCTGGCGCGCTGTGTCGTGAGAACGGCATTGTGCCGGAGAAGTGCGATCTCAACTCCATTCTGTTTTATTAACTCCGGCGGAAAGCCACGAGAAGCTGGCACAACTGGTGGCGATGCTGGCGCGATTTGAACAGCATATTTGAGGATGACTCGCCGCTGGTTGAGGTGTTGCCGACGTTTATAACAAATATCCGGTCGCTGTCGCGACTACACCCTGCGCCAGTTGTGTCAGGAGATAAAAATGTTATGTCAGTTTGACGCAAAGACCTACAAAAAGCGATGTTCCGCCAGCAGAGTTTCCCGTCAGTGGTGATGAACCCCCAGGATGCGCATAGCGCTTATCTATTGGTGAAGTGGAGTTGGTGCGGATTGGTCGTCCGAAGGGCGAATTGCGGCAGAAGGGGCGTTGCCTTATCCACCTGGCGTGCTTTGCGTGGTACCGGGGAAGTCTGGGGTGGGGCAGTTAAACGTTATTTCCTTGCGCTGAAGAGGGGTGAATTTGTTGCCGGGATTTTCGCGGAGCTGCAAGGTGTTTATAGCGAAACCGATGCGGATGGCATAAAACAGTTGTACGGTTATGTGTTGAAGTAAGAATAAAAAAAACGGGTCAGCCTGGCGACCCGATTTTCTTGCGTAATTAGTGGCTAACCGTCTGTGTACCTGTCGGGACACGACGTGTTTATATTTGAACATCGCCATGAACGCGAAGGCCAGAACCACGGAGTAACCAGCGAAAATAAACCATACGGTCTGCCAGTCGGGAATCCCATTGGGTGTACATCTCAACAACTTTACCGCTCACGATGCCGCCGAGGATCCGCCGAAGCCGTTAGTCATCATCAGGAACATCCCTTGTGCGCTGGCGCGATTGCCGGGCTAACTTCTTTTTCGACAAACACCGAACCAGAAATGTGAAGAAGTCGAATGCGCAACCGTAAACAATCATCGACAGTACCAGCAGTACAGTACCAACGGAGTCGGGTCACCGTAAGCAAACAGCGCAAAACACAGGATCCACGCCACAATACTGATCATCATTACGTTCTTAATACCGTAGCGGCTTAAGAAGAACGGGATGGTCAAATTGACAGGGTTTCAGAGATCTGCAAATCGACATGATGATTGACGCATGCTGCACAATAAAGCTGCTGGCAAACATCGATCTTTGTCGAAGCTGTGCAGGAAGGTATTACCGAACATGTTGGTAATCTGCAGTTCCGCGCCCAGCAGCATCGAGAAGATAAAGAAGATTGCCATACGCTTGTTTTTAAACAGCGCGAATGCATCGAGGCCCAGCAGGGTTGTCCAGCTCTGATTCGCTTGCTGTTTAGCAACCGGAATATGCGGCAGAGTCAGGGTAAACAGAACCAGAATGGCGGAAAGTGCTGCGCCAATATACCAGCTGCATGTGGCTTAATTCGAAGCCAGACAGGCTCACCACCCACATTGCCATGATAAAGCCGATGGTGCCCAGATACGGATTGGCGGGAAGTCAGTAACGATATCCATCCGGCATTTTGCAGGCGATAGTAAGAGATGGTGTTGATTAACCCAAGCGTTGGCATATAAGCAAACGAGTTAATCAATATCACAAGGAACATCACTTCCGGTGTCGTGACCTGTGCCGCCATGAACAGCGTGATAGCGCCAATGGTGTGGCAAATGTAATATACCCATTTGCACTTAACCATTTGTCGGCCACAATCCCCAGCAGCGCAGGCATAAAGACCGCTGCGATACCAGCGAGCTATAAACTACGCCGATCGAAGCACCGTCAAACTTCAGGGTAACAAACGTATAGGAGCCGAGGTCGTCAGCCAACTTCCCACAGACAGAACTGCAGAAAAGAGAGGATTTCAGCTGCAGCTTAAGATTCATGTTAATTTCCTCACATCGTGATGCGGATGAGTGTTGAAAAAGCACATTTGACCGTGCGAGATGATGGGATTCTATCAACTTCGCGGACTGGTTTTTTGTTACCTGTGGCAAATAATTGCAAACATTCCCAATTTGCAAAACGAAATTGTGATGTGGATAACATTTTTGCCCTGAGCATCGTCAGGGGCGGTTAATGGAATTATCGGCGGCGGTAGGATTTTTGCGCGGTATTCACTTATAAAGATAACGGCGAGATTCCGCAGAGGGATGGCGGTCGTCAGCGTCTGATAAACATCGCCCGGCGTCATGGTGTTAATAATATTGGCAGCCTGAATCTTATCGTTCGAAAAGACTCGCAGCACGCTGCCTGCGCCGCCGTTATAGGCGGTGATGACGGCATAACGCCGCGATGTTGGGTTATCAATTCCGCCGAGATAAACATTGTTCAGCATCGCCAGATACGCGGTGCGGTATCGATATTGCTGGCAGGATCAAACAGAAACTGCGGCTCGGCGTGCCGGATTTCCCCTGCGAGCGGAACACATCTTTCCCGGCAGTATGTACCACCTGCATTAATCCCAGCGCATCGGAACGGCTCACCGCATACGGGTTAAAGGAAGATTCGGTCTGCATAATTGCCAGAATCAGCGACTCATCAACGCCATATTTCCGTGACGCCGGCGGACCATGCCGAGATATTTGTGCGCACGTTTATCAAGGTGGTTCGGTACCATGTTAATGGTGACGCTGTAGATGATACGCAGCCCGTTACTGCGGCTTTGCAGATGGTTTTTCAGCAGATAATCCGCGAAGTTGCTTGCGCGACCTTCCCAGCGAATCGGCTGCCCGGTGTTGTCCACCACCTGACCGTAAAGGAAAGGTTCTTTCGAAATCGTAATATCATCAACGTCGGAATCGAGATCGACCGAACTCGATCGTCACCGATCAGCAACGTTTTGATAATTGCCCGGCGCAAATGCGGCAGGTTCTGTCCCGGCGATAGTTTCGATAGTAATCGTACCGTCATCGAAGTTGATGTGGCTGCGGGTCTGATATTGATCGGTGTATTTCGCGTAGTCCTTAGGACCGGCGATCACCACCTCTTTGAATCCCCAGATGTTCTCGATATTGTGGGCAAATCGCCCCATCAGAATATCAAAACCGTTGGTATCTTTGACCCAGGCTTCGTTATAGGTATCGCCTTTTTTGGTCGTAGAACAGGAGATGAGCAACGGCGCAATCAAAGCCAGCGCGAGATATTTTTCATCATTCCGGGTGCGTGTTGTGTTTGTTTTTATGCAAGTTGCCGGAGGCGTGCTCCGGCACTGTTTTTATTTTTTATCTTCCGGCGTATAGCCCTCGATATGCACCTCTTTACCCTCGAACAGGAAGTTGACCATCTCCTGCTCAAGCAGCTTGCGGTGCTCGGCATTCATCATGTTGAGTTTCTTTTTCATTAATGGGCGTCGTTTGCTTGTGCTGCCACTGCGCCCAGGCTTCTTTGGAGATCGCGTTATAGATGCGTTTTCCCAGCTCGCCGGGGTACAGCTGAAAATCCTGACCTTCTGCTTCACGTTGCAGGAAAGTACAAAAAATCGTTCTGCTCATAAATCATCCTCTTTATCGACTCACGCGCTAAACCGGCGCGCCAGTGCCGTAACTTTGTAACAAACGCTCCACGGGAGCCGCAGGCCAACTGACGGCGGTTGCGCTAAGTTATACCAGAGCGCATTGCCTTCATCCATGCAGCCGGTGAATGACGAACGGGAAGCCGCATCGGCACAATATCTAAGTGGAAATGGCTAAAGGTATGCCAAAACGCGGACAGTGCGTCAGGTTATCGGCCGCGATCTCCCGTTGCGCCAGCCGCTGCCGCGAACTTTCTCGTCGGCAAACTGCGGAAACAGTATAAACCGCCCGACAATCCGCTCGGCGGACGCTGCGCCAGCAATACTTCATCTCGTGCTGTAACAGCAAAAAGTAGCCGGTGCGCTCGGCAGCGTCTCTTTTGTTTTTTGCCGGATAAAGCAACCAGCTGTTCTTGGCGGCGGCGATACATCCGTTTTGTAGCGGACAGAGCAAACATTTCGGCTTCGAGCGCGTACAAATCATCGCGCCCAAATCCATCATCGCCTGATTAAACCGTTCCACGCCGACGCCGGCATCACCTGCTCGCTCAAACTACATAATTTCTTTTCGACCTCTTTTTTCCAAGGCCGCCGCTTACAGCATCAGCAGCGCCCCAGCACACGTTAGACGTGACCGTCGAGAATCGGAAAGTGCTTACCCAGAGAAAGCGAGAGAGTCGCGCCTGCAGTGGAGACGCCCGACGCCCGGTAACGCCGCGACTTCTTCAAAGGTTTCCGAAAATTACCACCGTGTAAGGTCACCGCTTGTTGTGCCGCTTTATGCAGATCGCCCGCGCGGGCGTAATAGCCAAGCCCATCCACGAGTCGAGAAGCTCGTCGACGGCGCATTGGCGAGATCGGTCACCGTCGGGAAGCGCGCCATAAAGCGTTCAAATAGGGGACAACAGTCGCGACCTGAGTTTGTTGCAACGTCGCTTCTGAGAGCCATACTTTGTAGGCATCTTGTCAATTTGCAAGGGCAGCGTTTTTCGCCCATATTTATCGTACCAGTCCAGACACCTGGGCTGAAAAATGAGACGCTAACATGGTCACCGAATTCACTGTTGTTGGGGGCAAGATTCCAGCACAGCGACGGCCAGGTGTAAACGGGAAGCTTCCGCAGCCACGGCCTTATCATGCTTGCATCCGGCAACTAACTTTGGATAATGCCCGTTTTCAGAACACCTTCACAAGCGACTAAATCTTTATAAAAAACGACGTCATTTCACCGGAATTTAATGAAAACGGCCGCCCACTGCGCCGTATCCGTAGTTTTGTGCGCCGCAGGGGCGACTGACCAAAGGCCAGGAACATGCGCTGGAAAACACTGGCCGGTGATGGGCGTTGAGTTCAGCGAAGATATGCTGGATTTCCCCGCGCTTTTTGGCCGTGAAGCGCCGGTGACGGTTGAAATTGGTTTTGGCATGGGGGCGTCGCTGGTGGCAATCGCTAAAGATCGCCCTGAGCAGGACTCCTCGGCATTGAAGTGCATTCACCGGGCGATCGTGCGTGCCGGCTTCTGCGCATGAAGAAGGTTAAGCAACCTGCGAGTGATGTTAGCGATTAGGTTGAAGTGCTGCATAAAATGATACCTGACGATGCAATGCGCATGGTTGACTCTTTTTCCTGACCCGTGGCACAAAGCACGCCATAATAAACGCCGTATCGTACAGGTGCCGTTTGCCGAACTGGTAAAAAGCAAACTGCAGCTGGGGGGCGTATACCATATGCGAGCGACTGGGAACCTTATGCGGAACATATGCTTGAAGTGATGTCTTCTATTGACGGTTATAAAAACCTGTCAGAGCAATGATACGTACCGCGTCCGGCGTCATGTCCGGTGACGAAATTTGAACAACGTGGTCATCGTCTTGGTCACGGAGTATGGGACTTAATGTTCGAGAGGGTGAAATAATGGCAAAGAACCGTAGCCGTCGTCTGCGTAAAAAAATGCGCATCGACGAATTCAGGATTGCGGATTTCGGTGGCATGGCGATTCCCGGAAGGTACATCGGAAGAAGAGATTGATAAAACCGTTGATGATTTTCTTACGAGGTTATAGAACGAACAAACTGGCCTTTGACGGCAGCGGTTATATCGCCTGGGAAAGTCTAATCTGCATGCAGGAAATCAGCAAATGCACCGAAGAACGTCGGCGATTGTGAGTAAGTGGCTGGAAGAGCGCAAACTGGATGAGGTACGCACCAGCGAAGCTTTCGACGTGGGTCGAATTAAGAAAGCATACGGGCGATGACAAATCCAAACCTGCCTGATGCGCTACAGCTTATCAGCCTGGAAAGATCCACGATCGAGTAGGCGGGATAAGGTGTTTACGCCGCATCCGGCATGGAAAACGCGTACTTTGTTATCGATCTGGGGCCAGCAAATGCTGGCCTGATTTTTCTGAGGGAAGACTCTGATGCGCGAAATGCTGCTGGCGGCAGCACTTTCAGTGACGGCAATGACCACTAACGCTGACTACCAGTGACGAGTCACGCCGCGTGACGATGCGATTGTAAGCCCGCAAACCGTGCAGGTGAAGGGCGAAAACGGCGATATTGGTGATCACGCCAGACGGCAACGTGATGTATAACGGTAAGCAATATTCCCTGAATGCCGCCAGCGCAAGCAGGCGAAGGATTATCAGGCTGAACTACGGGCACGCTGCCGTGGATAAATGAAGGCGCGAAAAGCCGCGTAGAAAAAGCCCGACTGCGCTGGATAAACTCCCTCGTTCAGGAGATAGGCGAAAGCAGCAAAATGCGCAGCCGTCTGACCAAACTTGATGCGCAGCCTAAAGAGCAGATGAACCGCATTATAGAAACGCGCAGCGATGGCCTGACGTTCGGCTCTAAGGCCATTGATCAGGTTCGCGCCGAAGGCCAGCAATTAGTGAAGTCGGCAATGGGTGGAATGTTCCAGGACAGCATTAATGAAATGGGCGCGAAAGCGGTCTGAAAAGCGGCGGTAACCCATTAAGAAGTGTGCTGGGAAGCATGGGGGGGCTGCAATCCTCAATCCAAACCGAGGGGAAAAAGCAGGAAAAAGATTTCCAGCAGTTTGGCAAAGATGTTGTAGCCGCGTTGTGACTCTGGAAGATAGCCGGAAAACCCTGGTCGGGAATTTAAAATAATCCTATATTTTAAGACGGCATAATACTTTTTTATACCATTTAATTCTTCGTTTTGTTACCTGCCTCTAACTTGTAAATCTCAGAAAATATCTTCACGATTGTAAATTGCTTAACGTCAAATTTCCCATACAGAGCTAAGGGATAATGCGTAGCGTTCACGTAACTGGAGGAATGAAATGGAGTTTTTGAAAAAAACGGCACTTGCCGCGCTGGTTATGGGTTTTAGTGGTGCAGCAGTGGCATTACCCAATATCACCATTTTAGCAACCGGCGGGACCATTGCCGTGGTGGTCACTCCGCGACCAATCAACGCACAGCGGGTAAAGCGGCGTCAAAATCTGGTTAATGCGGTGCCGCAACTAAAAGACATTGCGAACGTTAAAGGCGAGCAGGTAGTGAATATCGGCTCCCAGGACATGAACGATAATGTCTGGCTGACGCTGGCAAAAAAATTAACACCGACTGCGATGGACCGACGGCTTCGTAGTTACCCACGGTACCGACACGATGGAAGAAACCGCTTACTTCCTCGACCTGACGGTGAAATGCGACAAACCGGTGGTGATGGTCGGCGCAATGCGCCCGTCCACGTCCATGAGCGCAGACGGTCCGTTCAACCTGTATAACGCGGTAGTGACCGCAGCTGATCAAGCCTCAGCTAATCGTGGCGTGCTGGTGGTGATGAACGACACCGTGCTGGACGGTCGCGATGTCACCAGAACCAACACCACCGACGTGGCGACCTCAAGTCTGTTAACTACAGTCCTCTGGGATACATTCACAACGGTAAGATTGACTACCAACGTACCCCGGCACGTAAGCACACCAGCGATACGCCATTCGATGTCTCTAAGCTGAATGAGCTGCCGAAAGTCGGCATCGTTTATAACTACGCTAACGCATCCAATTCCGGCTAAAGCACTGGTAGATGCGGGCTATGATGGCATCGTTAGCGCTGGTGTGGGTAATGGTAACCTGTATAAATCCCTTTTCGACGCCCTCGCAACCGCCAGAAAAACGGCACTGCAGTAGTGCGTTCTTCCCGCGTACGACGGGTGCTACCACTCAGATGCTGAAGTGGATAATGCGAAATCCGGCTCGTCGCCTCTGGCACGCTGAAACCGCAAAAAGCGCGCGTTCTGCTGCAACTGGCTCTGACACAAACCGAAAATCCGCGGCAAATCCAGCAAATCTTCAATAAGTACTGATGCCTCGCCCGGTATCGTGCCGGGGCTCGCACTTCAGACTCACGTCCATTGCCAATTTTAATTACCCTAATGATAATCACCGGAGTAAATTATTCCGCGCGAGGGTTTTCGGTGAAAAAGCAATCAATTGTTGGCGCGGCGCTGCTTATGTTGATGACAGGTAATGTCTGGGCAGATGGCGAACCACCAACTGAAAATATCTTAAAAGATCAATTCAAAAAGCAGTATCACGGCGTTTTAAGCTAGATGCTATCGCCTTAAAAAATCTTGATGCTAAGGGCAATCAGGCCGCCTGGTCAGCGGAAGGCGATGCCTCTTCCAGTGACAATCTCTATAGCGGGTGGGTCAGCATTCGCAGATTCCAACTGCTCGAACAGACCTGGACGAAAGATAAACCGGTAAAATTCTGGCGATGTTAACCAGTAAAGGAACGCCCGCGTCTGGCTGGTCGGTGAACTTTTACTCTTTTCAGGCGGCAGCCAGCAATCGTGGCAGGTGGTAGACGATATCAAAACGAATAATAAATATCTGATCGTGAATAGCGAAGATTTGAATTATCGCTTTAGTCAGCTTGAATCTGCGTTGAATACCCAGAAGACTCGATTCCTGCGCTGGAAAAGGAAGTGAAAGCGCTTGATAGCAAAATGGTGGCGGCGCAGAAAGCAGCGGATACATGTGGGGAAAAGATGCAAACGGTAAGCAAATGACCCGCGAAGCCGCCTTAAAAAAATTCACCAACAGCGTGATGAGTTTAATAAACAGAACGATAGCGAGGCGTTCGCGGTTAAATATGACAAAGAGGTTTATCAACCGGCGATTGCGGCATGTCATAAACAGAGTGAAGAGTGTTATGAAGTGCCGATTCAGCAGAAACGAGATTTCGATATCGACGAACAACGGCGACAGACTTTCTGCAATCGCAAAAACTTAGCCGTAAATTACAGGATGACTGGGTAACGCTCGAAAAAGGGCAATATAGGTTAACGATGAAAGTTTCAGAAATAAACAGTAAAAAAGTCGCCATTTTGATGAAAATTGACGATATCAATCAGGCTAATGAACGCTGGAAAAAAGATACCGAACAACTGCGGCGCAATGGGGTGATTAAGTAATTTTTTTTTTTTTGCGATAACACGATACGGAGGTTGTGGCCGGATGCTGCGTAAACGCACACCGCCGCATCCGCGATGCAAGTTTACTGGCCAGGCCAAAGAGCCAGCAGCGAACGCATCCGGCGATGCAGGTGCTCGGCCAGAAAAGCTCCCAGCAGCGAATTTAAAAACAGCTTCCCATGTTCCGTTATCTGCCAGTAATCCGCACATTCGGTGAGATAACCCTGGGCAATCGCCTCGTCTAACTGTGGGCGAATCACATCTTCGCAAAGCCCGGTATACGCAATAAACTCCACGCGCGGCGCGGCCTCCAGCAGACGGAAGCGATTCATAAAGAACTCAAACGGCTTATCTGCGGCTTCGACATCACGCTGGCTTTCCAGATACCTTCCTTGCATAAAACCACGAGGATGACGCGTTTTAGTGGTACGCAGATGCACCATCCGGGAAGGTGACTTGCCGTGCGCGCCGCAGCCAATACCGATGTAGTCACCAAATCGCCAGTAGTTGAGATTGTGCTGGCACTGATAACCGGGTTTGGCGTAAGCGGAAGTTTCATATTGCTGATAACCCGCTGCGGTTAATAACTGATGCCCCTGTTCAAAATATCCCACAGCGCGTCATCGTCCGGCAGCACCGGTGGTGGCGAACCAAACAGCGTATTGGGTTCGATGGTCAGTTGATACCAGGAAAGATGCGGCGGATTCAGTTCAATGGCCTGGCGTAGATTGCCAAGCGCCTCTTCCAGTGATTTATCCGGTAGTCCATGCATCAAATCAAGGTTGAGCACGTAACCCTAAACCGCTCGCCAGCTTTGCCGCTCGTTTCGCTTCTGCGGGCCATGAATGCGAGTCGTTGCACCTTGCTTCGCTAAAACTCTGCACACCAATAGAGATGCGGTTCACACCAGCACGCTGATAATCGACGAAGCAATCGGCTTCTACCGTACCCGGGTTCGCTTCCATAGTAATTTCTGCATCCGCTGCCAGCGGCAAACGCGCACGCACGCCGTCCAGCAGCGTTTGCGTCGCCAGGCCGGAAAGCAGGCTCGGCGTACCACCGCCAATAAAGATTGTCTTTACTTCACGGCCCTGAGCGTAAGCCACATCGTTGTCCAAATCGCAAAGCAGATGCTGAACGTAATCGTCGTGCGGCACTTCTCCTTTCAACGCGTGAGAGTTGAAATCGCAGTACGGGCATTTCTGCACGCACCACGGGATGTGAATGTAGAGACTCAGCGGCGGTAATTTAACCATTACGTAAAGCGTCCAACAGCAGTTTCAATGCCTGACCACGGTGGGAAATGGCGCTCTTTTCTTCGCGGGTCAGTTCGGCAGCGGTTTTCCCTTCGGAAGGTACGAAGAAGATCGGATCATAACCAAAGCCACCAGTGCCCGCTGGTTCACGAGTAATCACGCCGGCCAGCTACCGTGGCACACCAGGCGGAGTCGGACTTCCGCGTGACGCAGATATACCAGCACGCAGTGGAAACGCGCCTGACGTTGGTGCGTCCGGTAGGTGTTCAGAGTTTCCAACAGTTTTTGCAGATTCTTTTGATCGGTCGCATCTTCACCGGAATAACGCGCGGAGTAAATACCCAGCGCGCCACCCAGCGCATCTACCGCCAGACCAGAGTCGTCGGCAATCCCCGGTAAACCGGTCACTTTGCCGCATGGCGCGCTTCAGAATCGCGTTTTCGATAAAGGTCAAGCCAGTTTCTTCAGCGGAATCTACGCCGAAGTCTGTTTGGGCCACGAATCAAGCCGAAGTCGCTAAGCAGCGACGCCAGCTGACACCTTGCCCGGCCTTGCCGGTTGCGAGGACAACTTTTTGCATAGGATACCTAATTAATTAACGCCACGATTTCTGGCGGGATTTGTTGGGTAATGATTTTAATTTGTTTGTGGCGGCCAAGATTCGCCCTTTCAATTACCACCTGGCTTTTGGCTACCCAGAATTGCTTACCGAGAAACTTCACCAGATGGCTGTTGGCCTGGCCATCAACCGGCGGCGCGGTAATGGCGACTTTAACTTCGTCGCCATGTAAACCGACAATAAAATCACGGCTGGCTTTCGGCTGAATATAAAGCCGTAAAACGAGACCGTCATCATTAACTGCTACGGCACTCATAACGCCATCCACAGCCCCGGCAGCAGCATGTTCCGGTTGCCTGTAATACTTCTGCGACACCCATCTGATGACATACAGCAGCAGAACAAGGATCATCGGCGAGAAATCGATCCCACCCATTGCCGGTAGCAGGCGGCGAATCGGGCGCAGCAGCGGATCGGCCAGCTGAATCAGCACGTATTCAATCGGACTACGACATTGGCTTACCCAGCTCATAATCGCCATCACCAGCAGGACCCAGAAAATCAGCAGGCCGATGGTTTTCAGCAGAATCAGTAAACCAGCAATCCAGATGATTGGCAGGAAGATCACCACTTTAAACAGCACGATGGCTTTATAAACCTGAGAATAAGGCAACCAGCAGCGAGGCGCTGTCAATGGTTCCATTCCGGAATAACGCGGCGCAGTAGCCCGATAATTGGCTGCGTTACCTTCACTACAAACTGTGAGAAGGGGTTGTAAAAATCACAATAGAGCCCACTGCATCCAGATGCGTAATAACAGCACCATGGTATACAGCTCAATGACCGTTGAAAGCAGGAAAGTCAACGTATTCATGGCGTTCCTTTAATTCCTTATTTTTAGAGTAATCACGCGCACCAAAAATTGCAGTGCCGATACGAACCATCGTGCTACCTGCCGCAATGGCGGCTTCCATATCGTCCGACATTCCCAGAGAGAGCGTGTCGATATGCGGGTAGCGCGTTTTCGTCCGGCAAATGCTACAGCCATTTGACGTGCAACTTCAAACTGCCTTACATATTCTGACTCAGGCGCAGGATGCCATCAGCCCGCGCAGACGTAAACGCGGTAGTTTCACGACTGCCGCTGCCAGCTGGCTCCAGGTCTGCCAGTTGAATCCCGGACTTACTGTTTTCATCACTAATATTAATTTGAATCAGTACGTAAGAGGGGGAAGTTGTGCCGGGCGCTGATCGTTGAGGCGGGTAGCAATGCGCAAACGGTCGATGGTATGACACCATCGAAATGCTCTGCCACCAGGCAGCTTTATTAGACTGCAACAGGCCAATAAAATCCCATCCTAATCCTGTACGCCCAGTTCCTGAAAGTGGCGAATTTTATCTACCCCTTCCTGAACGTAGTTTTAGCCAAATTGACGCTGCCCGGCATCGATGGCTTCTGCGATGGCGCTCGCAGGTTTTGTTTTACTGACTGCAAGCAGCGTAATTTCTTCTGGAGAACGGCCGCAACGCGTTGCAGCCGCTGAGATTTTGTCCCGGACCTGTGCGAGGTTATGCGCAATATCGTTCATTTTCCGAGGATCTTAGTATGAATATGGAAGAAATTGTGGCCCTTAGTGTAAAGCATAACGTCTCGGATCTACACCTGTGCAGCGCCTGGCCCGCACGATGGCGCATTCGCGGGCTAATGGAAGCTGCGCCGTTTGATGCGCCGGACGTCGAAGAGCTACTGCGGGAGTGGCTGGATGACGATCAGCGGGCAATATTCTGGAAAATGGCGAGCTGGATTTTGCCGTGTCGCTGGCGGAAAACCGGCGGTTGCGTGGCAGTGCGGCTCGCGCAACGGCAAGGTATTTTTCTGGCGTTACGGTTATTACCTTCGCACTGTCCACGGCTCGAACAGCTTGGTGCGCCACCAGTATTGCCAGAATTACTAAAGAGCGAGAATGGCCTGATTCTGGTGACGGGGGCGACGGGGAATGGCGAATCTACCACGCTGGCGGCGATGGTTGGCTATCTTAATCGACGTGCCGATGCGCATATTCTGACGCTGGAAGATCCTGTGGAATATCTCTATGCCAGCCAGCGATGTTTAATCCAGCAGCGGGAAATTCGTTTGCACTGTATGACGTTGGCGTCGGGATTTTGGGCGCATTGCGGGAAGATCCTGATGTGATTTTGCTCGGAGAGCTACGTGACAGTGAGACAATCCGTCTGGCGCTGACGGCGGCAGAACCGGGCATCTGGTGCTGGCAACCTACATACACGTCGTGCGGCGCAGGCAGTTGACGACTGGTGATTCATTTCCGGCGCAGAAAAAGACCCCGTGCGTAATCAACTGGCAGGTAGTTCACGGGCAGTGCTGTCGCAAAAGCTGGAAGTCGATAAACAGGAAGGACCGTGGCGCTATTTAAAATACTAATAACACACCCGCGGTGGGGAATTTGATTCGTGAAGGGAAAACCCACCAGTTACCACATGTTGTTCAAACCGGGCAGCAGGTGAGAATGATAACGTTTCAGCAGAGTTATCGGCACCGGGTGGGGGAAGGGCGTTTGTCAGTTGCCATGCCAATGCGCAGGCTTATGGGCCTACAAAGGCAATAAATGTCTGATGCGACGCTAACGCGTCTTATCAGGCCTACAGCCGCTACCAGATGTGTGCTGGATAAGGTGTTCACGCAGCATCCGGCAAAATGACGGTAACGACTATCCGCAAGGCTTTAAAATCGCCTTAATATCCCTGCTGGAAATAACTTTGAAGAATAATAACCGGAGAGGCAAGTCGACTTTGCCTTTGTTGAGCGCCCGATAGCCGCCCTGTTCAAACAAGCCAAACGGCTTCCACGGTGCTAAGACGCTCGTCATGGACTTTCCTTCAACGCCGAAACGACCATGAATACGGTTGGCGACTTTGCGCGCTCTGGCAGTCAATGGTTGCTCGGTGCCGTCCATATTCAGCGGCAAACCGACAATAACTTCGTCCGGCTGCCACTCTTTCAGTAAACGCTCGATAATGTTCCAGTCCCGCATACCGTCCTGTGCTTTAATTGCAGGCAAAGGGCGAGCGGTGCCGGTAATGCGTCTGGCCGACCGCTACGCCAAGCTCTTGGTGCCGAGTCGAAGGCGAGTAAGGTTCCACTCACTCAGGCGTGTCCTGCCACACCAGGCATGGTGAGAATATCCACACCAATCAGTTTGCCGCCTGGCGCCAGCGGTCGG
This sequence comes from Shigella flexneri, assembly GCA_048288465.1. Lineage (GTDB taxonomy): Bacteria > Pseudomonadota > Gammaproteobacteria > Enterobacterales > Enterobacteriaceae > Enterobacter > Enterobacter flexneri_B. The sequence goes on along the minus strand of CP182556.1, from coordinate 2,935,410 downwards.
CGATAGGCGACGAACAGAATATTCAGATCTCCCGGGGCCGTACGCCACGCATTATCGAGAACTTCTTGTTCCAGTTGACCTTCCTCCCAGGAGGCATAACCCAGAGCCACCAATACGTCAGACGGTTGTTTATCGGTGCCGAGCGTTTCCAGCCCATCGCGGGAAGTGGTCATTACCGTGTTGTCTGAAAATGCGAATGCTGGAAGCAAAATTGGAGGGCGGAGTATGCAAAATAAACCAAATCTTCAGCCAGCGGACCGCCAGCATAACCGGTTTATCCAGACGGATTGATTCATCACGCGGCTCCAGCATAATCTTCAGCTTTTCCAGAATCCCTTGAATTTCGAGATTTTCCAGCGGCTTGTTGACGATAATCCCATTGCACCATTGGTATTATGTTCGCAAATGTAGACCACGGAACAACGGAAAATCGAATCCTGGAGAACAGGCATGGCAATAAGAAAGTGATGCTGTAAATTCATTGTCAGAGGTTCTGTTTCCTGGTTAAAAAAGCGACGCGCCCAGTATGCGTCGAAGAGGGCGCTGTCACTCAAGTCTCAACGGGATCCTTCTCGCTAAGGTCGGTTACTGCTGCTGTAAACGTGCTTCGATGGCATCCATTAACGTTCCGGTGATCGACGCCAGAAACTCTGCCTCAATCTCACAATACGGTTGGGCTGGTGACGTTCATTTCAGTCAGACAGTAGCCGATGATATCCAGACCAACGAAGATCAGCCCTTCTTCTTTCAGCGTCGGCCCAATCTGACGGGCGATTTGCGAGTCACTTTCATCAGCGGACAAGGTCGCCGCGACCACCGGCAGCCAGATTCCCACGGGTTTCGCCCCCCTGCGGAATACGCGCCAGGCAGTACGATTGCGGCTCACCATCCGCCACCAGCACGCGTTTGTCGCCATCTTTAATGGCTGGCAGGTAATTTTGGCCATCGCGGTGCAAGTGCCATGCTGGTCCGGTTTCGGCGATCACGCCGAGGTTCCGATCGCCTTCCTTCACGCGGAAAATCGACGCGCCGCCCATACCGTTGAGCGGCTCAAGATAATGTCGCTGTGTTTCTCCCAGAACGCTTTTAGCTGCGCTTTCTTGCGCGTAACCAGCGTTTCTGGCGTTAGTCAAAAACCAGGCGGTAAACAGTCTCTCGTTACAGTCGCGCAGGCTCTGCGGCTTGTTAACGGATCAGCGTCCCTTTCTCTTCGGCACGTTCCAGAATATAGGTCGCGTAGATAAACTCGGTATCAAACGACGGGTCTGTACCATCAGATCACATCGAGATCGGCCAGCGGCGGAATCCTACCACCAACGAGCGAAAACCACTCTCGTAGTTCTGCTTCACGTTGAGCGTACGGGTCTGGGCGCGGGCTTCGCCATTAATAAGATACGAATCGCCCATCTCCATATCGTGAAGTTCGTAACCACGACGCTGTGCTTCCAGCAACATAGCGAAACTGGAATCTTTCTTGATGTTGATGTTTGCGATAGGGGTCAATCACGATGCCAAGCTTGATCATTATTCTTCTCCGTTAGCCCAAATCGCCAAATCGTACTTGTCAGCGCGGTAATGGCGGTGAGCGCGGTAGTCTCGACGGAAAGGCGAGGTCCCAACAGGATATAGTAAAATTGATAGCGGGCAGTCATGGCAATTTCATCTGCCGATAAACCGCCTTCCGGGCCGATCAGCAGGCGACGCGTTCAACCGGTAACGGCAACGTATTGATGCTGTTACTGGCGCGCGGTGAAGATTCAGGTTCAGTCCTTCATCCTGCTCTGCACACCAGGCTTCCAGAACCATCGCTGGGCGATTCCGGCACCAGTTTACGACCACACTGCTCACAGGCAGCAATTGCAATTTCTGCCACTGCTGGAGCTTCTTGTTCAGACGTTCACTATCCAGTTTAACGCCGCAGCGCTCAGAAAAAAGTGGCGTAATGAGGCTTACACCGAGTTCGATCGATTTCTGGATCGTAAATTCCATTTTTTCACCACGCGACATCACCTGACCGAGGTGAATATGCAGCGGAGATTCGCAATCGTCGATCTTGCCTTCCAGCACCTTCACTTCCACGCTTTTTTTGCTGGCGCTGGAAATTTCGGCGTCAAAGACCTGGTTGCTACCGTCAAACAATTGCAACGCCTGCCCGCCCATGCGCAGTACGCGCCGATATGGTTGGCGGCATCTTCGCAAAGCGCGATGTGAGAATGGCTGGTCAGTGGTTCAGGATGATGTGCGGGGGATACGCATCGTCAAAAATCCGCGTCGTCTCCCACGCGGTTGTACGCGTGGGGTAGGGGTTAACAAAAAGAGTCCCGCTAGTGTAGGTTAGCTCTTTGGCGCCTGGCAAGCGCGTTGCACATACGGGTTATGATTGCCTTGCACCTTCGCGATGCGTTCATCGCGCTCGCACTCCCAGTCGTAACCGGATACATCTTGTCCATGCGTTGAACAGCTGCGTTTGCTGGCGAGAGAGTGTCAGGTTGTATTGGTCGCGCATATAGAAGTAGGTGCGCGCAATGGCACCGCGTGCACGCGCTGGTGGTTCGGCAGCTTTTTCTTTGAAATCGACCTTCATGGCGCATTGACCGTACTGGCCTTCGCCGCCATTCCACTGGCTGTACATAAAGTTGCCGCGATCGCCATTCACCTCGCCGACTGACGGTTGCAGGTTATGCATATCGCTTTCCATCTTGCGATAGACCGGATCTTTAGCGCAGTTTTGACGTCCACCGTCCTGCCAGCACTGCCGCTGGTGACCGAATTGCCAGGCGGGAACGACGTGTTCCCACTCTACGCGGCTGGCGCGGTCTTCATTTTTGCGCACCTGATAGCCGCACGATCTGCAGATCAACAACGCCTTTTTTGCCCTGCCAGTTAATTTTACATCCGCAATAAAACGTACGGGCGCGTCAGCGTGGACTTTTACCGCCGCGGCTTTCGCCTGAGAAAACTATTGATACCTTCGGCCAACGCCGGCCGGAAATGCTGCGCTCAGTACCACCGCAGCAATAGACAAATAACGGTACATCACTTACTCCGTGTTAAAACAGCCAGCAACGTAGCGAAAGTTGTTTTGGTATGCAATCAGCCAGATCAGGAAAGTTCCTGATAGTTCAGGTGGTTATTTGCGACCAGCTGTTCACCGCAGTGAACACAGCGGTAGACGGCCTCGCCACGAACTACGCGATTATGGCGGCGTACGTAGCTGATGCTCCTGGCACTTGCAGCGGTAGGGGAAGGTGTTGCGACGCACGGATTGCAGTTCGAACTGATGCGTACGACGGGCGGGACACCCAGCACGCTTTCCATCATCCACTTCCACTCTTTGCCATGTGGCGCTACGCGGCCGAATGTTTCCATACCAGCAAATGTGCCAGTTCGTGCGATACCACTTCTTCATGAAAAGCTTCACTGTTTTCCAACACAAAACGGGATTGAGGCGAATTTCATAGCTTTCCAGCCAGGCCGTTCCGGCGGAGTTTCCGCGCTGGGTGTAAGAGAGTTTTGGCTCCGGTAGTTACGCCCTAGCTTCGGTTGGCCTGGCGAGCTCTTCCCGCAGGCGACGCATAACGGCTCTTGGATGGCGATATGGAGATGGGGATGTTTTCAAGCTGCAGAGGTAGAGCGAAGAAAGATGACTGCAAGAGGTGGCTTCCTCCGCGATGGAGGAAGCTTGGGAGATTAATCGTGAGCGCCGATTTCGCGCAGTTTACGACCTTTCATCAGATTACGTTCAATATGTTCCAGCGAAACGTGTTGGTTTCCGGTACCAGCCACGATGTCAGCAGGATAAACAGTACGTTCAGAGCCGCATACACCCAGAAGGTGTTGGCGTTACCCAGCGTGTTGAGCATGGTCAGGAACGTTGCGCCAACAATTATGTTGGCAATCCAGTTGGTGGCAGTGGAGCTGGCGATGGAAAATCGCGGCCTTTCAGCGGCTGAATTTCGGAGCACAGTACCCAAATCAGCGGACCGGCACTCATGGCAAAACCGACAATAAACATCAGCAGCATGGCGATGGCGAAATACTGCGCCGACGGAGAGTGAATACCGATATACATCATTGTACCGAGTACGCCCATGCCAGCAGCCATCACAGGAAGCCCAGCGTTAGCGTTGGTTTACGTCCCCAGCGGTCAACAAGGCCGATTGCGATAAAGGTGGCAAGTACGTTGGTCAGGCCGACAATCACGGTCCCCCACATTTGCTCGGTAGTGTTGGTATAACCCGCCAGTTCGAAGATTTTCGGCGCGTAATACATGATGACGTTCATCCCGGTGAACTGCTGCATTACCTGAACAGTACGCCAAGGAACACCGCGCGGCGGAAGTTGCTGTTCTTTGAAACAACGCCAGCCACTCTGCTTAACCTGCAAACTTTCACGGATTTCATCCAGTTCGCGTTTCGCTTCCGCGCTGGTGGCACGCAGGCGTAGCAGCACGCGTTTCGGCATGAACAAAACGGCGTTTGGCGGCAAACCAACGTGGGCTGTTGGCAGGAACAAGACACCAATCAGCAGCAAAATTGCCGGGATGATAATCACACCCAGCATCCAGCGCCATGCACCGGTGTAGCTGAAGGCTGTATCAGAAAGATAAGCACCGAGGATCCCGATAGTGATCATCAACTGATACATCGAGATCATACTGCCACGAATTTTTTCCGGCACAATTTCAGAGAGGTACAGCGGTGCGGTAAAGAGGCGACACCCACCGCCAGCCCCAGTAGAACGCGGAAAGAATCAGTACTTCAACGTTTGGCGCAGCCGCAGAGAACAGCGAACGGCAACAAACAAAATTGCGCCGATCATCAGGCTCTTTTTTGCGCCCGAGTTTAAAGGAGAGCCAGCCGCTGCCCACCGACCGACTGCCGCACCGAACATCATGGAGCTTACGACCCATTCTTGCGTGTGCGAAGTAACCTGCAATTTTATCTGCAATAAACGGCAGTGCGCCAGCAATTAGACCGATATCCAGGCCAAAGAGTAATCCCGCCAGAGCGGCAAGGAAGCAGACCAAAAACGTCATTGCCTTGTTTGACCGCCCCTGTTTTTTAGCGTCAGGCATGATGCCCTCCAATATGGTTATTTTTTATTGTGAATTAAGATAGGTGAGTACGACGTAAAAGATGTGAAGCAAATCACATTAGTGTAATCGCTTACACTAACATTTACTCAGTTATGGTTTAAGTGCATGAAAATAATTGAGTTATATCATCATAGATTAAACGCTGTTATCTGCAATTAAGACTTTACTGAAAAGAAATGTAACAACTGTGAAAACTGAATAATAATATGAAAATATTACAAATATTTGGCTGGTGTTATTGGTGTAATCGGTTTCAGTAGTGATGATAATTTGCGATAAAACGTGTTGAGGAACAGATAATGTCCTTGTGCGGGCAGCTTTTTGCCGGATGCGGCGTGAATGCCTATCCACCGCGGTGAGGTAAAAGAAAAAGGCCAGCGCGAGGCTGGCCTTTGAAAGCAGGTGAAGAAAGATTACTTCAGACCGGCAGCATCGCGCAGCAGCTGCGCTTTGTCGGTTTTTTCCCACGGGAAATGTTCACGACCAAGCTGACCGTATGCTGCGGTTTCTTTGTAAATCGGGTGCAGCAAATCGAGCATCTGAATCAGACCGTATGGGCGAGGTCGAAGACCTCACGTACCAGCAGAGTCAGTTGTTCAGAAGGCACTTTCTCAGTACCGAAAGTTCTACCATGATGGAAGTCGGTTCAGCCACGCCGATTGAGTAGGAAACCTAAATCTCACAACGATTGGCCAGGCCAGCAGCAACGGTGCGCAACATAACGTGCTGGTACGCAGCGGACGGTCCACTTTTGATCGATTCTGTACCAGAGAATGCACCGCCACCGTGACGCGCCATGCCGCCGTAGGTATCAACGATAATTTTACAACCAGTCAGACCGCAGTCACCCATTGGGCCACCGATAACGAAACGACCGGTCGGGTTGATGAAGAATTTGGTGGCGGAAGTCAGCCGTTCAGCGGCAGAATTGGCTTGATGATCTCTTCCATTACCGCTTCTTGCAGCGATTTCTGGTCGATCTCTTCAGAGTGCTGGTGGAAAGCACGACAGCGTCAATACCAACGATTTTGCCGTCGTCATACTGGAAAGTCACCTGGCTTTTCGCGTCCGGGCGCAGCCACGGCAGAGTCCCGTTTTTGCACTTGAGCCTGACGCTGTACCAGACGGTGTCATAGGTGATAGGTGCTGGCATCAGCACGTCGGTTTCATTAGTTGCGTAGCCAAACATCAGACCCTGGTCACCGCGCCCTGTTCCAGCGGATCGGCACGGTCAACGCCTGGTTGATGTCAGGAGACTGTTTGCCGATAGCACTCAGAACCGCACAGGAGTTAGCGTCAAAGCCCATGTCGGAATGTACATAGCCAATTTCGCGAACGGTGTTACGGGCCATGTCTTCGATGTCTACCCAGGCGCTGCTGGTGATTTCGCCGCCAACTAAAACCATGCCGGTTTGTACGTAGGTTTCGCAAGCAACACGTGCTTTTCGGATCCTGTCCGAGGGATCGCGTCTAAAACGGCATCAGAGATTTGGTCAGCAATTTTGTCAGATGCCCTTCAGAGACGGACTCGGACGTAAAAGGTGTTTTGCCATATTTAATATCACCTAAAGAGAATTTGGTTAGCTCAAACTGTTGTGTGGATTTTCTGTGGTAGCGGATCCTACCACGACTCTGCAGGTTAAAAACACTGGCAGTCTGAGTGTTAATCGGTATGATGGATTAACATCTGGATGGCTATTTTAGGTCAATTCTTCACCCGATTTCCACTTTTTTTTGAATCGTGTCTCATTCTGTTAAAAACGTGGCTGGAAATTTTTCCTGACAATGCCGGCATTCTGCGTATTTATCTTTTGCAATTTTCTGCCATTGTGGGGTATAAAACGCGGCGCGCGGCTTAAATAAAAAGCACACGACATTTCTTTCGTGTTGCCACTTCCAGCCGGGTTGAAATCAGAGATTTTGGCTTGTGGGTTCGTCTTAACAGGCGGCCGTGGAGGTGATGCGAAATAATGAACCGTTGTCTGCTGCTTAACCTGTCGACCGTTCTGGTGAAGATTCGTTCCCCGCACTCTGCATCTCTGCTTTGCATACCTGCCGATGTTATACCCATCTCGGCGCTTCTAGGATTTAAGAGCTGGTTACAGTTACTGAGGACTCAACAAGGGCGCTCTTGTAAAAACAAGAGCTTTCTCGTGACTCGCCGAACTGTCACACTTACGTTCGGTTATGTGCTTAATAACGTTATGAAAAAGAAACCGGTTGCGCAGTCGGAGCGTCAGCAGCACACTGCTGGAAAATCCATGTGCTACGGGTTGTTATCGCAGTTCCAGGCTGCGATAGTCGTTAACTGTTTTACACTTAATAAAATAATTTGAAGTTCGCTATGTCTACGACATGTCTATGGGTTTGCCTTCGTCAGCGGGCGAACACGGTGTACTACGCTCCATGCAGAAGGTTGCAATAAGCTCCCAGGAAGCCAGCAAGATGCTGCGTACTTACATATTGCCTGGTGGGGCAATAACTACTATGACGTTAACCAGCTGGCCACATCAGCGTGTGCCCGGACCCGGACGTCCCGGAAGCTCGCGTCGATCTGGCGAGTTAGTGAAAAACTCGTGAAGCACAGGGTCAGCGTCTGCCTGCACTGTTCTGTTTCCCACAGATCCTCCAGCACCGTTTGCGTTCCATTAACGCCGCGTTCAAACGTGCGCGGGAATCCTACCGGCTATAACGGCGATTACTTCCTTGTTACTATCAAAGTTACCAGCACCGCCGCGTGATTGAGTCCTGATTCATTTGGGCGAACCGCTGGGTCTGGAAGGAGGCTCGAAAGCAGTTGATGGCGGTGCTGGCACATGCTGGCATGACCCATAGCGTCACCGTCTGCAACGGTTATAAAGACCGCGAATATATCCGCCTGGCATTAACTGGCGAGAAGATGGGCCACAAGGTCTACCTGGTCATCGAGAAGATGCTCAGAAATCGCCATTGTGCTGGATGAAGCAGAACGTCTGGAATGTCGTTCCTCGTCTGGGGGTGCGTGGACGTCTGGCTTGCAGGGCTCGGGTAAACGGGAGTCCTCCGCGGGAAGAATTGAAACCGTGCCGCCGGCTCGCGACTCAGGTACCGCAACTGGTTGAAACCCTGCGTGAAGCCGGGCGTCTCGACAGCCTGCAAGCTACTTCATTTCCACCTCGGTTCGCAGATGGCGAGTCTTGCGATATCGCCACAGGCGTTCGTGAATCGGCGCGTTTCTACGTGAACTGCACAAGCTGGGCGTCAATACTTCAGTGCTTCGACGTCGGCGGCGGTCTGGGCGTGGACTATGCAAGTACCCGTTCGCAGTCTGACTGCTCCGTAAACTACCGGCCTGAATGAATATGCCAACAACATCATCTGGGCGATTGGTGATGCGTGTGAAGAAAACGGTCTGCCGCATCTGACGGTAATCACCGAATCGGTTGTGCGGTGACTGCGCATCAACCGTGCTGGTGTCTAATATCATCGGCGTGGAACGTAACGATACACGGTGCCGACCGCGCCTCTGAAGATGCGCCGCGCGCGCTGCAAGGCATGTGGGAAAACGCGCAGGAGATGCACGAACCGGAACTCGCCGTTCTGCGTGAATGGTTACACGACAGTCAGATGGATCTGCACGACATTCATATCGGCTACTCTTCCGGCACCTTTAGCCTGCAAGAACGTGCATGGGCTGAGCAGCTTTATTTTCTGAGCATGTGCCATGAAGTGCAAAAGCAGCTCGATCCGCAAAACCGTGCTCATCGTCCGATTATCGACGAGCTGCAGGAACGTATGGCGGACAAAATGTACGTCAACTTCTCGCCGTTCCAGTCGATGCCGGACGCATGGGGGATCGACCAGTTGCTCCCGGTTCTGCCGCTGGAAGGGCTGGATCAAGTGCCGGAACGTCGCGCTGTGCTGCTGGATATTACCTGTGACTCTGACGGTGCTATCGACCACTATATTCATGGTGACGGTATTGCCACGACAATGCCAATGCCGGATACCATCCAGAGAATCCGCCGATGCTCGGTCTCTTTATGGTCGGCGATATCCGGAGATCCTCGGCAATATGCACAACCTGTCCGGTGATACCGAAGCGGTTGACGTGTTCGTCTTCCCTGACGGTAGCGTAAGAAGTGGAACTGTCTGAGCAAGGTGATACCGTGGCGGACATGCTGCAATATGTACAGCTCGATCCGAAAACGCTGTTAACTCAGTTCCGCGATCAAGTTAGAAACCGATCTTGATGCTGAACTGGACAAGAGTTCCTTGAAGAGTTCGAGGCAGGTTTGTACAGTTATACCTATCTTGAAGATGAAATTTAAGATTAGTTCTGCTGGCGATTCTGCTGGCGGGGCGATTTATTTACTAAGTCGTCTTGTTTTCGGCAGTACTTTTACGTAAATCGGTCCGCTTTCTTTTTATATATTCTTAAAAATAAATTACACTACTTTCTTTTATATATTCTTAAATAACTCCCCAATAGGTAATCTCCCGCATTAAAATCGCTGCAGAAATAAAAGTTGTGAAAAGGAAGAAAATTGCGAGATACGTGTGGTGTGGCATTAATCGTGCTGCTGGCCGTTGTTCCAGTATGAGCAGAATAGAAGGGACGGGAAATGTCGGCACGCCTGGGGTGAGCACTGTACGGTCCGGGCGGTTCAGGGCGTATCTGCTGAGCGACCTTGTGTGATCCCGGCAGAGATGCTTCAAGATGGTCGTTTTTACTTATGCCTTCCGGTGACGACTGCTCCTTTCCGGCTTTTGATTACACGAGAGCATTCGGCTAGTAATCTTAATATGCTACCTCTGGCGATGGTAATTTTAATTCTCTACCTATTACGCGGGTTTATGATTCATCGGTTATGAACCAACAATACAGTATTCATCCATGCCAGAGTAGGAAGTGAATTATCAATTATATGTCCGCAATTACAGTCGTAACACCACTACGAGATCGTTGCTACGGTTGATGGCCTGGACGTTCTGAATGGCAACAAGATTCGCTGAATAACAACGGTTATATTGTGAATGCCGGAGATCATTAGCGATTAAAGGATTCCGCAAAATAAACATACCGAAGCGGCTTTTCAGTTCGCCAACGTTGCTGATTCCTACGCAGCCAATTCGGCGCAAGGCGATGTGCGTAATACCAGGGTAATCGGCTTCGCCGCCTTTCAATTACAAGGCGAGGCGCGAACGCGCTGCCGCCGTGCTCTGGACAAGCCTTCGGCAGATAACAATGGCTATGCGCCGCCACCGTGTCGGAAATAGCAACCTCGCTTGATGCCTCGCCCATTTAAGGCGATAATTAGCACAACTTGTGTTTCGCAAATCCAACCCTACCTCGTCGGGCCTAACGACGCGGAAGGGTTTTTTATATCGACTTTGTAATAAGAGTCCATCCATGAGCACCTTAGGTCATCAATACGATAACTCACTGGTTTCCAACGCCTTTGGTCTTTTACGCCTGCCGATGAACTTCCAGCCGTATGACAGCGATGCCGACTGGGTGATCACCGGCGTGCCTTTGACATGGCCACCTCTGGCCGTGCCGGTGGTCGTCACGGCCGGCAGCAATTCCGTCAGGTTTCGACGATCTGGCCTGGGAACACAACCGCTTCCCGTGGAATTTTGACATGCGTGAGCGTCTGAACGTCGTGGACTGCGGCGATATTGCTACACGCCTTTTGGCGATGCCCGTGAGATGAGCGAAAAACTGCAGGCACACGCCAGAAGCTGCTGGCTGCGGTAAGCGTATGCTCTCCTTGGTGGTGACCACTTCGTTACGCTGCCGCTGCTGCGTGCTCATGCGAAGCATTTCGGCGAAATGGCGCTCGTACTCTTTACGCCCACACCGATACCTACGCGAACGGTTGTGAATTTGACCACGGCACCATGTTGTATTCGCGCCCGAAGAAGATCTACTCCACCCGAATCATTCCGTGCAGATTGGTATTCGTACCGATTTGATAAAGACAACGGCTTTACCGTGCTGGACGCCCGCCAGTGAACCATCGCAGCGTGGATGACGTTATCGCCCAAGTGAAACAGATTGTGGGTGATATGCCGGTTTACCTGACTTTTGATATCGACTGCCTGGATCCTGCTTTTTGCACCAGGCACCGGTACGCCAGTGATTGGCGGCCTGACCTCCGATCGTGCTATTCAACTGGCACGGGCCTGAAAAATTCCAACATTGTTGGGATGGACTAGTGAAGTGGCTCCGGCATACGATCAGTCGAAATCACCGCTCTGGCTGCGGCGACGCTGGCGCTGGAGATGCTGTATATTCAGGCGGCGAAAAAGGGCGAGTAAGCACCAGATGCGATGCCACCCGTAGGCCGGATAAGATGCAGTCAGCATCGCATCCGGCAATGCGCACAGGGTAACAAAAGTGCCATTCCATGTCAGATGCGGCGTGAACGCCTTATCTGACCTACGTCGACACCACCAGGCCTTACTTAATCCCATCCGCGCTCATGCGATCGCGAATATGCCGGGCGTGTTCGGCGGATGCAGGATCGTCGTCAAACATTGAGCTTTGGCGACCTTCTTCCAGTTTTGCCGTTTTTCAAAGCTCGTGGCAGACCTGCCGGGCTGATGCCGCGTCGGCGCAGAAGATCGTAAGATAATCATCGGCTTCTGCTTCCTGGCGCTGGGAGAATTGCGAATTGACTAATTTCTCGCCCAGATCACCGAGTTGTGATTGAGATAAACTGCCGACAATCCGCCCGCAGAGGCCGCAGCTACGCGCACGGCATTTGTACCAAGTGCCACCTGCATCCCTTTCTTCACATGGCCTACCGCGACGTGCCCCATTTCGTGACCGATCACCGCTTCGAGATTCGTTACCCGTCATCATATCCATCAGCCCGCTATAGACGCGGATACAGCCGTTAGCCATTGCAAAGCGGTTCACCTCCTACGCCATATACACTTTGGTGATTCCCGGCTAACCGTTGATATTGTTGCCTAGCACATTGGCAATAGTTGTCAGACGTTTAGCGTATTCGCTATTGGCTGGCGCAATCGTCGCCTTGCTGTCCATCTCCTACATGCCTGTGGCTGAGGGTTTTCACCTGCGCATCACTCAACTGCTAAGCCTGAAAAGCTTCCGCTCCTGATGAGAGCAGTCCGTTGGAGTCCATGTCCTGGCAACCGGTCAGTACCGTATCCACGCTGATTGCTACCAATAAGGCGCAAATTTTCATGTTTTTCTTCCGCACAAGGTCAGGATTATTCTAAAATACGCCGTTTGCAGGTGAACCGACGCTCGATCCAGTAAAGGAAAAGCGCAGCGGACGGGCGAGTAGATTGCGAACATGCGAGCATGATCCAGAGAGTTCTGAAGCGGCAAAGGATGTTCCATGTACATGACGCGCGGCTTGCGGTGAATTGTTGGCGGTTGCCCGCGTAGCCCAAACGCGCTGTCGTCAAGTCGTTAAGGGCGTGCCCTTCATCATCCGATCTGGAGTCAAAATGTCCTCACGTAAAGAGCTTGCCATGCCATTCGTGCGCTGAGCATGGACGCAGTACAGAAAGCCAAATCCGTCACCCGGGTGCCCCTATGGGTATGGCTGACATTGCCGAAGTCCTGTGGCGTGATTTCCTGAACACAACCCGCAGATCCGTCCTGGGCTGACCGTGACCGCTCCGTGCTGTCCAACGGCCACGGCTCCATGCCGATTACAGCCTGCTGCACCTCACCGGTTACGATCTGCCAATGGAAGAACTGAAAAACTTCCGTCAGCTGCACTCTAAAACTCCAGGGCCACCCGGAAGTAGGTCATACCGCTGGTGTCGAAACCACCACCGGTCCGCTGGGTCACGTATTGCCAACGCAGTCGGTATGGCGATTGCAGAAAAACGCTGGCGGCGCAGGTGACCGTCCGGGCCACGACATTGTCGACGACTACACCTACGCCTTCATGGGCGACGGCTGCATGATGGAAGGCATCTCCCCACGGGGTTTGCTCTCTGGCGGGTACGCTGAAGCTGGGTAAACTGATTGCGTTCTACGATGACAACGGTATCTCCATCGATGGTCACGTTGAAGGCTGGTTCACCGACGACACCGCAATGCGTTTCGAAGCTTACGGCTCGCACGTTATTCGCGACATCGACGGCCATGACGCGGCATGCCATGAACGCGCGGTAGAGAAGCGCGCGCAGTGACTGACAAACCGTCCTTGCTGATGTGCAAAACGATCATCGGTTTCGGTTCCCCGAACAAAGCCGGTACTCATGACTCCCCACGGTGCGCCGCTGGGCGACGCTGAAATTGCACTGACCCGCGAACAGCTGGGCTGGAAATAGGCGTTGTTCGAAATCCCGTCTGAAATCTATGCTCAGTGGGATGCGAAGAAGCAGGTCAGGCGAAAGAATCCGCATGGAACGAGAAATTCGCAGCTTACGCGAAAGCTTATCCGCAGGAAGCCGCTGAATCACCCGCGGTATGAAAGGCGAAATGCCGTCTGACTTCGACGCCAAAGCGAAAGAGTTTATCGCTAAACTGCAGGCTAATCCGGCGAAAATCGCCAGCCGTAAAGCGTCGCAGAATGCTATCGAAGCGTTCGGCCCGCTGTTGCCTGAATTCCTCGGCGGCTCTGCTGACCTGGCACCGTCTAACCTGACCCTGTGGTCTCGTTCTAAAGCAATCAACGAAGATGCTGCAGGTAACTACATCCACTACGGTGTTCGCGAGTCCGGTATGACCGCGATTGCTAACGGTATCTCCCTGCACGGTGGCTTCCTGCCGTACACCTCCACCTTCCTGACGTTTGTCGATACGCACGTAACGCCGTACGTACGGCTGCGCTGATGAAACAGCGTCAGGCTGATGGTTTACACCCCACGACTCCATCGGTCTGGGCGAAGATGGCCCGACTCACCAGCCGGTAGAACAGGTCGCTCCTCTGCGCGTGACCCCGAACATGTCTACATGGCGTCCGTGTGACCAGGTCGAACCGCGGTCGCATCGAAATATGGCGTTGAGCGTCAGGATGGCCCAACCGCGCTTATCCTCTCCCGTCAGAACCTGGCGCAGCAGGTGGCGTACTGAAGAGCAGCTGGCAAACATCGCGCGCGGTCGTTATGTGCTGAAAGACGGTGCCGGCCAGCCGGAACTGATTTTCATCGCTACCGGTTCTGAAGTTGAACTGGCTGTCGCTGCCTACGAAAAACTACTGCCGAAGGCGTGAAGGCGCGCGTGGTTTCCATGCCGTCTACCGACGCATTCGACAAGCAGGACGCGGCTTACCGTCGAGTCTGTCCTGCCGAAAGCGGTTACTGCTCGTGTTGCAGTAGAAGCTGGCATTGCTGACTACTGGTACGAACATGTTGGCCTGAACGGTGCTATCGTCGGTATGACCACACTTCGATGATCTGCTCCGGCAGAGCTGCTGTTTGAAGAGTTCGGCTTCACTGTCGACAACGTCGTTGCGAAAGCAAAAAAAATGCTGTAATTAGCAGAATTTTGGGTAAAAGGTCGCTTCGGCGACCTTTTTTATTACCTTGATGTGTCCGTTTGCGGACAAGCAATGATGAACGTGTGTGTAAATCGCGAATATTTATATGCAATAAATATCAATTATGTAATATGCATGACGATATGCGTGTTTGACATTTGTTTGTTATATCTATAACTCAATGTTATATAAGAAATTAATAATTCACTGTTTTCAAACACGGTTTCCCTGCTCAATTGCTTTCATTAAACTGCACGAGTATTTTATTTTTTCACCAGACAGCACCCTAAAATAAAATAAGGATAATTTATGCGGCTGAGTGATTATTTTCCAGAATCATCAATCTCAGTTTATCGTTCAGCAAAAGGGTAATGCTGCCAACTTACTGATTTAGTGTATGATGGTGATTTTAAGGTGCTTGCGTGGCTTCCATTTCCATCAGATGTCCTTCCTGCTCCGCTACTGAAGGCGTGGTGCGTAACGGCAAAAGCACTGCCGGACATCAGCGCTATCTCTGCTCTCATTGCCGTAAAACATGGCAACTACAGTTCACTTACACCGCCTCTCAGCCCGGTAAGCACCAGAAAATCATTGATATGGCCATGAATGGCGTCGGATGTCGCGCCAGTGCACGCATTATGGGCGTTGGCCTCAACACGGTTTTACGTCACTTAAAAAACTCAGGCCGCAGTCGGTAACCTCGCGCATACAACCGGGCAGTGATGTGATTGTCTGCGCTGAAATGGACGAACATTGGGGCTACGTCGGTGCTAAATCACGTCAGCGCTGGCTGTTTTACGCGTATGACAGGATACGGAGGACGGTTGTGGCGCACGTCTTCGGTGAACGCACTCTGGCCACACTGGAGCGTCTTCTGAGCCTGCTGTCGGCCTTTGAGGTCGTGGTATGGATGACGGATGGCTGTCCGCTGTATGAATCACGCCTGAAGGGAAAGCTGCACGTTATCAGCAAGCGTTACACTCAGCGCATTGAGCGACATAATCTGAATCTGAGACAACATCTGGCAAGGCTGGTACGGAAGTCACTGTCGTTCTCAAAATCGGTGGAGCTGCATGACAAGGTCATCGGGCATTATCTGAACATAAAACACTATCAGTAAGTTGGAGTCATTACCCGAATTTGAACTGCCAGAAATTACCGATAATGAACTGTTAGTGAGTGTAATTTCTGACAGCGTCTGTTTATCGACCTGGAAAGCGGCGTTACTCGGTAGTGAACATAAACGCGTACCCGACGATTTAGAAAATCATCCGGTCATTACCGGGCATGAATGTGCCGGGGTTATTGTCGAAGTGGGTAAAAATCTCACTGGCAAATATAAAAAAGGCCAGCGTTTTGTATTGCAACCGGCGATGGGGTTACCAAGCGGATATTCAGCGGGCTACAGCTACGAATATTTTGGCGGCAATGCCACTTATATGATTATTCCCGAAATCGCCATTAATTTGGGCTGCGTATTACCGTATCACGGCTCTTATTTTGCTGCGGCGTCGCTGGCAGAGCCTATGTGCTGCATTATTGGTGCTTATCATGCCAATTATCACACCACGCAATATGTTTATGAGCATCGCATGGGCGTCAAACCTGGCGGCAATATTGCACTGCTGGCGTGTGCGGGTCCGATGGGCATTGGCGCTATCGATTACGCCATTAACGGTGGCATACAACCGTCACGGGTGGTGGTGGTCGATATCGACGACAAACGCCTGGCGCAGGTGCAGAAGCTGCTGCCGGTGGATCTGGCGGCCAGTAAAGGCATTGAGCTGGTGTATGTGAATACCAAAGGGATGAGCGATCCTATCCAGATGCTGCGGGCGCTGACAGGAGATGTCGGGTTCGATGACATTTTTGTTTATGCGGCGGTGCCTGCTGTCGTTGAGATGGCTGACGAATTACTGGCGGAAGATGGCTGTCTGAACTTCTTTGCCGGGCTGACGGATAAAAACTTCAAAGTGCCGTTTAATTTCTACAACGTCCATTATAACAGCACGCACGTAGTCGGTACATCCGGCGGTTCAACGGACGACATGAAAGAGGCGATTGCCCTTAGCGCCACAGGACAGTTACAGCCGTCGTTTATGGTGACCCATATTGGTGGCCTGGATGCGGTGCCAGAAACCGTGCTCAATCTGCCGGATATCCCTGGCGGTAAAAAACTCATTTATAACGGCGTGACCATGCCGCTCACTGCCATTGCCGATTTTGCCGAAAAAGGCAAAACCGATCCGCTGTTTAAAGAGTTGGCGCGGCTGGTTGAGGAAACGCACGGCATCTGGAATGAACAGGCCGAGAAATATCTGCTGGCACAATTTGGCGTTGATATCGGGGAGGCCGCGCAATGATGTCCCTGGCGTGGCCATTATTTCGCGTTACGGAACAGGCAGCGTTGGCTGCCTGGCCGCAAACCGGATGTGGCGACAAAAATAAAATTGATGGCCTGGCGGTCACCGCGATGCGCCAGGCATTAAACGACGTCGCTTTTCGTGGACGAGTGGTTATCGGCGAAGGATAAATTGACCATGCGCCGATGCTGTGGATTGGCGAAGAGGTGGGCAAAGGCGATGGGCCAGAAGTCGATATCGCGGTTGATCCCATTGAAGGCACGCGGATGGTGGCGATGGGGCAGAGCAATGCGCTGGCGGTCATGGCTTTCGCCCCTCGAGATAGCCTGTTACATGCGCCCGATATGTATATGAAAAAGCTGGTTGTTGATCGGCTGGCGGCGGGCGCGATTTGATCTGCTCTTGCCTCTGACGGACGACCTCCGCAACGTAGCAAAGCGTTAGGCAAACCGCTGGATAAGCTGCACATGGTTACGCTGAATAACCGCGCCTGAGTGCCGCGATTGGAGAAGCGACGCAGCTGGGCGTGAAGGTTTTTGCCCTGCCGGATGGCGATGTCGCCGCCAGCGTGCTGACCTGCTGGCAGGATAATCCTTGCGGTGATGTACACCATCGGCGGTGCGCAGAAGGCGTGATTTCTGCCTGTGCCGTTAAGCATTGGCGGGATATGCAGGCCGAGCTGATTGACTTCCCAGGCTTGGGGATTACACGGAAAATCGGCAGATTGCAGAGCAGGAGCGCAAGCGTTGCAAGGCAATGGGCGTTGACGTTAACCGTGTGTACTAGCTCGATGAACTGGTGAGGGGGACGAATACCTCTTTAGCGCTACGGGCGTGACAGGCGGTGAGCTGGTGAACGGTATCCAACAGACGGCGAATGGGGTACGACACCAGCAGTTCTGATCGGCGGCGCGGACCGAAACATGTAATATAATAGACTCCCTGCATTGATGGTGATGTATCGGAAGACAGATGGCGACGCTGACAGAAGATGATGTGCTTAACAACTGGATGCACGGACAAATATTTTCATTTATGAAACTCCGGGCATACCATTTTGCTCCAAGGGATACGCCAGTTTCTGCCGTCGCTGTTTGTGGATGACGATGAAGAGATCGTGGAATATGCAGTGAAGCCGTGCTTCGCCAAAGCAGCCGCTTGACGATATTGATGTTGCACTGCGTTGATTTATGCGTTGGGGAAAATGGATAAATGGTTGTACGCGGATATCACGCGTTCCAGTTCTGGCATTACCTGAACGAACAGAATGAAACGCCCGGATTTGCCGATGATATAACCTGGGATTTTATCAGCAATGTCAACAGTATAACTCGCAATGCGACGCTCTACGATGCGTTAAAAGCGATGAAGTTCGCCGATTTCGCCGTCTGGTCAGAGGCGCGTTTTAGCGGAATGGTCAAAACGGCGCTGACGCTGGCAGTAACGACCACCTTAAAGGAATTAACGCCGTGAAAATTGAATTAACGGTGAATGGGCTGAACGTGCAAGCGCAGTACCATGATGAAGAGATAGAACGCGTGCATAAACTGTTGCTGCGTATGCTGGCGGCCTTACAGACGGTAAATCCGCAGCGGCGTACGGTGGTTTTTCTTTGCGCTCCGCCGGGGACGGGTAAATCTACCCTAACCACCTTCTGGGAATATCTCGCGCAACAAGACCCGGAGCTGCCCGCTATTCAGGCGCTCCCGATGGATGGTTTTCACCATTACAATAGCTGGCTGGACGCGCATCAATTGCGCCCCTTCAAAGGCGCACCAGAGACATTTGACGTTGCGAAACTGGCGGAAAATCTGCGCCAGGTGGTGGAAGGGGATTGTACGTGGCCGCAGTACGATCGACAAAAGCATGATCCTGTTGAAGATGCGTTGCACGTTACCGCACCACTCGTCATCGTCGAAGGAAACTGGTTGTTGCTGGACGACGAGAAGTGGTGCCAGCTTGCGCAATTTTGTGATTTCTCGATCTTTATCAACGCGCCAGCTGCTGCGTTGCGGGAGCGTCTGGTGGGGCGCAAGCTGGCGGGAGGGGTATCGCTGGCAGATGCAGAAGCCTTTTATGACCGTACCGACGGGCCGAATGTTCGCCGGGGGCTGGAAGAGAGTCTGCCTGCAAATTTGACCTTAATGATGACCGCTACGGGTGAATATCGTCTGGTGGATTAACGTTCCTGATTACACCATCTTCCAGCCGCACCACACGAGAGAAATGACGCCGGGTAAATGCGGCGTCATGACTGATTGCTACCACGCTCGTGCCTCGCTGGCGGCACTTCTCCAGCCAGCTTTCAAACACGCTCAACCAATTTTCGTCAAAATCCCGACTCGGCTCGTCCAGCAGTAATAGTGGCGGAGAGAGTGCTTCCAGGCAGGCGACGGCGACCATCCGTCGCTGCGCATTATGCAGATCCAACGGGTGCGAGTTGGCAGTGTCTGCTAACTGACAACATTGCAGGGCAGCATGGGTACGTTGAGTGATTTCATCCGCCGGGCATTTTTGCAGTTTCAAACCAAATGCGATCTCGTCAGCGACGGTGCTGTGAAAAAGTTGGTTTTCCGCTTCCTGAAACAGTACGCCAACCTTTGCCGCGCGCTGGCGGTTTTTCAGGTTTTTCATCGCCTGTTGTTGCAGCATAACCGTACCGGCTGTGGGCGTAAGAAGACCTGCCATTACTCGTAACAGCGTCGATTTCCCTGCGCCATTGTCACCGGTCAGCGCCAACCATTCACCTTGTTTGAGTTGCAGAGAAATGTCGCAAAGACAATCCGTTGCCGCGCCAGGCCAGCGATAAGATATCTTATTTAACGTTAACATAGTGGCTGGAGCGCTCCGTTTTGCAATTGCCACGCTTGCTGGCAGTAGTTCAGGAAAGGTGTGCGATGACGTTCAAAAAGAATAATCAGCGAACCACGTTCAAACGCCCAGTGTTGTAAGCGCTGCAACAGCATTTCGCTGGCCTGCGGTGTCAGGCGGCTAAAGGCTTCATCAAGAATTAAGAGCTTTGGCTGCATCGCGATGGCGCAGGCGATGATCACGCGCTGTGTCTCTCCACCGGAGAGTGTTGCCGGGTGACGATGGCGCAACGGCTGGCACTCGGTCAGAGTCAGGGCGGCATCAATCCGCGCCATAATCTCTGCTTCAGCAAGACACAGATTTTCTGGCCCAAAGGCAACTTCTTCTTCCACGCTAAAGGTACAGCCGGAGAGCTGCAAATAGGGCGATTGCTGGACGAGCTGGATGGTGGCGGATTGTTCATTAAGCGGGAGATGCCCAATGGGCGTACCGAGGAGCGTCCCCGTGCCTGTTATCTCTCTTGGCAGAAAGTCCGGATACCAGCCCGCCATCAGCTGTGCCAGCGTACTTTTGCCACTGCCGTTGTCACCAAAGATGGCGACCATCCCCGGTTTGACATAGTGAAAGTCATAACAGAACGGAGGATGCGTTGAGTGTGTCGGGCAATAACGGAACTGTTCTAACGTAACCATATCCACGCTCCGAATTCTGTCAGCATCAGCAAGATCATGGTGTAACGCGCTACGCGTTGTAGGGTGCTATCGGCTGGTGCCCACAACGTTGTTCGTCGGTTGTGGATCCGAAATGCCCGCATATCCAGCGCCGCACCACGGACAGCCAGATCGTTAAGCGCATTGTGTGTTAGCGGAATAATTAACGCGGGCATAGCACGTAAACGCTGATACCAGCCCTCATCCAGCGGCACGCCGCGGGCACGCTGCGCTTCATGAATAATCGCTAATTGCCGTTTTAACTGCTCAACGACCAATAACGGCCCGGCAAACAGATAAGCGACGCCTGGCGGCAGGCGAGAAGCAAACAGAGCGCGAATAAAACATTGCACGGGGACGTACTGCATTCACAACTGTGAGGTTGAAACAATCGCCAGAATCAGCAACCAGAGCGTAATAGCATGCGACCACCGTTCTGGCGAGCGTGGCGTGCCGCTTAGCCATTCTGGTAGCCAGCCACCGTGTACCAGCCACAGCCCGGCTCCCAGCGAGAACATCAGCCAGACGACATATTTTGCCCGCCGCCGCGTGGCCTTTAGCGCAATAAGGCAGAAAAAGGTCGCCGCGCTATAGATCGGCAAAATGGTCTGCGCGGGCAGGATAAGCGTGGTGCAGGCCGCTAATGCCCACAGTGTTAATGAGGTAAATGGATGCATTTAGCGCACGGCAGCCATTGCCGGAAAATGGCGCGTGGTGCGAATCGGCAGCTGGCGCAGTAAAAGCCAGACAATCACCGCTGTAAGAATTTTATCGACCAGGTTCGCGCCTATCACCGTAATCGCCACCGACTCCACCAGGTTTTGCCCCATCGAGTGCATCCAGGCAACGAACAAATCGGCTCCGCTACCGGTGACACCGCCGAACAGCGCAGTACGCAGCGGTACAGCGACGACCGTTACCGCAAGCGTAATAATCACGCCGCTGACAACGACTTTTGGCAGGGTGCGAAACCAACCCGCTCGCGCCAGCCAACCGGAGACCAGGCCGATGACCATCGCGACGGGTGCAAATGCGGCGGCGATCGGGTCGGTCAGCAATCCCCAGAGTAAATTGGTCAGTAAGCCGGTCAGCATTCCGATCACCGGACCAAGCAGTACCGCGCTAATAAGTGTGCCGATGGAGTCGAGAAATATAGGTAATTTGACCATGCTGGCCAGTTGCCCGCCGATCATATTGATGGCGATAGATATAACGATCAACACCAGTGCCTGACTGGAAAAGTGGCTACGCGCCATAAGAAAACCTCTTTGAAAGTAGTTATTTAACGGGGGAAATATGCAACTCGTCGTAACCAGAAAGCGCGCAAGGTTGGCGGCTAAACGCCAGTTCCTCAAGGCTACCGATCACCAGTTCAAGCGTGGTCCGCACGGTACAGCCGGGCATCATATGACCGCCAAGCATCGTGCCGTGTGGATCGGAAACGCAGAGATGAAGATGCTCACCACTCTGTTCCAGCGTGCCGTTTAGTGAGATCACTTCGAATGTACCGTTCAGGAGCGTGGTGCCTTCTTGCCCGGCATAGCGCAAGGCGACGTCAGTCAGGCTACCGGTACAGCCTGCAATCTAGGCGGCATGAAGTTGATGTTGCTGTGCAAAAGCGTGTAGCTGGGAAAAAACTTCCTGCCCGGGGAGGAGGCGCAGTGCGTAAAAGCGTGCGGAGGAAGAATATGAGTAGGGCAATGTCATCATTGGAGTACTCCGAAACTCGGACGTATTGCGGATAATATCGACGCTGCATCAGTCATATTCTGATATAAGTCAGGGTTTGTGACGGCACAACGAAAAGATTTTGCTACGCTTATTCGTGATTCTGCAAAGTGGAATAAATTCCACAGGGGCGGGGCTGAAAACGTGATGTGAGTCAGATAAATGTCTTCTTCGCGCTGACAAACATTCCTTTTATTCCACGTTTCGCTTATCCTAGCTGAAGCGTTTCAGTCGATTAAATGTTCGACAATTAACCGATCGTAAGTTTGCGACAGGTAAGGTTTCCCGGAACGATTTGCTGGATTACTCTGTCTGGCAAATTTGCTCAGGGGAAACACCTTGCAGGAAATGTCTGAGCCGTACGCGTAGCGATAAATGGCTTCGGTCGCATCGGGCGTAATGTGGTTCGTGCTTTGTATGAATCCGGACGCCAGGCGGAAGTGCCGTGGTGGCGATCAACGAACTCGGCGGGAGTGCTGCGGGCATGGCGCCGTTGAAATATGACACCAGCCATGGCCGTTTGCATGGGAAGTACGACAGGAACGCAATCGACTCTGGTGATGACGCCATCCGCGTATTGCATGAACGTTCACTGCAATCGCTCCCCTGGCGTGAACTTGGCGTTGATGTAGTCCTCGACTGCACCGGCGTATATGGCTCCGCGAGCATGGCGAAGCGCATATTGTCACCGGCCAAAAAGTGCTCTTTTCACGTGGCGATGACAGTCTCGACGACCATTATTTTCGGCGTGGATCAGGAATAGACTTCGTGCGGAACACCGCATCGTTTCTAACGCTTCCTGTACCACGAATTGCATAATTCCCGTCATCGAATTGTTGATGATGCGTACGGTATTGATCCGGCACTGTGACCGCAATTCACTCCGCCATGCACAATCAACAGGTTATTGATGCATACCGTCCTGACCTGTGTCGCACCCGGGCAGCCACCGTCGAATCATTCCGGTCGATACTGAACTAGCAGCCAGGTTGTCGCGCGATTATCCGCAATTTGACCAATCGCTTTGAAGCGATTGCGGTAGTCTGCCGAACCATAAATGTGACGGCAATCGATTTAAGCGTGACGGTGAAAAAACCTGTAAAAGCCAATCTAAAAATCAACCTGTTGCTGCAAAAAGCAGCACAAGGTGCATTTCATGGTATAGTTGACTATACGGAATTGCCGTTGGTCTCTGTAGATTTTAACCACAATCCGCACAGTGCCATTGTCGATGGCACCAAATACCGGGTGGATGGCGCACACCTGAATCAAAACGTTGGTCTGGTGCGAGGAGATAACGAATGGGGCTTTGCTAACCGAATGCTTCGACACGACGTTAGCTATGGCTACTGTTGCTTTCAGGTAAGACGCAGAGCAGCATCTACAAAACTTTTAGAATCAACGAGAGGATTCACCATGTCTGTAATTAAGATGACCAACCTCAAACACAGGGAAACGTCTATTATCCGTGCGAAGATGAACGTACAAGTAAAGACGGGAAAGTCACCACCGACGCACGTATAGTTGCCACTCTGCCGACCATCGAGCTGGCCCTGAAAAAAGGCGCAAAAGTAATGCTAACTGCACCTGGTCGTCCGACCGAGGGTGAGTGCAACGAAATCTCCCTGCTGCCTTACACTACCTGAAAGACACACTGTATAACCCGGTTCGTCTGGCCAAAGACTACCTGACGGCGTGGACGTCGCCGACGGTGAACTGGTTGTTCTGGAAAACATCCCGCTTCAACAAAGGCGAGAAGAAGGACGACGAAACGCTGGCCAAAAAATACGCCGCCCCTGTGTAACGTATTCGTAATAGACGCATTCGGTACTGCTCGCCGCGGGCAGGCTTTACCCACGGTATCGCTAAGTTCGCGGAGGTTGCTGCGCAGGCCCGCTGCTGGCAGGTGAACTGGACGCGCTGGGCAAGCCATTGAAAGAACCTGCGCGCCCGATGGTGGCCATCGTTGGTGGCCCTAAAGTCTCCACCAAACTGACCGTCTCTCAACTCCCTCTCCAAAATCGCTAACCACCTGGTGGTCGGTGGTGGCATCGCTAACGCCTTAGTCGCGGTTCAGGTCACGACGTGGGTAAGTCCCTGTACGAAGCAGACCTAATCGACGACGCCAAACGGCTGCCGACCACCTGCAACATACAATAACCACTGACGTGGGCAGAGCATTAGAATTCTCGGAAACTGCACCGGCCACCCTGAAGTCCGTTACCGACGTGAAAGCTGACGAGCATATCCTGGACATCGTGGTACCACCGCTAAGGACCTGGCCGACATCATGATGAACGCCAAAACCATCCTGTGGAACAGCACGGTTGGCGTGTTCGAATTCCGACCAGTTCCGCAAAGGCACAGAAATCGTGGCCAACGCCATCGCAGACAGCGAGCGTTCTCCATCGCTGGCGGCGGCGACACCTGGCAGCAATCGACCTGTTCGGCATTGCTGACAAGATCTCCTACATCTCCACTGGCGGCGGCGCATTCCTCGAATTCGTGGAAGGTAAAGTACTGCCTGCAGTAGCGATGCTCGAAGAGCGCGCTAAGAAGTGAAAAAATCACAGGGCAGGGAAACCTGCCCTTGTTTCAGCGCGCTTTTAGAGCACGCATTTTTTCATCTCTAAATAATTCGAGTTGCAGGAAGGCGACAAAGAGTGAATCCCCAGGAGCTTACATAAGTAAGTGACTGGGGTGAGCGAACGCAGACGCAGCACATGCAACTTGAAGTATGACGAGTATAAGGCCCGACGATACAGGACAAGAGACATGTCTAAGATTTTGATTTCGTAAAACCTGGCGTAATCACTGGTGATGACGTACAGAAAGACTTCCAGGTCGCAAAAGAAAACAACTTCGCACTGCCAGCAGTAAACTGCGTCGGTACTGACTCCATGAACGCCGTACTGGAAACCGCTGCTAAAGTTAAAGCGCCGGTTATCGTTCAGTTCTCCAACGGTGGTGCTTCCTTTATCGCTGGTAAAGGCGTGAAATCTGACGTTCCGCAGGGTGCTGCTATCCTGGGCGCGATCTCTGGTGCGCATCACGTTCACCAGATGGCTGAACATTATGGTGTTCCGGTTATCCTGCACACTGACCACTGCGCGAAGAAACTGCTGCCGTGGATCGACGGTCTGCTGGACGCGGGTGAAAAACACTTCGCAGCTACCGGTAAGCCGCTGTTCTCTTCTCACATGATTGACCTGTCTGAAGAATCTCTGCAAGAGAACATCGAAATCTGCTCTAAATACCTGGAGCGCATGTCCAAATCGGCATGACTCTGGAAATCGAACTGGGTTGCACCGGTGGTGAAGAAGACGGCGTGGACAACAGCCACATGGACGCTTCTGCACTGTACACCCAGCCGGAAGACGTTGATTACGCATACACCGAACTGAGCAAAATCAGCCCGGTTTCACCATCGCAGCGTCCTTCGGTAACGTACACGGTGTTTACAAGCCGGGTAACGTGGTTCTGACTCCGACCATCCTGCGTGATTCTCAGGAATATGTTTCTAAGAAAGACAACCTGCCGCACAACAGCCTGAACTTCGTATTCCACGGTGGTTCAGGTTCTACTGCTCAGGAAATCAAAAACTCCGTAAGCTACGGCGTAGTGAAAATGAACATCGATACCGATACCCAATGGGCAACCTGGGAAGGCGTTCTGAACTACTACAAAGCGAACGAAGCTTTCTGCAGGGTCAGCTGGGTAACCCGAAAGGCAAAGATCAGCCGAACAAGAAATACTAAATCCGCGCGTATGGCTGCGTGCCGGTCAGACTTCGATGATCGCTCGTCTGGAAAAAGCATTCCAGGAACTGAACGCGATCGACGTTCTGTAAGTCATTCCTTTCTGCTTATCTCAAGGCCCGCTCTGCGGGTCTTTTTTTGCCAAAAGCAAGGTGATTCAGATGAGAAATCTGTGATCTATTTGGCAAAATTATGCTTGATTGTTTACCCTTGTCAGACTGCCCGTCATAAGGCGGCGGAGTGTATTTCTCCATTTTGAGTCAGTTGAAAAGGAATATTGAATGGAAGATTTGAATGTTGTCGATAGCATAAACGGCGCGGGAAGCTGGCTGGTAGCTAACCAGGCGCTGCTGCTAAGTTATGCAGTAAACATCGTGGCGGCACTCGCGATCATCATCGTTGGTTTGATTATCGCGCGGATCATTTCCAACGCGGTGAATCGCCTGATGATCTCCCGTAAAATCGATGCCACTGTTGCTGATTTTCTTCTGCATTAGTCCGTTACGGTATTATCGCCTTTACGCTAATCGCAGCCCTGGGACGCGTGGGTGTACAAACAGCGTCAGTCATTGCTGTACTCGGTGCCGCAGGCTTAGCTGTTGGTCTGGCTTTGCAGGGGTCACTTTCTAACCTAGCCGCTGGCGTGTTACTTGTCATGTTCCGCCGTTCCGTGCCGGAGAATATGTTGACCTCGGCGGCGTAGCCGGTACTGTGCTGAGTGTGCAGATTTCTCCACCACCATGCGTACTGCAGACGGTAAAATTATCGTTATTCCGAACGGTAAAATTATTGCCGGAAATATTATTAACTTCTCCCGCGAGCCAGTTCGCCGTAACGAATTTATTATTGGCGTGGCGTATGATTCCGATATGGATCAGGTTAAGCGGATCCTGACCAATATTATCCAGTCTGAAGATCGCATTTTGAAAGATCGCGAAATGACTGTGCGCCTGAACGAACTTGGTGCATCGTCGATTAATTTCGTGGTCCGCGTCTGGAGCAACAGCGGCAATCTGCAAAACGTGTACTGGGATGTGCTGGAGCGTATTAAACGTGAATTTGATGCCGCCGGTATCAGCTTCCCGTACCCGCAAATGGATGTGAACTTTAAGCGGGTGAAAGAAGACAAAGCTGCGTAATCAACGCTGAGGCCAGATAATACTCTCTTGCCTCTCTATTAGTTATTCTGATTGCCAATTAATATTATCAATTTCCGCTAATAACAATCCCGCGATATAGTCTCTGCATCAGATACTTAATTCGGAATATCCAACGTGTTTTCTTATTACTTTCAAGGTCTTGCTCTTGGGGCAGCTTGATTCTGCCGCTCGGCCCACAAAATGCTTTTGTGATGAATCAGGGCATTCGTCGTCAGTACCACATTATGATTGCCTTACTTTGCGCTATCAGCGATTTGGTCCTGATTTGCGCGGGGATTTTTGGTGGTAGCGCGTTATTGATGCAGTCGCCGTGGTTGCTGGCGCTGGTCACCTGGGGCGGCGTAGTCTTCTTGCTGTGGTATGGTTTTGGCGCTTTTAAAACAGCGATCAGTAGTAATATTGAGTTAGCTAGTGCCGAAGTCCTGAAGCAAGGCAGATGGAAAATTATCGCCACCATGTTGGCAGTAACCTGGCTGAATCCGCATGTTTACCTGGATACTTTTGTTGTACTGGGCAGCCTTGGCGGGCAGCTTGACGTCGAACCAAAACGTTGGTTTGCGCTCGGGACGATTAGCGCTTCTTTCCTGTGGTTCTTGGTCTGGCTATTCTCAGCCTGGCTGGCACCGCGCCTGCGCACGGCAAAATCACAGCGCATTATCGATCTGGTAGTGGGATGTGTCATGTGGTTTATAGCCTTGCAGCTGGCGAGAGACGGTATTGCTCATGCACAAGCCTTGTTCAGTTAGGCGCTATCTGATGGAAAAATAAAACAGAGGCGCTAAGCTTGCCTCCAGAGGTCCTGAATTTTGGGCAAGTCAATTAACACGGAGAGACTAACGTGAAGTTCAAAGTTATCGCCCTGGCGGCATTAATGGGTATCACGGGATGGCAGCGCAGGCTAACGAATTGCCGGATGGACCGCATATTGTCACCTCCGGTACGGCAAGTGTGGATGCGGTGCAAGACATTGCCACTCTTGCGATTGAAGTTAACGTGGCCGCGAAGGATGCCGCTACAGCCAAGAAACAGGCAGATGAGCACATCGCACAATACATTTCCTTCCTTGAACTCAATCAAATCGCGAAAAAAGATATCAGCTCAGCGAACTTACGCACCCAGCCAGATTATGATTATCAGGATGGTAAAAGTATCCTACGAAAGGCTACCGCGCTGTGAGAACGGTGGGAGTCACGCTCCGTCAGTCAGACAAACTGAATTCCTTGCCGGATGGCGCGCTGAAGGCGGGTCTTAACCAAATTCGTTCAGTTCGCTGGCGTGGCGCAGCCGGATGCCTATAAAGACAAAGCGCGTAAGGCAGCGATTGATAACGCGATTCATCAGGCGCAGGAACTGGCGAACGGCTTTCACGTAAACTGGGGCCGGTATATAGCGTGCGCTACCATGTTTCCAACTATCAGCCCAGCCCAATGGTGCGGATGATGAAAGCCGATGCCGCGCCGGTGCTGCCCAGGAAAACTTACGAGCAGGCCGCTATTCAGTTTGATGATCAGATTCGATGTGGTCTTCCAGTTAGAACCTGTGATTCAACAACCCGCTAAAACACCTGCAGCACAATAATTTGTAGCCCGACGTATTCGTCGGGCTAATGCTTTACCCGATATCGCCTCCTTTTTCTGTAATTTTCTCCAAAACCATGACGTAATCACCTATCTTTGCTCGCGGTTTCATCCAGGATAGGCTCACTGAAACGGTTAAGCGGACAAGGATGCGGGGAGGGGGATGGACATTTTTATTTCGAAAAAGATGCGCAATTTCATTTTACTAGCGCAAACCAATAATATTGCCCGGCGGCAAAAAAAATCCATCTGACGAGCTTCGCCATTTGGTAAAAGCATTGCCGCGCTGGAAGAACAAATTGGCTATACGCTATTACCCGCAAAGATAATAATATCAGCCTCAATAAAGCCGGTCAGGAACTGTATCAAAAACTGTTCCCGGTTTATCAACGACTTTCTGCGAATCATAATGAAATCCATAACTCAGGGCGTCGTTCACGAGAAATTGTGATTGGCATAGATAATACTTATCCGACAATTATTTTCGATCAGTTGATTAGTTCTCGGAGATAGGTATGAAGGCGTGACCGCCCAGCCAGTTGAGTTCAGCGAAACGGCATTATCGATAATCTCTTTTTGACCGTCAGTTAGAATTTTCTTATCTCCCCACAGCATGCTATCTGCACGAGTTCAGGAACTGGAAAACCTGACTATCAGTGAATTACCACCGCTGCGATCGGGCTTTCTCGTTTCTCGCCGTTATGAAGAGCGTCAAGAGCTGGAGCTGCTTAAGGAGCTGCCCTGGCTACAACTGCGCTTTCAAAACCGGGCTAACTTCGAAGCAATGATTGACGTGAATATGCGACCTTGTGGAATCAATCCCACCATTATTTATCGTCCCTACAGTTTTATGGCCAAAATCAGCGCCGTGGAGCGCGGACATTTCGACGGTGATCCCGCATTTTGCCTGGCGACTGGTGAATCCGGCAACGCTGAAATTTTTGATGCACCGCACAGGCCGATGTATAGCAGGAATATCTTTATTCAATGAGAAATGATCGTTACACCGCCACGATGCTTCAGCATATTGCTGAAGATCGTGACGGGACGATTCATTAACCCAGCATCGAGCCGTTGCAATTAAATTACGGTGTAAGTCGAAGACGTGGCTACGATCGTGGTGAATATGTCCGCCAGGCGCATTTTCCAGATAGCGATGCAGATAATCCCGATACATAGGATGTGCACAATTATCAATGATAGTGCGGGCACGTTGAAACGGGAAAGACCGCGCAGATCGGCCATCCCTTGTTCGGTGATAATCACTTTGACGCTGTGTTCGCTGTGATCAACATGGCTGCACATTGGCACGACGGGTGAAATCTTGCCCTTCTTTAGCAATCGACGGGGCATAAAGATCCACAGATACGCGTTGAGTTCAAAATCACCGCTGCCGCCGTGGCCGTTCATCAAATCCACCGGCTACGTGGTTGAGTTGGCATGCCCGTAAATCAAACTCCAGGCCGACGTTCAGAGCGATGACGCCCAGACGACGGATGATTTCCGGGTTATTAAAAATCTCCTGGGACGCAACACAATGCGGCTGGCAAAGTAATCCAGATTGTCGTACTCTACCGCAGGAAATCGGCCAGATTGTCAGGCTGGAGGCGCTGGCCCCGCTGATTTTGCCGGTTTCCAGTAAATGCACCACCGATTCCTGTAGCACTTCCGAATACATCATAAACGGAGGAATTTCCGGGTTTTCCCCCAGACGCGCCATTACCGTATTATTGATATTGCCCACGCCACTTTGCAGCGGCAGAAATTCCGCGGAATACGCCCATGCCATTTCCTGCAATAAGAACGTGACCACGTTATCGGCAATCTGCTGGCACATGGGATTTTGCTTATCCAGCATATTACCGGCGTCAGGCAAGTTGGTTTCCACGACGGCGACAATCTTTTTCGGATTGATTTGCACATAGCGGGTACCGACGCGATTGATTGACGGACATTTGACACGCCATCGCGCCGCGGTGGCGCGCCAGCGGATCACAGCACCGCCAGTTCTGCAACGCGCGGATCGCGACAGTGATTGAGTTCAACGATCAGCTTTCTTCGCCCGCAGCAGCCATGTCGGCGCATCACCGATCCCGCCGGTTAACCAGACTCGACCATCCGGCGCCAGTGCCGATGCTTCAACTACGGCAACATCAATGTCGCCGAGAGCAAACCGTAAATTGACCGTATTGTGGCGCCACTTCGCTCAAATGAAGGTCAACGAAACTCACCGCGCCCTGATTTATTCTTTATGCTGGACGATGTTTGATATGGCGCACGCCAGGAAAAGAGCACCTCGCGTCAGCAGAAGCAGACATCGTCAGCGGCGGCGCCTATTGACGCCCCCGTCAGCAGGCGAATTTGATACGGCTTTTTGGCCTCATGCTGCTCGTTAGCTCTGCGGGCAATCGCGGTGGGTAGGGCTTTCCGGCGAACCCGCTGGGCAAGCCGGCGCAATGCTGACCATGTCGTTATGCTGGATAATTTCTGCCGCTTCATCGGCGGCTAGCTGTCTTGACCCAGTTTCCATTCTTCTCACTCCTTCGTTCCAGGTATTAATGACCAACGAAATTAAGGTTCTACGTTTTTCTAGGAAAGCGTTCATTCCTTCCTCGGCACCCTTCGCCATAAACCGCGCGTCGCATCCCCTAATACGTTCAAATTCATCGGAGTTCACGGCGTGGCGCTTCGCCCAGTACACGCAGCTCTTCTTCCATACCGACCAGGCTAACGGCGCTTTCTCAGAGATGTGGTGCGCCATTTGTAAAGGCGAAAACTTCCAGTTCTTCCACTTCCACAACACTGGTCGAGGATCTGACAGCCAACGCGCGCTGGGCGGTGATTGGCGAAGCGGTAAAAATCAGTTCTTTGACAATGTGGAAGCCCGCGTCGCGGGTCAGGTTGCGAGACCGGCTGACCAGGTTATGAGGACGCCGAGGTTTACAGGCGTCATTGAGAAGGTTGAGGTACTGGCGGCGACGATCAGATTGGGTCTTATGATCATTTTCAAATGCGCCACCCCAAACACTACCTTCCACCATCGAAATGATTGGTTTTCGGGAATTTTTGGATTATGCGGTGATTCGACGTATGGATGATCATAGGAGAGCGGATCGCCACCGCCACACGGCAGTTCGTGAGATCGTGACCTGCGGGATAGACTTTGGATCGAACTGGTGCGCGCAAAATGATACAGCGAATTTCCGTGAAGTTTATATTGGCTAACGCCTGCATAAGATGATCAATAAAGACTTTACTTAAGGCATTAAGTTTTCGGCCATAGTTAAACTCAACTACCGCCACTTTGTCGATAGTGATAATGTTAACATACTGATAAGACATAAAAATTCCTTTAATCAAAATATTATCGCGTCTGGATAAATTCACTGAGCTGCCGCAGGCCGGTGCGCGGTGAGAGCGTATTGTTTTTGACCGCTAAAAGCGTCTGGCGGTAATAGCGATTGAAAACTTCATTCGCGAACAGGTGATTCAGTACTTCTTCTTCGGGCTCGCTTACGCAGCCATTCCACCGATTGTTGTTGCCGCACTTGTTGTAAACCACGGCTGGCAGTTAGCGCGGGTTTTGAAGTCGATGATGGCGTGCGCATTCTCATCGATTCCACGTTTTTCCAGTGCGCTACAAGTCAGAACCCGTGGTCGCCATTTGTCGTATTTACGTCGCAGAATATGCAGGGCACTCTCGTACATATGCCGGGCAATCGGCGACATTGGTATGGTTATCGCCATCGTCTTCGTTGATAACGATCAGATTAATGATTTCCATCAGCCCTTTTTTAATGCCCTGGACATTATTGCTGCCACCGGGAATTGCAACGAGATAAAACAGTCCACCATGCGGCGACTTCTGTTTCCGACTGCCCGATGCCAACCGTTTTCGACAATCACTACGTCATAACCCGCTGCTTCGCATAACAGCATTAATTCCCGCGCCGACGGCACCGCCCAATATGACTGGAGGATGGTACCGGGCGAAGAAACGCTGCTTCGGCACGTGCCAGGTGATTCATGCGGGTTTTATCCCCGATAATGCTACCGCCAGTGACCGGGCTGCTGGGATCGACCGCAATAACCGCGACCTTTAATCCCTCTCGAATCAACAGGGGCCAGAGGCCGAGAAAACTTTTCCCGCGCCTGGGGTGCCGGTAACGCCCAGTCGGAGGGTGTTACCGCAGTACGGCATAATGGCATCAAGCAGCGGCGGACTTAGTGCCCGATGACGCGCGGGTGACGGCTTTCCACCAGCGTCATGGCCTTGGCCAGCGGCATGCTCACCCTGACGTAAGCGGCGAAGACTCTTGCCAGCGCGGCTTTGATGAATCATGATGCTGGCTCATCAGATTCAGTACGTCGCGCACACTGTCGGCATAGGTGTACCTGGACCATAAATCGCCGCCACGCCGCGTCTGCAGGAAGGCGTAATCCTGCGGCGGAATGACGCCACCCGCGACCACGCAGATATCTTCGCGTCCCCGATTTTTTCAGCGCTTCGACCAGTTCCGGGATCAGCGTTTTATGACCGGCAGCGAGTGAGGATGCGCCCACTATGTGAACGTCGTTTTCTACGGCAGCGGCGATCTTTCAGGTGTACAGAACATCGGGCTTAAATCTACGTCGAAACCGAGTATTCGAATAGGCGCTGGCGATCACTTTCGCGCCGCGATCGTGTCATCCTGGCCCATCTTAGCGATCAGAATGCGCGGCGACGACCATTGTCGGCAAGGAACTGCTCCGTTTGCGCAACAATGGCATCGAACTTGGGAGGCCCATTTCTCAGACTGATGATAGCTTTGCGCAATCACGCCGGTAACACACTGGCTTGGCACCAGATAACGGTCAAAGCGACTTCCAGCGCATCGGAAATTTCACCCAGGGTGGCGCGAACGCGAGCGGCATTAACAGCGGCAGCCGGCAGCTGTTCGTTATGCTGTGCGGCGTGAGTCAGGGCGTTCAACGCGGCGGATACGGCGGCATCATCACGGGTGGCGCGAATGCGTTCCAGCGAAGCGGTTCGCCCGTTACGCACCATCACGTTGTCGATCTCAAGTACATCGGTTCCGTCTTCGCAATCCAGTTTGTACTTGTTGACACCAACGATGACACGTTTGCCCTGGTCGATCAGCGACTGTTCGCGCGCTGAGGCCTCTTCGATCATTCGTTTTGGCAGACGCTCTTCAATTGGCTTTCGCCATGCCACCGGCTTCGTCGATTCGTTGGATAATAGCTCTGGCTTGTTCGGACCATTTGATTGGTCAGCGACTCAATGTAATAGGATCCGGCCAGTGGATCGACGGTGCGGCAAGTTCTGATTCTTCCTGGATGATGATTTGGGTGTTGCGGGCAATGCGTGCTGAGAAATCGGTAGGCAAACCAAGCGCTTCGTCAAAGGCGTTGGTACGAGTGAATGAGACCGCCCAGCGTCGCAGCCAGCGCCTCAATGGTGGTGCGGATAACGTTGTTATACGGATCCTGTTCAGTCAGGCTCCAGCCTGAGGTCTGGCAGTGGGTACGCAGCGCCAGTGATTTCGGGTCCTGTGCACGAAATCCACTGACCGCTTCGCTCCATAAATAACGTGCCGCACGCAACATGGCGACGTTCATAAACAAATCCATGCCGAT
This sequence comes from Shigella flexneri, assembly GCA_048288465.1. Lineage (GTDB taxonomy): Bacteria > Pseudomonadota > Gammaproteobacteria > Enterobacterales > Enterobacteriaceae > Enterobacter > Enterobacter flexneri_B. The sequence continues at coordinate 2,901,114 of CP182556.1, read as the reverse complement.
GCCGAAGAAGAACGACAGGCGAGGAGCGAGTTATCAATTTTCAGTCCGGCAGAGATTGCTGCTTCGATGTACTCAATCCCAGCGAGCGTAAATGCTACCTGCTGCACGCAGTCGGCACCCGCTTCACCCATGTGGTAACCGCTGATACTGATGGGTATTAAATCGCGGCATGTTGCCGGAACGCCAGGCGATGATGTCGGCGATAATGCGCATTGACGGTTTTGGCGGGTAAATATAGGTGTTGCGGCAGAGGTACTCTTTGAGGATATCGTTCTGAATGGTGCCGGTCAGTTTATCAGGTGTAACACCTTGCTCTTCTGCGGCGACGATATAAAACGCCAGTACTGGTAGCACTGCGCCATTCATGGTCATCGAAACCAACATTTATCCAGCGGGATTTGGTCGAACAGGACTTTCAGTATCTTCCACGGTGTCGATAGCGACGCCCGCTTCGCCGACGTCGCCCGCCACGCGCGGGTTATCGGAGTCGTAGCCGTCGGTGGGTGGCAAGGTCAAACGCAACCAAAGACCGTCTTGCCCGGCGGCCAGGTTACGGCGATAAAAAGCGTTGGACACTTTTGCTGTTGAAAAACCAGCATACTGACGGATGGTCCACGGTCGGGCGGTATACACAGTGGCACGCGGGCCACGAACGTAGGGCGCAAACCAGGAAAGGGCACCTGTCACCTCCAGATTATCGAGATCGGCTTCGGTATACAGCGGCTTGATGGTGATCCCTTCCGCGGTTTGCTGAAACAGCGAGTCGACCTTTCTCCCGACGGCTCAATTCCTTGTTGGCAAGTCTCGCCACTCCTGCACGTTAGACATTATTCGCTCCGTAAAACGCAATCAAAATGAGGGTATTTGCGCTTACGGTGAGCTTTTTACGTGGGTTTGTCGCCAGCAAAATGCATTCAGACGTCGTTTTTTGCCGCCTGAGATTTGTCTATTTTGTGATGTGATTCAAGGAATACAAAAACAAGTGAGGATAACGCCTGATATGTGCTATCAGGCATTATTTGATGGATTAATCCTGACGAGCGACCTCGTGACGATAATCGAGCAACGCATCAGTGACTTTACGCGTCATGCGGCTTTCAGGAGCAAAGCGGTGCCAGTAGAGCATCCGGCGTTGAATGGCCCTGGCGTTAAGTCAATCAGTTCACCGCTGGCTAGTTCTTTCTCGATTTGCAGGTGCGGGATCATACAGCAGGTGGTGCCCTGGCGAGCAAGTTGCACGAACGCTTCTGAAGAATTAACGATATGGCAGGGCACGCTGCCTGGAGGCAGATCGAAGTTTTGCTGCAAAAGGCTGGTGCATATCGTCAAGATCGTAAAGGCGACCACAGGTGCTTTCAATAATGCCGAACGCGTTACGCCGTTAGGGAATATTTTTCGGCAAACGGTTTTGAGCTGACGAACAGATAGTCAAGCGCACCGAGCTATCGACAAGGCAACTCGGCAGCGCCTGATGTTGAATACTGACCGCGCCGACCACTTCGCCGCGGCGCAGACGTTCCTGAGTACCGGTTTCATCTTCTACCTGCAAGTTGAGGCGGATAGGCGAATCAGCCGACACAGGAGCCAGTGCCGGAAGCAACCACGTCGCCAGACTGTTGGCGTTGACCGCCAGTGAAAGCAGCAGCGGAGTCGAACCGGTTTGTTCATCGCCCAGCCACTCTTCTTCAGCAACTCCACCTGGCGCAGCAGTGCCAGCCGTTTTCCTTGTTCCGTCGGCGCGGCGGTACGGTACGCACCAACAGCGGCTGCCGAACATATTTTCCAGTTGCTTAATGCGCTGTGAGACGGCTGATTGTGTAATGCCAGCTTTTGTGCCGCGCGCTCAAATCCTCGTTCACGTATCACCGCATCCAGTGCCTGTAATGTTCTGTAGTCCGGGCGTTTCATTGCTGTTGTCTGCTCCTGGTAATGCTTTTCCTGCACTATGACACAATTTTGTGTCAGGTTGCATATACCGCAGCCGTCGGCGGGTCAACATTTGTATCAATGGTTAAACGCGCAGCTTAAACAATTCCGGGATTGCGCTATTGCATTTCGCTTAGCGACTTCGGCGCCCTCGTTATGCCGAAATGGCGTGGCGTTATTGCCTCTGTTCGCACCGTGGAGCGGCGTACCCAGACCGTTGTATGCTTTATTTGCGGGGCGAAAGGGGATGTCCGCCATTGCGCGATATTTTATGGATGAGTTAACCACGCGGCTTGCCAACGGGGTCTGAATCGCTTTTTTTGTATATAATGCGTGTGAAATTCATACCACGGGCGAAACGATCATGACGCAGGATGAATTGAAAAAAGCAGTAGGATGGGCGGCACTTCAGTATGTTCAGCCCGGCACCATTGTTGGTGTAGGTACAGGTTCCACCGCCGCACACTTTATTGACGCGTCGGTACAATGAAAGGCCAGATTGAAGGGGCCGTTTCCAGTTCAGATGCTTCCACTGAAAAACTGAAAAGCCTCGGCATTCACGTTTTTCGATCTCAACGAAGTCGACAGCCTTGGCATCTACGTCATGGCGCAGACGAAATCAACGGCCACATGCAAATAATCAAAGGCGGCGGCGCGGCGCTGACCCGTAAAAAAGTTATTGCTTCGGTTGCAGAAAAATTTATCTGTATTGCAGACGCGTCGCCGGCTGATATTCAGGGTCATTTCCCAGCTGCCAGTCGATGTGATCCCGATGGCAGTAGTGCAGTGGCGCGCCAGTGGTGACTGGGCGGTCGTCCGGAATACCGTCAGGGCGTGGTGACCGATAATGGCAACGTGATCCTCGACGTCCACGGCATGGAAATCCTTGACCCGATAGCGATGGAAACGCCATAAATGCGATCCCTGGCGTCGTGATTGTTGGCTTGTTTGCTAACCGTGGCGCGGACGTTCGCGCCATTGGCACACCTGACGGTGTCAAAACCATTGTGAATGATTTCTGACGGGGGAACCTCCCCCGTTAAAAAATTCTTCTTCATTAATTTGGTGACATGTGTCACGCTTTTACCAGGCAATTGTCGATTGCTCTAGGTAAATCCTCTAAACCAGCATATTCATCGAGAATTACCTTTGCGTGATATTTCCTCAACATCGCGACGCAAACGTTCATATTGCCGCAATATTATTTTTTCGATATGTTGAAAAGGCGGATGCAAATCCGCACACAACATTTCAAAAAACAGGATTGGGTAAATGGCAAAGGAGCGCTGGAGAAAGACAAGATTAAGTTTCTGCTGGTAGAAGGCGTGCACCAAAAGGCGCTGGAAAGCCTTCGTGCAGCTGGTTACACCAACATCGAATTTCACAAAGGCGCGCTGGATGATGAACAATTAAAAGAATCCATCCGCGATGCCCACTTCATCGGCCCTAGATCCCTACCCATCCCACTGAAGACGTGATCAACGCCGCAGAAACTGGTCGCTATTGGCTGTTTCTGATCGGAACAAACCAGGTTGAATTCTGGATGCGGCGGCAAAGCGCGATCCGGTATCAACGCACCGTTCTCAAATACGCGCTCTGTTGCGGAGCTGGTGATTGGCGAACTGCTGCTGCTATTGCGCGGCGTGCCGGAAGCCAATGCTAAAGCGCACCGTGGCGTGTGGAACAAACTGGCGGCGGCTTCTTTTGAAGCGCGCGGCGAAAAGCTGGGCTATCATCGGCTACGGTACATATTGTACTCAATTGGACGTTTTGGTCAATCGCTGGGAATGTATGTTTACTTTTATGATATTGAAAACAAACTGCCGCTGGGCAACGCCACCTCAGGTACAGCATCTTCTCGACCTGCTCAATATGAGCGATGTGGTGAGTCTGCATGTACGAGAGAATCCGTCCACCAAAAAATATGATGGGCGCGAAAGAAGTTTTGCTACGAAGCCCGGCTCGCCGCCGATTAATGCCTCGCGCGGTACTGTGGTGGATATTCCGGCGCTGTGTGATGCGTGGCGAGCAAACATCTGGCGGGGCGGGCATCGACGTATTCCCGACGGAACCGGCGACCAATAGCTATTGATTTACCTCTCCACTGTGTGAATTCCATAATGTCCTTCGACGCCACACATTGGCGGTTCGACTCAGGAAGTGTAGGAGAATATCGGCTGGGAAGTTGCGGGTAAATCATTAAGTAATTCCTACAATGGCTCAACGCTTGGCGAACTTCCCGGAAGTCTCGTCACCTCACTGCATGGTGGTCGTCGTCTGATGCACATCCACGAAAACCGTCCGGCGCGTGGAATGCGCTGAACAAAATCTTCGCCGAGCAGGGCGTCAACATCGCCGCGCAGATCCACAAATTCCGCCCAGATGGGTTATGTAGTTATTGACAGTCGAAGCGACCAAGACGTCGCCGAAAAAGCGCTGCAGGCAATGAAAGCTATTCCGGTACCATTCGCGCCCGTCTGCTGTACTATTCCCCTTCTCTGCAAAATTAACGGTAGGTCACCGACTTGCCGTTTTTTATCCCTTCTCCACACCGTTGCCGCGTTGCGCATTCTACTTTGCGAGTTTGCTCCAGAAAATAAATCAACGATATTAATGCGTTGTGTTTATTAATGGGGATTTACGATGGCGGGACAGCATGGGGCTGTAAATGGAAAGCCCTCACCGAAGCGAGGGCTTAAAGGAGAAGGGTTATGATGCGACTTGTCATCATACTGATTGTACTGTTAACCGACAAGTTTTGCAAGTGATTAACAGTCAGTCTCAAGGGAGGAGTTATCCTCCCTTACCCTTACTCACTAAATTAGGTCAAAGAATCAACGATGTCAATTGAGGGCGATGCGGGGTGCATTGCCTGAACCGAGTTTTTCGATAGCCACTTCATCGCCACGTTTACTGCCGTAATAGATCCTTTTTAAAATTTATCTCTGTTTTGCATGGGGTTTTTCGAGCGCGCTCGAAGAAAAGTATTTAAGGGTAAATGAATGGATTGCGGTTATTTAAAAAGAGCTTACGATAACTGGTACATGGGGCTGTAACGGTAAAGCCTCTACTGAAGTCGAGGGCTTGAAGGAGAAGGGTTAGATGATGCGACTTGCCATCATACTGATTGTACTCGTCAACTCTAAGTTTCCCAGCTTATTAAAGAGTCAGTCACAGGGGAGGAGAATCTTCCCTTACCCTTACTCACTAAATTAGGTTAAAGAATCAACGATGTCAATCAGCGCGATGCAGGTGCATCGCCCTTACCACTCCCAGACTTTCGACGGCGTAACCACCGCAGGAAGAGGGATATCCCACTCTTCAACGGGAAGTTTTCGACCAACTGACAATCATGCGCATAACCCACCGGTTGCGTTTTATAGTGCTGCCAGTTTCGTAAGGTCCGATCAGAAAAACCACCGCCCATTCCCAGGCGCTGACCGTACTCATCAAAGGCGACCAGCGGTGCGATCAGCACGTCTAATCGGGAAAGGGGTAGCACGTCACGCACATCCAGTTTTGGCTCATGGATTTTCAACCCGTTCATCACCAGTTCGCTTTGCGGATGGTAATTCAGGAGAGGAAATCAACCGGCACTAAAGGGATGCAAAACTGCAGATATACGCGCTTACCGGCGCGCCAGAGTTGTTCGATGCGGCCGGGTGTCGAGTTCACCATCAAAAGAGAGGAATACAGCGACCGTATGCGCCATCACCACGGGGATAAGTCATCATCCGGGTAGCGGCTTGTTGACCCATTTCCTGCTGTTCCGGCGTTAACGCACGATGATGTCGCCGAAGTTCATTTTGCGGATTTCTTGTCGGGATAATGTCAGTGGGAGTTCTGGTAGTTGCGTCATGGCTGGTGCCAGATAAGAAGGGAATCTCCGAGACGCCGCCGCAGGCGTAACCCTTGAACCCTTGGCTCCAGGTGAGTCGCGTCGTCTCAGTCTTCAAGGCTTCTCGGACGACCGAGCACGCTCACCAACCGCGGAGCGCCAGACACTTGTGGTATGAAATATCGGCTCAGGGGACTCGCCCGCTTGGCCAATATCTCACAGAGAAATTTTGCTTCAACGGTTACTCTACCACAGTAAACCGAAAAGTGTCATTCAAAGTTTTGGTTAGTTTTTTCGGTGATGCGACCTTGTTCAAGTAACGCTTGTTCTATGGTCTGCTGCAGCATCCGAATACGCTGTTCCATACTTGCCGCGTAGTCACGAGTCTTTGCTTTTTCTTGCGCTAACTCATAGCTGATATTCAATGCGGCAATGAAGACCAACTGTTCAGTATTTGTGACTCTAGTGCGTTCCTTCAATTCTGAACCGTTGGTTCAGATTGTCCGCTGCCGATTCAACGCATCCCTTCGGTCAGGCGGGCAGCTTCACACGCAGTGAACGGCCAAAATTTGCATATCGACGGGTTGTGGATACATGCCACCTTCCTGCTGATTGACTGCGCTGCCTTCGTCTTTAGACCCATGGGCTTGAAGGGGCGACACTATAGCTACCCTGATGAGAAAAGAACAGTCAGCCCTTTTCCGGCTCCACCAGGGCTGAAAGTGGTAGCATATCATGATAGTCCTCCCTTCTTATGACGAATGCTATGTCTATACAGAACGAAATGCTGGTTACAACGAAATGAACCAGTATCTGAACCAACAAGGGACGGGTCTACTCCTGCCCAGATGCATGGTTTAATCAGTGGGATGATATGTGGCGGTACGTATGACAGCTCATGGCTACCGCTACTTCACGACCTACGAACGAAGGCATGGCTTTCTGTTATGAGCTGGCACAGGCACTGCGTAAAATGCACTCTGCCACCAGCGATGCCCTGCAGGATGACGGCTTCCTTTTTCAGCTTTATCTGCCTGATGGCGATGATGTCAGCGTTTTCGATCGGGCTGATGCACTGGCAGGTTGGGTCAATCACTTCCTGCTTGGTCTTGGCGTTACGCAACCGAAGCTGGACAAAGTGACCGGCGAAACCGGTGAAGCCATCGACGATCTGCGTAACATCGCGCAGCTGGGCTACGACGAAGACGAAGATCAGGAAGAGCTTGAAATGTCGCTTGAAGAGATCATCGAATACGTTCGTGTTGCCGCGCTGTTATGCCACGACACCTTTACTCATCCGCAACCGACCGCGCCAGAAGTACAAAAACCGACTCTACACTAAAAACAAAAAACGTAAGGAGAGTGTTATGAGTGAGATATCCCGGCAAGAGTTTCAGCGTCGCCGTCAGGCCCTGGTGGAGCAAATGCAACCCGGCAGCGCCGCGCTGATTTTTGCTGCACCAGAAGTAACACGTAGCGCCGACAGCGAATACCCCTATCGTCAGAACAGTGACTTCTGGTACTTCACCGGCTTTAACGAACCGGAAGCGGTGCTGGTGCTGATTAAAAGCGATGACACTCATAACCACAGCGTTCTGTTTAACCGCGTTCGCGACCTGACGGCGGAGATCTGGTTTGGCCGTCGCTTAGGCCAGGATGCCGCGCCAGAGAAACTGGGCGTTGACCGCGCACTGGCATTCAGCGAAATCAATCAGCAACTTTATCAACTACTTAACGGCCTGGATGTGGTTTACCATGCCCAGGGCGAATATGCATATGCTGATGAAATCGTGAACAGTGCGCTGGAAAAACTGCGTAAAGGTTCGCGGCAAAATCTCACCGCACCGGCAACGATGATCGACTGGCGTCCTGTTGTTCATGAAATGCGCCTGTTCAAATCGCCAGAAGAGATTGCCGTACTCCGCCGCGCGGGAGAAATCACCGCCATGGCACATACACGGGCGATGGAAAAATGCCGTCCGGGAATGTTCGAGTACCATCTGGAAGGCGAAATTCACCACGAATTTAACCGCCACGGTGCGCGCTATCCTTCCTATAACACCATTGTAGGCAGCGGTGAAAACGGCTGCATTCTGCACTACACCGAAAACGAGAGTGAACTGCGCGACGGCGACCTTGGTGTCATTTACGCGGGTTGTGAATACAAAGGTTACGCTGGCGATATTACCCGCACCTTCCCGGTCAACGGCAAATTCACTCAGGCTCAGCGTGAAATCTACGACATTGTGGCCGGAGTTCTCGACCAGCCTGCGCCTGTATCGTCCGGGAACTTCCATTCAGGAAGTCACCGGTGAAGTGGTGCGCATCATGGTTAGCGGCCTGGTAAAAAACTCGGCATCCTGAAAGGTGATGTTGATGAACTCATTGCTCAGAACGCCCATCGTCCTTTCTTTATGCACGGCCTTAGCCACTGGTTAGGACTGGATGTCCATGATGTGGGTGTTTATGGTCAGCATTGCTCGCGCATTCTGGAACCGGCATGGTACCGACCGTGTAGAGCCAGCCGCCCCGGATATTGTGCCGGAACGGAGCAAGTGCCAGAACAGATCGCGGTATCGGCATTCGTATCGAAGACGACATTGTGATGACCCAAACCGGCAACGAAAACCTCACCGCCAGCGTGGTGAAAAGCCGGAAGAAATCGAAGCGTTGATGGCAGCTGCGAGAAAACAAATGAGCGTAATCATCGTCGGTGGCGGCATGGCGGGCGCGATGCTGGTGCCGGCCATTTCCCGGTTAAGTCACGGGCGCTGCCGGTACATTTGATCGAAGCGACCGCGCCAGAGTCACATGCTCATCCGGGCTTGACGGACGAGCGATTGCGCTGGCGGCCGGTACCTGTCAGCAACTGGCGCGCATCGGCGTCTGGCAATCTCTGGCGGATTGCGCAACCGCCATCACTACCGGTACGTCAGCGATCGTGTCATGCCCGGATTAGTGACCCTCGCCGAGAAGATTACCAACTGGCGGCGCTGGGGCAGGTTGTCGAATTGCACAATGTTGGCAACGGCTGTTTCCATTGCTGCGCAAAGCACCCGGCGTAACGCTGCATTGCCCTGATCGCGTGGCTAACGTTGCCCGTACTCAGAGTCAAGTTGAAGTGACGCTGGAGAGTGGGGCGACGCTGACGGGCCGCGTGCTGGTAGCCGCTGATGCACCGATTCAGCGTTAGCCACTGTGTGCGGCGTTGACTGGCAGCAGGAGCCTTACGAACAACTGGCAGTGATTGCCAACGTTGCGACTTCTGTCGCGCACGAAGGCCGCGCTCTGGAACGCTTCACGCAACATGGCCCGCTGGCGACGTTGCCGATGTCTGATGGACGCTGTTCGCTGGTCTGTGTCATCCACTGGAACGGCGCGAAGAGGTGCTGTCGTGGAGTGACGAGAAGTTTTGCCGTGAGCTCCAGCTCGGCCTTTGGCTGGCGACTTGAAAAAATTACCCACGCCGGTAAACGCAGTGCTTATCCGCTGGCGTTAACCCGCGCCGCCAGAGCTATTACCCATCGTACTGTGCTGGTGGGCAATGCGGCGCAAACCCTGCACCCATTGCCCGGTAAGGGTTCAACCTCGGTATGCGAGATGTGATGAGTCTTGCGGAAACCCGACTCAGGCGCAGGAGCGCGGAGAAGACATGGGGATGACGGCGTATTGTGCCGTTATCAGCAGCGTCGACAGAGCGATCGCGAGTAACCATTGGCGTCACGGACAGCCTTGTACATCTTTTTCGCCAACCGTTGATGCGATTGGTTGTCGGGTGGAACATCGGCTGATGACGATGGAATTATTCACCCCGGCACGCGATGTGCTGGCGCAGGACCCTCGGTTGGGTGGCGCGTTGAAGGCGGTTTTAGGAATAAACAATGCAAAGTGTTGATGTAGCCATTGTTGGCGGCGGGATGGCGGGGGTGGCGGTTGCCTGCGGTCTTACAGGGGCAGCGAGTTACGCGTTGCCGGTACTGGAGCAGCGCGTACCGGAACCTCTGGCGGCGGATGCACCACCAGACCCGCGTTCCGGCTATCAATGCCGCCAGCGAAAAATTACTCACCCGCTCTGGCGTCTGGCAAGACATTCTCCCTCGTAGGGCCAGTTGCTATCACGGTATGGAAGTGTGGAACAAGACAGTTTTGGTCACATTTCGTTTGACGATTAAAGCATGGGCTATAGCCATCTTGGGCATATCGTTGAAAACTCAGTGATTCCACTACGCGCTGTGGGAACAAAGCGCAGCAGTCGTCAGATATCACTCTGTCGGCCCCCGCAGAATTACAGCAGGTCGCCTGGGGAGAAAATGAAACCTTCCTGACGTTGAGACTCGGAGGAACGGACGGCGCGCTCCTGGCGATCGGCGCGGACGGCGCGGTTCCTCGTCGGCGCAGCAAAGCCGATATTCCGCTGACTTTCTGGGATTATCAGCATCACGCGTGAGAGCGACGATTCGCACGGGAGAACCACCGAGCGGCGGCGCGGCGCGTTCCACGGCGAAGGCATGCTGGCCTTTTCCTGCCGCTCAGCCATTCGCATCTTTGCTCGATTGTCTGGTCACGTCGCCAGAGGAAGCGCAGCGGATGCAGCAGGCAAGTGAAGACGAATTCTTATCGTGCGTTAATATCGCTTTTGATAATCGCCTTGGCTTATGCAAGGTTGAGAGCGCGCGTCAGGTGTTCCCGCTGACGGGGCGTTATGCGCGCCAGTTTGCCGCACACCGTCTGGCGCTGGTGGGCGACGCCGCGCATACCATTCACCCACTGGCGGGGCAGGGCGTTAATCTCGGATTTATGGACGCCGCAGAGCTGATTGCTGAACTGAAACGGTTGCATCGTCAGGGTAAAGACATCGGGCAGTACATTTACCTGCGCCGCTATGAACGTAGCCGCAAGCACAGCGCGGCGCTGATGCTGGCTGGTATGCAGGGTTTTCGCGATCTCTTTTCCGGCGCTAATCCGGCGAAAAAACTGCTGCGTGATATTGGTTTGAAACTGGCCGACACGCTTCCTGGCGTTAAGCCGCAACTTATCCGCCAGGCAATGGGATTAAACGATTTGCCTGAATGGCTGCGTTAAAAATTTCTCCTCTGTTGTTTATTTGATACCCATCACACTTTCATCTCCCGGTTTTTTCGCCGGGAGATTTTCCTCATTTGAAATAAACTAATTTCACCTCCGTTTTCGCATTATATTTTCTAATACCATGATTTTTTGATTTAGTGTTTTTTGACATTTTTTTAGCTCTTAATATTGTCTTATTCAAATTGACTTTCTCATCACATCATCTTTGTATAGAAATTGGTGTATTTTTTGGTTTTTTATTCTGTCGCGATTTTTGCATTTTTTAACCATAAGCTAATGTGATGATCAATTTTACCTTATGGTTAACAGTCTGTTTCGGTGGTAAGTTCAGGCAAAAGAGAACGATTGCGTTGGGGACCGGGAGTGGCTCCGATGCTGGGTTTTGTGGTGATAATTTCACCATGAAAAAGTTGTCAGCCCCGCTTATTCAATGAGGACAAGATGGCACAACAGACTCCTTTGTACGAACAACACACGCTTTGCGGCGCTCGCATGGTGGATTTCCACGGCTGGATGATGCCGCTGCATTACGGTTCGCAAATCGACGAACATCATGCGGTACGTACCGATGCCGGAATGTTTGATGTGTCGCATATGACCATCGTCGATCTCCGCGGCAGCCGCACCCGGGAGTTTCTGCGTTATCTGCTGGCGAACGATGTGGCGAAGCTCACCAAAAGCGGCAAAGCCCTTTACTCGGGGATGTTGAATGCCTCTGGCGGTGTGATAGATGATCTCATCGTCTACTACTTTACTGAAGATTTCTTCCGCCTCGTTGTTAACTCCGCCACCCGCGAAAAAGACCTCTCCTGGATTACCCAACACGCTGAACCTTTCGGCATCGAAATTACCGTTCGTGATGACCTTTCCATGATTGCCGTGCAAGGGCCGAATGCTCAGGCAAAAGCTGCCACACTGTTTAATGATGCTCAGCGTCAGGCGGTGGAAGGGATGAAACCGTTCTTTGGCGTGCAGGTGGGCGATCTGTTTATTGCCACCACTGGTTATACCGGTGAAGCGGGCTATGAAATTGCGCTGCCCAATGAAAAAGCGGCCGATTTCTGGCGTGCGCTGGTGGAAGCGGGCGTTAAGCCCTGCGGTCTGGGGGCGCGTGACACGCTGCGTCTGGAAGCGGGCATGAATCTTTATGGTCAGGAGATGGACGAAACTATTTCTCCTTTAGCCGCCAACATGGGCTGGACTATCGCCTGGGAACCGACAGATCGTGACTTTATCGGTCGTGAAGCCCTGGAAGTGCAGCGTGAGCATGGTACAGAAAAACTGGTTGGTCTGGTGATGACCGAAAAAGGCGTGCTGCGTAATGAACTGCCGGTACGCTTTACCGATGCGCAGGGCAACCAGCATGAAGGCATTATCACAGCGGTACTTTCTCCCCGACGCTGGGTTACAGCATTGCGCTGGCGCGCGTGCCGGAAGGTATTGGCGAAACGGCGATTGTGCAAATTCACAACCGTGAAATGCCGTTAAAGTGACAAGAAACCTCTTTTTGTGCGTGACAAGGAAAAGCCGTCGCGTGATTTACTTTTAGGAGATTGATTGATGAGCAACGTACCAGCAGAACTAAAATACAGCAAAGAACACGAATGGCTGCGTAAGAACCAGCACACTGCACCGTTGGTATTACCGAACATGCTCAGGAGCTGTTAGGCGATATGGTGTTTATTAACCTGCGGAAGTGGGCGCAACAGTTGCGCGGCGATGGCCTTGCGCAGTTTACCAATCGGTAAAGCGGCGTCAGACATTTATACCGCCATGGCGGTGGAGGTGGTGGCGGTCAACAACGCACTGGCGCGATTCCCGGAACTGGTGAACGGCGAGCCGTTATGGCCGCTGGATCTCCGTCAAAGCCAGCGATGAAGGCGAACTGGAATCACTGCTGGATGCGACCGCATCAGAGCATTATTTAGAGCAGGTCACGGCTTTATTCCTCTTCTGCGGGAGAGGATGGGGTAAGGAGATGCCTTGCCTCACCCTCACTCTATTCGTGAGGAGAGGTTTAAGTCACTGCACGTTTCAGGAACCATCGCTCATGAACAGACGTTAAGCCAGCTTGAACGGCAGCACTGAACGCCATATCCTGACGGACGCCGCGCGCAACAGCAAGAAATGCTGAATCCCGTTGGTCGCGGATGGTGAACCTGCCCTAACCGCCAGGTACCGAAAGATCTCGCTTGCAACACCACCGCAGGTTGGCGCACCGGCGACCGAAATCGCGCGCTGGCAGAACTCAAGGCTATTGCCGTCGCAATAAACGCTCACGTCTTGCATCGGCATGGGTTACACCGCCGTGCGGCTACCAGCCGGTTATCCTGCGTGACATGCTGGAAAATCCGGGCTGGTATCCGCGTACACTCCGTATCAACCTGAATCTTCCAGGGCCGCCTGAAGCGCCTCTGACTTCCACAGGTAACGCTCGATTTGACTGGACTGGATATGGCCTCGCTTCTCTTTGGACAAGGCAGCCGCTGCCGCCGAAGCAATGGCGATGGCGAGGTCATCAGCAACTGAAGATCCATTCGCTTCTCCGTCGCTCCGATATGCATCCGCAAACGCTGGATGTGGTCCGTTCTGGTACGAAAGTTCTTGGTTTTGAAGTGATTATGATGACACGCAAAAAGTGCTCGACCATCAGGACGTCTTCGGGCATATGTGCCGCGGGTCAGCATGCCCGGTGAAATTACGACTACACTGCACTTATCAGCGAACTGAAATCACGCAAAATTGTGGTAAGCATTGCCGCCGATCTATGGCATGGTGCTGTAACTGCGCCGGGTGAACGCGGCGGCGGATCTGTTTTTGGTTTGGCGCAACGCTTCGGCGTGCCGAGATGGGCTGGTGGCCCACACGCGGCATTCTTTGCGGCGAAAGTGAATACAAAGCTCGATGCCGGGCCGTATAACCGGTGTATCAAAAGATGCCACTGGCAACACCGCTCTGCGCATGGCAGTGCAGACTCGCGAGCAACATATTCGTCGTGAAAGCGAACTCCAACATTTGTACTTCCCAGGTACTGCTGGCAAACATCGCCAGCCTGTATGCCGTTTATCACGGGCCCGGTTGGCCTGAAACGTGGCCAACCGCATTCACCGTCTGACCGATATAGCCGCAGCAGGCCTGCCGACGAAAAGGTCTGAAGCTGCGCCATGTCGCACTATTTCGACACTCTGTGGAAGTGGCCGACCAGGCGGCTGGCGCATGCCAAGCGGCTGAAATCAACCTGCGTAGCGATATCCTGAACGCGGTTGGGATCACCCTTGATGAAACCACCACGCGCGCAAAACGTGATGCAGCTTTCAGCGTATGCTGGGGGGTGGCCAGGCCTGGACATCGACGCGCTAGAACAAGACGTGGCTCACGACAGCCGCTATTCAACCTGAGATGCTGCGCGACGACGAAATCCTCACCCATCCGTGCTTAATCGCTCCGCAGCGAAACCGAAATAATACGCTGTGTGCACTCGCTCAACGTAAAAGTCTGGCGCTGAATGAGCGATGATGCCGCTGGGTTCCTGCACCATCAACTGAACGCCGCCGCCAAGATGATCCGAATCACCTGGCCGGTGCCGACTCCACCCGTTCTGCCCGCGAGCAGGCCGAAGGTTATCAGCAGGAATTGATTGCGCAGCTGGCTGACTGGCTGGTGAACTGACCGGTTACGACGCCGTTGCTCTGCGGCCGAACTCTGGCGCAGGGCGAATGCGCGAGCTGCTGGCGATTCGTCATTATCATGAAAGCCGCGACGAAGGGCATCGCGGTGTCTCCCTGATCCCAGGCTTCTGCACACGGAACTAACCCCGCTTCTGCGCTGTTGGCGGAATGCAGGTGGTGGTATAGCGTGCTGATAAAAACGGCGACATCAATCTGACTGATCTGCGCGCGAAAGCGGAGCGGGCGGGCGATAACGTCTCCTGTATCATGGTGACTTATCCTTCTACCACAGGCGTGTATGAAGAACAATCCGTGAATGCTGTGAAGTCGTGCATCAGTTCGGCGGTCAGGTTTACCTTGATGGCGCGAACCTCAAACCTAAGGTTGGCATCACCTTCACGGGCTTTATTGGCGCAGACGTTTCACACCTTAACCTGCATGACCTGCATCCGCCTGGCGGTGGTGGTCCGGGTATGGGACCAATAGGCGTGAAAGCGCATCTGGCACCGTTTGTACCGGGTCATCACGTCGTGCGAATCAAAGGCATGTTAACCGTCGGCGCGGTTTTATCCGGCACGTTGGGTGGCGCCTCTATCCTGCCAATCAGCTGGATGTACATCCGCATGATGGGCGCAGAAGGGCTGAAAAAAGCAAGCCAGGTGGCAATCCTCAACGCCAACTATATTGCCAGCCGCCTGCAGGATGCCTTCCCGGTGCTGTATACCGGTCGCGACGGTCGCGTGGCGCACGAATGTATTCTCGATATTCGCCCGCTGAAAGAAGAAACCGGCATCAGCGAGCTGGACATTGCCAAGCGCCTGATCGACTACGGTTTCCACGCGCCGACGATGTCGTTCCCGGTGGCGGGTACGCTGATGGTTGAACCGACTGAATCTGAAAGCAAAGTGGAACTGGATCGCTTTATCGACGCGATGCTGGCTATCCGCGCAGAAATTGACCAGGTGAAAGCCGGTGTCTGGCCGCTGGAAGATAACCCGCTGGTGAACGCGCCGCACATTCAGAGCGAACTGGTCGCCGAGTGGGCGCATCCGTACAGCCGTGAAGTTGCGGTATTCCCGGCAGGCGTGGCAGACAAATACTGGCCGACGGTGAAACGTCTGGATGATGTTTACGGCGACCGTAACCTGTTCTGCTCCTGCGTACCGATTAGCGAATACCAGTAATTCACTGATTCGAGTATTTTCTAAAGGCGCTTCGGCGCCTTTTTAGTCAGATGACAAAGTACAAAAGTGCTCAGACAGTCCCCTCGCCCCTTTGGGGAGAGGGTTAGGGTGAGGGGAACAGGCCGGCACTGGCGCGAATATTTACCCTCACCCCGACCCTCTCCCTGAAAGGGCGAGGGGGAAAAGCGTGCCAACATTGAAGATTGAGCCAGTTTGTTAGCAATCTCAAAGATACGTCAACGAATTAATTTTTCTCGGAAAAACAAATGGCTATAGCACTTGTGACCGGTGGCAGTCGCGGCATCGGGCGGGCAACTGCATTACTGTTGGCGCAAGAAGGGTATACGGTGGCGGTTAATTATCAGCAAAACCTCCACGCGGCGCAGGAAGTGATGAACTTAATAATGCAAGCCGGTGGCAAAGCATTCGTGCTCCAGGCGGATATCAGCGACGAAAACCAGGTCGTTGCGATGTTTACAGCAATCGATCAGCACGATGAACCGCTAGCAGCGCTGGTCAATAACGCCGGGATCTTGTTTACCCAGTGCACCGTTGAAAACCTTACCGCAGAGCGAATCAACCGAGTACTTTCCACCAACGTGACGGGATATTTTCTCTGCTGCCGCGAGGCGGTAAAACGCATGGCGCTTAAAAATGGTGGCAGTGGCGGCGCTATCGTCAATGTCTCTTCGGTGGCCTCACGGTTGGGTTCGCCAGGGGAATATGTTGATTACGCGGCATCGAAAGGGGCGATTGATTCGTTAACCACCGGACTATCGCTGGAAGTCGCCGCGCAGGGGATCCGCGTTAACTGCGTGCGGCCAGGGTTTATTTATACCGAAATGCACGCCAGCGGCGGCGAGCCTGGACGCGTCGATCGCGTTAAGTCGAACATCCCCATGCAGCGTGGTGGACAGGCAGAAGAGGTCGCGCAGGCCATTGTCTGGCTACTAAGTGATAAAGCCTCTTACGTCACGGGAAGTTTTATCGATTTGGCGGGCGGGAAATAAAACAGGGAAGTTGTCTGACCGGATGCAACAAGTATTGCATCCGGTACTTCATCGACTTAAAGCTTCTCGCCGTTGCTGGCAATCACCTCTTTGTACCAGTTAAAGCTCTTCTTACGTGAACGCGACATATCGCCAGTACCGTCGTCATGTTTATTCACATAGATAAAGCCGTAGCGTTTGCTGTACTGCCCGGTAGTGAATGACACGCAGTCGATGCAGCCCCACGGTGTGTAGCCCATCAGATCCACACCATCGTAAGTCACTGCTTTTTTCATCTCTTCAATATGGGCGCGCAGGTAGTCAATGCGGTAGTCGTCGTTGATGCTGCCATCTTCTTCCACTTTGTCGTAAGCGCCAAAACCGTTTTCGACAATAAACAGCGGCCTCTGATAACGCTCATACAGTTCGCAAAGGGCATAGCGCAGACCTACTGGATCAATCTGCCAGCCCCAGTCAGACGCTTTAACATACGGGTTCGGTACGCTGCCTTCAAAACCAGAGATCGCATCGCCGGTGCCGCCTTCGGCCTTCACTGCGTTGGTCATGTAATAGCTGAAACCAAGATAATCGCAGGTGCCTTCGCGCAGTACATCGAGATCGCCGTCTTCCATTTTGATATTAAATCCGCGACGTTCCCACTCGTTCAATACATAGGACGGGTAATAGCCGCATAGCTGCACATCGGTAAAGACGTAGCGTTCGCGCATCGACTCCTGAGCGAACATCACATCGTCCGGGTTACATGAGTAGGGATAGAGCGGCACCATCGCCAGCATACAGCCGACTTTCATCTCCGGGTTAATGCGACGCGCGGCTTTCACTGCCAGGGCGCTGGCGACAAACTGGTGATGCAGCACCTGGTACATCGTCTCTTCCGGGTTGTCATGCTCGGTATACACCACGCCGGAGCAGCAGTAACCAAACAGCGGCGCACGCCAGTTACGCTGGTTGTTTATTTCGTTGAAGGTCATCCAGTATTTGACTTTATGCTTGTAGCGTTCGAATACCACTTCCGCGAAACGGACAAAGAAATCAACGAATTTACGGTTGGTCCAGCTACCGTATTGCTGCACCAGATGCAGCGGCATTTCAAAGTGGGAGAGGGTTATCACCGGTTCGATGTTGTATTTCAGCAGTTCATCGAACAGAGAGTCGTAAAACTTCAGCCCTTCTTCGTTTGGCTGAGCTTCATCACCTTTTGGAAAAATACGCGTCCAGGCGATGGAAGTCCGAAAACATTTGAAGCCCATTTCGGCAAATAGCTTGATGTCTTCCTTGTAGTGACCATAAAAATCAACGGCTTCATGGTTTGGATAGTATTTTCCTGGCAAGACTTCTTTGGTGATTTCGCGCGGCACGCCGTGTGCGCCACAGGTCAGAACGTCACAAATGCTCGGTCCTTTGCCGCCTTTGTTCCAGCCGCCTTCGACCTGATGAGCGGCAACGGCGCCACCCCATAAGAAATCTTTCGGTAAGGTGAGTTTTTTCACTATCATAGGCTCCAGATCAGTCAATTCTTACAGGAAATAGTACCATGCAGCCAAACGACATCACTTTTTTCAACGTTTCCAGGATGACATTCTGGCTGGGCGTAAAACCATCACCATCCGCGACGAGTCTGAATCGCACTTCAAAACGGGTGATGTGCTTCGTGTCGGACGTTTTGAAGATGACGGTTATTTTTGCACGATTGAAGTCACCGCAACCTCAACCGTAACGCTGGATACACTGACGGAAAAACATGCAGAGCAGGAAAATATGACCCTGCCTGAACTGAAAAAGGTCATTGCTGACATCTATCCCGGTCAGACACAATTTTATATGATTGAATTTAAATGTCTTTAAATTGAACTCACGCCTGTTAGTTGAAATTTCGCATTTAATTTCATGATTTTTAGGAGATTAGTCTCAAATCAGAATTTATTTTAGCTAACAGGTGTTCACTGGAACTATTCTCAGTTACGCTGGAGAGGTATACATGTGCGTGTACGTTTCTCTGGAGTAAGTTATGGTTCAGAAGCCCCTCATTAAGCAGGGATATTCGCTGGCAGAGGAAATTGCCAACAGCGTCAGTCACGGCATTGGGCTGGTGTTTGGTATCGTTGGGCTGGTGTTGCTACTGGTTCAGGCGGTGGATCTCAATGCCAGCGCCACAGCGATAACCAGTTACAGCCTCTATGGCGGCAGTATGATCCTGCTGTTCCTCGCTTCGACGCTCTATCACGCCATTCCTCATCAACGGGCAAAAATGTGGCTGAAGAAATTTGACCATTGCGCTATTTACCTGTTGATTGCCGGAACCTACACGCCGTTTTTGCTGGTGGGGCTGGATTCTCCGTTAGCGCGCGGGTTGATGATTGTTATCTGGAGCCTAGCATTGCTGGGGATTCTGTTCAAACTGACCATCGCGCACCGATTCAAAATTTTATCTCTGGTGACTTATCTGGCGATGGGCTGGCTGTCGCTGGTGGTAATTTATGAAATGGCAGTTAAGCTCGCGGCGGGCAGCGTTACCTTACTGGCGGTAGGCGGCGTGGTTTATTCGCTCGGGGTGATTTTCTACGTCTGCAAACGCATTCCATACAACCATGCCATCTGGCACGGCTTCGTGCTCGGCGGTAGTGTGTGCCACTTTCTGGCGATCTATTTGTATATTGGGCAGGCGTAATGGGTATGCCTTTGTAGGCCTGATAAGACGCGTCAGCGTCGCATCAGGCATCGGAGCGCAACCGCCGGATGCGGCGTGAACGCCTTATCCGATCTACGGGCCTCGTCCCTGTTGTGATAAAGGCATCAAATCCCAGACATGATAAGACGCGTCAGCGTCGCATCAGGCGATAAATGCCTGATGCGATACAGAGATTTACTCTTCGAGCGAATACGGCAGCGGCTCGATATGCAGTGTATTCGCATCGTCGCGTACGCGGAAGATGCTGTCCGGTTCCATATCGTTATTCATGACGACCTGTACCACGACCTGACCATCTTCCAGTTTTACCGCAGCCAGCACCGTACCGGTACGACGCCAGTTCTCGCCCATTTTCAGCTCTAAGTCTTCACCAGCTTCCGGCAGTCGGCTGGCACTACCTGCCAGCAACCAGAGCGCGCGTTTGTTGGCACCACGGAATTTTGCTCGCGCCACCATCTCTTGTCCGGTATAACAGCCTTTCTTAAAGCTGATACCGCCCAGCGCCTGGAGATTGGTCGCCTGTGGGATAAACTGCCCGCTGTTGGCGGCATCAATCACCGGGAAACCAGCTTCAATGTTTAATGCCAGCCACTGTTGGCTATTGTTCAGTTCCGCTTCACCGCGCAGTTTATCGGTCAGCATATTAGCAGTAGCTTCATCGGTTACGATCAGGAAACGTTCTGCCGGGTGTTCAAACCATAGCAAAGTGGTCGCGCCTTCTTTGACTACCTGTTTTTCTTTCGAAGGCAGTTCGCTAAAGAGATTTGCCAGCGCGGCGCGCGCCTGAAAACCGGCAACACCAAGCAGCACACGCTCGTCGTCTGGCGCGATGGTCACTTTAGAGAATACCGCATATTTTTTCAGTTCAGTCAGCTGCGGTTCACGCACGCTGCGCCGTTCAATCCATGCAAAGCCATCGCCGTCGCGGAACAGACGTAAATTGCTCCACATTTTACCTTTGGCGTCGCAATGGGCGGCGAGCAGGTGCTGATCTTCTGCCATCTGGCTGACATCTGCTGTCACCTGACCCTGCATATATTTTTCGCTGTCCGCGCCAGTAATGGTGGCAAGCGCCCAGTCATCAAGCGTCATCAGCGTCAGCGGTAAACGGGCAGAAGCCGTAGGCTGACGTGGAGGAAAAGGTGTAAAAGCCATAATAGAGTCCTGAGTTGCTTAACGGCGTATTAATGACTAATGGTAAAAGAGCTATGAGGCAATGCAAGTGCTTTCACTACGCGATCTGTGCCTTCTGCGAGGCGACTGCCAAAAAAATGAAGCCCTTGAATTGTTGTGAATTAATTTCGCGATCGCGATGGTGTTTACTGATATTCCCGTAAAAGAAGTCGAAAAACACGTTACAATAGCCGGGTACTGGATTTTCGTGAGACAGGAAGAAGATGGACATTAACAACAAAGCCCGAATTCATTGGGCATGCCGCCGTGGTATGCGCGAACTCGATATTTCAATCATGCCGTTTTTCGAACATGAGTACGACAGCTTAAGCGATGACGAAAAACGCATCTTTATTCGTCTGCTGGAATGTGACGATCCGGACCTGTTTAACTGGCTGATGAATCACGGTAAACCGGCCGATGCAGAACTGGAAATAATGGTCCGACTCATCCAGACACGGAACCGGGAACGTGGTCCTGTGGCAATCTGATTTGCGCGTCTCCTGGCGCGCACAGTGGCTTTCCTTGCTGATTCATGGGCTGGTTGCCGCTGTTATTTTACTCATGCCCTGGCCGCTCAGTTACACCCCGTTATGGATGGTGTTACTTTCGCTGGTGGTATTTGATTGCGTTCGCAGCCAGCGGTGTATTAATGCTCGCCAGGGGGAAATTCGCTTGTTGATGGACGGGCGTTTGCGTTGGCAAGGGCAGGAGTGGAGCATCGTCAAAGCACCGTGGATGATTAAGAGCGGCATGATGCTGCGTTTACGTTCTGATGGCGGTAAACGGCAACATTTATGGCTGGCAGCCGACAGCATGGACGAAGCCGAATGGCGGGATTTACGGCGGATTTTGTTGCAACAAGAGACGCAAAGATAAAGATGACGGCAAAGCATATGCGCTAAGCCGTCAGTGAGATCAGGCGTAATGCTCTGCCATTTCGTTGAGGATTTGCTCGCACCAGCTCTGAATACGCTCGTCGCTAAGGTCATACTGGTTAGTTTCATCCAGCGCCAGACCCACGAACAGTTGCCCGTCAGCAATCACCGGTTTCGGGCTGGTAAATTCATATCCTTCCGTTGGCCAGTAGCCGACGAACTTCACGCCTTTGGTCGAGAGTTTGTCATGCAGCATACCGAGCGCATCGAGGAACCACTCGCCGTATCCCAGTTGATCGCCAAGCCCATACAGCGCAATAATTTTACCTTCAAGGTTCAGGTCGTCGAGCTGATCCCAGACGGCTTCCCAGTCTTCCTGGATTTCACCAAAATCCCAGGTCGGGATACCCAGAATGAGCACATCGTACTGCTCCATTAATTTCGGGGAGTCGTCCTTGAGGTTATGTAAGGTCACCAGTTCTGGGCCGATAATATCGCGGATTTTTTCTGCCGCCATTTCGGTGTAACAGGTGCTGGAACCGTAAAAAAGACCCATATTCATAACGTAAGCTTCTCGATTCTGCTGTGGCTTTTGCAGCTAGTGTATCAGAATCGCTTTAGTCACGGCACAATAAGGCATAATGGATCAAATGAGTGACCATAAGGGGCGCAAGTGAAACAGGAGCTGGCACGCATCGAGCAGTTTCTTGATGCTCTGTGGCTGGAAAAAAATCTGGCTGAAAATACGTTGAACGCTTACCGTCGCGATCTGTCAATGATGGTGGAGTGGTTGCATCACCGCGGGTTGACGCTGGCGACGGCGCAAAGTGACGATTTGCAGGCATTACTGGCAGAACGGCTGGAGGGCGGGTATAAAGCCACCAGCTCAGCGCGTTTGCTGAGTGCAGTGCGCCGATTGTTCCAGTATCTTTATCGCGAAAAGTTTCGTGAAGACGATCCCAGTGCGCATCTCGCTTCACCGAAATTGCCCCAGCGTTTGCCAAAAGATTTAAGCGAAGCGCAGGTCGAACGTTTATTACAGGCGCCATTAATTGATCAGCCACTGGAGCTACGCGATAAAGCCATGCTTGAAGTGTTGTATGCTACCGGGCTGCGTGTCTCTGAACTGGTCGGGCTGACAATGAGTGATATCAGCCTGCGTCAGGGCGTAGTGCGGGTCATTGGTAAAGGCAACAAAGAGCGCCTGGTGCCGTTAGGGGAAGAGGCGGTTTACTGGCTGGAAACCTATCTGGAACATGGGCGTCCGTGGCTGCTGAATGGTGTGTCAATTGACGTGTTGTTTCCCAGCCAGCGTGCGCAGCAGATGACGCGACAGACCTTCTGGCACCGCATTAAACATTATGCCGTGCTGGCGGGTATCGACAGCGAAAAGCTGTCACCGCATGTGTTGCGTCACGCTTTTGCCACTCATTTATTAAATCATGGTGCGGATTTACGCGTGGTGCAGATGCTACTGGGCCACAGCGATCTTTCCACCACGCAAATTTATACGCATGTCGCTACCGAGCGTCTGCGGCAACTTCATCAACAGCATCACCCGCGGGCGTGATGTCTGAAAAGAACGGGAAGATTTATGAAGAAAGGTTTTATGTTGTTTACTTTGTTAGCGGCGTTTTCAGGCTTTGCTCAGGCTGATGACGCGGCAATTCAACAAACGTTAGCCAAAATGGGCATCAAAAGCAGCGATATTCAGCCCGCGCCCGTAGCTGGCATGAAGACAGTTCTGACTAACAGCGGTGTGTTGTACATCACCGATGATGGTAAACATATCATTCAGGGGCCAATGTATGACGTTAGTGGCACGGCTCCGGTCAATGTCACCAATAAGATGCTGTTAAAGCAGTTGAATGCGCTTGAAAAAGAGATGATCGTTTATAAAGCGCCGCAGGAAAAACACGTCATCACCGTGTTTACTGATATTACCTGTGGTTACTGCCACAAACTGCATGAGCAAATGGCAGACTATAACGCGCTGGGGATCACCGTGCGTTATCTTGCTTTCCCGCGCCAGGGGCTGGACAGCGATGCAGAGAAAGAAATGAAAGCTATCTGGTGTGCGAAAGATAAAAACAAAGCGTTTGATGATGTGATGGCAGGTAAAAGCGTCGCACCAGCCAGCTGCGACGTGGATATTGCCGACCATTACGCACTTGGCGTCCAGCTTGGCGTTAGCGGTACTCCGGCAGTTGTGCTGAGCAATGGCACACTTGTTCCGGGTTACCAGCCGCCGAAAGACATGAAAGAATTCCTCGACGAACACCAAAAAATGACCAGCGGTAAATAATTCGCGTGAAACAACAGATACAACTTCGTCGCCGTGAAGTCGATGAAACGGCAGACTTGCCCGCTGAATTGCCTCCCTTGCTGCGCCGTTTATACGCCAGCCGGGGAGTACGCAGTGCGCAAGAACTGGAACGCAGTGTTAAAGGTATGTTGCCCTGGCAGCAACTAAGCGGTGTCGAAAAGGCCGTTGAGATCCTTTACAACGCTTTTCGCGAAGGAACGCGGATTATTGTGGTCGGTGATTTCGACGCCGACGGCGCGACCAGCACGGCTCTAAGCGTGCTGGCGATGCGCTCGCTTGGTTGCAGCAATATCGACTACCTGGTACCAAACCGTTTCGAAGACGGTTACGGCTTAAGCCCGGAAGTGGTCGATCAGGCCCATGCCCGTGGCGCGCAGTTAATTGTCACGGTGGATAACGGTATTTCCTCCCATGCGGGAGTTGAGCACGCTCGCTCGTTGGGCATCCCGGTTATTGTTACCGATCACCATTTGCCGGGCGACACATTACCCGCAGCGGAAGCGATCATTAACCCTAACTTGCGCGACTGTAATTTCCCGTCGAAATCACTGGCAGGCGTGGGTGTGGCGTTTTATCTGATGCTGGCGCTGCGCACCTTTTTGCGCGATCAGGGCTGGTTTGATGAGCGCGGCATCGCAATTCCTAACCTGGCAGAACTGCTGGATCTGGTAGCACTGGGGACAGTAGCGGACGTCGTGCCGCTGGACGCTAATAATCGCATTCTGACCTGGCAGGGGATGAGTCGCATCCGTGCCGGAAAGTGCCGTCCAGGGATTAAAGCGCTGCTGGAAGTGGCAAATCGCGATGCACAAAAACTAGCCGCCAGCGATTTAGGTTTTGCGCTGGGACCGCGTCTCAATGCTGCCGGGCGACTGGATGATATGTCCGTTGGTGTGGCGCTGTTGCTGTGCGACAACATCGGCGAAGCGCGCGTGCTGGCAAATGAACTCGATGCGCTAAACCAGACGCGAAAAGAGATCGAACAAGGAATGCAGGTTGAAGCCCTGACCCTGTGCGAGAAACTGGAGCGCAGCCGTGACACGCTACCCGGCGGGCTGGCAATGTATCACCCCGAATGGCATCAGGGCGTTGTCGGTATTCTGGCTTCGCGTATCAAAGAGCGTTTTCACCGTCCGGTTATCGCCTTTGCGCCAGCAGGTGACGGTACGCTGAAAGGTTCCGGTCGCTCCATTCAGGGGCTGCATATGCGTGATGCGCTGGAGCGATTAGACACACTCTACCCCGGCATGATGCTCAAGTTTGGCGGTCATGCGATGGCGGCGGGTTTGTCGCTGGAAGAGGATAAATTCGAACTCTTTCAACAACGGTTTGGCGAACTGGTTACTGAGTGGCTGGCCCCTTCGCTATTGCAAGGCGAAGTGGTGTCAGACGGTCCGTTAAGCCCGGCCGAAATGACCATGGAAGTGGCGCAGCTGCTGCGCGATGCTGGCCCGTGGGGGCAGATGTTCCCGGAGCCGCTGTTTGACGGTCATTTCCGTCTGCTGCAACAGCGGCTGGTGGGCGAACGTCATTTGAAGGTGATGGTCGAACCGGTCGGCGGCGGTCCACTGCTGGATGGTATTGCTTTTAATGTCGATACCGCTCTCTGGCCGGATAACGGCGTGCGCGAAGTGCAACTGGCTTATAAGCTCGATATCAACGAGTTTCGCGGCAACCGCAGCCTGCAAATTATCATCGACAATATCTGGCCAATTTAGCGTCATCTTCTCTATAAAAAAGAGCGTGGATTGGGTACAATCCCGCTCTTATCACCGCATTTTGACTAGCTCAATAAAAGAAATCAGACCATGTTTGAAATTAATCCGGTAAATAATCGCATTCAGGACCTCACGGAACGCTCCGACGTTCTTAGGGGGTATCTTTGACTACGACGCCAAGAAAGAGCGTCTGGAAGAAGTAAACGCCGAGCTGGAACAGCCGGATGTCTGGAACGAACCCGAACGCGCACAGGCGCTGGGTAAAGAGCGTTCCTCCCTCGAAGCCGTTGTCGACACCCTCGACCAAATGAAACAGGGGCTGGAAGATGTTTCTGGTCTGCTGGAACTGGCTGTAGAAGCTGACGACGAAGAAACCTTTAACGAAGCCGTTGCTGAACTCGACGCCCTGGAAGAAAAACTGGCGCAGCTTGAGTTCCGCCGTATGTTCTCTGGCGAATATGACAGCGCCGACTGTTACCTCGATATTCAGGCGGGGTCTGGCGGTACGGAAGCACAGGACTGGGCGAGCATGCTTGAGCGTATGTATCTGCGCTGGGCAGAATCGCGTGGTTTCAAAACTGAAATCATCGAAGAGTCGGAAGGTGAAGTGGCGGGTATTAAATCCGTGACGATCAAAATCTCCGGCGATTACGCTTACGGCTGGCTGCGTACAGAAACTGGCGTTCACCGCCTGGTGCGTAAAAGCCCGTTTGACTCCGGCGGTCGTCGCCACACGTCGTTCAGCTCTGCGTTTGTTTATCCGGAAGTTGATGATGATATTGATATCGAAATCAACCCGGCGGATCTGCGCATTGACGTTTATCGCGCGTCCGGCGCGGGCGGTCAGCACGTTAACCGTACCGAATCTGCGGTGCGTATTACCCACATCCCGACCGGGATCGTGACCCAGTGCCAGAACGACCGTTCCCAGCACAAGAACAAAGATCAGGCCATGAAGCAGATGAAAGCGAAGCTTTATGAACTGGAGATGCAGAAGAAAAATGCCGAGAAACAGGCGATGGAAGATAACAAATCTGACATCGGCTGGGGCAGCCAGATTCGTTCTTATGTCCTTGATGACTCCCGCATTAAAGATCTGCGCACCGGGGTAGAAACCCGCAACACGCAGGCCGTGCTGGACGGCAGCCTGGATCAATTTATCGAAGCAAGTTTGAAAGCAGGGTTATGAGGAACCAACATGTCTGAACAACACGCACAGGGCGCTGACGCGGTAGTCGATCTTAACAATGAACTGAAAACGCGTCGTGAGAAGCTGGCGAACCTGCGTGAGCAGGGAATTGCCTTCCCGAACGATTTCCGTCGCGATCATACCTCTGACCAATTGCACGCAGAATTCGACGGTAAAGAGAACGAAGAACTGGAAGCGCTGAACATCGAAGTCGCCGTTGCTGGCCGCATGATGACCCGCCGTATTATGGGTAAAGCGTCTTTCGTTACCCTGCAGGATGTGGGTGGCCGCATTCAGCTGTACGTTGCCCGTGACGATCTGCCGGAAGGCGTTTACAACGAGCAGTTCAAAAAATGGGACCTCGGCGACATCCTCGGCGCGAAAGGTAAACTGTTCAAAACCAAAACCGGCGAACTGTCTATCCACTGTACCGAGCTGCGTCTGCTGACCAAAGCACTGCGTCCGCTGCCGGATAAATTCCACGGCTTGCAGGATCAGGAAGCGCGCTATCGTCAGCGTTATCTGGATCTCATCTCTAACGATGAATCCCGTAACACCTTTAAAGTACGCTCGCAGATCCTCTCTGGTATTCGCCAGTTCATGGTGAACCGCGGCTTTATGGAAGTTGAAACGCCGATGATGCAGGTGATCCCAGGCGGTGCCGCTGCGCGTCCGTTTATCACCCACCATAACGCGCTGGATCTCGACATGTACCTGCGTATCGCGCCGGAACTGTACCTCAAGCGTCTGGTGGTCGGTGGCTTCGAGCGTGTATTCGAAATCAACCGTAACTTCCGTAACGAAGGTATTTCCGTACGTCATAACCCAGAGTTCACCATGATGGAACTCTACATGGCTTACGCAGATTACAAAGATCTGATCGAGCTGACCGAATCGCTGTTCCGTACTCTGGCACAGGATATTCTCGGTAAGACGGAAGTGACCTACGGCGACGTGACGCTGGACTTCGGTAAACCGTTCGAAAAACTGACCATGCGTGAAGCGATCAAGAAATATCGCCCGGAAACCGACATGGCGGATCTGGATAACTTCGACTCTGCGAAAGCGATTGCTGAATCTATCGGTATCCACGTTGAGAAGAGCTGGGGTCTGGGCCGTATCGTTACCGAGATCTTCGAAGAAGTGGCAGAAGCACATCTGATTCAGCCGACCTTCATTACTGAATATCCGGCAGAAGTTTCTCCGCTGGCGCGTCGTAACGACATTAACCCGGAAATCACAGACCGCTTTGAGTTCTTCATCGGTGGTCGTGAAATCGGTAACGGCTTTAGCGAGCTGAATGACGCGGAAGATCAGGCGCAACGCTTCCTGGATCAGGTTGCCGCGAAAGACGCAGGTGACGACGAAGCGATGTTCTACGATGAAGATTACGTTACCGCACTGGAACATGGCTTACCGCCGACAGCAGGTCTGGGGATTGGCATCGACCGTATGGTAATGCTGTTCACCAACAGCCATACCATCCGCGACGTTATTCTGTTCCCGGCGATGCGTCCGGTGAAATAAGCATTACGTTATGCTCACAACCCCGGCAAATGTCGGGGTTTTTTATTTAAGCTGGGTAAATGCAGATAATCGTATTCTGGCTTCGCGATTTGTCGCCTGCATCACCATCCACGGACTGAACGCCCACGGCGTGGCATCAATACCGCGTAATACATCAGCTAAATCACACCATTGATAATCCATCACTTCATCATCGTTGATCTGTAACGCACTGGTGGTGCGTGCGGCAAATACCGGACACACTTCATTTCCACAATCCCCATTCGGATCGGTAGCGCGATAACAAAGTAGGGTAGATCAGTCAGGAGGCGTAATTTCCGCGCCAAGCTCATAACGGCAACAGCGATCACTGCGTCTTCGTTGCTTTCTCTCCAGTTGTGGGTGCCCACGAACCGAGTTAGTGCACACGCCAGGCCATGCTTTTTTGCTCAGTGCGCCACATAACTGATAAATTACCCTTGGCATTAAACAGCCGACTGGAGAACGCGAGAGACTGTCAAGAGGGTATCTGCCGTGTGTCGGCATACTTTTCCAGCGTACCCGTGGGGAACTCCCTGTGCATTCAATAAAATGACGTGTTCCGTTTGCATAATTTCACATGTAATTTGTAATCACTCATCATTATAGATAATTGAAGAGTGAAATGATTAACCAAGTGAGCGTTTATCGACAACCGCCCGTTTTTGAGCAGATCCGAGCAGGTAAAAACCATTTAAAAAAGTAGCATCATATATTTAAAGCATTTTCAATGGCCATTGCAACACAGTCAGAAATAGCAGGAATAGAGAGAGTAAAAAGCAACAGCAGACTGAATATAGCCCCCATTAAAAGATTCATATTATTCTCCATGCTCATTTTTCTTCAGCTTGCGCATCAGAAGCCACATACGTACTGTCCTGACTTACTAAATCTTTATCAGAGACGGATTCCTTCACCAGGTCAGCATGATGCTGATAGCCATTAAA
Source organism: Shigella flexneri (assembly GCA_048288465.1). Lineage (GTDB taxonomy): Bacteria > Pseudomonadota > Gammaproteobacteria > Enterobacterales > Enterobacteriaceae > Enterobacter > Enterobacter flexneri_B. Next base: position 2,871,935 of record CP182556.1, on the reverse strand, counting down.
GAAGACGTTCAGCACAACGGCGCTAAGGGTTGCGAGCATAATGCCGCTATGTAGCAGCGGTTGCAGTACGGCCAGTAACTGTAAAAGGAATCGTGAGAGAGCATTTGGTAGGATAATGCCAACGCCGAGACTTGATCGCCACGATGTAGAGGTTGTAACGGTTGGTGGTGTAGTACAGCGCAACGAATACGAGATCCCTGTGTCGCCAGCTGCCGTGCCGAACATCACCAGCCAGCGCCGCCCAGCACAAATTGCGCATGGAGGCGACCAGCACCGCCATTTTGGCACCATGCCAAACAGGATTAATATAATTCCCCAAGGAATCCGCACCCAGCGGCTATGAACACGCGTCACGCTAACAAGGCCAACGTTTTGTGAAAATGACGTGTGGGGGAACTATGAAAACGTTCCGCCTATCATTGTCCTGCCATCGACACGCAGCCCAGCGAATAATATCGTGTGAAGAAGTTACGACCGACTATTTTCACCATGCCAGGAACATGCCCATCGACTCGATAAACACGATGATTAACACGGCAGTCATGGTCAGAATGGAAACAGAAATAAGAAAATCGGCATACCAAACGACATCGGGGTGACAATCGCAAACCACGAGGCATCATGTAGCCCGGATAAATTGACTTCATCATCATCCACGAAAGTAAAAAGCCAAATACAATCCCGAGTAATACGGCGACGTTCGACGTGAACTCCTTTCACATAGCGAGTAATGAGCAAGATAAAAATTAAGACGAGCAAGGGAAATACCTAAAATAACAGGATTACCATATTGCGGATTGCCTTTACCTCCAGCAGCCCAGTCAAATATCCACCTGAATGATGCTAAGCCCAATAGAAGTAATAACCACACAGGTAACCAGTGGCGGGAATAAAGGCATCAAGCGACCGATAGTGGCGCTAATATAGTGGTGATAAAACCCGCGGCGATAGTGGCGCCAAAAATCCCCAGCAGGCCGATATGCCGGGTTCATCCCAATGGCTATCATTGGTGTTACAGCAGCAAAGGTCACCGACATAATCACCGGCAGGCAGATCCCGTGAGCGGACCATACCGATACATTGCAATAATGTGACGATCCGCAGCAGAAAGAAATCCGAGCTAATCAGCATCGCAATAGCTTCTTTTGAGAGGCCCAGTCGGTCACCAATCATAAGAGGAACAGCGACTGCACCTGCATTACATGGCGAGGACGTACAGACCCAGTATGATCGGCTTTTCCTGGTGATGATCTGCGGTCAACCTCATCGACTAGGGCGGTCTTGCCCAGAAGATGAGGAAGTTGGGAGTGTTGGCGCTGATCAGTGTTCTTCCTTTTAGCCGGCCAGAGTAAAAAGCAACCGTTTACATTTTAATGAAACTGTCTAAACACATGCTCGTGGAGTGCCAGTTTTTGCGAGGAAGGGAGTTAGAGACAGATGCGGAAGGCAATCGCATAATATAGATCATCCGGGCGCCAAAATGAGAAGAGGAGCCTTTGACGATCGAATATCTGTAATTTTCTCATATTGATATTTCATTAATCATTCTGGCATCTGGTACTATCGCATTTAATCGTTTTTATCTGGATAGCACTCTTTTAATAGGCAATGTTGAAATAATGAAAAACGACATAGATTAGAGGGGCAATAATTTGAACTCCATCAGCAAATTTATAATTAAAACGGTCATGCTACCTAATATATGCCCGTTTATTGCATGGCGAAATTTGAGAAGCATAACTCATTAAATCGAAAGGGATGCAAATGAATAAGTTATCGCTGCTGAAGCTGCGGAATGCCTAGGCTGTCATGCGGTAATGACTCCAACTTACTGATAGTGTTTTATGTTCAGATAATGCCCGATGACCTTGTCATGCAGCTCCACCGATTTTGAGAACGACAGTGACTTCCGTCCCAGCCTTGCCAGATGTTGTCTCAGATTCAGATTATGTCGCTCAATGCGCTGAGTGTAACGCTTGCTGATAACGTGCAGCTTTCCCTTCAGGCGTGATTCATACAGCGGCCAGCCATCTAGACTGGCCCCCTGAATCTCCAGACAACCAGTATCACTTATTTAAGTGATAGTCTTAATACTAGTTTTTAGACTAGTCATTGGAGAACAGATGATTGATGTCTTAGGGCCGGAGAAACGCAGACGGCGTACCACACAGGAAAAGATCGCAATTGTTCAGCAGAGCTTTGAACCGGGGATGACGGTCTCCCTCGTTGCCCGGCAACATGGTGTAGCAGCCAGCCAGTTATTTCTCTGGCGTAAGCAATACCAGGAAGGAAGTCTTACTGCTGTGGCCGCCGGAGAACAGGTTGTTCCTGCCTCTGAACTTGCTGCCGCCATGAAGCAGATTAAAGAACTCCAGCGCCTGCTCGGCAAGAAAACGATGGAAAATGAACTCCTCAAAGAAGCCGTTGAATATGGACGGGCAAAAAAGTGGATAGCGCACGCGCCCTTATTGCCCGGGGATGGGGAGTAAGCTTAGTCAGCCGTTGTCTCCGGGTATCGCGTGCGCAGTTGCACGTCATTCTCAGACGAACCGATGACTGGATGGATGGCCGCCGCAGTCGTCACACTGATGATACGGATGTGCTTCTCCGTATACACCATGTTATCGGAGAGCTGCCCACGTATGGTTATCGTCGGGTATGGGCGCTGCTTCGCAGACAGGCAGAACTTGATGGTATGCCTGCGATCAATGCCAAACGTGTTTACCGGCTCATGCGCCAGAATGCGCTGTTGCTTGAGCGAAAACCTGCTGTACCGCCATCGAAACGGGCACATACAGGCAGAGTGGCCGTGAAAGAAAGCAATCAGCGATGGTGCTCTGACGGGTTCGAGTTCTGCTGTGATAACGGAGAGAGACTGCGTGTCACGTTCGCGCTGGACTGCTGTGATCGTGAGGCACTGCACTGGGCGGTGACTACCGGCGGCTTCAACAGTGAAACAGTACAGGACGTCATGCTGGGAGCGGTGGAACGCCGCTTCGGCAACGATCTTCCGTCGTCTCCAGTGGAGTGGCTGACGGATAATGGTTCATGCTACCGGGCTAATGAAACACGCCAGTTCGCCCGGATGTTGGGACTTGAACCGAAGAACACGGCGGTGCGTAGTCCGGAGAGTAACGGAATAGCAGAGAGCTTCGTGAAAACGATAAAGCGTGACTACATCAGTATCATGCCCAAACCAGACGGGTTAACGGCAGCAAAGAACCTTGCAGAGGCGTTCGAGCATTATAACGAATGGCATCCGCATAGTGCGCTGGGTTATCGCTCGCCACGGGAATATCTGCGGCAGCGGGCTTGTAATGGGTTAAGTGATAACAGATGTCTGGAAATATAGGGGCAAATCCACCATCCGTCATCCATACCACGACCTCAAAGGCCGACAGCAGGCTCAGAAGACGCTCCAGTGTGGCCAGAGTGCGTTCACCGAAGACGTGCGCCACAACCGTCCCCCGTATCCTGTCATACGCGTAAAACAGCCAGCGCTGACGTGATTTAGCACCGACGTAGCCCCAATGTTCGTCCATTTCAGCGCAGACAATCACATCACTGCCCGGTTGTATGCGCGAGGTTACCGACTGCGGCCTGAGTTTTTTAAGTGACGTAAAACCGTGTTGAGGCCAACGCCCATAATGCGTGCACTGGCGCGACATCCGACGCCATTCATGGCCATATCAATGATTTTCTGGTGCTTACCGGGCTGAGAGGCGGTGTAAGTGAACTGTAGTTGCCATGTTTTACGGCAATGAGAGCAGAGATAGCGCTGATGTCCGGCAGTGCTTTTGCCGTTACGCACCACGCCTTCAGTAGCGGAGCAGGAAGGACATCTGATGGAAATGGAAGCCACGCAAGCACCTTAAAATCACCATCATACACTAAATCAGTAAGTTGGCAGCATTACCGAGTTGTTAAACACATAACCTCAGTGAATCCTGGCTGGAATTCAGGCCGGATATCCTTTACTTCGTTTCTCGCAATCCAGACGGATTTTACAATCATCTTGATACCCCGTGCAGCGACAAAGATTTCCCGCCAGTCCGCGACGAATTTCCGTAATGGTTAATGGCTTCTCGCGTGGTTTCGCCAGCATTGCTGTGTAGCCATAATCAGGCCAGGCGTACAAAACCCGCACTGCACTGGGCTCGGATTTCGCATAAGCCCGCCTGAACATGAGAAGTTTTCCGCCTTTCGCTTCACCTTCCAGATGCGGATCAAAAATCTTCAAGCCCAGGTGCAAGGTATAAGACTTGTCTATTGCTGTGCCGTGCTCCACTCAACACCGTACAGGCACCACATTCACCCACGCAGCACCCTTGTTGACACTTAACAGTCTTGTTCGCGGAGTAATTCCCAGAGCGGCGTGCCTGGTGCGGCGTGAAGTCAAAAGGCATCCCGTTAATGGTGTATTTGATGGCAATCGTTTCGCTGTGATTCATTGCAATTTTCCCCCCGCGGCGACGGCTTCGCTAATCACTTTTTTGGTCATCGTCTGGATGAGATGCAGACGAAACTCTTTACTGGCCCGCCATGAAGAACGCGGGGCGACTGCAGGACAGATTCGCTGATAGCTTCCAGCGTTTGCAGGTTTAATGGCGCATTCGGTGCAGTCTGTTCGGGATGTGCAGCGCAATCGGCGTTGGCGCGCAAGACCACGTCAGGTGTAATTCGCTGAAATTGCCGTTATCCAGTCGGGAATGTGCGGCGCAGCCAATCGTTCAAATATCCATTACGTCGCGCATGGCATATTCAAACGCGCGCTGCCCGCGCGTTCTTTCGGCGGCTGGTGGAAAATGAAAGGCGACGAGGATTTCGTCATGCCAAGAGACACTTCGCCCGGCCCGGTGAAAGCCATTAATCGGGACGAAACGAACACCGCGCGGGGAGTGGATCTCCAGTTTCGCGTTATAAATTAGCGTTGGCGTGGCAGAATCTGCGCTGGTGGCACCGTTGCAACATTTCCACCGTAGGGTAGTGATGTTACGGATTTGCGGTCCAGCAATGGACGTGGCCGCAGCACATAACGCCGGGAGATGACGTTGAGTTATAGGATTTCTATTTAGCCCTGGTAATGTTGTTGCAGAGCCGATACGTAGCGAGCCATCTTCCGCCAGCGTAATTCCCCGCAGCTCCGCCAGATTATGAATATCAACAATATGGCGATAACTGGTCATTGTGATGGTGGAGCTGAATCAATACGTCAGTGCCACCGGCGAGCAGTTTGGCCTGCGGGTTGTCAGCCAGCAGGTTGATGGCATCGAAGGGTTGCTGCGCGAGCTAAGAAGCAAAATCAAGCATGACGTTATCCTGAAATCAATCCTGCCAGATGGCAGCTTCATACAACCGTTTTGGCGTCAGCGGCAGTGTATTGATTGCAACACCGGTAGCCATCGACCGCGTTACGAATAGCAGCGGCAACAGGAATTATTGGTGAAGCCGACCCAGTGACTTATGTCCGTATGCGGATTGCGGCTCGATCGATTTGACGAACGCGCTTCCAGTTGTGGCAGATCCGGCATGGTCGGCATTTTGTAATCCAGCAGATTGGGGTTACTATGATGCCGCTTTTCAGCATCATGATCCACTTCTTTCAATAGTGCCTAGCGATGCCCATTCCCATTCCGCCGTGTACCTGACCTTCTGCCAGCAGTGGATTAAGAATATGCCCTGAATTATGACGTTGAGGACGCGGTTGATGGCGGGTTTGCACAGCGCAAGATCATCTGTCAGATCAACAAGGGACAGCCAAACGCCTGGTGGGTTAGTGGTGGTTTTGATGGAGCTTTCAGCAGAGAGCTGCCCGCCGCGTTCAGGCGGGAGAAAGCGTCCATCGCCAAATCTTTTAACGACATTAACGGCTCTTCCGTTGTTCAACCAGCACCATATGGCCTTTTATCAGGGTCAGATTCATCGCTGACGACTAGCATGACTGCGGCGTGAGCGATGCTCTTTCTTTTAGAACAGCGCCGCACTGCGCAGCGCAGGCGCGGCAACATAGCTCTGGCGCCAGGCAAATGCGCCGGGATCGAACGGCGTAACGTCAATCTCTAGTTTCAAATAACGCGAACGTCGTCCGCACCTCGACGGTTCCCGCCACCATTCGCGAAGAGACGGGGTCGGCACCCTGATCCATTTCCGTCGCGCCGCTTTGCACGTCGACGGTTCCATCCTGATTCATCAGAAGGCGCGCGCCTGCTATTTCACGCCGACAGGCCAGGTGTTAGAGGTGTAGCTAAGCAGGCCACGCCAACGCCGCGGCGCAAATTGCCTTGCTGGTTCTCTGGCATTCTGTAAGAAATTAACTTTCATTTTTTATATTTTCCAGCCTTTTCAACAGAATCCCCACCCTGCGCCGTAATACGTTTGCCCGTGAGCGGATTAGCATCTCCTTCGCGGGCGGCGTTCGCGTAAACGAATTTCAACAGGATCATACCTAACGCTGTCGCGGCGTCATCAAGCATAGACTCAACGGCAAATACGGTTCCGTGGCGTGCCATAACCACGCATCGCACCAGCCGAGGGGGAGTTGGTATAGACGTCTTTCCAACCTAAGCGTAGGCACAACGAGGATAAAGGTAAGCGCATTTATTCCCCCCCGCAGAAGCGATGGAGTGCCCGTGAGATGCATAAGCGCCGTGTTACACACAACATCCAGACTATAACCTTTCAACGTTCCGTTCCGCGGTTCAGCTCCATCTGCCCGTCAATGGTAAAAAGCGTGGCGGGTACGGGTTGCGAGGAAGACTCTTCACGGCTAAGGGGAGCTTTCACCGGAATGCCGCCAAGCTCGCCGGTCAGGAATGCCGCCATCTGGCTCTTCCAGTACATCCTGTTTATTACCAAAACCGCCACCGACAAATGGTTGATGAACCGGACGCATGACCAGGGAATATCCAGCGCCGCCTACCACGCGGCGAACAATGCGCGGGATTTGGGCGCCGGAAAAATGATGGCAATCGCGAAGCCACCTCCATCCACGCCAGCGACGTCACGCTTTCCATGTGACAATGTTGAATAACGGGGTCCTATAGTGCCCCTGCACCCTGTAGTCGGCGGCATCGATCGTTCGTTGGACATTACCCGTCTCAACATCGCGCTTTGTTTCAGTAAATTGCCACCGTTATGGATTGGTGCAGCGTCTTCTCGCCAGCGCCGCTTCTGGCGTGGTGATAACGGGTCTCTCGCCACTCAATGCTGACCAATTGCGCCTGCTTTTTCTGCCGTGAGTTCATCGTGGGCCACGACGATGAGGCGTCACCATGATGACGAAGATGGCCAGTTAGCAGTGCGCGATGGCGGTATCGCGCTTGTTTTGATCAAGTGTCCAGGCATGCCCAGCTGTAGCGAATGGACGATCAGGCACATCTTCCCAGGTAAAATTGGCCATCGCCCGCAAAATTCTGCTGTTCATCATTAATACTTACGGCATAACCATGTGCGATAGGGCTACGTACATATTTCGCATAACACATGCCCGCCATAACATAATCGTCATATATCGGTGCCCGCCCGGTGACCTTAGCAATGGCATCGACGCGCATGCATGATTCACCCGTAGCGGTTGCTTCCCGCGCTTCCATAGAAATCTCCTTATTTGAACATTTGGTTCTTATGGCAAAGATTTAAGTTGAAGCAGGCAGATTTTACGCCAGAAACGACGATAAGCGTTAGGGGAGGTAGGAAGTGTGATGACGTTAAAAAAACACAGATATGATACTAAAACATACTCTGAGAGGGGCAGTGATACGTATCAATATGAGTGGCGATAAAATCAAATGCGATAATTAGGATTATTACGCATCAGGATGGGAACTAGCAAGTCAGGAAGTTCGAGCACCCCTCACAGCGAGTTTTTTGCCGATGATACTTCCCTTTGCCAAATGAAATTAACCTCTTTCTCATTACCACGTTTTTCCAGAAGCAAGAGATTGGGTATTAAAGAGGCTGGCTGCTATGATAAGGCGTCTTGTTTTTTAAGCGAGGTAAGATTTTGAGTGCGGTACGCCTGAGGTACCTCTGGGTATCGTGATGTTGTTATCGGTTGGACTGCTTTTGCGGCTGTTCGGGTAGCAAATCATCCGATACAGGAACGTATTCCGGCTCGTTTACACCGTGAAACGGGGGGATACGCTATATCGGATGACGCGTACTATGGGAACCAGCGTAAAAGAACTGGCGCGACGAACGGCATTTCCCCTCCTTACACGATCTGAAGTTGGTCAGAAACTAAACCGGCTGGGGCCTAAAAGTAGCAGTAGTACACGTAAATTAACCGCCAATCAACTACGATGTCCAATTGGTTAGATTGCCATTGTGGGTGAACGGTTTGTTGTGGTGACCCTTTGCACAATTGTCCGGTTATGGCCATAGATATAAAAAGTCATCATGCCGTATTGACAGCAGATGGTGGTAATAAAGGGATTTATATCTCAGCTCCACGGGGTACACCTATTTACGCTGTGGTGCAGGAAAGGTGGTGTATGTGGGCAACCAGCTGCGTGGCTACGGTAATCTATCATGATTAAACACAGTGAAGATTACATTACGGCTTACGCCCATAATGACACGATGCTGGTAAATAATGGGGAAAGCGCTGGAGGCTGGGCAAAAAATCGCCACGATGGTGAGTATGGATGCGGCATCTGTTCGCCGCATTTTGCGATCGTTACCCTGTAACGGGGATCCATTGCTACGTTACTTGCCCAGGGCAGCAAGCCAAAATGCTGATGGCGAATTAATCAGCAGTCAGCAGCGCGGCACGGTGAAGGAGAGCGCAGAGTTTTATAATGCCTTACGCATCGCAAGCGGGCGTAGTTCAAATGGGAGAACGAGAGCTTCCTGAAGCTCTTATACGAGGGTTCCATTCCCTTGCCTGCTCCATGACACTTCTTAAAGTCTACTAACTTACTGAATCCTAAGGGATACGGCTTAACGCCTTCCGATAGTTTTACTCACTGTAACCAACACTGTGACTAACTTTGTTGAAGTAGTGAGCAGACCTAAGGTCTCAGTACATGCTCAAGTCAAGAACCTACCTTTATCAGCGTAATGGTGTCTTTTACATCCGTCTTAGGATGAAGACCACTAGTCGCCTGACCGCTTCGCTTCCTTCTCACAACCGTTATAAACTAGCGTCAGTATCTTTACGGACCAAGGATAGACGTACCGCTATGGCTCACTCACGGCACATCAAGTCAGCACTTAAAGCAATCCATGCAGACAACCCTAACGCCTCTTATGAGGAGCTACGGGAGCACCTGAAGACCATTGTCGAGTGGGAACTTAGTGTCAGCCGTGATGACCTGAACGACCCGGAGTCCTACCAGCTTTACGTTGACCAGTACGATGACATTAAGTCCAACCTTCGGGAAGCTGTAGCGACCGAGCGTCTGACTGTAGACCAGCATCGCTATATTAATGACGTTATCGGTGTGCTTAAGGCCTGTCAGGATAGACTCAATGGCGATAGCTCTGGCCTATTGTCTTACCTTGAGCCTGAGACTGGCAGTCTAAGACCGTCCGTCTCCCTATCTGTATTGGCGGAACCTGAAGTCCCTGAACCTAAAGCACTGACCCTCGCGTCTCTCATTGAGCAGTACGAGCAGGAGAACGCCCAGAACTGGAAGCCAGCGACCCTAAGCGAAAACCGAGCGTCACACTCTACGCTAATCGAGATATTCGACTATCTGGATATTCAGGATGTCGGCAAGGCGACCCGTGCAGATATGCTCAGAGTTCGTGAAGTCCTCCAGCAGCTACCGAAGAACCGCAAGCAACGCTTTAAGTCTATGCCGCTGTCTGACTTGCTGAACCGGGAGTCTAAGACTGACTGTCTGGACGTCGTTACCATTAACAATAAATATCTTATCAAGATGGCTGCTGTGTTTAAGTGGGCGGTACGCAACGACTTGATAGCTAAGAACCTGACCGAAGGTCTTGAGCTGAAAGTCCCTCAGCGTAAAGCCTCCGACGCTCGTGATGCGTTCAGTCCTGAGCAGGTAGGGCAACTACTGGTCGCAGCTAAAGCGTACTCGCAGAAGACCTCAGGTAAGCCATACCATTATTACGTCACCGCTCTGGCTGCGATTACAGGTGCGAGACTTAACGAGGTGGCCCAACTTCAGGTTAAAGATGTCAGGACCACTGAGGCTGGGACCGTTTTTATCCATATCAACGAAGACGATAGCAGCCTGCCGGGTAAGAGTATCAAGAACGCCCACAGTGACCGCTGTGTCCCGTTGGTAGATGGTGCTTATGGTTTTGTATTGGCTGACTTTATGTCACTCGTGGAAGACCGTAGAAAGACTGAGGGTGATAATGCTATGGTGTTCAATGGCCTCAAGCTAATGAAGAACGGCTACGGTGAGCAGGTTAGCAAGTGGTTTAACCGAACGTTGCTGCCCAAAGTCCTCGCTGACCGTAGCGGCTTAGCTTTTCACTCGTTTAGACATACAGTTGCGACCCAGTTAAAACAACATGGGGTCGAGTTAGCGTATGCTCAGGCGATTATGGGTCATAGCTCAGGGTCTATAACTTACGACCGTTACGCGAAAGAGGTCGAGGTGGAAACGCTGAAAGAAAAATTAGCGGAGTCATTGTCAGTAAAAAAAATAGACGGAAAGTAATCGCATAGGGATAGCGGAATGTGAGGACGTAATGGTCAAAGAATTTTTAGTTAGCAAAGAAAATAAGCCTTCATATGAATGTATGAATACTGCTGAAACTTGTTTGGGGCTGGCTGGAATGGCTTCGGAAGATTGGCAACGTGAGCATCATTGCCGCACAGGTATAATATTTACTGCTTTTGCTATTGAGGCAATGTTCATCTTCTATAGAAAACAGGTTGACCCCGGCTACGATAAGACGCAGAAAGAGTGCAGAAAGACAATGCACAAGAATACGTTAAAATTGTGCGGTATAAACAATTATATGGGGACAAAACCTTACCAAATTATCAAAGAGTGTCTTGAGGTAAGAGACGCTATTGCTCACGGCGATTCGTATACTTCGAGCTTTAATTTCTCGGCGGATCATTTGGATAACCAAGACGATATTGCAAAAGTGTCCTGGCGGTAAACTCTGAACAATTTCGGGGATTAACTGTTGAGCGCCTTGCAAAATACATTGAAATGGCAAAGCATATTGACCATGAGATTTCTGATAATGGTTACAGGCCTTCTGAAGGTTACCTTCCAGCAGCCGAGCGCAGAAGTCTGATGTTAGCTTTTGGCGTCAGTGGTGTGTCAATGTGGCCCAGTGCTTGAGCGATAATACACCTCACTATAGAGGAATGGACCCTTAACTATCACTATAGGGGAGAGACCCTAAGTCCCCACCTTAATAGCAGTCACGACCCATACACACATTCATTAAGTCTCAGGCTTCCGGTAGCGGACCGATTGGAAACCATCCGCAGACGCCTAGTGTTAAATCACCTTGGCCTGAGACCATTCCTTTTAACGTAAGCTATCTTCCCTTTTGACAGGCGGGGAGCAGTAGACCACATCCGACTTTAAGTTGGCTCTGTGATAATCGCTGCGCGGATAACTGAAGAACCAAGACACCATTACTGAGGTCTGCCATCCATTTGTGGACAGGCGGAAACTCAAAGAGGTTAGATCAGTGGTGTCTGAGGTTGGAGCTTTGAGTCTTGACCAGCAGGCTGGAGGAGACCATGAGTTTATCTTGTTATGGATTGTGTTATCACAATTCCAATAAGAAGAACTTTAAGTCCAGCCTCCACTCCCGCCAACCCGAAGTAAAATTATGGTCGCTATGATGTGGTCTCCATGCTTCGGGTCTTACTGGAAGTACTGAACACTTTCGCGTCAAGTTCTCCGAAGTTCATTCCTGTTTGACTAAACTATCACTATGAAGTGGTCAACAAAAACTGGCCACCGAGTTAGAGTTTTTCCAGTATCGATTTTCCGATTCGTTTGGGGGTAACCCACCGTTATATTCGTGCGGTCTTAGTGCGCTGTAATATCCAACGATATAGTCCGTTATGGCGTGAGCTGCCTCGCTGAAGCTTACGTAACCCACCACCGGCATCCATTCGTTCTTCAGACTCCTGAAGAAGCGTTCCATTGGGCTGTTATCCCAGCAGTTTCCGCGCCGGCTCATACTCTGTCTGATCTGGTATCGCCACAATAACTGCCGGAACTGCCTGCTCGTATAATGACTGCCCTGATCGCTGTGGAACATCACCCCGCCGGGCTTACCACGGGTTTCCCATGCCATTTCCAGCGCTTTCATGGTGAGCCTGCTGTCCGGCGAGAACGACATGGCCCAGCCCGGTGGTTTTCAGGTGTTCAGGTAGAGAGCATCGGCTAGGTACGGCCAGCGCTTACCCGTCCAGATATAGGTCGCATCACCAGCACCACACGTGATTTGGCTCAGGTCACGGCGAGCTGCCTTCCAAGGTACGTTAGGGATAGCAACATGTTCATGGCCACCACGTTTATTCCGGTGAGTAGCCTTCTGTCATGCTGACCAGCCCCAGCTCTTTCATGAGCTTGCCACCGAGCCAGCGTCCCATCTGGTAGCCTCTCCGGGTTGCCATTGTGGCGATGCTTCTTGCTCCGGCCGAACCGTGGCTGATGCCATGTAGCTCAAGTACCTGACTGCGTAATACAGCCCGTCTGCCGTCTGGTTTTTCAGGACGGTTTTTCCAGTATCTGTAGCTGCTGCGATGAACCCCGAACACATGGCAGAGTGTGACCACAGGATAATGCGCTCTGAGTTTCCCGATTATCGAGAACTGTTCAGGGAGTCTGACATCAAGAGCGCGGTAGCCTTTTTTAATATTTCATTCTCCATTTCAATGCGTTGTAGCTTTTTCCTGAGCTCACGGATTTCAATTTGTTCCGGGGTAATGGGGGAGGCTTTTGGTGTTTTGCCCTGACGCTCATCACGCAGTTGTTTGACCCATCTTGTCATTGTGGAAAGGCCAACATCCATAGCTTTGGCGGCATCTGCCACCGTGTATTTCTGGTCAACAACCAGTTGAGCGGATTCGCGTTTAAACTCTGCGCTAAAATTTCTTTTTTTCATTGGAGCACCTGTGTTGTTCTGAGGTGAGCATATCACCTCTGTTCAGGTGGCCAAATTCAGTGTGCCACTTCACTATAGGGACCATATCTCGCCTCTGACCTCCTGAGAGACGGCAAGCGAGAAACCGTGGTCCACGCTAGCAAGCTAGCCACCAGCCTAAGGCAAGACAGCCTCTGGTCAGCCTGTGTGTTCTTTGGTCTCGTGACTTAAGTCTATCACCACACACGCTCGGACATGCTGTCGAACCTTCATCTCTATGGTCATCGCAGACCACTAACCCCAATTACCTCAAGTCATTCTGTTTGCGTCCTGTTGCCTGCTGGTCTCCCTTTACGTGGGGGCTTGAGTAGGTCAGTGGGGTGCGACTTCAGGGTGCAAACAAAAGGAGTACACGTAAATGTCCCAACAAGAAATCAGCATCATTAACCTCGACCAGCTTGTGTCCATGACCTCAGTTGAAATTGCTGAGCTGACAGGAAAAGAACATAAACACGTTTTACGAGATATTCGTAATATGGTCGAAGAGCTTAACGGGGCCAAAACTGAGCACTGCTCAACTTTGAGCAGCGAGCTTAACGGGTCCAAATTTGGGCTCGTTGGCGAGGAAGTATACAAGGACGCGAAAGGTGAGAGCCGAACAATGTATCGTCTCGACCGTAAGCATACTTTCATTCTGGTCGCTGGCTATTCCGTTCACCTCCGCGCCAAGTGTTACGACCATATTCAGACGTTAGAGCGTCGAGTCCTTCAACTGGAAGACCAGAAGAAGCGAGCAGCCATTCAGTCCGCTAACCGCCGAGGCGTGACTTGGGGCGACTACTGCAAAACCTATGGTCTGCCCGCTCAGAAGCTAATGACCGCACTTCTCCAGCATCGTGGCCTCTTTCGTAAGAACCCAATCAGTAACGAGTGGTCTGTAAATCCGAAGTATTCCGACTGCTTTCGTATCATTAAGCCGTCAGACCAGAAGTTCTCAGCAGGTGGGTATAACTTCCGGTTCAACGCTAAGGGGCTGGAGGTCTTCGGTAAGCCTGAGATGGTTGACAAGATGCGAGGCATCCTTATTGCATTCACTGGCACCGACCAGCAGAAGCAAGAGCACCTCCTGAAGCTGGCACAATCCGGTAAGGTGGAGGGAATCTAAGATGATGATTGACCCGCGCACACCTGAGGGGCGCATGACTCTCCGTTACCGTGGCTACCGGACTGAAGTCCTCCTCAGAGAGCTTGGTCTAGACCCGGAAGATGAGACCCGCCAGCACCAATCCCGAGACGAGCTAATAGCCCAACTGGTCGCTATGAAACTGCCGCTTAACCGTTAGTAGCTCACCTACTCAATACCTAATTTAAACACCTTTTGAGATGACCGATGCGGGGAGACCCGTAGGCCTTACTGTGCCTGCGATACCGATAGTCTCAACTCTCAAGAGGAGAATTACCTATGATGTTCAACAACAACAACTGGAAGCTGTCAGTCACCGACATCAACCTTTATGAAAACACTGTGAGTCTGGACGGTCAGTCCTATCCGTTGTCGCTCGCTATCAAGACCCTCATTCCGGGCTACCTGTCAGGCTTACCGTCCACCAGCCGCGAGGCGATGGAGTTACTGGAAGCTCTGGCTGAAGCTGGCGTGACCATTGGTAACTTCTTCAGTAATGACCTGATGACCGCCTACCAACGCCGCCAGATGAACAAACGAGCTGAAGCTGAGCGTATCGCTAAAGAGCTAGCGTCTCAGAAAGAGCGTACCCGCGAAATGTTCATGACCGAAGACGAATGGCAAAAAGAGCTACAGCGCCGCGAACAGGTCAAAGCTGAACGCCGGACCTATGGTGAAAACCTCCGCAGCGCTACTCATTCCGCTGGTCGCTCACGTGCCGCTATCGTCGCTGACCTTGAGTCAGGCGGTAACTGGATGGACAGCTTGTAAGCAAGCGTCCCTCATCTGAGAACACACGGTCCCTGACTGCCTGTTAGGGACTTCAAGTATTTGACTCAAGGAGATTAATTATAATGAATATGACTAAAAACGCTTTCCAGTTTGGCATTGAGCCAGTACGCATCACCGATACCGACAACATTCAGGTCAATGAAGGTCTGCCGACTAACGCCGACCCTCAGGTCTATGCCCTCCAGTTAGCTAAGACTGTTAAGGCTATGCTGAACGGTGTACTTAAAGACGCTCAAGATAACATCCCGTTCCCTGTAGAAGTCCTGCCGACCCGTAACAGCTTACCGACTCCAATCATTGCTCACACTCTGGCTGACCGCTCTGTGCTGGTCCCTGTCCGTGGTGGTAAGCGACCTGAAGTTGTGACCGCTCCGTCTGGCACTGAAATCACCGTTGAGCCGATTGAACAGGCGATCCTCGTGTCTCACCAAACAAAGCTTTGGGACCAGAAGTCGACCACTGGTTTCACTCAGGGGACGCTCCAGCAGGACGCACTGAACATCTGCGATAACGTGATTCGTACCATTAACTCTAAGATGGTTGACGTGCTGGAGTCCTCAAAGCTGCTGAAGACCGTAGAACTTCCGGCCCTGACTGGTAGCCTGACCGCTAAGGCTGACGCTATCATGGATGCCCTGTACGAGAACACGGAGTCTTCTTTCGGTTCTGAGGTTTCTGACTACGGCATTATCGCCCATGAGTCACACCTCAAGGCTCTCTCCCGTCTGGCTGCTAAGCAGGGCTTCGGTGGTGAAGACGCTATCGTCGATATGCTGGGGACTGACGTCGCCTATTACAACGGTGAAGACCGTGGCGTGTTCATGATGGCTAAGCGTTTTACGGCTCTGAGCTTCGGTTGCTTCCGTCACGATGGCGAGAGCATTACTGTGGTCCTTTCACGTGATGGAGACTCCCAGTCTCACGACCTTGAGATTCTCGGCAAGGTGTTTGTTGTAGCTGAAGCTGCTACGACCATCAAGATGGGTACTGGCTCGGCTACTGCTGTCCTGCCTGTAGTCAAACGCCTGAGCTTCACTAAAGAAGCTAACTAACAATAACGACTATTGGTCAGACTTCCGAACTGGATGTCTGGCCTTTATTTTGTACTAGTAATCTAGTTTGTGAATACAGAAAGTAGGAGGGCCAAATGGACCTACACAAAGTCTATCTCGTGGTCTTCCTGCTAAAGCTGGGACTGGTGGTCTGGCTATGGGCTATTAGACGATGAGTTTTGACTGAAAAATGTGAGACCTCATCTAATATAAAGAGCGAGCCAAAAGCCCCCATAGCCTGACCTGAGCCAGACCAAAAGGGCCGGGTAGTCAGACCGTGAGTTCTATTCCTTTAGAGGGAATATTACGTGCTTCAAGTCTTGACCTTCTATCTCTAAATGTGTGACTATCACTACAACCAACTGGATTCACCTGTCTTTAAGAAACAATAGGTTAGCTGGTTGTCTTCGATTTGTCGTAGGCTCCCTTCGCCCGCTCCAATTTATCTTCACCTGATCAATCTGCCATTTTTGCTGTATCTGATTTTCTATATTATCTTAATTCAATCACTTCAGGCTTTTCGCAATCGCTGTAACACTTCCCCATTTTTTTGTAAATAAAAAGCGTTTACGCAATGCAATCCTTTTGTAACAACTCAGGTAAAATACCTTATTTTCAAGTTGTTGAATAAGTGGTTATCTACGCTTTTAACAAACGATTGATGGATTATTTTATGAAAGGGAAATCTGCATTAACTCTTCTGCTCGCTGGTATATTTTCGTGCGGCACATGCCAGGCGACAGAGGCAGAAGTGACAAGCGAATCTGTATTTAACATTCTTAATTCCAGGGGGGCAGCAACAGATAAAAGTTATTTATCGTTAAATCCAGATAAGTATCCTAATTATCGTCTTCTGATTCACTCAGCCAAATTAAAAAATGAAATAAAGAGTCACTATACCAAAGACGAAACTCAAGGATTGCTAACATTAACAGAAAACACACGAAAGTTAACGTTGACGGAGAAACCCTGGGGAACGTTTATTCTTGCTTCTACTTTCGAAGATGACAAAACAGCGGCAGAAACCCACTATGATGCTGTCTGGCTGAGGGATAGTTTATGGGGCTATATGGCATTAGTATCAGACCAAGGAAATAGTGTAGCCGCAAAAAAGGTTCTGCTCACCCTGTGGGGTTATATGTCTACGCCCGACCAGATTAAGCGGATGCAGGACATCATTAGCAACCCAAAACGACTGGATGGAATTCTGATCCTACCCACGTAATATGGACACAGGCCTAAGCGAGGTTCTGGTTTTCAAATTGTTCCGGACTGAGGCCGCCACACCAACTGTGCCGCCGCCACCGATTGTAATCACATTCGATATAATTAAACACCGTTGCCCGCATTATTTCCCGGCTGATAAAGTGTTCTCCATGGATACATTCCACTTTCAGCGAATGAAAGAAGCTTTCCACGCAGGCATTATCGTAGCAGCAACCTTTTGCGCTCATACTTCCACGCAGATTATGCCGCTTCAGTTGCGCCTGATAATCTGCTGAACAGTACTGGCCTCCACGGTCCGTGTGAACGATAACGTTCCGGGGCCTCTTACGCCGCCACAGCGCCATCTGCAGGGCATCGCAGGGCAGTTGCGCCGTCATGCGTGGCGACATTGACCAGCCAATAACGGCACGTGACCACAGGTCAATGACCACTGCCAGATACAGCCAGCCTTCATCTGTACGTAAGTACGTGATGTCTCCTGCCCACTTCTGGTTCGGGCCACTGGCGTAAAAATCCTGCTCCAACAGATTTTCTGACACAGGCAGGCCGTGTGCGCGGTAGCTGACCGGGCTGAACTTCCGGGAGGCCTTTGCCCTCAGTCCCTGACGGCGCAGGCTTGCCGCCACGGTTTTTACGTTAAAGGGGTAACCCTGAGCACGCAGTTCATCCGTCAGGCGTGGGGCACCGTAACGCTGTTTTGACCGGGTAAAAGCCGCGAGGACAACGCTGTCGCAGTGTTGGCGGAACTGCTGACGCGTGCTTATCCTTGTCCGCCGCTGACACCACGTATACCAGCCGCTGCGGGCCACCCGGAGCACGCGGCACATTGCTTTGATGCTGAACTCAGCCTGATGTTTTTCAATAAAGACATACTTCATTTCAGGCGCTTCGCGAAGTATGTCGCGGCCTTTTGGAGGATAGCCAGCTCTTCATCCCGTTCTGCCAGCTGGCGTTTGAGACGTGCAATCTCGGTAGACATCTCCAGTTCACGTTCAGAAGACGTCTGCTGATTTTGCTGTTTACTGCGCCAGTTGTAGAGCTGTGATTCATACAGGCTGAGTTCACGGGCTGCGGCAGTAACACCGATGCGTTCAGCAAGCTTCAGGGCTTCACTGCGAAATTCAGGCGAATGCTGTTTACGGGGTTTTTTACTGGTTGATACTGTTTTTGTCATGTGAGTCACCTCTGACTGAGAGTTTACTCACTTAGCCGCGTGTCCACTATTGCTGGGTAAGATCAAAACACGAGTTTGCGCAGTACTGTAAATGCGGTGACTCTTCTGGCATTATTTTTGGCAATGCATTGAGCAACTATTGCATGTAAGACTTTTATAACGACTACAAAGCCCCTATGTTAACAACCTCCCTATCCGTATATAATTGCATAATTTCATTGGTGATTGATGATGTCAATACACCATGATTTTGTAATTTTGCTGGGAAAAATTGCGATTAATCTGTATTTGCTATAATTCTGATTAAGACATTTTAAAAAACGCATTTCTCGTTATTAAATATGATTATGTTTTACTGATTTAATCTTACCTGGTTGAGGGTGGTTCAGATAACTATCTCATGGTATGAGATATCTTATATCGCAAATTGTTTTTGAATGACCGGAAGATATCTTGCTAATTAAGCTACGCATCTTAAATAGTTGATCAAGATGTTCAATATTTCTTCTGTGTGTTTTAAACTAACTGATAATACTAGGATATGATGAGGGAAGTGATAGTGCGGAATAATAACGAATGAACATTATGAAAACTGGGAATGGTTCAAAATTGTAGCAATTTTCTAACGATTCACAATGGATATCAGCTAAAGAACATTACCGATACGCACAGGATAACCACTATTAGCGTAATCAGATTTCCGACGGAACGCCAGGGTTTAAGCGCGCTGGGATCAGATATGTTGACAACGTAGGCATGATGAAAAGTATCATGGCAATGAGCGGGCATGTCAAATCATCGAAATCGCGTTCGGGTTAATGCAACAAATAATCAAGGTGATCAGCGATACCAACATAATTGATAGTGCGCGGTTAAATGCACGACTTTTCTTTACACCAACCTGCTGTAGTGTTGTTTTGACGACCTCCGTGGCACCTTCAATAACGCCAGAGTACGTACCGGCTGAACCATTCGACATCGCAACGACTGCGACAATAATCCCGGAAATTGACAGCCATGTGGGGCGCTTCGGCAGCATAGAAAGCGCCGATAAAACGGGCGACCCCTTCTCTTAGCCGCTTCAATATACGAAGGTGGAATAAAAAGCAGGCAGCTAAAGACAAGTAACAGTACACTTATGCAGATGATGAGATAAGCGACTTTCATAATTTTTTGCATTTATCCATAGCGTGTTCGCCATATTTTTCATGTCTGTCTATGGCAAACGTAGAAATAATGGCGTATGGCTAAAGGTGAAAACCATCACGGAATCGATATCCATATCTGGTGAAGGGTATTTTGATTTAACTCTACCCTGGTCGTTAATAGATCAGGTTGCCAACTACCAGCAAGGTAAATGGAAAGAAATAAGAAATAGGCAATCAATGGGAATACCAAAAAACCCATTACCCCGAATGATTAAATGTGTTTGATTAGAATGAAGAATTTATAAATTAATACAACACCCAGACTCACCAACATACGGATGCGAAGATTAATAACCATACGCTTTGCCAGCTGTTCCGTAAGTGAGTTGGTAATTGCCACTGCATATATCAACACGACGACAAAAAAGGCGATGAAGTACAGCGTGGTAAATCAGATTACCAATATCTTGCCATAGTAGTGTGTTACTGCGCCCTGTTATCCCTTCACCTGCTATGTTCTCGATGAGAGGATGAACTGACAAGGCTTTATGTGGCCAATATGTTAAGGGCCAGGTGACCAGAGCAGTAATAAACAGGACCACAGCCCCTGCCAACCTAACTGATAGAGGAAGGAAGAGCGTGCCTGCACCAACGGCTGTGCCTGTAAATAGTGTAACTCTCACAGAGTTTCTTCTTTAAACTAAATATTAGACATTATCTTATGATGTCACTCCACAAATTAAACTAAATGGAGGGCAATTTACCATAAACCAGGTTAAGTATGGGAGATTAATGCCTATTTACCCCTCTATTGGTGGGTTAGTGGTTGCAAACCTGCCTGCCAGTTATGACTCTGACTACTGCTCAGGCATATTTCCTTTGTGATAAAAATCACTTTTTTAAAAGATTAAGAGAACCGTAATTAACAATCATTTACTATTGCACTGTTAAATTGGTGCGAGGTTGTGATGAAAGACGTTGTGATTGTCGGTGTGCTGCGACACCTATCGGCTGCTTTCGCGGCGCTTAGCGGGTCATTCCGCCGTGGAACTTGGTAGTCTGGTCGTGAAAGCGTTAATAGAACGTACCGGCGTTCCTGCATATGCGGTGGATGAAGTAATTCTTGGTCAGGTGTTGACTGCAGGGGCAGGGCAGAATCCGGCAAGGCAATCGGCTATTAAAGGTGGTCTTCCTAACAGCGTTTCTGCAATCACGATTAATGACGTTTGCGGTTCCGGTCTTAAAGCACTGCATCTGGCTACTCAGGCGATACAGTGTGGCGAGGCTGATATTGTCATCGCAGGTGGCCAGGAAAACATGAGCCGCGCACCACATGTTCTGACTGATAGCCGCACCGGTGAACAGCTTGGCAATAGCCAGTTGGTTGACAGTCTGGTGCATGATGGGTTGTGGGATGCCTTCAATGATTATCATATTGGTGTCACCGCCGAAAATCTGGCTCGCGAATATGGCATCAGCCGTCAGTTGCAGGATGCTTACGCACTTAGCTCGCAACAAAAAGCGCGAGCGGCGATTGACGCCGGACGATTTAAAG
The DNA here is from genome assembly GCA_048288465.1 of Shigella flexneri. Taxonomy (GTDB): domain Bacteria; phylum Pseudomonadota; class Gammaproteobacteria; order Enterobacterales; family Enterobacteriaceae; genus Enterobacter; species Enterobacter flexneri_B. Next base: position 2,850,760 of record CP182556.1, on the reverse strand, counting down.
ATGAGATCGTCCCGGTAATGATCCAAAGTAACGGTCAGACGTTGGTTGTTGATACCGATGAACAGCCACGCACTGACGCCAGTGCAGAAGGTTTAGCCCGTTTAAATCCTTCATTTGATAGTCTCGGTTCTGTGACCGCGGGGAATGCATCATCCATAAACGATGGCGCAGCTGCGGTAATGATGATGAGCGAAGCCAAAGCACGAGCGTTGAATTTACCCGTGCTGGCCCGCATCCGCGCATTTGCCAGCGTTGGTGTAGATCCGGCATTGATGGGAATTGCGCCGGTGTATGCGACCCGCCGTTGCCTGGAGCGTGTAGGCTGGCAGTTGGCTGATGTCGATCTTATCGAGGCTAATGAAGCGTTTGCTGCACAGGCGCTTTCGGTTGGCAAGATGCTTGAGTGGGATGAGCGTCGGGTCAATGTCAATGGTGGCGCGATCGCACTCGGTCACCCGATAGGCGCTTCCGGTTGCCGAATCCTGGTTTCTCTGGTTCATGAAATGGTGAAACGTAATGCCCGCAAAGGGCTGGCAACGCTTTGTATCGGCGGGGGCCAGGGCGTGGCATTGACCATTGAACGTGACGAGTAGCTCTGCATTTCCTCCTTACCGATAAATATCTGCCGTCATTAATCTGTTGAATAATGATGGCTGGCAAGTCGACATACATTTTCTGGGCTCCCTCATTTTTCCATTCTCATGACATATTCGTGATCGACACTGCACTTTTTTTAATCCTTAAATTAAAAATAAAACATTGTTTTATTTTTAATTGAAAACCCTAGCCCATGGGCATATCATCCCTTTATAGAGAAAACGAAACAGTGTTTCACTATCGTTTTCTATTTTCACGCTTCACTGATTATCGGAGGTTGATGTGGACGTAAGACAGAGCATCCACGGTGCGCACGCAAAAACGCTGGATACCCAAGGGCTGCGCAATGAATTTTTGGTTGAAAAGGTATTTGTCGCCGATGAGTACACCATGGTTTACAGCCACATTGACCGAATTATTGTTGGCGGCATTATGCCGATAACTAAAACGGTTTCCGTTGGCGGGGAAGTTGGTAAACAACTCGGCGTAAGCTATTTCCTTGAACGTCGCGAGTTAGGTGTTATCAATATTGGCGGTGCCGGTACGATTACTGTCGATGGTCAATGCTATGAAATCGGTCACCGCGACGCCCTGTATGTTGGTAAAGGTGCAAAAGAAGTTGTCTTTGCCAGTATTGATACCGCCACTCCGGCGAAGTTTTATTACAATTGCGCACCCGCGCATACGACGTATCCCACCAAAAAAGTCACACCGGACGAAGTATCTCCAGTCACGTTAGGCGATAACCTCACCAGTAACCGTCGCACGATTAACAAATATTTTGTCCCGGATGTACTGGAAACCTGTCAATTGAGTATGGGGCTGACGGAGCTGGCTCCAGGTAACTTGTGGAACACCATGCCGTGTCACACCCACGAGCGCCGGATGGAAGTTTATTTCTATTTCAATATGGATGATGACGCCTGCGTTTTCCACATGATGGGGCAGCCGCAAGAAACGCGTCACATTGTGATGCATAACGAGCAGGCGGTGATCTCCCCGAGCTGGTCGATCCATTCCGGCGTCGGAACCAAAGCTTATACCTTTATCTGGGGCATGGTCGGTGAAAACCAGGTCTTTAATGATATGGACCATGTGGGCGTTAAAGATTTGCGCTAGTTGTGGGCATAAACGAATAAGGTGTTGTTATGATTTTAAGTGCATTTTCTCTCCAAGGTAAAGTTGCGGTCGTCACTGGTTGTGATACTGGGCTGGGCCAGGGGATGGCGTTGGGGCTGGCGCAAGCGGGCTGTGACATTGTTGGCATTAACATCGTTGAACCGACTGAAACCATCGAGCAGGTCACGGCGCTGGGGCGTCGTTTTTTAAGCCTGACCGCCGATCTGCGAAAGATTGATGGCATTCCTGGACTGCTGGATCGCGCGGTAGCTGAATTTGGTCATATTGATATCCTGGTGAATAACGCCGGATTGATTCGCCGCGAAGACGCTCTCGAGTTCAGCGAAAAAGACTGGGACGATGTCATGAACCTGAATATCAAGAGCGTATTCTTCATGTCTCAGGCAGCGGCGAAACACTTTATCGCGCAAGGCAATGGCGGCAAGATTATCAATATCGCGTCAATGCTCTCCTTCCAGGGCGGGATCCGTGTGCCTTCTTATACCGCATCAAAAAGCGGCGTGATGGGTGTGACGCGATTGATGGCAAACGAATGGGCTAAACACAACATTAATGTTAATGCGATAGCTCCGGGTTACATGGCGACCAACAATACCCAACAACTGCGGGCAGATGAACAACGTAGCGCGGAAATTCTCGATCGCATTCCAGCTGGCCGTTGGGGACTGCCGAGTGACCTGATGGGGCCGGTAGTGTTTCTTGCCTCCAGCGCTTCAGATTATGTAAATGGTTATACCATTGCTGTGGATGGCGGTTGGCTGGCGCGTTAATTCATTCCTCTTACTTTTATGACCCTGCCGCATGGCAGGGTTTTTTATATCTCTAGATCATCATAATCCATATCATGGTTATGAAATAATCCATATTAATTATCAATTAATGAACTTTATGAATTTTATCTGCTGTAAAATTAGGTGGTTATATAATATCTACAATTCACTAATTTGAAATTTGAATATCCATCACATAACCAACATGTCTATAATTTAATCCATATTTATGCTGTTTCCTACCTGATACCTGCGCTAGTCGTTCACGTATTTTTTCATGATGTCTTACTCTCTGCTGGCAGGAAAAAATGGTTACTATCAATACGGAATCGGCCTCAATGCCACGCTTCTTTGCGGATACGCGGCGTATGAAGTATGTTTGTTTTCGGTCTGCTGGTCGCAGGATTGTTATTTGGCCTCTCGATATCGGCGTATCGCCGGAGCGTTGCCGTTCATTACCGATCACTTTTGTGCTGACCAGTCGTTGCAGGAATGGGCGGTGAGCAGCACTACGCTCGGCGCAGCAATCGGTGTGCGTCGGAATGGCTTGTCGTCGTTCCGCCCTGGGTCGTAAATACAGCCTGATGGCGGGGGCCATCCTGTTTGTACTCGGTCGACAGGGTCCGCTTTTGCGACCAGCGTAGAGATGTTAATCGCCGCTCGTGTGGTGCTGGACATTGCGCCGGGATCGCGTCTTACACCGCTCCTCTGTATCTTTCTGAAATGGCAAGTGAAAACGTTCGCGGGAAGATGATCAGATGTACCAGTTGATGGTCACACTGGCATCGTGCTGGCGTTTTATCCGATACAGCGTTCAGTTATAGCGGTAACCGGCGCGCAATGTTGGGCGTTTTCGCCTCACCAGCAGTCTCCTGCTGATTATTCTGGTGGTCTTGGAGCCAAATAGCCCGCGCTGGCTGGCGGAAAAGGGGCGTCATATTGAGGCGGAAGAGTGTTCGCGTATGCTGCGCGATACGTCGGAAAAAGCGCGAGCAGACTTATGAAATTCGTGAAAGCCTGAAGTTAAAACAAGGCGGTTGGGCACTGTTCAAGATTAACCGTAACGTCCGTCGTGCTGCGTTTCTACGTCGTTGTAGGTGATGCAGCAGTTTACGGTAATCTACATTATCATGGATGATGCGCCGCGATCTTCAAAATGGCGGGCTCTACGACCACAGAACAACAGATGATTGCGACTCTGGTCGTGGGACTGACCTTTATGTTCGCGACCTTCATTGCGGTCTTTACGGTAGATAAAGCAGGTCGTAAACCGGCTCTGAAAATTGGTTTCAGCGCTGATGGCGTTAGGCACTGTGCTGGGCTATTGCCTGATGGCAGTTTGATAACGGTACGGCTTCCAGCTGGCTTGTCTCTTGGCTCTTGTTGGCATGACGATGATGCGTATTGCCGGTTACGCGATGAGCGCCGCGCCAGTGGTGTGGATCTGTGCTCTGGAAATTTAGCTGCTGAAACGCCACTCCGGCATCACCTGTTCGACGACGACAACTCGGGCGTCAAATACGATGATCGGCGCGACCTTCCGTACACCGCTCGATAAAGCATTGGCGCTGCCGGCCTTCTGGCTTACACTGCGCTGCGAACATTGCGTTTGTGGGCATCACTTTCTGGCTCGATCCCGGAAACGAAAAATGTCACGCTGGAACATATCGAACGCAAACTGATGGCAGGCGTAAGTCTTGAGAAATATCGGCGTCTGACTTCACGGGCCGGATGCGTCATATTCCTGCCCTTTTTTGTTAATAGAGATTGAATGCCCGTTGAGGCGTTTGTCTCGTTCCTTGTTTTTAGCCTTGTTGCGGTAACACACATCAGGCAGAGAGGAATGAAAACAATTGGTTTGCTGGGAGGAATGAGCTGGATCCATGATTCCTTACTATCGTTTGATAAATGAAGGCATTAAACAGCGGCTTGGTGGGCTTCACTCTGCGCAGTGTCCGCCCACATAGCGTCGATTTTCATGAAATAAAACAGCTGGAAGCGTCGCGGTGAGTGGGACAAAACCGGGGATATTCCGGCTGAGGCGGCGCTTGGCTTACAGCGGGCGGGCGCAGAAGGCATTGTGTCATGTACCAGTACGATGGAGAAAGCGGCGGATGCTCAGAGCAGCTTCTTGTCGCTCTCTGCCTTTGTACACATTGCGGATGCCACCGGACTTGCGGCAATGACCCGGGGCCGGAATGACTCGGCGCCGCGCTGCCGGGTACGCGTTACACCATGGAACAGGATTTTTATCGCGGCGGCTGACGGAACAATTTTCCATCAATTGTCTCATTCCTGAAGCGGATGAACGGGCGAAAATCAATCAGATTATCTTTGAAGAACTGTGTCTGGGACAATCGACCCACGTGTCACGCGCTTGATCATGCGCAAGTGATTGCTCGCTCTTGGCAGAACAGGGCGCACAGAATCATTTTTGGCTGCACAAGAAATTGGTTTATTGGTTCCAGGAGAGCGGAGCTGTCCCGCCCGTGTCCCATACCGTGGCTATTCATGCCGAGGATGCTGTCGCTTTATGCTGTCGTAGGTGACGACAAAATCGCGTCAAGAGAAGTGACCAGTTTTGGTAACCTGCTGGCAAACGCTCACTAAACGCCTGCACCAGCGCTGATGACGGGCGGTGCAGGGGGCGGATCAGGCGACGGTGAACGGTACTGGAACACCGAACCGCTGCACCACTAAACCGCTTGCCGCATAATCAGTGCGGTGAGCGGGTTAACCACCGAAACACCTACCCCCGACCATTGCGCAGAGATGTACGCGGCGCTGTGGGTTTTACGATCAAGCGTCGTTTAACCTGATGTTCAGTAAATAGCTGATCGAGCAACTGGCGATAGCTGTCCGTACGGAAGGCTGATGCAGCTTGACCCTGAAAATCATCCGGCGTTAATACCTTTTTCACCGCCAGCGGATGACCCGGAGGTAACACAGACACTTCATCTAAAGAGAGAAATTTAGTACGTTCTGTTCCCGCAGGCGTATGGAGTGGCTCAAGTGAGTCCTAAATCATGACGCTGGGCCGAGAGCCGACTCTTCAAGTAGCGGTGATGACTGGCATGATATTTAAGCTGATATCGGCAGAACGTGCCAGAAAGGGTTGCAGGAGCTGCGGGAGAAAAGATTGCGAAAAGACCGGCAGGCAGGCAGGAGACAGTTCTCCCTGGCGGCACTCGCGCACTTTTGCTGTGCCGCCACAACGCGATCCAGTCTGTACCAGGATTGTTGCGGATTTTCAAACAGACGCAGTCCTTGCACGGTAGGATGTAATCGTCCACGTACGCGCCCAACAATTTCAGCCCGATCACCTTCTCAAAGCGCGCCAGTTCGCGGCTCACGGTTGGTGTGAGGTGTGTAGCAGGTGTGCTGCCTCAGTCAGGCTTCCGGCGCGGTGATTACCGCATGCAAAATTTCAATATGACGTAAGTTAACGGCGGCCATTAGCGCTCTTGCAATCCGGTAATCCATATCATTTTCTGGATAGACTCGACATAAATCGATATTTTTATTCTTTTATGATGTGGCGTAAATCATAAAAAAGCACTTATCTGGAGTTTGTTATGCGACATCGACCTCGTTCAGTACCGATACCGATCACCCCGCAGAAAAACTGCTGCGTTTGCCCGTAGAATTTGGCTGCCCGGTGTGGGTCTACGACGGCGGAAACCTTGCTGATTTGTCGGCAGATCGGCAGCGCTGAACAGTTTGATGTGGTGCGCTTTGCACAGAAAGCCTGTTCCAATATTCAGATTTTGCGCTTAATGCGTGAGCAGGGCGTGAAAGTGGATTCCGTCTCGTTAGGCGAGAAAGAGCGCGCGTTGGCTGTGGGTTACAATCCCCAAACGCACCCCGATGATATTGTTTAGGAGGTAGATGCTTAAGAATTTGATTAGGCGACGCTTGAACGCGTCAGTGAATTGCAAATTCCGGTGAATGCGGTTTTGTCGATATGCTCGACCAACTGGGCCAGGTTTTGCCAGGTGGCATCGGCGACGCCTGCGCGTTAACCCGGGGGTTTGGTTACGGACATAGCCAAAAAACTCAATACCGGTGGCGAAACAGAAGTACACGGTATCTGGTACCACGATCTGCCAGCCGTACTGGACGTGATACAACGTCATCATCTGCAGCTGGTCGGCATTGACATGCACATTGGTTCTGGCGTTGATTATGCCCATCTGGAACAGGTGTGTGTGGTGCTATGGTGGGTGAGGTCATCGAATTCGGTCAGGATTTAGAGGCCATTCCCGCGGGCGGTGGGCTTTCTGTTCCTTATCAACAGGGCGCGAAGAGGCGGTTGAGACCCAACATTATGGACGGGCTGTGGAATGCCGCGCGTGTACAAATTGCCCGCCATTTCGGGTACCTGCGGCTGGAAATTGTCAACGGGTCGCTTCCTGTAGCGCAGTCTCGCGATTAATTACTCAGGTGCGGAGCGTCAAACAAATGGGTAAAAGCCGCCGACTTCGCGCTGGTTGACGCCGGGTTCAACGATTTGATGCGCCCGGCAATGTACGGTAGTTACCACCATATCAGTGCCCTGCAGCTGATGGTCGTTCTCGGCAACACGCGCCAACGGTGGAAACCGTCGTCGCCGGGACCGTTATGTGAATCGGGCGACGTCTTTACCCAGCAGGAAGGGGAAACGTCGGAAACCCGCGCCTCGCCGGAAGTGATGGCGATTATCTGGTACTGGATGACAGACAGGGGCATATGGCGTATCATGTTATCCAACTACAACAGCCTGCCGCCGTTACCAGAAGTTCCGTTCGATAATGGTCAGGCGCGGTTATTTGCCGTCGCCAGACGATCGAAGAATTACTGGCGCTGGAATTGCTTTACGGCGGTTAGTCGCTGGTCGGACGACGAATTTGCCTCCAGCGACGGAGTCGACACTGAATCGGCGACGTACCAGCGTCGGACGAAAGACATGGGCAATTTTCCGGGAGAGGGCGATGATCCGCCAGCGCCAAAGCCAGTTCGGCAGCTTGGTCGCGATCGTCGCACGTATCTGGTAACGCACGGTGGTCAGGCGCGGGCGCACATAGCGTGACACACCAGCACATCATCAAAGCCAATTAAAAACGGAGTCTTACCCGGTACATCATAGACCATTATCATTGATATGTGCCCATCGCACCCGCCGCCATCGAATCCTATAAACAGGCTACAGCAGTGAAATTTTCTCGTCCCGAAAAGCTCGGTCATTGCCCGTTCGCCGCCGCTTTTGTCTGTTTGCCAAATGTCACTCGCTGCCCATTGGCTCTAAATACCACTTCCAGCAAGGGCATCGCATACCCTTGCAGACGATCTTCGGCGTCAGAAATAGAGTGGTTAGAGCACAGATAACCAATGCGGGGATGACAACCTTGTCGCCTCAAATGACGCATCTGCCAGCCAGGCACTGTAACGATTGTCAAGAGCAATACAACGGTTTTGAAAGCGATGCAGGAGACCGGTCGATCAGCACGATACCGGGCATTTGTTTATCATTAATGAGGCTAAAACGTCATCCGGGATCTTATTTTCGGCATGGACGACCAAAATGCAGCACAGCGATGGCGGATCAGTTGTCAATAGCCTGACGCTCTTTTGTCTGTTGTGGTAACCGTTGCCAATCATTAAGAAATTACCGGTGTGATAAGCCACCTGTTCGACCGCTTTCACCATTGCACCGAAAAACGTATCGGAAACATCACCACGATTAGACCTACCGTTCAGCGGTCTGCCGCGCCAGCGCACGGGCGTTGGCGTTCGGGTGATAGCTAAGAGACTCCATCGCACTATGCACAGCCAGCCGGAGCTTCGCTGGCTTTAGGTGGGTCACCGATGACGCGGGAAACGGTGGCGCTGAAACGCTGCCAGTCGGGTGACATCCTTATGGTCGCCACGAAAGACCTCAGCGGGTAAACGCTTACATTCTTTCTGTTACGGAAAATGCCCGTTGGTTCAAGGGGTGGCGTGTTTTCATCGTGGGAATGTGAGCCAAACGCAAATAAGTAAGACAAAAAAAGAGATTGCAAACCTTTGGTTACACTTTGCGAAACGCTGTCGCGATTGACCGCTGGTGGCGTTGCCCGTTGCGAAGTGGTGATCCCAGAGCTATTGACAGGTGAAGTCAACTTCGGGTTGAGCAGACGGATTACACCAGCCTGCGCAGACGCGCAGGTTTTTTTTGGCCGGTCATCAATCTGTAACAGTAACCGACAATTTCCACACCTCGTTGCATTTCCCTTCATCCTTGCGTTTCTCGCTGGTGAAGAAGTCGGTCGTGCAGACCACAATCAAGATCCCAGAGGTATTGATTGGTGAAATTATTCGTACGCTCTTCTCACCCCGTCACTTGCACCAACCTGCGCGGATGTGCAGGTTTTTTTCGCACCTAATTTACTGTCGCTCGCGTTCTTTATCTCGTGTAATCTCCCGCATTTGCTTTACTGAATCAGAGCAAGGGAGTTGGAATGCTTTTTAGCTTTTTTCGAAATTTGTGCCGTGTTTGTATCGCGTTCGCGTCACGGGTGACACCCAGGCACCGAGGGCGAGCGCGTTCTAATTACGCCTAATCACGTCTCTTTATTGATGGCATTTTGCTTGGAATCGTTTTAACCTGTCGTCGAGTGTTTGCCGTTTACACCCCAAGAAGCCAACAGTGGTATACGTGTTGGCTGAAATCATTTATCGACTTTGTTCCTCTCGACCGACGCAACCTATGGCGATTAAAGATCTGGTACGTCTGGTGGAACAGGGCCGACCAGTGGTGATTTTCCCAAGGACGAGTCACCACGACAGGCTCGCTGATCAAATCTACGATGGCGCGGGTTTGTCGCGGCGAAGTCTGGTGCAACGGTTATTCCGTGCGTATCGAAGGGGTGGTCTCACGCACTTTAGCCGCCTGAAAGGTCTGGTTAAACGTCGCTTGTTCCTGCAAATTACTCTCATATTTGCCACCAACGCAGCTGGAGATGCCGGATGCGCCGCGTGCCCGTGACCGTCGCAAAATCGCCGGCGAAATGCTGAATCAAATAATGATGGAAGCGCGAATGGCGGTGCGCCCGCGTGAACGCTGTACGAATCTTCACTGAGTGCAATGTACCGCTTCGGAGCCGGGAAGAAATGTGTCGAGACGTCAACTCTACCCAGAATCTGATCGCAAATCGCTTACGAAAACGCTGTTGTTGGACGAATCCTCGAAAAATACAGTGTTGAAGGCGAACGCATCGCTTACCCAGCCCAACGCAGGCATCAGTGCGGCAGTGATTTTCGGGGCCATCGCCCGTCGCCGTATTCCCGCAATGATGAACTACACTGCCGGGTAAAAGGGCTGACCAGCGCTATTACGGCGGCTGAAATCAAAACCATCTTCACTTCCGCCAGTTTCTCGATAAAGGCAAACTCTGGCATCTGCCGGAGCAACTTACTCAGGTGCGCTGGGTCATCCGGAAGATTTAAAAGCAGATGTCACCACTGCCGACAAAGTATGGATCTTCGCTCATTTGCTGATGCCGCGTCTGGCACAGGTGAAACAGCAGCCGGAAGAAGAGGCGCTGATCCTCTTTACCTCCGGTTCTGAAGGCCATCCGAAGGCGTCGTCCATAGCCATAAAAGCACTCTGGCGAATGTCGAGCAGATCAAAACGATTGCCGACTTCACCACCAACGATTCATTATGTCGGCGTTACCGCTGTTTCACTCCTTTGGGCTGACGGTAGGCCTGTTTACGCCACTGCTCACAGGTGCAGAAGTGTTTCTTTATCCAAGCCCGCTGCATTACCGATATTGTGCCGGAGTTGGCGTATGACCGCAGTTGCACCGTGTTGTTCGGCACTTCGACTTTCCTCGGTCACTACGCGCGTTTCGCCAACCCGTATGACTTCTATCGTCTACGCTATGTGGTGGCAGGCGCAGAAAAACTACAAGAAAGTACCAAACAGCTTTGGCAGGATAAATTTGGCCGGCGAATCCTCGAAGGCTACGGTGTGACCGAATGCGCGCCTGTCGTCTTCATCAACGTACCGATGGCGGCGAAACCCGGTACGTAGGGCGCATTTACCAGGTAACGGATGCGCGCCTGTTGTCGGTCCCTGGTATCGAAGAGGGCGGACGCCTGGACCGAAAGGGCCGAACATAATGAACGGCGATCCGCGGGTGGAGAAGCCAGGTGTACTGGAAGTGCCCACCGCCGAGAATGTTCGCGGCGAAATGGAGCGCGGCTGGTATGACACTGGCGATATTGCGCGTTTTGACGAGCTGGGCTTTGTGCAGATTCAGGGCCGCGCAAAACGCTTTGCCAAAATTGCAGGCGAAATGGTGTCGCTGGAAATGGTGGACAACTGGCACTTGGCGTTTCGCCAGATAAAGTCCATGCCACTGCGATTAAGAGCGATGCCAGCAAAGGCGAGGCACTGGCGCTTTTCACCACAGATAACGAACTGACGCGCGATAAGTCACAGTATGCCCGCGAGCACGGCGTGCCGGAGCTTGCTGTACCGCGTGATATTCGCGATCCGAACAGATGCCATTACTCGGCAGCGGCAAACCTGACTTTGTCACGTTGAAAAGCTGGGTAGACGAAGCGGAACAACACGACGAGTGAGTCAGTGCACACTAACACTTCGTTGTGGTCGAAGGGGATGAAAGCGGTTATCGTGGCGGAGTTCTCTCTGCGTTTGGCGATAACGCGCCACCGTTTGCCACTCTGGCGTTACTGAAAGCGCAGGTCATCCGGAGCGGAGCCAGCCATCCTGCAAATGGTGTTTGTAGGTGCTTACATTCTTTTTGCGCCGTTTGTCGGGCAGGTGGCGGATAGCTTCGCCAAAGGCCGGGTGATGATGTTTGCCAACGGCCTGAAGCTGCTGGGCGCAGCCAGTATCTGCTTTGGTATCAATCCGTTTCTCGGTATACGCTGGTGGGCGTTGGTGCTCAGCCTATTCACCGGCGAAATACGGTATTCTCGGCGAATTAACCACGGTAGTAAGTTAGTAAAAGCTAACGGTTTGATGGAAGCTTCTACCATAGCGGCGATTTTGCTCGGTTCCGTAGCCGGTGGTGTACTGGCTACTGGCATGTCCTCGTCGCCCTGGCCGGATGCGCACTGGCCTACGGTGGTGCGGTCGTTGCCAATATCTACATTCCCAAACTGGCGGCGCGTCCGGGGCAGTCCTGGAATCCTCATCAACATGACCCGCAGTTCCTGAACGCCTGCACCTCGCTATGGCGCAATGGTGAACGTGTTTTTCGCTGGTGGACCAGTTTATTCTGGGGAGCGGGTGTCACGCTGCGTTTCCTGTTGGTGCTGTGGGTACCGGTGGCGCTGGGCATTACCGATAACGCTACGCCGACCTATCTCAACGCGATGGTAGCGATTGGTATCGTGGTTGGCGCAGGTGCGGCAGCGAAGTTAGTTACGCTGGAAACCGTGTCACGCCGTACGCCAGTGGGATTTGATTGGCGTGGTGGTACCGATGTTCTCCCGGCAACACGAGCTGTTGCCAGCCTATGCCTTGTTGATGCTGATTGGCGTGCTGGGGCTTTTTGCGTTCCGCTCAATGCGTTGCTACAGGAGCGGGGTAAAAAAAGCGTCGGGCGGGGAATGCGATTGCAGTACAAAACCTTGGCGAAAACAGCGCCATGTCGTCGATGCTGGGCATTACTCGCTGGCGGTAACGGTAGGATCCCGGTCGTGCCCATTGGCATTGGCTTCGGTGCGCTGTTTGCGCTGGCAATAACGGCGCTGTGGATCTGGCAGCGCCGTCATTAGATCAACGCCGGTTTAACCGGCGTTAATCTTATGGTGCCGGATAAGTATAAACCTGATGCACCGCTTCAATTTCAGCTAATACGTCTTCGCTTGACTCCAGATGCAAACTTTCCACGTTAGTCTTCAGCTGCTCCATCGTGGTCGCGCCCAGCAGAGTGCTGGCAACAAACGGTTGACGGCGTACAAACGCGAGCGCCATCTGAGCAGGATCCAGTCCATGACGTCTGGCATATCAACATACGCCGCGACGGCTTTTCGCGTTTGCTCACCGCTATAGCGGGTGAACCGACTAAAGAGCGTATTACGTGCGCCAGTGGGTTTTGCACGATTGAATATTTCCCGGTCAGCGTGCCGAAACCCAGGACCAATAGGCCAGCAGTTCGACCCCTTCATACTGGCTGACTTCTGCCAGACCTACTTCAAAACTGCGGTTTAACAGACTGTAAGGGTTCTGAATGGTGACAATACGCGGCAGATTGTGGTTGTCTGCCAGATGCAGGTAGCGCATTACGCCAATGCAGTTTCGTTCTACACGCCGATATAACGAATTTTTCCCGCGCGTTGGTACTCTGCCAGTGCGTCCAGCGTATCCAGCAGCCAAACTGCAGGCGCAGATCCGTCCAGCTATAACCGAGTTTGCCAAAGCAGTTGGTTGGGCGCTGCGGCCAGTGCACCTGATAAAGATTGAGGTAATCAGTCTGTAGGCGCTTGAGGCTCGTCATGCAACGCTTCGCGGATTTCTTCCGGTCGAGCGCCTGATCCGGCGGATGCCCTTGTCATTATTGCGCGACGGTCCGCTCACTTTGGAGGCGAAAATTAACTTTTCGCGGCTGCCATGTTTCGCCAGCCAGTTGCCGACGTAGGTTTCGGTTAACCCTTGCGTTTTCGGCGCGGAGGTACCGGACATTTCGGCAACGTCATAAGGTTAATGCCCTGAGCGACGGCATAGTCGAGTTGTGCGTGGGCGTCGGCTTCGCTGTTCCGTTCACCAAACGTCATCGTGCCAAGCCCAGCGTGCTGACTTCCAGCGAACTGTGGGGTATACGGTGATATTGCATAGCCGTTTCCTTTTTATAATCACGACATAAGGAATATAAAAATGGCAGAGGGAAGGGGAAAGGGAAAAGAGAAAAATCTTAAGGCCAGCCGGATGCTGACCTTATTTGTTAACGTTCAATAATTTGCGAAACATCATCACGGTTAATTTGCATCGCGTCACCTTGCTGATCGTGATAACTCACCAGCCCGTATCATCATCAATTTCAGGTTTTCCATCGGTCAAATCATACGGCCATCTTTGGTCGCCATGACGTAATCACTGGAACACCCGGAAACAGCAAACGCCAGTCCGACTGCAGAAATTATTACTGCCCATTTTTCATCCGGTTATCCCCATTGGCTGACCTATGATAATAGTCTGTTTATAAACCGACGTTATAGATCTTGAAAGCAGGAAAATCTTAAACTGTGAGGGTAACAGGAGTGAGTATGCCCTCCCGCAGGAGAGCGTACGGAGTATCAGAGCGGGTTCTTTTGTTGCGAATCAGGTTGAGGCTTTCAACCGCAGTAGAGAAGAACATCGCGAAGTAGATGTAACCTTTCGGTACGTGGATGTCGAAACTTTCCAGAATCAGGGTAAAGCCGACCAGAATCAGGAAAGAGAGCGCCAGCATTTTTACCGAAGGATGGCGTTCGACAAAATCACCAATCGAGCGCGCGCGGCGAACATCATCACGCCTACGGCAATCACCACGGCGGCCATCATAATAAACAGGTGATTCGACAGACCCACAGCGGTAATCACCGAGTCGAGGCTGAAGATAATATCCAGCAGCATAATCTGCACGATAGCGCCGAGGAATGATGAAACGCCTGTTTTGAGCCCTTCTTCTTCACCTTCAACGGATTCGTGGATTTCCTTGCTGGCTTTCCAGATAAGGAACAAGCCACCCAGAAGCAGAATCAAATCACGGGCGGAAATTTCCTACTGAGATTCGGAAAAAGCGGATTTGTCAGGCGCGTAACCCGGGCGATTGATGCCAGCAGCGCCAGACGCATAACCATGGCTCCCGCCAACCCCAGACGGCGCGCATGAGCACGTTGTGCTGTGGGAAGCTTTGCCACCACCAGAGAAAGGAAAATAAATCGTCGATCGCAAGAACGATCTCCAGCAGCGTCAGCGTACCGAGCGCAAGCGCGTTAATTGGTTATCCATGCAAATAACATCTAAAAAGCCCTGCCAAAAAAATGAAGCGGTAATTATATGCCGGAAAGCGGCAGGTCAAAGCGATGGCTACTGGATTAGAATGACGGCCGAGTAGCGCACTGGTGGGTTCTTCTTCAAAGAAAAGCCGCGTGGCAGCGTCAGAATCCGTTCGCCCCGGGCACCAACGGCTTCGGTAAGCGCTTTCGCATTCGCTGCTTTCGGTCGTATCTGTAGACATTCCCCGTGACGAGCGGTGATCCGCTCAACCTGACCGAGAACAATCATATCCATTAATTCTTCCCAGTCTTCGCGTAGCTGTCGGTCTTCCTCTTCATTCGGGCTCGACAGCAACGGTGATCCACGCGACGCTGCGCCAGCGGGATGCTGCGCTCGCCTTCAACCGGTATCCACAGTACGCGTTTGAGTTTGTGGCGCACGTGGCTGGTTTCCCATGTCACCCCGCGATCGCCCGTTAACGGGGCAACACAAACGAATGTTGTTTCCAGCGGACGACCAAGACTATCCACAGGGATAGTTTTAAGTTCCACGCCCAGAGCAGCAAAATCTTGCTCAGGTTTACTCCCTGCGCTGGCACCTAGCCAGATCTCCAGTAACACGCGAATTCAGCCTTTATCGCGTTTTAAATTCTCTGGCGTAACCAGCCCGGCAAGTGCCGCCAGTTCTCCCAATGTATAACCAGAAAGTTGCTGTGCTTGCGCTAACAACTGTTCTTCAGTTTCGGGAGGAGAGAGCAGTGGGCGAGGTTGGGACATGTCATGATACCTTGATTAAAAAACAAACAGCAATTATGCCCGAATATTCGCAGTGTAACTTTTTCCACATGCGTTGTTCAATTCTCTGATTTATATTGCTTTTTAGGTTGCCGGTAATCGAGTTGCGCAACACTGCAACGGGTTTTCCAAATCTGGTCACTGAAAATAAACAGGATCTACACCATGTTATCCACAGAAAGCTGGATAACTGTGAAAAACCTCCACTACTGTTTCCATTTACAGCCTTGACGTGCGACGAGCTCCAAGTTTTTAGTGGTTCAGTGCTTAACTTAGTGGCACATTCTGTGGATAAATACGGAATTGGTTGACTTTCGCCAACCCGTAAATGAGAGGTGTGACCTGGGTCACGAATTACTCTTTTTCATTACTAAAATTACATGTAATGCATTGACTGATAATGAATATTTTAAAATGTCTATATCGGGCTTATTCAGAATGCTCCGGGTTTTCCCGTAGAATTCCGTAGTTCTTCACAATCATCCACAGAAAAGGTGAATAAAAACGGCTATCCACCCCTTCCTCTGTTTATAACTCTGCACATAACTGTGAGTTATTCAATTGTTATTAGTGTGTAATGCCTGCAGAGAGTGGTTTACCGTCTTCCTGGAGTATGAAACAATCATTCGTATATAAAGCTTTATTTTGAGGTAGTCCGGTGATTGATGACGATGGCTACCGCCCAAACGTAGGTATCGGGATTTGTAATCGCCAGGGGTAGGTAAGGTGGGCCCGGCGATTTGGTCTGCACCCTGGAATTTCCGCAAGGCGGACTAACCCCGGAGATCCGCAGAGCAGGCGATGTACCGTGAATTGTTTGAAGAAGTAGGATTAGCCGCAAAGACGTTCGAATCCTTGCTTCAACGCGTAACTGGTTGCGCTACAAATTACCGAAACGTTTGTGCGTTGGGACACGAAGCCGGTTTGTATCGGCGAAAAACAACAAGGTTTCTCTGCAGCTGGTGAGCGGCGACGCAGAAATATATGCAAACCAGCAGTACACCAGAGTTTGACGGCTGGCGACGGGTAAGTTACGGATCCGGTCAGACAGGTGGTGTCATTTAAACGTGATGTCTACCGTAGGGTAAGGAAGAGTTCGCGAGTGTGGTGATGTCACTGCAGGAAAATACGCCAAAACCACAAAACGCATCTGCTATCGACGAAAAAGAGGTTAGTTACGCCGATTATGCCACTCGCCTGCGCGAAATAGTCGAAAAGGTAGCCAGCGCACCACGCCTGAATGAGGCGTTAAATATTCTGGTTACCGACATCTGTCTTGCGATGGATACCGAGGTCTGTTCGGTCACCTGGCCATCATGATTGACGTTGTCGCCACCATGGCGACCCGGCCAAACGACGCGGTCGCACTGTAACGCTCGCGTTTGATGAAGGGATCGTCGGCCTGGTTGGCAGGCTGGCGAACCGATAAACCTTGCAGATGCGCAAAAGCACCCCAGCTTCAAATACATCCCCCTCCGTAAAAGAAGAGCGTCTCCGCGTCTTTAGGCGTACCAATTATTCAACGTCGCCAGTTGCTTGGTGTACTGGTGGTAGCAGAACGAGTTGCGCCAGTATGACGAAAGTGAGATCCTTCCTGGTGATGCTTGCCACCCAGATGGCAGCGATCCTTTCTCAGTCGGAGTTGACTGCCTTGTTTGGGCAATATCGCCAGACGCGAATCCGCGTATTACCGGCAGCACCCGGGTGGCGATCGCCAAGGCTGCAGGATGCCACGTTACCTTTAATGGAACAGGTGTATCAGGCATCAACGCTGGATCCGGCTCGGGAACGCGTACGACTGACCGGGCGCCGGAAGAAGCGGCAAACGAGTTTCGCCGCTACAGCAACGCCTCGCCGCTGGTGCACAAAAAGAAACGGCGGCTACTTCGATCACTCGCACCTGTCTTCGGACCCCGCTGCGTCGCGATTGTTTGCCGAGGTTGATAAAGGCTCGGTGGCAGAGTGGGCGGTAAAAACGGTCATTGAAAAATTCGCCGACAGTTCGCCGTGCTAAGTGATAACTATCTCAAAGAGCGGGCTGGCGATTGACGTGCGCTGGGTCAGCGATTGCTGTTTCATCTCGATGACGCTAATCAAGGGCCGAACGCTGGCCGGACGTTTCATTCCGGTGGCAGATGGGCCCGTCAGCGACAACGCTTGCCGAGCTGCCCCCGCATCGCTTAGTCGGTGTTGTCGTGCGAGATGGCGCAGCCAACTCCACGCTGCGATCATGGTACGTGCGCTGGCATCCCTACCGTGATGGGCGCGGATATTCAGCCTTCGGTGCTGCATCGTAGGACGCTGATCGCGATGGCTATCGCGGCGAATTGCTGGTCGATCCGGAGCCGGTACTGCTGCAAGAATATCAGCGGCTAATTAGTGAAGAGATTGAGCTTAGCCGTCTGGCGGAAGATGACGTCAATTTACCCGCGCAGTTAAAAAGCGGTGAGCGTATAAAAGTCATGCTCAATGCTGGTTTAAGCCCGGAACATGAAGAAAAACTGGGCAGCCGTATCGATGGCATCGGTCTTTATTGCACTGAAATCCCATTCATGCTGCAAAGTGGTTTCCCGTCGGAAGAAGAACAGGTGGCGCAGTATCAGGGGATGCTGCAAATGTTCAATGATAAACCCGTCACCTTGCGTACGCTGGATGTCCAGCAGATAAGCAGCTGCCTTACATGCCCATCAGCCAAGAGAATCGATGCCTGGGTTGGCGTGGGATTCGCATTACGCTCGATCAGCCGGAGATTTCTTGATCCAGGTGCGGGCGATGCTGCGTGCGAATGCCGACGGCAACCTGAGGATTCTGTTGCCGATGGTCACAAGCCTCGATGAAGTCGATGAAGCATGCCGCCTGATCGAACGTGCTGGACGCGAAGTCGAGGAGATGATCGGTCTACGAATTCCCAAACCACGTATCGACATCATGCTGGAAGCGCCGTCACGGGTATCGATGCTGCCGCATCTGGCAAAGCCGGTCGATTTCATCTCTGTTGGCACCAACGATTCGACCCAATACATTCTGGCCGGTGATCAACAATACCCGGGTGGCGAACATTTATGACAGTCTTCATCCCCGAATGTTACGAGCTCTGGCGATGATCGCCCGGGAGTGGAAAGACTGGGATCGATCTCCGTTTGTGCGGTGAAATGGCGGGCGATCCCATGTGCGTGGCAATCCTCATTGGGCTTGGGTATCGCCATCTGTCGATGAACGGACGTTCTGTAGCGCGGCGCAAAGACCCGCCGCGGCGCATCGATTATGCCGAAGCAGAAAATCTTGCGCAGCGTAGTCTGGAAGCGCAACTGGCGACCAAGTTCGCCATCAGGTCGCAGCCTTTATGGAGCGTCGCGGCATGGTGGTGCTGATTCGCGGAGGGTTATAGCGCGGATTATATAGATATCCTTGAACGGTATCCGGCAACCAGCCAGGTCCCCCTTGCGCTATTATTCGCACCTTTGGAGCGCCTGAAACCTGCGGCGCGCATTTCAATCGCTGTTCTCTTTCAGCGAAATAACAAGAACTCGTGGTGACAGATGACCAGAAGCGGACTGCATTTTCCGGGTTTGATCCGGTCATTTTCTCAATAGGACCCGTGGCGCTTCACGGGTACGGCCTGACGTATCTGGTGGGTTTCATTTTTGCACGTGGCTGGCAACACGACGGGGTATTGTCCGGGCAGCGGCTGGACCAACAGAAGTTGAAAACTTACTCTATGCGGGTTTCCTCGGCGTCTTCCTCGGGGGACGTATTGGTTATGTCTGCTGGCAACTTCCCGCAGTTTATGGCCGATCCGCTGTATCCGTTCCGTGTCGGGACGGCGGCATGCTCTTCCACGGCGGCCTGATTGGCGTTATCGTGGTGACGATGATCTTCGCCCGCCGTACTAAACGTTCCCTCTTCCACGTTTCTCCTTTATCGCACCCTCATTCCGTTTGGTCTCGGTGCCGGGCGTCTGGTAAGTTTATTAACTCGTGAATTGTGGGGCCGCGTTGACCCGAACTTCCCGTTTGCCATGCTGTTCCCTGGCTCCGTACAGAAGATATTTTGCTGCTGCAAACCAACCCGCAGTGGCAATCGATTTTCGACACTTACGGTGCGCTGCTGCGCCACCCATCACAGCTTTACGAGCTGCTGCTGGAAGGTGTGGTGCGTTGATTATCCTCTACCTGTAGATCCGTAAACCACGCCCAATGGGAGCTGTCTCAGGTTTGTTCCTGATTGGTTACGGCGCGTTTCGCATCATTGTCGAGTTTTCCGCCAGCCCGACGCGGAGTCTACTGGTGCGTGGGCAGCACACCAGCACGGCAAACCTCCATCCCGATCATCGTCGCGGGTGTGATCATGACGGTCTGGGCATATCGTCGCAGCCCCCAGCAACACGTTTCCTGAGGAACGATGAAACAGTATTTAGAACTGATGCAAAAAGTGCTCGACGAAGGCACACAGGAAATCCACCGTACCGGAACTGCAACGCTTTCCATTTCTGGTCATCAGATACGGTTCAACCTGCAAGATGGATTCCCGCTGGTGACAACGGTAAACGTTCCCACCCCGCGTTCGATCATCCATGTTAACTGCTGTGGTTCTGCAGGGCGACACTAACATTGCCATCTACACGAAACAATGTCACCATCCGGGACGAACGGTCGATGAAAACGCGACCTCGGCCCAGTGTATGGTAAACAGTGGCGCGCTCGGCCAACGCCAGATGGTCGACGACATTGACCAGATCACTACGGACTGAACCAGCCCCAAAAATGACCCGCATTCGCGCCGCATTATTGTTTCAGCGTGGACGTAGGCGAACTGGATAAACTGGCGCTGGCACCGTGCCTGCATTCTTCCAGTTCGATGCGGGCAGATGGCAAACTCTCTTGCCAGCTTTATCAGCGCTCCTGTGACGTCTTCCTTGGCCTGCCGTTCAACATTGCCAGCTACGCGTTATTGGTGCATAGATGGCGCAGCAGTGCGATTGGAGGTGGTGATTTTGTCTGGACCGGTGGCGACACCATCTGTACAGCAACCACTATCGATAAACTCATCTGCAATTAAGCCGCGAACCGCGTCCGCTGCCGAAGTTGATTATCAAACGTAAACCCGAATCGATCTTCGACTACCGTTTCGAAGACTTTGAGATTGAAGGCTACGATTCGCATCCGGGCATTAAAGCGCGGTGGCTATCTAAGTACCGAAACATCCTGCCAGAGCCGACGCCAGTGTGCGTCGGTTTTTTTTACCTCCGTTAAATTCTCGAGACGCCTTCCCCAAATTTTGCAACGTCCTGCAACGGCGTAAATAGTCCGGAAGATGCGCCGAAGAAATCGAAGCTGGCCCTCGTCTTTTTTCTCCTCGCTCGATACTGCCGGCATGAAAACACAACGTGGTTATACGCTCATTGAAACGCTGGTCGCGATGCTGATTTTGGTCATGCTAAGCGCGAAGTGGACTCTATGGCTGGCAATACTGGCAGCAGTCGCAACGGCTATGGCAAACCGCCAGCCAGGCGCGGGACTATTTGCTCTATTTTAACGTGAAGATGCCAACTGGCATAACCGCGACCACAGTATCAGCGTTATCAGGGAGGGGACGTTATGGTGCCTTGTGAGTTCCGCTGCTGGGCCAATACCTGTCATGGCAGATTCACCCATTGGTCTTTGTGCCACGCTGGCCCGAAGTCCGAAATGAGCGACCTGACACCTTCGCTTGCTTTCTTTGGCCTGCGCAATACCGCATGGGCCGGGCATAATTCGCTTTCAAAAACTTAACGGGCGAGTGGTGGCGTGGTTTCGCCGTGGGGAAGACTACCGGCTTTGTCAGCAAGGAGAACGGAAGGATGCTGTAAAAGAGCAAGGTTTTTCTCTGCTGGAGATCTGTTGATTGCTATGGCAATCAGTAGCGTATTGTTGCTGGGGGCGGCACGCTTTGCTGCCTGAGTTACAGCGTGAAAGTTTGCAACGACACCGTTAACTGGCGCTGGAGGATGAAAATCTAGTCGGTATTTCCGTGCGAAGCATCTTCCAAGGCAGGTTCTGTTCATGGCAGCTGTACCGGCGAAGGGCTGGAAATAGCGAACAGGTGACTGTATCATTGTGCAGTGGGATGCGAACAGTAACGGTATGTCGATAGCGAACCGGTAAAAGAGTCTGACCAGATTGGATTCGTCTGAAGGACATGTGCTGGAAACGCTCGCGGTGCGACATCCTGTGAAGGTAAGGGCTGGGATAAAGTCACTAATCCGGATGCCATCATTATCGACACTTTTCAGGTCGTACGTCAGGATGTCAGCGGCTTCTCGCCGGTGTTGACGGTTAATATGCGTGCTGCCAGTAAGTCTGAACCGCAAACCGTGGTGGATGCCAGCTATAGCGTGACAGGATTCAACCTGTGAACCGCGAAAAAGGTGTTTCGTCACTGGCTCTGGTCCTGATGCTGCTGGTTTTGGGTAGCTTGCTATTGCAAGGAATGAGTCAGCAGGATCGCAGTTTTGCCTCTCGCGTGAGCATGGAAAGTCAGTCATTGCGCCGCCAGGCCATCGTTCAGTCGGCGCTGGCGTGGGGAAAAATGCACTCCTGGCAGACGCAGCCAGCAGTTCAGTGCTCGCAGTACGCTGGAACCGATGCCCAGGTTTGTTTGCGTTTACTGGCAGATAATGAAGCCTTATTGATTGCCGGTTATGAAGGCGTTTCGTTGTGGCGAACAGGCGAAGTCATTGATGGAAAAATTGTTTTTTCGCCACGCGGCTGGAGCGATTTTTGTCCGCTGAAAGAGGGGGCATTATGTCAGCTTCCCTGAAGAATCAACAAGGCTTTAGCCTGCCGGAGGTAATGGTTGCGATGGTGCTGATGGTGCTGATGGTGCTGATGGTGCTGATGGTGATGATTGTCACTGCGTTATCGGGTATCCAGCGAACATCAATGAACAGTCTCGCCAGCAGAAACCAGTACCAACAGCTCTGGCGGCATGGTTGGCAGCAAACGCAACTGCGCGCGATTTCGCCACCTGCCAACTGGCAGGTCAACCGAATGCAGACATCGCAGGCGGGATGTGTCAGCATCAGCGTTACGCTAGTTTCACCCGGGGGCAGAGAAGGCGAGATGACCCGCCTGCATTGCCCGAATTGTCAGTAGTCAGGAGCCGCTATGTTAAGGGTCTACCATTCCAATCGTCTGGACGTGCTGGAAGCGTTGATGGAGTTTATTGTCGAACGCGAACGGCTGGACGATCCTTTCGAACCAGAGATGATTCTGGTGCAAAGTACCGGTATGGCGCAGTGGCTGCAAATGACCCTGTCGCAAAAGTTTGGTATTGCGGCAAACATTGATTTTCCGCTGCCAGCGAGCTTTATCTGGGATATGTTCGTCCGGGTGTTACCGGAAATCCCCAAAGAGAGCGCCTTTAACAAACAGAGCATGAGCTGGAAACTGATGACTCTGCTGCCGCAATTGCTGGAGCGCGAAGACTTTACCCTGTTGCGGCATTATCTGACTGACGATAGCGACAAGCGAAAACTGTTCCAGCTTTCCTCAAAAGCGGCGGACCTGTTTGACCAGTATCTGGTCTATCGTCCGGACTGGCTGGCACAGTGGGAAACAGGACATTTGGTTGAAGGGCTGGGAGAAGCACAGGCCTGGCAAGCCCCGTTGTGGAAGGCGCTGGTGGAATATACCCATGAACTCGGACAACCGCGCTGGCACCGCGCGAATCTCTATCAGCGCTTTATCGAAACGCTGGAGTCCGCGACGACCTGCCCGCCGGGGTTACCTTCGCGCGTCTTTATATGCGGTATTTCCGCGTTACCGCCTGTTTATCTCCAGGCGCTCCAGGCGCTGGGTAAACATATTGAAATCCATCTCCTGTTTACCAACCCCTGCCGTTATTACTGGGGCGATATTAAAGATCCTGCTTATCTGGCGAAACTGCTGACTCGTCAGCGTCGACACAGTTTTGAAGATCGCGAATTGCCGCTATTTCGCGATAGCGAAAATGCCGGACAGCTCTTTAACAGCGATGGTGAACAGGATGTCGGCAACTCGCTGCTGGCCTCATGGGGGAAGCTTGGGCGCGACTACATTTATCTCCTTTCTGACCTGGAGAGCAGCCAGGAGCTGGACGCTTTTGTCGATGTGACGCCAGATAACCTGCTGCATAACATTCAGTCTGACATTCTGGAACTGGAAAACCGCGCCGTTGCGGGTGTGAACATCGAAGAGTTTTCCCGTAGCGATAACAAACGCCCGCTTGATCCACTGGATAGCAGTATCACATTCCACGTTTGCCATAGCCCGCAGCGTGAAGTTGAAGTTTTACACGATCGCTTGCTGGCGATGCTGGAGGAAGCCCCGACACTTACTCCGCGCGACATCATCGTGATGGTGGCTGATATCTACAGCTACAGTCCGTTTATTAGGCAGCGTTTGGTAGCGCATCCTCACCGTTACTCGCCTTACGCCATTTCCGACTGTCGTGCGCGGCAGTCACATCCCTAATCTAGCGTTTATCAGCCTGTTATCACTGCCTGACAGTCGCTTTGTGTCAGAGGATGTGCTGGCGCTGCCTGGATGTGCCGGTGCTGGCGGCGCGATTTGACATCACCGAGAAGGGCTGCGTCATTCACGCCAGTGGGTCTCTAAACGAGTCGGCATCGTTGGGGGATAGATGACGACAACGTTCGCGAGCTGCAACTCCCGCCACCGGTACAACACCCCTGGCGATTTGGCCTGACGTGTATGTTGCTGGGCTACGCGATGGAGAGCGCGCAGGGCGAGTGGCAATCGGTTCTACCTTATGATGAATCGAGCGGCTTAATTGCAGAATGGTGGGGCATCTGGCTTCACTGCTAATGCAGCTAAACATTGGCGTCGCGGCAGGAGCGTCCGCTAGAAGAGTGGTTGCCGGTTTGTTGCGAATACGCTCAAACGCCTTCTTCCTGCCGGATGCGGAAACCGAAGCGGCGATGACGCCTATTGAACAACAATGGCAGGCGATTATCGCCGAGGTTTAGGTGCGCAGGATCAGCCATGGAATGCCGCTGTCACTATTGCTCACAACTCGCACAGCGTCTGGATCAAGAACGCATCAGCCAGCGTTACGCTTACCGGTTAACATTTGTACTCTGATGCCAAAGCGTTCAATTCCGTTCAAAGTGGTTTGCCTGCTGGAACTAATGATGGAGTTGATTGACGTCAGCTTGCGCCATTGGGCTTTGACCGATGAGCCAGAAACCGAAGCGTGGCTACCGTAGCCGTCGCGATGATACTACCGCTACCGTTCCTGGAAGCGTTAATCTCCGCGGAGCAAAAACTATATATCAGCTATATCGGGCGTTCATTTCAGGATAACAGTGAACGTTTCCCGTCGGTACTGGTGCAGGAACCCAATCCACTACATCGGGCAGGAGCGATTATGACCGGGCGATGAAGCGCTCAACCGCTTATGAAAGCGAGGCAAGGGTAAAAGCGGCACATCTTGGTTCCCGCCTCCATACCGGATGCCGTTTGATCCACAAAAAAACGACCAGCCAGGCGAACGACAAAGCTATGCTCGTGAATCGCTACCTGCGGCCAGCCAGGCTGGTAAAGCACATTCTGAATTTGTTCGCCGCTGCCGTTTACCTTACCGGAAACCGTGCCGCTGGAAACGCTACAACGATTCTGGGCACATCCGGTGCGTTTTTCCAGATGCGTTTGCAGGTGAACTTCCGTACTGAAGCAGCGAAATCCCGACACCGAGCCATTTATTCTGGAAGGACTAGCCGTTATCAAATCAATCAGCAGTTATTGAATGCACTGGTTAGGATGATGCCGAACGCTTGTTCCGCCGCTTCCGAGCGGCAGGGGATTTACCGTATGGCGCTTTTGGTGAAATTTATGGGAAACGCCGTGCAGGGGAGATGCGGCAGCTCCCGACAGAGTCATTGCCTGTCGCCAGCCGGGGCGAGATTTGGAAATTAATCTCACCTGCAACGGTGTTGCAGATAACTGGCTGGTTGCCGCAGGTGCAGCCGGATGGCCTGTTGCGCTGGCGTCCCTCTTTCTACCAGGTGTAGCAGGGAAATACAACTTTGGCTGGAACACCTTGTCTACTGTGCCAGCGGTGGTAATGGTAAAGTCGCCTTTTTTCTACGCAAAGACGGCGAGTGGCGTTCCGGCTTGGGCCGAACTAGGGCTTTGCATTACCTCTCACAACTGATTTGAGGGGTATCGTGAAGGAATGTCCGCGCCATTGCTGGTGTTACCTGAAAGTGGCAGCGCATCGGCTAAAAACCTGTTATGACGCGCAAAACGATGCCATGCTGGATGACGATTCCACATTGCAAAAGCCGTACAAAATTCCTTCAGGCTTAGAAGAAGGCAACATGATGGTGCGTGGCGAAGGTGATGATATCTGGTATAGAACGGCTCTGGAGGCAATTAACACCAGAGACGATGGGAGGCCATCGTTGAACAGTCGCAACGTTTCCTGCTTACCGCTGTTTCGCTTTAATCAGTCATGAGTGCTGTATAAAAATTGCGCAATTCATTCGCTTACGTTATAATGCGCACCAGTAACGGACTGATGGATATATAGACATAGGCTGACTCGTGCAGCACAAGATTAAATTCTGGCAGATGATTTGCGTTAACCTGTTGAATCTGGCAGAAAAATAAAGTCGTATGAGGTCCGTGAATGCCCGCAGCACCTGGTTCAAAGCATTATTGTTGTTTGTTGCCCTTGGGCACCCTTGCATGAGGCAGAAAACGGGATGGCAGCCGATTCAGGAAACCATCCGTAAAAGTGATAAAGATAACCACCGTATCAGGCTATACGTCTGGATAACGGTATGGTGGTCTTGAGTTTCTGATCCGCAGGCAGTTAAATCGCTATCGGCGCTGGTGGTGCCCGTTCGGTGGACTGGAAGATCCGAGGCATACCAGGGGCTGACACATACCTTGAACATATGCGTCTGATGGGGTCGAAAAAGTACCCGGCCAGGACTGACGGTCTGGCCGGAATCTCTTCAAAATGCACGGTGGCAGCCACAATGCCGGCGCTGCGCCGTATCGCACGGCTTTCTCTGTGGAGGTAGCGAACGACGCCTTGCCCGGTGCGGTCGACCGCCACGGCCGATGCTATTGCAGAACCCTTGCTCGACAAGAAATTCGCCGAACGTGAGCGTAATGCGGTGAACGCTGAATTAACCATGGCGCGTACGCGTGACGGGATGCGCATGGCACAGGTCAGCGCAGAAACCATTAACCCGGCACACCCCGGTTCAAAGTTTTATCGTGGGTAACCTCGAAACTTTAAGCGATAAACCTGGTAATCCGGTGCAGCAGGCGCTGAAAGATTTCCACGGAAGTACTATTCCGCCAATCTGATGAAGGCGGTTATTTACAGGCGATAAACCGCTGCCGGAGTTGGCAAAAATGGCGGCGGACACCTTGGTCGCGTGCCGAACAAAGAAGAGCGAAAAAACCGGAATCAGGTCCGGTAGTCACCGACGCGCAAAAGGGCATTATCATTCATTACGTCCCGGCACTGCCGGCGTAAAGTTCTGCGTTGAGTTCGCATCGATAACAACTCGGCAAAATTGCGTAGTAAAAACGGATGAATTGATTACCTATCTGATTGGTAATGGCAGACCATAGCTTTCCGACTCGCTGCAAAAGCAGGGATTAAGTTGAGGGCATTAGCGCCAACTCCAATCCTATGGTCAACGGCAACAGCGGCGTATTAGCGATCTCTGCGTCTTTAACCGATAAAGCCTGGCTAATCGCGATCAGGTTGTGGCGGCGATTTTTTAGCTATCTAAATATGTTACGTGAAAAAGGCATTGATGAACGAATCTTTCGATGAACTGGCGAATGTGCTCGGATATCGACTTCCGTTATCCGTGAATAGCCATCGTGATATGGATTACGTCGAATGGCTGGCAGATACCATGATTCGCGTTCCTGTTGAGCATACGCTGGATGCAGTCAATATTGCCGATGGGCCGAGATGCTAAAGCGGATAAAGGAACGTCTGGCGATGATGACGCCGCAGAATGCACGTATCTGGTATATGAGCTCAAAAAGCCACAATAAAACGGCTTATTTTGTCGATGCGCCGTATCAGGTCGATAAAAATCACGCACGAACTTTCGCTGACTGGCAGAAAAAAGCTGCCGACGTTGCGCTCTCTTTGCCAGAGCTTAACTGCTATATTCCTGACGATTTTCTCGCTGATTAAGTACCAGAAGAAATACGACCATCCAGAGCTGATTGTTGATGAGTCGAATCTGCGAGTAGTGTATGCGCCAAGCCGTTATTTTGCCGGCGAGCCCAAAGCCGATGTCAGCCTGATTTTGCGTAATCCGAGAAGCCATGGACAGCGCCCGCAATCAGGGTGATGTTTGCGCTCAATGATTATCTCGCAGGGCTGGCACTTAATAGGTTAACAACCAGGCGTCGGTTGGTGGCATAAGTTTTCCACCAACGCTAACAACGGCCTTATGGTTAATGCTAATGGTTACACCCAGCGTCTGCCGCAGCTGTTCCAGGCATTGCTCGAGGGCTACTTTCTAACTATTCACTACGGAAAATCAGCTTGAGCAGGCAAAGTCCTGGTATAACCAGATGATGGATTCCGCAGAAAAGGGCAAAGCGTTCGAGCAGGCAACTATGCCCGCGCGAGATGCTCTCCAGGTACCTTACTTCTTCGCGAAATGAACGCACAAAATTTGCCCCTCCATTACGTGAAAGAGGT
Organism: Shigella flexneri; assembly: GCA_048288465.1. Classification (GTDB taxonomy): domain Bacteria; phylum Pseudomonadota; class Gammaproteobacteria; order Enterobacterales; family Enterobacteriaceae; genus Enterobacter; species Enterobacter flexneri_B. The sequence continues at coordinate 2,822,753 of CP182556.1, read as the reverse complement.
GCTGGCCTATCGCGACGCCTTGAGAATCGGGGGCTCGACCAGAGTTTATGGTTATCGGCAACGTGACGACCAGGCAACAACCCTGGCACGCGATGTGCAAAAACAGTTAGGGCGCTGATGGTTCGAGTGGTGTCAAAACAAAGATATCATGGTCGATAAAAAACAATCCGTCATCTTTGAAAAAGCCGGTAACGGCGCCGACTCCGCCTGGCAGCAGTATTTGTACCGACTGGCTACGATGATACGCCAGCTCAGCCTATAGCTCTATCTTGGGCAGATGACCAGCCGTGGTTCTACAATGAGTTGCGCGTACCGAAGAACAATTGGGCTATGCCGTGTTTGCATTTCCAATGAGCGTGGGGCGTCAGTCGGGGCATGGGCTTCCTTTTGCAAAGCAATGATAAACAGCCTTCATTCTTGTGGGAGCGTTGCAAGGCGTTTTTGCAACCGCAGAGGCAAAATTGCGAGCGGTGGAGCCAGATGAGTTTCGCCAATCCAGCAGGCGGTAATTACCAATGCTGCGGCCACCACAAACGCTCGGCGAAGAAGCGTGGAAGTTAAGTAAAGATTTCAATCGCGGCCATATCCGCTTTCAATTTCGCGTGATAAAATCGTGGCCCAGATTTAAACTGCTGACGCCGCAAAAACTGGCCGATTTCTTCCATCAGGCGGTGGTCGAGCCGCAAGGCATGGCTATCCTGTCGCAGGATTTTCCCGGCAGCCAGAATGGGAAAGCAGAATATGTACACCCTGAAGGCTGGAAAGTGTGGGAAAACGTCAGCACGCGTTGCAGCAAACAATGCCCTGATGGTCAAAAGAATGGTGATCTGTCGCAACGCTGGATCCTTTGCGCTTGCCCTTACAGGGTGAGCGCCTGATGAAGCCTCTGCCGGCACAGGCAAAACCTTTACGATTGCGGCGCTCTATTGCGCCTGTTACTTGGACTAGGCGGTTCCGCCACCTTCCCCCCGCCCGCTGACCGTTGAAGAACTGCTGGTGGTCACCTTTACCGAGGCTGCCACGGCAAATTGCGTGGTCGTATCCGTCAGCAATATCCATGAGTTGCGCATCGCCTGTTGCGTGAAACCACCGACAATCCACTGTACGAACGTCTGCTGGAAGGAATCGACGATAAAGCGCAAGCCGCGCAGTGGTTGTTGTTAGCCGAACGGCAGATGGATGAAGCGGCAGTCTTTACTATTGGCCGGTTTTTGCCAGCGCATGCTCAACCTGAATGCCTTTGAATCCGGCATGCTGTTAGAGCAGCAGCTGATTGAAGATGAGTCTCTGCTACGTTACCAGGCCTGCGCCGATTTCTGGCGTCGCCACTGCTACCCGCTGCCGCGTGAAATGGCGCCAGGTCGTGTTTGAAAGCGTGGAAAGGGCCGCAGGCGTTGCTGCGCGATCTAATCGTTATCTGCAAGGCGAAGCGCCGGTTATCGAAGCGCCGCCGCCCGATGATGAAACGCTAAGCTTCCCGCCAGCGCGCAAATTGTGGCGCATATTGCTACGGTAAAACAGCAGTGGCGCGACGGGGTCGGTGACTTCGATACGCTGATCGAATTACTTCTGGTATTAATCGACGCAAGTTTAACCGTCGCGATCAGGCTAAATCAATCGACAAGATCAGCGCCTGGGCAGAAGAAGAGACCAACAGTTATGAGTTGCCGAGTGGCTGGAAAAATTCTCCCAGCGTTTCTTAGAAGAAAATCGCGCGAAAGCCGGGGGGAAACCCCGCGACATCCGCTGTTTGAGGCAATGAATCGACTTGCTTGCAGAACCATTGTCAATCCGCAATCTGGTGATCGCCCGCGCATTGGCTGAGATCCGCGAAACAGTCGCGCATTAAAAACGCCGCCGTGGCGAATTGGGTTTTGATGACATGTTAAGTCGGCTCGATTCCGCGCTGGTAGCGAAAGCGGTGAGGTGTGGCAGCGGCGATCCGTACGCGATTCCGGTGGCGATGATACGAATGAAGTTCAGGATCCGACCAAGCAGTACAAAATTTTTCGCCGTATCTGGCACCATCAGCCGGAAACCGCATTGTTGCTGATTGGCGACCCGAAACAGGCCATATATGCATTCCGGGGTGCGGATGTCTCACTTATATGAAGGCGCGTAGCGAAGTTCACGCCCACTACACTTTCAACACCAACTGGCGTCCGCACCAGGAATGGTGAACAGTGTGAACGAGCTTTCAGCCAGACTGATGACGCGTTAATCTTTCGCGAAATACCGTTTATTCCAGTGAAATCAGCCGGAAAAATCAGGCGTTTTACGTTTTGTGTTTAAAGGTAAACGTAACCTGCGATGAAAATGTGGCTGACCGAAGGCGAAAGCTGCGGCGTTGGCGACTATCAAAGTACCATGGCGCAGGTATGTGCTGCGCAAATCCGCCGACTGGCTACAAGCCGGACAGCGGCGAAGCGTTGCTGATGAACGGCGACGACGCGCGTCCGGTGCGTGCTTCGGACATCAGTGTGCTCGTGCGCCGCAGTCGCCAGGAGGCCGCCCAGGTGCGCGACGCCTTAACGTTGCTGGAAATCCCTTCGTTTACCTTTCGAACCGCGACAGTGTTTTTGAAACTCTTGGAAGCGCGGGAAATGCTTTGGTTGTTGCAGGCGGTGATGACGCCCGAACGTGAGAAGCACCTGCGTAGTGCGCTGGCGACGTAAATGATGGGGCTGAACGCGCTTGGATATCGAAACGCTGAACAATGACGAACATGCGTGGGATGTGGTAGTGAAGAGTTCGATGGTTATCGGCAAATCTTTCGCGCAAACGTGGCGTTATGCCGATGCTGCGGGCGCTGATGTCGGCGCGTAACATTGCTGAAAACTTGCTGGCAACGGCAGGCGGTGAGCAGGCGTCTTACCGATATCTTGCATCCAGCGAACTGCTACAAGAAGCCGAACGCCGCTCGGAAAGTGAACGTGGCCTGGTCGCTGGTTATCGCGACGTCTCCTAGCGAGCCAGACAGTAATGCCTCCAGCCAAGCAATGCGTCTCAAAGTGATCAACGTCTCGTACAGTTGCACAATCCACAAATCGAAAGGGCTGGAATATCCATCGTTCTGGCTGCCGAGTTTCTCACCAATTTTCCACGTCCAAGGAGCAGGCGTTTTATCACAATCGCCACTCGTTTGAGGCAGTTGTCGATCTAATGCTGCGCCAGAGAAAGCGTCGACCTCGCGGAGGCCAAGACGTCTGGCGGAAGATCTGCGTTTGCTTTACGTGGCGCTGACACGTTCGGTTTGGCATTGCAGTCTCGGCGTTGCACCGCTGGTGCGCCGTCGTGGCGATAAAAAAGGTAGCACCGACGTCCACCAAAGTGCGCTCGGCGTTTGCTGCAAAAGGGGAAACCCAAGATGCCGCAGGCTTCGCACCTGTCTGAAGCGTTATGCTATGATGATGATATACCTGGCAAACGGCACGAACAGGTAATATAACCACCCTGGCAGGTTAATGATGCTTTAACTGCAGAACTGAATGCGGAGGACGCTACGACGTTCCCGGCGATAACTGGCGTCTCACCAGCTACTCCGGTTTGCAGCAGCGTGGTCACGGTATCGCTCAGGATCTGATGCCACGGCTCGATGTGATGCCGCAGGCGTGGTCAGCGTCGTTGAAGAACCAAGCATTAACACCGCATAAGTTCCCCGCGCGGTGCATCACCGGGACATTCTTGCACAGTTTGTTTGAAGACCTCGAATTTACCCAGCCGGTTGACCGGACTTGGGTACAGGAAAACTGGAACTCGGCGGCTTTGAATCGCAGTGGGAACCAGTGTTGACCGAGTGATCACGGCTGTCCTCGGCACCTCTCAATGAAACGGGTGTTAGCCTGAATCAGCTTTCCGAGCCGCGATAAACAGGTGGAGATGAAATTTACCTGCCGATTAGTGAACCACTAATCGCCAGCCAGCTAGATGCACTAATTCGCCAGTTTGACCCGCTATCCGCTGGCTGCCCGCCGCTGGAGACTCATGCAGGTACGTGGCATGTTAAAAGGCTTTATCGACCTGGTGTTCCGCCACGAAGGCATTATTACCTGCTCGACTATAAATCCAACTGGTTGGTGAAGACAGTTCGCTTACACCCAACAGGCTATAGCAGGTTGGGCAATCCAGGCACACCGCTATAATCTGCAATATCAGCTTATCACGGCGCTGCATCGTTATCTGCGCCATCGCATTGCTGATTACGACTATGAGCGCCACTTTGGCGGCGTTATTTATCTGTTCCTGCGTGGTGTTGATCAACATCCGCAACAGGGGATTTCACAACCCGACCCAACGCCGGGTTGATTGACCTGATGGATGAGATGTTTGCCGGTATAACCCTGGAGGAGCGTAATGAAATTGCAAAAGCAATTACTGGAAGCTGTGGAGCACAAACAGCTACGCCCGCTGGATGTACAATCTGCCCTGACCGTGGCGGGAGATGAACATCCTGCCGTCACCCTCGCGGCGGCACTGTTAAGTCATGATGCCGGAGAGGGACACGTCTGTTTGCCGCTTTCACGACTGGAAAATAACGAGGCGTCGCATCCACTATTCACATCTGTGTCAGTGAAATCGGTGAGCTACAAAATTGGGAAGAATGCTTGCTGGCTTCACAAGCGGGTGAGCCGGGGAGATCCACCCCAGCCGATAATCCTCTGTGGCAATCGTCTTTATTTGAATCGCATGTGGTGTAACGAGCGGACGGTAGCACGCTTCTACACGAAGTGAATCATGCCATTGAGGTTGATGAAGCTCTACTGGCGCAAACCCTGGACAAACTTTTTCCAGTAAGCGATGAAATTAACTGGCAAAAGTTGCGGCGGCAGTGGCGCTGACGCGGCGAAATCTCGGTGATTCCGGCGGCCCTGGCACCGGTAAAACGACCACCGTAGCGAAGTTGCTGGCAGCGTTAATTCAAATGGCCGACGGCGAACGCTGCCGTATCCGTCTGGCTGCACCAACGGTAAAGCTGCCGCGCTTAACCGAATCTCTCGGCAGGCTTTGCGACAGTACCGCTGACCGATGAACAAAAGAAACGCATTCCGGAAGTGCCAGCACTTTGCACCGATTGCTGGGCGCGCAGCCGGGTGGCCAGCGTCTACGTCGTCATGCCGTAACCCGCTGCGTCTGATGTGCTGGTGGTCAGATGAACGTGAATGATCAATCTGCCTATGATGTCGAGACTGAATGAGCACCTTGCCCGATCATGCGCGAGTAATCTTTCTGGCGATCGTAATCAACTGGCCTCGGTTGAGGCTGGGGCTGTGCTGGGCGATATCTGCGCTTATGCCAACGCGGGCTTGCCGCCGAGCGTGCAGGCAGCTAAGCCGCCTGACGGGAACTCACGTTCCGGCAGGAACTGGCACAGAAGCGGCATCTTTCGCGACAGTCTCTGCCTGCTGCAAAAAAGCTATCGTTTCGGCAGCGATTCTGGCATTGGTCAGTTAGCTGCGGCAATCAACCGTGGTGATAAAACGGCAGTGAAACCGTTTTCCAGCTGGATTTTACTGATATAGAAAAACGGCTTTTACAGAGCGGCGAAGATTATATTGCGATGCTTGAGGAAGCTCTTGCGGGTTACGGACGTATCTGAATATGCTGCAAGCGCGTGCCGAGCCGGATTTAATCATTCAGGCGTTCAATGAGTACCAGCTTTTGTGCGCCCTGCGGGAAGGGCCGTTTGGCGTGGCTGGACTGAATGAGCGAATTGAGCAGTTTATGCAACAGAAGCGCAAAATTCATCGTCATCCGCACTCTCGTTGGTACGAAGGTCGACCGGTGATGATTGCCCGTAATGACAGCGCGCTTGGGTTGTTTAATGGCGATATCGGTATTGCGCTGGATCGCGGGCAGGGACGCGCGTCTGGTTTGCGATGCCGGACGGCGATATTAAGTCTGTGCAACCGAGTCGCTTGCCAGAGCACGAAACTACGTGGGCGATGACGGTACATAAATCGCAGGGATCGGAGTTCGACCATGCGGCGTTGATTTTGCCGAGCCAACGCACGCCGGTAGTAACGCGAGAGCTGGTTTATACCGCGGTGACCCGCGCGCGTCGCCGTCTGTCGCTGTATGCCGATGAGCGCATCTCCGAGTGCGGCAATCGCCACTCGTACTGAGCGGCGCAGTCGTATGGCGGCGTTGTTTAGTTCACGGGAATAAACGTGACTGCCGGATGCGACGTACGAGTGTTACGCTTGTCGCATCCCACGATTTTCATCGCTTACCCTAAATCCGCCATCACACTTTGGATTTCGCTGCGTAGTTGTACAACTGGCTTTTTGCTTTCGGGCAATAAATCAATATCCACCGGGGTAAATCCACGTTCCTGGAACCAGTGAATACTGCGCGTGGTCAGCACAGACCTTGCTTAAGCCGCTCTGCTTCGCCTGAGCGGCAATGCGTTCCAGCAGAACTTCACCCCGTGATGGGCTGCGGTAATCCGGGTGAACTGCCACACAGGCCATTTCCCCAATCTTCTCTTCCGGGAACGGATAGAGCGCGGCGCAGGCAATAGTCGTGTTATCGCGCTGAATAATGGTCAATTTATCGATTTCCATCTCCAGCTGCTCGCGAGACGGCGTACCAGAACACCTTGCTGCTCCAGCGGGCGAATCAACTCCAGAATACCGCCAATATCGTTAATTGTTGCGCGACGAATCTGCTCGGCGCTTTCCATCACAATCTGCGTACCCATACCCGTCGCGTGAGAACAACTCTTGCACAGCGCGCCATCTTCCTGATAACTGATTAAATTGACAGCGACGCACGCCGCTGCGCAGGCTTTCACTGCGCCACGCAAAAAGCGCACCGTACCGGAGTTGTAATCGCCTTTCTCTTCCTGGGCTTCTACCCGTGCTTGCGCTTCGTTAGGGAAAAGTTCGGAGACAATATCACCGTCGTCATCAGTGACGCCCTGGGAAGAGCAAAAACCAATCATCTCTTCAGCTTTCAGTTTGATGGCCAGTTGAGTGGGAATCTCTTCCGAGGTCAGATCCGAGCTCTCGCCATGACTGAAACAGCGACCGGCCCCATGAGCACTATTGCACCGCTGTCCAGTTGACGATCGATTTCCGTCTCCATCATCCGCCGGACACGCCCGCTATGGCAGTAATCCACGCCGTCATCGACGCCCAGCGGCTGGGCAATAATAAAATTGCCACTGACGACGTCGACATGCGCGCCCTGCAGCGGCGTGTTATGAGACTCATCGACAGGCGAGCAGTAATATCCAGTTGCAATGTTTGCAGCCTGCTTCACCAGTTCCAGTGTTTTCGGCGTCGTCACACGTATATTCTTGTGATACAGCGGTTCGTGGTGATGCGCAGCGAGATTTGCGTCGATGTCCCGGACGTGCGCCATAGACCACCACCAGACGGATGCCGAGGCTGTGCAACAACCCATATCATTAACCATACTGGAGAAATTGCCCATGCTCAATGGCTTCACCGCCAGCATGATGACAAACGTTTTTCCCCGGTGGGTATTGATATGGGAACCGAATGGCGATCCCTCGACCAACTCGGTTTACGTTCCTTACCACGGCACACCTCTTTGCATGATTATTCGAAATTAGTGTATTTTTACTCTGTTTTTTCGCAGGGTGCAAGTGTAAATTTTATGCGAGAGCGACTTTTTTATCAGTAATGCCGTGAATATAAAAGAAAAAATACGTTTATTAGATGACAGATTATGCGTCTTTCGCTAAAGTTTCCAGTCAAGTGCGTCGTTTACTTGTTACACAGCTTAGATTTCTTTTGTAGGGGAGAGGCATGTAGGATCCAACACTGCAATCAGCCGTCGTCGTTTCTGCGGGAGGCGCGGGTGCCATGCGGCTATTGAGCGTAAGTCAGGTCAGTCTGGCTGCGGTCGGCCAGGTCGTGGCGGTGCGCGTCTGGCCTGCGTCCAGCTACACCCGCGTGACGGTGGGAATCAAATCGTCAGCTGAAATATAAGCAGTTCGCGTTGAGTAACCCTGAACGCGTGGTGGTGGATATCGAAGTGTTAAACCTGAACTCGGTACTCAAGAGGGATGGCGGCACGAATTCGTGCAGACGACCCGTTCATCAAGTCGGCGCGCGTCGGGCAATTTGACCCGCAAACCGTACGGATGGTTTTTGATTAAAGCAAAACGTAAAACCGCAGCTGTTTGCCCTTGCGCCGGTCGCCGGGTTTAAAGAGCGTCTGGTGATGGACCTCTATCCGGCCAATGCACGGATATGCAGGACCCGCTGCTGGCGCTGCTGGAGGATTACAACAAAGGCGACCTCGAAAAGCAGGTGCCGGCCAGCGCAAAGTGGTCCACAACCGGGTAAAGCGGGGCGCGATGGTCCGATTGTCATTATGCTTGACCCTGGCCACGTGGCGAGGCTTGGTGCGGTGGGGAGATCCAAAACGCGCCGAAAAAGATTGTGGTATTGCAAATAGCTCGCCGTTTGCGCTCTCTAAATGAGAAGAGGGCAATATGAAGGTGTACATAGCGCGCAATGAAGACATCTTGATTCCATTGCAAGTGCGCATAGCAAAAGCCCAGAAACAGCGTGCTGACCTGTTTGTCTATTATCCATGCCGACACCTTACCGAGTCGTCAGCCGCGGTACCTCTGTCTGCGCTCTCAACCGAAGGTGCAACCGGTCTGCGGCAAAATACTGGCACAAACCCAGAACGCCTCGGACTTGATTGGTGGCGTGAGCAAAAGCGGTGACCGCTATGTCGACCACACCATGTTCGATATGGTACAGTCGCTGACCATTGCCGACAGCCTGAAGTTTGGTAAAGCGGTACTGAATAAGCTCGGTAAAATCAACAAGCTGCATAAAAATCAAATTGAACGGCCGGGTTTCCGTACTAAAGGCACGAATATCCCTCCATTCTGGTCAAACGGCGTTTATGAGTAACGTTGAGGAAGAGCGTAAACTGAAAACGGCGAAAGTCCAGCAGGAAGTTGCGGAGTCTATTCTTGCGGGGATTAAAGTAGCCCTTTGCCCGATGGGGCAACGCTGGCGAGAGGGATGATAAAAAGGCGCTGAATGGCGCTTTTTAATGGGAGACCAGAAACAAAAAAACACCCGTTAGGGTGTTGGATGATTCATTGCGGGGGCCGGATTGAACCGACGACCTTCGGGTTATCAGCCCGACGAGCTACCAGGCTGCTCCACCCCGCGTCACCGACTGCTTTTTCTCATCAAATTTGATTGGTTGTGGGGCCGGATTGAACCGACGACCTTCGGGTTATGAGCCCGACGAGCTACCGAGCTGCTCCACCCGCGTCCGTGGATGCGCACTATACTCCACTAGCGTTTCATGCAAGAACCTTCCCAATCACGGATTTAGCATGATTTTGAACAAAAACAAACCGCTAAAGCCTATTTTTGTACAAAATTTGCGTAGGGGAGAGGCTGCTCATTTCATTAAACGCCGACAGTCTGTTTATCTTCAGTTGCGCCTTATTTTTTAACCTGAAGAAGAACGATGAAAGGACATTCGGGTAAAGTACCTTCTTATGGCGCACGGTTGTGGCAATGCTTTCACCTGCTCTTCCAAACCAACCAATCGCGACAGCAATATAAAGACGGGAAATTTACCCAGCCTTTCTCTCTGGTGAACCAGCCAGATGCCGTTGGCGCGCCGGATTAACGCCGGTGATTTTGCCGAGCAAATTAACCATATCCGTAATTCGTCACCGCGTCTGTATGGCAACCAGAGTAATGTTTATAACGCGGTGCAAGAGTGGCTGCGCGCAGGCGGTGATACCCGCAATATGCGCCAGTTCGGCATTAATGCCTGGCAGATGGAAGGTGCCGACGACTATGGTAACGTGCAGTACCAGGCTATTACACGCAGGTGATTCAGGCGCGCCCCGTGCCAGGCAAGTCCAGTATCCTATTTTACCGTATGCCGCAAAACGTGGTCGTCTGCCGTCTCGTGCGGAGATGTACCGCGGGGGCGTTGAGTGATGATCTATTCTCACTTACAGTAACTCCCTGATGGATAACTTCATTATGGATGTGCAGGGTAGTGGGTATATCGACTTTGGTGATGGCAGTCCGCTTAACTTTTTCAGCTATCCGGGAAAAACGGTCATGCCTATCGCAGCATTGACCGTGCTAATCGACCGTGGCGAGGTGAAAAAAGAAGATATGTCGATGCAGGCGATTCGTCACTGGGGCGAAACGCACAGTGAAGCCGAGGTTCGCGAGCTGCTGGAACAGAACCCGTCTTTCGTCTTCTTTAAACCGCAATCTTTTGCTCCGGTGAAAGGGGCAAGTGCGGTGCATTCTGGTTGGCCGTGCTTCTGTTTCCTCCAATCGTTCAATTATTCCGCCAGGTACTACCTTGCTGGCAGAAGTGCCGCTGCTGGATCATAACGGCAAATTTAACAGTAAGTACAAATACGTCTGATGGTGGCGCTGGATGTGGGGTCGCAATCAAAGGCCAACACTTCGATATCATCAAGGAATCGGCCGGAGCCGGGCACCGCGCCAGTTGGTGTACAACCACTATGGACGTGTCTGGGTGCTGAAACCGCCCCGGGCGCAGGTAACGTCTTTCACGGCTGATGTGATATTCTGTATGCCGTTTACGGATATGACAGGGTGAGGGGTAACCTCACATCCTGATTATTGACGTGCACGTTGTTCATGCAATCCTGAACACGCTGTGCAAGTAATCGTCAATGAAGTGTTGAGTTATGGAGCACTGATGGCGTCAGTGAGCTGCCGATTAAGTCCGATACGCCTTTGGTGGTGCCTGTATGTTCTGTGGTGGTGCGCCGTTGGTGCTGCGTTTTGGGTGACAGCACGTATGTATGGTGAAAAGCGTTGCAACTGTTTGCTGACGCGCATATTTGTGTGGTTGGTATCGGTGGTGTGGGTTCCTGGGCGGCGGAAGCGCTGGCGCGCACGGGGATTGGCGCGATCGCGCTTATCGATATGGATGATGTGTGCGTCACCAATACCAATCGCAAGTTGGCGGCTCTGCGCGATAACGTCGGGCTGGCAAAAGCGGAAGTCATGGCGGAGCGTATTCGCCAGATTAACCCGGAGTGCCGTGTAGACGGTGGTGGAGTGGTACCGTAACGCCGGATAACGTAGCGCGGTATATCAGCGTGGGTTATTCGTACGTGATTGATGCCATTGATAGTGTACGGCCAAAGCGGCGCTGATTGCTTATTGTCGGCGCAATAAAATCCCGCTGGTCACGACCGGTGGCGCGGGTGGCAGATTGACCCGACGCAGATTCAGGTTACCGATCTGGCGAAAACGATTCAGAATCCGCTGGCGGCGAAGTTGCGCGAGCGCCTGAAAAGCGATTTTGGCGTAGTGAAAAACAGTAAAGGTAAGCTCGGCGTGGATTCGTGTTTTCTACTGAAGCGCTGGTGTACCCGCAGTCAGACGGTACGGTGTGTGCGATGAAAGCCACGGCAGAAGGGCCAAAGCGGATGGATTGTGCATCTGGATTTGGCGCGGCCGATGGTGACCGCCACCTTCGGGTTTGTTGCGGTTTCTCATGCGCTGAAGAAGATGATGGCGAAAGCGGCGCGTCGGGTTAACAATCAGGTCGGATGAGACGCGAACGTCTTATCCGACCCGTCTGTGCTTAAACCTGCTTCGTCGCAGCGATAATCGCCTCGCTAACGCATTGACCCTGGCTACGTGAGGCGCTAGCTGCGCGCGCGATCCCGGCCTTCATCAAACAATGCCAGCGGCGACTGTGCCTGCAATTCGGCGGCGGTTTTCCCCTCAACGGCGGTCGACAGCACCGCGAGCAGGCCGCGCGCTCTGCGTAGCTCGCTGTCGCCAAAGAAGTGCGTTTTTACCGTTTTCAGCCACGGTATATCCCAGCCAGACGCGGTTTTCGCATCCGGCAATCTCTTTAGCCTGCGCTTTAACTGGTTCTGGCAAAGCCGGAAGCTGTTTCCCCAGCGTGATCGACTGGCGATATTTATCTTCCCGTTGGTCGACGGTGCGAAGGTATTGCGTAACGTTTCTGCGGTTACGGTTGTGCCAACGGATGTCCGGGCGAATTGCGGGTTCGTCATTAATCCACCAATAATTCCAGCGCGCAGTAACGGCATTCACCAGCACATCCACATCACTCTTTGTATTATATGGCGCAAAAGAGGCGCGGTGTGCGGTTACGCCTAATTCTGCCAGTAGCGGCTGAGCGCAATGCTGCCGGCGCGCAGGGCAATACCGTACTCCGCCAGCAGCGTCACCATATCGCTGTGATGAACGCCAGCAAAATCAAAGGCGGGCCGGCTGGAATCCTGGCAGCGGAATGAACGGAAAAGCCTGGACGTTTTGCCAGCGCATCTTCCGCAGCGTCGCAGAGCTGCGACTCCAACTTTCTGCCTGGTTGATATCGTAATCTGCCAGCCATTCCAGCGCCGCGCTTAATCCTATGACACCAGCCACATTTGGCGTTCCTGCTCCAGTTTCCACGGCGCAGATTCGAGTCGTGAAGCCGTCGAACTTCACTTCGTGAATCATTTTGCCGCCACCCAGCCAAGGCCATACGCTACCAGCAGTTCTGATTTGCCATACAGCACGCCGATACCCGTCGGGCCATACAGTTTGTGACCAAGAAAACATAGAAATCGATATCCAGTTGCTGAACGTGTGGGGAAATGCACCCGGCCCCTGAGCACCATCAACCATCACCACCATCCCGCTGAAGTAGGCAAAGGTAATCACACACCAGATCCGGGCAACCGCCAGTCACGTTCGACATCTGACCCAACGCCAGAATCCGACTACGGGGAGTGATCAGTTCTGGCAACAAATCGACATCCGGCAGTCGCTGGCGTTCACGGCAGTACTTCACCGCTTTGGCTCCAGTTTATTTGGGCGACCATCAGCAGGGGACGAGGTTAAGCGTGGTGTTCTGCCACGCTGACAATAATCTCATCAGCCGGTTGCAGACGCGGACGCGCATAGCATTGTGCCACCATGTTCAATGGATCAGTAGTAAGCGCATCCAGTAGATAGTTTTATCATCCGATGCATTCAGTAATTCTGCCACTTTTTCCGCATCTTCATAACGCGCGGTCAGGCGTTGGGCTTCGGCAAACTGGCTGCGATCGACGTCCGGCGCTGGCTGTAAAACTGTCGATCACTCAACCACGGCTTCAGGTTTAAGCGCAGTAGCGGCGCTGTCGAGATAACACCACATCCTGTTAGTGCGGGAAACTGGGCGCGAAACTGCGCCGGGATTAAAAACGTTCATCGTACTCCTCGGCTTGATGCACCAATAGTGACGCAAAATTCACTTTGATACAAGGAGAGTGCTAACCATCAGAATTATCTGGATATCCTGGCGAAGCCGCGTAAGTAACATATGCTGAATAGTGTTAGGCGTTAATTTTAGCCTGTTAATCAATACTATTAAGATTTATTAATCGCTTTAAGGAGAAGATGATGAAAAAGACTGCCGCAATTATTTCTGCCTGTATGCTGACTTTTGCCCTGAGCGCCTGTTCCGGTTCAACTATGTGATGCACGCCAATAACAGACGTACCATCGTCTCTGACGGCAAACCACAGACTGATAACGATACCGGTATGATTTCGTATAAAGACGCTAATGGCAACAAACAGCAAATCAACCGTACTGACGTGAAGAGATGGTCGAACTGGATCAGTAATTCGCAATCGCAAGGTAAAAAAAGCACACAATACGGCGGTGCTACATAACCGCTATCAACGACCAGGGTAAATGCCCAGGAAGTGAAAAAGGTAGCTTTGCTAGATGGTCTAAATGGCAAACAGATCCAGAACACAACAACACAACATCACAACCGTAAGCCAAAAGTTCACCAGAACATGCATTCCGATAAACTCGTTCCGGCTGGGAGAATGCCGCCCACTATAGGTATTTGCTGGTAGAAGCTAAACGGACAATACTAATGGCTCAGATTAAAAAAACTAATAGGTTACATAGTGTAATCTAATTGTTAAATTCATTTAACATCAAAGTTTAATAGCCATGTCTAAACGATTACCACCGCTAAATGCCTTACGAGTTTAGATCCCGCAGCACGCACCATGCGTTCCGCTCGCGCCAGCGGAAGAGCTTTTTGTGACCCAAGGCGGTGACTCATCAATAGAATTGTCTTGGAGATTTTTTGGGCTAAACTACCACCGCCGTAATCGTTCACTCCTGCTGACCGAGGAAGGCAAAGCTCTTTCCTCGATATAGAAAGAGATATTTTCGCAATTAACCGAAGCGACGCGTAAACTCCAGAGCCATAACGCCGGGGCGTTGACGGTCGTTTACTGCCCAGTTTCGCCATTCATTGGTTGGTTCACGACTTTCCAGCTTTAATTGAGCTTATCCAGAAAATGACGTTGGGAATTAGGAGCGGTTGATCGTCAGGAAGATAAGCTGGCGGATGATGTTGATGTGGCGATATTTTATGGTAGGGGCAACTGGCCGGGGCTACGGGTGGAAAAACTGTACGCCGAATATTTATTGCCGGTGTGTTCGCCGCTACTGCTGACTGGCGAAAAACCCTTGAAGACACGGAAGATCTGGCTGACCGTTATTACATGATGCTTCGCGCCGTGACTGGCAGACATATACCCGACAGTTGCGGGTTGAGATGGTTCTCAACGTTCAGCAAGGGCCAATTTTACAGCCATAGCGCCATGGTGCTGCAAGCGGCTATCCACGGGCGGGAGTGGCGCTGGCAAATAACGTGATGGCGCAATCTGAAATAGAGAGCCAGACGTCTTGTTTGCCCGTTTAATGATGTTCTGGTCAGTGAAAAATGCTTTTTATCTGGTTTGTCATGACAGTCAGGCGAGAACTGGGTAAAATAGCCGCCTTTCGCCGATCAATCCTGGCGAAAGCCGCTGCTGAACAAGAAACCCGCTTTCGTTATGAACAATAATTTACGTAGGGTACGACCATGACCAGCCGTTTTTGTGCTGATTTTCGCCGCCATTAGCGGCTTCGTTTGTGGCTCTCGGCGCTTTGGCGCGCATGTGTTAAGTAAAACCGTGGGGCCCTGTCGAGATGGGCTGGGATCCAGACCACCTCGAATACCAGCATCATACGCTGGCAATCTTAGGTCTGGCGGTGGCAATCCAGCGTCGCATGAGTATCTAGACTTTCTGGAGTAGCGTTTTCCTCGCGTTAGGCACGGTGCTGTTCAGCGGCAGCCTTTATTGCCTGGCACTGTCCCATCTGCGTTTGTGGGCGTTTGTCACTCCGGTTGGCGGCGTGAGCTTCCTTGCGGGCTGGGCGTTAATGTTAAGTTGGTGCTATCCATTTAAAGCGCAAGGCAGTAAGTCATGAATAAGGTTCTATTGCTGTGCCGTCCGGGCTTTGAAAGAGTACGCAAAAGAAATTACCGATAAAGCCGGCCAGCGGGAAATTTTCGGTTTTGCCCGCGTGAAAGAGAATGCGGGTTATGTCATTAATGAATGTTATAATGACCTGATGATGGCGATAAGTTAATCCGTGAGCTGCCGTTCAGTTGGACTAATTTTACCAGCCAAGTGGTTTGTGGTGGGGGAACTCCTGCCAGCGTTTGCCAGCCGGAGGATTCGGTCTTTCCATATCAGCTACAGGGCGTGGTCGAGAAGAAGGCGGTGAACTGCGTGTTGAAGTTGCCGTACCGACGAAAGCAAAGAGTTGCTGAAAATTCTGCCGTAAATTCACCGTGCCGCTACGCGCTGCCTTGCGCGATATTAGGGGTGTAGGCGAACTATGAAACGCCGAAGCGTCCGGTAGTGCATGTCTTCTTCATTGCACCAGGCTGCTGCTATACCGGTTACTGGACCAGCGACGAATAATTCGCCGTTCTATATGGGCATTCCGCGCCTGAAAATTTCCGGCAGATGCGCCAAGTCGTTCTACGCTCAAACTGGAAGAGGCATTTCATGTGTTTATTCCTGCGGATGAGTGGGATGAACGCCCGCGGCAAACGGGATGTGGGCGGTGGATTTGGGCGCTTGCAGGCGGCTGACCTACCAACTGGTGAAGCGCGACGTGTGGGTTTATTCCATCGACAACAGCCGATGGCGCGAAGTTGCGATGATACGGGCAGGTGGTGGTTGGGAAGACGGTTTCAATTCCATCCGACACGCAGCAATGTGTAGCTGATGGTATGCGATATGGTTGAAAAACCGGCTAAAGTTGCGGCATTGGATGGCGCAGTGGCTGGTTAATGGCTGGTGCCGTGAAACCATTTTCAATCTCAAACTGCCGATGAAAAAACGCTACGAAGAAGTATCACACAATATTGGCGTATATTAGGCACAGCTTGATGAACATGGCATAAATGCTCGGGTAGGCGCAGCAGTATTATCACAATCGCGAAGAAGTGACGGTCGCGTTCCGCCGGCGTCTGGGCGGTGGTCGTCGCGACGAGCAATGGCGCAGGCCGGGGCGTCGTCTTCGGCCTGCTACCCTTTCCGTCAGCTGTTGCCAAGAAGTACAACCTGGCGCTCATCAGAAATAATGTCGTTGCCTGCGTCCAGATGCCCGATGCGGGCTTCCCCTGAACGATTAAATTTATTTTTATCAATCGATAGACGATTGCGCGGCACGTTTTGATCGCATCGATTTGTAATCAGCGTTGATCGCATTGGAGTCCACAGTGCGCCGCTGCTATGGAATACCTTCACAAGAAAAATAAACGAATCGATTTCCAGCGATTTAGTTGGGAAATGAGCGAGGGGATTAACGTAACAGCCATATTTGCGCTCAAGTGTGCGGCCGGAACTGATCAGTTGAATGCGTTCGCGTTTACCGAGTTCATGGCAAATCGGATGGCTATTGGTGAAGCCTAAATGTTGATGTCAGGCAACTGGCGTGCAGTACCAGCAAGTTGAACTGGCGTCTCAAGGCTATCACCATCCCTTCTTCAATCCACGCGAGCGCCTCGCGCGCGATATCTGCTTATGCGCATAATGGCTTTTCAGCCTAATATGAAAGGGATCGCCACTGTCTTGATTTTGACGGTGGATATATTTAGCACGTCCATGATTGCGCAGAATTTTACCCTGCGTCTGTAATTAGTTGAGATCGCGACGAATGGTTTCTTTACTGACCTTTAGCTGTTGAGAGAGCTTGCCGTGGTGGCTGGTCTGGTTCAGCAGCAGGTCGACTATCGCTTGCTGGCGTGCCGCTTTCATATTTTTCACCCATGATTCGATAACCACCCGCGTCATGCAGGCGTGCGTATAAGATTAGGTGTTACCCCTTTTTTTAAAAGAATATTCCCGTACTTCGCTCATTCGCCTGTGATAACAAATCGCAAAGGCTTTTTGCGCCCGTTCATAAAAACGCAAAACGATTAATGCGGTGGTACGAGCACGGGGCTTGTAGTGAAAGCGCATTACGGTAACGTCGTTCTGTTCAGAGATCAAGTGTCACCTCTACCGCCGCCGTGGTCACCAGCGGCGGTGCGTAAGCTGTCCAGTTCAAATAACGGGATAATCACCTGGACAAGTCGCTCACCAACAGGCCATCAGCGCGGATCACCTGCGGTCCATCGAATGGCGGGAAAGTGAGCATCGGAAAAAATAATTTCATCTCCATGTCCCATCTCTGCCAGCACTTTCAATAGTTCGGGAGGATTTAACGGCGAAATTGTTTTCAGCATTTCACACTTCCTCTATAAATTCAGGTCCAGTTTGCGGTAGAAAAATAACGGTACTGATAATGATCTGTGGGCGGGCTTCTTCAGGGCGGTCAAATTCCCCTACGCCATACCAACCGAACAGCGCAGCTCCTGCGACGGTCGTTTCGGCGTCGTCGAGAACTTTTACCGGAATACAAGCATATTGGCTTGAATGATTCCACAATGTGTTGCGATTCCTCCACCGACTAACAATAATTCAGAGGCCTTAAAGTGCCCGATTTTTCAGCATCTGTAGATTGCGCTGTAATTGCGCAGTTAACCCTTCCAGCGCCGCGCGATAAGAAATGCCCCCGCGTGGTATTAAGTGTCACTCCTTGCCAGCCAGCGTTCTGACACGACAATAAATCACACTGCATTTTACGCCATCCGCGCCAGGCGCGATCAGACGAGCTTCTTCAATCAACATTTGCAGGGTGTTGCAGCCGTCCACAACGGTCACCCATTCCAGCACGCCGGATGCCAGCCATTGCATACCTGGGTTATACAACCCTGCCCGGCTATCCAGTTCGCAGGTGGAACCCGCGTACTGACTTAACAGCGAAGTATCAACCTGGGCGCTACGGACCATTGGGATTTTCATGTACCCGGAAGAGAGCACGGGTTCATTTTGGTCGGCACCAGCGCCAAAAGGGACACTGGGTATCGTGACCTGCGGAAATCACCGGTATGCCAACGGGTAAGCCGAGCATTGCTGCGGCGCTGTTGTAGCGTACCAATCTGTTCACCCGCTTCCACCAGACGAGGGGAAAAGTCGGCGTGGAGGCCCGTGGCTGGAAAATTTCCGGACTGAAATCGCGTTGCTGGATATCCAGCATCTGGCTGGTTCCGGCCATCGTGATATCAGTAGTGAATCACCGGTTAAACGGTGGTTAATCAGCGACGGAATAAAGGCCAGGCGTGCGCGCGTTCCAGCAGTTGTGGATGATTTTCTTTCAACCACACCAACTTATATAACGTATTGAAACTAAAGGCTCCGACGCCAGAGAAATAGCCTAAGAACCGCTGTGCGGAGATGGACCGTTCAATATTGTCCATTACCGCTGCTGTTCGCGGACATTTCCAGCTAATGATTGGATAGAGCAGATTACCTTGCTTATCTACCAGAGCGCCATCCACACCAAAGGTGGTGACGGCGATACCGCGGATGTGGCATTCAGTCGAGTTCATTATTCATTTGCCGACAGCAATCAGCAAAGCATTGCGAAATGGCATAAAGACCACTGGTGCCAGGTGTTGTTTTCCATCGCGATATCGCTGGCATTAGGCGTTGAGGCGCGGGCAACGATTTTCCCTGCCGATTAACCGCGATGGCCCTGACATTGGTCGCGCCACAGTCGAGTACCAGGATAACTTCTTTGTTTCATAATCGCTCCCTGCAATCTGTCGCGGATAACGCTTATCCGGCTGACCGCTCTTTGCTTGTTCAGGCCCGGTGGCCGGAGCGACCGGGCATCACATGGGGAGTAATGTATTAACGCTTGTACAACGGACCGTCGTTCTGGCAAGCGCGGTGATCCCTGGCCTTGGATCTCCAGTCCGTGCGCAGCCCGGCAGAAGGACGATACACTTCGGTCTCTTCAACGTTGTGCATACATACCGGGATACGCAGCGTGGAGGCGAGAGTCGATAAACCTCTGCGCCAACGTGGCCGATGGTCAGAACCCCATGGTTAGCGCCCAGTCGCCATACCGAGTACACATCCGTAAACGGCCCTTGACCGGTGAGGCGCGGTGCAAACGAGGTGGACCGCCAGTTGAGTTGGTGCGTTGCTTGAGGATGTCATGCACATACTTCGGCAATTCCACGCTCCAGCCTTCCGCGATTTCCAGTGCCGGTCCCAGGCCTTTGATGATGTGACACGAGTCATGGTGAACGGGACGCCGCCTTCGGTAAGGAAGCGGGAAGAGTCACCGCCGCCACGGAAGTATTCGTGGATCACCGGCACCTTCGGTCGCGGCGGGCAAGCGTCAGCCTCTTGCTGAGAGATTTCCCAGTGTGGCTTCATCGTCGGGTTACCTTCGCTGTCGCGTTGTTTACAGGAACCGTCCACGCAGCAGAACCTGAGTTAATCGAATGGATAATGCCGTGTTCTGCCAGTCCATGGAGTTATGCCCCGTTACACGTCAATTGCTTCTGGTGACCAGTAGTACGCACATCGGCAAATACCTGAGCGGTGCCGGTGAGCTGGTCATTCATTAGCATTGCCACGCCGTTAAGCTGTCGTTTCCGATCGCCACGACAAAGGGTTCGCGCACGCCATTCCAGTCAAATGAACTGTTGAGATCGCTTCGGCGGTGTCACCATTGGGATATTGATCGGTCCAGTGACGTTGCCCTGGAAGCCCGCAGCGATGGCGTTGTAGCCAAGTGATTCTTCCACGCGACCAATATCGGCAGCTTGCTGTGCCTTGCGTCATGTCGCGGATACACCTCGCCATCAGTAAACCTTCGCAGAGAACTGCACGGCTTTGCTCGGCATTGCATTGATACTGTTTGTTATTTTCATCTTCGCCATAGCGGAAGATTTTTATCAGCCAGGCCATGCCATTTCCAGTTCGGCTTCGTACGTAAATCTTCTAATCGATACGGCGACGCAGTTCGGTCATATCCACCGCCGCGTTTTCATTGCCAGCCAGGATTCAAAGAAGTTGTGATCAACGATGGAACCGGCGATGCCCATCGAAACGCCGCCCAGCGACGGATGGCTTACCTTCATGCTGGCGACGGCCGAACCGGCGCGGGCAAAGCGCAGCAGTTTTTCTTCAACATCGGCAGGAATCGATGTGTCATCGGCATCCTGAACGTCATGACCGTAAATGGAGAATGCGGATGCCTTTCTGGCTGTCAGCTGCCAGAGCCGCTGCAGGGTAAACAGGCGCCGGGACGTTCAGTGCCGTTAAGGCCCCAAATGGCTTTGGGCGAGTTGAATCCATGCCGATGGTTTCACTGCCATAGCACCAGCAAGGCGTTACCGTAATCGTGGCGCAGCCTAGTTCTGGCTGCTGAATTTTTCTTCGCAAGCAGCGGCTTCAGCCATACCGCGATACAGGTATCAGGAAATGACACCGCTCGACGGCAGCTCCGCAGGCATGGCGCAGTTTCTCGGTCAGCAGTGCGGCCGTAGCTTTCGCCATATTCATTGTTTGTTCTTCAGAGCGACTCACGAACACCCATGCGACGACCGTCGAATAACCGGGCGGATACCAATTTTCGGTAAGCTGATTTTTTTCATTACAGTTCCTCACTTTATTCGGAAAATATGTTGAGTTAAGCATTGCCGTTTTAAACGGAAACGGGCGAAGGATAAAGATGACCGCGAAGCAGAGTGCGGGGATCAAGTTCAGCAGTGGGGATGTTGCCCGCCGCGTCACTGACAAAACCCATGACCGGAGTGACAATACCGCCGCCAATAATGGTCATAACGATGAAGGACAAACTAGTATTTGGTAGACTGGCCAAGATTCTTAATGCCCAGCGAGAAGATTGTGGGTACTGAATCGACATAAAGGCGCTGCATAAAGTCAGGGCTATGTAAGAACCCACATGACCGCCAGCGAAGGCTGAGAAATCGGCACAGTGCCATAGCGATTAATGTGACAGCAGGCCAAGGACTTTGTGTGGTGAAAGCGACTGATGAGCCAGGTACCGGTGAAACGACCAATAAAGAAGCACACCATGGTTCCGGTTAAATAGTTAGCGGCAAAGCCGGCAGTCATACCTGGAATTTCTTCTACAGCGTAGCGAATCGAATGAAAAAGCTGGCCGTTTGTGCGCCGACATAGCAGAATTGCGCTAATACCGCCAGCGCCAGTGACGAATACGCGCAGACGAGAAAGCGATGCGGAGAACAATCCTTGTTTGGCGTCGCTGTGATTATCGCTACTGCAATGCCGGGAATTTCGTCAGCATGATCGGCAGGGCAACCATAACACGATAGCCACGATAATCATATAAGGTGTCTGTACCGATAATACAGGGCTGTGTTTATACGCCACTCAATTGCTCTGGAGCATTTTATCGAGAACGTCTTGCGATTGATGTGGCACGTAGACAAAATAAAGACTTGCCCAAAGACAACCGCGATAATTGCGCCAAACGAGTTAATGCTCCCGCAAGATTTAAGCGGAAGTGACCACTGCTTTCTGGCCCTAAATACCGTAACAAAAGGGTTTGCGGCAGTTTCCCAACAACCTAATCCGGCTGCAATAATAAATGAGAAAAACTAAAAATAAGGTGTAGTTCATTATTTCTGCAGCACCAGATGATGCAGCGCCCAAGGCATATAAAAATAATCCGGTAATAATCCCTGCTTTATAACTGAGTTTTTTCATCAATATCCCAGCAGGGAGTTCGGATAATGAAATAACCAAAGTAAAAGGCCGATTGATAAGGGCCAGCCTGGAAATTTGTCAGCGTAAAAGCCTGCTGGAATTGAGGTAATAAAATGTCGTTAAGGTTATTGGCTACCGCCCAAAGAAAAAACAGTGAGCACAGCAGCGCGAATGGAATAATGTAACTTCTGCTTTGCCCTGCATCTTTATCTACCGCACGGTAACTCTGCGTTTGTATTGATGTGTTTCCCATAGCATCCTCTTAGGTTAGAAGCTTAAGCACGTAATGGGTTATCTTCCAAAAGTGCAAAACCAGCGAGTTGGGCTTCATATCAGTGAATATTTGCCTGTCTGAAATGAACTCATGGATTCATTTTCAAATAAAAAACGCTCTGTAATATGACGGCGGTCACACTTATTAGCTGGAAGGTGACTTTATGTGACTACCATCACTTTAATAATGGAAATTTCATGCCCGTTTCAGAAAATAAATCATAAAAAACACAAACCAGATGACCGTATTAATTGTTTATGCCGAAAACGGCATAGCGGGCTTGGGTAGAATAGAAAAATGACCGTTTTGATAAATATTTTAAGAGCGGTCATTTTTAATGGGGTTATAAAAAGAGAAAACTGCAGTTATTTACTGTGATAAGTTAAAACAGGTCACAAAATATAAGCTTGTGAATTTCTTTCTTGTTAATCAGGAAGAAGATGGTGGGTAATTAAACGGCTAATTCAATAGTGTGAAAGGAACAACATTCTATGTTTTGAATAAGAGAGAGGTAGCTAATGGAACGAAATAAACTTGCTGGTCAGATTATTGACACTTGCCTGGAAATGACCCGCCTGGGACTGAACAGGGGACAGCTGGGGAAGCGTCAGTCTACGTTATCAGGATGGATGCTGATTACGCCTACAGGCATTCCATATGAAAAACTGACAGTAGCATATTGTCTTTATTGATGGCAACGGTAAACATGAGGAAGGAAAGCTCCCTCAAGCAAATGGCGTTCCATATGGCAGCCTATCAAAGCAAACCGGATGCCAACGCGGTTGTTCACAATCATGCCGTTCATTGCACGGGCAGTTCCATTCTTAACCAATCAATCCCCGCTATTCACTACATGATTGCGGCGGCTGGCGGTAATTCTATTCCTTGCGCGCCTATGCGACCTTTGGAACACGCGAACTTTCTGAACATGTTGCGCTGGCTCTAAAAATGGTCAGGCAACTTTATTACAACATCATGGGCTTATCGCTTGTGAGGTGAATCTGGAAAAAGCGTTATGGCTGGCGCATGAAGTTGAAGTGCTGGCGCAACTTTTATTGACGACCCTGGCGATTTACGGACCGGTGCCAGTGCTGAGCGATGAAGAGATTGCCGTAGTGCTGGAGAAATTCAAAACCTATGGGTTACGAATTGAAGAGTAATTTCGTAAAGCAACAAGGAGAAGGATAATGGCTAACAGAATGATTCTGGAACGAAACGGCATCGTTTGGTGGGTGCTGTTGGGGCTTTAACCGATAAGGTGAAACGCCGTGGTTATCAGAAGGCGCTGATCGTCACCGATAAAACGCTGGTGCAATGCGGCGTGGTGGCGAAAGTGACGATAAGATGGATGCTGCAGGGCTGGCATGGGCGATTTACGACGGCGTAGTGCCCAACCCAACAATTACTGTCGTCAAAGAAGGGCTCGGTGTATTCCAGAATAGCGGCGCGGATTACCTGATCGCTATTGGTGGTGGTTCTCCACAGGATACTTGTAAAGCGATTGGCATTATCAGCAACAACCCGGAGTTTGCCGATGTGCGTAGCCTGGAGGGCTTTCCCGACCAGATCAACCCAGTGTACCGATTATTGGCAATTCCTACCACAGCAGGTACTGAGCGAGAGTGACCATAAGCTACGTAATAGCTGACGAAGAGAAACGGCGCAAGTTTGTTTTGCGTTAATCCGCATGATATCCCGCAGGTCGCGTTTATTGACGCTGACATGATCGATGGTATGCCTCCACGCTGAAAGCTGCGACGGGTGTCGATGCGCTCACTCATGCTATTGAGGGGTATATTACCCGTGGCGCGTGGGCGCTCACCGATACACTCCAATTAAAGCGATTGAAATCATTGCTGGGGCGCTGCGAGGATACGATTCTGGTGATAAGGGTGCCGGAGAAGAAATGGCGCTGGGCGGTATGTTGCGGGTATCGGCTTCTCGAATGTTGGGTTAGGGTTGGTGCATGGTATGGCGCATCCACCGGGCGCGTTTTCCGACACTCCACACGGTGTTGCGAACGCCATCCTGTTCCCGCGTGTCATGCGCTATAACGCTGACTTTACCGGTGAGAGTTCCGCGATATCGCGCGCGTTATGGGCGTGAAAGTGGAAGGTATCAGCCTGGAAGAGGCGCGTAATGCCGCTGTTGAAGCGGTGTTTGCTCTCGACCGGTGATGTCGGTATTCCGCCACATTTGCGTGATGTTGGTGTACGCAAGGAAGACATTCCGGCACTGGCGCAGGCGGCACTGGATGATGTTGTACCGGTGGCAACCCGCGTGAAGCAACGCTTGAGGATATTGTAGAGCTTTACCATACCGCCTGGTAAATGCGCTGATGTGATAATCCCGGATACGACGTTGCGGCGTATCCGGCTGGCCTTTCCGTACCGACCGCAATTGCTGTAAATTGCCGTCGATATGCAAATCGGTTTGTTGAGCGGGCAATCTCGGCACAGAAACGCCATCTCTTTATGGGTTTCTAATTTTTTTCGCCACTTTTGGCAACCGCATCCAGATTCTCATATATCCCTTCCAGACTCTGAACTCGACCAGCAGCTGCGTGGCTGCCGTCCCATTCCCGCAACACCCGGTACCTTTGAACTGCTGATCCCACAAGTCCCCAGTAATGGGCGACTTGCTCGGTTGAACGCCAAATTCTTTATCGATGAATGGCGCATCCGGCCAACGTTCTGGAAGTCATCACAAATCGTAATGTCGGTGAAAGTAACTGACAGTAGCCTTTATACTGTCGAAACAATCGTTGCCTGATGCCCGCCTGTGTCACTTTGACCGCCAGCGTGGCGAGTCATCGGCTTCGTTGCCGCTGGTTAGCCGCGCGGGACGCCGCGTTGCTCAAAGGCGGCGCGTGATCCGGCATCTGGTCGTGCAACTCTTCCGGCATTGGCGGTCGACCCGCTTTGTAATCTGGTAAACGCTGATGACGCCAGCCGCTACTGCGGTTTCTCATCATCAAAAACGGCGACCGCGTGGGTTGGCTGGCTGTGCGTAGATGAGCTGATCGAGCGCATGCTGGCAGCTTCGAGCACAGGGCAATCCCTGAACGGCATGAATGCAACAATAAGATCGTGCATCGACAATAAGCAAATGAACAGCCACGATAACCCCCTGAGAATTAGGCAATAGGATAACGTTCGATACCAGGAACGGCTACGCTGGATGAGATTCGGGGAAGAGGCCTCGCAAACGAGGCCTCTGGAGAGCGATTAATCGCAGGCAACAATCTCATTGCAGGCCGCCGCGAGGTTTCGCGGATCTGGCGTTGATATCTTTCTCTGTTTTCGTACATGGTTTCGATAGCTTTATCGAGGGCGAGCGCGCGGCTCGCTGGTACGGCGTAGCGCCGTGCGTCCGGCGTTCGCCGCTTACTGCCGCAATGGCGTTACGCTCGAATCATGGCACCTGGACCTGTCCGGCGACCGGTCACACGTCAGACCGAGGTTGTGCTCCATGGCGATTTCCGCCGCGATGCACACCTGCGCGGGCTTGCACCTAACAGCTCTGCCAGACCAGCCGCCGCCATTGAGCACGCCACACCAACTTCACCCTGGCAGCCGACTTCAGCACGCCGAAATTGACGCGTTTCATCTTCTGAACCAATGGCACGGCTACCGAGCAGGTAACGAGCCAGTGAGTTAGCGTCACTCGCGGATAAACTTGTCGTAGTACGCCAGCACTGCCGGGATAATCCCGCAGCGCACCGTTAGTCGGCGCAGTCGCCAGCGCGTCCGCCAGCAGCGTTCTGCTTCGTTCACTGCCAGTGCAAACATGTTGATCCAGTCAACAACCGCCATCAGGTAAGTGGTGGTATAATCCTGGCTGACCAGCATCCGGCGTAGTGCCGCAGCACGGCGTGGAACGCGCAGTTGCCAGGCAACGCGCCTTCAGTGGAAATACCGCGCTCATACCGCCACGCATGACTTCCCATACGTTTCACCAGGTGCTGTCCAGCTCTTCTTTGCTGTGCAGCGCCAGCTCATTTTTCATCATCAGGCCGAGAGTGACAGCCCAGGACTCCTGACAATGTTTTTGCAAATCGGCTGCTGAACTGTACGGATAAGGAACTTAGACCGGTGCGCTATTCTGCTGGCCGGAATCCTTCTTCATCAACGATAAAGCCACCGCCAATCAGTAGTAAGTCTGGCTGTAAACGACTTTATCGCCCGCCAGCGCGGTAATGCGCATACCGTTTTCATGCGAGAAAGGTTGTCTGCATGAAGATCATACACTGATCAACCGGGAACTCCACTTCATGCTGACCGTTTGCCAGCATCAGGCGACCATCATCTCACATCCTGAATGAAACGAGGGATGAATCGATATCCACGGTATCCGGCAGGTACCCGCCAGGCCATAATAATGGCAGTCGGTGTGGTGGCCTTTGCCCGGTCAGAGAAACCGAGCCGTACACGTCAACCACCACGCGGGTCACGTCTTAAGCAGATTATGGGCAATCGAATTCGTCGGTAAATTGTTTACCCGCTTCATTGGTCCAACGGTGTCGAACTGGAAGGGCCAATGCCGATTTTACTGAAAATATCGAATACGCTAATCATAGGAAATACATCGCGTTAAGACGGAGGAAGCGCCGCCCGAAAGCGGCGCGAAGGACTTAGCTGAACAGAGAATAGAAGATTGCGGAGATTGCAATCAGACCATCACGACAACGAATACGTTGCTGATGTGACCGCTGTACTTACACATTGCCGGTTGTTTCTAAAATGCGTACATCGGCGTCAGGAACAGGATCGTCGCGATGATTGGGCCGCCCAGGGTTTCCGATCATACCAGGATGCTCGGGTTCAGGGTGGCAATGAGGATCATTACCAGCATGAACAGAAAGTGATACGGTTCAGCTTGTTGATTTCGATAGACTTAGCCCCCGCGCAAGATCCGTGAGGTACCCGTTGAAGCCTTCACGTGCGCCCAGGTAGTAGGCCGAGGAAGAGACTGGTGATAGCGATAATCGCGATAATCGGAGCCATCCACGCGATAACCGTGCGTTGAAAGTCATTACCAGGGTAAGACAGAATCGAGATGTTATACTACTTAGCCGCAGCCAGGTCTGCCGGAGTCAGGCTCAGTACGCGGCTGAAGACGAAGAACATTAGGGTCAGCACCATCATGATGTGTGCGAATCCGAGATCTTCGAGCGTTTCTCTTCTGCCATATCGCCATTGTCTTCACGCTTCGCGACGGCAAAGAAGAAGATGATCAGGAAAGTGGTTAAACGAGAACACCATTACGGAATTGCCAGCCACAGGGTAATCCACAGACCGTTCCCGGTTGCAGATGCCGTGTCCAGAGACAGCGTTTCCAGTGCTGCGCCGTTCCACTGCGGGATCAGGTACAGAGCCAGGGCATCATACGCCAACGAACGGGAATGCCAGAATACTCATCGCTTTTAACAAATAATTGTCTAGCCGAAGCGAACGATGGTCATCATACCCACAATCAGGATTGGCGACAGAATCAGCCAGCGGCGGTGGTGTCATACCCAGCTGGTGAGACATGAAGCTTTCAACTGTATTGGTCCTGCTACGCTTATAAACCAGCAGGAATCGGGTTGATGGCGAAAGAAATGAGCAGGGTAATGGTTTATTGCGCCAATACCAAAGTGTTCTCTACAACCTCGGTGATGTCTTCGCCGGGTTTTTACCAGACAGTACGAAGCGAGTCAGGCCGCGGTGAGCAAAAAACGTCATCGGGAACGCAAGGATAGCCGTGATGATCAGCGATCATGCCGCCAACACCGGCGTTGATTGGCAGGACGCCGCGCGATTGCCGTGCCGTAAAGGCCAGCATCCACATGGTGTCTGTATTGCGCCAGGCACTACGAGAGTCTTTCGACGCAATCGTGCTGGTTTGAGTCGTTTCCATCTATTTCTTCCTGGAGGGAATGCAAATAATTCAGCTTTTAGCCAGTTCAGCCGGGAAGGTGCCTGACCGTAAAAATGAAATCTGTCTATCGGCGATAGCTTAATCATTTACCGCCGTAATAATTTAAGGCGGGAAAGATACACACACAAGTTATGTATCTATCAGTAATATTAAATCCCAAATACAATAATCTACTTTGGAAGATAGATTATCCCAACGCTTTACTCTGTAAATCAAAAGTAAAAGAGAATTTAAGAGGCAATATTTTCCATTAAACGACATATAACTTCTTCCTGGGCGCGCAATATATGTAGGTTGAACTGAAAAAATCAATACTTTTTAGTTAATCATGGCGATAATTTCTTTTTCATAGCGATAAAATACGGTTTATGAAAATGGGGAAACGTTTGCATTGCAACATAAATTGTATGACATATTAACTGTGATGATATTTGTCGCGTGAGGGTGGTAAGAAACATTCATATAACAAATGAAATGAGTTTTGATGCGTAAGTGACCAAAGCGAGAACCCGGCAACAAACGTCACCGGGGGAGTAATGCCAGTCAGTTAAGCAACTGACTGGCTCTTTTTCGGGGCTGTGGGGTATTTCCAGGGCCTCTCCTTTACCACTCTCGGGAAGGCCCTTCCCCTTCTCGTCGGTAATTTCACAAGTTGTCCCATACTTGCAAGATCGCTCATCAGCTCCGGTATACGTCCCGGTGAAGCGCCCTGCAATGTCATCAGCATTCTCATCACCATTCCGCATGATTCTGAGAAACTCAGTTGATTCGGCCAGTAACCTTTCAGATGTTCCGCCATTTTAATCATCTGATATCTCACCAGATTATAAGCCAGTAAGACACCCCACAGTTCTTGCTCCACAAGCTCCGGCTTTTTACTTCTCAGCGTCAGCCTGCTCAGTTGCATCGTCTGTTTTATCTCCCTGTATCCCAGTTCGATTTCCCAGCGATGACTGTACAGATCCGCCATTTCTCCTCCGGGGAAGCGCATGGCGTCCGTCATCGACGTCAGCAGATGGCAGACTTTTCCTTTGCGCGTCACGGTCAGCAGGCGGGCTGTCACTTCATTTCCCAGTCCCGGCCACTTTTTTCGTGCCTGCGGGCTGGTTTTCAGCTTTACCAGATGATCGCCTTTACCCAGTTTTCTGAGCTCTTCATATTGCGCTCCCTTTCTGAGAGGTATCATCCAGTGGCGGTGTTCTCCCGCCAGGCTCCAGGCATTTAACAGTCCCAGTGAGTAATAACCTTTATCCATTAACGTCAGAGTGTTATCGCCGGTTTGTTCTATAAGTTGCTCAGCAAGCTCATTTTCGCTGTTCTTCATCGTGCCGAAGGCTGCAGCCGTCAGCAGATGGCTGGTCAGTTCCATCTGGCAGACCATTTTGACCTGCGGGTAGAGCGCCGGGTTCCCGGCATGTGTCTGGCGGGGGAAGGCTGCATCGTTCTCTGGTGTATCCGGTGTGCGCCAGAACACACCATCGATGGCCAGCAGGGTCAGGCCGCACCAGTGCGGATGCGGCGTGGCGTTATGCCAGAGCTGCGCTGTTTTCGTGAACACGCGGCGGACAGCCTCACTTCCCAGGCGCTGGCGGGCCTGAATAACGGCACTGGGGGCAACGAAGGGGCGATTGCCCGGCAGCATGATGTCCAGGCGATTCACAATCTGGTGAAGAGGTTCTTTACGCTCAAGCGCCATGCCAACAATACACCAGACCATCATTTCGAGGGGAAGACGGCGCTTGCGTAGCGTTACAGTACCTGATTCGGCAAGGCAACGAGAGATGAGTTCGGGGTCGAGGTAATCCCCCAGAGAAGTCAGTGGGTTACGCAGAGAATCGTAACGGGATACCAGATCAAGAGCCTGTCCAATGTGCATAAAAAAATCCGGAAACAAGTGAGCGTTTCCGGATTCTTACACAGCCACTGGATCGGTCAACTGATCCTTAACTGATCGGCATTACACCGGGGGAGGGGAGATTACGTGCAGATTTCGTAGCAAGGGATGTAGGCTGAGCCTGGCAACTTCATACGATGCTGGGCAACAAAACCCTGTAGCAGGTCGTCCATACGACGCATAATCTCTTTATCGCCGTTGATTTTGTAAGGACCAAACTCTTCAATGGCGCGAATACCGACTTCTTTTACGTTACCCGCCACAATACCGGAGAACGCACGGCGCAGGTCGGCAGCCAGCACTTCAACAGGTTGATCCGGGTAAAGCTTCAGATTAGCCATATTCTCGTGAGACGGCTCAAACGGCATTTGCAAATCTGGCGCAATGCGCATTGACCAGTTAAAGCTGTAGGCATCGCCTGTATCACGGCGATTTTCTTTCACCAGCGGCATCGATTTTTTCATCTGACGAGCGACTTCAGCGGCGTCATCAATGATGATGCGGTAATGGCGGCGCGCGTTTTCGCCCAGCGTATGTACGACAAACTCGTCCAGTACGCGGAAGTAGTCGGCGCTCTCTTTCGGGCCGGTGAGGATCAATGGTAAAACCTGATCTTTGTTGGCCGGGTTCATTAAAATTCCCAGCAAATACAGCAACTCTTCTGCCGTACCCACACCGCCAGGGAAGATAATGATGCCGTGAGCGATACGGACAAACGCTTCCAGACGTTTTTCGATATCCGGCATGATGATCAATTCGTTGACCAGTGGGTTAGGCGGTTCAGCGGCGATAATCGACGGCTCTGTCATACCAATAAAACGACTGTCTTTGTAACGCTGCTGCGCGTGTCCGACCGCAGCACCTTTCATCGGCGCTTCCATCGCTCCTGGACCACAGCCGGTGCAGATATTCAGCTCACGCAGGCCCAGCTGGTTCCCGACGCGACGGGCATACAAATACTCGTTTTCGTTAATTGAGTGACCGCCCCAGCAGACCACCATATTTGGCGCTTCACCCACATGCAGCGCGCGAGCGTTACGCAAGATGGAAAAGACCAGGTTAGTGATGTGGACGGAGTTGTCGAGATTCAGGTTGGGAAAACGAACGGTATTATGGATTTGCCCGTAAACGAAGAGAATGTCTCGCAGAACCGCGAACAAGTTGGCCTGCAAAGCGCGAATAATTCGCCCATCGACAAAAGCCTCTTCCGGGGGATTAATCAGTTCCAGCTTTACGCCGCGTTCACGGCGCAGGACGTTAATATCGAAATTTTCAAAACGAGACAGCAATTCTTTGCTGTTATCGGTCAAACTACCGGAGTTCAGTACGGCAAGTGAACAGTTGCGAAACAGTTGATAGAGGTCGCTGCTGGCGGTGCGTTTAAGCATATCCACTTCCAGCTGCGACAACATATCCATGGAGCCAAGCGGGCTAATATGTGTAATCAAGAAAAACTCCTTATGGGACGAATATCGTCATTCCCTTTGATTACAATAGCCCTGCCTGATGACCTTTCACAACCTTCTGCGTGAATCCAGCACGCAAAATTGAGAAAAAATTTATTGCCGAACCAGTCTTGTGGTCGATGGGACAAAATCGCTATTACTGCGCCACGGGTTAATGTCCAGACCGCCACGACGGGTATAACGTGCGTAAACGCTCAATTTCTCTGGCTGGCAGAAGCGTAACAGGTCATTAAAGATGCGTTCCACGCACTGTTCGTGGAACTCGTTGTGATGACGGAATGAGACCAGGTAACGCAGCAGTTTTTCTCTGTCAATTTGGCGTCCACGATACTGAATTTGGATCGAACCCCAATCTGGTTGATGGGTGATCAGGCAGTTTGATTTCAGCAGGTGGCTGACGAGCGTCTCTTCCACTACTTTTTCACCGCTGGTGGCATTCTCCAGATAGTCAGTAGTGAATTCATAGTTATCGATAGTGATATCCTGGTCATCAATGCAAGTGCCATTGAAATGACCTATCGGCTGGCCTTCCAGTTCATCAAGACGATATAACGCCACGCTAATCTTACCCTGAGCGCAAGTGCTTAAGTCGCGCTCCAGCGTCTGGCGCACCTCATCCCAGTTATTAAAACGCGTCTGGTTAAAACTGTTGAGATAGAGCTTAAAACTCTTCGACTCAATCAGATTTACGCTGGTGTAATCAAGTTCAACATGACCGACAGCGACCTGCGGCAAACCTTTCGCATTCAGCCAGGAAAGTTCATACAGCGTCCAGATATCCGTACCGTGAAAAGGCAGGTTATCCGCTTTCAGACCCAGCGGGTCGCGATTCAGGCTGCGTGGAACGCCTTGCAGTAGGCTGGCGTCATAGGTATCCCGGTAATCGGTTGATTTTCCAAGAGTCAGGCCCGCAAGTGCCTGATGGTTTGCATAAGAAGACATGTTTCACCGTCATAAACCAGATAAACTAAACGACAAGTGTATCTGGTTTAAGTGAAGAGAGAAATTAGTGGACGATTTGACCGCACAAGCCCTGAAAGATTTTACTGCACGCTACTGCGATGCGTGGCATGAAGAGCATAAAAGCTGGCCGTTAAGTGAGGAATTGTACGGTGTTCCTTCACCGTGCATTATTTCAACTACCGAAGATGCCGTATACTGGCAACCCCAGCCGTTTACCGGGGAACAAAATGTAAACGCGGTTGAACGCGCTTTTGATATTGTGATACAACCCACAATTCATACCTTTTATACGACTCAGTTTGCCGGGGATATGCACGCGCAGTTTGGCGATATCAAACTGACATTGCTGCAAACCTGGAGTGAAGACGACTTCCGTCGGGTGCAGGAAAATCTGATTGGTCATCTGGTGACTCAGAAAAGGCTAAAACTGCCGCCCACGCTATTTATCGCGACGCTGGAAGAAGAGTTAGAGGTCATCTCGGTGTGTAATCTCTCCGGTGAAGTGTGCAAAGAGACGCTGGGAACACGTAAACGGACGAATTTAGCCTCAAATCTTGCGGAATTCCTTAATCAACTTAAGCCTCTTCTGTAATCCAAATACCCCATCTGGTTGTGAGAGATCTCTTACAGACTCTGTAGGAGATCGCCAGGAAATAAGCGAATACTTAAAAAGATAAGAATCGTTATTTTCATTTAAAATCAAAATGTTGATTGTTAATTCTTAACTTTCATATGAAATTTTCCTTAAGGCATTGTCTGTAAGCGCCTTGTAAGACTTCGCGAAAAAGACGATTCTATCTTCGTCGACAGGGAGTCAGACAACGAAGTGAACATCAGGATGATGACACTTCTGCAGGACACACCAGGATGGTGTTTCAGGGAAAGGCTTCTGGATGAAGCGAAGAGGATGACGCAGGACGCGTTAAAGGACACCTCCAGGATGGAGAATGAGAACCGGTCAGGATGATTCGGTGGGTCAGGAAGGCCAGGGACACTTCAGGATGAAGTATCACATCGGGGTGGTGTGAGCAGGAAGCAATAGTTCAGGATGAACGATTGGCCGCAAGGCCAGAGGAAAAGTTGTCAAGGATGAGCAGGGAGCAACAAAAGTAGCTGGAATGCTGCGAAACGAACCGGGAGCACTGTGAATACAGTGCTCCCTTTTTTTATTCCTGCTATCCTTCGCGGCAGTTTTTCTTATTGAGGTTGCTTTATGACCACTCATGACCGCGTTCGTCTCCAGTTGCAGGCGCTTGAAGCGTTACTGCGTGAACATCAGCACTGGCGAAACGATGAACCCCAGCCGCATCAATTTAATAGTACCCAACCGTTCTTTATGGACACCATGGAACCACTGGAGTGGTTGCAGTGGGGGCTGATCCCGCGAATGCACGATTTGTTAAATAACAACCAGCCGTTACCGGGCGCTTTTGCTGTTGCACCCTATTATGAAATGGCGCTGGCGACGGACCATCCGCAACGCGCGCTTATTCTGGCTGAGTTGGAAAAACTGGATGCTCTTTTTGCGGATGATGCGAGCTAATGCTGGAAATACTCTATCAGGATGAATGGCTGGTTGCGGTAAATAAACCCTCCGGCTGGCTGGTTCACCGTAGCTGGCTGGATCGCGACGAGAAAGTAGTGGTCATGCAAACCGTGCGTGACCAGATAGGACAGCATGTTTTTACTGCTCATCGTCTGGACCGACCCACTTCTGGTGTGTTGTTGATGGGATTATCCAGCGAGGCCGGACGGCTGCTGGCACAACAGTTTGAACAGCACCAAATCCAGAAACGTTACCATGCGATTGTGCGCGGCTGGTTGATGGAAGAAGCGGTGTTGGATTATCCACTGGTGGAAGAACTGGACAAAATCGCTGATAAATTTGCCCGCGAAGATAAAGGCCCGCAGCCAGCAGTGACGCATTATCGCGGTCTGGCGACCGTAGAAATGCCGGTAGCGACCGGACGTTACCCGACCACGCGCTACGGCCTGGTGGAACTGGAGCCGAAAACCGGACGCAAACATCAGCTTCGACGACATCTTGCCCATTTGCGTCATCCGATTATTGGCGATAGCAAACATGGCGATTTACGCCAGAATCGCAGCGGTGCTGAGCATTTTGGCCTCCAGCGGTTAATGCTACATGCCAGTCAGTTGTCATTGACGCATCCTTTTACTGGCGAGCCGCTGACTATTCACGCGGGCCTGGACGACACCTGGATGCAGGCGTTATCACAATTTGGCTGGCGCGGTCTGCTTCCTGAAAATGAAAGGGTTGAGTTCAGTGCGCCATCGGGTCAGGATGGAGAGATAAGTTCCTAATCCAGGGAGAAAACGGTATGGCGGAAATTGGTATTTTTGTCGGCACCATGTACGGAAATTCGCTGTTAGTGGCGGAAGAAGCAGAAGCAATTCTGACCGCACAGGGCCACAAAGCAACGGTATTTGAAGATCCTGAATTAAGCGACTGGCTGCCCTATCAGGATAAGTATGTTCTGGTGGTTACGTCCACGACCGGGCAGGGCGACCTTCCTGATAGCATTGTGCCGCTCTTTCAGGGAATCAAAGATAGTCTGGGCTTCCAGCCGAATCTGCGTTATGGCGTGATTGCGCTCGGCGACAGCAGTTATGTAAATTTTTGCAATGGCGGCAAACAGTTCGATGCCTTGTTGCAGGAACAGAGCGCTCAGCGGGTTGGCGAAATGCTGTTGATTGACGCCAGTGAGAACCCGGAACCGGAAACGGAATCAAATCCGTGGGTCGAACAGTGGGGCACGCTGTTGTCCTGATATGTCAGCGAGCGGTAAATGTCGTTTTAGCGGTGCTGAATCGAATCTTTTCAGGCAAATGCCAGTAAAAACTGCTTCATAGCGCGGATTTTTACTGGCGTTTGCCTAGAGTCAAGCGATCCATTTCATACTCTTCTTTATTTCTTCGTTTTTACCCTTCCTTTCTTGTTCTTGTTTTCATTTCCGTGAAGTGGATTCCACCGTCCAGGGCTAATGCCAAAATCGGGCCTCATTGAACGCATTAATGTTGTGTTGTTGCACGGTGAGCCGCTATGGCGCGCTTTTTATACTGCTATTGCCAGATATAAACACGCGCCGTATTCGGCGAACGACCTATAAAAACGGCAAAAAACACCCTACGTCACCTCTGATTTCCTGGCGATGTCGCAGTCCAGAGTGAGCGTGGCTAACGCGAATTTTCAGGAGTGCAACAATGAGTTCTTTAAGTCAGGCTGCGAGCAGTGTGGAAAAACGCACGAATGCTCGTTACTGGATAGTGGTGATGTTGTTTATCGTCACATCCTTCAACTACGGCGACCGCGCTACGCTTTCTATTGCCGGTTCGGAAATGGCCAAAGATATCGGCCTTGATCCCGTGGGAATGGGCTATGTGTTCTCTGCCTTCTCATGGGCTTATGTTATCGGGCAGATCCCTGGTGGTTGGTTGCTGGATCGTTTTGGTTCAAAACGCGTCTACTTCTGGTCGATCTTTATCTGGTCGATCTTTATCTGGTCGATGTTTACCTTGCTGCAAGGCTTCGTCGATATCTTTAGTGGATTCGGCATTATCGTTGCCCTGTTTACTCTGCGCTTCCTGGTCGGGCTTGCTGAAGCGCCATCTTTCCCCGGCAACAGTCGCATTGTTGCGGCCTGGTTTCCGGTGCAGGAAAGGGGAACGGCGGTGTCGATTTTTAACTCCGCTCAATACTTCGCAACGGTGATCTTCGCGCCGATTATGGGCTGGCTGACGCATGAAGTGGGCTGGTCACACGTCTTCTTCTTTATGGGCGGTCTGGGCATTGTCATCAGCTTTATCTGGTTGAAAGTCATCCACGAGCCAAATCAACATCCGGGGGTAAATCAGAAAGAGCTGGAGTATATCGCCGCGGGTGGCGCGCTGATCAATATGGATCAGCAAAGCACCAAAGTTAAAGTGCCGTTCAGCGTGAAGTGGGGGCAGATCAAACAGCTGCTCGGGTCACGGATGATGATCGGCGTTTATATCGGTCAGTACTGTATCAACGCCCTGACTTACTTTTTCATTACCTGGTTTCCGGTTTATCTGGTGCAGGCGCGTGGGATGTCGATTCTGAAAGCGGGCTTTGTGGCTTCCGTTCCGGCGGTTTGCGGTTTTATCGGCGGTGTGCTGGGTGGAATTATTTCCGACTGGCTGATGCGCCGCACGGGATCGCTGAACATTGCGCGTAAAACACCGATCGTAATGGGCATGTTGCTGTCGATGGTGATGGTGTTCTGCAACTACGTCAACGTTGAGTGGATGATCATCGGCTTTATGGCGCTGGCCTTCTTCGGTAAGGGCATCGGGGCGCTGGGTTGGGCAGTAATGGCAGATACAGCGCCAAAAGAGATCAGCGGTCTTTCCGGTGGCCTGTTCAACATGTTCGGTAACATTTCTGGCATCGTCACGCCAATCGCAATTGGTTATATCGTTGGCACGACTGGCTCGTTTAATGGGGCGCTGATTTATGTTGGTGTTCATGCCCTAATCGCGGTACTGAGCTACCTGGTGCTGGTGGGCGATATCAAGCGTATCGAGCTGAAACCTGTCGCGGGGCAATAAGATGGCGACACAATCCAGTCCTGTTATTACTGATATGAAAGTCATTCCGGTCGCCGGACATGACAGCATGTTGCTCAATATTGGTGGTGCGCATAACGCATACTTCACCCGCAATATCGTGGTACTCACCGATAACGCCGGGCATACCGGCATTGGTGAAGCGCCGGGCGGAGAGGTGATTTATCAAACACTGGTCGATGCTATTCCGATGGTTCTGGGCCAGGAAGTTGCGCGCCTGAATAAAGTGGTTCAGCAGGTACATAAAGGTAATCAGGCAGCCGATTTTGATACCTTCGGCAAAGGTGCCTGGACTTTTGAATTGCGCGTTAATGCCGTGGCGGCGCTGGAAGCCGCCTTGCTTGACCTGCTAGGTAAGGCGCTGAATGTTCCGGTCTGCGAACTGTTGGGGCCAGGCAAGCAACGCGAGACTATTACCGTCCTCGGTTATCTGTTTTATATAGGTGATCGGACCAAAACCGATCTTCCTTATCTGGAAAATACGCCGGGCAACCATGAGTGGTATCAGTTGCGCCATCAGAAAGCGATGAACAGCGAAGCCGTTGTGCGTCTGGCGGAAGCCTCACAGGATCGCTATGGCTTTAAAGATTTCAAACTTAAGGGCGGGGTGTTACCTGGCGAGCAAGAAATCGACACTGTTCGTGCATTGAAGAAAAGCTTCCCGGATGCGCGGATTACCGTTGATCCCAACGGTGCATGGCTGCTTGATGAAGCCATTTCTTTATGCAAAGGGCTGAATGATGTTCTTACCTATGCCGAAGATCCATGCGGCGCAGAACAGGGCTTCTCCGGACGTGAAGTGATGGCGGAGTTTCGACGGGCGACCGGCTTGCCCGTCGCGACTAACATGATCGCCACCAACTGGCGCGAAATGGGTCATGCGGTGATGCTCAATGCGGTAGATATTCCACTTGCCGATCCGCACTTCTGGACGCTTTCCGGTGCAGTCCGCGTGGCGCAGCTTTGCGACGACTGGGGGCTGACCTGGGGCTGCCATTCCAACAACCATTTCGATATCTCTCTGGCGATATTTACCCATGTGGGCGCGGCGGCACCGGGTAATCCTACCGCTATCGATACCCACTGGATTTGGCAGGAGGGCGATTGTCGCCTGACCAAAAATCCGCTGGAGATTAAAAACGGAAAAATTGCCGTTCCTGATGCGCCCGGTCTGGGCGTGGAACTGGACTGGGAACAGGTACAAAAGGCACATGAGGCCTATAAACGTCTGCCTTGCGGTGCGCGTAACGACGCAGGTCCGATGCAGTACCTGATCCCCGGCTGGACCTTTGACCGTAAACGTCCCGTTTTCGGCCGTCATTGATTCTGAAAAAGGACATAAATATGAGTTCTCAATTTACGACGCCTGTTGTTACTGAAATGCAGGTCATCCCGGTGGCGGGTCATGACAGTATGCTGATGAATCTGAGTGGTGCACACGCACCGTTCTTCACGCGTAATATTGTGATTATCAAAGATAATTCCGGTCACACTGGCGTAGGGGAAACGCGGCGGCGGGAATCCGTAAAACGTTGGAAGATGCGATTCCGTGGTCATGGGTAAAACGCTGGGTGAATACAAAACGTTCTGACGCTGGTGCGTAATACTTTTGCCAATCGTCGTGCTGGTGGGCGCAGTTTGCAGACATTTGATTTGCGTACCGCTGCTCATGTAGTTACCGGGATCAAGCGGCAATGCTGGATCTGCTGGGGCAGCGTACGGGGGTAAACGTGGCATCGCTGCTGGGCGATGGTCGACGAGCGTAGCGAAGTCGAAATGGTTATCTGTTCTTCATGGTAATCGCAAAGCCACACCGCTGCCGTATCAAAAGCCGGCGTGGCTCATGCGACTGGTATCGCCTTCGTCATGAAGAAGCGATGACGCGGATGCGGTGGTGCGCCTGGCGGAACGGAGCATGAAAGATCTGGCTTCAACGATTTCAAACTGAAGGGCGGTGTGCTGCGCGGGAAGAAGAAGCCGAGGTCTCTTGTGGCACTGGCAAAACGTTACCCGCCAGGCGCGTATTACGCTCAATCCTGACGTACCTGGTCGCTCAACGAAGCGATTAAAATTGGTAAATACCTGAAAAGGTCACTGGCTTATGCAGAAGAATCCGTGTGGTGCGGAGCAAGGTTTCTCCGGGCGTGAAGTGATGGCAAGTTCCGTCGCGCCGACAACGTCTGCCGACTGCAACCCAAGTGATCGCCACCGTCGCAGCGAATGGGCCATGCCTCTCCCCTGCAATGCATGATATCCCGCTGGCAAATCCGCATTTCTGGACAATCCAAGGTTCGGTACGTGCGCAAATGTGCAGTCGAATTGGCCTAACTGGGGTTCACACTCTAACAACCACTTCAATTTCCCTGGCGATGTTTACCCATGTGCACCGCTGCACAGAATAATACCTGCTATTGATACGCACTGGATTTGGCAGGAAGGCGATCAGCGCCTGACCGAAAGAACCGTTTGAGATCAAAGGCGGGCTGGTGCAGGTACAGAACGGGGGCTGGGTGTAGAATCGATATGAATCAAGTGATGAAAGCCCATGAGCTGTATCAGAAACGCGGCTTGGCACACGTGACGATGCGATGGGAATGCGGTATTGATTCCTGGCTGAGACGTCGATAACAAGCGTCCATACATGGTGCGTTAAGACAGAAAACCAAAACCGGCTCTGTATCAAGCATTAAGCTGATGCTAAACGCAAAATAGCCTGTTGTGCTATGTATCAGGTCTACATCATTTTTTAATTCATTGAATTTAATTGGTTTTGTAGCCGGATAAGGCGTTAACCCGCATCCGGCATGAACGCAGGCACTTGTCACCAATCTGAACGACCGTCATAAAAAGCCGATTGCTACTCGACAGACATCCATTTACCCGAGAATTTTGCTGGCTTCGCGCGCGACATTATCCATCTCGTCAACAGTTCCAGCAGCTCCGGTTCCAAATCTTCTTCTTCGTACCGCTGCGTCACTGTCTTCGATCAGTTGGCAGAGATTCTTCATACGTGGCACACCGCTATAGCCGCAACTGCCATGCAGTTTATGAATCAAATCAACCAGGGCCTTTAGGGTTTCTGGACCAGCTGTTCCTCAACTTTGTTGCGAAGCTCAGGCAGCATGGGTAACATTTCCCAGCATCTCGCGCTGAATCGGTTTTTCCTGCTGCACGTGGTAGTGCCAGTTGCCAGTAGAGGGTCGCATTCGGGTTCACCACGATCCGTTTGACTTCGGGCGTCGCGACCAAGGAAGATGCCGCTGCCAGGCTTGTAGCGCAACAACGAATTATGCGATCGCTCTTCTTCAATGGGTTTCGCCAGATAATCGCTGATCCCTGCGCCAAGCAGCTTCTCTACCGGCCATTGCCGCACCGTGCGCGATAACCGGCATTCTTTGCTGATGCGGAGTGGTGGATGAGTTCGCAGGCCGAAATGTGCCCTCCATGTCCGGCATTTGAATATCCATTAAGATCAAATCGAACAGCATCTGGCCCATTCGCACCTGAGATGCCGCTATGGCGAAGAGTTGCGCATGTTGCACCATATCTCCAGCAATGCGCCGATGGTTCGGGTTGAGCGGGGTTGTCATGGACCATGATCTCATTGCCAGCTTACTTCATCGGTTACAGGCAAAAGCGTGCTTTGTTTGTGATGACAAAATTCCGTAGGGCAGGCAACAGGCGTGTAGGTGTTGATCGTTTCAGCAGACGCGCACGATACCATCTTGCTTGAGTTTTCAGCATTGACTTGTGCATGGCAAGGAAGTGCAGGCGTCGGAAATCGGTCATCAATACGCTTTGCTAATCGCTCATGTTGCATTGTTAGCGGCTGGCGGAAGGTCACCGCGATGCCTAACAACATCATGTCGTAATGCGCGGGAGGCAGCGCGGGGAGCGAGTTGGGCTATCAACCACTTCCAGCGGCGTTTGACGGAATTCTCCAGCGTGCATTGCGCTGCTGCGAGTTTGGTCGACATAGCAAGGCGCTTACCTCCGAGGCACTGGGTGGATGGCCCTTCAATAATAATATTAGGGTTCAGATGGATGGAGTGGAAACCAAAAGTTAAAAAATACGCGATTCGGCTGGCTATGAACAGAATCTCGCCGCCCATTTCATTAACCAGTTTTTGTGTAATCACCAGCCCCAGCCCGGTGCCACCATGACGGCGGGAGATGCTGGCGTCGGCCTGTAGGAAAAGCCTGGAATAAGCGCGATTGATCGCGTTCAGGAAATACCGATGCCGTATACCAATTTGCACTTCAATCTGCACTTTCGTGTCCCTCAGCACACATTTTTTTCTACCAGAATATCAATGTTGCCATTCTCGGTGAATTTAATTGCATTACCACCAGGTTAGTGATGATTTGCTGTAATCACCAGCATCCTGATCACGTTATCAGGCACATCGCTTTCAATCTGAGCGTCAGTTCCAGAACCCTTTATCAGTGAGAAGAATATGCAAAAAGAGTAACAACTAATCCAGCGTGCTGCGTAGTGGGAATGAAATACTTTCCAGAATCAGCTTACCTGATTCCAGTTCGAGAAGTCGAGAACATCATTAATAATTTGCCAGCAAATTATTTGCCGAACGTTCGATGGCCTTCAGGTGATCGCGCTGCGTTGGTGTAGATTCTCTTTTCAGCGTCGGCGGGTAAGCCAATAACACCATTATAGGTGACTGTCAGCTCATGTGACGTCACCGCCAGAAACTCGGATTTAATACGCGCCGCTTCCTGGGCACGCTTTTTCACCAGATCCAACTCAACATTCTAAATTTCCATCTGCTCCAGCGTTTCGCGCAAATCGGACATCACCTGGTCGATTGTGCTGCATCTCTTCGTGATAAGCGGCCAGCAACATAGCCATCGAGTTGATACCGTTTTTCAGCATATCCAGCTCACCGGCATAAATCCTTCCCACCCGGCTGTAGGTTGCCACGACGATGCGGTCGACGGTATTCACCATGTTGCGAATCGGACCGGTTACATCGCGCATTAAGCGCC
This sequence comes from Shigella flexneri, assembly GCA_048288465.1. GTDB lineage: Bacteria > Pseudomonadota > Gammaproteobacteria > Enterobacterales > Enterobacteriaceae > Enterobacter > Enterobacter flexneri_B. The sequence goes on along the minus strand of CP182556.1, from coordinate 2,780,634 downwards.
AGCCAAAGATAACGGAATACCGATACAAAACAGCATCATCACGCTGGAAATAAAATCTCTTTATATTGCTGCAAGCGAACCGATTTAATCCAGCTCCAGCGCAATATATCCCAACATATTTTGACTATTTTGGCATCGCTACTGGGCGATTCGTCGGGGGAGTGACTACGGAATAATAGGCATACGAGAATCGTCGATCTCGCCGTGGTGACAGTGAGCTGGCGAGGAAACGGCACGTTGCTGCCAGCTGCATTGATCGGGATGGAATGAAAATTGGAGGTGAAAAGAATCGGTTATTGCATCATATAAACCGAAATCGCGCGAACAATATCGGAATGGCGACGATGCAGTACGCTTATTAATTGACCGATAGATTCGCAGTTTGCAGGCTCATGCCATATTCAGTAGAAACTGCAAGCAGCTCAATAATGCTACACGGCATCTTCCAGTGGCACGCTGCAGATCGTTATAGCGATGCACGACGAAAAAGATACTCAGCAATCAACCAATAGGACGGTGAGTGCCAGGATTAAAATCATCGTGCGTACACGCAGGCTGTAGTTGGTCATGGAGCTCCGTTATGGGACAATTAAGGTCACACTGTTAAATTGGAGAATTCTTAGCCAATGGCGCAATTGTACTCTGCAAAACGACGCGACGACGCGTCAATCATAACCGTTTCAGTCAACGACCTGACTACTTTGGTCAGGCGTGGCGCGACGTAACGGCAAACATTATTTGTACCCGGATTATTGCCGCAGGAAAACGCGGAAGTTGCTGTTACTGAAGATAAAAAACAGTATGCCCGCGCTAAAGTCGTACGCCGGTTAAGCGATAGCCCGGAACGCGAAACGCCACGCTGTCCTCATTTTGGCGTATGCGGCGGCTGTCAGCAACAACACGCTAGCGTGGATTTACAGCAGCGAAGCAAAAGTGCGGCACTCGCCCGATTAATGAAACACGATGTCTCTGAAGTGATCGCCGATGTTCCCTGGGGCTATCGCCGCCGCGCGCGTTTAAGTCTGAACTACTTACCGAAAACACAGCAACTTCAGATGGGGTTTCGCAAAGCGGGCTCCAGTGACATTGTCGACGTCAAACAATGCCCCATTTTAGCGCCCCAACTTGAAGCATTGCTGCCCAAAGTCAGGGCATGTCTGGGCAGCTTACAAGCTATGCGCCATCTTGGTCATGTTGAACTGGTACAGGCAACCAGCGGCACGCTGATGATTTTGCGCCATACCGCACCGCTAAGTTCGGCAGATCGCGAAAAACTGGAACGCTTTTCGCATTCTGAAGGCCTGGATCTGTATCTCGCCCCCGATAGTGAGATACTCGAAACCGTCTCTGGTGAGATGCCCTGGTATGACTCAAACGGGTTGCGCTTAACTTTTAGCCCGCGCGATTTTATTCAGGTCAATGCGGGTGTGAACCAAAAAATGGTAGCGCGTGCGTTGGAATGGCTGGATGTGCAACCTGAAGATCGCGTACTGGATCTGTTCTGCGGTATGGGCAACTTTACACTGCCATTGGCGACACAAGCTGCCAGTGTGGTCGGTGTAGAAGGTGTTCCTGCGCTGGTGGAAAAAGGCCAGCAGAATGCGCGTCTTAATGGCTTACAGAATGTGACGTTTTATCACGAAAATCTTGAAGAAGATGTCACAAAGCAGCCGTGGGCGAAAAACGGCTTCGATAAAGTGTTGCTGGACCCGGCGCGAGCAGGTGCCGCAGGTGTTATGCAGCAAATTATAAAACTGGAACCTATTCGTATAGTTTATGTATCCTGTAACCCTGCAACGCTGGCTCGGGATAGCGAAGCGTTATTAAAAGCAGGATATACCATTGCGCGACTGGCGATGCTGGATATGTTCCCACACACGGGACATCTGGAATCGATGGTACTTTTCTCGCGCGTTAAATAGTTACGATTTGCCGATTTCGGCAGGTCTGGTCCCTAAAGGAGAGGACGATGGTTGCGGTAAGAAGTGCACATATCAATAAGGCTGGTGAATTTGATCCGGAAAAATGGATCGCAAGTCTGGGTATTACCAGCCAGAAGTCGTGTGAGTGCTTAGCCGAAACCTGGGCGTATTGTCTGCAACAGACGCAGGGGCATCCGGATGCCAGTCTGTTATTGTGGCGTGGTGTTGAGATGGTGGAGATCCTCTCGACATTAAGTATGGACATTGACACGCTGCGGGCGGCGCTGCTGTTCCCTCTGGCTGATGCCAACGTAGTCAGCGAAGATGTGCTGCGTGAGAGCGTCGGTAAGTCGGTTGTTAACCTTATTCACGGCGTGCGTGATATGGCGGCGATCCGCCAGCTGAAAGCGACGCACACTGATTCTGTTTCCTCCGAACAGGTCGATAACGTTCGCCGGATGTTATTGGCGATGGTCGATGATTTTCGCTGCGTAGTCATCAAACTGGCGGAGCGTATTGCTCATCTGCGCGAAGTAAAAGATGCGCCGGAAGATGAACGTGTACTGGCGGCAAAAGAGTGCACCAATATCTACGCGCCGTTGGCGAACCGTCTTGGGATTGGGCAACTGAAATGGGAGCTGGAAGATTACTGCTTCCGTTATCTCCACCCGACCGAATACAAACGCATCGCAAAACTGCTGCATGAACGCCGTCTCGACCGCGAACACTATATCGAAGAGTTTGTCGGCCATCTGCGCGCTGAGATGAAAGCTGAAGGCGTTAAAGCTGAAGTGTATGGTCGTCCGAAACACATCTACAGCATCTGGCGCAAAATGCAGAAAAAGAACCTCGCCTTCGATGAGCTGTTTGATGTGCGTGCGGTACGTATTGTCGCCGAGCGTTTACAGGATTGTTATGCCGCACTGGGGATAGTGCACACTCACTATCGCCACCTGCCGGATGAGTTTGACGATTACGTCGCTAACCCGAAACCAAACGGTTATCAGTCTATTCATACCGTGGTTCTGGGGCCGGGTGGAAAAACCGTTGAGATCCAAATCCGCACCAAACAGATGCATGAAGATGCGGAGTTGGGTGTTGCTGCGCACTGGAAATATAAAGAGGGCGCGGCAGCTGGCGGCGCACGTTCGGGACATGAAGACCGGATTGCCTGGCTGCGTAAACTGATTGCGTGGCAGGAAGAGATGGCTGATTCCGGCGAAATGCTCGACGAAGTACGTAGTCAGGTGTTTGACGACCGGGTGTATGTCTTTACGCCGAAAGGTGATGTCGTTGATTTGCCTGCGGGATCAACGCCGCTGGACTTCGCTTACCACATCCACAGTGATGTCGGACACCGCTGCATCGGGGCAAAAATTGGCGGGCGCATTGTGCCGTTCACCTACCAGCTGCAAATGGGCGACCAGATTGAAATTATCACCCAGAAACAGCCGAACCCCAGCCGTGACTGGTTAAACCCAAACCTCGGTTACGTCACAACCAGCCGTGGGCGTTCGAAAATTCACGCCTGGTTCCGTAAACAGGACCGTGACAAAAACATTCTGGCTGGGCGGCAAATCCTTGACGACGAGCTGGAACATCTGGGGATCAGCCTGAAAGAAGCAGAAAAACATCTGCTGCCGCGTTACAACTTCAATGATGTCGACGAGTTGCTGGCGGCGATTGGTGGCGGGGATATCCGTCTCAATCAGATGGTGAACTTCCTGCAATCGCAATTTAATAAGCCGAGTGCCGAAGAGCAGGACGCCGCCGCGCTGAAACAGCTTCAGCAAAAAAGCTACACACCGCAAAACCGCAGTAAAGATAACGGTCGTGTGGTGGTTGAAGGTGTTGGTAACCTGATGCACCACATCGCGCGCTGCTGCCAGCCGATTCCTGGAGATGAGATTGTCGGCTTCATTACCCAGGGACGCGGTATTTCAGTACACCGCGCCGATTGCGAACAACTGGCGGAACTGCGCTCCCATGCGCCAGAACGCATTGTTGACGCGGTATGGGGTGAGAGCTACTCCGCCGGATATTCGCTGGTGGTCCGCGTGGTGGCTAATGATCGTAGTGGGTTGTTACGTGATATCACGACCATTCTCGCCAACGAGAAGGTGAACGTGCTTGGCGTTGCCAGCCGTAGCGACACCAAACAGCAACTGGCGACCATCGACATGACCATTGAGATTTACAACCTGCAAGTGCTGGGGCGCGTGCTGGGTAAACTCAACCAGGTGCCGGATGTTATCGACGCGCGTCGGTTGCACGGGAGTTAGTCTTACATAGCTGGATATGGCGTCAGCCGTATCCAGCGATATCTTTTACTCGAAGGTTTCCACCTGACAGACCCGCAATTTTAGGACATTCTAATGAATCAAATCGACCAGTTTGCTCACTATTTATGCAGCGCCTGCGCAATGCGGAAAACGGCTACCGTCAATGGCGGACATTTGCCGCCATTGCGCCTTACACCCTTGAAGAAACACCGGAGTGCTGCGACGCCGTCGCCCGTGAAGATTTTGACAATCTGCGCGGTGAACTCGGCAATATGCTGTTCCAGGTGGTGTTTTACGCGCAAATGGCTCAGGAAGAGGGCTTTTCGTTTAAATAAATATGTGCTGCGATTAGCGATAAATTAAGACGTCGCCATCCGCATGTTTTTGCTGACAGTTCTGCCGAAAACAGTAGTGAAGTGCTTGCCATTTGGGAGCAAATCAAAACCGAAGAGCGCGCGCAGAAAGCACAGCATCGGCGTTGGACGATATTCCTCGTAGTTTACCGGCTTTAATGCATGCGGAAAAAATCCAGAAACGTTGCGCCAACGTTGGCTTCGATTGGACGACGCTAGGCCCGGTAGTCGATAAAGTCTACGAAGAGATCGACGAGGTGATGTACGAAGCGCGGGAGGCTATTGTCGAACAGGCTAAACTGGAGGAGGAAATGGGGACCTGCTGTTTGCCACGGTCAATCTGGCTCGTAATTTAGGACAAAGCGGAAATCGCATTGCAAAAAGCGAACGAAAATTTGAGCGTCGTTTTCGCGAAGTGGAGCGTATTGTTGCCGCGCGTGGACTGGAAATGACAGGTGTTACCTCGAAACGATGGAAGAAGTCTGGCGACAGGTAAAACGACGGGAAACCAATCTCTAAGGGAATTCTGGGTCAAGCGCCATTTGTGCCATTTTTTAAATGACAAGCACCTGATTTGCATAAAAACATTTACCCCAAAGGGGCTATTTTCTCACTCCTGATTTCAATAGTGCAGTGGCGAAGGGAGGGATCATGAAAGTTTGTGGCACAGGTCATGTTCGGGTATACTGCTTTCCCGTCCTGGTTATCCATCGTCTTTTCAACCTAACTTCTCAGGTTCAGCATGACAACGAACTATATTTTTGTGACCGGCGGGTCGTATCCTCTCTCAGTAAGGCATTGCCGCAGCCTCCCTCGCAGCCATTTATGAAGCCCGTCACCTCAATTAACCATAATGAAACTCAATCCTTACATCAACGTAAATCAGGTACTATGACCCAATCCAACACGGGGAAGTGTTGGTTACTGAAACGGCGCTGAAACCAACCTGGACCTGGGGCGCTACAAGCGTTCATCGTACCAAATGAGCCGCCGCAACAACTCCGCCACGGTCGTCTCTACTCTGACGTTCTGCGTAAAGAACGCCGCGGTGACTACCTCGGCGCAACCGTGCAGGTTATTCCGCACATCACTAACGCAATCAAAGAGCGCGTGCTGGAAGGTGGCGAAGGTCATGACGTAAGTACTCGTAGAATCGGCGGTACAGTAGGTGATATCGAATCCTTGCCGTTCCTCGAAGCGATTCGCCAGATGGCTGTGAAATTGGCCGTGAGCACACTCTGTTTATGCACCTGACGCTGGTGCCGTACATGGCAGCGTCTGGTGAAGTCAAAACCAAACCGACTCAGCACTCTGTTAAAGAGCTGCTCTCCATGGTATCCAGCCTGACATCCTGATTTGTCGTTCAAATCGCGCTGTTCCGGCGAACAACGTGCGAAGATGCATTGTGCTGTAATGTTGCGGAAAAAGCGGTTATTTCTCTGAAAAACATCGATTCCATATATAAAATTACGGGCCTGCTGAAATTTGGGGCTGGACGATTCTATTTGTAAACGATTCAGCTTAAACTACCGGAAGCAAGAATCTGTACGAATGGGAACAGGTTATCTCGAAGAAGCGAACCCGGTAAGTGAAGTCACCATCGGTATGGTCGGCAAGTACATTGAACTGCCGGATGCTTATAAATCAGTGATCGAAGCGCTGAAACACGGTGGGCTGAAGAATCGTGTCAGCGTCAACATCAAACTGATCGACTCACAAGATGTCGAAACGCGCGGCGTTGAAATCCTGGAGGGGCTGGACGCGATCCTGGTACCTGGTGGTTTCGCTATCGTGGCGTGGAAGGCATAATTGACCGCCCATTATGCCCGTGAGAACAATATCCCTTACCTGGGCATCTGCCTGGGTATGCAGGTGGCCTTAATCGAATACGCCGCCACGTGGCGGACATGGAAACGCAATCTCTCCCGAGTTTCAAGACAGTCCGTACCCCGTAGTCGCGCTGATCACCGAGAGCCGTGATGGAGACGGCAACGTTGAAGTACGTACCGAGAAGACAATCTCGGCGAATCATGCGTCGCGGCGCCCAGCGGTGCCACTTGGTGGACGATCGCAAGGTGCGCCAGATGTACGGCGCCGACGATTGATGAGCGTCATCGTCACCGTTACGAAGTGAACAAGAGCTGCTGACGCAGATTGAAGGGCAGGTCTGAGGTTACCGGCCCTGCCGGGGATGAAGTTGGTCGAATCATCGAAATTCCGAATCACCCCTGGTTCGTGGCCGTCAGTCCATCCGGAGTTTACCTCTACTCCCCGTGATGGTCACGCCCTGTTGTCTGGCTTTGTGAAGGCGGCGAGCGAGTATCAGAAGCGTCAGCGAAGTAAGTAGAAAGGTAAACGGCAACGCGTGCCCTGGGGTACGCCTTGTTTGTCCGGAGTTTGAGTTTATCTACGTGACCTGAGGAAAACCTAATGTCCGAAAATCGTAAAAGTCATCGGTCGTGAAATCATCGACTCCCGTGGTAACCCGACTGTCAAGCCGAAGTTCACCTGGAGGGTGGTTTTGTCGGTATGGCAGCTGCTCCGTCCGGTGCTTGACCTGGTTCCCAGTGAAGCGCTGGAACTGCGCGACGGCGACAAGTCCCATTTCCTGGGTAAAGGCGTGACGAAAGCTACCGTGCCGTAAACGGCCCGATCGCTCAGGCGCTGCTGGGCAAAGATGCTAAAAATCAGGCTGGCATTGACCAAATCATGATCGACCTCGACGGCACCGAAAACAAATCCAAATTCGGAGCCAACGCCATCGCGCTGTTTCCCTGGCTAACGCCAAAGCTGCTGCAGCTGCTAAAGGTATGCCGCTGTACGAGCACATCGCTGAAGCCGAGGACTGGGTGTCTACTCCATGCCGCTGCCCATGATGAACATCATCAACGGTGGTGAGCACGCTGACAACAACGTCGATATCCAGGAATTCATGATTCAGCCGGTTGGCGCGAAAACTCTGAAAGAAGCCATCGCATGGGTTCTGAAGTTTTCCATCACCTGGCAAAAGTTCTGAAAGCGAAAGGCATGAACACTGCTGTTGGTGACGAAGGTGGCTATGCGCGAACCTCGGCTCCAACGCTGAAGCCTGGCCGTTATCGCTCAAGCCGTTAAAGCTGCTGGTTATGAACTGGGCAAAGACATCACTCTGGCGATGGACTGCGCAGCGTCCGAATTCTACAAAGACGATAAATACGTTCTGGCTGGCGAAGGCGACAAAGCTTTCACCTCTAAGATTCACTCACTTCCTGGAAGAACTGACCAAACAGTATCCGATCGTATCTATCGAAGACGGTCTGGACGAATCTGACTGGAACGGTTTCGCATACCAGACCGAAGTTCTGGGCGACAAATCCAGCTGGTTGGTGACGACCTGTTCGTAACCAACACCAAGATCCTGAAAGAAGGTATCGAAAAGGCATCGCCAACTCCATCCTGATCAAATTCAACCAGATCGGTTCTCTGACCGAAACTCTGGCTGCAATCAAGATGGCCAAAGATGCTGGCTACACTGCAGTTATCTCTCACCGCTCCGTGAGACCGAAGACGCGACCATCGCCGACCTGGCTGTGGGTACCGCTGCTGGCCAATATTAAGACCTGGTCGATGAGCCGTTCTGACCGGTGTTGCCAAGTACAACCAGCTGATCCGTATTGAATAAGCTCTGGGCGAAAAAGCACCGTACAACGGTCGTAAAGAGATCAAAGGCCAGGCATAAGTCTGACTTTATCTGATTTGATAATGCCAGCCTTCGGGCTGGCATTTTTTATGGTGGAGTTACCAGCGGCCGGATGCGCCGCCACTTGAGCCTCCAGCGGAACCGCTGTTGTCTGAATGATAACTTCTACCAGATGCTCTTTTCTGAAGTACACATAAACAGGTAAAGACCATAAATATGGTGAAAGTAAAAAAGAAGGAAAATACAGCAATGGAAAAAGTTTTATCGGAGAACAGGAATAAATCTAAAAGATGGATTGCTGAAATACAGACTCCACTTTTACATGCGCGACAAAAATTACTGCCTTGATGAAAAAACCAGAAAGGGAAGAACATCACTGCAAATACCCAAAAAATAGCAAAGTAATAATGATCAGTGGAAGACGTTGATTCACTTTCTGAAGGATTAGCCGGATATTGGTGTTGTGAAGTGAGTTGGTTATTCAAAGCGATTATAGCTAACTCTAATCCCTTAGCTAATTTTTGTTGTTTAAATGCGGGTATCATGTTGCTACGGATGATATCTCCAGCCAGAGCATCGGTTACCTTTTCTTCCAGCCCATAACCTACCTGGATGCGGACAGTGCGATCCGACCAGGCAACAACGATCAGTATCCCATCATTACGTTTGGCATCTCCTAAACGCCAATTGTCAAAAACTCTTGTAGCATATTGTTCAATTGTCTCATCTTTGGTTGTGGAAACAATTAATACAGCAATTTGCACTTGGGTATTATTGAAAATAGATTCTAACTTGTGCGTCAGTTCTTTCTTTTCTTGTGAGTTTAAGCTACTCGTAAGACCCGTAACTTGTTGCTGTAATTGTGGGACAATAGTTGGTTGGGCTGCAACAAAGGGTAATGACTCCAACTTACTGATAGTGTTTTATGTTCAGATAATGCCCGATGACCTTGTCATGCAGCTCCACCGATTTTGAGAACGACAGTGACTTCCGTACCAGCCTTGCCAGATGTTGTCTCAGATTCAGATTATGTCGCTCAATGCGCTGAGTGTAACGCTTGCTGATAACGTGCAGCTTTCCCTTCAGGCGTGATTCATACAGCGGCCAGCCATCCGTCATCCATACCACGACCTCAAAGGCCGACAGCAGGCTCAGAAGACGCTCCAGTGTGGCCAGAGTGCGTTCCCCGAAGACGTGCGCCACAACCGTCCTCCGTATCCTGTCATACGCGTAAAACAGCCAGCGCTGACGTGATTTAGCACCGACGTAGCCCCAATGTTCGTCCATTTCAGCGCAGACAATCACATCACTGCCCGGTTGTATGCGCGAGGTTACCGACTGCGGCCTGAGTTTTTTAAGTGACGTAAAACCGTGTTGAGGCCAACGCCCATAATGCGTGCACTGGCGCGACATCCGACGCCATTCATGGCCATATCAATGATTTTCTGGTGCGTACCGGGCTGAGAGGCGGTGTAAGTGAACTGTAGTTGCCATGTTTTACGGCAATGAGAGCAGAGATAGCGCTGATGTCCGGCAGTGCTTTTGCCGTTACGCACCACGCCTTCAGTAGCGGAGCAGGAAGGACATCTGATGGAAATGGAAGCCACGCAAGCACCTTAAAATCACCATCATACACTAAATCAGTAAGTTGGCAGCATTACCCAACAAAGGAACATACGAAAGTGAACATTAGTATGAAATAGCGCATTATAAATTTCTCATTAAATCTGGATAAATAAATTGACGGCGGCATCGGTAATTTTAGATTCGTTATCATTAAAAACTAATACAGAAAAAATAAATATAATTTTGGTGAATGTTTTGACATGATTAAATCCATTTTCTTTATTTTCTTCTGACATAATACGTTACTCCCTTTAATTATTAACGATATGTTTCGTATTTTTCTTTAAATCTGCATGTAACAGAATGTTAATAAGACATGATTGTTGCGGCAGGATCTGCAATAATTAACAATTATCCACTTCACAGAGAATGCTATGCAGTACCCGATTAACGAGATGTTCCAGACCCTGCAAGGTGAGGGTTAATTTACCGGTGTCCCCGCCATTTTATTGTTTACAGGGTATGCCCGGTTGGCTGTGCCTTGTGGGACACCAGCATACCGGGAAAAGCTTGAAGGATCTGGGTGTTCCCTTTTCAGCATTCTGGCGAAGACCAAAGAGAGTGATAAGTGGGGGCGGCGTGCAGTGAGGACTTGTTGGCTGTACGAATGGGCGTCAGGCAGACACCGCCGCACGCGGTGATTACGGGTGGTGAGCCTTGCATTCATGATTCAGGACCACTTACTCGATCCGCCGAAAAGTACGGTTTTAGCTGCCAGATTGAAACGAGTGGTACTCATGAGGTACGCTGCACACCGAATACCTGGGTTACCGTATCACCAAGCCCAACATGCGCGGCGGTGATGAAGCGTTGTCACAGGCACTGGAGCGAGCCAACGAAATCAAGCATCCAGTGGGCGCGTACGTGATATCGGAGCATGGATGGACTACTGGCAACGCTGACCCTATGATAAACGTGAGTCATTGCACTGCAGCCGATTAGCCAAAAGGATGATGCCACACGTTTGCATCGAAACCTGCATTGCGCGTAATGGCGTTTGTCGACGCAAACACATAAATATTAAATATTGCCTGATTACACATTTATAAGCGTTATAAGGTAATGACTCCAACTTACTGATAGTGTTTTATGTTCAGATAATGCCCGATGACCTTGTCATGCAGCTCCACCGATTTTGAGAACGACAGTGACTTCCGTCCCAGCCTTGCCAGATGTTGTCTCAGATTCAGATTATGTCGCTCAATGCGCTGAGTGTAACGCTTGCTGATAACGTGCAGCTTTCCCTTCAGGCGTGATTCATACAGCGGCCAGCCATCCGTCATCCATACCACGACCTCAAAGGCCGACAGCAGGCTCAGAAGACGCTCCAGTGTGGCCAGAGTGCGTTCCCCGAAGACGTGCGCCACAACCGTCCTCCGTATCCTGTCATACGCGTAAAACAGCCAGCGCTGACGTGATTTAGCACCGACGTAGCCCCAATGTTCGTCCATTTCAGCGCAGACAATCACATCACTGCCCGGTTGTATGCGCGAGGTTACCGACTGCGGCCTGAGTTTTTTAAGTGACGTAAAACCGTGTTGAGGCCAACGCCCATAATGCGTGCACTGGCGCGACATCCGACGCCATTCATGGCCATATCAATGATTTTCTGGTGCGTACCGGGCTGAGAGGCGGTGTAAGTGAACTGTAGTTGCCATGTTTTACGGCAATGAGAGCAGAGATAGCGCTGATGTCCGGCAGTGCTTTTGCCGTTACGCACCACGCCTTCAGTAGCGGAGCAGGAAGGACATCTGATGGAAATGGAAGCCACGCAAGCACCTTAAAATCACCATCATACACTAAATCAGTAAGTTGGCAGCATTACCACATTCGTCACATCATCATCGGCAACGAAGGTGCATTGTGCTATATCACTGAAGTAACAGTGAAAATCTTTAAATACACCCCGGAAAACAACCTCTTCTACGGCTATATCCTGGAAGACATGAAAACCGGCTTCAACATCCTGCGTGAAATCATGGTGGAAGGGTATCGTCCGTCGATCGCTCGTTTGTATGACGCTGAAGATGGCACCCAACACTTCACCCATTTTGCCGACGGAAAATGTGTGCTGATCTTTATGGCTGAAGGTAACCCTCGCATTGCGAAGGCGACGGGCTAAGGGATTGCGGAAATCGTCGCCCGCTACCCGCAATGCCAGCGCGTGGACATACAAGCCGACTCCAACCTGTTTAGCCACCCGAACTGGGGACCGGATAAAGTGGCTGCCGAACGTGTGCAGATCCTCAAAACCGGCAGGATGGAAGTCAATTGACCCCAAGCGTCCGGCTGCTGGAGCTGCATCCACGAAAAATGACGAAAGCGTTATTAACCACATTCGTACTGAGTTCCCGCACGCCGATACATCACCACGCTGGGCGGTCATTCCTCTCAGAGCCATCAGACGCACTAACACCTACTTCGTCTCAATCTATTACAACGTCGTCGACCCTAAGCCGGAAGAGGAAATCGACAATGCCACAATCTGCTCAACAAAATCATCTGCGAAGAAACCATTCGCCTCGGCGGTTCGATGGTGCACCACCATGGCATTGGTAAACATCGCGTTCACTGGAGCAAGCTGGAACACGGCAGCGCGTGGGCGTTGCTGGAAGGGCTGAAAAAGCAGTTCGATCCTAACGGCATTATGAATACGGGTACTATCTATCCGATTGAAAAATAATGTATCAGGCAGCGTTCCGCGATGACGGGGCGTTGCCTTTTCGGCTTCTCAGGCGAGAAGCCGTTCTTATTACCGGACAATGAAGGGGTAAAGATGAACACTTCACCGGTGCGAATGGATGATTTACCGCTTAACCGTTTTCACTGTCGAATTGCTACGCTCACTTTCGGCGCACACCTGACCGACGGTTATGTTCTAGGCGTCATTGGTTACGCCATTATTCAACTTACGCCCGCCATGCAACTGACGCCGTTTATGGCGGGAATGATCGGCGGCTCGGCGCTCCTTGGTTTGTTTCTTGGCAGCCTGGTTCTTGGGTGGATCTCCGACCATATTGGTCGGCAAAAAATCTTCACCTTCAGCTTTTTGCTGATTACGCTCGCTTCGTTCTTGCAATTTTTTGCCACCACGCCAGAGCATCTTATTGGGCTGCGCATTTTGATCGGCATTGGTCTGGGAGGCGATTACTCAGTAGGTCACACCTTGCTGGCTGAATTTTCCCCGCGCCGCCATCGCGGTATTTTGCTGGGCGCATTCAGCGTGGTGTGGACCGTAGGCTATGTGTTGGCAAGTATTGCCGGACATCACTTTATTTCCGAAAACCCGGAGGCCTGGCGCTGGTTGCTGGCATCGGCAGCTCTGCCCGCGTTGTTGATTACGTTATTACGCTGGGGAACGCCAGAATCGCCACGTTGGCTACTGTGCCAGGGGCGTTTTGCAGAAGCTCACGCTATCGTGCATCGCTATTTTGGTCCCCATGTTTTACTGGGCGATGAAGTGGTAACGGCGACCCATAAACACATCAAAACCTTGTTCTCTTCGCGTTACTGGCGGCGCACGGCGTTTAACAGCGTCTTCTTTGTCTGCCTCGTAATCCCATGGTTTGTGATTTATACCTGGCTGCCAACTATCGCCCAGACTATTGGTCTGGAAGATGCGCTGACTGCCAGCCTGATGCTTAATGCGTTGTTAATTGTGGGCGCGCTGCTGGGATTAGTTCTGACGCACCTGCTGGCACATCGCAAATTTTTGCTGGGAAGTTTTTTGCTGCTGGCGGCAACGCTGGTAGTAATGGCCTGTTTGCCTTCCGGCAGTTCATTAACGCTGCTGCTTTTTGTTCTCTTCAGCACCACCATTTCGGCAGTCAGTAATCTGGTGGGCATTTTGCCTGCGGAAAGTTTTCCTACTGACATTCGCTCGCTGGGAGTCGGTTTTGCCACCGCCATGAGTCGACTTGGCGCGGCGGTAAGTACTGGCCTGCTGCCGTGGGTGCTGGCGCAGTGGGGAATGCAAGTCACCTTATTGCTCCTAGCGACAGTGTTGTTGGTTGGTTTTGTTGTGACCTGGCTATGGGCACCAGAAACTAAAGCCCTCCCGCTGGTGGCGGCGGGAAATGTAGGAGGTGCGAATGAACATTCTGTTAGCGTTTAAAGCCGAACCGGATGCCGGAATGCTGGCGGAAAAAGAGTGGCAGGCGGCGGCTCAGGGTAATAGCGGACCGGATGTTTCGCTACTGCGAAGTTTACTCGGTGCTGATGAACAGGCCGCTGCCGCGCTGCTGTTAGCGCAGAGAAAAAACGGTACGCCGATGTCTTTAACCGCGTTGAGCATGGGGGATGAACGGGCGTTGCACTGGCTGCGCTATCTCATGGCTCTTGGGTTTGAGGAAGCTGTATTGCTGGAGACGGCGGCAGATCTGCGCTTTGCGCCGGAATTTGTCGCTCGCCATATTGCCGAATGGCAGCGTCAGAATCCGCTGGATCTGATAATTACCGGCTGCCAAAGCAGCGAAGGGCAGAATGGGCAAACGCCATTTTTGCTGGCGGAAATGCTGGGCTGGCCCTGCTTCACCCAGGTGGAGCGTTTCACTCTCGACGCGCTGTTTATCACCCTCGAACAGCGTACTGAACATGGGTTGCGCTGTTGCCGGGTTCGCTTGCCTGCGGTGATTGCCGTGCGTCAGTGCGGTGAAGTGGCCTTGCCAGTACCGGGAATGCGCCAGCGAATGGCTGCGGGGAAAGCAGAAATTATCCGTAAAACTGTTGCTGCCGAAATGCCAGCGATGCAGTGTCTGCAACTGGCAAGAGCAGAGCAACGACGCGGAGCGACGCTGATTGATGGGCAAACGGTAGCAGAAAAAGCTCAAAAGCTATGGCAGGACTATTTACGCCAAAGGATGCAGCCATGAATATCGCAATTGTGACAATAAATCAGGAGAATGCCGCAATAGCGAGCTGGCTGGCGGCGCAGGATTTCAGCGGTTGTACGCTGGCGCACTGGCAAATAGAACCTCAGCCCGTAGTGGCGGAACAGGTGCTGGATGCGATGGTGGAACAGTGGCAGCGAACGCCTGCGGACGTTGTTCTCTTTCCGCCGGGAACGTTTGGCGATGAACTGTCGACCCGGCTGGCCTGGCGTTTACATGGTGCAAGCATCTGTCAGGTGACTTCGTTAGATATTCCAACCGTAAGCATGCGCAAATCCCACTGGGGAAATGCGTTAACGGCGACGCTGCAAACAGAAAAACGCCCGTTATGCCTTTCCCTGGCGCGTCAGGCGGGAGCAGCGAAAAACGCCACGTTGCCCTCTGGAATGCAGCAACTGAACATTGTCCCAGGTGCGCTTCCCGACTGGCTGGTTAGCACAGAGGATCTGAAAAATGTTAGCCGCGACCCATTAGCTGAGGCCAGACGGGTGCTGGTGGTGGGACAGGGCGGAGAGGCAGATAACCAGGAAATCGTTATGCTGGCAGAAAAGCTGGGAGCCGAAGTGGGCTACAGTCGGGCGCGAGTGATGAACGGTGGCGTTGATGCTGAAAAAGTGATTGGTATTTCCGGACATCTGCTGGCACCTGAGGTGTGCATTGTTGTTGGCGCTTCCGGCGCAGCAGCGTTAATGGCGGGCGTACGCAATAGCAAGTTTATGGTGGCGATTAATCATGACGCCAGCGCAGCGGTATTTTCACAGGCAGATATTGGCGTGGTTGATGACTGGAAAGTGGTGCTGGAGGCACTGGTGACAAACATTCACGCAGAATACCAATAACGTGCTGCCGGATGATCCTGCCTACGGTTCTGGACTGGGGACCTGTAGGCCTGATAAGACGCGTTAAGCGTCGCATCAGGCGCTGAATGTCGGATGTGGCGTGCGGCCAACAAATCAAAACAAATTCAATTGGTTACGATTATCCCGTCAAAGCAATTTTTTCGCTAACGTCCAGACTCCGGTATTCGTGGTGGAAAGCGCCACGACACCCGCGTTAATCGCATTACGCGCATCTTCTTCATCGCATACCAGCCCGCCAGCAATCAGCGGTTGGCGGATTTTTTCCGTCACCCAGCCCAGCACTTTGGGCATGCAGCCTGGCAGGATCTCAATACAATCCGGATTCGATTGCGCAACTTACTTATCAATGTTGTGAAACGAAATCGAATCAACAATAAACAGGTGATGAATACAGAAAAAAACTTCCGCTCTTGCCGCTTTTAGCATCGATGCTTTGGTGCTGATAATTCCATCCGCCTCGGTCACCAGTTTCAAAAACTGAATCACCACTTCTTTATTTGACGCGCCTTCCAGCAAATCAACATGAATAAAAGCATATTTCCCGGCGTTCTTAATCTTTTTAACGATATTACTGATGGTGCAGATATTGCCGTACAACACGGAAATAAACTGGCATTCAGAATCGATGGCCAGTTGCAGGCTGGCATTATCTTTAACGGCAGCAATCACCGGATTCTGGCGGAGCAGGTGTAAGAGGGGCATAAATTATCCTTATTATTTATCCAAAGCGGTAGGTGATGCCGAATCCGGAAGGCGGATAGCGCCACTGTTGTAGTGTGGATTCGTCGCACAGCAAACGGCAGGTGCCACACTCCAGGCAGCCGCGATAGTCAATACGTAAGTCACCTTCCTGTGTGAGAGAAAAAAGACCTACCGGACAGGCGTTAATCAACCGTTGTACCATCTGACGCTCAACGGAGTCAGCCGGAACAATGTGCGGCGCATCAGCAACGCGCCAGAGATTACGGGCTACAGACATCGCAGACTCCTGATAACATCGCCCGCCAGATGCCACAGGCCATGACGACGTAAATGATGCCAGAATAACTGGCGCAGCGGTGGAACAGGTTTATCACCCTGATCCCATAAATCGCGGGAAATATCCTGCATTAACGCAGGCCACGCCCGATACCTGCCAGGGCGTTGCAAAAGCGCCGGAACATGCTGATAACGTTGTAGAACATCCCATAGCAGGCTGCGCTCTACGTTGTGATGATAAAGCGCAAACAGATTTTGCGGCTCGCGGTGCTGGCAGGCGCTTATTAGCGTTTGTGCCGCCGCCTGTGCGCCAGTCAGCGCCATATCCATGCCGCGCACGGAAATTCCGGTATTGACGCAACTGCGCAACGCATCGCCCACCAGCAGCCAGCCGTTACCGGCGTATTGCACCGGCATACTGTGCAAGCCACCTTCTGGCACCAGATGCGCACCATACTCCAGTGATTCCGTGTTTTTGATAAGCGTGCGCACTGCCGGATGCGCTTTAAAGCGAGTCAGCAGCTCGCTTGCCGGAACACGACTTTGCGTAAGGGAAGAGAGCGGGCAAACAATCCCTAACGAGAGCGTTTGTTGATTAGTATAAAGAAATGCGCCGCCGGGTAAGTCATCACAGATTCCGCCGCTGAACAGCAACGCTGCGCCTTCGTTATTCTCCAGATGAAAACGTTCTTCAATAGCGGATGTTTCCAGCGACAGCACTTCTTTGATCCCCAACGCCATCGCTTCGCCAGCAGGACGAGTCACTAACCCGTGACGTTCAGCCAGGACGCTGTTGGCACCTTCTGCCAGCACCACATAACGGGCGCGGAGAATATCGTCACCACAAATAACGCCACAGACTCTGCCGTTTTCTTCATACAGTGCATCCACCGTCGCTCCGGGGATGCATTCGACACCTTCTTTTTCGGCTTCGGCAACCAGCCACGGATCGAACCGTGCACGTAATACACTCCAGGATTCACCGCCGGGCTGTAAGCTGGAAAACGTCGTTGCGCCATCCGGCGTTAACAGGGAAAGGCTTTCGTGAGTGATGCGTCGTTCAAGAGGCGCGGTCAGATGAAATTGCGGGAGGAGTTCCGCGAGTGCATGGGTATATAACCGCCTGCCGGAAAGATTTTTGCTGCCGGGGATTTCAGCGCGTTCGAGTAACAAAACGGATAAATCCGCTCGCGCGCAGCGTAACGCGCAAGCGGTGCCTGCAATACCGGCACCAATAATAATAATGTCGCAGTCGTCTTCCATGTCATGCCCCAGATATCCAGAACACAACACCCTAACATAGCGTTACTAAAGGGAAATTGACCGCCGACACACTCTTATCATTCGCCGCGATAGATACACCCTGCGGTGCAGGTTTCTTTTACCATCACCGCACTTAACAGCGGCACAACGGGTTTAACCTGATCCCAAATCCATTTTGCTAAAACTTCGCTGGTTGGATTTTCCAGACCTGGAATATCATTGAGATAATGGTGATCGAGGCGCTCATAAGTTGGCTTAAACGCCGCTTTCAGTTCAGCGAAATCGATAATCCAGCCCGTATGCGGATCGACTTCCCCGGTAATTTCCAGTCGCACCATAAAGGAATGCCCGTGCAGGCGACCACATTTATGCCCTTCCGGGACATGTGGTAAGCGGTGAGCGGCTTCGAAGGTGAAATCTTTAAATAACGTGGTGGACATCATAATTTCTCTACAGGACGATAAAACCGCCGTAGAGTACCGGAAAGGCTGTTTTTTCGCATTATCTAAAACGACTTTGTTGCGCAAAATCGCTGATTTATCTTAATGATTGGCTAAATTCATTTGTTTTTCATTAGGTTGGTTAATCTATTTTGTTGTTAAAGACTATTGCTAAAACAGGTTAGTCGATTTGGTTATTAGTTATCGCTATCCCGTCTTTAATCCACACCGTTCACCCCGTTAACCTTACCTTCTCTTCTGTTTTATGGGCGCTGACAGGGCGCAGAAACAGCTTTGCTTACTGGAACATAACGACGCATGACGACACAGGTCCCACCTTCCGCGTTGCTTCCGTTGAACCCGGAGCAACTGGCACGCCTTCAGGCGGCCACGACCGATTTAACGCCTACCCAGCTTGCCTGGGTTTCTGGCTATTTCTGGGGCGTGCTCAACCAGCAGCCTGTTGCGCTTGCAGTGACGCCAGCGCCCGCCGCAGAAATGCCGGGTATAACGATTATCTCTGCTTCGCAAACCGGCAATGCGCGCCGGGTTGCTGAAGCATTACGCGATGATTTATTAGCAGCAAAACTGAACGTTAAGCTGGTGAACGCGGGCGACTATAAATTCAAACAAATCGCCAGCGAAAAACTGCTCATCGTAGTGACGTCAACGCAAGGGGAAGGGGAACCGCCGGAAGAAGCCGTCGCGCTGCATAAGTTCCTGTTCTCCAAAAAAGCGCCAAAGCTGGAAAACACCGCGTTTGCCGTGTTTAGCCTCGGCGATAGCTCTTATGAATTTTTCTGCCAGTCCGGGAAAGATTTTGACAGCAAGCTGGCGGAACTGGGGGGTGAACGCCTGCTCGACCGTGTCGATTCTGATGTTGAATACCAGGCTGCTGCCAGCGAGTGGCGCGCCCGCGTGGTTGATGCGCTTAAATCGCGTGCGCCTGTCGCGGCACCTTCGCAATCCGTCGCTACTGGCGCGGTAAATGAAATCCACACCAGCCCGTACAGCAAAGACGCGCCGCTGGTGGCTAGCCTCTCTGTTAACCAGAAAATTACTGGGCGTAACTCTGAAAAAGACGTTCGCCATATCGAAATTGACTTAGGCGACTCGGGCCTGCGTTACCAGCCGGGTGACGCGCTGGGCGTCTGGTATCAGAACGATCCGGCACTGGTGAAAGAACTTGTCGAACTGCTGTGGCTGACAGGCGATGAACCTGTCACTGTCGAGGGCAAAACGTTGCCTCTGAACGAAGCGCTACAGTGGCACTTCGAACTGAC
This sequence comes from Shigella flexneri, assembly GCA_048288465.1. Taxonomy (GTDB): domain Bacteria; phylum Pseudomonadota; class Gammaproteobacteria; order Enterobacterales; family Enterobacteriaceae; genus Enterobacter; species Enterobacter flexneri_B. Next base: position 2,761,059 of record CP182556.1, on the reverse strand, counting down.
CGTCAACACCGCCAACATTGTTGAGAATTACGCCACGCTTACCCGCAGTGAAACACTGCTGCCGCTGGTGGGCGATAAAGCGAAGTTACAGCATTACGCCGCGACGACGCTGATTGTTGACATGGTGCGTTTCTCCCCGGCACAGCTTGATGCCGAAGCGCTAATTAATCTGCTGCGCCCGCTGACCCCGCGTCTCTATTCCATTGCCTCCTCGCAGGCGGAAGTCGAGAACGAAGTACACGTCACCGTTGGTGTGGTGCGTTACGACGTGGAAGGCCGCGCCCGTGCCGGTGGTGCCTCCAGCTTCCTCGCTGACCGCGTGGAAGAAGAGGGCGAAGTCCGCGTATTTATCGAACATAACGATAACTTCCGCCTGCCCGCTAACCTGGAAACCCCGGTGATTATGATTGGCCCAGGCACCGGTATTGCGCCGTTCCGCGCCTTTATGCAGCAACGCGCCGCTGACGAAGCGCCAGGTAAAAACTGGCTGTTCTTTGGCAATCCGCATTTTACGGAAGACTTCCTGTATCAGGTGGAGTGGCAGCGCTACGTCAAAGAGGGTGTGCTGACGCGGATCGATCTCGCCTGGTCGCGCGACCAAAAAGAAAAAGTTTACGTACAAGATAAACTGCGCGAACAGGGCGCGGAGCTGTGGCGCTGGATCAATGACGGTGCCCACATTTATGTCTGCGGCGACGCTAATCGCATGGCGAAAGACGTTGAGCAGGCACTTCTGGAAGTGATTGCCGAATTTGGTGGCATGGACACCGAAGCGGCGGATGAATTTTTAAGTGAGCTGCGCGTAGAGCGCCGTTATCAGCGAGATGTCTACTAATGAGCGAAAAACATCCAGGGCCTTTAGTGGTCGAAGGAAAACTGACAGACGCCGAGCGCATGAAGCTTGAAAGCAACTACCTGCGCGGCACCATTGCGGAAGATTTAAACGACGGTCTGACCGGCGGCTTTAAGGGCGATAACTTCCTGCTGATCCGCTTCCACGGCATGTATCAGCAGGATGACCGCGACATCCGCGCCGAACGTGCTGAACAGAAGCTGGAGCCGCGCCACGCGATGCTGTTGCGCTGCCGTCTGCCGGGTGGAGTTATCACCACCAAACAGTGGCAGGCGATCGATAAATTTGCCGGTGAAAACACCATCTATGGCAGCATTCGCCTGACCAACCGCCAGACGTTTCAGTTCCACGGCATTCTGAAAAAGAACGTCAAACCGGTGCACCAGATGCTGCACTCGGTCGGTCTTGATGCGCTGGCGACTGCTAACGACATGAACCGTAACGTACTCTGCACCTCGAACCCTTACGAGTCGCAGCTGCACGCAGAAGCGTACGAGTGGGCGAAGAAGATTTCTGAACATCTGCTGCCGCGTACCCGCGCGTATGCGGAGATCTGGCTCGATCAGGAAAAAGTCGCCACCACCGATGAAGAACCGATCCTTGGTCAGACTTACCTGCCGCGTAAGTTCAAAACCACGGTAGTGATCCCGCCGCAGAACGATATTGATCTGCACGCCAACGACATGAACTTCGTGGCGATCGCGGAAAACGGCAAGCTGGTGGGCTTCAACCTGCTGGTGGGCGGTGGGCTTTCTATCGAACACGGTAACAAGAAAACCTACGCCCGCACGGCGAGTGAGTTTGGCTATCTGCCGCTAGAGCATACGCTAGCGGTGGCGGAAGCCGTCGTGACAACTCAGCGTGACTGGGGTAACCGAACCGATCGTAAAAATGCCAAAACCAAATACACACTGGAGCGCGTGGGGGTTGAGACGTTTAAAGCGGAAGTGGAGCGTCGCGCGGGGATCAAATTTGAACCGATCCGCCCGTATGAATTTACAGGACGCGGCGATCGTATTGGCTGGGTTAAGGGCATTGATGATAACTGGCACCTGACGCTGTTTATCGAAAATGGTCGCATCCTTGATTATCCGGGGCGTCCGCTGAAAACTGGCCTGCTGGAGATCGCGAAGATCCACAAAGGTGATTTCCGCATTACGGCGAACCAGAATCTGATCATCGCCGGTGTGCCGGAAAGCGAGAAAGCGAAGATCGAGAAAATTGCCAAAGAGAGCGGGTTAATGAATGCCGTCACGCCGCAGCGTGAAAACTCGATGGCCTGCGTGTCATTCCCGACTTGCCCGCTGGCGATGGCGGAAGCGGAGCGTTTCCTGCCGTCTTTTATCGACAACATCGATAATTTAATGGTGAAACATGGTGTCAGCGATGAGCATATCGTGATGCGTGTAACAGGCTGCCCGAACGGTTGTGGTCGCGCGATGCTGGCGGAAGTGGGCCTGGTGGGTAAAGCACCGGGTCGCTACAACCTGCATCTTGGCGGCAACCGCATTGGGACACGTATCCCACGGATGTATAAAGAAAACATCACCGAGCCGGAAATCCTGGCGTCGCTTGATGAACTGATAGGGCGCTGGGCGAAAGAGCGCGAAGCGGGTGAAGGCTTCGGCGACTTTACGGTGCGTGCGGGCATCATTCGCCCGGTGCTCGATCCGGCGCGCGATTTGTGGGATTAACCATCAGCCCGGTCTTGTAGGCCTGATAAGACGCGTGAGCGTCGCATCAGGCAAGGCAAACAGTGAGGAATCTATGTCCAAACTCGATCTAAACGCCCTGAACGAACTGCCGAAGGTAGATCGCATTCTGGCGCTGGCAGAAACTAACGCCGAACTGGAAAAACTGGACGCTGAAGGCCGCGTTGCCTGGGCGCTGGATAATCTGCCCGGTGAATATGTACTTTCTTCCAGCTTTGGCATTCAGGCGGCGGTGAGCCTGCATCTGGTGAATCAGATTCACCCGGATATTCCGGTGATCCTCACCGACACCGGCTATCTGTTCCCGGAAACCTACCGCTTTATTGACGAGTTAACGGACAAACTCAAGCTCAACCTGAAAGTGTACCGCGCTACCGAAAGCGCCGCCTGGCAGGAAGCACGCTACGGCAAACTGTGGGAACAGGGCGTTGAAGGCATTGAAAAGTACAATGACATCAACAAAGTCGAACCGATGAACCGGGCGCTGAAAGAACTGAATGCGCAAACGTGGTTTGCTGGCCTGCGGCGTGAACAATCCGGCAGCCGTGCCAATTTACCGGTGCTGGCAATTCAGCGTGGCGTATTTAAAGTGCTGCCGATTATCGACTGGGATAACCGAACTATTTATCAGTACCTGCAAAAACATGGCCTGAAATATCACCCATTATGGGACGAAGGATATTTATCGGTGGGCGATACCCATACAACCCGTAAATGGGAACCCGGCATGGCGGAAGAAGAAACGCGTTTCTTTGGCTTAAAAAGGGAATGTGGATTACACGAAGGGTAAATATTGCCGGATAAATTAAACGCCTCTGTCAGAAATGATGGGGGCGTTTTTATTTTGCGAGCAGCATTCCGGCATTTAAAGGTGAACATCGCAGGGAAAATTAACAGGTATAGAATGGCGTTGGGTGCTTGAGGCTGTCTGGCGTTAAGCATTCGCGAGGTTCCAGATGGACAAAAGCCCCAGGCGATATTTCTATCAACCTGAGGCTCGCGTTCGAACGTAGCAATTCGGATGTTAGTCTCTTCTTTGCAGGGAGGCAAGACATGCTGACAAAATATGCCCTTGTGGCAATCATCGTACTGTGTTGTACAGTACTGGGATTCACGTTGATGGTAGGTGACTCGTTGTGTGAGTTGGTGTCAGACGTGGTATGGAGTTAAGGCAGTTCTTCACTTACGAATCGAAGAAGTCGCCCGCGCGGGGGTAAAACACCACGTACTGAATTGTAATCGTTTAACCTTCCTAACCTTTTTGAAAATTTATATTTTTTATGTGAATATATAGTCTCTATTTATTATTATGAATTTGGAATGAAAATCATTAATTTATTCATAATGTAAATGTTTTATTGGCTGATATATATCATAGATAGTTTTTAAAATATGCGTAAATATCCTTTAAGTTTACTGAAGGATAAAAATATTGTGACTTTCTTTGATTTCTGGGGAAAAAACCGACGTGGCGAGAAAGAGGGTATCGACGACTATCACCTTCTTTGCTGGCATTTGCTGGATGTGGCCGCAATGGGCTATTTAATGGTTAAAAGAAATTGCTTCGGGCTGGCTGATTATTTTCGTCAATTAGGGATTTCTGACAAGGAACAGGCAGCTCAATTTTTCGCCTGGTTGCTGTGCTGGCACGATATTGGAAAATTTGCCCGCTCTTTTCAACAACTTTACCTGCCCCCTGAATTCAAGATTCAGGAAGGTGCCAGAAAAAATTACGAAAAAATCTCTCATTCAACGCTGGGCTACTGGTTGTGGAATCATTATTTAAGTGAATGTCAGGAGTTACTTCCTTCATCTTCGCTCTCTCCGCGCAAACTTAGGCGAGTGATAGAAATGTGGATGCCCGTGACGACAGGGCATCATGGTCGGCCCCCTGATCGTATGGATGAATTGGATAATTTTCTGCCTGAAGACAAAGCTGCAGCACGAGATTTTCTCCTTGAAATCAAGCCACTGTTTCCGCGAATAGAGATCCCCACATTCTGGGATGATGACGAGGGCGTTGAACTTATAAAACAACTTTCCTGGTATATCTCTGCAACCGTCGTACTTGCAGACTGGACAGGGTCGTCAACGCGATTTTTTCCACGCGTCGCACAGGCAATGGATATTGAAGATTACTGGCAAAAGGCTTTAGTTCAGGCTCAAAACGCATTAACCGTCTTTCCGCCACAAGCAGAAACCGCGCCTTTCACCGGAATTAATACGCTGTTTCCTTTTATTGAGAATACGACACCGTTACAGCAAAAGGTGCTGGATCTGGATATCAATCAGCCAGGACCACAGTTGTTTATTCTGGAAGATGTGACCGGCGCAGGTAAAACAGAAGCGGCGCTTATCCTGGCGCACAGGTTGATGGCTGCGGGTAACGCTCAGGGGCTGTTTTTTGGCCTGCCAACAATGGCAACGGCCAATGCCATGTACGATCGACTGGTCAAAACCTGGCTTGCTTTCTATTCGCCAGAGGTGTTCCCCGCTCCAGCGGAGATAAACCGGCGCAATACGGTGCGGTTTTCCCGGAAGTAAACCGGCGCACTGGACGCGATGATGGATATCACTTAGAATTCCCCGCCCCTGCGGTAGACACCCCAGCTCCCATTTTCAAACCCATCAAGACGCCTTCGCCAACTCCTTCACCAGAGGTAGCATTATCCGCATAACGTCACGGCAGCGACGTTCTATTCTTCCGGAAGTGCCTTATCAATATGCTCTTGATTATCAGTCTTACGTAGTGCCAGCTATTCCCACAATGCGTTCGTTCTTGCGCGTTGCTGATAACCATCCTTATTCCAAGATTCCAGTTCGTCGCTTCCCCCGAAAGTACAGCAATGCCCGCTTTGTCGATATTTCTGCGTCATTACAACACCCAGTGCCTTTTCTGATAACTTTATTTCAACCCCCGATCGTCGTTGCGGCTATTCCGTGACTGCGTGCAACTGCCAGCGCCCTGTCGCGCGTTAATTTCCTTACTGCTTCAGGGGTTTTTACACCGCTGTCGAAATACAATTCATCGCCAACAATTAAGTTATCGACATTAATCACCAGCAGCGAATTTTCTTTTCGGTGTCACTCATCCGCTTGAGTAAATTCTCAGCGCCTAATTTCCCTTCCTCTTCGCCGCTGGTCGCCACAAATCAATACCATACTCGGTAGGCGTATTTTTCAGGCGTTCTGCCAATCTCCAGCATCACACCTAAACCTGCGGCGTTATCATCCATTCCTTGTAACGTCAGCCCGCCGAGATCGGCATCGGCGTCAGCATCGCTCAGCGGGGCGTAAGTATCCAGATGCGCCATAATGATGATTTGCTGCGGCGCTTTGCCTTCATGAGCGGCAATCACCGTACTTCCCGTCACGTTATGCCAGCTCTTACGATTATCGCGGGCGGTATAAATATACCGACTATTAAATGTCCGAATATCACTGCGATAACCCATTTGCTGAAACTGTTGGCGAATATAATCGGCAGATAACATTTCTGCAGGAGTTCCGGTCATGCGTCCCGGAAAGAAAGTAGCGATATGTCGTGCCTGAGTATTAGCAAAATCGCCAGGTTTAGGTGACGAGGCGTGTACGGGGAGAATAAGCATACGCCAAGCGCCAGGGCAGCGGTACGGTGGCGAATGCGGAAAACATAGTGAGTCCTTAAATACCATGCAATTTTTTTACCGCCATAGTATGAACTGCCGCTGCGCTAAAAACAATTTCAAATTCTGCTGAAACGCCGAAATCCGGTGCGTTAAGCACTTTTTGATATTAGCTTTGCCAAATCGTTATTCCGTTAAGGAACTACTCATTCTAATTTGGTAATTTCATTCGTCCTCTTACGCTCCCTATAGTCGAAAACATCTGATGGCAAGAAAATAACGGTATTGCAAAGGAACGGTTATGGATTCAAATACGACTTACTCACCTGCGGCAACTGGGAGCGGAAAGCATCGACATTATTCGCGAGGTGGCGGCAGACTCTCAAATCCGGTGATGCTCTACTCTATCGGTAAAGATTCCAGCGTCATGCTGGATCTGGCGCGCAAGGCGTTTTATCCAGGTACGCTGCCTTTCCCGTTGCTGCATGTCGATACCGGCTGGAGATGCGAGATGTTGAGTTCCGCGATCGTACCCCTAAAGCCACGGCTGCGAACTGCTGGTGCATAAAAACCCAAAGGCGTGGCGATGGGGATTAATCCATTCGTGCACGGCAACGAGAACATACCGATATTATGAAAACTGAAAACCTGAAACAGGCGCTGAACAAATACGGTTTTGATGCCGCCTTCGGTGGTGTGCGCCGTGACGAAGAGAATCCCGCGCTAAAGAGCGAATCTACCCTTTCCGTGACTGCTTCCATCGCTCGGAATCCGAAAAATCAGCGCCGGAGCTGTGGCACAACTACAACGGGCAAATTAACAGAGGCGAAAGCATCCGCGTCTTCCGCTCTCTAACTGGACCGAGCAGGATCTGGCAATACATTGGTCGAAATATCGACATTGTTCCGCACTATCTCGCTGCGAACGTGCGGTCTGAACGCGACGGTATGTTGATGATGATTGATGACAACCGTATCGACCTGCAACCGGGCGAAGTGATTAAAAACGGATGGTGAGTTTCCGTACGCTGGGCTGCTGGCCGCTGACCGGTGCGGTGGAGTCAAATGCACAAACACTGCCGGAAATCATCGAAGAGATGCTGGTTTCCACCACCAGTGAACGTCAGGGCCGCGTAATTGACCACGACCAGGCAGGGTCTATGGAGCTGAAAAACGTCGGGGGTATTTTAAGATCGAACACCGCACTTGCACAACAAATCGCAAATGAAGGCGGCGATCAAAGCAGGATGATTGCGCAACAACATAAAAGCCTGCTGCGTTTTCTGACCTGTGGTAGCGTCGATGACGGCAAAAGTACTCTGATTGGTCGTCTGCTGCACGATACCCGCCAAATCTTAAGATCAGCCTCATCGCTGCATAACGACGGTGTCGCGCCGCGGCACCAGGGCAAAAGCTGCAAGGGCTCTGCTGGTCGACGGCCTGCAAGCTGAGCGCGAACAGGGCATCGCCATTGACGTGGCCTACCGCTATTTCTCACCAAGAAGCGTAAATTTATTCTCGCCGACACCCAAGGGCACGAGCAGTACACCCGCAATGTGGCGACTGGCGCATCGACATGTGAACTGGCGATGCTACTGATCGATACCCGTAAAGGCGTGCTGATCCAACCCGTCGTCACAGTTTTATCTCCACACTGTTGGGGATCAAACATCTGGTCGTGGCGATAATGACAAAATGAATATGATGGATTAGAGTGAAGAGACGTCACCCGTATTCGTGAAGATTATTTGACCTTTGCCGGGCAGCTGCCGGGTAATCTGGATATCGCTTTGTGCCGCTCTCTGCACTGGAAAGCGACGACGTGGCATCGCAAAGTGAAAGTCTGCCGTCGTACAGCGGTCCGACACTGCTGGAAGTGCTGGAAACCGTGGAGATCCAGCGAGTGGTGGATGCTCGGCCATCCGCTTCCCGGTGCAGTACGTTAATCGCCAAATATCGATTTTGGTGGTTACGCCGCTGGCGTCCGGTCACGTGGAAGATCGGCGATGCTGTCGAGAGTCCTCCCTCTGGTGTGGAATCAAACGTCGCGCGGATGGTGACTTTGATGGTGATGGCGAAGAAGCCTTTGCGGCGATCACGTCGTGTCCACGGATGAGATCGACATCAGCCGTGGGCAATGCTGCTCGCGGCGGACAACGTTGGCGGTGCAGAGCGCATAGGTCGATGTGGGTGTGGATGGCGGAACGGCCGACTTGTCTAGGGCCCGAGTTCCGACGTCAAATTACCGGTAAGAGCACGCATGGAAGGCTTGATGGCATTGGCTATGCGATGATATTAATAACCTTACCCAGCGTGAAGTTGAAAACCTGCCACTAAATGGGATCGGCCTCGTGATCTCACTTTTGACGAGCCGCACGTGCGCTAATCGTTATCAACAAAAATCCAGTAACGGTGGCTGATTTTATGAATCGCCTGAGCAATGTGACCATGGTGCCGGTATGGTGCACGAGCCAGTTAGCCAGGCAACTGCTGCGCCATCTGAATTCAAGTGCATTCGAACTAGAATGAATGCTCTGGTTCGTCGCCACTTTCCGCACTGGGGCGCGCGCGATTTGCTGGGGATAAATAATGGCGCTGCATGGCGGAACGGCGTCTGGCGTAGCCATCCGGTAGTAACAACGCGAGCTGCACGGTCATCGTGGTGTAGTGCTGTGGTTTACCGGCCTCTTCCGGTCCGGTAAATCAACGGTCGCCGGGGCGTGGAGGCGTTGCATGAATTTCGGCATCATACGTATTTGCTGGATGGCGATAATGTTCGCCACGGATTATGCAGCGATCTCGGTTTTAGCGATGCCAATCGTGAAGAGAATATCCGTCGCGTCGGTGAAGTGGCGAATTTAATAGTTGAGAGCCGGACTGGTCATGCTGACCGCATTTATCTCGCCACGCCGCGCAAACGCCGAGATGGTTCGCGAACGCGTAGGAGAGGGCACTTTATCGAAGTGTTTATGATACGCCGCTGGCGATTTGCGAACCCGCGATCCAAAAGGCTTATACAGAAAAGCGCGTGCCGGTGCATTGCGCAACTTTAGGGAATAGATTCCATTTTAGAAGCACCTCAGAATCGGCAGAAATTCATCTGATCGTGAACGATTAGTTAACAAATTTGGTACAGCAATTATTCAATCTCTTGAGACAGAAACGGATCTATGAGATCCTGAGACACCACCGGGTTTTTCATGCCGGTTCGTAAAGTAACGGGATTTGAATATCGTAATAGCCATAACATTACACTAACAAATAACGACAGCCTTACTGAGGATGAAGAAACTACATGGTCACTGCCTGGTGCCGTGGTCGGTTTTATCTCCTGGTTATTTGCGCTGGCGATGCCGATGTTGATTTATGGCTCTAACACGCTGTTCTTCTTTCTCTACACCTGGCCTTTCTTTCTGGCACTGATGCCTGTCGCGGTAGTGGTGGGGATTGCGCTGCATTCATTGATGGACGGAAAGCTACGCTACAGTATTGTTTTCACCCTGGTGACAGTAGGCATTATGTTTGGCGCACTGTTTATGTGGCTACTGGGCTAATTTGTACTTTCTTGTCTCCTCTGTTCATAATTCAAACCGTAACTAATAATGAGATTATGTTCTGCACGCCCTGGGTATACGTAACAATGGACAAATGTGGTACATTTGCCCGCGTTGTCGCGGTATCCCCAACAGAGGATGTAGAGTCGTCTTCGGATGCATGGGATGATGATGCAGTTTTTCAGGGGGCAGGATGGGTAAACTAACGCTGCTGTTGCTGGCTATTCTGGTCTGGCTACAGTATTCGCTGTGGTTCGGTAAGAACGGTATACATGACTATACCCGCGTCAATGATGATGTGGCGGCACTGCAAGCTACAAACGCGAAACTTAAAGCGCGAAACGATCAACTTTTTGCCGAAATTGACGATCTCAATGGCGGCCAGGAGGCGCTCGAAGAGCGTGCGCGTAATGAACTCAGCATGACCAGGCCGGGCGAAACTTTTTATCGTCTGGTGCCTGACGCGTCGAAGCGCGCACAGTCTGCGGGGCAAAACAATCGATAAATCAGCCCGGGAATTAACATGGCAACCACTCATTTGGATGTTTGCGCCGTGGTTCCGGCGGCCGGATTTGGCCGTCGAATGCAAACGGAATGTCCTAAGCAATATCTCTCAATCGGTAATCAAACCATTCTTGAACACTCGGTGCATGCGCTGCTGGCGCATCCCCGGGTGACACGTGTCGTCATTGCCATAAGTCCTGGCGATAGCCGTTTTGCACAACTTCCTCTGGCGAATCATCCGCAAATCACCGTTGTAGATGGCGGTGATGAGCGTGCCGATTCCGTGCTGGCAGGTCTGAAAGCCGCTGGCGATGTGCAGTGGGTATTGGTGCATGACGCCGCTCGTCCTTGTTTGCATCAGGATGACCTTGCGCGATTGTTGGCGTTGAGCGAAACCAGCCGCACGGGAGGGATCCTCGCCGCACCAGTGCGCGATACTATGAAACGTGCCGAACCGGGCAAAAATGCCATTGCTCATACCGTCGATCGCAACGGCTTATGGCACGCGCTGACGCCGCAATTTTTCCCTCGTGAGCTGTTACATGACTGTCTGACGCGCGCTCTAAATGAAGGCGCGACTATTACTGACGAAGCCTCGGCGCTGGGAGATTGCGGATTCCATCCTCAGTTGGTCGAAGGCCGCGCGGATAACATTAAAGTCACGTGCCCAAAGATTTGGCACTGGCCGAGTCTCACCTCACCCGAACCATCCATCAGGAGAAGACATATGCGAATTGGACACGGTTTCGCATGTACACGCCTTTGGCGGTGAAGGCCCAATTATCATTGGTGGCGTACGCATTCCTTACGAAAAAGGATTGCTGGCGCATTCTGATGGCGACGTGGCGCTCATGCGTTGACCCTGAACGGATCGCTTGGCGCGGCGGCGCTGGCAGATCGGCAAGCTGTTCCCGGAAGACCCGATCCGGGATCGCAAAGGTGCCCGACAGCCGCGAGCTGCTACGCGAAGCCTGGCGTCGTATTCAGGCCAGGGTTACACCCTTGGGCAACGTCGACGTCACTATCATCGCTCAGGCACCGAAGACGTCGCCGCACATTCCACAAATGTGCGCGTTTATTGCCGAAGATCTTGGCTGCCATATGGATGATGTTAAACTAAAGCCACTACTACGGAAAAACTGGGATTTACCGGACGTGGCAAGGGATCGCCCGTGAAGTGGTGGCGCTACTCATTAAGGCAAACAACAAAATGATTGAGTTTGATATCTCACTGACCTCCACGGTAAACTGCAAGGCACCTGGCTGCTGAAAGCCAATCCGGAAGACTTTGTGGTGGTGGAAGATTTGGGCTTCCAGCCTGATGGTGAAGGTGAGCATATTCTGGTTAGAAACCGCAAAAGTTGCTGGAAAACCCGTTTTGTGGCGGATGCACTGGCGAAGTTCCTGAAAATTCATGCCCAAGAAGTCAGCTTCGCTGGACAAGCAGAAAAACACGCTGTTACGGAGCAGCGGTTATGCGCTCGCCTGCCGCAAGGAAATGCCCGATTCTGAGTGCCTTTCAACTGGAAGGCTGCCAGGTGCTGGAGTATGCGCGGCACAAGCGCAAGCTGCGTTTAGGCGCGCTGAAAGGTAACGCCTTTACCCTGGTTCTGGCGCGAAAGTGAGCATTGTGATGACGTTGAACAATGCTTTAATCGATATTTGCGTAAAAGGTGTACCGAACTACTTCGGTGCCCAACGTTTTCGGGATTGGCGGTAAAATTGCAGGGCGCGCTGCGCTGGGCGCAACGCAATACTCCGGTGCGCGATTGCAATAAACGGAGTTTTTGGTTGTCGGCAGCCCGCAGTGCGTTGTTCAATCAGATTGTTGCTGAGCGCCTCAAAAAAGCAGACGTTAATCAAGTTGTTGACGGCGATGCGCTACCAAAGCCGGACGTGCAGCCTGGTTGGTCGTACTCACCCGAAGAACTGTGGAATTACAGCGTCGCGTCAACGATAAAGAGCTGATGATAACCGCCGCATTGCCGGCAGCGGCGAATGGGAACTCAGCGTGAAGCGCTGGCATTCGAACAGGCAGCTGTCGCCGCAGAACTGAATTATAAGCCTGACCCGTGCGCGAAAAAGTCTAAGCCGCGCGCAGAGCGATGCTGCTGTATCCGAAACAATTAAGCTGGAAACTCGTGGGATGACGTCACCGTAGAGATTCGTTTCTGGCTTCCTGGCGGTAGTTTTGTAATGCAGCGTTGTCAGGGAACTTATCAACACAACAGGTGATTATGCGCATATTGCTGAGAATGATGACGGGTAGATGCACCCGGTATACAAACGCTGGCGAAAGCCTCGCGTGAGTTTGCTGACGTTCAGGTGGTCGCCCCCATTCTAACCGCAGCGGCGCTTCAAATTCTCCGACACTGGAAAACTCCCAGCGCACGTTTACCTTTGAAAATGGTGATATTGCTGTGCAAACGGAACCCCGTCCCATCGCGTTGATCTTGGCGTGAACGCTCTGATGTGCTCCGTGCCGGACATCGTCGTGTCCGGAATTAACGCCGGGCCGAATCTGGGGGATGACGTCATTATTCCGGTAATGAAGTAGCTGCTGCGATGGAAGGCCGCCATTTAGGTTTTCCGGCGCTTGCCGTCGCTTGACGGGCATAAACATTACGACACCGCCCGCGGCGGTACCTGTTCAATTTTGCGCGCACTGTGTAAAGAGCCGCTGTGCACCGGCGTATTCTTAATATCAAACGTTCCGGATTTACCCTTGGATCAAATTCAAAAGGTATTCGCGTGACGCGCTGCGGGCACGACATCCGGCAGATCAGGTGATCCCGCAGCAAGATCGCGTGGGCAATACGCTGTACTGGATTGGCCTGCTGGTGAACGTGATGCTGGTCCGGGGACCGATTTTGCTGCGGTAGATGAGGGTGATGTCTCCATCACGCCGCTGCATGTGGATGTCAACTGCGCATAGCGCGCAAGATGTGGTCTTCAGACTGGTTAAACAGCGTGGAGTTGGCACGCAATGGTAAGCAGACGCGTACAAGCACTTCTGGGATTAATTACGTGCGCAAGGTATTCAGGATGAGCAGGTGCTCAATGCACTTGCCGCCGTGCCGCGTGAAAATTTGTTCATGAAGCGTTTGAACAAAAAGCCTGGGACAATATCGCTTTGCCGATAGGTCAGGGCAGACAATTTCCAGCCATATATGGTGGCGCGAATGACCGAATTACTCAGCTGACGCCGCAGTCGCGGCGCCGGGAAATTGGCACCGGTTCGGGATATCAAACGGCAATCCTGCGCATCTTGTCCAGCATGTTTGCTCGGTTGAACGGATTAAAGGCTTGCAGTGGCAGGCACGTCGCCGCCTGAAAAATCTTGATTTACATAATGTTTCAACCCGTCATGGCGCATGGATGGCAAGGTTGGCAGGCACGTGCGCCGTTTGACGCTATCATTGTTACGGCGGCACCGCCTGCAACCGACCCGCGCTAATGACGCAGCTGGACGAAGTGGATTCTCGTCTTACCCGTAGGGGAAGGACACCAGTATTTGAAACGGGTGCGTCGTCGGGGAGGCGAATTTATTATCGATACGGCGGAGGCGTGGCGCTTTGTCCCTTTAGTGAAGGGTGAGCTGGCTTAAAACGTGAGGAAATACTCGGATTTTTCTCTTGCCATTTTGCAGGTCAGCGTATCGTGAAGATCTTTTCCAGTGTTCAGTAGGGTGCCTTGCACGGTAATTACGTCACCGGTTATTAACCAATTTTTCCTGCAGAAAATGAGCGCGGGAAGCCCAAAATTCACCGTTCGCCGCATTGCGGCTTTGTCACGGTTTTGCTATGGCTGGCAGGCTGTTCTGACACTTCAATCCACCGGCACCGGCTCAGCTCCGTTAATGGCAATGCGCCTGCAGATGATTCTGGTACGTCGATTACGCCGCCGCCGAAAATGGGGACGACGTCTACAGCGCAGTACTCGCAATTTAGCGGTAACAGCAGCCACAAATTCAGGCTACTCAACAACCGCAAATCCAGCCAGTGCAGCCAGTAGCTCAGCAGCCGGTACAGATGGAAAACGGACGCATCGTCTATAACCGTCAGTATGGGAACATTCCGAAAGGCAGTTATAGCGGCAGTACCTATACCGTGAAAGGGTGACACACCTTTGTTGATCGCTCCTCCATTACTCCCAATGATTTCCGTGACCTTGCTCAGCGCAACAATATTCAGGCACCATACCGCGCCTAACGTTGGTCAGACCTTGCAGGTGGGTATGTTCTACGCCAATCACTGGCGGAATGCCATTACCCAGGCCGACGCAGCAGAGCAAGGAGTTGTGATCAAGCCTGCACAAAATTCCACCGTCGCTGTTGTGTCGCACCCTATATTATGTATTCTGAAGTCTTCCTCGGGTGAACAGAGTGCTAACAAAATGTTGCCGAACAAACAAGCCAACCGCCACCACGGTCACAGCGCCTGTAACGTACCAACAGCAAGCACAACCCAGCCGACTGTCAGCAGGCACATCAAACTAGTACGCCTATCTCCACCCTGGCGCTGGCCGACTGAGGGCAAAGTGATTCCAAACCTTTGCGCTTCTGAGGGGCAACAAAGGGATTGATATCGCAGGCAGCAAATACAGGCAATTATCGCGACCGCAGATGGCCGCGTTCAATGCCGGTAACGCGCTGCGCGGCTACGGTAATCTGATTATCATCACAAATAATGATGATTACCCGAGCGCCTACGCCCATAACGACACAATGCTGGTCCGGGAACAACAAGAAGTGAAGGCGGGGAAAAAATAGCAACCATGGGTAGCACCGGAACCAGTTCAACACGCTGCATTTTGAAGTTCGTTACAAGGGTAAACCTGTAAGAAAAATGCCTTACCATTTGCCGCAGCGATAAATCGGCGGAACCAGGCTTTGGCTTGATGTTCCGTCAAGGGATCACGGTAGGAGCCACCTTATGAGTCAATAATACGCTGAAAGTTCATGATTTAAATGAAGATGCGGAATTTGATGAGACGGAGTTGAGGTTTTTGACGAAAAGGCCTTAGTAGAAGAGGAACCCAGTGATAACGATTTGGCCGAAGAGGAACTGTTATCGCAGGGAGCCACACAGCGTGTGTGGACGCGACTCAGCTTTACCTTGGTGTATCTGGTCATCCACCACCGTTAACGGCCGAAGAAGAAGTTTATTTTGCGCGTCGCGCACTGCGTGGAGATGTCGCCGCTCGCCGCCGGTATGATCCAGAAGAACTTGCGTCTGGTGGTAAAAATTGCCCGCCGTTATGGCAATCGTGGTCTGGCGTTGCTGGACCTCATCCAAGAGGGCAACTCGGGCTGATCCGCGCGGTAGAAGAAGTTTGACCCGGAACGTGGTTTCCGCTTCTCAACATACGCAACCCTTGTGGATTTGCCAGACGATTGAACCGGCGATTATGAACCAAACCCGTACTATTCGTTTGCCGATTCACATCGTAAAGGAGCTGAACGTTTACCTGCGAACCGCACGTGAGTTGTCCCATAAGCTGGACCATGAACCAAGTGCGGAAGAGATTGCAGAGCAACTGGATAAGCCAGTTGATGACGTCAGCCGTATGCTTCGTCTTAACGAGCGCATTACCTCGGTAGACACCCCGCTGGTGGTGATTCCGAAAAAGCGTTGCTGGACACCCCTGCCGATGAAAGAATAACGGTCCGGAAGATATGACGCAAGATGACGATATGAAGCAGAGCATCGTCAAACGGCTGTTCCAGCTGAACGCCAAACAGCGTGAAGTGCTGGCACGTCGATTCGGTCTTCGCCGGGGTACGAAGCGGCAACACTGGAAGATGTAGGTCGTGAAATCGGCCTCACCCGTGAACCAGGTTTGCCAGATTCAGGTTGAAGGCCTGCGCCGTTTCGCGTGAAATCCTGCAAACGCAGGGGCTGAGATCGAAGCGCTGTTCCGCGAGTAAGTAAGCACTGCTCAGAAAGGCCAGTCTCAAGCGTGAGGCTGGCCTTTTTCTTTTGTTTGGGAAGCTTGTGTTTTTGTCGCCTGGATAAGACACGTCAGCGTCCTACCCGGCAATCAGCATTCTATGTGCTCATCATCTTGCGCACCAACTGCATAAACAGCTCCTGCTCTTCTCCACTCAAACGCCCCAAAAATTCCTCATCCACGCTGTCACCAATAGGTATCGCCGCAGCAAGTAGCTTTTCTCCTTCGGCAGTCAGCCAGACAAAGCGTCGCCGCTTGTCAGCGACGTCATGTTCACGTCTGACTAAGCCACGATTTTCCATTCTTGCCAACATTTCTGCTAGCGTTGCTTTGGTGCTGACTGCTGCTTCTATCAGTGCCACCTGTTCAATACCAGGTTTATCAGCAATGGCGCGCATCACCGCGTACTGTGGTTTGGTCAGGTCAGGTAACTCGTGCTGCCAGCGAGCCGTGTGCTGCTGAAAAAGCTGTCGTAACTGATGGAACGCTTTATTTCGTAACGCCATGTAAACTCCGGGCTAATTCTCTGTCGCTATCATAGCGGTTTTTTAGTGACGAAGAAGATGTTGTTACTTTTCAATCCTTGCCGCTGTGGAAATGAAGGAGTATGTTAATAATAACGTTCGTATACGAATAATTAAGAGAATAAGCAATGAAACTGATCGTCGGGATGACAGGGGCTACCGGTGCGCCTCTTGGTGTGGCATTACTGCAAGCGCTGCGTGAGATGCCGAATGTCGAGACTCATCTGGTGATGTCGAAGTGGGCGAAAACCACCATTGAACTGGAAACGCCTTACAGCGCTCGCGATGTTGCTGCCCTCGCAGACTTCAGCCATAACCCGGCGGATCAGGCGGCGATCATCTCATCCGGTTCTTTTCGTACCGACGGCATGATCGTTATTCCGTGCAGTATGAAAACGCTCGCCGGTATCCGCGCTGGTTACGCCGATGGCCTGGTAGGGCGCGCGGCGGACGTCGTGCTCAAAGAAGGCCGCAAACTGGTGCTGGTGCCGCGTGAAATGCCGCTTAGCACCATCCATCTCGAAAATATGCTCGCACTTTCACGCATGGGCGTGGCGATGGTGCCGCCGATGCCTGCCTTTTATAACCATCCCGAAACGGTAGATGACATTGTCCACCATGTGGTAGCCCGCGTGCTGGATCAATTTGGCCTCGAACATCCCCACGCCAGGCGCTGGCAAGGATTGCCGCAGGCCCGGAATTTTTCTCAGGAGAATGAATAATGGCATTTGATGATTTACGCAGCTTTTTACAGGCGCTTGATGACCACGGCCAGTTACTGAAAATCAGCGAAGAAGTGAACGCTGAGCCGGATCTGGCAGCAGCAGCTAACGCCACCGGGCGTATCGGCGACGGCGCGCCCGCGCTGTGGTTTGATAATATTCGCGGCTTTACCGATGCCCGCGTGGCGATGAATACCATCGGTTCCTGGCAGAACCACGCGATTTCCCTTGGCCTGCCACCAAACACCCCGGTCAAAAAGCAGATTGATGAGTTTATCCGCCGCTGGGATAACTTCCCGATTGCCCCGGAGCGCCGCGCCAATCCAGCCTGGGCGCAGAACACCGTCGATGGCGAAGAGATCAACCTGTTCGATATTCTGCCGCTGTTTCGTCTGAATGATGGCGATGGCGGTTTCTATCTCGACAAAGCGTGCGTGGTTTCCCGCGATCCGCTCGACCCGGATAACTTCGGCAAGCAGAACGTCGGCATCTACCGCATGGAAGTGAAGGGCAAGCGTAAGCTCGGCCTGCAACCGGTGCCGATGCACGATATCGCCCTGCATCTGCATAAAGCAGAAGAGCGCGGTGAAGATCTGCCGATTGCGATCACGCTCGGTAACGATCCGATCATCACGCTGATGGGGGCCACGCCGCTGAAATACGATCAGTCTGAGTATGAAATGGCAGGCGCGCTGCGTGAAAGCCCGTACCCGATCGCCACCGCTCCGCTGACCGGTTTTGATGTGCCGTGGGGTTCAGAAGTGATCCTCGAAGGGGTTATCGAAAGCCGTAAACGCGAAATCGAAGGGCCGTTCGGTGAGTTTACCGGGCACTACTCCGGTGGGCGCAACATGACCGTGGTGCGCATCGATAAAGTCTCTTATCGCAGCAAACCGATTTTCGAATCACTCTATCTCGGTATGCCGTGGACCGAAATCGACTACCTATGACTAGGTAATTTATTCAAGATAACCGGGAAGAGATTAAAAAAGACGGGAATAGATTGGAATCAACAAGTTAGGAACTCAAGGTTTTCAAGATAAAGCGAGTCCAAAAATGTTAAACGGTTCGATATCAATAAAACATTCAAGATAACTCACAGGTTCTTACAATAGCCTTTAAAGACCGTTCAAAAACGATTCAGGTGTTTATTATAGCGCTGATGGGTGCAAGCGCCAAAACCAATGTAATTTTAGCACAGCTAGGCACTTGCACTGGGTTATGCGCTGGCTGCTTTCTGAGGTAGATTTAAGTGATCGCCCTTAGCTTCGGACAACGCGTAAATCTCTCTAACCTTTTCGTCTGGCAAATTACCAAGGCTTAACGCTATGGCTCTACGAACTCCAACTAGAGCGTGCAACTCTTGGATGTGCTCATCCAGAAGAATGAGTAATTGCTCCGCTCCTTTTCTCCCAAGAACATCAGCTACTTGTTGTTTTTCTTGTGGTTTAAGAAATGACAAGAACATTAGAATTTGAGCATCAACATTATCCGCATTCTCTTTTTTGGGTTCTTTGGAATCTTTTAGTTCAACATCACCCTCTCCCGTCATGAGCCATTCCAAGGTAACATTTTCGCTTTCTGCTATCTTTTTTAACTGATACGGGCGTGGTATCGGTGCGTAATCCCGCCTGTTGTAATAATTTTTTAAAGTGCCTTCATTGATCCCCCATGCCCGAGCAGCCGCATTTCTTGAAGGGTATCGTTCTACTAACCTAAAGATTCTTTCGATAATCGGTTCTTTTCCATCGGCAGGAAAAGAACCTTGGGGTGCTTTTCTCATTCTTGGTTCCTTTCTATCTAATTCATTGATAAATAATAAAATTAAAAAATAAATCATAAAAACACCAAAGAGCCCTTTGCAGGGAGTCTTTGGTATCTTAATCTTTATCCATACGGATATCCGACCGGATATCCGCGCGGGTAATTTTGTAGGTTAAAGGAAAGATGAGACAAAGAGAAGATAGTGACCGCGATTGGCCTTCGCTGAAGATTCAGCTGGCGCTCAAAGATAACGGGTGGTCTTCCTTCCGGGAGCTTTCACTCCATGCTGGTTATGCTCAGGATTCACTGAAAGCGGTAGTTCGCACACCAAACAAAAAATACGAACGCGTAATTTCTGACGCTATAGGTGTACCGCCAGAAATCATCTGGCCCAGCCGGTATCGTAACGATGGATTTATCAGGAAGGCGTCGTGATATGCAGTCGTACGTTACCGTAAATGACCTGCTCGGCGTACCAGGAATGCCAGCCACCACAAAAGGCATCCGACAGGCGTTACAGCGTTTTTCTCGTGATCTTGGTGACGTTAGTCGCCGTCGGGAAGGCACAAAAGCCATTGAGTACCACATTGATTGTCTGCCTGAAATAACACGAAAGGCACTGCGTGAACGCTATGTGGAACAGCTGGTGGCTACAGAGAACAATGTTTCTGAAGTGAAAGCTGTTACCAGAAAAACACGCAATCCTGACGCTGTCCAGGCAATCGAAGCATATCGCGGTTCTCCACAACTGATGGAAGAACGCCTGAATGCGCTGACCGAAAACCAGCGCTGGGTATCTGAAGCAAGAGCTGCGCTGGTGGTGGAAGTGCTGAAGCTGGAAAGCGCCGGTAACCCCGGGCGACTGAAAGCCATTAACTTTCTTGTTGAAAAAGCCCGTAAAGGTGAGCTGCCGGAGCGCCTGCAACAGGCCGCAGTTAACGCCAATGCAAAACGTGGCGCTAATCGTACTATCAGCCGCGATCCACTTTACCAGTGGGTTCTGAAATACAACCAGTCGCAGAACGCCGCCGAACGGCTGCTGTTACTGGCACCGGGAAAACGCGACGAAATAAAACCGGAAGAAATCAGCTGGCTGCCTGAATTTCTGGCGCAGTATCGCCAGGTGAACGGCAGACCCATGTCAGAAGCCTACGAGGATTTTGTCGCAGAATGGCAGCGTCGCCATGCGGACGAACCGTACATGCTGGAGGTGATGCCTTCCTATGATGTTGTCCGGTATGCCATGAAAAAACTGCCGGAAGTGGTGAAACAAAAAGGGCGCGTTACCGGCAGTGAATACCGTCAGCTTGAAGGATTCACCCGCCGCGACTGGACAGCTATGCCGGTGAATTATGTCTGGATTGGTGACGGTCACGGTATGAAGCTGAAATGTGCGCATCCGATCCACGGGCGTCCATTCTCACCGGAAGTCACGTTTGTGATCGATGGTGGAACACGGTTTGTTGTTGGCTGGAGTCTTGACCTTGCCGAAAACGTGTTCGCCGTTGCCGGTGCGATACAGCACGGCATTCGCAACCACGGAAAACCGTTCCTGTATTACTCGGATAACGGTTCCGGTGAAACGGCTGACATGCTGGACAAAGAGGTCGTGGGTATTCTGCCACGCCTGGGGATTAAACACCCTACCGGTATTGCCGGTAATCCACAGGGACGCGGCATTATTGAACGCCTGAACCGGACACTGCCGATGCGTATAGCCAGGAGGTATCGCACCTATTTTGGCAAGGGTGCTGACCGGGAATCGTTGCGTGTACTTAACCGTGATCTGCGTTCAGCGTTTAACGCCCTGCAACAGGACAAGCCTCTGAACGACCGCCAGAAAGCGGCAATGCGCGAGCTGCCATCGTGGGCGGAGCTTATTGAGGCTATTCGTGAAGGCGTGGAATGGTACAACAACCGCCCGCATTCTGAGCTGCCGATGAAACCGAACGGACGGCATTACAGCCCGACAGAGTTCAGAAAAAAACGCCAGGCAGAAGAAGACACCGAAATTGAGTGGCTGAGTGATCTTGAGCTGCGCGACATGTTCCGCCCAATGGTGGAACGACCGGTAAGACGCTGCGAAATTCAGTGGCTGAACAATATTTACTACGCGCCGGAGTTGCGTGACGAACACGGTCGCAAAGTGCTTATCAGTTATGACATTCATGACGCCGAGCGAATTACGGTACGTCGCAAGGACGGCAGCTTTATCTGTGAGGCGATATGGAACGGCAATAAACGCGCAGCCTTTGCTGTCAGTGCTGAATATCACAAACAACAGCAGCGTATTAAAGGAATGCGCAAACGCGCTGAGGAAAAAATTCGTGATGCTGAAGATGAAGGTATTCAGATTCTGGAACACAAACAGGCTGAACCCTGGCTGAGTAATGTTTATCGCCCGGTTGGTAATGTGGTGGCAGTTCAGCAACCGGAATATGAAGAAGAGCATGACGAAGAATTTGAACGCGATTTCCGGCTGGGGATGCAAAAACTTTTTGCCATGCAGGAAGAAGATGATCCGCTGGCCTGAATAAAAAAACAGTCCGCGGGAACGGACTGTTAAATAAAGGAAACAAAGCTGATTTGAAATAACCGAGGAAATACTATGACTGATATTGATGATGTTTGAGGTGTACTGGCAATAGCGGACACTACCATTTGTTCTTTTTTTAAGCAGCCATCTGATGATATTTTTCCCTGAAGGCTGCCGGGGAGATATTTGAGGTGTACTGGCAATAGCGGACACTACCATTTGTTCTTTTTTTAAGCAGTCATCTGATGATATTTTTCCCTGAAGGCTGCCGGGGAGATATTCCCCAGACGAGAGTGACGACGCTGACGATTGTAGAAAATCTCAATGTATTCCCGTATTACTGAGATGGCTTCATCCCGGTTATTAAAACGATAGTGGCTCAGGCTCTCATTTTTCAGCGTTCCCCAGAAGCTTTCCATCGGAGCGTTGTCGTAACAGTTACCTTTACGCGACATTGATGTTTTCAGACCAAACTGCTCCTGTATGACCCGGTAATCGTATGCGCAGTACTGTGAACCTCGATCAGAGTGGTGGATTAGCCCGGCAGGTGGGCGCTGGCTCCTGAGCGCCATAAACAGGGCTTTACCTGTCAGCTCTTTTGTCATGCGCTCTCCCATGGCGTAGCCGACAATTTCGCACGTATAAACATCTTTGATGCCAGCGAGGTACAACCATCCCTCCTGTGTGGCAACATACGTCAGGTCCGCCACCCAGACCTGATTTGGTGCTGTAGGAGCGAACGTCTGGTTCAGCAGATTTGGCACAACTGGCAGATTGTGGTTCGGGTTCGTAGTCGCTCTGAACTTGCGTTTCTGCTTACAGCGTAGCCTCAGCTCCTTACGAAGACGTGCCAGTCGGTCACGACCAACGATGATGCCATTCTCTGCCAGCTCCGTCTGGAGCCGCCGGGTTCCATATGTTTCGCGAGTGCGGATATGTGCCACCTTAATCTCCAGTTTTAGCCGCTCATCACTTTGTTTTCTGTCTGAGGGTTCATGCTGTACCCAGTTGTAATAACCGCTCCTGGATACACCAAATACCTGACACATCGCTTCAATGGGAAATTGTTGTCGCCATTGTTCGATTAACGCGTATTTTTCAGCGACTCCTGTGCAAAATACGCTGTTGCTTTTTTTAATATATCGCGCTCAAGGCGAGCTTCATTTAACGCCTTACGCAGTTGCAGAATTTCAGATTCCAGTTCAGCCACCGTGCGGGAACCAGGAGTACCGAGCCCTTTTCTGGCGGCGGTAACCCATTGTCCTAAAGTGCCTTCAGGAAGAGATAATCGGGAAGCGCCTTCACTGATCGAAAGTTGATTTTCAAGAACCGTTCTGACAGCTTCGGCTTTGAACTCTTTAGAGTAACGTTGGGTTTTTCTGCTCATTATTAGCTCCTTCTGATGCCATTCTATTTCAGGAAGGAGTGTCCGTTAAACTCAGGCTACCTCATGCTGTTGCAACCAGCTCAGAGCCGCCAGCGATTGCTGTGTGGCTTCAACCACCGGACAGGAGCGCGTTTTCAGGCTGATCACCAGTGCGTCGATTGCTTCCGGCATTTTACCTGTTGGAACACCGTTAATTTGTACCGTTGGTAGACCGTTTTCCACCAGAAAACTGGCGATATCCGTCGCGCCGGTAAAATCATCGGCGATAACGCCAATCTTGATCATGATTTCGCTCCCGGTAGAGTGATGCCAGAGAAAAATCTTGATAACTGCGCTATCGTCTTCTTTCCCGTAACCCGCGTTACTGGCGCTGGTGAACATATTCAATGCTGTTGAGGCCGTATGCAGTGGGAAGCGGAGGGCTTTGGCTGTATCTGGAACCAGACCAAGATCCTTAACAAAATATCGACGGCTGAATGCGGGGTGTAATCGCCATCCACCACATGACGCATCCGGTCTTCTGAATATCGCGGTTTCCGGCGGCATTGGTCACGACGCTATACACTACATCCAGCGGGATCCCCGCACGGGCTGCAAGTGCCATCGCTTCGGCTCCGGCAGCAATATGTACGCCCGCTAACAACTGGTGAAGAACTTTACGGTCGAAAGTTAGTTCGGTCTCTGCACCTATGCGATAAACTTTTCCGGCAACGGCTTCCAGCACGGGTGCCAGTCGTTCAAAGGCAATATCGCTACCTGTAGGCGACTACAGTCATTTCACCGTTAGCGGCTTTTACTGCACCACCAGAAACTGGCGCATCCAGCATTTCCAGATCGAATCAGCGAGAGCGATAGCAATTTCTTGCGCATCAGCACTAGCGATAGTGGAAGAAACCATTACTGCCGTACCGGGTTTCAGATGTTGTGCAACGCCTGTTTCACCAAACAGCACCTGTTTAACCTGGCCGCATCCACCACCAGCACCAGCAGAGCGTCCAGTTTTTCGGCAAACGTCGCGGCGTTATCAGAAACCCCGCAAGCACCTGCCTCTTTCAACGTAGCGCAGGCATTGCTGTTCAGGTCTGCGCCCCAGGTAGAAAGACCTGCGCGGACACATGACAGTGCTGCTCCCATTCCCATTGACCCTAAGCCAACGATACCGACATGAAACTCAGATCCCGTTTTCACTGCTCTCCTTGTTAATTTAAGTGATATTTTGTTTGATATTGTGAATATAAGCGCTGGAAGATAACGATATGGTGAGCTGATTCACATAAATTAACATTGTGTGTTATTTTATGTGAACTAAGCGTTAGTTGCGCCGCGCACGTTTCGCAGGCAAATAGCGTAGAATGTCAGCAGGACAAAGGAAGGAGCAAAAGTTGATACCCGTACAACACCGCGAAATCATCCTTGACGTGGCAAGTTCGAAAGGCATTGTCGATAATTGCCGAACTAACGGACAGAATGAATGTGTCCACACCACCATTCGTCGGGATTTACAAAAACTGGAGCAGCAGGAAGCTGTTGGTGCTGGTGTCCCGGAGGCGTCCAGTCTCGGGACGCGTGGCGCATGAACCTTCTCATCAGGTAAAAACTGCGCTGGCAATGACGCAAAAAGCGGCTATTGGCAAGCTGGCGGCAAGTCTTGTTCAGCGGGAAGTTGTATCCATCCGGATGCGGGAACGACCACGCTCAGCGATAGCACAGCATCTGATTCACATGGAGTCACTGACTGTGGTCACAAACGATTTCGTTATTGGGGACAATGACTCGCTCGACAACAGTAATTGCACCCTTATTTACACTGGCGGTGCAGTGTGTCGGGAAAACCGTTCCTGTGTCGGGAAGCCGCTGCACCATGCCGCGCAGCCTGATGATCGATTAGGCTTTATTTCTGCATCGTCATGGAGTGTGCGGGGGATTTCACGCCAGCGGAAGATAAAGTCACGGTGAAACGGGCAATTGCCAGTGCCAACCGCCACGAGTTTTGGTCTGTGATGTGACGAAATACGGTCAGGTGGCGACAACGTGCCGTTACCATCATCGACTCCGATCAGATTACTACAGACGACGGTTTGCCGGAGAGTGCCAGTCGCGCGCTGGTGAAGAGGGACCTCTCTTTGCTGGTAGCGAAAAATCGATTAATGGCCTGCAATAACACCTGGTTACTCATGCTTCACAGAAGAAGCATGAGACTACTTATTTTATAAAATGACAGCCGCCCGCTGTTCGGCGATCCGTCATTAAGATAAATCTGGTTAGCGAACGATCTGAATGTTATCAAACATCATATGTCCAAATATAAATAATCAGCGCCGTTATTTTGTTGTAACTCGCCATTAAGCGATTTCTGCACACGATCAAACAGGCCAGAGTAATTCGCTCTCCGCTATTTCTTTACCAAAGAGATATCACACCCGGATAATCTGCATGTGCGATGGCATATTTCCTGTTGGTAAGTGATGTAATAATATGTGGAAGGTGATGGAATTTCAGCAACGAATTTATTGCCTCTTGTCGAATCATTTAAATCGAAAAACCAGTCACCACCGCTGGCAAGCCACATATCGCCATCGCCAGTTTCGAATGCCTCAAGCGCCATCGCTTCGTGGTTGCCTTTAACCGACGTAAACCAGGGTTGGTTTAGCAGGCGCAGCACGTTAAGACTCTTCGGCCCACGATCAATATTATCGCCTGTGGAAATAAGTAAGTCGGTTTTCAGGGTAAAAAGAGAGTTGATGTAAACGGGATTGTAATAACTGATATTCACCATGAATATCACCAACGACCCATATATGGCGATAGTGATGGGCATTGATTTTTTGATAGCGTGTAGATGGCATGGTTTTACCCTGTAAAATAAGCTTTCCTATTATACAGGTATTTTTCATTTGATTCGTCAGTTGTCGTTAATATTCCCGATAGCAAAAGACTATCGAGAATCGTTATTACACCAGACTCTTCAAGCGATAAATCCATTCCAGCGCCTGACGCGGAGTCAGTGAATCCGGGGTCGAGATTTTCCAGAGCTTCGACCGCTGGCGAGGTTTCTTCCGGTACTGACAGCAAAGACATTTGCGTACCATCCACTTGTGTAGCGGCGGCGTTCGGCGAAATACTTTCCAGCTCACGCAGATTTTGCCGTGCGCGCTTAATCACCTCTTTGGCACGCCCGCCAGAGCTGCAACCGCCAGGCCGTAGCTTTTGCTCGCCGCGCCATCCTGCACGCTATGCATAAAGGCAATGGTGTCGCCGTGCTCCAGCGCATCGAGATGCACGTTGGCGACGCCTTCCATTTCTCCGGTAACTGGGTCAGCTCGAAATAGTGGGTAGCAAATAACGTCAATGCCTTAATCTTATTCGCCAGATTTTCCGCGCACGCCCACGCCAGCGACAGACCATCGTAGGTGGACGTTCCACGCCCGATCTCATCCATTAACACCAGACTGTATTCGGTGGCGTTATGTAAAATATTGGCGGTTTCAGTCATCTCCACCATAAAGGTTGAGCGCCCGGAAGCCAGGTCATCTGCCGCGCCTACGCGGGTAAAGATGCGATCGATAGGTCCAATCTCGACTTTTTGTGCCGGTACATAGCTGCCGATGTAGGCCATCAGCGCAATCAGTGCGGTCTGGCGCATATAGGTACTTTTACCGCCCATGTTCGGGCCGGTGATGATCGACATGCGGCGCTGCGGCGACAGATTCAGCGGGTTGGCGATAAATGGCTCATTCAGTACTTGTTCAACTACCGGATGGCGACCTTCGGTAATGCGAATGCCCGGTTTATCAATGAAGGTCGGGCAGGTGTAGTTCAGGGTATAGGCCCGTTCCGCGAGGTTCACCAGCACGTCGAGTTCCGCCAGCGCGCTCGCGCTCTGTTGCAACGCTTCCAGATGCGGCAACAGCAGGTCGAACAACTCTTCGTAAAGCTGTTTTTCCAGTGCCAGTGCTTTGCCTTTTGCAGGTAGAACTTTATCTTCGTACTCTTTTAGCTCTGGAATGATGTAGCGCTCGGCGTTTTTCAGCGTCTGGCGACGCATGTAGTTGATGGGTGCCAGATGGCTTTGCCCACGGCTGATTTGAATGTAGTAGCCGTGCACCGCATTAAAGCCAACTTTCAGCGTGTCCAGGCCGGTACGTTCACGCTCGCGGACTTCCAGACGCTCCAGATAATCGGTCGCGCCGTCAGCCAGGCGCGCCACTCGTCCAGCTCTTCGTTATAGCCCGATGCGATAACACCACCGTCGCGTACCAGCACCGGCGGTGTGTCGATGATTGCTCGCTCCAGCAGATTGCGAAGCTCGGCCAACTCGCCCATCTTCTCACGTAGCGCCTGTACCGGTGCACTATGACAGTTTCTAACTGCGCACGCAGCTCCGGCAGTTGCTGGAAAGCGTGGCGCATACGGCCAATCGCGTGGGCGAGCAGTTGGTAAAGCCAGACGTGCCAGAATACGTTCCAGGTCGCCGACCTGACGCAGTACCGGCTGCAACTCGGCGGTGAAATCCTGCAATGCGCCAATAGTTTGCTGGCGCTCAAGCAACACGCGGGTATCGCGCACTGGCATATGCAGCCAGCGTTTCAGCATACGACTACCCATCGGCGTGACGGTGCAGTCGAGCACAGAAGCCAGCGTCTTTCCGCACCGCCCGCCAGGTTCTGAGTAATTTCCAGGTTACGACGTGTCGCGGCATCCATAATGATGCTGTCCTGCTCACGTTCCATGGTGATAGAACGAATATGCGGCAGGGTCGTGCGTTGGGTATCTTTCGCATACTGCAACAGACACCGGCAGCACAAAGTCCACGCGGCGCGTTCTCGACGCCAAAACCGACCAAATCGCGGGTGCCAAATTGCAGATTCAACTGCTGGCGCGCAGTGTCGATTTCAAACTCCCACCGCCGGCACGGCGAGGCCGCGACGGCCTTCAATCAGCGACATCTCGGCGAAATCTTCTGCATACAGCAGTTCCGCCGGATTAGTGCGTTGCAGCTCTGCCGCCATCGTTTCGCGGTCGGCCGGTTGGCTCAGACGAAAACGCCGGAGCTGATATCCAGCGTCGCGTAGCCGAAACCTTTGCTGTCCTGCCAGATAGCCGCCCAGCAGCTTGTCCTGACGCTCCTCTAACAGGGCTTCATCGCTGATGGTGCCTGGCGTAACGATTCGCACAACTTTGCGCTCAACCGGACCTTTGCTGGTCGCCGGATCGCCAATTCGTTCGCGGATGGCAACGGACTCTCCCTGATTCACCAGTTCGGCGAGATAGTTTTCCACCGCATGGTAGGGAATCCCCGCCATCGGGATCGGCTCTCCCGCCGAAGCACCGCGTTTGGTCAGTGAAATATCCAGCAGTTGCGACGCGGGTTTTGCGTCGTCATAAAACAGTTCATAAAAATCACCCATCCGGTTAAACAGCAGATCTCGGGACGCTGGGCTTTCAGCCTGAGATACTGCTGCATCATGGGCGTACGGGCATCGAAATTTTCTATTGCACTCATGGGGTTATGTCCGGTTCCCTGATATAAATGGGGTGTGATGGTTTTTATTTTCGTTGTAATCACATAAGGCGCACATGATACCGGAGTTAATCATTTCAGGGGAAGAAGCGAACGGCGAGTTCTCGATGCTGGTTCCGGGGAAGATGCTGTTTTGCAGCTTTTGCGTGATGCTTATGAAGCAAGTATACGAAATATTGCGTCAGTTTAAATAACCCTCCTCCTTCAGAGCCATAGTCCCCTTCATCAAATTAAGTTGTAATATAAATACACCTTAAGAGTATGGAGGCAGCATGTCCGGCAAGCGTATCTCTGGTCAAAAACTGACGATTAAAAAAATGATCGATCTTTATCAAGCGAAATGCCCGCGGCGTCAGCGGAGCCGAGCATTACGAGGCGTTGTTCGTTTTACGCGCAAAAGCGGCTGGATAACGTGTGTTCGGCGAAGAGAAACCAGCCTGTAAGCAGTGTCCGGTGCACTGTTACCAGCCAGCAAAGCGTGAAGAGATGAAACAGATTATGCGTTGGGCCGGGCCGCGAATGCTGTGCGTCATCCGATTTACCGTGCGTCATCTCATCGATGACAGCATCCGGTGCCAGAACTGCCGGAAAAATATCGTCCGAAAAAAACTCGTGAATAGCATGCCGGACAGGCAGATCTGTCCGGCAATTTGCAGTTAAATCAATGCCGATTTATCAATTCCAAGCCGCTTCATCCGTGACAGCAAGGTCGTGACGTTTCAGCCCCAGACGTTGCGCAGCGCTTTAGGCCGGCAACCACGCCGTTGGTTTCTTTCAGCACGCGAACAATCAACTGATATTCATCTTCGCCCTCGCGCGACAACCGTTGGGCGGGCGGTGTTTCAGGTTCCGGTAAACAAATCTGGCAATGACAGCTGCAGCACGTTACCGCGTGTTAGCAATACCGCGCGCTCAATGACGTTTTCCAGTCGGCGTACTTTACCCGGCCACTCCATGTTGCTCAAGGTGCGCAGCGTCTCGGCAGGAATGCTGTCCATATCGCGCCCAGACGACGGCAATTTTGAAGGTAAAGGCTTTGCGAGCAGCGGAATATCTTCCGGACGCTCGCGTAGTGGCGGCAGGTGAATCGGGAATACGTTCAGGCGGTAATAGAAATCGCTACGGAACTCACGGTCGGCGACCATTTTGTTAGATGCGGTGAGTCGCGGCAATTAAACGCACGTCCGTCTGAATGATTTTGTTGCTGCCGAGACGTTCAAACTCCTCTTCTCCAATACACGCAGCAACTTCGGCTGTAACTCCAGTGGCATATCGCCCACTTCGACGAGGACAGGAGCTTTATCCGCCAGTTCAAAACGACCAATGCGCTGGGCGCTGGCACCGGTAAAAGCCCCACGCTCATGACCAACAGATCGCTTTCCAGCAATCCGGCAGGCATCGCCGCGCAGTTCATTTTGACCATGCGCGTTATACGCCCACTGAGACTATTGATCGCACGGGCAATCAGCTCTTTACCCGTGCCAGTTTCACCCAGATCAGCACGGTACTGTCACTTTGCGCCACCATTTCAACTTGTTAAGCACGCTGTACATGGCTTCGCTGCGGCCATAATCTCGCCAATTCACTATCAACATTGTTGAGCTGCTCGGTCAGGGCGAGGTTTTCATCAACCCCGCCGTTCTTTCAGACGATGGATTTCCTGATAGGCGAGGGCGTTATCGACAGCGATTGCCACACGTTCTCGGGATCCTGGCGCAGGCAAATCAGATTGGTAGTGGTAAACACTTTCTCTTCGCATTGCGCCAGTTTCAGCACGCCCAGCATGGTGTCGCCAGACATCAGCGGTAACAGTACAAGGTTTGAATCTGGTTGCCCAGGTGTCGAACAACATGCGTTCATAGGGGCCTGGAAAATCGTCCCGCTCGTGGAGATTGATCAGCAGCATCTCTTTACTTTTGAACACGCGTTGGTGAGGGTTCCGGCTTCATCGACTTCGCTCTGTTCGTGGGCGGGATGTTGTTCATCAAGATAGTGAGTGGAGTAGATGTTGAGTTTGTTTTTACGGTGGCTGGCGTAAGACAATGCCTGATATCGTCATGTTGAAATAGTAATGGATTTCTTTGGCGACTTCGCTACCAGTTTGTCCATATCCAGGCGGTAAAGCACCGCGTTGGTAATGGCAACCAGGATGCGGAAGTTATCGCGCTCCCGGCATAGCAACTCATAGTCCACATCGTCGACGACGCGGCTCTGGATTTGTTCGGTGACGACAGAAACGATCTGCGTAAATGTTTGCAGACGATTGAACTCTTTTTCGCTCCAGGGACGCTCGTCATAACGAATAAATTCACAGCCACCAAAAATATGCCCTCCCGCCGCCAGTGGCATCAGGCAATAGTGACCAAATTTGGGGTATAGCCCACCTGCGGCCAGCTGCGGCCAGGTTTCACAAAATTCTTCGTAACTGCAATGCAGCGTATCAGGGCGCGACAAAATGCTGCGTACCGGACCGTGTGCCAGAACAGTTTCGTCTTCATATTTAATGGGGGTGTCTTTTTCACGCGACGCGTAATAAGACGCACGTTGAGTCTGCGCTTGCCACAACACAATAGCCGCGTTGTCGGCGAGCGCAGAACGCTTTACCAGTTGCGAAAGAGCCTCACACAGCGAGGCCAGATCGGGCTGCTGCAATAGTGTCCGAGTGATGTCGAACAACCCTTGCTGTCCGAGATCACTCATCGGTGTATATGACATTTTGTTCTTCCAGGAAAGCACCGCAAAGCGGTGCAAAAGGTCATTGACTAACTATAGGAGATTTAGAATTTTATTAGCATATACGCGGAAGCGGTTCGGCGTGTGGTAAATCGAGGGTTCGTTTCACGCCATACAGACCGGCAAGACGAACACCTTTACGTTCCACCACTTCACCAATCAGCGCCGCGTCTTTCCCCAGTGGATGGGAATGTAACGCTGCCAGCACTTGCTCTGCCGCGTTGCGTTCAACGGCGATCACCAGTTTGCCTTCGTTGGCAAAGTTCAGGGCGTCCAGTCCCAGCAATTCGCAAACGCCGCGCACGGCAGGTTTAACCGGCAGCGCTGATTCAGAAATTTCAATACCACAACCGCAGGCTGCCGCGAACTCATGAACTACTGCGTTTACACCACCACGGGTGGCATCACGGAGCGCTTCACGCTGGGATAATGTCACGGAGCGACCGAATAAGCCGGCGTCAGCACCGCGCAGTCGCTGACCAGTTCGCCATCCAGCCCCAGCTGCTCACGCAGGTTAAGGATAGTCGCCCCGGTCGCCGAGTGTACCGCTAACCAGCAATACATCGCCTGCGGTTAGCGTCCGTGCGCCCGAGTGAGATTCGCCGGAATTGCGCCCATGCCAGCGGTGTTGATAAACAGTTGATCTGCCGCGCCGCGCTGCACCACTTTGAGCATCGCCAGGAACCATGGCAATGCCTGCTCGTGCGGGCGGTTCTGCCATGCTGGTCACTACGGCTTTCAGCGTCTCCATCCGTAATCCTCTTCGAGGATAAAGCCACAGGAGACAGAGCCAATAGCGCCACTGACCGCAACGTCATTCGCCGGTGCCGCAAATCGCCAGCTTGCCGATATTACCGCCAGGAAAGAACAGCGGGTCAATGACGCAACTGTCGGTGGAGAACGCCAGACGGTCGCCTTCCGCTACCAGCTGCGCCAGATCAAGACGTGGCCGATCTCTCCTGCTCTGCCAGCCACGGGTTGGCAAAGTGCTTCCATAAACAGGCTGTTAATTAATCGCTGGATCGCCTGGCCGCCGCTGCCGTGGGCGAGTTGGATATTATTCACGCTTCACTCTCCTGCTGACGATACCTGACTACCACGCGGCGCACGCTCCTTCGGAGGAGACCATGAGTGCACCAAATGCGGTTTGAGGATTACAGGTGTTACCAAACAGCGGGCATTGATGCGGCTTACATTGCCCGTTAATACCTCCCACAACGCGCGCGCGGGTCATCGCAGACCTGCTGCGGTGCCGGCGGAAATGTGCTTCGGCATCGAATCGTTGATAATCCGGCGTCAGGTGCACGCCAGAAGATTCAATCACGCCTAAGCCGCGCCATTCGCTGTCGCCGTTGACACAGAACACATCAGCAATTGCCTGTTGCGCCAGCAGGTTACCGGCATCCGGCACCACCCCGACGATACTGATTCTCTACCTTGCTGTGGGCCGCTATTTCTGCTCCACCAGCATCACCACGCCTTGCGGTAGATCAAGGGGTTCGAAACCAGCGACCACCAGCGGACGATGGAAATCGCTGGCGATAAATTATAGGCATCAGTGCCGATAACCATACTAACGTGGCCCGGCGCGAGGAACGCGTCGATACCGTTATCCGGCTGTTCCAGCAAACTGCGCAGCGTCGGGATAAGCGTAATGTGCTGGCAGAAGAAGTAAAACGTCTGCACATCACGCGCTTTCGCCTGTTGCAGAGTGATAGCGGTCGTCGGCATCATCACTCAAAACATAGCCAAAAACACCGCTTTCCGGTTGACTTCTCCTGCGACAGTTTCAACGACATACATCGGCGAGTAAACAAGTCGCACATCGGCACCGCGTACTTTGCCTGCGACGGCGATCCCTGTTTCCCGGCACGCGCATGGCGTCGCCAAAGGTACAGAAGATGACTTCCGGATGGCTGGCGATCTCCACGCAGGTGTCGATTCTACCATCGGCAGATCTCGCGCACCGGGCACCCCGGACCGTCGATAACTCAACGTTTTCCGGCAGTAACTGGTCGAGGCCAATTTTAAAGATAGCGTGGGTATGACCGCCACACACTTCCATAATCCGCGGGGGCGATCGGCGGTGTGAGGAATATAAAGCGCGTTCGCGCAGATGCTCAATTGGCTCCATCACCTGTTCCGGCGCGCGATATTCATCAACAAAACGCATTATTTTTCCTCGCCATACAACGGCGCGCGACATGCGGCTGAACATCAAACATGTTTTGTAAGGCGTCGAGAAGTGTCGCGTGCTTCGGCTCATTAATTACGCTCATGGCAAAGCGGACGTCTACCATTACCCACTGGCCCACGCGCGGCTGACCGTTTTCATCGCAGCTGCGGACTAACGTTAAATCGACATCGCGCTGAAATACCGCCAGACGTCGACTTCGCCTGGTCCGTCGATGGTCCGGGATGCGCCGGGAACGCCTATGCACATGGCTGTCTGCTCCGCGGCCAGTCAGCCACTGGTTAATCCCTCGCCGCTGGTGGCGGAATCAGGATGATTTCAATTTCTGGATTGACTTCGCGGGCGCAGGCGATGCACTTCAACGTCAAAGTTGAGATACGCAACAGGTAGACTTGTAGAGCAGCATCAGCGAGGCGGCGGCAAAACATATGCGGATATTTCAGCGGTTTTGTCTTCACCTTCGGTAACGGAAAGCACCGCCACTTGTGTTTTCACCAAGAAATAGAAGCTGGCCGGGCATACGAGGTTGCCAACGTTTCAATAAACGGGATTACCGTTATCGTCCAGTGGCAGACGCGGTGCAGCATCGCAATCATCTGTCGTCAAGATGGCAGCCTTTACCGGTGTTCACCTGAATGGCTGATCTGCCGGGTGACCAATGCATGCGGCATGACCACGGTTTGCTGGTCGCCTTCAATAACTGCACACGGAACACTATCTCCAGGCGCTTCGGGTTTCCGTCAGCAGGGTGGTTTTACAAAGCCGGGCTGGAAGCAGGTTGACACCAGTTGCTTGCGGGCAGCAAAGCGCCGCGGTTGCGTCAGCCAGACGGTTATTTTTGTCCAGCACGTCAATTTCAACTCCGGGCGTCCGACGCTGGCTCATGCCGGTGCGTGAGTGCCCGCTTCGCCATGACCGTAATGCAGGTCGCCTTCTGAGTCTGGCTGGGGGTAAATTCAGGCGCTTTAATGCCAGTAATTCCATCTTCAGGGCGTGCACCGGGGCAAATGGCGCGCTACAAAACGCGGAATGAGGGTTATGTCCGTCACCCTCGATCTGCAGGTTGCCTTCACCGCAACCGCATGTTGTACACATCGCTCACTCCTGGCTATTTCTATCCGCCGATCTGTAAACCGTCGTCTGCCACAATCTGCAGCATGTCACCATGACACTGTCAACAGCAGCACACGCTCCGGTCAGTAGCGTCACATACTGTTGGCATGTTTCACACCAGCATTCGGCCTCTTGTTCTTGGAGATTACAGTACAACCTTCCGCCACGCTGCCGCGGCAAACCGAAATCAAAACAAAAGGCAAGGAGCTGGTTCAACACAAGAAAATGCGCCGAATTTTGAGCCAGACCCCAGTTACGCGTTTTGCGCCGTGTTTTGCGGCCTGTATTGGAATCAATCCAGTGCCCGTTGGCAGAGGGTTATTTCGTGCATATCGCCTCCCATTAACTATTGCCAGCTACAAGCAATAATTGTGCCAGTGTTGATTATCCCTGCGGTGGAATAATGTGGATGATATGGAAAATGACACGTGACACAGGCGACGGAATCCGTACTTTTAGCTTAAAAATCTCTTTAATAACAATAATTAAAAGTTGGCACAAAAATACTTGAGGCATCTATCTAAACGGGTAACCTGACAATGACTATTTGGGAGATCAGCAGAAAGCGATTGCATCGTCGCAGGCGGCGTCGTCACCTACAGGACCAGTGGCACATCTTCTGCAATTCGCTGGTTTCGGGGATCACGTTATCGAAAGCGCGCCTGCATCACGCCATGGCTGCACGCGACGAAGGACTCTCTTTTGCATCCTTTTGAACATTTTCGCATTTACGTCACCCTGGCGGATGGCTTTAACAGCCACACCATCGAGTATTAGTCGAAACAAAAGATGGCGAAGACAACGAGCGGATTGCGCAGGCGCAACTGAGCATTGACGGCATGATTGATGGCGGCAGAGTTAGAACATCCGCGATCGCGAACAGGTTCTGGACACTACTCCAAAAAATCGCTGGCGTCGACAGCTTATTACACCGCTATTGAAAACAATGTGCCGGTGAATTTCAGCCAACTGGTAAAGGGACAAAGCCCGACAGCATGAGCTGAGGCTTTGTACCGTTTTAGCGTTCACCTGTTGGGGATGGGCGTGTCGATAAGAGTCAGAAAATGACATTTCATCGGCATGTTTCGTCAAAAATGACAATCACCTAAGGAGATGCCTGGTGAATCGTTTTGTAATTGCTGACTCCACGCTCTGTATCGGCTGCCACTTCTGCGCCGCCTGTTTGGGACGCCATGACCAGCACGGCCTGCAATCAATGCCGCGCCTGAGAGTGATGCTGAATGAAAAAGAATCTGCGCCGCAGCTCTGTCACCACTGTGAAGATGCACCCTGCGCGGTGGTCTGCCGGTTAACGCCATCACCGCGAGTTGATGGGGCCGTGCAGTTGAATGAAAGCCTGCTGCGTAAGCTGCAAGCTGTGCGGCATCGCCTACCGTTTGGCGCAATTGAATTTCCGGGCCGCTTAATGCAGCTGGATATTCCGGCAACACCAACCCGAAAGCGCCACCGGCACCGCCTGCTCCGGCGCGTGTCGAGCACATTGCTTGACTGGGTGCCAGGTATTGGCGCGATCGCCGTCAATGTGACCTTTGTAGCTTTGATGAACAAGGTCCGGCCTGCGTGCGGATGTGCCCGACTAAAGCCCTGCATCTAAGGGTCGATGACCTGATATCGCCCGCGTCAGCAAACGTAAGCGTGAGCTGACTTTAACGCGGACTTGGCAATCTCACCTTGTTGAGCAGGCTCAAAGTGGAGAGGCTAAATGAGCGCGATTACCCTGATCAATAGCGGCGTCGCGTCGTTTGTCGCCGCCGCTGTTGCTGGCGTTTCTCTTTTCTTTCAAAAAGCGTTAAGTGGCTGGATAGCTGGAATAGGCAGCGGTTGGTAGATCTGTATACGGCAGCCGCGGGCTTCACTGTACTGACTGGCGCGGTTGGCGTGACGGTGCGCTGTCGCTGGTAAGCTACGATGTGCAAATCTCTCCGCTTAACGCGATTTGACATTACGCTCGGTCTGTGCGGTCTGTCCAGCCTCTACAACATGACTGGCATCGCCACGCGCAGGTGAAGTGCAACGGCTGCCGGAATCGATATGTTGATGGCTGCCACCGTCTGCCGCCGTCATTGCCAGCAACCTCGGCATGTTCGTGGTAATGGCCGAATCATGGCCCTGTGCGCGGTGTCCTTCACCAGCAACAGCAAAGAGGGCAAACTGTGGTTTGCGCTGGGGCGTCTTGGCGCTCTGCTGCTGGCGATTGCTTGCTGGCTGCTGTGGCAGCGTTGTCGGCACACTGGATACCGCCTGCTGGATATGCGTATGCAAGGCTGCCACTCAGTTCCCGATATCTGGCTGCTCGAGTATAATGGCTTTGGCCTGCTGGCCGGATTATTCCGCTGCACGGCTGGGTGCCGCGGCACATGCTAACGCCTCTGCGCCACTGCCGCGTTGTTTTCTACGGTAGTCATGAAAATTGGCCTGCTGGGCGTCCAACCCTGTCACTGCTGGGCGGTAATGCACCGCTGTGGTGGGGATCGCGCTGCTGGTGCTCGGCGTGATCACCGCGTTCGTCGGTGGTCTGTATGCGTTGATGGAACACAACATCCAGGCGCCCATCAGCTTTCACCGCCTGGAAATATCGGCATTATCCTGCTGGGGCTGGGCGCTGGCGTAACGGGTATCGCGCTGGACGAACCGGCACTGATTGCTTGGCCACCGTGGTGCGTATGTACCATCTGCTTAACCATAGCCTGTTCAAAAGCGTACTGTTCCTCGGAGCGGGGAGCATCATCGTACCGGTCATCGCGATATCGAAAAACTCGGTGGTATTGGCAGAGAACAGGGTTATCTCCATCGCCATGTTAAGTCGGGCTGATGGCAATGGCTGCGCTGCCGCCGCTTGAATGGTTTTGCCGCGGGAATGGGCTATCTGGTCAGCCTTCAAACTGAGCAATAGTGGCGCGTTTGTTGCCGTACTGCTGGGGCCGCTGCTCGCCGTGGGTCTGGCAATTACCGGTGCGCTGGCGGTGATGTGTATGGCGAAAGTCTATGGCGTCACGTTCCTTCGGCGCGCACGCGTACAAAGAAGCCGAAAACGCCACCTGCACAGCCCCTGATGAGCGTCAAGCGTAGTGGCACTGGCGATTTGCTGCGTAATTGGCGGTGTTGCTGCGCCGTAGCTGCTGCCGATGCTGTCTGCTGCTGTACCTCTGCCGCTGGAGCCTGCTGACACCACCGTTTCTCAACCGATGATCACGTTGCTGCTAATTGTCCTGCCCGCTGCTGCCATTCATCATTATGGCGATTTGCAAGGCGATCGTTTGCCATCGCGTTCCGCGGCGCGGCCTGGGTGTGCGGCTCAAAAATCGATCGTGATCCGCTCACAGTTTGCCGATGCCGGTGAAACAGGCGTTTGCGCCGGTGCTGAAGAACTGCGCAAATGGCTAAATCCGGTGTCGCTGGTGCCGGGCTGGCAGTGCGAGGGGAGTGCGTTGCTGTTCCGCCGGGATGGCGCTGGTCGAACTGGCGGTACTGGTGGTGATTATTGTTTCACGAGGAGCCTGAAGTGGTGTTTATATCCGTAAAGTCAGGCGCTGGTGTGTCCGTACGCCGCTGCTCTCCGGTATAACCCGCGTGGCGCGCGCCGCTTTAGTAAGGTCGCGGGCCAGGCATGTTGCAGGAGTATCGCGACATTTTTCAAACTGCTGGGTCGCCAGAGCGTTGGCCGGATGCCTCCGGCTGATCCGCCTGACGCCGTATGTGATGGTGGGCGTCATGCTGACTATCGCTACTGCGCTGCCGGTGGTGACCGTCGGTTCTCCGCTGCCGCAACTGGGCGATTTGATCACCTTACTGTATCTCTTCGCCATCGCGCGTTTCTTCTTTGCCATTTCCGGTCTGGATACCGGTAGCCCGTTTACCGCTATCGGTGCGAGCCGTGAAGCGATGCTTGGCGTGCTGGTCGAACCGATGTTGCTGCTTGGTCTGTGGGTTGCCGCACAGGTTGCCGGTTCCACCAACATCAGCAACATTACCGACACCGTTTATCACTGGCCGCTGAGCCAAAGCATCCCGCTGGTGCTGGCGCTCTGCGCCTGTGCGTTCGCCACTTTTATCGAAATGGGCAAACTGCCGTTCGACCTGGCGGAAGCCGAGCAGGAGTTGCAGGAAGGTCCGCTCTCCGAATACAGCGGTAGCGGCTTTGGCGTCATGAAATGGGGTATCAGCCTGAAACAGCTGGTGGTGTTGCAGATGTTCGTCGGGGTGTTTATTCCGTGGGGACAAATGGAAACCTTCACCGTCGGTGGACTGCTGCTGGCGCTGGTGATTGCCATCGTCAAACTGGTGGTCGGCGTCCTGGTTATCGCGCTGTTCGAAAACAGCATGGCCCGTCTGCGTCTTGATATTACTCCGCGCATTACCTGGGCTGGGTTTGGCTTTGCATTTTTAGCGTTCGTCTCCTTGCTGGCGGCGTGATTAAAGAGAGTTTGAGCATGTCTGAAGAAAAATTAGGTCAACATTATCTCGCCGCGCTGAATGAGGCATTTCTAGGCGTCGTGCTGGACCACGCCTGGCAGACCAAAGATCAGCTGACTGTCACCGTAAAGGTGAACTATCTGCCGGAAGTGGTGGAGTTTCTCTACTACAAGCAGGGTGGCTGGCTGTCGGTGCTGTTTGGTAACGACGAACGCAAACTGAATGGTCATTACGCCGTTTATTACGTGCTGTCGATGGAGAAGGGCACCAAGTGTTGGGTAACGGTTCGCGTCGAAGTTGACGCCAACAAACCGGAGTATCCGTCCGTGACGCCGCGCGTTCCGGCGGCGGTGTGGGGCGAGCGCGAAGTGCGCGATATGTACGGTTTGATTCCGGTTGGTCTGCCGGATGAACGTCGTCTGGTGCTGCCGGATGACTGGCCGGATGAACTTTATCCGCTGCGTAAAGACAGCATGGATTATCGTCAGCGTCCGGCACCGACTACCGATGCTGAAACCTACGAGTTCATCAACGAACTGGGCGACAAGAAAAACAACGTCGTGCCGATTGGTCCGCTGCACGTCACTTCTGACGAACCGGGTCACTTCCGTCTGTTCGTCGATGGCGAAAACATTATCGACGCCGACTACCGTCTGTTCTACGTCCATCGCGGTATGGAAAAACTGGCGGAAACCCGCATGGGTTATAACGAAGTGACCTTCCTCTCTGACCGTGTGTGCGGGATCTGCGGCTTTGCCCACAGCACCGCCTACACCACGTCGGTGGAAAACGCGATGGGTATTCAGGTGCCAGAACGCGCGCAGATGATCCGCGCCATTCTGCTGGAGGTGGAACGCCTGCACCCGCATCTGCTCAACCTCGGCCTCGCCTGTCACTTTACCGGCTTCGACTCCGGCTTTATGCAGTTCTTCCGCGTGCGTGAAACCTCCATGAAAATGGCAGAGATCCTTACCGGTGCGCGTAAAACCTACGGCCTGAACCTGATCGGCGGGATTCGTCGCGATCTGCTGAAAGATGACATGATCCAGACCCGCCAGCTGGCGCAACAAATGCGTCGTGAAGTGCAGGAGCTGGTGGATGTGCTGCTGAGTACGCCGAACATGGAACAACGCACCGTCGGCATTGGTCGTCTGGACCCGGAAATCGCCCGCGATTTCAGTAACGTTGGCCCGATGGTTCGCGCCAGCGGTCTCGCCCGCGATACTCGCGCCGATCACCCGTTTGTCGGTTATGGCCTGCTGCCAATGGAAGTCCACAGCGAGCAGGGCTGCGACGTTATTTCCCGTCTGAAAGTGCGAATCAACGAGGTCTATACCGCGCTGAATATGATCGACTACGGTCTGGATAACCTGCCGGGCGGTCCGCTGATGGTGGAAGGCTTTACCTACATTCCGCACCGTTTCGCGCTGGGCTTTGCCGAAGCGCCGCGCGGCGACGATATCCACTGGAGCATGACCGGCGACAACCAGAAGCTGTACCGCTGGCGCTGCCGTGCCGCGACCTACGCGAACTGGCCGACCCTGCGCTACATGCTGCGTGGCAATACCGTTTCCTATGCGCCGCTGATTATCGGTAGCCTGGACCCTTGCTACTCCTGTACCGACCGCATGACCGTAGTCGATGTGCGTAAGAAGAAGAGCAAAGTGGTGCCGTACAAAGAACTCGAGCGTTACAGCATTGAGCGTAAAAACTCGCCGCTGAAATAAGGAATCGCCATGTTTACCTTTATCAAAAAAGTCATCAAAACCGGCACGGCGACCTCGTCTTATCCGCTGGAGCCGATTGCGCAAGGACAATCGGCAAACGGTGCAGTACACTGCGTTGATTGCGTGTAAAGGGATGAAAATGATGACGACGATGCTGGAAGTGGCGAAGCGCGCCGGGGTTTCAAAAGCGACCGTTTCCCGCGTGCTTTCAGGTAATGGCTACGTCAGCCAGGAGACTAAAGATCGCGTGTTTCAGGCGGTAGAAGAGAGCAGTTACCGCCCAAATTTGCTGGCCCGCAATCTGTCGGCGAAGAGTACTCAGACGCTGGGGCTGGTAGTGACCAACACGCTTTATCACGGCATTTATTTTAGTGAATTACTGTTTCATGCCGCGCGAATGGCGGAAGAGAAAGGGCGACAGTTGCTATTGGCAGATGGTAAACACAGCGCCGAAGAAGAGCGCCAGGCGATTCAGTATCTGCTGGATTTGCGCTGCGACGCCATTATGATTTACCCGCGTTTTTTAAGCGTGGATGAGATTGATGACATCATTGACGCGCACAGTCAGCCGATAATGGTGCTTAATCGCCGCCTGCGCAATAATAGCAGCCATAGCGTCTGGTGCGATCATAAACAGACCAGCTTTAACGCCGTGGCAGAGTTGATAAACGCCGGGCATCAGGAGATTGCTTTCCTTACCGGCTCGATGGATTCCCCCACCAGCATTGAACGTCTTGCCGGGTATAAAGACGCGCTGTCGCAGCATGGTATTGCGCTCAATGAAAAACTTATCGCTAACGGTAAATGGACGCCCGCCAGCGGGGCCGAAGGGGTAGAAACGTTGCTCGAACGAGGGGCTAAATTTAGCGCGTTAGTTGCCAGTAACGACGATATGGCGATAGGTGCGATCAAAGCGTTGCACGAGCGCGGCGTAGCGGTGCCAGAGCAGGTGTCAGTTATCGGATTCGATGATATCGCAATTGCCCCCTATATCGTTCCGGCGCTCTCCAGCGTAAAAATTCCGGTGACTGAGATGATTCAGGAAATTATTGGACGGCTGATTTTTATGCTCGATGGCGGGGATTTCTCACCGCCGAAAACCTTTAGCGGAAAACTGATCCGCCGCGACTCACTCATTGCCCTTTCGCGATAAACATTGTCATCACATGTCATCGTCACTAGTGTCGATGACATCTTTTTTCCTGCATTACAGAAATTAATTTCCTTAAATAACAGCAAATTAAAAACTGGCATGATTTGTGAGTGTATCGGCGCATTAACTGTCATTGCTGGAGAATTTGATGAACCGTTTCATCATTGCTGACGCGAGTAAATGTATTGGTTGCCGTACCTGTGAAGTGGCGTGCGTGGTTTCTCATCAGGAAAATCAGGACTGTGCATCGCTGACCCCGGAAACATTTTTACCGCGTATCCATGTCATTAAAGGTGTGAACATTTCCACGGCGACAGTTTGCCGTCAGTGTGAAGATGCACCGTGCGCTAACGTCTGCCCGAATGGTGCTATCAGCCGTGATAAAGGGTTTGTTCCTGTGATGCAGGAACGTTGCATTGGTTGCAAAACCTGCGTGGTGGCTTGCCCGTATGGCGCGATGGAAGTGGTGGTACGTCCTGTGATTCGCAACAGCGGCGCGGGTCTGAATGTACGGGCTGACAAAGCCGAAGCCAATAAATGCGACCTGTGCAACCATCGTGAAGACGGCCCGGCGTGTATGGCGGCTTGCCCGACCCATGCGCTGATTTGTGTCGATCGTAATAAACTTGAACAACTGAGCGCAGAAAAACGCCGCCGTACGGCGCTGATGTTCTAAAAATCTTACAGAACTGTTCTGGCATCAAAGGAATTCCCGGAAATATTCGTAGAATACGGAGCGGGCGGTATCGCCGACCTGAGACTGCCGGATACGACGCTGTCGTGTCCGGCAGGGCGGGTTACGCAATTCATGATGGCGGGAATAACTCAATGGCAAAAAACACATCTTGCGGTGTCCAACTGCGTATTCGTGGCAAAGTGCAGGGCGTCGGTTTTCGTCCGTTTGTCTGGCAGCTGGCACAGCAATTAAATCTTCACGGCGATGTATGTAATGACGGCGATGGCGTAGAAGTCCGGCTGCTGGAAGACCCGGAAACGTTTCTTGTTCAATTGCATCAGCACTGTCCGCCACTGGCGCGTATTGATAGCGTCGAGCGTGAGCCGTTTATCTGGTCACAACTGCCCACCGAGTTCACCATCCGCCAAAGCGTGGGCGGTGCCATGAATACGCAAATCGTCCCGGACCTGCCACTTGCCCGCCCGTCTCGCCCAAACCAGGACCCAGGCAGCGGCGTTATCGTTATCCGTTTTACGACTTGCACCCACTGCGGCCCGCGTTTCACCATTATTCGCGCGATGCCTTACGACCGCCCGTTTACCGTGATGGCGGTGTTTCCTGCGCGCGTCGGCCTGCTATAAACAGTATGCGACCCGCTGATCGTCCGCTTCCACGCCCAGCCGGTGGCCTGCCCGGAACGCTGCATCTTAATGGGTAAAAGTCATGGTGAACATGCGGGCAACAAAGACGGCATTACAGGCAGCTATCGCACAGTTAAAAATGGAAACACTTCGTCGCCATCAAAGGGATTGGCGGATTTCATCTTGCCTGCGACCTGCACGTAAAAATAACGCGGTGGCGACACTTCGGGCGCGTAAACATCGCCCGGCGAAACCGCTGGCGGTCATGTTGCTAGTGGCTGACGGTTTACCAGGTACGCCGTGCGCCAGTTGTTGCCGACCACCCCGCCGCGCCGATTGTGCTGGTGGATAAAAAATACGTACCTGTAGCTTTGTGATGATATCGCCCCGGCCTTAACCAGGTCGGCGCAACGTCGCCTGAGTCGCTCCAGCATTTGCTGTTACAGGGTCTGCAATGCCCGCGGCGATGACCTCCGGCAACCTGAGCGGTAAACCTCCGGCTATCAGCAACGAAGAGGCGCTGTGGATTTGCAGGGCATTGCCGATGGATTCTTTACATAACCGCGACATCGTGCAGCGGATGGATGATCTGGTGGTGCGCGAAAGCGGTGAACTTGCTCGCCGCTTCGCGGGCAGTACCGGATGCGCTGGCTTTGCCTCCCTGGGCTTTAACGGTTTGCCTGTGCTGCGTCGGTTGCATCCCGGAAAAGAAACCTTCCGCCTGGTGCGCGGTGAACAAGCGGTGTTGAGTCAGCATCTGGGCCATTTAAGTGACGACGGCATCCAGATGCAGTGGCGCGAGCGTTACGCCTGATGCAAAACATCTACGATTTCACTCCGCAATACGTTGTGCATGACGCGCATCCGGGCTATGTCTCCAGCCAAGTGGGCGCGCGAAATGGGGCTGCCGACGAGGTGCTGCATGATCATGCCCATGCAGCGGCGCGTCTGGCAGAGCATCAGTGGCCGCTGGATGGCGGTGATGTCATTGCTTTGACGCTCGACGGGATCGGTATGGGGGAGAACGGCGCTTCTGCCCCCCCTCCTCCCCCCTCCTGCCTGCCTCACAAAACAGCGGCCCTTCTGCCCTGTTGTCGGCTGTGGCCAGCAGAAAAACCATCGCGCAACGCCGCCGCCAGCTGGGCCGGCTGCTTTGCCTGGCCTTCGGCCTCACCGGAGTGAGTGTGTGGTGAAACCTGCTGGCGCAGTGCCTGCGCTTTGTGCCGGAGTGGCAGAATTACTCGTAACAAGCGTGCAACAGAAAACTGGCAGCGTGCTGGCGCGGGCCATTCCAGCGTGGCAATCAACGCGCCGGGCGTTATCGTGGAGGCGTTTTTCGATGCAGTGGCGGCGGCACTGGGCCGTGCGCCAGCCACGTTAAGTTATGAAGGTGAAGCGGCTTGTGCTCTGGGAGGCGCGCCGCAGCCTCATGCCACGGAGTGACGCATCCGGTGACAACGCGCCGCTGGTGGACGATGGATCTCGCCACTTTCTGGCAGCAGTGGCTGAACTGGCAGGCACCCGCTGATCAACGCGCGTGGTGTTCATGATGCGCTGGCGCTAGGG
Organism: Shigella flexneri; assembly: GCA_048288465.1. GTDB lineage: Bacteria > Pseudomonadota > Gammaproteobacteria > Enterobacterales > Enterobacteriaceae > Enterobacter > Enterobacter flexneri_B. The sequence continues at coordinate 2,716,189 of CP182556.1, read as the reverse complement.
TTCTGCCGCGTTGATGCGGAGCAGGCCACGACGCGCGCATCACTACGCCGGTATTTAGCGGCGGGTTATTCATAACCGTTTGCTGCGTGCACGTCTGGCGCATTATCTCGCTGATTTCACATTGCTCTTTCCACAGAGTTTACCGGCGGGTGATGGCGGTTTTGTCTCTGGCAGGGCTTATCGCTGTGGCGCGTTGGTTAGCGGGTGAACTCCAGAACGGATAAAGCGTGTTGCATTGCAGGACCCTTGCGGATGCGGCGTAAATGCCTTATCCGGCTTACATATGCGCTCCCCGTAGATCGGATAAGACGCGCCAGCGTACGCATCCCGATTTTAGGCACAGTAGCCGACCTACACCGGCAATGTTTTCAACAATCCAAATGCTCTTTCATCCGATCCCCACTGACCACAAAGGCGGAAGCTGGTCAGCATCGTCAACGCCGCGCGCCACCATTCCCGGCGTTCGGGTATTAATCTGCCAGCGTAAATCCTACGCCTGGGTCTCGCCTGCCAGATGCAGCGGTAATTCGGCGTTTTGATTTTCACCAGCATCGCCGGTAGTTTTAGCGGCGTGTTATTGCCGATAAGATTTTTTGCCAGCACCATCGCGCGGAAGTCAATCGGCTGCAGGAACGGCAGCACCGGCCGCATTTCCGGCGCAATCGCCCAGCGCGTAAATATCTACATTACGGGTTGCAGATAACTATCGACTGAACGCCGCGATTAATCGTCAGCCCGGCGCGTCGTGCCAGGGCGGTTTCCGGCGTAGTCCGGTGGCGGCAATGACCCCATCACTTCGACGCTACGCGGCGGTCCAGCGTTGCCAGAATGCCAGAATCCGTCTTTCGAGCCCCGGCACCCGAGATTTCAACAGCAGATGAACACCCATCTCCGTCAACCGACGCTGCAAGCGGCCGCTTACTTCCGTGGTATTAACGACGCCAGAATACGGAGTGTTGTCGATTAGCGTGACCGCTTTGCCTGCACGACAAAAATCCATCGCCAGTTCGCAACCATTAAAACCACCGCCAACAATCAACACGCGTCGGGCATCCCGCAGTCGCGTTTCACAGGCGCGATACTCTTGCGACGATCGAACGTCAGCATCAACTCACGCCCAGGCACAGGCGGACAAAGGCGCTGGAACCCTGCAGCACTAACTTGCCGTATTGCCACGATTATTCTGGCTTTTCACCACATGGGCTTCGGCATCGATACCCGTTACCCCAGGTGGCGGAACAGGGCAGATTAAACTGCTCGGCAATCACCCGCCGTCTGGCGGGTAAGGTCGTCGGCACGTCGCCCCTGACGATAACATGGCTGAGGTCAGGTTTGTTGTACTCATCTACGCCGTCGGCGGCAATCAAGGTTAATGGAATAGGTGGCGTCTGTTTGCGAGATCTTCACCAGTTGTCGGGCGGCGAAGCCCTGAACCAATGATCACAATGCGGTTGCTCATTTTGTCTCCGATGCCAGTTCGTCAAGAAGCCTTTGGCGAGGGAGCATTCCGGCACAGGAAGTTATCCTGGACTTCACTCCACGGCGTTCCTGGTGTAAGTCCTGCATCGGCTCGCCTTTTGCCGGATCGGGATCCACCGGCAGACGCTGCACCGACCGTGGGCCGAGGTCAGCCGTCGTGGCGGCAGAGGTTCTTCTAACTACCGTATTGACCGTGCTCGCGGCAGCGGCGCGAGCGCCACGACGGGGATTTCGCGACCGTGTTCACGGCATAACTCCAGAGCGTCCTCCTCTGCTCGCCATTCGGCTTCAGGCTGAGCGACATTTCGAAAACCGCATCCTGCAGGCGCGTGGAAAGACGATCCACCGCACCGCCGCTCCAGCCGTAGATGCCGAAGGCAGTGGCGCGTTTGTTACGGAAGCGTAATCCAGTCATCTCCTCCACCAGCCCGGCGATTTTCGGCATCATCACGTTATTCATCGTCGAAGTGCCGACCAGTACGCCTTTGGAGCGGAACACCTTGGTCAGGATTTCGTTTTTATCGTTTCGGGCCACGTTGAAAATCTTCACCGCCACGCGGGGTCGGTTTCCGCAATTCCCTGGGCGATAGCGTCGGCCATCATGCGGGTGTTGTTGGACATGGTGTCGTAGAACATGGTGATTCTGTCTTCCTGATAGTGGGCCGCCCACTTCAGGTACAGCTGACGATTTGCGTCGGGTTATCGCGCCAGACCACGCCGTGGGAAGTGGCCATCATATCGACCGGTAAGTTAAAGCCCAGCATCTCCTTAATTTTTGGCGTTACCAGGGGGCTGAAGGGCGTGAGGATATTGGCGTAGTAACGCTGGCACTGCTCCAAAAGCTCCGTCTGATCCACCTCGTCGTTGAACAGATGCTCGTCGCAGTAGTGCTGGCCGAAGGCATCGTTACTGAACAGCACCGCGTCGCCTGTCATGTAAGTCATCATGCTGTCCGGCCAGTGCAGCATGGGTGTTTCGACGAACACCAGCTGCTTGCCGTTGCCGATATCCAGCGTGTCACCAGTTTTCACCGCGTTAAAGTTCCACTCCGGATGATGGTGATGACCATTTATCGAGTCGATAGCGTTGGCAGTGCAGTAGATGGGCGTATCGGGAATTTGCGCCATCAGTTCGGTCAGCGCCCCGGCGTGATCCTCTTCGGCATGGTCAATCACGACGTAGTCGATGGCGGCCAGGTCGATCTCGGCACGCAGGTTCTGCACGAATTCGCGGCTGAACTTATGGTCGACGGTGTCGATCAGCACGTTTTTTCCTTCGCGGATGAGGTAGCTGTTGTAGCTGGTGCCGCGAGCGTTTTATACTCCGTGCCGTGAAAATCACGCACTTCCCAGTCCCGTTGACCAACCCAGTGAATGTTATTTTTCACCACAATAGACATAGCAACCTCAATTTATTCAGCGTGATCGAAAAAGATGTCTTGCTAATTGCAGATTGCGTGCCAGTTTTTTATCTGATTGTTTTTACTCTAAAATAAAATTATGCTCATTAGTGAGTAGTCAAAATGACTATCAATCAAATGGTCGATATGACAATATCTATAGTCAAATTGACAGTGAGGCAAAGATGAGTTTTTCCGTTTATGTGCTGGCGAATATCGCCATCGAATTGCAGCGTGGGATTGGTCATCAGGATTGTTTTCAGCGCCTGATCACCACGCTGCGTCAGGTGCTGGAGTGCGATGCGTCTGCGTTGCTACGTTACGACTCGCGGCAGTTTATTCCGCTTGCCATCGACGGGCTGGCGAAGGATGTACTCAAAGACGCTTTGCGCTGGAAGGTCATCCACGGCTGGAAGCGATTGCCCGCGCGGGTGATGTGGTGTGCTTTCCCGCAGACAGCGAATTGCCCGATCCCTATGACGGTTTGATTCCAGGGCAGGAGAGTCTGAAGGTTCACGCCTGCGTTGGTCTGCCGCTGTTTGCCGGGCAAAACCTGATCGGCGCATTGACGCTCGACGGGATGCAGCCCGATCAGTTCGATGTTTTCAGCGACGAAGAGTTACGCCTGATCGCCGCGCTGGCGGCGGGAGCGTTAAGCAATGCGTTGCTGATTGAGCAACTGGAAAGCCACAATATGCTGCCGGCGATGCCGCTCCATTTGAAGCGGTGAAACAGACGCAGATGATCGGCTTGTCGCCAGGCATGACGCAACTGAAAAAGAGATTGAGATTGTGGCGGCGTCCGATCTCAACGTCCTCATCAGCGGTGAGATGGGAACCGGTAAGGAGCTGGTGGCGAAAGCGATTCATGAAGCCTCGCCACGGTGGTGAATCCGCTGGTCTATCTCAACTGTGCTGCACTGCCGGAAAGTGTGGCGGAAAGCGAGTTGTTCGGGCATGTGAAAGGAGCGTTTACTGGCGCTATCAGTAATCGCAGCGGGAAGTTTGAAATGGCGGATAACGGCACGCTGTTTCTGGATGAGATCGGCGAGTTGTCGTTGGCATTGCAGGCCAAGCTGCTGAGGGTGTTGCAGTATGGCGATATTCAGCGCGTTGGCGATGACCGTTGTTTGCGGGTCGATGTGCGCGTGCTGGCGGCGACTAACCGCGATTTACGCGAAGAGGTGCTGGCAGGGCCATTCCGCGCCGATTTGTTCATCGCCTGAGCGTGTTTCCACTTTCGGTGCCGCCGCTGCGTGAGCGGGGCGATGATGTCATTCTGCTGGCGGGGTATTTCTGCGAGCAGTGTCGTTTGCGGCAGGGGCTCTCCCGCGTGGTATTAAGTGCCGGAGCGCGAAATTTACTGCAACACTACAGTTTTCCGGGAAACGTGCGCGAACTGGAACATGCTATTCATCGGGCGGTAGTTCTGGCGAGAGCCACCCGCAGCGGCGATGAAGTGATCCTTGAGGCGCAACATTTTGCTTTTCCTGAGGTGACGTTGCCGACGCCAGAAGTGGCGGCGTGCCCGTTGTTAAGCAAAACCTGCGTGAAGCGACAGAAGCGTTCCAGCGTGAAACTATTCGTCAGGCACTGGCACAAAATCATCACAACTGGGCTGCCTGCGCGCGGATGCTGGAAAACGACGTCGCCAACCTGCATCGGCTGGCGAAACGTCTGGGATTGAAGGATTAAATAATCCCGGCCTGATAGAAATCCTGCAGGTTTATTGCGCCGGTGAGTTTGCCGTTTTCATCGACCACCGGTGCGGCAGTGATTTTGCGCTTCATCAGGATCTCTTGGCGTCGATGGCGCGACTTTGCGATTGCAACGTGGTGCCGCCGACCGTCATCGCTTCATTGACTGGCGTGGTGAGTGCGCCGCCGCCAACCAGCCAGCGACGTAAATCGCCGTCGGTAAAGACGCCTTGTACCTGTTGTTGAGCGTCACATACCGCCACCAGCCCCAGACCGGTGCGGCTGAGTTCCAGCATCGCATCCATCACGCTGGCGGTTAACGCCACCTGTGGGATGGCATCGTCACGGCGCATCAGATGATGCACTTTATTCAGCAAGCGAGCGCCCAGTGCCCCGGCTGGGTGGGAGCGGGCAAATCTTCTTCATTAAACCGCGCGCCTGCATGACCGCCATCGCCAGCGCGTCACCCATCATCAGGGTATTGACGGTGCTGGAGGTCGGCGCAAGGTGCATCGGGCAGGCTTCCGCGTTCTACGGAGATATCCAGCACCGCTTTCTGCCGCCAGGCCCAGCGGTGACGTCGGTTTGCCGGTCATCGCCAGCAGCGCGATAGATTTATCTTCCAGACGCGGAATAATCAGATCCAGTTCCTTCGCGCCACCGGAGTAAGAGATAAACAGCATCACATCGCGGCTTTCGATCATCCCGAGATCGCCGTGCAGCGCTTCTGCCGGATGGACAAAAAAGCCGGTGTGCCGGTACTGGCAAGCGTTGCGGCGATTTTCTTACCAATGTGGCCCATTTGCCAATTCCCGAAACCACCACTTTGCCTTCACAGTGCAGGATCATATGGCGGCGCGAACAAATCATCGCCCAGACGTTCCGGTAAACGGCTTGCTTCTGCAACTCCAGCATTAACGTCTACGTCCCGCGTTCAGTAGTGCTTCACTCATTGCTCTCTCCGGTTATGATCACATCGATCCCTTTCTCTTCCAGCGCCTGACGAAATGCTGGATCGATACCTGCGTCGGTAATCAGCTTATCGACGCTTTCAAGACTGCAAACTACGTTGGGGCTTTTACGGCCAAACTTTGATGAGTCCGCCATCAAAATCACTTCGCGCGCGGCATTGCACATTGCCTTACTGACGGATAAACCTCGTTAAAGGTGGTTACGCCCGCATTGAGATCGATGCCGTCGGTGCCCATAAACAATTTATCGAAGGTGAAATGCTCGAAGGCATTCTCTGCCAGTTGCCCGTGAAATGAGGCCGATTTTTTGCGAAACGTTCCGCCTGGCATTAGGATAGTTCGTTCGTTATCCAGTTCGGATAGCGCATTCAACGATATGCAGGCCGTCGGTCATCACCGTGATGTTATTAAAGCGCGAGAGACAGGGGAACCATCTGCAAAACGGTACTGCCAGCATCAAGAATGATCGAATCGCCATCATGGATAAACTAACGGCAGCTCTGCAATCAGCTCTTTCTTGTGGGTGTTGATGAGTGTTTTATGATCGATAGGCGGATCGGAACCCCTCTGTTCAACACCACTCCGCCATAAGTACGAATGACGGTTCCGGCATGTTCCAGAATCACCAAATCTTTGCGAATGGTTGTGCCTGTGGTGTCAAAGTATTGCGCCAATTCTTCAACCGAGCATTTACCCTGCTTTCTGCAGATACTCCAGAATGGCGGCCTGCACGCTGACGAGGTTTCATGGGCGTGATTACCTGATTTAGGTTTCAAAATGATAACTTCGCAAGCAAGTAACATTCACAACGAAATTATCCACGTTTCAGTTTAAGCGCCAATGATAGAGCATTCTGTGATAGTGAATCATGGGGAAAGATCACCTCGGCTGTAAATCACCCGCATGCATAACCGGTAATTGCGGAATTTTTTGCGGTCGGGCGAAGACGGTCAGTCCTTTCATAAACAAGGTGTCGACGATGCGCTGCCGATCGTCCAGTGCGATGGCGACGCATGACCCGGTCAAAGCGCCCGCCTGCAACGGCCACGCGGCACCTGCCCTTGCTGGCATAGTGTGTCGAAGGCACGGTTAAAACGGGGCACGTTCCGCCAGCTGCTGAAGGCCAGTTGCGCGCACACCGGTGGCGATAACGGCGACGGTGATGAGTGCATATACGATAACTTTTCCTTAATGTAGTGGCGGGTAGTCCGCACGGTCTGATGAAGCGCAGCGGCATCCCAGCAATTCCATAAGTCCCACGGAGATCCCTAATGGATCTCCGCTGTTGATTCCTAGAACATCACCTGACCGCCGGTGACATTGATCCACCGTCCGGCCAGACGACGCCTTTAGGACTGGCGTAGAACAGCAGCAGATTCAGCACATCTTGATAATCCGCAGCCGCGTTTGAGCTGGTACTTCGTCGATGTACACTCGTCGACTCTGATCCGGTTTTTTATACCCAGCTTGGTCTCTCGTGATTGTGGCAACAGTGACTGGAGCATCGGCGATTTCAGCAGGTTACCGAGCATCAGTGAATGCACCGGAACGCCGTACTCCGCCAATCCAGCGCCAGTGATCGAGTCAGCCCGACGTCACCAAATTTCGCCGCGCTGTAGCGAGAGTTGTGTTTGCTGCCCACTTTGCCGGATTTCGAGTCGATCCGAAAACGCGCCCCTGAACCCCGTCGCGGATCATCAAACGCGAAAATTACGTGCACACAGGAAATAACCCACCGATTCACCTGTAGCGACGGTCAAATCGCCGAGCTGGAGTCGCTGATAAAGGCTGCTTTTGCTATTCCGGTGCTGTAGACTAGCAAATCCACGCGACCAAAGATTTCATCTACCCGACGAGAGAGCGCCAGAACGCTTTGCTGCTAGTGGCGTCAGCACCAAAACCTACGCTATACTTTCACCATATTCGGCGTTGTCCCGCGCCACATTTGCGGCTTTGTCGCTCGAACATCGACACCCGCGCGCCACACCCTCGGCAGCCAGACCGTGGCAAAGGACGCGCCTGGCGTCCGCCGACCACCGATGACAACGGGAACCCGATCATTTTTACTCCTTAACAGATTCAAACTTCAAAACCGATCCCGGCGCGATATCGTCGGGTACAGGGCCTGCCACATGGACAGTGCCCGGAAATTCCGCTTCGTTCAAACCATCGAAGCGCAGGGTGACATGACCCAGTTCGCGAAGGTTGTCTTCCGCCACGCTGCCAACAGCGGTCACCGGATAGCGAGCTGCCCAGCGTAAATTGCAAACCGGGACGGAGTGCACCTTTCAACTCGCCGTGGCAATGAATGAAGCAAGACTCTTCGAGGTCCGCTGGCGCGCCTTCACGAAGGTGATGAGCATTGGTCGCCAGGGCGTCAGTGGCACTCGCGCCGATACGGGTGATGGTGGTCTGATAAATAACGGTCATGTTTCAGCCTTTATCGATAGATAAAACCGGAGACAAACCAGGCGATCAGTACAGTCGGTGCGCCGGTTAAAAAGCGGCTCACCAGTACAGAAGGGGCACCCACGCGACCGTGTCCTGACGGGCTTCCGCCAGCGACAACCCGACCGGGATGAAGTCGCAGGCCGACTGCGGGTCGATGGCAAACAGTGCCAAAGCCAGATGCGCGGAATATCGCCGAGACCAACTGCACGCCAATCAATACGCCGATAACCTGTGCGACAACTGCGCCTGGGCCGAGCAAAGGTGAAAGCAGTGGAAGGAGCAGATGAGCGCCAGCATGACCAGACCCAGTGGATGGCTCGCCAGCGGGAGCAAGACCGTGGACAATCCAGTCACCAAGGCCAGAAGCCATAATGATGCCATGAGCGCCAGACGAATGCCATAAACGGCAGAATGGTTTTTAATACAGTGTCGATGGTGTCACGACCAGATTGAAACAGCACCCCAACGGCGAATCCGATGCCCATTCCCACCTTCGCCAGTAAACCATCGCTTGTTCGGTGATTTTCTACTGGTGTGATAGTCACGGCCCACGGAATAGGGTTGTGGTGTCGCATCACCTACTACAGTGATGTTTTCTCTACGCCAGAGACATAAATATCTTCCACAATGTACGCGCCAGCGGACCGGACTTGCCCGTCAGTGGACTTAATGGTGGGAATACGTCGTTTCGCAGAGATGCCGCAGCGTAACGTGCGGCCACAGTCGATTACCGCGACACCAATTTCCGCCTCCGCGGGTCACCCTTCTTTAAATCCGTCAATAGCCTGCCAGCCAGAAGCCGTGCCAGTTCGTCAACAATGCAGGCGGGTACCGTGGTGATAAGACGATTTTTTTTCCCGGCGTGGCTTTCAGCTCAAGTGGGCCGCCCCACCCCCGTTCCTTTTCGATCCGAATATGCGTCATGATGTTGCTCCTGCCAGGTGAACTTTTTGTTCAAGTTGAATGCCCATCTTTTCTCAAAATGGCGGTGGTCAGATTCTATCACCCAGCCGCAAGAAATTGGTGACCAGACCAACCAGCAGATAACTCACCGCCAGTGGGCCAAGTGGAGGTTCAGCGTTGTCAGACCGCTGGCAATGCCAAGATAAACAAACAGTTCGCCAGGGTTGATAGGGGGAAGAGGCGATTCATTGAGTGGCAGCTATAGAGGCCGCCGCGTAGTAGCTGGCTTTGTACTTTCCGGCATAAAGCGACCCAGGCTCAGGGTCATCGGATTGCAAAGACAAACGTGCCAATGCACGGTAAGAGTAGGAACGGAAATAGGGTCACCGGCGAACGTTGAGCAAAACGTTCAATACGATGCTGACCATAAAATTAATCAGTGCGTTCATGATAACCAGCAGGCTAATCAACAGCGGAAGAATGCCGGTCACCATCCCGGTAAACATCCCGCCCTTTTGGAACAGCCCGATAAACCACTCTGCACCATGAGTAATGGTTCTATCATTGTCTTCCTTCAGGATTTATTGTTTTATTACCAAACGGCAACCTAATCTAATCAGATTGAAAGATTTAAAAGCGTTATTTTGATCGCAAAATGAAGATAAATATTTTAATTTGAAAGTTCGAATAAAGGGATAGCGAGGGGAATGAGTTGAGTTATGTAAGTCCGTATCGGGCAGTGACGACCGCTTCCTTGTGGGGGGCGTGGCGCTTTACGATACTTGCCCCTGGTCAATCTGTCAAATGGACCCCTCATGTTCAAGCGTCGTTATGTAACATTGCTTCCCCCTTTTCGTGTCGCTTGCCGCCTGTAGCAGAAGCCAAAACCTACTGAGACTGATACGACCACCGGAACGCCGTCTGGCGGCTTCCTGCTTGAGCCGCAGCACAATGTGATGCAGATGGGCGGTGATTTCGCTAATAACCCGAATGCCCAGCAGTTCATCGACAAAATGGTGAACAACATGGTTTCGATTGTCAGCAGTTGCAGGACCTCTCCCGGCCAAACGTCTGGATTCGGCACCGCGGCTGATGGATAACCAGGCACTTACCACATCGGTGAAACCGCCATCAGGTCCTAACGGTGCATGGCTGCGTTATCGCAAAAAATTTATTACGCCGGACAACGTGCAGAACGGTGTGGTTTTCTGGAATCAGTATGAAGATGCGTTGAATCGCGCGTGGCAGGTGTATGGCGTACCGCCGGAAATTATCGTCGGGATTATCGGCGTTGAACCGCCGGGCGCGTGATGGGGAAGCTCGCATCCTCGATGCGCGGCAACGCTGTCATTTAACTACCCACGCCGCGGGAAGTATTCTCGGTGAGCTGGAAACCTTCCTGTTGATGGCGCGGACCAGCAGGACGATTCCGCTCAATCTAAGCTTTGCCGGCGATGGGCTACGGACAGTTTATGCCGTCGTCTTACAAGTAATACGCCGGTAGATTTCAGCGGCGACGGGCATATCAACCTGTGGATCCGGTCACGCGATCGGAGCGTGGCGAACTATTTCAAAGCGCACGGCCGGGTGAAGGCGATCAGGTCGCGGTAATGGCAAACGGTCAGGCTCCAGGCTGCCAAATGGCTTCAAAACTAAGTACAGCATTTCGCAGCTCGCCGCTGCAGGTTTAACGCGACAAGCCGCTGGAAACCATCACAAGCGAGCCTGCTGCGTCTGGACGTTGGAAACGGCACCAACTGGTACGGTTGCCGAACTTCTACACCATCACCCGTTACACCACAGCACCCATTATGCAATGGCGGTCTGGCAGTTAGGCAGCAAGCCGCGGCGCTGGCGCGAGTACAGAGCTATTTACAAAGAGGGGGCGTGAAGCCTCCCTCTGGCTAATGAGCTTTTTTGAATTCTCCTCGTAAAATTGCAACGCCAACCATCTTCCTGACCAAAGTGCTATCTTGTCCGGCATAAATTTTTGACTGACAGAGGTTGTGATGACTGACAGTGAACTGATGGAGCCTCAAGCCAACAGGTTGGCAGGCGCTGAAAGCCCGTGGCGCAACCGTAACAACCGCCCAGTCGGTACCGGTGGTTGGGTAGCGAAAGTGATTACCGATATTGCCCGGAGCTCCGCTCTGGCTTGACCGGATTCTCGTCCACCTACAGTAACGAAGCCAAAGCGCAGATGATTGGCGTACGCGAAGAGACGCTGGCGGAGCACTGCGCGGTGAGTGAACCCGTCGTGGTGGAAATGGCGATAGCGCACCGAAAGCGGCTCGTGCTGATTATGCGTCGATCAGCGGTATCGCCGGGCCGGATGGCGGCAGTGAAGAGAAGCCTGTCGGCACCGTCTGGTTTGCTTTTGCCACTGCCCTGCGGTGAAGGCATTACCCGGCGGGAATGGTTCAGCGGCGACCGTGATGCGGTGCGTCGTCAGGCTACTGCGTATGCATTGCAGACCTTGTCTAAAATTCTACAAAACACTTGATACTCGTACTAATATACAGTATAATTACTTCAACAGAACATATTGACTATCCGGTATTACCCTGGCATGACAGGAGTAAAAACGGCGACATCGACGAAAACAACAGAAAGCGTTGGCGGGAGCACCTGGACTAGATCGAGAAACAATTCGGTAAAGGCTCCATCATGCGCCTGTGACCACCGTTCCATGGATGTGGGCAAACTATCTCTCACCGGTTCGCTTTCACTGGATATCGCGCTTGGGCAGGTGGTCTGCCGATGGGCCGTATTCGTCGAATCTACGGGCATGAATCTTCCGGTAAAACCACGCTGACGTTGCAGGTGATCGCCGGCAGCCAGCGTGAAGGTAAAACCTGGCGCTTTATCGATGCGAACACGCGCTGGACCGAATCTACGCACGTAAACTGGCGTCTCATATCGATAACCTGCTGTGCTCCCAGCCGGACACCTCGCGTGCAGCAGGCACTCTGGAAATCTGTGACGCCCTGGCGGCGTTCTGGCGCAGTAGACGTTATCGTCGTCTACTCCGCGGCGCACTGACGCCAAAGCGGAAATCGAAGGCGAAATCGGCGACTCTCACATGGGCCTTGCGGCACGTATGATGAGCCGTGGCGATGGCTAAGCTGGCGGGTAACCCTGAAGCAGTCCAACACGCCGCCGATTCCTTCATCAACCAGATCCGTATGAAAATTGCCCTGATGTCCGGCAACCCGGAAACCACTACCGGTGGCAATGTGCTCAAATTCTCTACGCCTCTGTTCGTCTCGACATCCGTCCTATTCGGCGCGGTGAAAGGTCGAAAACGTGGTGGAAAGCGAAACCCGCGAAAAAGAAAGAAGAACAAATCTCGCTGCGCCGTTTAACAGGCTGAATTCCAGATCCTCATGCCAAAGGTATCAACTCCTACGGCGAACTGTTTACCTTGGGCGTAAGAGAGAAGCCTGATTCCAGAAAGCAGGCGCGTGGTACAGCTACAAGGTGAGATCCTTGGTCAGGGTAAAGCGAATGCAAATGCCCTTGGCTGAAAGATAACCCGTAAACCGCGAAAGAGATTGAGAAGAAAGTACGTGAGTTGCTGCTGAAGAGACCTCCACTAATGCCGGGATTTCTCTGTAGATGACAGCGAAGGCGTAACAGAAACTAACTGAAGATTTTTAATCGTTCGTTATTGATGATAATAGATAATGTGTGCACGGATGATCCCTCGCCCCTTTGGGGAGAGGGTTAGGGTGAGGGGAACAGGCCAACACCTTGGTGCTAAAAATTACTCTCACCTCGACTCCTTTAACCAATTGGGCTGGCGGGAACATTCTGCAACTCATTCACTATTAAATCTGTTTATCAGCAAACCCTGGGCGCATCTGCGGCCCTTTTGCTTTTTTAAGTTGGAAGGATATGCCACGCAGAACCAAATCCCGTCGCCCGGCATATGCTCGCCTGTTGGATCGTGCGGTACGCATTCTGCGGTGCGCGATCACAGTGACAAGAACTGCGACGTAACTCGCGAAACCCATTATGGGCAAAAATGGCCAGAAGAGATCGATGCTACGGCAGAAGATTACGAGCGCGTTATTGCCTGTGCGATGAACATGGCGATCTGATGACAGCCGATTTGTTGCGGCTTTATCGCCAGCCGTAGCCGCAAGGTTATGGACCTACACATATTCGTCAGGAACTGAATCAGAAAGGTATTTCCCGCGAAGCGACAGAAAAAGCGATGCGTGAACGTACATCGACCGGCGCGCACTGGCGCGCGATCAGGCGACGCGAAAATATGGTGAACCTTTGCCAACTGTCTTTTCAGAAAAAGTTAAGATCGAGCGTTTTCGCTCTATCGTGGCTATCTGATGGAAGATATCCAGGATCCTTGGCGAAATTTTGCCGACTCGAACGCATACGGTATTTTACTTCCCAGTCAAGAAAACTTATCTTATTCCCACTTTTCAGTTACCAGCCCGGCGGTTAAGACACGCTGGAGCTGGTGGCGATATTTGGTTAGCTTGATTTCAGGATAATTATGAGCAAGAGCACCGCTGAGATCCGTCAGGCGTTTCTCGACTTTTTCCATAGTAAGGGACATCAGGTAGTTGCCAGCAGCTCCCTGGTACCCCATAACGACCCAACTTTGTTGTTCACCAACGCCGGGATGAACCAGTTCAAGGACGTGTTCCTTGGGCTCGACAAGCGTACTTATTCCCGCGCTACCACTTCCCAACGTTGCGTGCGGGCGGGTGGTAAACACAACGACCTGGAAAACGTCGGCTACACCGCGCGTCACCATACCTTCTTCGAAATGCTGGGCAACTTCAGCTTCGGTGACTATTTCAAACACGATGCCATTCAGTTTGCATGGGAACTGCTGACCAGCGAAAAATGGTTTGCCCTGCCCAAAGAGCGTCTGTGGGTTACCGTCTACGAAAGTGACGACGAAGCCTACGAAATCTGGGAAAAAGAAGTAGGCATTCGCGCGAACGTATCATTCGCATCGGCGATAACAAAGGTGCGCCATACGCATCTGACAACTTCTGGCAGATGGGTGACACTGGTCCGTGCGGCCCGTGCACCGAAATCTTCTACGATCACGGCGACCACATTTGGGGTGGCCCTCCGGGAAGTCCGGAAGAAGATGGCGACCGCTACATCGAGATTCTGGAACATCGTCTTCATGCAGTTCAACCGCCAGGCCGATGGCACGATGGAACCGCTGCCGAAGCCGTCTGTAGATACCGGTATGGGTCTGGAGCGTATTGCTGCGGTGCTGCGACACGTTGACTCTAACTATGACATCGACCTGTTCGCACGTTGATCCAGGCGGTAGCGAAAGTCACTGGCGCGACCGATCTGAGCAATAAATCGCTGCGCGTAATCGCTGACCACATTCGTTCTTGTGCGTTCCTGATCGCGGATGGCGTAATGCCGTCCAACGAAAACCGTGGTTATGTACTGCGTCGTATCATTCGTCGCGCAGTGCGTCACGGTAATATGCTGGCGCGAAGAAACCTTCTTCTACAAACTGGTTGGTCCTGCTGATCGACGTTATGGGCTCTGCGGGTGAAGACCTGAAACGCCAGCAGGCGCAGGTTGAGCAGGTGCTGAAGACTGAAGAAGAGCAGCTTGCCCGTACTCTGGAGCGCGGTCTGGCGTTGCTGGATGAAGAGCTGGCAAAACTTTCTGGTGATACGCTGGATGGTGAAACTGCTTTCCGTCTGCACGACACCTATGGCTTCCCGGTTGACCTGACGGCTGACGTTTGTCGTGAGCGCAACATCAAAGTTGACGAAGCTGGTTTTGAAGCAGCAATGGAAGAGCAGCGTCGTCGGGCGCGCGAAGCCAGCGGCTTTGGTGCCGATTACAACGCAATGATCCGTGTTGATAGTGCATCTGAATTTAAAGGCTATGACCATCTGGAACTGAACGGCAAAGTGACCGCGCTGTTCGTTGATGGTAAAGCGGTTGATGCCATCAATGCGGCCAGGAAGCTGTGGTCGTGCTGGATCAAACGCCATTCTATGCGGAATCCGGCGGTCAGGTTGGCGATAAAGGCGAACTGAAAGGCGCTAACTTCTCCTTTGCGGTGGAAGATACGCAGAAATACGGCCGGCGATTGGTCACATCGGTCCTGCTGCGGGTTCTCTGAAAGCGGGCGATGCGGTGCAGGCTGATGTTGATGAGGCTCGTCGTGCCCGTATTCGTCTGAATCACTCCGCAATGCACCTGATGCACGCTGCGCTGCGCCAGGTTCTGGGTACTCATGTATCGCAGAAAGGTTCACTGGTTAACGACAAGGTGCTGCGCTTCGACTTCTCACACAACGAAGCGATGAAACCAGAAGAGATTCGTGCGGTCGAAGACCTGGTGAACGCACAGATTCGTCGCAATTTGCCGATCCAAACCAACATCATGGATCTCGAAGCGGCGAAAGCGAAAGGTGCGATGGCGCTGTTCGGCGAGAAGTATGATGAGCGCGTACGCGTGCTGAGCATGGCGATCTCTCCACCGCAGCTGTGCGGCGGTACTCACGCCAGCCGCACTGGTGATATTGGTCTGTTCCGCATCATCTCTGAATCGGGTACTGCTGCAGGCGTTCGTCGTATCGAAGCGGTAACCGGAGAAGGCGCTATCGCCACCGTTCATGCAGACAGTGATTGCTTAAGCGAAGTCGCACATCTGCTGAAAGGCGATAGCAATAATCTGGCTGATAAAGTGCGCTCAGTACTGGAACGTACGCGTCAGCTGGAAAAAGAGCTACAACAGCTTAAAGAACAAGCTGCCGCACAGGAGAGCGAAATCTTTCCAGTAAGGCAATTGATGTTAATGGTGTTAAGCTGTTGGTTAGCGAGCTTAGCGGTGTTGAGCCGAAAATGTTGCGTACCATGGTTGACGATTTAAAAAATCAGCTGGGGTCGACAATTATCGTGCTGGCAACGGTAGCCGAAGGTAAGGTTTCTTGATTGCAGGCGTATCTAAGGACGTCACAGATTGTGTGAAAGCAGGGGAACTGATTGGCATGGTCGCTCAGCAGGTGGGCGGCAAGGGTGGTGGACGTCCTGACATGGCGCAAGCCGGTGGTACGGATGCTGCGGCCTTACCTGCAGCGTTAGCCAGTGTGAAAGGCTGGGTCAGCGCGAAATTGCAGTAATATAAGCGTCAGGCAATGCCGTGGACTCGCTTCACGGCATTCGCATTAACGCTATCGACAACGATAAAGTCAGGTTGAAGTTGTGATATCGGCTAAACTTAGGTTTAACAGAATGTAATGCCATGACTGCTTAGATGTAATGTGTTTGTCATTGCTTACTTTTTCGGCGTTATATGATGGATATGCCGGGATACAGAGAGACCCGACTCTTTTAATCTTTCAAGGAGCAAAGAATGCTGATTCTGACTCGTCGAGTTGGTGAGACCCTCATGATTGGCAATGAGGTCACCGTGACAGTTTTAGGGTAAAGGGCAACCAGGTACGTATTGGCGAAATGCCCGAAGGAAGTTTCTGTTCACCGTGAAGAGATCGACCAGCGTATCCAGGCTGAAAAATCCCAGCAGTCCAGTTACGGATCTTTCCGCGTCTCATCTTTATCGGTGAGACGTACCCTCAAAATTTCTCCTTCACTCTATAGTCTTTTGCTTTACTCCCTGTTCATTCAACTTAGTTCTATTTTTTTCGCATTATGACGATCTGTCATATTTTTCGATTCTTCTGTTTATAAAACACTCTTTTTGACGTTTTTACAGACTAATTGAACGTGAAGTGTGCAAACGATAAAAGTGTAGGAAAAATTCGTTTGACTTATAAGTCTCAGAAGAATATGTGCGCGACCCAGCGACGATGAGCGATAAACAAGTTCCCCGAAGCACTCGTAAGAGGCGTGTGGTGAGGTGGCCGAGAGGCTGAAGGCGCTCCCCTAAGGGAGTATGCGGGTCAAAAGCTGCATCCGGGGTTTGAATCCGCCGCCCACGGCCATTTTGCATCCGTAGTCAGCCGGCTGGATAGAGTACTCGGCTACGAACCGAGCGGTCGGAGGTTCGAATCCTCCCGGATGCACCATTCTCTTACCTAATACGGCTTTAGTAGCGGTACCAAATATCTGGAGTAAAAGTAAGTTTCCCGATGCATCCGTAGCTCAGCTGGATAGAGTACTCGGCTACGAACGAGCGGTCGGAGGTTTCGAATCCTCCGGATGCACCATATCTGTAAATCTTCAGCGATGAAGGTATCGAAAGCAGGTGGCGGCATATGCAAGACCAGGAGGATAACGTTGCTTTAGCAATGGCCCGAAGGGCCAGCTGCAAGGCGAAGTAACTCTCCCGGATGCACCATCTCTACTTGATAAAGCTTTAGAACGGGATCAATAAATCAGCAGTAAAATAAATTTCCCGATGCATCCGTAGGTCAGCTGGTATAGATACTCGGCTACTAACCGAGCGGCGGGCGGGAGGTTCGAATCCTCCTGGACTGCACCATATCTCTGAAATCTTCAGCAATGAAGGTATCAAAGAGGTAGCGGAATTAACCGCAGCACCAGGGATGATAACGTTGCTTGGCAACGGCCCGAAGGGCGAGCCAAGGCGAATAATTCTCCCGGATGCACCATCTCTTAATTTAATATGGCTCTTGGAAGCGGTATCAATAAATCAGCAGTAGAATAAGTTTTCCCGATGCATCCGTAGCTCAGCTGGATAGAGTACTCGGCTACGAACCCAGCGGCTCGGAGGTTCGATCCTCCCGGATGCACCATATTCTCCTAAACCTTCAGCAATGAAGGTATCAAGAGATAGCGGTATTAACCGCAGGCACCAGGAGGATAACGTCTCGGCGTCAGCAACTGCCCGAAGGGCGAACGCCAGTGAAGTGTATTCCTTCTCGGATGCACGTCTCTCCCAAAAATTTCCTTCAAGAAATCTATTTCTAAATAACTACTTTATCCATTTCCGTAATTTCTTCTCCTTCGCCATCAGCGACAAAATCATAAATTACGCTAAAGTAGCGTCAATATTTTTCGACTTGCGAGAAGACCATGACGAGCGTTATGGCAGGTTTAATTTTTGATATGGATGGCACAACTCCTCGATACCAGCTGTACGCACCGTAAAGCGTGGCGCGAAAGATTAGGGCATTATGGTTTTCAGTACGATGTTCAGGCAATGATCGCGCTTAATCGATTGCCCACCTGGCGTATTGCTCAGGCAATTATTGAGCTGAATCAGGCCGATTCCTCGACCCGCATGCGTTAGCGCGTGAAAAAACAGAAGCAGTAAGAAGTATGCTGCTGGATAGTGTCGAACGGCTTCCCTGTTGAAGTGGTTAAAAGTTGGCATGGTCGTCGCCGAATGGCTGTAGGAACGGGGAGTGAAAGCGCCATCGCTGAGGCATTGCTCGCGCACTTGGGATTACGCCGTTATTTTGACGCCGTCGTCGCCGCCGATCACGTCAAACACCACAACCCGCGCCAGACACATTTTCGTTGTGCGCGCAGCGTTGGCGTGCAACCGACGCAGTGTGTGGTCTTTGAAGATGCCGATTTCGGACTTCAGGCGGCCCGTGCAGCAGGCATGGACGCTGTGGATGTTCGCTTGCCGTGAGTGAAGCGTTATCGCTTTTCTCGTCGTTTGCCAGTAGTTTTCTCAGCGCTACACGATCACCCGGCAACTCCGAAGTCGTGCCGGGGGCAATGTCGCTTTCCGGGATCAGTCATCCCGCGTTTTAGGAACAGACCAATGGCAAGAGCCTCGGAGGGTCAACGAACGTTATCCTTGGCGTTTCTTTCCATTGCGTAAAGCATCGCGCTGGCAAGAGAAAGGTACCGGCTGGCTGAAACGCCACGGTGCAGTCACGCGATCATTAAGCTGGATGCCCGTGCCTTGCGATTTACTGTGTCGTTAGCGGGATGGGATGCGCATCTGGTGGGGCCGGTAATCTTTTTTTGTGCCTTGGTAAAGCGTTACGCGATGTTGCAGTCGGAGCAGCGACCGTTCAGGGCATGATGTGGTGGCACTAATTGTAGGCCTGCACACGTGCTCACCATTACAGTTATGCTAATTAAAACGATTTTGACAGGCGGAGGTCAATTTATTGCGGACTTATCACAGGCGCTGGCCTGGCTGGAAAAACATCCTAGGCGTTAAAGGGGATACAGCGTGGGCTGGAGCGCGAAACTTTGCGTGTTAATGCTGATGGCACACTGGTAACAACAGGTCATCCTGAAGCATTAGGTTCCGGACTGACGTACAAATGGATTACTACCGATTTGCGAAGCATTGCTGGAAATTCATTACACCAGTGGACTTGGTGATATTGCACAGATGCTGACCTTTATGCGGGATCTGCATCGTTATACGGCGTGTATATATGGGCGATGAGCGGATGCCTGGCCGTTAAAGTATGCCATGCTGACATCGCAGGAAGTCAGGACATCGAACTGGCACAGTCGGCACTTCGAACACCGGACGCTTTAAAACGCTGTATCGTGAAGGGCTGAAAACGCGTACGGCGCGCTGATGCAAACCATTTCCGGCGTGCACTACAATTTCTCTTCGCCAATGGCATTCTGGCAAGCGAAGTGCGGTGATATCGGCGCTGATGCCAAAGAGAAAATTTCTGCGGGCTATCTCCGGGTTATCCGCAATTACTATCGTTTTTCGGTTTGGGTCATTATCCGTTTGTGTATCTCCGGCGATTTGTTCTTCTTTCCTGCAAGGAAAACCAACTCGTCTCCAGGCTGCCGTTTGAGAAAACCGAGTGCGGGTACTTATTACCTGCCGTATGCGACCTTCTTTCGTTCGGTAGCGATCTCGGCTATACCTAATAAATCGCCAAAGCAATCTTGGTATTACCTTCAACGATTTTACGAGTACGTAGCGGGCCTTAACAGGCAATCAAAACGCCATCTCGGAAGATGCGCAAGATCTTGGTATTGAGAAAGACGGTAAGAGGCTGCAATCAACAGCAACGTGTTGCAGATCGAAACCCAACTGTACGCGCCGATTCGTCCAAAACGCGTCACCCGCAGCGGCGAGTCGCCTTCTGATGCGCTGTTACGTGGCGGCATTGAATATATTGAAGTGCGTTCGCTGGACATCAACCCGTTCTCGCTGATTGGTGTAGATGAACAGGAGGCGCGATTTCTTCGACCTGTTTATGGTTCTTGGCGCGCTGGCGATGCACCGGAAATGAAGAGTAGCGAACTTGCCTGTACACGCGTTAACTGGAACCGGGTGATCCTCGAAGGTCGAAAACCGGGTCTGACGCTGGGTATCGGCTGCGAAACCGCACAGTTCCCGTTACCGCAGGTGGGTAAAGATTCGCTTCCGCGATCAAAATGCGTTGCGCAAACGCTGGATAGTATTAACGGCGGCGAGCGATCCGCAGAGAAAAGCGTGTGATGAAAAAAATCTGGTCGCCTGCTTCTATATCTGATTTCGACTTTCTCTGCCCGTATCTTAAAGGTCTATGATTGATACTCGGTATTCGGTGAACAGGCAAAGCATTTGCAGAGCTACCCGGTACTCGCTGCCTGAAGAGCCGCTGGAAATTCTGCGCGAAGAGGATTTTGTAGCCGAGCGCGAGGCGTCTGAACGCCGTCAGCAGGAAATGGAAGCCGCTGATACCGTGCAACCGTTTGCGCGTGTGGCTAAAAAACACGCCCTGACAGAAAAGAAAAAGGCCACTCGTGAGTGGCCAAAATTTCATCTCTGAATTCAGGGATGATGATAACAAATGCGCGTCTTTCATATACTCAGAGACTCGCCTGGAAGAAAGAGTTCAGAAAATTTTTAAAAAAATTACCTGGAGGCTGGTGAATGCCGTTGTTAATATAGCTTCACAGCTTATTTATACCTGGATGGAAGCGCCTGCAGTTCGGGCGGCGAAAACAATGAACACCCGCATGGCCATGTAATGACCGTGTTCGATTTGCGCTTCTGCGTGCCGAACAAAGAAGTGATGCCAGAAAGAGGGATCCATACCCTGGAGCACCTGTTTGCTGGTTTTATGCGTAACCACTGAACGGTAATGGTGTAGAGATTATCGAGCACCGCCAATGGGCTGCCGCACCGGTTTTTATATGAGTCTGATCGGTACGCCAGATGAGCGCGTCCTGCGACGCCTGGAAAGCCACAATGGAAAGACGTGCTGAAAGCGGCAGGATCAGAAATCACCTCTTCGGAACCGCAACGTTATCAGTGTGGCATTTACCAGATGCACTCGTTGCAGGTAAAGCGCAGGATATTGCGCGTAGCATTGGAACGTGACGTACGCATCAACAGCAACGAAGAACTGGCACCGCCGAAAGAGAAGTTGCAGGCAACTGCACATCTAGTCAGTAAACTACTTCACAATTAATTCAAAAAAGCCAGTTCAAATGAACTGGCTTAGTTGTACTTAATGCTGATCCCCCGCCTCCGCCGCCACCTGCGCCAAATGGTGGTTTAGCAAAACTACACTAGCCCCAGCAGGACGCGAATATCCCGGCCACATCCAGAAGATTCTCATCGCGGGAAAAATAATCAGCCCCTGATTGGTGATTCTGCTGGGCAATCCAGCCTGATGCCTGCTGTTGCGTCATCCCAAGCCCTTCCAGTCGACTGTACATCGCCTGGGCATTCGGGTTGAACGGGTTTACCGACTCAGTCAACTGCGCATGGTGCATCGACTCGCGGCTTGGTCCACATGGTCGTGGTGATCGACGTGCCGATAGACCCCGCCAGCGTTCGCGTAAAGTTAGAGAAGGCTCGAAACTGCCGCCAGTCGTTCCGGTGGGCAAACGAGACAGCGTAATGGTGGTCAGCGGCATAAAAAGAAGCAGGCCACCGCAAACCCTCGGAATAAACGGCGCAGGCCGATGCGCCAAAATCCATACCTGGTTCAAAGGTATAGGCACGCCAGTAGAAGCAGACGGCATACATAGTAAAGCTGAAGGTTACCAGCCGCTGCATATCCAGTTTATGCGAAGCGGCCGATAATCGGCGACAGGATCACCGGAAACAACCCCTACTGGCGCAGAGGCCAAACCTGCCCAGTGCTTGCCCCGTGTAACCGTAGACCTCCTGCAACAACTGCGGCAGCAGAACAATAGCGCCGAAGTAGAGCATATACGCGAGGCTGATACACAAGCAGCCGATGGTGGAGTCGCGCGACTTAAACAACGACAGATCGACTATCGGGTTATCGTCGGTCAGCTCCCAGAATCAGGAAGCAGATAGCCACCACCGCCACCACGGTAAGGACGAGAATCTCCTGCGACGAAAACCAGTCCAGCTCTTGACCCCGGTCGAGCATAATCTGCAGGCTGCCGAGACCAATAACCAGCAGTGCCAGCCCCACGGCATCAAACCGCCGCCGTTCGGTGCGGGTTTACGTCCGCGAGAAGTTGCAGTGTCATCAACACCCCGCCACGCGAATCGGCACGTTGATGAAGGAAATCCAGCCCCAGTGGTAATTATCGCTGATATAACCGCCAGGATCGGGCTGCAAATCGGCGCGACAATCACCGTCTACTCCACGCCACAACGCCAGCGCGATTGAGCGTTTGGCTGGCGGTAGTTATTCAGCAATAGACTTTGCGAAAGCGGGATCAAATGGCCCGGCGACAATCCCCTGAATCACGCGGAAGAAGATTAAGCATATTCAGGCTGCTGGAGACACCACATGCCCACGACGCAATAGCAAAGGCGATGGTGGCAACCAAAGGAACAGTTTCACTTCCCCGATGCGCTTTGCCAGCCAGCCGGTAAGCGGGATCGAGATGGCACTCCGCCACCCCGAAAGAAGTGATTACCCACGTTCCCTGGCGAGCGATGGTCCCCACATTCCTGGTGATAGTGGGGATCGCCACGTTAGCAATGGTGGAGTCCAGCACCTGCACGAATGTCGCCAGTGACAGCGCAATCGTCATAATGACCAGTCGCGCGCTTCCAGCGGTTTTTGCTGTTGCATCACACGCACCTTCTTCCTGGATCAGCCAGCGTTAGCTTTTACGATATCGTCGAATCAGTTGATCCCAACAGTGCCAGGCTCATTCACGCGCGGCGCTTACCGCTACCGGAGTGGAACGCGTCTCTATTTGCCAGTACCTGACCGTCACGGTTAGTGGTATTGACGCTCACCAGCGTGGATAGTCCTATACGCAGCGGATATCGCTCCAGCTGTTTCCGTCCAGTCTGATACGCACAGGCAGACGTGAACGTGTTTGATCCAGTTACTGGTCTCGGCATTTTTGCGCTGGAAGCAGTGAGAACGCGCTACCTGTGCCCATATCCAGACCAACCGACTTTACCGGTGTATTTCACATCATCGCCGGCAGTATCCGTGGTGATAGTGACCTGGCTCACCGATACGCATATTGGCAATCTGCGTCTCTTTAAAGTTGGCATGGACCGAACATATGCGTGGCTGGAACGACCGCCATCAGCGGCGTCGTCGGGTGAATTCGCGCCCGGCTGTGACCGCGCGGCGGGAGACATAACCGGTCATCGGACGACAATACGAGCAGCGCGCTCCAGCGCCAGCCAGGCGTTACGTACTTCGGCGGCAGCCTGTTGCACGGCTGGCTGATCTTCCAGTTTAGTCCCCGAGAACTTCATCGCCGATCATTCGGTTGTTGAATCGCGACGTCCAGTTGCGCCTTGGGCACGGTGACGGCGTTGCGGGCGTGTTGCAGCTCTTCGCGACCAATCAGGTTGGCATTGCCCAGCGGCACACGGCGGTTGTAGTCGGCTTTGTGCTTTCGCGAGGCGATTTTCTGCACTCCAACATTCGCCTATGCTTGTCGTTAATCATCAGCTGGTGGGTTTGGCGCAAACGCTGGAAGCCAGTGCAGTTTTGGCTTTTTCAAACGCCTGGCGACATCTGTCGGTCGAGAGTGACCAGCACGTCGCCTTTCTTTACAAAATGGTGTTATCGGCCAGACTTTCGTCACGCTGCCAGACACCTGAGACATAATTTGAATTTGATTCCCTGCCACGTATGCGTCATCGGTTTCCGAAGTGACGCAGTACCAAAAACCAATAAATCCCTATCGCTACGGCAATAATTATAAAGAGCAAGGTGAGAAGGAGGAGCAGACGCTTGCCGCGTTTGCCGCTTCTTCTTTACCCGGTTGCTGCGGGGGTTCGAGTCTCCGCATTTGCGCTCTACATCGTTTCGCACTGATCAACTTATCGGCTGAGCCGACTCGTCGGCCAAAAAGGCGAGCATGTTGCGATGCTGGCCAGTCATTTTTTCTTTTATAAATCTGGATTTTTGAGCGAGATGACGCGTTAGCTCATCGCTTCGATAATGAAACCGTCTTGTTCCATCTGGTCGAGACGGGAGAGCAATTTGCGGCGATCTGCTCGAGCCGTATCCTTTTCGTTGTGCTGAACGCGGACGCAGTAAAGTTGATGCAGGCAGTTAACGCCGCGGTGGCAAAACCTCTCGCGCAAAAACTCGTGAACCTTTTTCCGTTAATTGCAGATGCAGGCAGCGGCGATCGTTATCGCTTTCATGACGTTCGATCCAACCGCGTTTTTCCAGTTCATCGGCAATACGCGTCGCGTTGTACGGATGATCCAACAGCAGCAACTTAATCAGAAGGCGAACACCTGGGCTTTCCTGAGACTCCAGTGTAATCAACGCCATAAACAACGTCTCGTTAACCCCCTGAGCCTTCAGCATTTTATTCGCGGTTGCCCTTTACAGCTTGCTTTGGACTGCGCACGCAAGACGAGTCAGAAGGATTTCCTGATAAGGAAAATCTTCGTGGCGGCGGCGACGAAACTTTAATTTCGTTTTTATGGGCGTAAATGAACTATCCATTTCGGGTATGACCTTATTAATTTTGAGCCATATAGTAACGATACTGACAAATAAAGTAAATGTATTGTTTTAGAAAAATGATGATTCTTGTGGGTTATATAATCGCCATCACTTTCCAGCCCATAGGCCAGCGCACTAAGCAGTGTTGGGATGATAATGCTGGCGTGTTTTATAGAAACTGGCACCCAGACCCGAAGCCGACGAGTGTGGGCACGAAACGGCGTGGATCGTGCATCACTTCTGGTGCGGTAGACACAACGCAGCAGAGCGCATATCGAGGCGATGCCAACGGTGTTGAGCAAGCACCTACCGCGCCACGTTTGGTTGGGGGTGGTACATGACCCACACGCAGGCGCAGCGGCAAATAGCGGAAGCAGGTAACTCCGCGGCGCTAAACCAGAACCGAAGCAGCAGAACCTCATAGCTCATCGGGCGTCCTTGCCACAATGCGCTGGATTAACGCAGTGAGGCAGCCACAGACAATGCCTGCCAGAATGGCGATGGGCAAGAAAATAGCGTTACGCCTGCAAGGGCACCAACTAACGCCGCGGTAACGCAAGAGATTCGTTTGCGCTGGAAAGAGGCAAGCAGGCAAACTCATAAACAGTGCGGGAAGCATAGCAAACCCTATGCAGCTTCAACGACGGGATAACCTTGCAAAGAGCCGCTGCCGGATAATGCCCTGATCACCGTACAAATAACCTCACGATGACCATGAACTGAAAGGCAATGCCGATCATCCAGTTCTCGCTCCAGCGGCGTGATCATCGCGTACGAGTTTGCGGTTGCGGCGGCAAAAACCTCATCCGTCAGGCCAAACGCCACAGGCGGCTTTCGATTTCTGGAGACGCTGTAATAATACGGCTACGCAGTGAAGGGCGATACAACACATGGCGAACATCGATTGCCATGACGGTCAGTGCAGCAACCCACAAACTACTCCCGGCTGCCAGCATCGCGGTAATGACGAACTGGCTCGCGCCTGCATAAATGATGCAGGTAGAAAAAAAACGTTTTTCGAGAGGAGAGAATCCCAGACCGGTTGCATTCAGACCGAACGCAAAGGCCACCGGAATATAACTTATAGAAAACCCGTTGTAAACTGTCTTCATCCTTCCATGAAGGTCGCCGAACCAGGAGCAGGCTGTGGAGTAGGGCTTTCCATAGAGTGTACGCTTAACGATTGTTAATATTATAAATAGACTGAATGAGATCTTAACCTTATCACACTGATGGGCTTCTTATACCCTTATAAGTGTAAAGCCACGAAAACGGTTGCTCATTGCTCAATCTCGTGAGCTTCTGACGATGAAAACCTCGCCACCAGACCAGTAAGTTAACCACTGCACCGTTCCGCGCCAGCCAGAAACGCCAGCCCAACCGCCATGTTGCCAGGTGAGGCTGAAATTAGCGAACGGCGGCACCGCCAATAAAGTAGCTAGTCATGACCCGCGGTCAGGTGATTGCGCGCATCAGGATGTATCGAATAAATTACCGTCTGGTTAGTGATATGCACGCGGATGGTGAGATTCCATGATGCCATCTTCCCCATAATCAAACCCCAGAACGGAAGTGTGACCAACCAGATTGCCAGCCATGAAAGTAATAGCAGCAGCAGACCAAGTTGTGGTGTGGTGCGATTTGCCCTTATCGGCAAACGCGCCCGCCGGACGAGCGCCCAACGCTCCGGCAGCTCCTGCAAGTCCAAACAGACCAATGACACCATCGCTGTAGTTAGGGCGTGGTAGCGGCAAGCAAAAAGGCCATTGAGGTCAAGAGAAACGCCGAAATTGGCAAAGGTCAGGCAGCCCAGCAACGCGCGGTACGGAGAATCTCATCGCTGATAACATACTGAAAACGGAACCCAACTGTGGGTAGTCGAGGTGGGTTTCTGATTTCATTTGTGGCAGACCACGCCATAATGCCAGCGCCATCAGTGCCATTAACACCGAAGAAACCCCAAAGACGCGCGCGAGCCGCCGAGATTCGCCTACAATCCGGCAACTGTCCGGCGCCAGCAAGATCCCCAACAGCATGCCGATAGTAGCGCCAACGACTTTGCCGCGTTTGTCCGGTGAAGCGCAGCGTCGTCTGCCAGCGGAACCAGAATTTGTGCCACGACAGAGAATAAACCGGTTAATGCCGTACCGAGGATCATCATCGCCAGCGACTGACTGCTGGCAGTGATTAACATGCCCGCGCCTGCCGCCAGTAAGGTCATCGAGAATATCAGGCGGCGGCGTTCAAACATATCACCGAGGGGAACAAGAAACAGCAGACCTGCTGCATAGCCCAATTGCGCGGCGGTAAGTATAAAAGCCTGCCGAACTGGCGAAAGGGGAAACTTATGCGCGATGGTGCTCGAGCAATGGCTGAGCGTAGAGCTCACTGGCTGACCGCCAGACCGGTGGCGATAGACATTAGCACGATCAGCGCCGGCTAAGCTCATGATTAGGTTTAGTCATTATTTTTGTTCATCAGGTGATGATTAAGCTGGAAATCAATAATAGCGGATGTTGATGAATATGGGATGAAAGATAGCTTGTTGAATGTGCGATGTGGTTTTCTAGGCATGATAAGACGCGCCAGCGTCGCATCAGGCATTGTGCACAGAACGGCGGATGCGGCGAAAACGCCTTATCCGCCATACGGAATGGAGTGTATTTTGTGAGGCATGATAAGACGCTCCAGCGTCGCATCAGGCATTGTGCAACAGAGCGGCGGATGAGGAAAAACGCCATCCGCCCGAATAAAAATTACTCCTCGCGCTGCCAGCGCCTCATTCACCCAGCCATCGAACTGCTGCTGGTGGGCTTTGATCCAGCCATCAACATGGCCCGGACATCTCGCCTTCGAGGCTTTGCCGTCATGCATAATGGCGTTCTGGTGTTAATATCTGCTCACTGGCAACTGCATAATGGCAAACAGTTTCGCTGCTGCCGGGTTTTTCCTCGGCGCGCTTTGTTGGCAACGATATGCATGGTGCTGACCGGGAAGCCATAATTCGCACCATTCGGCAGTTTGGTATCGGCGTTTTGATCGCCCGGCAGTGCGGAGTACGGTACCTGCAACCAGACCACATCTTTCCCTCTTGGCTTCAGCTCATTACTCACCCAGTACGGCTGTCCAGGTGTAGCAAAATACGCAGTTGCCCTCTTGTAGCGACTGATGGTGTCGGCCATCATCGCCGCACA
This sequence comes from Shigella flexneri, assembly GCA_048288465.1. Lineage (GTDB taxonomy): Bacteria > Pseudomonadota > Gammaproteobacteria > Enterobacterales > Enterobacteriaceae > Enterobacter > Enterobacter flexneri_B. The sequence continues at coordinate 2,688,303 of CP182556.1, read as the reverse complement.
GTTCCCCATCATGCGTTACTGGTATGGGTCAGTTCATACGCGGCAAGCTGGTGGTTGGTCGATTGCACCTCCGCAGCCCCAGCGCGGTCACAACCGGTTAAATCCGCTCTTCCGTTGCTGTTGTATCGAACAGTTTGGCGAATCCCCTCTTCGGATCTTTCAGTTGTGCGATGTTGGTGATTTTCTGCAACTGGTCGGCGGTTTTCTATTCGATCAGGTAACCCGTGCCGCGCCGGGCCGTAACACCCTTTGACCAGGGTCCCGATCGCCACCGGCAGCTTTGTACATGTCGTCATGCAGTGGCGTCGAGTTCACGGCGGCGGGTGTCCGGATCGCCGGAAGCAAGCGAGGTGTAGCCAACGTTGTAATCACTTCGCTGGGTTTGTTGACGGGATACCCTAATTTCTCCAGCGCACGACTGACCAGCAGCAGCGTCTGGAAGGTTTCTTCAGCGACGGCGCTCTGAACTGGATTAACAGTAATGCCTTTGCCCGGGATATTGGCAGCAAAAGTTTGTGTAGAGATAAGCGTGGCAAACGCTGTCCGAAAAAGTACGCTATGTCCAGATCGCTGACCTCGGCAGGCGACCAGCCCGGCGTCACCGGCAAGTGCAGCTTACTAATGAATGGGCGGGTCAGCAGACCAACAGGGCCAGTGGTGTACCAGCGCAATGATGCGCGACTGCGCGAAGTCGCGCCCAACGGCCTGCGTCAGACGTATTCCAGGCGCAGCACCGGTGAGGATCACAATCCCGACGCCGCCAACGGTGGCAAGCCCCATATCCAGACGACCGATACCGCGAAGTACCATCTACCCAACCCGCCGACGGCAATCATCCAGGCGATGACCACCATAGAAAGGGCCAGCATCAGCGTCTGGTTAACGCCCGCCGATAATGGTCGGCATCGCCAGCGGGCAACGGGGCTCCCAACAGCATGAGGCGTGGGCTGCACCGAATGAGCGCGAGGCTTCAAATCAGATCCGCCGGTTGGCTTAATCCCCGACAACGGTCGAGACGGATAATGGCTGTGGCAGAGCAAAGATGATCGTCACCACCACGCCCGCACGTTACCGATACCAATAGCATGACGATCGGCACCAGATAAACAAACGCTGGCGTGGTCTGCATGGCATCAAGCAGTGGACGAATAAGTTTCGCTGCTCGCGGACTTCTCGCCAGCCATATCCCCAACGGCAAACCGATGACTGATACAGAGCAGCAGGGCGGTTAACACCAGCGCCACAAACCAACCATCGCCTGCGACCGGCTACCGATCGCGCCGATGGCAATCAGCGGCAACCAGCGTCGCCACACCCATCCGCGACCCCGGAAGTTGCCCGGTGGCGATGAGAGCGGAAACCAAGACCGCCACCGTGCGGGCATACCCAGCAGCAATTGCTGGAAACCGTTGAGGAATAATGGACCGGAACGCGCACGCCCTGGAAGACGGGACGGAAACCGGGTAACGACCCAGTCGATCCCTTCAGCTACCGTAACTGTCGAGCGGGATGAGCGTTTTATGGAACGGATTCCAGAATATTAAATGCTCTGACGTTTCTGGCGCAGGCGTACTCGGAGCCAGCCAGCACCACCGCCGTCAGTCGGTGACAGTCGTCGGTGTACCCCAGGCGCGTCCGCCATTGCGCGGCACTGTCCGCCGCTCGGCGCGGATCCCACGGATTATTTTGATCAGCCATTATTTACCCCCTCACGATTTGAAAGCGCGCAGCAGCATTCCTTTCGTAAATGATGCCGAGCATACCGTCGGGGCTGCTCCACCACGGTACCGCAACAGGGTGCCTGTCCGACATGAGAGAGCAACTCGCTAGAGGTGTTTGTGGATCGACCTGCTGGCAACGGCGCATCTATCAGCGCCGCATCAAGACCTTGCTGCTGCGTTACGCGGTTTTAAGCGAATCGATGGAGACTGCGCCGACAAACTTATTACCGTGTTCTATAACGTAGCCATATTCGCGATCTTCATCCTGCAATATTCAGTGCCTGAACGTGGGCCGAAGCCAGGGTTCAACCAATTAAGCCATTCGTGTCCGGTGGGCAATATCTTTCGCACTGAATACCTGACTAATATCAACGCCACGGAAGAAGGTACGGACATAATCATTCGCCGGATTATCGAGAATTTCATCCGGTGTGCCGACCTGTACCACTTCACCATTTTGCATAATGGCAATCGGTTGCCAGTACACGCATGGCTTCATCAAGATTGTGGAAAATAAAGACAATGGTGCGCTGATGTTTTGCCTGCAAATTTTACCAGCTCATCCTGCATCTCGGTGCGAATCTATGGATTGACGCCGAGAAGGCTTGTCGATTAATATTGGATCCGCTCCAGCCAACGCGCGGGCTAGTCTGACACGTCGACCCACCACCGCCAGAGAGTTCATCCGGGTAGCTGTGGCAGTAATTTTCCAGCCGACCCTACGCAGTGCATCAAGGGCTTTTCTCCCGGTGTTCTTCGGCATTAATCCCGGCGAATTCAGACCCAACGCAGCATCGTCCAGCACGGTCATATGCGGCATTAAGGGAAAGGACTCGGAAGACGATCGCAATCTTTTTCTGCCGACCTCACGGAGTTCGGCGTCGGATATTTTGGCAATATCCACCATCAATCAGCACTTGCCTGCGGTGAGTTTAATCAGGCGATTGAGAAGGTGTACCATTGTGGATTTACCCGAGCCGGATAATCCCATGATGACAAATATCTCGCCTTTTCAATGGCCAATACTGGGCGTCTTTTACGCCAAGCGATAGCCCAGTTTTTTCCAGAATTCGTTCTTTTGAAAGTCCTGCTTCGATATATTCTGAATGCTCGCTGTGGATGTCTTCGCCAATATTTTTATAAAGATTTTTAATTTCTAATTTAATTGCCATGCAATAGAAAGATTCCTTTATTTTGTCTATGTCCAATATTACCAATGGGAATAGTTACTTTGAAACCCAAAATACGCAGAATCTCAGGCAACCCCAGCATGGCAAATGTGGCATGAATATTCACGGCTACAAATCGCCGGAATTTCCCGTGATATAAGCCTGAGAGCAAATCGAGAAAAGTTGTATATTTTTCGTCAAAGATAGCCAAAAAACGCTGAAGATCGCGGTTTTCAGGTGAATAATGCAACAGAGTATCAGTGTAGATTACCACAAATTATTTGCGTGATAAAAAGCTATTTGGCGGGAATTATTTCCCTGCTGCGGGTAGTGATATTTTTGAAAATAACACCCTCAGAAATTCCAGTCTTCATCTTCTGTTTCAACCGCTTTCCCTATCACATAAGAGGAGCCTGAACCGGAAAAGAAATCGTGATTTTCATCGGCATTCGGCGAAAGCGCGGCGCAGGTATTGCCCAATTCACTTCCGCCATTTCTGCGGGAAATAACGGTTCGTAGCCTGAGATTCATCAAAGCCTTATTGGCGTTGTAACAGAGAAATGCTTTCACATCGTCAGCCACGGGGTTTCGGCGTACAGCTCATCGGTGTATTGCAAAGTCGTTGCTCGTAGAGTTCCAGCAACAAATCGAAGGCGAAACTCTTCAACTCTTCACGTTGTCCCAAGAGAGATCCTTCTCCACTTGTTCCTGAGATCATAGCCTATGTAGTAACCGTGGACTGCTTCATCGCGGATAATCAGACGGATTAGGTCCGCGGTATTGGTCAGCTTTCCGCGGCTGGAAAAATACATCGGCAGCCAGTAAACCGGGAATAGAACAAAAAAGATTTAGTAAACACACTGGCGATTTTCTTTTTCAGTGGATCATCACTGCGATAATGTCGCCAATAATCTGAGCTTTTCGCTGCAACGGTGCGTTTTCTTCACTCCAGGCGTAGGCGGCATCGACATCTTTGGTCTGGCATAGCGTCGAGAAAATCGACCTGTAAGAGCGGGCATGAACCGCTTCCATAAAGCTGATATTTGATAATACCGCTTCTTCATGAGGCGTGAGTGCATCGGGCATCAGAGAGGGCGCGCCGATGACACCGCAGTGTGTCGAGCAGCGTCAGGCGAAGAAAAAACGCGCATCGTCAGTTGTTGTTCTACGATAGTTAACCTTGCCAGGAGGAATATCGTTCGACAGCGGCAACCTTCTGGTAGCCAGAAATTGCTGGTCAGGCGATTCCACACCTCCAACAATTTTATCGTCAACAGATCTTGTTCCAGTTGATGGCGCTGATACGTGAGAGTTTCAGAACAGATCCCTTAAAGTGCACAGGAGACGCAGCCTTCAATTTCAGTGCCTTCCAGCGCCATCTGACGCAGGCGGATGTAAAAGAGCGTTTTGATACCCTTGCGCCAGGCGTAAATCTGCGCTTTGTTGATATCGCGAGCGGTGGCGGTATCCGGGAAAAAAAGCGTCAGCGACAGCCCCTGATTCACATGGCGAGTCGCTTCCGTGTAGGCTTCGCACGATCTTTCCTGCGCCAATTTCGTAAGCGTCCCGATACAGCGCCAGTATTCTCGTTAGTCATAAACGGGGCAGGGGAGGAAACGCGCCCTGTTTTGCTCTTTGGATCTCCACTTTGCCACAATCGGATGAAGATCGACCCAGCATGGTTGATATAAGAGATAGAACCGGTTGGCGGCACCGCCTGAAGATTCTGGTTGTATGCGCGCAGCGCATCACGTCGTCGCGCAGCTGCGCCCCACATCTCACGGTACCAAGTCCTATGTGACGGGTAAACAGTTCGCCAACTTTCGCCGTTTTGTGCCAGTTCCCTTGCAGATATTGGCTAAAATATTCACCACTGGCATAGCGCTACTCTGTTTGAACCCGGCGAAGGTTTCACCGCGTTCGCGTGCCAGAGCATCGAGGTACGAGCGCATGCCAGGTGATGGCATAGAAATAGAGATTGGTGAAATCCAGTGCTTCTGGTGAACCATAAGCGATGCCTCTCGCGCCAGATAGCCGTGTAAATTCATCATCTGCCCCTAGTCCGATGGCGTGCGAGGTGCATTTCCCGGTTTTCGATGGACGGCACGCTGCGGATATGACTGATATCTGACACCGCCGTTAAAAAGACGTACGGCAGTCTCTACCGTGCGGGCAAAGTCGGGGAATCGATGGTGTGAGCAATATTCAACGAACCTAAATTGCAGGAGATATCATGGCCTGTGCGGGCATAGTCCGAGATTCTCGTCATACTCTGAGGCACAGTTGACCTGCAAAATCTCTGAGCAAAGATTGCTCATATTTGATGCTGTAGGTGATAGGGTTAGCACGGTTTACTGTGCTTTATACACTATGTAGGGATAGCCGACTCAAACTGGATTTCTGCCAGTCGCTGGAAGAAATCACGGGCGTTGAGGTATTTTTTGCGGATGCGTTCATCGGCAACCAGTTCGTCATAGTGTTCGCCAACGGCGATTGGCAAAACGGCTTGCCATAAACTTGCTCAACGTCATAGGCGAAAACAGCGCCATTTCTCTTTTGCCAGATGGAAAGTGATATCCGGGATTACCACGCCCAGCGACAGTGTTTTTAATGCGGATTTTCTCGTCGGCATTTTCCCGTTTTTGTATCAGAAAACGCAGAATATCGGGATGATGAGCATGTAAATACACTGCACCTGCCGACGCGCGCCGAGTTGGTTGGCATAGGAAAATGCGTCTTCCAGCATTTTCATCACCGGAATTACGCCAGAAGATTGATTTTCAGGTCCTAATCGGCGCGCCCGCTTCCCGCAGATTCGACAGCAAAAATGCTACGCCGCCGCCGCGTTTCGACAGTTGCAGTGCGGAATTTACCGCCCGACCAATCGACTCATCGTCTTCAATACGCAGCAAAAGCAGAAACCAGTTCGCCGCGCTGCTCGCTTACCGCAGTCTTGAGGAATGTTGGCGCGGCCGGCCAAAGCGTCCTGCAGCAGCATTTCTCATCGGTCAGTTGCAACGCCAGCGTCTCATCGCCTTGTGCCAGCGTCAGCGCCACCATCGTGACTCGATCGGCAAAAACTTCCAGATAACGTTTACCGTCGAATGTCTTCTCAACGTATAGCTGGTGTAAAACTTCCATGCCCCGAGGAATGCTCTGCAAACGAAAACCGCTGGTGTGTGCGTGGGCAAACAGCGTAATGACAAAGTCGCGAGAGTAGCGATTAAGAACGCTTTCATCATAGTAACCTTCGTCGACCAGCCAGTTCAGGCGCTGCTGCTGGCGACGAAGGTCACACTGTTCTGATGCACGAGCGTCCCTTACAAGGCGTCAACGGCCTTGGCGGTCTTTTATCGAACTGAGTGCGACAAAGCCATCGTAGAGGTTAAGCATCGCATTCAGCGCGTGGTAATCCATCGTTCCTGCGTCAGGCATTGTGGGGTTGCTGTTGCGAAAAATCGGTTACTCCTTCTACGAGCCGATGCCTTTTTGATCCGGCGTACCGTCGCCAGTTCAAAACGGTACAGCCACGGCACGCCGACATTGCAATTACATCTCCGGCGCGGCCATACGCCTCACCAAATGTCGCGATTACCAGAAGCAATAACGCCGCCAAGCAACGCCCGGTTGTGCCGTCGTTCACAGAGCGAATTACCTGTCAAGGCACTGCGCCAGCCGCACCGCCGCTCCCGCCCTGTAAGAGGCACGATCAGGATGTAAGGCTCGTCTACCTCAATCCCGTTCCCCTGCTCATCCAGCGGGATGCGCACCGCGGGCAGACCTAAACGTTCCATAAAACGCTGGCTGTCCGGAGCTGCTGGAGAAGTAGACGAGCTGGCTCATGACGGCCGTGTGTGGCGCTGGATGCAGACGGTTAATCATGTCCGGACGGAAACCAGACCAGCTAAGATCGCCAGCAATCACTACCGGCAACTGACGAAAGCCCTGAGCACGCAACGCTTCTGCCGCTTCAGGAACGCGATTCAACATGAATCATTTCAAAATCAAAGCCCCGATTTTCCATTGCCCGTTTGGTGGCGTGGCACTGAACGCAATTGTTACGAGTATAAATAGTAATGCGCACTTATTCGTATTTCCGTTCAAATGAACACAAGGCGCGATGATACGCGTCGGGTTGTCTCTCTGTTGATACAGAGATACTAGATGTAGTTGAAAAAAGATTCAACCACACAATATATAGCAAATAGTGGTCCGAAATTACCCTGATATGAGCGTGACGGGTGAGGGGATTTTTGTGATTCACCAGGCAATAGAAAAACCCCGAAGAGCAGGCTTCGGGGTCAAAGACGCGTATTTATTATCACTCCGGCACTACGATTTGCGCATGCTTAACAGTGCGCCGATAAAATACTCACCCGCAGCTGCTGTACCCACGCTACACCAGGTCTTTCACGAACAAAAGAATCCGCGCAGCCAACGGCATCGCGTGCGGCTTGCTGGTACGCGAGGACGACGCCAGCACCCCGCTCGGCTTCTTTCCAGCAATGCCTGAGCTTTACTGCGTGCGGCTCAGCTTCCCCTTTGGCGCGTCGCTGCCCCAGGACTTCAGAGCAGTATCGAGGCTGTCAGCTAATTGATTGACATCATTCTGGCATATCCTGCACGCCATCATCAACGTCGTTGCGGTTCGGTCGGTTAAACATATGATCCCCATTAGAATTCGATGCAAATTTCAGTGTAGACCATAATTTTCTTAACTGAGGTTCATCTCGCGGCTTTATGGACTTTCTGAAAAGCGTTGTGAATGCGCAATCAGGTAGGTGGTTTATACATGCAGTAGATTAAATATGTATTCACGACCAGACGAGGTGGCGCGCGTACTTGAAAAAGTCGGTTTTACTGTCCATGTGGTAACCCAGAAAGCGTATGGTTACCGCCGTGGTAAAATTATGTCTATGTTAATCGCGAAGCGCGAATGGGACGTACCGCACTGGTAATTCATCGAACATTAAAAGAACGTAGTTCGACACTGGCTGAACCCGCTTCCGATATTAAAACTTGCGTACTCATGATCAACAATTTCCGCTTGATCAGCAGGTGAGCGACACGAGCATTACGGTATCCCGCATGGCTTTAGTTCGCGTGTTGCGCTTGAACGTTATTTGAACGGGTTGATTCGGCGAAGCCAGTTAAAGACGCGACTGGCGATGCCAGTCGCGAAAAGAAGGGTCAGGCTTTTACCTGCTGGGCAACGGTGCCGACTTTAAACAGTCGGCCGGCATAATTGAGGAAGTAGCCATAAACCGCCCCATCAACATCGAAACAACGATGTTTGAACTTACTGCTGCCATAATCTGATGCCAAGTCTGCGCCCACCACTAACAAGATTGCCACATACACCGGTGACTGGAACGTCACATAAGCCAGAATATCGACACATTCCTAATCCAGCCCGACGAGGGAACTTTCCGCGTGCAGCGCATAAACAGATTACGGTACATACCGTATGGCCATGCACTTTAAACAATGTTCACCGGAATCGCTACCAATTCTGGAATAAAAAGACTGTTGAAGCTCATTCCGGAGAGGAAAACTTCAATACACATGTTCACGACAGAACAGTAAACAACCATCGCGAACGTATCTGCAACTGCATGACGAAGCGTGACTGCGGTGAGAACATGTGAACGCCTCTCAACAAAAGCGTAATGGACGTTAATGGAGATGAAAGCAACTGGCATTCCATTGCCATCTGCATTTTCGCATAGCGATATCGCCTGGCGATGACCAATCAATTAGTGAAAAGTTCATTTAGTCAGTTTTTGTAGATAAAATATTCCGTAACGGTCGTTTTTTGTACATTGTGGATTTTTACATGCCGATATGATCAAATTTTTAATTAAATCAATTAGATATGGCCTTACCTTTATATTATAATGAAAGTTTGGGGCTAGGTAACGCTATAAGCGTAGAGAATTCGGTGTATGTAGTAGTGGGTCATTTTCAGCATTTTTTATGCCAGACATGTATACATGAACAGCAGAAAACACCAGTGATGGATGTTCTCCTTTATTTGTTATATTGCATTTTTATTTACTTTGGTTTTGTCAGGCTTGCGGAATCAACCAGATAGAGCGCCGCTTGTTCACCAATAATCTAAATTACTCATCAAAATGGCTAATATATAATCTTGAAATTATTCTCGTAGAGTTTCAGAAAATAACAGCTGAAATAATCTCGCGCAGGACTGTAAATAGATTAAATTTTGTGGAAATATAATAAGTGATCGCTGGCACTACGCCATGAAATACTTTTTTGTTTTGGCGTTAAAAAGGTTTTCTTTTATTATGTCCGTAATGTTACAAAGTTTAAATAACACTTCGCACCCTCCGTGCGATGGCTGGCGAATTCTCCATTGACGTTCTTGAAGAAATGCTCGAAAAATTCAGGGTTGTCACTAAAGAAAGACGTGAAAAAGAGAACAGCAGCAGCGTGAACTGGCAGAGCGCCAAGGAAAAAATTAGCACCTGGCCGGAGCTGATCGAAAGCTGACGGAATTAACCCGGAAGAGTTATTGGGTAATAGCTCTGCTGCTGCACCACGTGCTGGCTAAAAACGACAGCCGCGTCCGCGAAATATAAATTCACCGATGTTAACGGTGAAACTAAAACCTGGACCGGTCCGGGCCGTACACAAGCCAATTGCTCAGGCGCTGGCAGAAGGTAAAATCTCTCGACGATTCCTGATCTAATTTACTGAGGCCGGATGTCGCTGCTACGGCGCGTCCGGCGTCGCTTCTCAAGCTCGTTGGTTCCACGGCATCTTATCTAACAACCTTGCCATTCCACAAAACCGCTGATTCCTGCAAACAGTAACCCGGCACCAACAAAGCCACTTAATAAGAGAAACCGCCATTTACGGCATAACCAGTACAACGCCGACTAATATTAAACCACCCGCAGCGATCTGCACCTGGCGCATTAACGGCAAGGGTCCGGATTTATTTGCCGCTACTGGCGATCCGCTTTTCCCCAGCCATCAATCCCATCTTCGAGTAAAAAGATTCCTGCGGGGGCGGCAATCGCTGCTAATTTATCGGCATTATTACTGTCCGTTTACCTGCCTGGCAGTGAATATAATTTGCTCGTGACGTAATTAACCCGGAAGACCTGGCTGCCATACGGATAATGGAGCCAGATCTGCTTCAGGAATATGTTCACGAAGATATTCATCAGCATCACGATATCGATTAACTTTGCGCCGCGTGGGATTAATTCTTGTGCATCATGCGGCGAAATGGTTGTCAAAGCCATAGTGACTCCTTACGGACAATAAACATTTTTCAGGGTGGCGATAATGGCCACACCGCCTCATTTTTAATGGAATATAGAATGCGTTGGGACATCAGTTGGCTGTCGATAAGCCCTTCGTCCCGCATACCAGCGAGATGCTGTCGATGTCGCAGAGGCACTGTAGTCCGGTAATGCGCGTCAGCTCTCCCGCGCTGGTGCCGGGGGAACCGCTAAGCATGCACAGAATCAGCAATCGTTTAGGGTGGCTCATTGCTTTCAATAAGGCCGCTGCCTGCTCGGCACTGGCCTGTAATTGCGCGAGTTCAGTCATATTTATTTTAAGTATCTTCTAAATTAAGTAAACTCTAAACTAAAAATGCAACATATACCAGCCTCAGCAGCGTAAAATGAGAGAGTAAAAGCGTAAGCTGAAACTGGCACTGGCAGGCTCCGCTAAAATTACTACGCTTAAGAGATAAAATCTCCTCAAACAATGAGTAATTTTCTTATAGGGAGTACATATGAGTTTCTGGAGAATCGTCATCACCATCATTCTGCTGCTGTCGGCGCGCTGCTCGGTAAAGGGTTCGGTTGGGCGTTCATTATTAATAATTCTGTTGACACTGCTCTCGGGTATATCCCCGGTTTGATTCACGCGTTCTGGTGGCAAAACCCGCGATTAAACCTGTGCTCATCCCCGCGGCGTTAACGCGCTGCGTTCCTCTGCTACACTTTCTGCAGTGTTTCGGTTAACGAATGAGGTAGCTATGGGCTTGTTCAATTTTGTGAAAGATGCCGGAGAGAAAAACTCTGGACGCGGTTACAGGTCAGCACGATAAAGACGATCCTAGGCGAAGAAGGTGCAGGAGCATCCCAACAAAACCGGTATACCGGATGCCGATAAAGTGAATATTCAAATTGCCGACGGCAAAGCGACGGTCACTGGTGATGGCCTGAGTCAGGAGGCGAAGGAGAAAATCCTCGTTGCGGTGGAAATATTTCCGGTATTGCCAGTGTCGATGATCAGGTGAAACGGCTGACACCAGCCACTGCGTTGCCAGTTTTATACCGTTAAGTCTGGCGACACTCTGAGTGCCATTTCCAAACCGGTCTACGGTAACGCTAATCTGTACAATAAAATCTTCGAAGCGAATAAACCGATGCTAAAAAGCCCGGATAAAATTTATCCGGGGCAAGTGTTGCGTATTCCGGAGAGTAAGTTAATTGCCAGCCAACGCCTGCTGGATATGGGAATTGGCGTCAGTAAATGCTGGCGCATTAACTCACTGGCGCGCGCGGTATCTCGCGCCAGTACCGCCGCAGTCAGGGTCTGGTGCTGATCGCGTTTATCCTCCAGCATTTCCACCGAAAGCACCGTTCGCCGCAGCCAGATAAATCGATAACGCGCCGCCAGATCAACAACCGTTCCGCATTTCAGCAAATAGTGAGAACCACAGCCCGCCACAATTGCCGTATGAAACGCCTGATGACGCAAATCCCACTCATCAAGCATTTTCTCGCTGGCGTCACAGGCCTCAAGCTTACTCAGCAGATGCGCTTTGCGAGAACGTCTGCCTCCCACTCATCGCCACCGCGGGCAATCGCCAGACTCACTAACATCGCTTCCATATTGGCGCGGGCGTCGAAAATATCGAGCAGCTCCTGCTCTGACATAGACGCCACCCGATACCCTTTTGATTCACCACCGTGACCAGCCGTTCCGCCACCAGTTGCAAAGAGCTTCCCGTAAACGGCCCAACGCCAAGTGCATAACGCGATGTCAGCAAACTCATTCGTAATTTTTCATCCGGTTGAAAATTACCGCGAATAATATCGTTCTTCAGCCAGCGATAGCCATCCAGAGACGTAATGGTCATGGTGTGACTCCTGATCATTATTAGCGCGTATTATGAACGGGTGTTTTTTGCCACAATACCAGCTTTTTCCAGCGAGCCATAATTGGCACGGTACAGATAATCCCTATCGCTAATAAGCCGGTGGAGATCACTTCTAACTGTTGCGCCGGACGGAATAGCATCACTACCAACACAAAGGTAATAAAGCCGATGACTAGCCAGGTGAGCCACGGATAAAGCCACATTCGCAAGCGAATTTCGCTTCCTTCTGCTCGCAGAATTTTGCGCATCCGCAACTGTGAAACGGCGATGACTAAATAAACCAGCAGGGCGATAGCGCCGGAGCTGTCGATCAGAAATTTAAATACCTTCGCAGGCGCGTAATAGTTCACCACCACCGTTAAGAATGCCGCGCCGGTGGACAAACACCGCCACGTACGGGGTTTTACTGCGGTTGATTTTACCCATTACCGCGGGAGCATCACCGCGACGGCTGAAGGAGTACAGCATCCTTGACGCGGTATACAGCGCCGAGTTCAGGCAACTGGTTACGGAAAGTAATATCACGCAGTCCATGATTAATTTCGCATGGGGACATTGAGCAATTCCAGAACCGAGCGATAAGAACCGACGGCTTTTAGTTCGGCATATTCCACGGAATTAATGCCACGACGACAAAAATAGAACATAAATAGAAGATAGAAATACGCGAGATAACCCAGTTGGTGGCGCGGACAATATGTTTTTCCGGCGTGTCGGATTCCGCGGCGGCAATGGTGACAATTTCTGCGCCATAAACGAGAACATGGTGATCAACATCGCGCTTAATACCGCACCGAAACCGTTGGGCATAAAGCCGCCGCCATCCCACAATCTTGAGATCCCGCTCACTTCGGCATACGGGTAAAAACCGCTAATTGCGACTGCACCAAGGAAAATAAGGCCAGGATAGCGATGACTTTGCACAGCGCCAGCCAGAACTCAAATTCGCCGTAGTTTTTAACGCTTAATAAGTTACTGCCAGTTAAGGCGAGGGTAATGACGAGGGAAAATAACCAGATGGGAATGCCTGGAACCCAGAGTGCAGGATCATGGCGGCGATGTCGCTTCCAGCGGGATAACCAGTACCCAAAACCACCAGTACAACCAGCCGATGGTATAGCCCGCCCAGCGACCAATGGCTTTATCGGCATAGGTGGAAAACGAACCGGTATCGGGCGTGGCAACCGCCATTTCCGCCAACATCCGCATAATCATAACCACCAGTAGCCCGGCGAAGAGATAGGCCATAATACCGCCGGGCCCGCTTCGGCGATGGCGACGCTGGAACCGACAACAGACTTGCGCCGATAACACCGGCAATAGACAACATGGTGACGTGGCGTGACTTCAGCCCGCCGCCTAACTCATGTGGTTGCGATGATTGCCCATCCTGAATCCTCTCGAAAGTGTGTCACTTGGGAGAGCGCCCCGACATTTCCCGCGCCGGGTCACGCGTATAATTGTTATTGATTCTTTTGCCGGAGAGCGGCTCCGCCTTACCCGGCCAACATAGATTTCTTCCTGTTCACGTACAGATTGTTGGATGCGGCGTAAACGCCTTATCCGACCTGGATCCCCGTAGGCGGACAAGACGCGCAGCGTCGCCTCCGGCAGAGGAGCGGCGCTACTGCTTCGCCTCATCAAAACCTGGCCGATTCTCCAGACCCTGACGGATTCTGAGCGTCTTCAATGGTGAGCGGTACAAGGATGCGCAGCACGTTGTAATACGGGCCGCAGGAGAGAAGAATCAGGCCTTTATCGCGGCGCGAGCCACGATCTCGGCGGTGAGTTTGGCGTCCGGCTTGTTGTGATCGCCGTCTTCAAACAGCTCAATGGCAACCATCGCCCCCAGCCCGCGTACGTCGCCGATCTCCGGGTGTTTTTGGCTATTGCCAGCAATCCGTCTTTCAACTTCTGCCCCAGATCGTCGGCTTTTTGCAGCAGATTTCTGCTCAAACACCTTCAACACTTCCAGCGCAGCCACGCAGGCAATCGGGTTACCCGCATAGGTGCCGCCCAACCGCCTGGAGCGACGGCATCCATTACTTCCGCGTGCCCGGTGACGCCCGCCAGCGGGAAGCTGCCCGCGATCGATTTCGCAAAGGTGGTAAGATCCGGCGCAACGCCCATCTGCTCCATCGCAAACAGCGTGCCGGTACGCCCCGCGCCGCTCTGCACTTCATCGGCAATCAGCATGATCCCGTGCTCGTCACACAGAGCGCGTAAACGCTGCATAAAGGCTGGCGACGAGGCGTAGAAACCGCCTTCGCCCTGAACCGGCTCAATCACGATGGCGGCGATATCTTCCGGCGCGGCATCATTTTTGAAGATCCGGTGGATGCTGGCGATAGCGTCATCCTCGCTTATGCCGTGCAGCGGGCAAGGATAAGCGCGCGATAAACATGACCCGGCATCAGCCCCATGCCCGCAGAGTACGGATTCACCTTGCCGGTCAGCGCCAGCGTGTAATGCGTGCGCCCGTGATACGCGCCGCTAAAAGCGATGGTGCCGCTACGTTTGGTGGCGGCGCGGGCGATTTTCACCGCGTTTTCCACCGCTTCAGAACCTGTGGTGACCAGCAGCGTTCTTGGCAAAATTGCCTGGCACCTTCTGATTCATAATCTCGCACAGCTCCAGATACGGCTGTAGGCCAGCACCTGGAAGCAGGTGTGCGACAGTTTTTTCGAACTGCGCTTCCACCGCAGCCACCACTTTCGGATGCAGTGCCCGGTATTGAGCACCGCAATCCGCCCGCGAAATCAAGATACTCACGGCCTTCAACGTCCCACACCCGGCAGTTTTCCGCGCGGTCAGCGAAAATCGGGTGAATTTGCCCAACACCACGGGGAATCGCCTGACTGCGGCGCTGCACTAACTCTTTATCGCTGCTCATTCGCGTTCTCCAGTTAAAGACCGATGCACATATATTTGATTTCTAAGTAATCTTCGATGCCATACTTCGAACCTTCACGACCCAGACCCGAGGCTTTAATGCCGCCGAACGGGGCCACTTCATTGGAAATGATGCCGGTATTGATGCCGACGATGCCGTACTCCAGCGCTTCGCCCACGCGGAAGACGCGGCTTAAATCACGGGCGTAGAAATAGGCGGCAAGGCCAAACTCGGCGTCATTGGCTTGCGCAATCACATCGGCTTCATCTTTAAAACGGAACAGTGGGGCGAGGGGGCCGAACGTCTCTTCTTTCGACACTTCGGCGTTGGCTGGAACGTCCACCAGAAGGGTCGGTGGAAGAAGTTGCCGCCGCGTTCATCCGCTTTACCGCCGCAAACCACACGCGCACCTTTCTCCAGCGCATCGGCAATATGCCTTCCACTTTTGCTACCGCTTTTTCATCGATCAGCGGCCCGATGGTGACGCCTTTATCCAGCCCGTCGCCGATGTGCAGTTTGCTCACCGCCTGCTGTAATTTTTCGGCAAAGCGGTCATACACGCCGTCCTGCACGTATAAACGGTTGGCGCAGACGCAGGTTTGCCGGCGTTGCGGAATTTCGAGGCCAGTGCGCCTTCCACGGCTTTGTCGAGATCGGCATCATCAAAGACGATAAACGGCGCGTCGCCGCCCAGCTCCAGCGACACTTTCCTGATGTCTTTGTGCACTGTTCCATTAACTGGCGGCCAATTTCGGTCGAACCGGTAAACGACAGTTTGCGCACTCAGCGGGTTGCTGGTCAGTCCATTACCCACCGCGCCCGCTGAACCGGTGACCACGTTAAATACGCCAGCCGGAATGCCCGCGCGAATCGCCAGCTCCGCCAGCGCCAGCGCAGAGAACGGCGTCTGACTGGCGGGTTCAGCACCATCGTGCAGCCTGCCGCCAGCGCCGGACCGGCTTTACGGGTAATCATCGCCGCCGGGAAGTTCACGGCGTGATGGCGGCGGTAACGCCAATCGGCTGCTTGATAACAATCAGGCGCTTATCGGCCTGATGACCGGGAATGGTGTCGCCAGAAATGCGTTTGCCTTCTTCGGCAAACCACTGAATAAAGGAAGCGGCGTAGCTGATTTCGCCTTTCGCTTCAGCCAGCGGTTTACCCTGTTCGAGGGTCATCAGGCGCGCTAAATCGTCCTGATGCTCCATCATCAAATTGAACCAGTTGCGCAGAATGGTGGCGCGTTCTTTGGCGGTGAGCGCGCGCCAGGCTGGCAGGGCGCGGTTGGCGGCGTCGATAGCGGCGCGGGTTGATCCGCGCCGATTTTCGGCACGCTACCCAGCTTGTCGCCGTTCGCCGGATTGGTGACGTCGATGACCTCGCCATTGTTGGCGTCCAGCCATTCCCCGTTAATCAACGCCTGCTGGCGGAATAAGTTACTGTCGTTAAGTTTCATTGTTACGTCCTGTTTTCAAAGGTTATTGATTAAATGCGGCGTGTAAGGCATCCACACTACGTGCCGCTCGCAGCGTGCGTCCGGGTTACTCTGGCTTGCCAACAGCGTTTGTACCTTGCTGACAATATGCGCACCAATAGGAATTGCTGATGTCGCTGCCGGGGAGGCGCATTGCAGGTGTGGATCGTGCGCGGGGTGGTGACAAACAGAAATCGTCAATCAGCTTGCCGTCCGGCGATCCGCCTGCGCCGCACACCGGCGGGCCAGGGCTGGAGATCGCCGAACGAAAGCCGGGGACAACACTTTTGCACCAGCCGCAGATAGCCGCTTTGCACAGCGAGTTTTTCATCCCGCCCAGTCCTGAGCGTAGATGGTTTCACCGCGAATCCCCCACCAGCCCAAAATTTCCAGCGTGTCGCAAACGAGAAGTTGCGCTTGCGATAGCCTTCACGTTTGAAAGCCAGCACCGCGATTGGCCCGACGGTCACGCTGCCGTCGATCATGCGGCTGAGAGCACGCCCAAAACGGCATTGCCGGGTCGGGGACGGGGTAAATCAGGTGGTCAACAATTGGTCACGCTCCGCGCAAGGTGGAATACTCGCCACGGAACGGGCAACGACAAGCCCGGTTCGAGTCCGAGCATTTTCACCAGCCGGTCAGCCATCAGCCCGAAGAGTAATCAGCGTCGATGCTTCATATTCACCGCCCTGACGGTACGCATCACCACGCCGTTTTTATGCTCATTAGGGCGCTGACTTCGCGTTGAACAACCCCGCCGCCTCTGTCCTGAAAGATTTTTGCGATCGCCGCTGTCACTTCGCGGTAGCTGACAATGCCGCTGGACGGCACAAAAATCCCGCCGAGCCCGGTGATATTCGGTTGCGCGCTCGCGCAGTTCGGTCGGCGTTTAGCCATTCGTGCTCGAGACCGTTCGCCGCTGTGCGTTCCCATAAGGCGCGATCCGTTCCATTTCGAGCGGAGACGTGGCGACCAGCATCTCGCCGCAGTTGTCAAGCGAATGCCGTTTTGATCGCAAAAGGCTTTAGCGGCGCGGTTCCCCGCCAGGCAGACTGTGCCTTCAGGTCACCGGCGTGTAATAGACCCCGGCATGGATCACGCCGCCGTCGTGGCCCGTCTGGTGACAGGCCGGGCCGGACTCTTTTCCAGCAACGCAATGCGGGCATCCGGATAGACATCAATCAGTTGCATGGTGGTCGACATGCCGATGATGCCGCCGCCAATAATCACAAAATCAGCATCCGCCCATTCCTTCGCGCTGGACCGATGCGTCTGGTAGTGGTTAGAGGCGTAAGCGAAATAGCGACGCTACGCATCAGTTCACGGCGCAGATCCGGGTGCGGAGTAAAGCGGTCGCGACCGTGCAGCCAGAACAGGTTGTTTATCAAGAGGAATTTGCCAACGGAACGGGTACAGAAGAAATGCCTTTGCTGGTTTCACGGCATCGGGAGCTCGCTCACCACACGCCTTCTTCAAAATCTTTTGGCTGGACGAACTGGTCGATACAGCCATCACTGGGCGACCCTGTTGATCAACGTCGAACACTGGATGGAAAACATCTTCGTGACGTTTTCGCTCGGCGGCGCGGCAAGCGCATCGGCGACGCGCCAGCCGATGGCGGAAATAGTGGTCCAGTGTTCCGAGTCATTGATCTTCATCATCAGCACGTAATCGGTGATCTCTTCGACACGCGTGCCGTCGTTGTGCAGTTCCATCACGCGGTGCGGCTGACGCAGATAGCGTCTGAGTTATCGATATTCTTCACCACGAAACGCGCTAGTACCGACCGCTCATCGCATCGAAATTTGAGCGACCAATCAGATGCGCTACCGCCGTTGCCAGCTTCACCATCTCATCTGCCTGCGCCACATCATCGATACCCACCGCATTGATCAACAGCGCACCTTCAGCACGGTTTAGCAGGGTCTTCAACAGCATGGTTGCAGCTGATTCGACACAGATCGTCATGAATTTTGCCTACCCGAAAACGCAGAAACGATTGACTTCAGCGCCTGTACGGGCCATTCGGCAACCTGTTCGAGAAACTGTTTGGTCGTCTGTTCGGTGAAAGTAAGTTCCAGCAGACGTGGCGATTGTGCCGACGGGATGAAGCGAATCCGCGATAGTCCTGGCCTATCCACAGCGTTATTTTGTACGGCGGTCAGTGCATTCATCAGAAGCGATCCCTTATGAGATGTAGGGTGAGATGGCGATGCTCATTTCGTAGCCATAATCTAAATATATCTACATTTCTGAAAAATGCGCACAAAAGCGACATATCGTTTTCTATTGTGATCAAAAGCAATAAATCAGAAACATTTAACGTAGGGTATTAAGGCAAAGTGAGACAGGAAATGAATAACTAAAGTAACAAGGTTAGGGGAGTTACCATCAGAGAACAGATTATCTGGTCGATAAAAAACAGTAAATGGCTTCATGCAAAATGACTGGTCAGTAAACTCAACACGACTGTCCGTGTTTAGCGGGGCAGATATAACATTAATTTACAAATAGAGATAGTTCGGCGGTTCTCCTGTTTTCCCTAAAAGAAGAGCGCTACGCCTAGGAATATTGATATTTAGAGATCCGCCTCTAAGCGTAAATACTTTACAAGGGGGGATAATTTTTCGGGTATTATTAATAATAATGTTAACGCTATTACTCCCCATGTTTTTATATATTCTAGGTTGCAATTTGTTAGGCCAGGTACCTTCAACTTCTTCGTTTCCTTTATTTATTATAACTAGTCCATCATGAGGAGAGTGATTAATGTTCACAGAATCCCCACGACTAAAGGCCAGAACGTTTTTAGTTGCAAATACACCCTCAAATGCGCTCCATATTCCTGCTTTATCTATATATAATGCGTGGAATTCATTGTAGAGCTGCTGATAGGTAGAGCAACCTTTATTAAGCCACGCCTCACCACCGACACGCGTGGACCCATCATAATTTTTAATTTCAGTCGTTGATTTTAATACCTGGCCATCCCAGTAAACTAAAGGCCTGCTGAACGGGAGAGCGGCCATATATGCCATTGCTAATTGTTCATCTTGTTGATGGTTAAATAGAAAGTCATTGAAAAGATTGCCATTGTTAGGAAAATCGTGGTTAATGTTAATCAATATCCGTCTTTCTGATGGGATGCTTGAGATTGTGGAACCCGGTTTTGATGCAAGGGTTAGGAGATCTCCCCCGAATGAAAAGGCTTTTATCGTCTTCATGAGCAATGAAAAATCAATGGCGCTTAAATCATCTCTTTCATAAAGCAGCGATGACATTTGTTCTTCATTCAACTGACAAGTTACCAGATATTCCATGTAATTCATAACGGTTTTTTCATGATATTTTGGGTTAAATAAGTTAGTATTGTGTAATCGCTCATTATAATTTTTAAGCGGTGGGGTTATTGATCTTTCTATTTGTTCATGTTTTGAGTGTTTTGCTGCATCATAACGTAAACCTCGTACGCCATATTTTCGCATTTCACGAACGTATTGATTTTGCAACATAATAACCTGGTCACTTTTGGGGGTTGTTTTAGGCATTCCATTTAAACTCTTTTCTTTTAATGCATGGAGGTTTTTCCATTCATCCTTAGAGATGTTATCTTTACTTGCTTCGAAGTCTTTTGCAGTGAGATGTATATCTTCTGGATGGATTTGTTTACGTTCTTTTGTTACTGGATCTTTAATGAATGGAATCAAAACCTGACCTTGCCAATAGCCAGGGATACCACTTTCTATATCTTTACTGATCTTCGCTCGTATATCAGCAGAGGGATAATCCAGGTCATTTTTACCACTTCCCCCGATTCCCATAAAGTTAAAGGTATAATCAGGAATGATATCGATACCAAATTTTTTAGCATCTTTAACCAATGCGATAAAATCCTGCAAATCCCCCATTGGATTATGGATGGTACAAAGATCTTCGGGTTGATAAGCGTGAAACCAGTAACCTTTTTCTTCTTCGGGAGTTTCTGGTCCGTCGGCGCGGAAAGTTGTCACTGGAGGGATTTGTATATACCCATAATGGGAACGTGCAAACTCAGACATATTTTCCCTGATTTGCTGGTAGGTGGCATTAAAAGCATGAAGAATCGCTTCGCCAGGTTTTTTGGGGGTGATGATTTCACATTGTGATTTCTGAACAGCAGTAAGAGATTTACGCTCAAGTGTTTGCCGTAGATGTTCTGGATTGATTAGTATTTTAAATGTTTCTTGCTGTCCGGAAGGTGACGTCACGTTAATATTATATACATCGGCTGCTAGCTCATAGTCAGGAATGTTAATAGCATATGCAACATACTTATCTTTTGGGGACGGTTTGTCAGATATAATGTGAGTGAAATGTTCAGCTGGACCATACTGATGAACACCACTGTTATCACCTCTTTCAACCATTGTATCTCGTTGATAAACCCATGTTTTCCCTTCTCCTATCCTGTCTGGCGCTGTAATGCTACTCTGTGCAGCTTTATTCAGCTCTCGGTAAGTTGTATCTGGAGAAAGGGAAATTTTATAATCGTTTTTTAACAGATCATTAATGACTTTTTCTGCGTGAAAAGTTGATATAATTTCTCTGTCTTTTAAATCCTGAGGATAAACTCCACAAGCATTAATAATATTTGTTATACAGTTTAGATATTCTAATGTATTAAATTTGGAATTTAGATCCCCATCAGTAATGTTCCATGATAACAATGTGGGGTTGTCGATAGGTAAATTTCCAGGTCCTGGTTTTATAGAAAACATAATAACGTTCCTCTAATGGTAGAGTAATATGATGTATACGAAAACATAAAAATGTTTAATTGTTGTGAAAGTAATTGCAAACAGATGTCCTATTTTTATCCAATATCTATATGGAAAAGGATAATGTTTAAATCTGTTTTTTAATTATCGATGTGGTCTGGAGAGGCAACTGTCAAAAATCGCGCATACGAAACTAATGATTAGCAGAATAAGATCTATGAAAGAATA
Source organism: Shigella flexneri (assembly GCA_048288465.1). Classification (GTDB taxonomy): domain Bacteria; phylum Pseudomonadota; class Gammaproteobacteria; order Enterobacterales; family Enterobacteriaceae; genus Enterobacter; species Enterobacter flexneri_B. The sequence continues at coordinate 2,666,910 of CP182556.1, read as the reverse complement.
TATTGCTATATGAAGTTTATTTTTATGGAGTGAAAAGTAACAGATATCATAATGATGCGAAAACTCTTCAGCTAATGTAATAAAGTTATATTATTAGATACAAAATCATTACAAAGTATCATTGAATCGATGATAACTATAGATAGTGCTAATTATTAACATTTGCTTGTTGACTGCGAGTATCGACTTTGCGAATGGAGGCGGTGTCGGGTTTTATGTCGCGTGTAATCACGACCCAAGGTGAATGGGAACGCATAAAAATCTGTTATTTACATCATAAGATCATCATGTTTATTGCGTGGTTTATAAGTATTGTTATTGCATACTTAAGGCCCTTTAGCTCAGTGGTTAGAGCAGGCGACTCATAATCGCTTGGTCGCTGGTTCAAGTCCAGCAAGGGCCACCAAATCATCATTCATGTATCAGGAAGAGTTAAGGGTACAAGGGGTACTCGATGGCGGTCTATATTTCATGACTAACGCCATTTCAAGGAAGAAGTGCGGTGGGTGGTTTCGAATGAGGGCTGGTGTTTTGGTACGTGGCACGCCACTGCAATGTATTTATTCATCAGTACTCATTCAAAAGTACCTGGAAAAAATGCCCGCTATGCCAAGCGGGCAAATTGATCCTACCCACGTAATATGGACACAGGCCTAAGCGAGGTTCTGGTTTTCAAATTGTTCCGGATTGAGGCCGCCACACCAACTGTGCCGCCGCCACCGATTGTAATCACATTCGATATAATTAAACACCGTTGCCCGCATTATTTCCCGGCTGATAAAGTGTTCTCCATGGATACATTCCACTTTCAGCGAATGAAAGAAGCTTTCCACGCAGGCATTATCGTAGCAGCAACCTTTTGCGCTCATACTTCCACGCAGATTATGCCGTTTCAGTTGCGCCTGATAATCTGCTGAACAGTACTGGCCTCCACGGTCCGTGTGAACGATAACGTTCCGGGGCCTCTTACGCCGCCACAGCGCCATCTGCAGGGCATCGCAGGGCAGTTGCGCCGTCATGCGTGGCGACATTGACCAGCCAATAACGGCACGTGACCACAGGTCAATGACCACTGCCAGATACAGCCAGCCTTCATCTGTACGTAAGTACGTGATGTCTCCTGGCCACTTCTGGTTCGGGCCACTGGCGTAAAAATCCTGCTCCAACAGATTTTCTGACACAGGCAGGCCGTGTGCGCGGTAGCTGACCGGGCTGAACTTCCGGGAGGCCTTTGCCCTCAGTCCCTGACGGCGCAGGCTTGCCGCCACGGTTTTTACGTTAAAGGGGTAACCCTGAGCACGCAGTTCATCCGTCAGGCGTGGGGCACCGTAACGCTGTTTTGACCGGGTAAAAGCCGCGAGGACAACGCTGTCGCAGTGTTGGCGGAACTGCTGACGCGTGCTTATCCTTGTCCGCCGCTGACACCACGTATACCAGCCGCTGCGGGCCACCCGGAGCACGCGGCACATTGCTTTGATGCTGAACTCAGCCTGATGTTTTTCAATAAAGACATACTTCATTTCAGGCGCTTCGCGAAGTATGTCGCGGCCTTTTGGAGGATAGCCAGCTCTTCATCCCGTTCTGCCAGCTGGCGTTTGAGACGTGCAATCTCGGTAGACATCTCCAGTTCACGTTCAGAAGACGTCTGCTGATTTTGTTGTTTACTGCGCCAGTTGTAGAGCTGTGATTCATACAGGCTGAGTTCACGGGCTGCGGCAGTAACACCGATGCGTTCAGCAAGCTTCAGGGCTTCACTGCGAAATTCAGGCGAATGCTGTTTACGGGGTTTTTTACTGGTTGATACTGTTTTTGTCATGTGAGTCACCTCTGACTGAGAGTTTACTCACTTAGCCGCGTGTCCACTATTGCTGGGTAAGATCAAAATTCGTTGGATGATCTCAATGAAGCCGCTGAATTTGGGTAATGACTCCAACTTACTGATAGTGTTTTATGTTCAGATAATGCCCGATGACCTTGTCATGCAGCTCCACCGATTTTGAGAACGACAGTGACTTCCGTCCCAGCCTTGCCAGATGTTGTCTCAGATTCAGATTATGTCGCTCAATGCGCTGAGTGTAACGCTTGCTGATAACGTGCAGCTTTCCCTTCAGGCGTGATTCATACAGCGGCCAGCCATCCGTCATCCATACCACGACCTCAAAGGCCGACAGCAGGCTCAGAAGACGCTCCAGTGTGGCCAGAGTGCGTTCACCGAAGACGTGCGCCACAACCGTCCCCCGTATCCTGTCATACGCGTAAAACAGCCAGCGCTGACGTGATTTAGCACCGACGTAGCCCCAATGTTCGTCCATTTCAGCGCAGACAATCACATCACTGCCCGGTTGTATGCGCGAGGTTACCGACTGCGGCCTGAGTTTTTTAAGTGACGTAAAACCGTGTTGAGGCCAACGCCCATAATGCGTGCACTGGCGCGACATCCGACGCCATTCATGGCCATATCAATGATTTTCTGGTGCTTACCGGGCTGAGAGGCGGTGTAAGTGAACTGTAGTTGCCATGTTTTACGGCAATGAGAGCAGAGATAGCGCTGATGTCCGGCAGTGCTTTTGCCGTTACGCACCACGCCTTCAGTAGCGGAGCAGGAAGGACATCTGATGGAAATGGAAGCCACGCAAGCACCTTAAAATCACCATCATACACTAAATCAGTAAGTTGGCAGCATTACCGAACTTCTGGAGTGCAGAATCACCAATCCTAATATTACTACTAAATAGCTGCGCCTAATAACGCGACACCCGCCGTTTACTGTCTGGTGGCTTAACCTGCAAGGGCTGGCTGAAAGTGGGACACTATGCCGCGCAGCTATTTAGTCACCCAACTAGCTTCATTCCTTTTATCCCACCTTCAATCATGCTTCCACGATCCGCTGCCATCACAAAATCAGCCCACCATTGCATCATCGGACGACGTTGCTCAAGATAATCACTGCGGTTATAGCGCGACGCACCTCATTTGTCTACATGAGCAAGCGCTGCTTCAATGACATCAGGTGGAAATCCTTCCTCATCCAGTGCCGTACTGGCGATAAAACGCAAGCCGTGTGAAACAAGTACACCTCCTAAGCCAGCACGCTTGAGTGCTGCATTCACTGTTTGGCTATTCATTGGTTGGTTGGGCTTGAATACGGCTAGGAAAGATAAACGCTCGGCCACCACTGAGAGGCTTCATCATTTCCAGAATAACAAGAGCCCAATCTGAGTCGGAAGCGTATGGTCCCGGTTCATCTTCATTCGTGCTGCGGGATTTTCCATTCGCTAGCATTGAAATCAATCTCATCCCATCCAGCCTCAGCAGCTTCGGCAGGGCGGGTGATGGTAAGACGTTGCCACATGAACAGGCATCGTGTGGACAGGCCTAATACTTGCCGTGGCGCATAGACTGGCATTGGTCTGGAGAAGTTGATCCGGGCGGTACTAGGCATCTTTTTCCTTCTGCGGTTTCTCGAATGCTTTCCCGATGTTAACGCTGGGAACAACATCAATTAGGCCTGTGTTCTGAGCATAAATCATGACTTCGTTAATACGCTGACAAAGGCGGCGACCAGTCTCTAATGGACCTCTGGCCTGAACCGGCTGCACTGCTTTAACCAGAGTATGAGCCTTAATCTCGGTGACACTGATATCACCGATCGCTGGGAAAACATCCCTTTCGAGCGAGCGCCATATCATCGGCATAGTCCTCTGCTACGCTGGCTTTCTTCACATTCCACCAACGCTCGGCAACGAACGGAAAGTGTTGGTTTTAGCCTTTTTAGAATTTCTAACCTGCTCTTTCTGATGTTCCTGAGGATCAATGTCTCTTCGCCAATAAAACTCGAGATTCAGCTGGAGTTTACGCGCATCAGAAAGGGAGACAGCAGGGTAAGGGCCGAAGCTGTGCTTGGTTCGCTGTCTTTGTCGAGAGGTCGATATAACGGAACTGCCAGAGCTTACTCCCATGGACTTGATTATAGCAGAGTAAGCCCGTCACCATCATATAGCTCGTAATAGGCATCTTTAGGTTTGCGGCTTTGATTTCCGTATCGGTTAACGGCTTGGTTTTCTTGCCATGGGGGTGTTTTCATGGGTTTAGGCCCAACCAAAACAATAGAGCTTTTCGTTTGGGCCTATCAATGGGCCTAAAAGGTTCGGATTTAATTAGTTCTCTCGGACTTCGCGGGACAAAGTAGGGCACAGAAAAGCCGCAGGGCTTGCGCCATGAGGCTCTTAGGACTTCATCGGATGACTCTGGTAATCACCGATGGAGAATTTTGGTGGAGCTGGCGGGAATTGAACCCGCGTCCAAAATTCCTACATCCTCGGTACTACATGCTTAGTCACTCTTTACATTCGCCAGCCCGCTGCGGAGGGACACGCCACGAACTAACTAGCCTGAATAAGTTTTAATGCTTCAACGCCAGGCAGGGCTTCCACGCGATCTCCTTTGGGTTTGACCTCTCTTGATCCCTGTCCTAGGAGCGGAGGCTAGGGAGAGAGGCTCAACGCAGGTTATTAAGCTGCGAATGCGTAGTTTTCGTCGTTTGCGACTGTTTTTTGCGGTTTTTTACGAGGCCTACCGCCCCTCGGCATGCACCTTGGGTTTCGTAAATCCCGTCGAATCCAGAATCAGCCCCAATGTGTAAAGGTAAGTATACCAGATTTATGAGTGCCATGACCAGCCTCAATGGCGTTATCGTTAAAGTATTTAGCACCCATGTAGCCTGATTCTTAATCCATTAAGCAATGGGATGGCGACGTTCTGTCGGATGTGATAGCCAATAAGATGTTCATTGCGCCGCCGGAGAGAGGAGCAGTGAGGAGCTGGTCAATAATTGGAGTGGAGGTTTAACGAGTGGGCATTTTTCATGATGCGCGCTTTATTCACCTGCCATTGCGCTCTTTCTTATCCCAACGTTTATCGTGCTGTTTCTTACCTTTGGCGACGCCTATTTTCACTTTGCACGGGCATTTTCCAGTACAGGGAGAGCGCCACTACGGTATAGCCTTTCTCAATTGACGCGACCTACACTGTCCAGTTCGCGCTGGTTGAGAGATAACTGCGGGTACGGGTAGGATCGCACACCACGGCGTGAGGCGACTGCCATTGGCGTGATGTTCGAGCCAACAGGAACGCTTCTCCGTCACGCAGCACATAGCTGTCGCTGACACTGGCTTTCCTGCGCGCAGGGATTGAACTTCCCAGCCTTGCAGGGGCAAGTCCCGCTTCCAACTCTTCTCCGATAAGTATTCGTGACGGGCGCGCTTGTTAAGCGCGATCGTCGCTGAACCAGGTTTATGTGCTTTTTCTTCGTCATAAGCGTAGTGAATCATCGGTAATCTGAAATCGAAAACACCCCATATCAATCCTGCGGGGGACAAGGCTCTATCTTAGCATGAACCCGATGTTACCCAGCGCCGGGATAGCGTTTTTTTACAGCAGGATAAATGATATTATTCGTTGGAATTTTGTCATGGAAATTGTTATGCCTTAGATTAGCCGGACCGCACTGTACCTACAGCGCGGAGCAATTTATCAGTTAGTGAATGACGTTCAGTCTTATCCTCAGTTTTTGCCGGGTTGTACCGGAAGTCGGATTCTGAGTCGACTCCTGGGCAGATCACTGCGGCGGTAGATGTCTCTAAGGCTGGGATCAGCAAAACGTTTACTACCCGCAACCAGTTGACCAGTAACCGAAGTAATTCTATGAATTTGGTGGATGGGCCGTTCAAGAAAATTGATTGGTGGATGGAAGTTTACGCCGCTGAGCCAGGAGCCTGTCCTATAGTTTCATCTCACTTTGAGTTTACCAATAAAGTTGATTGAACTCGCCTTCGTCGTGTTAAAGAGCTGGCGGCTAATATGGTCCAGGCTTTACGGTTCGTGCAAAGAGGTTTAATTGCCAAGGTAAAATTTGCCATTTAAGGTGGCTTATGCGCTACCTGAGAAGCAGTACCTGCAGCGAGTGACGCTGCAGGAGGGCGACGAATAAAAGCTATTCGCGCCAGTGGCTTGCTGGAATTGCGTACCGATATCGATTTAACTAAAAACAAAGTCAGCAGACATTACAGCCGTACAGGCAAACTTAAGCGATAGTGTGCATGATGGCAATGGGTGGAGATTCTCGCCCTCTCATTGCAAATTCAAAAGAGCTTCGCAGGCAACGAGCAGAAAAATCAGCGAATAAATAACAGACAGAAAGAAGGTAGTCATTGAGCACCTTTTTTAACGTCTTAGAGAGCAGACTTTATTATTAGTTACCACTCAGCGCAGGTTTGTTATCGATACTGGTCAACACACCGCTACTGTTAAAGGTCAGCGTAGCGTTTCTAGTTACACCTTCATGAGCACCCGTTGCTGGCGAGAACATAAACAAGGTATTCGTCTAAATAAATCGGCATGGCGGTATTACCAAATCATACGCGACTTGTTGCGTCATGCCAACACGTATTTTCGATACGTCGTTAGCAGTCATCATTCCCCTTCGTTGATGTCAGGACGGTAAACCACTCGCTCCAGAGTGGAACGGCCTGCCGGTCAACATCAGATGGTCTGTTTGCTGCAGGCGGTCAGCGTTTTACAGCGCATAGTGATTTGATTCCTTTTCGGGCCCGAGCAGTACGTGGCTAAGTAATATGCCGATGATAATAGACCTTTCATCACTTTAAAACACTTTGTTTTCCGGTCTTACGGCGTTTTGCTGTTTACTTGACCGTGAAGCAGGAGAAAAAGTTTACGCTGCAAGCAGTTCTTTCGCATTCGCGAGTGTATTACGTGTTGACTTCACTGCCACCGAGCAGGCGCGCCACTCTTGTAACTTACGCACTTTTTTATTCAGGATTGCATATGCGTTTTGTCATCGCACCATGGGTTTCCTTTGCTGACAAAATAGTGTTGATGACCACATCCCGCGACTTGCGCAGGTGGGTAACACGCCGTCACCTGAGTTGATTCGCCGAGTTGACGCAGCAGTTTGCCGACAACTGCCGCTGTTGGACCGCTAATCCCTACATCCACTTCATCAAAAATCAGTGCCGGGGTTTCCATTTTACGCGCCGTGATGACCTGGATTGCCAGTGCGATGCGGGCGATTCACCACCGGATGCGACTTTGGCAATAGGCTGCATTGGCTCAGCGTAGTGGTTACCCGAAACTCAATACAATCGGCGCCGTCAGCGCCCAGGTGATGCTCGTCAAATTTAACATCAATCGTAAACTACCCATACGGCATTGAGAGCGCATGCATACTGTCGGTGATCGGCTATTTAAGTTCTTCTGCCGTATTGCTGGCGTTGTTGGTGTAATGCGCGCGCGATTTCCAGTGCCTGCTGATGATGTTTCGTTACCGCCAGGCGCAAGCGTTTCTTGTGAGTCGGCCTGATCGTCCAGTTGCTGCTGTTCTTCCAGTAGCGACTGGTAATACTGTGGCAATGCCTCAGGGCTGACGTGATGTTTACGTGCCAGCAGAAATCTCTTTGAGATGCGCTGTTGAGACCGGAATAGTCGGTTGGGATCGAGATCCAACAATCGCAGTAGTGGCGCAGTTCATCGCTGGCTTCAGCAATCTGGATGGTCCTTCTTCCAGCATATCAAGTACGCCGGACAGTTTGCTGTCCATGCCAATGAATTGGCTCACCAGTTGTTTAGCCGTGTAAAGCTGACTTTGCAGGTTTGCGTCTTCACCGTCGGCCATTAATGCCAATGCATTCTGGCTGGTGGTCAGCAATTGACCGCTGTTCGCCAGACGTTTGTACTCTTCGTCGATTTGCTCAAACTCTCCGGGCTGCGGATTAAATTCGTTAAGTTCTTTTAATTGGTATTGCAGCAGTTCCGCACGGGCGGCGCGTTCCTGACTTAACTGTTGATGATGCGCGAGGTCACGGCAGCTTTGATGCCACAACTGATAACGTGCGGTCATTTCCTGAAGTAGAGAGGTTTCATTGGCATAGCCATCAAGCAGGAATTTTTGGTGCTCAGGTTTGGTGAGTAATTGATGAGCGTGCTGACCATGGATCTGAATCAGCAACTGACCCAGTTCGCGCAGTTGTGACAGAGGAACAGCTGTACCGTTGATGAAACCACGGGAGCGACCATCACTGCTGATCACGCGACGAAGCAAACATTCATGCCCGTCTTCAAGCTGGTTTTCTTCCAGCCAGCGCAGGGCCGCTGGCGTATCTTTCAGAGAAAAACGGGCGCACAGGTCAGCGCGAGCAGCGCCGGTACGCACCATGTCGGCTTCAGCGCGACCACCGAGACAAAGACCGAGGGCATCTATTGCAATAGATTTACCCGCACCGGTCTCGCCAGTTATTACGGTCATGCCGCTATGAAAATCAATCTCAAGCTCACGAACGATAGCAAAGTTGCTGATGGTCAGTTGTGCCAACATAGTCGTTTTCCTGTATGAAAAACCATTACTGTTATTGTGTACAGTATAAACTGGTTTTATATACAGTAAAGAGGCTGGCGTAAAATTAGAATAATTTTTTTGACCAGCCGAGCTTGGTGCTTAATGTATTGAAATAACTGTAATCTTTCGGATGAATCAGATTCAGATGGTAATCACAGCGACGAATCAGGACATCTTCACCTTCCTGAATCGGCAGTGCTATCTGGCTGTCGCAACTGATTTCCAGGTCGTTACGGCGATGCGAAAAACGCAGACGGATCGTGCTGCTGCTGTTTATGACCAGTGGTCGTGCTGACAACGTATGCGGGAACATGGGCACCAGGGTAATCGCATCCAGAGAGGGGGTCAGAATAGGACCGCCCGCAGAGAGGGAATAGGCGGTGGAGCCTGTTGGCGTCGAAATAATTAGCCCATCAGATCGCTGAGAAAACGCAAAGATCTCGTCGATATACACTTCGAACTCTATCATATGCGCCACTTTGCCAGGATGAAGTACCACTTCGTTAATCGCGGTGCTGATGCGTTTTTGGCAATCTTGCTGACAGACTTGCGCTTCCAGCAAAAAACGTTTCTCGCTGATGTAGTGACCTTCCAGCACATCGGCTAATTGTTGCTGGGCGTTATCGGGGTCAAGGTCAGTCAGGAAACCCAGGTTGCCACGGTTGATTCCAATAACTTTAATATCGTAACGGGCGAGCGTGCGCGCCGCGCCCAGCATATTACCGTCGCCACCAACGACTACCGCGGAATCAGCTAGTTGCCCAAATCTCCGCGAGCGTGCCAGTTTTCACATTCTTCAGTTGCAGTTCGTGAGCGATTTGTTGCTGAGACGATGACCTCGTAACCTTTTGTGCACAGCCAGCGGTAGAGCATTTCATGTGTTGTCAGTGCAGTGGGGTGCCGTGGGTGTCCACAATGCCAATACACTTGAAATGATTATTCATTTTTCCGAGGTCCTTGTTGAGAAGATTGATGACAATGTGAGTACTTCCCTGAAACCCTGAAACTGATCCCCATAATAAGCGAAGTTGGCGAGATGAATGCGAAAAAAACACGGAGAAATTCATGAGTAGTAAAGAACAGAAAACGCCTGAGGGCAAGCCCCGGAAGAAATTATCATCAATAGCACGAAGAGATTGAGGCAGTTGACCAGAAGCTTCTGCTGAGCAGGTCGATCCGCGCGATGAAAAAATTGCGAATCTCGAAGCTCAGCTGGCTGAAGCCCAGACCCGTGAACGTGACGGCATTTTGCGTGTAAAAGCCGAAATGGAAAACCTGCGTCGACGTACTGAACTGGATATTGAAAAGCCCACAAATTCGCGCTGGAGGAATTCATCAACGAATTGCTGCCGGTGATTGATGGCCTGGATCGTGCGCTGGAAGTCGCTGCCAAAGCTAACCCGGATATGTCTGCGATGGTTGAAGGCATTGAGCTGACGCTGAAGTCGATGCTGGATGTTGTGCGTAAGTTTGGTGTTGAAGTGATCGCCGAAACTAACGTGCCGCTGGACCCGAATGTGCATCAGGCTATCGCAATGGTGGAATCTGATGACGTTGCGCCAGGTAACGTACTGGGCATTATGCAGAAGGGTTATACGCTGAATGGTCGTACGATTCGTGCGGCGATGGTAACTGTAGCGAAAGCAAAAGCGTAATTTCTGTTTTCGTAATAATTCACGGCCCTGCATGCGAATGCAGGGCCGTTTTCGTTACTCCGCCACACTCTCGCGCAGCGGTTTCACAGGAAAAACTTTTACCTGCTTAATCATATTGTCCTGTACGTCGAGAATATCGATATCGTACTTGCCAATACGCACGCGGGTGCCTGCGACAGGGATCTCTTCCAGTGCCTCAAGAATGACGCCATTAACCGTGCGGGCATCATCTTCCGGTAGATGCCAGTTAAAGGCTTTGTTGATTTCCCGCACGTTGGCGGTGCCATCGATAATCACCGAACCGTCGTTTTGCGGCGTGACCTCTTCGGCAAGTGTTGGCGACATCGACGTAGTGAAATCGCCAACAATCTCTTCCAGAATATCTTCAACCGTCACCAGCCCCTGAATGTCTCCATACTCGTTGACGACCAGGCCGACTTTCTTTTTGTTGCGCTGAAACTTTACCAACTGCGTGCTGAGCGGCGTACCTTCAGGCACAAAATAGATCTCGTCCGCGGCGCGCAGCATGGTTTCTTTGGTGAACTCTTTTTTCTCCGACATCAACCGCCAGGCTTCACGTACTCGCAGCATACTGATGGCGTCGTCCAGCGAATCACGGTAAAGCACGATGCGCCCGTGAGGTGAGTGGGAGAGTTGGCGCAGAATAGATTTCCAGTCATCGTTGATATCAATACCGATAATTTCACTGCGCGGTACCATGATGTCATCAACGGTCATTTTTTCCAGATTCAGCACCGACAGCAGCATATCCTGATTGCGACGGAAAGTTCTGTGAGCGTGATTCGTGCACGAAAGCGCGGAACTCTCCTTTCTTCTAAGAGCCGCTAACCATGATATCGGTTTTGATACCCATCATGCGCATCAGCATACGGGTGATAGCATTCAGCAACCAGACCAGCGGCATCATGAAAATTTGCAGCGGAGCCAGCAGAAAACTACTCGGATAAGCCAGTTTTTCCGGTACAGCGCGGCAACGGTTTTCGGCAAACACCCTCAGCAAATACCAGTACGACAAAAGTCAGCACACCAGTCCGCAATTGCCATGCCGCATCGCCGTACAAACGCATCCCAACAATAGTGCCGAGCGCGGAGGCAAGAATATGACCAGGTTATTGCCGATTAACACCATGCTTATCAGGCGGGTCGGCTTACGCAGCAATTTTTCGACGCGTTTGGCCAGCGATTACCCTGTTTCGCCATATGTCGCAGACGATAGCGGTTGAGGGTCATCATTCCGGTTCGGACCGGAAAAATAGGCTGAAATGACCACCATGATGATCAGAAATAATGATTCAACGGTAGCAGTAGAAATGTGTTCCAGGGCAAATCCTCTTCGGGTGTTTAGCTGATCAACTGCTGGACAATTCGGCTGCCTAGGTAGGCCAGTGTCAGAATCACCGCTCAGCAACGTTAAACCATAGACGACGCGCGTCCACGCCATCCTTCATGGTAATGTCCCCACAGCACACAATATAGACAAACCACGCCACGATAGAGAGCACAGCCTCGGCCGATATTTTCCATGCTAATAGGTTGTGCATGTAGAACAGGCCAGTGCAAAGCGTGAGCGTTAGCAGCACCACGCCAATCTGCGTGATGTGGAACATTTTACGCTCGATACTCATCAATGGCGGCATTTCTTGGTTAAATGCCAGCTTCTTGTTCTTCAGTTGGTAATCAATCCACGCCAGTTGCAGCGCGTACAGGGCGGCGATAATTAGCGTGGCATAGGAAAAGAGCGATAAGCCAATGTGCATCAGCATCCCAGGCGTTGCTTCCAGATGGGTGATGTATTCATTGGGCATGAAGGTCGCCAGCGCCAGGTTGATAAGCGCAAAGGCATAGACAATGGGTAGCAGCAACCAGCCACGATTGCGAGAAGCCACAATGGTCATTACCGTACAGATCACCAAACTGACCAATGAACCAACGTTCAGCAGGCTGAGGTTTTGTCCGCTATCACCGTCGGGCAGGATGCGGGCTTCCAGAGCGATTGCGTGGCAGACCAGCGCAATGACCGCAGAAATAATAGCCATGCGCCGCCAGCCGCCGTTTTTTTGCAGCAGACCGGGAACAATCAGCGCAAGACTGACGGAGTAGGCGACAAGCGCGAGCAGAGCAAAAACGGGCATAGTAATGTCGACAGTTTGAGCAATAAGAAAGAGAAGCAGTATAGCGTCAGGTGAACGCTGCTCCAACCGTTGCATAACAACAAAGACGCCTTCATGTTATACTGCGGCAAAATACTGATGATGTGTCGCGATTGCGGCCAACCGTTTCCACCCCAGGCGAGAGACAATGTTTGATAATTTAACCGATCGTTTGTCGCGCACGCTGCGCAATATCAGTGGCCGTGGACGCCTCACTGAAGACAACGTAAAAGATACGCTGCGCGAAGTGCGCATGGCGCTGCTGGAGGCGGACGTCGCTCTGCCGGTAGTGCGTGAGTTTATCAATCGCGTAAAAGAGAAAGCGGTTGGTCATGAAGTTAATAAGAGCCTGACGCCGGGGCAGGAGTTCGTCAAAATCGTCCGTAACGAACTGGTTGCGGCGATGGGCGAAGAGAACCAGACCCTGAATCTGGCTGCGCAACCGCCTGCGGTCGTGCTGATGGCAGGCCTGCAAGGTGCCGGTAAAACAACCAGCGTTGGTAAACTCGGTAATTTCCTGCGCGAGAAGCACAAGAAGAAAGTGCTGGTGGTTTCTGCTGACGTCTATCGCCCGGCGGCAATCAAACAGCTTGAGACGCTGGCAGAGCAGGTGGGCGTTGATTTCTTCCCTTCTGATGTTGGTCAGAAGCCGGTTGATATTGTTAACGCGGCGCTGAAAGAAGCCAAACTGAAATTCTACGACGTGCTGCTGGTGGATACCGCTGGTCGTCTGCACGTTGACGAAGCGATGATGGACGAGATCAAACAAGTCCATGCGTCGATTAACCCGGTTGAAACCCTGTTTGTGGTTGACGCCATGACCGGTCAGGATGCGGCCAATACGGCAAAAGCATTCAATGAAGCGTTACCGCTTACCGGCGTAGTGTTGACCAAAGTGGACGGCGATGCCCGCGGCGGTGCGGCGCTCTCTATTCGTCACATCACTGGCAAACCGATCAAGTTCCTCGGTGTTGGCGAGAAAACTGAGGCGCTGGAGCCGTTCCATCCGGACCGCATCGCGTCGCGTATTCTCGGCATGGGCGACGTACTGTCGCTGATCGAAGATATCGAAAGCAAAGTTGACCGCGCGCAGGCAGAGAAATTAGCCAGCAAGCTAAAAAAAGGCGACGGCTTCGATCTCAACGACTTTCTTGAGCAACTGCGCCAGATGAAAAATATGGGCGGCATGGCCAGCTTGATGGGCAAACTGCCGGGCATGGGGCAGATCCCGGATAACGTCAAGTCGCAGATGGACGATAAAGTGCTGGTGCGTATGGAAGCCATCATCAACTCAATGACGATGAAAGAGCGCGCTAAGCCAGAAATCATCAAAGGTTCGCGTAAGCGTCGTATCGCCGCCGGTTGCGGGATGCAGGTACAGGACGTTAACCGCCTTCTGAAGCAGTTCGACGACATGCAGCGCATGATGAAGAAAATGAAGAAAGGCGGAATGGCGAAGATGATGAGAAGCATGAAGGGAATGATGCCGCCGGGATTTCCTGGTCGCTAAATGACCTTATGCGACAGAGTTATTAACTGCTGATTGCATTTTCTCCAGAAATCAGTAAAATTTTCGGGCTTTTAATATGACACCGGACTCCGTTCCTCGATGGGGTCCGGTTGTTTTATTCACACAAGAGGATGTTATGGTAACTATTCGTTTAGCACGTCACGGCGCTAAAAAGCGTCCGTTCTACCAGGTTGTTGTCGCTGACAGCCGTAATGCACGCAACGGTCGCTTCATCGAGCGCGTTGGTTTCTTCAACCCAATCGCTAGCGAAAAAGAAGAAGGCACTCGCCTGGATCTGGATCGCATCGCTCACTGGGTTGGCCAGGGCGCAACTATTTCTGATCGCGTTGCTGCGCTGATCAAAGAAGTAAACAAAGCAGCTTAATCTGTCACGGTGGTCATGATGAGCAAACAACTCACCGCGCAAGCACCTGTTGATCCCATCGTTTTGGGAAAAATGGGTTCGTCTTACGGTATTCGTGGGTGGCTCAGAGTGTTTTCTTCCACCGAAGACGCCGAAAGCATTTTTGACTATCAGCCCTGGTTTATCCAGAAGGCGGGTCAGTGGCAGCAAGTCCAGCTGGAAAGCTGGAAGCACCACAATCAGGACATGATCATCAAGCTGAAAGGCGTTGACGATCGTGATGCGGCGAACCTGCTGACGAATTGTGAAATTGTCGTGGATTCATCGCAGCTGCCTCAGCTTGAAGAGGGGGACTACTACTGGAAAGACCTGATGGGCTGCCAGGTAGTAACCACTGAAGGCTACGATCTCGGTAAAGTCGTTGATATGATGGAAACCGGATCTAATGACGTTCTCGTCATTAAGGCAAACCTGAAAGATGCGTTTGGTATCAAGGAACGTCTCGTACCGTTCCTCGATGGGCAGGTTATCAAGAAAGTCGATCTCACTACTCGTTCAATCGAAGTAGATTGGGATCCTGGTTTTTAAACCACCGGATAAACGGTAAAAGGCGGCGCTATGTGGATTGGCATAATTAGCCTGTTTTCTGATATGTTTCTGATTACCCATTACGGGTAACTGGCCGGGCAGTTAAAAATGGCCTGCTCAGCATCCAGCAGCCTGGAGTCCTCGCGACTTCACGACATGACCGGCACCGTACCGTGGATGATTGCCTTATGGCGGCGGACCGGGGATGTTAATGATGGTGCAACCCTTGCGGGACGCCATCGATGTAACAAAAGCCGCGGCGGGTGAAGGCGCAAGGGTGATTTATCTTTCACCACAGGAGCTACGGTAGCTTGATCAAGCGGGCGTCAGCGAACTGGCAACGAATCAAAATTGATTCCGGCGTGCGGTCGCTACGAAGGTATAGATGAGCGCGCTTATCGATCTTTAATTGATGCGAAGAATGGTCAATCGGCGATTACGTTCTCAGTGGCGGAAGTACCAGCAATGACGCCGATCGACCGCGTTTTCCGGCTCATTTGAGGAGTACTGGGACCAGAAGCCTCGTAACGGAAGAATCCCTTTGCTGAGGATTGCTGGATTGCCGGCACTATACGCGGCCTGAGGTGTTAGAAGGCATGGAAGTCCGCCAGCGTCACTGTCGGTGGACCATGCCGAGATACGTCGCCCTGTTTCCAGCAGTTGCTGGGCTGTACCCAGCCAACAAGACCTGAACTTCTGGAAAACCTGTCCCACTGAAGAGCAAGCAGGTTGCTGGCGGAGTTCAAAACGGAACACGCACAATAGCAACATAAACACTGACCTGGATGGCGTAAGCCCCCGAGACATCAGTTACCCAGGATAAGAGATTAAATTATGAGCAACATTATTAAGCAACTTGAACAGTAGCAGATGAAGCAGGACGATCCTTCCTTCCGTCCGGTGATACCGTGGAAGTGAAAGTATGGGTTGTTCTAGGTTCGAAAAAACGTCTGCAGGCATTCGAGGGCGTGGTCATCGCTATTCGTAACCGCGGTCTGCACTCTGCATTCACTGGTGTTTTTTAAAAATTTCCAACGGCGAAGGCGTTGAGCGTGTCTTCATCACTCTCCGGTAGTTGACAGCATTTCCGTCAAACGTCGTGGGGCTGTTGAGAGCCACCATGCACGTACCTGCGCGAGCGACCGGCAAGGCTGCTCGTATCAAAGAGCGTCTTAACTAAGATTTCGCTTAAGCGACATCCTGTTAAGAAGGGCTGGCCAATTGGCTTGCCCTTTTTTTATTTGTTTGCTCCTCTATTAAGGGGTACAAATCACCACTGCGACGTGGCGGTTCGGCGCGGCCCTGGGCGGTCTTGTCAACCAGCTACGGAATTTTTTTCCCAACCCCGTGTGGTGAGATTGCTGCGTGGAATTTGTCAACCCATAGCCCATGCATCGGCCACGCAATTGCCCGTTTCAATGATAAGCCTTCGTTGTAACTCGTCTTCACCATAGTTATCGGTGTGTCCATCCATACGGGCATGTGTTAGCCCTGTCGTATGTGATCTGGTTACAGGTTTGGATCTGTTGCTGGCTTTCCGGGAGCAATTTGTAGTCATTTTTTGCGAAACAGAATGGCATCTGATAAGCCCAGCGACCAGTCGCCGGCGGATTCAGTAAATCCATAGATTTGGATAGCCGGCGACTCGCTCAGGAGTACAGTTTTCCTGAGGGGACTGGCAGCCAGCTAGTATTAGTGAGGCGAAAATGGAGGGGCGCTACCAGGTGCTTTATCATATCGATATATCCTTGTCATCTCACCAGCTTTTCGCACGCTGGCGTTCGGCCTGATACATATTGTGATTTGGCAAGCTCTCGGCAAATTTTTCCGCAGAGGCGTGCTCATGGTCATCGCGTAACCAATGCTTACGTCATGGTGGTCTGATGACCATTATGATATTTAAATGGTAGATTAAAGATTTGTGTCAGTGCTACATACCGCTGCACTTCAGATTCTGACTGTACATCATAGAGCACCATAGCGAATTCATCGCCGCCCAGGCCGGGTGCGTCACGTCGCAGCCCGCCAACTTCAGCTAACCGTTTTGCGATTTCAATCAAAACTCCATCGCCTGTCGCATGACCCCAGGTATCATTGATGTATTTGACGATTGCTTCAAGAAAATAGTAACGCCTACGTTTTTCGGGCATCGGAAAATCTGTTTTATGAACGTGTTGATGCCGCGACCAAACGCTGCGCGGTTAGCCAGCCCGGTTAATGGGTTATGTAGCGCGGTACGTAGAAGCTGCGCATTTTTAGCCGGTATCGAGCTGCCACTCTTCCATTTCATCCAGCAGACTGTTGAAGTCGAGAGCGAAGCGGTGAAACTCAGCGATACGTTCTTCCGAAACTCGTCGGGAAAAATTGCGGTTGGAACGCACATCATGTACGACATCGGTGATATTTTTCAGTGCTTCCACCAGGCCATTGTGCAAATGGCGGGTGAGGGTAATTGCGATGCCTGATGCCAGCAGAATACAACCGGTCAGTACGGCGAGCGAAAACCAGATAAAATGGCTGATTGAACTGTCGCGAGCGGTTAAGCGTACTTCGCCAATGGTTTCACCATTGTGACGAATCGGCTGAATGATGGGGGCAGGGAAGAGCCAGTGGCTTATGAAATTGCTGAAAGTATCGCCTGGATCCTTACGGGGGTAATGCCAGGATGCCAGAATATTTTGCTGCTTATCACGTACTTCTGCAGTTGAAAATGCCCTTGCTGGCCCAGCGCTGCCAGTGTTTCAGTTGCTGCAGGGCCATCGGCAAAAACGACAGCTGCTTCCAGACTGTAAGTCATTGTTGCTGCTGTCAGTGCCAGGTTTTTTTGCGCGTACTGTTTCAGGGTCAGCACCGAGGTCACGGAAAGCAGCAACCAGATCAGCATCATAGTGATAAATATGCTGGTCATACTGATGTTGCGTAATGCTCTTTTAAACGTGGGGCGCTTATTAAGAGAATTATCGTTATCCATCATTTTTCTTCCGTGCGAGCATTAAGACATCCGGGTTGACCTTTACACCGCTACGCGATGAGGCATCCAGGTTTACGGCAAATCTGACGTCATTATTGTGGATGATCAGACAAAAGGCGCTACCAATAATGCACTCGGTATTTTGTTCGGCAATTAATAATAACGCCTTTGACGGATATTGTTCGGTTAATTCCATCTGGAATGTCGGTGACTCGTTGCCAAAATAAAAACCATTGCAGCCTGAAATCATCGCCTCTTGTTGAGTGTGAATGATGACAGGCAGATAAGGCAAAGATGTCGCGGCATTCTCTTGTAGGGCGGTACTAAAACGTGAAGATGAAAAGATACATAACTTTGGTGGCCCTGATAGCGCAGGCCAGCGGGTGTAACTGACAATACCGGAAACCATCATACGCACGTTTTTCGCAACGTCAGAAGGCTCTTGAGCGAGTATTGGTGCTCCCGTCAGCAGGAGAATCAGAAGTAAGAACAGTCGGTGAGAAAAACGCATTCAGGGATCCCCACCATCTTCGCTCGAAATGCATCGATATTTTTTCAGGATGCTCATTAAAATATCATTTTTTCATGCGACCGTCATCAATGTGAGAAATAAAACACAATGAGTAAAATCTTATGTTTAATTTATTTGTGGGGTTTTAATTAATTTAATCGTATTGTGCTGGCATTTTCATCAGCCCTTTTTTGCCATACTTCATGCAGTTGGCTGGCATTTTCAACATTGTTGCAGCTGGCAGGAAAGCTTTTACCGGAAAGTCCCCGGGCATAAGTAAAATCGGTCTGGCAAGTTTTCTTTTGCCCTTCGGCATATCCTTTAAGGTATAGACCGCGATCCGCCTGTGAATCGCTAAATGCATCGTCATCTTTTATGGCGCTGCCCGATATCGCATCTTCCATACCGACATCATACCAGTCGGTGCTGGTCAAGGTTGGCGCGTGAGTATAAGGATCAATCTGACATCCGCTAACCAGTAAAGCCAACAAGGGGGCGATAAACTTTTTCATCATTTCTTTCTCCTTTTTCAAAGCATAGCGGATTGTTTTTAAAGGGGATGTAAATTTATCTATACAGAAGCAAGGGTTGAAAGCGCGACTAAATTGCCTGTGTAAATAAAAATGTACGAAATATGGATTGAAAACTTTACTTTATGTGTTA
This sequence comes from Shigella flexneri, assembly GCA_048288465.1. Taxonomy (GTDB): domain Bacteria; phylum Pseudomonadota; class Gammaproteobacteria; order Enterobacterales; family Enterobacteriaceae; genus Enterobacter; species Enterobacter flexneri_B. The sequence continues at coordinate 2,648,067 of CP182556.1, read as the reverse complement.
TCGTTACGTCATCCTCGCTGAGGAGCAACTATCGCAAACGAGCATAAACAGGATCGCCATCATGCATAAAGACGCGCTGAATAACGTACATATTACCGACGAACAGGTTTTAATGACTCCGGAACAACTGAAGGCCGCTTTTCCATTGAGCCTGCAACAGAGAGCCCAGGTCTGACTCGCGTAGAAAACCATTTCAGATATTATCACCGGGCGCGATCCTCGTCTGCTGGTAGTATGTGGTCCTTGTTCCATTCATGATCCGGAAACTGCTCTGAGATATGCTCGTGGATTTAAAGCCCTTGCCGCGAGAGGTGAGCGATATCCTTATCTGGTAATGCGCGTCTCTATTTGAAAAACCCCGTACCACTGTCGGCTGGAAAGGGTTAATTAACAGATCCCCATATCGATAGCTCTTTTGATGTAGAAGCCGGGCTGCAGAATGGCGTAATTCCTGCTGAGCTGGTGAATATGGGACTGCCACTGGCGACGGAAGCGTTAAATGCAGATAGCCCGCGATCACCGGCGATGTGCCGCTGGTCAGCGATTGGTATCAGTACGCCAGATCGCAAACTCACCGTGAAATCGGCCTCCGGGCTTTCCAGTACCGGTCGCTGCCAAAAACGGCACCGACGGCAGTCTGGCAACAGCGATTAACGCTATGCGCGCCGCCGCCCAGCCGCACCGTTTTGCTGGCATTAACAGGGCAGGGCAGGTTGCGTTGCTACGAACTCAGGGAATGCGGACGGCCATGTAATCCTGCGCGGTGGTAAAGCCCAACTATAGCCCTGCGGATGTTGCGCAATGTGAAAAAGAGATGGAACAGGCGGGACTGCGCCCGTCTCTGATGGTAGATTGCAGCCACGGTAATTCCAATAAAGATTATCGCCGTCAGCCTGCGGTGGCAGAATCCGTGGTTGCTCAAATCAAAGATGGTAATCGCTCAATTATTGGTCTGATGATCGAAAGTAATATCCACGAGGGCAATCAGTCTTCTGAGCAACCGCGCAGTGAAATGAAATACGGTGTATCCGTAACCGATGCCTGCATTAGCTGGGAAATGACTGATGCCTTGCTGCGTGAAATTCATCAGGATCTGAACGGGCAGCTGACGGCTCGCGTGGCTTAAGAGGTTTATTATGGTTGCTGAATTGACCGCATTACGCGATCAAATTGATGAAGTCGATAAAGCGCTGCTGAATTTATTAGCGAAGCGTCTGGAACTGGTTGCTGAAGTGGGCAAGGTGAAAAGCCGCTTTGGACTGCCTATTTATGTTCCGGAGCGCGAGGCATCTATGTTGGCCTCGCGTCGTGCAGAGGCGGAAGCTCTGGGTGTACCGCCAGATCTGATTGAGGATGTTTTGCGTCGGGTGATGCGTGAATCTTACTCCAGTGAAAACGACAAAGGATTTAAAACACTTTGTCCGTCACTGCGTCCGGTGGTTATCGTCGGCGGTGGCGGTCAGATGGGACGCCTGTTCGAGAAGATGCTGACACTATCGGGTTATCAGGTGCGGATTCTGGAGCAACATGACTGGGATCGAGCGGCTGATATTGTTGCCGATGCCGGAATGGTGATTGTTAGTGTGCCAATCCACGTTACTCAGCAAGCTTATCGGGAGATGACCGCCTTTACCGAAGATTGTATTCTGGTTGATTCCGGCATCAGTGAAAAATGGACCATTACAGGCCTGATGGTTCTGGCCGCGCACCATGGCCGGGTACTGGGGTTACACCCATGTTCGGCCCTGTACAGCGGTAGCCTGGCAAAGCAAGTTGTGGTTGTGTGATGGACGTAAGCCGGAAGCATACCAATGGTTTCTGGAGCAAATTCAGGTCTGGGGCGCCGGCTGCATCGTATTAGCGCTGTCGAGGCACGCATCAGAATATGGCGTTTATTTAGGCTCGTGCTACTTCGCTACTTTTGCTTATGGGCTGCATCTGGCAGAAGAAAATGTTCAGCTTGAGAACTTCTGGCGCTCCCTTCGCCCATTTACCGCCTTGAGCTGGCGATGGTCGGGCGACTGTTTGCTCTAGGATCCTCTGAAAGCTTTTATGCCGACATTATTATGTCGTCAGAGCGTAATCTGGCGTTAATCAAACGTTACTATAAGCGTTTCGGCGAGGCGATCCAGTTGCTGGAGCAGGGCGATAAGCAGGTGTTTATTGACAGTTTCCGCAAGGTGGAAGCACCGGTCGGCGATCAACCACAGCGTTTTCAGAGCGAAAGCCGCGTGTTATTGCGTCAGGCGAATTATAATCGCCAGTAATAATCCAGTGCCGGATGATTCACATCATCCGGCACCTTTTCATCAGGTTGGATCAACAGGCACTACGTTCTCACTTGGGTAACAGCCCAATACCTTCATTGAACGGGTGATTTCCCCTAACTCTTTCAATGCTTTTTGCATTTCCGCTGATTCAAGATTAGCCTGAATATCCAGATAGAACATCTCTTCCCATGGATTACCGTGAATCGGGCGTGATTCCAGACGGGTCATAATCAGATTGTGGTTGCGCAGTACCAGCAACGCTTCAACCAACGCACCGGCTTGTTGCCCGGTCGCCATTAACAACGTGGTTTTCGCCGGAACCTGATCAGACACGTTAATGGCTTTACGCGCCAACACCACAAATCGGGTGAAGTTTTGTCGCTGATTTGCTTCAATACGCTCCAGTACCTGCAAACCGTACAAAGTGCCGCCAGCTTCGCTTCCCAACGCAGCAACATGCGGTGATTTTGCCTGTGCAACCTTTTCCATTGCCGCAGACGTACTTTCGGTATATTCAATCTTCCAGTGCGGATAACGATTAAGGAATTTGCTGCATTGCTGGAATGGCTGCGGATGGCTGTAGACCGTATTGATGGTGGATAAATCAGTAGTGCCGGAGACCAACAAACAATGGTCGATAGTTAACGTCATCTCGCCAACAATCGACAAGCTGGTATGTTGCAGCAGATCGTAAACGTCGTTTATGGCACCGGAGCTGGTATTTTCAATCGGTACGACGGCATAGTCGGCCTGGCCGGTTTCCACCTGATTAAAAATATCGGCAAATTTGGCGCAGCCACTTTCAATGAATTGCTCAAAGTGACGGGCAGCATACTGGCGCGCCGCAAGATGGGAATAAGAACCTTTGGGGCCGAGAAAAGCGATGCGTGCTGAGTGCGGATTAATTTTATTGAGATGTTGTTGGAGCAAAGCCTGCTGAGTTAATACGGAATCTTCAATGATGAGCTGGAACAGGCGAGTAATGTAATGGGCGTCCAGATGGTGCGCTTTACCGAGCGTAATTAATCTTTCCAGCAAATCGCGTTCACGATCAATATCACGTACCGGGCGATGCGAGAGCAGTTTGGCTTTTCCCACCTCGACGGCCAGTTCGCGCCGTTCTGCCAGTAACGCTAATAATTTTTCATCCAGCGCGCTGATTTTCTCTCGCAGCGCCAGTAACGGGTTTTCCGATGTCATAGTGTTGCCTTTTTGTTATCAATAAAAAAGGCCCCCCGATTTGGGAGGCCTTATTGTTCGTCTTCGCATTCTGTTTCACACGACGAAACGCCTCCCATTCAGGGGAAGGTAAAAAAGAATGCGAAGAAAAACGGTATGTGTTTCATGTTTGTTTCCTTAAGTGACTTTAGTACAGTACCCGTACTGTTTTCACGCTGTCAACAAAAAACGCGCCCGAAGGCGCGTTGGCGATACACTCAATATAAAGGACTACTCTTCTTCAACTTCTTCGACGAAGTTGGCGTCTTTCACCGATGTTGCGGCACGACGTGCTTCGCCTTTGTGCTGCAGTTTATTGAGCTGCCGTTCCAGCTTGTTGATCAATTCGTTAATTGCGGTGTACATATCTTCATGTTTACCACTGGCAACCAGAACGCCGTTAGGTGTATTGATTGTGGCGTCAGCAACAAACCCTTGTGGCTCTTTGGACAGAATGATATGTGGATTAATCAGATGTGTTTGCCATTTTTCCAGTTTGGCGAGACGGTCTGCGACATGTTGGCGGATGGCCGGAGTAATTTCCATTTGTTTGCTGGTAATGTTCATTGTCATAAATTTTACCTCTTGTCTTCCCGTCTTGGTGAATTCAGCATACCGTTCCTGATGTCAAAATGTGTGATGGAAATCTCATAATTTTGTCACTTTTTGTCAACGAATCTTTTTTGTGAGAAATCGCAGGAAGAGGTGTTTTTTTACTTGAGGAATATCTCAAAGCGAGCCATATTTGATGAGATCGATAGTGACTAAATCGCTTCAGTTTCACAACTAACAGAATAAAAAAACGGCAGCTCAAGGGCTGTAATGCCGATCAGTTAAGGATCAGTTGACCGATCCAGTGGCTGTGTAAGAATCCGGAAACGCTCACTTGTTTCCGGATTTTTTTATGCACATTGGACAGGCTCTTGATCTGGTATCCCGTTACGATTCTCTGCGTAACCCACTGACTTCTCTGGGGGATTACCTCGACCCCGAACTCATCTCTCGTTGCCTTGCCGAATCAGGTACTGTAACGCTACGCAAGCGCCGTCTTCCCCTCGAAATGATGGTCTGGTGTATTGTTGGCATGGCGCTTGAGCGTAAAGAACCTCTTCACCAGATTGTGAATCGCCTGGACATCATGCTGCCGGGCAATCGCCCCTTCGGTGCCCCCAGTGCCGTTATTCAGGCCCGCCAGCGCCTGGGAAGTGAGGCTGTCCGCCGCGTGTTCACGAAAACAGCGCAGCTCTGGCATAACGCCACGCCGCATCCGCACTGGTGCGGCCTGACCCTGCTGGCCATCGATGGTGTGTTCTGGCGCACACCGGATACACCAGAGAACGATGCAGCCTTCCCCCGCCAGACACATGCCGGGAACCCGGCGCTCTACCCGCAGGTCAAAATGGTCTGCCAGATGGAACTGACCAGCCATCTGCTGACGGCTGCAGCCTTCGGCACGATGAAGAACAGCGAAAATGAGCTTGCTGAGCAACTTATAGAACAAACCGGCGATAACACTCTGACGTTAATGGATAAAGGTTATTACTCACTGGGACTGTTAAATGGCTGGAGCCTGGCGGGAGAACACCGCCACTGGATGATACCTCTCAGAAAGGGAGCGCAATATGAAGAGCTCAGAAAACTGGGTAAAGGCGATCATCTGGTGAAGCTGAAAACCAGCCCGCAGGCACGAAAAAAGTGGCCGGGACTGGGAAATGAAGTGACAGCCCGCCTGCTGACCGTGACGCGCAAAGGAAAAGTCTGCCATCTGCTGACGTCGATGACGGACGCCATGCGCTTCCCCGGAGGAGAAATGGCGGATCTGTACAGTCATCGCTGGGAAAGCGATCTGGGATACAGGGAGATAAAACAGACGATGCAACTGAGCAGGCTGACGCTGAGAAGTAAAAAGCCGGAGCTTGTGGAGCAAGAGCTGTGGGGTGTCTTACTGGCTTATAATCTGGTGAGATATCAGATGATTAAAATGGCGGAACATCTGAAAGGTTACTGGCCGAATCAAATGAGTTTCTCAGAATCATGCGGAATGGTGATGAGAATGCTGATGACATTGCAGGGCGCTTCACCGGGACGTATACCGGAGCTGATGCGCGATCTTGCAAGTATGGGACAACTTGTGAAATTACCGACGAGAAGGGGAAGGGCCTTCCCGAGAGTGGTAAAGGAGAGGCCCTGGAAATACCCCACAGCCCCGAAAAAGAGCCAGTCAGTTGCTTAACTGACTGGCATTAGCCCCGAGGGCTCGTTTATCATTTACTGGACGGCGACAATCCGGTCTTCACTTAATTTCCGGGCGAATCACTTTACCCGGAACCAATTCACCAGACAGTATTTGCTGTGCGAGCGGGTTTTCGGATCTGCTGCTGGATAGCACGTTTCAAAGGACGTGCACCATAGCCTCGATCGTAACCGTTCTCGCCCAGCAGTTTCAGCGCCTCGTCAAATGTGGATTTCATAACCACGTTCTTCCAGCGTTGTTACAGACGTTTCAACTGAATCTGCGCAATCGAGGCAATGTGCTGTTCACCCAGCGGATGGAAGACCACCACTTCATCAATACGGTTAATCAACTCCGGACGGAAGTTAGGCTTTCGCACCGCGCACCAGCTCCTTCATGTGCGCATAATCCAGTTCACCGAAGCGTTCCTGAATCAAATCGGAACCGAGGTTAGAGGTCATAATGACACCCGTATTACGGAAGTCGACCGTTCTCCCTGCCCGTCAGTCAGACCACCATCATCCAGTACCTGCAACAGAAATGTTGAAGACATCCGGATCCGCTTTTCGACTTCATCCAGCAGGATGACGGAATACGGACGACGACGCACAGCTTCGGTCAGGTAGCCACCTTCTCTCATAACCGACATATCCCGGAGGCGCACCAACCAAACAGACACCGAGTGTTTCTCCATAAACTCGGACATATCATACGGACCATCGCCTCGTCCGCTATCAAACATAAAGTTCGCCAGCGCCTTACAAAGCTCTTGTTTTCCCACACCCGTTGGGCAGAGGAACAGGAATGACCAATCGGGCATTGGATTCGCCAACCCCGCACGGCTACGGCGAATAGCGTTAGATACCGCATCACCCGCTTCGGTCTGACCAATGACGCGATGGTGCAGTTCTTGCTCCATACGCAGCAGTCTTTCGCGCTCGCTTTCCATCATGCGAGAAACCGAATCCCGTCCAACGCACCAGCACTTCAGCAATTTCGGCGTCGGTCACTTTATTACGCAACAGACGCATCAGTTTTGCCTTCGAGCTGCGTTGCGGCTTCCAGTTGCTTTTCCAGTTCCGGGATTCGCCGTATTGCAGTTCAGACATCCGCGCCAGGTCCCCCACACGGCGGAGCCTGTTCAATAGCGATTTTCGCCTGTTCCAGTTCCGCTTTAATGGTCGGCGTACCAGAAAGCGATGCCTTCTCTGCTTTCCACTCTTCTTCTAACTCGGAGTACTGACGTTCTTCGTCGCTCAGTTCTTCGTTGAGCATATCCAGGCGTTTTTTACTCGGCTTCATCAGACTCTTTCATTAACGCCTCTTGTTCCAGTTTTTGAGCTGGATAATACGACGATCGGTTCGGTCGAGTTCTTCTGGTTTTGAGTCAATCTGCACACGATGCTGGATGCTGCTTCATCGATTCAGGTCGATGGCTTTATCCCGGCAGCCGACGGTCAGCATGTAGCGATGAGACAACGTCGCTGCTGCAACAATTGCCGGGTCAGTAATTTGCACATGGTGGTGCAATTCGAAACGTTCTTCCAGGCCACGCAGAATCGCAAACGAATCTTAACAGAAGGCTCGGCAACAAACACTTTCTGGAAACGACGTTCCAGCGCAGCATCTTTTTGATGTAATGGCGATATTCGTCAAGCGTCGTGGCACCTACGCAGTGCAATTCACCACGCGCCAGCGCCGGTTTCAGCATGTTTCCGGCGTCCACTGCGCCATCGGCTTACCCGCGCCGACCATGGTTTGGGAACTCGTCGATAAACAGGATGACGTTGCCTTCCTGTTTGGCAAGATCGTTAAGCACGCCTTTTAAACGTTGTTCAAACTCACCGCCATATCCGCCCCGCCACCAGCGCGCCCATATCCAGCGCCAGTACCCGGCGGCCTTTCAACCCTTCCGGGACTTCGCCGTTGATAAACGCTGCGCCAGACCTTCAACGGATGGCAGTCTTCACCGACGCCGGGTTCACCAATCAGTACCGGGTACCTCTTAGTACGACGTTGCAGCACCTCAATGGTACGGCGAATTTCTTTCATCACCACCAATCACCGGATCCAGTTTGCCCTGTTCGGCTCGTTCGGTAAGGTCGATGCTGTATTTTTTCAAAGCCTGACGTTGGTCTTCAGCACCCACCGCTTCACGCTTTCACCTCCACGCATTTGTTCAATCGCTTGAGACGTCTTGGCGGTGGTCGCCCCCTGCTGCTTTCAGGATGTCGGCCAGCGTGCCGCGAGACTCAGTGCCGCCAGAACGACAGTTCTGACGAGATAAAGTTATCACCACGTTTTTGCGCGAGCTTGTTCGCAAAGATTAAGAACGCGCACCAAATCCTGTGATGGCTGGACATCACCACCAGTACCTTCAACCTGCGGTGAACGATTAATCCTGATTGATATCTGTGCGCAACTGGCCAGCATTTATGCCAGCTGATGCTAACAAAGGACTAACCGAACCCCCTTCCTGATTCAGCAGGGCGCTCATTAAATGAAGTGGTTCGATGAATTGGTTGTCGTGCCCGAGTGCAAGTGATTGGGCATCGGCAAGAGCAAGCTGGAATTTATTAGTCAAGACGATCCAGACGCATAACTCCTCCCATAACGAATCAAGCTTGCTACTGGAGATTAAATGAGGTCATCCCTCAATTATTCAAGGTTATTGACCAGATTATGTGAAAAGAAAATTACGCGTACCGGATTCGTCTTGATTCTTTAGGTTATATCAGCCAAATGAAACTTGCCATACACCGGTGGTCTTGTCGCGACGATAAGAGAAGAAATCTCATTTTCCGTATATGTACACGGTCGCCGCCGAAAATTTGTTCAACACCAACGCTCGCCAGACGCTGCCGGGCAAGCAGATAAATACCGCCAGATACGTATCACCATGCTGAATGAAAGCTGTACCGCTTTGGCGTCTGCTGCCATAAAACGCTCGCCAACCTCCGCCCCCACTTCGAACGCGCGTGGACCAATTGCCGGCCCTAACCAGGCGAGAATATTTTCCGGAATTATCAGCAAAACAGGAAACTGTCCTCTTCCAGCACGCCTGCGCACAGCTCCACGCCAGCCAGCATGAGCGGCGGCGGATTCCGTTTCGCTCCATTGCAAAACGACGGGAGGCAGTCGGCAGTCATCACTGCGCAAACCGTGCCAGGCGTATTGCTATAAGAGGCATCTGCTCGTTTTTGAGGCATAAGCTTCGCCAGTAAGCTTAAGCACCATCTTTGCCGTATACCTGCTCAAGCGAGACCGGTTTAGAGGGCAAATTGCCCGCAGCAAAAAGTCGCTTGCGATTCTCCTCAACGTGATCCGGGTTATCGCCACAATGGGCACCGAGGTTCAGCGAGTCATACGGGGGCAAGCTCACGCCGCCGATACGAGTAGAGCTACAAGCCGCAACACCCTTTGGCAGCGGCCACTGCGGGACAATCAGCTTACTCATAACCAGTCCACTTCATCCTTATGTTTTCTTCGAAATCGGCGCGCATCACCTCAATCGGCTCCACCGTGTCTCGTGGAATAGGCGCATGCCATTCCATTTCGATGCCTGGAGATTCGGGTGACTAAGACGCAGCATGGTTGCACGTAGCGCTCTGTGCGAAACTTACGCAGCGTGGAGATAAATGCTTCCGAAGCACCTTTTGGCGGACGTGGCATGACGTCATAAACCGAATTGCCGACCAGCGGATGAGTGATATGGCCATATGCACGCGCATTTTGGCGCCATGTCGAGTTTCCAGACGCAACCGCAGACGCGTGTGCAGACTGGAAGTGTTCCATGATGCGATAGTGAGTCACCGCTGGTTCGCCCATCGGATGCACCGCCATATGGGTGCATCCGGTCGGTGGCCCATGGATTCGGCCGTCCACCGTGCCACCTGCGGTCACACAACCAATCGCCACCGCTTCATACTCACGAGTAATTTCACGCCGTTGCAAAGATTCGACTCAACTCCTCTGAGCCGCGGTACGGTTTTCTGCCACAACCATCAGGCCGGAGTGGTGGCTCCATCCAGACCGATGGACCATGCCGCATGTGCACATCGGCAATGGGTGGATAGTAATGAAGCAACGCATTCAGTACCGTGCGATCCGGGTTACCCGCGCCAGCTAATGCACACCACGCGTCCGCGCGGTTTATTAATGATAAAAATACCCGCTTCATCTTCATAGACGATATCCAGCGGCATATCCTGCGTCTTCAAAACGCGTCTTCCTTCTTTCAACTGAGTGTTGATGGCAACCTGCTCGCCACCCAATACTTTTTCTTTCGGCTTATCAGAAACTTTGCCGATGATACTCGCTGGTCGAGGATCCATTCTTTTATCTGCGCAACGTGAATAATCCGGCAACATTTCGGCCAAAGCCTGATCTAAGCGTTGACCGACTTGGTTTTCGCCCATCGTTGCAGTGAGCTGTACTCGTCGCGCCAGTACACACCGCTTCTTCGTTTACGTCTCGGGTTTACGGCTTTGCCGTTCAATATAGTGTGCTATTGGAGCTGGTCTTAACCGGGAGCAGGAACAGATAATCTCCCGTATTACATTTTGAGGAAAGTCAATGTCATGACGCGCATGAAATATCTGGTGGCAGCCGCCACACTAAGCCTGTTTTTGGCGGGTCGCTCTCGGTCAAGGTAGATGAAAAGATAATCCGCCAATGAAAATTTACGCCACTGCACAACAAAAGCTGCAGGACGGTAACTGGACAGAGGCAGAACGCAACCTAAGCGTTAAGATAATCGAGGAATCCGTTTGGTCCGTATTCGCAGCAGGTGCAGCTGGATTCGACTACGCTACGATAAAAACGCTGATTTGCCGTTAGCACAGGCTGCCATCGATATTATTTGCCTTAACCCGACCCATCCGATAGATCGATCACGTCATGTACATGGTGGCCTGACCAATATGGCGCCGGATGACAGTGCGCTGCAAGGTTCTTTGGGCGTCATTCTCGAGCTATTGCGATCCTCAACATGCACGAGCCGCGTTTAGTGACTTTTCCAACTGGTGCGCAGCTATCCGAATAGTCAGTACACCACCGATGCCACCAAACGTCTGGTATTCCTGAAAGATTGTCTGGCTAAATATGATACTCCGTGGCCGAGTACTATACAGAACGTGGCGCATGGGTTGCCGTCGTTAACCGCGTAGAAGGCATGTTGCGCGACTACCCGGATACCCGCACGCGTGATGCGCTGCCGCTCACTGGAAATGCATACCGTCAGATGCAGATGAATGCGCAAGCTGAAAAAGTAGCGAAAATCATCGCCGCAAACAGCAGCAATACAGAACAGAAACCTGAAACACACAAAATGGTAGCCCTTGAGCTGTAATGCCAGTCAGTTAAGCAACTGACTGGCTCTTTTTCGGGGCTGTGGGGTATTTCCAGGGCCTCTCCTTTACCACTCTCGGGAAGGCCCTTCCCCTTCTCGTCGGTAATTTCACAAGTTGTCCCATACTTGCAAGATCGCGCATCAGCTCCGGTATACGTCCCGGTGAAGCGCCCTGCAATGTCATCAGCATTCTCATCACCATTCCGCATGATTCTGAGAAACTCAGTTGATTCGGCCAGTAACCTTTCAGATGTTCCGCCATTTTAATCATCTGATATCTCACCAGATTATAAGCCAGTAAGACACCCCACAGCTCTTGCTCCACAAGCTCCGGCTTTTTACTTCTCAGCGTCAGCCTGCTCAGTTGCATCGTCTGTTTTATCTCCCTGTATCCCAGTTCGATTTCCCAGCGATGACTGTACAGATCAGCCATTTAACAATTTATCAGACAATCTGTGTGGGCACTCAAGATACGGAAACTTAATGTCTCAGAGACGAAAAATGAATACCAGTCTTAAGAGTGAACACGTAATTCATTACGAAGTTTAATTCTTTGAGCATCAAACTTTTAAATTGAAGAGTTTGATCATGGCTCAGATTGAACGCTGGCGGCAGGCCTAACACATGCAAGTCGAGCGGCAGCGGGAAGTAGCTTGCTGCTTCGCTGCGAGCGGCGGACGGTGAGTAATGCCTGGGAAATTGCCCGAGGAGGGGGATAACAACCGGAAACGCTAGCTAATACCGCATACGTCGCACGACCAAGAGCAGGGACCTTCGGGCCTTTGCGATTGGATATGCCCAGGTGGGATTAGCTAGTTGGTGAGGTAACGGCTCACCAAGGCGACGATCCCAGCTGGTCTGAGAGGACGGATCAGCCACACTGGAACTGAGACACGGTCCAGACTCCTACGGGAGGCAGCAGTGGGGAATATTGCACAATGGGGGCAAGCCTGATGCAGCCATGCCGCGTGTGTGAAGAAGGCCTTCGGGTTGTAAAGTACTTTCAGCGAGGAGGAAAGGAGTAAAGCTAATACCTTTACTATTACGTTACCCGCAGAAGAGCACCGGCTAACTCCGTGCCAGCAGCCGCGGTAATACGGAGGGTGCAAGCGTTATCGGAATTACTGGGCGTAAAGCGCACGCAGGCGGTTGGATAAGTCAGATGTGAATCCCCGGGCTCAACCTGGGAACTTGCATCTAATACTGGCAAGCTTGAGTCTCGTAGAGGGGTAGAGTTAGGTGTAGCGGTGAAATGCGTAGAGATTCGGAGGAATACCGGTGGCGAAGGCGGCCCCCTGGACGAAGACTGACGCTCAGGTGCGAAAGCGTGGGGAGCAAACAGGATCAGATACCCTGGTAGTCCACGCCGTAAACGATGTCGACTTGGAGGTTGTGTCCTTGAGACGTGGCTTCCGGAGCTAACGCGTTAAATCGACCGCCTGGGAGTACGGCCGCAAGGTTAAAACTCAATGAATTGACGGGGGCCCGCACAAGCGGTGGAGCATGTGGTTTAATTCGATGCAACGCGAAGAACCTTACCTGGCCTTGACATCCCGGAATCCTGCAGAGATGAGGATGTGCCTTCGGGAATCAGAACACAGGTGCTGCATGGCTGTCGTCAGCTCGTGTTGTGAAATGTTGGGTTAAGTCCGCAACGAGCGCAACCCCTGTCCTTTGTTGCCAGCACGTAATGGTGGGAACTCAAGGAGACTGCCGTGATAAACGGAGGAAGGTGGGGATGACGTCAAGTCATCATGGCCCTTACGGCCAGGGCTACACACGTGCTACAATGGCGCGTACAAGGGCTGCAAGCTAGCGATAGTGAGCGAATCCCAAAAAGCGCGTCGTAGTCCGGATTGGAGTCTGCAACTCGACTCCATGAAGTCGGAATCGCTAGTAATCGTAAATCAGAATGTCGCGGTGAATACGTTCCCGGGCCTTGTACACACCGCCCGTCACACCATGGGAGTGGGTTGCACCAGAAGTAGATAGCTTAACCTTCGGGAGGGCGCTTACCACGGTGTGATTCATGACTGGGGTGAAGTCGTAACAAGGTAACCCTAGGGGAACCTGGGTTGGATCACCTCCTTACCTTAATGATGACGTTCTTGAGTGCTCACACAGATTGCCTGATGAAAATGAGACAGTACACGAAGGGTTGTAGCTCAGGTGGTTAGAGCGCACCCCTGATAAGGGTGAGGTCGGTGGTTCAAGTCCACTCAGACCCACCACCGCAATTGAGGCTTCATGTTACGGGGCTATAGCTCAGCTGGGAGAGCGCCTGCTTTGCACGCAGGAGGTCTGCGGTTCGATCCCGCATAGCTCCACCATATCGTAGTGATTAAAGAAAAAATACTTCAGATGTACTGCAATTGATTCACTACGAAGTTTTGCTCTTTAACAATCTGGAAAGCTGAAATTAAAACACTGAACAACGAAAGTTGTTCGGAGCTCTCAAATTTTCGCAACTTGATGACGGTCGACGAAACTTCTTCGGGTTGTATGGTTAAGTGACTAAGCGTACATGGTGGATGCCTTGGCAGTCAGAGGCGATGAAGGACGTGCTAATCTGCGATAAGCGTCGGTAAGGAGATATCAACCGTTACGGATTTCCGATGGGGAAACCCAGTCAGATTCGCAGACTATCACTGCGTGAATACATAGCGTAGTGAGGCGAACCGGGGAACTGAAACATCTACGTACCCCGAGGAAAAGAAATCAACCGAGATTCCCCCAGTAGCGGCGAGCGAACGGGGATGAGCCCAAGCCTGAATCTTGGAAGTTAGTGGAAGGGTCTGGAAAGGCGCGCGATACAGGGTGACAGCCCCGTACACGAAACACCTATGTGAACTCGAAGTAGGGCGGTACACGTGACATCCTGTCTGAATATGGGGGACCATCCTCCAAGGCTAAATACTCCTGACTGACCGATAGTGAACCAGTACCGTGAGGGAAAGGCGAAAAGAACCCCGGGAGGGAGTGAAAAGAACCTGAAACCGTGTACGTACAAGCAGTGGGAGCCTCTTCGGGGGTGACTGCGTACCTTTTGTATAATGGGTCAGCGACTTACATTTTGTAGCGAGGTTAACCGGATAGGGGAGCCGAAGGGAAACCGAGTCTTAACTGGGGGTCGAGTTGCAGGGTGTAGACCCGAAACCCGTATTTAGCGATGGCAGGTTGAAGGTTGGTAACACCAACTGGAGGACCGAACCGACTAATGTTGAAAAATTAGCGGATGACTTGGGCTGGGGGTGAAAGGCCAATCAAACCCGGAGATAGCTGGTTCTCCCCGAAAGCTATTTAGGTAGCGCCTCGTGAATTCATCTCCGGGGGTAGAGCACTGTTTGGGCTAGGGGGTCATCCCACTTACCAACCCGATGCAAACTCCGATACCGGAGAACTTATCCGGGAGACACACGGCGGGTGCTAACGTCCGTCGTGAAGAGGGAAACAACCCAGACCGCCAGCTAAGGTCCAAAGTCATGGTTAAGTGGGAAACGATGTGGGAAGGCCCAACAGCCGGATGTTGGCTTAGAAGCAGCCATCATTTAAAGAAAGCGTAATAGCTCACTAGTCGAGTCGGCCTGCGCGGAAGATGTAACGGGGCTAAACCAGGCACCGAAGCTGCGGCAGCGACGCTAAGCGTGGTGGGTAGGGAGCGTTCTGGTAAGCCTGTGAAGGTGTGCTGTGAGGCATGCTGGAGATATCAGAAGTGCGAATGCTGACATAAGTAACGATAAAGCGGGTGAAAAGCCCCCTCGCCGGAAGACCAAGGGTTCCTGTCCAACGTTAATCGGGGCAGGGTGAGTCGACCCCTAAGGCGAGGCCGAAAGGCGTAGTCGATGGGGAACAGGTTAATATTCCTGTACTTCGTGTTACTGCGAAGGGGGGACGGAGAAGGCTAGGTTGGCCAGGCGACGGTTGTCCTGGTGAAGCGCGTAGGTGGTGTTTCCAGGCAAATCCGGAGACACAAGACCGAGGCACGAGACGAACGCACTACGGTGCGGAAGCCATCATGCCCTGCTTCCAGGAAAAGCCTCTAAGCTTCAGATTACATCAATCGTACCCCAAACCGACACAGGTGGTCAGGTAGAGAATACCAAGGCGCTTGAGAGAACTCGGGTGAAGGAACTAGGCAAAATAGAACCGTAACTTCGGGAGAAGGCTCGCTGATCGTAGGTGAAGTCCCTTGCGGATGGAGCTGTCAGTCGCAGTGACCAGATGGCTGGAACTGTTTATCAAAAACACAGCACTCTGCAAACACGAAAGTGGACGTATAGGCGTGACACTTGCCCGGAAGGTTAATTGATGGGGTCAGCGCAAGCGAAGCTCTTCATCGAAGCCCCGGTAACGGTGGCCGAAACTATAACGGTCCTAAGGTAGCGAAATTCCTTGTCGGGTAAGTTCCGACCTGCACGAATGGTGTAACCATGGCCATGCTGTTCCACCCGAGACTCAGTGAAATCGAATTCGCCGTGAAGATGCGGTGTACCCGCGGCAAGACGGAGATCCCGCGGACCTTTACTACAGCTTGGCACTCACATTGACCTCATGTGTAGGATAGGCGGGAGGCTTTGAAGGTGGACGCCAGTCTGCGTGGAGCCGTCCTCGAACACCACCCTTGGTGTTTATGTTCTAACGAGGGCCCGTGATCTGGGTCGCGGACAGTGCCTGGTGGTAGTTTGACTGGGCGGTCCCTCCCAAAGAGTAACGGAGGAGCACGAAGGTTGGCTAATCCTGTCGGACATCAGGAGGTTAGTGCAATGGCATAAGCCAGCTTAACTGCGAGACGGACAGGTCAGCAGGTACGAAAGCAGGTCATAGTGATCCGGTGGTTCTGAATGGAGGGCCATCGCTCAACGGATAAAAGGTACTCCGGGGATAACAGGCTGATACCGCCCAAGAGTTCATATCGACGGCGGTGTTTGGCACCTCGATGTCGGCTCATCACATCCTTGGGCTGAAGTCGGTCCCAAGGGTATGGCTGTTCGCCATTTAAAGTGGTACGCGAGCTGGGTTTAGAACGTCGTGAGACAGTTCGGTCCCTATCTGCCGTGGGCGTTGGATGATCGAAGGGAGTTGCTCCTAGTACGAGAGGACCGGAGTGGACGCATCCTGGTGTTCGGGTTGTCACGCCAGTGGCACTGCCCGGTAGCTAAATCGGAATTGATAACCGCTGAAAGCATCTAAGCGGGAAGCGAGCCCTGAGATGAGCCTCCTGACCCCTTGAGGGTCCTGAAGGGCCGTTGGAGACCACAACGTTGATAGGCGGGGTGTGTAAGCGTAGCGATACGTTGAGCTAACCCATACCAATTACCCGTGAGGCTTAACCATACAACACCGAAGATGTGTTGGCGAGAGAAGATTGTAGCCAGATACCGAGAAAATCAACGCATCAGCGGTCTGATGGAACAGAATTTGCCTGGTGGCAATAGCGCGGTGGTACCACCTTACCCATGCCCGAACTCAGAAGTGAAAGCTGAGCGCCGATGGTAGTGTGGGATCTCGCCATGCGAGATAGGACACTGCCAGGCGATCAAATCAAGCCGAAGGCCATCCGTCAGGATGGCCTTTTCTGCATTGGCGCAGAAAAAAATGCCCTATGCGACGCTGCGCGTCGACACTCCCACATATGCCAATATTCAGCAACGGATGAACTTTCCCAACTTGCCTACTTCCATACGTGCTCCTCCTTACCAGAAATTTATCCTTAAGCTCCTCAATAACCATTCTCCTGCTAACTAAATTCATGGTTAGGTTGCATAATGATACGCAACAAATGTATAACATTTTCTTTACCAAAAGAAATAAACAAAAGCGACCAACAAAAGCATCGGATTACGGCAGGAGACATATGGTATGGCTCAAAGTACTGTAACGGCAGACAGCAAACTGACAAGTAGTGATACTCGTCGCCGCATTTGGCGATCGGCGGGGCCTCTTCAGGTAATCTGGTCGAGTGGTTCGATTTCTATGCTCTACTCGTTCTGTTCACTCTACTTCGCCCACATTTTCTTCCCTTCCGGGAACACGATCAATCAACCACGACAAACAGCAGTGTTTTTGCTGCGGATCTCCTGATGCGCCCAATAGGCGGTTGGTGATTTGGCCTGCATAGCCGATAAACATGGTCGCAAAAAATCGATGCTGTTATCGGTGTGTATGATGCGTATCGCATTGCTGGTTATCGCCTGCCTCCCAAGTTATGAAACTATAGGTACGTGGGCTCGGCATTATTGCTTCGCTCGTTTATTTCAGGGATTATCCGTTGGCGGAGAATATGGGACCAGCGCCACCTATATGAGTGAAGTTGCCGTTGAAGGGCGCAAAGGTTTTTACGATTATTTCAGATCGTGACGTTGATCGGCTGGACAACTGAGGAGCCTACCGGTTGTTGTGGTTTTACAATACTCATGGAAGACGCTGCACTCAGAGAGTGGGGATGGCGTATTCCTTTCGCGTTAGGAGCTGTGTTAGCTGTTGTGGCGTTGTGGTTACGTCGTCAGTTAGATGAAACTTCGGCAACAAGAAACGTGCTTTAAAAAGAAGCTGGAAATCTCTGAAAGGATTATGGCGCAATCGCCTGGCACTTCATCATGGTTCTCGGTTGGACCGCTGGGCTCCCTTTCGTTCTATACCTTCACTACTTATATGCAGAAGTATCCTGGTAAATACTGCGGGACTCATGCCAAATGCTGGCCAGTGGATCACCGCCGCATTGTTTTGTATTTAATGCTATTAATCATGCATTGGCGCGCTGTCCCATAAGATTAATCGCGCACCCCAACGTTACGTTTGCTTGCTGTAGCAGCGACTTGTACCGTTCCGACTCCTCAGCATTGCAAAACGTTTCCTCCTCGCCTTATGCCGCTTTTGGTGCTGGTGACGCGTGCCTGGCCATAGTGAGTTTTTATACATGAATCAGTGGAGTACTGAAGGCTGAGATGTTCCCGGCACAGGTTCGCGCATTAGGCGTTGGTCTGTCATATGCGGTCGCGCAACGCTATATTGGTGGTTGTGAGGACTCATGTTGTCGCTGAAATCAATAGGAATGGAAACAGCCTTCTTCTGCCATGTGACCTCCATGGCCGTGGTCCTTCTCCTGGTTTCTTCTATGCTACATCGCAAAGGGAAGGGGATGCGCTTTAGTGACGGGTCAGTTGCCAGACGGCATAGCCGGTGCTTGCACTGGCGACATCCCGGCTGCGAAACCTCTTCTCAGCTCCAGCCGCTCCCTTCGGTGAGGACATCCCAAAGCTCTTTTGATGCCCCCAAATGATACAGAACATCAATCCAAATATGGCACCGCGATCCCGGCTTATCCCCAGCTGCGAATATTCATTTCCGGCGGCGGAGACATCGCCCAGGCGATAAAGTGTTCTGCTCCACCCGGCCTGCTCCAGCCATCGTTAGCCATATGGCTGCATCCAAGAGTAACAATAGCGAGATACAAAAAAAGAATCCGCAAAACGTGGCCCCCAAAAAACAAAACCCGTACAGGATGGGGTTGTGATTAACAGGATGCGGTGAATTAATCGGTCGATGCGGATACGGCGCAAATGGCGGATGAGTTTACGAACCTTCACCGGATAATCGGCAATACTTTGCAGATTGTGATAGTGCTTAACCATGGTGGTATGCTCGCGGATCAGCTCCAGTCCTCTTCTCTCGCCGCGGCGCCAGCTCAAGTTGTGGATCGTGGATTTAAATTGGCGTTTTCCATATTGAGACGCCAGGTGCGCGGGTTCAGGTTATTACCGGTGATTGCATATTCTCACTTATCATCAACCCACATCCCTTTCAGGTGATAGGTGTTGTTGCTCAACTTTCGATAACCGAACCACTAGCTGGTCAGTATTGACGTAATACTGGCAACGGCTCAGGAAACGACGCAGATTCATTGGACAACAAATAAGGCAATGCGCCAATTTATCTTGAAAGGCTTCATCTTCCGGAATGTAGAAGTCATTTGCGGTTTTATCACCAACAATAATTTTCGACCTTTTTCCTTCTCGCGGAGCAACTGGATAATATTGCGCACAAGGATTGCTGGCAGGTTGAAGTATGGCGTACAATAATCGTTAGTTTCTGCTCGGCACAAGGCATAAGATGGAAAATGGGCTTGTTCAACAGACTCTATTTCCCCAGCCCCACTAGTGGTGTTACAGAAAGCTGATTGTTGTTGGGATCGCCCTGGAAATGATACAAGCGGCATCAGCGCAGCCGGCGGAACAGACGAATATCGTTCTTGATTTCCGGGCTTTTCCTGCGATTAACATCATCCAGACGATTAACGCCGGCGGCCATTCATAATATTCTGTGTAACCCATTCAAACATAATGCTTGAGATCTTACGGTTATGGATCACGTGCATAACCTTGTAGCGATATTTATCGTGCTGATGCAGGTAAACATCGTTCAGGCTGGCACCGCTATAAAGTACGCTATCGTCGATGATAAAGCCTTCAAAGTGCAGAACACCAAGGGCTTCACGAGTATTGATTGGAACGCCATAAACCGGAACACCACGCCCGGATTTTCCTGCGCCATGCGGCAGTACCAGCTCAGTGTTAGCGTTAGATGCCGCAGCGCCAATGCGTCCACGTTGTGCACGATGCCAGTTGACCAGCACCCGCACATCCAGTTCCGGACGCTGCCTTTTAGCCTCATACAACGCGTTCAGAATGCCTTCGCCACCGTCATCCTGTTCGAGATACAGGGCGACAATGCAAATGCGCTGCTTCGCGCTGGCTATTTTTTCCAGCAGCGTCTCCCGGAAGTCGGCGGGAGCGTAAAAGAAATCGACATCATCAACTGATTGAGAAATCTTGGGTAGTTGCAAGGTTGTTGATGTTTATTACGCTTAAATTTTGACAACATCACAGTGCATTTCTTCTCTGTTCATTCGAAGAAACTCTGTGCAATGCAGACGACATAAGTGGGGTAATAATAACACCAGTCCCGATTAAGTGAGGACATTTCCAGTACCTTACTGATGATTCCTCGCGCTGGGCAAGATTTAGCGTAAGGCCAACGATCCCCTCTTCCAGCCCTGGAGGATATCAACGTTAAACCGAGTTTGCGGGCCAGCGCCACCATGCCACGATTGTTTGGCATTGAATACCATTCAGACGTTGTAGTCCGTGATCTCGCGTATAGGTAATCAACTTTTCCATTAAGCGTCGACCTAGCCTAACCCTTTGAGATCCGAGCGCACAAAAATCGGCATCCATGTTATCAGGATTGGAAATTGGACGCGTGACGCCAGGATCTCCTTCCGTTTGATCAATGAGTCGTACCGCTACAAACGCCATTTCCCGATTGTAGTCATTTGTGTCATGTTGGCTAAATCTTACGGGGTGGTTGTTGATCTCGCTAGAGTAGCGGTAGGAAAGATTTTCTTTGGTGACTCGCGAAATGAATTGCTGAAGTTGTGGCTCATCTTCTGCAAAATCGGGCGGAACAAGCAGCGTTCACCGTTTTTCAATTCTACCCATTCTTCCAGCCATGCGGATAAAGGCGCACTGCCAGCCAACTCTCCGTCATCGCCTTCTCACGTTGCGACATATCGAGCGTGGCATCCAGCGCGGTAAATTCACCGCCAGAAGCCAGCAAAGGATGAATATCCAAGATGCTGAATTTCCGGCAGTTCGACAATCAAGTTGGAAACCTGCACCAGAAGCTGGCTCAAGCCTGCAACATCCAATGGGCGTACAGCGCACTGCGCGACGAATCTTTTTACTTTCTATTCCCCTGAATAACCGGATATAGCGGGCCAGGTTCACGTTCAGCGGCGGCAGTGCGACGACGGCTTGATCTTCAGGATGCTCACTCACACCGCCTTCACCCAGCATGATCAACGGCCCGAAAACCGGATTGGCGCCTAACCACAACCCGCAACTCCTAGCGCCAGCACGGTTAGCCATACTTTGCACCAACAGGCCGTGGACCCGCGCGCGGCCAGGCCATTTTACGCGATTGAGAAAAGCGTTCGCCGCTGCCGATCATGATCGGCTGTACGCAGGTAAAGCATGACGCCCTGAGTTTCCCATTTATGTGGACAGATCCGGCGAACGCAATTCTTCAGCGCCACCGGATAACCACTGGCTTGTCCACACGACCGCTCCTCGGCGCCATCGCTGGCAATCCAGGCAGGGAGCGTGTTCATGCCATACGCTTGGCAGGATGGGCCCCAACTTCATGGGGATCCAGCGACGTAGCCCCCTCGGCACCCGCCCGTCGCAATAGAACAGGGCCCCCCGGTATTTGTAGCCATGTCGCCGGGCAACGCCGGCGTTTGCGTAGTTGCTGCTCGATTACGCCGGCACCTCACCACAACGCATAAAAGAGGTGACCGGTCCTTCGGGTACGGGCGTGCCGGCAGCCCGGCTTCGCCGAAAACGTCGTGCCTCTTGCCAGAATGCTCGCCGCACCAGTTCGTCAGCAAGAAATATTCGCTGCGGGGATGTGGTTTACCGTTTCAATTAGGACTTGTGCGCTTTCTGTTGCGGAAACAGCGGCGCTGGCGAATGAATAACCATCAGCGCATCAAATCTTGGCTGGTGGAGCAGAATGTCCAGCGTTTTGACATACGCTCGCTGCTGGCGTCATCGCGCAGATTCAGCGGGTTAGAGACATGCGACATGTTCTGGCAATGACACTGCACGTTCTGGCCGTTTCTTCGCTCAAGCGTTGCCAGCTTGCCATCCGTGACCATAAGGCATCCAGCGCCAGCGCGCGGCAGCACAGGCGCAGCACCGTCGTCACAATTATTAACCGGTCGCCACGCAGCGGTGCGTGCATATGGCGGGTGGTCTCCACCGCCTAAGTCCGCGGGCATGGAGAAGCCCCGCAGCAAACTGGCACGCTAATAGCCGGATCTGATGCCGGGTCCATGACTGCCGTCGTGCTCCAGCAGTCGCCGTGCCGCGGGGCTACGTCCGCTTTTAATCAACTCAGAATCGGTTCATCACGAGAGGGACTACGGGCTGCCGAAACAAAGCCGTTGCGCGTCGCTTAACCGCTCCCTCGAGAGAAGCAGGATATGGCGCCGTGTTCACGGTCGCGCGCCAGATAGTCGAGCAAGTCATTATGCTCATATCCAGGCTGTCGCCGAGCGCAATAAGTCGAAAAGCCCAACTCACGCTGTTGCGCCGAGTCGAGGATGGTGTTGGAGACGGCTGCCGATTGTGGAATAAACGCCAGCTTGCCCGCGTTAATGGCACAGGCGAAAGCGGCATCGGACCTGTGCCAGGGAGCCAGTAAAACCAGACGTCGGTCGAAGCAGGCGCATGTCATGGCGCAGGCGCAGGCGCGGGGACTTGCCTTCGTGTTGCGATGCCGGGCGGAAAAATAACGGAAATCCTCTCAGCCTCTCTCGCCCCAGCTCTTCCAGAAGACAAGATTACGGCTGGCATTCTACATAAAACCGCAAGGTCGGGTGTAAAGGGCAGCGCAATATCCGGCCAGGCCAACGCACCCCACACCGCTCAGGCTGGCGTCACCGGGAGTACTGGTTCGTTAAAGCCACCGCCAGCAGGTACCGCGTGATAGGACCTCCGCGATTGGTTTCATCGACGGGCCAATTACCGCTATCGATTTTGGTTCGAACAGTAGTGTCCCGGTCCTCGCTGACTCATACCGGTTCCCGTAGAGTCACCCACTGATTTTAAACGTCTTTCTACGTTTTCTGCTGTCATGCACCGCGTGTTGCGTTTTCCTGCCAGATAGCGTGTTTTAAAGCGGTAAATGCTCGCCTAACCCTGCTGCCGCCCCCGTATCGCCGGCGATATCTAACAGTGCGATGGCTACCTCGGCAGTACAATCTGGCCTTCAGCTGGGCTTCACAGGCGATAGGCAGAAAGCCGGGAAAAATTGACGGAAATGACGGAAGATTATCCAGATACGACTTTTACGAAACATCTTGCCAGCTTCTGGCAAGGTACGATAGCATGATAGGACGGGGGTGGCTTACCAGGTGGTGAGATTCACTTCCCAGTTGCTCATCAGCATACGAAGTGGGAAAGACCACCATTGGCTGATAGTCCCGGTTTTGTACAATATTCAGTACATGTAGAGGCATCGACGCGACCATTGAACGCAACGGTATCAGGCAAAATATCAGCAATCAGACGCCGGGTATTACTGGGCTTCATTGGCTGGTGTCGAACATCAGCAAACAAAGTGACTTTTTGCTCGTGCTGGGTAAATGTCCAACAGAGACATAATTTCTCTGGCAAAAGACAGCGTCGGCAGCGACGAACGCGATTACCGCGGCAAGAAAAGGACGTGTTGCGCGCGCAATACGCTCGGCGCGTAACTGGAGAGAGCGTTTTCGGTCATAAGAGAGCGTCGAAAAAACGCCATTGTCGCAGAGGAGAAACGGGGCACACTGCGCCCGGTAAGATCAAAGCGATTCGTTCAGCCAGCTATCGAACGGCGCTTTCGGTACTGCGCGATTAAGCATGTCGACAACCTGACCGTTTTTGAAAATCATGATCGTCGTATACTACGAATTCCAACGCGACTGCTCATTTCACGTTCAGCTGCGGTATTCACTTTCACAAAGCGCACTTTACCGCTACGCTCTTGCGCGACATCTTCAAAAATTGGTGAGAAATTAGGCAGGGCCGCACAGGTGCCCAGAAGTCGATTACCACAGGTAAATGATCCTTCAGCAATTTGTCGAGCGTTTCACCGGTCGCATTAATCACCTCCGTCAAACAAGTCGTGACCACAGCATCCGCATTTTGCCGCATCTTCGATCCGATCGTCGGGAATGCCATTGATGGCCTGACAATGGTACAAACGGTATTCATAACTAACCTCGGGATGAGTAAGGACGATCGGCAACGACGCCGGTATCTTTTCATATGTTACATATTATCGGAACATTGTTCTAGACAACAATCTTGCATCCAATAGGTATGATAGTCGCAGGCTTTGGTACGAAATCATGGCGAACCGCGCGGACTTCGGGTAATCTGCGCGCTTCGCGCAGCGCTGGTGGAAAAGCATGAACGATGAAATGAAAGGTAAAAGCGGCAAGGTCAAAGTGATGTATGTCCGCAGTGATGATGATTCTAATAAACGTACCCACAACCCGCGTACCGGGAAAGGATGCGGGCGTCCGGCAAAATCTCGTGCTGACGGTGGCCGTCGCCCCGCCGCGATGACAAGCATCAGCCCCGTGACCGCAGTGCGGAAGATTCGCCGTGGCGCACGGTTGCCCGCGCGCCGGTGATGAGACGCCGGAAACGGCCCATCACGGTGGCATCGGTGGTAAAAGTTTTATTTAATCCAGAAGTTTTCCGCGTCAGCGTGCGGAAGAACCCGCGTCTACGGCTAAATGCAATCTGGCACTGTTCCAGAGCCGTCCCGAAGCGATCTGTTCGCGCCTGGTTTATCCAGAGCGTAACGCCACGTTTTAAAGAAGCCCTGCGCTGGATGGCGGCAAACCGCAAAGCGTACCATGTGGTAGATGAGCGAAATTGACAAAAGCGTCAGGCACGGAACATCACGCGGCGTTTGCTTCCTGATCCAAGCGTAATGGCACAACCGTGAGCAGTGGGCAAGCCAAGCAGGTGCGCGGATTGTGTTCTGGCACTGGAAAACGAATCTAACCCGCATAACCTGCGTGGCATGATGCGCAGCTCGCCGCACTTCGGCGTAAGGCGTTGTGGTGCAGGATGCGGCACTGCTGGAGTCGGGTGCGGCTATCCGTACCGCAGAAGGCGGCGCAGAGCACGTTCAGCCGATTACTGGCGACAACATTGTCGCGTGCTGCATGATCTCCGTCAGGCGGGTTACACCGTAGTGACGACTTCCAGCGAGCAGGGGAAACCGCTGTTCAAAACCAGCCTGCCAGCGAAAATGGTACTGGTGCTGGGTCAGGAATATGAAGGGTTACCGGATGCCGCACGCGATCCGAACGATCTGCGCGTGAAGATTGACGGTACGGGCAACGTTGCCGGCTGAATATCTCTGTTGCAACAGGCGTTTTTGCTGGTGAATGGTGGCGTCAGAATAAAGCCTGATAAATTAGCCGGGTGGCAACTCTGCCATCCGGCATTTTCCCGCAAATTTACTCACTCTCTGCCGGTAATACTGGCATCCAGTCAATCGGCGTCTCGCCATGTTGTTCAGCCACTGATTTGCCAGCACAAATGGTTACGGCCAAAGAATCCACGATGCGCAGAAAGCGGTGACGGATGCGGTGCTTTCAGTACGTGATGGCGTTGCTTATCTATGATCGCCCCTTTCTTTTGCGCATGCGATCCCCACAACAAAAACACCACGCCTTCGCGATGCTGGTTAATCAGGCTAATCACTTTATCGGTAAAGGTTTCCCAGCCGAGGCTGGCGTGGGAATGCGCCTGACCTGCGCGTACCGTCAACACAGTATTGAGTAGCAGAACGCCCTGACGCGCCCAGCTTTCAAGATAACCATGATTAGGGCGGGTGAAGCCCGGAATAGTATTTTCCAGCTCTTTATACATATTCAGCAGTGACGGAGGAGTGGCGATTCCGGGCGAACGGAAAATGCCAGCCCATGCGCCTGTCCCGGTCCGTGATAGGATCCTCGCCGAGATCACCACTTTAACGTCACCCAACTCTGTAAAGCGGAACGCGTTAAAGACATCTTTTTGTGGTGGGTAGATCGTGACGCCGGACTGCCGCTCGCTGGCGACGGTCTGAAGGGTATTAGAAAATAGGGTTGCTGCTTCTCTTCAGCCAGCACGTCATGCCAGGTTAATTCGTTGCCATCTCGCTCTCCTGCGAATCTTCAATCCGCCTAGCTTAACTGCTTCTTTCTACAGAACAAAATCATGCTCATTTTTTAGACTTAAACAGTGCAAAAAAATGTAAATTGGTAAAATTTCACACCCGCATAAGTTGATGTAAAACAATAAAATCCATTTGCGACCATACTTGATGTGTGGTTTTTATTGATTTAAATCAAAGATTCAAGGGTGTTGAGGAGTATATATACACTCAAGCAACAATGGTTTTACCAATTGGCCGCGACAGGCTGAACAAATCAAATAATTTTGCCGGGGAGGCATCACATGATTACAGGTATCCAGATTACTAAAGCCGCTAACGACGATCTGCTGAACTCTTTCTGGCTGCTGGACAGCGAAAAAGGCGAAGCGCGTTGCATCGTTGCAAAAGCAGGTTATGCAGAAGATGAAGTGGTTGCAGTAAGCAAACTGGGTGACATTGAATACCGTGAAGTTCCAGTAGAAGTGAAACCAGAAGTTCGCGTTGAAGGTGGTCAACACCTGAACGTTAACGTTCTGCGTCGCGAAACTCTGGAAGATGCAGTTAAGCATCCGGAAAAATCTCCGCAGCTGACCATCCGTGTATCCGGTTATGCAGTTCGCTTTAACTCTCTGACTCCGGAACAGCAGCGCGACGTTATCGCTCGTACCTTACTGAAAGCCTGTAAGGCTTAAGTAGCAAGTTACTAAGCGGAAGAGGGCGACCTCTTCCGCTTTTTTTCGTTAATAGAAAATGCGTACCGCGCAATAGACCAGCAACAGGGCAAGCACCATATTTAACTGGCGACCATACTGGCGAAACAATCGCTGAAACAGATGCCCCGCCAGCGCCCAGCACACATTGCCAAACGTCCCAATCATCGCCAGCAAAACGCTGACGCCAACTACCCAGCTAGCGCCTGTGTTTGCGGCAGAACAAACGTCGACAGTGCCGTAACACCGTACAAATGATTTTGACGTTCACAAACTGCAAAGCAAAGCTGGCCGAAAAGCTGATTGGTTTTGCCTGAAGTCCGTCTTCCTTTGTTGGGCTGGTGGCGATTTTCCACGCCGGCCAGACGATATATGCCGCCCCCGCCCAACTCAAAAGGTCTACCGCTGCCGGGTGAATCACTGCCAGTGAAAATGAAATGCCCGCACACAGTAACATCACAATCAAAAGTCCCAGACTCATCCCTGCCAGCACGCGGGTACTTTGACGAAATCCATGCGACGTAGCAGAGCTAAGGGCGAGAATATTGTTCGGTCCTGGCGTCATAGCGGTAATCAGGGTGTAAGTCCAAAAAGCACTTAAAAGGGTCGGTGTCACTTGTTATCTCCTCTGTTTTGGTAGACAGTACCCGACACGGAACATTTAAAAAAATGAATGTTTTTATATTCTAGATTCGATATTTTCGATAGGTTTGGGGTTATGGATCTGCGCCGTTTTATTACGCTTAAAACCGTGGTGGAAGAGGGTTCCTTTTTGCGAGCTTCGCAAAAATTGTGCTGTACACAATCGACGGTGACTTTTCATATTCAGCAGCTTGAGCAGGAGTTTTCAGTCCAGTTATTTGAGAAAATTGGCCGACGGATGTGCCTTACCCGCGAAGGAAAAAAGTTGCTGCCGCACATTTATGAACTTACCCGAGTGATGGATACGCTTCGTGAGGCTGCCAAAAAGGAGTCAATCCGGACGGGAACTACGCGTTGTTTCGGGCGAAACGTTGCTCTCTTACCCAATGCCGCAGGTGTTGCAGCGTTTTCGGCAACGCGCACCAAAAGTGCGTTTATCGTTGCAGTCGCTGAACTGTTACGTGATCCGTGATGCGCTACGAATGATGAGGCCGATGTCGGCGTCTTTATCGCGTAGGGAAGTGATGATGCCCTGAACCGACGAGAGTTGGGTGAACAATCGCTGGTGCTGGTGGCTTCACCGCAAATTGCAGATGTCGATTTTACTGAGCCGGGAAGACATAACGCCTGTAGCTTTATTATCAACGAACCGCAATGTGTATTCCGGCAGATATTTGAGAGCACGCTGCGCCAGCGGCGAATCACGGTGGAAAATACCATTGAGCTGTTAAGCATTGAAAGTATCAAACGTTGTGTCGCGGCGAATATCGGTGTCAGTTACTTGCCCCGCTTTGCGGTGGAAAAGAGCTTGAGAGCGGAGAATTAATTGAATTGCCTTTTGGCGAACACTCGCAGACCATTACGGCAATGTGCGCTCACCATGCCGGAAAAGCGGTTAGCCCGGCGATGCACACTTTTATTCAGTGTGTTGAAGAGAGTTTTGTGGTGGGTTTCAACACTTTAATACCAGGCTTAAACCCGGCATTATGATTACTCTTCTGTCGTTTGCGGTGGCACGCCCGTTCCGCTTGGTTTACGGCGCTTACCAATATTTTTGGTATCGCGATGGCGTTTTTTCACCCGCGGCTTCTCTTTCTCTTTAGCTTTTTTCTTCTCGGCGCGTTTTGCCAGTACTTTCTTCGATGGCTTGCCGGTCTGCTTCTCGCTTGGTGCACGCGTTTTCGGGCGTAACTCATCAATTACGCGAGCTTTAATTGGCTCTTCAATATAGCGACCAACTTTGCCCAGCAGCAGATGGTCATGGGCTTCCACCAGCGAAATTGCGGTGCCTTTACGACCGGCGCGCGCGGTACGTCCGATACGGTGCGAATCAGTATCGCCACTGCGCGGCATATCGAAGTTAAAGACGTGGCTGACGTCCAGGAATGTCGATACCGCGCGCGGCAACATCGGTTGCGACCAGTACGTTTACGCGACCTTCGGTCAAACGCTAATCGCTTCGTTACGCTTGCCCGTACCATCTCACCTTCGAGATAGCAGTTGTTGATGCCCGCTTCGCGCAGCCAGTTTGCCAGCTCATGCACACGCTCACGCTTACGCACAAACACAATTGAGCGGGTCGCTTCCAGCTGTTTTAACAGATGCACCAGCAACGCGGTTTTATGCTCAGATCATCGGCGCGGTAATACCACTGATGAATTTTTTGCGCTCACGGGTGGAGGGATTGGCAGAAACTTCCACCGGATCTTCCAGCAGACGCTCGGCAAAGTCCTGAATCGCATCGCCTTCCAGCGTTGCCGAAAAGAGCAGGGTCTGTTTACGCCAGCGCGTTTCGCCAGCAATATGTTCGATATCCTGAGCGAAGCCCATATCCAGCATACGGTCTGCTTCGTCGAGGATCAGCGTTTCAACCGCGCGGCAATCGAAGTTCTCTTCTTTATGTATTGCAGCAGACGTCCGGTCGTGGCGACCACGATGTCCTGATTTCGCTGAACACTTCCGCGTGGTTCATATAGGCTACGCCGCCGGTGATGGTGGCGATATCCAGATGCGTATGTTTCGCCAGTTCGCGGGCATGATCGGCCACCTGCATCGCCAGCTCGCGAGTTGGGGTGAGGATCAAAATACGCGGCGGACCGGATTTCTTACGCGGGAAATCGACGGTGCTGCAACGCTGGCAGCAGATACGCCGCCGTTTACCGGTGCCTGTCGGCGCAGAACCGAGTACATCACGGCCATCGAGCGCAGGCGGAATGGCGGCAGCCTGAATGGCGGTCGGGCGAGTGAAACCTTTATCCTGGAGGGCTTCCAGCAGGCTTTCGTCGAGTTCAAGTTCGGAAAAAGTCGTTACAGTCATGTTCTACCTCTGTGTGGGGCGCTGATTATAGACGTTACGGCTGCAATCTTCATCTGTTTGTATGGATATCGCTTCTCGGGTATTGTTCTCACCCGGTGCTATCGCCGTTTTTCCTGCAAGGTTTTATTTTCATGTCACAGTCTACATCCGTGCTTCGTCGTAATGGATTTACTTTTAAACGGTTTTTGTTGCTCACAATCGCTGTGCGATGAAAGTGGGAACGGATGGCATTTTGCTGGGCGCATGGGCACCGGTGGCTGGGGTGAAACGTTGCCTTGATATCGGCGCGGGTAGCGGTTGCTGGCACTGATGCTGGCGCAGCGAACCAGTGACAGCGTGATAATTGATGCCGTTGAGCTGGAAAGTGAAGCTGCCGCGCAGGCGCAGGAAAATTCGACCAGTCCCCGTGGGCAGAGCGGATTAACGTCCATACGGCGGATATTCAGCAGTGGATCACACAGCAGACAGTACGCTTCGATTTAATCATCAGTAACCCACCTTACTATCAGCAGGGAGTAGAGTGCGCGACACCTCGACGGGAACAGGCTCGCTATACCACTACGCTTGATCACCCATCGCTGCTGACCTGTGCGGCGGAGTGCATTACCGAAGAGGATTTTTCTGCGTGGTGCTGCCAGAGCAGATTGGTAATGGTTTTACTGAACTGGCATTAAGCATGGGCTGGCATTTACGTTTGCGGACGGATGTGGCGGAAAACGAAGCGCGACTGCCGCATCGGGTGCTGCTGGCATTCTCCCGCAGGCGGGAGAATGCTTTAGCGATCGCTTAGTCATTCGTGGGCCAGACCAGAACTATTCCGAAGCGTATACGGCGCTGACCCGGCTTTTATCTGTTTATGTAATGATTGCCGGGGAAAGGATTGATGGACCGGAATGCGTGAGCAGTTCCGGGTAATCCAGGCGTAAATGCAGCCCCCGGCTTTCTTTGCGCATCATCGCGCAGCGAACAATCAACTCGGCAACCTGTACCAGATTACGCAGCTCCAGCAAATTATTTGAGACGCGGAAATGGGCGTAATATTCGTCTATTTCTTGTTGGAGCATGGTTATCCGCCCGCAGGGCGCGTCCAGGCGCTTCGTTGTGCGCACAATGCCAACGTAATCCCACATAAACAGCCGTAGCTCGTGCCAGTTATGCTGAATTACTACCCGTTCGTCAGGGTTCTCAACGCGGCTTTCATCCCACGGCGGTAACGTACTGACGCCGTGGGCATCAGGCATACGTCTGGTGATATCTTCTGCCGCCGACCAGCCATCGACCAGACACTCCAGCAATGAATTCGAGGCCATGCGGTTAGCGCCGTGTAAGCCGGTATAACTCACCTCGCCAATGGCATACAAGCCCTCGACATCCGTACGCCCATGATCATCAACCATTACACCACCGCAGGTATAATGTGCAGCAGGCACAATCGGTACCGGTTCTTGTGGAGATCAATCCCCAGCCCGAGCAATTTTTCATAAATCATCGGGAAATGCTGGCGAATAAATCGGCGGGCTTATGGCTGATGTCGAGGAACATACGATCTGCGCCGAGGCGTTTCATTTCATGGTCAATGGCACGGGCGACAATATCGCGCGGGGCCAGTTCGCCGCGCTCATCAAAATCGGGCATAAAACGCGTGCCATCCGGGCGCTTGAGATAAGCGCCTTCGCCGCGCAGTGCTTCCGTTAACAGGAAATTGCGTGCCTGTGGGTGATACAGCGCGGTAGGGTGGAACTGATTAATTCGAGATTGGCAACCCGACAACCCGCGCGCCACGCCATAGCAATGCCATCGCCAGAAGAAATATCCGGATTGGTGGTGTACTGATAAACCTTCGACGCACCGCCGGTTGCCAGTACCACTGCTTTTGCGTGGCAGGTTCCACCGTTTCTTTATTTCGGTTCCATACCCACGCGCGAACAACCCGTCGCGTGCCGGCAGGCCAATTTTGTCAGAGACAATCAGATCAACCGCGTTGCTGCGCTCCAGCACACGAATATTCGGATGGTCTGCGCCTTGCTCACCAGCGTGGATTGTACTTCTCTACCGGTGGCGTCGGCGGCATGAAGAATACGACGGTGACTATGTCCACCTTCACGGGTAGATGGTAGCTTTCTTCGCCATTCGGTTGAACGTGGGTATCAAACAAAACCCCTGGTCAATTAACCATTGCACACAGGATCGTGCATTGCTGGCGACAAATTCAACTGCATGGCGATCGCAAATACCAGCCCCGGCAATCAATGTGTCTTCCACATGCGAGTCAATGCTGTCAGTTTCATCAAACACGGCGGCAATACCGCCCTGGGCATAAAATGTTGAACCTTCCGTTACCGGGCCTTTACTTAGAACGATGACCTGATGCTGGTCAGCCAGGCGTAGCGCCAGTGAAAGTCCGGCTGCGCCGCTACCAATAATCAACACGTCACATGAATGTTCAGGGAGAGTATTCATTTTCTTTGTTTAATTTACTAAACACGGTTTGGTCAGCATAGCATCATGTTGTGCGAATAAACACCTGCTATTTTAATATTTGTTACAGTTGCTAAACACGCTGATGCAGGGCGGCGAGAAAAAGAGAAGTTACTGGCTGGTGGAGGATTAGGTGGTGAAATAAAAAGGCCGTTCGGTTACTCTTAGGCAGTTAAATGGGCATTTCTACACAGATAATGCGATGTTCAGATTCTGTAGACTTATAATGATAGATAATAATCCGTCTACAGCATGACAAACAAAAACAGATGCGTTACGGAACTTTACAAAAACGATACGCTCTAACCCTTTGCTTGCTCAAATTGCAGCTAATGGAGTAGCGTTTCGATAGCGCGTGGAAATTTGGTTTGGGGAGACTTTACCTCGGATGAGCGAGCAGTTAACGGACCAGGTCCTGGTTGAACGGGTCCAGAAGGGAGATTAGAAGGCCTTTAACTTACTGGTAGTGCGCTATCAGCATAAAGTGGCGAGTCTGGTTTCCCGCTATGTGCCGTCGGGTGATGTTCCCGATGTGGTACAAGAAGCTTTTATTAAAGCCTATCGTGCGCTGGATTCGTTCCGGGGAGATAGCGCTTTTATACATGGCTGTATCGGATTGCTGTAAATACAGCGAAAAATTACCTGGTTGTCAGGGGCGTCGTCGACCTTCCAGTGATGTGGATGCCATTGAAGCTGAAAACTTCGAAAGTGGCGGCGCGTTGAAGAAATTTCGAACCCTGAGAACTTAATGTTGTCAGAAGAACTGAGACAGATAGTTTTCCGAACTATCGAGTCCCTCCCGGAAGATTTGCGCATGGCAATAACCTTGCGGGAGCTGGATGGCCTGAGCTATGAAGAGATAGCCGCTATCATGGATTGTCCGGTAGGTACGGTGCGTTCACGTATCTTCCGAGCGAGGGAAGCTATTGATAACAAGTCCAACCGCTTATCAGGCGTTGACGATAGCGGGATACTGGATAAGGGTATTAGGCATGCAGAAAGAACAACTTTCCGCTTTAATGGATGGCGAAACGCTGGATAGTGAGCTGCTTAACGAACTGGCTCATAACCCAGAAATCCAGAAAACCTGGGAAAGCTATCACTTAATCCGTGACTCGATGCGGGGTGATACTCCCGAGGTGCTCCATTTCGATATCTCTTCACGCGTGATGGCCGCCATTGAAGAAGAGCCAGTACGTCAACCGGCGACATTAATTCCGGAAGCCCAGCCTGCGCCGCATCAATGCAGAAAATGCCATTCTGGCAGAAAGTACGTCCGTGGGCGGCACAGCTTACCCAAATGGGCGTAGCAGCATGCGTATCGCTTGCGGTATCGTTGGCGTCCAGCACTATAATGGACAATCTGAAACGTCCCAGCGGCCCGAAACGCCGGTACTTAATACACTGCCGATGATGGGTAAAGCCAGCCCGGTAAGCCTGGGAGTACCTTCTGAAGCGACCGCAAACAATGGTCAACAGCAGCAGTACAGGAGCAGCGTCGTCGCATTAATGCAATGTTGCAGGATTACGAACTGCAACGCCGACTCCACTCTGAACAGCTTCAGTTTGAGCAGGCGCAAACCCAGCAAGCCGCTGTACAGGTGCCAGGAATTCAAACTTTAGGAACGCAATCGCAGTAATGAAGCAACTTTGGTTTGCCATGTCATTAGTGACAGGTAGCCTGTTATTCTCTGCTAACGCCTCGGCCACTCCCGCGTCCGGGGCGTTATTACAGCAGATGAACCTGGCCAGTCAGTCACTGAATTACGAGCTGTCATTCATCAGCATCAATAACAGGGTGTTGAGTCTCTGCGTTATCGACATGCACGCCTCGATAACCGTCCTCTTGCACAATTGTTGCAAATGGATGGCCCGCGCCGGGAAGTGGTACAGCGCGGCAATGAAATCAGCTATTTCGAACCGGGACTCGAACCGTTCACGCTTAATGGCGATTACATTGTTGATTCTCTGCCATCGCTTATCTATACCGATTTCAAACGCCTTTCTCCTTACTACGACTTTATCTCCGTCGGGCGCACGCGTATTGCTCATCGTCTTTGCGAAGTCATTCGCATCATTGCCGAGATGGTACACGCTACAGCTACATCGTGTGGATGGACACGAATCGAAATTACCGATGCGGGTTGATCTCCTGATCGCGATGGTGAAACGCTGAACAATTTCGCGTGATTGCTTTTAACGTCGATCAGGATATCAGCAGCAGTATGCAGACGCTGGCGAAGGCAAATTTGCCGCCGTTGCTTTCTGTTCCTGTAGGTGAAAAGCTAAATTCAGCTGGACGCCAACCTGGTTGCCACAGGGTTTTAGCGAAGTTTCCAGTAGTCGACGTCCGCTACCGACGATGGACAACATGCCTATCGAATCACGTCTCATCCGACGGATTATTCAGCTTCTCGGTAAACGTTAACCGCGCTACGCCATCGAGCACCCGATCAAATACTGCGCACCGGACGGAGAACCGTCAGTACAAGCGTACGTGATAACGCCGAAATCACCAGTGTCGTGAACTGCCACCGCAAACGGCGAAACGCATTGCCGAGATATTAGATCGGGGCAGCGCAATAATAAAAGAGTC
This sequence comes from Shigella flexneri, assembly GCA_048288465.1. GTDB lineage: Bacteria > Pseudomonadota > Gammaproteobacteria > Enterobacterales > Enterobacteriaceae > Enterobacter > Enterobacter flexneri_B. The sequence goes on along the minus strand of CP182556.1, from coordinate 2,613,487 downwards.
GGCTACCGTCGTCTCCTGGCAAAACGGGACGGCGCTGGTCAGTTGTAATGTTAAAGCCATGCAGCAGCTGCGCTTCGCGCGCCAGTTGCGGTAGCCACGTGTAAAATAAACTAGCCGCAAACCACGCATACCATTGTCGTACCCTGTGATGAGCCGTTAATGCCGGGCAAAAAGTAAAATGGGAATCGCCGAAGGCAGCCTGCTCAGCTCCGCATTACTGGTTTATATGTCGCCGCTGGTCAATTATTCCTCATCGCTTCGCTATTTCAGCTACTCTTTGCTTCTGACGTCGCAGCATTATGTTGGTGCGGTCCTCGGCATCTGGCGGGTTCCTGATTGCGCACGGCTACTCGCGTAAGTTTACTGCCCGGGCAGAATCGCAACGGATCGTCTTAAGCGTGGCATTGCCGCCTGGCCTTGTGCGATTTGAAACATCTTCGGAAGACGGAGCCAGTGATTTCACTGGCTTTGTTCATTTGCACGACAAATACGAGGACGTTTCCAGATACCACAATCCATACGGTCTGAACATTTCCTCGCCTAAATGTTGTAGTGTAGAATGCGGCGTTTCTATTAATACAGACGTTAAGCTCAGAACAGCGACTTCTAAAAGCATGGTTAACCGAGCATAAGGCACAATAATCATCTTTATGAAGAATTATGCGTAACTTTTGAATCATCGCTCACATTGACCACGGTAAATCGACGCTGTCTGACCGTATTATCCAAGAATCTGCGGTGGCCTGTCTGACCGTGAATGAAGCACAGGTTCTCGACGATTCCATCGATCTTGAGCGTGAGCGTGGCGTTACCATCAAAGCGCAAAGCGTAGCGCTGACTACAAAGCGTCTAACAGCGGAAACCTCTCGGCTTAACTTTATCGACACCCCGGGCCACGTCAACTTCTCCTATGAAGTTTACCGTTGCTGGCTGCCTGTGAAGGTGCATTGCTGGTGGTCGACGCCGGGCCAGGCGTGGAAACGCGACCACCGGCGAACTCCTACACCGCCATGGAAATCGATCTCGAAATCATGCCGGTCCTTCGGCGGCCATGCCGCCTGCCGGCAGCCAATCCTGAACGCGTGGCGGAAGAAATTGAAGATATATCGTCGGCATCGACGCCACTGAGCGCGGTGCGCTGTTCGCGGCGAAACCGGCGTTGGCGTGCAGGACGTTCTCGAACGTCTGGTCGACGTACCGCAAACGAAGCAATGCAAAGGGCTGCCGTTGCAGGCACTAATTATCGACTCATGGTTCGACAACTACCTGGGCGTTGTTTCGCTTACTCCGTATTAAAACGGCACCCTGCATAAGGGCGACGAGAGTGAAAGTCATGAGTACCGGGCAGACCTATAACGCCGACCGTCTGGGCATCTTCACGCCGAAACAGGTTGACCGCACTGAACTGAAATGTGGCGAAGTAGGCTGGCTCGTATGTGCGATTAAAGATATCCACGGCGCTCCAGTCGGCGATACCTTAACGCTGGCGCGTAATCCGGCAGAAAAGGCGCTGCCTGGCTTTAAGAAAGTCAAACCGCAGGTATACGCCGGTCTGTTCCCGGTAAGTTCCGACGACTATGAAGCCTTCCGTGACGCGCTGGGTAAACTCAGCCTGAACGATGCCTCACTGTTCTATGAGCCGGAAAGCTCCAGCGCGCTGGGCTTTGGTTTCCGCTGCGGCTTCCTTGGCCTGCTGCACATGGAGATCATCCAGGAGCGTCTGGAACGTGAATACGATCTGGATCTGATCACCACTGCGCCGACCGTAGTGTATGAAGTTGAAACCACGTCAAGGGAAGTTATCTACGTCGACAGCCCATCCAAGCTGCCTGCGGTAAATAACATTTACGAACTGCGCGAGCCGATTGCAGAGTGTCACATGCTGCTGCCGCAGGCATATCTCGGCAACGTTATTACGCTGTGCGTAGAAAAACGCGGCGTGCAGACCAATATGGTTTACCACGGTAATCAGGTGGCGCTGACGTACGAGATCCCGATGGCGGAAGTGGTGCTCGACTTCTTCGATCGCCTGAAATCTACCTCGCGTGGTTATGCGTCTCTGGATTACAACTTCAAACGCTTCCAGGCGTCCGACATGGTACGTGTAGACGTATTAATCAACGGTGAACGTGTTGATGCGCTGGCGTTGATCACCCACCGTGATAATTCGCAAAACCGCGGTCGCGAGTTGGTGGAGAAGATGAAAGATCTGATCCCACGCCAGCAGTTTGATATCGCCATTCAGGCAGCGATTGGTACGCACATTATTGCGCGATCCACCGTGAAACAGCTGCGTAAAAACGTACTGGCTAAATGTTATGGCGGCGATATCAGCCGTAAGAAAAAGCTGCTGCAGAAGCAGAAAGAAGGTAAGAAACGCATGAAGCAGATCGGTAACGTTGAGCTGCCGCAGGAAGCGTTCCTCGCCATTCTGCACGTCGGCAAAGACAACAAATAACCCTTAGGAGTTGGCATGGCGAATATGTTTGCCCTGATTCTGGTGATTGCCACACTGGTGACGGGCATTTTATGGTGCGTGGATAAATTCTTTTTCGCACCTAAACGGCGGGAACGTCAGGCAGCGGCGCAGGCGGCTGCCGGTGACTCACTGGATAAAGCAACGTTGAAAAAGGTTGCACCGAAGCCTGGCTGGCTGGAAACCGGAGCTTCTGTTTTTCCGGTGCTGGCTATCGTATTGATTGTACGTTCGTTTATTTATGAACCGTTCCAGATCCCGTCAGGTTCGATGATGCCGACTCTGTTAATCGGTGATTTTATTCTGGTAGAGAAGTTTGCTTATGGCATTAAAGATCCTATCTACCAGAAAACGCTGATCGAAACCGGTCATCCGAAACGCGGCGATATCGTGGTCTTTAAATATCCGGAAGATCCAAAGCTTGATTACATCAAGCGCGCGGTGGGTTTACCGGGCGATAAAGTCACTTACGATCCGGTCTCAAAAGAGCTGACGATTCAACCGGGATGCAGTTCCGGCCAGGCGTGTGAAAACGCGCTGCCGGTCACCTACTCAAACGTGGAACCGAGCGATTTCGTTCAGACCTTCTCACGCCGTAATGGTGGGGAAGCGACCAGCGGATTCTTTGAAGTGCCGAAAAACGAAACCAAAGAAAATGGAATTCGTCTTTCCGAGCGTAAAGAGACACTGGGTGATGTGACGCACCGAATTCTGACAGTGCCGATTGCGCAGGACCAGGTGGGGATGTATTACCAGCAGCCAGGGCAACAACTGGCAACCTGGATTGTTCCGCCGGGACAATACTTCATGATGGGCGACAACCGCGACAACAGCGCGGACAGCCGTTACTGGGGCTTTGTGCCTGAAGCGAATCTGGTCGGTCGGGCCACGGCTATCTGGATGAGCTTCGATAAGCAAGAAGGCGAATGGCCGACTGGTGTGCGCTTAAGTCGCATTGGCGGCATCCATTAATAGCCATCTTCGTTCACGTTGTCGCCGTTATGGCGACAACGTGAATTATTTATGAGATAAATCTCCCGTGGCTAACGACATCCCCCGTCGTTGTGTATAGAATATTCCCCCGAAGTTTAAGGTTGGCACCTTCAGGTTGCCACGGCACACGAAACAGCGTTGGTCCCCATATACCGCTAAACTGAAACTGCAGCGAAGCAGTTAGCAGAGCCATGTATATCAGGTCTGTTTCGTGTGCTGAATTGTTGACGCATTTATTTATTGGTATCGCATGAACCCCATCGTAATTAATCGGCTTCAACGGAAGCTGGGCTACACTTTTAATCATCAGGAACTGTTGCAGCAGGCATTAACTCATCGTAGTGCCAGCAGCAAACATAACGAGCGTTTAGAATTTTTAGGCGACTCTATTCTGAGCTACGTTATCGCCAATGCGCTTTATCACCGTTTCCCTCGTGTGGATGAAGGCGATATGAGCCGGATGCGCGCCACGCTGGTCCGTGGCAATACGCTGGCAGAACTGGCGTGCGAATTCGAGTTAGGCGAGTGCTTAGGTTTAGGGCCAGTTAAACTAAAGCGGTGGATTTCGTCGCTAATTAATTCTCGCCGACACCGTCGAAGCATTAATTGGTGGCGTATTCCTCACAGCTAGATCCAAATCGTCGAGAAATTAATCCTCAACTGGTATCAAACTCGTTTGGACGAAATTAGCCCAGGCGATAAACAAAAAGATCCGAAAACGCGTCTACAAAGAACATTGAGGTCGCCATCTGCCGCTGCCGACTTATCTGGTAGTCCAAGTACGTGGCGAAGTGCACGATCAGGCATTATGTCCACTGCCAGGTCAGCGGCTGAGTGAACCGGTGGTCACAGGTTCTAAGCCGTCGTAAGGCTGAGCAGGCTGCCGCCGAAGCAGGCGTTGAAAAAACTGGAGCTGGAATGAGCATCGATAAAAGTTACTGCGGATTTATTGCCATCGTCGGACGTCCGAACGTTGGCAAATCCACATTGTTGAACAAACTGCTGGGCAAAGTATCTCCATCACCTCCCCGCAAGGCGCAGACAACTCGTCACCCGCATTGTGGGGATCCAGACGAAGGCGCAATCAGGCGACCCCACGTTGATACACCGGGCCTGCATATGGAAAAAGAAAATGCGCCATTAACCGCCTGATGAACAAAGCGGCGAGCAGCTCTATTGTGATGTTGAGCGGCGATTCGTCGTCTAAGGCACCCGCTGGATCGGCTGGACGACGAAATGGTGCTCAACAAACTGCGCGAAGCAAAGCGCCGGGAACCTCGTGGTGAACAAAGTGGACAACGTGCAGGAGAAAGCCGAATTCCTGCCGCCGCACCTGCAGTTCCTGGCAAGCCAGATGAACTTCCTCGATATCGCGCCAATCTCGCCGAAACCGGGCTGAATGTCGACACTATCGCAGCAATCGTGCGTAAGCATCTACCTGAAGCGACTCATCACTTCCCGGAAGATCACACCACCCATCGCTACAGCCGTGCCACGTTTTATGGCGTCTGAAATTATCTGCGAAAAACTGATGCGTTCCCGGCGCTGAACTGCCGTACTCCGCTACCGTGGAGATTCAACGTTTCGTCTCTATGCGACGTGGTGGTTATGATATTAACGGTTTGATTCTCGTCTAGTGTGAAGGGCAGAAGAAGATGGTTATTGGGCAAGAAAGCGAAAGATCAAAACCATCGGGATTGAAGCGCGTAAAGACATGCAGGAAATGTTTGAAGCGCCTGTTCACCTTGAACTCTGGTAACAGTGATTCGGTTGGGCTGATGATGAATGGTGCACTGCGCAGTTCTCGGTTACGTTGACGATCTTTAAGAGTCACTCCGATGGAAGGCTGGCAGCGCGCATTTGTCCTGCATAGTCGCCCGTGGAGCGAAACCAGCCCTGATGCTGGCATGTTTCACGGGACAATTCGGTCGCGTGCGTCTGTATGCCAGAGGCGTACGCCCTCAACGCTGACCTCGAAGGTGCATTACAGCCTTTCACCCCTCGCTACGTTTTGGCGGGCGTGGCGAAGTCAAACGCTGCGCAGTGCTGAAGCCGTCGCCCTGGCGCTGCCATTAAGCGGTATCACGCTTTACAGCGGTCTGTACATCAACGAACTTCTCTCCCGCGTACTGGAATACGAGACGCGCTTCTCCTGAACTCTTTTTCATTACTTGCACTGCATTCAGTCTCTTGCAGGTGCCACTGGCACGCCAGAACCCGCGCTGCGCCGCTTTGAACTGGCACTGCTCGGGCATCTGGGGCTATGGCGTCGAATTTTACCCATTGCGCGGGTAGCGGCCAGCCGGGGACGACACCATGACGTATCCGTTATCGCGAAGAAAAAGGGTTTATCGCAAGCGTCGTTATCACAATAAAACGTTCACCGGAAGGCAGTTAAAAGCGTTAAACGCGCGGGAATTTCCTGACGCAGACACATGATGCGCGCCGCGAAACGCTTTACCCGCATGGCGCTTAAGCCGTATCTCTTGGCGGTAAACCATTAAAGAGCAGGGGAACTGTTCCGGGAGTTTATGCCTAAGCGAACGGTGAAAACACATTATGAATGATGAGGATTGTCACGGCTGAATTACTGTTAGGCGTCAACATTGACCATATACGCAATGCTGCGCAACCACGCGTACTTGCTTACCCGTATTCGGTGCAGGGCGGTGTTTATCGCCGAGACAGGCGGGAGCGACGGCATTACCGTGCATTTACGTGAAGATTGCCGTCACATTACTGACCGTGACGCGCGCATCCTGCGTCAGACCTGCGGATACCCGTACGAATCTGGAGATGGCAGTGACCGAAGAAGAGATGCTGGCGATCGCCGTTGAGACGATGTATTTTGCTGCCTGGTACTCAAAAAGCGTCAGGAAGTAACAACCGAAGGCGGCTCGACGTTGCAGGGCAGCGTGAAAAAATGCGCGATGCCTGCAAACGTCCGCAGATGCCGGATCCAGGTTTCTCTCTTATCGACGCCGATGAAGAGCAGATCAAAGCTGCGGCAGAGGTTGGGCGCACTGTTTATCCAGATCCTCAGCACCGGTTGCTATGCTGATGCCAAAACTATGCTGAACAGGCGAAGAGCTGGCGCGTATCGCCAAAGCTGCTACCTTTGCCGCTAGTCTCGGTCTGAAAGTTAACGCTGGTCACGGGTCTGACCTATCACAACGTGAAAGCTATTGCCGCCATCCCTGAGATGAATCAACCCAATATCGGTCATGCCATTTATCATTGGTCGTGCAGTGATGACCGGACCTAAAGATGCGGTGGCAGAAATGAAGCGTCTGATGCTGCAAGCGTGGTGACGGCAGATTAGGTTTAGGCACGGATATCTAGTATTGCTCTCTATAGAAGCAGTGATTGCCGGATTCGCTAACGCCTGGCATGCCGCGTATTAAGCGATAACGATGGGCAATCCGGAAAACGCACCACCAGCCGGTGGCGTGTTCTGGCGAAGCGTTTTGCTGTGAAAGAAGCCCGCAGCAAAAGCGTTTGGCACCGGGATCCGCAATGGCTGGCGTTTAATCAATTTGAAGTATTCAATGATGAGCTCGGCAAACCACGGCTACGGCTACTGGGTGAGGCATGAAAACTGGCGGAAGAGCTCTGGCGTTGTAAATATGCATGTAACGCTGGACCAGCGGCACGATGCCGCGCCATGAAATTATTGAAAGTTAAAAATAATACCGTTCCCTTAAAAGCAATTAACCGGTAAAGGAACGGGGTTTTACTTTTTAACTTCAATTTTGTGGAGCACGCACCCTCAACAAAAGCGATTATGGATTAGTGTACTTATCTTTTACAAGCAACTTGCAATCTTTAGCATAAAAACTCTCAGCCTTTACGAAGAAAGCAAATATCCATGTAAAGATTAACGATGACCGCCAATTCGTAAGCAACATTAAAATTGGCTTCGTTATTGAAGATTTGCTGCGCTTTACACCATGCCCAGAATTCCCCCATCCAAACGAGTGGTGTCGTCAAAGCTCTGGTGTGGAGTGCAGCATGCACCCTCAATAACTCGCACGTTCAGTTTGGGAGATGTAAGGGCTAATCTGATGGGCCGCATTCCTTGTTTAAGGAAAAACGAATGACTGATTGCCGATACCTGATTAAACGGGTCATCAAAATCATCATTGCTGTTTTCACAGCGATCCTTCTGTTCTTATAACACAAGGAAACGTACTTAAGGTGTGTCCGGTGAACCAGTCGGACGCACCTTTAATAACTATAAATAAGTGTCTGGCAGATACTATATAAATTAACTTAGTGAATGATTATGCTATGTCATCAATTAAATAAATATAATGGCGTTAAGGCTTCCCAGTAATATAATTAAGACCTCACTTCCAGAGAGAGAATATTAAATTTTATCCGCGCGTGCATCAGCACAAATTTATCCCACAACTGTTCTTCTGTCTCGACATGCGCCGGATCTTTCACAATAGTATTGGGGATCGGGCACACCTTCTGGCAGGTTGGTGTCTCGTAGTGCCCTACGCATTCGGTACACTTATCGCTGTTAATTTCGTAGATATGATCTCCCATTGAAATCGCCTCATTCGGGCATTCGGGTTCACACATATCACAATTAATACAGCGTTTAGTAATTAGTAAAGACATTTCAATGGATTACCGTTAAATCATTTTAAAATCAGTAAGTTGTATCGAGTTTGTATGCTTTACTGTCATTAACTTACTGTATGTTGATCCAGTGTATTTAACCTTGATAAACTCAGTCCAGCAACACAAAACCGCAACACATTGCATTTTGTCCCGTAGAAAAGACTTGTATGTGTGAGCTTGTTTTCTGCGCCTACGCAGATAAGGATTGAGAATGCCGCGCACTGTAACACATAATCCGGATAGCCCCAATAATGACGATGTTTTAGCCGCATCTGAAAAATGGGACGCCTGTAAACCCCCCTATACCAGCGCACACATGAAAATCTGTGTTGCTGCCGCCAAAATCATCCTCGCTGCTTCCGGCGTGGCTCGCTGTTCCAAATACGAAAAAGAGAACTATCTCCGTATCGATTTCAGCAAAGCCGGTAAGGTTACATTTTACGCCGAGTTTCCAAAAAAGATGGGCCTCAAAGGTAAAAAGCTCGGCGAGTGGCCGGAGCTCGTTATCCAGCTGGCGCGCGAAAAAGCACTAGGTATGGCTGACGGTGGACTGCGGGCAGAGTCCGTACATGCAGCGCTGGAAATGTACCGGGATGACCCAAAGCCAAAGTAGCCCGGCAGAAGCTGAGCCCGGACAGTTTCACAACCTACGGGGTGCGTATCGACCGGATTAAAGTAACGTTCGGCGAGCGTGAGGTGTTCAGCGACGTAACATACAATCGGCTGGTGGAAGTGCTGGACGAGTGGATCGCCACTCGCTCGAACAATAACGCCCTGGAGTTGTTTGCCGAGCTCCGTCGGTTCTGGAAGTTCTGCGCACCTACTCTTTGCAACGGCCGCAATGTTGCCGCCAGTCTGCCAGATGATTATGTTTCCTCCCGCGTACAGAAACCTACCCCCACACGGCTTTTTACCGATATTGAATCAATCGCCCGACTCTGGCTCAATGTTGCTGCCTGCACCTCTGTACACCAGAAGAATGCTGTTCGCTTCATGATCATCACTGGTGTTCGTCCGATTAATGTCCATAACCTGCGCTGGGACTACGTTTACGAGGAGGCTGGTGAAATTGTTTATCCGGAAGGGGTTATCGGCATGCGAGGGGCTATGAAAACACAAAAGGCTTTCCGCCTGCCGATAACGCCTGAGATCCGGCGGATTATCGACGAGCAGAAAGCCTGGCGTGATTCAGTTCCTGAGTGCAACAGGGATTATGTATTTTTGCAGCCACGTGATCCAATGCAGCCATTTTCAAAACGATCACTGGATAAGCTGGTGAAAACATACAGCCCGGACGGGGCTGTAAAATGAGGTGTACTGGCAATAGCGGACACTACCATTTGTTCTTTTTTTAAGCAGCCATCTGATGATGTTTTTCCCTGAAGGCTGCCGGGGAGATATTCCCCAGACGAGAGTGACGACGCTGACGATTGTAGAAAATCTCAATGTATTCCCGTATTACTGAGATGGCTTCATCCCGGTTATTAAAACGATAGTGGCTCAGGCTCTCATTTTTCAGCGTTCCCCAGAAGCTTTCCATCGGAGCGTTGTCGTAACAGTTACCTTTACGCGACATTGATGTTTTCAGACCAGACTGCTCCTGTATGACCCGGTAATCGTATGCGCAGTACTGTGAACCTCGATCAGAGTGGTGGATTAGCCCGGCAGGTGGGCGCTGGCTCCTGAGCGCCATAAACAGGGCTTTACCTGTCAGCTCTTTTGTCATGCGCTCTCCCATGGCGTAGCCGACAATTTCGCACGTATAAACATCTTTGATGCCAGCGAGGTACAACCATCCCTCCTGTGTGGCAACATACGTCAGGTCCGCCACCCAGACCTGATTTGGTGCTGTAGGAGCGAACGTGTGGTTCAGCAGATTTGGCGCAACTGGCAGATTGTGGTTCGGGTTCGTAGTCGCTCTGAACTTGCGTTTCTGCTTACAGCGTAGCCTCAGCTCCTTACGAAGACGTGCCAGTCGGTCACGACCAACGATGATGCCATTCTCTGCCAGCTCCGTCTGGAGCCGCCGGGTTCCATATGTTTCGCGAGTGCGGATATGTGCCACCTTAATCTCCAGTTTTAGCCGCTCATCACTTTGTTTTCTGTCTGAGGGTTCATGCTGTACCCAGTTGTAATAACCGCTCCTGGATACACCAAATACCTGACACATCACTTCAATGGGAAATTGTTGTCGCCATTGTTCGATTAACGCGTATTTTTCAGTGACTCCTGTGCAAAATACGCTGTTGCTTTTTTTAATATATCTCGCTCAAGGCGAGCTTCATTTAACGCCTTACGCAGTTGCAGAATTTCAGATTCCAGTTCAGCCAGCGTGCGGGAACCAGGAGTACCGAGCCCTTTTCTGGCGGCGGTAACCCATTGTCCTAAAGTGCCTTCAGGAAGAGATAATCGGGAAGCGCCTTCACTGATCGAAAGTTGATTTTCAAGAACCGTTCTGACAGCTTCGGCTTTGAACTCTTTAGAGTAACGTTGGGTTTTTCTGCTCATTATTAGCTCCTTCTGATGCCATTCTATTTCAGGAAGGAGTGTCCGTTAAACTCAGGCTACCTCAAACGCCCGTGCCGGTGTGCCGGGCAGCGATGAGGAAACCCGTGCGGACTTTGAAAACCGCCGACGTAATTCAGTTGCCCGTAATGCCCGGAATATTCTGGAAGCCATCCGGGGTGAAATACTCTCCACGGTAGAAAACGTGGTGGATGTTTACGTCACCCATAATCCGAAAAAAACAGAACAAAAAGCCGGAGTCAGTATCCATTAACACCCGGTTCGCTTTATGTTGGCGTGTACGGCGGCAGCCCGGCAGATATCGCGGCGGCCATCTGGCGTAAGGCTCCGCCGGGTATTGATATGAATGGCAACACAACGTTCACTGTTGCAGATAAGGAGTACGATCCGCCGTATCCTGAATACGTGATCAGCTGGCAGACACTCAAACCCGTCAGTCTGCATGTCAGTGTGACGCTGAAAAAAAGTGACTACCTGCCTTCAGATATTACCCGACAGGTACAGCAATCCGTGCTGGACGCATTTAATGGTACAGATGGTGGTCTGCGGGCAAGAGTTGCCTCTGTTGTCTCTGCCGGGCGCTACTATGCCGGCATTTACAAAACCGATCCGGAACATATTGATATTCTGGGCCTTACTGTGAGCCGTGATGGTTCGTCATGGACAACGGCTGTCACTTTCGGGATAGATGAGATTCCGGTTCTGGATGTGTCGGATATCAGTGTGAAACTCCAGGAGGCATAACGTGCAGAATGTGGCTGCCACTGTGCTTGCGCAGTATGCTGCCAGCCCCCGACTCAATGCCCTCATTAACAGCTTTAACGCAGCGCTTTCCCCCGACAGTTTTATCAGTGATTTTTATGGTCTTATCTGGAACATCGATACCGCAGAAAAGTATGGTCTTGATGTCTGGGGAAAGATTGTGGGTGTCAGTCGCTGGCTGACGGTAAAGGACGATTTTAATTACCTGGGCTTCAGCGAGTCCAGGATGGACACCCCGGTAATGGATGATCCCTGTCCGTTTAATCAGGCACCGTTTTACAACGGAAAATCGGATACCCGGACTGTTGACCTGTCTGATGCTGTATACCGGCGGCTGATACTGATGAAAGCCATGTCGAACATTACTGACTGTTCCGTTCCGGATATTAACCTGATGCTGAGATTTATGTTCGGAAAAAAACGCCGGGCTTATGTTCTGAATAATGGCGGGCTGAGGATGAGTTACGTCTTTGAGTCCGCGCTCTCGTTGGCAGAACTGGCGATTATCCAGTCGTCGGGTGCACTGCCATCCCCGCCGGGTGTTTATGTTTCAGTAGTTTTAAAGGAGTCCCGTAATGAAGGCCAGTGATAAACCCCGCCAGCTGGCGGTCCCCTTTGCGAGTACCGGAGATAAAAACCGTATCCCGGACAAGGCGACACAGCAGACCAGAGAGAGCGGTAATGCTGCGTATGATTCAGGTTTTCCTCCGGTGACCATGACAGCGGTCTCAGCGGGAGGTATACCGCCACACGGCAAGGATTTTAACGGTCTGATGTACGATATTACCGCAGCAATACGGTTCGCCCAGGCTGGCGGTTTGTACACGTATAATGCCGGTTTTGCGGGGGCCATTGGTGGATATGCAAAAGGAGCCATTCTCGCCGGAGTCGCAACAACAGCGGTCTGGCTGAATACCACGGACGATAACCTGACCGATCCTGAAGGCTCCGACAGTGCGGGCTGGGTAAATCTTCTTGAGGATCCGAAAAGGATATTCCTGCGGCAGAAGAACAATCTGTCAGACCTTCAGAATAAAGGGACGGCACGGGATAATCTTCAGGTTTACAGTAAAGAGCAGTCAGATCAACGCTATGTTCATCGGGAAGGCGATAAAATAACCGGAGAGCTGAAAATCCGTGGTGTTAATGCGCTGAGGATTTTCAACGAAGCTTTTGGCCTGATTTTTCGTCGTTCGGAAGAGTGCCTGCACCTTATTCCCACCAGTGAAGGTCAGGGGGAAAATGGCGATATTGGTCCCCTGCGCCCGTTCACCATTAATTTGCGGACGGGTGAAATATCCATGTCGCATAAAGTGTCTGTTGGCGGTGGTTCGCAGGTCAATGGTGCGCTGGGTATCGGCGTTCAGAACGCCCTGGGGGGGAATTCAATTGTTCTTGGTGATAATGACACCGGATTTAAACAGAATGGAGACGGTATTCTGGATGTTTATGCTAATAGTCAGCGTGTATTCCGCTGTGGATTTGCCCCTATATTTCCAGACATCTGTTATCACTTAACCCATTACAAGCCCGCTGCCGCAGATATTCCCGTGGCGAGCGATAACCCAGCGCACTATGCGGATGCCATTCGTTATAATGCTCGAACGCCTCTGCAAGGTTCTTTGCTGCCGTTAACCCGTCTGGTTTGGGCATGATACTGATGTAGTCACGCTTTATCGTTTTCACGAAGCTCTCTGCTATTCCGTTACTCTCCGGACTCCGCACCGCCGTGTTCTTCGGTTCAAGTCCCAACATCCGGGCGAACTGGCGTGTTTCATTAGCCCGGTAGCATGAACCATTATCCGTCAGCCACTCCACTGGAGACGACGGAAGATCGTTGCCGAAGCGGCGTTCCACCGCTCCCAGCATGACATCCTGTACTGTTTCACTGTTGAAGCCGCCGGTAGTCACCGCCCAGTGCAGTGCCTCACGATCACAGCAGTCCAGCGCGAACGTGACACGCAGTCTCTCTCCGTTATCACAGCAGAACTCGAACCCGTCAGAGCACCATCGCTGATTGCTTTCTTTCACGGCCACTCTGCCTGTATGTGCCCGTTTCGATGGCGGTACAGCAGGTTTTCGCTCAAGCAACAGCGCATTCTGGCGCATGAGCCGGTAAACACGTTTGGCATTGATCGCAGGCATACCATCAAGTTCTGCCTGTCTGCGAAGCAGCGCCCATACCCGACGATAACCATACGTGGGCAGCTCTCCGATAACATGGTGTATACGGAGAAGCACATCCGTATCATCAGTGTGACGACTGCGGCGGCCATCCATCCAGTCATCGGTTCGTCTGAGAATGACGTGCAACTGCGCACGCGACACCCGGAGACAACGGCTGACTAAGCTTACTCCCCATCCCCGGGCAATAAGGGCGCGTGCGCTATCCACTTTTTTGCCCGTCCATATTCAACGGCTTCTTTGAGGAGTTCATTTTCCATCGTTTTCTTGCCGAGCAGGCGCTGGAGTTCTTTAATCTGCTTCATGGCGGCAGCAAGTTCAGAGGCAGGAACAACCTGTTCTCCGGCGGCCACAGCAGTAAGACTTCCTTCCTGGTATTGCTTACGCCAGAGAAATAGCTGGCTGGCTGCCACACCGTGTTGCCGGGCAACGAGGGAGACCGTCATCCCCGGTTCAAAGCTCTGCTGAACAATTGCGATCTTTTCCTGTGTGGTACGCCGTCTGCGTTTCTCCGGCCCTAAGACATCAATCATCTGTTCTCCAATGACTAGTCTAAAAACTAGTATTAAGACTATCACTTAAATAAGTGATACTGGTTGTCTGGAGATTCAGGGGGCCAGTCTATCCGCTTTCAGAATGGAGTGGCTATTGCTTTTAAGAATATTCAGGCCGGAACTGCCAGAAAATTCACGTTATCCAGCGCCAACAACTCCACGAAAAATGCAGCGTTTTATTTGTGGGGTAATCCATCCAGGCCTGTTGTTGCAGAGCTTGGTGATGATTCAGGCTGGCATTTTTTCAGCCAGAGAAACCCGGATAACAGCATAGTGTTCACTGTTAACGGACAGGTAATTCCGTTAAATTACGGAAACTTCGATGCCCGCTATAAATATCGAACAGAGGGGGTACAGGATGTACGGTATGGCCATGAAATGTATTACAGCCCCGGCAGTAACACCGTTTCGTGGAGATTTTGCGCACCTTCGGGACACGGGCTGTCAGGGATGGCGATATCGGATACCGGCCGTAACTCAGCGGATAACGTTGACGGTGTGTATTACCGACCACTGCAAAAACTGATTAATGGCACCTGGTATAACGTAGCGAGTATTTAACAATGTTGCATTTAAAAAATATTACTGCGGGTAATCCGAAAACAGCAGAACAATATCAGATGACAAAACGATATTCGGTCACCTGGCTTTTTTCAGAAGACGGAAAAAACTGGTATGAAGAGCTGAAGAATTTCGCCAGCGACACAATAAAAATAGCTTACACCGGAGATGGTCGCGTGGTGTGGGTCGGTAAGGATGTGACAGGCATCGAGCCACGCAATGCCAGCGTTATCGAAGTTCCGGATATTACCGCTAACCGACGGATTACCGCGCCGGGTTACTGGTTTTACCGCAATGATGAATTTGTCTTTGACTACAGACTCAAAGCGGAAGATGAGCGTGATGCCCTTCTGGCTCAGGTCAGTGCCCGGACAGGGGAATGGGAAGAAGACCTGCTGCTGGGGTTAATCAGCGACGAAGATAAAGAAAAGCTGAAAGCCTGTCGTATTTACGCGAAATCGCTGCAGGCGATGGATTTCAGCACCATCACTGATAAATCCTCATACAACGCCATTGAATGGCCCGCCTCTCCGGAAGGTTCTTCCTGATTTAATTTATCGCGAGAAAAACAATGTCTGTAGTGATATCAGGTGCGCTGACTGATGGCGCAGGTATCCCCATGTCCGGATACCATATTATTCTGAAATCCCGGGTAAACACCCCGGAAGTGGTGATGAACACTGTTGCTGATGTGATGGCAGGAAACGATGGTGAATACTGTTTCCATGCGCGGACTGGAAAATATGGTGTGTATCTGAAACAGGACTGGCGCAACGAGTACAACGTTGGCGACATTGCTGTATATGAGGACTCAAAGCCCGGCACGCTGAATGACTTTCTGATTGCTCCTGATGAGGGCGACCTGAAACCGGATGTCGTCAAACGCTTTGAGGAAATGGTGGCGCAGGCGCAGCAGAGCGCCGGGGCCGCAGCCGGAAACGCACAGCAGACGGCGCAGGATGTGGCGGCAGCCGCAGGTTATGCCCGCGCAGCAGAACAGGCCAAAAATGACATTGATGCTGCGCTGACCGGCACTCTGAAAATGGCTAACCATCTGTCAGAAATCGCAGCAGCAGGCGAAAAGGCACAACAGAAGTCCCGGGATAATCTGGGGCTGAAAAGTGCGGCCACGATGGAAGCACAGAGCGACATTTACGACCGGACAAAAGGCCGTCTGGCGATACCCGGCGCATTCGGCTTTGGGTGTGCTTTTCTGCCTGAAGATGTTATCCGTTTTGACACTAAGAGTGATTTCCTGGCCTGGGTAAGGAATGCGCTGCCAGGTGAATATTCCGTTGCTGGCCCCTACGGCATCATCATACCCGACACACGGTTTGAAGGGGTGCTCAGCATCCGGTGGACTGATGCACGCCCTGAGACAACAGAACCGCGGTACAGAGCCAAATCCCTTACTTTTTACGGCATTAACGGCCCCATTTATCACACCCGCTACCGCTACTGGCCCATATCCAGACTGACTGGGTGAAAATAAATATAACCACAGAAGATATTATTTACAGAATCGTGGCGAGCTCTGTCCGCAACAGATGGGGAGACCCTGACATTGGCGGGCTGATTATTGCTGCGTACCAGGGAGAAGCTGACGGTGATAAAGTCATCAGACTTGTCAGGGGGCAGTCATACAGAGGCTCACGACTGGGACCGGTGGGGATTTCAGTGCCCGGTACTCCCACCGGAACGTATATAGCATCCCCACAATTTTTCATTACGGGATGTTCAGAGCATTCATTACCGGGGTCATATTGCGCCCTGTCCGGGGTGCCGGATGCACATGTCTCTGGCGCAATGCCCGGGCTTTTTATTCGCACATCGTGAGGAATGCACCGTGGAAATTAAAAAAATCATTAATCCCCGTTATACCGAAAGTGGCGCAGTAGACTGTGACGTTTTTTTTGACGACAGGGACCAGGCAGTTCCCTACACAGCCACCGCTGATGATGTTGCACCGACGGGTCAGCAAATCTGGCAGGAACTGCAAAGTGGCAAATGGGGTGAGATAGCCCCATTCACTGTGACACCAGAAATGCTGGAAGCGGCCAGAGAGGCCAGACGTCAGGAAATTGAAGCATGGCGCACAGAACAGGAGGCGAAGCCGTTCACGTTTGAATGGAACGGCCGCACGTGGAACGCTGACGCCTCGTCAGTGGCCCGCCTGTCCCCGGTGGTCATGCTGGCAAAATCTGTCGCGGCACAAACACATATGGTGTGGAGTGATGCGGATAATCAGCAGGTGAAACTGTCGATGCCGGAACTGGAAGAACTGGCGGCAGCAATGGTGCAGGCGCAGGTCGATCGCAACGATGAGATTTATCGCCGTCAGCGGGAGATGAAAGAGGAGCTGAGCAGTCTGGATGATTTGGCTTCAATTCGGGCGTTTGACGTTAAGTAATGAATAAGCCGCAACTGGCGGAATCACAGAAGACCGCTTTGCTTACCGAGGCGGAGTCTGTCATCCGGCCGCCGGGGTGTGCGGTCAGGCTGAACAGAGAAACGGATGAATCCGGGGAGGCCCGGGGGCGGGCCTCTGTTTTTCCGGAGTCAGTCCGGTCTGTGGTTTATGCGATGTGATTATGAATGGTGCAGTTGTGAGCCGTTTTCAGGCAATCGCAGGGCCAGTACCTCGTCAGTCAGCTGACGGTAAATCTGCTGTTCAGTCTCACGCATCACCTGTGCACCGGCTTCCCTCTCCGCATCCGCATCACCGCTCAGACCTGATGCTTTCAGCCGGTCAGCCACCCTCTGAGGGTACTCATTCTCCAGCATCTCATATTTCTGCTCTTCTGCCAGCGCCCAGCGGTCAGCTTCCGTACGCTTCAGTACAGCATGCCATGGTCCCCAGAGGGAGAACCAGTCCGTAAATTCATTCTCTTCACGGCTTCTGACCATGGCTTCGGCAGTGCGGAGGTCATTTGCTGTCACTCCCGACACGCCATAGAAACGCATTTCCTTCACGGCAGTGGAGAGCTGAAGTTTCTCTGCGAGCATGGTCTGGAAGGCCAGGTAGACTTCTATCTCATCCACAAAATGGAGAGTTCTGACTTTATCCCGGGCAATGTCCTCCAGAATTTCGAGGCGGAACATTTCCCTGCCCAGGGAGAGCAGAGCGCCGGTATCATTATCGAAAAGGCCTTCTGATGCCTGATGGACCAGGAGGGTTTTCCGGAGATTGTTCCATGTGAGCGCGACACGGTCCTCACAGCTCTCAGTGGCATCAGCAGCAACAGCGAAAGACTGCTGTCGAAGCTCCGCAGAGGCACTGAGTTTTTCCAGCCATGCAGCGACCTGTTCACGGAATCCGGAGGTATTGCGTGCAGAGACGGTATCGGAAAGGCGGTCAAGGAACGCGGAGAATGCCCGGGAATTCTCCTCGGTGGAAAAAGAAGTCCATTGTGTAGAAACCTCCCGACGATCTGCTTCAGGAAACCAGGCTGCCACAGTTTCGGGAAGAGGGGGGATCTGAAAGTTCTGCCCCCCTTCAGTGATGACTCTGATATGGCGCGAATGTAAATTTTGCGGCAACATCTGGCGTAAAAACAGTCTGTTTTGGTCTGACAGGGAAATACGAAACTGAGGCCCGTTAAAATTTGGAACCGAAGTTTGCTGTATTAAGAATAGCAGAGTTTGATCTGATAAGGGGTTATTTGCAATCTCAATAGTTATATGAGGATCTAAACGAAAAAGATTTGTCGGGATTGTAGTTATTTGGTTGTTTTCAAAATAAAAAAATCTTCTCATGATAATATTTTCTTGGATGTTTGGTAAGTTGCTTAATCTATTGCTATATGCAAAAAGAAGTTGCAGTCTCCTAGGTAAAGGGGGCAGTTCAGTAAGATGGTTGTGCGCAACCTTAAGTATCTTAAGATTAGAAGGCAGAGATGGAAGAGTTTGCAGTTCGTTGTTCCTAACCTCAAGTTTTTTTAAATTCAAGGGTAATGAAGGCAGTGTGGATAACCTATTATACTCTGCGCTTAGTGATTTGATGGTGTCTGGTAATAACGGCAGATTCTCTAATTGATTTTCGGACACATCCAAAGTTATTAGATAATGTGGTAATGCAGATATATGTGTTAAGAAATTATCTCTTGCAATAAGTTCTTTAATATTTTCAGGTAAATCAGTAAGGATGGTTAATTTATTACAGCTCACATCAAGCTTTTTAATGCAAGCAGGGAGTACAGGTAGCGAGGAAAGCGCCAAGGCTCGCAGGTCCAGTTTATGCCCCTTAGAGGTAAGACATGCACGAAGTCTTCTTACCGCCTCAGTACGCTGTTCTTCCGGTAACCCCTGTTTCTCCCAATCATCCCATTCGGACAAATAATGGTTGGGGGATGTAATTGTGCTGATATGTGGAAATAAACAGGATGAAATGTTTCTGAGCATATTAATTTCTCGCATATGGATATGGAATTAGATTGTGAATAAATTGTATTTAATGTATCTCTCCTAATGAGGAGGGTGTTTCAGAATATTTGCCATAAGGGAATGAGTGTTATATCATGCTTTCTACCCTGGTAAGTATATTTGCTTTTTTCGTATATTTGGTTCATCTTTTTTTGATGTTTTACATATTCACAATGCAGAGGATTTATACCAGAAGACATTAGTCTTGAGTAAGATACTACAACATCTCCAACTATTTTAGCCAGCCTGACTACTTGACTTGGTAATATTTGTTGCTAATAATCATGTATAAAATAAGCTTATATACATAGTAACTTCAGCAAAGGATTTAGTAATGATCCAAATCATATCTCAATGTACTGTTTTTTTCTTTAAAAAAACAGTACATTCTATTTTATAATGACTGTGTATTCCCATGGAAGGAGATCACCCAATTCTCCCCCCCCCCCCCCCCCGACTTTTGACGCAGTGTCTTGTTAACAGGGGGATTTACCATGCTTATTGGCTATGTACGCGTATCAACAAATGACCAGAATACCGATCTACAACGTAATGCGTTGAACTGTGCAGGATGCGAGCTGATTTTTGAAGACAAGATAAGTGGTACAAAGTCCGAAAGACCGGGGCTGAAAAAACTGCTCAAGACATTATCGGCAGGCGACACACTGGTTGTCTGGAAGCTGGATCGGCTGGGGCGCAGTATGCGGCATCTTGTCGTGCTGGTGGAGGCGTTGCGCGAACGAGGCATCAACTTTCGTAGTCTGACTGATTCAATTGATACCAGCACACCAATGGGACGCTTTTTCTTCCATGTGATGGGTGCCCTGGCTGAAATGGAACGTGAACTGATTGTTGAACGAACAAAAGCAGGACTGGAAGCTGCTCGCGCACAGGGACGAATTGGCGGTCGCCGTCCCAAACTTTCACCAGAATAATGGGCGCAGGCCGGGCGACTAATTGCATCAGGAGTTTCTCGCCAGAAGGTGGCGATCATCTATGATGTTGGCGAATCGACTTTGTATAAGAGGTTTCCAGCCAGGGTTATATAAAACCGCAGACACGGCGTATACAAGAACGTGCTACGGTTGACTGAAAAGTTAATGTTGTATGTCACAGGCCTTTTGCGCCGTAAAGCCCCGTCCTTTAGGGCGCGGAGGACGTTAAAGAAAGTGGTGTTCTTTGTGTTGCTGAACTTATGCAAAATTTTTTTGCACCATAAATCCAACAACACATTCAATAACACATTGCTGTATCACTATGAAAATAAATGTGTTTTTATTTGATTTCACACATATCACAATTGATGCATTTTTTAGTGATTAACAGCGCCATAAGGAAACTCTCAAAACAACACAAACCGGGCGGGCATTATACGCGCATTCTTTACTCAGACCAGTTTTTTCACCAGCGCTTCACTATGACGAATACGTTCTGGTGCCAGTTCCAGATCCTGCTGAATCAGCGCAATGAACAGCAAATCCGTTAACATTCCCTGAGCGTGACAAGCAGAGATTGAAGCACTGTTTGTCGCTTGTTCTTCGGCAATGGTATACAGGCAATGAGAAGCACGCTGTTGCAGGGCATTCGGAGTAAAGCCGGTAATCGCCAGCACTTTTCCGCCCACTCGCAGCATCTCATCTGCCGCCAGGTTTAACTCGCGTCGTACACCGGTGTAGGAAATGGCTAATAACAGATCGTCAGGGGACGACGCCTGTACTGTTGCGAGTAGCGCATGCATATCGCGCAGTGCGGCAGCATTGAAGCCAATCTTCATCAGCTTCCAGGCAAAGTTTTGCGCCACCAGACCCGAAGCGCCAATACCGGTCAGAATTATCCGCCGCGCAGAGCGCAACATTGTTACGCATTCATGCAGTTTCTCTTCACTATTAACGTTTAGCGTTGCGTACATAGCGGCGGTATTTTCTTTAATCAGTTTTTCGCCGACCAGCCGTAACGGATCATCACCGCGGATTTGGTTATGAATGGGCACGGAGGGCGATTCCGGCTGGCTTGCCAGCGCTTCACTCAACGCCAACTTAAGCGCCGGAAAACCTTTATAGCCGAGTTTTTGCGCGAACTTCACGACGCTGGACTGACTGACTCCGGCTTCGTTGGCCAGTTGCTGAGAGCTTAAATGGCGCGCCGTATCAGGTTGTAGCAGCAGATAATCCGCCAGTTTTTTATCACTCTGGGCAAGCCCTTGGTAACGCTGACGGATACGAAGTAAGCCGTTCATATCTTTCCTCGCGATGAAATAGTGGCGACAACAGGCAATATGAGACACACGCGAGTGAATTTTATATTCCATTGCCGCTAATTGCCATGAATTAAAAATTCCAGTTAGCCATGATGCGGTCTATTGTTGCCTAAAGTGATTATTTATCTGTTAGGCTATGTAGTATGCGATATTAATTCAGGATGTTTCAGTCAGAGGAGGTACGGTTTGGCAACTCACGAGCGTCGTGTGGTGTTTTTTGACTTAGATGGAACATTCGCATCAGCAGGATATGTTGGCAGCTTTCTGCGCCATTCACTACGTCGCCAACCGCTGAATGCGTTACTGTCTCGCCCATGCTGATTATAGCCATTGCGTTATTGATAAAAGGTCGTGCGGCAAATGCTGGCGATGAGTTCGTTCTGGCACTTTTGGTCACAGCGAAGGCACGTTTAGAGACGTTGCAGGCCGATTCCGTGTGCTGGTTTCGCGACGGGTTACCGCCTTTCCGCTGGTTCAGGCGACGACGAAACTCCTACCTGTTAAGTTCCGACGCCATATCTGGTCGATTACCGGCTCTCCGCAGCTGCTGGTTGAAAGCGGTCCATTCGATACGCCCTGGCTGCCTGCGGGTTGGATCTGATCGCCAGCCAAATTCAGCGTGGCTATGGCGGTCGGTATTGACGATGCGTCGTCTGGGACATGAAAAGGTCTTATGGAGCGCAAAATCGTACTCCGCTGCGGCTGTACAGTGGCTATAGCGACAGTAATCAGGACAATCCGCTGCTTTATTTCTGTCAGCATCGTTGGCGAAGCAACCTGGCGGTGAACTCCAGCAACTGGAATAGAGAAAGCATAGCGTCCGTGTATAATGCGCCGCGCTTTTATAACCGGAGTTTCTTTTTGTCTGAAGTCGAATTTAGCCACGAATACTGGATGCGTTACGCGCTGACGTGGCGAAACGTGCCTGGGATGAGCTGGAAGTGCTGGTTGCGGCGGGCATCAGTGCATAACAATGGCAAATGGTGAGGCCTGGAATCTGCCCGATTGGTCGCCATGATCCCACTGCACATGAGAATCATGGCCCTGCGGCAGGGTGGTCTGTGATGGAAAATTATCGTCTGATTGACGCCACGTTGTATGTCACGCTTGAACCATGGTGAATGTGTGCCGGAGCGATGATCGACAGTCCATCGGTCGCGTGGTCTTTGGTGCGCGTGACACGAAAGCTGCGCTGCGGGGTTTTTAACGGGATGTGCTGCATCATCCGGGTATGAATCACCGAGTGGAAATTACGGAAGGAATACTGGCGGATGAGCGCGCGGCGTTGCTCAGTGACTTCTTTCGCATGCGCCGCCAGCTTAAAATTAAAGCGCAGAAAAAAGCGTATCTTCTCACGGATTAATTTTGTTTCTCTTTACTCCCTTTCCTAAAACAGCAGAGAGGGAGAATGGGTCAAATAGTTTGATGACGACTGGGGAAGACGAGTAGAAAAGGAAGTTTCTCTTCGCCCAACTCCGCCGCCCTACCGCCTGCAGAACCACGCTAGTCCGTTGCTGCTTCTGTAGCCTGTCCTCTTTCCCTTGCAGATAACCCACCAGGCTAACCGAGACTTACGAAGATTTTCGATATAAGCGTAGGCTTCATGTCCACGAGCGTAGCCGTAAGTCAGCTTGCTGTAATAGGATTTCTGGCGAGTAAAGGAGACGCCGTTTTACGTTAGCCGAACTGTCAGGATTCCCTTTGGTTTTTGCCGTCAGGGCGCGGGGGCATCCAGCATATGCGCATAGCCCATATTGTACGCAGCGAGGGCAAACCAGATCCGCTGTTTCGGCACACTTTCCGTACTTTACCCACATATCCTGCACAAACGCACGCCACCGCTGATGCTTGTTCGGGCATCGGGCACGATCTGTAATGCCGAGGCTTTGCGCGGGATCTTTGGTTAACATCATCATGCCCGCGCACACCCGTCGGTGAAGTGGCCTGTGCATCCCAGTGCGATTCCTGATAAGCAATAGCGGCCAGCAAACGCCAGTCAATTTCTTCGCGCATCTTCTCAAACAGGGGCTTTAAATGGGGCAGTACCGCATCGACGGCGTAAAAACGTGGCGCGTATCGACGTAATCAAAATCATCGCCATGCCCGCGGCATTTCTCTTCAACGCGTGCCAGCGTACCGTCTTCATTCATTTCGTTGAAGAAGTCGAGCAGGGCGGCGGAAAGGGTATTATCGCCATCTAACGGGCTAACGAAGTCACCGGTTGTTCATCGGTGATATCGAGCGCTACGGTGAGCTCCGGGTCAGTCGCGCTGAAACAGGCTGATGGCGAGAGAACCGTACCGGTGTAATCGAGTTTTCCTCGATGACATCTTCCATTATTCCGTATTTACTTCTTTGTGCTTACCTTCCAGCTTATTCCGGAATTTTGTTCTTTCAGGGTCTGGAGATCGTGGCCACCACCATGACCCGGTGCAGGGTGATGGCTCTGCCGTCAGGTTGCCCAGCGTACGTGGCGAACTGACCCACTCTTATAAACCAGTTGTTGTGACACGGAATAAGAGGCAGGGCCAGGCTGATAATTTTTTACCCGCTCACTGTTATAGACCAGTCCTGCCGCCAGCAGGTCGGCGTTACCATTATCAAGGTCGTCAAACAGCTGGCTGATATTCTGCCGCACGGTCACTTTCAGTTTTACGCCGAGGTAATCGGCAAACTGTTTCGCCAGTTCGTAATCCAGGCCAAAAGGTTTCCCGTTGATTTCGTTATAAGTCAGGGGAGTATGAATGGTGCTCACACGCAACTCTCCCCGCGCTTGAATGGCGGCGATACGGTTGTCGGCTTTACCAAACCAGGGAATGGATGGCCAGAGAGCGACCGCGAGCAGCAGTGCCAGAATGCCGATGAACAGATAATTAATCTTTAATTTTTTCAATTAGTTAATTCTCTGTGTCGTGCGCGTCCCAGCTTGAAAAAACGTAATAATAGTGAAAGGTTTACTCATAAATGAGCGGCATTTTGCGTAAACCTGCGCCAGATGGCAACTTATTACAGCCATTGGCGGCACGCGTTGCTAATTCACGATGGTGATTTTATTTCCACGCAAACGGTTTCGTCAGCGCATCAGATTCTTTATAATGACGCCCGTTTCCCCCCCCTTGGGTACACCGAAAGCTTAGAAGACGAGAGACTTATGATGGAAATTCTGCGTGGTTCGCCTGCACTGTCGGCATTCCGAATCAACAAACTGCTGGCACGTTTTCAGGCTGCCAGGCTCCCGGTTCACAATATTTACGCCGAGTATGTCCATTTTGCTGACCTCAATGCGCCGTTAAACGATGATGAGCACGCACAACTTGAACGCCTGCTGAAATATGGTCCGGCACTCGCCAGCCACGCCCCGCAAGGCAAACTCCTGCTGGTGACCCCGCGTCCTGGCACCATCTCTCCCTGGTCTTCGAAAGCGACCGATATTGCCCATAACTGCGGGCTACAACAGGTAAACCGCCTTGAGCGCGGCGTTGCTTACTATATAGAAGCCGGTACGCTGACCAATGAACAATGGCAGCAGGTTACCGCTGAACTGCACGACCGCATGATGGAAACGGTCTTTTTTGATTTAGATGATGCAGAGCAGTTGTTTGCCCACCATCAACCGACTCCGGTCACAAGCGTTGATTTGCTGGGGCAGGGCCGTCAGGCGCTGATCGACGCTAACCTGCGTCTTGGCTTGGCTCTGGCGGAAGATGAAATTGACTATCTGCAGGATGCTTTCACAAAGCTTGGTCGTAACCCGAACGACATCGAGCTGTATATGTTCGCTCAGGCGAACTCTGAGCACTGCCGCCACAAAATTTTTAACGCCGACTGGATTATCGACGGTGAACAACAGCCGAAATCGCTGTTCAGGATGATCAAAAATACTTTCGAAACCACGCCAGATCACGTTCTCTCTGCTTATAAAGATAACGCCGCCGTAATGGAAGGTTCTGAAGTGGGCCGCTACTTTGCTGACCACGAAACGGGCCGCTACAATTTCCATCAGGAACCGGCGCACATCCTGATGAAAGTCGAAACTCACAACCACCCGACGGCGATTTCTCCGTGGCCGGGCGCGGCGACCGGTTCCGGCGGTGAAATCCGCGATGAAGGTGCCACCGGGCGCGGCGCGAAGCCGAAAGCTGGTTTGGTTGGTTTCTCCGTATCCAACCTGCGAATTCCTGGCTTCGAACAGCCGTGGGAAGAAGATTTCGGTAAGCCTGAGCGCATTGTTACCGCGCTGGACATCATGACCGAAGGCCCGCTGGGCGGTGCGGCGTTTAACAACGAATTTGGTCGTCCGGCACTGAACGGCTACTTCCGTACTTATGAAGAAAAAGTGAACAGCCACAATGGCGAAGAGCTGCGCGGTTATCACAAACCGATCATGCTGGCGGGCGGGATCGGCAACATTCGCGCCGATCACGTACAAAAAGGCGAGATCAACGTCGGTGCGAAGCTGGTCGTTCTCGGCGGCCCGGCAATGAACATCGGTCTTGGCGGCGGCGCGGCGTCTTCCATGGCGTCTGGTCAGTCTGATGCCGACCTCGACTTTGCTTCCGTACAGCGCGACAACCCGGAGATGGAGCGTCGTTGCCAGGAAGTGATCGACCGTTGCTGGCAGCTTGGTGATGCTAACCCAATTCTGTTTATCCACGACGTCGGTGCGGGCGGTCTTTCTAACGCGATGCCGGAGCTGGTGAGCGACGGCGGACGCGGCGGTAAATTTGAACTGCGCGATATTCTAAGCGACGAACCGGGCATGAGCCCGCTGGAAATCTGGTGTAACGAATCCCAGGAACGCTACGTGCTGGCGGTTGCTGCCGATCAATTACCGCTGTTTGACGAACTGTGTAAGCGTGAGCGCGCACCCTACGCGGTGATTGGTGAAGCGACCGAAGAACTGCATCTTTCTCTGCACGATCGTCATTTTGATAATCAGCCGATCGATCTGCCGCTGGACGTCCTGCTTGGTAAAACGCCGAAGATGACCCGCGATGTACAAACGCTGAAAGCGAAGGGCGATGCGCTGGTCCGTGAAGGGATCACCATTGCAGACGCGGTGAAACGCGTACTGCATCTGCCGACCGTGGCGGAGAAAACTTTCCTGGTGACCATCGGTGACCGCAGCGTAACCGGCATGGTGGCGCGCGATCAGATGGTGGGGCCGTGGCAGGTGCCGGTCGCTAACTGCGCGGTCACTACCGCCAGCCTCGACAGCTACTACGGTGAAGCGATGGCGATTGGCGAGCGTGCGCCGGTTGCGCTGCTGGATTTCGCCGCCTCTGCCCGTCTGGCGGTCGGTGAAGCGTTAACCAATATTGCCGCAACACAGATTGGCGATATCAAACGCATTAAACTTTCCGCCAACTGGATGGCGGCGGCAGGCCACCCTGGTGAAGATGCGGGCCTGTATGAAGCCGTTAAAGCCGTGGGTGAAGAACTTTGTCCGGCGCTTGGCCTGACGATCCCGGTGGGTAAAGACTCTATGTCGATGAAAACCCGCTGGCAGGAAGGTAACGAAGAGCGCGAAATGACGTCGCCGCTGTCGCTGGTGATTTCTGCATTTGCCCGCGTGGAAGATGTACGTCACACCATCACGCCGCAGCTTTGTACCGAAGATAACGCACTGCTGCTGATTGATTTGGGCAAAGGCAATAACGCGCTGGGCGCAACGGCGCTGGCGCAGGTTTATCGTCAGCTTGGCGACAAACCGGCAGATGTACGCGATGTTGTCCAACTGAAAGGCTTCTATGACGCGATTCAGGCGCTGGTTGCACAGCGTAAGCTGCTGGCGTATCACGACCGCTCTGATGGAGGCCTGCTGGTAACGCTGGCGGAAATGGCCTTTGCAGGTCATTGTGGCATTGACGCGGATATCGCCTCTCTGGGTGACGATCGCCTGGCGGCGTTGTTTAACGAAGAACTGGGTGCGGTGATTCAGGTTCGTGCCGCTGACCGTGAAGCGGTCGAGTCCGTACTGGCACAGCATGGGCTTGCGGATTGCGTCCATTATGTTGGGCAGGCGGTTTCCGGTGACCGTTTTGTGATTACCGCCAACGGGCAGACTGTATTCAGCGAAAGCCGCACTACGTTGCGTGTCTGGTGGGCAGAAACTACCTGGCAGATGCAGCGCCTGCGTGACAACCCGGAGTGTGCCGATCAGGAGCATCAGGCGAAATCTAACGACGCCGATCCGGGCCTGAATGTAAAACTGTCGTTCGATATCAACGAAGATGTGGCAGCACCGTATATTGCCACTGGCGCACGTCCGAAAGTTGCCGTACTGCGTGAGCAGGGCGTGAACTCGCATGTTGAAATGGCGGCAGCTTTCCAACGTGGGGGCTTTGATGCTATCGACGTGCATATGAGCGACCTGCTGACTGGACGTACGGGACTGGAGGATTTTCACGCCCTGGTCGCGTGCGGAGGTTTCTCCTACGGTGATGTGCTGGGTGCCGGTGAAGGTTGGGCGAAGTCTATCCTGTTCAATGACCGTGTACGCGATGAGTTTGCAACCTTCTTCCATCGTCCGCAAACGCTGGCCCTGGGGGTATGTAACGGTTGCCAGATGATGTCTAACCTGCGTGAACTGATCCCGGGGAGTGAGTTGTGGCCACGTTTTGTGCGTAACACCTCCGATCGCTTTGAAGCGCGTTTCAGCCTGGTTGAAGTAACCCAAAGCCCGTCTCTGCTGTTGCAGGGGATGGTGGGCTCGCAAATGCCGATTGCTGTCTCTCATGGTGAAGGGCGCGTGGAAGTGCGTGATGCGGCGCATCTGGCGGCACTGGAAAGCAAAGGGCTGGTGGCACTGCGCTATGTCGATAACTTCGGCAAAGTCACTGAAACCTACCCGGCTAACCCGAACGGTTCACCGAACGGTATTACGGCGGTTACGACTGAAAGTGGTCGAGTCACCATTATGATGCCGCACCCGGAACGTGTTTTCCGTACTGTCAGCAACTCCTGGCATCCGGAAAACTGGGGCGAGGATGGCCCATGGATGCGCATTTTCCGCAATGCGCGTAAGCAGTTGGGGTAAGTCATCAGTTCATTGGTTTTGCAGCCCGGATGCGGCATTAAGCACCAACCACTATCATAAGCTCCCAACTCCGGGAGCTTTTTTGTGTCTGTAAATCACGACAATGGGTGGTTTACCGTGTCGCTTTCTGGCGACACTTAAATGATTGATTTTATTGTAATCTAATAAGTTTATCTTAAGTTGTCTCTTTTTAGCGACACAGTGGCTGATTTACATTCAAATAGCGAAGAAGCCATAAATCCCTCAAAGCAACGTATAATCAGTACGTTACCAAACTATTTTCTTTATTGGCACAGTTACTGCATAATAGTAAGCAGTGGCTCATTCACCGACTTATGTCAGCCCCTTCGGGACGTGCTACATAAAATTCGAATGACGCACAACAAGGTGCCTGCCGTCCAACTTCTGATATCAGCGTAGCTATATCAACCATCGGGCGAAACGTCGAGTTAGGCACCGCCTTATTCCATAACAAAGCCGGGTAATTCCCGGCTTTGTTGTATCTGAACTTCCCCTCGGTTAGCATCAGGCTATTCGCGTCTGACGAGAGTAACACCTTGAAACGCTGGCCCGTTTTTCCCCGCTCATTACGACAACTGGTAATGCTGGCATTTTTGCTAATTCTACTACCCCTGTTGGTGCTGGCATGGCAAGCCTGGCAAAGCCTGAATGCGCTTAGCGATCAGGCGGCGCTGGTTAACCGCACTACGCTTATTGATGCCCGGCGTAGTGAAGCGATGACCAACGCGGCGCTGGAGATGGAGCGTAGCTACCGTCAGTATTGCGTGCTGGACGACCCTACGCTTGCGAAGGTTTATCAAAGCCAGCGCAAGCGTTACAGCGAAATGCTCGATGCCCACGCAGGCGTACTGCCAGACGATAAACTTTACCAGGCATTGCGTCAGGATTTGAACAATCTGGCCCAACTTCAGTGTAACAACAGTGGTCCCGATGCTGCCGCCGCCGCGCGTCTTGAAGCCTTTGCCAGTGCCAATACCGAAATGGTGCAGGCCACGCGCACAGTGGTGTTCTCTCGTGGGCAGCAACTTCAGCGTGAAATCGCCGAACGTGGGCAATATTTTGGTTGGCAATCGCTGGTGCTATTTCTGGTGAGTCTGGTGATGGTGCTACTTTTCACGCGGATGATTATCGGGCCGGTGAAAAATATCGAGCGCATGATCAACCGTCTGGGGGAAGGGCGTTCTCTGGGCAATAGCGTTTCGTTCTGTGGACCGAGCGAGTTACGCTCGGTTGGGCAACGTATTCTTTGGTTAAGTGAGCGCCTGTCATGGCTGGAATCCCAACGCCATCAATTTTTAAGACATTTATCTCATGAATTAAAAACGCCACTGGCGAGTATGCGCGAGGGCACTGAATTACTGGCTGATCAGGTTGTCGGGCCGCTTACGCCAGAGCAAAAAGAGGTGGTGAGCATTCTTGATAGCAGCAGCTGCAATTTGCAAAAACTGATCGAACAACTGCTTGATTACAACCGTAAACAGGCGGACAGTGCGGTGGAACTGGAGAATGTTGAATTAGCACCGCTGGTGGAGACAGTGGTTTCTGCTCATAGCCTGCCCGCACGGGCTAAAATGATGCATACCGACGTCGATCTCAAAGCAACAGCTTGCCTGGCGGAGCCAATGCTGCTGATGAGCGTACTGGATAATCTTTACTCCAATGCGGTGCACTACGGGGCTGAATCCGGTAACATTTGCCTTCGCAGCAGTTTACATGGTGCGCGGGTTTATATTGATGTCATCAATACAGGCACGCCCATTCCGCAAGAGGAACGCGCCATGATCTTCGAACCCTTTTTTCAGGGAAGCCACCAGCGAAAAGGGGCGGTGAAGGGCAGCGGTCTGGGATTAAGCATTGCCAGGGATTGTATTCGCCGTATGCAAGGGGAACTGTATCTGGTCGACGAGAGCGGGCAAGACGTTTGTTTCCGCATTGAATTACCGTCGTCGAAAAACACGAAATAATGCTAACAGCCTATCCTATCAGGCTATTTTATTTGTCAGTTCGGCCCCGGGTAGTGCTCGAAATCTTCACGTACGATATGTACGCCCCGGTTTCTCCGCGCTGTCCATGTCCAGACTGTCTGCAACAATTACGCCCACTGGGATAGGCTTTAAGTCTGGTGAATATGCGACACATTTTTCAACGATTATTGCCCCGACGGCTGTGGCTGGCAGGGCTGCCATGTCTGGCATTGCTGGGTTGCGTGCAGAATCACAATAAGCCAGCCATTGATACGCCAGCAGAAGAAAAAATTCCGGTTTATCAACTGGCTGACTATCTTTCTACTGAATGTAGCGACATCTGGGCGCTGCAAGGTAAATCAACCGAAACCAATCCGCTTTACTGGCTGCGGGCGATGGATTGTGCTGATCGTTTAATGCCTGCGCAGTCGCGTCAGCAAGCTCGCCAATATGACGACGGCAGCTGGCAAAATACCTTTAAACAAGGGATTTTGCTCGCCGACGCCAAAATTACGCCGTATGAGCGCCGCCAGCTGGTCGCGCGTATTGAAGCGTTAAGTACCGAGATCCCGGCACAGGTTCGCCCACTGTATCAACTCTGGCGCGACGGTCAGGCGCTGCAACTGCAACTGGCGGAAGAGCGCCAACGTTACAGTAAACTCCAGCAGTCCAGCGACAGCGAGCTGGATACATTGCGCCAGCAACATCACGTTCTACAGCAGCAACTGGAACTCACCACCCGCAAGCTGGAAAACCTGACCGATATTGAACGCCAGCTCTCGACCCGCAAACCGGCTGGAAATTTCTCGCCGGATACGCCGCACGAGAGTGAAAAGCCCGCGCCATCCACCCATGAGGTCACTCCTGATGAGCCATAAACCTGCGCATTTATTATTGGTCGATGACGATCCGGGATTGCTGAAACTGCTTGGCCTGCGCCTGACCAGCGAAGGCTACAGTGTGGTCACGGCGGAAAGTGGCGCTGAAGGATTACGGGTACTGAATCGCGAAAAAGTAGATTTAGTTATCAGCGACCTGCGGATGGATGAAATGGACGGTATGCAGCTATTTGCTGAAATCCAGAAAGTGCAGCCGGGAATGCCAGTAATTATTCTTACTGCGCATGGTTCTATCCCCGATGCCGTTGCTGCAACACAGCAGGGCGTTTTTAGTTTCCTCACCAAGCCTGTCGATAAAGATGCGCTATATCAGGCAATTGACGATGCGCTGGAGCAATCCGCGCCAGCCACCGATGAACGCTGGCGCGAGGCAATTGTCACCCGCAGCCCGCTGATGCTGCGTTTGCTGGAACAGGCGCGGCTGGTGGCGCAATCAGACGTCAGCGTTTTGATTAACGGTCAGAGCGGCACCGGGAAAGAGATTTTCGCCCAGGCTATCCACAACGCCAGCCCGCGCAACAGCAAACGATTTATTGCGATTAACTGCGGCGCATTGCCCGTAGTAATTGCCTGGAGTTGGAGCTGTTTGGTCATGCGCGTGGCGCGTTTACTCGGCGCTGTCAGCAATCGCGAGGTTTATTCCAGGTGGTGGAAGGCGGCTATTTCTCGATGAAATTGGCGATATGCCTGCGCCGTTACAGGTCAAACTGCTGCGCGTGTTGCAGGAGCGTAGAGCGCGCCGGCTGGGCAGTAACCGCGATATTGATATCAATGTGCGGATTATTTCTGCCACTCACCGTGATCTGCCAAAAGCGATGGCGTGCGGCAAATTCCGCGAAGATCTTGCGATTACCGCCTCAACGTTGTCAGCCTGAAAATTCCGCACTGCGGTGGAGCGCACACGAGCATTCCGCTACTGGCAAATCACCTGTTGCGCCAGGCGGCAAGCAGAGCGACATAAACCGTTTCGTCCGCGCGCTTCTCTACCGATGCGATGAGTCGCCTGATGACCGCGAGCTGGCCGGGTAATGTGCGCCAGTTGGTCAATGCGATTGAACAGCGCGTGGCGCTGACCTCATCTCCGGTGATTAGTGATGCGCTGGTGGAGCAGGCGCTGGAGGGTGAAAATATGGCGCTGCCAACCTTTGTTGAGGCACGTAATCAGTTTGATCTTAATCATTTGTGTAAGCTGCTGCAAATCACCAAGGTATCGTTACCCACGCGGCGAGAATGGCGGGGCGCAACCGGCAGAGAATTTTATAAACTGCTTTCCCGACACGAGCTGGATGCAAACGATTTCAAGGAATGAATTGGCGTTATGTGTTACGTTTAGCAATCAAAAGACAGGCGACCTTTTCAAGGAATAGCATGAAAAGAGTTCCAACGGCTATTATAAAACCCTTCAAAGTGGACGATGTCCGCGAGCATCGGCCCAAGTCGGTATTACCGGCATGACGGTTATCCGAAAAGTGAAAGGCTTTCGGTCGCCAGAAAGGCCATACCGAGCTGTACTGTGCGCGGAGATATGGTGGATTTTCTGCCGAAGTGAAAATTGAGATTGTCGTACCGGGACGACATTGTCGATACCTGTGCCAGAACCATCATTCGCACGGCGCAAACCGGCAAAATCGGTGACGGTAAAATCTTCGTCTTTGACGTGGCACGGGTCATTCGCATCCGCAACCGGTGAATAGGACGACGCGGCAATTTAAACCGCGTCAAGGGTTGCCGGATGTTTCCATCCGGCAACATCAAATTACAGCACCTTATGCGGGCCCAAAGCATTCGAATAATGTTTTCCTGCTTCACGCCCAGATCCATGTACCGTTTCGCGGTAAACTGCACTGGAGCCAACCGGCCGCAGAGATAGAACTGCATTGTCGGATTGCCGAGCGCACCTTCCAGTTCCGGCTCAAACCCCATGACACCTTCGCTATCAAACTGCCTTCAGCGCGATTGGCTTCGCTCTGGCTGACCATACCAGGTGTGCGCGGTAAAGCGCGGCAGGCGATGCCCCAGTTCCGGCCTCCATCGGCAAAGGCGTGAACATCGCCATTCTGCCGCATGGCAACCAGTTCACTTGCCTGTGCCGTGTGGCCTGCTCTTCGCGAGCGTGTCGAGCATTGCCAGCATCTCGGCGTTTACCAACACTGTAGACCTTACGTTACGGCGGTGTCATTCTGCGACAGCCATAAAGAAATCACCTGCCGGAGCGACCAGTTCACTACATCGCCAACATTTCGTGATTGTGCAACCAGTTGGATACCTGCCCACCCTCTTGCGTTTCACCGCAATACGATAGCCTTTGCCATCCGGTTTGCGAGTCAAAGAGTACTGACGAATTTCCTGATGCGGGAAACCTTCCGGCTTCAGCCAGACGCCACAGATCGCCCTGGTACGGAATTCTGCTGACTGCGCCACCGCTCACCGGCTCCAGTTGAAGCTGGTGATAAGCGCGCTGCGCGGTGTTTAGCCCACAATGCGGAAATCGCGAGTACCTTCCCAACCACCGGCTTTGCTGGCGTTTTCGTTATACATTTCGCCTCGCGATCTATAAATACATTAGCCAGTACACCATAGGCTTTACCCCACGTTAACCAGTATTTCCTGCCCCGGGCTGAACATTTCGTCCAGCGTTGCCAACAGGTGTTCACCGACGATGTTGTACTGTTCCGGTTCGATCTGGAAGCTGGTGTGCTGCTGCGCGATTTCCTGACCGCTGGCAGCAGCGCAGGCAGGTTTTCAAGATCACCTGGCGTAGGCCTGGCACAGCGTTAAACAGGGCTTCACGTCATTGCCATTACGCTGGTTACTCATGTTAAAAATTTCTTCGAGTTCTGGGTTATGAGTAAACATACGGTCGTAGAAATGGGCGGTTAGCTTGGGCCCTGTTTCCACCAGTAAAGGGATGGTGGCTTTCTCACCGTAGCGATGGTTTGAGCGTCAAGCATATGGTCTTCCTTTTTTTGCACATCCTGGTTTGATGTATCTCAAATGCATCTTATAAAAAAAATAGCCCTGCAATGTAAATGGTTCTTTGGCGTTTTTCAGAAAGAATGTGATGAAGTGAAAAATTTGCATCACAAACCTGAAAAGAAATCCGTTTCCGGTTGCAAGCTCTTTATTCTCCAAAGCCTTGCGTAGCCTGAAGGTAATCGTTTGCGTAAATTCCTTTGTCAACCGTCATCGCACAAAGATTCGGTTATACTGTTCGCCGTTGTCCAACAGGACCGCCTATAAAGGCCAAGAATTTGATTGTTAGCTGAGTCAGGAATATGTGGATGTTAAAGCGTGAAATGAACATTGCCGATTATGACGCCGAACTGTGGCAGGCTATGGAGCAGGAAAAAGTACGTCAGAGGAACAGTATATCGCAACCGATCGCCTCCGAAAACTACAACCAGCCCGCGTGTAATGCAGGCGCAGGGTTCTCAGCTGACCAAGAATATGCTAAAGGTTATCCGGTAATGCTACTACGGCGGTTGCGAGTATGTTGATATCGTTGAACAACTGGCGATCTATTGTGCGAAGAGCTGTTCGGCCCACTACGCTAACGTCCAGCCTATCTCGGCTCCCAGCGTGAACTTTGCGGTCTACACCGCCTGCCGGAACCAGGTGATACCGTTCTGGGTATGAACCTTGGCGCATGGCGGTCACCTGACTCACGGTCTTCCCAGTTAACTTCTCCGTAAACTGTGCACACATCGTTCCTTACGGTATCGATGCTACCGGTCATATCGACTACGCCTATTTGGAAAAACAAGTGAAAGAACACAAGCCGAAAATGATTATCGGTGGTTTCTCTGCGATATTCCGGCGTGGTGGATGGGCGAAACAGCGTGAAAATCGCTGACAGCATCGGTGCTTACCGTTCGTTGATATGGCGCACGTTGCGGGCCTGTTGCTGCTGGCGTCTACCCGAACCCGGTCCCAATGCTCACGTCGTTACTACCACCACTCACAAAACCCTTGGCGGTTCTGCGCGGCGGCCTGATCTCTTGCGAAAGGTGGTAGCGAAGAGCTGTACAAAAAACTGAACTCTGCCGTTTTCCCGTGGTCAGGGCGGTCCGTTGATGCACGTAATCGCTGGTAAAGCGGTTGCTCTGAAAGAAGCGATGGAGCCTGAGTTCAAAACTTACCAGCAGCAGGTCGCTAAAAACG
Organism: Shigella flexneri; assembly: GCA_048288465.1. Lineage (GTDB taxonomy): Bacteria > Pseudomonadota > Gammaproteobacteria > Enterobacterales > Enterobacteriaceae > Enterobacter > Enterobacter flexneri_B. The sequence continues at coordinate 2,578,036 of CP182556.1, read as the reverse complement.
CTAAAGCGATGGTAGAAGTGTTCCCCAGCGCGGCTACAAAGCGGTTTCCGGCGGCACTGATAACCACCTGTTCCTGCTGATTTGGTTGATAAAAACCTGACCGGTAAAGAAGCAGACGCCGCTCTGGGCCGTGCTAACATCACCGTCAACAAAAAACAGCGTACCGAACGATCCGAAGAACCCGGTTTGTGACCTCCGGTATTCGTGTAGGTAATCCGCGATTACCGTCGTGGCTTTAAAGAAGCCGAAGCGAAAGAACTGGCTGGCTGGATGTGTGACGTGCTGGACAGCATCAATGATGAAGCCGTTATCATGATTACCCGTAAAGTTCTCGACATCTGCGCACGTTACCCGGTTTACGCATAAGCGGAAACGGTGATTTGCTGTCAATGTGCTCGTCGTTCATGCCGGATGCGGCGTGAACGCCTTATCCGGCCTACAAAACTTTGCAAATTCAATATATTGCAATCTCCGTGCAGCCGATAAGCGTAGCGCATCAGGAACTCTTCGTTTTACGATCTACTCAAGGCTTCCTTCGGGAAGCCTTTCTCACGTTATCGCGCCATCAAATCTGCTGCGCAACTGGCGCCTCAACATACAAATAGCCAATTCCCGAGCACCTGTTGTGCGAGCTCAATTGCCCAAAGCCAATTTGCGTCGCTTTCACGCTCGGTCCTTCGTCGCGGTCGAACGGGTTAAATCCTGTCTGGCGAATAATAGTATTAAGCCAGTTCTCACCAAAGGCACAACCGCGACCGTACAACCAAATCTGATTAATATTGAGGATGTTGAGGAAGTTATACAGACTCAAACCAATGGCATTGGCAGAGCGATTGACCCAGTGGTGATCGACGGTTCTCCACTTTGCCAGGCAGCGATTAACTGCGCTGAAGCCAGTTTTTCAGGATCAAGTTGAGTACTAACCGGTTGTGAATTAGCCATACCCGCGCCTGTTTTTTTAATGCGCTGACCAGGTGAATGATTCCAGGTAGCCATAATGTCCACAGTCGCAGACGACGCCATCCGGATTAACGATGGTGTGACCAATCTGTCCGTCACCATAGAAACTGCCGCGATAAATTTTCTTGCTCGTTAATCACGAACTACGAGCCAATGCCGTAATCATGCTTGATCACGCAGCAATCCGGTTCTGCGAATCATCTTCGCGATTTCTCCGCCAGCGCCAGCATCACGCAGTCATGACTCCACGATCACCCGAATGCCGAGCTTCTCTTCCAGCATATCTTCACCTCCACCGGCGTTGTCACTGCGCTTGCGCAGGGCTTCTTCGCGACATGCCGGTCACAGGATCGCACCTCACCGTGGATTGCCAACGCCAAGTTGATGGTACGGTCCGGCCACAATTTACGGTGGCGATGCCAGCATTTTTCGATTTCGGACAGCAGCGCCTGCGGCGTCGGTGCATCAATCTGTAAGTACTAAATTCACCTTTCGGACTTAAACAAGCATTAGCAACCTGACACTCAATACTGGTGGGCGTCACGTTCAGGCACAGCGTCCAGTCACCTTCCGGCGCAATCAGCGATGTACCGCTACTATGCCCGCGCGTATGGCTTTCATCATCGATATTCACCACCCGTTTTTCGCTTTCCAGTTCCTGCAAAATCATACTGACTGCCCGAATCAAATTTGCGCCAGTCGGGCCAGCGTCGATTTATTCGCGCGCTTTTGCCGATACGCAGTACCAGAATCACGCATTTGTTATGGTGGCGGATCTGTTGATTGTTAATGCAGGCTTTCATCTTCACTAAACCTTGTTTAGTTAAAGTCGTGATTATTCCGCAAAAACATTGCCAGATTGTTCAATACACTGCCACAAATCTTTTAATTCAGTATGTTCTTGTTAATATTGAGGGCACCATGACTCCAGTAAAAGTGTGGCAAGAGCGCGTTGAGATCCCGACCTCTGAAACCGGGCCGCAGGATATACGTCCATATTCCTGGAAAATCGCGTTTATCAGGGATCGTCCGGCGCGGTTTATCCCTATGGCGTGACCGATACGCTGAGCGAGCAGAAAACCCTGAAATCCTGGCAGGCGGTGTGGCTGGAAAACGACTACATCAAAGTGATGATCCTGCCGGAACTGGGCGGTGGGTGTCATCGCGCATGGGATAAAGTGAAACAACGCGATTTTGTTTATCACAATGAAGTCATTAAACCTGCGCTGGTGGGGCTGCTGGGACCGTGGATCTCCGGTGGGATTGAGTTTAACTGGCCGCAACACCATCGCCCGACCACCTTTATGCCCGTTGATTTCACCCTCGAAGCCCATGAAGACGGCGCACAGACGGTGTGGGTCGGCGAAACGGAGCCGATGCATGGTTTACAGGTGATGACAGGTTTCACCCTGCGCCCTGACCGGGCGGCGCTGGAAATCGCCAGCCGCGTCTATAACGGCAACGCCACGCCGCGTCATTTCTTGTGGTGGGCCAACCCGGCAGTGAAAGGGGGGGGGAAGGGCATCAGAGCGACTTCCCGCCGGATGAAACGGCGGTATTTGATCACGGCAACCAGGCCGTCTCCGCTTTCCCCATCGCCACCGGCACTTACTCAAAGTGGACTACTCCGCTGGAGTGGCATCTCTCGCTATAAAAATTTTCCTGTTCCAACCTCATATTGGCTGAAAATCACAGTACGATTTTGTTGGCGCGTGGTGTCACGATGAAGATGGCGGTTTGCTGCACGTTGCGCACGACCACATTGCGCCAGGTAAAAAACGAGTGGAGTTGGGACACAGTGAATTGGCCAGGCGTGGGACAAGAGCCTGACCGACAATAACGGCCCGTATATCGACCTGATGACCGGTACTTTTGCCGATAACCAGCCTGATTTTACCTGGCTGATGCTTAGAAGAGAAGCGTTTCGAGCAGTATTCCTGCCTTATCACTCTCTGGGCATGGTGCAAAATGCCTCCGCGATGCGGTGATAAACCTCCAGCGTAGTGAGCGGGGGATCCCGAGTGGGGGCTGTATGCCATCTCTCCGTCGAACGGATACCGCCTGGCGATCCGCGAAATCGGCAAATGCAACGCGTTACTTGATGATGCCGTGGCCTTACACCAGCGACCGCCATCCAGGCGTGTTGCACGGTATCAATCCTGAAAGGCTGACCATTGAGCTCTCCCATGCGACGGCAATATTTACTGAGTTTATCAGGAACATCAGCCGCAAAGTTGCCGTTGCCGGACGTCGCCAAAGCGCCACTGGCAGCACAGACATTACCAGTACAGATGAAGCCTGCTTTATCGGTCAGCATCTGGAGCAATATCATCACGCCAGCCGTTCACCGTTCAATTACTACCTGCGCGGTGTGGCGCTGAATTCCGCTCAATTCCGCTGTAACCTGGCGCTGGCGATGCTGGAATATAACCGCGGACACTTCCACAAGCGGTGGCGTATGCCACTAGGCGCTGAAACGCGCACATGCGCTGAACAAAAACCCGCAGTGCGGACGGGCGAGTTTGATTCGCGCAAGTGCTTACGAACGTCAGCACAATCTCAACAAGCCGAAGAGGATTTCGGCGTGCGGTCTGGAGCGGCAATCGTAAAGCAGGCCGCTATTATGGTCTGGCACGACGGCGGCGCGTAAACGCAACTCGCGACGCGGGTCTGGATTTTTGCCAACACAGTCTTCGCCTGCCCAACCAATCAGGAAGTGCTTTGCCTGCATGATCTGCTGCTGGTGTTAAGTGGTCGTCAGGACAACGCGCGTTTGCAGCGCCAGAAAACTGCTGCGCGATTATCCGCTGAACGCCACTCTGTGGTGGCTGAACTGGTTCGATGGTCGAGCGAATGCAGCTCTCGCGCAGTGGCGCGGTCTGTGTCAGGGACGCGACGTTAACGCCCTGACGACCGCCGGGCAACTGATTAACTGGGGGATGCCCACCCTGGCGCAGAGACGCGAACGCACTGGACTGCCAGCGCACGCTGCCGCTTTACCTGCAAGCCAGCTTGCTGCCGAAAGCCAACGTGGCGAACTGGTCGCAAAAGCCATTGATGTCTTCCCGCAGTTGTCCAACTTTCCCAACACGTTCAGAGTGGCGGCGCTGGAGAGTATTGAAGAGTGCGGTTTGCTCGCCATTTACTGGCCTGCTTCTACTACACAAACGTAGCTACAACAAAGCCATTGCCTTATGGCAACGTTGCGTAACTGTCGCCGGAGTTTGCCGACGGCTGGCGCGGGTTAGCAATTCATGCGTGGAATAAGCCAACACCATTATGAGCTGGCCGCGCGTTATCTTGATAATGCTTATCAGCTTGCGCCGCAGGATGCACGTCTGCTTTTCGAACGGGATTTGCTTGATAAGTTAAGTGGAGCCACACCGGAGAAACGCTGGCGCGTCTGGAAAATAATCAGGAAATTGCGCTAAACGCGACGACATGACCGCAGAACTGCTCAATTTGTGGCATCTCACGGGTCAGGCAGACAAAGCGGCGGACGTCCGCCACGCGTAAATTCCACCCGTGGGAAGGCGGGGAAGGAAGGTCACCAGTCAGTTTATCCTCAACCAGTTATTACGCGCCTGGCAGCATCTGACGCCAGACAGCCGCAGCAGGCCAGCGAACTGCTTCATGCCGCGCTGCATTATGCGGGAAGTTTGAGCGAAGGCCATTTACCGGGCAACTGATAAACGACATCTGGTTCTGGCAGGCGATATGCGCCAACGCGCAGGGCGATCGAAACTGAAGCGATGCGTTGTTTACGTCTGGCGGCGACCGGCGATCGCACCATTAACATCCCAGTTAAATTACACGATCAGCCGGTTGATTATCTCTTCTGGCAAGGAATGGCGCTGCGACTGCTGGGTGAACACAAACCGCACAGCAACTGTTTAGTGAAATGAAACAGTCGGCGCAGAGATGGCGAAAACCAGTATCGAGGCGGATTTCTTTGCTGTTTCACAACCTGACCTGTTGTCGCTGCTACGGCGATTTACAACACAGCATAAAGAAAAATGCCTGATGGTGGCGATGTTGGCGTCCGCGGGACTGGGGAGGTGCGCGCAATATGAATCTGCTCGCGCTGAATTGACGGCGATTAATCCGCCTGGCCAAAGCGGCATTATTCACCACCGTGATGCCTTGTAATTCTGAATTACGTTCACTAAACCCTACTAACTGAATATTTGAGCGACATGCGCTGCCGCTCATCACAAAATAATTAGAATAAGCCGTTGTTAATAAAAACCCTAGGAGGCACTATGCCTAAAAAAATAGAACAACCCGTAATCTATTATTAATTGGCTCGCCATGAGGTAGCGCACTATTCGCCAGGGCCGCGGATAAAGAAATACCATTGTGCACTATACCTTGATACCCAGGACATCACGCTGGAGTGCGTCAGGGCGTTCAGGATGCGGCAAGACCTTCAGTACAGGTACAGTTAATTGAAACTAACGCCCAGGGTAACACTTCGAAAGAAGACCCCTTTTGTTGATACCCTCGTGGCGCGTAATGTCGATGCCATTATTTTTATCGGCAATGCCTGAAAATGGCAGTAGCCGTACCGTTCGTCGCGCCAGTGAAGCGGGTATTCCGGTGATTTGCTACAACACCTGTATAAATCAAAAGGGTGTCGATAAATATGTCTCGGCGTATCTGGTCGGCGATCAACTGGAATTTGTAAAAAACTCGGTAACGCTGCCGCCGATTATTTTATTGCCAATAAAATTGACCAGCCGAAAAATTGCCGTCATCAATTGCGAAGCCTTTGAAGTTTGTGTGCAGCGACGTAAAGGATATCAAGAAGTATTAAAATCCCGCGTTCCCGGCGCGCAAATTGTCGCTAATCAAGAAGGGACTGTTTAGATAAAGCGATTTCCGTTGGTGAAGAACTCCTTATCTCCACGCCGGATCTCAACGCCATTATGGGGGAGTCGGGCGGTGCGACACTCGGCGCGGTAAGCGGTACGTAATCAAAATCAGGCCGGAAAAATCGCTGTTTTCGGTTCGGATATGACAACCCAAATTGCTCAGGAGCTGAAAACAATCAGGTGCTGAAAGCGGTAGTGGATATTTCCGGAAAGAAAAATGGGCAATGCTGTTTTCGCGCAAACATTGAAGGTTATCAATAAACAAGCCGACGGTGAAAAGTGATTCAGGTGCCAATCGATCTCTATACCAAAACGGAAAGATGGTAACGAGTGGCTGGCAACGCGGAGTTGATGGTCTGCCGTACTCGCTGATTCGCAGAGGTCCCTATATTCACGGCAACAGAGGCAGTCCCGGTAGCAAAAGTGGTGGCAGGAATAAGCGTTACCCCGGCGTCGTTGCGCTGGGTGACGGGCTTCACGCTCAATAAAGGCGAAGTTCGTGCGCTGTTAGGTAAAAACGGCGCGGGCAAATCGACTCTCATTCGAATGCTTACCGGCAGCGAACGCCCGGATAGCGGTGATATCTGGATTGGCGAGACGCGACTGGAAGGTGACGAAGCTACGTTGACTCGCCGTGCCGCTGAACTGGGGGTTCGTGCGGTTTATCAGGAATTAAGTCTGGTGGAAGGGCTGACGGTGGCGGAAAACCTCTGCCTCGGTCAGTGGCCCGCCGCAACGGCATGATTGATTACCTGCAAATGGCGCAGGATGCCCAACGTTGCTTACAGGCGCTGGGCGTTGACGTTAGTCCTGAACAAATTGTTTCAACGCTAAGCCCGGCGCAAAAGCAGCTGGTGGAAATTGCGCGGGTGATGAAGGGCGAGCCGCGCGTGGTCATTCTTGATGAACCCACCAGTTCGCTTGCGAGTGCGGAAGTTGAACTGGTGATCAGCGCGGTGAAAAAGATGTCGGCACTGGGCGTGGCGGTGATTTATGTCAGCCACCGGATGGAAGAAATTCGCCGCATTGCCTCCTGTGCCACCGTTATGCGCGATGGTCAGGTGGCGGGCGATGTGATGCTCGAAAACACCTCCACGCATCATATTGTGTCGCTGATGCTAGGGCGTGATCACGTTGATCTAGCGCCGGTAGCCCCTCAGGAAATTGTGGATTAGGCTGTACTGGAAGTCCGTGCGTTACGCCATAAGCCCAAGCTGGAGGATATCAGCTTCACGCTACGTCGTGGCGAAGTGCTTGGCATTGCTGGCCTGCTGGGGGCAGGGCGCAGTGAATTGCTGAAGGCGATTGTTGGGCTGGAGACGTATGAACAGGCGAAATTGTTATCAACGGCGAGAAAATCATGCCGCCCCGATTACGGCGACATGCTGAAACGCGGCATTGGCTATACGCCAGAAAACCGCAAGAAGCGGCGGCATAATTCCCTGGCTGGGCGTTGACGAAAATACAGTGCTGACCAATCGGCAAAAAACAGCACCAACGGTGTGCTGCACTAGTCCACCATCCGCCGCCTGACCGAAGAGGTGATGCAGCGAATGACGGTCAAGGCTGCCAGTAGCGAAAACACCCATCGGCACGCTTTCTGGTGGCAATCAGCAAAAAGTGGTGATGGGTCGATGGGTCTATGCCGCCAGCCAGATTTTGTTGCTCACGAGCCAACGCGCGACGTCGATATCGAAGCCAAACAGCAGATTTACCGTATTGTCCGTGAGCTGGCTGCCGAAGGAAAAAGCGTGGTGTTTATCTCCAGTGAAGTGGAGGAGTTGCCGCTGGTGTGCGACCGCATCCTGTTGTTACAGCACGGTACGTTCTCGCGGAGTTCACTCGCCGGTCAATGCGGATGAGCTGATGTCCGCCATTCTGTCTGTGCACTCATGAATTTTACCGAAGAACCTGAAGATGTCTGCTTCGTCATTATGAGTGCCGCAGGGCAGAGCGTCTGGCTCAAACAATTTGTCAGTCGCCATATTAATGAGATCGGTTTGCTGGTGGTAATCGCCATTCTTTATCTGGTCTTCTCCCTAACGCGCCTGGCTTTATCCCATTGAATAACCAAATGAACGTGGCGATGCCGCCACCATTGGGATCGCCGCCTGGGCGACCACGCTGATCATATCTCCGGGTGAAATTGATGTCAGCGTTGGGCCGATGGTGGCTTTTCGTCTGGTGTGCCTGGCATTTTTGCTGCAATTGAAGTTCCGTCGGCGATTGCTTGTCTGCTGGTGTTGCTGTTAGGCGCGCTGATGGGAACGCTCGCCGGGGTGCTGCGCGGCGTGTTTGACGTACGAAGTGTCGTTGCCACACTGGGGCTGTGGAGCGCCCTGCGCGGAATGGGGCTGTTTATGACCAACGCACTGCCAGTGCCGATTGACGAAAACGGAGGTGCTGGACTGGCTGGGCGGCAATTCTCGGTGTGCCAGTATCCGCGCTGATCATGATGGTGCTGTTTGCGCTGTTTTGTGTTCATTAGCCGAAAAACCGCCTTCGGGCGCTCGGTTTTTGCCGTCGCGGTAATGCCACGGCGGCGCAGTTGTGCGGTATTAACGTTCGTCGGGTGCGCATTCTTATCTTTACCCTTTCGGGATGATTAGCGGCGGTGACCGGCATTTTGCTGGCGGCACGCCTCGGTTCCCTAACGCAGGTGCCGCGAACGGTCTGCAGTTTGACGTCATCGCTGCGGTCGTGGTCGGCGGTACGGCACTTTCCGGCGGTCGCGGTTCCCTGTCGGGACATCGCTTGGTGTGCTGGTGATTACGCTAATCGGTAACGGTCTGGTGCTGCTCGGTTTAACTCCTTTTTCCAGCAGGTGGTACGCGGCGTCATCATCGTGGTGGCGGTGCTGGCGAATATCTTGCTGACCCAGCGAAGCAGTAAAGCGAAACGCTAAACCTTACGCCCCTGGCGCGGGTGCGGCAGGGATCAATATTAATCGTATTGTTAATGAGGGATTTATGAAAACGATGCTGGCAGCTCATTTACCAGGAATTTACTCGTCGATTGCGGTGAAGTTGCGGTGCCGACGCCGGGGATTAACCAGGTACTGATCAAAATGAAATCCTCCGGGATTTGCGGAAGCGATGTCCACTATATCTATCATCAACACTGTGCCACGGCGGCGGCACCCGATAAACCGTTATACCAGGGATTTATCAACGGTCATGAACCGTGCGGGCAGATTGTGGCGATGGGGCAAGGCTGCCGCCATTTTAAAGAGGGCGACCGCGTGCTGGTGTATCACATTTCTGGCTGTGGTTTTTGCCCGAACTGCCGCCGCGGCTTTCCTATCTCTTGTACTGGCAAAGGAAAAGCGGCTTACGGCTGGCAGCGTGACGGCGGTCATGCCGAATATCTGCTGGCGGAAGAAAAAGATCTGATCCTCCTGCCGGATGCGCTGAGCTACGAAGATGGTGCGTTTATCAGTTGCGGCGTTGGCACGGCCTATGAAGGGATTTTGCGCGGCGAAGTTTCCGGCAGCGATAACGTGCTGGTGGTCGGTCTGGGGCCGGTCGGCATGATGGCGATGATGCTGGCGAAAGGTCGCGGTGCAAAACGGATCATCGGCGTTGATATGCTGCCGGAACGTCTGGCGATGGCAAAACAGTTAGGGGGGATGGATCACGGCTATTTAGCAACCACCGAAGGTCTGCCGCAGATAATTGCTGAACTTACCCACGGTGGCGCGGATGTTGCGCTCGATTGTTCCGGTAATGCCGCAGGTCGCTTGCTGGCACTGCAATCCACTGCTGACTGGGGGCGGGTGGTTTACATTGGTGAAACCGGAAAAGTGGAATTCGAGGTCAGCGCTGATCTGATGCACCATCAACGGCGGATTATCGGCTCCTGGGTGACCAGTCTGTTCCATATGGAAAAATGCGCCCACGATTTGACTGACTGGAAGCTGTGGCCGCGTAACGCCATTACCCATCGCTTCTCGCTAGAACAGGCAGGTGATGCCTATGTGCTGATGGCGAGCGGCAAATGCGGGAAAGTTGTGATTAACTTCCCGGATTAAGGAGTTAGCGGATGACCATCTATACCTTATCCCACGGGTCGCTAAAGCTGGACGTTTCTGACCAGGGCGGCGTAATCGAAGGCTTCTGGCGCGATACGACGCCGCTCTTACGTCCTGGTAAAAAAAGCGGTGTGGCAACCGATGCCTCATGTTTTCCGCTGGTGCCATTTGCAAACCGGGTGAGCGGCAACCGTTTTGTCTGGCAGGGGCGTGAGTATCAACTGCAACCGAATGTTGAGTGGGATGCGCACTATCTACACGGCGATGGCTGGCTGGGCGAGTGGCAATGTGTCTCGCACAGCGATGATAGTTTGTGTCTGGTGTATGAACATCGCAGCGGTGTCTATCACTATCGGGTAAGTCAGGCGTTTCATTTAACGGCGGATACGCTGACGGTGACGCTCTCTGTCACCAATCAAGGGGCAGAGACGCTGCCATTTGGTACCGGCTGGCATCCTTATTTTCCGTTGTCACCACAAACGCGGATTCAGGCGCAGGCGAGCGGTTACTGGCTGGAACGGGAGCAGTGGCTGGCGGGTGAGTTTTGCGAGCAGCTACCGCAGGAACTGGATTTTAACCAGCTCGCGCCGTTGCCGCGTCAGTGGGTGAACAATGGTTTTGCCGGATGGAATGGTCAGGCCCGCATCGAGCAGCCGCAGGAAGGTTATGCCATCATCATGGAAACGACGCCACCTGCACCGTGTTATTTCATCTTTGTTTCCGACCCTGCGTTTGATAAAGGATATGCGTTTGATTTCTTCTGTCTGGAACCGATGAGCCATGCGCCGGATGAGCATCATCGCCCGGAAGGGTGTGATCTCATTGCGCTAGCACCAGGGGAATCAACAACCTCAGAGATGTCGTTGCGGGTAGAGTGGCTGTAATTTATAAAATGCCGGATAAGGCGTTCACGCCGCATCCGGCATCTTTCCTAACGCCGATCGAGAGAAATTGCCCCCGGTCCGGTAATTGCCAATAGCAAGAACGCGCCAGCGATACTGACATTCTTCCAGAAATTAATCATATTTAGCCGACCGCATCGCCAGGTCATATCCCAGTAATGGTGACCAATCACCGCCGTACCCAGCGTGTAAAGAATGAACAAGCCGCCAGCGGAGAAGGTGAAGAGCAGGAGAGCACGATTAATATCGCGGCGGGCACTTCCATAACTACCGCAATAATCGCTGCCAGCATCGGCATTGGCGCGCCCAACAAGGCCATATATCAACAGTGCATCAGAAGCCCATCATTTTGGGAAAACCAAAAATAATGAAAATTAAGACCACGGCGATACAGGCAATTGACAACAAAACGGGGCGGGCGGCTTCCAGAATCAAAATAACGTAGTGTGTTCATAACCAATCCCTTTGCAAGATAATGTGATTTAAAACGTGATGCACATCTTGCACCTCGCCACGCCCCAGGCGTTGAGGATGTTCGCTAATATCCTGGTTACAGTGATTTAAGCGCGATGTTGTCGTCTCTCGGCGACTTCGCATCAAACGTTTTGCCGCTCTGGAATCCATTTGCGAATTGGGCGATTTCACGCCCCTGATTCAGCGTGACCGCGCCGATAAGCACGCCGTTTTTGCAGATTAAACCAAATCGCCTTCTGAGTTTCCGGGTTGCCACGACAAAGCCAGTCATCGCCACGCATATCGCCAATAAACTGTAAGTTCTGTCGCTGTACTTGATCGCTCCAGAACCAGGCGGCGGCAGTAGCGGTAGCGGTAGCCCTAACATTGCGGCAGCGGCGATTTGCGCCTGGTTATTGGCATTTGCCGCTTTCGCGGCGGTCAGTGCAGGTTCTGGGACGAGTGATTGCCACATCGCCACCGGCAAAGGTACGCGGGAATAGCAGGTGCGGCAAGCCTCATCAATGACAATGCCGATTCGGCAGTATCAAGGTTGGCCTCGCGAGCCAGTTGCTCGTTGGCGCTGATACCAATACCGTAAATCACCACATCAGCCTGAAGCGTTTCCCCACTTTGCAGCGTCAGTTCTACTTTTTCACCATCGACCACATGTTCAATGGCATTATTGAGCAGAATGCGCACACCAGCCTGCTGGTGGCGCTGTGAAAAGATAGCGTTGCACGGGCGGTGGTGAGCTCCAGGCCCATGACGGTTCCGCCAGTTCAATCACTGTCACCTTACATCTGCGCTGCGTGGCGCTGGCAGCAGGTTCCAAGCCAATAGTTCCGGCACCGGATAATCACGACTGACCGTTCGGCTGCAGAACTTCTCGCAGTCTGGCGGCGTCACCGGCATAGCGTAGGGTAAAGCAGCGTTCTGCCAGTGCATCAAGCAACGGCAGCGGTCGAGCTGCCGCGCCAGTTGTATAAAAAGCTAATCCCAGTGCCAGCTTTCGCCGTTGGTAACCAACTCTCGTGTGTCGCGACCCAGCGTTTTGATGGTTACACCGGAATGCAGATGAACATTGTTTTCCTGCCACCAGTTAGCGGGTAACACCTGCTGTAACTGCAGGGGAATCTTCCAGCAACATGGATTTCGAGAGTGGAGGTCGTTCATAAGGAAGATGTCGCTCATCGGAAAACAGATGCAGCTCACCGGTGAACCCTTGCTGGCGTAGCGAGGCCGCAGCCAGTGCCGCCGCTTGCCGCCACCGACAATAATGATCGTTTTTTTCTTCATCGTGCTTCCTAAGGTACAGGACCCAGCCGCTACGTGGCGAATGCCGCGAATCGCTAAACCCGCATGCAGCGTTGATCGTCACCGCTTAATGCGCGGTGCTTGCCGCCGCGATGCCAACATCACATACGGCCCCGTAAAATCCAGCAGGTTGCGGGAAAGATTGCAGCGGTGAGGATCAGGCAATCTTCTCCGGCGTCAGAGACTGCATTATCGGTTCGCTTTGCCCGAGCGCCTGTGGGCCACGGTCGCTGGCCATACCACACGGGCCGACGCCATTCACCCGCACTTTCGGTGCCAGTTCATAAGCCAGTTGGCGAATAAGTCCGGGTACGGCATGTTTACTGGCGGTGTACCAGCGGGCCACCACCGCCAGATACCAGGCGGCATTTGACAGTGTGAAAATCATGCTGCCTTCACTGGCGATTAACGCCGGAGCGCGGCTTTTGCGCCCGGCGGCGCAGCCGTACGTTGACGTTAAACAGCTCGTGGAAGCCAGTTGGCGTCTCTGCGGGAGTATTGACCGAGTGAGGCATTGTGATCCCAGATGCCTGCATTGCCGATAAAACAATCCAGCTTGCCGGAACGAGTAGAATCTGATCGACCAGCGCGTTGATAATCGGCATAACAGGTCACATCCTCCACCGCCAGAATATGTTCGCCAAATCGCTGACGCAGGACTCGCGACTTTGCCGCCGACGGTTCCAGCGTGGCAACCTGCGCGCCTTCTTCGATAAATCGCTCGACCAGCGCCAGCCCTAATCCCAATCCGCCGCCCGGTAATAAAAATTGGACTCGTTATGCCAATCGCTGATGGCTGCGCCTCCGGTAAGTCGATGAAAATGTCACCACCTTCAACGTGTACTGGATAAGTGGTGAGCGGATCGGTGGCGGGCAGGCATAACGCTTTTACCCCGTTTTCCAAGAACTTGGCGGCGTGTAGCGGGCACTCCACCGTGGCGTAGTCTCCAGATACCCTTCTGACATTGACGCATTACCATGGCTGCGACGGAATCGTTAATCGGCATAAACTGCGCCGGCCAGACGTTGAACAGGGCGATGACGGGCGAGGTGTTCGATCCGGAGAGCCTCGCCTCCGGCACATCCCGCAACGGGACACGCATAAATTCGATTCATCAAACAGTACATCAGGTTATGGGAAATAAATCTCACTAAATCAGGACGATATCCCGTTCCAGCCGACACCATCTTGTAGTGTCCAGACGGCGAACTATTGTCGAAACGCGTTCCAACATCAAATGTTCATCGCGCTCTTTTGCCGATAAAGTAGATAATTCACCTCACCGCAAATACGTTGGGATGTCGGTTTCGCTTTCCTGGGCGATTGCTGATTCTCATGAACAGTGCGTGACGGCGGCTCTTCTGCCCAGGCCATGCCCGTTTTTCCAGACGGGCGATTCCGCCACTCCAGCTGGTCTTTGGTGTCATTAAAAATCCAGGAGTCGTCGGTGGCTGAACGCCTTTGCGGCGGTCGCGCGTTGCGCGTTGACCCGTGGTGCGCATGGTGTAACGATCTCTTCGTCGAGCTGTGCCAGCCAGTCACGAAATTTCCAGTCATCCAGCAGACTGGCTTCGTGAAAAGAGAAACTGGCTAATGCGGTGATGTAACTCCAGTGAAACTTGCGCACTCATTCATCACCTCCTGCTGGTAAGCGGCGGTTTTATCCAGCACTTCTTGCCAGCTTTCGCTACTCAGGAGATCGGCCAACGTTGGTTACATTCCGCGAGCGGCAGATTTCTGAGAAAATATCGTTAGTAATGCAGGAATGCCGTCGTCGCAACACTTTTCCTGACCAAGACCCCATTTCCGACGCGGTTTCCTGTGCGGGCGCGGTGGCCTTTAAGCAATTTCTGGATTTCACACCAGTTCTCCGAGTCATCCTGCTCGAGAAAACCAGCAGGACCAAAAGCACAACGTAGGGATGTTTCAAAAGCGGCTTTGAGTTCATAGGAGGCAGCTTTGTCGAGTAATACAGAACGCCCACACTTCAACTTGATCAGGGCCGCGCGGATGCCAGACGCGGAGCGTGGCAGTGCCGTTGAGCCATGAAAGCGTGGGGAAAATACTTGTTATGACCCGCCAGGCGCAGGGCGCGAACTTAACCTAAACGTTGTTCTGCTTCGGCATAGGTTTCGCGGTAATAGCTTTGAAACTGCGCCATCGACCCGAGACATTAGCATCCGGTTTTTCGGTAAAAGAAGAAACCGCTACCGTGACCGTCCTGACCAAATTGCAGCGCATCTTTAGCAGTCCACACCGGGCGGGCGAGATTTGTCCATCACCGAGGCGCTACGCTGCCATCATCTTTCGCCCCTAATACCTGAACGGCAGAAGCATGGCTGGAACAGAGCATGATACTGGTCACTGGCGAACTGCTCTGCCGGGAATTTCCGTTACAGTTTGATCACCACTTTTGTACGCCGCCAACAATCTCGGTGCCGCCTTCGCGACAATCCAGCATGCCATCCAGATACAGGCAATGTCACCCAGGTAATCACGCAGGCCCGGTGCGCTGGTGCCCCAGTTCCAAAAATCAGCCCTTTATAACTCTCCACACAGAACTAGTTTAGTCCCCAGTGGGATTTACCAACCCTTATCAGTGGGCAAAGAAGACCAGCGGTACGTCGATCGACTCGCCGTTAATGCCATAAGACCAGCCGTGATACGGACAGGTAAAGGCGCGAGTGTTTGCCGCAATCTGCATAACTCACACGCGTGGCCCGGTGGCGGCATTGGTTGAGAAACGCCTTAATGCTGCATCTTTCTGACGCACTACGACAACCGCATCTTCCCATGTAGGTGTTAAAGAAATCACAAGGTTTTTCAATATGGCTTTCGTGGGCGAGAGATAACCAGCAACGGCCGAAAATACGTTCAAGCTCCAGTTGGTAAATATCTGGGTCGGTATAAATACGCGGAGTGACCCGACCATTTTGGGTATGATCATTGGTAAATGTTCAAATCTGAGGGTGTGGTCATATTTTTTAATCCTGAAAGATAAGATGTATTGACCTTCTATTTTTTGTGCCATAAGGATGTTGCTGGTTGAGTACTAATATGTGAAATCGTTAATTTCTACCAGCTGAGACGTTTTTCGATAACAAGGGGAAGGTCGATGGAACTACGGCATTTACGCTATTTCGTCGTGGCGCAGGCACTGAACTTTCTCATGCAGCGGAAAAACTGCATACCTCACAGCCTTCGTTAAGCAGCCGGGATCCGCAATCTTGAAAACTGTGTCGGTGTTCCGTTACTGGTGAGGGATAAGCGCAAAGTCGCGTTGACGGCGGCGGGAACATGTTTTCTCCAGGACGCGCTGGCAATCCTCGAACAAGCGGAAAATGCTGTTGCAAATTACAGGCGCGGAAAATTGTCAGGAAGACAGACAATTAACCATTGGCTTTGTGCCATCGGCGGAAGTGAATTTATTGCCAAAAGTATTACCGATGTTTCGTCTCAGACAGCCAGACACCTTGATTGAGCTGGTGAGTTTAATCACCACGCAACAGGAGGAAAAAATTCGCCGTGGTGAACTCGACGTCGGCTTAATGCGCCATCCTGTTTATAGCCCGGAGATTGATTATCTGGAGCTTTTTGACGAACCATTAGTGGTGGTGTTACCGGTTGATCACCCTTTAGCACATGAAAAAGAGATCACCGCCGCGCAACTGGATGGCGTGAATTTCGTCAGTACCGATCCGGCGTATTCCGGTTCGCTTGCGCCGATCGTTAAAGCGTGGTTTGCGCAAGAAAACAGCCAGCCAAATATCGTCCAGGTGGCAACGAATATTCTGGTGACCATGAATCTGGTGGGCATGGGGCTGGGCGTCACTTTGATACCCGGTTATATGAATAATTTTAATACCGGGCAGGTTGTTTTTCGTCCCATTGCCGGAAATGTGCCTTCCATTGCTTTACTGATGGCGTGGAAGAAAGGGGAGATGAAGCTGGCATTACGCGATTTCATCGCCATTGTGCAGGAACGTTTGGCAAGCGTAACGGCATAATTACGCATTATTTTTGCAACATGCGTCGCGGATCGCAGTTTTTTAGTGCTTGTGAACTGGCGTTACAGACATCGGGAAGCAGGCTCGAATATTCTTATTTTTCAACTTGCACCAACATTCGATTAACCCCAGACTAACGCCTCCTGACGGGAGGGACTCATGGTTTTGCAATCCACGCGCTGGTTGGCGCTCGGCTATTTCACATACTTTTTTAGTTACGGCATTTTTTTACCTTTCTGGAGCGTCTGGCTTAAAGGGATTGGTTTAACGCCAGAAACCATCGGCCTGTTATTGGGGGCAGGTCTGGTTGCCCGTTTTCTCGGGAGTTTGCTCATCGCGCCCCGCGTCAGCGATCCTTCCCGCCTGATTTCCGCCTTGCGCGTGCTGGCACTGCTGCCACTTCTCTTTGCTGTCGCCTTCTGGGCGGGGGCGCACGTAGCGTGGCTGATGCTGGTGATGATTGGCTTTAACCTCTTTTTCTCACCGCTGGTACCGTTGACCGATGCACTGGCGAATACGTGGCAAAAGCAGTTCCCGCTTGATTACGGCAAAGTGCGACTGTGGGGCTCGGTGGCGTTTGTCATTGGCTCGGCGCTGACGGGCAAACTGGTCACTATGTTTGATTATCGGGTGATCCTCGTGCTGTTGACGTTGGGCGTGGCATCCATGCTGCTCGGCTTTCTCATCCGTCCGACGATTCAGCCACAAGGGGCAAGCCGCCAGCAGGAGAGCACCGGTTGGTCTGCGTGGTTGGCGCTGGTTCGCCAGAACTGGCGCTTTCTGGCCTGCGTTTGTTTATTGCAGGGGGCACATGCGGCCTATTACGGTTTTAGCGCCATTTACTGGCAGGCAGCTGGCTACTCGGCCTCGGCGGTGGGGTATTTGTGGTCGCTGGGCGTGGTGGCGGAAGTCATTATCTTTGCGCTGAGTAATAAACTTTTCCGCCGTTGTAGTGCTCGCGATATGCTGTTGATCTCGGCGATTTGCGGCGTAGTGCGCTGGGGCATTATGGGAGCAACTACGGCGTTGCCGTGGTTGATAGTGGTGCAAATTCTGCATTGCGGCACCTTCACGGTCTGCCACCTGGCCGCCATGCGTTATATTGCTGCTCGCCAGGTTAGCGAAGTCATCCGTTTACAGGCGGTTTACTCTGCCGTCGCGATGGGCGGCAGTATCGCTATCATGACCGTTTTCGCCGGTTTCCTGTATCAATATCTGGGCCACGGCGTGTTCTGGGTAATGGCGCTGGTGGCGCTTCCGGCAATGTTTTTGCGCCCGAAAGTTGTTCCCTCATGCTGATTCGAGCATTTTGCGGATCTGCTCCTGTTGATGTGTTGTCAGCGTCAGGTCCGTATAGATCAGCGGTGGTGAAAAGAGCGGTAACGGCATGGTATAAGGCGCAATAATCAGTGCCGCGCCACGCGGAGCGCCTGTCTGCAAAAATGCCTTTACCGACATATGCTTAATGTTGAGCGGCAGTAACGTTAGTTCGCGTAACTGCTGCTCAATCTGCGCTTCTCGCTCGCTATCATTCCCGGGTCAGTGGATTAATCTGTTTTCATGCAAATCGTTTTCCTGCATAGCCAGGCACCGAAAATCGCCGCGACCAGACCACTTTCCTCATCAGAAAGATCGACGCCGTATCACTTTACAAATCCGGCCAGCGCCGCGCGGGTGGTGCGCACCAGGCATGGGTTACAGTCTGGCAAACTCTACCGGCAGGGTATTATCAATACCGATGGCAAACAAACTGCGATTTAACGCAGGCGAGGTGGGTATAAAGCTGATCACATGACCCTGTCATCATAAAACAAACATTTGCCAGCTCACGAAAATGGTTTACCAGACGTTTGATAGACTGACGCAATTGTCTGTCTCGCTGATGCGCATCCGCAGTGAATGGGAACCCGCAACATGGAAGAAGACCGTGCCATAAACAGTCGCTCATCAGGCGGTACCGGCTGGAGCGCCCAAGCACTACCAGTGGCGTAACATCCGATTTTCCTCGCTGCCTGAAATTCGAGGGCAGGATCCGCCAGCGACGTGGAGCGGACTTGACTTGAGGCGTCATTCCAGCGTGGTGCTGCAGCAAACAATATTGCAGATACAGACACAGGAAATGAATATCCACAATTCAAAGCATTTTGCAGCCGTCGAAGCAGAGATTAGCTAACGCTTGTAGATAGGTATCGTCGTAAAAGTTACGCGCAATTCCGCGCCGCTTTTTAGAATTCACTCTTTAGGGCGGGGGTGAATCGCTGGTAATGAATGACGGACACAGACGGAAACCACGTGGATCACCAGTGAAATAAACACAAACGTTGGTTAAGCACTGTACCTTCAACCCGGTAGCTACCGTCATAACCAGGCGTCAGTGTGAGTCTGATGATAGCGCAGGAATCTCCGTCCTGGCTGATATCAGACTGGCAATGTCATCATCCTCACACCATTAAGCTCGCTGAAGGTTGCCATGGTGGCGGTCATACCCGGCTGAAAGAGCATAGCAAGATCTGGCAGCGGCGCTGGGGAGGCCGAAAGGACAGATGGTGAGGGCAAGCGTAGGCATAATCTTAAATCTCCCATCACATAATATGATACAGATAGCTAAAGTTTGCTTAGGGAAATGACGAAGGGAATGCTAATCATCAGAAATGTTGGCAAGCGTCACAGAATTTTTCTCATCTTAAACTGTTCTGACCAGTGGATTAGCATGTCTTAAGGTGGTTTTGTGAATGATATCGTGCTAGCAATCATGGGTTAATTCTGCGGATAGAACACGCTAAGGATAGGTCCGCCGTCTGTCGCAATAAACATCGCCGTGACGATCGGAAAAAGCATCAATGTGTTCACCATCCGGGATTAGGATCAACCGTTTTGGCTATTTAGCAAGGCTATACAACTTTTCGCTGTGCTGCCATGGGATAAC
Organism: Shigella flexneri; assembly: GCA_048288465.1. Lineage (GTDB taxonomy): Bacteria > Pseudomonadota > Gammaproteobacteria > Enterobacterales > Enterobacteriaceae > Enterobacter > Enterobacter flexneri_B. Next base: position 2,558,566 of record CP182556.1, on the reverse strand, counting down.
GTGATCGGCTTTACCGTAAAATAAGTAAAAGCCAATCGGGCTGACGCTGGCGATGTAATTTTCGCCGCTGTAACTCTCATCGTAAGTCGCCACTGCCGGGGATCATCTGGTGGCGATGGTTGCGTAGAGGCAAATGTGGAATCGAGGATCACCGCACGTATGCCTTCACAATCACCCTGACCAATAACAGCAAGATATGCGCCCCGCCGATACTCTGCCCGAACGGCGCCAGCCGTTGTGGGTTTACATCGCTGCGATGGCGCACCACATTGATGGCGCTTTGCGTATCGCTGGCGATCCGGCCTGGGACGGCGTGCCTTTTGATTGCCCAAACCCGCGATAATCAAACATAAAAACGTTGAAATTACGCTGGGGTAACCAACTGACCAGCGGCCAGTCGGCGGACATATTTCCGGCATTGCCGTGAGCATGAAGATGATGGTTGCGATGGTGTTGTCAGCAGCCATCGAAGGGGTAGAACCAGCCTTGCAGACGAGTACCGTCCTTCACCGTAAATTCGACGAATTCCGCCGACCAGGGATCGGACATGATTATCGTCGGGATAATAGAAGAAATTGATGGGAACGCACGGCGCTAAAAATAAACGCAGAAGGCAACAACAAAGAGAATAAACAGAATTTGGGAACGCGTTTGTTCACTGGCAGTGCCATAACCTTTCCTTGCGACTTCTTTATCATCCATTAATCGGGGAAAGATGGTGGGAGAGTAACAAAGAAAGTAAAGCAGTGGAGGAAATTGTCGGAATAGCGCCTGAAAGGCGGGGGCGGGTGGATTGATATCACCCGCCTGAGTGACAACGTTTCAGAGCGTTCGCTTAACTCGTAGCGCATGTTGCCGGCATGGCTTTAACAACGCGCCAGGTTACCGGCAACTCGGATGTACCGGTCAGCATGTCGTTATGACCACCGGTGAAGTCGCTGACGATGCCGCCCGCTCACGACCGGCAGCTTCGCCTCCGGCGAAGTCCCACGGGCGCAGACCGATTTCAAAGAAACCGTCAACGCGACCCGCAGCGACGTAAGCCAAATCCAGCGCAGAACCGGTACGACGGAAGTCTGCACATTCGTTGAACAGTTTGCCGACGATGTTGATGTAGGTCATGGCGTACTGTTTTGCTTTGAACGGGAAGCCGGTAGCCAGAATCGTGCCGTCGATCGCGAGCGGTGCTGCCGCGCAGACGGTAGCCGTTGGCTGTCGCCCTGACCGCGAGTGGCGGTGAACAGTTGACGCGTCCGATCGTATTCCACAGCGACTTGGGTGCGGCCTTGATACGAACGGCGATAAATCTGCGCGAAGTGCGGCAGACGTGATAAAGTTGGTAGTGCCATCCAGTGAATGGTAAGCCCATTCAACATCCTGATCAGTTACTGGTCCACAGCTTGCTCGGTGATGATGGTGTGGTGGGTAAGATTTAGAATAGTATTTCAATAATCACCGCTTCGGCAGCTCTTCTACGTTGGTCACAAAATCGTTACTGCCTTTCTGGCTCCACTTCTGCACAGCATCCGGGGTTTAGTACGTTTTTGGCAATTAAATTACCCGCCTTGCGCGCTGCACAGCAGGCAATGTCCGCGTCGGATGCATCGGTCTCTCACTGGATGTTGAACGGGAAAACGGCGCCGAGTTGTCGCGGCGATCGGCATCTGTCTTCGTTTTATGATAAGATGCGTGAATAATATTTCCAGGATGAAGAAAGACGATGCTGCGAAATCTTCGAATTGTGCTGGTGGAGACGTCACACACCGGCAATATGGGTTCTGTACCGTGCCATGAAAAACAATGGGATTAACCAATCTGTTGGCTGGTCAATCCACTCGTGAAACCCAACTGCCAGGCGATTGCCCTGGCGGCGGGGCCAGCAATGTGATTGGTAATGCTCACATCGTCGAATACGCTCGACGAAGCGTTAGCCGGTTGTAGCCTGGTCGTGGGCACCAGCGCGCGCTCCCGCACGCTGCCGTGGCCGATGCTCGACCGCGCGAATGCGGTCTGAAAAGCGTCGCTGAACGGCGAATACCCCGGTGGCGCTGGTGTTTGGTAGTGGCACGTCAGCTTAATAAATAAAAGTCGCGGAATCCCATTGTCGTGTCGCGATTCGGCTAACCCGAAGTACGCCTCGCTGAACCTGGCGATGGCGGTGCGGGTTCTTGCCTATGAAGTGCGCATGGCCTGGCTGGCAACAGGAAAATGGCGAGCAGGTCGAGCATGAAGAACGCCGTATCCGCTGGTCGATAATCTGGAGCGTTTATGGTCATCTGGAACAAACGCTGCTGGCAACCGGTTTTCTGCATGAAAACCATACGGGGCAGGTGATGAATAAATTGCGCAGTCTGTTTACCCGTGCGCGCCGGAAAGCAAGAAATGAATATCCTGCGCGGATTCTGGCTTCTTCGAGCAGCAGAATAAAGGTAACAAGGCCGAATAACAGTGATTGCCTGATGCGACGCTTAACGCGTCTTATCAGGCCTACAATGTAAGAACCGTAGGTCGGATAAGGTGTTCACACGCATCCACAACAGGTACAAAGCCACGATAAAAAAATGGCACTGAAAGATAAATACCCGACTAAATCAGTCAAGTAAATAGTTGACCAATTTTCTCGGGAATGTCAGACTTGACCCTGCTATGCAATACCCCACTTTTACAATAAAAAACCCGGGCAGGGGCAGCCGAGGTGGAGTCGACATGAGACTGACATCTAAAGGGCGCTATGCCGTGACCGCAATGCTTGACGTTGCGCTCAACTCTGAAGCGGGCCCGGTACGTTTGGCTGATCTTCCGAACGTGGGAATTTCCCTTCTTATCTGGAACAACTATATACCGTCTGCATAAAATCATATCATTTCACGTTACGTGGACCAGGCGGTGGTTATATCTACCAGCGAAGGTGCCGGCAGCGTCGCCGTTGGCGAAGTGATTAGCGCCGTTGACGAATCTGTAGATGCCACCCGTTGTCGGGTCGCCGGGACTGCCAGGGCGGCGATGAATGCCTGACCCACGCGCTGTGGCATCGTTGACGACCGTCTCACCGGTTTTCTCGACAACATTACTTTAGGCAAACTGTGGCATCCCGCAGGAAGTGCTGGATGTATTCTGGTCGTCAGCATACTCACGACGCGCCGCGCCGCACACAAGACGCGATCGACGTTAGTTTACGCGCTTAATAAAAAGAATCAGAATCAGCCGAGTGCTAAATACTCCGTAAACACGGTGGTACATCCACAGTTCCTGCTGATTCCTTGCATTGAGTGATGTACAGAATTATAGAGCAATGAATTTAGATTTATCTCGACTACTCCGCAACCACGCCGGTGAACCGCGTGTTGCCGAGAAAATGATGCAGTTCATGACGATGGACGGAACCTTTGGTAACCCGGCCTCTGACCCTAGCCAAGTTTTCGGCTGGCAGGCTTGAAAACGGTAGATATCGCCCGTAATCGGATTTGCCAATCTCGTCAGGCGCTGATCCGCGTGAAATAGTCTTTACCTCTGGTGCGACCGAATCTGACAACCTGGCAATCGAAAAGTGCCTAAGGACTTTTTATCAGAAAAAGGGCCAGCACATCATCACCAGCAAAACCGAACACAAAGCGGTACTGGATACCTGCCGTCAGGCTCGACGCGAAGGTTTTGAAGTCACCTACCTGGCACCGCAGCGTAACGGCATTATCGACCTGAAAGAACTTGAAGCAGCGATGCGTGACGACACCATCCTTGTTTTTCCATCATGCACGTAAATAACGAAATCGGCGTGGTGCAGGATATCGCGGCTATCGGCGAAATGTCCGTGCTCGTGGCGTTGTCTATCACGTTGATGCAACCCAGGAGCATCAGCAACTGCCTATCGACCTGAGCCAGTTGAAAGTTGACCTGATGTCTTCTTCCGGTCACAAATCTATGGCCCGAAAGGTATCGGTGCGCTGTATGTAGGTCGTAAAGCGCGTCCACGCATCGAAGCGCAAATGCACGGCGGCGGTCACGAGCGCGGTATGCGTTCCGGCACTCTGCCTGTTCACCGAATGGTCGGAATGGGCCAGGCCTATCGCATCACCGCAAAGAAGAGATATACAGTGATGGAACGTGTCGCAGCCTGGTAACCGTCTGTGGAACAGCATCAGAAGATATCGAAGAAGTTTACCTGAACGGTGACCTGGAACACGGTGCGCCGAACATTCTCAACGTCAGCTTCAACTACGTTGAAGGTGAGTCGCTGATTATGGCGCTGAAAGACCTCGCAGTTTCTTCAGGTTCCGCCTGTACGTCAGCAAGCCTCGAACCGTCCTACGTGCTGCGCGCGCTGGGGCTGAACGACGAGCTGGCACATAGCTCTATCCGTTTCTCTTTAGGTCGTTTTACTACTGAAGAAGAGATCGACTACACCATCGAGTTAGTTCGTAAATCCATCGGTCGTCTGCGTGACCTTTCTCCGCTGTGGGAAATGTACAAGCAGGGCGTGGATCTGAACAGCATCGAATGGGCTCATCATTAATCGGTATCGGAATCAGGAGAATTTATAATGGCTTACAGCGAAAAAGTTATCGACCATTACGAGAATCCGCGTAACGTGGGTTCCTTTGATAACAACGACGAGAACGTCGGCAGCGGCATGGTGGGTGCACCGGCCTGTGGCGACGTAATGAAGTTGCAGATTAAAGTCAACGATGAAGGTATCATTGAAGACGCGCGTTTTAAAACTTACGGCTGCGGTTCCGCTATCGCTTCCAGCTCCCTGGTCACCGAATGGGTGAAAGGGAAGTCTCTCGACGAAGCGCAGGCGATCAAAAACACCGATATTGCTGAAGAACTTGAACTGCCGCCGGTGAAAATTCACTGTTCTATTCTGGCAGAAGACGCGATCAAAGCCGCCATTGCGGACTATAAAAGCAAACGTGAAGCAAAATAAGAGTTGAGGTTTGGTTATGTCGATTACACTGAGCGACAGTGCAGCAGCGCGAGTAAATACCTTTCTGGCTAACCGCGGCAAAGGGTTTGGCCTGCGTCTGGGCGTGAGAACCTCCGGATGTTCAGGTATGGCTTATGTACTGGAATTTGTTGACGAACCGACGCCGGAAGACATCGTGTTTGAAGACAAAGGCGTGAAAGTCGTGGTCGATGGCAAAAGCCTGCAATTTCTGGACGGTACGCAGCTGGACTTCGTAAAAGAAGGCCTGAATGAAGGGTTTAAATTCACCAACCCGAACGTTAAAGATGAGTGTGGTTGCGGCGAAAGCTTCCACGTTTGATGCGCATACCGATAACCCCACCGTGGTCGCCTGCGCGTGGGGTTTGTTTTACCTGATTCGCCGTTATCGCGGCGGATCGCAGCCCTGAGAATGTTATGGATTACTTCACCCTCTTTGGCTTGCCTGCCCGTTATCAACTCGATACCCAGGCACTGAGCCTGCGTTTTCAGGATCTACAACGTCAGTATCATCCTGATAAATTCGCCAGCGGAAGCCTGGCGGAACAACTCGCCGCCGTACAGCAATCTGCAACCATTAACCAGGCCTGGCAAACGCTGCGTCATCCGTTAATGCGCGCGGAATATTTGCTTTCTTTACACGGTTTTGATCTCGCCAGCGAGCAGCATACTGTGCGCGACACCGCGTTCCTGATGGAACAGTTGGAGCTGCGCGAAGAGCTGGACGAGATCGAACAGGCGAAAGATGAAGCGCGGCTGGAAAGCTTTATCAAACGTGTGAAAAAGATGTTTGATACCCGCCATCAGTTGATGGTTGAACAGTTAGACAACGAGGCGTGGGACGCGGCGGCGGATACGGTGCGTAAGCTGCGTTTTCTCGATAAACTGCGGAGCAGTGCCGAACAACTCGAAGAAAAACTGCTCGATTTTTAATTTCTGGAAGCTAAACATGGCCTTATTACAAATTAGTGAACCTGGTTTGAGTGCTGCGCCGCATCAGCGTCGTCTGGCGGCTGGTATTGACCTGGGCACAACCAACTCGCTGGTGGCGACAGTGCGCAGCGGTCAGGCCGAAACGTTAGCCGACCATGAAGGCCGTCACCTGCTGCCATCTGTTGTTCACTATCAACAGCAAGGGCATTCGGTGGGTTATGACGCGCGTACTAACGCAGCGCTTGACACCGCCAACACCATTAGTTCTGTTAAACGCCTGATGGGGCGCTCGCTGGCTGATATCCAGCAACGCTATCCGCATCTGCCTTATCAATTCCAGGCCAGCGAAAACGGCCTGCCGATGATTGAAACGGCGGCGGGGCTACTGAACCCGGTGCGCGTTTCTGCGGACATCCTCAAAGCACTGGCGGCGCGGGCAACTGAAGCCCTGGCAGGCGAGCTGGATGGTGTAGTTATCACCGTTCCGGCGTACTTTGACGATGCCCAGCGTCAGGGCACCAAAGACGCGGCGCGTCTGGCGGGGTTGCATGTTCTGCGCTTACTTAACGAACCGACTGCTGCGGCTATCGCCTACGGGCTGGATTCCGGTCAGGAAGGCGTGATCGCTGTTTATGACCTCGGTGGCGGGACGTTTGATATTTCCATTCTGCGCTTAAGTCGCGGCGTGTTTGAAGTGCTGGCAACCGGCGGTGATTCCGCGCTCGGCGGCGATGATTTCGACCATCTGCTGGCGGATTACATTCGCGAGCAGGCGGACATTCCTGATCGTAGCGATAACCGCGTTCAGCGTGAACTGCTGGATGCCACCATTGCAGCCAAAATCGCGCTGAGCGATGCGGACTCCGTGACCGTTAACGTTGCGGGCTGGCAGGGCGAAATCAGCCGTGAACAATTCAATGAACTGATCGCGCCACTGGTAAAACGAACCTTACTGGCTTGTCGTCGCGCGCTGAAAGACGCGGGTGTAGAAGCTGACGAAGTGCTGGAAGTGGTGATGGTGGGCGGTTCTACTCGCGTGCCGCTGGTGCGTGAACGGGTAGGCGAATTTTTCGGTCGTCCACCGCTGACTTCCATCGACCCGGATAAAGTCGTCGCTATTGGCGCGGCGATTCAGGCGGATATTCTGGTGGGTAACAAGCCAGACAGCGAAATGCTGCTGCTTGATGTGATCCCACTGTCGCTGGGCCTCGAAACGATGGGCGGCCTGGTGGAGAAAGTGATTCCGCGTAATACCACTATTCCGGTGGCCCGCGCTCAGGATTTCACCACCTTTAAAGATGGTCAGACGGCGATGTCTATCCATGTAATGCAGGGTGAGCGCGAACTGGTGCAGGACTGCCGCTCACTGGCGCGTTTTGCGCTGCGTGGTATTCCGGCGCTACCGGCTGGCGGTGCGCATATTCGCGTGACGTTCCAGGTCGATGCCGACGGTCTTTTGAGCGTGACGGCGATGGAGAAATCCACCGGCGTTGAGGCGTCTATTCAGGTCAAACCGTCTTACGGTCTGACCGATAGCGAAATCGCTTCGATGATCAAAGACTCAATGAGCTATGCCGAGCAGGACGTAAAAGCCCGTATGCTGGCAGAACAAAAAGTAGAAGCGGCGCGTGTGCTGGAAAGTCTGCACGGCGCGCTGGCTGCTGATGCCGCGCTGTTAAGCGCCGCAGAGCGTCAGGTCATTGACAATGCTGCCGCTCACCTGAGTGAAGTGGCGCAGGGCGATGATGTTGACGCCATCGAACAAGCGATTAAAAACGTAGACAAACAAACCCAGGATTTCGCCGCTCGCCGCATGGACCAGTCGGTTCGTCGTGCGCTGAAAGGCCATTCCGTGGACGAGGTTTAATATGCCAAAGATTGTTATTTTGCCTCATCAGGACCTCTGCCCTGATGGCGCTGTTCTGGAAGCTAATAGCGGTGAAACCATTCTCGACGCAGCGCTGCGTAACGGTATTGAGATTGAACACGCCTGTGAAAAATCCTGTGCTTGCACCACCTGCCACTGCATCGTTCGTGAAGGTTTTGACTCACTGCCGGAAAGCTCAGAGCAGGAAGACGACATGCTGGACAAAGCCTGGGGACTGGAGCCGGAAAGCCGTTTAAGCTGCCAGGCGCGCGTCACCGACGAAGATTTAGTGGTCGAAATCCCGCGTTACACTATCAACCATGCGCGTGAGCATTAACAGAGGTTAGTATGGGACTTAAGTGGACCGATAGCCGCGAAATTGGCGAAGCACTGTACGATGCGTATCCCGATCTTGATCCGAAAACGGTTCGATTCACCGATATGCATCAGTGGATTTGCGATCTGGAAGATTTCGACGACGACCCGCAGGCATCCAACGAGAAAATCCTCGAAGCGATTTTGTTAGTCTGGCTGGACGAAGCCGAGTGAATGAACGGGCTGCCTGGGGGTAGCCCGTTTTGCTGTTAAACGAATAAGGATAACTAAAATGACAGAAGCGATGAAGATTACCCTCTCTACCCAACCTGCCGACGCGCGCTGGGGAGAAAAAGCAACTTACAGCATTAATAATGACGGCATTACCCTGCATTTGAACGGGGCAGACGATCTGGGGCTGATCCAGCGTGCGGCCCGCAAGATTGACGGTCTGGGCATCAAGCATGTTCAGTTAAGCGGTGAAGGCTGGGATGCGGATCGCTGCTGGGCATTCTGGCAAGGTTATAAAGGCCCGAAAGGCACGCGTAAAGTGGAGTGGCCGGATCTGGACGATGCCCAGCGCCAGGAACTGGATAACCGCCTGATGATCATCGACTGGGTGCGTGACACCATCAACGCACCGGCAGAAGAATTGGGACCATCGCAACTGGCACAGCGTGCTGTTGATCTGATCAGCAACGTCGCGGGCGATCGTGTGACTTATCGGATCACCAAAGGCGAAGATCTGCGTGAGCAAGGTTATATGGGGCTGCACACTGTCGGGCGCGGTTCAGAACGTTCTCCGGTATTGCTGGCGCTGGATTACAACCCAACTGGCGATAAAGAAGCACCGGTGTACGCGTGCCTGGTAGGTAAAGGTATCACTTTTGACTCCGGCGGCTACAGCATCAAACAGACTGCGTTTATGGACTCGATGAAGTCGGACATGGGCGGCGCGGCAACGGTTACCGGGGCGCTGGCATTTGCCATTATGCGCGGACTGAACAAGCGCGTGAAGCTGTTCCTCTGCTGTGCGGATAACCTGATTAGCGGCAATGCGTTCAAGCTGGGCGATATCATCACCTATCGCAACGGTAAAAAAGTTGAAGTGATGAACACTGATGCCGAAGGGCGTCTGGTGCTTGCCGATGGTCTGATTGATGCCAGTGCGCAGAAACCGGAAATGATCATTGATGCGGCGACCCTCACCGGGGCGGCGAAAACTGCGCTGGGTAATGATTATCACGCGCTGTTCAGTTTTGACGATGCGCTTGCCGGTCGTTTACTGGCGAGTGCCTCACAAGAGAACGAACCATTCTGGCGTCTGCCGCTGGCGGAATTCCACCGCAGCCAGCTGCCGTCTAACTTTGCCGAACTGAACAATACCGGAAGCGCGGCGTATCCGGCAGGCGCGAGCACGGCGGCGGGCTTCCTGTCGCACTTTGTTGAGAACTATCAGCAAGGCTGGCTGCATATCGACTGCTCGGCGACTTACCGTAAAGCGCCGGTTGAACAGTGGTCTGCGGGCGCTACGGGACTTGGTGTGCGCACGATAGCTAATCTGTTAACGGCGTAAACTAATATGCCGGATGCGGCGTAAACGCCTTATCCGGCCTACAAATTCTGCAAATTCAACAAATTGCGAATCCCTTGTAGGCCTGATAAGCGTAGCGCATCAGGCATTTGCGCCCCGAACGTTGAATGAATTGTGGTTCTTATGTCCGAAACAAAAAACGAACTTGAAGACCTGCTGGAAAAAGCAGCAACCGAACCGGCGCACCGCCCGGCCTTTTTCCGTACTCTACTGGAATCCACCGTCTGGGTGCCTGGTACGGCGGCGCAGGGCGAGGCTGTGGTTGAAGATAGTGCGCTTGATTTACAGCACTGGGAAAAAGAAGACGGCACCAGCGTCATTCCTTTTTTCACCTCGTTAGAAGCGCTTCAACAGGCGGTTGAAGACGAACAGGCATTTGTCGTAATGCCCGTTCGCACATTGTTTGAGATGACCCTTGGCGAAACGCTCTTCCTTAATGCCAAACTGCCGACCGGTAAAGAATTTATGCCGCGTGAAATCAGTTTGTTGATTGGTGAAGAGGGAAATCCGCTGAGCAGCCAGGAAATCCTGGAAGGCGGTGAATCGCTGATATTATCGGAAGTCGCAGAGCCGCCAGCACAAATGATTGATTCACTCACCACCTTATTTAAAACCATTAAGCCGGTGAAGCGTGCTTTTATTTGTTCAATTAAAGAGAACGAAGAGGCACAGCCTAATTTACTTATTGGCATTGAAGCCGATGGTGATATCGAAGAAATTATTCAGGCGACGGGAAGTGTAGCGACCGATACATTACCTGGCGATGAACCAATCGATATTTGTCAGGTGAAAAAAGGGGAAAAAGGAATTAGCCACTTTATTACCGAACATATTGCGCCATTCTATGAACGTCGCTGGGGTGGTTTTTTGCGTGACTTTAAACAAAACCGGATAATCTAAAATATGCCGCCCTAAAGGGCGGCATTCGGGCTTACTTGCTGCTCTGAAGGTTGTTAACCACCAGTAAATTGTCGCCGGAGAGACTCCGGTTATTATTTACTTGGGAAAACAGCGCACCAGAAACAATAAGTACGATACAGAAGCACCGTATCTTCATTGTGCGGTCCATGCGAAGACCGCATCACGACAGCACCACTGGCGATATTGCCGCGATAGCAAGCGCTGAGACGCGCTTGCTCTAACGGTCGCGGAACATCCTTTCCTTAAGCCAGCGCCCGCTTGCGAGACGGCGGAAAGGGCCGCAGTGGATAATACACTAACAGAACAATAATAACTCTCTTTTGCTTGACAAAAAGAGAGTTACTGGCGAGTATTGTCTCCGCTGAGACGCGCTTGCATTACTACGGTAATACAACCTGCTGGAAAGGCCGCGAACCGGACCAGCAACAAATAACCGCCTGATTTTGGCGGTTTTTTGTTTTTTAAAGGAAAGTAAATTTACATGTTTAAGTAATATCTTTTACCGGTTAGAATTTTTAATTTTGAGCAGGATTTGTTTATATTTGTCTGAATTCGGACTAATAAGCCAGGTTATTTTATTACCGAACACGGCGGAAAGGGCCGGTGTCGATAATACGCTAAATAAACAATAATTACTCTCTTTTGCTTGACAAAAAGAGAGTTACTGGTGAGTATTGTTTTGCTGTGAAGCACCTGCGTTGCTCATGTAACACAAGTCAACCTGCTGGAAAGGCCGCGAACCAGACCAGCAATAAAAAAACGCCAAATTCGGCGGTTTTTTATTGCCTGTAATATACTTATTTCACTGGCTCAACCGGTAAATCTGCCCGCGCGCCCCATTCACTCCATGCGCCGTCGTACAGTTTCACGTTTGGCACATCCAGCGTCGCGAGTGCTAACAAAACCACGGCTGCCGTTACACCAGAGCCGCAGCTGACGATAATCGGTTTGTCATAGCTGACGCCGCGACCAAAAAATATCGCATCCAGTTCATCGGTCGTTTTTAGTTCGCCTTCGCGCACCAGTTCCGTCCACGGAACGTTCAATGCACCGGGAATATGTCCGCGACGTAAACCTGGGCGAGGTTCATCAACTTCTGCGTTAAAACGTGCAGCCGGGCGGGCATCAATAATTTGCGCCGTATTTTCATGGCTTGCCAATAACACATCGGTTACTTTCACCACTGCTTCAGGATTAAACGCGGCGTTAAACTCTCCTTCCGGCAGCTCTACTGCACCTTCTTCTAATAGCAGGTCATCGCGCTGCCAGCCTGCAAGTCCCCGTTACTTTATTCGTACCCCTTATAATGGGGTGTTAGCCAGCCAGACCCGGCATGATTACTGCCCCCAGTCGTCCATGATCCGGGGGGGGATGTCACCGGGTCTGGTGGGGCGCTGGTAACCGCTAATAGGGGTCAGGTCAGGCACTTTTGCCGGGACCGTCTGTAACGTGGATGCCGGTACCTGCTCCCCGTGGTTATCTGGTTAACCCATATACAAGGGAGACAGAATGACCGAATCCAGCGATTACGAATCCGTCCAGGTCTTTATCGGCGTTGATGTCGGTAAAGATACGCATCACGCTGTTGCCATTAATCGTTCAGGTAAACGCCTGTTCGATAAAGCATTACCCAACGACGAAAACAAACTCAGGTCGCTAATATCTGACCTGAAACAACATGGTCAGATACTGCTGGTTGTTGATCAGCCAGCTACCATCGGTGCGTTACCTGTCGCCGTTGCCCGCTCAGAAGGAGTCCTTGTCGGATACCTCCCTGGACTGGCCATGCGCCGCATAGCCGACTTACACGCCGGTGAAGCTAAAACTGATGCTCGTGACGCTGCCATCATTGCCGAAGCTGCCCGTACCCTGCCTAACGCGCTACCCACGCTGGAACTGGCTGACGAGCAAATCGCCGAACTCTACATGCTCTGCGGCTTCGATGATGATCTTGCAGGACAGACAACGCAGGCCAGCAACCGTATCCGAGTGCTCTTGACCCAGATACATCCGGCACCGGAGCGCGTTCTCGGTCCGAGACTTGAGCACCCGGCGGTACATCGATCTTCTCCAGCGATATCCCTCACCAGAAAAACTCGCTTCGCTGGGTGAGAAGAAGCTGGCAGCCCAGCTCTGCAAACTTGCGCCTCGTCTGGGTAAACGCCTTGCAGCAGACATAGCTCAGGCACTGGCCGAACAAACCGTCGTCGTTCCCGGCACGAATGCCGCTGCCGTAGTACTGCCACGTCTGGCACTCCAGCTCATCACGCTGCGTAAGCAAAGAGACGAGGTGGCGCTTGAGGTAGAACAGCGAGTTCTTGCTCACCCTCTTTACCCGGTCCTGACCAGTATGCCCGGAGTCGGTGTCAGGACCGCAGCCAGACTCCTCACCGAGGTCGCCTGCCGCGCCTTCGCCTCTGCCGCACATCTCGCTGCTTATGCTGGCCTTGCGCCGGTAACTCGGCGATCCGGCTCGTCAATACGCGGTGAGCATCCCTCGCGACGGGGTAATAAAGCTCTCAAACGGGCGTTGTTCCTGTCGGCCTTCACCGCGCTCAGGGATCCGCTCTCCAGGGCTTACTACACCCGCAAAATGAGTCAGGGAAAACGACACAATCAGGCGCTTATCGCCCTGGCGAGACGACGCTGCGACGTTCTGTTCGCCATGATGCGCGACGGGACTTTTTATACCCCGCAGGGGTCATAACATGCTTGACAACTTAATAGGGGCACGTTACCTTGAAGCGCTGATCAATTATGAAGATCGCTGGTTCTGGAAGCATCCGGGGGTTAATCCATTCTCGGTGGCGCGCGCAGCATGGCAAGATCTCACTTCGGGACGGGTTATTTCCGGTGGCAGCACGCTCACTATGCAGGTTGCTCGTCTGCTTGATCCTCACCCCAAAACATTTGGTGGCAAAATTCTCCAGCTCTGGCGCGCGTTGCAACTGGAGTGGCATTTGTCTAAGCGTGAAATTCTGATCTTGTATCTTAACCGCGCTCCGTTTGGCGGTACGTTGCAGGGGATCGGTGCGGCAAGTTGGGCTTATCTCGGAAAATCGCCTGCGAATTTAAGCTATTCCGAGGCGGCAATGCTGGCGGTGTTACCGCAAGTGCCCAGCCGACTGCGCCCGGATCGTTGGCCGGAGCGTGCCGAAGCCGCGCGTAATAAAGTGCTCGAACGGATGGCTGCGCAAGGTGTGTGGTCCCGTGAGCAGGTAAAAGAGTCAAGGGAAGAACCCATCTGGCTGGCACCCCGACAAATGCCGCAACTGGCACCGCTGTTTTCGCGCATGATGCTCGGTAAAAGCAAAAGCGACAAAATCGTTACTACGCTGGATGCCGGTCTTCAACGACGTCTGGAAGAACTGGCGCAAAACTGGAAAGGGCGGTTGCCACCGCGCAGCTCACTGGCGATGATCGTGGTTAATCATACCGATATGCGTGTTCGCGGCTGGGTGGGATCGGTTGATCTCAACGATGATTCACGCTTTGGTCATGTTGATATGGTCAATGCGATCCGATCGCCAGGATCGGTGCTCAAACCGTTTGTTTATGGTCTGGCGCTGGATGAAGGCTTGATCCACCCGGCATCACTGCTGCAAGACGTCCCCCGGCGCACCGGTGATTATCGACCAGGTAACTTTGATAGCGGTTTTCATGGCCCGATCAACATGAGCGAGGCGCTGGTGCGCTCGCTGAACTTACCTGCTGTGCAGGTGCTGGAAGCCTATGGACCGAAACGGTTTGCGGCAAAGTTACGCAATGTTGGATTGCCGTTATATTTGCCCAACGGCGCTGCGCCGAATCTTTCACTCATTCTCGGCGGCGCTGGTGCAAAACTGGAAGATATGGCGGCAGCGTATACCGCGTTTGCTCGCCACGGCAAGGCAGGCAAATTGCGCTTACAGCCTGACGATCCGCTGCTTGAACGGCCTTTAATGTCGTCGGGGGCGGCGTGGATCATTCGCCGGATTATGGCTGATGAAGCGCAACCCTTGCCGGATAGTGCCTTGCCGCGCGTCGCCCCACTGGCATGGAAAACGGGCACCAGCTATGGCTATCGTGACGCCTGGGCGATTGGGGTTAACGCTCGCTATGTCATTGGGATCTGGACTGGCAGACCTGACGGCACGCCCGTTGTTGGTCAGTTTGGCTTTGCCAGTGCCGTACCATTGTTGAATCAGGTCAATAATATCTTACTGTCGCGCAGTGCGAATCTGCCGGAAGACCCGCGCCCGAACTCAGTCACTCGTGGCGTTATCTGCTGGCCGGGCGGACAGTCTTTGCCGGAAGGTGACGGTAACTGTCGCCGCCGCCTGGCAACCTGGCTGCTGGATGGCAGCCAGCCGCCAACGCTGTTACTGTCAGAGCAGGAAGGGATTAATGGCATTCGCTTCCCCATCTGGCTGGATGACAAAGGGCAGCGCGTCGCCGCTGACTGCCCGCAGGCGAAGCAAGAAATGGTAAATGTCTGGCCGCTACCGCTGGAACCCTGGCTGCCCGCATCAGAACGTCGCGCTGTGCGCTTACCACCGGCCTCGACAATTTGCCCGCCATACGGTCACGATGCCCAGCTCCCTCTGCAGCTGACAGGCGTTCGCGATGGCGCGATTATTAAACGTTTACCGGGCGCAGCGGAAGCGACTTTGCCGTTGCAATCAAGTGGAGGGGCAGGTGAACGCTGGTGGTTTCTGAATGGCGAACCGTTAACTGAACGCGGGCGCAACGTGACCCTGCATTTGACGGATAAAGGTGATTATCAATTGCTGGTGATGGATGATGTGGGGCAAATCGCGACAGTGAAATTTGTCATGCAATAGTCTGTTTTGTCCCTGATTGTTGCTAAAACTCATTTTATTTTAAAAAAAATGTTACCTTCATCAATAGTCAACGGCCCTGTTGCTCATTATAATCCGCGCCATCTCGTACGCTGGTACAGACAACAACAGAACAATTTACAGAGGTAAAAATGGCTATTGAACGTACTTTTTCCATCATCAAACCGAACGCGGTAGCAAAAAACGTCATTGGTAATATCTTTGCGCGCTTTGAAGCTGCAGGGTTCAAAATTGTCGGCACCAAAATGCTGCATCTGACCGTTGAACAGGCACGTGGCTTTTATGCTGAACACGATGGAAAACCGTTCTTTGATGGTCTGGTTGAATTCATGACCTCTGGCCCGATCGTGGTTTCCGTGCTGGAAGGTGAAAACGCCGTTCAGCGTCACCGCGATCTGCTGGGCGCGACCAATCCGGCAAACGCACTGGCTGGTACTCTGCGCGCTGATTACGCTGACAGCCTGACCGAAAACGGTACCCACGGTTCTGATTCCGTCGAATCTGCCGCTCGCGAAATCGCTTATTTCTTCGGCGAAGGCGAAGTGTGCCCGCGCACCCGTTAATAATTTCGTAAATGCCGCGTGCAAACGTGGCATCCGTGCGCCAGAATTTGTACAATGCAGCGCCCCCGGACGAGCAGCCGCTCACCGGGGCGTTTCTTTTTTCAACCCTCCAGGGGCCATAACGTGTAATAACGAGGCCGGAATAGCATATGTCTGAACAATTAGTCACACCTGAAAACGTCACCACGAAAGATGGAAAAATCAACCTGCTGGATCTCAACCGTCAGCAGATGCGGGAGTTTTTTAAAGATTTAGGTGAAAAAACCTTCCGCGCCGATCAGGTGATGAAGTGGATGTATCACTATTGCTGCGACAACTTTGATGAGATGACCGACATCAACAAAGTGTTGCGCGGCAAACTGAAAGAGGTGGCGGAAATCCGCGCACCGGAAGTGGTTGAAGAACAGCGTTCATCCGACGGCACCATTAAATGGGCGATCGCCGTTGGCGATCAGCGCGTCGAAACGGTGTATATCCCGGAAGACGACCGTGCCACGCTCTGCGTCTCTTCGCAGGTGGGGTGTGCGCTGGAGTGTAAATTCTGTTCCACCGCCCAGCAGGGCTTTAACCGCAACCTGCGGGTATCGGAAATTATTGGCCAGGTGTGGCGTGCGGCGAAAATCGTCGGCGCAGCAAAAGTCACCGGTCAGCGCCCAATCACTAACGTCGTGATGATGGGCATGGGCGAGCCGCTGCTCAACCTGAACAACGTCGTTCCGGCGATGGAAATCATGCTTGATGATTTCGGTTTTGGCCTGTCTAAACGTCGCGTGACGCTTTCCACTTCCGGTGTAGTTCCGGCGCTGGATAAACTGGGCGATATGATCGACGTTGCACTGGCAATTTCCCTGCACGCGCCGAACGACGAAATTCGTGACGAAATTGTGCCGATCAACAAAAAGTACAATATCGAAACGTTCCTTGCTGCGGTGCGCCGTTATCTGGAGAAATCCAACGCCAATCAGGGCCGAGTCACTATTGAATACGTGATGCTTGACCACGTTAACGACGGCACTGAACACGCGCACCAACTGGCGGAACTGCTGAAAGATACGCCGTGTAAGATCAACCTGATCCCGTGGAACCCGTTCCCGGACGCGCCGTATGGACGCAGTTCGAACAGCCGTATCGACCGTTTCTCAAAAGTGCTGATGAGCTACGGTTTCACCACTATTGTGCGTAAAACGCGTGGTGATGATATCGATGCTGCCTGTGGTCAGTTGGCGGGCGATGTTATCGACCGTACGAAACGTACTCTGCGTAAACGGATGCAGGGTGAAGCCATCGATATTAAAGCGGTCTGATAGCCATTACGCCACGGTTACTTTATGTACCGTGGCGTAATCTTTTATGAATGAAGTATTAAGTTGCAATTGTCTGGTCAATATTAACGGTGCGTTTTTGCTGACTTTAAGGCAGTATGTAACGATGCAACAGTAAGTTAGCCTCAGTGAATGTGGGCTTTGTCACGAGCACACAGACGGTCTTATACTGTATGATAACGGTTAACTTAACGGATGTTTCGCGGTGTGGGTGAGCATGATGGTTCACCGGCATCTCAATTCTCATTTAAACGTACCTGCAGCGAATGAATACTGAAGCCACGCACGACCAAAATGAAGCACTTACTACCGGCGCTCGCCTGCGTAATGCTCGCGAACAACTAGGACTTAGTCAGCAGGCCGTTGCCGAGCGACTTTGCCTGAAGGTTTCCACGGTACGTGACATCAAGAAGACAAGGCACCCGCCGATCTGGCTTCACCATCTCTGCGCGGATATGACCGCTCTTATGCGCGTCTGGTACATATTCCAGAAGCAGGACTGCTGCCAGGGCTGGAAAAGCAGGCTCCACTACGGGCTGCAAACCTTGCCCCAACCCTCAGTTCTTCCCTCGTACCCGCTGCAAAAAACGTGATGGCTGGCTGATCACTCTCCACCTGGCGGCGTCGTTCCTGGTCATCGGCAGAGCGGTGCCTGGTGGTGGCAAGACCACAAAGCTCAGCAGGAAGAATTACCACTATGGCCGATTAAATCTTCGGCGGGAACTGAGCAGTAATAGCGAGCAGGGGCAGAGTGTTCCGTTAAATACGTCGACAATGACAGACCCGGCTACGTCGACGCCGCCAGCGTCTGGTGGATACTACCGCAACCAACACGCAAACACCTGCCGTACTGGCGCCAGCACCAGCTGTCGATCCCGGACACAACGCGGGTTGTTTCGCCTTCGCAGGCAAATGTCGACACCGCCGCGACCCCGCACCAACGGCAGCAACAACGCCAGATGGCGCTGTGCCGTTGCCAACCGATCAGGCTTGGCGCTACCACGCCGTGGCCGATCCGAATGCGCTGGTGATGGTCTCACCGCCGATCGCCGGCTGGACATGTTACTCGATGCTACCGTAAAAATGTTTAGCGGTATGCAGCGTAAAGACGGTAATTTAAACCCGCGAGGCATAGTACAAACTGAAAATTGGTGCGCCAGCCGCAGTACATATTCAGTATCAAGGGAAACCTGTCGATCGAGTCGTTTTATCAGGACTTACCAGTTGCGCGTCTAACCCTCAACGCCGAACAATCACCGGCGCAGTAACAGACGGTAATGTGCAGAGATTTTTGATGCATAACCAGTGCTTCAATTCCAACTATAAATCAACACGATTTACGTTGGGAATGTGCCGATTGGCGATGGTGCTCCCATCGCCGTACAGTCCATGACCAATACGCGTACGACAGATGTCGAAGCAACGGTCAATCAAATCAAGGCGCTGGAACGCGTTGGCGCTGATATCGTCCGTGTCTCCGTACCGACGATGGACGCGGCAGAAGCGTTCAAACTCATCAAACAGCGGGTTAACGTGCCGCTGGTGGCTGACATCCACTTCGACTATCGCATTGCGCTGAAAGTAGCGGAATACGGCGTCGATTGTCTGCGTATTAACCCTGGTAATATCGGTAATGAAGAGCGTATTCGCATGGTGGTTGACTGTGCGCGCGATAAAAACATTCCGATCCGTATTGGCGTTAACGCCGGATCGCTGGAAAAAGATCTGCAAGAAAAGTATGGCGAACCGACGCCGCAGGCGTTGCTGGAATCCGCCATGCGTCATGTTGATCATCTCGATCGCCTGAACTTCGATCAGTTCAAAGTCAGCGTGAAAGCGTCTGACGTCTTCCTCGCTGTTGAGTCTTATCGTTTGCTGGCAAAACAGATCGATCAGCCGCTGCATCTGGGGATCACCGAAGCCGGTGGTGCACGCAGCGGGGCAGTAAAATCCGCCATTGGTTTAGGTCTGCTGCTGTCGGAAGGCATCGGCGACACGCTGCGTGTATCGCTGGCGGCCGATCCGGTCGAAGAGATCAAAGTCGGTTTCGATATTTTGAAATCGCTGCGTATCCGTTCGCGAGGGATTAACTTCATCGCCTGCCCGACCTGTTCGCGTCAGGAATTTGATGTTATCGGTACGGTTAACGCGCTGGAGCAACGCCTGGAAGATATCATCACTCCGATGGACGTTTCGATTATCGGCTGCGTGGTGAATGGCCCAGGTGAGGCGCTGGTTTCTACACTCGGCGTCACCGGCGGCAACAAGAAAAGCGGCCTCTATGAAGATGGCGTGCGCAAAGACCGTCTGGACAACAACGATATGATCGACCAGCTGGAAGCACGCATTCGTGCGAAAGCCAGTCAGCTGGACGAAGCGCGTCGAATTGACGTTCAGCAGGTTGGAAAAATAATAACGTGATGGGAAGCGCCTCGCTTCCCGTGTATGATTGAACCCGCATGGCTCCCGAAACATTGAGGGAAGCGTTGAGGGTTCATTTTTATATTCAGAAAGAGAATAAACGTGGCAAAAAACATTCAAGCCATTCGCGGCATGAACGATTACCTGCCTGGCGAAACGGCCATCTGGCAGCGCATTGAAGGCACACTGAAAAACGTGCTCGGCAGCTACGGTTACAGTGAAATCCGCTTGCCGATTGTAGAGCAGACCCCGCTATTCAAACGTGCGATTGGTGAAGTCACCGACGTGGTTGAAAAAGAGATGTACACCTTTGAGGATCGCAATGGCGACAGCCTGACTCTGCGCCCTGAAGGGACGGCGGGCTGTGTACGCGCCGGCATCGAGCATGGTCTTCTGTACAATCAGGAACAGCGTCTGTGGTATATCGGGCCGATGTTCCGTCACGAGCGTCCGCAGAAAGGGCGTTATCGTCAGTTCCATCAGTTGGGCTGCGAAGTTTTCGGTCTGCAAGGTCCGGATATCGACGCTGAACTGATTATGCTCACTGCCCGCTGGTGGCGTGCGCTGGGTATCTTCGAACACGTAACTCTTGAGCTGAATTCTATCGGTTCGCTGGAAGCACGCGCCAATTACCGCGATGCGCTGGTGGCATTCCTTGAGCAGCATAAAGAAAAGCTGGACGAAGACTGCAAACGCCGCATGTACACTAACCCGCTGCGCGTGCTGGATTCAAAAAATCCGGAAGTGCAGGCGCTTCTCAACGACGCTCCGGCATTAGGTGATTATCTGGACGAGGAATCTCGTGAGCATTTTGCCGGTCTGTGCAAACTGCTGGAGAGCGCGGGGATCGCTTACACCGTAAACCAGCGTCTGGTGCGTGGTCTGGATTACTATAACCGTACCGTTTTCGAGTGGGTGACTAACAGTCTCGGCTCCCAGGGCACCGTGTGTGCAGGCGGTCGTTATGACGGTCTTGTGGAACAACTGGGCGGTCGTGCAACACCGGCTGTCGGTTTTGCGATGGGCCTCGAACGTCTTGTATTGTTAGTACAGGCCGTTAATCCGGAATTTAAAGCCGATCCTGTTGTCGATATATACCTGGTGGCTTCAGGTGCTGATACACAATCTGCGGCTATGGCATTAGCTGAGCGTCTGCGTGATGAATTACTGGGCGTGAAATTGATGACCAACCACGGCGGCGGCAACTTTAAGAAACAGTTTGCCGTGCTGATGATGGGGTGCCGCGTTGCTGTGGTGCTGGGTGAGTCTGAAGTGGCTAACGAGCACAGCAGTAGTGAAGGATTTGCGCTCTGGTGAGCAAACGGCAGTTCGCAGGATAGCGTAGCCGCGCATTTGCGCACGTTCTGGGTTAAGGAAGGAGAAGGACAGCGTCGATGCCGAGAACGAAAACGACCAGGTAGAAGCGGTTAAACGCTTTTTTGCTGAAATGGCAGAGCGCCTGGCTGTTGGGGTGATTTTGGGCGTTGGCGCACTGACTGGCTGGCGCTACTGGAACAGCCATCAGGTTGATTCTGCACGCTCCGCTTCTCTTGCCTATCAAAATGCGGTTACCGCAGTGAGCGAAGGCAAACCGGATAGCATCCCGGCGGCGGAAAAATTTGCTGCTGAAAATAAAAATACTTATGGTGCGCTGGCTTCTTTGGAACTTGCGCAGCAATTTGTTGACAAAAATGAACTAGAGAAAGCTGCCGCCCAGTTACAACAGGGGCTGGCAGACACGAGCGATGAAAATCTCAAAGCCGTGATAAATCTGCGTCTTGCTCGCGTTCAGGTACAGCTCAAGCAGGCTGATGCCGCGCTGAAAACCCTTGATACCATCAAAGGTGAAGGGTGGGCTGCCATTGTTGCCGACTTGCGTGGTGAAGCATTGCTGAGCAAAGGTGATAAGCAAGGTGCGCGTAGTGCATGGGAAGCAGGCGTGAAAAGCGACCCACTCCCGCACTGAGCGAAATGACTGCAGATGAAAATTAGGAATTTGTCCATCTGAAGAGGAACCGATTAGCATCGCCTAAATTACTGCTGCCATGCCTGTCTTCCGTTACCCCTTTGAGTGGCTGTTTGTCGTTTAACAACGAAGAGAAATACGTGTACACCCGTCCCCATCGCCAAATCTTGTCCCAAATGGTTTACGCCGACCACGGCGCTGGCAGCATTGCCTGCAGGCGGCATTGGCAACTTCTTATCCACCCTTATCCGGCACTGGCGGACAACGTTGTCATGCAGCGGACCGCGCTGGTTTGGAAGCAAGCGCGAATGCGGATGATGGCAAGATCCGCTTTGCCAGCCTTGGCCGAGAGCGACGGCCGGTTCTCCAAAGAGCCTGCATTACTTTCTGGTGGTGCTACCGTGTCTGGTGGACATGCTCAACATTGGCAGCGAAAAGGCGCAGGTTTACGTGCTGAATACCAGCGATGGGGACCTGCGGGCATGGCAACGCAAAGTCGCGGGTGAAAAGGATCTTCCTTGCCGGTGGTCAGCGACGGTCTGGTGTTAATCACACCAGTAACGGTCAGTTACAAGCGCTGAACGAGCTACGGCGCTGTCAAATGGACAGTTAACCTCGATATGCCTTCGCTCTCTTTGCGTGGCGAGTCTGCGCCGGCAACGGCTTTTGGTGCGGCCGTCGTGGGGGCGATAATGGTCGCGCTCAGCGCAGTGCCATGGAACAGGGCCAGATGATTTGGCAGCAGGGTATTTCCCAGGCGACCGGTTCTACCGAAATTGACCGTCTGAGCTATGTTGACATGACCTCCGCTGCCGTGGGACGCGTTGTTTTCGCGCTGGCCTATGAAAGTCACCTGATGGCGCTTGATCTGCGCAAGCCTCAGTATTATGCGGGAAATGCGAACTGGGTCTCGGTGAATGATTTCATCGTCGACTGGGTATCGGATCATCCGGTCGATCAAAATGACCCTGGTGATGGCGTTGACCATTGATGGCGGCGTTACGCCGTGGACACAAAGCCAATTGTCGCATCGCCTGCTCACTTCTCCGGTGCTCATATAATAGCAACCTGGTAGGAAGTGACAGTGAAGGTCATTGGCACTGGATTAACGTCGAACATGGTCGTTCAGTTGCCCAATAAAAAAGTCAAATAGTCCGGTTTCCAGACCAACCGGTTGCCGCTGACGGCAAACTGCTGATCCAGGCAAAAGACGGAACCGTGTACTCTATTACACGTTAATCACTCTGTTGTTCACTTTAAAACGGCTCCGGACAGGGCCCGTTTTCCGTTTTAACAACGACGCGAATATAGCGCGCGTGCGGTCTATGATTTATAAAAATGAGGCTTTAAGACTTACTGTGGTCGCGCTTGTCGGTGCTCCCGAGTATCAATTTGCTCGTCATCCAACCGTTAGCCGCACCCCAGATGTGCGGCTGGGCTGCGCATTTCCCGGGTCTGACGCGGTACCGTAAGTACGGTCGTGCGGAGTTTCAGCCCCAGTTGTCCAGAATAGATACCGGCGGGATTGATGGCACAGAAGACGGTGTAGAAACCCGCATGGCGGAACAGTCGCCGCCTGCGATTGAAGAAGCGGGGGTTGTACCGTTTATGGTGGATGCGCGTGCGAAAAAATGTCCGCAGATGAAGCGATTGCCAGAGATTGCGTTCCCGTGAAAAACCGACCTTCCTGGTGGTAAAAAAAACTCATGGTGCCGGATTCCGATTGCAGCAGTGGTTGATTTCTACTCGCTCGGTTTAGGTGAAATCTACCCCATCGCCGCGTCACGGTCGTGGTGATTTAAGTCTGCTGGAGCATGTGCTGCTGCCGTGGACTAGGAAGATCTCGCACCGCAAAAGCTAGCCCACGAAGACGCCCAAGACCGGCGCAATTTGAAGCGGAAGAGAACGGCGAAGAAGAAGAGGAAGACCAGTTTTTGACCCTTGCAAAAGCTTGCCTATTAAGCTGGCCATTGTGGGTCGTCCGAACTAGGTAAGTGGAGACTCACTAACCCAGTATTCTCGGTGAGGAGTGCGTTGTCTTTATGACATGCCTGTACGACGCGTGACAGTATCTACATTCCAATGGAACGCGATGGACGTGAAGATGGTCATTTACACCGCCCCCTAACCCCAAGGCGGCAAAATCACCATGCTGTAGAGAAATTCTCCCTAATTTAAAACGTTGGAGGCCATTGAAGATGCCAACGTGGTGATGTTAGTGATTGATGCGCGTGAAGGTATTTCCGATTAGGATCTCGCTGCTGGGCTTTATTCACAGGAGTGGGCGCCGACTTGTCATTGTGGTGAATAAGTGGGATGGCCGAACCAGGAAGTGAAAGAGCAGGTGAAAGAAACGCTGGACTTCCGTCTGGGCTTTATCGATTTTGCTCGTGTGCACTTTATCTCTGCCTTGCACGGCAGTGGTGTTGGTAACTTGTTTGAATCAGTACGTGAAGCGTATGACAGCTCCACCCGTCGTGTGGGGACCTCTATGCTGACGCGCATCATGACGATGGCTGTTGAAGATCACCAACCGCCGCTGGTACGCGGTCGTCGTGTGAAGCTGAAATATGCCCACGCTGGTGGTTATAACCCGCCGATTGTGGTGATTCACGGTAATCAGGTGAAAGACCTGCCTGATTCCTACAAGCGCTACTTGATGAACTACTTCCGCAAATCGCTGGACGTAATGGGATCGCCGATTCGTATTCAGTTCAAAGAAGGGGAAAACCCGTATGCGAACAAGCGTAACACCCTGACGCCAACCCAGATGCGTAAACGTAAGCGTCTGATGAAGCACATCATGAAAAATAAATAATTATCCGTAAGTATTTTATCTGCCATTCCTCTATGAATGTAGAGGGAATGGCTACCGGAGGAATTCATATGGAACTGCATTGTCCAAAATGTCAGCATGTGCTTGATCAGGATAACGGCCATGCGCGTTGCCCATCCTGCGGGGAATTTATTGAAATGAAAGCTCTTTGTCCAGACTGCCATCAACCGTTGCAGGTGTTAAAAGCCTGCGGTGCAGTAGATTACTTCTGTCAGCACGGGCATGGCTTGATATCGAAAAAACGCGTTGAATTCGTGCTGGCTTAATGAACCTTTTTACGCGATTTTTTTACCGGCTGGATGTTTTTTACTTCACTTTCTATCCAGCCGTCTTCCAGACGTGTGGTTAGCATTTCACCCGTTTTAACTTGCTTCACTTTTTTCAGTACATTGCCGTCAGTAGCAGTAGTAACGCTGTATCCACGCGCCAGCGTTGACAGTGGGCTTACGGCTTCGAGGTGCGTTACTGCATTACCGAAACGTTCACGCGTGGCGCTAAGCTGTGCGCGCAGGATTTCTGCTAAACGATATTCCAGTTGCTGAATGCGCGTTTGCGTGCGATGAATCTTCGGCTGTGGATTTTGCTGATTCAGCCGCTGTGTTAATCGCTGCTGCTGTTGCCCGGCACGCTTAAGCTGATTTTCCAGCGCAAAGCTCATCCGTTTTTGCAGGCGTTCAAGCATGGTTTGCTGGCGTGCCAGCCGGAGCTGCGGATGCTGCTGCTGCAAGCGATGATGAATCTGCGTAAAGCGACGTGTACGGTTGGCGAGATAATAATCCATCGCCATCTCCAGCCGTTGACGGGCCGATTGCACCTGGCGCAGTAACTCTTGCTGATTACGGCTCACTACTTCAGCGGCGGCAGACGGCGTTGGCGCACGCAGATCGGCAACAAAATCGGCAATGGTCACATCCGTCTCATGCCCGACGGCGCTGACGACCGGAATGCGGCTGGCAAAAATCGCCCGCGCTACGCGTTCGTCGTTAAAACTCCATAAATCTTCCAGCGAACCGCCGCCGCGCCCAACGATCAACACGTCGCACTCATTGCGCTGATTCGCCAGTTCAATGGCGCGAACAATTTGCCCCGGCGCGTCATCGCCCTGAACGGAGGTGGGGTAGATGATCACCGGTAGAGAAGGATCGCGACGTTTTAACACATGCAAAATATCATGTAGCGCAGCACCGGTTTTTGAGGTGATCACACCAACGCAATGCGCAGGGGAGGGAAGTGGTTTTTTGTATTGCTGATCGAACAAACATTCAGCCTGCAACTTCGCTTTGAGCTGTTCGTACTTCTGTTGCAGCAGCCCTTCACCGGCCGGCTGCATACTCTCAACGATTATCTGGTAGTCGCCGCGCGGCTCGTAGAGCGTAATATTGGCGCGAACTAAAACTTGTTGCCCATGCTGCGGACGGAAGGTGACCCGGCGGTTGCTGTTGCGGAACATCGCGCAGCGTACCTGGGCGGTGTCGTCTTTGAGTGTAAAGTACCAGTGACCGGAAGCCGGTTGTGTGAAATTAGAGATTTCGCCGCTGATCCAAACCTGTCCCATCTCATGCTCAAGCAGCAGACGAACCGTTTGATTCAGGCGACTAACGGTAAAAATTGCAGGGGATTGAGAAGGTAACATGTGAGCGAGATCAAATTCTAAATCAGCAGGTTATTCAGTCTATAGTAACCCGCCCTTCGGGGATAGCAAGCATTTTTTGCAAAAAGGGGTAGATGCAATCGGTTACGCTCTGTATAATGCCGCGGCAATATTTATTAACCACTCTGGTCGAGATATTGCCCATGCTACGTATCGCTAAAGAAGCTCTGACGTTTGACGACGTTCTCCTCGTTCCTGCTCATTCTACCGTTCTGCCGAATACTGCTGACCTCAGCACCCAGCTGACGAAAACTATTCGTCTGAATATCCCTATGCTTTCCGCAGCAATGGATACCGTAACGGAAGCGCGCCTGGCTATTGCTCTGGCTCAGGAAGGCGGTATCGGCTTTATCCACAAAAACATGTCCATTGAACGCCAGGCAGAAGAAGTTCGCCGTGTGAAAAAACACGAATCTGGTGTGGTGACTGATCCGCAGACTGTTCTGCCAACCACGACGCTGCGCGAAGTGAAAGAACTGACCGAGCGTAACGGTTTTGCGGGCTATCCGGTCGTTACCGAAGAAAACGAACTGGTGGGTATTATCACCGGTCGTGACGTGCGTTTTGTTACCGACCTGAACCAGCCGGTTAGCGTTTACATGACGCCGAAAGAGCGTCTGGTCACCGTGCGTGAAGGTGAAGCCCGTGAAGTGGTGCTGGCAAAAATGCACGAAAAACGCGTTGAAAAAGCGCTGGTGGTTGATGACGAATTCCACCTGATCGGCATGATCACCGTGAAAGACTTCCAGAAAGCGGAACGTAAACCGAACGCTTGTAAAGACGAGCAAGGCCGTCTGCGTGTTGGTGCTGCAGTTGGCGCAGGTGCGGGTAACGAAGAGCGTGTTGACGCGCTGGTTGCCGCTGGCGTTGACGTTCTGCTGATCGACTCCTCCCACGGTCACTCAGAAGGCGTTTTGCAGCGTATCCGTGAAACCCGTGCTAAATATCCGGATCTGCAAATCATCGGCGGCAACGTGGCAACAGCTGCAGGTGCACGCGCTTTGGCAGAAGCTGGTTGCAGCGCGGTTAAAGTCGGTATCGGCCCTGGTTCTATCTGTACGACTCGTATCGTTACTGGCGTAGGTGTTCCGCAGATCACTGCCGTTGCTGACGCAGTTGAAGCCCTGGAAGGCACCGGTATTCCGGTTATCGCAGATGGTGGTATTCGCTTCTCCGGCGACATCGCCAAAGCTATCGCCGCTGGCGCAAGCGCGGTGATGGTAGGTTCCATGCTGGCGGGTACTGAAGAATCTCCGGGTGAAATCGAACTCTACCAGGGCCGTTCTTATAAATCTTACCGTGGTATGGGTTCCCTGGGCGCGATGTCCAAAGGTTCCTCTGACCGTTATTTCCAGAGCGATAACGCTGCCGACAAACTGGTGCCGGAAGGTATCGAAGGTCGCGTAGCTTATAAAGGTCGCCTGAAAGAGATCATTCACCAGCAGATGGGCGGCCTGCGCTCCTGTATGGGTCTGACCGGCTGTGGTACTATCGACGAACTGCGTACTAAAGCGGAGTTTGTACGTATCAGCGGTGCGGGCATTCAGGAAAGCCACGTTCACGACGTGACCATTACTAAAGAGTCCCCGAACTACCGTCTGGGCTCCTGATTCTCTTCGCCCGATTTCATGTCGGGCGATTTATATTATCTGTTTCACTTGCCTCGGAATAAGCGTCAATGACGGAAAACATTCATAAGCATCGCATCCTCATTCTGGACTTCGGTTCTCAGTACACTCAACTGGTTGCGCGCCGCGTGCGTGAGCTGGGTGTTTACTGCGAACTGTGGGCGTGGGATGTGACAGAAGCACAAATTCGTGACTTCAATCCAAGCGGAATTATTCTTTCCGGCGGCCCGGAAAGTACTACTGAAGAAAACAGTCCGCGTGCGCCGCAGTATGTCTTTGAAGCAGGCGTACCGATATTCGGCGTTTGCTATGGCATGCAGACCATGGCAATGCAGTTGGGCGGTCACGTTGAAGCCTCTAACGAACGTGAATTTGGCTACGCGCAGGTAGAAGTCGTAAACGACAGCGCACTGGTTCGCGGTATCGAAGATGCGCTGACCGCAGACGGTAAACCGCTGCTCGATGTCTGGATGAGCCACGGCGATAAAGTTACCGCTATCCCGTCCGACTTCGTCACCGTAGCCAGCACCGAAAGCTGCCCGTTTGCCATTATGGCTAACGAAGAAAAACGCTTCTATGGCGTACAGTTCCACCCGGAAGTGACTCACACCCGCCAGGGTATGCGCATGCTGGAGCGTTTTGTGCGTGATATCTGCCAGTGTGAAGCCCTGTGGACGCCAGCGAAAATTATCGACGATGCTGTAGCTCGCATCCGCGAGCAGGTAGGCGACGATAAAGTCATCCTCGGCCTCTCTGGTGGTGTGGATTCCTCCGTAACCGCAATGCTGCTGCACCGTGCTATCGGTAAAAACCTGACTTGCGTATTCGTCGACAACGGCCTGCTGCGTCTCAACGAAGCAGAGCAGGTTCTGGATATGTTTGGCGATCACTTTGGTCTTAACATTGTTCACGTACCGGCAGAAGATCGCTTCCTGTCAGCGCTGGCTGGCGAAAACGATCCGGAAGCAAAACGTAAAATCATCGGGCGCGTTTTCGTTGAAGTATTCGATGAAGAAGCGCTGAAACTGGAAGACGTGAAGTGGCTGGCGCAGGGCACCATCTACCCTGACGTTATCGAATCTGCGGCTTCTGCAACCGGTAAAGCACACGTCATCAAATCTCACCACAACGTGGGCGGCCTGCCGAAAGAGATGAAGATGGGCCTGGTTGAACCGCTGAAAGAGCTGTTCAAAGACGAAGTGCGTAAGATTGGTCTGGAGCTGGGCCTGCCGTACGACATGCTGTACCGTCATCCGTTCCCGGGACCAGGCCTTGGCGTTCGTGTTCTGGGTGAAGTGAAGAAAGAGTACTGTGACCTGCTGCGCCGTGCTGACGCCATCTTCATTGAAGAACTGCGTAAAGCGGACCTGTACGACAAAGTCAGCCAGGCGTTCACCGTCTTCCTGCCAGTACGTTCCGTTGGCGTAATGGGCGATGGTCGTAAGTATGACTGGGTTGTCTCTCTGCGTGCTGTCGAAACCATCGACTTTATGACCGCACACTGGGCGCATCTGCCGTACGATTTCCTCGGTCGCGTTTCCAACCGCATTATCAATGAAGTGAACGGTATTTCCCGCGTGGTGTATGACATCAGCGGCAAGCCGCCAGCTACCATTGAGTGGGAATGATTTTGATCCCTGCACTATGAATGAACAAAACCCTCCGTTACTACAGAGGGTTTTTTATCTTCAAGAATCATAGGCTTGAAGTTACTAACATCGATTAATTAAACCAGCTGTCCGATTTGTTCTCTTCTGCTTTGCCCACGCTTTTCATCAGATCGCGACCGCCTTCAGTCATATTTCTGTTTGCGTCAGCTTCAGATTGCACCACATCGGTTTGCGCAGCTTTGTGCTTCAGTTCCTGATCGATAAATTCGTTTTCGCGCTTAACGCGGGCTTCTTCTTTCGCCAGCGCCAGTTTTTGTTTCTGAATCTCTAAGCTGCGTAGCTCATCTTCATAACTTTGATCGCGTTTTTTGTCCGCAGTGGCTTCGGCGTCCAGTTTATCCTGACGAGCTTTCTTATTTGCCGCTGCCGTTGCCGCTCTTTTGTTCGCGGCGGCCTGGGCATTTGCGCGACGTTGCTTCTCTTGCTGGATTTCCCTGTTGCGCTCCGCGACCCATTCGTCATGCTGCCTTTGCTCTTCATTTTTACCTTGCTGTTCCGCTTCTGCGACAGCAGAGAGTTGATCCTGCAATGATGAGGCTATAGCCGGATAGCTTAAGGAGGCTAAGATGGCGCAAAGAAAAACTTTCTTCATGACTCCTCCTGATTATTAGCTCTTTTCAGGACATTTGGTATTTGGCTGAATACGCGTTTCGTTATACGTTGTGGTAATAACAACGGCTAAACCTGTCGTAAACTGGCACTCTTTACCCTCCTGGGTGGAGGTATACACTTTGGTGCCTTCCTTATATGTTAAAGAAACACCTTCCACTAAGGTTTTATCATTCACCATAGAACCCGCTGCCGCGCCTACAGCTCCGCCGCCAACTGCCCCTGCCGTCGTTCCGGAATTGCTGCCAGAACCGACGTTGTGGCCGATAACACCGCCAGCGACTGCGCCAATAAGCGCGCCGAAGGCTTGTGCGTTCCGTTTATTTTGGGAGTTGTCTACGGCAACTTTTGCGGGAAGAATGGAAATAATATTAACGGTTTTAGTTTCTTGTTTGGTATTCAGTTGATCGGTTTGATAAACATCGGCGGCATGATCGTCAGCATTTGACTGGCATCCTGCCAGAGTGAATGACGCTAACATTGCCACAGGCAGAAGACATTTTTTAAATTTCATCACTATTCCTTGTTATACACATTACGAAAAATAAGACATTTAAGATCATCAAAAGAGGAAAGTAAATGTATTGCGTATAAAGGGATAGATTAAATTTATTAAAATTCACGCAGGGAATAATTTATAAAAATATATCATTACAACATATATATTAATTTTATATTTATTTCGCAGCCAAACAGGATAAACATCAGTCAGGACAAAGACGTAAAATTTAAGATGAAAGAATATCTGCCGCTTTGATAATCCCAAAGAGCAAAAGCATCCGACAGCGAAGTGCCGTTATGTTCTGTGAAAGTGGAGAAGGTAACCGCTAACGTTGTACCGGTGATTCGACGGAGAGTGTGGATTGCTGAGCTTCTTTTTTGCTCTGATGGTGCTGCCAGGCACCGACGGACGAGTAGATAAAACGGCCAAAGAAGAAGATAAAGCTGATGAGCAGTACGATACGGGTCATGCGACTGTTAAATCGGTGTCGTTTTCGCATACTAGTTGCCTGACTCACAAAAGGTTCCTTGAAGTATGTCCCACGCTGTGGACGGTACTTACATTAAGGCACAACAGGACAAAATGGTCAATTCTTCGTTATGTAAAAAAGCGTCAGTGGATACATATTTTAATGTTATGGAAGTTAATTTAATTATTTACAATGATGATGTAATAATGATGAATTAACATGATAAACGTAATAATTCATTAATCAGGGTTATTTTGTTTGATATATATCAATTGGAACTTTCATATGACACTTAGAATCAATGCTCTCTATAGTGATGAATAATCATCATTCGAAGTCAGGTGGGATGCCTGTCTGAATACACCTCCTTCAGGATGTGGGGGATTCTGCTGAGCATCTATGAAACTGAATGCAACTTATATAAAAATACGTGATAAATGGTGGGGGCTTCCGCTGTTCCTGCCTTCTTTAATCTTGCCCATTTTCGCCCACATTAATACTTTCGCGCATATTTCTTCCGGTGAGGTTTTTCTCTTTTATCTGCCTTTGGCACTGATGATCAGCATGATGATGTTTTTCAGCTGGGCGGCATTGCCAGGGATCACCTTAGGGATTTTTGTCCGCAAATATGCAGAGCTGGGTTTTTACGAAACGCTCTCATTAACGGCTAATTTTATTATCATTATCATTCTCTGTTGGGGCGGTTACAGGGTCTTTACTCCCCGGCGTAACAACGTTTCACATGGTGATACCCGTTTAATTTCCCAGCGTATATTCTGGCAGATAGTGTTTCCTGCAACGCTGTTTCTGATACTTTTCCAGTTTGCTGCATTTGTAGGATTACTGGCGAGCAGAGAAAATCTGGTCGGTGTCATGCCTTTTAACCTCGGGACTTTAATCAATTATCAGGCCTTACTGGTGGGTAATCTGATCGGTGTCCCGCTGTGCTACTTCATCATTCGGGTAGTGCGAAATCCATTTTATTTACGTAGCTATTATTCGCAATTAAAACAGCAGGTTGATGCCAAAGTCACCAAAAAAGAGTTCGCGCTCTGGCTACTGGCATTAGGTGCTTTATTGTTGCTGTTATGCATGCCGTTAAATGAAAAAAGCACAATTTTTAGCACCAATTATACCTTGTCATTATTGCTGCCCCTGATGATGTGGGGAGCAATGCGCTATGGTTATAAGCTGATTTCGCTGCTCTGGGCGGTCGTGTTGATGATCAGCATCCACAGCTATCAAAATTACATTCCCATTTATCCTGGCTATACCACGCAGCTGACCATAACCTCCTCCAGTTATCTGGTATTCTCTTTTATTGTCAATTATATGGCTGTACTGGCAACTCGTCAGCGAGCGGTAGTCAGACGCATTCAGCGGCTTGCGTATGTGGACCCGGTGGTTCATCTGCCAAATGTTCGCGCCCTGAATCGCGCGTTGCGTGATGCCCCCTGGTCTGCGCTTTGTTATTTACGCATCCCTGGCATGGAAATGCTGGTTAAGAACTATGGCATCATGCTGCGGATTCAATATGAGGTGTACTGGCAATAGCGGACACTACCATTTGTTCTTTTTTTAAGCAGTCATCTGATGATATTTTTCCCTGAAGGCTGCCGGGGAGATATTCCCCAGACGAGAGTGACGACGCTGACGATTGTAGAAAATCTCAATGTATTCCCGTATTACTGAGATGGCTTCATCCCGGTTATTAAAACGATAGTGGCTCAGGCTCTCATTTTTCAGCGTTCCCCAGAAGCTTTCCATCGGAGCGTTGTCGTAACAGTTACCTTTACGCGACATTGATGTTTTCAGACCAGACTGCTCCTGTATGACCCGGTAATCGTATGCGCAGTACTGTGAACCTCGATCAGAGTGGTGGATTAGCCCGGCAGGTGGGCGCTGGCTCCTGAGCGCCATAAACAGGGCTTTACCTGTCAGCTCTTTTGTCATGCGCTCTCCCATGGCGTAGCCGACAATTTCGCACGTATAAACATCTTTGATGCCAGCGAGGTACAACCATCCCTCCTGTGTGGCAACATACGTCAGGTCCGCCACCCAGACCTGATTTGGTGCTGTAGGAGCGAACGTCTGGTTCAGCAGATTTGGCGCAACTGGCAGATTGTGGTTCGGGTTCGTAGTCGCTCTGAACTTGCGTTTCTGCTTACAGCGTAGCCTCAGCTCCTTACGAAGACGTGCCAGTCGGTCACGACCAACGATGATGCCATTCTCTGCCAGCTCCGTCTGGAGCCGCCGGGTTCCATATGTTTCGCGAGTGCGGATATGTGCCACCTTAATCTCCGGTTTTAGCCGCTCATCACTTTGTTTTCTGTCTGAGGGTTCATGCTGTACCCAGTTGTAATAACCGCTCCTGGATACACCAAATACCTGACACATCGCTTCAATGGGAAATTGTTGTCGCCATTGTTCGATTAACGCGTATTTTTCAGCGACTCCTGTGCAAAATACGCTGTTGCTTTTTTTAATATATCTCGCTCAAGGCGAGCTTCATTTAACGCCTTACGCAGTTGCAGAATTTCAGATTCCAGTTCAGCCAGCGTGCGGGAACCAGGAGTACCGAGCCCTTTTCTGGCGGCGGTAACCCATTGTCCTAAAGTGCCTTCAGGAAGAGATAATCGGGAAGCGCCTTCACTGATCGAAAGTTGATTTTCAAGAACCGTTCTGACAGCTTCGGCTTTGAACTCTTTAGAGTAACGTTGGGTTTTTCTGCTCATTATTAGCTCCTTCTGATGCCATTCTATTTCAGGAAGGAGTGTCCGTTAAACTCAGGCTACCTCAATACAAGCAAAAACTTTCTCACTGGCTGTCACCCTTGCTGGAACCGGGTGAAGATGTTTATCAGCTTTCGGGTAACGATCTCGCGCTGCGACTGAATACAGAATCGCACCAGGAGCGCATTACCGCACTGGATAGTCATCTCAAGCAATTTCGTTTCTTTTGGGATGGGATGCCGATGCAACCGCAGATTGGCGTCAGTTACTGCTATGTGCGCTCGCCAGTGAATCATATCTACCTGCTGCTGGGAGAGCTAAATACGGTCGCCGAACTTTCCATCGTGACCAACGCCCCGGAAAATATGCAGCGTTGCGGGGCAATGTATTTGCAACGCGAATTGAAAGATAAAGTCGCGATGATGAATCGACTACAGCAGGCGCTGGAACACAACCATTTTTTCCTGATGGCCCAGCCGATTACCGGTATGCGTGGTGATGTTTACCATGAAATTCTTCTGCGCATGAAAGGTGAGAATGATGAACTGATCGGCCCCGGTAGCTTCTTGCCGGTCGCGCACGAATTTGGTTTATCGTCGAGTATCGACATGTGGGTCATTGAGCATACGCTGCAATTTATGGCTGAAAACAGAGCGAAGATGCCCGCTCACCGTTTTGCTATTAATCTGTCTCCAACCTCGGTATGTCAGGCTCGTTTTCCTGTTGAAGTCAGTCAGTTGCTGGCTAAATATCAGATTGAAGCGTGGCAACTTATTTTTGAAGTCACCGAAAGTAATGCTCTGACCAATGTTAAGCAGGCGCAAATCACCTTGCAGCATCTTCAGGAATTAGGCTGCCAGATTGCGATTGATGATTTCGGCACCGGCTACGCCAGCTATGCACGGCTTAAAAATGTGAATGCCGATCTGCTTAAAATTGACGGCAGCTTTATCCGCAATATTGTGTCAAATAGTCTGGATTATCAGATTGTGGCGTCGATTTGCCATCTGGCGCGAATGAAGAAAATGCGGGTAGTGGCAGAGTACGTTGAAAACGAAGAGATCCGCGAGGCGGTGCTCTCTTTGGGGATCGATTATATGCAGGGTTATCTTATTGGTAAGCCGCAACCGTTAATTGATACGCTGAATGAAATCGAACCCATTCGCGAAAGTGCCTGAATAATGCGGGCCGACATTTCTCGTCGGCCCGCAAAGCATTAAGCGGCGATTTCTGGGGTACTTTCTTCTTCAATTTTCAACCGCCAGCCAGCCACGCCTTCCCAGTATTCTTGCTCCTTTTCCAGATCAAGCAGTACCAGCGCATTCTGACTAAACCAGTCATGCGGGAAACGCAGTGTCCAGTGACTGTCATCAGTAATCAGTGTCAATGTTGGCGGTGTGGTGGTTGCCTGACGTTGATTGTTTAGTAATACGCCAAGGCGCAATAGCTGTATCAGTGGCAGGAACTGTTTCTTCTTAAACAAGGTAAAGCGCGGCAGATCGTCGAGCTTAATCGCTTTACGGTGATAGCGCACCAGTGTCGCCATCATCAGCTGCTGTTCCTGATTAAAACCCGGCAAGTCACTGTTTTGCAGAATATAAGCGGAGTGGCGATGCAAACCGCTGTGGTTGATATTCAACCCGACCTCATGCAGCATGGCGGCCCATCGCAGTAGCGCCTCCAGTTGCGGATGCGCCAGCTTCGGTTGCTGTTCCCGCCACTGTTCGTACATTTGCATAGTGGTATCCAGCACTCGTCGGGCCTGTTCGCTGTCTATGTGATACTGGTTGGCGAGGCTGCTGGCGGTGCGACTACGCACATCCTGATGACGGAAACGTCCTTCCATTTCATACAGTACGCCTTCGCGTAACGCCCCGTCAGAAAGGCGCAGTTCACGGATGGCTAAAGCATCAAACACACCACATAAAATCGCCAGTCCAGGAACGAAGACTGTTTTCCGCTCTTCGGAAAGACCCGGTAAACTCAGCGATGCGAAATTACGGTGACGTAAAATTTCTTTTACCAGTTTTTCCAGACGTTCCGGGGTAATTATCCCGTCTTTCTCGCCCATTTCCATTAACACTTCATGGGCGGCTTTTATGGTACCGGAAGCGCCCATTGCAACGTTCCAGCCCTGAATACGGAATTGCCAGGTTAAAGTTTCCAGTTTTTGTGCTGCCGCCATGCGAGCGCGCTGAAAATTCTCTTTATTGATGACCCCGCCAGGAAAATAAAGCTGGGCAAAGCTGACACAACCCATCCGGCGGCTTTCAACGAGAATAGGTTCGAAATTTTCACCAATCACCAGTTCCGTAGATCCGCCGCCAATATCAATAACCAGTTTGCGACCTTTTTCCGGTTGGGTATGTTCCACGCCCATAAAAATCAGACGGGCTTCTTCATTACCGGAAATAATTTCAATCGGGTAGGGAATGACCTTTTCCGCGCGTTTCAGAAAGTCAGTGGCGTTCAGCGCCTGACGCAGCGTATGGGTGCCGACTATACAGACGCTGGCAGGAGAAAACCCTTGTAGCCGTTCGGCAAACAGCGACAGACAGTTCAAACCGCGCGTCATTGCCTCTTCACTCAACATATTATCTGGCCCCAGGCCGTCCGCCAGATGCACCCGCTGTTTCAGGCGGCCAATAATCTGCATGGCACCATCTACCACACGGGCTATGACCATGTGAAAACTGTTTGAACCAAGATCGACCGCAGCAAACTCCTGCGGACGAGGGGATTTATCGTGTATTGGCATAGGGTTATTCAGGTTGTTCGAGTGATTTGATGTAGTCGTAAATCGCCAACTGCGCCCGTACTTTGCGGCGATTGCCGCGGGGAACGTAGCGATTACTGAGTTCTTTATCGATATAACGTGCTTTGACCGTATCGCTGAACAATATGTCGATGATGTCCAGCACCCGCTGCTTCAGGCGCGGATCGAGCAGCGGTGT
This sequence comes from Shigella flexneri, assembly GCA_048288465.1. Classification (GTDB taxonomy): domain Bacteria; phylum Pseudomonadota; class Gammaproteobacteria; order Enterobacterales; family Enterobacteriaceae; genus Enterobacter; species Enterobacter flexneri_B. Next base: position 2,521,830 of record CP182556.1, on the reverse strand, counting down.
CGCCACTTCAATACGATAATCAATATTGCGCGTCATCCAGTCGGCGGAAGAAAGGTAGACCTTTTTATCGCCGCCATTTTCAAAAATATAAACCCGGTCATGTTCAAGGTAACGGTCAACAATACTGATGGCACGAATGTTGTCGCTAATGCCTTCCAGATTGGGGATCAGCGAACACATTCCGCGAACCAGCAGATTAACCGGTACGCCGGAGCTGGAGGCCGCATACAGACGATCAACCAGGCCTTTATCGACAAGGTTATTTAGCTTCAGGGTGATACCACTGGGCAGCCCTTGCTGCGCGTTGGCGATTTCGCGGTCTACCATTTCATATAACAGACGGCGAGAGTTTTGCGGTGACACCATTAAATAATCAAATGTCACCGGGCGGTATGGGTTTTCAATAAAGTTAAATACCCGCCGTACTTCGTTGGTGATACGCGCATCTGCGGTCAGCAACGAATAGTCAGTATAAAGACGCGCGGTTTTTTCGTTAAAGTTCCCGGTCCCGATGTGTGCGTAACGGACCACTTCACCGTTTTCTTTACGTGAAATCAGGAACAGTTTGGCGTGAATTTTCAGCCCCGGCGCAGAGAAGATAACGTGCACGCCTGCTTCGGTCAGGCGCTTCGCCCAGTGAATGTTGGCTTCTTCGTCGAAACGCGCCTGTAACTCAACCACCACAGTGACTTTCTTACCGTTATGTGCGGCGTGGATCATCGAGTCGATGATGCGTGAATCTTTCGCCACGCGGTAAATGTTAATTTTAATCGCCAGTACGCTCGGGTCGAACGAAGCCTGACGCAGCAGTTCCAGCACATGCTCAAAGGTGTGATAAGGATAATAGAGCAACACATCGCGTTCGCGAATGGCATCAAAACCATTGCGGAACTGGGCTTTATCAAACCAAATATGGCGTAAACGCGGCAGTGGTTTGTTCACCAGATTGGCTTTGCCGACATTGGGGAAATTAATAAAGTCTTTAAAATTATGATAACGACCGCCGGGGACGATGGAGTCGTAGCGGGAAATAGTCAGTTTTTCGCGTAACACTTCAACCAGCGCATTGGGCATATCGCGCTGATAAACAAAACGCACCGGCTCAGCAGTTAAACGCTGCTTGAGACTGGAAGACATCAACTCCATCAGGCTGGCTTCCATCTCATGCACTAAATCGTATTCGGCATCGCGGGTCATCTTCATTGAATAGGCATTCAGCGCGTCATAATCAAAGAAGCCTTTGAAAATATCATCAAGGCAGTAACGCAGAATGTTATCCAGAAGAATCATCGGCTTGCGTCGACGCGGCGCTTCTGGCGGTAAATTCACAAAGCGCGGCACTTTATCTGATGGGATCTCCAGCAGCGCGTAACGGATGCTATCGCTACGGATAATTTCCACCGCCAGATAGGTGTAATCATCTTTCAGGAACTGCACTAAGTCAGTGTCAGGATTGATTAAAATCGGCGTAATGTGCTGACGCAGATACTGCTTAAAATAATGACGCAGCCAGTTTTGTTGATTGACGGAGAGCTGGCGTTCATTAATCAGGAAGATCTGGTTGCGCGCCATCTCCAGCAATAGCTCGTTGTAGAGGCCGTCGAATTCCTGATCGGCTTTCAGCACCCGGGACTGAATTTTGCCCAGTAAATGGCGGGAATGAGCGTTGGAGCCTTGTTCTTCGCTAATAATGATGCGTCGCTTCAGTTCAGCGAAGCGGACTTTATAGAACTCATCAAGGTTATTGGAATAGATCCCCAGGAAACGCATCCTTTCAATCAGCGGGTTAGATTTGTCCGCCGCTTCCTGAAGCACGCGTTCATTGAACGATAACCAACTGAGCTCTTTTTCGATGTATAGCTTTTCCTGACCCATTACCACTTTTACTCCGTTTTATTCACGGGACACTGCCTGGATATTATGGCGAGCAATATTGGCAGATGTCCAACTATGCCAGAAAAGGGGGAAAAAAACTGCTGGAGCTTGCGATTTACAGGTGAATTGAAAAACGCCAGCGGCAGAGCTGGCGCTTTAACTACGGGGGCATTACTCGTCGGCAGCGTAGCCCTGCGGCGGCAGACGTTGACCATCCAGCCACGCGGCGTTTTCGTGCATTTTCAGACGACCATCGGCAAACCAGCTAATCACCAGTGGATAAATAGCGTGTTCCTGGGTTTGCACGCGGGCGGTGATGTCATCTTCCGTATCACCAGCAAATACCGGGACTTTCGCCTGTAAAATAACCGGGCCACCGTCCAGTTCATCGGTGACGAAATGCACCGATGTACCGTGCTCTTCATCGCCATTTTCCAGCGCCTGACGATGGGTGTGTAATCCGGGATATTTCGGCAGCAGAGAAGGGTGAATGTTCAGCAAACGCCCGGCATAGTGGGAGACAAACGCCGGGCTGAGAATGCGCATAAAACCAGCCAGCACGACCACATCGGGTGCGTACATGTCGATTTCATGAATCAACTCCCGGTCATAGGCTTCACGACTGTCAAACGCGCTGGCGATGAGCGTATGCGTTGCAATACCCGCCTGGCGGGCGCGTTCAAGGCCGAACGCGTCGGCCTTATTGCTGAAAACTGCCCGTACGGTGCCTTTAATTTTGTTGGTTTTACAGGCGTCAATAATTGCCTGTAAATTACTTCCGTTGCCGGAAATAAGCACCACAATATTCATTATTCGATAACCACGCGTTGTTCGGAATCAGAGGCTTTGATGATACCGATTTTCCACGCGTTTTCACCGTTGGCATTTAGCAGGGCGAGGGCTTTGTCCACTTCCGGAGCAGGCAGGGCGATAATCATCCCGACGCCGCAGTTGAAGGTGCGATACATTTCATGGCGCTCAACGTTACCTGCCGTTTGCAGCCAGTTGAACACTTCCGGCCACTGCCAGGAAGATTCATCAATCACTGCCTGGGTATTATCTGGCAATACGCGCGGAATGTTTTCCCAGAAGCCGCCGCCGGTCAGGTGCGCAATGGCATGCACATCGACCTTTTCAATCAACTCCAGCACTGACTTCACGTAAATGCGGGTCGGTGCCAGCAGATGATCGGCTAATGGCTTACCATCAAGTTCGGTGGTTTGCGGATCACAACCGCTGACTTCAAGAATTTTGCGCACCAGCGAATAGCCGTTCGAGTGCGGACCGCTGGAACCGAGTGCAATCAGCACATCGCCGTCGCTGACTTTAGAGCCGTCGATGATTTCTGATTTTTCTACCACGCCCACGCAGAAACCCGCGACATCGTAATCTTCACCGTGATACATCCCCGGCATTTCTGCCGTTTCGCCACCCACCAGAGAACAGCCCGATTGCAGACAACCTTCCGCGATGCCGCTGATCACCGCTGAAGCGGTATCAACATCCAGTTTTCCGGTTGCGTAATAGTCGAGGAAAAACAGCGGTTCCGCACCTTGCACCACCAGGTCATTAACGCACATGGCGACCAGATCAATACCAATGGTGTCGTGACGTTTTAAGTCCATTGCCAGACGCAGCTTGGTACCTACGCCGTCAGTGCCGGAAACCAGCACGGGTTCACGATATTTTTGCGGCAATGCACACAGCGCACCGAAGCCGCCCAGACCGCCCATCACTTCCGGACGACGCGTTTTCTTCACTACGCCTTTGATTCTTCCAACCAGAGCATTACCCGCGTCAATATCAACACCGGCATCTTTGTAGCTAAGAGAGGTTTTATCGGTCACTGCTTGGGTCCCCACGCGTTACTTGCGGTAGAAAAATAAAATTCGGCGCAATTCTAACAGGGAAAGCAAACGTTTGCGAGACTGTTTTACACAACCTTTTTGCACGTCTTTTCCCCGGGCGCGCGGCGAAAGAAGACTTGTGCCAGGGCAAAGGTTAGTTTTCGGATGGAATAATCTTCTTTCATAACCATTTGAATATAAAATAACTTTATCTCAAACTGTTATCATTTTGACTAAAGTCAACGAAAATAATATTGCCGCCCTGAAGAAAGGAGGTATAATCCGTCGATTTTTTTGTGGCTGCCCCTCAAAGGAGAAAGAGTATGAAGATCGTGGAAGTCAAACACCCACTCGTCAAACACAAGCTGGGACTGATGCGTGAGCAAGATATCAGCACCAAGCGCTTTCGCGAACTCGCTTCCGAAGTGGGTAGCCTGCTGACTTACGAAGCGACCGCCGACCTCGAAACGGAAAAAGTAACTATCGAAGGCTGGAACGGCCCGGTAGAAATCGACCAGATCAAAGGTAAGAAAATTACCGTTGTGCCAATTCTGCGTGCGGGTCTTGGTATGATGGACGGTGTGCTGGAAAACGTTCCGAGCGCGCGCATCAGCGTTGTCGGTATGTACCGTAATGAAGAAACGCTGGAGCCGGTACCGTACTTCCAGAAACTGGTTTCTAACATCGATGAGCGTATGGCGCTGATCGTTGACCCAATGCTGGCAACCGGTGGTTCCGTTATCGCGACCATCGACCTGCTGAAAAAAGCGGGCTGCAGCAGCATCAAAGTTCTGGTGCTGGTCGCTGCGCCAGAAGGTATCGCTGCGCTGGAAAAAGCGCACCCGGACGTCGAACTGTATACTGCATCGATTGACCAGGGACTGAACGAGCACGGATACATTATTCCGGGCCTCGGCGATGCCGGTGACAAAATCTTTGGTACGAAATAAAGAATAAAAATAATTAAAGCCGACTTTAAGAGTCGGCTTTTTTTTGAGTAAAGCGCCTATAACACATAATACAGAGGATAATACTATGACGCGCCGTGCTATCGGGGTGAGTGAAAGACCGCCACTTTTACAGACAATCCCGCTTAGTTTGCAACATTTGTTCGCCATGTTTGGTGCAACCGTCCTGGTGCCCGTCTTATTTCATATTAACCCGGCGACTGTACTGTTATTTAACGGTATTGGAACGCTGCTGTATCTCTTCATCTGTAAAGGGAAAATTCCGGCTTATCTTGGTTCCAGCTTTGCCTTTATTTCACCGGTATTGTTACTGTTGCCGTTAGGGTATGAAGTCGCGCTGGGCGGCTTTATTATGTGCGGCGTGCTGTTCTGCCTGGTTTCTTTTATCGTGAAGAAAGCGGGGACCGGCTGGTTGGACGTGCTGTTTCCACCTGCGGCAATGGGCGCAATCGTTGCCGTCATCGGTCTGGAGCTGGCGGGCGTAGCTGCCGGTATGGCGGGTTTACTCCCGGCTGAAGGGCAAACGCCAAACTCCAAAACCATCATCATCTCTATTACCACCCTGGCGGTCACGGTTTTAGGTTCCGTGCTGTTTCGTGGTTTCCTGGCAATTATCCCGATTTTAATTGGCGTGCTGGTGGGGTACGCGCTCTCTTTCGCAATGGGAATTGTCGATACCACGCCGATTATTAATGCTCACTGGTTTGCACTGCCAACCCTCTATACGCCGCGCTTCGAGTGGTTTGCCATTCTGACTATTCTGCCAGCGGCGTTAGTGGTTATTGCCGAACACGTAGGGCACCTGGTAGTAACGGCTAATATCGTCAAAAAAGATCTGCTGCGCGATCCAGGTCTGCACCGTTCGATGTTTGCTAACGGCCTGTCGACCGTGATCTCCGGCTTCTTTGGCTCTACGCCAAATACCACTTACGGAGAAAACATTGGCGTGATGGCGATCACCCGTGTTTACAGTACCTGGGTTATCGGCGGGGCGGCGATTTTCGCTATCCTGCTTTCCTGCGTCGGTAAACTGGCTGCCGCTATCCAGATGATCCCATTGCCGGTGATGGGCGGCGTTTCGCTGCTGCTTTATGGTGTCATTGGTGCTTCCGGTACTCGCGTTTTGATTGAATCGAAAGTGGATTACAACAAAGCACAGAACCTGATCTACTTCCGTGATTTGATCATCGGCGTCAGTGTGCGTAACATCGGCGCGGCGGAGTTGAAAGGTATGGCCGCCACCATCGTCGGTATCGGCTTAAGTTTGATCTTCAAGCTGATCAGCGGGCTGCGCCCTGAAGAAGTGGTGCTGGATGTAGAAGACGCGGATATAACAGACAAAGAACGCACCGACCGGCAGTGTTGCTGCCCGGTTCAAACATCATGGGATTCTGCGGTAGACTTCTCGCGATTTTGCTAAATCTTGGTTGAGGCATCTCGACACATGGTACAGTCCCTGTTGCCAATTCACCTTCCCGACGACGAAACCTTTGCAAGTTTCTGGCCGGGCGATAACTCCTCTTTACTGGCCGCGCCTAAAACGTGCTGCGTCAGGAACATAGCGGTTGACATCTAACTCCTGGGCACGCGAAAGCGCGGGCGCAGCCATTCGCTGCACGCGGCTTGCGCGGAATCGTCGCAGCGTGGCGATGCGGTGGGCTATGTCCCGCTGGATAAACGCATCCTGCTTTGTTCCGGAAGTGCTCGACGGTATGGAGCATTTGTCGCTGGTCTGTATCGACAACATTGGTAGTGATTGCAGGCGAACCAACGGTTGCGGGAGATGGCGATTTTCGATCTCTACAATTGAATTCTGGAATCGGCAAAACACGGTCGTCGATCACCTGCATCCATTTACCGCGGCAGTTGAATCTGCCATCACCGGATCTCAACGGAGCGTCTCGACTGGTGGGAGATTCTACTAATTGCAGCCACTTTCTGATGAAGAAAAGTTGCAGGCGCTACAGTTACGCGCGCGTTTGCGTGGTTTTGACCCCGCCGGAAGAAATGCGGCGTCCCGCCCAAGCGGGCTCATAGAGAAATGCGCACGCGATCATGATGCTGTATTCAGAACCAATTTGTGTGTTCATTACCGCGTAATGTAAGCTGACCATTCCGTTTGTAAGAAATTCTGAAAGTTGTAGATAAGGTGTTTATTGTTGGATGTGGCGCGAACGCTTTATCCGAACTACGTGAAGTTAATCCAGAGCATTCGTAGGCCGGATAAGACGTGGCAAGCGTCGTATCCTACAATGTGCTTCAACTAGCGATGGAGCACATCTTAACCCACAATTTCCAGTACCTGCTCCGGTGGACGACCAATCCGCGCTTTGCCAGTCGAGACCACAATCGGGCGCTCCATCAGCTTCGGATTATCCACCATTGCCTGATCAGCGCCTCTTCGCTAAGCGAACTGTCGGCCAGGTCTTCGTATAAATTCTTCTTTCTGGCGCATCAATTCACGGGCGCTATCACCCAGCATTTTCAGCAAATCGCGCAGCGTTGCCGCATCGGCGGGTGTCTCAAGGTAGAGCACCACTTCTGGCTCATGCCGTTTTCTTTCAGCAGGTTCAGCGTTTCCCGGCTCTTTGAACAGCGTGGGTTATGGTAATCACCCGTTTGGTCATCGTTCTTCCTTTAATGCGAATTACATCTTGGCTATAAGGCTTAAACCACTCTGCAGCTGGCGCAACTGGTCGATGCGCGCATCGTAACGTGCTTGTTGCAGGCTGCCTAATTTCACCTGCGAACTGGCGCTACTCAACAGCGAAATGGCCTGATCGAGTGGCCGGCGAGCGCATAACCTTCTGCTCGCGCAGCCAGCTCCTGATCGCGGTTATCAGCGCGGCTTCCGCCTGTGCCAGCAAATCCGAGCCGTTGCTGTCATCTTTATTATTAAAGGTGTAGCGATTCAGAATATTCGCCGCTTCTTGTGGTTGACCGCCTTGTAGATAAGCGTTCGCCAGGTTGAGCTGCAACACAGGGTCGGTGCGTAAATCCGGGCATTTTTCAGACGATTGATGGCCTCGTTGGGCTTTGTTCTGCCCAAGATTCGATATCGGTAGCCAGATCGAGATACCATGCGTTGCCACTTCTGCCGCCAGTAACGGTTGCAGCGTTTTTACGCGCCTCGTCATTTTATTGGCTTCCATCGCCTGTAAAGCACGACCATATTGTGCTGCCCGTTGCTGACGAAAATTTCCTTCGCCCATTCATCCAGCAAAATCACTGGTGAGCTGGTTACGTCCGGAATTATACATCCCCAGTGTGCGCGCTTTCGCCAGATAGAAATCTTCCGACGACTGCACCACCATCGGGCGCATCTGATCAGCACGGTTCCGGGCATCTGCCAGACGACTTTCCGGCAACGGGTGAGTCAATAAAACTTCCCGGCGGGCGCGAGGAGTAACGCGCCTGATCGAGTAATTTTGCCAGGAAGGTCGGCATCGCCTGCGATACAATCCCGAGCGTTGCAGCACCTCGAATACCAATGCGGTCCGCTTCCTGTTCATTTTGCTGGGTGAAGCTGATCACTCCTGGCGCGTTCCGCCAGTGAGCCGGTCAGTGCCGCCATCCCCGCCTGCGGACTGGCCATCGCCAGTAAAATAAACCCTAACGCGCCGACCCAGGTGAGCGGCGCGCTGCCCTCTAATCCTCCATCGCTCGCGCCAGGTGACGTTGGGTGACGTGGGAGATTTCGTGCGCCATAACTCAGCCCGCTGACTTTCGTTATCGGAATAACGGAACAGGGCACAGTGCAGCACCACGTTGCCGCCAAAGAAAGCAAAGGCGTCAATTTCGTCGTCGTTGATCAGAAAAAAAATGAACGAGTCAACCGAATTGGCATGCGAAACCAGACGCATCCCCAGCGAATAGATCTATTGCGTTAACAGCAGGTCATTAATTAACGGCGCGCTGCCGCGTAGCTGGCGGACATAATCCGTCGCCCATCTGCATTTCCTGACCAATGGAAAGCGTGCTTCCTGCGGAGGTTCCCGTATCCGGCAAGGTGTCTGCGCTGTCGGCAAACGCCGGGCTACTGACCAATGGTGATAGCAGCAATGAGGGTTGCAACGTTTTTTTTCAACTGCCGAACATAACCTCTATCCTGTGATTTCTGAAGATAGTCATTGACCGATACTGTGAAATTGTTCCCACCGCGCCGCCTTTGAGTGTAACGGCGAAGATTAGCCCACTCAAATGACTTTTCAGTTTCCTGAATCCGTCATAAAAGCGAAGTCTTTTTGTGACATTTCAATACCATTGCTGATCGCAATCCCGCACTTGAGGTTCAGGGAAGGTCTTTATGCTCGAATGTTGATGCAATGGTATCGCCGCCGTTTTAGCGACCGGAAGCGATTGCCTGCTGGTTATTTTCGTTGCCGGATTTGGCATTATCTTTTTCTTTCGTGGCCTGCTTGCTCCGTTGCTGGTGGCTATTGTGCTGGCCTATTTGCTGGAATGGCCAACCGTGCGCCTGCAATCTACTAGCTGCTCCGCCGCTCGGCGACGTCGATTGTATTGGTGGTTTTCGTCGGTATATCGCTACTGATGGCGTTCGTGGTACTGCCTATCGCCGCGCAACAGGCAATCTACTGTAATCCGCGATATGCCGGGATGCTCAATAAGCTTTTCCGACTTTGCCGCCACGTTGCCGCGCCGCTATCCGGCGTTAATGGATGCGGGCATTATTGATGCAATGGCCGAAAAAAGCGCAGTCGGATGCTGACCATGGGCGATTCGGTGGTGAAAATTTCCCTCGCCTCGCTGGTCGGTTTGCCCTCCATAGCCGTCTATCCGGTGTGGTGCCATATGCGACGTCTTACGCTGCTGAAAGACAAAGAGCAGATGCTGAAACGCGTCGTCGGGTGCTGCCGCGCAACCGTGGACTGGCAGGCAGGTGTGGAGGAGATGAATCAACAAATCACCAAGCTCTACCGCGGCAAAGTGCTGGAGATGATCGTGGTGGGGATCGCCACCTGGCTGGGGTTCTTGCTCTTCGGGCTGAACTATTCGCTGCTGCTGGCGGTGCTGGTCGGCTTCTCGGTACTTATTCCGTACATTGGCGCATTTGTGGTGACCATTCCGGTGGTTGGCGTGGCGCTATTCCGGTTTGGTGCAGGCACGGAATTCTGGAGCTGCTTCGCAGTGTATCTGATTATTCAGGCGCTGGACGGCGACCTGTTAGTACCGGTGTTGTTCTCCGAAGCGGTAACCTGCATCCGCTGGTGATTATTTTATCGGTGGTGATCTTCGGTGGTTTGTGGGGATTCTGGGGCGTATTCTCGCCATTCCATGGCAACCCTGATCAGAAGCCGTGATCCACGCCTGGCCCGATGGGCGAATGGCGCAAGAATAATCTTCAGCCCGACGAACTGTTTCGCCGGGCTGATTTTTCAGGATTCCTGACGTAAATGATGCAACTAGATAGCCCGATAACACATACTCACCAGCACTGCACCGCCGATAACATTACCCAGCATCACCGGGAGCAGATTCGCGGTAACAAAATGGCTTACCGTCAGTGCCGGAAAATTGTCTGCGCTACTGGCGCCAGTTGCCAGAAGGGGGAGGGGCGAAATGGCGAATGGCAATGGCGAACGGAATTCACAAACAAATTGGCGATACAGTGCTCAAAGCCACTGGCGACAAACACGGTGATGGGCAAAATCATGGCGACGATTTTGTCGCATAACGAACGCCCGCAATAACTCATCCAAACGCGCTAGGCAAACCATCAGATTGCACATAATGCCGAGGCTGACAGATTCAGTAAATGTATGATGCATTTTGCCCTCGGCGCAGTGTAAAACCGCGACTCCCCACATTGCGTTTCCACTTATCACCAGCCCGGAAAACCAGATTAACAAACTGAAACAGGCAATACCTGCCAGATTACCGCAGGCCACCAGAAGTGCGTTAATCAGCCAAGTTCGCCAACTAATATCGCCCGACTCTTTGCCATCACCGTCATTACCGACGAGGTGAACAGGCTGGTGCCGCAAATCGCCAGCAAAATAAAGCCGAGTGTAAAGCAAAGGCCGCCCACCAGATGGGTTAATGCCTGTGAAGACGGGCATCGGCGATAACGGAAAGGTAAAAAGTAAATCCGATCGCCATAAACACGCCAGCGGACATCGCCATTAAAAAGACCGACACTTTACTGCGGGCAATTATGGGCGGCATCCGTTCAGCGATTGCCGCTTTTCTGGCGCTCAACTGCAAGTCGAAAGAGAGTTTGTTTCTCATGCATACTCCTGCAAAAGCAGAGCACAACACCTCGCGAACCGACATCCCCAGACGCTGCATTCGTGACAGCAGCGTGGTGCGCTGATCCCTCATCGTGTCGCCGCGCCACGGGGCCCGGCAACAATGCCATTGGTTTCTCGCAATACCTGAACAATGCGCTGACGTTCTTCTTCGTCATTCTCTGGCGTCGTCGGGTGCAGCAACTGCGCCGTCATCCCTTAATCTGCCAAGCGCTGAATCTTCATTTAGCGTCGGCAGTAAACGGTCTTTGTTGGACATTTAGATGTAAATTCAGACCGTTACCACGAGTCAACAGTACTGCCCGCTCAATCACGTTTTCCAGCTCGCGCACGTTGCCCGGCCAATCCCACGACATCAACTGGCGTAGTGCCTCGGTCTGGGATGGCGTCAATTGCGCGATTCATATGGCGCGCCATTTTTTCGCGCGAAATGCTTTGCTAAAAGAGGGATCTCTTCTGGACGGTCGCGCAGCGGCGGCAATTCCAGTGGGAAGACATTCAGGCGATAAAAGAAATGGCTGCGAAACTGGCAATCCCAACCATTTGCCACAAATCACGGTTGGTGGCGGCAATGACTCTGACATTTACCGGGATCGTCTACTCCCGCCAGACGCTCAATCTCCCGTTCCTGCAATACGCGTAGCAGTCTAGGCTTAAATTCTACCGGCAATTTGGAAGTTCATCGAAAACCAACGTGCCGCCATCGGCAATTTTCAAAACGACCACGATGGGTATTAATCGCACCAGTAAACGCCCCTTTGTCATGACCGAATAACTCACTTTCCAGAAGACTGGCGGGGATGGCAGCGCAATTGATTTGACGAGCGGCTTGTCGCGTCGCGGGCTAAGTCGATGGATCGCTCTTGGCGATCACCTCTTGCCGGTTCCGGTTTCACCGCAAATGAACACCGTACTGTCGCTCTTCGCCACAATATCTACCTGCTGGAGTAGGTTTTCCATTGCCTGGCTTTGATAGATAATGTCACCGACACCCCCAGATTCGAAAGGAGCTGCTCGCTAAGCTGGTGGTTTCTTGCTGCAAACTTTCCTGCAAATCGGTCATTATTGCCAGGCATCGGCATTGCCAACGGCGATAGCAATGCGATCGGCTATGTGTTGTAGTAGCTGGCAGTCTCCTGCACTAAAGAGATGGAAGGGGTATGCGCCAGCAACAATGCACCCGGTGTATCGTTCCAAAGGTAAGCGGTATAAGGAGCGCAGAATTCGCAGCCGTTGCGATCAGAATAAGAGTAATAACGGGTCGCGTTGCCAGAGAAACAAATCGTCTGCACGGTGCGTCAAGGTCGGTTGTCGGGTTTGTAGCGTTTGTGTCAGCAATCTCACTGTCGCCAGGCATATTGCGTGGCAACTTACGCAATGTGAGGCAGAAGAATCGCTGCACCACAGGCTAAACCTCGTCTTTCGATGATTGCCCCGTACCATACCGACGAAGCCAGACCGAAAAAATGATGGATCTCACCAGCGACGTCAGCGATCAGATTGTCGTATATTTAAGATGTGACAGCACTGCATTAGTAATATCAACCAGTACCCGATGATGATCGCGATCTTCTCCAGCAAACGCAGCGCCACCTGCTGTTCTTCATCATTGAGCCATGATTGCAGACCGGGGGGCGATGTACCGTGCTAGCCAGTTAAACAGTGTGCATCCTGGGGAGTAAAACGACTGCCGTGGGTGCGAATAAAGCGTAGCTCCGCCATTCCACTACTGCCGAGAAGGACGGCGTGACGCGAATAATCACGATCTCGCCCTGATACTCTGTTGTTGCCGTCACATCGCTGCCATCATCATGGTAGCGGTAATAGAAGTTGCTTTGATAGATGACAGTTCAAGAAATTCTTACCGGGGCTGAACGGCGGCGGCAGCGGGATCAAGGCGCGTAATAAAGACGATGACCGTGTTTTCTGGCGTGTACCGCTCCGCGAGCATTCCGTTTACCGCTTCAATTGTTATTCCTTGCGGCGGGGCAAACATCGCCTCGTCTGACATAGCCATCAACAGTCCTTATTAATGAGAAAATCCTTTACCAGAATTTTCCCGGCCATCAGATAGATGGCCGGTCTGCAGATCTTTATTGAACAGATGAATGAATTCAATGTGACCTGCCTGCCACACAGAGACGTCGCGTCATCTGCCAGTGGCGCGAACGCCCGGGTCAACAGGGCGGTGCGGCTGGCGTCAATAACAAATCTCACCAAAAGTCATCACCCCCAGCATCTTACGTCGGGCTTGCTCCTCGACCAGTGCAAGCCGGTCTCCGTATTTCTTGTTAGTGGGCAGGGAAGGCGACATTCAGACAATGCATCACGCCAACGTGATGACCTATAGCCAGCGAGTAAGACATTACCTGAAGAGCCGTGTCGCATCATCTCGTCGCGACCTGGCGACAACTTTTTTCGCAGCGTCCAGAAGACATTTTCCCCGCACTCTTCAGTCATGTAACCCCCGGATAATGCGAAGAGTTGCTGAACGATACTATTGAGACGTGGATTGTCGGCATCGCGCAACCGGTGGCGTTAACCCGATTTCCGGCCATCGTCGCTTGACGGCGCAGGAGCCGATTCCAAATTTCTCGCCCCTGACGATAGCCCGCCAGCGCCGCGCTTCTCGCTCAATGGCGATACGCTGTGATGGCGGGATCTGCGGCCACAACGGTTGCATAGTCACCCCGGTGGGATCGCGAGGTCGACCGCGTGAAGCTTCTGTCCGGACAAACCGAGCGCCACGGGCGAAACCGTGAATGGTGGGCCGGCCGGCGTGGCAGCCGGGTATTCCAAAAATCAACGGGGACATGGTGTTGCTGCCGCCCCAGACGCTGTACACCGTGGAAATCCGCCGCCGGCACCGCACGCGCCGTAGGAAGACAGATTTTATGATCGGGGGCAGACTCATACGCCCAAAGTGCAGGCATACGCATCGCCCCGGGCCAGTGCGCCAGTAAATAACAAAATATCGGCGTGACGCGGTGATGAAACAACCTTAATGCCAAAACGTCTTGCGTCGAATACTGGTGTAATGGCGGCAAAAATTTCGATTTCACAGGCGTTGCAGCCACCGCAATCGACGCGATAAACGTAGGCTGAGCGACGGATATCCTGTAGCAAATGCCGCTTCATCTTTTGCGTTTGCTCGTCCAGCGTGATGGGCGGCTGACACATCGCGTAAGCACTGGACGATAGCTGCTCCTTAGCCACCAGCGGTACATCTGTATCGTCGTTGAGCAGCGTCTGCGTGTTGTTTGCACTCCGGCAGACGCTCGCTTGCGCCCATAACATTTCCTGCAGTTTTTGTGGCGCATTTTGTTGCTGTGCGAACAATTCAGCAGCCAGTGCGACGGTTTTTTGCGGGCAACCGGGCGTTCTCAACGGCTGCAACGTCTAGACGGAACGTTGCGCGGGTATAGATATTTGGCTTGATCTGGTGACTGGTCAGTTCAAAGTTATTGTAAGCTGGATGGCTCGGTCGGGCACACTTCTTCACAACGTCTGCAGTAAAAACAACGCCCCAGAAAAAATGCCAGGTGCGCCAATTTGCTGGTCGTCGGTCTGGATAGTCAGCGCATTTGCCGGACAAGCACAGTGCAGCACCGCAGGCAATACATCGGCTGGGCATCAGGTCCGGTTTCCCGCGAAAGCCTGGGCTGACCTCCAGTGGCGCGAAGGTATTTCACCGTCGCGGTTCCGGCGCGCATAATAGTTTTCAGTAACTTCAGCATCTTCTCGTCCTCTACTTCAGCGGCGAACGGTTACGTATTTAATGCCGTAGCGTTCGATCTCTCTATACGATGGTTTTGACCGGCGCTTGCGCACATCTACCAGCGTCACACGGTCGGTACAGGAGTAGCAGGATTAAGGCTACCGATAATTAGTGTGCGTCAGAAACGGATTGCCGGCGCAGCAGGGCAACCAGACCTCGCCAGTTGGCGTAGGTGGGCGGCACGACAACGCCAGCGGAGACTTTTGGTTATCACCGAGCATGCTCCAGTGCACGTCTTCGCTGCGTGGCGCTTTAACAAAGCCCAGCGCGAATGCGTGAGGTTTATAGCTAAAGCCTTCGGTCAGCAGTGGAAAATCCGGCACGTCGTCGAGGGCAATTCCAGCATCGCCAGCGAATCAAATGTCTCTTTGACACGGCAACTATTATGCGGGAGAGACATCGCCGCCGGTAAAGGTAAACAGTGTTTTTCGGAATATTGCCGTAGTCGGCGTAGGGGTGATCAAAGCGCAAATCACGGGCAAAACCACTGCCGCGGATCAGCGGCCCTACAGGCCATAATCACTGGGCGATTTGTCGGTCGAGAATGCCATGCCCAGCGCGTTGTTCCAGATCGGCGTAGCAAGCAGCATCTCTACCAGCTCCGACACGTCGGCGCGCATCTCGCGCACCAGTTTCAGTGTTTGCAGACGTTGCTCTTTGAGAATATCGCGGCTAACACCACCAATCAGATTCAGACCGGTAGGTTTTTACCCGACCCGATCAGCAATTCCGCCATCGTCATCGACTTTTCCCGCACGTGAAAAATTGCATAAAGCCGGTATCAAAACCAACCAAATGGCAGGAGAGGCCAAGGTTAAGCAAATGACCGTGTAGCCGTTCGACTTCCAGCAGAATCCAGCGAGGAGACGGCGTCGTTGTGCACCTCAATCCCCAGTGCATTTTCAACCGAGTTGGTATAGGCCACACTGTGGGCAAAACCCACCCGCAACACACCAGGTCCGATAAGAAGGTCATCTCTGTCGTAGCCGACTCCGTTTCTGCCAGTTTCTCCATGCCGCGATGGACATAAAACAGGCGGTAATCAACATCGACAATTTGCTCGCCATCCACAAACAAGCGGAAGTGACCCGGTTCATCGGAGGTGATATGACGGCCGACAGGGATCACCCGCGCATCGCCGTCGCCCTCATCGATAAAACGCATACGTTTCGGAATCTGTCGTCGGTTCAGGGCGCAGTCGATAATCCATCGCATCTTTGCGCAGCGGATGCATATCCTCCGCCAGTCATCAGAATATGCGGCCACGCCTGATCGGCAGGCCAACCGGAATCAGCCCGGTACATATCGCGAATTCTGCTGCCACTGCAGGGACGCGCAGTGTGACCGACGGAAACTCCCCACCGTCGGCATCGACCAGTGCCTGTCACCACCTCCAGGTATCTTCGGCCCCTCCCATAGAAAGGCAGGACAAAATGGTGTAATGACCGTTAAGTGTCCGCTCGTCGTTGCCAAACAGGACCGGAAGCCAGCCATCATGTTGATAATAAAGATAATGTACAACGTCAGGAGGATATCGATTTTCACCGTATGGGTGACTCGTTCAGGCGTTTGTCGCTCTTCATCCAGCACCGCGCCGGGGAACTGCGTTTTCAGGGCGGCGAGAATCGCTTCGCCACGATTTGACGATGAATTAACGTTCACCGTGTTTCTCCGAAACAGATGCGTGCTGAAGGCAAAAATTATGCCAGGTGCTACGTTGTGCAGGCAGGTCGTGCGTCCCTGAGAGGACTATAGTAGTGGAAGTGCCCGCCAGTGATCCTGACGACAGGTTGTGGAATATGCGTTCCCCATCGCCAGCATCATGACCAGCAGAATCACCATTGGCGAGGTGGTGACAGTCGACACCACCGGCAACGGCTCGCCGGCTTATTGACGGAGTCGCCAGGCGATCAGAAGATGCCTGCCAGCACCAGCGTTAACAGCAATAACAGCATGACGATAATCAGCAGGTGATTATGCGCCAGTTCGGCCTAATGGTCATAAATTCGTGAAGAAAAATGTTGAAGGCGGTATCCCGGCCAGCGCCAGCGCACCGCCGCCAAACAGCACGGCGGTAAATGGCATGATTTTGAGCATCCCACAGACGACGTTGAGATCGCGCGTGCCGTACTTGAGCAGTACATTGCCGGAACCGCAGAACAGCAGCGTTTTTGCCAGACTGTGGTTTAAGGTGTGCAGCAGCGCGGCAAAAATTCCCAGCGGCCCGCCAATGCCTAGCGCCACCGCGACCAGCCCCATGTTCTCCACGCTGGAGTACGCCAGCAGACGCTTAATGTCCCGCTGTACCAGAATGAAAAATGCCGCCACGGCAACCGACAACATGCCGAAGATGAGCAACAACCGGTTGGGGAAATCGCTGCCGATGGCCTGGCAAATAATGATGTAATAGCGAATCAGCACCAACAGCGCGCAGTTCAGCAATACGGCGGAGAGCAGGGCGCTGACCGGACTCGGCGCTTCACTGTGAGCATCCGGCAGCCAGGCGTGCATGGGAAATAGCCCGGTTTTGGTACCAAAGCCAATTAGCACAAACACAAAGGCCAACAGCATTAATGTTGGGTCAAGCAAGGACGATTGCTTAAGAACCTCGCTCCAGAATATCGCCATTTCTGCCTGCGGCATAACGCTGGCGGCGTTGGCGTATACCAGCACGGTACCGAACAGACCAAAAGCGACACCAACAGTACAAATAATGATGTACTTCCATGCTGATTCCAGCGATGAACGCTGACCGTAAATGCCTACCAGAAACGCCGAGCTTAAGGTGGTGGCTTCGATCGCCGCCCACATCACAATCAGGTTATTGCTGGTAACAACCAGCAGCATGGTGAACAAAAACAGATGGAAGAAACCGTAGTAATCGCACAGTGTAACGGGTGAAAGCTCGCCGTGTGCCACTTCATGACGCATGTAGCCAATCGAGTAAACACCGGTGAGAAAGCCAATCACACCAAGAATGGCGAGGAACAAACCGCCCAGACCATCAATATGAAGCCACAGTCCCGCAGCGAATATTTCTCCTGCATCAGCGGCAGTTTGGACCACCCAGAGTGCTAGAATCAGCAGCAGTGTGATCCCTAAGCTATGTAATACAGTCACCGTACAAGTCGCAGAGAGCCCCCGTTTCCGGCAGGCAAAACAGAGCAGCGAAAAAAGCAGCGGCGTGAGCAGGAGTAAAGCGAACATCACAGAATAACTCATCTCATTATCCCTTCAGCGCGGTCAAGTTGTTCACGTCCAGCGTGCCGTGGGTACGCCATATTTTTCTTGCCAGTAACACCATCACAATGACGGCGAAGATGGCGTCGGTAGCGATACCTATTTCCACCAGTTCCGGTGCTCGCCAGGCAAGAAGCGCCAGCACCAGATGGGAGCCGTTTTCCATCAGGCAGTAACCAAAAATTTGCCGCAGGATATTGCGTTGGCTGACAATGCACAGCAGGCCAAGCAGAAAATGACCTAACGCTACCGCCAGCGCCGGTTTCAGCCCGGTAGCCATCGGTAGCTTCACGGGCTGAACGACAAATGCGCAAAGCAGGACAATTAACGCCGCGAGCAGTGCCATCATTGCCGGACCGAATAACGCTTTTTCCGGGATGTTCTGGGGAATATTTCGTGCAGCGTAAGTCATGATTAACGGTACCAGCAGCACTTTGGTGATAAAGGCGCTGGCGGACCAGATCAGCAGTTGCTCTGCGGCGAACAGGCACGAGAGAGTGGCGAAAATAGACACCAGCACCAGCGACTGGCAGGCGTAAAATCCGCATGACAGGCGATAGCTTTTGACGCTAATCACAAACAGCGATGTCAGCATCATCAGTCCCGCCAGATTATTTACGATCATAGAACCGGTCATTCATCATCTCCTTACTGCAACCAGGTCGCGGCGATTACGCTGGAAATCAGCGACATCACAATCAGTACAATCAACACCAGGCGCATTGACCCTGGCAGCGGTGCGGCATCGGCGACGGCCTCGCTCGGTTTGCCCGGCACGACGCGACCAAACCAGCGAATAAACCAGGCGAAACTGGCGACCGATTCAATCATCAGCAGAATCATGGCGGGCAGCAGGATCCAGTACTCCACTGACAACGCAAAACCGGCGGCAAACAGCGGGAATTTACTGAAGAAGCCGTTGAACGGCGGCACACCGGTAATTGCCAGCGCTGCCACGCAGAAACCCACGCCTGGCAACGGCAGGGTGTGCAATACGCCACGCAGACGCGGCAACAAGCGCGTGCCGCAGCTGTAACTCAGCGCACCTGCTACAAGGAAAAACAGGCTTTTAGCGAACGCGTGGTTGACGATGTAGGCGATGCTACCCTCCAGCGCCAGCCGCGAGCCGAAGATGGAGAGCGACAAGCCGAAGAACATCCAGCCAAGTTGAGTGATGGTCGACCAGGCCAGCAACCGCTTCATATCCTGCTGTGGCAAATACATCAGAAAGCCATAAAGAATGGTGACCAGTGTCATGACCATGCCAACGCCGCCAATCACATGCGGGATATTGCCGCCGTCGATAATGGCGCGGGCAAAAATGTAAACGCCCACTTTCACCATCGATGCGGCGTGGAGATAGGCGCTGATCGGTGTTGGCGCTTCCATTGCGTCCGGTAGCCACGCTTGCATCGGTAGCTGGGCCGATTTCCCCCACGCGGCAAACAGGATGCCGCCATAAACCAGATAACGTGCGTCGCCATGTAACTCGCTCATCGCGCTAAGCACAAACGTTCCGGTCTGCAAAAACAGCGTGGCGGCGGCAAGATACAACCCCAACGAACCGATATGGGTGATAAGCAACGCTTTTAGTGCTGAACGCTGCGCTTTATCGCTCTGGTAATAACTGATCAACGCCCAGGAGCAGCCGCCCGTAATTTCAAAAAACAACAACTGACCGAGCAGCGTCGAGGAGAGTACCAGTCCCGCCATCGCGCCGATAAACACCAGCAAAAATGCGTAATAACGATTCGTGCCGTTATGCGGGTGTTCGCGATTTTTATCCGTCAGATAACCCGTGGAGTAGATCGTGACCAGCAAACCGAGAAACACCACCACAAACAGAATCAGCGTACTCACGCGATCAATGACCAGGCCAAATAATGCCACATCCCCCACGTTGACCAACGTCAACGTGACGGCAACTTTATCGGCCTGATAAAACGCGGAGATCAGCGACAACATGCACAGCGTGGTCAGCGCGGCGAACAAAACCCCCCATTCGGCGGCCCGACGTTGTGGCGAAAACGAAACGACCAGTGCGCCGATAAAAGGCAGCATTAACGTCGTCAGAGCAAGATTTTCCATATTCCGTCAGTGCTCCTTACAGACCGGTTAACCAAAAGACCCATGCAAGCGCAGCAAGGCTGAAGCCAAGCCAGGTCACATGGTGAATGAGTAAAAAACGCCCGCGTGCCAGCGTGTTTTCTGCGATTGAGGCCAGTACAAAAATCAGCAAAACCTTGAGCAGCGTAACGACAAGTGAAGTCAGCAGGCAGGCGAGAGAAAGTTCTTGCGCGCGCCCAAAGGGCAGAAACAGGGCCACAAACAGTGCTGCCATCACGACCTGTTTCAGCCCCAGCCCCCATTTCGCTAGCGCCAGCCCGGCACCGGAATATTCGGTCAGCGGGCCTTCCTGTAATTCCTGTTCTGCTTCAGCAACATCAAAGGGAATTTTTCCCATCTCAATGAAGCAGGCAAAACCACAGGCCAGTAACGCCAGTACGGTGGTTAGCGGCGAGTTCCAGCCCATAGCCAGCGTATTGCTGATCATCTCGATATGCGTGGAACCTGCTATCAGCGCCAATACCAGCAGTGAGAGAATAAGCATTGGTTCGACCAGAATGCCGAGCGTCAACTCGCGACTGGCACCGACTCCCGCAAACGGACTTCCGGTATCCAGCCCGGAAAGAGCAAAGAAAAAACGAAACAGGGCAAGAAGATAGATAAGGGTGATCAGATCGCCGCCGCCCGCAAAAGGGGAAACGGTAATAAATAGTGGTAAGGCCATCGCCAGCACCAGCATGCTGCTGATTAATACCCACGGCATCAGGCGGAACATCAGACCTGAAGATGTCGGCGCAACTTCCTGGCGTTTAAACAGTTTGTGGATATCGCGATAATCCTGCCAGATCCCCGGCCCGCGGCGGGAGTGCATACGCGCGCGTATCTGCCGGGAAATACCCGTAAAAAGTGGGGTTAGCATCAGCAGAATCACGGCCTGTGCTAACGCAAAAATGACCAGATATCCGTCGCAAAGAGTTTGTCTCATGGTGATTTCCTTAGACGGCAATAGCGATTAGCAGCACAACCAGTGCGGCGACCACATACAGGCAATAGAGACGAAAGTCGCCGCTTTGCAGATGCTGTATTTCTTTGACCAGCCGTTGGGTGGCGCTCACGATGGGGCGGATCACCCGCTCATCCCAGAAGGGTTCTGTGCTCTGAGCCCTGGCGGTGACGTGCGCAAGACCTTTATTTAGCCTCAGCGTAGGGTCGAGCTGTTGTCGTAGACGAAATAACGCAGAGAAGACCACACGCAGCGGCTGCATCACGCCATTGCCTGACGGAGCCATCGCGTTTTCCCAGCCGTAGCCGCATGCCCAGGCATCTCCTGTGCGACGAAACGCTGCGCGGCGCGAACGACACCACAGCCAGTAAAGGCCTGGCAGCAAAGGCATCGCCAGTAGTAACAGCAACAGTAATGAAGGAGTGACCCGTGTATGAAACGTGCCGGGTACAAGTGCTATTCCGCTGGCGACAGTGACGGGAGGGGTATTGGTAAACGCATGGGCAATATGCATTATCTTCGGTGCCAGCCAACTGGCACTAAGCGCAATTAATACGCAGAGTGCCGCGAGCAGTAGCATGGCGACGATCATCGTATTTGGCACTTCCTGTGCCTCTTCAGCGTGTGTACTGCGCGGCGCACCACAGAAAGTAATACCGTACATTTTGACGAAGCACATTACTGCCAGCCCACCAGTGACTGCCAGCATTACCATAGCAATAGGACCCGCAAGTTGTAGCGCTACGGCTTCCACACGACTTAGTGAGAACAGCGACTGCCAGGTGTACCATTCGCTGATAAAACCATTCAGCGGAGGAATGGCTGATATCGCGAGGCAACCAATCAGGCATGCTGCGGCTGTCCACGGCATCCGTTTCGCCAGTGCCCCCATTTTTTCCATGTCGTGGGTATGCAAACGCGAAATAATCGCGTCCGCGCCGAGAAATAGCAGCCCTTTGAACAGCGCATGGTTGAGCAGATGAAACAGTGCGCCGAGCAGTCCAACCACGGTGAGCAGCGGGTCGTGCAGTGACAGACCGTCCATCGCCACACCGACTGCCAGCAAAATAATGCCGACGTTTTCGACGGTACTCCAGGCCAGCAGCCGTTTGATATCCTGTTCCGCCAGCGCATATAGCACGCCCAGGAGCGCGGAGATTGCGCCGATCGCCATCACCAGAATGCCCCACCACAGAGGCAAACCCGTTTGCGCCAGCAGATCCATCGCTACTTTCAGGATGCCGAAAATACCGATTTTGACCATTACGCCAGACATCAACGCCGAAGCGTGCGATGGTGCGGCAGGGTGAGCGCGCGGCAACCAGCTGTGCAACGGCATCATCCCGGCTTTCGCGCCAAAACCGAAAAAGGCCAGCAGAAACACCGCCGACGCCAGCCCCGGAGAAAGTGAAAGCGTGCGAAACTGGCAAAATCGAGGCTGCCGCTTTCGCGCCCCATCAGCAAGAAGGCGATCATAATCAGCACCGATCCGGCGTGGGCGATAAAAAAGTAGAGCATGCCAGCGTTGATCGACGTTTTATCCTGCCTGGCAATGACCAGAAACCAGGAAGACAGCGACATCATTTCAAACAGCACGATGAACCAAAAAGCGTTGTCCATCACCAGCAGGGCAACCATCGATGCGATGAAAAGATTCATAAAGAAGCCCATCGCCGCCGCGCCTTTGCCCTCGTATTCGCGCATATAAGTCAATGAATAGAGCGAACAAACCACCACCAGCAAGGAGATAACTAGCACCATAAATGCCGAGAGGCTATCCATTCGCAGGGTTAAATCGGCAAAGTCAAAAGGGGTGGCAAAATGGGCGACTAAAGTTACACCAGCATGTAATTGCGTAATTCCGCTGATGATGCCAATCACGCCGCCCACCAGCGATGTGATGCCGGAAAGCTTAATAGCCAGTCTGTCCAGACCGAGTAAAAACAGCGAAGCCAGACTGGCAAACAGATAGAGGATCAGCGACCAGGTTAATAATTGCAGGGCATCCATTAGTGTTGCTCCTGAGTGAGGGAAAGGGGAGACTCCCCGCCATTGGCAAACCAGCTTGCGGCAAGGCGCTGTTTTTCTTTCATCTGACGTTGCAGGCTATCGTCGGTGATCAGCCGTAACGCCTGATTCGGGCAAGCGCGAACGCAGGCCGGACCTTCTGGCAAGAAATCACACAGGTCGCATTTCACCGCGACGGTCTGGACACCCGGTTCCCAGCGCAGCAACGCATGTTGGGGCGGCACGTTTTCTTCGCCGTCTTTGAGTGAGCCTTCAGCCTGAAAAACATATTGCGCATGGGCATTCACCGGACGGCTTCCTGAAGCGCTGATTGCGCCAAATGGGCAGACCACGGCGCAAAGCTTGCAGCCAATACAGAGGCTTTCGTTGAGTTGGATCGCATCATCCCTCTGAGAGATGGCATTGACCGGGCAGACCTGCAGGCAAGGGGCTTCCTCACAGTGATGACACACGACAGGGGCAGTGATTGTTGACGTCTTCGCCAGGGCCAGGCGCGGGTGTTGCTGTAAACCTTGCGTTTTATGCACGTCCGAACAGGCAGCGAGACAGGTATTACATCCTGTACACCACAGTGGTTCGGCCACCACAAAGCGGTTCATGTCGGCTCCTTGAAAATGATATGAAACATTGCATTTCATATTGTATAAAGGATGCCATTCTGATTAACTCAATCTATTCAATAAGTTATGTATTAACTGGATTCTGAACGGTACAAAAATGATGGTCATTAACGTTCAGCAAAAAATGGATTCGACACCCGTGTCGCAGGGGAAAGCGAGAATGTGATCTTGATCACGAGAAGTGAGGTATGCTGGCCGCAAGCGCAGCCAGCACGGAATGGAGCAAAGTAATCAGGCGTGTTCTTTCAGCCAGTTCAGCACAACGTCGTGGTGATTGCTGGTTTTGAAATCGTCAAAGACATGTTCGATTTTGCCATCAGCGTCAATCAGGAAGCTGATGCGATGAATACCATCGTAGGTTTTGCCCATGAAGGACTTTTCACCCCAGACGCCGAATTGTTCGCACACCTGGTGGTCCTCATCAGACAGGAGCGTAAAGTTAAGCAGCTCTTTTTCCGCAAAACGGGAGAGTTTTTCGGGTTTATCGGTGCTGATACCCAGCACATCAACGCCCGCTTTTTTCAACTCATCCATGTTATCGCGTAAGCCGCAGGCCTGTACGGTACAGCCGGGGGTCATGGCTTTCGGGTAGAAATAAACCAGAACACGCTGTCCCTGGAAGTCGGTCAAATTAACTTGTTCTCCGTCTTGATCCGGCAAGCTAAATTTCGGTGCGATATCACCGGCTTTCAGTGGATTCATTACTTAACTCCATCCTGTTCATCATGTTGGGAATAATTGACGACGTTAATACTGCCTTGTGCATTGAGTTCTGTACATAGGGCTTTGAACGCTTGCTCAATATTTGCTGCGTCCGCAGATGCGGGGCTGTGGGCGGTTATCTGAATATGCAACTGCGCAGCCCGTTCATTTTCAGCAGGTTGTGTGCGCGACACCAGCTCCGCAATGTTCATATGATGCGCGTCGAAAAGTGCTGTGAAGCGTTCAATTAAATGCGGGGAGTCTGCAACATCGACCTGAACCCAGACAGATGCTGGCATTGGCGGACGCGGACGCGCCGTCGTGCGCTTCATCACGATTAAAAGATCCAGTTCGGCACCTTTCAACGGTAACGTTGATTCAATCAGAGTGATGGCATTCCATGAACCGGAAAGCAGCATGATAAACGTGAACTCTTCTCCCAGCATCGCCAGGCGACTGTCTTCAATATTACAGCCGCAACTACTGACATGACGGGTGATGGTGTTCACAATTCCAGGGCGATCGGCACCCAACGCAGTGATCACCAGATAATGTTGCGATGACAGTGTCAAACTGGTTATTCCTTTAAGGGGTGAGTTGTTCTTAAGGAAAGCATAAAAAAATCATGCATACAACAATCAGAACGGTTCTGTCTGCTTGCTTTTAATGCCATACCAAACGTACCATTGAGACACTTGTTTGCACAGAGGATGGCCCATGTTCACGGGAAGTATTGTCGCGATTGTTACTCCGATGGATGAAAAAGGTAATGTCTGTCGGGCTAGCTTGAAAAAACTGATTGATTATCATGTCGCCAGCGGTACTTCGGCGATCGTTTCTGTTGGCACCACTGGCGAGTCCGCTACCTTAAATCATGACGAACATGCTGATGTGGTGATGATGACGCTGGATCTGGCTGATGGGCGCATTCCGGTAATTGCCGGGACCGGCGCTAACGCTACTGCGGAAGCCATTAGCCTGACGCAGCGCTTCAATGACAGTGGTATCGTCGGCTGCCTGACGGTAACCCCTTACTACAATCGTCCGTCGCAAGAAGGTTTGTATCAGCATTTCAAAGCCATCGCTGAGCATACTGACCTGCCGCAAATTCTGTATAATGTGCCGTCCCGTACTGGCTGCGATCTGCTCCCGGAAACGGTGGGCCGTCTGGCGAAAGTAAAAAATATTATCGGAATCAAAGAGGCAACAGGGAACTTAACGCGTGTAAACCAGATCAAAGAGCTGGTTTCAGATGATTTTGTTCTGCTGAGCGGCGATGATGCGAGCGCGCTGGACTTCATGCAATTGGGCGGTCATGGAGTTATTTCCGTTACGGCTAACGTCGCAGCGCGTGATATGGCCCAGATGTGCAAACTGGCAGCAGAAGGGCATTTTGCCGAGGCACGCGTTATTAATCAGCGTCTGATGCCATTACACAACAAACTATTTGTCGAACCCAATCCAATCCCGGTGAAATGGGCATGTAAGGAACTGGGTCTTGTGGCGACCGATACGCTGCGCCTGCCAATGACACCAATCACCGACAGTGGTCGTGAGACGGTCAGAGCGGCGCTTAAGCATGCCGGTTTGCTGTAAAGTTTAGGGAGATTTGATGGCTTACTCTGTTCAAAAGTCGCGCCTGGCAAAGGTTGCGGGTGTTTCGCTTGTTTTATTACTCGCTGCCTGTAGTTCTGACTCACGCTATAAGCGTCAGGTCAGTGGTGATGAAGCCTACCTGGAAGCGGCACCGCTTGCGGAGCTTCATGCCCCGGCTGGAATGATTTTGCCGGTGACCTCCGGTGATTATGCAATCCCGGTGACCAACGGTAGTGGTGCTGTCGGTAAGGCGCTGGACATTCGTCCACCAGCCCAGCCGTTGGCACTGGTTTCTGGCGCGCGTACCCAGTTCACGGGCGATACCGCTTCATTGCTGGTGGAAAATGGTCGTGGCAATACTCTGTGGCCGCAGGTGGTTAGCGTGCTGCAGGCGAAAAACTACACCATCACCCAACGTGATGATGCTGGTCAGACACTGACCACCGATTGGGTACAATGGAACCGTCTGGACGAAGACGAGCAGTATCGTGGTCGTTATCAAATCTCTGTTAAGCCGCAGGGTTATCAGCAGGCGGTTACGGTTAAACTGCTGAACCTGGAACAGGCGGGCAAACCGGTTGCAGACGCGGCTTCCATGCAGCGTTACAGCACGGAGATGATGAACGTTATTTCCGCCGGTCTGGATAAATCTGCCACTGACGCCGCGAACGCTGCGCAAAATCGTGCCTCCACCACTATGGACGTACAAAGTGCAGCTGATGACACCGGTTTACCAATGCTGGTCGTACGCGGGCCGTTCAATGTGGTTTGGCAACGTCTGCCAGCGGCGCTGGAAAAAGTGGGCATGAAAGTGACCGACAGCACCCGTTCGCAGGGCAACATGGCCGTAACTTATAAGCCGCTGTCTGACAGCGACTGGCAGGAACTGGGCGCGAGCGATCCAGGCCTGGCATCCGGTGACTATAAACTGCAGGTTGGCGATTTAGATAACCGCAGCAGCCTACAGTTCATCGATCCGAAAGGTCATACTCTGACTCAGAGTCAGAACGACGCGCTGGTAGCTGTCTTCCAGGCTGCGTTTAGCAAGTAAAAATACAGGGCTGGAATCATCCGGCCCTTTTTTCTGATATGATACGCAAACGTGTGCGTCGGCAGGAAAACGCGATTTTAGCGGTAATTCGCACGAAATTTGTTTGTCGGACGTAGTTCGGATAAGGCGTTCACGCCGCATCCGACAAAACATCCGGCACACCAGACAGCAAAAGATTTTAAAACGTTAATTCACACCCAGGAGTGATAAAGATGCAAAAGCAAGCTGAGTTGTATCGTGGTAAAGCGAAAACCGTATACAGCACGGAAAACCCGGACCTGTTGGTGCTCGAATTCCGCAATGATACGTCAGCAGGGGATGGCGCGCGCATTGAGCAGTTTGATCGCAAAGGTATGGTGAACAACAAGTTCAACTACTTCATTATGAGCAAACTGGCTGAAGCGGGTATCCCGACTCAAATGGAGCGTCTGCTCTCCGATACCGAATGTCTGGTGAAAAAGCTGGATATGGTGCCGGTTGAGTGTGTCGTGCGTAACCGTGCTGCTGGCTCTCTAGTGAAACGTCTTGGAATCGAAGAAGGTATTGAGCTGAACCCGCCGCTGTTCGATCTGTTCCTGAAAAACGATGCCATGCACGATCCGATGGTCAACGAATCTTACTGCGAAACCTTTGGCTGGGTGAGCAAAGAGAACCTGGCGCGTATGAAAGAGCTGACCTACAAAGCGAACGACGTGCTGAAAAAACTGTTCGATGATGCTGGTCTGATTCTGGTCGACTTCAAGCTGGAGTTTGGTCTGTACAAAGGTGAAGTGGTACTGGGCGATGAGTTCTCCCCGGACGGCAGCCGCCTGTGGGACAAAGAAACACTGGAGAAAATGGACAAAGACCGTTTCCGCCAGAGCCTCGGTGGCCTGATCGAAGCCTATGAAGCCGTCGCCCGCCGCCTGGGTGTACAGCTGGACTGATTTTTCTGTTCATCATCTTGCCGTGCAGCTGGCACGGCAAGACAACCGCTCTCGGAATATATGCATTGAACGCTCATTCCTCCGCCATTTCATCCCGCTTTCCTGTGGTAATCTTCCTCTGAACCACCTACGATCATTTCTATAATGAATATATTGTTGAGGTATCTATGCGTTGGCAAGGGCGACGTGAAAGTGACAATGTTGAAGACAGGCGCAACAGCTCTGGCGGTCCGTCAATGGGCGGTCCCGGTTTCCGTCTGCCGAGCGGTAAAGGCGGGCTGATTTTACTGATAGTCGTGCTGGTTGCAGGCTACTATGGCGTTGATTTAACCGGGTTGATGACCGGGCAGCCGGTTTCTCAACAACAATCAACGCGGTCAATTAGCCCTAATGAAGACGAAGCCGCAAAATTCACCTCGGTGATTCAGGCAACCACGGAAGACACCTGGGGACAACAGTTCGAAAAGATGGGTAAGACCTATCAGCAACCGAAGCTGGTCATGTACCGTGGAATGACGCGCACCGGCTGCGGGGCGGGCCAGTCCATTATGGGGCCGTTCTATTGCCCGGCGGATGGCACAGTTTATATCGATCTCTCCTTCTATGATGACATGAAAGACAAACTTGGCGCGGATGGCGATTTTGCCCAGGGGTACGTTATCGCCCATGAAGTCGGTCATCATGTGCAGAAACTGTTAGGCATCGAGCCGAAAGTTCGTCAACTGCAACAAAACGCGACGCAGGCGGAAGTAAACCGCTTATCTGTGCGTATGGAACTCCAGGCCGACTGTTTTGCCGGTGTCTGGGGGCATAGTATGCAGCAGCAAGGCGTTCTGGAAACTGGCGATCTGGAAGAGGCGCTGAATGCGGCGCAGGCCATCGGCGATGACCGTTTACAACAGCAAAGTCAGGGGCGAGTAGTACCAGACAGTTTCACACATGGCACTTCTCAGCAACGCTACAGCTGGTTTAAACGTGGTTTCGACAGCGGCGATCCGGCACAATGCAATACTTTTGGTAAAAGCATTTAATTTCCGGGGCAGGGATGGCTGAACTGACTGCGCTTTACACATTAACAGCGCAAATGAAACGTGAAGGGATCTGCCGCTTGCTGGTGTTGAGCGGGGAAGAGGGTTGGTGTTTTGATCATGCTCTTAAGTTGCGTGATGCCTTACCTGGCGACTGGCTGTGGATTTCGCCGCAGCTAGATGCTGAAAACCACTGTTCACCCTCGGCGCTACAAACTTTACTTGGGCGCGAGTTCCGGCATGCGGTATTCGACGCCCGCCACGGCTTTGATGCCGCTGCCTTTGCAGCACTTAGCGGAACGTTGAAAGCGGGAAGCTGGCTGGTTTTGTTACTCCCTGTATGGGAAGAGTGGGAAAACCAACCTGATGCCGACTCGCTGCGCTGGAGTGATTGCCCTGACCCTATTGCGACGCCGCATTTTGTCCAGCATCTCAAACGCGTACTTACGGCGGATAACGACGCTATCCTCTGGCGGCAAAACCAGCCGTTCTCGTTGGCGCATTTTACTCCCCGTACTGACTGGCACCCCGCGACCGGCGCACCACAACCAGAACAACAGCAACTCTTACAGCAGCTACTGACCATGCCGCCGGGCGTGGCAGCGGTAACGGCTGCGCGTGGGCGCGGTAAGTCGGCGTTGGCAGGGCAACTCATTTCTCGTATTGCGGGCAGTGCGATTGTCACCGCGCCCGCAAAAGCGGCAACGGATGTACTGGCACAATTTGCGGGCGAGAAGTTTCGCTTTATTGCACCGGATGCCTTGTTAGCCAGCGATGAGCAAGCCGACTGGCTGGTGGTCGACGAAGCCGCAGCCATACCTGCGCCGTTGTTGCATCAACTGGTATCGCGTTTTCCTCGAACGTTGTTAACCACTACGGTGCAGGGCTACGAAGGTACCGGACGTGGTTTTTTGCTGAAATTTTGCGCTCGCTTTCCGCATTTACACCGTTTTGAACTGCAACAGCCGATCCGCTGGGCACAGGGATGCCCGCTGGAAAAAATGGTTAGTGAGGCACTGGTTTTTAACGATGAAAACTTCACCCATACACCACAAGGCAATATCGTCATTTCCGCATTTGAACAAACGTTATGGCGAAGCGAGCCAGAAACGCCGTTAAAGGTTTATCAGTTATTGTCTGGTGCGCACTACCGGACCTCGCCGCTGGATTTACGCCGGATGATGGATGCACCAGGGCAACATTTTTTACAGGCGGCTGGCGAAAACGAGATTGCCGGGGCGTTGTGGCTGGTGGATGAGGGCGGATTATCTCAAGAACTCAGTCAGGCGGTATGGGCAGGTTTTCGTCGCCCGCGGGGTAATCTGGTGGCCCAGTCGCTGGCGGCGCACGGCAGCAATCCACTGGCGGCGACATTGCGCGGAAGGCGGGTTAGCCGGATAGCAGTTCATCCGGCTCGTCAGCGGGAAGGCACAGGGCGACAACTTATTGCTGGAGCTTTGCAATATACGCATGACCTCGACTATCTTTCGGTGAGTTTTGGTTACACTGGGGAGTTATGGCGTTTCTGGCAACGCTGCGGTTTTGTGCTGGTGCGGATGGGTAATCATCGGGAAGCCAGCAGCGGTTGCTATACGGCGATGGCGCTGTTACCGATGAGTGATGCGGGTAAACAGCTGGCTGAACGTGAGCATTACCGTTTACGTCGCGATGCGCAAGCTCTCGCGCAGTGGAATGGCGAAATGCTTCCTGTTGATCCACTAAACGATGCCATCCTTTCTGACGACGACTGGCTTGAACTGGCCGGTTTTGCTTTCGCTCATCGTCCGCTATTAACATCGTTAGGTTGCTTATTGCGTCTGCTACAAACCAGTGAACTGGCATTACCGGCGCTGCGTGGGCGTTTACAGAAAAACGCCAGTGACGCGCAGTTATGTACCACACTTAAACTTTCAGGCCGCAAGATGTTACTGGTTCGCCAGCGGGAAGAGGCCGCGCAGGCGCTGTTCGCACTAAATGAGGTTCGCACTGAGCGTCTGCGCGATCGCATAACGCAATGGCAATTTTTTCACTGACTCCTTCAATTTTCTCCCATGGTCATTGTGAGTCAGCGGCGTAAAATTAATGACATCAGTTAAGGAGTTCGCCATGAAACATGACCATTTTGTTGTTCAAAGCCCGGATAAACCTGCACAACAGTTGTTACTGCTTTTCCACGGTGTCGGGGATAACCCGGTGGCAATGGGGGAAATAGGCAGCTGGTTTGCACCGCTGTTTCCTGATGCGCTGGTGGTGAGTGTCGGTGGCGCGGAGCCGAGCGGTAATCCGGCGGGGCGTCAGTGGTTTTCAGTGCAGGGTATTACGGAAGATAATCGCCAGGCGCGTGTGGATGCCATCATGCCGACGTTTATTGAAACGGTACGCTACTGGCAGAAACAGAGCGGAGTAGGGGCTAACGCCACGGCGCTAATTGGTTTCTCACAAGGCGCGATTAT
Source organism: Shigella flexneri (assembly GCA_048288465.1). Taxonomy (GTDB): domain Bacteria; phylum Pseudomonadota; class Gammaproteobacteria; order Enterobacterales; family Enterobacteriaceae; genus Enterobacter; species Enterobacter flexneri_B. The sequence goes on along the minus strand of CP182556.1, from coordinate 2,490,379 downwards.
GGCGCTGGAGAGCATTAAAGCCGAACCGGGCCTTGCTTCGCGCGTCATTGCCTTTAACGGACGCTATGCGAGCCTGCCGGAGACCGCGTCTACAGCCACGACAATTCACTTGATTCATGGTGGTGAAGATCCGGTTATCGATCTGGCGCATGCAGTTGCGGCGCAGGAAGCGTTAATCAGTGCCGGTGGTGACGTGACGCTGGATATCGTGGAGGATTTAGGCCATGCGATCGACAATCGCAGTATGCAATTTGCCCTGGATCACTTGCGTTATACCATTCCGAAACATTATTTCGACCAAGCGCTAAGTGGCGGTAAGCCTGGCGATGATGATGTGATTGAAATGATGTAAAAGACAGATTACCTGGCCTGATAAGACGCGTGAGCGTCGCATCAGGGATCGTTCACCATTGCCGGATGCGGCGTTAACGCCTTATCCGGCCTACGGTTGAGCACTCAGCTTACTTCTTCGGTTGATCCTTTTTCGGCCAGTCGTCGTCATCGTCCCACTTATCGTTGAAATCACGATGCGGGGGAAGCTCCGGCTTGTTGGCGAGAAATTTCTTATGGTCGACGCGCTTGAGATCTTTAATCACGTTCAGCAGGACGCCTACCAAAAAGACAATCACCAGAATCCACCAATATTTAGCCAGCCAGTCCATGCTTATTTCCTCTTGCAGAACCACTCATCACGCGACGAGCTGTTCCATGATACGTTGATACATACGGGCAAGTAGCTGCAGGTCGGCAGCGTTCACACATTCATTAATTTTATGAATAGTGGCATTGACCGGCCCGAGTTCCACCACCTGCGCCCCCATGCGAGCAATAAAGCGCCCGTCGGACGTTCCGCCTGTGGTCAGTAGCTGCGGTTTAATTTCATTATAGTGCTCAACCGCGTTAACGACCGCATCCACCAGTTTACCGCGCGCGGTCAAAAATGGCTGCCCGGAAAGCCACCAATCCACCGTATAGCGCAGTTGATGTTTTTCAAGCAGGGCAAGTACCTGCGCTTTGATCATCTCATCAGTCAGTTCGGTGCTGAAGCGGAAGTTAAACTGCACAAACAGTTCACCCGGAATAACATTGTTACTGCCCGTTCCCGCCTGAATATTGGCAATCTGCATACTGGTCGCCGGGAAGAATTCATTGCCCTGATCCCACTCAATAGCCACTAATTCATTAAGGAAAGGTGCTGCGCGATGTACCGGATTGTCAGCCAGATGTGGGTAGGCAACATGCCCCTGAACGCCATGAATGGTGAGGTTGCAGGTTAACGATCCGCGACGACCATTTTTCACCACATCACCTACCACTTCGATACTCGACGGTTCGCCGACCAGGCAGTAATCGAGACGCTCATTACGTGCCATTAACGCCTCGACGACTTTTACCGTACCGTTGTGGGCACTGGCTTCTTCATCAGAAGTGATCAGAAATGCCAGTCGCCCCGTATGGTTGGGATGTTGTGCGACAAAACGTTCTGCTGCTACCACCATCGCCGCCAGCGAGCCTTTCATATCTGCCGCACCGCGCCCGAATAACATGCCGTCACGAATGGTGGGTTCAAACGGCGGATTGATCCAACGATCGGCGTCGCCAGGCGGCACCACGTCGGTATGCCCGGCAAAGGCTAACGTTTCACCTTGCCCACGCCATGCCCAAAAATTCTGCGTATCGGCAAAATCCATGCGTTCAACGGTAAAACCGATCGCCTGCAAACGTTCAATCAACAAAGCCTGACATCCTGCGTCATCAGGACTCAGGGAAGGGCGGCGAATAAGCTGTTGTGTCAGCTCAATAACCGGGCACGACATAGACTACACCTCATGGAAAAATTGCTGATAACTGGAATCACTGAAACCCAGCAGCATAGGCTTACCAGGCGCGCAGAGCAATGGACGTTTGATAATTGCAGGCATTTCAGTCATTAATGCCGCCGCAGAGGCCGCATCGGTGATTTTATTGCGGGTAGTTTCGTCCAGTTTACGCCAGGTTGTACCACGGGTGTTGAGTAACGCTTCCCAGCCTAATTCGTTGATAAAACCGTTCAATAATTCGCTGTCCAGCCCATCGACGCGGTAATCATGAAAACGATAGTCGATGTTATTGGCTTCCAGCCAACGGCGAGCCTTTTTAATGGTGTCACAATTTTTGATGCCGTAAAGTGTAACCATAATGAATCCTTTTTCGATTTATGAGAATAAATACTCATTTAAGGGTGAAAACATTTTGCCTGCAAATGATTATCAGAAAATATAACATTATCGAAGTATTCAAATTAACAACTATTAAATAATATTAAACATTTTTAACGTAAACATTAAGAATATTCATCTTGTTATCTGTCTGTATTTTAACCAGAATTAAATCAGTATTAGATGCCGTATGAATATCTCGAAATGTTGCTGTGTATCACATACAAATTATCACCGCAGGACCATAGTATTTACATAAGGTTTGTCCCCCGGAGGTAGTCATCGCAGCAATCGAGTAAATTAGCTTCACCACGGTATATTGTTTCCGTAGAATACCCATAATTATAAGAGAGGTTGTTATGATTGAACGTGAACTGGGGAACTGGAAAGACTTTATCGAAGTTATGCTTCGTAAGTAATTCCTGAGACAAAGTATAAACAGCAAGAACCCGCTGAGCAGGTTCTTAATCGGAAAGTTGAAAAAGGCGACACATTGGCATGTCGCCTTTTTTATTGCTTATTCCGGGCGCGGCTTCAGCGGGAAGCGGCGGCGCACCAGCACAAAGAACAGCGGCACGAAGTAAATAGCCAGAATAGTAGCTGAAATCATCCCGCCCATTACGCCAGTACCCACCGCATGCTGACCACCGGAACCGGCACCCGTGCTGGTTGCCATTGGCAATACGCCGAAGATAAATGCCAGCGAGGTCATCAGAATCGGGCGTAAACGCTGACGGCAGGCGTGGAGCGTCGCTTCAAACAGGTCATGGCCTTTTTGGTTCATCTCGTTAGCAAACTCGACGATCAGGATGGCGTTTTTCGCCGATAAACCAATGACCGTTAACAGGCCCACCTGGAAGTAAACGTCGTTTTCCAGCCCGCGCATCCAGGTTGCCAGCAGCGCGCCGATTACCCCCAGCGGCACGACCAGCATTACCGAGAACGGTACCGACCAGCTTTCATACAATGCCGCCAGACACAGGAATACCACCAGCAAGGAAATGGCGTACAGCGCCGGAGCCTGCGCGCCGGAAAGCCGCTCCTGATACGACATCGCCGTCCACTCCAGACCAAAGCCGTTTGGCAGCTGCTTCACTAACGATTCCATAATATCCATCGCCGTACCGGTACTGACCCCCGGTGCGGCTTCCCCAACAATCTCAACCGCAGAATAACCGTTATAGCGTTCCAGACGCGGCGAGCCTGTTTCCCAGCGTGAGGTCGCGAAAGCAGAGAAGGGCACCATGCCGCCATCTTTATTTCGGACATACCAGAGATTGATGTCATCTGGCAGCATGCGATACGGCGCAGCTGCCTGCACATAGACTTTCTTCACGCGACCGCGATCCATAAAGTCATTCACATAGCTCGAACCCCAGGCGGTTTGCAGTGTGTCGTTAATATCGTCGATATCAACGCCCAGCGCCTGAGCTTTACGCTGGTCGATATCAATCTGCAACTGCGGACTGTCATCGAGGCCGTTATGGCGCACACGGGTTAGCTCCGGGTTTTCCGCCGCCAGCGCCAGCAACTGATTACGTGCTGCCATCAGCGCATCGTGACCCGCTCCAGCGTGGTCCTGCAACTCCATATCAAAACCTGCAGAACTACCAAGACCGCTAATTGCTGGTGGGCTGCTGGCGATAACGCGAGCTTCTTTAATTTGGTTAAACGCCTTCGTTGCACGCTCGATAATGGCAAACGAGGTGCCGGTCTTACTGTCGCGTTCGCTCCAGTCTTTCAGGCGGATAAACATTCTCGCCACGTTTTGCCCGTTACCCCCAGGGCCAGAACCAACGGTGGCAAACACCGACATGATGTTGTCTTTTTCATGGGTGAAGTAATATTTCTCGATTTGCTCAACGACTTTCAGGGTCTGTTGTTGGGTTGAACCGCTGGGCAATTGTACCGAGGTAGTAAACATGCCCCGGTCTTCCAGCGGTAAGAACGACGTCGGCAAACGCAGGAACAGGAACACCATGCCGCCAAGCAGCAGGACATAAATCACAATCCAGCGCAGGCTACGGTGGAGAATTTTCGCCACCCCTTTTTCGTAGCGTTCGGCGTTGCGGTTAAACATCTGGTTAAACCAGGCAAAAAAACCTTTTTGCCCGTGATGCTCACCTTTTTTCAGTGGCTTAAGTAGCGTGGCACACAGAGCCGGAGTGAGGAGCATCGCTACCAGTACTGACAGCACCATCGCCGCAACAATGGTAATAGAGAACTGGCGATAGATGGCACCGGTGGTGCCGCCGAAGAAGGCCATTGGTACAAATACCGCCGAAAGCACCATCGCAATCCCGACCAGTGCCCCCTGGATCTGCCCCATCGATTTACGTGTGGCTTCGCGAGGAGTGAGTCCTTCCTCACTCATAATACGTTCGACGTTTTCCACCACCACGATGGCGTCATCCACCAGCAGACCGATCGCCAGCACCATCGCGAACATGGTTAAGGTGTTGACGCTGTAACCGAAGGCGTAAAGTACGGAGAAGGTTCCCATCAACACCACCGGCACGGCGATAGTGGGTATCAGCGTGGCGCGGAAGTTTTGCAGGAACAGATACATAACGAGGAAAACCAGAGCGATAGCTTCCAGCAGCGTTTTCACCACGTCTTCAATGGAGGCTTTAACAAACGAGGTGGTTTCATACGCCACCTTGTATTCCAGTCCGTGCGGGAAATACTGCGCCAGCTCGTCGAGACGATTGAGCACCAGCTCCGCTGTCGCCATTTCGTTTGCGCTGGAGGCCAGTTTTACCCCCAACCCGGAGGCTGGCTTACCATTGAAGCGGCTAAGATAATCGTATTTCTCCGCCCCCATTTCGACGGTGGCGACATCGCCCAGCCTTACCTCTGAGCCGTCCTGATTCACCCGCAAGGTGATATCGCGGAACTGTTCTGGTGTTTGCAGCAGTGACTGGGCGTTAATGGTGGCGTTGAGCGCCTGCTTATCGACGGAAGGTGTACCACCAAGTTGCCCAACCGCAATCTGCGCGTTCTGTGACTCAATGGCATCAGTGACATCTTTAGCCGTCATCTGGAAACTGTTGAGTTTCGCCGGGTCCAGCCAGATACGCATGGAATATTGCGAACCATAGGCATCGATATCCCCGACGCCATTCACGCGGCTTAACGGGTCCTGAATATTACTGGCAACATAATCAGCAATATCCTGTTTATCCATCGAGCCATCGGTAGAGACGAAGGCAATGGTCAGAATGTTGGTATCGCCGGTTTTACGCACCGTCACGCCCTGATTTTGCACCGCCTGCGGTAACTTTCGCATGGCTGATTGCAGCTGGTTTTGTACTTGCTGCACGGCTTCGTCCGGATCGGTGCCTGCTTTAAAACTTAAAGTGACAGATGCCTGACCGGTGCCACTGCTCTGAGATGACATATACATCAGATTATCGAGGCCGGTCATATTTTGCTCGATAACCTGGGTCACGGTGTTTTCCAGCGTCTGGGCCGATGCGCCGGGATAGTTAGCGGTCACTCGCACATTCGGTGGCGCGAGATCGGGGTATTGTTCAACGGGCAATGAAAAAATCGCCAGGGTACCTGTCAGACACAACAGGATTGTCAGCACCCAGGCAAAAATGGGGCGATCAATAAAGAAATTCGCCATTAAAAGAGGACCTCGTGTTTCTGCGTATTGTTGTAGGCTTGACTTGCTTCACTGTAGCGGCAAGGTACGAGCCAATCGTGGAGAAAAAAAGGAGTTAATGTAAATTATCATGAGATTGCTGACACACTCGCTTACAGGTCAATATGGGCACGTTTTTCCCTCTCGCCTTTAAAGGGAGAGGGCCGGTGTGAGGGTAATTATTTACACCTCAGCCGGCGTGTTCCCCTTCCCCTCACCCTCTGCGGAGCGAAAGCTAATACTCACTAACGTGCCGCCGCCGGAAGGTTGTGAAAAAGTCAGCGTCCCGCCCAGCCGTTCCGCGCGTTCGCGCATGATATTCAGTCCATAATGACCTTCGGGTTCTTTCGGTTCACCGATACCAATCCCGTTATCACGGATATAAACCGTGTGATTGCCGTCCGGCGCGGTGACGCAACTGACGGCGATTTCGCTGGCGTTGGCGTGCTTCATCGCATTCAGCACCGCTTCGCGAATAATTTGCAACAAATGCACCTGCATTTGCGCATCCAGTGCCAGGGTTGGCAGACGGCAGTCGAGGGTCAGTTTAGCGCTGGTTTGATTTTGTAACGTATCCAGCATTTCCCTCAACGCGGAGGGGAGATCCGCCTGCTGCAGCGTCAGGCGGAAAGTAGTCAACAGCTCGCGTAACTGCCGATAAGCATCATTCAACGCCTGGGAAAAATCGGCCATGATACTTTGTGCGGTGGCGTTATCTTCCGGTATCGAACGCTTCAGTAACGTCAACTGGATACGTAAGTAAGAAAGCACCTGAGCCAGCGAGTCGTGCAATTCGCGGGCGATGGTCGCACGTTCTTCCATCAACAATAACTGCTGAAAATGCTTCTGCGCCTGATTAAAGTACAAACCGCGTCCCAGCATCGATGAAACACTGTTAAGCAGCGGTTCTGATGATGAAACGTGACTATTTTGCCAGTGCAGTTCGCCGTAAACCGTCTCTTGCATTGTCACCGGTAAAATCTGCATTGGCAGCTCAGGGTTTGGCTTCCCTTCGCTAATCCGCCAGTTATCCCCAACGTTCAGCTCCAGATATTCAGCTGCTTCATTGTCGCGAACAATCTGCAAAATATGGCGGAAACAATGCACATCAATCTGGCTGGTGTTCAGCGCCTGGGAACACTGCACTGATACAACACCTCCAGACGACGCTTGGTCTCGTGGAGATCGCGGGTCTTTTCTTCTACTGACGCCTCCAGCGAAAGGTACAATTTATGCAGCTCGCTCGACATTTGGTTAAAGGTTTTTGCAAGCAGACCAAGCTCATTCGGCAGACTGGTATCCAGCGGCGGCGAGTCGAACTGCCCGTGTTCAATACGCTGACTGGCGGTAACCAGCTGATTCAGCGGGGCAACCACCTGATGGCGTATGCGGCGCAAAGTAAAAAAGACCAGCGTGAAAATACCGATACCGCCAGCCAGGGAAATCGCCACCACCAGCAGCATTTTGCGTTCAGCGTAGTGCTGTAAAGCCAGCACGAACAGGTCTATCTGATTAACATAATTATTAATATTGGCCTGATACCACGGCAAATCGCCCTTGCTGAGCCGATTATTCATCTCCAGCCAGTTGGCATTCAGATGCGCATAGCGAGTTTTTACTGCTTCTGGCACATACCAGACGTTGAGGTTGGTTAATACCGGTGAATGCAGTGCCTGCTGAAACAACTGGCGATGTGCATTGAGTTGTGGACTGCCACTTTGCAAGTCGTAGCCCAGGCGGTAACTCTGCATACGCAGCGATCCGGCAATATTGATAGCCTCAGCGTCGCGCAAACTGCTCGCCAGAGTTAGCAGAGCGATACCCGTGGAAAGAATCGACAGCAGCACAATGTAAAAAAAGGCCCGGGCCAGACTGGCCGAGACGGTCGTTTAACAATCACACGCGTCTTCTCCACAAAAAGTCATCATGTTCCAGTTCGCCTGAAAAGACAATTAGTCAGTGATGGGATTATTTGATCTGCCACAGTTTATAGCGGAATAGTTATGATTCTGGCACACGAACATTGCCCATTCCCTGTAAGTCGGGTAATAACAACACTCATATAAAGAATAAGGTTTTTACAACCAAGAAGGTCGTTATGAATCGTTTATTATGGCCAACAGTCAGCAATGTCTGGGTTGTCATGCTGTGAAATCGCAGCGTCATGGCCACAATGATGAGCAACATGTCCTGAGCCAACACCATTTTCATCCCCGAATTACGGTTATCAAACATCAACAGCAACGTAGTGCAGTCACGTACTATTGTGAAGATGTGCCCCGTGCCTGTAGCTGCCCTAATGGCGCAATCAGCCACGTTGATGACAGCATTCAGGTCAATGAGCAAAAGCGTATTGGGTGGAAATCCTGCGTGGTGGCCTGTCCCTTTCGGTACGACGACAATTGTCGCGATACCCGTCGCGGCAGGAAAAGCAAGAGCCACGGCGCATAAATGTTGCGACCTTTGCGCCGGCGTGAAAACGGTCCTGCTGGTCAAGAATTGCCCGGCGGAACGCGCTGCAACTGGTCACGACGTCGCACTCTCCGGCATGGCGAAATCCCGCCGCTTGCGCACCGCGCGTCAGGAACATCAACCGTGGCATGCCAGTACCGCGGCGCAAGAATGTCAGAACGGAGTAAAGTCGAACAAATGGAGGCAACGCCCGCGCGCAGCGAGCTGCAGAAACTGGCGATTGAAGCGCGCAAAACCCAGGTTTGACGGAAATCTAGCTGCCGATCCCGTGCCGACCAGGCACAACGGGAAGCCTTGCGCCGCCTTAAGCGGCGAGCACAGCGTTTGTGAATGGACTTGCCCGGCAGCATAACCATATACCGCAGTGGATTGAACCGGCGAAAGCCGGACAATTCCACGCCGCCGTCAAGCTTTCTCACCAGACCAACACCCTGCCGGAAGATTACCGGACGGTTTGTCCGAAGACCGTTTGCGTAAGGTGCCTGTACGATTCGCGATGAGCACGGCGCGGTAACCATCGGCAACATCGAACGCTACATTTCACATTAGGTGTTGGCGAAAGGTTGGCGTCCTGACTCAAGCCATGTCACCAAAGTGGAGAGCGGGCCCCACCATCGGTGCAGGTCCGGCAGGGCTGGCCTGTGCGGATGTTCTGACCCCGCAATGGCGTGGGGGCGACGCGGTCGATCGCCATCCAGAGATCGGTGGCTTGCTCACTTTCGGCATTCCTTCTTCAACTGGAGGTACCCCTGCCGGCACGCCGTCGGGAAATCTTCAGCGCGATGGGGATTCACTTCGACTCAATTGTGAAGTGGGTAGAGATGTTCTTTGGATTCGCTTTCGGAAGAAGACGACGTGGTCTTCGTTGGCGTAGGCACTTACCGTTCCATGAAAGTGGGTTACCCAATGAGATGCGCCGGGCGTTCATGACGCGCTGCCCTTCCCCATCGCCAACACTAACAGGTGATGGGGCTCGAAGAGCTACCGGAAGAGCCGTTAATCAATACCGCCGGACTTCACGTCGTGGTACTGGCGGCGGCGACACCGCGATGGACTGCGTGGTACTGCGCTGCGCGACGGCGCGAGTAACTCACCTGCGCCATCGTCGTGATGAAGCTCACTGCCAGGCCCCCGAAGAAAGAAGTGAAGAACGCCCGCGAAGAGGGGGACTCCGCTTCTACGTCAGCCGGTGGCGCTTGAGCTAATGAACAAGGTCACGTCTGCGGGTTCGTCTCCCGTGCACGCGTCTTGGCGAGCCGGATGCCCAGGGCGTCGGCGTCCAGTGCCGGTGGGGGGGAGTGAATTTGTCATGCCAGCCGATGGGGCGATTACGGCGTTTGGCTCTTAACCGGCACGGGACGCCGTGGCTGGAGTCGCACGGCGTGAACGTAACAATCGGCCGCATCATCGCGGATGTGGAAAGCCAGTACCGTTACCAGACGACCAATCCGAAAATCTTCGCTGGTGGTGACGCCGTGCGTGGTGCGGATTGGTGGTTACCGCAAGGAGAAGGACGTCATGCGGGACAGGGATTATCCGACGGCTGGTAAATTTAGTTAAATCTCACTGATAGCCTGCGCAGACAACCCACTTCACAGCGTAAGATAATTGTTCATTTCGCGCTGTGGAGTCGGTATGACGAACAATTCACCCTCATTAAAGACAAGCTTCTCTCCGATAACTATTTCACCCTGCACAACATTACTCACCATCCACGCGCAAAGACGTCGAAGTTATCCGCCAGAAAAGTGAAGCGGACCATCGCGGCAATGGTGCGACGAGACTCCGGTACAACGAAGAAAAAGACCGTGGTTCTCGTTCGCCAGTTCCGTGTCGCTACCTAGGTTAATGGCAATGAAAGTGGAGCCGATCGAGAGCTGCGCCGGCGGCCGGATAACGACGAACCGGAGGGTGATTCGGAAGAAGCGATTGAAGAGACGGGCTATGAAGTGGGGAAGTGCGCAAATTATTTGAACTGCACACGTCGCCAGGTGGTGTGACTGAGCTAATCCACTTTTTATCGCCGAAGAGACAATCAGCGCGCCACGCGGTGGCGGGTGCTGAAGATGAAGATATTGAAGTGCTGAGCTGCCGTTCAGCCAGGCGCTGGAGATGATCAAACCGGCGACATACACGACGATAAGATGGTGTCATTGCTTACGATTTGCAAACGTCACATTTAATGGACGAAAAAATAACAATAATATTTCGTCGTTTATTATTCGCTATCTGACAAATCCGATCCAGCTGCGCTACCTGCGCAACCAGATACGACTTGTGCTGTTTGTTTGAACTTCTGGGGTCGAACCGTCCATGTGCTATCGCATTTTCCTTCTCTTTTTTTTCGCTTTGTCGCCATGCTTTGGTGTGGGCGGCACCAGCGCAACGCGCGTTTCCGATGGCAGGTCACCTGGAATAACCAAAATTCCTGCGTGGCGTGTAACAAGCGATCAGAATGGAATGGTGATGACCCTGAGCCCAGCGCCGGGCGAGACCCATGCCGTTTTACGTATTGAGCGCGGCGGAATGAAGTCGCCGGAGGCGTCAGAAGGCGAGATAGCGCCACGGCTGCTGTTAGATGGCGAGCCGTTGGCGTTAAGTGGTGACAAGTGGCGGATTTCACCATGGTTATTAGTAACCGATGATACTAACCATCACCGCGTTTTTGCAGATGATTCAGGAAGGGAAGGCAATCACCTTACGTGATGGCGATCAGACCATTCCGCCAGCGGCTGAAAAGCAGCGTCGTCGTTGATCGATGCTCAGCAAAAGCGCGTTGGCAGTGAAACCGCGTGGATTAAGAAAGGGGACGAACCGCCGCTGAGCGTACCGCCGGCGCCTGCGCTAAGAGGTCGCGGTGGTAACCCAACGCCGACGCCACTCTCACTCAAGAACGTAACGATTTGCGGATGATGGAGCTGGCGGATGAATGGTCTGCGCTGCTCGCTTGATCCATTGCGTCGTGAGGTGAATGTCACTGCGCGACTGATGATAAAGCGCTGATGATGATTAGCTGTGAGGCAGGGGCCGATACACCATCGATCTGGCATGGATTGTGTCGCGTAAAAAGCCAACTAGCTTCGCCCGGTTCGGGTCCTGTGCGTTTGCCGTTCAACAACGGTCAGGAGAACTCAATGAACTGGAACTGATGAACCAGATTTGATGAGAAATTCGCGTGAACTGGTGACCTTAGCGAGAGGTGGTGAATTGCCAGCGATTGTGGCATTCAGGCGCGCTGGCGCTTTGACGGTCAAGGTTTGGCCTTGTGCGTTACGCCGCAGACCCACCTGCGATAACTGGCATGGGCCAGATGCCTTGGCCGACGTTCTGCGGATATCACCCGTTAAACAAAATGGCCTGTACATGTAGGCCGGATAAAAAGCACACAGAAGCCCATAAAAAAAGACGCGTCAGCGTCGCATCCGGCAATCCAGCATCCGGCAATCACCATCAGGCACCTTTCACTCCCAGCACCTTATGCGCTTTTACCAGGATACTCTCGGCCTTGCAAGCCAAAGAACGGGAACAGCTTATCCGCCGGAGCAGATTCCCCTAACCCGTCATCCCCAAATTGCCCTCTTCAGACCAACATACTCGTACCAGAATCTCGGCAATACCTGCTTCCCACCGCCACGCGAGCCGCAACGCTTACAAGGCAACACCCACCTCCCATATCCTCATCCTGGGCGCTCAAAATATCGGTCGAGGGCAGGCAACGAACGCGTACATCGCGACCTTCTCCGCTAATTTCTCTGCCGCTTGCAGGGCACTTCCATTTCTCTAACCGGTGGCAATCAGAGACATCTGGCTCACCGCCGCTGTCTTTCAGACAGTACCGCCACGAGCAATCTCTTTTACCTGATCCCGGCGTACGTTCCACCTGGCCACCTTGCCTTGAGAGGATTCAGCGCCGTCGTGTTTGTTCTCGTGGCGAGCTCAACCGCCAAGCTCCTCCAGCCGACCGCCCGCTTCCACCGACGCCGGACGGTCGCCAGGTGCCGAAATTTGGCGTTAAGCGCAGGCTGGCCAGTCGCTCAACAGCCTGGTGTGTTAACCACCCTCGCCTAGGCCAATTCGAGTCGTGGGTATAAGCCAGAACCGCCCGCGCTTTCATCAGTGCCGCCATCCGCGCGGTGTTACGCGTATTCAACAAACATCAGGAACGTCGCGGAGTACGGCAAAGGCCGCCGTGGTGCGCGACTGCCGTTCGCGATAGCGGTCATGCCAAATTCACGCACCCCGTAGTGAATGTAGTTGCCCGCTGAATCTCCTTAGCGAACCAAACCTTTCCAGATGGTCAGGTTGCTGGGAGCCAGATCCGCCGAACCGCCGAGCAACGCAGGCAGCATCGGCCCGTAACCGTTAAGCGTATTTTGCGAAGCCTTACGGGTAGGATTTTCGCCGGATTTGCCTGTAACTCATTGATATATTTCTGAGTCGTTTTCTCCCAGTCCTTGGTAAACCACCGCTCATCCGTCGGGTAAACTCTTCTGCCAGTTGCGGATCAGCCTTTTATAGGCGGCAAGCTTCTCACTCCAGCTCTCCTCGCTTTCTTCGCCTTTTTCACGGGCATCCCAGCGTCATAAATCTCTTTAGGGATCTAAAATGGCGGATGGTGCCAGCCCAGTTTTTGCCGTGCCAGCGCCACTACTCCTTCCCCCAGTGGTGCGCCATGCGCCTCTTCCTTACCTGCTTATCCGGCCAAGCAAAGCCAATCACCCTACGGCAGATAATTAGTGACGGCTTATCTTCACGCTTTGCGCTTCAGGATCGCTTCCTTCACCGCCTGCGAATCTGACCGTCATTTTCATGGATCACTGCCAGTGATAGGCTGCAAAACGTTTTGCCGTATCGTCGGTAAACCAGCTTCTGTTTCACCGTCGATGGAATCCCGTTGTGATCGTAAAAACCAATCAGCTTGCCCAGTCCCAGCGTGCCTGCCAGCGAACAGACTTCGTGGAAATACCTTCCATCGGCAGCCGTCGCCGATAAACACATAGGTGAAGTGATCCACGATCTCATGGTCTGGCTGGTTAAACTGCGCCGCCAGTGTACGCTCTGCTATCGCCAGCCCGACGAGTTCGCCAAACCTTGTCCAGCGGGCCGGTGGTGGTTTGAACGCTGGCGTATAGCCAATCTCCGGGTGGCCGGGGTTTTCGATCCAACTGACGGAAGTTCTTCAGATCTTCCAGCGGCAGGTCGTAACCGGTCACAGTAACGAACTGTAGAGCAGCATCGACGCGTGACCGTTGGAAGGATAAAGCGGTCGCGATCATACCAGGTCGGGTCGGTAGGGTCATGTCGACGAAATCGTTCCACAGCACTTCGGGCAATATCAGCCATGCCCATCGGCGCGCCGGGATGACCAGAGTTGGCTTTTTCGCACCGCATCCATACCCAGTGCGCGATCGCATTGGCACAGGTCTTTTCGGGACATATAACACTCCGTGGCTGGTTTATAGTTGGCGGCAAAATACTTCCAGTTTGCGTTGATCAACGGCGAACAAACGAATGCCTTCAGACAGTTTTTCTACCGCCATCGACTCCTGATCGTGCTCCCAACGGAACTCCGCTCCGCTCATGGGGCTGGGCGTGGAAACGTGTCAGAAGGTGGAATTAATTTACCGTACCACTGGCGAAACTTTTCCTGCAGCTCCTTCAGCAACACGCGGTGGGATAGTCAGTCGATCGCAGCCGGTTAAGGCGAGGTTTTGTTCGTGCGACGGAAGCTCGCGCCCATCACAATGGTTCATCGTGGTGTTGCTTATAGTAATCGTAGATATTGTGCACCGATTTAACGCCGGATCTTCTTCCACCACATACGGTTCCATCGGCTTGCGTGCCTGATACCAGTCATAATACGCCCACAAACGGCGAAATCAGAAAAACGCCTGCTTCCGCACAGGCCCGTGCCTGTGCAAAGAAAACAGCAGCGTCAGGTTGCAGTTAATACCTTCTTTTCCAGCTCTTCTGCCGCGCGAATTCCTTCCGAGGTCGAAGCCAGCTTGATCAGAATGCGTGATTTCTCAACGCCTTGTTGCTGATACAAGTCCACCAGATGGCGCGCCTTCTCAATACTCTTTTCTTTATCAAAGAGAGGCGTGCATCAACTTCTGTTGACACGCGACCGGGTACGATTCTGAGGATTTCAGCACCGAAATTGACCGCCAGTTTGTCACACGCTGCGACCACCTGTTGTTCCTGGGTCTTGCCATTTTTTTTACCCCAGGCGATAGCATCGTCTATTAAATGCTCATATTGTGATAATCCGGCAGCTTTGAGTAACAGCGAAGGATTGGTGGTGGCATCCTGGGGATGATAATGGCGAATGGACTCAATATCGCCGCTGTCTGCCACGACAGTGGTGAACTGTTTGATGCCGTCTAACTCGTTCATAGGAAATACTCCTTGAAAAGTAAAGTGTTAGATGAGTGCGTTAATTCACACTTCTGAGAAATTTCGCTAAACGCATCAAAAAAGCATAGCAGACAGGCATGGTATTGCTGGATTAAGCAGGTAACATCAGTGTTATAGGATTATTACCAAAACATTATATTAATGGTGAGAGTTTGGACTTGCTCAAAGTCTGTAGACTCCGGCAGGGTAATAATGTGCGCCACGTTGTGGGCAGGGGCTGTTGCCCACACACTTTATTTGTGAACGTTACGTGAAAGGAACAACCAAATGGATGACCAGTTAAAACAAAGTGCACTTGATTTCCATGAATTTCCAGTTCAGGGAAAATCCAGGCTTCTCCAACCAAGCCTCTGGCAACACAGCGCGATCTGGCGCTGGCCTACTCACCAGGCGTTGCCGCACCTTGTCTTGAAATCGGAAAAGACCCGTTAAAAGCCTACAAATATACCGCCCGCGGTAACCTGGTGGCGGTCATCTCTAACGGTACGGCGGTGCTGGGTTTAGGCAACATTGGCGCGCTGGCAGGCAAACCGGTGATGGAAGGCAAGGGCGTTCTGTTTAAGAAATTCGCCGGGATTGATGTATTGACATTGAAGTTGACGAACTCGACCGGACAAATTTCTTGAAGTTGTCGCCGCGCTGAACCAACCTTCGGCGGCATCAACCTCGAAGACGTAAAGCGCAGAATGTTTCTATATGAACAGAAACTGCGCAAGCGGTGAATCTCCGGTATTCCACGACGATCAGCACGGCACCAGCAATTATCAGCACTGCCGCCATCCTCAACGGCTTGCGCGTGGTGGAGAAGAACATCTCCGACGTGCGGATGGTGGTTTCCGCGCGGTGCCCAGCAATCGCCTGTATGAACCTGCTGGTAGCGCTGGGTCTGCAAAAACATAACATCGTGGTTTGCGATTCAAAGGCGTCATCTATCAGGGCCGTGAGCCAACATTGGCGGAAACTAAAGCCGCATATGCGGTGGTGGATGACGGCGAACGTCCCTCATGATGTGATTGAAGGCGCGGGATTTTCCTGAGCTGTTCCGGCCGAAAGTGCTGACCCGCGAAATCGTGAAGAAATGGCTCGTGCGCCAATGATCCTGGCGCTGGCGAACCCGGAACCGGCAATCTGCCGCCGCTGGCGAAGAAGTGCGTCCGGATGCCATCATATTCACGGGCCGTTCGACTATCCGAACCAGGTGAACAACGTCCTGCGCTTCCCGTTCATCTTCCGTCGCGCGCTCGGACGTTGGCGCAACCGCCATCACGAAGAGATGAAACTGGCGGCGGTACGCGCGATCGCGGAGCTCGCCATCCGGAACGAGGCGAAGTGGTGGCTTCAGCGTATGGCGATCAGGAATTGAGCTTTGGTCCGGAGGACATCATTCCAAGTCCGTTCGATCTGCGCTGATCGTCGGAAGATCGCTCCTGCGGTCGCTAAAAGCCGCGATGGTAGTCGGGCGTGGTGATGCGTCCGATTGTGATTTCGACGCTGACATTGAGAAGCTGACTGAGTTCGTTTACAAAAACCAACCTGTTTATGAAGCCGATTTTCTCCCAGGCTCGCACAGCGCCGAAGCGCGTTGTTCTGCCGGAAGGGGAAGAGGCGCGCGTTCTGCATGCCACTCAAGGGAAACCGGTAACGCTGGACCTGGCGAAACCGATCCTTATCTGTCGTCCGAACGTGATTCGACCAGCGCATCAAGAAACTGGGCTTGCAGATCAAAGCTGGCGTTGATTTTAGATTGCCAGAACTTATCCGATCCGCGCTCTCAAGAGTACTGGACCGAATACTTCCAGATTATGAAGCGTCGCGGCGTCATGAGGAACAGGCGCAGCGGGCCTAGCAAAACCCGACAGTGATCGGCGCGATCATGGTTCAGCGTGGGGAAGCCGATGCAATGATCTGCGGTACGGTGGGCGATTATCATGAACATTTTAGTGTGGTGAAAAATGTCTTTGGTTATCGCGATGGCGTTCACACCGCAGGTGCAATGAATGCGCTGCTGCTGCCGAGTGGTAACACCTTTATTGCCGATACCTACGTCAATGACGAACCAGACGCAGAAGAGCTGGCGGAGATCACCTTGATGGCGGCAGAAACTGTCCGTCGTTTTGGTATTGAGCCGCGCGTTGCTCTGTTGTCGCACTCCAACTTTGGTTCTTCTGACTGCCCGTCGTCGAGCAAAATGCGTCAGGCGCTGGAACTGGTCAGGGATCGTGCGCCAGATCTGATGATTGATGGTGAAATGCACGGCGATGCAGCGCTGGTGGAAGCGATTCGCAACGACCGTATGCCGGACAGCCCTTTGAAAGGTTCTGCCAATATTCTGGTGATGCCGAACATGGAAGCTGCCCGCATTAGTTACAACTTACTGCGCGTTTCCAGCTCGGAAGGTGTGACTGTCGGTCCGGTGCTGATGGGCGTGGCGAAACCGGTTCACGTGTTAACGCCGATCGCATCGGTGCGTCGTATCGTCAATATGGTGGCGCTGGCCGTGGTTGAAGCGCAAACCCAACCGCTGTAATTCATTCTTAACTCTCACGCTTACCCTGAATATTCAGGGTAAGCGGTTTTCCTGAAATATATTAGCAAAGCTTATTACTGAGTTTGCGAATAATAAAAAAATCAGTATATAAAATATCTCGATATTATTTTATTTATATTCATGCGTCGCATATGAAAGTTTATTCATAACAGTAAATATCTCTCCATTCTTATTGATCTACCTCACCTTTTAAACGCGCTTGCCGAATTTTGTTATTTACTCTGACGAAAAATTGTCACGATACACGAAAGTTTTTCACAGGCGGCGACTCATGGATAAAGAACGCATCATTCAGGAATTTGTGCCCGGCAAACAGGTCACACTGGCGCATCTCATCGCGCATCCCGGTGAGGAACTGGCGAAGAAAATCGGCGTTCCGGATGCGGGCGCAATTGGCATTATGACGCTAACTCCCGGCGAAACGGCGATGATCGCCGGTGATTTAGCGCTGAAAGCCGCTGATGTGCATATCGGTTTTCTCGACCGCTTCAGCGGTGCATTGGTGATTTATGGCTCGGTGGGCGCAGTAGAAGAAGCGTTATCACAAACCGTCAGCGGTTTAGGTCGCTTATTAAATTATACGCTTTGTGAAATGACCAAAAGTTAATACGAGGCATTCATGAAACGAATTGCGTTTGTGGGTAGCGTCGGGGCAGGAAAAACAACGTTATTTAATGCGTTGCAGGGGAATTATACCCTCGCCAGAAAAACACTGGCCGTGGAATTTAATGATAAGGGCGATATTGATACGCCGGGTGAATATTTTAGCCATCCCCGCTGGTATCACGCCTTAATTACCACGCTACAGGATGTAGACATGCTGATCTATGTCCATGGCGCAAATGACCCGGAAAGTCGGTTGCCTGCCGGGTTGCTGGATATTGGCGTCAGCAAACGGCAAATCGCCGTCATCAGTAAAACGGACATGCCAGATGCTGACGTCGCCGCAACGCGAAAGTTATTGCTTGAGACGGGTTTCGAAGAGCCGATTTTCGAGCTAAACAGCCACGACCCGCAAAGCGTGCAGCAACTGGTGGATTATCTGGCATCTCTCACCAAACAGGAGGAAGCAGGTGAAAAAACTCATCACAGCGAATGATATTCGTGAAGCACACGCGCGCGGCGAACAGGCAATGTCCGTGGTTCTGCGCGCCAGCATTATTACCCCGGAAGCCCGTGAAGTGGCGGATCTACTGGGTTTTACCATCACCGAATGTGATGAATCGATCCCGGTAACGGCGTCCGTGCCCGCCAGCGTGCCAGCCGACAAAACCGAAAGCCAGCGCATCCGCGAAACCATCATTGCCCAGCTGCCGGAAGGCCAGTTTACCGAAAGCCTGGTCGCACAGCTGATGGAAAAAGTGATGAAGGAAAAACAGTCGCTGGGCGATTTTGTCGTCGCCAGCGCCGGGCCGCACCTCGAATCCGTGATCGCCGGTCACGGAGCCGGGGCGCAAACCCTTTCTGAACAACGGCTGTGTCGGGTACTGAATATCGATATCGGCGGTGGCACCGCGAACTACGCCCTGTTCGATGCCGGAAAAATCAGCGGCACTGCCTGTCTCAACGTCGGTGGTCGCCTGCTGGAAACCGACAGCCAGGGGCGCGTGGTTTACGCTCATAAACCGGGGCAGATGATTGTGGATGAGTGCTTCGGTGCAGGCACTGACGCCCGTTCGCTGACCGGCGCGCAGCTGGTGCAGGTTACCCGGCGGATGGCGGCGCTGATTGTCGAAGTGATTGACGGAACGCTTTCGCCGCTCGCGCAGGCATTGATGCAAACCGGTTTGCTGCCCGCAGGTGTTACGCCCGAAATCATTACGCTTTCTGGAGGCGTGGGCGAATGTTATCGCCACCAGCCCGCCAACCCGTTCTGTTTTGCCGATATTGGCCCACTTCTGGCAACGGCGCTGCATGACCATCCGCGCCTGCGTGAGATGAATGTGCAGTTTCCGGCGCAAACCGTACGCTCCACGGTGATTGGCGCGGGTGCACATACCCTTTCGCTCTCTGGCAGCACAATCTGGCTGGAGGGCGTACAACTGCCGCTGCGCAATTTGCCGGTGGCGATCCCGATTGATGAAACGGATCTGGTGAGTGCCTGGCAACAGGCGCTGCTTCAGCTGGATCTTGATCCCAAAACTGACGTGTACGTGCTGGCGCTTCCCGCCTCGCTGCCTGTGCGTTACGCCGCGGTTCTGACGGTCATCAACGCGCTGGTCGATTTCGTCGCGCGTTTTCCGAATCCGCATCCCCTGCTGGTGGTGGCCGGGCAGGACTTTGGTAAAGCTCTGGGCATGTTGTTGCGCCCACAGCTACAACAACTCCCGTTGGCAGTCATTGACGAAGTGATTGTCCGCGCGGGGGACTATATCGACATTGGTACGCCTCTTTTTGGCGGATCGGTTGTGCCGGTGACGGTGAAATCACTCGCATTTCCTTCCTGAATACGGTAGTTATCAGGTATGGTGCTTGGTGTCTGGGTGTTAGTGGGATTATATCCGGCAGTGTATCCGGTTAAGGTGATTGGTCTGGCAAGATGATTGGATGCTTTTGTGGTGAAAAATGTTTTGGTGTTTTAGCATAACCCTGAAGAAAGAATAAAAATAAAAAGGAAAAAACCAAAACCAGAACAGAACCGGAAAGAGAAGAAAAGAGAAAATGAAAAATAAAAACCAAAAAAGAAAGAATACTTAAATCTTCGCATGTTCTTCGGGTGGTACGCAAGTTTGTTAGTCTGACCGCACAATAAATTTTCGCTTAGAAAATAATAAGTTACATAATATTCTGCTTTTTTAGATAAATATAACCCGAAAAAATCATTGTTAATCTTATGCATTTATTATTTGATTGTAAGTTGTGATTATTATAATTTAGTTATTGTTAGTATGTTTTATAATGCTGGATGGGTGATGCCTCTAATTAGTTGAATCTGATGTATAATACGGGCTTTTGAGGTTATCTCATGACCAGCGTTAATATTCATTGTCCCCGTTGTCAGTCAGCTCAGGTTTACCGCCATGGTCAGAACCCTAAAGGCCGTGACAGACTTCGCTGCCGTGACTGCCACCGTGTGTTTCAGTTCACTTATACTTATCAAGCACGTAAGCCGGGTATGAAAGAGCTGATAACTGAAATGGCCTTTAATGGTGCCGGGGTTCGCGATACCGCCAGGACACTGAAAATTGGTAGTAACACCGTCATCCGGACTTTAAAAAACTCGCGCCAAAGCGAATAACTTCTTCGCCTGTTGCCCATGCTGATGTGGCGTTTATCTGCGAGCTTGATGAGCAATGGAGCTACGTTGGCAGTAAAGCCCGGCAACATTGGCTCGGGTACGCGTACAACACCAAAACAGGCGGTGTACTGGCCTACACTTTTGGTCCCCGAACCGATCAAACGTGCCGGGAGCTACTGGCACTGCTTACACCCTTCAACATCGGCATGCTGACCAGCGATGACTGGGGCAGCTATGGCCGGGAGGTGCCGAAGAATAAGCATCTGACCGGCAAAATATTCACCCAACGCATTGAGCGTAATAATCTGACGCTACGCACCCGCATTAAGCGGTTGGGTCGTAAAACAATCTGCTTCTCACGCTCAGTTGAGATCCACGAAAAAGTGATCGGAGCGTTTATCGAAAAACACATGTTCTACTAATTGGATGCACTACCCAGTATGTAACTGGGTTTGTCCATAAAATGCACCTTACTCAGTTGGTGTCCAACTTTTGGGGTGCAGTTCAGAAGGACGGGATTTTACGGTGTACCGGATAAATTTAAAACTGCCTGATACTGAATGTATGAGGTTTCGTAATGCTCAATTCCCCTAGTACCGTTTTGTAGATCTCCATACTTCCACTAGTATTTATTTGCAAAGTTCCTATATTTGAGGAGTTTAATAAATTTAGCTGTCCCAAGTGATTTTTAATAGAGATAGCCTGATCATGTGCAGGATTAATAAATTTTATATCCGGTGCAACTGCTTCAAAAAAATTCTGAACAATTGGATAGTGAGTACAGCCGAGAATAATTTCATTTACTGGATGGAGGGAAATTAAATGGTTAACATGTTTTTTGATGTCATTCAAGATTGCAGGAGCATTAAGATTACCTTCCTCAATTAACATTGCAAGATTTTTGCTTGGTTCTCCAAATACATTTATTGTTGAATTCAATTTTTTTATTAGCTCTTTGTGACACCCCGTTTTAATAGTAAACTCGGTAGCGATAATACCAACATTTTTATATTGCTGGCGAATCACATCTTCTACTGCAGGTTCAATGATGGATAAGATAGGAAACGGAAAGCTCTTAGCATATCCGCTGTATTCTTCGGATTCCAAAGTTGAGGATATAGTATTACATGCGACAGCAACTAGTTTGACATTCCTTGACTGTAAAAAAGTCAGCATTTTTTTAGTCAAACTGATGATATCATCGGCAGAACGGTTGCCATAAGGTGCATTCATATTATCTCCACAATAGATAATATCTTCACCAGGAAGCAAATTAATTATTTCCTTTACCGATGTCAATCCACCGACACCTGAGTCTATTACACCAATTGGAGATTCAGCACTAAACATATTTAACCTCATCTTTTGTAGCTTATGGAAAATTTAATTACTAGTTCTTTTTTCCCAAGAAAATGGTTCGAAATCAGAGTTTGGATCTTTCCAGTCAGATTTTCGGAAGGCGTAAATTAATATTGGAATTAATAAAAATAGGGCAACTAATACTAACAAATAAAGAACATAGCTGGTTGGACTACCAGTTGGGATTTGCTCGGGCGGAATAAAACTTAATACAAAAGCCAGAAAAGACCCTAAGAATCCAAGTGTTGCCCAGAAAAATAAAGCAGGGGCTCGATATGGGCGTTTTGTATCAGGTTGAGAATGTCGTAGATAGATAGCACTAGCGAACATGAGCATATACATAACTAAATAGAGCATAACTGTTAACTGTGATAAAATCTGAAAAGCTGCTTGAACTGAAGGCATTATCACAAAAGTAACAGAAAGAACTGAGACAATTATACCTTGTACAAACATTAGATGGTGCCCCATTCCATGACGATTGGTTTTTTGGAAAAACTTAGGTAAATAACCAGCTTTCGCGATCGCTAATACACCTGTATTAGGCCCTGCAATCCAAGTAACCACCCCACCCAGTACGCCAATTGCTAGCATAAATGCCATCACAGAGCCAAGCCATGGCACTCCAGCCCATTCGAACAGCATATCGTAGGCAACCAACAAACTTTGAGTTAGACTAATTTTATCTGTAGGAATAATAAAGGCGACCCCTAAAGTACTGAGCAGGAATATTGCAATAGTACCTATAGAAGCGATGGTAATTGCAATTGGGTATTTTTTAGTTGGATTATCTAAATCGTTAACATGGACCGCATTCATTTCCATCCCTGCATAAGCAAGAAATATGCTGGCGGCAAGAACAATATTCTGGAAGTTAGCTATATTAGGGAAAAGATCACCCCAACCTAATGGGATCACCGCTGGTTTACCGCTGAACCACAGATAGGAGAAACCAAGAATAACAAGGATAATAGCTGGAATAATTGTCCCTATAATACCGCACCACTTAGATACCTGCGAGAAAATACCAACGCCACGTAATGCAACACAAATAGCTCCCCAGTAAACAAATAGTACGAAAAATAAAATATACCATTTATTACTGGCAATTGATTCTGCCACCCCCATATCAACATCAATAAATGCAACCGAGACTGCACCAAATGTCAGTACTGTTGGAAAGTAGGGGATGACTTGTAGCCAGGTCATAAGCATTCCTACAAAACCCCAGCGAGCCCCAAATGCTTCTCCTATCCATCGAAATGCCCCCCCTTTTTGTGGATATGTTGTAGCTAGCTCAGCCGCAACAAAGGCAACAGGTACTAAAAACATAATTGCAGCAAAGGTATAGTAAAAAATGGCACCTAAGCCGTATTCTGCTTCAGAAGGTATAAATCGTAGACTTACTACAGCAGTTATATTCATGATAGCGAGTGTCCCCACTGTCATTTTCTTACTTTTGGGTGCGATATTAGCATTAGACATTTTTATACTCTCGAACATTTTTAAAATAGAAACATATAATTACGATGTAAATATAAAAACTAATATTAACTTTAACACTTATCTTAAAAACACTAACGCAATCTGCTTTACAAAAATAAGTAATACCTAAAGTCGTAACGACACCAATAGTGTTTTCATCGACATGCTTCAAAACCTCTTTAGCATTCATTATCAGGTGATGATCATCAAGTGGAATTTCACACAATTTCACATCACAGTAACGGCAGAATTTATGCCAGCATATTTGCACAGGATCGCAAATCAGGTTCGGTTGATTTACCTTGTACTTCGCGTTTTTTACACCACTGCCATTTTAACGCCAAGCGGCCGAGCATAGCAGCTTCAGATGAACCAATGGTTGAGCAACCTAAGGTGTGTCGCGAATCGGGGAAACTCCACGAATCGGAAAGCATACGCACACAGCGACCTTCAGGTTCCGCCATTTGTGGATATTCATCTTTATAAATCATGTTTTTATCAATAGCTAAATTAAGCAACTCACGGATTTCATCATCAAGCCATGTTTGACAGAAAGTAGCTAAGTTTTGTCGTGAATCCCCATCAAGGATGAGCTCATCACGTATGGCGCTGAATACATTTCGAGATTTCTTCTCATCTACACGCAAATGATATTTATGCAATATAAATGAAAGCTCAAGTGAGCTATGAATATCGACTGCTTCTCTATAACAAGAATTACCTGATTTATTTTTCATAATAAACGCCACTCAATACAATCAGATTAAACATTACAAACACAATCTGGATTTTGCAATTTTAAAACTATCAAATTTAGATATATTTTAATTAATATAAAACCATAAACATATCAAAAAATTACTTTATTATGGTCATGGTAGATGTGTTTCAATGCCAACCTGGTCTATTCCTACATATGTGAGAGCATATTTACAAAAAAATCGTTATTGTGATTTCAACGGTGATGCTGAAGTGGCACACTAAATTTGGCCACCTGAACAGAGGTGATATGCTCACCTCAGAACAACATGACGTGGTGTTATTCTGCTCAGTACTGTTCTGGCAATGAATCCAGCCAGTCCTCTGCATCTTCCTTGTAACACTCGTAGATGCAGTAATTGGTGAAACTGATGTATTTGGTTAGTAACTCTGCTTCGTTGTTCCTGTGCGCTCTTCTGGCCTGCTTACGTAGTTGTTTCGCTTCTGCCCGCTGGCCTTCGAGTATCTCCAGCCTGTCTGCAATATCTTGCTTCATGTTCAGCTCCTCGCGCGCGCATAGTACTTGTCCGAAAATTAATCGCCCGTCCCATCATTAATATCGATTCCCACGCTGTGTAACTGGCTATGAATGTCTCTGCGAATGAGAATTAAACGCCTGATGAACTCCATTTCCTCCGCGCTCTGGTTGCTCGGCCCCGATTTCATGTCGATGATTTTATTGATAGTTCCAAGCGAATATTCAGCCCACAGACGAAGCGTTTGGCGCTTCATGGCCTGTTTGCTCAGTGGCGAATGTTTCAGGTCTAAGACATGTTCTGCGAGGGTCTTAGCGATGCCCTGCATGATGCGTAGTGCCAACATGATGATTTTCTCCGGACTTGTGCTAATATAGTTCCCGAACATTGTTTCGAGACTGCTTATCCTGTTTGTCTTGTCCGATTTGTTCATTGGTCACATTGTTAAGTCAGCCGGGGTAATTCCCGGCTTTCTTTTATCCGATCAGTACCGAATCCCTATCGCATTGAATACGCGTTTCCGTTGCTCAGCTTCAGGATCGGTGGCCATTTCTGGTTCTGGCTCCGGCATAGACGGGGCGGCATCAAAATGCTCAATTTCACGACCGAAATACGAGTTCAGGTCAATACCTGCCGAACTATCCACTCCATCAAAATAGCGACGCTGTTCCTCGGTGAGACAGCTACCCAGACGTTCCTCAACCTGCGCCATAAACTCAACATCCGGTGAGAAGTACTCATCGGGATTCGGAGCACCGCTCTGTTTGTACATCTCCATTTTCTCTGCGTTCGTTTTTAGCCCGGCAATGCGTTTCTCCAGTCCGGCGGCTTTAATAGCGTCAGCAACGATTTGTGGGATCTGCGGTTTAATTGTTTCGATAACTTCATTACTGATTAATTTAAACTGGGCCATACGGATCGCTTTAATCTGTTTATTTAGCAGTGCGCGTTCCCCTTCGTTGGCGGTTTTATCACGCTGTGCTACCAGTTCAGCGCCTTTATTTGCCAGTACCTCAAATGCGTCCATTATCTTTCCCCCCTTTTTTCGATTATTTAAAAGCGCTTATTGACACGCCAAAACGACGACTTAATTCGCAAATGAGTCGCCGCTTTGCAGTGCCTTCCATATCTTCCGGCATTTCAGACTGAAGTTTATCAGCTACTTCATCAACAAGTGGACGAACCGTTTCCACGAACTTGTCCGCAATATAATCAGCAGAACGCATCACTTTCTCATGGAATTCCTCACGGCGTTCCTGGGCGGCTGATTTAGGGGCTGTCGTGCGCTGAAAATAACTGTCTAATGAATGCATGGTATTTACTCCTGTGTTTATAGTGATTGTTCAATTAATTGCGGTTGAAGCCATTGTGTGTGGCCCAGCCGAATAAGTTTGCGGACGTTTTTATGTATCCGGCGGTGCTTTTCTTTCGGCATCAGGCGAATATTCTTGATGCGGTTATCCTGTTTGTTCAAATTAACGTGGTGCACTTCATATAATGTCTCGTCATAAGCGCCGTATGTGTATACATAGCAGGCTTTCTGATAGGTGAGTGTCACTTTGAATTTACCTTCATGTACCGTTACAACCAAATGCCCTTTATTGGTCATGCTGCCTTTGATAACGTCTTTTGTTTCACGGCTAAACAATAAACCCGCTTCAGGGTCATAAATCCATCTGCGTCGCATAATATCGGCACAGCGTTCTAATCTTTCGATATTGGTCATGATGTTTACCTCAAAATGTGATGCGTGATTATTATCGTTCTGTTCTGTACAACCATTCTTTGCATTCGTGCTCCCAGAATAATTGGCGAGTACCGCGTGGGGTAAATGGCAAAGGGACTCCGGTTGATGGTTTTTTTAGCCAGCGCCTCAGCGTTCTGGTCGATACATTCGCCATTGCTGCGAACTGTTCTAATGTTATTGCTTTCATAAATACCTCGATACGAAAAAGAAGCCGCCCACGGAGGAAAGAAGAAGCAAATTTTGAATTTCCGTGAGGCGGTGGATTCCGATTCCCTGAACCCATTACCCATGTGATACTTAATATTATAAACCTTATTTTTTCTGTTGACATTTTTGGCCATATATTGACAGCGGTTTTTGTTAGCAAAAAGTGCTATTTATTAAATCATCAAAGCAATAAAAGATTATTTGCACCCGCAAGGTAATAGCGGGATAATATTAGCGAGGGTTAGCCGCCCTCGACCTCAAAGTGATCTGTTAATAACTACAACGATATGTCTCTATTTCCCGCTTCTCCGGCGGGTTTTTTTTGCGTGCAAATCACCACATCAGAATTAATTAAATTGATACCGTTTAAAACGCTCCCAATCGCAATATAACGGCCTTAACTTCTGGCTATGCATTTTCTCAGGTGTGATCAAATTGATTCGTCAGGCGTGGAATAAGGCAATAAAAACGGGCATTGCGCCCGCTTGTGTTCACTGCATCGAAAATAACTTATCCATAATTCTTTTCTCCTGTTCCCTGCACATCATTTCGGCACGGTCCCGATCTTCCTGTGTCGGATTAAAGTCCGGCGTTCTGTATCTGTTGCCTGAAATATACCGTGCATGATTGCGGCGACCTGAACGCGGCATTATCCAGTATTCGATGTTCTCACGCGTGGCAATGAGTAAACCATCTTCTACAAGCGTATTCAGGGCGTGCCATAGCTGCTTGTAAGTAACGCAACCTTCACCGACAAGATAATCCAGTGCGCACGACAATCCGCTTACTGTTAACTCTTTGGCGGCGAAATTTGGGTGTTCAGAAAGGAAATACTCCTGACCCTGTTTGCTGAATACCCAAAGGATCTGGCGGCGCAATTCTTCAACGTCCTGGCTATAAGCGTGATTGATATGTCTTTCAGCTACGAAAGCGCGGCCTTGTTTCCTGATTAGCCCATTACTAACCATCGTCATGAGTGAGCGGCGGGCGGCGTCAACCTGGACGCGGGTAACATTGCCACCATAAACGAGATCTGCGGCTTGTCGTGCGGTGATTGATTCGTTTTTTGCCAGATAGTCGAGGATCTGCCGTTGTTGTTCTGATATGCGCATGATATGTAACCCCCTGATTTTCACAATAAACTTATCTCTTTTCCGCTTAATGTATGTATCTATTATGCGCTCAATATCGAGGCGGGGCAATGTTGCGATCAGTCCTGATCGCCACCATTCAGGCGAGTGAGAAAAATTTAATGAAATCGCATCGATTTTAAGCGCTCTCAATCGCTCTGTGGCGACGTTAAGTAAGTGTAGCGCTTATGTGTGTTCATCGCGTTCTATGGGCCATTCCTTTCGAATTTGGCGCGGTCATGATAGTTCGCGGTGATCGGCGGCGGGGATAAAGTTTCCTGAGTGATCACTTAAGCCTGCTGTGCGTCGTGTGAGTGTGCTGTCTGCACCTGGCTATACGCTGCTTTGCTGCTGTTTCCTGTCTGGTCTGTATACGCGATAAAAACCATTGGTCTTGCAGTGTGGCGGTGTCGTTGGTTTTTATTGAGCGCGTAGCGCGATAGAAGGTGCGCTCTCAGATGTTTATGTGTCTACCTATGGTGAGCGCTCCGTGCCTTACGTCGTTTCATTGAGCATTGGCCCCAGGAGACGAGCGAAGCGAAGCTCTCCCCACTGCTAAGCTGGTTTTGTTTTTATCCTGCATGCTATTCCGCTTAAGCCAGCTAGTTAATTCGTCAAGGAATGATTTAAAGAGTCCTTTAACATTATGGTCACAATCCGAACAGCTTTATCGTGAGGATTTGACCTAGCCGAGCGGCAATGAGCGTAGTCCTGCTGCACAGAAGTTAAGGTCTGCTCTGGAGGTTATCAGGACGTAAGCACTAGTCTCATGATTCCGCCGAAAAGACGAAAAATCTTGGCGCTGATCTGTATTTATTATTTCTCTGTATTTATTACTTTGGGCCGCAAAAATGCGGCTAGTGAGTGGGCAAATTTGCGGCTAGTGAGTGGGCAAAAATGCCCACCTATTTTTTTTCAGCGTCAAAATCATGACCTTTCTGGATACTTCTTGAACAGTAATCACGCTTTTTCTTGCACTAACCAATTGAATAATAAAAGGTTCTGGCAAATAGGACCGCATTTTTGCGGCTAGTAAACATGGGGTCGCATTTTTGCGGCTTATTTTGCTTGCAGCCAGCGCCACGTCTGGGTTTGAGCTATCACTATCAAACTGGTTGTAACCGCGATGTGATTATTAGTTTATTGAGGTAATGATCTGATTATCTGACATGAAAAAAGGGGCATTTGTCCCCCTTTGCTGACCCGCTGCCTAGTGTACCAGGTAGCTGACTTTTGCTTCTCTTTCGTGCTGCTGTGCCGTCATTGTGGATTTGGCGAAACGTATGCTGGAGCAGAAGAGCATCCGGCATCAACATAAAGTCGGATAAGGAGGACATCATGCCAGCTTTAGATTTGATTCGACCGTCTGTCACCGCTATGCGGGTAATTGCCTCGTTAACGCTGAATTTGCGCGTGAACTGAAATTGCCGCCGGCGTGCTTTGGTTAGCCTCGGTTATGATTATTTGCCGACTCCAATTGACATCCGCCTGCGTTCCACTGATGAAGAGCAACCAAGCAGGCGATGGTGGAAGTGAGGGGTGTATGGCCGCTCGCTATATGCGGGCGCTGCACACGGCCCGTCACCGACTGCAGGTGAAGTGCTGATTATGCTTGGTGGCCAACAGGAACGGGAGGTCCGGGTAGATTATCTGGAATTTGGATGCATGATTACATATTGAAAATGGCACAGCTTTCCCAAGTGGGCTAATGACGCGCAAGATACGGCGTTCCTGGCACATGTAGTTTCGCGTACCGGTTCTTATCTCTCATCAACCGCTGGGATCACGCTTGGCGATCCGATGGCGTATCTGGTGAGCACACAGGCTGGAAGCGACCTATGGCATTGATGCAGCCCTGAAGTCTGCCGACATAGCTGGCGACCTATGTCCCGCCACCGTCTGAAACCAACTACTGGGCAGCATTTTTAACCGGTAGCCGGCAGCGTGTAAAGCAGCCTGTAACACCTTTACCGATGCAGTGCTGGAAATCGCGCGTAATCCAGATCCAGCATGCATAACGGAGGTTGCCGATGATCGAATGCGCTCGGGGTTGTCTGGGAAGTGGACGGCATCGTCGCCGCGATGATGCAGCGGATGCCATGCTCAAAGCAGCTAACGTTCGTTGCTCAGTCACGAAGTGCTTGACCCTGGTCGCTTAACGCTGGTGGTGGAAGGCGATCTGGCGGCGTGTCGTGCGGCGCTGGACGCAGGTTGTGCTGCCGCGATGCGTACCGGGCGTGTCATCAGCCGCAAGGAGATCGGTCGGCCAACGATGACGCCCGAGTGGCTGGTTACTGGCTTTAACCGCCAGCCGGAGCGAACCCGTAAGGGAACCGACGCGCCAGTTATCGTCGCGGAATCTGCTGACGAGTTGTTTGGCGCTGTTGTAACATCAGTACGTCAGGGAATGACGAGGCAGGAGAAGTGGCTACCACTTTGGCTGGCCGACTGGAAGAGCAAATGCGCTGGACGGCTTTCTTTTCTGCCGGGACGTGCGTGTAAAACGCGGATAGTCGTTATCGTCTCAAGCCCCATTAACCTGTGGGGGTGCCGGTTGTCCTACGACGCCGGCATGACGTCATGAAAAAGACGCATACAGCCGGATTCCACGTGTTCTGGTAATTTCTACCGAAAACCTGAAGCTCACCGGAAGGTCGGAAGATCGATAATGTCATCAACGACAGACAACGGATATCTTATGAACATATTTAACAATTACCGGCCTGGCAGCAACTTCAATCAGCTGCATGCAGGGCAGGAGAACTTTAGTGGTGAATTTACAGGAAAATTCTACTGGATGATGTTGTAAGGATTTTCGTGAATACACCGGTCTGGCGCTGCGTCAGTCGTGCCTAGTCTGGCCGAACTCGTTCTCGTTTGGCATTCCGGCGACGCGCGGTGAGCAGGGATTTATCAAGTTTCGCAATGTCTGGGGAAACAGGAGATGAGGCCCCCGCCCTGGTGGCGCTGAATTTGAACTGAGCACGCCGGATGATTACACGATCCTGGTCGTGGTGCTTTCTGAAGATGTCGTCGCCCGGCAGGCTAACTTTACATGACCCAGATAGGGTCTGCATATGCTGCGTAGCCAGTCGGCGCTGAAAGTGAAAGAGCAGCATAAAGCCGCGCTGTGGGGCTTTGTCGGACAGGCCGCTGGCGACGTTTTGCGAGAACCGGAAAGTCCAAGTGGCCTAATGCGAAAAGTGCTGGGGATAATTTGCTAATGGCGATGGGGGCGATGCTGGAAGCGCGCAACCAATGGCGGTTGAGTGGCGGAAAGCATCAGTCATCAGAGTTACGTAGATTACTTGCCGCCGCCCGTGAATATGTGCTGGAAAATATGTCTGCTGAGCCGGTGACGGTGCTGGACTTGTGTAATCAACTGCATCCCATCACCACGCGCTCCGAAACACATTTCACACGCTCTTTTAGGCGTTGGCCCGGACACCATGAGCTGAAACGCATTCGCCCTGAACGCCGATTGCACCGCGAACTGGTCAGCCCGTGGTAGCGAAAGCACAACGGTAAAGAGCGCCGGCCATGCCGGTGGGATTCTGGCATCTGGGGCAATTGCCACGAATTACCGGCCGCTGTTGTGCCGAGAAGCCGTCGTTGACGTTGCGTCAGCAGATCAGGAATGGGGGTAAAATTGCATCCCTGACCTAATAAACTCACTTAACACCCGCTTCTGGGCTGCCATCTTTTTCGGCTCATAATCATACTCCCAGCGTACCAGTGGCAGCATCGACATCAGAATCGACTCGGTGCACCCACCAGTTCCCAGCCAAACAGAGTACCGAATCCCAGACCAGATTGAACTCGACATAACGACCGCGACGGTAGAGCTGAAAATTGCGCTCGCGCTCGCCGTAGGCCATCGCTTTACGTCGCTCTACAATTGGTAAATAACGTCGGTGTAGCCTTTTCCTTCACCGCCTGCATAAAGGCGAAACAGTCGTCGAAATATCGCGTGTTCGAATCATCAAGAACAGCCCGCAACCGCGCTATTCGGTCCGATGTTTGAGGTAGAAGTAATGGTCGCACCACTTTTTGTAACGGGGAAAAACGTCTTCACCAAATGGCAGGCACAGGTCACGGGCGGTGCGGTGCCATGAATAGCATCTTGTTGAAAACCGTAAAAGGGGTTGAATCGAAGCCGCCGCCAAACCACCAGACGGGCTCTGCACCGGTTTTCGGCAATAAAAAACGCACATTCGCGTGGCTGGTGGGAACGTACGGGTTATGCGGATGCACTTGCCGTGAAACGCCAGTCGCCTCGAAACTGCGCCCGGCAAGTTCCGGGCGATGAGCGGGTGGCGGAAGCAGGCATCGCCTCGCCGTGGACGTGAGAAATGACGCCTGCCTGTTCGAAAACACCACCATTACGCAACACCCGACTACGCCCGCCGCCGCCAGCTTCGCGCTGCGAACTATCTTCGCAAAATCTGCGCCATCGACGGCGGATGAGCTGCTTAAACAATCGTATCCTGAAGGTTGAGCAGAAACTGTTTAACCCGGTGTGGGTCGGGTTTCATAACTTATCGCTTTTCGATGTGCGTTCTGGTTGTCGAACGAGTGGAAATAACTGATCACGCCTTCAGCAATCGCTGTGGCGATTTTCTGACGAAACGCCGCGGTGCCTAACAGCCGCTCTTCTTCCGGGTTGGTGATAAACGAAGGTTTCCACCAGCACCGAAGGAACCGACGGCGATTTCAACACCACAAACGCGGCTTGTTCGGTGTTGCGGCTATGGTAGTTCATGCACCGGCTTAATCTTTTTCAGATATGCGAGCCGAGCGTCAGGCTGTTTTTAATAGTATCGGTTTGCACCATATTTAAACAGCACTTGCTGCAATAGGTGATCCTTGTCAGTCGCCTTTTTACCGGCAACTTCACAGCGCGGTTTTCGCGTTCAGACAGGTATTTCGCCATTGCGCGAAAAGCTCGACGGTTAGAGAGGGCAAATACCGAAGCACCGGAAGCTTTCGGGTTGGTAAAGCCATCGTACTAATTGACATAAACAGATGTGTCATGTTTATGGCGATTTCAACGCGATCCGAGAAGCGGGTAGAGCCATCGCCAGAACGCGTTAAACGCGCATCAATCCACGATTACGCAAAATGGGAAGTCGCACGTTTTTAGCAATCGCCAGCACCAGACGTCTTTCTTTCGAACCGTTGCGCCCATTGCTCCGGTATCAATCCTGCTGCTGGCTCAATTCCAGAACAACGACGTTCGCCGCCAGATTTTTTAGCTTTCGGCTTGCTGTGTCCGTTGCTGGTTTTTAAGGTTTGTCTTTGGCGATGGCTTGCGACATTCCTGACAACGTCAGGGCAGCCAAACCGGCTTTCAGCACCTGGCGGCGAAGCGAGTGTTTTTAGTGGTTTAAAGTGCTCGATACGGCCTGAGTTGTAATAATAAGCTTCCAGATGTTTATATCGTATTGTGTAATCCGTTACGACCGTTTGCTGTTGAGAATTGTTTTACTTTTCATTTCAATAGTTGACAACTCCCCATTATGCCACTTTTTCAACCGATTTTCGTCAGATATTGGGCGAATCTGACCGTTCACGCCATAATCAGCCTTTAACCCGCAAAGGGGTCACATATACGATGGAGATACGCGTATTTCGCCAGGAGATTTTCGAGAGGTCATCACCCTTTGGTAGCGTTGCGACTTGCTGTGTCCGTGGAACGATCCTTGTAAATGGACATCAGCGTAAGATGAACCATGACGTCAGTTTGTTTCTGGTCGCTGATAGGTAAACGGTGAAGTGGTCGGAACGGTGATGGTGGTGACGACGGCATCGCGGGTCTGCCATGATCTTGGCGTGCATCCAGAGTTTCGTGGGCGTGGGATCGCCAATGCGTTGCTTAATCGGTTGGAGAAAAAGCTAATTGCTCGCGGCTGCCCAAAATTCAGATCAATGTGCCGGAAGATAAACCTACATGGTGCTCGGAATGGATGAACGCCTGGATATGAACACGCTGACGCGCTGAGTCTGGGTAAGCGGTTTGATCGAAGATGAAGAGTACTGAGTTTCATCTGTTCATTACTACGTGCACGGTCGCCTGCGTTTACCCTTGCTCTTCTGGCTTGTGCTATTGCTTCAGGCGCGAACCTTGGCGGCTCGTTTGTCATTGCCGGGTGCGTCGCGCGCAGCAGGGTACTGCGCTGCTAAATCTGTTTTATCCCGATCACGATAATTTCTGGCTGGGCCGATCTGCATTCCGGCGGTGCTGGCGTTTTGTTATGCCCTCGGCGGGCTACGTTTCCTCGCACCTGGCGTGTACTCTATTTTCTGTTGCTGTTGGCGCAGGTGGTTTTACTTTGCGGCAACCGTGGCTGTGGCTGAACGGTGATCTGTTAGCGGTATCGGTCTGGCGCTGGTAGTGGCGGATATTGTGGCGTTAATCTGGCTGCTGACCAATCGACGTTTACCTGCTTGTTTTAATGAAGTAAAAGAATAACGGCACTTTTTGGTGAATTTGCACTCCAAAAGCAACGTTATTGAATAAACCAAAGGAAGTGACATGAAATCGCTGCGTTTAATGTTATGCGCTATGCCATTGATGCTGACCGGCTGTTCCACGACGTCGTCAGTTAAAACTGGTCTGCCGCTAACCCGTGGGAAATCGGTTTGGGTCGTCGACCAAAGTGAGCGAGCAGGGCGTGGTGAATTCGACGGTGTCCACACCACTGCAAAAGAACAAGCCATTGCCGATGCGCTTGATGGCGATTATCGCCTGCGCAGCGGAATGAAAACCGCGCAACGGCAACGTGGTGCGCTTTTTTCAAGTGATGAAGGGCGACAACGTGGCGATGGTGATTAATGGTGATCAAGGGACTATTAGTCGCATTGACGTGCTGGATAGCGATATTCCTGCTGACACCGGTGTTAAAATCCGGTACACCGTTTAGTGACCTTTACAGCAAAGCATTTGGCAATTGCCAAAAAGCTATGGTGATGATAATCGTGCCTGTCAACGCAAAGCCGAAGGCAGTCAACATATTAGCTACCAGTTCAGCGGGGAATGGGTGGTCCTGAAGGGTTAATGCCTTCGGACCGATACCCGAAACGTCAGTAAAATTATCTGGCTGGGTCAAATTGCGTCTTGAGAATTACGGCTGTGAACACGTAAAATAGCGCTCAACAATGCCACGGATTGCGTGGTATTATTATTTTCAGGAGGAACAATGTCTCAGGTTCGAAGTGCATTTTGCCAGAACATTGCCGCGCGGCGATTTGGATCCAAGCCAACGTGAAAGGGGAAGTTGACGCCCTGCGTGTGGCCAGTAAAACATTTGCCGACAAACTGGCAAACTTTTGAAGGAAATTCCCGGACGCGCATCTCGGCGCGGTGGTTGCCTTTGGTAACAACACCTGGCGGTGCTCTGAGCGGCGGCGTCGGGCAGAAGAGCTGAAAGATTTTCCGGGCGACCAAGGCCTTGCGCCGACGACCCAGTTCGATGTGTTGATCACATTCTTTCTCTGCGTCACTACGTAAACTTCTCCTGTCGCCCAGGCGGTGATGGAAGCCTCTGGTGACTGCATTGAAGCGAAAGAAGAGATCACGGTTCCTGTTGGGTTGAAGAGCGTGACCTGAGCGGCTTGTTTATGGGACCGAAAACCCGGCGGGTGAAGAGACGTGTTGGCGAAGTGGCGGTTATCAAATACTCGGCGTGGAAAACGGCGGCAGCTATGTGTTCGTCCAGCGTTGGGGACACAACCCGAAGCAGCTGAACCGGATGAAGCGTTCACTATTTAGGAGATGATGTATTGGCTGGACCAAAGAGGCGAACGAAGAGATTTATGGTGATGAATGTCCGGAAACCTCTCACCTCACCCGCGTTGATTCGAAAGAAGATGGCAAAAGGCTGAAGATTGTTCGCCAGAGCCTGCCGTACGGCACTGCCAGTGAACTTGACGGTCGGCAGATTTTGGCGCCATGCGCGCGTCCTGCATAACATTCAGCAGCAACTGCTGAGCATGTTTGGCGATACCGATGGTAAGCGCGATGCGATGTTGCGTTTCACCAAACCGGTAACCGGCGGCTATTATTTTACCGTCGCTGGAGAGTTGATGGCGCTGTAAGCGTTTCTGATTCATCATTAAAGGCCAGGCAGTAACATTACTGACTGGCCTCAGATTGTTGACCAAGTGCGCGTTGTACACGCCGGATGCGGGTGAACGCCTTATCCGGGCGTACGAAATCGTGCCAATCAATATATTGTGGGCTCCACGTAGGCCTGATAAGCGTAGCGCATCAGGCAGTTTTGCGTTTTGTCTACACTCCAGACCAGCCAGTAACATTACTGACTGGCCTTTTGATCACTTCTGCTTTAACGCCGCATACACCTGATCAACTACCTTCTGTCAGAACAGGTATTTTGCGGCGCTGACGCTACAACTAACAGCCAGCAGAGAAAGATAGAGCATTGTCCGTTTCATGATATTGGTCGAGATTGACGTTACGGCAGCCAAAGAGCGTGGTGAAAATAAACCCGCAAACCCATGCCACCAGAATCCCGCCAGCATAAACCGCCATGGCCGAAGGATGCCTTGTGCGGAAGTCATCAGCGGCAGCGCTACCAGAGAGACGGCCCAAAGGCGCTGTTTAAGCCCATTGGCAGACCCCACCAGGTTATCAGGCCGATAAACAAACCGCCGCCGCGCCGCCTAAACAGGCGCTAACACGGCTTCATGCGGGCAGGGTGACACCGTAAATGAGCGGTTCACCAACGCCGAGCAGGCCGGATAATCACCCCGCGTACCTGACTGCGTAGCGCACTGTGACGGCGCCCGCCAGTAGAGTGCCAGCGCCGCGCCCACCTGCCCGCGCCTGCCATTGAAAGGATGGGAAATAAGCTGTTCGAATCCTGGCTGTCGATTAACGCGAGGTAAAACAGGATAAAGCCCTGACGCACGCCAAATACCACGGCGATCAGGAACAGCCCGGCTAAAACCGCAAACCGAACGGATCACTGTTCAGGTGCATAAACAGCCATGACATACCTTCGAATAACCAGCCACCCAGCGGCATAATGATCAGGTACGCAAGCGTAGCGGTGATCAGCAGGGTGATTAACGAGGTCAGCAGCATGTCGAGATCGTCCGGCATAAAGCGGCGCACGATGCCTTTCAATGCGGGCGCAGGGCCACGCGGCAATCAGCACGCCGATAATATTGCCGCGCGGATCGATGGGCAGACCAAAGAAACCGTGAAAACCGGCGTAGTAACCGGTGGTCGCTGCGGGGTTATAACCAGCAAAAAGAGCGCGGCGATAATTGCGCCATTTACGCCGGTGCCGCCAAATGCCTGGGCGGCGTTATAGCCCACCAGAATCACCAGGAAATGAACAAACCCTTGCTGAACACCTTCATAAAATTCAGCGATCGGGTAGTGTTCCCTGAGCATCTGCCGGAACGTGCATCACCGTGGCAATTAAAGTCGCTATCCCCAGCAGCAGACCGGCGGCAATAAAACCGGGGATCAGCGGCGTGAAGATGGTGGCGAATTTGGCGAGAAATTGTTGCACGCGGACGTTTGCCCGGCTTTCAACTCCACGCTTGTTCTGGGCGGCGATCTCTGCGGCATCCTGTACCGGTGCTCTCCCCGCTCGCTCATCGCTTTTGCGAGCACGATGCGCTTTACCAGGCCCAAAACGACCTGCACCAGGTCTGGTCCTATGACGCCCTTCACGCCTTCCAGCGTTTTGATATCGGAATGAACCAGTGAACTGTCATGTACACCCAGACGCAGGCGCGTCATACAGTTACCACAACTGGCGACCTTTCCGGTCCGCCGACACGGTCAAGAATGGTGTTCAGAAGTTCACTGCTGATCTCCTTGGCGATGGGTTATTCCTTGTCTAAAACCTGACGAATAAAGCCGCCGTGTTGATCCAGGCGTTTTTAAGCTTCTGTGGCATCGAAATTTTTCAGCACCATCACAATCGCCGTTTTACAGTCGCGCTCACACAATTAACGCCGCTTCCGCTTGCTCTGCGCTACATCCGGTGGCGTTTTTAACAATATTGACCTGTCGCATGGCAGATTTTCGTTGGTGGGTTCCACATCGACCATCAGGTTGCCGAACACTTTGCCGATTAATCATCAGCCCGGTGGAAAGCATATCCAGCACCAGTTTCTGCGCTGTACCTGCTTTCATCCGCGAAGAACCGGTAACGACTTCGGCACCTACAATCGGTGTAATGGCAAACTGAGCGGTGGTTGAAACGGCGCTCCCCGGATTACAGGAATTTCCCACCGTGCGGCAGCCGAGCTGGCGTGCGTATTCCAGTCCGGCAATCACATACGGCGTGCGACCGCTGGCAGCAATGCCAACCACCACATCCTGTGCCGTTAAATTAATATTTTTCAGATCAATAACACCGCCTTCCCGGCTATCCTCCGCCTTCCACCGCGTGCTGAATAGGCATATCCGCCGCCAGCAATCAAACCAACCACCAGACCCGGGTTCACGCGGCAGGTGGGCGGACATTCGCTGGCATCCAGAATCCCCGACAGACCGGATGTTCCCGCACCGAGGTAAATCAGACGCCAGCCGCCGCTTACCTGGGCGTGGATAACATCGATCGCCGCGGCGATATCCGGCAGTACGCGCTCAACGGCGACGATACGGTTTTATCTTCATCGTTGATAATCCGGCACATTTCCAGCGTCGATACGCGTCAATTTCAGCCGAGGCGGTGTTCGAGCCTTCAGTAATCATCTTTTCAAATTGCATCGGTGGTGACCTTACTATTTACGATTAAATAATTAGATGTATGGAATCATATATCCCAATCCACAGACTAAAGGAATCATTGAGTCTACACTCGCAGAGTGTGAAGAGCGTCATAAGAACTTAAGCGGAATTTTTGCTGCCAGCCCAAGTGGAAGATGTTGTACCTACGAAAATACGCAATGCGGAAAGTGAATTTGCCGAACGAGCAAAAAATGGCGACTTTCTGCGGGCCAACGTGAGTGAGCTGAAATCCGTCTCTTCGCGCAAGATGGCGAAACAGCTGGCATCAGCCAGTCGAGTATTGTGGGATTTGCCGGAAGCGGCGCGGAAGGATTACTAATTGCGTATGGCGTTAATTGGCGAATACAGTGCCAGCCGGAAGAACAGAATGCCACGGCGCTGCACCTGCACAGTTCGATTACCAGTGATGATTCGCTGGAAGTGATTGCCCGCAAATTGAATTCGCCAAAAAGAGCTGCGCTGGAGCAAACCTGTGCGTTGTTCGACGACGCGCGGCTGCAAAAAATCATGAGGTCATCAGTGGAGCACGTGCATCCAGATAACGGCCTGGGCGGATTGGTGCTGGTGGGCGCGATCCGTCGTTCAGACTGACGGAAATTGGCTATCGCGTGGCCTGCGAAGCCGACACGCACGTACAGCTACCGTTTCCCGGGCGTCGAAAAAGGCGATGTACAAATCGCTATCTCTTACAGCGGCAGTAAAAAGAGATTGTCTTGTGCGCAGAAGCGGCACGAAGCAGGGGGCAACGGTGATTGCCATTACTTCTCTGGCTGACTCTCCGCTGCGGCGGCTGGCGGAGTTCACGCTCGGTACCGTTTCCGGTGAAACCGAATGGCGTAG
Source organism: Shigella flexneri (assembly GCA_048288465.1). Classification (GTDB taxonomy): domain Bacteria; phylum Pseudomonadota; class Gammaproteobacteria; order Enterobacterales; family Enterobacteriaceae; genus Enterobacter; species Enterobacter flexneri_B. The sequence goes on along the minus strand of CP182556.1, from coordinate 2,451,080 downwards.
CTCGTGAATGTCTACCCGCACCGGCGCAAGATCTGTTACCGATTTACTGTTTTGTTGGTCTTGTCCATTTCGATGAGGAAGTCATCGAAAATGATCAGCGCGGCGGTGAGCTGACGCAACGCCTGAAATGATGCATAAAGCAGCGACTAGATTGAGATTTTCCTAAATTAGTGGCTCAATCCGCAGCAATATTTTCTTATCCTGTATTTCAGAGGGAATGGATGTAACGCTCTGTATTAACAAGGAGAGCGTTCAAATGGGTAAACTCACGGGCAAGACAAGCGCACTGATTACGGGCGCATTCCAGGGAATTGGCGAAGGAATTGCCAGAAGCTGGCGTCATGGCGCAAACCTAATCTTGCTGGATATCTCCCCTCAATCGAAAAGCTCCGGCGGACGAACTGTGTGGTCGTGGTCATCGCTGTACGGCGTTGTCGCCGATGTGCGTGACCCGGCGTCGGTAGCCGCAGCTATCAAACGCGCGAAGGAAAAAGAAGGGCGCATTGATATCCTGGTGAATAACGCAGGCGTTTGTCGTCTGGGCAGTTTCCTCGATATGAGCGATGAAGATCGCGATTTCCATATTGATATCAATATTAAAGGCGTATGGAACGTCACGAAGGCGGTGCTGCCGGAGATGATTGCGCGCAAAGATGGTCGCATTGTGATGATGTCTTCAGTCACTGGTGATATGGTGGCCGATCCTGGCGAAACGGCGTATGCCTTAACGAAAGCGGCGATTGTTGGCCTGACTAAATCGCTGGCGGTGGAGTACGCGCAATCCGGTATTCGCGTTAACGCCATCTGCCCGGGATACGTCCGCACGCCAATGGCGGAAAGCATTGCCCGCCAGTCGAACCCGGAAGATCCAGAATCGGTGCTGACTGAAATGGCAAAAGCAATCCCGCTGTGTCGCCTCGCCGATCCGCTGGAAGTCGGCGAACTGGCGGCCTTCCTCGCATCGGATGAATCCAGCTATTTAACCGGTACACAGAATGTGATTGATGGCGGCAGCACACTGCCGGAGACGGTTAGCGTCGGTATCTGATTCACCTCTGTTTCCTCCCTGCATGTGTGGGGAGGATTTCGTCTTGAACTAAGTTCACCAGGCTATTTCATTTGTCATTTTGGCCCCGGGCAGTGCTCGAAATCCTCACGTACTATGTGTACGCTCCGGTTTCTCCGCGCTGTCCGTGTCCAAACTGCCTGCAACAATTACGCCTGTTGAACCAAGTTCTTATTCCCTTTTTAACTTCCAAATCACCAAACGGTATATAAAACCGTTACTCCTTTCACGTCCGTTATAAATATGATGGCTATTAGAAAGTCATTAAATTTATAAGGGTGCGCAATGGCCGTTAACTTACTGAAAAAGAACTCACTCGCGCTGGTCGCTTCTCTGCTGCTGGCGGGCCATGTACAGGCAACGGAACTGCTGAACAGTTCTTATGACGTCTCCCGCGAGCTGTTTGCCGCCCTGAATCCGCCGTTTGAACAGCAATGGGCAAAAGATAACGGCGGCGACAAACTGACGATAAAACAATCTCATGCCGGGTCATCAAAACAGGCGCTGGCGATTTTGCAGGGCTTAAAAGCAGACGTTGTCACTTATAACCAGGTGACCGACGTACAAATCCTGCACGACAAAGGCAAGCTGATCCCGGCTGACTGGCAGTCGCGCCTGCCGAATAATAGCTCGCCGTTCTACTCCACCATGGGCTTCCTGGTGCGTAAGGGCAACCCGAAGAATATCCACGACTGGAACGACCTGGTGCGCTCCGACGTGAAGCTGATTTTCCCGAACCCGAAAACGTCGGGTAACGCGCGTTATACCTATCTGGCGGCATGGGGCGCAGCGGATAAAGCTGACGGTGGCGATAAAGCCAAAACCGAACAGTTTATGACCCAGTTCCTGAAAAACGTTGAAGTGTTCGATACCGGCGGTCGTGGCGCAACCACCACTTTTGCCGAGCGTGGCTTGGGCGATGTGCTGATTAGCTTTGAATCGGAAGTGAACAACATCCGTAAACAGTATGAAGCACAGGGCTTTGAAGTGGTGATCCCGAAAACCAATATTCTGGCGGAATTCCCGGTGGCGTGGGTCGATAAAAATGTGCAGGCCAACGGTACGGAAAAAGCCGCAAAAGCCTACCTGAACTGGCTCTACAGCCCACAGGCGCAGACCATCATCACCGACTATTACTACCGTGTGAATAACCCGGAAGTCATGGACAAACTGAAAGATAAATTCCCGCAGACCGAACTGTTCCGCGTGGAAGACAAATTTGGCTCATGGCCGGAAGTGATGAAAACCCACTTCACCAGCGGCGGCGAGTTAGACAAGCTGTTAGCGGCGGGGCGTAAGTAATGTTTGCAGTTTCTTCAAGACGCGTGCTGCCGGGCTTTACTTTAAGCCTTGGCACCAGTCTGCTGTTTGTGTGCCTGATATTGCTGCTGCCGCTCTCTGCGCTGGTGATGCAGCTTTCTGAGATGAGCTGGGCGCAGTACTGGGAGGTGATCACCAACCCGCAGGTGGTCGCGGCCTACAAAGTGACGCTGCTGTCGGCGTTTGTGGCATCGATTTTTAACGGCGTTTTCGGTCTGCTGATGGCGTGGATTTTAACACGTTATCGCTTTCCGGGCCGCACGCTGCTTGATGCGCTGATGGATTTACCCTTTGCGCTGCCAACGGCAGTCGCCGGTTTAACGCTGGCCTCGCTCTTTTCCGTAAACGGTTTTTACGGTGAATGGCTGGCGAAGTTTGATATCAAAGTCACCTATACCTGGCTTGGTATTGCGGTGGCGATGGCCTTTACCAGCATTCCGTTTGTGGTGCGTACCGTGCAGCCGGTGCTGGAAGAGTTAGGCCCGGAATATGAAGAAGCGGCGGAAACGCTTGGTGCAACGCGCTGGCAGAGTTTCTGCAAAGTGGTGCTGCCGGAGCTTTCTCCGGCGCTGGTGGCGGGCGTGGCGCTGTCGTTTACCCGTAGTCTTGGTGAATTTGGCGCGGTGATTTTTATCGCCGGAAATATCGCGTGGAAGACGGAAGTGACGTCGCTGATGATTTTTGTGCGCTTACAGGAGTTTGATTACCCGGCAGCGAGCGCGATTGCTTCGGTGATCCTCGCGGCATCTCTGCTGCTGCTGTTCTCAATTAACACTCTGCAAAGTCGCTTTGGTCGGCGTGTGGTAGGTCATTAATGGCGGAAGTTACCCAATTGAAGCGTTATGACGCGCGCCCGATTAACTGGGGCAAATGGTTTCTGATTGGCATCGGGATGCTGGTTTCGGCGTTCATCCTGCTGGTGCCGATGATTTACATCTTCGTGCAGGCATTCAGCAAGGGGCTGATGCCGGTTTTACAGAATCTGGCCGATCCGGACATGCTGCACGCCATCTGGCTGACGGTGATGATCGCGCTGATTGCCGTACCGGTAAACCTGGTGTTCGGCATTCTGCTGGCCTGGCTGGTGACGCGCTTTAACTTCCCGGGACGCCAGTTACTGCTGACGCTACTGGACATTCCGTTTGCTGTATCGCCGGTGGTTGCCGGTCTGGTGTATCTGCTGTTCTACGGCTCCAACGGCCCGCTCGGCGGCTGGCTGGATGAACATAATCTGCAAATTATGTTCTCCTGGCCCGGAATGGTGCTGGTCACCATCTTTGTGACGTGTCCGTTTGTGGTGCGCGAGCTGGTGCCGGTGATGTTAAGCCAGGGCAGCCAGGAAGACGAAGCGGCGATTTTGCTTGGCGCGTCCGGCTGGCAGATGTTCCGTCGCGTCACATTGCCGAATATTCGCTGGGCGCTGCTTTACGGCGTGGTGCTGACCAACGCCCGCGCGATTGGCGAGTTTGGTGCAGTGTCGGTGGTTTCCGGCTCGATTCGCGGCGAAACACTTTCGCTGCCGTTACAGATTGAATTGTTGGAGCAGGACTACAACACCGTCGGCTCCTTTACCGCCGCCGCGCTGTTGACGTTGATGGCGATTATCACCCTGTTTTTAAAGAGTATGTTGCAGTGGCGCCTGGAGAATCAGGAAAAACGCGCGCAGCAGGAGGAGCATCATGAGCATTGAGATTGCCAATATCAAGAAGTCTTTTGGTCGCACCCAGGTGCTGAACGATATCTCACTGGATATTCCTTCTGGTCAGATGGTCGCGTTGCTGGGGCCGTCCGGTTCCGGGAAAACCACGCTGCTGCGGATTATCGCCGGGCTGGAGCATCAAACCAGCGGGCATATTCGCTTCCACGGCACCGACGTGAGTCGCCTGCACGCGCGCGATCGTAAAGTCGGTTTCGTGTTCCAGCATTACGCGCTGTTCCGCCATATGACGGTATTCGACAATATCACTTTTGGCCTGACGGTGCTGCCGCGTCGCGAGCGCCCGAATGCCGCAGCCATCAAAGCGAAAGTGACAAAATTGCTGGAAATGGTCCAGCTTGCGCATCTGGCGGATCGTTATCCGGCGCAGCTTTCCGGCGGCCAGAAACAGCGTGTGGCGCTGGCGCGCGCGCTGGCTGTAGAACCGCAAATTCTGCTGCTTGATGAACCGTTCGGCGCGCTGGATGCGCAGGTGCGTAAAGAGCTGCGTCGCTGGCTGCGTCAACTGCATGAAGAGCTGAAATTCACCAGCGTGTTTGTGACCCACGACCAGGAAGAGGCGACCGAAGTAGCCGATCGTGTAGTGGTGATGAGTCAGGGGAATATTGAACAGGCTGATGCGCCGAATCAGGTATGGCGCGAACCAGCGACCCGTTTTGTACTCGAATTTATGGGCGAAGTGAACCGCCTGCAGGAAGCCGTTCGCGGCGGGCAGTTCCATGTTCAGGCGCATCGCTGGCCGCTGGGCTACACACCTGCGTATCAGGGGCCGGTGGAATCTCTCCTGCGCCCTTGGGAAGTGGATATCAGCCGCCGTACCAGCCTCGAATTCGCCGCTGCCGGTACAGGTACTGGAAGCCAGCCCGAAAGGTCACTACACCCAATTAGTGGTGCCACCGCCTGGGTGATCAACCGACCGCGCGGCGTCATAATACGTCCGACGATGTGCACCGCATCGCAAGCGTTTATTCGTTGGTCTGCAACATGCGCGCTATATAACGGCGACAGCGTCCTTGAAACCCGAGATGAGGAACTTGCTCTCGCACAAAGCGCCTGATAGGTTGAGTGAATGTTAAACGCCAAACGCTGCCGATCCGGGCTTTTTTAATGGCAAGGTTTGTAACCTGTAGGCCTGATGAAAAACGCGGCAAGCGTCGCATCAGGCAACACCACGTATGGACGAGATCGTGCGTACATTAAAACAAACAATCGGCAATAAGGAGCCTGGTGAAGTTGCAGCGAATGGGGCCGAATAACGGCAGTGAAGTGTGGTAAAACTTGGAAGGCAATAACCCGGCAGGTTCGGTGAAAGATAGTTGCAGCGCTTTGATAATAGTAAGACGGAGGCGGGGAAGATACTGAACCGGGTGATGTGTTAATGGGAGCCACCAGTGGTGACCCGGCATTGCGCTGCGCAATGATTGCCGCGCTTAAAGGCTATCACATGAATTGCTGATGCCCGACAACATGAGCCAGGAACGCCGTGGCGATACGTCTATGGTGCGGAACTGATTCTTGTCACCAAAGAAAAAGGCATGGAAGGTGCGCGCGATCTGGCGCTGGAGATGGCGAATGGTGGGCGAAGGAAAGCTGCTGGAATCAGTTCAATAATCCCGATAACCCTTATGCGCATTACACCACCACTTGGGCCGGAAATCTGGCAGCGAACCGGCGGGCGCATCGCTCGTTTTGCTCTCCAGCATCGGACAACCGGCGCTATCACCGGCGTCTCACGCTTTATGCGCGAACAATCCAAACCAGTAACCATCTGGCCTGCAACCGGAAGAAGGGCAGCAGCATTCCCGGCATTCGCCGCTGGCCTACGGAATATCTGCCAGATCCGAACGCTTCTCTGGTGGATGAGGTGCTGGATATTCATCAGCGCGATGCGCAAAACGCCATGCGCAAACTGGCGGTGCGGGAAGGGATATTTCTGTGGCGTCAGCCCGGGCGGCGCGGTTGCCGGAGCACTGCGGGTGGCGAAAGCCGCCCTGGTGCGGTGGTGGTAGCGATAATTCTGCAATCGTGGCAATGGCTACCCACCGGGGGTGTTTGGGGAAGAGCATTTTAGTAGGGGGCGGGAATTAAGAGATTACTGCGCGCAGGCACTGTTTATCGATCTGCGCAATTAACGCAGTCTAAAAAGGCTGTGCGTTCTCATCGCTCTTACCGGGGATACTTCAATATACGGCTTCCCGGTAATCGATGACGACGAAGCAACCTTATCAATAAACTGCTCGGCAGTGTCAATGCGGTTAAGGGTATTGCCCAGTTTCAGACGCAGATAAAAACCGCTTCATCGCACGTATGTTCATCACCGTCGCGCACAAATATCAAATCCTTTTTCTGTGCTAATCCCTCGAGCATGGCGTTGATGCGGCTTCTTCATGGGCAGTTAACTTCGCGTAAGCGAGAGTGTCATTAGTAGTGTAATGACCAGACAAATGATTTTCTTCACTGAATTACCTTATCCTTGTTTTGTAATAGCCGATTTGACTGCCAGAATCAGGTAAAGTTTCGGTTGGAATACCATGAGGGATCATCGGCAAGGAGAAAAAATTAAATGAGTAACTTGTTGTTGTTTAACGATAAGAGCAGGGCACTGCAGGCGGATATCGTCGCCGTGCAATCCCAGGTGGTTTACGGCAGCGTGGGCAACAGCATTGCCGTGCCTGCTATCAAACAGAACGGCCTGAATGTCTTTGCCGTGCCGACGGTATTGCTGGCGATACGCCGCATTATGACACTTTCTGGTGGTGTCAATCCGGACAAATGGTTAGCGGCTATTTGCGTGCGCTTCAGGAGCGTGATGCGCTGCGCCAACTTCGTGCTGTAACCACGGGCTATATGGGAACAGCATCGCAAATCAAAATCCTTGCCGAGTGGCTGACTGCGCTACGCAAAGACCATCCTGACCTATTGATCATGGTCGATCCCGTCTAATGGCGATATTGATAGCGGAATTTATGTCAAACCTGACCTTCCGAAGCGTATGGACGATACTACTGCCGCTGGCGCAGGAATTGCCAAATCTTTTGAGTTGGAAATCCTGACCGGTTGAAAAATTGCCGCGATCTCGACAGTGCCATTGCTGCCGCAAAAAGTACTTTCAAGCACATTAAAATGATAGTGGTACCAGCACCTCCGGTAATGAAGAAAATCAGGAGATGCAGGTTGTGGTGGTCACTGCCGACAGCGTGAATGTCATTTCCCATTCACCGGGTAAAAACCGACCTGAAAGGGACTGGCGACCTGTTTTGTGCTGGCTTCATCGTGGCTTGCTGAAAGGGAAGGCGTTAACCGATGATGCACCGAGCGGGGTTGCGCATACTGGAAGTGATGCGCTACACCCAGCAGCATGAGAGCGATGAATTGATTTTGCCGCCGCTGGCGGAAGCATTAAAAAAAATGGCGCCGATGGGCGCCATTTTAGCTGGGCAGGACTGATGCGGATAACCGGGGTTTCACCCACGGTTACGCTACGGACACTGCGATCAGTTCTTTTCATTTGGTCCATGTTGGAGATAACAACCGGAGTCGGGTACAACTGGCTTTCTTCCAGCAGCGGCCAATCAAATTCAATGACAGTATCGCCAACTTTCACGCGCTGACCTTCTTCAGCAATGCGCTGAAGCCTTCGCCTTTCAGTTCAACGGTGTCGATACCGAAGTCAACAACAACTCAACGCCGCTATCAGATTGAATGAGAATGCGTCGTTGGTTTCAAAGATTTTACCAATGGTGCATGTACTGGCACAACCGTTTTGTACCCGTTGGTTTGATAGCAATACCATCACCAACGATTTTTTGCCGCAAAAACGACATCCGGCACGTCTTCGATATTGACAATCTCGCAAGAAGCAGAGCAATAATCTCAATAAGTTCCGGTATCCTTCTTGTCATCAGAAACCAGAGATCTGAGTTTATCGAACGAACCCATCATCTTCTCCCTAAGCAGTAAATTCGGCCGCATCTAGTAGATTAGCAGATTGTTTTTTCTTTTTCAATGAACTTGTTAACCAGCGTCATTAACTAGTTCCGTTGTCGCGTAAGACAAGAGCCTGCTCTGCTAACGCCTTCGCATCTTCGAAGTTGGTGTTACGGATAATGTCTTAATGCGCAATAAATGGCGCTGATTAAGAATTCGTCCAGACCCATCCCCAGCAATAGAAGTGTAGCACGTTGGTGACTCGCCAGCAAGCTCACCACACATTGCCGAGTCCATTGCCTTCAGCATGAGAGCATGATAACTTGCTGATCAAGTTCAGCACGGACGGTGACATTGGCTGGTAAAGGTGAAAATCGCTCTCATTACCACGGTCAACTGCCAAGTATACTGCGTTAAATCATTGGTGCCGATACTAAAGAAATCAACTTCTTTGGCTAAATGACGTGCAATTGTTGCGGCAGCCGGTGTTTCCACCATTACGCCGATTTTCAATTGACTCATCAAAACGCTTTACCTTCGTCGCGCAGTTCCTGTTTGTAGATTTCAATCTCTTTGCGCAGTGCACGCACTTCTTCAACAGAGATGATCATCGGGAACATAATGCGCAATTTACCGAAAGCCGAGGGCGCGCAGGATACGCGGAGCTGATCGCGCAGGATCTCTTTACAATCCATCACAATAGGATAGCGCGCCAGCCGAGAAACGGTTGTCTCTCTTCGGGAAGTTCATCTATGGCGGCTTCTGTCGCCGCCGATGTCCATCGTACGAACGATAACCGCTTGCGAGCCACACGCTTCAGCCACTGCTTTGTAAGCAGCAAACTGTTCTTCTTCATGGGCAGTGCGTCGCAGTCCCATGAACAGGAACTCAGTACGATACAGACCAACGCCTTCAGCGCGTACGCTCTGCACCTTCAACGTCACGAACCGTACCGATGTTTCGCGCCGTACTTACCTGGTGACCGTCCAGCGTAATAGCTGGCAAATCTTTCAGTTTAGCAAGCTCTGCTTTTTCAGAAGCCACTTGCTCCTGAACAGCGCGCATTTATGTACGAATAACTTGGTTGGTTGGATTGACGTGAACCTAATTATTACAGCATGCCAAATCGGATCGTCGTCATTGCCACCTGAGAGGTGACGCTACCGGTACCGCGATAGCAGGTAATTCCAGAGAACGCGCCATGATAGAGGTGACGGAAGTACCGGCAGCCACCGTCGGTGATGAAACCCAGCACCTTCTTCAGGTTCAGCTGTGCGGTTTTCGGACGGCGTCGGGTCAGCTGGGCAACCAGAATGTACGACTTCATCCTGAATGGCGCTCAGTCAATAATCTTCAGGCCCAGGATGTTGCACAGCAGGCGCTTACCGATATCACGTACGTCAGCCGCACGTTCTTTCGGGTCCTTGATCATCCAGCTCTTCCAGGGCAGAAGCCTGACCTTCGATAACTTCATGAGCAGCTGCGTCAGCTGTCATGTGCTTATCTTTAATCAGGGCTATGATTTCCTGCTCCAGCTCCTCATCTTCCAGCAGCATAATATGCCCTTCAAAGATGGCTTCTTTTTCTTCACCGAACGTTTCACCAGCTTTCGTTTTGATCGTTTCCAGCTGGGCTGATGCCTTGGCACGACCGCTCAGAAAACGTTCAACTTCCTGATCAACCTGGTCGGCAGAAATTTTTTTCCGGTCAATGACAATTTCGTCTTCTTTCAGAAGCAGAGCTTTACCGAAAGCGATACCCGGGGATGCTAAAATGCCTGAAATCATAACCCTACCTTACTTGTGACTGATTTTTAAAAGAACCCGGGAAATTACTCGAGTTCCGCCATCAGTTTAACCAGATGTTCAACCGCTTTCTGCTCGTCTTCGCCTTCTGCGGAGATAGTCACAACGGTACCTTGAGTCAGGCCCAGAGTCTGCAGTTTAAACAGGCTTTTCGCGCTGGCGCTTTTGCCGTTGGAAGTCACAGTAATTTCAGAAGTGAAGCCCTTAGCTTCTTTTACAAACTGGGCAGCAGGGCGGGTGTGCAGACCGTTCGGAGCGGTAATGGTAACTTCTTGCTGGAACATTGTATTTCCCCAACTTATAGGTTTAGTGTTGTGGAACTAAAGTCTAGCCTGGCGGTTCGACTTTAGCCTGTATTGTTAGCGCCAGTTTTTAACAGACGCGACGCACGAAGAGCGCAATACAGTCCATTGCTGGCGGGTGTTGACCGCTGACGTTTCGTACGTCATTAAACATTATGCCGCTAAAGGAAGAATTGAACCAAATCATAAAATCGATTCAGCTTTGGCTTTTCCTGTAACGATTAATTTCGCGCATCAAAATAATTAGTCTGGTTAAATACCAGTTCCGACAGGCTGAATCAATGCCAGGAGGGGCGAAAGTTTGAAGCAGGCCACAAAAAAGCACCTAAAAAGGTGCTTTTTTACGCATTTTTAACAAGCTGGCATTACTGTTGCAATTCTTTCTCAGTGAAGAGATCGGCAAACAATGCGGTGCTTAAATAACGCTCACCCGATGATGGTAGAATAACCACAATATTCTTGTTGGTAAAGCTTTCATCTTCTTGTAGTTTCAACGCTGCGGCAACAGCTGCTCCAGAAGAGATACCTGCAAGAATACCTTCTTCTTCCATTAGACGACGGGCGGTAGAAATGGCTTCTTCATTGGTGATGCCAATGACTTTATCGACCAGCTTGAGATCGAGGTTAGCCGGGATAAAACCAGCGCCAATACCCTGAATTTTATGCGGGCCAGGTTTAATCTCTTCACCTGCCAGCACCTGGGCGATAACTGGAGAATCGGTTGGCTCAACGGCGACAGAGATAAGATCGGTCTTGCCTTTGGTGCCTTTAATGTAGCGGCTGACGCCAGTCAGCGTACCGCCAGTCCCAACGCCAGCAATAAATACATCAACCTGACCGTCGGTATCTTCCCAGATCTCCGGACCGGTGGTTTTTTCGTGAATTTCAGGGTTTGCCGGATTGCTGAATTGTTGCAGCAGCAGGTATTTCTCTGGATTGCTGGCGACAATTTCTTCTGCTTTTTGGATTGCGCCTTTCATGCCTTTAGCACCTTCCGTCAGCACCAGGTTTGCACCTAACGCTTTCAGCAGCTTGCGGCGTTCAATACTCATGGTTTCTGGCATGGTCAGGGTGAGTTTGTAACCGCGAGCGGCAGCTACATAGGCCAGTGCAATCCCGGTATTACCGCTGGTCGGTTCAACCAGTTCAACGCCTGGTTTCAGCACGCCGCGCTTTTCGGCATCCCAAATCATGTTGGCACCGATACGGCACTTAACGCTGAAGCTGGGGTTACGAGATTCCACCTTCGCCAGAATGCGTCCGTTACCGATGCGATTCAGGCGAACCAGCGGCGTGTGACCGATAGTCAGCGAGTTATCTTCAAAAATCTTACTCATGGCCTGTCCTTAACTGTATGAAATTGGGATACAACAGGTAGCATACCCGCTCAGAGAATATGCGGAAGTAAGGATTTAGCATATCTATATACAGAAGGGAAATAATGACATGCAAGATGGAATAAGGGGCGGCATAAGCCACCCCTGTTTCACACAAACGGTTTACAAAATAACCGGTAGATTGTTACCGCCACATCGCGTGTTTATCGCGATAGCAATCGACCCACATCGCCGTCGCGCCACAAACGGCAACGGGCATGATGAACAGATTAAGCAGCGGGATCATCGTAAACAGGCTGGTTAAAGCACCAAACTGCATATTGGTGATTTTGCGTGTGCGCAGGGCGGTGCGCATCTCTTTAAACGGCACTTTGTGGGTATCGAAGGGGTAATCGCAATACTGGATGGCTAACATCCAGGCGCTAAACAGGAACCACAGTACCGGCGCGACGGTTTGCCCAATACCAGGGATGAAGTAAAGAATTAGTAATACAATTGCGCGCGGCAGATACCAGACAAATTTTTGCCATTCGCGTTTCATGATTCGCGGCACATCTTTCATGATACCGAAAATCCCGGTATCTGGCGGTGTAGCGCCAGTCAATCGTGCTTCCAGTTGTTCAGCCAATAAACCGTTAAACGGAGCGGCAATCCAGTTAGCAATCGTGGAGAAGAAATAGCCAAACACTAACAGCACAGAGATGACAGCCAGAGGCCACAACAGATAACTCAGCCATTGTAGCCAGTCCGGAACGTAACTCATGAAAGTCGGGATCCAGACATCGAGCTGTGTAAAGAGCCACCAGAATGCGCCCCCCATCAACAAAATATTGACCAGCAGCGGTAAAATAACGAAACGCCGAATCCCAGGTTGCGAGACGAGCTTCCAGCCTTGCGCAAAATAGTAAAAACCGCTGCGTGGGGCAGATGTGAATGATGAAACCATAATCAGGATGAGCTCCTTTTGACCAATCCCAGGAAAATTCTGCGTATTTTACCGGGTAATTGCGCAATGGACAGTTAGGATATGTTCGAAAAAACAGCAAAAAGCACGATTTCATCTATCTTTGTGCTGTGAAAGTTAATAGTGCACTTGCACTTGAGGTAATCGGCAAATACTCTTAGTGAGTAAATGTTTGCCGTGGTGGCAAGGTGTTAGAACAACAGAGAATATAATGATGCAGGATTTGCGTCTGATATTAATCATTGTTGGCGCGATCGCCATAATCGCTTTACTGGTACATGGTTTCTGGACCAGCCGTAAAGAACGATCTTCTATGTTCCGCGATCGGCCATTAAAACGAATGAAGTCAAAACGTGACGACGATTCTTATGACGAGGATGTCGAAGATGATGAGGGCGTTGGTGAGGTTCGTGTTCACCGCGTGAATCATGCCCCGGCTAACGCTCAGGAGCATGAGGCTGCTCGTCCGTCGCCGCAACACCAGTACCTACCGCCTTATGCGTCTGCGCAGCCGCGTCAACCGGTCCAGCAGCCGCCTGAAGCGCAGGTACCGCCGCAACATGCTCCGCGTCCAGCGCAGCCGGTGCAGCAGCCTGCCTATCAGCCGCAGCCTGAACAGCCGTTGCAGCAGCCAGTTTCGCCACAGGTCGCGCCAGCGCCGCAGCCTGTGCATTCAGCACCGCAACCGGCACAACAGGCTTTCCAGCCTGCAGAACCCGTAGCGGCACCACAGCCTGAGCCTGTAGCGGAACCGGCTCCAGTTATGGATAAACCGAAGCGCAAAGAAGCGGTGATTATCATGAACGTCGCGGCGCATCACGGTAGCGAGCTAAACGGTGAACTGCTTCTTAACAGCATTCAACAAGCGGGCTTCATTTTTGGCGATATGAATATTTACCATCGTCATCTTAGCCCGGATGGCAGCGGCCCGGCGTTATTCAGCCTGGCGAATATGGTGAAACCGGGAACCTTTGATCCTGAAATGAAGGATTTCACTACTCCGGGTGTCACTATCTTTATGCAGGTACCGTCTTACGGTGACGAGCTGCAGAACTTCAAGCTGATGCTGCAATCTGCGCAGCATATTGCCGATGAAGTGGGCGGTGTCGTGCTTGACGATCAGCGCCGTATGATGACTCCGCAGAAATTGCGCGAGTACCAGGACATCATCCGCGAAGTCAAAGACGCCAACGCCTGATACACTTAAGGCAAATTAACTCCTCTTCGAACCCCCGCTTGTCGGGGGTTTTTAGCATTGATGGTGCGATATGGAATCAATCGAACAACAACTGACAGAACTGCGAACGACGCTTTGCCATCATGAATATCTTTATCATGTGATGGATGCGCCGGAAATTCCCGACGCTGAATACGACAGGCTGATGCGCGAACTGCGCGAGCTGGAAACCAAACATCCAGAACTGATTACGCCTGATTCGCCTACCCAACGTGTAGGTGCTGCGCCGCTGGCAGCTTTCAGCCAGATACGCCATGAAGTACCAATGCTGTCACTGGATAACGTTTTTGATGAAGAAAGCTTTCTTGCTTTCAACAAACGTGTGCAGGACCGTCTGAAAAACAACGAGAAAGTCACCTGGTGCTGTGAGCTGAAGCTGGATGGCCTTGCCGTCAGTATTCTGTATGAAAATGGCGTTTTAGTCAGTGCCGCGACCCGTGGCGATGGCACCACCGGGGAAGATATCACGTCTAATGTGCGTACTATTCGCGCCATTCCGCTGAAGCTGCACGGAGAGAATATCCCGGCGCGTCTGGAAGTGCGTGGTGAAGTGTTCCTGCCGCAGGCGGGGTTCGAAAAGATTAACGAAGATGCGCGACGCACGGGCGGGAAAGTTTTTGCTAACCCACGTAATGCGGCAGCTGGTTCACTGCGTCAGCTTGATCCGCGTATTACAGCGAAGCGACCGCTCACTTTTTTCTGCTATGGCGTTGGTGTTCTGGAAGGTGGCGAGCTGCCGGATACTCATCTTGGCCGTTTACTGCAATTTAAAAAGTGGGGGGTGCCGGTCAGCGATCGGGTAACGCTTTGTGAATCGGCGGAAGAAGTGCTGGCGTTCTATCACAAAGTGGAAGAAGACCGCCCGACGCTGGGCTTTGATATCGACGGCGTGGTGATTAAGGTCAACTCACTGGAACAGCAGGAGCAGCTTGGCTTTGTCGCGCGTGCCCCGCGCTGGGCGGTTGCGTTTAAATTCCCGGCGCAGGAGCAGATGACCTTTGTGCGTGACGTCGAGTTTCAGGTTGGGCGTACTGGCGCGATTACGCCTGTTGCGCGTCTGGAACCTGTCCATGTTGCTGGCGTGCTGGTGAGTAACGCAACCTTACACAATGCGGATGAAATCGAACGTCTTGGTTTACGCATTGGCGATAAAGTGGTGATTCGCCGCGCTGGCGACGTGATCCCGCAGGTGGTTAACGTCGTGCTTTCTGAACGCCCGGAAGATACCCGTGAGGTTGTATTCCCGACGCATTGTCCGGTATGTGGTTCTGACGTTGAGCGTGTGGAAGGTGAAGCGGTTGCCCGCTGTACCGGTGGCCTGATTTGCGGTGCGCAGCGTAAAGAGTCGCTGAAACACTTTGTTTCCCGCCGTGCGATGGATGTTGACGGAATGGGCGACAAAATCATCGATCAGCTGGTTGAAAAAGAATATGTCCATACTCCGGCAGATCTGTTCAAACTCACCGCAGGCAAACTGACCGGACTGGAGCGTATGGGGCCAAAATTGGCACAAAACGTGGTTAACGCGCTGGAAAAAGCGAAAGAAACCACCTTTGCTCGCTTCCTCTATGCACTTGGCATCCGTGAAGTCGGCGAGGCCACCGCAGCAGGTCTGGCGGCATATTTCGGCACGCTGGAAGCGCTGGAAGCCGCTTCGATTGAAGAGCTGCAAAAGGTGCCTGATGTTGGCATTGTCGTTGCATCCCACGTTCACAACTTCTTTGCCGAAGAAAGCAACCGCAATGTCATCAGCGAGCTGTTGGCGGAAGGTGTTCACTGGCCTGCGCCGATCGTTATCAACGCGGAAGAGATTGACAGCCCGTTTGCTGGTAAAACCGTGGTGCTTACGGGCAGCTTAAGCCAGATGTCGCGTGATGACGCTAAAGCTCGACTGGTCGAACTGGGCGCGAAAGTCGCGGGCAGCGTGTCGAAGAAAACCGATCTGGTGATAGCGGGTGAAGCTGCAGGATCTAAACTGGCGAAGGCGCAGGAACTGGGCATTGAAGTCATCGACGAAGCGGAAATGCTGCGTTTGCTGGGTAGCTGAGATGGAAAAAGAGCAGCTGATTGAAATAGCCAATACGATAATGCCGTTTGGCAAATACAAAGGGCGTCGCTTAATTGACCTGCCGGAGGAGTATCTGCTGTGGTTTGCCCGCAAAGATGAGTTCCCGGCAGGGAAGCTCGGTGAGCTAATGCAAATCACGCTGCTGATTAAAACCGAGGGGCTGACGCAACTGGTCCAGCCCCTGAAGCGTCCGCTTTAAGCTTTATCGGCGCTGCTTTCCTGCTGCGCCTGTAACTGTTCGGTCTGGCGTTTGTATCGACGCGCCAGCACCGCACAGACCATCAATTGGATCTGATGGAAAATCATCAGGGGCAGCACCATCATACCGATCACCGATGTGGGGAACAGAATGTTTGCCATCGGGATGCCATTTGCCAGACTCTTTTTCGAACCACAAAAGACGATAGTAATTTCATCTGCCTTATTGAAGCTCAGTCGGCGTGCCATAAAGACGTTAACTACAATCACGATAGCCAGAAGAACGCAGCTGACCACCACGATAAACAGCAATGATCCCCAGCCAACTTTATGCCAGATACCATTAACGACGGCTTCGCTGAACGCTGTATAAACCACCAACAGAATGGACGTCTGGTCAGTTTTCGCAATCCATTTTTTATTGCGCGACACCCAGTCACCAATCCACGGCCGGGAAAGATGCCCCAACACAAACGGCAGCAGCAGTTGCAGCATAATTTTACCGACCTGCTCAAGGCTGCCCCTTGCACCGTGAACATTCATCACCAGACCAACCAGCAATGGTGAAAGGAAAATCCCCAGCAGGCTGGATGCTGACGCAGAACAAACCGCCGCCGCGACGTTACCGCCCGCCATTGACGTGAAGGCGATTGCAGACTGCACGGTAGCCGGGAGAATGCACAAGTAGAGAAAACCGGAGTAGAGCATCGGGTCGACATTTACCGGTTTCCACCAGGCAAACAGTACACCCAGAATCGGAAACAGCACGAAGGTGCTGCACATTACCCACAAATGCAGTCGCCAGTGACCACCGCCAGCAATAATCGCCTCACGCGACAACTTCGCGCCGTGCATAAAGAACAGCAGGGCAATAGCTGCGGTGGTCAGATTTTCAAAGAAGGGGACGAAATCGCCTCTGGCCGGAAAGAAAGAGGCCAGCAACACCACCGTGATCAGGGTTAAGGTGAAAGGATCGAGGATACGAAAAAGTTTCATAAAGACTCCAGATGATCGATGGTTCTATTGTGCTTCTTCCAGTTTGAGAAATAAAATTGATTTATTGCATCCATTCATGAAGAAAACAGATGAATTATTCTTTAAAACAATTAAAGGTTTTCGTCACAGTAGCGCAGGAGAAAAGTTTTAGTCGTGCAGGAGAGCGTATCGGCTTGAGCCAGTCGGCAGTAAGTCACAGTGTGAAGGAGCTGGAAAATCATACTGGTGTTCGCCTGCTGGACAGAACCACGCGTGAAGTGGTGCTTACAGATGCAGGGCAGCAGTTGGCTTTGCGTCTTGAGCGACTGCTGGATGAACTTAACAGCACGTTGCGCGATACCGGGCGTATGGGGCAACAACTGAGCGGAAAAGTTCGGGTCGCTGCCAGCCAGACCATTTCCGCGCATCTTATTCCGCAATGCATTGCTGAAAGCCATCGCCGCTATCCAGATATTCAGTTTGTCCTGCATGATCGTCCGCAGCAGTGGGTGATGGAAAGTATTCGCCAGGGAGATGTCGATTTGGCATCGTCATGGATAGCGGCCCAGTGGGCAATCTGCAATGTGAAGCGATTCTTTCCGAGCCTTTCTTTCTGCTTTGCCATCGCGATAAGCGCTTTGGCCGTGGAAGGTTTGTGTACCCTGGCAGGCATTACAGGGGAGCGAAGAATTGGTGTTGCAGGATTACGCGTCAGGCAGCCGACCGCTGATTGACGCAGCGCTGGCGCGCAATGGTATTCGGCGAATCTGTGCAGGAGATTGGACATCCGGCGACGCTGTTCCCGATGGTAGCCGCAGGCATGGGCGTCGGTATTTCTCCCGCACTGGCGCTACCATTGCCTGAAGGTAGCCCACTGGTGGTAAAGCGCATTACGCCGGTTGTTGAACGCCAGTTGATGCTGGTGCGCAGGAAGAACCGTTCACTTTCCACCGCCGCTGAAGCGTTATGGGACGTGGTCAAGACCAGGGCAATGCGCTAATGGCTGGTGGGAAGGGAATCCGTTGTATCAGATATAGATATCGATATGAGTCGTTTTTTCAACAGGATTTAGAAGGGATACATTCAGAGACAAACGCTGCTCTTTCTCCTGCGCCTTTTCTGCCTGCTGTTTCTGCAACTGCGCCAGTTGTGTTTCCAGTAGGGTGATTTGCTGTTGAATCAATTCGGCCTGTTTTTGCTTGTCTTCAGCACTGCCGCTAGTGTCTACAATCTCTTTAATTTGTTGAGTGAGTTTGATGATTTGCTGACTTATCCGCGCGATTTGTGAAGCAACATCGCTACCTTGTGATGCCCTGTTACTACTCTGTGTTTGTATGGAAGGAATTGAAGTTGAAGAGATAGTGGCCATTGTTCAGTCCTCGTCACTGTACGAGGTAATATCGGTAGAAGAACAAGGAACTTGAGAAGAAAAATCAATCTTACAAATCACGAGATCACAAAAAAGCGCCTTTACGGCGCCTTTTTTAGTTGGTGGGTCGTCCAGGATGGACTCACTCGCTCGCCCTCGGGCCGTGCGAGGCGAGCGGCTCCGTTGTTTTCGCTGCGCTCAACTCGAACCTGCGGCAGCTCGAATCTTGAGTATCGCGGATCGCAAAAAGCGCCTTTAGGCGCTTTTTTTCATTGGTGGGTCGTGCTGGATTCGAACCAGCGACCAACTGATTAAAAGCGAACTGCTCTACCAACTGACTAACGACCCGAAGTGGTGGTTGATGACGGGATCGAACCGCCGACCCCCTCCTTGTAAGGGAGATGCTGTCCAGCTGAGCTAATCACCCACTTCTCAAATTCTTGCTACACGGCGGAGACTACATAAAGTAGTTGGTGGGTGATGACGATCGAACCGCCGACCCCCTCCTTGTAAGGGAATGCTCTCCCAGCTGAGCTAATCACCCCCGCTGTGTGGAGTCGCATTATAGGGAGAAGTCAAAATGAGTCAACGCATTTTCTTAAAGAAATTGTTCGTTCGTCGTAAATTTAAAGCGAGAATAATCACGAAAACAACCATATTTCACAAATATGTGCCAACGAAAACAATAATGCGTAAGGTTGCAACCCGAACTACATTGAGGAATCGGGCAGTGATCGAGAATTATCGCCACTCAATTTTTCAGGATTTGCCGGTTGTCGGCATCTTTCTAAAACGTAAGGCCATTTCATCTGAAAATCAAAACTCGCTTCGCGCCAAGCCCAACGAGCTATCTGCACGTTGGCGGCGCGCGTATGCTCTTTACTTCGCCGCTTTGCACGTAACCACGGCGGTGAGTTGGTGCTGGTTGTTGAAACACGAATCTCGAGCGTTCCACGCCGGAAGCTATCGAAGCCATTATGGATGGCATGAACTGGCTGGCGCAGTGGGATGAAGGTCCGTCTACCAGACCAAACGTTTTGATCGCTACAACGCAGTAATGAATCAGATGCTGGAAGAGGGCACTGCTTATAAATGCTATTGCTCTAAAGAGCGCCTGGAAGCGCTGCGCGGAGAGCAAATGGCGAAAGGTGAGAAGCCGCGTTATGACGGTCGCTGCCGCCACAGCCATGAGCATCATGCTGATGATGAACCGTGTGTCGTGCGTTTTGCTAAGTTCGCAGGAAGGTTCTGTTCTTTTGACAATCAAATCCGTGGTCCAATCCAGTTCAGCGACGAGGAGCTTGACAATCTGATTATCCGCCGTACCGATGGTTACCCAACCTATAACTTCTGTGTGGTTGTCAATCATGGGATATGGAAATCACCCACGTTATCCGTGGCGAAGACCATATCAACAACACGCCACGCCAGGAATCAACATTCTTAAGGCTCTGAAAGCGCCGGTGCGGGTTTATGCGCACGTTTCTATGATCGACGGCGATGACGGCAAAAAACTATTGCAAACGTCACGGGGCAGTCAGCGTAATGCAGTATCGTGATGACGGTTATTTGCCAGAGCGCTGCTTGGAGGACTATCTGGTGCGTCTGGCTGGTCCCACGGCGATAGGGAAATCTTCACTGGTGAAGAGATAATCAAATACTTCACTTTGATGCCGTCAGCAAATCTGCCAGTGCGTTCAACACCGACAAGCTGCTGTGGCTGAACCATCACTACATTAACGCGCTGCCGCCGGAGATATGTTGCTACTCACTTACAGTGGCACATTGAGCGGAAAATATCGATACCGTAACGGCCCGCAGCTGGCTAATCTGGTGGAAACTCCTGGGCGAACGCTGCAAGACGCTGAAAGAGATCGCACAGAGCTGCCGTTATTTCTACGAAGATTTTGCTGAGTTCGATGCCGATGCCGCAAAAAACATCTGCGTCCGGGTGGCGCGTCACCGCTGGAAGTAGTTCGTGACAAACTGGCCGCGATTACTCGACTGGACCGCTGAAAACGTTCATCACGCTATTCAGGCGACGGCGGATGAGCTGGAAGTGGGTATGGGTAAGTTGGTATGCCGCTGCGTGTCGCCGTAACCGGTGCGGGGCAGTCTTCCGGCACTGGATGTTACCGTTCACGCAATCGGTAAGACACATAACATCAGCGTATCAACAAAGCGCTGGCCTTTATTGCTGAACGCGAAAACCAGCAGTGATGCCGCGCGTGTAAAAAGATAAACGGCAGGAATAATATCCTGCCGTTTTATTTGCCTGCTGATTCGTCAATATCGAGACGAGCGAGAAATTGCGAATTTACCTCACGTGACAAAAATTGCGCAACTTTTCCTGCTCAATGTCTGTCATATTATCTATCGCGTTGATGATTTGTCGATACGCCAGGGGCGCATGCTCCAGGAGCGTATTCGGCAATTTATCTTCAGCTTCCATCAACATTGGTGTGTTATGGAACGCAGGCGTGTTCTGATAAACTCGCAAACTTGCGTATCGACCAGAATCATCTGGGCACGACCACCTTTCGCGCCAGAAGGAAGTTACCGTTTTCCAGCCTTTTTCTCTTGATCCAACGGTTAACAGTTTCTTCGCCCGCACGCGAGGCATTCAGCCAGTTCTTCGGTGGTCATTTTCTTGCGTAATCTTTTCATATTATTTGCTATCGCGAATTGCCTAAGCGTTGTAACAATCCGATAATCCCTTCCGCAGAAGCAAGGATGTAAACTGTTTTTGTTCAACTGGCGTCATCTCTTTTCGCCAGTGTCACCAGCAATACTTGAGCGGCACGTCGCCGGAGAGGGCAAGCGCTTCTCCCTGACCTTACTTGGACGTTAGGCATTACCGACTATCTTCACGAACCTGTTCATTGACGTGAACCAGTCGGGCTTTGCCGCCTGGACGCCTGGTTTTGGTGACGTCGTCCAGCCTTCCTTGGTACCCGTTCCTAATGGTCTGGCGGCTATAGCCGGTCAGTCTGGCAGATTCATCTGGCGTCATCCTCTCCCTTGAACATAACAATTCCCTGAGTGTATGTCGTCTATTAGTAGTTCATTTTATAGCACCACTTACAGGAAACCGTGACATGAATAACTACTGAATGCTGAGAGCGGTTTTCCAAAATTGTTCATTTGCCTGATTTTTCAGCGATGAAACTACACGCTGCAATTTGCCGTTGACACATTGGCGAATTCATATGATCCGCCCGTCGACTGACAAGCTTTACGTGACGGGGCTATAGCTCAGCTGGGAGAACACTGCATCGGCATGCAGAGGGTCAGCAGTTCAATCCCGCTTCAGCTGCCACCAAATTTTGCGCCCCAGCAAATTTGGTACGTAAACGCATCGTGGGCTATAGCTCAGCTGGGAGAGCACTGCATCGGCATGCAAGAGGTCAGCGAATTTGAATCCCGCTTAGCTCACCAAATTTCCGACCCTCGCTGCAAAGCAGGAGATTTTGTCTCTGCTTTTGCCGCTTTTGTAATACAGTCTACGTCCGGGTTAGCGCCTGGTGAAAGCATCATTCGATAAAAATCGGCAACGGCTGCTGCCTTGTTCGCGATGCGAATAAACTTATTATTTGTGTGCCTGAAACCCAATCAGTGAGAGTGGTGTATCATGTTTGTGGAGCATAACCTGATAAAAAATATCAAGATATTCACACTAGCGTTTACGCTCACCGTGGTACTCTCGCTTTTCCGTTTTATTCTTCGCCACTTGCCATTATCCATTCCAGTTATATCTTTCTGGCGTGGATGCCACTGTGCGTAATGCTGTCAATCTTGTTTATCTTTGGCTGGCGCAGTGTCGTTTCCGTTTTATGCGGGATGTTTTCACCGGTGGAAGCTGTCATCTCTCTTTTTTACAGACTGCGGTCATGCTGGGTGGCCAGACGTTTGTCGTGTTGTGTGCCTGCGCAATCTACGCTGGCAGCTGGAGGGACGCGTTGGCGCTATGGATTGACCACCGATATGTCTGGCGACGCCTATTCTCTGGCTTGGTTTGGTGACGCCGATCGGCATCAAATGCAGCATGTATCTTGTGGGGAGCTTCTTTGATTTCCCGCTAAAGATATCCACCTTTTTTGCGGGGGATGCGGATGCCGTTTCACGGTCGTTAATTGCTAAGCCTTTTCACCGCTGTGCTCACTACAACGTGCTTCTTACTATCTCACTCGCATGATTGTAAGTCCCCACTTTGCGCAGATCTTGTGGCGCAGGGATATGGCGCCGTCGTTGGGCAAGAGAAACGCGCATTTACCTTAAGCTGGCTGGCTGGCAGCGTTAGCGTGCTGTTCTACTTCTGTTGTGCACACCTTTATGAAAACGACTTTCTTGCCAGTTACGCGTACCCGTTTTCTCATCATCTTTACCCTCAGGGGTGGGTAAGCTTCGCTATCCGTTTTTAAATCTTCACCTGGGCTGTTTCAACGCTTTGCCTTCTGAATTACGACCAGAACTTTTTGCAAGGGGTGGAACCGGAATATTTCGCTGGCATTTATTCTTGCGGTGCTAATTTCCTTTAGCGTTTGCCTGCTCTATATGGTGCCGCATCTCATCGCAGTGAATGGCTTAATCGCCGCTGGCATTTGCAGGCGCTGACCAATCCGTTAACGCTCCTGCCCAACTTTCGTGAGTTGGAACAGCACGCGAGCAAGAGGCAGGCAAGGAGCTTGCTGCCTGCGCATTGATAATCTTGAGTTTATGAGTCGTCATTACGGCTGATGATCGCGTTACTGTATCCGCTCAATTTACCGTACGCTGCTGCCGTTGATGCAGGAAGACGAAAAGTTGTATCAATTGCCGGGTAGTGAACTGCTGCTAGTGCTGAGCGGGCCGGAAAACAGAAAGGCAACTCCAGCATATGGTTAACATCGGAATCATCGGCAAATTAGTGAACAATACCGGGCTGGATATGGGCTATGGTGCTGCCTGGGGGCGTTTTGATGGAAATCAGGAAACCCTGCAACCCTTGTTGGGGCAGTTAAGCTGGCTGGCGGAGCAATCCTGCGCACATCACCATGTGCTGGCGCTGGATAGCGAGAGGAGATGGTTTCCGGGCAAGCCACTAAACAGGTGCTATTGCTGAATACCATTCGCACGGCGTTGATCAGGAGTAATTACTGCTCTACGCCCAGCCAATTCACGACAAAGAGGGTGAAGGTTATGATGAGATCCTCGCGCGACTGAAGTATGACGGCGGCGTTGTGGCCGGAATTCCTGCTGCCCTTATTGCTCAGTTTAACCTTAGCGCGCGTTTTGATTTGCAAGTGCTGGAATCCTTGTTGAAGTGGCTGGCAGCACACCTGCGACGAAAAAAGGACCGCGCTTTTCAGTAAATTAATGCCGCTCACGCTATACGAAAAGAATATTGCCGGGCGGTTCTCGTTCTGTTTAAGCGTTATCACATCTCCCGCAGGCGGTCATTCTTGAGATCGCCAAGAGCGCGTTTTCTAACGCAGAAAGCAGCATGTACAACATCGGCCGCTGCATGACCCGTTTCCGGATTGCGATTGATGACTTTGGCACCGGATATAAGCCGACTATCAGACGGCGAGCCTCCAGCTGATGTTCATCAAAATTGATGGATGTTGGAGTTTTAACAATCCGTCGGTGCGGTGGTGTTGGGGTGTTAAAAATACGCCGAATGGCGAAAGCGAAGTCATTGAGTGTGGTAGCGAGTTGAGACGCAACAGCAGCAGGCGCTATTGCATAAGCTGGGGTGCGATATGTGCAAGGGTATTTGATTCGTAGCCCGCAGCCATTAGCTGATTTAACCGGCGTAAAAGAGCCGGGGAATAATCCCGGCTTTTTTATGTATGGTTTTAGCACCGTGCTGCGATTGACGCAGACAAGCACACTCACCGGGTAAAGCCGTAAACCAGTTTCAAGACCGAAGCGAGAACCACGAGTACCTTGCTCTTCATTTGGCCTTTAACTGCACCTGCGATAATCCCGATTGAAGAGAAGTTAGCGAAGGAAGCAGGAACACAGAGATGATGCCTCAGCACGCGGAGAAAGCGTGGGAAGCAATTTTCTGCAAATCCATCATCGCAACGAACTCGTTGGAAACCAGTTTGGTCGCCATGATACTGCCCACTTGCAGTGCTTCACTGGAAGGAACACCCATCACCCATGCAATCGGATCGAAGATGTAGCCAAGGATGCCCTGGAGATGCTGTCACCAAACCAGCCAGTAACGGTGGCGAACAAGTGCGTTCAGCGCAGCAATGAGGCGATAAAGCAATCAGCATGGGCAACGATAGTGGACTTTTGAAACCTGCCAGAATGTATTCACCCAGGCACTTCGAAGAAGCTCTGACCTTCGTGCAGGTTGGACGTCTGAATATTTTCTTCACTGGCATCAACACGGTAAGGATGATCAGCGACAGCACGATAAAGGTGCTGAACATGTCAGTACCAGCGCAGCAACGACGTATTTCGGTTCCAGCATGGTCATGTATGCACCAACGATGGACATCGACACGGTGGACATGCCGTGGCAGCCATGGTGTACATACGATTAAGAAGATTTTGCCGAGGATATCTTTATAGGCAATAAAGTTTTCAGACTGACCCAGAATCAGGGAGCTGACGGCGTTAAAGGATTCCAGATTGCCCATGCCGTTGACTTGGAGAGCGGGAACCAATTCGCGGTAATCGGCAACACGCGATATGCTGGAGAATACCAATCAGTGCAGAGATAAAGACGATTGGGCGCCGCACTTTCAGGAAGAAGAATGCAGAGCCTTGATCGTTCATGCTACCAAGACGAAGTTAATCCCCTTCGTTGGCAAATGCGAGCAGTTTTTCGAACATTTCGGAGAAGCCTTTCACGAAGCCTAAAGCAACGTCGGAGTTGAGGAAAACCACGCCAGTAACACTTCGATAACAAGCAGTTGAATAACATAACGGATACGAATTTTTTTGCGGTCGCTGCTTACCAGCAGTGCGAGAGTCACAACAACGGCAAGTGCCAGTACAAAATGAAGGACGCGGTCCATAATTGCTCCAAATATGAGGCAGCTAATTTACCGTGCACATTCTATGTAACATGGTTAAGGAAAACGAAATCTGACGCACACTATAATGACGTATGTGACAAGCTTCAAAAATAGTCAGCTGTCATAAGTTTCTGCTATGTTGTGTATGGAAGCTGAAAGTTATGTCAAATGTGCTAACATTAAACGTAACCATAACATTCAAGTCATCAATATTTTCGTAGTCATAATCCTGGTCTATCAGAGAAATCACCACAATCCATTTAAATAAATTTGATAATCATTCTGATTTGGCATAGCATGAAACATAGCAAAGGCTATGTTTTAAAGGCACAAGATGACGAACTATCGCGTTGAGAGTAGCAGCGGACGGGCGGCGCGCAAGATGAGGCTCGCATTAATGGGACCTGCGTTCATTGCGGCGATTGGTTATATCAATCCCGGTAACTTTGCAACTAATCTTGGGCCGGTGCCGCTTCGGCTATCAGCTACTGTGGGTTGTCGTTTGGGCCAACCTGATGGCGATGCTCATTCGAATCCTCTCTGCCAAACTAGGATTGCCACCGCTATAAAGCTGGCGGAGCAGACTCGCGATCACTATCCGCGTCCCGTAGTGTGGTTCTATTGGGTTCAGGCAGAAATTATTGCAATGGCAACCGGCCTGGCGGAATTTATGGTTGCGGCGATCGGTTTTAAACTCACTCTTCATGTGTTCGTTCTTGCAAGCCGCGGTGCTGACGGGGATCGCGACTTTCCTGATTTTAATGCTGAACGTCGCGGGCAAAAACCACTGGAGAAAGTGATTGGCGGGTCTGTTATTTGTTGCAGCGGCTTACATTGTCGAGTTGATTTTCTCCCAGCCTAACCTGGCGCAGCTGGGTAAAGGAATGGTGATCCCAAGTTTACCTACTTCGGAAGCGGTCTTCCTGGCAGCAGGCATCTTAGGGGCGACGATTATGCCGCATGGATTTTTTTGCACTCCTCGCTCACTCGGCATTTTCATGGCGGTACGCGTCAACAACATTATTCCGCCACCAAATGGGATGTGGCTATCGCCATGACTATTGCCGGTTTTGTCGATCTGGCGATGATGGCTACAGCTGCGGCGGCGTTCCACTTTTCCGGTAGTACTGGTGTTGCCATCTGATGAGGCTTATCTGACGCTGCAACCGCTGTTAAGCCACGCTGCGGCGACGGTCTTTGGGTACAAGCCTGGTTGCTGCGGGGCTGTCTTCAACGGTGGTGGGGACACTGGCGGGGCAGGTGGTGATGCAGGGCTTCATTCGCTTTCATATCCCGCTGTGGGTGCGTGACAGTCACCATGTTGCCGTCATTTATTGTCATTCTGATCAGATAGATCCGACACGGATTCTGGTTATGCGTCAGGTACTGTTAAGTTTTGGTATCGCTCTGGCGCTGGTTCACTGCTGATTTCACCAGTGACAGCAAGTTAATAGGCCGATTGGTGAACGGCAAACCGTGCAAACAGACAGGCTGGGTGATTGTGGTGCTGGTCGTGGCGCTGAATATCTGGTTGTTGGTGGAGACGGCGCTGGGATTGTAGTTGAATGAGCGTCGCATCTGGCACCATTGGCGATGCGGCGTAAACGCCTTATCCGCCCTACGCGTTAAAGAGCCGGTTTATAGGCCTGATAAGACGCACTAGCGTCGCATCAGGCATTGTCTCATTGGCGGACGCGTTTAATGGCGGTGCCCATGACCCCGGCCTTTTCCGCGATGATCGTCACGATCGCGCCAGCCTTCACGATAGCCACGCTCATACGCTTTACGCTTATCCCAGCCACGGTGGTAGCCATCATCATGACGCCACCATGGTTTTGGCGCCACCTCATACATCGCGATGCCAGTAGTCACGGTCGCGCCAGTGACCACCGTCCCAGTAATTACCGTAATGATCGCGATCGCCAATTTGTAATTTGATTGATGGCAGTAGGGTGATTTCACCTGCGTCTTGCCGCAGCGGGGTAAATGCCATCAGGGCGGCCGCCAGAAACAGTGACCTGAACATTGTCATTCCCCTTCACGCTCGAAGCCGTCAGCGGCCTGTTAACGCAATATTACGGGGAGGTATAACCCCGTATCATCGCCATAACTCTTAAATCATAAAGGAGAGCATTTTTGCTAAACGTTATCGTGGGGTGGCTGTTGCTTCGGACGATTGACCATCATCATCGGCTTACCTGCTAATAACAGCCATGCCGGAAGCATGACGATACAGAGCAGCGGTAGCAATGTGGTATTGGGTACAACGACTGCCGCCATAAAAGACTAACCAGCCATCGCGTGTTACCACCCGCACGATGCCGAGAATAGCGCAAGAAACGGTTATTGCCGCTGGTACGGCGGGAACGTGCTCATGCAGCATCAACCCTAATGCCACGCCGACAAACACTGCCGGGAACATTCGCCCACCGCGAAAGCCACTGGCGGCAGCACGACCAGGGCGGCAAGTTCAATCACCGCCAGAAAAAAGTAATCGCTGGTGCTGAAAACCTGACTTGCCACCATCTGCTGCATCTCATCCAGCCCTTTAAACAGCGAAACTGGTCCACCAATAACCCCCAGAATACCGAGATAAATTCGCCAATACCCAGCGCGGCACCGGATTTTTCATTTGATGCATCATCGCGTGCAACCGTGGTAAGCACCATACGGCGACCATCCCTGCTGCGATGGCAATCGCCGCGACAATTGCACCGCTGAGAATATCGGTCATTTCCATCTGTCCGTAATGAGCAATGGGCAGTGAAAAATGTGGATGGAAAAATAATCCGGTAGTAGTGCACCAGCTGCTGCCGCCATTAACGGCGCAAAGAGACGATCCCATAGCGGAACTTCACTACTGCCATTTAAGGTTTGCGAAAATTCAACGCCGCCGCAACAGGAGTGCCAAACAGTGCGCCGATGGTTCCGGCAGAGGCTAAAATAGTCCACTCCATTCGGTTGACGCGCGGTAACAGACGAGCGCCAATGGCAACCGCAAGGGCGATATTGACGGTCATGATCGGATGTTCCGGCCCAAGGCTGACGCCGCCAGCAAGACCGAGAATTAATGCTACGATAAGTCCAGGTAGCGCAGAGGGCGGACCGGTGCGCCGATCAGCGGTTCACAGGCGGGGTCTGGTCCGGCATGACCCTGGCTGAAACGGATAACCAACCCCACCGCAATACCCGTTAGCGTTAATACACCGATGATCCAGAGGGGTGAATCCTGGGCTATCCCCAGAGTTCCCGGCAGTCGTTGCCAGAGCAAATTCTGTAATACCGAGGCGATTTCATCACCACAATCAGAATAAGACTGGACGCAATCCCAATTGCCACGGCGGGGAGCGATAATAACAACATGGTTCTGGCTCGCGGATGGAGCATGTTCTATTCCTTATGCGGGGTCAGATACTTAGTTTGCCCAGCTTGCAAAAAGGCATCGCTGCAATTGGTGCTGAAACGATAAAGTAATTGTGTGACCCAGATCATATCTACAGGGAGCCTGCCTTCCGGCGTTGTTGTTATGCCCCGAGGTATTTACAGTGTGAGAAAGAATTATTTTGACTTTAGCGGAGCAGTTGAAGAATGACAAAGTATGCATTAGTCGGTGATGTGGGCGGCACCAACGCACGTCTTGCTCTGTGAATTGCCAGTGGTGAAATCTCAGGCTAAGACCTATTCAGGGCTTGATTACCCCAGCCTCGAAGCGGTCATTCGCGTTTCTCTGAAGAACATAAGGTCGAGGTGAAGGACGGCCGTATTGCCATCGCTTGCCCAATTACCGGTGACTGGGTGGCGATGACCAACCATACCTGGGCGTTCTCAATTGCCAAATGAAAAGAATCTC
Source organism: Shigella flexneri (assembly GCA_048288465.1). Lineage (GTDB taxonomy): Bacteria > Pseudomonadota > Gammaproteobacteria > Enterobacterales > Enterobacteriaceae > Enterobacter > Enterobacter flexneri_B. The sequence goes on along the minus strand of CP182556.1, from coordinate 2,421,929 downwards.
GGTTTAGCCATCTGGAAATTATTAACGATTTTACCGCTGTATCGATGGCGATCCCGATGCTGAAAAAAGAGCATCTGATTCAGTTGGTGGCGCAGAACCGGTAAAGGTAAACCTATTGCGGTTTACGGTACGGAACAGGGCTTGGGGTTGCGCATCTGGTCCATGTCGATAAGCGTTGGGTAAGCTTCCCGGGCGAAGGCGGTCACGTTGATTTTGCGCCGAATAGTGAAGAAGAGGCCATTATCCTCGAAATATTGCGTGCGGAAATTGGTCATGTTTCGGCGGACGCGTGCTTTCTGGTCCTGGGCTGGTGAATTTGTATCGCGCAATTGTTAAAGCCGACAACCGCCTGCCAGAAAATCTCAAGCCAAAAGATATTACCGAACGCGCGCTGGCTGACAGCTGCACCGATTGCCGCCGTGCGTTGTCGCTGTTTTGCGTCATTATGGGCGTTTTGGCGGCAATCTGGCATAAGCGGGGACCTTTGGTGGGGTTTATATTGCTGGCGGTATCGTGCCGCGCTTCCTTAGTTCTTCAAAGCCTCTGGTTTCCGTGCCGCATTTGAAGATAAAGGGCGCTTTAAAGAGTATGTCCATGATATTCCGGTGTATCTCATCGTCCATGACAATCCGGGGCTTCTCGGTTCCGGTGCGCATTACGCCAGACCTCAGGACACATTCTGTAAATCCTTCCTGTTATATCGGGAGGTAACTCTCCCGATAATCTTTTAAATCATATAGTTAATTCAATTTTTCTTCGTGTCCCCTCACAAGGCCGACCTGCGTCACACTTCCGTACAGCGGGATTAATTCTCCAGTAAATGCATTATTTGTCTGGTAACGGCGATTTGTTTTGCACGTTCATAATTTCACTCGTCAACTATCACTGAACAAGGAATCACGATGAGTAAGAAACTGATTGCCTTATGTGCCTGCCCAATGGGCCTGGCTCACGCTTTATGGCCGCTCGGCGCTGGAAGAAGCGGCGGTAGAAGCCGGTTATGAAGTGAAAATTGAAACCCAGGGCGCGGACGGCATCCAGAATCGCCTGACGGCGCAGGATATCGCCGAAGCGACCATCATCATCCATTCCGTGGCAGTTACCCCGGAAGATAACGAACGTTTCGAATCACGCGACGTTTATGAAATCACTTTGCAGGACGCAATTAAAAACGCTGCGGGCATCATCAAAGAAATGGAAGAGATGATTGCCTCTGAACAAGAGTAATATTCGACAGGGATAATTGTTATGGCCATTAAAAAACGCAGTGCAACCGTTGTGCCTGGCGCATCCGGTGCGGCAGCGGCGGTTAAGAATCCGCAGGCCTCTAAAAGCAGCTTCTGGGGTGAACTCCGCAGCATGTGATGTCAGGGATTTCACGCATGGTGCCGACCTTAATTATGGCGGTGTAATCCTCGCTTTCAGCCAGCTGATTGCTTATAGCTGGCTTAAAATTCCTGCTGAGATCGGCATCATGGATGCTCTTAATAGCGGGAAATGCCCGGTTTCGACCTCTCCTTACTGAAATTTGCCTGGCTGTCGCAGTCCTTCGGCGGCGTGTTGTTTGGTTTTGCCATTCCGATGTTTGCTGCTTTTGTGGCGAACTAATCGGTGGCAAACTGGCGTCCCCGGTTGGTTTTATCGGCGGCTCATGTCTACCCAGCGACGCAACTGCTTAACCTCGATCCCAGCACTATGCAATGGGCGACCTCTGCGCCGGTGCCGTCCACCTTCATCGGTCGCGCTGATTATTTCTATCGTTGCCGGTTACCTTGTGAAATGGATGAACCAGAAAATCCAGTTACCGGATTTCCTGTTAGCGTTCAAAACCCATTTTTGCTACCGATTCCTCCGCCATTTTTGTCATGCTGGCGATGTACTACGTCATCACCCCGTTTGGTGGCTGGATAAACGGCGGTATCCGTACCGTACTGACTGCTGCAGGTGAGAAGGCGCGCTCATGCACGCAATGGGGATCGCCGCGGCGACAGCAATCACCTTGGTGGCCCAATCAACAAAGCCGCAGGTTTCGTTGCCTTCAGCTTTACCACTGACCACGCATTACCGGTCACCGCACGTTCTATCGCTATCGTTATTCCGCCGATTGGTCTCGGGCTGGCGACCATTATCGACCGTCGTTTAACCGGCAAACGCCTGTTCAATGCTCAGCTTTATCCGCAGGGTAAGACCGCGATGTTCCCGGCCTTTATGGGCATTAGTGAGGGTGCGATTCCGTTTGCGCTGAAAGCCCCATCACCGCCATTCCGTCGTATATGGTCGTCGCGATCGTCGGCTCAACCGCCGCTGTCTGGCTGGCGCAGTGCAATGGTTCCCGGAATCCGCTATCTGGGCATGGCCGCTGGTCACTAACCTGGGCGTCTTGGCGGGGATTCGGTGCTGGGGGCCATCACCTGCGCCTGATGGTGGTGTTCCTGCGTCTGATGGACGTTCCGTAAAGGCAAATTGTTAATCGATAGCCTGTAAGAGGAAAATCCACATGACATTACTCGCTTCGCTGCGCGACTGGCTTAAGGCGCAACAACTGGATGCAGTGTCTCTCTCCTCACGGCAGAACAAACAGCCGCATCTGGAGATCTCCACCGGATCAGGCTATGTCGTTATTAGCCGTGAAAGTGCGCACATTCTGGTAGATTCGCGCTATTTCGTTGAGGTGGAAGCCCGTGCGCAAGGCTACCAGCTGCATTTGCTTGACGCGACGAACACGCTTGCCACTATCGTCAATCAAATCATTGCCGATGAGCAGTTGCAAACGCTCGGTTTTGAAGGCCAGCAGGTCGAGTTGGGAAACCGCGCACCGCTGGAAGTGTGAACTCAATGCGAAAACTGGTCAGCGCCACGCCGGATGTGCTGCGGCAAATCAAAACGCAGAGGAGGTGGAGATAATCCGCCTCGCCTGTGGGAATGCCGATCGCGGAGCGGAGCATATTCGCCGCTTGATTCAGGCGGGGATGAGCGAGCGCGAGATAGCCGCTGAACTGGAGTGGTCACGCGCCAGCAGGGCGCAGAAGAGGCCTCGACACCATTGTCGCCAGCGGCTGGCGCGGGGCGCTGCCGCACGGCAAAGCCAGCGACAAGATCGTTGCAGCGGGCGAGTTCGTCACTCTCGATTTCGGTGCGCTGTATCAGGGCTACTGCTCTGATATGACGCGCACCTTGCTGGTGAATGGCGAAGGGGTGAGCGCCGAATCTCACCCGCTGTTTAACGTCTATCAAATTGTCCTGCAGGCACAGCTCGCAGCAATCTCCGCGATTCGCCCCGGCGTGCGCTGCCAGCAGGTCGACGATGCCGCGCGCCGGGTCATTACAGAAGCAGGTTATGGCGACTATTTCGGTCATAACACCGGTCACGCTATCGGCATTGAATTTCATGAAGACACGATTTTTCACCGCGGGACACCACGACGCTACAGCCAGGCATGTAACTGACCGTGGAGCTGGGGATTTATTTGCCGAGGGCAAGGGGGCGTGCGCATCGAAGATGTTGTGTGGTTACCCCGCAAGGCGCAGAAGTGCTCTACGCCATGCCGAAAACAGTGTTGCTCACGGGAGAGGCATAATGGATTATTCGCTATTAAAAGCGTTGAGCGAGGCAGATGCGATCGCCTCCTCGGAACAGGAAGTGCGGCAAGTCCTGCTGGAAGAAGCGGATCGCCTGCAAAAGAAGTGCGATTTGATGGTCTGGGATCGGTGCTGATCCGCCGAATGAATCGACAGATCCGAAGGTGATCCATTTGCGCGCATATGGACGAAGTGGGATTTATGGTGCGCAGCATCTCCCGCGAAGGGGCCATTGACGTGCTGCCGGTTGGCAACGTACGCATGGCTGCCCGCCAGCTCAGCCGGTGCGCATCACCACCCGTGAAGAGTGCAAAATTCGAGGCCTGCTGACGGCGACCGGCAGGGGAATGACGTCAGCGCCATGCGCGCTGGATATTGGTGCGCGCTCCTATGACGAAGTGATGCAGGCGGGACTTCGTCCCGGCGATCGCGTCACGTTTGATACCACTTTTCAGGTTCTCCCTCACCAGCGAGTGATGGGGAAAGCCTTTGACGACCGCCTCGGTTGCTATCCTGCTGGTGACGTTACTGCGCGAACTGCACGACGCCGAACTGCCTGCGGAAGTGTCGGCTGGTGGCAAGTTCCAGCGAAGATGGGGGATTACACGGCGGCAAACGCCACCCGCGCGGTGTCGCCGGACGTCGCCATTGTGCTGATACCGCCTGCTGGGCGAAAAACTTTGATTATGGCGCGGCTAACCATCGCCAGATTGGTAACGGGCCGATGCTGGTGTTAACCGACAAGTCGTAGATCGCGCTGCCACAACTTACCGCCACGGTCGAAACCGTCGGCGGCAGAAATTGGCGTGCCGTTGCAGGCAGATATGTTCAGCAACGGCGGCACGGACGGCGGGGGCGGTGCACTTAACCGGCACCGGCGTGCCCACATGGTGATGGGCCAGCAACCCGCCATGGACATTGCGCCGCATCGATCGCCGATTGCCGCGACATTTTGCAGATGCAGCAACTTTTATCTGCCCTTATTCAACGTCTTACGCGTGAGACGGTTGTTCAACTGACGGATTTCGCATGATTTCCTATTAACCCGGAGCGGTTATGTTAACGATTCAATTTCTCTGTCCTTTGCCTAACGGTCTACATGCTCGTCCGCGTGGGAACTTAAAGAACAGTGCAGCCAGTGGCAAAGCGAAATCACCTTCATTAACGATCGCCAGAACGCAAAGGCAGATGCGAAAAGCTCGCTGGCGCTGATTGGCCCGGCACCCCTTAATGACAGTTGCAGCCTAAACATTAGCGGCAGCGATGAAGAGCAGGCGCGGCGCGTGCTGGAAGAGTCATCGAGGAGCGCTCTTATCGACAGCGACAGCGTTCAGCCTACGCAAGCAGAACTGACGGCGCATCCGCTGCCGCGTTCATTAAGCCGCCTTACCCGGATTTATCTACGGCAATGTGCTGGCAAGCGGCGTCGGCGTGGGGACGCTGACCCTGTTACAAGCGACAGCCTCGACAGTTATCGGGCGATCCCGCCATGCGCAAGATTCCACCCGGCTGGAGCACAGCCTGGCAACGCTTGCCGAGCAACTGAACCAGCAATTGCGTGAGCGTGACGGCGAAAGCAAAACTATCCTCAGCGCCCATTTGTCGCTGATTCAGGATGATGAATTGCAGGCAATATCCGTCGCCTGATGACAGAACAGCATCAGGGGCTGGGGTCGGCGATCATCAGCAATATGGAGCAGGTTGCGCCAAACTTTTCTGCCTCTGCCAGCGATTATCTGCGCGAACGTGTTAGCGACATTCGCGAGATCAGCGAACAGTTCTGCATATCACCTGGCCGGAACTGAAGCCGCGCAACAAGCTGGTCTGAAAAACCGACCATTCTGGTGGCTGAAGATTTAACCCCAAGCCAGTTTTTGAGCCTGATTTGAAAAATCTTGGGCATGATTCTGAAGAGAACCGGGGCGCACCTCGCATACACTGATTCTGGCCCGTGCCTCGGCGATCCCGGTACTGAGTGGCTTGCCGCTGGATGCGATTGCCCGTTATGCCGGGCAACCTGCAGTGCTTGACGCCCAGTGCGGCGTGCTGGCGATTAACCCGAATGACGCGGTGAGCGGTTATTATCAGGTCGCGCGAGAACGCTGGCGGATAAACGCCAAAAACAACAGGCGCAGGCTGCCGCGCTGGCCTATTCCCGTGATAACAAGCGTACTGATATTGCGGCGAATATCGGCACCGCTCTGGAAGCGCGGGCGCGTTTGCCGAGAACAGCGCGGAAGGTGTCGGGCTGTTCCGTACCGAAATGCTCTATATCAATAGCGACAGCGCGCGGACGAGCAGGAGCAATTTGAAGCCTACCAGCAGGTGCTGGCGGCGGGCGACAAGCCGATTATCTTCCACGATGGACATCGGCGGCGATAAAGCATTCCTTATCTGAATATTCCCAGGAAGAGAACCCGTTCCTCGGCTATCACGCGGTACGTCTTTACCCAGAATTGCTGGCCTGCTCCGCACTCAACTGCGGGCCATTTTACGCGCCAGTTTCGGCAACGCCCAGTTGATGATCCCGATGGTTCACGGCCTGGATCAAGATCTTATCAGGTGAAAGGCGAGATCCAAAAAGCAATCGTTCAGCTTAAGCGCGATGGCCTGCGTCATGCAGAGACGATTACGCTTGGGATCATGGTGAAGTTCCGTCGGTGTGCTACATCATCGACCACTTCTGCGATGAGGTAGAATTTCTTCAGTATCAGCTGACAAATAACCCCGTATCTGTATGCGGTCAATCGTAATAACCCGCGCGTATCGCCGCTATATAACCCGATTACGCCATCGTTCCTGCGCATGTTGCAGCAAATAGTTACCACTGCGCATCAGCGGGGCAAATGGGTAGGCACTTGCGGTGAACTGGCGGTGAAAGCCGTTATCTGCCCGCTACTGCTTGGGCTGGGCCTGGATGAGCTGAGTATGAGTAGCCCGCGTATTCCGGCGGTGAAAAGCCAGCTTCGTCAACTGGATAGCGAGGCGTGTCGGGAACTGGCGCGTCAGGCATGTGAATGCCGCAGTGCACAGGAAATTGAAGCGTTACTCACCGCCTTTACGCCGGAAGAAGACGTTGCCGACTGCTGGCGCTGGAGAATATCTTGTCGTCAGGATTTTAGCGATAAAGAGCAGGTGATCCAGTTCCTGTGCGGCAACCTCGGCGTTAACGGGCGCACTGAACATCCGTTTGAGCTGGGAAGAGATGTCTGGCAGCGGGAAGAGATTGTTACCACCGGCGTTGGTTTTGGCGTAGCGATCCCGCACACCAAATCTCAGTGGATCCGTCATTCCAGTATCAGCATTGCCCGGCTGGCGAAACCGATCGACTGGCAGTCAGAAATGGGCGAAGTCGAACTGGTGATCACGCTGACGCTGGGTGTAACGAAGGGATGAATCATGTGAAAGTCTTCTCGCAGCTGGCGCGTAAACTGGTGAATAAGCTTCCGCCAGTCGTCGTTCGCCGCGCAGATGCGCGAATTATCCTGACGCTGCTGGAAACAGAATTAACCTTCTGACGTTAGCCCCTGAAAACGGCGCTGTACTCTCCGGCGTCAGACGAAACTGACGCCGGAAAACGCGACAACAACGTCGCTATCCGGAAAACCGCAACGTGTGCCACTTCATGAATTGACGTAATCTTCTGCAAAATGATCCTCGCCTTCGCCATTCGCACCCAACCCACATACTCGATAAAACGCATCGTTCCATGCTGAGCAAACAGTTTGACAGAATGATTGGGCGTGATATCAAAAAACTGCGCCACGCTCTCGCGGGTGAGCGGCTGGGCATAATTATCCTGAACCCAGTTACAAATGCTGTGATAGAGAAAATCGCCGCGCAGTCGGAATTACACGGCGGCATATTCACCACGTCGCGGCAAAGATGCAGCAAACTTAACACCAGTGGCTGAATGAGATCTGCTCCAGCGGCAAACGGCTAAGATCGTAGAGGCGGTAAGCATCGCTTCACCTTCACCGCGTTGGCTTGGGAAGCTGAATATCGCGAGCAGGATGCAGACAACGACGTGGTGCGGCTATCGTAAAACGATAACCCAAGCCAGGTGGGTGCAAACGCAGGCTTAACAGCATCACCGGTTTGTTGTTGATCGGTAAATTAGCCGCGCGTGCCGGAATAAACAGCATTTCTCCTTCCACCATTCGCTGCTGCTTTGCTTCCAGCAGGTTGGTCTTCGCCGCGCAGCACAATATCCAGACGGGGAAAATGAATACATAAACTGCCACCGGTAACGAGGCAGGCTGGCTGGCAAACCAGACGCGCCCCAGTGTTGCGGTTAAGCACCAGGCCACTGAACACTCGGCAAAAATTGTCCATCCAGGCAAGCCTGGTGCTTTCATGAAATTTCCCGATTAAAGATGCACTAACTGGCGAATTACTTTCACTTTGCTGCGGCTGACCGGCACTTCAAAAATCCAGATTTTTCAGTCGCAGAATGTAGGTGTTATTAAACCAGTTTCGATTTCGCGTATTTTGTTCAGATTCACAAAATGAGCGATGGCAGCGGAAAAAATGCGACGGCGGCAGTTTGCTACAAAATTCGGTAATGTTCATCGGCATTACGTAGGATTCACGCCGCGTATAGAAAGGTCATTTTCTCGTGCGCTTCGGCGTAATAGATATCGTTAATTGGCGTGACGATTATTCGCTCATCTTGAACCAGATCAATGGTGTCATTCTCACGCGTTACCGTCGCGGCAGGCGTATCGCTGGTCTGCTGTTGTTGCAGGCCGCTTCCAGTTTTTGCAGCATCCCGGTAATACGTGACTCCTGATACGGGTTTGAGAATGTAGTCAAACGCCTCCAGTTCAAACGCTTCTACCGCATGTTCTTTCCACGCGGTGATGAACACAATAAACGGTTTATGGGCGAACTGGCTGATGTTTGCGCCAGCAACACGCCATCCAGCGACGGAATATTGATATCCAGAAAAATGGCGTCGACGCGGTTATGCTGCAAAAACTTCAACACGTCCAGACCGTCGTCAAAGGTGCCGACATCTCCATCTGGCTCGTGCTCTTTAATTAGCCAGCTCAGTTCCTGTCGTGCGTGAATCCGTCTCAACAATGATGACTCTCACAATATCACTCCGGCTCAAAGCAATAACGTAGCCTGTGAGACGACTGGGGTGCGGTTGGTTAGGAATGTAAAACGCAATTTCCGTCCCCGGCTCCAGGCGGCGGATATGCAGCCCTCGCGATACAATAACCCACGCGATGATGGACATTCAGCAGGCCAATTTTATTGCCCGGCATCACTGCTTCGACCCGCTCAATCACCTTTGGATCGATGCCGTGCCCGGTATCTCGCACCGCAATGCGTACCCATTTCCGCGCTGCAACGCTGATGGTGACAACGCCTTTACCTTTGCAAGCTGAATACCGTGGACATGGCGTTCTCCACGGTCGGCTGGATCAGCAGGCTGGGAATGCAGCAATTCACCTCTTCATCAATATCATAGATAACCGTCAGCTTGTCACCAAAGCGGGCCTGCTGAATGGCACTATCGTCTTTAATTTAATACAGCTCTTTTTGATATCGATTTTGCTGATCGTCTTTAATTCGATGTTATAGCGCAGATAACGCGACAGATTAAAAATCAACTGGCGAGCGGTATCCGGATTCAGACGGATTGACGATGAAATAGCGTTCAGAGCGTTAAACAGAAAATGGGGATTAATTTTGCTTTGCAGGGCGCGAAGCTCTGCCTTATTTGCCATTTTACGTAGCTGCTCGCGCGTGAAACCTCCAGTTGCGTGGAGATGATCTGCGACGACCGACCGCCATTTCCTGTAATGACGAGGTGATCTGATGCGCGTGGCAGTAGAGATTTTTCAGCGTTCCGGTCACGACCCCTTTCTCCCACAATGGGATCACCAGCATGGAATGAATCTCTGGTGTGCGGTGGGCTTCATCATCGTTTTTAACGACGATTTTTCCGTAATTCATCGCCTGACGGGTAGTCGGGCTAATGAGTCATCGCCATTCTGATAGTCATGTTCACCCACGCCAACATAGGCCAGCACATGATCGGTATTAGACGATCACCACCGGATCGGCGTCAATGTCATCGCGGATAATTTCGCAGACCTTGCGTAATGACTCGCTATCCGACATGGCGAAACAGCGGTAGCGTTTTGTTCGCGATATCCAGCGCCAGCTGCGCCGCCCTCGCGTCTTTTGCCCCCACCGGCCTGCACCGGTTTCCACCTAAAGCACATCCAGCCGATACAAACGATACCGGGAATGACGGTAGGGCCGACGTTATAAACCCCAATCACCCTCGATGGTGCCCGATGGTGTCCAGAGATCAACGATAAACATGCATACCGCCCCACATCCCGCCGACAAATATACCACGCGCCAGCGCTGTGCTTTGGGGATTTTCAGGTCTATTTCGAGCCCGATATACAACCCGCCAGAAAGCTGGTGATAAAGCAAGGGGATCGCCGTCACGCCGCCGATATCAATTAATACCGGTGAATACCCGCAATCACGCCGGTAATGATGCCTACCCACGGGCCAAACAGAATCCCGCCGGACATCACCCGCGATAATACGTACGTTCACCAGCGAGCCTTTGACGGGAACGCCGGACCAGGTGCTGAACAGGCGAACAGCGAGAAAATGGCGGTAACGGCGAGCAATTCTTTTGGGGAGTGCGCCGACTGTGCAACAGTTCGCGAAACAGGCGGATACGGATGAGAAAGAACAGGCAGATATAGCATTAACACTGCCCAATCAAGACCGCCAGCAGCATGTCGAATATTTCGTGCACGGGTGACTCTGAATAAGGATTAAACCTCTACGATAGGTAACCTAAGGCTGATGACCAGCAGGCCGTTTTTGGGGAAAGCCACAAGTTTAAAAGGGGATTGATAGATAAATGGTGTATTAGCAATGCATCTCTTGATAATGCACTTCTGGTTAGTAAATTATGAAATTATTATGTTAATAAAATGAGTGGTAATTTTCTTGTTAGCGCAGATAAATTTCCTATTTTCAAAGCAGAGTTCCTCATTAACGTCCATTAATAAAATGTTCTACAACGCTCGACAGACAGAAATTAATCAGGCTATTTTCAAAACAGCCACCATCGTGGCAGCACACTGGACGGTCCGGGCGCTAACGTTAATCTGAGGAAATTATCGCTAACACTCGCCCTGAACGTCGCTTGCGCCGGCATCGTACATCTCTCCCCGCCCTATGTTTTTGACCCGCTTGAACTGAAAATGGCTGCGCTCGGCGCGGCGAAGATATTATCGATTTAGGTATGGGTAACCCGGACGGTGCGACTCCGCCGCATCTGGTCGAAAAATTATGTACTGTCGCCCCAGCGCCGGACACGCATGGTTACTCCACTTCACGCGGCATTCCGCAGCTACGTCGCGCCATTTCCCGTTGGTATCAGGACTCGCTACGACGTTGAAATCGACCCGGAATCAGAAGCCATCGTCACCATCGTCGAAGAGGGGCTGGCACCTGATGTTGGCGACGCTCAATCACGGTGACACAGTGCTGGTGCCGAATCAGAATTACCCGTTGGTGCTGCCCCGGCGCAGTAATTGCCGGGCTCAGGTACGCTCAGTGCCGCTGGTGGAAGGTGTGATTTCTTCAACAAAGAACTGGAGCGCGCCATTCGTGAAAGTTTCTGCGAAACCGAAGTCGTAGTCCTCGGCTTCCGTCGAACCCAACCACGCAATGCGTGGAACTGGAGTTGTTCGGAAAAAGGTTGTGGCACTGGCGAAACGCTACGATGTGCTGGTGGTCCATGACCTGGCCTATGCCGATATCGTCTACGATGGCTGGAAAGCGCCGTCAATCATGCAGGTGCCGGGTGCACGCGATGTGGCGGTCGAGTTGCTTACGCTGTCGAAAAGCTCAACATGGCGGGCTGGCGTATCGGCTTTATGGTTGGCAACAAAACGCTGGTCAGCGCCAGCTGGCGCCGTCTTCTAAAAGCTATCACAATTTCGGCGCCTCACGCCGTTGCAGGTGGCGGCGATTGCGGCACTCGAGGGCGATCAACAGTGCGTGCGCGACATTGCCGAAACAGTACGAACAACGCCGTGATGTATTCGTTAAAGGGCTGCATGAAGCGGGCTGGATGGTCGAAAATGCGAAGGCTTGGATGTTATGTCTGGGCGAAAATCCCGGAACCTTACGCTGCCATGGGCTCGCTGGAATTTGCCAAAAAGCTGCTTAACGAAGCGAAGGTCTGTGTATTCTCGAGGATCGGCTTTGGCGACTACGGCGACACGCATGTGCGCTTTGCACTGATTGAAAACCGCGACCGTATTCGTCAGGCGATTCGTGGGATTAAAGCGATGTTCCGTACAACAGTTTACTACCGCCAGCAGCAAACATATTCACGAAAACGCGGAATAAACACCGTCGTCAAGAAATGCAAACAGGAGCCTGATGGCTCCTGTTTTTCATTGCACAGTTTACTTCAATCATCAGGGCAAAAACAGGCCCAAACGATGACCATAAAGAAATGCCCATAAAGAAATATTTCACTTTACATCTCTCCGCGTAATTACTGTTACGCCTGAATGACTTCATTACACCTGATACAGTGAGTTGACACCGGGCAAAGCGACCTTAAAAGCCCTGTATTTTACCGTGGGCATAGCCAGAATTCTGAGCTAAACTGCTCGAGACGGCGCTAATGTACGCCTAAAACTTAAACGAGACAAGAGGCATTTTCTTATTTACTTCATAACTTACAAGTGCTCATATCAGCAACATTTTAATTTGTGACGGTAATAATTAGATATTCAGCGAAGGGAGAAAAACCTTAAGAAAAAAGCCATAAAGAAAAAACCATGAGGTTATTATGGCCGATTTGAGGAGGAAAAGAGTAAAGAGCAGTTTGTTTAATGTACAACGACGATTCTCCCACCGGGCGCGTTTTAAAGCGACAGTCAATGCAGAGCTCTGCTCCGGTGCGCGCATAATCTCTTTCTCGATAATCTACTCATATAGGCAGCGGCTTGATTTTCATCTGTCGGGTAGCCTCCATCTCTGGGGTGATGAACAAACGATATCCGCTGTAATCCGCTTTTCTTACCATCGTTACGGTCAACATGGCTGCGCCAAGACGGGAGAGAACATGGGTGCCATTGGTTGTGGCAACATCTCCACCGCAAAGAACGGCGCGAAGGGGCTAGCTCTCGACCATAATCCTAATGGGAGCAAACCATACAGCTCACCTTTCTTCAGTGCACCGACAATGCCGCGCAGTCTATTTCTGCCAATCGTCGGCTTTGTTGAGAGCGCATGCGCCACGGTACTGCACCCATTCCATCAGCTGATTATTATGTGGACGATAGGTAGCCATCATTCGTTGGCACAGTCCATCACGCGGCCGCCCAGTTCCAGCGACATAAAATGGACGCCGACAACCATTACGCCACGAGATTTTGCATTTGTTGCGCGTTTAAGGTTATCCAACCCTTCAACATGAACCATTTACGTACGCGACTGTCGGGCCAGAACCATGCCATGCCGGTTTCTACCAGCGCCATGCCGTGAACGAAAAGTTTCGGCAATCATCTTGTCGCGTTCTTCCGCAGATGCTGCGGAAACAAGAATTTCCAGGTTTTTACGGGCGATGATTCACGACGTTTCAGGAATGGTAGCGCCGTGCGCCAATACGCGTGCGGAGAAGCAGAGAAGACAGGATAAGGAAGCTGTACCCGAAAGCCAGAGTACACCAAGCCCAAAACCATGTGAGCCAGTAGCGAGATATAGAAACTCGCGGGAAAATTTTGCCGTTGGGAAACATAGTTACCTTCTGTAGATACGGTACGTTGTATCGCAGAAGATTCCATGTCGACAGCGGTACACTCAATTGGTTGGGCCATCATGTACGACAATGAGCCTGTAAAGAGTGTAAAGACTAAGTAGGACATAACCACGAGGAGCATGATGCGGTATATCTCTTTCTCACTCGCTGACTGCTTTTCAGCTACTGATTATTAATCGTGCAAAGTAAATATTTTTCCGTACGCGACGGTCTTGCATTGACATGCTGTTTTCATTGATGCTTAGCAAAAATTGCCAGAGGTTAAGGATTGTCTTACTATTAAAGTGACTAAAAGTACAGGTTTTTAGCACGCGGCAGGAGGTTGGCTATGATTTATTTATGGATGTTTCTCGCCCTGTGTATTGTCTGCGTAAGCGGCTCATCGGTCAGGTACTGAACGTGGTGTCGGCGGTCTCTTCTTTCTTGGGCATGGTGATCCTCGCTGCACTCATTTATTACCCGCCAGTGGTTAACTGGCGGTAATGAACTGGTGACGGGGATGTATGTTTCTTGCCCCGGCTTGTGGCTTGATGATTAGCTTTATGGTGGGGTATCGCAGGCGATAGTGGGTCAGGATGGCTCATTTGGGCAGGTGTTGGCGTGGCGTACGACATGATTGTTCACCTGCCATGTTGACAAGCGCTATCGCACAGGATGAATATCAATAAAATTCGCCTTTGTCGGATAAGTAGGCGTGATTTCTTCTGTGAGGTTTAATGGTGGCGCATCTTCTCTCATCTTCCAAACAAAATGGCCTGTGATGGCTGAAGTTTTGTAGAGTGTGTGGTCGTCATCGCTGATGTTTTTTCAGTCTCTTTATAGCTCCTCTCACTTACACCACCAGAAATGGAAAATGCAAAAACATTGCATGCCATAATAGAGACCAATAAAAATAAGCTGAAAAGTATTAAGTTTACTTTCATAGAAAGTTATCCTGAAAATGGTTCACTGAGAACCATACGATGTTATGGCTGTATTTACATATAATTAATCAATATTTACATCAATATAATAAATGACATCTCTTTGTGGTATATAAGAATAGTTCTCTGCGACAGGAGGCATATTCCTACAACTGTAAGACTAAATGCCGCTTTGCGATAATAACTACAATTGTAAGATAACCCTTTCAAAATGACCGTTGCTCTCTGATTTCTCATTTCATGCTCACCCAATATGATGGCGGCGTTTTCTAAAACTGTTAAAGAATGAGGTAAGTATGAAACGTTTAATTATGGCTACGATGGTCACAGCAATTCTGGCATCTTCAACTGTATGGGCTGCTGATAATGCACCGGTAGCGGCACAACAGCAAACTCAGCAAACCCAGAAAACGGCAGCAGCAGAGCGTATCTCTGAACAAGGTTTATATGCGATGCGTGACGTGCAGGTAGCGCGCCTGGCTCTGTTTCATGGCGATCCGGAAAAGGCAAAAGAACTGACCAATGAAGCTTCCGCTTTGCTGTCAGATGACAGTACCGAATGGGCAAAGTTCGCTAAGCCAGGTAAAAAGACCAATCTCAATGATGACCAATATATTGTCATTAATGCATCTGTCGGAATTTCTGAGAGTTATGTAGCAACACCCGAAAAAGAAGCCGCGATAAAAATTGCCAATGAAAAAATGGCGAAAGGGGATAAAAAGGGCGCAATGGAAGAGCTTCGCCTGGCCGGTGTTGGCGTAATGGAAAACCAATATCTGATGCCGCTTAAACAGACTCGTAATGCACTTGCTGATGCGCAGAAACTGCTTGATAAAAAGCAATACTACGAGGCAAACCTGGCGCTTAAAGGTGCGGAAGATGGAATCATCGTCGATAGCGAAGCACTGTTTGTGAACTAATGCTGACAGGCAGTATATTGAGGTAAAGGATTTAACTCCCTCCAGCCGACAATTTTTTATGACCACAATACGACAGGTTGTGGTCATAAAATTATTTGGCGCTCGCGGTTCTATAAACACGCATTTTATTTTCCTCAAAGTAAACCGCAATAATCCCGTGTCATCACAAATCATTTATTATGTTATGCTTTATGGTACGCTTTAAAAAGCGTAATCATACTCTTACTTGTAAATCACCGGCGCTTCTTACAGTTGTAAGAATAACATCACAAATGTCGCGACTCTCTCTGATTACCACGAATTAATATTTATCATATTCTTCTTTTCGTCCTCACTACTTACCATGCAGAAAGGAATTGGAAGTGGCGATAAAATAATTTTCAGTACTTGATACAGGAATTTAAAAATATCGAGTGCCGCTACGAAGATATTTTGCAGATTATTTATAGAGGGCGTTATGCCTTAAATAAACGCTAAATTAACACATATTTAATTAACTAATAGGTATTGCTATGTCAACTCCACTTCAAGGAATTAAAGTTCTCGATTTCACCGGTGTGCAATCTGGCCCATCTTGTACTCAAATGCTGGCCTGGTTTGGCGCTGACGTTATTAAAATTGAACGTCCCGGCGTTGGTGACGTAACGCGTCACCAACTGCGAGATATTCCTGATATCGATGCGCTTTACTTCACCATGCTTAACAGTAACAAACGTTCTATTGAGTTAAATACCAAAACAGCGGAAGGCAAAGAGGTAATGGAAAAGCTGATCCGCGAAGCTGATATCTTAGTCGAGAACTTTCATCCAGGGGCCATTGATCACATGGGCTTCACCTGGGAGCATATTCAAGAAATCAATCCACGTCTGATTTTTGGTTCGATCAAAGGGTTTGATGAGTGTTCGCCTTATGTGAATGTAAAAGCCTATGAAAACGTTGCTCAGGCAGCGGGTGGCGCGGCATCCACTACGGGTTTTTGGGATGGTCCGCCGCTGGTAAGCGCTGCAGCGTTGGGTGACAGCAACACCGGAATGCATTTGCTGATCGGTTTACTTGCTGCTTTGCTGCATCGCGAAAAAACGGGGCGTGGGCAACGAGTCACCATGTCAATGCAGGATGCCGTATTGAACCTTTGCCGCGTGAAATTACGTGACCAGCAGCGTCTCGATAAATTGGGTTATCTGGAAGAATACCCGCAGTATCCGAATGGTACATTTGGTGATGCAGTTCCCCGCGGTGGTAATGCAGGTGGTGGCGGTCAGCCTGGCTGGATCCTGAAATGTAAAGGCTGGGAAACCGATCCTAACGCCTATATTTATTTCACTATTCAGGAGCAAAACTGGGAAAACACCTGTAAAGCCATCGGCAAACCAGAATGGATTACCGATCCGGCATACAGTACAGCCCATGCCCGACAGCCACATATTTTCGATATTTTTGCTGAAATCGAAAAATACACTGTCACTATTGATAAACATGAAGCGGTGGCCTATTTGACTCAGTTTGATATTCCTTGTGCACCGGTTTTAAGTATGAAAGAAATTTCACTTGATCCCTCTTTGCGCCAAAGTGGCAGTGTTGTTGAAGTGGAACAACCGTTGCGTGGAAAATATCTGACCGTTGGTTGTCCAATGAAATTCTCTGCCTTTACGCCGGATATTAAAGCTGCGCCGCTATTAGGTGAACATACCGCTGCTGTATTGCAGGAGCTGGGTTATAGCGACGATGAAATTGCTGCAATGAAGCAAAACCACGCCATCTGATATTAACGGGGGCTTCTGGCTCCCAATTTATAAAAATTTCGAGGTTATTAATCATGTCAGATCAACTTCAAATGACAGATGGTATGCATATCATCGTTGAAGCATTAAAACAGAATAATATTGACACTATTTATGGTGTTGTAGGTATTCCTGTGACGGATATGGCACGCCATGCCCAGGCGGAAGGCATTCGTTATCTGGTTTTCGTCATGAGCAGTCGGCAGGCTATGCCGCTGCGGCAAGCGGTTTTGCCCAAAAACTTGGGGATCCCTGACAGTTTCTTCGCCCCGAGTTCCTTCAGATCGTTTGACCGCATTGGCCAACGCAACGGTAAATGGTTTTCCGATGATGCGTGATTAGCGGCTCCAGCGACCGCGCAATCGTCGAGCCTACAGCAAGGTGATTATGAAGAGCTCGACCAATGAATACGGCAAAACCGTATGCCAAGCGAGCATTTCGCGTTAATCAGCCACAGGATCTTGGCATTGCATTGGCACGCGCTATCCGGGTCTCTGTATCGGGTCGCCCTGGCGGAGTTTATCTTGATTTGCCAGCAAATGTCCTGGCCGCGACGATGGAAAAAGACGAAGCGTTAACCACGATTGTTAAAGTTGAAAATCCGTCGCCAGCATTATTGCCATGCCCGAAGTCAGTCACTAGCGCAATTTCGCTTTTAGCAAAAGCTGAACGGCCATTAATTATCCTTGGCAAAGGCGCGGCGTATTCACAAGCTGATGAACAGCTTCGTGAATTTATTGAAAGTGCTCAGATTCCATTCCTGCCAATGTCTATGGCGAAAGGGATCCTTGAAGATACGCATCCACTTTCTGCGGCAGCTGCGCGTTCGTTTGCCCTGGCAAATGCTGACGTTGTCATGCTTGTTGGTGCACGACTGAATTGGTTATTGGCACACGGTAAAAAAGGATGGGCGGCAGATACACAGTTTATTCAACTGGATATTGAACCGCAGGAAATTGACAGCAACCGCCCCATTGCTGTGCCAGTCGTTGGTGATATTGCATCCAGTATGCAAGGTATGCTGGCAGAACTGAAACAAAACACATTTACGACTCCACTGGTATGGCGCGATATTTTAAATATCCACAAGCAGCAAAATGCACAAAAAATGCATGAAAAATTAAGTACAGATACTCAACCATTAAATTACTTTAATGCATTAAGTGCTGTGCGCGACGTATTGCGCGAGAACCAGGATATTTATTTAGTTAATGAAGGTGCAAATACCCTGGATAATGCACGAAATATTATTGATATGTATAAACCACGTCGTCGTCTGGATTGTGGTACCTGGGGTGTCATGGGCATCGGTATGGGCTATGCCATCGGTGCTAGCGTGACTTCTGGTTCTCCGGTTGTCGCCATTGAAGGTGATAGTGCTTTTGGTTTCAGTGGGATGGAAATTGAAACGATTTGTCGATATAACCTGCCGGTGACGATCGTTATTTTTAATAATGGCGGCATCTACAGAGGAGACGGTGTTGATCTCAGTGGCGCTGGTGCACCATCACCAACGGATCTGTTGCACCATGCAAGGTATGACAAATTAATGGATGCGTTTCGTGGCGTTGGCTATAACGTCACCACGACAGATGAACTTCGTCATGCTTTAACCACCGGTATTCAGTCGCGCAAACCGACCATTATTAATGTGGTTATCGACCCTGCAGCAGGAACTGAAAGTGGCCATATTACCAAACTTAACCCAAAACAAGTCGCTGGTAATTAAATACTGACATCGTCTCCTCTTGCCAACTCATTATGCGATGGTGAGGGGACCCTTATCGGAAATACTATTATGCTAACATTTTTTATTGGCGATTTATTGCCTATTATCGTAATCATGCTGTTGGGTTATTTTAGCGGCAGACGAGAAACTTTTTCAGAAGATCAAGCCCGCGCATTTAATAAACTGGTATTAAACTACGCTCTTCCTGCGGCTCTATTTGTTTCTATTACCCGGGCAAACAGGGAAATGATTTTTGCGGACACTCGTCTGACCCTTGTATCACTTGTGGTTATTGTCGGATGTTTCTTTTTCTCCTGGTTTGGTTGCTACAAATTTTTTAAACGTACCCATGCAGAAGCAGCTGTATGTGCATTAATTGCGGGTTCACCTACCATTGGATTCCTGGGGTTTGCAGTTCTCGATCCTATTTATGGTGATTCCGTATCAACAGGTTTAGTGGTAGCAATTATTTCTATTATTGTTAACGCAATTACTATTCCTATTGGTCTGTATTTGCTGAATCCTTCCTCAGGAGCGGATGGTAAGAAGAATAGTAATCTGAGCGCATTAATTTCTGCGGCAAAGGAGCCAGTAGTATGGGCACCTGTTCTGGCAACGATCCTGGTGCTGGTTGGGGTAAAAATTCCGGCAGCATGGGACCCAACCTTTAATCTGATTGCGAAGGCTAACTCAGGGGTAGCGGTATTCGCTGCGGGGTTGACTCTGGCTGCACATAAATTCGAGTTCAGTGCCGAAATTGCTTATAACACCTTCCTGAAGTTGATTCTGATGCCACTGGCGCTGCTTCTCGTTGGTATGGCATGTCATTTGAACAGCGAACATTTGCAGATGATGGTACTGGCAGGCACATACCGCCACATCTGCAAATCATCTACCAGCCGGTTTAAATGTCTACACCCGCACTGGTCACACATCATGGCTGTGAGCGTACTGGGTTTTGTCGTCACGGCTCCCTTGTCGATTTATGTGATCGAGCTGGTTCATAATTAATCATCTGATTAGTGAATGCCAAGGTGTCTCACCTCGGCTTTTTTCAAGGCATAGCAAAATGACAAATAATGAAAGCAAAGGGCCGTTTGAAGGCTTATTAGTTATGGATATGACACATGTCCTTAATGGACCTTTGGGAACTAAACTCTTTGTAATATGGGCGCAAGGGTAATTAAGGGTGAGCCGCCGGGCCATGGTGATGATACCCGCACATTTGGTCCCTATGTGGATGGACAGTCACTCTATTACAGTTTTATTAATCATGGCAAAGAGAGTGTGGTACTGATTTAAAGAATAATCACGATAAAAGTATATTTATAAATATGCTAAACAAGCTGATGTATTAACTGAGAATTTGGCCCAAGGTACAATGGAAAAACTAGGGTTTCATGGGAAAGGTTACAGGAATCAACCCGCGCCCCTAAGTATACTGCTTCATGGTCAGGTTTCGGACATACCAGTAGCTAGAAAAATTTGTCCTGCCTAGATACCATCGTTCAGGGCAATTGAGCGGGATAATGATGGAAACAGGTACCCTGATGCTCCGCCCGTGCGTGTTTGGTACCTCTCTTGCGAATCTATGCGGCGGTGTCTATTTATTCAGCGGAATAGTGAGTGCACTTTATGGCCGCGAGAAAGAGCAAGAGAAAGGCGCTATGTCGATATAGCGATGTTTGATGCCACGCTGAGTTTTCTGGAGCATGGTCTGATGGCATATATTGCGACGGGAAGTCACCACAACACCTGGGAAATCGCCATCCCTACATGGCACCTTTTTGATGTTTTCGATACTCAGGATAAGCCGATTACGATTTGTTGTGGTAATGACAAGCTTTTCTGCGTTATGCCAGGCACTGGAGCTTACGGAACTGGTTAATAATCCCAGATTTAGCAGCAATATTTTACGCGTACAAAGCAGGCTATTCTTAAACAATATATTGAGCGGGACCATTGAAGCAGGCAGCTGAAGTTTGGTTAGCCAGAATACATGAAGTTGGTGTACCCGTCGCGCCGTTATTAAGTGTGGCTGAGGCCATTAATTTGCCACAAACTGGGGCGAGAAATATGTGATTGAAGCCGGGGGAGTGATGACCCGGGTAATCCAGATAAAAGTCGTGGCTACGCAGACCGCATGTTCTATTCCGGGAGCAGCAACGCTCGACCAGCATGAGAACTGGGTGAGGAGTTCTCATCATAAATGTAAGATGTGCTGGTAAATAGCTCCCACATTTGAACATTGTGGGAGCCGCTATTTAGTCATTTTTCTGACAGAAAACAGCAATCTCCTGGTCCAGCTCTGCAATGTGTTCTTTTACGAGTTGAGCGACTGAAACTCAGGCTTACTGTCATCTGAAACAGGTGTTATTTTAACTGATGGCTAATATTCATCAACTTAGAATTAGGATGTTAGCCGCACATGGGGTGCGATGAATACACTGATGGAAAGTTCTGTTATCGCCAGCTTCTAGTGCTTGAAACGCGGCGGTAAATCTTTATGCGTTTCATGCTGGAAAGTCATGAGAATCTCCTGCATCAGTTGTAAATCGTCGCCGTATTATTGTTCAGGGCTGGATATCAAGGTGGCAATACTGCGTGCAATATGGCCAACATGGTGTAACTGACTAAAATGTGTTTTCAGTACATCCAGGGTCAACGGTTTGAACAAACATAAGTTCATGCCGCAACTTAACCCTTTTTCACGTTCGTTAGCCTGTGCGTTGGCTGTAAGCCCCCAGATGGGTAAGGAAGAATTTTGCTCACGGAGTTTGCGAGTCAACTCAAAACCATCCATATTCGGCATATTAACGTCAGTAATAAGCAGATCATAATGTTGCATACTGACTTTGTGTAGCGCTTGCACACCATCAGTGGCTTCATCAACATCATATCCTAATAGATTTAGCTGGCGTTTGAGTAATAGCCTGTTGGTCGGATGATCATCCGCGATTAATATGCTCAACTTTTCAGGTAGTGTGATGGGTTGTTCTGCTTTTGCCTCGACAGTCGCCACTTGCTGGCTAATTTCTACCGGGATTGTGATCGTAAATGTTGTTCCTATGCCTGGATGACTTTCTAATGATAAATCGCCCTGCATATTTTTAATTAATTCTTTGCAGATCATTAAGCCTAAACCAGAACCTGTTTGCTGACGACCTGCACTTGTTTGGCTGTAGCGCTTAAACAGTTGTTGTTGTTCTTCCTGCGATAATCCACTTCCAGAATCCATAATCGTCATTTTGATAACAGCGTGGTTGTCATCAATGTGACCCAGGGAGGTCGTAATTTTTACTGCCCCCTCGGTGGTAAATTTGAGAGCATTACTCAGTAAATTTGATAAGACCTGCTTAAACGCCTGAGGGTCGATCTTAACCAGGTAATGATCAGGAAATGTACTGCTGCAACTTAATGCGATCGATTTGCTTGCAGCAATCGCACCGAAAGAGTGACAAGTGTTCTGGACTAAAGTAGGGATATCGACCCATTGTGGTTGAAGTTGATAGTTACCCGATTCAATTTTGTCGACATCAAGGATTTCACCAATTAAGCCGAGGAGTGATTGTCCGGTGGCGTAGGCAAGTGAAATCGCCTCCACCCGTTGCTCCTTGCTAAGACCAGAACCCGACAGAAGTTCCAGGAAGCCCATAATAGAGCTTATTGGTGTTCTTATTTCGTGACTCATCGTTGCCAGAAACTGACTTTTTGCTACGGTAGCCTTTATCGCTTTATTTTTTTCTACCTCGAGTGCATTAATTAGATCACGCGTTTCAGTAATATCTTGCCAACCACAAATATATACTGCATTGTCACTTGCAGGAAGATTGCATAATGTATGCCAGTGATTAATGCATCTTTTCTCGATGCCATTATCAATTTCAAATACCTGTGTGTATATTGTTCGATTTTCTTTCGTTTCTGCTGTGAC
Organism: Shigella flexneri; assembly: GCA_048288465.1. Lineage (GTDB taxonomy): Bacteria > Pseudomonadota > Gammaproteobacteria > Enterobacterales > Enterobacteriaceae > Enterobacter > Enterobacter flexneri_B. The sequence continues at coordinate 2,399,234 of CP182556.1, read as the reverse complement.
TTCATGCGCATTAGAAAAAACATCTTTAAAGGGTGAATCACTGTTTTCTAATGGTAACATTGCATTTTTGTAGTAATCCGCAGTGAAATAATGTTCAAAAGCACTATTATGACTAATGACATTACCTTGCCAGTTTACAACATAAGTTGGATTCGGTAAGGAATCCGAGAGTGCTTTTCGGAATGATATTTGGTTTTCTAAATCACCCTGAATGACTTTACGACGACGAACTGAGCGTAACAGGTAGAATCCCCATAAAAGGCTACTGCCAACTAATAAAACGGATAATGTCGTAACAATATAAAATTGCTCGCTATATAGGTCCCATGTGTCAATGGTCACATTGGGCATTTTAATCCATTTTTCCGTCAGGCGCAGAACTTCGCTTGGGGGAATTGCATTCAGTGCTTTATTAATAATATCCTTAAGTTCCGGTTCTCCGCGAGGAAAAGCGAACGAAAGCGATGCATTCGGAACGCCAGGAATAAGAAAATGATAAAGTTCATTAGGATAGTAATGATCGATCATGTAACGCGAATTTAGCTGTGTCGCGACCAGAGCATCAAGTTCACCTTCCTTAATCTTGTGAAATGCAGCGCTGGCATTATCGACCTGTATCCATTCAACCTCCGGATACATCTCTTTTAATTGCGAATGCAGCTCATAATAATATGGAATGGCAACTTTCATTCCTTTTTTTAATGTTTGTTCACTGTCAGGCGCTTTTTGCATGACAAAAACGTAAGGCGTTGTTATGAAGGCTTCAGCAAATAAAACATTATTTTCTCGATCTTCACTATAAATAGCGCCAGGTATTATATCCCATCCTCCGGGGCTAAGTTGTGTTCCAGCATGGATATTGTGTGAAACGGTGATCGGAGAAAAATTTAAACCTGTTTGCAAGGTAATAATATTAAGAATGTCCCCCATAACGCCCCGAACCGAGCCATTTTCATCCGTCATAGAATAGGGGGGCGAGTAAGGATTTTCCAGCACCTTTAAATTGGGATGCTGCTTAATCCACTGTTTTTCATGTTCAGTGAGTTCTAATGGTTTGTTCAGAAAGGCCAGGTTTCCTGTATCAAGCCAATTTTGTGATACTTCATAGCGAACTTCATTTGTTAAAGCATCAACAAATCTATTGAGTACTTCATTAAGAATGACAGATTCTTTTCTGGTCAAGAAAAAATTATATTGACGCGGCGAGTTATAATATTTCACTACATTTAAGGAGTGAGTGAAATAGCGGGAAATCATACTGCTGGTAATGATGTTACTACCAATAAAGTAATCATTGTGCCCAGCTGAGACGGATGCTAATGCCTGATATAAATTTGTAAAAGAGATAATTGTTGCTTTTGGAAATGATTGATGAATTACCTCGTCTGGGGGGTAATTTGCTACCCGAGCAATATTTACTGGTTTTGGTGAGGTAAGCGGTCGCATTGAGTCGTGAAGGGTGGTTACCAGCGCCGGAAAGGTAATTATCAATGGTTTGGTTGCAGCAATGTCATTATTAAGAGGCGGCGAAGTAACTAAATGTGATAACACTATATCGACTTCACCTTCTGCAAGCGCGTCCATTGCTTTTTGATGATCTGCGTATTCCCGGAGTGTTAATTTGATATTTAACGCTCTTTTTAAAAGATTTAAATAATCAGCATTAATACCACGAACCTGTTGCTGCGAATCGGTATGCAACAAGGTAGCCGTTTGGGACTTGTGTACTGCAATCACAAGATTTTTTTTGCTCGCTAACCAACGTAATTCCTTGTTGCTCAGACGTACTGGATCAAGTGTGACACGGTTGTTACTACTGATGCCACGATATTCGATGTAATCTTCGTCTGCGAAACTTATGGTCGACCAAAGACCACAACAGAGAAGAAAAAAATAGGGTAAAAACTTCATGTGATTAGCCGATTTTGTTACGTTGCGCGAATGTGTAAAGATCCATCAGTGATTTACATTCTAATTTTTCCATCAGGCGACTTTTATACGTGCTGACAGTTTTGTTGCTGATGAACATTTTTTCCGCAATGTCATTATTATCCTTGCCATCAAGAATATACCGCATGACACTAATTTCTTGTTTCGATAAGGAGTCGAGTTTTTGCTGGTCGGACGTTAAACTTCCAACAAACCGGTTGAGAGAGAAGGGGAAATAGCAGTAGCCATTTTTTGCAGCTTCAATAGCCGCAATGATATTGTTCATGCCTTCTTTTTTACTCACGAAACCATTAGCGCCAGCATCAGCACAATGTTTCCCGTAAAAATGGTCATTTTTAGCGGAGACGATAATAATAATTCCGCTATATTGGCGCTTCCTCAGCGTTTCTAACACCTGGATACCGTTAACTCCGGGGATATCGACATCAATGATGACGATATCAGGCTTAAGTGTTTCCACCCGCTGAACGGCGCTTCCGCCTTCAGTTAACTCCGCTAAGATTTCAATATCGTTTTTGATCAATAAATTACGAATTGCTGCGATAGCAAGAGGATGGTCATCAATAATTATTGCGTTCATAGATTATTCCCTTTGCAATGAAGCATCTCCCTTCTCCCTGTAGTAATACAGACATAAGGCGTCATCTCATTTTCTCAATAAAAATAAGAAAATCTGAGTTTCCTTTAAGATAATTCGACAAGTATACCATATAAATAGTCGGCATAAATGAAATGTCAACAATAAAATCAGGGATTATACCGATGATTTATAGTTTCAAGTTAGCACTATAAGTCTTCTCACTAATCCTACAGGCGTAAGAATTGTATTGCAAAAGCCACGGTTTAGTCCTCTGTTGTTTTTTTTGCACCTCATTTAAATTAGGCCTCCAACGTTCCTGGGATAATGTGCAACACATGCACTGTGTTTGATATGAAGAATGAATACTCTTTTCATTCAATTCATAAATTTCATCTATGCGAAATGAGAGATAATAGTGGAACAGATTAATTCAAATAAAAAACAGTCTAACAGAAAAAAATACTTTTCTTTATTGGTGATAGTTTTATTTATTGCGTTTTCAGGTGCCTATGCCTATTGGTCAATGGAATTAGAAGACATGATTAGTACAGATGACGCCTATGTCACGGGGAATGCAGATCCAATTTCTGCACAAGTCTCAGGTAGTGTCACTGTAGTTAATCATAAAGATACGAACTACGTTCGACAGGGTGACATTTTAGTTTCACTGGATAAAACTGATGCCACTATCGCACTCAATAAAGCTAAAAATAATCTGGCAAATATTGTTCGGCAAACGAATAAACTGTACTTACAGGATAAACAATACAGTGCCGAAGTCGCTTCAGCACGTATTCAGTATCAACAATCTTTAGAAGATTATAACCGTCGTGTGCCTTTAGCGAAGCAGGGGGTTATTTCAAAAGAAACGCTGGAGCATACCAAAGATACGTTAATAAGTAGCAAAGCGGCACTGAATGCCGCTATCCAGGCTTATAAAGCGAATAAAGCTTTAGTAATGAACACACCATTAAACCGTCAGCCACAAGTAGTTGAAGCGGCGGATGCAACCAAAGAAGCCTGGTTGGTGCTTAAACGTACGGATATAAGGAGTCCGGTTACTGGCTATATTGCCCAGCGAAGTGTTCAGGTCGGCGAAACAGTGAGTTCCGGACAATCGTTAATGGCTGTCGTACCGGCACGTCAAATGTGGGTTAATGCCAACTTTAAAGAAACACAACTCACGGATGTACGGATTGGTCAATCAGTCAATATTATCAGCGATCTTTATGGTGAAAATGTTGTGTTTCATGGTCGGGTGACAGGGATCAATATGGGAACCGGCAATGCGTTCTCCTTATTACCTGCACAAAATGCGACAGGGAACTGGATCAAAATCGTTCAGCGTGTACCGGTTGAAGTTTCTCTTGATCCAAAAGAACTCATGGAACACCCCTTGCGCATTGGTTTATCGATGACTGCAACTATTGATACGAAGGACGAAGACATTGCTGAGATGCCTGATCTGGCTTCAACCGTGACCTCCATGCCTGCTTATACCAGTAAGGCTTTAGTTATCGATACCAGTCCGATAGAAAAAGAAATTAGCAACATTATTTCGCATAATGGACAACTTTAATGGCAATCACTAAATCAACTCCGGCACCATTAACCGGTGGGACGTTATGGTGCGTTACTATTGCATTGTCATTAGCGACGTTTATGCAAATGTTGGATTCCACTATTTCTAACGTCGCAATACCGACAATATCTGGCTTTCTGGGAGCATCAACAGACGAAGGCACCTGGGTTATCACCTCGTTTGGCGTAGCAAATGCCATTGCGATCCCTGTTACCGGCAGGCTGGCACAAAGAATAGGCGAATTAAGGTTATTTTTACTTTCAGTCACTTTTTTTTCGCTGTCTTCCTTAATGTGTAGTTTATCGACCAATCTTGATGTGCTGATATTTTTTAGAGTCGTTCAGGGATTAATGGCGGGGCCGTTAATTCCACTGTCACAGAGTTTATTATTAAGGAATTACCACCAGAAAAAAGGACATTTGCTCTGGCATTATGGTCAATGACGTGATTATGGCTGGATATGTGGCGATATTGGGCGGCTATATTTGTGATAACTTTAGCTGGGGTTTCAATATTTTTAATAAGAATGTCCCTATGGGATTATCGTGCCTGACATTATGCTTAACCTTACTTAAAGGAAGAGAAACTGAGGACTTCACCGGTCAGAAAATGAATCTACAGGACTGACCCTGCTTAGTGCTCGGTGTTGGTGGCTTGCAAATTATGCTTGATAAAGGGCGCGATCTGGATCAGTTTAGACTCAGTACGATAATAATATTAACAGTAGTATCAGTTATTTCTCTAAATATCTTTAGAGTTTGGGAGTCGACCTCAGAGAAAACCCGATTCTAATCTCAGTTTGTTAAGCCAGTAACTTCACCATTGGTATTGTGAGTATCACATGCGCGTATTTATTTTACTCTGGAGCGATCGTCCTTATGCGCAGTTACAGGAAACAATGGGGTATAATGCGATTTGAGCCGGGCTTGCTTATGCGCCCATCGGCATCATGCCACTATTAATTTCACCTTTGATAGGACGTTATGGCAACAAAATAGACATGCGGGTGTTGGTGACATTCAGTTTGAAGTGTGTATGCGGTTTGCTATTACTAAGGCGTTCTGTAGCATTTATGCCAACGATTGATTTTACAGGTATCTTTCATTTTGCCGCAGTTTTTTCAGGGATTCGCCGTTGCCCCTGTTTCTTTTTACCCTTAACAACGATTTGGTTTCAGGTTTGCCAGATAAATAAATTTGCAATGCCTGAGTATGAGTAATTATGAAATCACTTGGGTCCTGATCATCCTCAGCAATGACGCTGTGGGGACGACGCAAATCGTTACACCGTAAGTAAGTTGACAGCAACCATAATAAATTAACCCCGTGTTTAATTCATCGTCACGAATTATGGATAAATACTGTGTGGTTGGCTTCAGGAGTTTCTAATGAAATGGGTAAAATGAAATAACCCAGCAGTCACTTTCTACTTCTGCAAATGAGATTTCCGTATGGCGGCTATTGCTTTTATCTTACTTACGGTTTTGGTTTTCGTTTGCGAAACCGCCGTTTAGCGAAAGGCGTTGGGTGATGGTAAAAGCAGGGGGTTATAGCGGGTAAGACCGGGATGTTAAGTCTGCGCCATCGGCAGCATCGCTCACCCAGGGGAAAGGATTGCGATGCTGCGTTTGAAACGTTATTAACGGCCTTTTGCCAGATATTGATTCATCTCTTCTTCCGGCACCATTCCACCTCCCGTCGCCCACACCAGATAGGTGGTATCACAGTCTTCTGCGCTGAAACCGTGCATCGTACGTAACTACCTGATGCACACACGCGCTGAGGTCCGGGCCATACCCGCCAGTGCCGAAGGTTCAAGACGAATACCTTCTTCCTGCGCCAGCCAGCCAAGCATGTCATACATGGTTTGATCGCCAGGGTATAGAAGCCATCCAGCAGACGGTCCATCGCCCGCCGACAAAGCCTGATGCGCGACCAACTGCAAGGCCATCCGCTGCGGTAAGGTTGTCGATACCAATATCCTGAACAGAAATCCTGATCGTGTAATCCTGTATGGACGCCTAACAACATACAAGGGGAGTGCGTTGGTTCGGCAAAAAAGCAGTGAACATGATCGCCAAACGCCAGTTTAAGCCCGAATGCGACGCCACCAGGACCACCGCCAACACCAACGGCAGATAGACAAACAGAGGGTTATCAGCATCGACGATACGGCCTTGCTGGCAAATCGCGCTTTAAGACGCTGGCCAGCGACGGAATACCCAGGAACAACGTGCGGGAATTTTCGTCATCAATAAAGAAACAAGTCGGTACAGACTGCGCTGCTTTACGTCCTTCCTCGACGGCAACACCATAATCTTGTCATATTCCACGACCGTAACGCCATGGCTGCGCAGTTTTGCTTTTTCATGCCCGGGCATCAGCAGACAGTATGAACTGTCACCTTAAAGCCAATGCGGGCGCTCATAATGCCGATTGATAACCCCATATTTCCGGTTGAGCCCACAGCAATGCTGTATGGCTAAAGAACTGTTTAAACTCCGGAGAAAGCAGTTTGCTGTAGTCATCATCAAGCGTCGGCAACCCCAGCTTCCAGAGCCAGTTTTTCTGCATGTGCCAGGACTCCATCATCCCGCCGCGTGCTTTTATGGAGCCGAAAATCGGCAAATGGCTATCTTTTTTCAGTAAACAGTTGCCCGCTTAATCGTCGCCATATTCTTTTTCCAGCCGTTTTTGCATAGCTGGAATGGCAACAGTTCCTGATTCAATTAGCCCCCCCAGTGGCAGCAGTTTCAGGAAATGCTTTTGCCAGATAGGGTGCAAAACGGATAAGCGCGCATGGGCGTCCTGAACATCCTGTTCGGTCAGGCCAACATAAGGTAAACCTTCAGCCAATGAGGTCGTGCCGTATAACCAGGTCGTTTCTTTAAGAGCAACCAGATCCTTTACCAACGGATACTGGGCGATCAGCGAGTTCATTTTAGCGTTTTCCATAGTACGTCTCTTTGCGCTTAGATGATAAATGACAGAAGGAATGTGCCCGCCAGAGCGACGACTGAAGCGATAAATGTCGCTGTCGTATAGTATTTAAATGTTTCATCAGCGTAGCGCCGCAATATTGCTTCACTAGCCAGAAAGCGAGTCCGTAACGATCGTGCAGCCAAATTGGACCTGAACCGATGACAATCGCAATAATTTTCCGGGCTGATGTCGGGATACAGCGGCAGCATTCTTCTCCAGGTTGGCGATGCCAGTTGGCATGTTTTACTTACTTGCCTATATGGTTACTCGTTGGCGAGAACAGAGGCGGAATTGGGGACAATTGTCCGGGAATTATTGTTATTTTTTATTGTATTGCTGTGTCAGGTGATAGGGCGTTGGATCTCGCCAGTGACGTCTGTTTCTGCTACAGTGCCCGTTTTACGGCAAACGGCTTGGGTATGGCTTCATTAAAGGATGTCGCACGCCTGGCGGGAGTGTCGATGATGACAGTCTCCCGGGTGATGCATAATGCAGAATCTGTGCGTCCTGCAACGCGTGACCGCGTATTGCAGGCAATCCAGACCCTGAATTATGTTCCTGATCTTTCCGCCCGTAAGATGCGCGCTCAAGGACGTAAGCCGTCGACTCTCGCCGTGCTGGCGCAGGACACGGCTACCACTCCTTTCTCTGTTGATATTCTGCTTGCCATTGAGCAAACCGCCAGCGAGTTCGGCTGGAATAGTTTTTTAATCAATATTTTTTCTGAAGATGACGCTGCCCGCGCGGCACGTCAGCTGCTTGCCCACCGTCCGGATGGCATTATCTATACTACAATGGGGCTGCGACATATCACGCTGCCTGAGTCTCTGTATGGTGAAAATATTGTATTGGCGAACTGTGTGGCGGATGACCCAGCGTTACCCAGTTATATCCCTGATGATTACACTGCACAATATGAATCAACACAGCATTTGCTCGCGGCGGGCTATCGTCAACCATTATGCTTCTGGCTACCGGAAAGTGCGTTGGCAACAGGGTATCGTCGGCAGGGATTTGAGCAGGCTTGGCGTGATGCTGGACGAGATCTGGCTGAGGTGAAACAATTTCACATGGCAACAGGTGATGATCACTACACCGATCTCGCAAGTTTACTCAATGCTCACTTCAAATCGGGCAAACCAGATTTTGATGTTCTGATATGTGGTAACGATCGCGCAGCCTTTGTGGCTTATCAGGTTCTTTTGGCGAAGGGGGTACGTATCCCGCAGGATGTCGCTGTAATGGGCTTTGATAATCTGGTTGGCGTCGGGCATCTGTTTTTACCGCCGCTGACCACAATTCAGCTTCCACATGACATTATCGGGCGGGAAGCTGCATTGCATATTATTGAAGGTCGTGAAGGGGGAAGAGTGACGCGGATCCCTTGCCCGCTGTTGATCCGTTGTTCCACCTGATATTATGTTAACCCAGTAGCCAGAGTGCTCCATGTTGCAGCACAGCCACTCCGTGGGAGGCATAAAGCGACAGTTCCCGTTCTTCTGGCTGCGGATAGATTCGACTACTCATCACCGCTTCCCCGTCGTTAATAAATACTTCCACGGATGATGTATCGATAAATATCCTTAGGGCGAGCGTGTCACGCTGCGGGAGGGGAATACTACGGTAGCCGTCTAAATTCTCGTGTGGGTAATACCGCCACAAAATAAGTCGCTCAGATTGGTTATCAATATACAGCCGCATTCCAGTGCCGAGCTGTAATCCGTAATGTTCGGCATCACTGTTCTTCAGCGCCCACTGCAACTGAATCTCAACTGCTTGCGCGTTTTCCTGCAAAACATATTTATTGCTGATTCTGCGGGGAGAGACAGATTGATGCTGCTGGCGTAACGACTCAGCTTCGTGAACCGGGCGTTGTAGAAGTTTGCCATTGCTCTCTGATAGCTCGCGCGCCAGCGTCATGCAGCCTGCCCATCCTTCACGTTTTGAGGGCATTGGCGATTCCCACATATCCATCCAGCCGATAACAATACGCCGACCATCCTTCGCTAAAAAGCTTTGTGGTGCATAAAAGTCATGCCCGTTATCAAGTTCAGTAAAATGCCCGGATTGTGCAAAAAGTCGTCCTGGCGACCACATTCCGGGTATTACGCCACTTTGAAAGCGATTTCGGTAACTGTATCCCTCGGCATTCATTCCCTGCGGGGAAAACATCAGATAATGCTGATCGCCAAGGCTGAAAAAGTCCGGACATTCCCACATATAGCTTTCACCCGCATCAGCGTGGGCCAGTACGCGATCGAAGGCCCATTCACGCAATGAACTGCCGCGATAAAGCAGGATCTGCCCCGTGTTGCCTGGATCTTTCGCCCCGACTACCATCCACCATGTGTCGGCTTCACGCCACACTTTAGGATCGCGGAAGTGCATGATTCCTTCTGGTGGAGTGAGGATCACACCCTGTTTCTCGAAATGAATACCATCCCGACTGGTAGCCAGACATTGTACTTCGCGAATTGCATCGTCATTACCTGCACCATCGAGCCAGACGTGTCCGGTGTAGATAAGTGAGAGGACACCATTGTCATCGACAGCACTACCTGAAAAACACCCGTCTTTGTCATTATCGTCTCCTAGCGCTAGCGCAATAGGCTCATGCTGCCAGTGGATCATATCGTCACTGGTGGCATGTCCCCAGTGCATTGGTCCCCAGTGTTCGCTCATCGGGTGATGTTGATAAAACGCGTGATAACGATCGTTAAACCAGATCAGGCCGTTTGGATCGTTCATCCATCCGGCAGGAGGCGCGAGGTGAAAATGGGGATAGAAAGTGTTACCCCGGTGCTCATGAAGTTTTGCTAGTGCGTTTTGCGCCGCATGCAATCGAGATTGCGTCATTTTAATCATCCTGGTTAAGCAAATTTGGTGAATTATTAACGTTAACTTTTATAAAAATATAGTCCCTTACTTTCATAAATGCGATGAATATCGCAAATGTTAACGTTAACTATGGCGTTTTGTGATCGAATATGCATGTTTTAGTAAATCCATGACGATTTTGCGAGAAAGAGGTTTATCACTATGCGTAACTCAGATGAATTTAAGGGAAAAAAATGTCAGCCAAAGTATTAATGCCGATCAGTTAAGGATCAGTTGACCGATCCAGTGGCTGTGTAAGAATCCGGAAACGCTCACTTGTTTCCGGATTCTTTTATGCACATTGGACAGGCTCTTGATCTGGTATCCCGTTACGATTCTCTGCGTAACCCACTGACTTCTCTGGGGGATTACCTCGACCCCGAACTCATCTCTCGTTGCCTTGCCGAATCAGGTACTGTAACGCTACGCAAGCGCCGTCTTCCCCTCGAAATGATGGTCTGGTGTATTGTTGGCATGGCGCTTGAGCGTAAAGAACCTCTTCACCAGATTGTGAATCGCCTGGACATCATGCTGCCGGGCAATCGCCCCTTCGTTGCCCCCAGTGCCGTTATTCAGGCCCGCCAGCGCCTGGGAAGTGAGGCTGTCCGCCGCGTGTTCACGAAAACAGCGCAGCTCTGGCATAACGCCACGCCGCATCCGCACTGGTGCGGCCTGACCCTGCTGGCCATCGATGGTGTGTTCTGGCGCACACCGGATACACCAGAGAACGATGCAGCCTTCCCCCGCCAGACACATGCCGGGAACCCGGCGCTCTACCCGCAGGTCAAAATGGTCTGCCAGATGGAACTGAAGTGGCACACTGAATTTGGCCACCTGAACAGAGGTGATATGCTCACCTCAGAACAACACAGGTGCTCCAATGAAAAAAAGAAATTTTAGCGCAGAGTTTAAACGCGAATCCGCTCAACTGGTTGTTGACCAGAAATACACGGTGGCAGATGCCGCCAAAGCTATGGATGTTGGCCTTTCCACAATGACAAGATGGGTCAAACAACTGCGTGATGAGCGTCAGGGCAAAACACCAAAAGCCTCCCCCATTACCCCGGAACAAATTGAAATCCGTGAGCTCAGGAAAAAGCTACAACGCATTGAAATGGAGAATGAAATATTAAAAAAGGCTACCGCGCTCTTGATGTCAGACTCCCTGAACAGTTCTCGATAATCGGGAAACTCAGAGCGCATTATCCTGTGGTCACACTCTGCCATGTGTTCGGGGTTCATCGCAGCAGCTACAGATACTGGAAAAACCGTCCTGAAAAACCAGACGGCAGACGGGCTGTATTACGCAGTCAGGTACTTGAGCTACATGGCATCAGCCACGGTTCGGCCGGAGCAAGAAGCATCGCCACAATGGCAACCCGGAGAGGCTACCAGATGGGACGCTGGCTTGCTGGCAGGCTCATGAAAGAGCTGGGGCTGGTCAGCTGTCAGCAGCCGACTCACCGGTATAAACGTGGTGGTCATGAACATGTTGCTATCCCTAACTACCTTGAAAGGCAGTTCGCCGTGACCGAGCCAAATCAGGTGTGGTGCGGTGATGTGACCTATATCTGGACGGGTAAGCGCTGGGCGTACCTCGCCGTTGTTCTCGACCTGTTCGCAAGAAAACCAGTGGGCTGGGCCATGTCGTTCTCGCCGGACAGCAGGCTCACCATGAAAGCGCTGGAAATGGCATGGGAAACCCGTGGTAAGCCCGGCGGGGTGATGTTCCACAGCGATCAGGGCAGTCATTATACGAGCAGGCAGTTCCGGCAGTTATTGTGGCGATACCAGATCAGACAGAGTATGAGCCGGCGCGGAAACTGCTGGGATAACAGCCCAATGGAACGCTTCTTCAGGAGTCTGAAGAACGAATGGATGCCGGTGGTGGGTTACGTAAGCTTCAGCGAGGCAGCTCACGCCATAACGGACTATATCGTTGGATATTACAGCGCACTAAGACCGCACGAATATAACGGTGGGTTACCCCCAAACGAATCGGAAAATCGATACTGGAAAAACTCTAACTCGGTGGCCAGTTTTTGTTGACCACTTCAATTGCACCGCGATCTTCAAATCTGCGGATTACTTCCAGCAGTTGCATCGGCTCAATATCCTGAATCTCAAGGCCGCCGATGATGGGTAAAATGTCGTCATCAAACATTTTTGCAAGTTCAGTCGCATACCCTACTGACCAGACTTGCTTCTTGTGTTCGTACCATTCCTTGTAAATCGCACTAAATGAATTGTTGTTAGACGAAGCCTTTTTCGCCTTTACCGGATCGATGCCAGCCGAGATGTCTTTCCTCGCAGTCCATGCTTTATCCCTTGCCTCCTGCAAAGTCATAAGCGGATATTTTCCGACGGTCAGGATTTTCTCCTTACCGTCAATCTTGTAGCGAAGCTGCCATACCTTTTTCCCGGATACAGGGACATAAAGGTACAGGCCATTACCATCGAGAAGGCGGTATGGTTTTTCTTTCGGCTTTGCTGCTTCAATCTGCTTAACGGTGAGCATGGGTAAAAATCCGGTGGGTAAAATTATTTTATCCACTTTTTACCCGTCATGGAGTGCGGCTGTCAACGATCTGACGCGAACCATGACGAACTGTGAATATACGGAAGGCTTGATATTCAGGGGATTTTGCGGACTGGTACGGATGGGAGCGAACTGATAAATGGTGTCCCCTGCAGGAATCGAACCTGCAATTAGCCCTTAGGAGGGGCTCGTTATATCCATTTAACTAAGAGGACAATGCGGCGAGTATACCCGCTAATGGACTGCGGGGTAAGTACGCTGCCGCTCGATTGCTTAAACCCTCGCCATTTATGCTGGGTTTTTATCATTTTTCTTAATGTTTTCCGCACGTTCTGCTTTTTGGCGTGCTTCTGCTTTACGCTTGTTGCTCATGTCGTTACGAATCTGTGCATGACTCATTAACGCGAAGATAAAGGTGCCGCCGCAGATGTTCCCCGCTAAAGTAGGTAGTGCGAAGGGCCAGATGAAATCGCTCCAGTGCAGCGTACCGTTAAACACCAGATAGAGGATTTCAACAGAACCGACCACGATATGGGTGGTGTCACCCAGGGCAATAAGCCAGGTCATCAATATAATCACCACAATCTTTGCCGCACCTGCTGCAGGAAACATCCATACCATAGTGGCGATCAGCCAGCCGGAAATGATCGCGTTGGCAAACATCTCGCTGGGGGTGTTCTTCATCACATCCATGCCGATTTTGACAAATGCATCGCGAGTTTCTTCATTGAAGATAGGCATATATTCAAATGCCCACGCAGCAATACCAGTCCCGAGAATATTACCCAGCAGCACGACTCCCCATAACCGCATAAGTAAGCCAACGTTGCTCATTGTCGGTTTTTGCATGACGGGTAGTACCGCAGTCACGGTGTTTTCGGTAAATAATTGCTGGCGGGCCATTATGACGATAATAAAACCAAAGGTATAACCGAGATTCTCCAGCAAGAAGCTGCCCGGCACACCTTCCAGTTCGGCATGAAATATCCCTTTTGCCAGTAACGAAGCGCCCATCGACAGACCCGCCGCAATGGCTGACCACAGTAGCGCCATTGCGTCGCGTTCTAGCTCTTTTTCACCATCCTGGCGGATATGCTCATGAATTGCCATCGCTCGGGAGGGGAGTCGGTCTTCATCTATTTCTATTTTTTTGCCGCGCTCTTTTTCTTCGCTCTAAACTTCAATTTCGTCGCTGTGTTGATCAATTTTGTCGTTGTCCATGGTCTCTTCTCTTGAATTAGCACGTATAGCTAAAGCGTAGCGGCTTTTTTGCTCGCAACTGGCGGGAGTTACTCTGAAAATGTAGAAAAGGCTGCGTTTGCCTTTTTCTGTTTCTATAGAATCAAGTAGCCTACAGGGCGGCGATTACCAGGCTATGATCAAATCAGCAAATCAGGGCGTCTGGACATCAGTTGACGTGCTGTTACAATCGCCCACACCTAAACAGGCGGATACGGTATCGTTCCGTCATGGATGGCAAACTGCATAAGCCATAAAAAAACAGGGAGACATTTATGAAGCTTCGCCTGTCGGCGCTTGCTCTGGGAACTACGCTTCTGGTGGGGTGTGCGAGTTCCGGTACAGATCAGCAAGGGCGTTCTGACCCGTTAGAAGGGTTCAACCGCACCATGTACAACTTCAACTTCAACGTATTAGACCCGTATATTGTTCGACCGGTCGCTGTCGCCTGGCGTGATTATGTTCCGCAACCGGCGCGTAATGGTTTGAGCAACTTTACTGGCAACCTTGAAGAACCTGCGGTGATGGTTAACTACTTCTTGCAGGGCGACCCTTATCAGGGGATGGTCCACTTTACCCGCTTTTTCCTGAACACCATTTTGGGGATGGGCGGCTTTATTGATGTTGCAGGGATGGCGAACCCGAAACTGCAACGGACTGAACCTCACCGCTTCGGTAGTACGCTTGGTCATTATGGCGTGGGTTATGGGCCTTACGTTCAGTTACCGTTCTACGGTAGCTTCACGCTGCGTGATGACGGTGGTGATATGGCGGATGCTCTTTACCCGGTTCTTTCCTGGCTGACCTGGCCGATGTCTGTGGGTAAATGGACGCTTGAAGGGATCGAAACCCGCGCTCAGCTGCTGGATTCCGATGGTCTGCTGCGTCAGTCGTCCGATCCTTATATTATGGTGCGCGAAGCGTACTTCCAGCGTCATGATTTCATCGCTAATGGCGGCGAACTCAAACCGCAGGAAAATCCGAACGCGCAAGCGATTCAGGATGATTTAAAAGATATCGATTCTGAATAAGAAACAAATAAAAAAGGTGAGTCGCAAAACTCACCTTTTTTGTTGTTATCCCTCAATTACCACAAGTAAAAGGAGATAAACCGACAATGACCCGGACGTAATGATGTAAAAATACTGATGTTTGTCACTGACTATTTCCGATATTCAGGCGTTGAAAAATCAAAAAACTGGAAAAATAATTTTAAATATCATCAAAATTAACACCTAGTGCAGATAGTTGATTAATTTCATTTTGATATTTCGTCTGGCGATTTTGAAGTCTTTTTTCAACTTTATCTTCGAGATTCTTAAAGTCTTTGTATTTATTTTCAGGATGGTCAACGTCAACTTTGTTAGCGAATAAAGTAGAAATTATTTCTTTTACATTATCGCGTCTAAATTTTGCATCGTCCACTTGAAAATTATATCTTATTGCTCGACCTAAACGTTTAAAAACTTCGTTAGGTTCTCTCAGTCTTTCCCCGTTGAGCTCGTTTACAACCTGATGATCGGAACCAGTTGCAAATGATTCTGCCATGATAGCTTTACTGCTTTCAAACCACGCTGAAGCACTCCTGGCGTTTTCACTACAATATTGGGTGAGACTATCACCATTAATACGAATTCCTCTTTGAATGTGGTAGTCGTCCTGATCGTAGTAACCGAGAGATAAGTAATCATTTCCGTTTTTATTTTTAATTACAATAGCGAGAGAGTCGCCTTTTTTATCTTTACCGTACCAGGTAAATAAGTCCGTTGGTTCGCTTTTCCCGCTCTCATCAAATTCCGTTACCGTATGTCTGAGTTTGTGTGATATCTTATCGAAGATAAAACCAGGATCTCCATCATATATTTCTTTTAATGCGCTGAAGATCATTTCCTTGTTATTGATATCATGAGTCTTCTCAACTATGTTGTCATTAATGATAGTACGGACGAGTTCTTTGTCTTTATAGTTCGCAGGTAATTCTATTGGTTCTTGGTTGTCGATACCAATAGTAATATGGTCTGTATCATTGGAGCCAATATCAATATAAGTAACTGAGGAATTATTAATATTAGATCTATAAGGATCGTCGTTTACTCGTATGGCGTTTTTTATAAGCTCAAGTAGATGTTTAATACAGGTGCTTATTCCTTCCTTACCATTAAAAAGGTTTTTGAACTCTTGTACTAATCCATTAATTTCATCATTGTTATTTTCATTGATGGATTCTGGGTAAGCTGCGCTCTGAGAGATCCCCTCATAATTTCCCCAAAACGTAACCATGTGTGAATAGATTTTGAGTAAGCAGGGTTGCAGCCACGAGTGAGTCTTCCCTTGTTATTGTGTAGCCAGAATGCCGCAAAACTTCCATGCCTAAGCGAACTGTTGAGAGTACGTTTCGATTTCTGACTGTGTTAGCCTGGAAGTGCTTGTCCCAACCTTGTTTCTGAGCATGAACGCCCGCAAGCCAACATGTTAGTTGAAGCATCAGGGCGATTAGCAGCATGATATCAAAACGCTCTGAGCTGCTCGTTCGGCTATGGCGTAGGCCTAGTCCGTAGGCAGGACTTTTCAAGTCTCGGAAGGTTTCTTCAATCTGCATTCGCTTCGAATAGATATTAACAAGTTGTTTGGGTGTTCGAATTTCAACAGGTAAGTTAGTTGCTAGAATCCATGGCTCCTTTGCCGACGCTGAGTAGATTTTAGGTGACGGGTGGTGACAATGAGTCCGTGTCGAGCGCTGATTTTTTCGGCCTTTAGAGCGAGATTTATACAATAGAATTTGGCATGAGATTGGATTGCTTTTAGTCAGCCTCTTATAGCCTAAAGTCTTTGAGTGACTAGATGACATATCATGTAAGTTGCTGATAGGTTTCCAGTTTTCCGCTCCTAGGTCTGCATATTGTACTTTTCCTCTTACTCGACTTAACCAGTACCAACCCAGCTTCTCAACGGATTTATACCATGGCACTTTAAAGCCAGCATCACTGACAATGAGCGGTGTGGTGTTACTCGGTAGAATGCTCGCAAGGTCGGCTAGAAATTGGTCATGAGCTTTCTTTGAACATTGCTCTGAAAGCGGGAACGCTTTCTCATAAAGAGTAACAGAACGACCGTGTAGTGCGACTGAAGCTCGCAATACCATAAGCCGTTTTTGCTCACGGATATCAGACCAGTCAACAAGTACAATGGGCATCGTATTGCCCGAACAGATAAAGCTAGCATGCCAACGGTATACAGCGAGTCGCTCTTTGTGGAGGTGACGATTACCTAACAATCGGTCGATTCGTTTGATGTTATGTTTTGTTCTCGCTTTGGTTGGCAGGTTACGGCCAAGTTCGGTAAGAGTGAGAGTTTTACAGTCAAGTAAGGCGTGGCAAGCCAACGTTAAGCTGTTGAGTCGTTTTAAGTGTAATTCGGGGCAGAATTGGTAAAGAGAGTCGTGTAAAATATCGAGTTCGCACATTTTGTTGTCTGATTATTGATTTTTGGCGAAACCATTTGATCATATGACAAGATGTGTATCTACCTTAACTTAATGATTTTGATAAAAATCATTAGGGGATTCATCAGAGCTGTGCTGTATTGTTGATTGAAAATAGATGGTAGCATGATTTTTATTCCATTTTGATTGATATCTGTTACAAATATATATTACCTATGAGATAGACTATCAAATATGTCATTTATTTAGAACCTATCTTTAATTTGAAGTGTACGCAGCGCAGATAGCGAGGGGAGAAGTATCCTGAAATGCAGAAAAGTAAACTCTTTGAGAAGGACGAAGCACAAAACGCCTAAAATATGCCTTTCCCCTTCAGGTTTGTCTGTGGATACCGCTTATTGATTTGCAAGGGGGAGCTGCCAACAGGCTGTTTGCAAAACTCGAGGAGGTAAGCAATGAGGACACTACTTTCGGTGAAGTGGGAGAGTTAAGTTACTGTGGATGCAGGTGACTTTATCCAGGCGAATGCGTTATCAGAACGCGTAGTCAAAGTTACAACCCAACAGCCAGGCTTTACCTTCAGATTCTTGAACTGGTATGGCAGTTTTTGCTTAATTTTCACGCTCTGACCGTGCATATAAGAAACACCAACGTTGATGAAGCATCTTTATTAAATGCGTAAGTCGTACCTGCACTTAGCGGAGAAATGGTCCTGTCCGGAATGGAAATAGAACGATTCGTAGCCGGAACTGGGCTGTCATCAAAGGTGATACCGGTACGGAGGTCCAGTTATCATCCGAGTAATAAGTGATCCCCACGTGATGGCGTAAGCATCTTCACAGCCTCATGTTTCTGGAACAGCGTGTCGCCACTGGTCGAGGTCGCTTCAGCTGCTGGAACTGACTCCAGCCGTGTAAGCCAGGCTATAAACCAGAATTGCCCACTGTGGATCAACACGGTTATAACCTACACTTCCCACATTTCAGGCAGGTTCAGCGTCAGATAACCCGATTGCGTTGCGCCACCTGTCGCGGTAGGAATTGGGAAACCGCGGCTCATCAACGTCGCACGATTAAGATCGCTGCTGTAAGTCACCTTTCTAAGTCAATTTTCACTTCAGCAACGGTAGGTCAGTGCATAGCGGTTATTTTTATCCAGTTCAGCACAGGATTCCGGCGTTCCAGCCAAAGCCCACTGGTTACCGTTCAGGTGAGCGATTTTGGTATTACTGTCGATGCCGTTGGCGGTAGCTGCCAATGTCTGCCCTTGAGGAAGTCTGCCGGCAGGAGATTGCATAATCTGAACCAGCAACCAACTGCCCGACATCGCCTGCGAAACGTTCAATAATTTTGCGCGCCAGCGTAGACGGCGTTGAACCACGATGAAAGCTTCTCCATGCATTATTTAAGCGATATGCACCGCTTAAGTTCAGGCTTCATGGTTTCAAGGCTGGTTCTGCACCCCTGATACAGCCGCCTGCATAGGTATTCGTTAACTCTGTTGCCAGACCATAGTTAGAGGTAATACAAGCGCCCCTGAACCAAATTGGTCGTTAATCGGTGGGAGAAAGCGCATGTTCGTAACTGATGCCGTAGGCGCGATGTTATCGGCTTTCAGGCTACGACCATGGAGATGTTCCGCTGATATTTACATCCGGGTCAAGATACAGGACACGGACCCCTGCAGAAAATGTCGGGCGGTCAACATGGTAATCAATGCGGGGTTACGGCTAACGTTACCTGCATCATCGGCAATTGCGCCTTCCCCGAATAAGCCTGGCCCAGGCCAGAAGGAAGCAATTCGTTTAACCGAAAGCTGGCCTGACCAGGCCCTGGGTGGAAGAGAAGGCCACTGCGACCGCCAGAGCAGACTTTGTAAACAGGGTTGACTGTGCCATGACCATAACCTCAATGATTTATTTTATACAAACTATGTTACGTGCTTGTAACAGGAGCGCGAAGTGTAGGGTCTGAGGTACATCTAGAAATTCAGACCAGTGGCGAGAGAGTATAGGTTGGTGCTCAGCTGGAATGTTGCAATTTACGTTCTATCTTTTTTAAATATGATTTAAGAAATGCTATTCAGCTGGCAAAATTTGGAGGGTGGCGCAACTCATGGATTCGGCTAATTTTGTTTTTAATTATTTTTAAGTGTGATTTCGACTTATCCTATTTTGCAGAATTAACAACTCGGAAGCAGCACTTTCCGGAAGCGTAAAAATATCCACAACGTTCTATCCGGGGACCTCTGGTGGCACATACAGAGGAAATCAACGATGAGTAAATGTAGTGCTGATGCAACCTCGTTTGCTGCTGGATGGATGTTGGCACCATTATGGACAACTCCCACTGCACTGCGTCTGACAGCCGCGTGTTTGTAAATCCGCGCAGAAGCAGAACAAACGCTGGCGGCGCCTACTCAAGCCCGTAGCGTCCCAACCGCGGCAAATCTCCCCGACTTTCACTGAAGAAGTCCTCAACGGCGTGCGCCTGATATCGATTTCACTTTCGCCCGCGAAGTCGAAAAAATGCCGATTTCCAGCTGGGTCTGCGTTATTCCTCTCGGCCTACGCCCCGTCAGTTGCTGCAGGGGCGTTTTCTTTTCTCTCTTCTTTTCTCTCTGTGTCATAGCTCCCACTTTCCCTTTTCTCCGCTCTGGCTAAATGTAAAAAAATAGTTAAGACTATGATCAGGTTATACGACTTTATTTATTTTTTACAGGGCAGTGTTATGGGTCAGGTTTTACCGCTGGTTACCCGCCAGGCGATTGTATCGCCATCGTTAGCGGTCTCAACGTACGCCTTTTGCCCGCCAGGTGATGGCTTTTCAGCTGGCATTCCCGCGGTTGATTTAGGGAAGATGGTGGTAGGTGAACTGCTGGCACGCAGCGATATTCCCCGCTGAAGTGATTGAACAACTGGTCTTTGGTCAGGTTGTACAAATGCCGAAGCCCCCAACATTGCGCGTGAAATTGTTCTCGTACGGGAATCAATGTGCATACCGATGCTTACAGCGTCAGCCGCGCTTGCGCTACCAGTTTCCAGGCAGTTGCAAACGTCGCAGAAAGCCTGATGGCGGGAACTATTCGAGCGGGGATTGCCGGCGGACAGATTCCTCTTCCGTATTGCCAATTCGGCGTCAGAAAAAACTGGCGCGCGTGCTGGTTGATGTCAACAAAGCTCTCGAACCATGAGCCAGCGACTGAAACTCTGCTCTTCGCCTGCGTTTGCGGCACTCACTGCCCGTATCCCGCCTGCGAAATAGAATATTCTACCGGCTTGCGGATGGGTGACACCGCAGAGCAAATGGCGAAAACCATGGCATTACCCGAGAACAGCAAGATGCACTGGCCGACCGTTCGCATCAGCGTGCTGCTCAGGCATGGTCAGACGGAAAACTCAAAGAAGAAGGTGATGACTGCCTTTATCCCCTCCTTAAAAACAACTGTTTGTCGAAGACAAACAATATTCGCGGTAATTCCTCGCTCGCCGATTACGCAAAGTTGCGTCCCGGCGTTTGATCTTGGAAACACGGGACGGTAACGCAGCAAACAACAGTACGCCGCTGACCGACTGCGCAGCGGCGGTGATCTGATGACCGAATTGCGGGCCAAAGAATTAGGGCTGGTACCGCTGGGGTATCTGCGGAGCTACGCATTTACTGCGATAGATGTCTGGCAGGACATGTTGCTCGGTCCAGCTCGTCAACACCGCGGCGCTGGAACGTGCCGGTTTTGACGATGAGCGATTCTGATTTATTGATATACTGGACGAAGCCTTTGCAGCTCAGACACTGGCGAATATTCAGTTGCTGGGTAGTGAACGTTTTGCTCGTGAAGTACTGGGGCGCGCACATGCCACTGGCGAAGTGGACGATATAAATTTTAACCCGGTGCTGGCGGTTTTATTGCCGACCGGGCATCCCTCGCGGCGACCGGCGCGCGGATGATTACCCAGACACTGCATGAACTTCGCCGTCGCGGTGGATTTGGTTTAGTTACCGCCGTGCTGCCGGTGGGCTTGGCGCGGCAATGGTTCTTGCAGGCGGAATAATGGAAATGGCATCAGCGTTTACTCTTATGTTCGTCTGGACAACATTGCCGTTATCACCATTGATGTTCCCTGCGGTAAAATGAATACCCTAAGGCCGGAATTTGCCTCGCAGGTGCGCGCCATTATTAAGCAACTCCGTGAAAACAAAGAGTTGCGCGGCGCGGTGTTTTGTCTCCGCGACCCAGAAACTTTATCGCCGTACAGACATCAACATGATCGGCAACTGCAAAACGGCGCAAGAGCGGAAGCTCTGGCGGGCAGGGCCAACAGTTGATGGCGAAGATCGCTGTTTGCCCATTCCGGTTATTGCCGCTATCATCGCGCTTGCCTGGGCGGTGGGCTGGAGCTGGCGCTGGCGTGCCACGGTCGCGTTTGTACTGACGATCCTAAAGCGGTGCTCGGTTGCCGAAGTACAACTTGGATTGTTACCCGGTTCAGGCGGACCAGCGTTCACCGCGTCTAGGCGTCACCACAGCATTAGACTGATCCTCACCGGAAAACAACTTCGGGCGAAACGGCGTGAAGCCGGGGCTGGTGGATGACGTCGTTCCGCACTTCATTTTGCTGGAAGCCGCTGTTGAGCTGGTAAAGCAGGATCGTCCATCTCCGCCCTCTACCTGTACGCGAGCGTATTCTGGCGGGGCCGTTATGGTCGTGCGTTGCTGTTCGAAAATCGTCGGCAAGAAAACAGAACACAAAACTAAGGTAACTATCCGGCGACAGAACGCATCCTGGAGGTTGTGGAAACCGGGATTAGCGCAGGGCACCAGCAGTGGCTATGACGCTGGAGCACGGGCGTTTGGCGAACTGGCGATGACGCCGCAATCGCAGGCTCTGCGTATATTCTTTTCCCCGTACGGACGTGAAGAAAGATCCCGGCAGTGATGCGCCGCCTGCGCCATTAACCGCGTGGATTGTAGGTGGTGGCTGGATGGGCGGCGGTATTGCTTATGTCACCGCTTGTAAAGCGGGGCTTCCGGTAACAAGTAAAGATACCAACCCGCAGGGCATATCATGCGCTGAAGTACAGTTGGGATCAGCCGGAGCAAAGTTCGCCGTCGTCATCTCAAAGCCAGCGAACGTGACGAGCAGCTGGCATTAATCCCCGGAACGACGGACTATCGCGGCTTTGCCGATCGCGATTCTGATTATTGAAGCGGTGTTTGAAAATCTCGATTAAAACAACGGATGGTGGCGGAAGTGGAGCAAAAATTGCGCCGCTCATACCATTTTTGCTTCGAACACGTCATCTTTACCGATTGGTGGTGTGCCGCTCACGCCGCGCGACCTGAGCAACTTATTGCGCCTGCATTTCTTCAGTCCGGTGGGCAGCCACTCGTAGAGATTATTCCTCATGCGGGTGATCGGCGCAAACCATCGCCACTACGGTAAACTGGCAAAAAACAGGGCAAATTTCATTGTCGTGCGAACAAAGCCGGGTTTTACGTCAATCGCATCTTAGCGCCTTACATTAATGAAGCTATCCGCAGTGACCGAAGGTGAACGGGTAAAGCACATTGATGCCGCGCTAGTGAAATTTGGTTTTCCGGTAGGCCCAATCCAACTTTTGGATGAGGTAGGAATCGACACCGCACTGAACCTATTCCTGTACTGGAAGCCGCTTATGGAGAACGTTTTAGCGCGCCTGCAAATGTTGTTTCTTCAATTTTCAACGACGATCGCAAAGGCAGAAAAAATGGTCGGGTGTTGCTCTTTATGGTCAGAAAGAGCGTAAAGCAAAAAACAGGTCGATCCCTCCATTTACCCGGTCAGGCGTAAAAGGGCGGGGGACCTCCGCACCGCAGGTCGCCTGAACGGTGTGTGATGTCGATGCTGGAATGAAGCAGTACGTTGTGTTGATGAGCAGGTTATCCGTAGCGTGCGTGACGGGGATATTGGTGCGGTATTTGGCATTGGTTTTCCGCCATTTCTCGGTGGACCGTTCCGCTATATCGATTCTCTCGGCGCGGGCGAAGTGGTTGCAATAATGTAACGACTGGCCACGCAGTATGGTTCCCGTTTTACCCCTTGCGAGCGTTTAGTCGAGATGACAAGCGTGGGGAAAGTTTTTGGAAAACAACTGCAACTGACCTGCAATAAGAAGGTCAAAGTGATATGAATCCGCGCTGAATGGCGGAGTGTTGAAAATGTAAACGCATATTGACGATACTTACGCCATTGAGGTAAAAAACAGTGTTTCATTCGGTGAACGGACAAGCACAATGCCGGCCACCGTTTTCTTTCTCTGGTTTCAGATGAAAGAAACGGGCGAAATCCTGGTTAACAAAAGCGGTGCAATATGCAAGTTTTTATCATGCGTCACGGCGACGCAGCCCTCGATGCCGCCAGTGATTCTGTTTGTCCTCTGACCACTAATGGTTGTGACGATCTCGCCTGATGGCGAAAAACCGGCTAAAAGGCTCAAAAAAGTGGAAAATCGAAACGCGTTCTGGTGAGCCCGTTCCTGCGAGCCGAAGCAAACACTGGAAGAAGTAGGGATTTGTCCTAACCTGCCTTCCAGTGCAGAGTTTCTGCCGGAGTTAACGCCCTGCGGCGATGTTGGTCTGGTCAGTGCCGATTTGCAGGCGTTGACCAATGAAGGTGTTGCTTCGGTACTGGTGATCTCCACTGACCGTTAATGGGGTATCGGTTGCCGAGTTATGTCCGGGCGAAATGCCGCCATGTTTACCACCTCGGCCATCGCCAGCTGATGCTTGATGAAAGCGGAAACGGCAGATTCAACTGGCAGATGAGCCCGTGTAATCTGAAGATGGCAAAAGCTATCTGATTAGTTCCAAATTATGCCCAATGAGGTAGATTCATTGGGCATAATTGCTCATCAGGCAGCGGATATCTGTCAATCTCACTACTATCGAACTCTCTCCCTATCTATAAATAAAACACTTTCTACATTCATTCGGAAATTATTCTTCTGCGCGTATCTTGATTTTGCCCAAAGTTACATGTTGAAATGAATAATGTCTGTTTGACACTCATTGTCATTTATTAATACAATAATAGAAGAAATAATAGTTGAATAATCAGGCAGGATGTAATTGAACTTGATTAAATTCTGGCTATAGTGTTTATATATTATATTGTCAAAAGTGGATAAAATGGCATTGTATGATATGTTCATTGTTTGTATTTAAGCTGTTGATATTCATTATTGATATACTTTCTATTTTTCTAAACACTTATTCCGTATTTTTAAGGATGCCGGATGCCTTAAGATAACCTTTCTTCTGTCAATATATTAATTAAATCTACATTTACTCTTTAGTAAAATTAAATTGCATCAGGGGTGTGGAAACATCATCTGCGGCCCCACCAACCAATACACTTTTATCGACCTGTTCTTTTGGATCGCACGGCGTATTCAATGGCTAGGTATAACATTGGCTATTGACTGAATCAACTATTGCAATGTTTATATTTTTAATTATTTATAGTTTAAGGACAAATAATCAGTAAGTTTGTTAAAACAGCTATTGCTGCGGCAATGATGATGGGCATGTTGACCTCTACGGCAACAATCGCTGCGGGTAACAACGGTACTGCACGTTTTTACGGCACCTTTGAAGACTCAGTGTGTCTATTGTTCCGGACGATCACAAACTGGAAGTTGATATGGGTAATGTCGGTGCCGAAAAACTGAAAATAACGGTACACCACGCGAAGACTTTCCAGATTCGTCTGAGATTGCGTATTTGATACTCAGGAACAATGACTACTACCTTTACTGGTACCGTTTCTTCTGCAAATAGTGGCAATTATTACACCATTTTAAATACCGATACCGGTGTGGCATGTGCACGTCAGCCTGGCGATTGGTGACTTTCTGGGTACCTCTTACAAAAGCGGCATGGGTATTGACCAGAAATAGTGAAGACACTTCTACCAATAAAGGCAAAGCGAAGCAGAAACTGAACTTTAAAGCCTGGCTGGTCGGCGCAGCTGATGCGCCAGATTGGGGTAAATTCGAAGCAAATACCACCTTCCAGATTACTTACCTGTAAGACATATCCCCATAGCGAAACTACTATGGGGGATTTAAATGGATTTTGACCGAACAAGAATAAAAACGGATAGAAACGTGTATGCCTGACCATTCTCTTTTCGATTACGGAGTTCTTCCGTGTACATCGCGCTGGCAATGTCCGGGAAGTTATAGCAGTGTCTGGGCTGACGACGAATTCAGTTTGATTCCCGTTTTCTGGAATTAAAAGGCGACACAAAAATTGATCTGAAGCATTTCTCCAGCGAGGGATATGTTGAGCCCGGAAAATACAATTTACAGGTTCAACTAAATAAACAGCCATTGGCGGAAAAGTACGAATCTACTGGTATGCTGGTGAAGATGACACAGCAAAAGCTATGCTTGTCTGACCCCGGAACTGGTAGCGCAGTTTGGTTTAAAGAAGACGTGGCGAAAAATCTGCAATGGAGCCACGATGCTAAATGCCTGAAATTCGGTCAACTGGAAGGCATGGAAATTAGGCTGATTTAAGCCATTCCGCATTAGTCATTTCACTGCCACAGGCTTACCTCGAACATACTTATCCCGAGCTGGGATCCGCCTTCACGTTGGGATGACGGCATCTCCGGGATCGTCGCGGACTACAGCATCAACGCACAAACCCGGCACGAAGAAAATGGCGGTGATGATAGTAACGGGATCAGCGGCAACGGGACGGTCGGGGTTAACCGGGGCCATGGCGTATGCGCGCTGACTGGCAGACCAACTATCAACATACCCGCAGTAATGATGACGAGGAATTTAGCGGCGATGACACACAAAAAAATGGGAGTGGAGTCGCTATTATGCCAGGCGGGCGTTACCATCATTAAAAGCCAAACTGGCGCTGGGCGAAGATTACCTCAATTCCGATTTTTCGACGGTTTTAATTATGTTGGTGGCAGTGTCAGCACTGACGATCAAAATGTTGCCTCCGACCTGCGCGGCTACGCGCAGACATTTCCGGCGTGGCACACACCACAGCAAAAGTGACCGTCAGCCAGATGGGGCGTGTGATTTACGAAACGCAGGTTCCGGCTGGACCGTTTCGTATTCAGGATCTGGTGATTCTGTCCCAGTACGTTGCATATTCGCATTGAAGAACAGAACGGCCAGGTGCAGGAATACGACACAGCACCGCCTCGATGCCATACCTCACTCGTCCAGGTCAGGTGCGCTATAAGATCATGATGGGTCGTCCGCAGGAGTGGGGGCATCATGTCGAAGGCGGTTTTTTTCTCGTGCCGAAGCTTCCTGGGGGATCGCAATGGTTGGTCGCTGAAGGTGGCGCGCTGGGGGATGAAAACTACCAATCTGCCGCACTTGGCGTTGGATCGCGATTGTCTACGTTCGGCGCCGTCCGCGTTTGATGTTACTCACTCGCACACCAAACTGGATAAAGACACCGCTTATGGCAAAGGTTCGTGGACGGTAACTCTTCCGTGTGAGTTATTCCAAAGACTTTGACCAGCTCAACAGCCGCGTTACTTTTGCTGGATATCGCTTCTCGGAAGAGAACTCTATGACCATGAGCGAGTATCTGGATGCCAGTGACAGCGGAATGATATGCACGGGCAACGAGCAAAGAGATGTACACCGCCACTTATAACCAGAACTTCCGCGATGCGGGTGTTCCGGTTTATCCCAACTATACCCGCCATACTTACTGGGATTGTGAGGAGCAGACAAACTACAACATCATGCTCTCCCACTATTTCAATATGGCAGCATTCGTACGTCAGCGTTTCCCTGACTGGCTACCGCTACGAGTATGACAACCGGCGGATAAGGGCATGTACATTTCGCTCAGTATGCCGTGGGGCGACAACAGTACCGTTAGCTATAACGGCACTATGGCAGTGGGACGGACAGCAGTCAGGTCGGTTATTTCAGCCGTGTCGATGACGCGACTCACTATCAGTTGAACGTCGGCACCAGTGACAAACACACCAGCGTTGACGGCTATTACAGCCATGACGGTTCGCTGGCGCAGGTTGACCTCAGCGCGAACCACCATGAAGGGCAATACACCTCTGCGGGCTTGTCGTTACAGGGCGGCGCAACGCTTACTGCCCACGGTGGCGCACTCACCGTACCCAGAATATGGGCGGGACACGCTGTTGATTGATGCCGATGGCGTTGCCGATGTTCCGTGGAAGGTAACGGGGCAGCTGTTTATACCAATATGTTTGGTAAGGCCGTCGTTTCTGACGTCAATAACTATTACCGCAATCAGGCGTATATCGACCTCAACAAACTGCCGGAAAACGCCGAAGCAACCCAGTCGGTGGTACAAGCCACGCTAACTGAAGGGGCGATTGGCTACCGCAAATTTACCGTCATCAGTGGTCAAAAAGCGATGGCGGTGCTGCGCCTGAGCCGACGGCAGCCATCCTCCGTTTGGCGCAGAAGTAAAAAATGATAACGAGCAGACAGTGGGCCTTGTCGATGATGACGGCAATGTTTATCCGGCAGGGGTGAAACCTGCGAACACATGAGTGTGTTCTGGAGTGGTGTTGCGCATTGCGATATCAACCTGCCGGACCTGCTGCCTGCCGATCTGTTAACGGCTTGTTACTGCCATGCCAGCATAAAGGCAATGTAGCACCTGTCACTTCGCCGGCGGTCAAACCGGCGATTCAGGAACAGACACAGCGGGTGACGCGAACGGATCCCCCATCAATTTCAGTAAACCAGTAACGTGATTAAGGAATGATCCATGTTTAATCTGACTAACACTGCAAAAATCGTTGTCCCGGCACTGGCGCTGCTGGCGACAGCGGTCTTCTCCAGCCACGCTTCGGTGACGCCGACAGGACACGGCTGGTGTTTAACGAAAGCGACAAGTCCATCAGCGTCACGCTGCACAACAACGATCCCAAACTGCCTTATCTGGCGCAGAGCTGGATAGAGGATGCAAAGGGCAACAAAATCAGCTCGCCGCTCCGGTGCTTCCACCGTGCAGCGCATCGATGCGATGATGAACGGCCAGGTGAAGGTGCAGGGGCTGCCGGATATCAACAAACTGCCGGCCGACCGCGAGAGCGTGTTCTATTTCAACGTGGAAATTCCGCCAAATCAAATAAACCAACACACTGCAGATTGCGCTGCAGACGCGTATCAAACTGTTCTGGCGACCGAAGGCGCTGGAGAACACGAGCATGAAAACCGTGGCAGCATAGGGTGACGATCATCCGTAACGGCCAGACTCCACCGTCAATAACCCGACGCGAAGTACGTGATCATCAGCAACGCCAGCGCTGAGAAAGGCAACCCGCCGGCGGATTCACACCGCTGGATGGAGCCGAAAACCTCCGCACCGCTCAATGCGAAGATGGGAAACGTGCGGTGCTGACCTACATAAACGACTACGGCGCGCGGATGCCGCCGCTCAAATGCACCGGCAACAACTGCCAGGTGGATGAAGAGCAGAGCCGCAAAGGCTAATGCCGGGAGAGCCAGTATGAAAGGATCTTGTTCTGTCTGGGCGGTAACTGGGTTACTGATATGTTGTGTTGGTAGCGGCTTTGCAGTTGCAGCGAGTAAGTCAGTAAGTATGAATTTACGGGTGCTTGTCGATGCCCCTCCTCCTTGTACGGTAAATGGTGCGGCAGTTGAGTTTGGTAATGTATTCATTAATAAGATCAATAGGGTTGATTATAAACGTCCCATTGACTACTCGCTTGTTTGTAACAATCTGGCAATGGATGACCTGCGTCTACAGATGCAGGCGACAACGGTCGTGATTAACGGTGAAACAGTTATCAGCACGGGTATTCCTGGGTTTGGTATTCGGGTTCAGAAAAGTAGTGATCACACAATACTCGACTTAACCTCTGGCTCATGGTTGCCATTTAATTTTTCCTCGGGAGTTCCCGTTCTGGAAGCTGTGCCGGTGAAACAGAGTGGTACAACGTTAGCGGCAGCTGAATTTAACGCCAGTGCCACAATTGTGGTGGATTACCAATGAAACGGATCTCGCTTATTTTGCTGTGGGGCTTTTGCTCGATGGCACTCTCAAACGTCTCTTTTCACGGTTATTTAGTGCAGCCGCCTAACTGCACGATTAGCAACGCTCAAACCATTGAAATAACTTTTCAGGATGTGCTTATTGATGACATTAATGGCAGCAATTATGAGCAAACCGTGCCGTATTCCATTACCTGCGATACGGCGGTTCGCGACCCATTAATGGAAATGACCTTGAGCTGGAGTGGCACACCAAGCGATTTTGATAATGCTGCAGTAAGCAGCAATATCACTGGTTTAGGCATTCAGCTCAAACAGGCAGGGCAGAGTTTTACGATCAATACGCCACTTGTGGTGAATGAAACCGATTTACCGGTGTTAACGGCTGTGCCAGTAAAAAAGAGTGGTGTCATTCTGCCAGAGGCGGACTTTGAGGCCTGGGCCACGTTACAGGTAGATTACCAATGAAGAAAAAGCGTACGTTGTTTTTTATTAGTAGCCTGATGTTGCTGGGCAGTGGAACCACAATAGCAGGAGATAATTTGCACTTTACCGGCAATTTAATCAGTAAATCGTGTACGCCAGTGATTAATGGTAGCCAGTTGGCAGAAGTACATTTTCCTGCCATTGCCGCCAGTGATTTAATGAACCTTGGGCAGTCAGAGCGAGTGCCATTGGTGTTTCAATTGAAAGATTGTCATAGTTCTACATTGTTTAATGTCAAAGTAACGTTGACAGGAACAGAAGATAGTGCTCTACCCGGCTTTCTGGCCTTTGACTCCTCGTCATCAGCATCCGGCGCTGGGATTGGTATTGAAACTGCGGCAGGCACATCGGTGCCAATCAACAATACAACAGGCGTCACGCTCCCGCTGAATCAGGGAAATAACAGCCTAAATTTTAATACCTGGTTACAGGCAAAGAGCGGGCGAGATGTAACGTCCGGAGACTTTAGTGCCACAGTGACGGCAACCTTTGAGTATTTCTGAAATGAAAAAATGGACCATAATTTTCGCGAGCCTAATGCTGCTCGTTCTGAGTGTTGTCGGCGCATCTAAGAGTTATGCTGGAGATAAACTTATGAGTGCGAGTTTTGACAGTGTGAGAGTTTATTATGCCATGGACAAGGTAACCGGTGCTGTAGCGAGCAGTGTTTTCAATGTTACGGTGATAACGCCAAAGGAGGTTGCATATGGGAAATATGATTCTTTTGCGTATAAAGGCGATACGTTGCGGGTTATTTCCTGGTCTGGGTCGGGTTCAGCTCCAACTTTGGTACTGACTGACTTTGATACAATTAATAACTCAAATTGCCCTGGCATAGATACGAAAATTTTTCGTTGTGCATATATGACGTTTAAAATTACCGTTGCATCTGATGATTATGGTTGCCCTTGGATCGCATCCTTTTATTCCTATACAGATTTACCCGGATTTGGAAGCTATACGGCCCCTACAGTGCATAACACAATATGCCCAACGATACCGGTCGCTTCATACGATATCTCCTGGAGTGAAAATTATGTCAGCCATAATAAGGCGTTACGAATTCAGTCCACGGGGTCAACAGTGACCACCACGCTTTCGACCTACCTGATGGAAGGCGGCAGACTCTGTGATGGCAGTAATTTTTCTGATAATGATGGCAGAGGAGCATACTGCCGCGCGGTATCAGAATTGTTAACCTTTACCTCTTACGGTTGTGATAAATCAACGGTAACGGTTACGCCAACTCGTCATCCGGTAACGGATAAAGTACTACACGATATTGTGGTGAATGTGAATACCAGTAGTGGGCAACCGATTGATTCGACGTGTCGTTTTCAGTATGTATTGAATGAACTGAAGTTCGTAGTATTGCTCTGATGCGTCTTATCAGGCCTACGAAGTGAATTGCAATTTATTGAATTATCACATATTTGTAGGCCGGATAAGGCGTTTACGCTGCTCCGGCATTTGCTGCCAGCATTCAGGGCAACTCCGGCGGCAACCACTCTTCCACTTCAATCAACACCAACAAAGCCGCATCACCGCCGTACTCTTTCGGTGCCTGGTGAAATGCCATCACATGCGGATGTTGTGCCAGCCACAGCGGTGTTTGTTGCTTCAAAATATGCTTCCCGTGCCCATGCATCACGCAGGCACAAAACACATGTTCGCGGCGACAGGCGGCAATCAACGCGCCCAGTTCCTGCTTGGCCTGCAGCTGCGTCAGACCGTGTAAATCCAAAAACAATTCCGGTGAATAATCGCCGCGGCGCAGTTTCTTCGCCTCAAAATGGCTGACATCCGGGCGAACATATTTCACCGGACCTTCGGTATTTAATAACGGCTGAAACTCATCGGAGAAATAATGGCTGGCATCAGCCTGCTCCTGGATCAAGCGTTTCACCGGCACTTCGCTGATTTTTTTACGCTGCGGTCGGTGGACAATCGTGTCCTGCTTAATCTTGCGAGTCCCCGCCATCAACTGGCGAAACAGAGCCTGGTCCTCCTCGCTAAGTGTTGTTTTCTTTTTCATTTATCTGTCTCTATTTCTAATTTTCCTACAGTTTACCCGACTCGTAGCACAATCGATCGTTTTAAACGTATTTTTCCTCACTCACCGCGCGTGAATGCTGATTTATCGTCATCTTCATGGCAAACTAGCCGCCGAAATTATTGCGATCATGCCCTGGAGGAATACGTGGATAAAATTTTCGTTGATGAAGCAGTAAATGAGCTGCAAACCATTCAGGACATATTGCGCTGGTCGGTAAGCCGCTTCAGCGCGGCAAATATCTGGTACGGTCACGGCACCGATAACCCGTGGGATGAAGCCGTACAGCTGGTGTTACCATCGCTCTACCTGCCGCTGGATATCCCGGAAGATATGCGCACCGCGCGTCTGACCTCCAGCGAAAAACACCGTATTGTTGAACGCGTGATCCGCCGCGTCAACGAGCGCATTCCGGTGGCTTACCTGACCAACAAAGCCTGGTTCTGCGGTCATGAATTTTACGTCGATGAACGCGTGCTGGTGCCGCGCTCGCCGATTGGTGAACTGATCAACAATAAATTTGCCGGACTCATCAGCAAGCAACCGCAGCATATTTTAGATATGTGTACCGGTAGCGGCTGCATCGCCATTGCCTGTGCTTATGCCTTCCCGGAAGCGGAAGTCGACGCGGTAGATATCTCTCCCGACGCGCTGGCGGTTGCCGAACAGAACATCGAAGAACACGGTCTGATCCACAACGTCATTCCGATTCGTTCCGATCTGTTCCGTGATTTGCCGAAAGTGCAATACGATCTGATTGTCACTAACCCGCCGTATGTCGACGCGGAAGATATGTCCGACCTGCCAAACGAATACCGTCACGAGCCGGAACTGGGCCTGGCATCTGGCACCGACGGCCTGAAACTGACGCGTCGCATTCTCGGTAACGCGGCAGATTACCTTGCTGATGATGGCGTGTTGATTTGTGAAGTGGGCAACAGCATGGTACATCTTATGGAACAATATCCCGATGTTCCGTTCACCTGGCTGGAGTTTGATAACGGCGGCGATGGTGTGTTTATGCTCACTAAAGAGCAGCTTATTGCCGCACGAGAACATTTCGCGATTTATAAAGATTAAGTAAACACGCAAACACAACAATAACGGAGCCGTGATGGCTGGAAACACAATTGGACAACTCTTTCGCGTAACCACCTTCGGCGAATCGCACGGGCTGGCGCTCGGCTGCATCGTCGATGGTGTTCCGCCAGGCATTCCGCTGACGGAAGCGGACCTGCAACATGACCTTGATCGTCGTCGCCCTGGGACATCGCGCTATACCACCCAGCGCCGCGAGCCGGATCAGGTCAAAATACTCTCCGGTGTTTTTGAAGGCGTTACTACTGGCACCAGCATTGGCTTGTTGATCGAAAATACCGACCAGCGTTCTCAGGATTACAGCGCAATTAAAGACGTCTTCCGTCCAGGCCATGCTGATTACACCTACGAACAAAAATACGGTCTGCGCGATTATCGCGGCGGTGGACGTTCTTCCGCCCGCGAAACCGCCATGCGCGTGGCGGCAGGGGCGATTGCCAAAAAATATCTCGCCGAGAAATTTGGTATTGAAATCCGCGGCTGCCTGACCCAGATGGGCGACATTCCGCTGGAAATCAAAGACTGGTCGCTGGTTGAACAAAATCCGTTCTTCTGCCCGGACCCCGACAAAATCGACGCGTTAGATGAACTGATGCGCGCGCTGAAAAAAGAGGGCGACTCCATCGGCGCGAAAGTCACCGTTGTTGCCAGTGGTGTCCCCGCCGGACTTGGCGAGCCGGTCTTTGACCGCCTGGATGCCGACATCGCCCATGCGCTGATGAGCATCAACGCGGTGAAAGGCGTGGAAATTGGCGACGGTTTTGACGTAGTGGCGCTGCGCGGCAGCCAGAACCGCGACGAAATCACCAAAGACGGTTTCCAGAGCAACCATGCGGGCGGCATTTTCGGCGGTATCAGCAGCGGGCAGCAAATCATTGCTCATATGGCGCTGAAACCGACCTCCAGCATTACCGTGCCGGGGCGCACTATTAACCGCTTTGGCGAAGAAGTTGAGATGATCACCAAAGGCCGTCACGATCCCTGTGTCGGGATCCGTGCAGTGCCGATCGCTGAAGCGATGCTGGCGATCGTTTTAATGGATCACCTGTTACGGCAGCGGGCGCAAAATGCCGATGTGAAGACTGATATTCCACGCTGGTAAAAAATGAACAAAACCGCGATTGCGCTGCTGGCTCTGCTTGCCAGTAGTGCTAGCCTGGCAGCGACGCCGTGGCAAAAAATAACCCAACCTGTGCCGGGTAGCGCACAATCGATAGGCAGTTTTTCTAATGGCTGTATTGTCGGCGCTGACACGTTGCCGATACAGTCCGAACATTATCAGGTCATGCGTACCGATCAGCGTCGCTATTTCGGTCACCCGGATCTGGTGATGTTTATCCAGCGTCTGAGTAGCCAGGTGAGCAATCTGGGCATGGGTACGGTGCTGATTGGCGATATGGGGATGCCCGCTGGTGGGCGTTTCAACGGCGGTCATGCCAGCCACCAGACCGGACTGGATGTCGATATCTTTCTGCAACTGCCGAAAACTCGCTGGACCTCCGCGCAGCTCTTGCGCCCGCAAGCACTGGACTTAGTTTCCCGCGACGGTAAACACGTTGTCTCCACGCTGTGGAAGCCAGAAATTTTCAGCTTGATCAAACTCGCCGCCCAGGACAAAGACGTCACGCGCATTTTTGTTAATCCGGCGATTAAACAACAACTTTGCCTTGATGCGGGCACCGATCGCGACTGGTTGCGCAAAGTGCGACCCTGGTTCCAGCATCGCGCGCATATGCATGTACGATTACGTTGCCCTGCCGATAGTCTGGAGTGTGAAGATCAACCTTTACCGCCATCAGGCGATGGTTGCGGGGCAGAACTGCAAAGCTGGTTTGAACCTCCAAAACCGGGAACAACAAAGCCTGAGAAGAAGACACCGCCTCCGTTGCCGCCTTCCTGCCAGGCGCTACTGGATGAGCACGTGATCTAATGGAAACGTTTAATAGCCTGTTTATGGTTTCTCCGCTGTTGCTGGGAGTTCTCTTTTTTGTCGCCATGCTGGCGGGATTTATCGACTCGATTGCCGGTGGCGGTGGGTTACTCACCATTCCGGCATTGATGGCTGCGGGAATGTCTCCCGCTAACGCGCTGGCAACCAATAAACTGCAAGCCTGCGGCGGCTCTATTTCCGCCACTATCTACTTTATTCGCCGCAAAGTGGTTAGTTTAAGCGATCAGAAACTCAATATTGCCATGACCTTTGTCGGCTCAATGAGCGGCGCACTGTTGGTACAGTACGTTCAGGCTGATGTCTTACGGCAGATTTTGCCCATTCTGGTGATTTGTATCGGCCTCTATTTCTTGCTGATGCCAAAGCTGGGTGAAGAAGATCGCCAGCGCCGGATGTACGGTTTACCCTTCGCGTTAATTGCCGGTGGCTGCGTCGGTTTTTATGACGGATTCTTTGGCCCGGCTGCCGGATCGTTTTACGCGCTGGCCTTCGTTATGCTGTGCGGATTCAACCTCGCCAAAGCCACGGCTCACGCCAAATTACTCAACGCAACGTCAAACATTGGCGGTCTGCTGCTGTTTATTCTCGGCGGCAAAGTGATTTGGGCGACGGGCTTTGTCATGCTGGTGGGGCAGTTCCTCGGCGCGCGCATGGGTTCACGGTTGGTGTTGAGCAAAGGACAAAAGCTGATCCGCCCGATGATTGTTATCGTCTCGGCGGTGATGAGTGCCAAATTACTTTACGATAGCCACGGACAGGAGATCCTCCACTGGTTGGGGATGAACTAATGAACAGTACACACCACTACGAGCAGTTGATTGAAATTTTTAATAGCTGCTTTGCCGATGAATTTAATACCCGTCTGATTAAAGGCGACGACGAACCGATCTATCTTCCTGCTGATGCGGAAGTACCGTATAACCGAATCGTCTTTGCTCATGGCTTTTATGCCAGCGCAATTCATGAGATTTCGCACTGGTGTATTGCCGGAAAAGCGCGCCGTGAGCTGGTTGATTTCGGCTACTGGTATTGCCCGGACGGACGCGATGCCCAGACGCAAAGCCAGTTTGAAGATGTTGAAGTGAAGCCGCAGGCGTTCGACTGGTTATTCTGCGTGGCGGCTGGATATCCGTTTAACGTCAGTTGCGACAATCTGGAAGGGGATTTCGAACCGGATCGTGTGGTGTTTCAACGGCGGGTACATGCGCAGGTGATGGATTATCTGACAAATGGCATTCCGGAACGCCCGGCACGCTTCATTAAAGCACTACAAAATTATTATCACACGCCGGAACTTACGGCGGAACAGTTCCCGTGGCCGGAAGCGCTCAACTGAAGCCAGCGCCACGTTTTACAATGAGGAAAGAAGATGATCGCGGAGTTTGAATCACGCATTCTGGCATTAATCGACGGCATGGTTGACCATGCCAGTGATGATGAGTTGTTTGCCAGTGGGTATTTGCGTGGCCACCTGACATTAGCCATCGCAGAACTGGAAAGTGGTGATGACCACTCCGCTCAGGCGGTGCATACGACCGTTAGCCAGAGTCTGGAAAAAGCCATTGGTGCCGGTGAATTGTCGCCGCGTGACCAGGCGCTGGTGACCGATATGTGGGAAAACCTGTTTCAGCAGGCGTCACAGCTGTAAGTTGCGGCGTCTGGAGCACCATGCCTGATGCGACGCTTATCGCGTCTTATCAGGCCTACACGTCACACGTAGGTTGGATAAGGCGTTCACGCCGCATCCGGCAAACACTGCGAGAGCAGATTACCCCGCCTTAACCGCTTTACCCTTCAACAATTTCCGCACCCATAACCGATTCGGGTTTAACGCCGCCAGCGTACTGGCATCCATCGGAATCGGTTCGTCGCTCATCTGCGCCGCCAGAATCTCGGCACACAGCGGGGCAGAACACAAACCGCGAGAACCTAAAGCCGCAAACATAAAGAGATCGTCAAAAACCGGCGCGCTTACCGCCTCATCTTTTTGCTCCGCCAACGACGCATATTCCACGAGTGTTGCCTCATAATCGGGAACATTGCCTACCATTGGCAGATGATCGCGGGTGGCACAACGCACACCGCAGCGCGCCTCTTTATCACTGACATCAACCTCTTTTGCCCACTGTGCCTGCGGGAAACAATCAATCAACCGCTGGCGATTCTGCTGCTGATCGTCCTCACTGTACGCCGTATCTTCGCTGCCGCGATGATAACTGGCACCAATACAATGATGTTGATTCGCCGGATTTTGTGGCGTGAGATAACCGTCATAGCACAGCACCTGCTTCAGCTCTGCCAGTTCCGGCGTTGTCGGAATATGGCTGACCTGCCCGGCAACCGAATACACCGGGAGAGTCGACGTTTGGCTGAAACGGCTGATTTGATGCCCGTTCGCCAGTACCACTACGCTGTGTGTTGCTTGCTGATCTCCTGCAAAATTCAACAACCAACAGTCATCCTTACGGGATAAATTCTGTAACTGATATTGATAATAAATCTGCAAACCCTGCTGTTGCGCCAGTTCCAGCACATTACGGGTCAGTTCTGCTGGGCACAGCCAACCACCTTGCGGATAAGTAATGCCGCTGCAATTTGTCGCAACGCCCGTAATTTGTTCAACCGCATTTGCCTCAACGGCTACAGCCAGTTCTGCGGGTAAATCCATTGACAACATCTGTGCGATTTTATGCTGGCTTTTCTCATCCCAGCCTAACTGCGTGACGCCGCACCAGTCATGATCAAATTTAACGGGTAATTGGTCGTAAAACCGACGAGCAAAAGAAACGCATTAAAGAAAAAGCTGGCTCCAGCGCCTCATCGTGTTCGCTTAATAACGGATACAGCGCCCCCTGCGATTGCCGGAAGCACCCAGCGCGGGCCTCATCCGCGTAATAAAGCGTTAGCTGCCAGCTGCGCCTACTAATGCCAGCGACAACAACGCCTGGCAATACCACCGCCGAGCACCGCGACTTCCCGTTCGGCCGCTGCCGGTACGATTAAACGACGGCGTGGAGCAGGGGAGTGGTAAATGTCTGTTCCATCACCCACAGAGCATTTCCCTGTTCGTGCCCAAAGCCCCGCCCCGGATCGTGAATCCGGCGCTCCTGAAAACCGCGGTGGACAGCTGCAGACGTAAATGTCGCCAGCGTGCTGCGGCCTGGATGCGCCAACCTTGCCATGGTGTTAAAGAGATTTTCTGCGTCGACACAGCCGGTTTTCGCCGGCGCAAAGCCGTCCAGAAACCAGGCATCTTACTTTTTGATTAGCGAATCGTCCAGTCGGCTGGTCAGTTCAATGAATATCGCCAAGCCATAAATCGAGCGTCATGCGGCCTTCATCTAGTAATAAACGATGGCAACTGGGCAAGGGCATTCGCCACTGCGCCTGAAGTTGTCTGCCCATGCCAGTTCTGGCCAGTGTTGATGCGCTATGGCTAATCCGCACGGGTGAGGGGAAAGTTCTCAAAACTAATGAAATGTAAGCGTTGTATGGCGCTGCGGATGCGCTTCGCGAAACTATTCAAATGCCTGCCATAGCGTCAGGAAGTTTATGCCATCCGTGCCAATCAGCTCTGCTACCACAAACAGAGGATGTGGATGCTCAAGGAAGCGATACCTCTCAATCAGTTGCTCTCCCAGAGAAAACATAACGCGTCTCTTCCAGCCTGGGATCCACGGAAAAATAGACATCGTCAAAATCTCGGCAACAGGTGTACCCTCAGCATTAAATTCTCGAGGTTGGGAGGTCGGTACCGGAGGAGTGTTTTCACGTAAGTTACTCGCTCTACAGGCGGCGGCTCGATCCCTTAGCGATGTGCGTAAGGCTGCAAATCTCTCTATTAAATGGCTGATCGGACTTGTCCGGCGTACAAGTGTACGCTATTGTGCATTCGAAACTTACTCTATGTGCGACTTACAGAGGTATTGACTTAAACGTGCAGTGATCACCTGGCCTTGGGCATTTGTTTCCAGCATCGGCATAACTCACAGCAGGAAGTCCTGGCATCTCTGCGTGAAGGACGTTCAGGGATCGCGTCTCCTCAGGAGCTGAAGGATTCCGGCATGCGTAGCCACGTCTGGTGGGATGTAACCCTGCACACCACTTGCCTCATCTGACCGCACAGTTGTGCGCTTTATGAGCGACTCATCCATTATGCATTCCTTTCTATGGAGCAGGCAATCGCTGATGCGGGCCTCTCTCCAAGAGCTTACGCCAGAATAACCTGCGCGTCGGCCCATCTGCAGGTTCCGGCGGCGGCTCCCCGCGTTTCCAGGCTGCGTCCGGCGCTGACGCAATGCGCGGCCCGCGCGGCCTGAAAGCGGTTGGCCCGTATGTGGTCACCAAAGCGATGGCATCTGCGTTTCTGCCTGCCTCGCCACCCCGTTTAAAATTCATGGCGTTAACTACTCCATCAGCTCCGGCGTGTGCGACTTCCTGCACCCTGTATCGGTAACGCAGTAGAGCAATTCAACTGGCAAACAGGACATCGTGTTTTGCCGGCGGCGGCGAAGAGCTGTGCTGGGAAACGGCTTGCGAATTCGACGCAATGGGTGCGCTGTCTCAACCAAGACAACGACACCCCGAAGCCTCCCCGGCACCTACGACGCTCACCGTGACGGTTTCTTTGTTATCGCTGGCGGCGGCGGTATGGTAGTGGTTGAAGAGCTGGAACACGCGCTGGCGCGTGGTGCTCACATCACGCGCTGGTGTCGTCGGCTACGGCGCAACCTCTGATGGTGCAGACATGGTCGCTCCGTCTGGCGAAGGTGCATACGCTGCATGAAGATGGTGAACCTCACCCCCGTTGATAACCCCAATTGATTACCTGAACTCTCATGCACTTCGACTCCGGTTGGTGATGCGCGAAAGAAGCTGGCAGCTATCCGGCGGAGTGTTTGGTGATAAGAGTCCTGGCGATTTCTGCAACCAAAGCCATGACCGGTCACTCCCTGGGCGCTGCTGGCGTACAGGAAGCTATCTACTCTCTGCCCACGCCGGAACACGGCTCTTCATCGCCCCAGCATCAACATTGAAGAGCTGGACGAGCAGGCTGCGGGTCTGAGCATCGAGCCCGCACCCGAAATCTACTGATCGCGAACTGACCACCGTTATGTGCGACAAGCTTCGGCTTCGGCGGCACCAACGCCGACGCTGGTACGCGGAAGCCGAGTCAATTCGCAGTAGGTCGGAGTAGACGCGCCAGCGTCGCATCCTGATGTTACGCGCCAATGCGGCCTCCTGGTACTAAACGAAAGGGAAC
The DNA here is from genome assembly GCA_048288465.1 of Shigella flexneri. GTDB lineage: Bacteria > Pseudomonadota > Gammaproteobacteria > Enterobacterales > Enterobacteriaceae > Enterobacter > Enterobacter flexneri_B. The sequence continues at coordinate 2,359,155 of CP182556.1, read as the reverse complement.
CTGATGGTTCCCTTTTTATATTATTGACAATCGCCGCCAGTTCCAGCAAACTTCCCGCTTTGTCGATTTCCTCTTCTGAAAAGACGTACGCGTTAAATCCTGCCAACGCACCGCTAACCCTGAAACCAGAGAGATGAGACGGGGATACTCCTCGCCTTGCGCTGGATCCTGGAGTAACGCATGACTGCTGTAAGCCAAACCAAACACGATCATCTTGCTAATTTTTCGCTCTTCCGCATCGCTTTGCGGTTTTTCTCACCTGACATGACCGTAGGGTTGCCGTTGCCGGTTATCCCGCTGTTCGTTCATCACTAACTGGGCGACGGCAATACCATGGTCGGCATCGCCGTCTGGATTCCAGTTTCTGGCTACGGTGCTGACGCGGGTCAGGCTGGTGACTGGCCGATCAAATACGGTGCAAAACGTTCGGCGCTTCAGGGATGTTAGCTTGTGGTCTGGCTGGCGGCGCGTCGCCGCCGGCCGGCGATTTTGCCTGTCTCCGCACTCGTTCAAATTTGCTCTGTTGGTCGTCGGGCGTTCTTATTCTTGGCTTTGGTGAAAGCCAGTTACTGACAGGCGCTCTACCTGGGACTAGGCATCGTAGGGCCAAAACACTCTGGCAAAGTGATGTCATGGAACGGAATGGCGATTTTACGGTGCCCTCGCTGTCGGTGCGTCCGCTCGGCCTGTTCATTCATAGCCATTACGGTTTGCTGCACTCGGCGATCGCCATGATAATGGTATTACCCGTACTGGCGTGGGCCTGTAACGGCACAGTGTGCAGAGTACTGGCCCTAGCGGCAGAACGTCCATCGCTGTGGAGCGTCGTCGGGCTGATCCTGGAACTCAGGCGTTAGGTCCTGGCACTACAAGGCGTTGGTTTCGCCGCTGCTCACCGGACTTTCGTTTCGCTCTACTTTGCCAGCAAGCTACTGGGCGATGGCGGGCTTTACTCTTACCGCGTTGCTGCGCATTTGTCGTGATGCGCGTCATGTTCGGCTGGTAATGCCCTAAATCGTTTGGCGGCGTGAAGCTGGTGATGAGCTCCCAGCTTGTAAAAGGTGGGCTTGTCGCTGCTCTGGCAAGCCCCAGGTGCACGGGTTGCATAGCGGGCGCGGCGTTAACCGGAGCCGGGATGCCTTCGCTTAACTTTCCTGCGCTGGGCGTGGTAGGTGGTTAAACGCGTCCCTTACAAGCTTCCCGCTGCACCGCACTGGCGGTTACGCCGCGTTCAGGATATCGCCTCGGCCGTCCCCCGGGCCGCTGGCGGGGATGCTGGCCACCACGCTTTGGTTACTCTTCGGTATTTTCTTGCCGGGGCGATCTCCGCGGTGCTGGGCAATTATTGTCGACGTACAGCTGTCATTTCGTCGGGCTTAATGCGAACCAGCCAGACCAGCATCAGGAGCACCGCCATGCAGATCCACAGCGCGGGACGCGTTGCCAGACTTCGGAACTCGTGTCCATCATCGGTGGAAAAGGATTAAGCAGCGGTTGCATAACACGGAATTTAAGAGTCCCTTTTACCTGCCTGTCATAAAGCTGATTAAGAATATCCTCGGCCTGGGCAGTAGAAAGTGATGATCGCGTAGAAAGACCATATTTTTGCTGGATATATGCCGATAACCAGCTGCCAGTTCACTGGCATTACAGGTTGTTCCAGCGTCTACTCCTAGTGATTCAGCGTCGGCGTATTTGCTGGCTTAGCGTCTGACGGCGCCTGTAGCCATGTTACCAGATGGTTAAACAAGTTTCGCTGGAATTAACTCGCCATCTTTTCACCCGGAAGTTCTCAGATCGATTGCCAGATTCGTTTTGCCGGGTTCCCCCGTCGCCCGCCGGAGTTGTTCGGTTACCAGCCGTTTTTTTTTTTAGTGCATTGTGCTCCGCCTGTAAGAAAGGACTGGTCGGTCGCCTCGCGCCGCTCGTGGTCGCGGAATAACCATCTTCCCTGCAACAGGGTGAGAATGGTTTTTAATTGCTCCGGTGAGAGCTGATTCAGCCGGCGGCTCAACCAAGTCTTACGGATATAATCCGTGACCGCCTGACGATTATTCCCCAGACGCAACTCCCTGAATTGCGCTAAAAGTGGCGGGCAGAATGGCTTTTTGCGCGGCCAGTAACGTTGCGCCAGATTATGCTCAGCGGCAGGGAAGTGACGCGAAAGCAGCGGTGAATCTCCCGACAGACCAATATCGTGCCTGATACCCGCCCCAACCCTTCGCCACAGTTGTTGTCAGTGAGGTCACTTTCGTCATTAAGCTTTCCAGCGAAGTACGTTGCTGACTGGATAAAGGCTGATTGCCCGTGCCAGATGGTAAGTCATCCCCCTCCTGACCCTGCGGTTGCCCAGGAGGAGGGCCGGAAATAGGTTGTATCATTACGTATCCTTATACCTGACCCCTTCGCAACCATGCCCTGCCTGCGCCACCACGGCACACTTGTCCGGTTAACTCTCGTCTCATACAGGTAAACACAAACGTGAAAATCCTCTGTCGATGAAAAATACGCCTTATGCCCGCCAAATTCATCCAGCCGTTTGGGTGAGGTGACCGCGGTTCCCGGTATGTCGCTCAACTGGCAGACGCGGAAACGCCGACGGCGCGTTCGGTCACGAAAGTGAATGAACTAGCTGGCAGGAAAACCCGATCCCGTCGCTTGGCACTGCCACTGCTGGTACCGACCATGTCGATGAAGCACTGTTGAAGCAGGTGGGATCTGTTTTTCCGCTGCACCTGGCCGTAATGCGATTGCGGTGGTGGAAGATGCTTTCTCCCGCCGATGCTTGCCGAACGCGATGGATTTTCACTGTACGACTGTACGGTGGGGATCGTGGGTGTTGGTAACGTTGGACGTCGATTGCAGGCGCGACTGGAAGCGTTAGGGATTAAAACCTTACTTTGCGATCTGCCTTGCGCCGACTCGCTGCCCATGAGGGTCATTCCCGCTCGCTGGATGAGCTTAGCCGTCCAGCGCGCGGACAACCGACTTTCCATACGCCACTCTTTAAAGAGGTCCTGTACAAAACGCTACATCTGGCGGTCATGAAAAACTGATCCGTAGCCGAAGCCCGGAGCGATTCTGATTAACGCCTGCCGTGGCGCAGTCGTCGACAACACGCGCTGCCGACCTGCCCTGAACTCAAGGCCAGAAGTTAAGCGTGGTGCCGGATGTCCGGGAAGGTGAGCCGGAACTTAATGTGGAATTGCTGACAAAAGTGGATATCGGCACGCCGCATATCGCAGAGGATAGCCCTTGGAGGGTAAAGCGCGTGGCACGACGGAGCGTTTGAGCTGATAGCAAGTTTATTGGGCATGAACAGCACGTTGCGCTGGATACATTACTGCCCGCGCCAGAGTTTGGTCGGATCGCCGCTGCATGGCCCGCTCGATCAACCGACGCCTGAAAAGGCTGGTGCATTTGGCTAATGATGCCTGCGCCGCCATGATGCACCGCCGCGGAAGTTGCCGGGATACCGGTGAGTTCGATAAACTGCGCAAAAATGATCCCAAGCGCCGTGAATGGTCATCTCTGTACGCGTTCTCGTGATGACGCCAGCGCGGGATCATTGCCGGCGTTCTGGGTTTTAACGCCGTTCATGAGCTGGGAAGCTACCACCCCCTTCATGCTCTCTGCTGTAACATTGGCAGGGAGTTTTGCCATCTTCCTGGAGTAAGCTACTAGGGCCTGGAACATTGCCGTCCTGGGCGTAGCTGGCGCCGTGGGCGAATCCCTGCCCAAAACGCTGGCTGAACGTCAGTTCCCGGTCGGAGAAATTTATGCACTGGCAGGCCAGTAACGAAAGCGCAGGCGACAACTGCGCTTTGGTGGTAAAACAATCACCGTGCAGGATGCCGCCAATTCGACTGGACGCAGGCGCAGCTGGCATTTTTCGTCGCAGGCAAAGAAGCTACCGCTGGCCGGTTGAAGAAGCGACCAACTCAGGTTGCCTGTGATTCACAGCAGTGGATTGTTTGCTCCGAACCCCACGTACCGCTGGTGGTGCCGGAAGTAAACCCGTTCGCAGCGACAGATTACCGGAACCGGAATGTCATCGCCGTACCAGACAGTCTGACCAGCCAGCTGCTGGCGGCACGAAACCGTTAATCGATCCAGGCGGTTTATCACGTATTAGCGTTACTCCAGCCTGATCTTCAGCTCCGCCCAGGCAAAAAGTGGTCGATGCGTTAGCGGTACAGCTGCCAGATTTGCTCAACGAGATTTCCGATCGACGAAGAAGATCCTTCGGCGTCAGCTGGCGTTCAACATGCTGCCTGTTACTGCCGGATAGCGAAGGTAGCGTGCGTGAAGAACGTCGTATCGTCGACGAAGTACGCAAAATCCTGCAGGACGAAGGGCTGATCACTTCGGCTAGCGTCGTCCAGGGACTCGGCACTCCATGGTCATGCCCAGATGGTCACTTTGAAGCTTGCGTCCACTGGCAGCAGAAGAAGCGCGTGATGGCGTTCGTTCAAGGCCAAGACATCGTGCTCTCTGAAGAGAACCAATTCCCCAACTCAGGTAGGTGAAGCTCCCGGGTACGCCGCATCTTTCCGTCGGCTGCGTGCGCAATGACTACCGGTATGCCGGAGCAAGTCCAGTTCTGGTCGGTGGCCGATAACGTTCGCTTTGGCGGCGCGCTGATCAAAAAATCGCCGAGAAACTGGTGCAGGAGTATCCTGTACTAATGTCCTCGACTCAGCAACAACTGCCAGTTTATAAATTTGCGCTGGCAATCCAGTATGATGGTAGTCAAACGGCTGGCAACGGCAGACGAGTTTGCAGTGTGCAGGAGAAGCTGGAAAAGGCGCTCTCCCAGGAACGCATGAACCCATCACCCGCTCTCTCTGGCGCCGGCGTACTGACGTAGGGGTACACGGTACCGGCAGGCGGCGGCATTTGAGACCGCGCTGCGCAAAGACGCGGCGTGGACCTTGGCGTAAATGCGAATTTACCTGGTGAGATCGCCTGCGGTTGGGTTAAAGCTGTACCTGATGATTTTCATGCCCGATCCAGCGCCCGCCACGGCTCGCCGTTATCGCTACATCAACGACAATCATCGGCTGCGCCCGGCGGTACTGAGTAAAGGGGTAACCCATTTTTACGAACCGCTGGACGCTGAACGGATGCATCGGGCTGCGCAATGCTTGCTGGGCGAGAATGATTTCACCTCGTTCCGTGCGGTGCAGTGCCAGTCCCGAACCCCGTGGCGCAACGTTATGCATATTAATGTCACGCGTCACGGTCCTTATGTGGTGGTTGATATCAAAGCGAATGCCTTTGTACATCATATGGTCAGGAATATTGTCGGCAGCCTGATGGAAGTCGGTGCCCACAACCAGCCGGAGAGCTGGATAGCAGAGTTGCTGGCGGCAAAGGACAGAACGCTGGCGGCAGCAACGGCAAAAGCGGAAGGGCTGTATCTGGTCGCGGTGGATTACCCTGACCGGTATGATCTTCCAAAACCGCCAATGGGCCCGCTATTTCTGGCGGACTAACGAGAATAATGCTCGGAACATTTCAGGCTGTAGCCAACGTAGTTACAGCCTGAAAGATGACGAGTACAAGGCATAGGCAAATATGGACCTGATTTATTTCCTCATCGATTTTATCCTGCACATTGACGTGCATCTGGCAGAGCTAGTCGCGGAGTACGGCGTCTGGGTTTATGCCATTTTGTTCTTAATTTTGTTCTGTGAAACCGGTCTGGTGGTAATGCCGTTTTTACCGGGTGATTCATTGCTGTTTGTTGCCGGAGCGTTGGCATCACTGGAAACCAACGATCTCAACGTCCATATGATGGTAGTGCTGATGCTGATCGCCGCGATTGTGGGTGACGCGGTCAATTACACTATCGGGCGGTTGTTCGGTGAAAAGTTATTCAGTAATCCCAATTCGAAAATTTTCCGTCGCAGTTATCTCGACAAAACCCATCAGTTTTATGAGAAACATGGCGGCAAAACGATTATTCTCGCCCGTTTTGTGCCGATCGTCAGAACGTTCGCCCCGTTTGTTGCGGGAATGGGCCACATGTCGTACCGTCATTTCGCTGCTTATAACGTGATCGGCGCACTGTTGTGGGTACTGCTTTTTACCTACGCAGGCTATTTCTTCGGTACAATCCCGATGGTTCAGGATAACCTTAAGCTGCTGATCGTCGGGATTATTGTGGTTTCTATTTTGCCGGGCGTCATCGAAATAATCCGTCACAAACGCGCTGCGGCACGCGCCGCAAAATAAAAAGTAACTCCGCGGTTCGACCACTTTTTTATCCAAAGTTTCGGGCTGTTATGTTTTAATGTGCAACATTCATGGTCTGTTGGGGGCAAAAATGGCATTATGCGTCCCCAAAGATAAAACTGGCATCGAACCAGGTTCAGACAGAAAGGTCCCTAATGAGCTGGATTGAACGAATTAAAAGCAACATTACTCCCACCCGCAAGGCGAGCATTCCTGAAGGGGTGTGGACTAAGTGTGATAGCTGCGGTCAGGTTTTATACCGCGCTGAGCTGGAACGTAATCTTGAGGTCTGTCCGAAGTGTGACCATCACATGCGTATGACAGCGCGTAATCGCCTGCATAGCCTGTTAGATGAAGGAAGCCTTGTGGAGCTGGGTAGCGAGCTTGAGCCGAAAGATGAGCTGAAGTTTCGTGACTCCAAGAAGTATAAAGACCGTCTGGCATCTGCGCAGAAAGAAACCGGCGAAAAAGATGCGCTGGTGGTGATGAAAGGCACTCTGTATGGAATGCCGGTTGTCGCTGCGGCATTCGAGTTCGCCTTTATGGGCGGTTCAATGGGGTCTGTTGTGGGTGCACGTTTCGTGCGTGCCGTTGAGCAGGCGCAGGAAGATAACTGCCCGCTGATCTGCTTCTCCGCCTCTGGTGGCGCACGTATGCAGGAAGCACTGATGTCGCTGATGCAGATGGCGAAAACCTCTGCGGCACTGGCAAAAATGCAGGAGCGCGGCTTGCCGTACATCTCCGTGCTGACCGACCCGACGATGGGCGGTGTTTCTGCAAGTTTCGCCATGCTGGGCGATCTCAACATCGCTGAACCTAAAGCGTTAATCGGCTTTGCCGGTCCGCGTGTTATCGAACAGACCGTTCGCGAAAAACTGCCGCCTAGATTCCAGCGCAGTGAATTCCTGATCGAGAAAGGCGCGATCGACATGATCGTCCGTCGTCCGGAAATGCGCCTGAAACTGGCGAGCATTCTGGCGAAGTTGATGAATCTGCCAGCGCCGAATCCTGAAGCGCCGCGTGAAGGCGTAGTGGTACCCCCGGTACCGGATCAGGAACCTGAGGCCTGATAACTGATAAGGGCAGGGCCACTGGCTCTGCCCTTTTGCTATTCTCACCGTAACGAATCAGCGGATACCATGATTATCAAACGCACTCCTCAAGCCGCGTCGCCTCTGGCTTCGTGGCTTTCTTATCTGGAAAACCTGCACAGTAAAACTATCGATCTCGGCCTTGAGCGCGTGAGCCAGGTCGCGGCGCGTCTTGGCGTCCTGAAACCAGCGCCATTTGTGTTTACCGTTGCGGGTACGAATGGCAAAGGCACCACCTGCCGTACGCTGGAGTCGATTCTGATGGCGGCAGGGTACAAAGTGGGCGTCTACAGTTCGCCTCATCTGGTGCGTTATACCGAGCGCGTACGTGTGCAGGGCCAGGAATTGCCGGAATCGGCCCACACCGCCTCTTTTGCGGAGATTGAATCGGCACGCGGTGATATTTCCCTGACCTATTTCGAGTACGGTACGCTGTCGGCGTTGTGGCTGTTCAAGCAGGCACAACTTGACGTGGTGATTCTGGAAGTAGGGCTGGGCGGTCGTCTGGACGCAACCAATATTGTCGATGCCGATGTCGCGGTAGTAACCAGTATTGCGCTGGATCATACCGACTGGCTGGGTCCAGATCGCGAAAGTATTGGTCTCGAGAAAGCAGGCATCTTCCGCAGCGAAAAACCGGCAATTGTCGGTGAGCCGGAAATGCCTTCTACCATTGCTGATGTGGCGCAGGAAAAAGGTGCACTGTTACAACGTCGGGGCGTTGAGTGGAACTATTCCGTCACCGATCATGACTGGGCGTTTAGCGATGCTCACGGCACGCTGGAAAATCTGCCGTTGCCGCTTGTCCCGCAACCGAATGCCGCAACGGCGCTGGCGGCACTGCGTGCCAGCGGGCTGGAAGTCAGTGAAAATGCCATTCGCGACGGGATTGCCAGCGCAATTTTGCCGGGACGTTTCCAGATTGTGAGCGAGTCGCCACGCGTTATTTTTGATGTCGCGCATAATCCACATGCGGCGGAATATCTCACCGGGCGTATGAAAGCGCTACCGAAAAACGGGCGCGTGCTGGCGGTTATCGGTATGCTACATGATAAAGATATTGCCGGAACTCTGGCCTGGTTGAAAAGCGTGGTTGATGACTGGTATTGTGCGCCACTGGAAGGGCCGCGCGGTGCCACGGCAGAACAACTGCTTGAGCATTTGGGTAACGGCAAATCATTTGATAGCGTTGCGCAGGCATGGGATGCCGCAATGGCGGACGCTAAAGCGGAAGACACCGTGCTGGTGTGTGGTTCTTTCCACACGGTCGCACATGTCATGGAAGTGATTGACGCGAGGAGAAGCGGTGGCAAGTAAGTTTCAGAATCGGTTAGTGGGCACGATCGTGCTGGTGGCGCTGGGGGTGATTGTACTTCCAGGGCTGCTGGACGGGCAGAAAAAACATTATCAGGATGAGTTCGCGGCTATCCCGCTGGTGCCGAAAGCGGGCGATCGTGATGAGCCTGATATGATGCCAGCCGCCACCCAGGCGTTGCCGACGCAGCCGCCGGAAGGCGCAGCGGAAGAGGTGCGGGCAGGTGATGCCGCAGCACCGTCGCTCGATCCGTCCCTATCTGCAGCCAATAACTCGGAGTTTCAACCGGAACATGCACCGGTCGCCCCACCGAAGCGGAAACCGGTGGAGCCGCTTAAACCAAAGGTTGAAGTACCACGTGCGCGGAAGCCACAACAGAAGCCGGTCGTGGAAGAAAAAGCAGCGCCAACGGGTAAAGCTTATGTTGTGCATCTGGGTGCGCTGAAAAATGCCGATAAAGTGAATGAGATTGTCGGTAAGCTGCGCGGTGCCGGTTATCGGGTTTATACGTCGCCATCCACGCCAGTGCAGGGTAAAATTACCCGTATTCTGGTTGGGCCGGATGCCTCGAAAGATAAGCTGAAAGGTTCGCTGGGTGAGTTGAAGCAACTTTCTGGCTTAAGTGGCGTGGTAATGGGCTATACGCCGAATTAATACAGTCTTGCCTGATGCGACGCTGGCGCGTCTTATCAGGCTTGGGCAGTGTTAGAACCGTAGGTCGGATAAGGCGTTTACGCCGCATCCGACACGCATTGCACGATGCCGCAAAGGCATAAAAAGTCGATGGCGTTGAATATTTTTTCAGCGCCATTTTTATTGATGCGCGGGAAGGAAATCCCTACGCAAACGTTTTCTTTTTCTGTTAGAATGCGCCCCGAACAGGATGACAGGGCGTAAAATCGTGGGACACATATGGTCTGGATTGATTACGCCATAATCGCGGTGATTGCTTTTTCCTCTCTGGTTAGCCTGATCCACGGCTTTGTTCGTGAAGCGTTATCGCTGGTGACATGGGGTTGTGCTTTCTTTGTTGCCAGTCATTACTACACTTACCTGTCAGTCTGGTTTACGGGCTTTGAAGACGAACTGGTTCGAAATGGGATTGCCATCGCGGTACTGTTTATCGCTACCCTGATCGTTGGTGCTATCGTGAACTTCGTGATAGGCCAGTTGGTGGAGAAAACGGGGTTGTCAGGCACCGATCGGGTGCTGGGCGTCTGTTTCGGTGCGTTGCGCGGTGTGTTGATTGTTGCCGCCATTCTCTTCTTTCTCGACTCCTTTACCGGGGTGTCGAAAAGTGAAGACTGGAGCAAATCACAGCTGATCCCGCAATTCAGTTTTATCATCAGATGGTTTTTTGATTATCTGCAAAGCTCGTCAAGTTTCTTGCCCAGAGCGTAAGTGCTCTGAGATGTGGCTTAACGAGGAAAAAGACGTATGTGCGGTATTGTCGGTATCGCCGGTGTTATGCCGGTTAACCAGTCGATTTATGATGCCTTAACGGTGCTTCAGCATCGCGGTCAGGATGCCGCCGGCATCATCACCATAGATGCCAATAACTGCTTCCGTTTGCGTAAAGCGAACGGGCTGGTGAGCGATGTATTTGAAGCTCGCCATATGCAGCGTTTGCAGGGCAATATGGGCATTGGTCATGTGCGTTACCCTACGGCTGGCAGCTCCAGCGCCTCTGAAGCGCAGCCGTTTTACGTTAACTCCCCGTATGGCATTACGCTTGCCCACAACGGCAATCTGACCAACGCTCACGAGTTGCGTAAAAAACTGTTTGAAGAAAAACGCCGCCACATCAACACCACTTCCGACTCGGAAATTCTGCTTAATATCTTCGCCAGCGAGCTGGACAACTTCCGCCACTACCCGCTGGAAGCCGACAATATTTTCGCTGCCATTGCTGCCACAAACCGCTTAATCCGCGGCGCGTATGCCTGTGTGGCGATGATTATCGGCCACGGTATGGTTGCTTTCCGCGATCCAAACGGGATTCGTCCGCTGGTACTGGGAAAACGTGATATTGACGAGAACCGTACAGAATATATGGTCGCTTCCGAAAGCGTAGCGCTCGATACGCTGGGCTTTGATTTCCTGCGTGACGTCGCGCCGGGCGAAGCGATTTACATCACTGAAGAAGGGCAGTTGTTTACCCGTCAATGTGCTGACAATCCGGTCAGCAATCCGTGCCTGTTTGAGTATGTATACTTTGCCCGCCCGGACTCGTTTATCGACAAAATTTCCGTTTACAGCGCGCGTGTGAATATGGGCACGAAACTGGGCGAGAAAATTGCCCGCGAATGGGAAGATCTGGATATCGACGTGGTGATCCCGATCCCAGAAACCTCGTGTGATATCGCGCTGGAAATTGCTCGTATTCTGGGCAAACCGTACCGCCAGGGCTTCGTTAAAAACCGCTATGTTGGCCGCACCTTTATCATGCCGGGCCAGCAGCTGCGTCGTAACTCCGTACGCCGTAAACTGAATGCCAACCCACACAAGCCGCGATAAAAACGTCCTGCTGGTGAGCGGCTTCCATCGTCCGTGGCACCACTTCTGAGCAGATTATCGAGATGGCACGCGAAGCCGGAGCGAAGGAAAATTCTGCTCGCTTACTGCGGCACCGGAAATTCGCTTCCCGAACGTTTATGGTATTGATATGCCGAGCGCCACGGAGCTAATCGCTCACGGTCGTGAAGTCGGATGAAATTCGCCGGGATGACGGGTGCTGACGGGTTTGAGTTCCAGGAATATGAACAATCTACACAATAGAAGCCGGTCCGCGCGAAAACCCGGATATTAGGCAGTTTGAATGCTCGGTATTCAACGGCGTGCTGCGTCACCAAAGACGTTGATCAGGGCTACCTCGATTTCCTCGAATACGTTGCGTAATGATAACGCCGAGGCGATGGGATAACGCGGAACGAAGTGGAAAATCTCGAAATGCATGACGAAGGATGATGCCTTCGCTGAGGGTGCCGGTCTGGCACCTAACTTGCAACTACCGCCGAAATCCTGCAAAGTTACCTGCCAAGTCTGACGGCAACTATTTATGAAACGACTCCCGTAGGCATCAGCGGTGCCAGCGGCGCGATTTATGGCGTGCGCTTCTTACAGGTTCTGCGCGATGCCGCAGGATATCGAAACGCATCTGGTGATGGCCAGGCAGCGCGCCAACCTTGTCCCTCGAAACGGATTTTTCTCTGCGCGAAGTGCAGGCGTTTAGCCGATGTCACGCACGATGCGCGCGATCTGCCGCCAGCATCTCTTCCGGTTCTTTTCCAGACGCTCGGGGATGGTGATTTTTGCCTGTTCAATCAAACCCTTTCCGGCATTGTCCATAGCTATACTGATGGCTTTCTGACCCGTGCGGCAGATGGTGCTGAAAGAGCGTCGCCCGTTGGTGGCTGCATAGTAAAACACCGTACACTCGGCCATCTGCGTTTAATGACTCAGGCGGCAGAAATCGGTGCGGTGATTATGCCTCCCGTTCCGGCGTTTTATCATCGCCCGCAATCCCTTGATGATGTGATAAATCAGACGGTTAATCGTGTTCTTGACCAGTTTGCAATAACCCTTCCTGAAGATCTCTTTGCCCGCTGGCAGGGCGCATAACTCCGCTGTTGCCCTGTTTCAGGGCAATTTTGCAACCGCGATCAAATCCTCGACATTTTGTTTCTGCCATTCAATCGAAACGCTGCGATTCAACCGCTATACCTGCTATCTTCAACTTCAGGACAATAATGCAATGTCTTATTAACATATTTAACGTTGAATGTTACTGTTGTCGTCAAGATGGCATAAGACCTGCATGAAAGAGCCTGCAAACACACAACACAATACACAACATAAAAAAGCCATTTTCACTTGAGGGTTATGTATGAAGAAGTCGATTCTCGCTCTGTCTTTATTAGTCGGTCTCTCCGCAGCGGCTTCCAGCTATGCGGCGCTGCCGGAGACGGTACGTCTCGGAACCGATACCACCTACGCACCGTTCTCATCGAAAGATGCTAAAGGTGATTTCCTGGCTTTGGTGTCAATCTCGGTAACGAGATGTGCAAACGATAAAGTGGAAGTGCCCTGGTTGCCAGTGACTTTGACGCGCTGATCCCCTCACTGAAAGCGAAAAAATCGACGCTATTATTTCGTTGGCTTCCATTACCGATAAACGTAGCAGGAGGAGATTGCCTCTCCGACAAGCTGTACGCGCAGATTCTGATTTTGATTGCGGCCAAAGGTTCACCGATTCAGCCAACACTAACACTGAAAGGTAAACATCTTGGTGTGCTGCAGGGATGACGAGAAGCTTACGCTAACGAACGCGCGTAGTAAAGGCGTGGATGTGGTGGCCTATGCCAACCAGGATTTGGTCTATTCCAATCTGGCTGCAGGACGTCTGGATGCTGCGTTTACAAGATGAAGTTGCTGCCAGCGAAGGATTCCTCAAGCGACCTGCTGGTAAAGATTTCGCCTTTGCTGGCTCATCAGTAAAAGACAAAAAATTCTTCGGTGATGGCCCCGGTGTAGCCCGTAAAGATGATGCTGAACTGACGGCTGCCTTCAATAAGGCACTTGGCGAGCTGCGTCAGGACGGCACCTACGACAAGATGGCGAAAAAGTATTTCGACTTTAATGTCTACGGTGACTGATAAGTCACTGGGAAGCTGTACCTGATGGATGATCATCATGGTGCACGCCAGGTTTGTTGCACTATCGTGGTGCATTGAAATGCATCTTTAAGCATTTTTAATGAAAAATAATACGTATAACGGCGCGGATATTTGCCTTGATGGTCAATTTTATGGCACGATAAGTGTAACAAACCTGTAAATATTCCCTATAAAAAGACTGTAGTTGAGGACATTATGAAAAAACTGGTGCTATCGCTCTCTCGGTTCTGGCCTTCTCCAGCAACTGCGGCATTTGCTGCGATTCCGCAAAACATCCGCATCGGTACCGACCCGACCTATGCGCCATTTGAATCAAAAAAATTCACAAGGCGACTGGTTAGCTGGATATCGAGCTGGCGAAGGAGTTGTGCAAGCGCATCAATACGCAATGTACGTTTGTCGAAAACCCGCTGGATGCGTTAATCCCGTCCTTAAAAGCGAAGAAGATTGACGCCATCATGTCATCGCTTTCCATTACGGAAAAACGTCAGCAAGAAATTGCCTTCACCGACAAACTGTACGCTGCCGATTCTCGTCTGGTGGTGGCGAAAAATTCTGACATTCAGCCGACAGTCGAGTCGCTGAAAGGCAAACGGGTAGGCGTATTGCAGGGCACCACCCAGGAGACGTTCGGTAATGAACACTGGGCACCAAAAGGCATTGAAATCGTCTCGTATCAGGGGCAGGACAACATTTATTCTGACCTGACTGCCGGACGTATTGATGCCGCGTTCCAGGATGAGGTCGCTGCCAGCGAAGGTTTCCTCAAACAACCCGTCGGTAAAGATTACAAATTCGGTGGTCCGTCTGTTAAAGATGAAAAACTGTTTGGCGTAGGGACCGGCATGGGCCTGCGTAAAGAAGATAACGAACTGCGCGAGGCACTGAACAAAGCCTTTGCCGAAATGCGCGCTGACGGTACTTACGAGAAATTAGCGAAAAATACTTCGATTTTGATGTTTATGGTGGTTAATCGCCATCGGTGAAAGAAAGCCCGCTCCCTTCGGGTAACCGGAGGGAGACAAGAGGCGGTAATTCACCACACACGACAGGACAGGCAGCATGTTGTATGGGTTTTCAGGTGTTATTTTACAGGGTGCGCTCGTCACGCTGGAGCTGGCTATCAGCTCTGTAGTGCTCGCTGTAATCATCGGTTTAATTGGCGCTGGCGGTAAGCTCTCGCAAAATCGGCTTTCGGGGCTGATTTTCGAAGGGTACACCACGCTGATTCGAGGCGTGCCGGACTTGGTGTTGATGCTGCTGATTTTCTATGGTTTGCAGATTGCGCTAAACATGGTGACGGAGGCGATGGGCGTCGGGCAGATTGATATCGATCCGATGGTCGCTGGTATTATCACTCTCGGTTTTATCTACGGTGCTTATTTTACCGAAACGTTCCGTGGCGCGTTTATGGCAGTGCCGAAAGGGCATATAGAGGCGGCGACGGCGTTCGGTTTTACTCGCGGGCAAGTGTTTCGGCGGATCATGTTTCCGGCGATGATGCGTTACGCCCTGCCAGGCATTGGCAACAACTGGCAGGTGATCCTCAAATCTACCGCACTGGTTTCGTTACTCGGCCTGGAAGATGTGGTCAAAGCCACGCAGCTGGCAGGCAAAAGTACCTGGGAACCGTTCTATTTCGCCATCGTCTGTGGCGTGATTTACCTGGTTTTCACCACCGTTTCCAATGGTGTGCTGCTGTTCCTTGAGCGCCGCTACTCCGTGGGTGTGAAGAGGGCTGACCTGTGATCGAAATCTTACATGAATACTGGAAACCGCTGCTGTGGACCGACGGTTATCGCTTTACTGGTGTGGCGATCACTCTGTGGCTGCTTATTTTGTCGGTAGTGATAGGCGGAGTCCTGGCGCTGTTTCTGGCGATTGGTCGTGTCTCCAGTAATAAATACATCCAGTTTCCAATCTGGTTATTTACCTATATTTTTCGCGGTACGCCGCTGTATGTTCAGTTGCTGGTGTTCTATTCCGGCATGTACACGCTTGAGATTGTTAAGGGAACCGAATTCCTTAACGCTTTCTTCCGCAGTGGCCTGAACTGTACCGTGCTGGCGCTGACGCTTAACACCTGCGCTTACACTACCGAGATTTTTGCTGGGGCAATCCGTTCGGTTCCGCATGGGGAAATTGAAGCCGCCAGAGCCTATGGCTTCTCGACCTTTAAAATGTATCGCTGCATTATTTTGCCTTCTGCGCTGCGTATTGCGTTACCGGCATACAGCAACGAAGTGATCCTGATGCTGCACTCTACTGCGCTGGCGTTTACGGCCACTGTGCCGGATCTGCTGAAAATAGCCCGCGATATTAACGCCGCCACGTATCAACCTTTTACCGCCTTCGGCATTGCCGCGGTGCTCTATTTAATCATCTCTTATGTCCTGATCAGCCTCTTTCGCAGAGCGGAAAAACGCTGGTTGCAGCATGTGAAACCTTCTTCAACGCACTGAGAATACGATGTCCGAGAATAAATTAAACGTTATCGATTTGCACAAACGCTATGGCGAACACGAAGTGCTGAAAGGGGTCTCACTGCAAGCGAATGCCGGAGATGTAATAAGCATCATCGGATCGTCGGGATCGGGGAAAAGTACCTTTCTGCGCTGCATTAACTTCCTCGAAAAACCGAGTGAAGGATCGATCGTGGTCAATGGCCAGACGATCAATCTGGTGCGCGACAAAGACGGTCAACTCAAAGTCGCCGATAAAAATCAACTGCGCTTACTGCGCACACGCCTGACGATGGTATTCCAGCACTTCAATCTCTGGAGCCATATGACGGTGTTGGAAAACGTCATGGAAGCGCCGATTCAGGTGTTGGGCCTGAGCAAGCAGGAAGCGCGCGAGCGGGCGGTGAAGTATCTGGCGAAAGTCGGGATAGACGAACGTGCGCAGGGGAAATATCCGGTGCATCTTTCCGGCGGTCAGCAACAGCGTGTTTCTATCGCGCGGGCGCTGGCGATGGAACCAGAAGTTTTACTGTTTGATGAACCTACCTCGGCGCTCGATCCTGAACTGGTAGGCGAAGTGTTACGTATTATGCAGCAACTGGCAGAAGAGGGGAAAACCATGGTGGTAGTGACTCACGAAATGGGCTTTGCTCGCCATGTTTCTACTCACGTCATTTTCCTCCATCAGGGGAAAATAGAAGAAGAGGGCGCGCCGGAGCAGTTATTTGGCAACCCGCAAAGCCCTCGTCTGCAACAGTTCCTTAAGGGATCGCTGAAATAATTTCCTCTCCGGTGGCTAACGCTGCCGGAGTATTTTCAAGGGGAATTTGCGAGTCAGCTTCCGCTGAAATGTAAAAGTTGCAGTCCGCTAAAAATACTTCTGAATTCGCTGTCCAAAGATAAAAACTGCCTGCTGCATTGGGTGTTAATCGTGGTTATTGTCGCGTCATCTTAAATTTGAGGGGTGACGGAACGCCATGACAATATCGACAACTTCCACGCCGCATGATGCGGTATTTAAATCTTTTTTACGCCATCCAGACACCGCGCGGAATTTTATTAATATTCATCTTCCCGCGCCGCTGCGCAAACTGTGTGATTTAACGACGCTTAAACTAGAACCAAACAGTTTTATTGATGAAGACCTGCGGCAATATTATTCCGACCTCTTGTGGTCTGTGAAAACGCAGGAGGGAGTGGGTTATATTTATGTAGTGATAGAGCACCAAAGTAAGCCGGAAGAATTAATGGCTTTTCGCATGATGCGTTATTCCATTGCGGCAATGCAAAACCATCTTGATGCGGGCTATAAAGAGCTTCCATTGGTGATCCCGATGCTGTTTTATCATGGTTGCAGAAGTCCTTATCCTTATTCACTCTGCTGGCTTGATGAATTTGCCGAGCCTGCTATAGCCCGCAAAATATATTCATCAGCGTTTCCGTTGGTGGATATTACCGTGGTGCCGGATGACGAGATTATGCAACACCGCAAAATGGCGCTGTTGGAGTTAATTCAGAAACATATTCGTCAGCGCGATCTGTTGGGATTAGTCGACCAAATTGTTTCGCTGCTAGTTACAGGGAACACTAATGACAGAC
Organism: Shigella flexneri; assembly: GCA_048288465.1. GTDB lineage: Bacteria > Pseudomonadota > Gammaproteobacteria > Enterobacterales > Enterobacteriaceae > Enterobacter > Enterobacter flexneri_B. Next base: position 2,341,772 of record CP182556.1, on the reverse strand, counting down.
AGCTAAAAGCCCTGTTTAATTACGTATTACAAACAGGGGATGCCCAGCGTTTCCGTGCATTTATTGGTGAGATAACAGAACGCGCACCACAAGAAAAGGAGAAACTGATGACCATTGCTGACAGATTACGTGAAGAAGGCGCAATGCAGGGCAAACACGAAGAAGCCCTGCGTATTGCTCAGGAGATGCTGGATAGAGGTTTAGACAGAGAGTTAGTTATGATGGTGACCCGACTTTCACCAGACGATCTTATCGCGCAAAGCCACTAATCCTGTAACACAGGGAGTTAACTGGCGGATGTTTGCTGTAAACCACATCAGCGAACGACATCCGCCAGCGCCTCTTCTAAATCGTACCAGCGAAACGCAAAACCCGCTTCTTCCAGCCGTTTAGGCAGCGCGCGTTGTCCACCTAATACCAGTACTGAAGATTCGCCCATTAACAGCCGAATGGCGGTTGTGGGGACGCGCAAAATAGCCGGGCGATGCAGCGCATGACCGAGCGCATGGGCAAATTGTTCATTGCGTACCGGGTAGGGCGAAACCATATTAAATGGCCCGCGCAGCTCGTTATCCAGCAGCCAGAGAATGCCGTTGACCATATCATCAATATGAATCCAGGCCAGATACTGCCGACCGGAACCAATCGGCCCGCCCAGGCCAAGACGAAACGGTGGCAGCATTTTACCGAGAATACCGCCGTCCGGTGCCAGTACCACGCCGGTTCGCAGCAGGCACACTCGCGTTTTGTCACTTTGCGCCCGGCAGGCAATCTCTTCCCAGCGGGCGCAGAGTTTATGAGTAAATTCGTTATGCGGCGGTTCCTCTTCGGTAACCACCACTTCACCTAAGTCGCCATAATAGCCCGTTGCCGAGCCGGAAATGAGTACCGACGGCGGCGTGTCGCTAGCATTAATCAAATCGACCAGTTTTTGCGTGATATTCCAGCGGCTTTGGCAGAGACGCTCTTTTTGCTTGTGAGTCCAGCGTTTATCAGCAATCGGTTCTCCGGCCAGGTTGATTACCGCATCAACGCCGTTGAGGTTGCTTTGATCGGCAAGCCCTTGCCATAGTGTCACCCGAGGGCCGAGAACGGAACTGGCTTTCTGCGGGTTACGCGTCACTACCGTAATTTGATGGCCCAGCTCCAGCAAACGCGGAATCAAATGGCGACCAATTAATCCCGTCCCTCCGGTGATCACTATGTTCATGCAGCCTCCCGATATGGCGATTAACGCTGCCAGCTTAAGGTCATGGATACCGAATCGGCGTAGCGCAGCGCGTGCAGTTTATCGATCTCCACTTCAGCATACGTCACCCAGTGATGTTCACGTGCGATATCGAGCACATCCTGAGTTAATTTTTCCAGCAAAGAGAAACGGTTATTCTCTACATGCTGAATAATGTTTTTCGTTACGGTGCGATAATTCAGCGCATCGTTGATATCTTCGCTAGTGCGCGCTTTATCGGCGGGGTAGTGGATCGTCACATTGATAACAATATCCTGACGGTTGTTAATTTCTTCTTCCTTAATTCCGATAAACGTACGCAAACGAAGGTTCTTTATACGAATAATAGCGGCAGGTTGTGCCATTGCAGGTTCTCCGTTGTTTTACTTAGGATGAAATAATACACGAGAACCTGTTTCTGTTAACTATCCGAACGCTCATCACCGAGTTGTGCTTTTAGCAGTGCCTGCCCGGTGGCAGGGCGCGAACGGATCCGCTCATGCCAGTTCTTGACTGCCGGATACATTGCGAGGTCAATTCGCAGGCGAGTCCAGGCATTAACCCACGGCCAGCAGGCAATATCCGCAATGCTGTAGTTCTCGCCTCCCAGCCAGGGCGAGTTTTCCAGCCGCTTGTTTAGTACATGGTAAAGACGCTGAGTTTCAACCTGATAACGTTCAATAGCGTAAGGAATGGTTTGGGGGGCTGCGTGATTAAAATGATGATTTTGCCCAAGCATCGGCCCCAGTCCGCCTACCTGCCAGAATAACCACTGTAATGTGGCGGCGCGCTCACGCGTTTCATGACTCAAAAAGAGTCCTGTTTTCTCAGCCAGATACAACAAAATGGCAGCAGACTCAAAGAGGCTTAACGGTTCGCCGCCATCGGCAGGAGAATGATCAACAATTGCCGGAATTTTGTTGTTGGGCGAAATGCGCAAAAATTCCGGACGAAACTGACCGCCTTTCCCCAAGTCTACCTTAATCAAGCGATAATCAAGCTCTGCTTCTTCGAGAAACAGCGTAATTTTGTGACCATTGGGTGTCGGGGCGAAATAGAGATCGATCATTGCAGCTCCGGTTGTTTAATCATCTGAACACCACAAGTATAGAAAGCGCGGCGACTTACGTGAGTATTCGTCACGTGACAGTGACAAAAAGGCTCTATAGTTTGATAGCCAGCCCCCTTTATTGCCGAGGACATAATGAGTAAACCCGCTATCACGCTTTGGTCAGATGCCCACTTTTTCTCCCCTTATGTGTTATCCGCCTGGGTGGCGTTGCAGGAAAAAGGCCTGTCGTTTCATATCAAGACCATCGACCTCGACAGCGGTGAACATTTGCAGCCGACGTGGCAAGGTTACGGTCAGACACGCCGTGTGCCGTTATTACAAATCGATGATTTTGAGTTGAGTGAATCTTCTGCCATTGCGGAGTATCTGGAAGATCGATTTGCGCCACCGACCTGGGAACGTATTTATCCGCTTGATTTAGAAAATCGTGCGCGTGCACGACAGATTCAGGCCTGGCTGCGCAGCGATCTGATGCCCATCCGCGAAGAGCGTCCGACGGATGTTGTCTTTGCGGGGGCGAAAAAAGCGCCACTAACGGCCGAGGGAAAAGCCAGTGCAGAGAAACTGTTCGCGATGGCAGAACATTTGTTAGCACTGGGTCAGCCGAATTTATTTGGTGAATGGTGCATTGCTGATACTGATCTGGCGCTAATGATTAACCGCCTGGTACTACATGGCGATGAGGTGCCAGAACGCCTGGTGGATTATGCGACATTCCAGTGGCAGCGAGCGTCTGTCCAGCGTTTTATTGCACTTTCGGCGAAGCAATCTGGCTGATAGCAACGACAGAATCCAGTATCATAGCTTACGTTTTTTCGACGAGGAGTGAGTGATGAAACTGATGTTTGCATCGGACATTCATGGGTCGTTACCGGCGACGGAACGTGTTGTGGAGTTGTTTGTCCAAAGCGGTGCCCAGTGGCTGGTGATCCTTGGCGACGTGTTGAATCACGGCCCGCGTAATGCTTTACCGGAGGGTTACGCGCCAGCCAAAGTCGCTGAACGGCTTAATGAAGTGGCACATAAGGTTATCGCTGTGCGTGGCAACTGCGACAGCGAAGTGGATCAAATGATGCTGCATTTCCCGATAACCGCGCCGTGGCAACAGGTATTACTGGAAAAACAACGTCTGTTTTTGACGCATGGTCATCTTTTTGGCCCGGAAAATCTACCTGCTTTAAACCAGAACGATGTGCTGGTGTACGGTCATACCCATCTGCCAGTGGCAGAACAGCGGGGGGAGATTTTCCACTTCAACCCCGGCTCGGTGAGTATTCCGAAAGGCGGTAATCCGGCGGGTTATGGCATGCTGGATAATGACGTACTTAGTGTAATCGCACTCAATGATCAAAGTATCATTGCGCAGGTCGCGATTAATCCGTAATTTACCCACAACTCAAAATGCGCCGTAAGAGCGCCAGAAAAAGAAGGTTTCCTGATAATGGAACAGCGTCGTTTGGCAAGTACTGAATGGGTGGATATTGTCAATGAAGAGAACGAAGTCATTGCACAAGCCAGCCGGGAACAAATGCGGGCACAGTGTCTGCGTCATCGTGCAACTTACATCGTCGTGCATGATGGCATGGGCAAAATTCTGGTCCAGCGTCGTACCGAGACAAAAGACTTTTTACCCGGCATGTTAGATGCGACCGCAGGCGGTGTAGTTCAGGCCGATGAGCAACTGCTGGAATCCGCGCGTCGCGAAGCGGAAGAAGAGTTGGGCATTGCCGGTGTCCCCTTTGCCGAGCACGGGCAGTTCTATTTCGAAGATAAAAATTGCCGTGTCTGGGGCGCGTTGTTCAGTTGCGTCTCTCACGGTCCCTTCGCCCTACAGGAAGATGAAGTCAGTGGAGTTTGCTGGCTGACGCCGGAAGAAATCACCGCACGCTGCGATGAGTTCACTCCAGACTCGCTGAAAGCGCTGGCGTTGTGGATGAAGCGCAATGCCAAAAATGAAGCCGTAGAGACTGAAACGGCAGAATGAAAAAAGAGCCGCAATTGCGGCTCTTAACATTTTTAGTGGTAGCCCATCAACTGAGCGCCGATCACTACGACGCTGGACATAATAAACAGCAGTCCAAGCAGGGTCGCGCCCACCTTCAGCCAGTTACGGAAGTCCACCCGGCACACACCGAGCGTTGCCATTAACGAAGCTGAGGTTGGGTAAATGATGTGGCTGAAGCCATCACCAAACTGGAACGCCAGCACGGTAACCTGACGGTTAACACCGACCAGATCGCCAAGCGGTGCCAGTAACGGCATAGTTAATGCCGCCTGACCAGAACCGGACGTCACGAAGAAATTAAATACAGCCTGGAAGAGCAACATAAACCAGGCCGCGACCGCGTTGTCCAGACCGCTAATGGCATTGGCAATGCTGTTGAGGATAGTATTTAACACGCTGGCATTACCTGCTTCACCATTACCAACCAGCAGCAAAATCCCTTTGGCGAAACCCACCAGCAGGGCAGGGGCGATCATCATTCGCGCCCCTTCGGTAAAGGATGAAGCCATGGTATTAACCGTCATGCCGTTAAGGCGGAAAACAACGCCGATGATGCCAATCACCAGACCCATGGTGAAGAACTGGCTGGCAATTTCTGGAATAAACCAGGCATTAACGATCACGCCCCAAATCACCCAGACCATTACGGCTGTCAGGACAATCAATACCAGCCAGTCACCAAAGGTAAACGGACGTTGTTCAACATCCGCCTGCTTTTCACGAAAGAAGCGGTCGGACTCATGCACGCGTGACAGAAGAGGATTCTTTTTCACTCGTGAGGCGTACACCATGGTAAAGATCAGGCCAATCAGAGTGGCGATAACCCACACCACGATGCGCAACCCGGAGCCAGAAAGCACCGGAACGCCGGCAATCCCCTGAGCAACAACCACACAAAACGGGTTCATCCACGAACTGGCAAAACCGATTTGCGTGGCAATATAAGTCACCAGGACGGTGGTAATACTGTCATAGCCCAGCCGGACCATTAGCGGTGCGATGATAATGGCAAAGGCGACGGCCTCTTCTCCCATACCAAATACCGCGCCGCCAAGTGAAAACAGAATAAACAGCGCAGGAATAAAGAGAATTTCATTCCCGCGGGTATGGCGAATAAGCGCCAGGATACCGTTATCAATGGTTCCTGTACGCATCACAATGCCAAACGCGCCGCCAATCACCAGCATAAACATGATGATGCCAACGGCTGTCCCGTATTTCGATCCTGAGGTTAACCCTTCAAACGGGAAGTTCATCAGGCCCGGGCGTTCATCGCCCGTCGTGAACAGCTGTACGCGGTGATACTCAGGTTCGCCTGCTTCGTTAGTCAGAATGCGAAATGAGTGTGGATCTACGACTTTGCGTGTTTTTGTTTGACCATCAACCTGATACTGCACTTCCTGACTGTCAAACATCCCCACCGGAACTACCCAGGTGGCAAGACTGGTTAAAATAGCAACAAAAAAGATAATCACCAACGTATCGGGCATTGCCCATCTTCTTGTTGGTTTGGATTCAATGATTGCGGACATAGCGCAAATATTCCCTTGCACAAAACAAAGTGGTAAGTATGCAAAGTGAGATGGCGCAATTCATTGATGCAGCGCAGTTAAGCAAGATAATCAGAAAGGATTAATGCAAATTAAGAGAATAAAAAACCGGAAATAGTGATTATTTCCGGTTCAGATATCCGCAGCGCAAAGCTGTGGATGATGACGAGATTACTGCTGCTGTGCAGACTGAATCGCAGTCAGCGCGATGGTGTAGACGATATCGTCAACCAGTGCGCCACGGGACAGGTCGTTAACCGGTTTGCGCATACCCTGCAGCATCGGCCCGATGGAGATCAGGTCGGCAGAACGCTGTACCGCTTTGTAGGTGGTGTTACCGGTGTTCAGATCCGGGAAGATGAACACGGTAGCGCGACCTGCAACCGGAGAGTTCGGCGCTTTGGATTTCGCAACGTCAGCCATTACCGCAGCGTCGTACTGCAGCGGACCGTCGATCATCAGGTCAGGACGTTTTTCCTGCGCCAGACGAGTTGCTTCGCGAACTTTTTCTACGTCGCTACCTGCACCAGAAGTACCGGTGGAGTAGGAGAGCATAGCAACGCGCGGTTCGATACCGAAGGCCGCAGCGGAATCAGCGGACTGAATCGCGATTTCTGCCAGCTGTTCAGCGGTCGGATCCGGGTTGATCGCACAGTCACCGTAAACGTAAACCTGTTCCGGCAGCAGCATGAAGAACACGGAAGATACCAGGGAGCTGCCCGGTGCAGTTTTGATCAGCTGCAGCGGCGGACGGATGGTGTTTGCGGTAGTGTGAACAGCACCGGAAACCAGACCATCAACTTCATCCTGTTCCAGCATCAGCGTACCGAGCACCACGTTGTCTTCCAGCTGTTCGCGGGCAACGGTTTCGGTCATGCCTTTGTTCTTACGCAGCTCGACCAGACGACCAACATAGCTTTCGCGAACCACTTCTGGATCAACGATTTCAATGCCTGCACCTAGTTCTACACCCTGAGACGCTGCAACACGGTTGATCTCTGCCGGATTACCCAGCAGTACGCAAGTTGCGATACCACGTTCAGCACAGATAGCGGCTGCTTTAACGGTACGCGGTTCGTCACCTTCCGGCAGAACGATACGTTTGCCCGCTTTGCGCGCCAGTTCAGTCAGCTGATAACGGAACGCTGGCGGAGACAGACGACGGCTGCGCTCAGAAGTGGCAGTCAGAGATTCGATCCAGTCAGCGTTGATGTAGTTAGCAACGTATTCCTGAACTTTCTCGATACGTTCGTGATCGTCAACCGGAACTTCCAGGTTGAAGCTCTGCAGGCTCAGAGAGGTCTGCCAGGTGTTGGTGTTCACCATAAATACCGGCAGGCCGGTAGCGAAAGCACGTTCGCACAGTTTAGAAATGCGCGCGTCCATTTCGTAGCCGCCAGTCAGCAGCAGGGCACCGATTTCTACGCCGTTCATGGCTGCCAGGCAAGCGGCCACCAGCACGTCAGGACGGTCTGCGGAAGTCACCAGCAGAGAACCGGCACGGAAGTGCTCCAGCATGTGCGGAATGCTGCGTGCGCAGAAAGTGACGGATTTAACGCGGCGAGTATTGATGTCGCCTTCGTTGATGATGGTCGCATTCAGGTGGCGAGCCATATCGATCGCACGAGTCGCGATCAGGTCAAAGCTCCACGGCACAGCGCCGAGAACCGGCAGCGGGCTAGATTCTTGCAGCTTCGCCGGATCAACATTGTTTACTTTAGCTTTGGAAGAGTCGTCGAAAATCTCGGACAGATCCGGGCGAGTACGACCCTGTTCATCAACCGGTGCGTTCAGTTTGTTAACGATAACGCCGGTGATGTTGGTGTTTTTGGCACCACCGAAGCTGTTGCGGGTCAGTTCGATACGCTCTTTCAGCTGTTCCGGGGTGTCAGTGCCCTGAGACATAACGAAGACGATTTCCGCATTCAGCGTTTTAGCGATTTCGTAGTTCAGAGACTGGGCAAACTGGTGCTTACGTGTCGGGACCAGACCTTCAACCAGAACGACTTCAGCGTCTTTGGTGTTAGCGTGGTAGTTTGCGACGATCTCTTCCATCAGCACATCTTTCTGATTGCTGGAAAGCAGACCTTCAACGTAGCTCATTTTCAGCGGTTCAGCGGCCGTCGTGGTGGAAGAGTTCGCACGCACGATAGTCGTAGTCTGATCGGGCGCATCGCCACCGGTACGCGGCTGAGCGATAGGTTTGAAAACGCTCAGACGAACGCCTTTGCGTTCCATTGCACGGATCACGCCAAGGCTGACGCTGGTCAGACCGACGCTGGTTCCGGTAGGGATCAGCATAATAATACGGGACACGGTTTATCCTCTTTCGTTACCGCCGATTTGGCGGGTTACAAAACAGCACCGCCAGCTGAGCTGGCGGTGTGAAATCAGGCAGTCAGGCGGCTCGCGTCTTGCGCGATAACCAGTTCTTCGTTGGTTGGGATAACCACCGCAGGACGGGTACCTTCTTTGTTGATGAAACCAGATTTGCCGAAGCGAGCCTTCAGGTTGGCGTCGTGGTCGACGTCAAAGCCCAGCAGGCCAGCTTGTACAGGTAATGCACGGAAATCGGGGCGGAGTTCGCCGATGCCGCCAGTGAAGCCACGGCATCCGGACGACGTCCATGGCGGCGGCGTGGCGCCGATGTACTTGGCAGACGGTAGCGGTGCACCGTCCATGGCGCGCTTCGCTTCTCCTTGCTGTCGTAGTTGTCTTCGACGAAACGGCAGTGGGAGGTGACTACGAGTAGACCCTGCAGGCCGGATTCCTTGGTCAGCATGGTGTTGATCTCGGCAACGCTCGTGCCCAGCTTGTCGTGCCAGAACAAAGATTGGTAGCCGGATCGATGTCACCGGAACGGGTACCCATCGCCAGGGCCTTGCCGGCCGGGGTCAGGCCCATGGAGGTTCGACGGACTGGCCGTTCTTGATGGCGCAGCGAGCCGCCGTTGCCCAGGTGGCAGTTGATAATGTCCAGCTCTCCCACAGCTTTGTTCAGCTCTGGCCGCTTCCCAGGCTGATGTAGTAGTGGCTGGTGCCGTGGGCGCCGTCGCGACGATGCCGTTCTCTTTGTCAACTTGTACGGCGAGGCGTACAGGAAGGCTTCTTCCGGCATCGTCTGGTGGAAGGCGGATGTCGAACACGGCGACGTTCTTCTCGGCCAGTTCCGGGAAGACCTTCAGGGCGGCGCCGGATTCCGATCAGGTGAGCCGGGTTGTGCAGCGGTGCAAAAGAAGCTGCATCTTTGATACCCTGAATAACAGACTCATCGATCACTACGGAGCTGGTATACTTTTCGCCGCCGTGTACGATACGGTGACCGATAGCAGTCAGCTGCGCAGACAGTTCTGGTTTTTGTGCCAGAATAGTATTAACGATAAAGTTGAGCGCTTCGCTGTGAGCGGCGCCTGCACCTAAAGCCGCTTCCTGTTTATTGCCGTCCATTTTCCATTTGATACGTGCTTCGGGCAGGTGGAAACATTCGGCTAAACCAGAAAGGTACTCTTCACCATTTACTGCATCGATGATGGCAAATTTCAGTGAAGAACTACCGCAGTTCAGAACCAGTACTAACTTACTCGACATGGAAGTACCTATAATTGATACGTGGCTAAAAAAACGTCAGGGAGCCATAGAGCGTAGCGCATGATGACACCGACATTTATGATTAACATCATGCACTGCAAATTTTTTTTGCATGATGGAAGAAATATCTTGAGTCTATGCCATTTTGCGTAATTTTCAGCCAATGGCATAATGTATATGAATTTGACGACTCAATGAATATGTACTACTTAGGCCTTCAGGCTGCTAAAGGATACCTGATAGTGGGTATGGAAGACAAAATGTTTTGAACGTTGTCCCGCTGAGTTGTGAATTTGCACAAATTTTTGAATCTTTATATGTGAAGTTGAGGTGAAGCATGTCAACGCCGGATAATCGTTCTGTTAAATTTTTTTAGCTTGTTTCACCAGGGGACAGCATTACTCAAAGACGTGGGCCGCTGAAAAGCGCCTTGCCCCAGGTCTTTGTCGAAAATCGCGTTATCAAGATGACGCGTTATGCAATCCATTTTATGCCGCCGATCGCCGTATTTACTACTCTGCTGGCAGATTGCCTGGGCAGTCAGCTCTGCCGGCAGTTGCCACTGCCCTCTTCGGCCTAGTTTCCCATGCAGGATGTGGTGGCTGGGCGAGCGGCTGTATCACACATCTCCCCCTGCTATCCTCAACTGGTTTTATGAAGTTCACGGTCATTCCCGAGTCTGGACAGGTGTTGGCACCCGTGAAGGCAAGCCTGATTCCAGGCATAAGCTAAACGCTAAGCGCGCCTTAGAACAACTGGATAAAAACTTTCCTTGATGATTTGTTAATTGACCCCTGATTACGCATATAAAAGAAGGCATCTCGGCCTTCTTTTTTTTCACCGTAATAGAGTGATCCAGGAGTCAACAATGGAAATGACCAACGCGCAACGTCTTATTTTGTCTAATCAGTACAAGATGATGACTATGCTGAATAGGGCAAATGCTGAACGTTCCGTCGCCTGCAAACAATCATAGAGCGTGGTTATGGATTACAGATGCGTGAACTGGATCGCAAGTTTGGCGAGCTGAAAGAAGAAACCTGCCGCACTATCATCAACGGTGCCTTGGAAATATGTACCATGCGTTTACATGTTTCCTGGTCTAATTTGCAGGACCAGCAATCCAGTCGATGAACGTCGTGTCACCTTCCTAGGGCTTTGACGCCGCCGGCTGAAGCACGTTGCCTGGGTTATGCGCTTAATGGTTAATGTGGAAGGGCGCTGTATACCCATTTGACGCTGGGACTCATGGTTTTAACGCCAGACGCCAATGTGGGAAAGATCTCAGCGCATGCTTAATGTGTGGCATGCCTGCCGCGTCAGTACCATTTTAGACGCCAGACGGAATTAATAGATTATCAACACCTGGGGGCCCGCATGCAGTGCAAAGGTTCCTCTGTTCAATCTTGATCGAGACGCTAGTCGTCCCTGCCTGCGGTAGACGGGCGTGGAGCAACTGGGCCAGACGTCATGGGTTAGCGCAGAAGGTGCTGGCTTTCATTCACGGTAAACAGGCGATCACCTCTTTGCGCCATTTTATGGCGGGCAAATCCAAGGCTATATGTCCGCCGAGTTTACGCGTCTGAGAGCATCGAGGCCACGGAAACCGAAGGTATTACCGCGCTTCCGGGGGCAATCGCCTTACTCAGTCATTTGAATAAAGCAGGTATTCCGTAGGGCCATTGTCGACTTCAGGCTCCGTGCCGGATCGCGCAGCGCGCCATCCGCTCGGCTTCCGCACCAGAGGTGTTTGTAACCGCTGAGCGAGTGGAAGCGAAAACCAGAACTGATGCGTATCTGTTAGGCGCGGCTGCTGGGGCTTGCACCGCAAGTGTGGTGGTGGAAGTGCTCCCGCTGGCGTGCTTTCTGGCCTGGCGGCGGCTGCCATGTGGTTTGCGGTTAACGCTTCCGGCAGATACCCGCGCCTGAATGAGGTGCGATTTGGTCCTCCACAGTCTGGAGCAAATTGCTGTGACCAAACAGCCAAATGGCGATGTTATTATTCAGTGAAACATGATCATGATTAGCCCGTCTCGTCGGGGCTTTTTTATGGCAGAATACGATCTCCCTCAATTAACAAGGATAAGTTGTGAACGGTGAATTGATTTGGGTTCTTTCATTACTGGCCGTTGCCATTGTCTTGTTTGCGACGGGCAGAGTGCATGATGGGTCGCTTTGTTTGTTATTGTCGCGTTCATTAAGCGGAACGCTGACGGTCCCCGAAGTATTTCCGGCTTTTCTGATCCTAACGTTGTCCTGATTGCCGCCTTGTTTATTGTTGGCAATGGTTGGTCCGTACCGGTGTTGCCACCGTAATGGGAACATGGCTGGTCAAAGTCGCAGGCCATTTAAGTGAAATCAAAATGTTGGTTTTGTTGATGCTGACCATCGCGGGGCTTGGCGCGTTTATCGGTTCAACCGGCGTCGCTATCTTTATTCCGTGGTGTTCACGTTGCCATGCGTATGCAAACTTCGCCGTCACGTCTGATGATGCCGTTAAGTTTTGCCGGGCTGATTTCGGCATGATGACGCTGGTGGCGACGCCGCCAACCTGGTAGTCGACAGTGAATTGCTGCGTGAAGGCTATCACCGGCTTCGTTTCTTCACGTCAACGCCTATTCGCCTGGTCGATGTGCTGGTGCTGGGTATTTTCTATTGTTAGTGATGAGTTCATGCTAAAAGGGATGCCCAGACCCGCAGCGCGAAGGCTGGACGCGTCAACCTTTCGCGAAATCTGCCGTTGAATATCGACTGACCGGGCGTACACCATAGTCTGGCTATTCACCGGATCGCCAATGATTGGTCAACGGCTGGATGATCTCAAATTACGTGAGCGTTATGGCACTAGTCCTCATGGTGTTGAACACTAGCAGCATTTTGGTCGCGTTATCGTGAACGTTAATGGGGTTTTATGAATTTCGCCGCGCGTGACGTTTTGCTTATTGATATGTCTGCGGCTGATGTCGATCTTCCGGCAATTTTAGTGAGCAATTGCTGGAGCCAATGGTTGTACGGCGAGTATTTTTCTGACCAGGCCCTTGATGTGGGCATGGCAGAGATTTGGTCTAATTCCTAGCAGAACTGATTGGTAAGTGGGTGCGCGAAGTGATTGGTTCACCGCTACGGACTGAATGTGGTAGGGCTGAGAGCGCGATCGCGTGGCGCTGGAAGGTTCGCTCGCAGTAAGCCTGCTGCTGGGCGGTGTCGTCCTGGTTGTGGGTTAACTGGAAACTGATGGGTCTGCTGGCCGAACGGGCCGCGACTTCGTAGCGCTGGAAGAACACCGGAAGAGGTGAGTGAACGTTGGCCGCGGCCGCAGCACCCCGTCCATTTCTGTCTGGTGCTAATGGTTGGTCAATTACTGACAGATGAAATTCCTAATCCTTTTGCCGCTATCATCGCCTGCCTGCTGATGGGGAAATTCCGCTGTAAGATGCTGAAAGCGCCTATAATCCATTCACTGGCCGAGCATCTAAATCGTTGGGATGATGCCGTTTTGCTGTGGCATTATGCACAAACGGGAGGTGTCGCTGGCGGTGAAAGGGCTGATGGACATTGGCGGCATTTTCGGCCACATATGAGTGCTGGGGTGTTCCTTGTATTGTCGGCGGTTATTGGGGTTATTTATCTCTAATACCGCGACGGCGGTGTTGATGGCTCCGATTGCGCTGGCTGCTGCCGAACGATGGGGGTGTCGCCTTATCCATTCGCGATGGTCGTGGCGATGGCGGCGTCCACCTTATGACACAGTTTCTTCACCTGGCACCTGGTTTTAGGTCCGGGAAATTACAGCTTCAGTGACTTTGTGAAGTTGGGGATCATTACCACCATTATCGTGATGGCGGTGTGTGGTGATGATCCCGATGCTGTTTCCGTTTTGACAAGAGCCTGATGTCGCATCCGGCACTTATTGCCTGATGCGACGCGAGACTCCGGCTGCTTACCAGCGGTGAATCCTGGCTAATCTCATGGCAGAAAGATGAAGCTGGGAACAAATACTTCCATGAAGTGATCCATCTCCTGGCTGCGACGCGCTTCAAGCGTCACTTTCCGTGGCGTTTTTGCCAGCAAGAATTAGTTATTTTCCGGCCGCGTTTTCTTCCAGACATTTCAGATATGCACACAGTGCATCTGCCTGTTTCACCAGCAATTTTTCTTCATACGCTATATGCATGCTCGTCAATTAACGGCGCAAAGATATCCGCAGCTTCTTCCGGAGCCATCTCGACCAGTTTTTGCTGAGCAATTTTTTCAATAGCCTTGTACTCCTTGAGCGATTTGCGAATTAAAATATTCACGGAGTAGGGGAATCACCGTAAGCTGCTTGAGGCATCGTGGTACATGGCCAATAAAGCAATACGTTCGGCGTTGACATTACCGCCAAATTTTCGATTTTCATAGCTGCCAGCGCATGGGCGACCATCGCTACCTGCAAACTGTGTTCGGACACATTCTCCGTCCGCACGTCGGCATGAGCGGCCAGCGGTTAATCAGTTTCAGGCGGGAGAGATGGGCAAAAAAATGGCTCTGTTTCATAGTGACCTTACGTATGATGACATCATAGATCATCGTGGCGGATAACGCTTCCAATGCATCTCCGGCAGTGAAGATAAGAGTACAGCTGATGATAACCAGAAAGGAAACGCGAACTTGCTCAAAGACAGCTCGATATCATCGACACGCGGTAGCGTGACAATGCGGAAGTGATCCGGCCACGGCCGGTTGAATGCCGTCCCTTGCACCAACAGAACTTTTTCCTGCAACAGGAAATCCAGCACCATTTTCTGATCGTCATGAATGTTAAAGCGTTTGGCGTCGATTTTCGGGAACATATACAGCGCACCACGAGGTTTCACGCAGGAAACGCCCGGAATATCGTTGATCAGTTCCCACGCGCGGTTACGCTGCTCATAAAGACGACCGCCAGGGGTAATAAATTCACTGATGCTCTGATAACCACCCAGCGCGGTCTGAATGGCGTGTTGCGCAGGAACGTTAGCACACAGGCGCATTGAAGCCAGCATTTCCAGACCTTCGATGTAGCCTTTGGCGTGTTTTTTCGGCCCGTTCAACACCATCCACCCCTGACGGAAGCCTGCAACGCGGTACGTTTTCGACAGTCCGTTAAAGGTAATGGTCAGCAGGTCAGGTGCCAGCGGCGCAATTGAGTGATGCTCAGCATCGTCGTAGAGAATTTTGTCATAAATTTCATCGGCTAAGATAATGAGATTATGCTGACGTGGTATCTCCACATCTTCATTAAAAGCTCTTTCAGACAGACCGCTAGAATCGGGTTATTTGGGTTGATAATAACGATCCCACGTGTACGAGGCGTACTTTAGCGCGACTATGATTCGAGGTCCGGGAACCAGTCAGCTATTCATCGCAACACGATCCGCTCTACCGGCTGGAAAGCGAAACCGCCGCGGTCCATAGCTAATCTGGTGCAGGAACCAACATTGGTCCCCGCTGTTCAGCAATGCCTGCATCGCCTGAACCAAGTCCTCGATACACCATTGCCGATGTAAAAATCTTCCACGGTAAACATCACGCATGCCACGAGCCTGGTAGTGCCGGCATGATGGCTTTACGCGCGGAGTAAAGACCTTTGCAATTGCAATACCCTTGAGCGGTAGGGCAGGTTGCGTATCACGTCAAACGAGGATTTCATCTGCGCGTCAAAACCGAACGGGGCTGGGTTGCCGATGTTCAGTTTCATACCTTGTTACCTTCTTCCCAGGCTTGTTCCCTGATTCAGCACCGTACTACGGATGTCATATGAAATTCTCTACTTTGCTGGATTTTTCAATGGGGGACACGAATCTTGACCTTTTTTGCTGTTATCGCCACTGCCGGTGGAGTCAGCTTAGAACAATGCATCCCCGAGGATGGTGTTTTGAAGGTCTGCAGAATAAGATTTTGCCAGAGGGACTCATTGTGCTGTTAATAACTAATAATGACAAAATAATGAGGTGTATATGCTTTACATGCAATGTTATATAGTGAATTGTTCTGATTCTTAATTGTAAGTCTGGTTTTTTTATCTGTAAGATAATTGTGTGAACAGGCTCTATCTCAACAATTCGACCAATGAATGTGATCATGATATTTCCGCATTACTCAGATGTTTAACAGCGTGATGATTTCCGAGGTGTCGTAATGGGCAAAGGTGTGAAAACTATCGAGCGGAATTAATGAATCAGGATGATGCTAATTAATTATTATTTAATATTCAAAAAGGTTTTTGATGGTGCTATTAATAATAGAATATTACTTGCCTAACATAACATAAACTTTGTATTAGATAATTTGCAATGACCCTTATAAATAAAAGGTTTTTCGGTAAAATGCTCTAATAAATTGAACGGATCCCTGCTCTTGATGCCGCCTCACCATTGCTGTTTGTACGTGTTCGCGATCACCAGAAGTGAATGCTGCACGAGAGTGGAAGAGGACTCACATTTACATTTATACAAACATGCGCATGTCATAAATAGAAAGTAGTGAGTAACTTAGAAGATATGCCATTCCTGAAGAGATAGTTCTGTGATTTACTTTAGGCATTATAACGAACAAATGCGCAGTCGCTTTTTTATGCAACTCATATGCATTTTTACTTTCTCGTCCAGTTTCGCATGAAACTGCCAGGAGGCACATTACAAAATGCAATTTGCTTGTTTGTGTGTGCACAGCATTAACCAGCTGATCAGCCGCCAGTAAGTGATAATATATGATAAGTGCAAATCGTCCGAGAATGGACCCCGACCTCGATCTGCGAGAACATTTGTTGCTGTTGCCGATTGACACTTTCGCTGCCGCAGCTGCCGCTGTGTGTCGTACCAGTCCGCCGTAAGTCAGCAAATGCAGCGTCTGGAACAACTCGTTGGGGAAGCACGGTTTGCTCGTCACGGTCGCAACAAACTGTTAACTGAACATGGCATTCAACTTTTTAGTTACGCCACCACCCCGCCTTTTAATGATGAGGCCTGCTCATCATTAATGTTCAGTAATCTTCAGGGCGTGTTAACTATCGGTGCTTCGACGAATCTGCCGATACGATTTTACCTTTCCTGTTAAATCGCGTGAGTTGAGTTTATCCGAAATTAGCGCTGGATGTCCCCAAACGAATGCCTATATGGCAGAAATGCTGGAGTCCCAGGAAGTGGATTTGACCAACCACCCATCGTCCTTTTACCTTTAAGGCATTCGCAACCTGCGTGCCTCGCCAACACACTGGCACCTGCGCAGCCAATACGCATTGCAAAAAGGTGAGCCGATCCCTCTGTATTGCTGGATGATCAAGTCCGTTTCGCTGATACGGGCGCCGGCGACGCTTAATAAAGCAGATATTCCATGGCGACTGGCTTATGTCGCCTCGACGCTCTGCTGTTCGTGCGGTAGCGAAAGCCGGGCTTGGCGCGACGGCAAGTTACGAAATGATCAGCCCCGCACCTGCGCGTGCTGAGTGGAGTAGATGGCTTACCGCTGCTACCCTACAACCGAATATTTGCTGTGCCATGACCCGTCCAGTAATAATGAGCTGGCCCCGTGATCCATCAGGCGATGGAGAGCTACGATAATCCGTGGCAGCAGCAGCCGAATGCTCCGCTCCGGAAGGGTATGATCATTGTCATTCAAAGGGATATCGAGTAATCGACGGACGATAGATAATTCCTGAGACAATAGTGTAAAAAACGAGCCGCTGGGGGTGTTTTAAACCCCAGCGGCTTTTTTTTAGTAAAAATCCTTCCTCGCATAGTGCAGAACGTACAAAACTGTTTATTTTTCAATCACCAGAGATTCACGTCCCGAATGCACAAATAATCGCCTGAAAAAAATCACCTGCTACAATGATGTTAAAAAATACGTAAATCTGTTGCTGCGTTTTTGTTATGGAATAACAAAAGCGTGTCACAGATCAAGAAAATACTCTCTTTTGGGGGGAGGAATCGACACAAATTCCTGTCAAAATAGACCCGTATTTTTTCCATTGCTTCACAACGGACACGATTCAACAACATCTAATTATCCTGGAGTCGTCAAGGATCTCCGCCTGAAAGGGCATTAAATGCTAATGGTGTTGATATTATGTAAACTAATGTGAAGAAGCTTTTGTTAAAGTTGACAAAAGGTTATAGAAAGGAGTAAAAGACCACATCAATTAGCTGTATAAAAGAATTTCTACAGTTATTGTAAGGTTTTTTTTATTCCTCCCCATGAATCGATGTGGCGTCCATCTGCCGTGAAGAGCAGTGAATCTGGCGCTACTTTTGATGAGTAAGCAATGAGTATGTCAACATCCACTGAAGTCATCGCTCATCACTGGGCATTCGCTATCTTTCTTATCGTTGCCATTGGCCTGTGTTGCCTGATGCTGGTAGGCGGTTGGTTTTTAGGCGGTCGCGCACGCGCGAGGTCGAAAAACGTGCCGTTTGAATCCGGTATCGACTCGGTCGGCTCCGCCCGCTTACGCCTGTCCGCCAAGTTTTATCTGGTGGCCATGTTCTTCGTTATCTTCGACGTTGAAGCGCTGTATCTGTTCGCATGGTCAACCTCTATCCGCGAAAGCGGCTGGGTAGGCTTTGTGGAAGCTGCAATTTTTATTTTTGTGTTACTGGCAGGTCTGGTTTATCTGGTGCGTATTGGCGCGCTGGACTGGACGCCCGCGCGTTCACGCCGCGAGCGTATGAACCCGGAAACGAACAGTATCGCTAATCGTCAACGCTAACCGCGAGGCATTAAGATGGATTATACGCTCACCCGCATAGATCCCAACGGTGAGAACGACCGTTACCCCCTGCAAAAGCAGGAGATCGTAACCGACCCTCTGGAGCAAGAAGTTAACAAAAACGTGTTTATGGGCAAGCTCAATGACATGGTTAACTGGGGTCGTAAAAACTCAATTTGGCCGTATAACTTCGGTCTTTCCTGCTGTTACGTTGAGATGGTGACTTCGTTTACCGCGGTGCATGACGTGGCGCGTTTTGGCGCAGAAGTATTGCGTGCTTCGCCGCGTCAGGCTGACCTGATGGTGGTTGCAGGAACCTGCTTTACCAAAATGGCACCGGTTATTCAGCGTCTGTATGACCAGATGCTGGAACCAAAATGGGTTATCTCAATGGGTGCCTGTGCCAACTCTGGTGGTATGTACGATATTTATTCCGTTGTGCAGGGTGTCGAGAAATGACTCCCGGTTGATGGTGTACACCCCGGGCCGCCCGCCGCGTCTGTAGCGTACATGGAGCACCGATGCTGTTGGAGGTAATTTATCGGCAAGATGTTGTCCGCTCTCCTGGGTGGTCGGCCATTCAGGTGCTTCATCGCGCCAATATGCAATCAGAGCGCGAACGCAAGCGCGGTGAACGCATTGCCGTAACCAACTGGCGTACACCTGACGAGATTTAATTCTGCGCCGTCGGCAAAGGGATTTTTCTTCGCGGATTCCTAACTCTATTTCGCGAAGCTTACTGTGCCGACAGTCACCACGGACCATTTGCAATGGTGAACAGGATGACCCACTTAACCGCGCAAGAACCCGCCTGCAGACCCGCGATCATCTTGGATGCAACATTCCGGAACTCTCGGCGCATGCGAGCAACCCGTTCGGCTCGGTTGCCCTCACTGTTCAGGCGAACTCCCACCGGGTTTCCCTGTTGTGTGGATTCAAGTGTGAACAATTACTCGGAAGTTGGCGATTTCTTAAAGAAACTGCCGAAACCTTACGTCATGCTGTTTGACTTACACGGCATGGACGAAACGAGTCCTGTGTATACACCCCGCGGCTCAGACCTGCCGCGGATTTTTCCGTTTTCTACCATCTGATTTCTATCCATTGTAACTGCCACATCATCATGCTGAGGTGGTGCTGGCAGAAAACGACCTGCACGTACCGACCTTCACCAAACGTTGTTCCCGAACGTGAACTGGTATCAGCGCTGAACCTGCATTTGTTCCGGCATTACTTTCTGATGAACCACCTGATGCGCGCCGCATCATGATGCCGCAACCTGGAAAGGTCACCCGCTGCGTAAAGATCACCCGGCGCGCGCTACCCATTCTCGCCGTTTGAGCTGACCAAAGCCAAACAGGATTCGGAGATGGAAGCCCTGACCTTCAAACCCGGAAGAGTGGGGGATCTAGCGCGGCACCAAAACGAGGACTTCATGTTCCTCAACCTCGGTCCCAGCCACCCGTCGGCGCACGGCGCTTTCCGTATCGTTTTACAACTCGACGGCGAAGAGATTGTCGACTGCGTACCAGACATCGGCTACCACCACCGTGGTGCGGAGAAACTGGCGAGCGCCAGCTCCTTGGCACAGTGACATTCCGTATACCGACCGTATCGAAGACCCCTCGGCGGCTGGTGTTAACCAAATGCCTTACGTGCTGGCGGTAGAAGAAGCTGCCGGGATCACCGTGCCGGATTGCGTTAACGCTTATTCGCGTTATGCTCTCCGAACTGTTCCGTATCAACAGCCACCTGCTGGACATCTCGACCTTTATTCAGGACGCTCGCGCACTGATGCCCCTGTTCTTCGCCTTTACCTATTGTCAGAAAATTTACCATCTGGTGGAAGCGATCACGGTTTCCGTATGCACCCCGGCGTGGTTCCGTATTCGGCGGCGCAGCGCACGACCTGCCGCGCGGCTGGGATCGCCTGCTGCCTAGCCCCCGACTGGACCCCGCCCGAAACGTCTGGCGTCTTACGAGAAAGCGGCGCTGCAAATACGATTCCGACAGGTCGTTCCCAGTGGCGTTGCCGCCTACTGCGCGAAGAGGCGCTGGAGCGGGCACGACCTGCGCGGGCCTGCGTGCTACCGGGATCGACTTTGACGTGCGTAAGGCGCTGTCTCTTAATTCCTGGCGATGAAAACTTTCCACTTTTGAAATCCCGGTTGGTGGTGGTGTTTTCCTATCTGCTACACCCGCGTAATGCTGAAAGTGGAAGAGCTGCGCCAGAGCTTGCGCATTCTCTTGAGCAGTGCCTCAACAACATGCCGGAAGGCCCGTTCAAAGCGGATTACCCGCTCACCACGCCGCCGCCGAAAGAGTGCACGCTGCCACAGATCCAAAACCTGATCACCCACTTTCTGCAAGCGTCGTGGGGGGCCGGTGATGCCTGCCAATGATCTTTCCAGATGATCGAGGCGACCAAGGGGATCAACAGTTACGACCTGACCAGCGACGCAGCACCAACCATGAGTTATCGCACTTGTATCTGACCGGCCCAGTTACGCGCATTTGCAGCAATTTTCTGGCGGCCTGATCCCGGCAGCCCTGCGTCTGACCTGGATCCGTTTTATCTGGGCAGTATCGATTTTGTTATGTCAGATGTGGACCGCTAATTATGCACGAGAATCAACAACCACAAACCGAGGCTTTTAGCCGAGTGCGGCAGAGCGTGAAGCGATTGAGGCCGAGATGCACCACTACGAAGACCCGCGTGCGGCGTCCATTCAAGCGCTGAAAATCGTTCAGAAGCAGCGTGGCTGGTTGCCAACGGCCCGACTCCACGCGATTGCCGATGTGCTGGGTATTTCCGGCAAGCGACGTCGAGGTGCTGGGCAACGTTCTACAGTCACTTTCCGCCAGCCGTTACTCGCCATGTGATCCCTTGTTATTGCGACAGCGTGGTTCTGTCATATCAGAAACTGGGATCAGGGGATTCAGGCGCGCTCTTGAGAAAGCCTAACATCAAACCAGGGCAATGCATATTTTCGATGGCCGCTTTACGCTGCCAGTCTGCCGCCTGGGGAACCGTGATAAAGGGCCAAACATGATGATCCACCAGGATCATCACCCGACTGGAAGTGATCCCTGAACTGCTGGCGAAGTGCAGAAATGAAAAACATTATCCGTACTCCCAATCATCCGCTGACCTGGCGCTCTGCGCGATGACAGCAGCCAGTGTGGCTGGAACGAATACCGCAGCAAAAAACGGTTACGCAAGGGGCGCGTAAGGCGCTGACCGGGCGCCTCCGGACCAAATCGTTAATCAGGTAAAAGATGCTGGTCGAAAAGGGCGCGGCGGCGCGGGCTTTTCGACTGGCCTGAAGTGGAGCCTGATGCCGAAAGACGAATCCATGAACATCTGTTACCTGCTGTGTAACGCCGATGAAATGGAGCCGGACCCTATAAAGACTGCCTGTTGATGGAGCAACTGCCGCACCTGCTGGTGGAGGGTACGCCTGATCTCCCGTGTTTTGCTGCGGCTTACCGTGGCTACATCTTCCTGCGTGGCGAGATATCGAAGCGGCAGGAAATCTGCGCCGCCATTGCCCAAGCCACTGAAGCGGGCTTGCTCGGCAAAACATTATGCAACAGGTTTCCGTACTTCCAACTGTTCCGTCGATACCGGCAGGGCGCTACCCTGCGGCGAAGAAACAGCCCTAATCAACTCCCTGGAAGGGCGGCGCGCCGACCGGTGCCCAACCCCTTTCCCGGCCATCTCCGGCGTATGGGGCAAACCGACCTGCGTCAACAACGTCGAAACCCTGTGCAACGTTCCGGCGATCCTCGGTAACGGTGTGGAGTGGTATCTGACGATCCCGAAAAGTAAAGAGCTGGCACCAAGCCATGGACTTCTCCGTCGGTCGACAAATCCGGCACTGTCGGGAACTGCCGTTGACATCACCGCACGCGAATTCCTCGAAGACTACGCCGCGGCATGCGGATGGCCTCCCCCAAATTTAGCCTTGCAGCCACGTGGCGCGGGACCCGACTTCCTGACCGAGGCACCTCGATTTGCCCGATGGACGCTCACGGCATCGGCAGGGTGGGCAGCCGAGTGGGTACGGGGCTGGCGATGGCGGTGGACCTGAGATCAACATCGTGTCGCTGGTGCGCAACCTGGAAAAGTCTTTGCCCGCGAGTCCTGCCGGCTGGTGCACGCCGTGCCGCGACGGCCTGCCGTGGAGCGTGAAAGGTCCTGGGGCGCTGGAGCGGGGCGAAGGCCAGCCGGGGATCTCGAACCCTGGAGCAGCTGGCCGATTCCTGGGCCCGGGCAAGACCTCCTGTGCCCATGCACCGTGCAGTCGAACCGTTACAGAGCGCATCAAATATTTCCGGTACGAATTCGAGGCGGGTCAAACCCCCGTTCAGCAATACCCATCTGATCAAGGTATCCAGCCGAACCTGCTGAACGAGCGCTGGTAACCGAATTTCGATGACGCTCGCACTGACCGATAAAACTGGAAAATGCTATGGCAACAATTCATGTAGACGGTAAAGAATACGAGGTCAACGGAGCGGACAACCTGCCTGCAAGCCTGTCTGTCGCTGGGTGCTGGACATTCCCTATTTTTGCTGGCACCCGGCGCTCGGGTAGCGTCGGTGCCTGCCGCCAGTGCGCGGTGAAACAATACCAAAATGCGGACGACACGCGCGGTCGCCTGGTGATGTCCTCGTACGACACCGGCTTCCGATGGCACCTATATTTCCATGGAGACGAAGAGGCGGAGCAGTTCCGTGCAAGCGTGGTCGAGTGGCCGATGACCAACCATCCGCACGACTGTCCGGTATGCGAAGAGGGTGGCAACTGCCACCTGCAGGACATGACGGTGATGACCGGCCACAGCGTCCGTCGCTACCGTTTCACCAAGCGTCCCCACCCGGAATCAGAATTTGGGTCCATTCATCACCCACGAAATGAACCGCTGCATCGCCTGCTACCGCTGCGTGCGTTACTACAAGATTACGCTGACGGTGCAGATCTGGGCGTTTACGGTGCGCACGACAACGTCTACTTCGGTCGCCGGAAGACGGCACGCTGGAAAGCGAATTTTCCGGTAACCTCGTCGAATTTGCCGACCGGCGTATTTACCGACAAGACGCACTCCGAGCGTTACAACCGTAAATGGGATATGCAGTTTGCGCCGAGCATCTGCCAGGAATGTTCCATCGGCTGCAACATCAGCCCCGGTGAACGTTACGGCGAACTGCGTCGTATCGAAAACCGTTACGACGGTACCTAAACCACTACTTCCTCTGCGACCGTGGTCGTTCGGTTACGGTTACGTCAACCTGAAGGATCGTCCGCGTCAGCCAGGAGCAGCGTCGTGGCGACTGATTTCATTACCCTGACGCCGAACAGGCAATGCAGGGCGCGGCAGATATTCTGCGTCAGTCGAAGAAAGACGATCGGTATTGGTTCTCCGCGTGCCAGCGTGGAAAGCAACTTTGCGCTGCGTGAACTGGTGGGCGAAGAAACCTTCTACACCGGTATCGCTCACGGCGAGCAGGAACGTCTGCAACTGGCGCTGAAAGTGCTGCGTGAAGGCGGCGACGCTATTCCGGGCTCTGCGCGAATCGAATCCTACGATGCGGTACTGGTGCTGGGCGAAGACGTTACCCAGACCGGCGCGCGCGTCGCGCTGGCAGTGCGTCAGGCTGTGAAAGGTAAAGCGCGCGAAATGGCGGCAGCACAGAAAGTGGCTGACTGGCAGATTGCGGCAATCCTCAACATCGGTCAACGTGCGAAGAATCCGCTGTTTGTTACCAACGTTGATGACACCCGTCTGGATGATATCGCGGCGTGGACTACCCGCGCACCGGTCGAAGATCAGGCGCGTTTAGGTTTTGCCATCGCCCATGCGCTGGATAACTCTGCCCCAGCGGTGACGGTATCGAACCTGAGCTGCAAAGCAAAATCGACGTCATCGTGTAGGCACTGGCAGGTGCGAAGAAACCGTCGAATTATGTCCCCGGACGAACGTCGAGTAGCTGAGGTGATTCAGGTGGCGGCGTCGTCGCAAAGCCCTGCAAGGTCGCGGCGCTGACGTCGGTATCACCATGATCGCCCGTTCCGTCAACAGCATGGGGCTGGGCATTATCGGTGGCGGTTCGCTTGAAGAAGCGTTAACCGAACTGGAAACTGGACGCGCCGACGCGGTGGTGGTGTTGGAAAACCATTTGCATCGTCACGCTTCTGCTATCCGCGTGAATGCTGCGCTGGCTAAAGCACCGCTGGTGATGGTGGTTGATCATCAACGCACAGCGATTATGGAAAACGCCCATCTCTACTTTCTTCTGCCAGCCTTGCCGAAAGCGACGGTACGGTGATCACCAACGAAGGCCGCGCCCAAGGTTTCTTCCAAGATTTTACCAATTCCTGCTTATTACGACAGCAAAACTGTCATGCCGGAAAGCTGGCGCCTGGTTACACTCGCTGCACAGCACCCTGCTGAGCCGTGAAGTGGACTGGACCGCAGCTGACCATGTGATTGACGCTGTTGTGGCGAAAAATCCCGGAACTGGCAGGTATCAAGATGCTGCGGCCGGATGCGACATTCCGTAATCCTGGGCAGAACTGGCCCGTGAACCGCACCGTTACAGCGGTCGACCGCCATGCGCCGATATCAGCATCATCAGCCGCGTCAGCCGCAGGATATTGACACCATGTTCACCTCTCGATCGGAAGGTAACGACCAGCCGACTGCGCGCGTGCGCAAGCTGCCCTTTGCCTGGGCACCGGGCTGGAACTCCCGCAGGCGTGGAACAAATTCCAGGACGAAGTCGGCGGCGAGCTCCGCTTTGGCGATCCGGGCGTACGTCTATCTGAAACCGGCGAAAATGGTCTGGATTACTTCACCAGCGTACCGGCACGCTTCCAGCCGCAGGACGGGAAATGGCGTATCGCGCCGTATTACCACCTGTTTGGCAGCGATAAATTGTCACAGCGTGCTCCGGTCTTCCAGAGCCGTATGCCGCAGCCGTACATCAAACTCAACCCAGCGGATGCCGCGAAGTTAGGTGTGAACGCGGGTACACGCGTCTCCTTAGTTACGATGGCAACACGGTAACGCTGCCGGTTGAAATCGCTGAAGGGCTGACGGCAGGGCAGGTGGGCTTGCCGATGGGTATTCCGGTATTGCTCCGGTGCTGGCTGGCGCACATCTTGAGGATCTCAAGGAGGCACGACAATGAGTTGGATATCACCGGAACTGATTGAGATCCTGCTGACCATCCTCAAAGCAGTGGTGATCCTGCTGGTGGTTGTCACCTGCAGGGCATTCATGAGCTTTGGCGAACGTCGCCTGCTGGGTCTGTTCCAGAACCGTTACGGACCTAACCGTGTTGGCTGGGCGGTTCGCTCCAGCTGGTTGCGGACATGATCAAAATGTTCTTTAAAGAACTGATCCCGAAATTCTCGGATCGCGTCATCTTTACCTGGCGCCGATGATTGCCTTTACCTCGCTGCTGCTGGCCTTTGCGATTGTGCAAGTCAGTCCAGGTTGGGTGGTTGCCGACCTGAACATCGGGATTTACTTCTTCCTGATGATGGCAGGTCTGGCGGTTTCCGCGGTGCTGTCTGCAGGGCTGGTCAGTAACAACGAATACTAGTTGCTGGGTGCGATGCGTGCTTCTGCGCAGACCCTAAGGCTACGAAGTGTTCCTCGGGCTTTCCCTGATGGGCGTGGTGGCGCCAGCCAGTTCATTCAACATGACCGACATCGTCAACCGCCAGGCGCATGTGTGGAACGTTATCCCGCAATTCTTTGGTTTTCTTCCTTTGCCATCGCGGGCGTGGCGGTATGTCACCGTCACCCGTTTGACCAGCCGGAAGCCGAGCAGAAACTGGCGGATGGTTACCACATTGAATATTCCGGTATGAAGTCAGTATCTCTTCGTGGGTGAGTACGTCGGGATTGTGACCATCTCTGCATTGATGGTGACGCTGTTCTTCGGTGGCTGGCAAGGCCCTTGTTACCGCCATTCATCTGGTTCGCGCTGAAAACCACGTTCTTTATGATGATGTTCATTTTGATTGGTGCGTCGTTACCGCGTCCGCGTTATAACGAGGTAATGTCCTTCGGCTGGAAAATCTGCCTGCCGCTGACGCTGATCGACTTGCTGGTAACGGCGGCTGTCATTCTCTGGCAGGCGCGATAAGGGGCAATAAGACCATGACCTTAAAAGAATTGTTAGTAGGTTTCGGCACCCAGGTTCGTCGTATCTGGATGATCGGCCTGCACGCGTTCGCCAAACGCGAAACGCGAATGTACCGGAAGAGCCGGTCTATCTGCCGCCCCGTTATCGTGGTCGTATCGTTCTGACCCGCGACCCGGACGGCGAAGAGCGTTGCGTAGCCTGTAACCTCTGCGCGGTAGCCTGCCCGGTCGGCTGTATCTCGCTGCAAAAAGCAGAAACCAAAGACGGTCGCTGGTAACCGGAATTTTTCCGCATCAACTTCTCGCGCTGCATTTCTGTGGTCTGTGCGAGGAGCCTCTACGACCACGGCGATTCAGTTAACCCCGGATTTCGAAATGGGGGATCCAAGCACCAGGATCTGGTTTCAAAAAGAGGATATGCTAATCTCCGTCCGGGCAAATACCCGGAATATAACTTCTACCGGATGGCAGGTATGGCAATCGACGGCAAAGATAAGGGCGAAGCAAGAACGAAGCCAAGCCTATCGACGTCAAGAGCCTGTTACCGTAAGGAGAGGGGCAATGGAGTTCGCTTCTTATATCTGTGGCCTGATAGCCATACTTGCGACCTTGCGAGTGATCACCCATACCAATCCGGTACACGCACTGCTGTACCTGATTATTTCGCTGCTGGCGATTTCGCGGTCTTCTTCACTGGGCGCTTACTTCGCCGGTGCGCTGGAAATTATCGTCTACGCGGGTGCCATTATGGTGCTGTTCGTGTTCGTGGTGATGATGCTAAACCTGGGCGGTTCAGAAATAGAACAGGAACGCCAGTGGCTGAAACCGCAGGTGTGGATTGGTCCGGCAATTTTGACGCCATCATGCTGGTGGTGATTGTTACGCCATCCTTGGTGTTAATGATCAGGGTATCGACGGTACGCCAATCAGTGCTAAAGCAGTGGGTATTACGCTGTTCGGGCCTTACGTACTGGCGGTGGAACTGGCTTCTATGCTGCTGCTCGCGGGTCTGGTTGTGGCCTTCCACGTCGGTCGTGAAGAGCATGCGGGTGAAGTGCTGAGCAATCGTAAAGACGACAGCGCAAAAGAAAACGGAGGAGCACGCATAATCCCCTTACAACATGGACTGAATCCTCGCGGCAATCTTATTCGTTCTTGGCTTAACCGGTCTGGTTATCCGTCGCGATGTGCTGTTTATGCTGATTGGTCTGGAAATAATGATTAACGCCTCCGCGCTGGCCTTTGTGGTCACCAGAAGCTGCTGGGGTACAGACCGACGGTCAGGTGATGTACCTCTCGCCGTCGCCTCGCAGCGGCAGAAAGCGATATCGGCCTTGCGCTGCTGCTGCAACTTCACCGTCGTCGCGAGAACCTGAACATCGATTCAGTAAGTGAAATGCGCGGATGAACATGCTTGCCTTAACCATTATGTTGCCATTGATTGGCTTCGTCCTGCTGGCGTTCTCCGTCAGCGCTGGTCTGAAAACGTTTCGGCAATCGTCGGCGTTAGCTCTGTGGGCCTGGCGGCGCTGGTCATCCGCCTTTATCGGCGTTGATTTCTTCGCTAACGGCAAGCAGTCATACCGCCAGCCGCTGTGGACGTGGATGTCGGTAGGCGACTTAACATCGGTTTAAACCGGGTGCTGGACGGCCTGTCGCTGACCATGCTCAGGTGGTCACTGGTGTGAGTTTCCTTCTTGACGTGTACGCCTCCTGGTACATGCGCGGTGAAGGAGCTGCTCTCGCTTCTTCGCCTACACCAACCTGTTCATCGCCAGCATGGTAATTCTGATTCTCGCCGATAACCTGCCGCTGATGTACCTCGGCTGGGAAGGCGTGGGCCTGTGCTCCTATCTGCTGATCGGTTTCTCTTTACACCGATCCGAAGAATGGCGCAGCGGCGATGAAAGCGTTCGTCGTGACCCGTGTGGGTGACGTTTTCCTCGCTTTGGCACTATTAATCTTTACAACGAACTGGGCGCCCTAAACTCCGCGAAATGGTGGAACTGGCACCAGCGCACTTTGCTGACGGCAATAACATGCTGATGTGGGCGACGCTGATGCTGCTCGGGCGGTGCGGTCGGTAATCTACCGCAGGTACCATTGCGACATGGCTTGCTGACGCGATGGCGGGCCCGACGCCTGTCTGCGCGCTGATCCACGCCGCAACGATGGTAACCGCGGTGTCTCCCTGATCGCCCATACCCACGGCCTGCTCCTGATGACGCCGGAAGTTCTGCATCTGGTGGGTCTGTCGGGGCGGTACGCTGCTGCTGGCCGGTTTGCCGCGCTGGTACAGACCGACATAAAACGTGTTCTCGCTTACTCTACCATGAGCCAATTGGCTACATCTTCCTCGCGCTTGGCGTGCAGGCGTCGGATGCGGCGATTTTCCACTTGATCATCACACATTCTTTAAAACGCTTGTTCCTGGCATCCGGTTCGTCATTCTGGCCTGCCATCACGAACAGAACGTCTTAAGATGGGCCGTATACGTCAAATCTATTCCGCTGGTTTATCTCTGCTTCCTGGTGGGCGGCGAGCACTGTCGGCACTACCGCTGGTCACTGCGGGCTTCTCAGTAAGGATGAGATCCTCGCGGGTGCGATGGCGAATGGTCATATCAATCTGATGGTGGCAGGTCTGGTCGGTGCGTTCTGACCTCGCTCTACGCCTTCCATATGATTTTCATCGTCTTCCACGGAAAAGAACAAATTCACGCTCACGCCGTGAAAGGGGTAACTCACAGCCTGCCGCTGATTGTGCTGCTGATCCTTTCCACCTTCGTTTGGCGCGCTGATTATACGCCGCTGCAGGGCGTGCTTACCGCAAACGACGGAACTGGCGCACGGCAGCATGTACAACCCTGGAAATTACCTCTGGCCGCGTGGCGGTGGTCGGGGGCTCTGCTGGCAGCCTGGCTGTGGCTGGGTAAACGTATCTGGTGACCTCCATCGCCAACAGTGCGCCGGGCCGTCTGCTACGGCACCTGGTGGATGCGACACCGGGGATTTCATCGGCTGTATGACAAAGTGTTCGTCGAGCCATTTCCTGGGTATTGCATCATTCTGAAAACGCAATCCGCTGAACTCAATGATGAACATCCCGGCTGTCCTTTCCCCGCTTTGCAGGTAAAGGTCTGCTGTAAGTGAGAACGGCTATCTGCGCTGGTATGTGGCATAGTCGAGCATCGGTGCGGTCGTGGTGCTGGCACTGTTGATGGTATGCGTTGAGTTAAGGATTGTGGGATTGCCCCTGGGCGTATAAGAGAACGTTAGTCGGGGTCAGCCGCCTTCGCGGTGCATCCGACGCTGCCCCCAGTCCGAAGAGAATTTTCTGTCGTGAGAATTCGTTGAAAATCCGGTCCTGACGGGACTTTTACAAGGAATAAAGATCGCCATGTTACTACCCTGGCTAATATTAATTCCCTTTATTGGCGGCTTCCTGTGCTGGCAGACCGAACGCTTTGGCGTCAAGGTGCCACGCTGGATCGCGCTGATCACCATGGGATTGACGCTGGCGCTGTCGCTGCAACTGTGGTTGCAGGGCGGTTATTCACTGACGCAATCCGCCGGAATTCCGCAGTGGCAGTCTGAATTCGACATGCCGTGGATCCCGCGTTTTGGTATCTCTATTCATCTCGCCATTGACGGTCTGTCGCTGCTGATGGTCGTGCTGACCGGTCTGCTCGGTGTGCTGGCGGTACTATGTTCGTGGAAAGAGATCGAAAAATATCAGGGCTTCTTCCACCTCAACCTGATGTGGATCCTGGGCGGCGTTATCGGCGTGTTCCTTGCCATCGACATGTTCCTGTTCTTCTTCTTCTGGGAAATGATGCTGGTGCCGATGTACTTCCTGATCGCACTGTGGGGGCATAAAGCCTCTGACGGTAAAACGCGTATCACGGCGGCAACCAAGTTCTTCATTTACACCCAGGCGAGTGGTCTGGTGATGTTGATCGCCATCCTGGCGCTGGTTTTTGTTCACTACAATGCGACCGGCGTCTGGACCTTCAACTATGAAGAGCTGCTGAATACGCCAATGTCCAGTGGTGTGGAATATCTGTTGATGCTGGGCTTCTTCATCGCCTTCGCAGTCAAAATGCCGGTGGTTCCGCTGCATGGCTGGCTGCCGGATGCGCACTCCCAGGCTCCGACCGCCGGTTCCGTGGACCTCGCGGGGATCTTGCTGAAAACCGCCGCTTACGGTTTGTTGCGTTTCTCCCTGCCGCTGTTCCCGAACGCGTCGGCAGAGTTCGCGCCAATCGCTATGTGGCTGGGTGTTATCGGCATCTTCTACGGTGCGTGGATGACCTTCGCTCAGACCGATATCAAACGTCTGATCGCCTACACCTCGGTTTCCCACATGGGCTTCGTGCTGATTGCAATCTACACCGGCAGCCAGTTGGCCTACCAGGGCGCGGTAATCCAGATGATTGCGCACGGCTTGTCGGCGGCGGGTCTGTTTATTCTCTGCGGTCAGCTTTATGAACGTATCCATACCCGCGACATGCGCATGATGGGCGGTCTGTGGAGCAAGATGAAATGGCTGCCAGCACTGTCGCTGTTCTTTGCGGTGGCAACGCTTGGGATGCCTGGCACCGGTAACTTCGTCGGCGAATTTATGATTCTGTTCGGCAGCTTCCAGGTTGTCCCGGTGATTACCGTTATCTCTACCTTTGGGCTGGTCTTTGCATCTGTTTATTCGCTGGCGATGTTGCATCGCGCTTACTTCGGTAAAGCGAAAAGCCAGATTGCCAGCCAGGAACTGCCAGGGATGTCGCTGCGTGAGCTGTTTATGATCCTGTTGCTGGTGGTGCTGCTGGTACTGCTGGGCTTCTATCCGCAGCCGATTCTGGATACCTCGCACTCCGCGATTGGCAATATCCAGCAGTGGTTTGTTAATTCCGTTACTACTACAAGGCCGTAAATCGCCATGACAATAACTCCACAAAACCTGATCGCACTGCTACCGTTGCTGATCGTCGGCTTGACGGTGGTGGTTGTGATGCTCTCCATTGCGTGGCGACGCAATCATTTCCTCAACGCTACGCTCTCGGTTATTGGGCTTAACGCGGCGCTGGTTTCGCTCTGGTTTGTTGGCCAGGCGGGCGCTATGGACGTTACGCCGCTGATGCGCGTTGATGGTTTCGCCATGCTTTACACCGGGCTGGTATTGTTGGCGAGCCTCGCCACCTGTACTTTCGCCTACCCGTGGCTTGAAGGCTATAACGACAACAAGGATGAGTTCTACCTGTTGGTGTTAATTGCCGCGCTGGGCGGGATCCTGCTGGCGAATGCAAACCATCTGGCGTCTCTGTTCCTCGGTATTGAACTGATCTCTTTGCCGCTGTTTGGCCTGGTCGGTTACGCTTTCCGCCAGAAACGTTCGCTGGAAGCCAGTATCAAATACACCATCCTTTCTGCCGCAGCGTCTTCTTTCCTGCTGTTCGGTATGGCGCTGGTGTATGCGCAGTCTGGCGACCTGTCGTTTGTCGCGCTGGGTAAAAACCTCGGCGACGGTATGCTCAACGAGCCGCTGTTGCTGGCAGGTTTCGGCATGATGATTGTTGGCCTCGGCTTCAAACTCTCTCTGGTGCCGTTCCACCTGTGGACGCCAGACGTATACCAGGGCGCGCCTGCGCCGGTTTCCACTTTCCTGGCGACGGCGAGCAAAATCGCTATCTTCGGTGTGGTGATGCGTCTGTTCCTCTACGCACCGGTGGGTGACAGCGAAGCGATTCGCGTAGTACTGGCGATTATCGCCTTTGCCTCCATCATCTTCGGTAACCTGATGGCGTTGAGCCAGACCAACATCAAACGTCTGCTCGGTTACTCATCTATCTCTCACCTCGGCTATCTGCTGGTGGCGCTGATTGCGCTGCAAACCGGCGAGATGTCGATGGAAGCGGTAGGGGTTTACCTGGCCGGTTATCTGTTCAGCAGCCTCGGCGCGTTCGGCGTGGTCAGCCTGATGTCCAGCCCGTATCGTGGCCCGGATGCTGATTCCCTGTTCTCTTACCGCGGTCTGTTCTGGCATCGTCCGATCCTCGCGGCAGTGATGACGGTGATGATGCTGTCTCTGGCCGGTATCCCGATGACGCTGGGCTTTATCGGTAAGTTCTACGTGCTGGCGGTCGGTGTCCAGGCACACTTGTGGTGGCTGGTGGGTGCCGTGGTTGTCGGTTCGGCAATCGGCCTCTACTACTACCTGCGCGTGGCGGTGAGCCTGTACCTGCACGCACCGGAACAACCGGGTCGCGATGCACCGTCAAACTGGCAGTACAGCGCGGGCGGTATCGTGGTGCTGATTTCTGCACTGTTGGTACTGGTGCTGGGTGTATGGCCACAACCGCTGATTAGTATTGTGCGGTTAGCAATGCCGCTGATGTAAACTGTTAGTTTGTAAGTCAGAAAGCCGCCGACATGTTCGGCGGTTTTTTTTGGCGCTCTGACACCATCACCCAACAATAACCGTCAGCGCATGATTCCCTTGTCGCAGCATACGTCGATACGCGCTAATCAGCTTTTCCATATCAAGCATGATCGAGGCAAAGAGTTGCCCCTCTAACTCTTCTGAAAAGGTCACTCCCGGATAAATCTCCATTTCATTGAGTCGCTTAATGGAAAACTGTTTACGCAGCTCACTTCGATCCAGTGATTCCAGTCGGCGTAATCCTGAAAGCGTGTCATGTATATTATCCATCAAAGGTTTTTCAGTAGACTCAAGCAGTTGGTTAATCTTTTCTGAGTCAATTTCTGCAAAATAGCCAATCATTCCCATTTATTTTTCCTCCATTGAATTTTATGTTTCGCATCTTAAAACAGACGAGGGAAAATAAAATGTACATGTCGCTGTTTCTGGACCCGCCTCGAGAAATTTTTATTATTTACTGTTGTATAACAAGGTTATAACACCATCTACCACCTGAGCCATTTTCTGATAATTCAATCTGTCTGCGGTATCACCGGGCAAGTGGTATTGTTTATTACGATAAAAAGCGGTGTCAGTAATCATTACGGCGGGAATATCGTGTTGCCAATAATTGAGGTGATCAGAAAAATCAATACCGGGAATAAACCCTGGGGCATTCATAGAATAAACAGATAAATCCCGGGATGACAACAATGCCGCTTTTACCTGACGAACGGCGTTGATATCCTGCATTCTGCCGACCACAGCAATAAAGTCTCCCCGATCGGGATAAAGCCAGGACATTGCCGGGTAAGGGTAATTCTGGCTTCCAGGCGCAGAGTCGTAATAGCCAATCGGGGACGCCCTGCGCGGTAACTCTGGCACCGCTACTGACAAAGAACTCTTTTATATACTCTGCGGACCTATTCAGATTATCAATATTGCCGGCATTACGTGGATGCACAGTTTGTGTAAGATAACGAACTGTTTTTTCTAATTGCTCAGGACTTACGTGTCGGGGCGTTGGCGATAATGCAGTGACCCAGGGTTGGTAAAAATAATCAGAGGGAGTGAAAACAGAAATAATATAACAAAAGGAAAATTTTTTCATATGTAAATTATCAATAAAAGGCGTTATTTCATTATTATTTATAATGAATTATGAGCGTTTATTTTATTACGCTTGGTAGAGGTATACAAAAAGTGTTTTTTACAGTGGGTTCGCTATTTTTAAAAAGGAATTTCTGTGAGGAATAAAAATATAATTATGTTATTTATTGGCAGATTGAATTGACAAGTGGGGCAGAAATCTGAGGGTAAGAAAAGTCAGCAACTACAATCCACTACATCAACAGACCAGCAATCGCGTGCCGCGATATGCTGGAAATACCCGTAGATTGAACTGGCAGATGGTGGGACTGACATCAGTCAGTGATGACTTTTTAGCAAATTATGTTCGACCAGTCAGCATATTTACTGACTGGTCGAATTGATTAACAATGATGTTAACTCACTCTTTTGCCGGATGCTCTATTTTTGGGTTGTGAGTGTTTTATTTCTAATTGTGTATAAGAAGCATTGATTCGTGCATCGCCATATTTATCTAAATAACAATTTCTGTTTACCAGTCGATGTTGAAAATCAATTTCGTACTGCTCTTCTGCTGAATATTTTTTAAATCTGTCAGCATAGTTTTTTAATAACGTATAGGGGGCGCTGTCAGAATTGCTTTCCCTGGTAATGACTCCAACTTACTGATAGTGTTTTATGTTCAGATAATGCCCGATGACCTTGTCATGCAGCTCCACCGATTTTGAGAACGACAGTGACTTCCGTCCCAGCCTTGCCAGATGTTGTCTCAGCTTCAGATTATGTCGCTCAATGCGCTGAGTGTAACGCTTGCTGATAACGTGCAGCTTTCCCTTCAGGCGTGATTCATACAGCGGCCAGCCATCCGTCATCCATACCACGACCTCAAAGGCCGACAGCAGGCTCAGAAGACGCTCCAGTGTGGCCAGAGTGCGTTCCCCGAAGACGTGCGCCACAACCGTCCTCCGTATCCTGTCATACGCGTAAAACAGCCAGCGCTGACGTGATTTAGCACCGACGTAGCCCCAATGTTCGTCCATTTCAGCGCAGACAATCACATCACTGCCCGGTTGTATGCGCGAGGTTACCGACTGCGGCCTGAGTTTTTTAAGTGACGTAAAACCGTGTTGAGGCCAACGCCCATAATGCGTGCACTGGCGCGACATCCGACGCCATTCATGGCCATATCAATGATTTTCTGGTGCGTACCGGGCTGAGAGGCGGTGTAAGTGAACTGTAGTTGCCATGTTTTACGGCAATGAGAGCAGAGATAGCGCTGATGTCCGGCAGTGCTTTTGCCGTTACGCACCACGCCTTCAGTAGCGGAGCAGGAAGGACATCTGATGGAAATGGAAGCCACGCAAGCACCTTAAAATCACCATCATGCACTAAATCAGTAAGTTGGCAGCATTACCCAGCTTTTTTTCCAAATTCATCATAACCTAACGCAATATTATGCAGTAACTCAATACTTTCTTCATCTCCGGATAACGCTGTTTTTTTTAAAGACTGCAGTAATTCCTCGGTCACAGTAAATTTTTCTGCAAATGTCTGACTGAGTTGGGTTTGAGATAATTGACAATAATTGCTGACAACTGTAACCATCATGGGCTCCTTTTAGTTGCAAAGGTTGTGCTGAATCAAGATGAAAAGAGGCAACTTATTGCTCTGAATATAGTGCGTAAGGAGATGAATAAATATCAAAAATCGCTCAATATGCCTGTGTGGGTGGATATATGTAGCGCGGGTTGCTATAACAGGGCAAGTTTCACCCTGTTTTTAATAATAAGCAGAGTTAAACGTTAAACACGGTGAAATCATTCGCCAGTTCAGTCGCCGGGAAAATTGACCTGCATTCACGTAACAGGTGTTGACAACCTTTGTCATCATAGCGCGAGCTGACGTGGGTAATGATTAGCTTGCCGACTCCAGCCTCACGGGCTAGTGTCGCAGCCTGGCGTGTAGAGCTATGGCCGCGACTATCTGTCTTCCGGCTTCCACTGGTCATATCCAGCGTCGCTTCGTGCACCATGACATCGACGCCTAGCCAGGTCAAGTGCGGCATCGCAGGGGCCGGTATCGCCAAAATAGCGAAGCGCTTTACCTGGCACTGTACAGTCAGGAATCTGCGCCGTTAATCTGCCTTCCAGCTTCCAGCGTGATTGTTTTGCCCGCTTTCTACTCCTGAAACAGCAGGCCAGGTGGCACGCCAGCAGCTTTTAATGCCTGGCATTCGATGCCCGGTTTATCATGTTCTTCAAGACCATAGCCATAACATTCCAGTGGGGTGTTCCAGCGGATAAGCGGTTACTTTGCGCAGGCCATCATCGAGATTTCGCCAGCGCCAATTCTCAGCATTTCCAGCGGATAATCGTCCACGAGCCGCTAATCCGCAGCGCGGTTTCCACAAATTCACCGGAGACCTTGTGACTATAAAACGCTGGAGGGTTGGATAATGCCTGATACATAGAACGACTGCACAGCAAGCTGGTAAACGAAAAAAAGATGATTGCCATGAGGTGACTGATAAAAATCTTGTCCAGTTTTCCAGGGTTAGAGGCGGTATGGAGTAGCCTGATGCTGGTGCTTCACCGCAGTCAAACAACCAAAGACCGCTCTGGTCGGATGTTGCAGGTTAAGCAAGATCGCCGGTGACATTGCGCGTGGGGGTTGGCACACTCGCCGAAATACCTGAAAACTTATTTACTAGTCTTCATCACGTTTCAAAAAATATTCCGCCTAGTATAAGGCATACATCTAAAAGGAGAGCATTATGATTGAATGGGGAAATTTCGATCACCTCAATGATCGGTTTCCCAGCTTTATGCCTTATTACAACGGCGTTGCGCGGTGTTTGTTGTCGAGGGCACCGCCCTTATCAGGATATCGATGGTGAACTTATCTGACGGGGGATAATCGCCATAACTCCCGGTTGGAAAAATGATGAACTGGTGGCATATGCGAGGATTCTGAAAAGTGATGAACTAATTCTGAGCCGGTCGTTATAGGTCGGGTGATTGTCAGTGGTAGCGTTGCGTGGTCCTTTGGAAAAGTGGGGCAGCAGCTGATGAAGTAAAACACCGCAAACATGTACGCATCACTGGCCTGATAAGCCTGTTCACCTCGGTGCGAGCGCATCTGCAAAACTTCTACCAGCCTTCGGTTTATCTATGTGACGGGAGGTCTTATGAATAAGATGTATCCCACACATTGGGATGGCATGTGAGGTAATTCAGGTAATCAACAACCCTTGTCTATAGTTAGTGACAGGTTTACGCAAATGGAGAACGAGAATGTCTAAAATCAGTTTGGTGATACACGTATCGATGACGACCTGACGCTGCTTAGTGAAACACTCAAGAGGTGCTCCGTCCTCCGGCCATCCCGCCTATTAGAAATATGTTCAAGCCGAAAGCGCGTGCAGAAAAAAGCGCTGGATGATGTGAAAAAACGGGTTAGCCAGGCTTCAGACAGTTATTACTATCGGTGAAGCAGGGAGTTCACGCCGATGACGACGTCCACGAAAAACCCTGGGAAGGAATCGGTGTGGGGCGCGGCCGTTGGGGTGGTACGTGGACTCGTCGCTGGCACGCCGTTAAAACCTCCCCTACACCGGGTACCGCATTTTTTTTGTAGTACCCCGTAGAACGCGAGGCTTTTAACAGGGACAGGTCCGTGCAATCACTTACTACGGCGCTGGAAAGTCGACCGCGCCATTTGTCGCAAGAGATTCCGCTACATCCTGGCATCGTCCTTTAAGATGCTTTGATGCCTTGAGCTGGCTGGCCAGTCAGCAAACATACCCGCAATTCGACCCGGCAACAACGTAATGGTGATGAAGAAGCTGTCGTCCCCGTGCGATTACCCTGTTTTACGTTGTTGGACCAGCTACAACGTTTTCTTTGCCAGCACCCGGAACATGCTGACTTACGCATTTGGGGGCTGAATGCTTTCTACCCGTCGCAGGGCAATTTACTTTTACCCCCGCCCTAATGGCGACGCTGTGGCGGCAAAGCCACGCTGCGGCTGACGCTATTCCAGCGAAAGCTCCCTCTTCAGGCACGATGCGATTCAGGCAAAAGAATTTATCGCCACACTGGTGAGTATTCAAGCCCTTGCTGGGTGACATGCAAAACCACGCGAGAACAACACTGGCCGGACAAAACGGGCTGGTATGCAATTAATCGAACTGGCAACGAAAACCATCGCCGAAGGTGAGCTCGACAAGCTGGCGCTCGCTCGGCAACCGACCTGGGATTTCGCAAGTCCGGTCAACGCGGCGGCGATGATGGCTGCCAGTCGTCGACTGAATCTGAATTGCTACCGATTCTTCAGATGGCCTTTGATGGCGAAAATGCTTTTCTGGCTCTTCACCGGAACGGTCATGGCGGTGCGTGACAAAGCGCTGCGTAATGAAGCGCTGGCGGGAACAGTAGCAGAAATCCCGACCAGAAGCAGGCGCAGCAGTTAGGAGAGCGGCGATGGCGGATGAGAAAAACCAGCGCGAGAACATGCTGGTGGTGGAAGATATCTGCCAAACGATTACAGGCCGATACCCAGACGTGGAAATGTCTCCACTGCCGCAGGTACTGCGTCCGACAAGCCAGCATCTTCGCCGCCGTACTTGGACTTCACGAACAAAGCGGATGACGTGATGAGTCTCAGATCAGTTGCAGCCAACGGCAGCAGTCGCTGGCTTACCGCCGATCCGGCGCGACAGTTGATCGCCTGTTACTCAACCGTTCACCCAGAACGGTACGCCGGTCTGCGGGCTATCTCTCATTACAACAAAGCGATTTTCTGTATTTTGCGCCAGAAAAATTAGCGGCAATGTTGTGAATGAAATATGCTGGCGCGGGCATTGTCCGTGTTCCGACCCCGAGCAAGAGTGGCAGGAAATCGACAACAAAGCGGCAGGGCTGCGTACTTTATTACAAATGGAGTAGTAATGAGTTGCATTATTACCGATTATATCAATAATCTATTTTTGTAGCTCCTTAGACTGAGCTCGTACTATTGATACCGGAACAAACTCA
Organism: Shigella flexneri; assembly: GCA_048288465.1. GTDB lineage: Bacteria > Pseudomonadota > Gammaproteobacteria > Enterobacterales > Enterobacteriaceae > Enterobacter > Enterobacter flexneri_B. The sequence continues at coordinate 2,302,901 of CP182556.1, read as the reverse complement.
TGTCAGTAAGCGCATTGAACCGACGCTGGGCGGCGGCTGTTCTGGAAGCATTAACGCGTCACGGTGTCAGACAGATCTGTATCGCCCCAGGTCGTGTTTTACACCGTCAACCGTTAGCGGTGGTGGAGAATTCCGCATTGATCGACCACACCCATTTCGATGAGCGTGGGTTGGGGCATCTTGGTGCTGGGGCTGGCGAAAGTCAGCAAACAGCCGGTGGCGGCGATTGTGACCTCCGCACGGCGGTGGGAAAAATCCATCCGGTACTGATCCAAGCCGGGTTAACCGGAGAAAAACTGATTCTCAACCGCCGATTGCCCGCCGGAGCTAATCGACTGCGGCGCGAATCAGGCAATTCGCCAGCCGGGAACGCTTGCCTTAGACCACGCACAGTATTTGATCGCCGTGCCCGACCCAGGATATCCCCTGCACGTCGGCTGGTTTCTACCATCGACCACGCTCTCGGTACGCTTCACCGCGGGGAGTCCATTCACCCGCCCGTTCGCTGAACCGCTGTATGGCGAAATGGACGATACCGGGTTAGCCGGCAACAGCGTCTGGGTGACTGGTGGCAGGACGACAAACCGTGGCTGCGCGAAGCGCCTCGTCTGGAAAGTGAAAAACAGCGCGACTGGTTCTTCTGGCGACAAAAGCGCGGCGCGGTGGTTGCCGGGCGCATGAGTGCGGAAGAGGGCAAGAAAATTTGCCCGTGGGCGCAGTCTTGGCTGGCCGCTGATTGGCGATGTGCTGTCACAAACCGGGCAGCCGCTGCCGGTGCCGATCCTCGGTTAGGCAATGCCAAAGTGACCAGCCAGCTTGCAGCAGGTGCAAATGGCGGTGCAACTGGGAAGCAGCCTGACGGGAGGGCCCTCAATGGGCAGGCAAGCCTGTGAACCAAAGAGTACTGGATTGTCGATGACATTGAAGGGCCAGTCGCATCCGGCACACCATCGTGCATGTTGCTTAATTGCCAATATTGCCGACTGGCTGGAGCTGTACTCCGGCAAAAAACGCCAGCCCGGCGTTGAAATCCCGCCTCGGAACAGGCAATGCAGGCGGTATCGCCCGCCGTGATGGTTTTGGCGAGCGCAACTCGCGCATCGCATCTGCGAGGATCCGCCTGAACAGGAGCCATTGTTTGTTGGTAACAGCCCGTGGACGTCCCATCGACGGCGCTTTCGCAACTTCCGGCAGGTTACCCGGTTACAGCAACCGAGGGCCAGCGGTATCGACGGTCGGCCTTCGACCGCCGAGGCGTTCAGCGGGCAAGCGGCAAACCGCACGCTGGCGATCGGGGGCGATCTCCTGCACTTTACCATCTCAACGCTTGTCGTCATCGCGTCGGGTTCCTGCGCTGCTGGTAATGATTGTGGTGAACAACGCGGCGGGGACCTCCTGCGTCGCCAACGCCGCAAAGCGAGCGTGAGCGTTTCTATCTGATGCCGCAAACGTCCATTCTGAGCACCCGCCGCGATGTTCGAGCTGACATATCATCGTCCGCAAAACTGGCAGGAACTTGAAACGGCATTGCCGACGCCTGGCGCACGCCACCCACCACGGTGATTGAAATGGTGGTAACCACACCCACGGTGCGCAAACGCTCCAGCAACTTCTGGCGCAGGTAAGCCATTTATGATCCTGCACGCGCAGGCAAAACACGGAAAACCAGGTTTACCCTGCCTGTTCGCACGCTCCTCCGGCCATCGCCACGAATGGCAAGAAGTGGGCGAGGCGTTCGCCGACGACTCACCGTCGTACGTCGATTTCCCAGGTCATGGTGGTTCGGCGGGATTAGGGTCGATGGATTTGATGATGTCACCCACTCACCGCGTAAAACCTTGGTCAGTTACAACATCCTCTGACTTCTGGCTGGTGGGGTACCGCTCGGCGGACGGGTGGCGATGATGGCGGCTTGCCAGGGGCTGACCCGGCTTCGTGGGGTCATTGTCGAAGGCGGGCATCCGGGCTGCAAAACGCCAGAACGTGCGGAGCGTCAGCGTTCCGATTGCCAATGGGCGCAGCGTTTTCGCACAGAACCGTTAACGGCGGTATTTGCCGACGGTATTAAAAACCTGTTTTTGCCTCGCTGATTACGATCAACGCCGGGAGCTGGTGGTGCTGCGCGGTAGCAATAATGGCGCAACCCTTGCCGCCATGCCGGAGGCGACTTCTCTCGCCGTCCAGCCTCATTAACGTGCTAACCTTAGCGCCCGCACATTTGCGTTTTATTATTTATGTGGTGAACGTGACAGCAATTCGGCGCCCTGCGGCGAAACTGGCTGCCGACTGCCATGTCATTCCTCGCGCCGGACACAACCGCATCGGGAAAATCCCGCTGGCGTATCGCAAGTCTGGTGGAGACCTCCGGTTTCCGACTAAGGAGACAAGACCATTATCCTGATGAAGCAATCGTTACCCCCACCGGGTGAATGGCACGACTGCTCGAGGTTTCGAGGACATTCGTTATGAAAAATCCACCGACGGTATCGCAAAATTACCACTAATCGTCCGCAGGTGCGCAATGCCTTCCGTCCTCTGACGGTAAAAGAGATGATCCCGGCACTGGCAAACGCGCGTTATGACGACAATATCGGCGTGATCATTCTGACTGGCGCAGGCGATAAAGCGTTCTGCTCCGTGGTGACGAGAAAGTGCGTGGTGATTACGGCGGCTATAAAGATGATTCCGGTGTACATCACTTGAAAGTGCCGGACTTCCAGCGTCAGATCCGTACCTGTCCGAAAACCGGTTGTCGCGATGGCTGGCTGGCTACTCCATCGGCGGTGGTCACGTTCTGCACCACGCGCCGACCGGACTATCGCAGCAGATAATGCCATCTTCGGTCAGACTGGCCCGAAGTCGGTTCCTCGACGGCGGCCCCGGGCGCCTCCTACATGGCTCGTATCGTCGGGCAGAAAAAAGCGCGAGAAATCGGGTTCCCGCGCCGTCAGCACGACGCAAGAGCAGGCGCTGGATATGGGCCTTGTCAACACCGTGGTACCGCTGGCGGATCTGGAAAAAGTAACCGTCCGTTGGTGCCGCGAACGCTGGAAAACAGCCCGATGGCGCTGCGCTGCCCGAAAGCTGCGCCGAACGCCGACTGTGACGGCAGGCGGGGCTGCAGGAGCTGGCGGGAACGCCACCATGCTGTTCTCATGACGGAAGAAGGTCAGGAAGGTCGCAATGCTTTCAACCAGAAACGTCAGCCTGATTTCAGCAAATTTAAACGGAATCCGTGAGGCGTAGCGCGGAGGTACACCCGCTGGGAGATCCCGATGGACGCGGGGGGGGTTCTGCGCGACAGGCGGTGAAAACCCCGCGACGGGCTGGACGTTTGCCTGCGCGAGGCAGCGCGAGGGTGGGGGAAGATCTCCCCACCGCCGGGCTTCAGCCAGGAACCCTGGAAGAGGCGCAAAGCGTGCTGCTTGCCTGGTAAATAACTGGCTGGCAGGCGATTGCGAGCTACCGCGATGCTTCCGATCGCCTGCGTAAGCTGTGCATTGGCGGGGGCTGGCAGATACGCTCCCGCAGGTGGCCAATTACCGTGCGGCACCACTGTGAACGGCGATCCGACGCATCCGATCCTCAAGCTGCTGATATGCCAGGCGAGAAGTGGCGAAGGTCAAGTGGGATTGTACGAAGCGGTGCGTGACGGCACGGTGGTTAATCTGTTGCTGGAGGCAATCCGCATCTGCATTTGCGTCTTGACGCAAATCGCGCCTGGACACCGCCCAAAGGCCGCAGTTTGCCAATATGTTAACCCGGATCATCGCCACCGCATCGCGTTTCTCAAGAGCCGTGCAAAACCCGCGACGATTCGCGAGCGTTTGCCCGTGAAACCGGGATCGCCATTGCCGGGACGAAAGCTTGCGCGAGCCGGATTTTGCCTTTGTGGCTGAAGAGGGCGTGCGCGCGGTAGTTATCAAACCGATGCTCACGGCAGCCTGGAAAAAGTACGCGAGCAGGTACAGGCGGCGCACGCGCTGGGGCGACGGCGGTGATCAGTTCTTCCATTGAATCGAGCTTAGGCTTAACGCAACTGGCGCGATCACCGCCTGCCTCACGCCGAACCATTCCAGGGCTGGACATGCTGGATCGATGCAGGCGCAGCAGGTACGTCGCTGGCCGGGAGCACGCTGCCTGTCGTGGAAGTTGATGCACTGGAGCGGTTGTTATGATCTTCTCTTACGCCGTGGCGGCCTGGTGGCAAGTGCGGGGAGAAGCCACCGCCTACGTCTAATGACGAGCACGCACGGCCGAGCTTTGTGCTCGCGCTCGATGAGTTAGCTACGGGCTTTGCGGCTCAGGGCGTTGTTGAGGGCAGCGGCGTGATGTTGCGGGCGTGGAAATACGCCGCAAACGCTGCTCGCCTGGCGGGCGTTACTGCAATGCGGGGCGCGGGTGTTGCCGTGAACCCTCAGCCGCCGCAACCGTCGCTCGAAGAATTGCTGCCCAATCTGACGCTGCTGTTTCCCTGCCGGATGGCAAAACACGTTTCCGGCGTTAACCGTCGCTGCACATTCAGCGGTTGAAGGCGCAGATGCCCCCCAGTGGCAGCCGACGCGTCTGCGCTCAACGACGTTGACCTCGGGTTCTACCGGGTCCGCCGAAAGCCGCTGCCCATACTGATCAGGCCCATCTTGCCAGTGCCGAAGGGGTGTTATCGTTGATTCCGTTTGGCGATCACGATGACTGGTCGCTCTCTTCGCCGCTGTTCACGTCTCCGGTCAGGGAATTATGTGGCGCTGGTTATACGCTGGTGCGCGGATGACGGCGTGATAAACAGCCATTGGAGCAAATGCTGGCAGGCGCACCATGCTTCACCGGTGCCAACACAACTCTGGCGTTTGCTGGTTAACCGCAGTTCCGTTTCCCTGAAAGCGGTGTCACTGGCGGCGCGGCTATCCCGGTCGAGTTGACGGACAGGCGCGCGAGAAGGGGATTCGTTGCTTTTGCGGCTATGGTCGCACCGAGCTTGCCTCCACGGTGTGTGCGAAGAAGCCGACGGCCTGGGAGACGTTGGTTCGCCGCTGCCGGGTCGGGAAGTGAAATCGTTCATAATGAAGTGTGGCTGCGGGCTGCCAGTATGGCAGAAGGTTACTGGCGTAACGGGCAACTGGTTTCACTGGTTAATGACGAAGGCTGGACGCTACGCGCGATTGCGGTGAGATGCATACTGGCAAGCTGACCATTGTCGGACGTTTAGACAATCTATTCTTCAGTGGCGGAGAGGGTATTCAGCCGGAAGAAGTCGAGCGCGTAATCGCTGCACATCCTGCGGTTTTGCAGGTGTTTATCGTCCCCGTTGCCGACAAGGAGTTTGGTCATCGACCGGTGGCGGTGATGGAGTATGACCACGAGAGTGTTGATCTTAGTGAATGGGTGAAGAGAAGCCTGCCCGTTTTCAGCAACTGGTGCGTTGGTGACCTACCGCCGCAACCGAAAAACGGCGGCATGAAATTTCACGTCAGGCGCTAAAAGAGTGGGTGCAACGTCAGCAATAATTAACCCTCCGTTTCACTTCTCATTTCCGCCATTCCATTGCCGTTGATAAAGAGTTTATCTGTTAATCTGTAAATTGATGTGAAAACTCTTAGCAAACAGGATAATGCAATGGAATGGCTGGCCAAAAAATCGTGCTGCAATAAACAAGATAACAGATGTACTTATGCTCTGCGATGCTGGCGCGCGATAAAAATGATTGCCGAAGTGAAGAGTGACTTCGCCGTGAAAGCGGAGATTCACCCTCGCCTTTGGAGAATGCGCTTTATTGTATTAATCGTGAAAAGCGCATACGGTGAAAGTCCTCTCGGCAAGCAGTTATAGCCCCATGAGTGGGAACGAAGTGTAAAGTGGCAGGGAAAACTCAGTAACGTTGTTTGCATGGCAAGGAAAATTAGCATCAACCCGCTCTATAATAAAGGCTACTCCCAGAGGCTTTCAGTGAAAAAGTCTCTTCTCCCAGTGGGCAGACCCATCGAAGCAATCCATACCAGCACATAACCACTGAGCAAGGCATAGGCTTTGCTGAGCGCAAGTTTCTACACGTGTTCATACCAAAACAAAACGGAAAAGCAAATATACCCAGCAGCCCAAAAACAGTATCCGGTATCCAGGCCAAAGTGTAACACACCGCCTACAATCCCATAAGCGCGTCATCGGCGGCAGATGACTTGCCGGAAAACCCCGGCGCCGGCATCGCGGAATGCTACAATTATGGCACGAGCTAACCCCATATTCAGGCCCATTACACCGTACTCCCGAGGATCACATGTGACCAACAACTAGCGCCACCACACCAGCGACGCGGCGATACCGGTTCGTGCCAGAGTTCCACTGCAGCCAGCGTCACCCAGACAAAATTCAGACTTAACATCGGGTAGGCAATGCCACCGGTACGTTCTGCAAGACCAGCAGCCAGAGCACCATGGCAAGACCAAGACAAGCCAGCGCCAGTCCCAGCCACAGCACGATATGTTTGCGCCGTTTGTTTATCGCCACAAAGCAGGTTGCCTGTTTGGACACAACTGCCCGGCAACGCTAAGGTAGCTGGCAAAGACTAATGTTAGCCAATTTATTCGGGACCACAACTGAATCAGCACCATGCTCGATCGTTCAAATTGCAAGCGGAATGGCGAGACCTGTCGATATCTTCATCGCGGTCAACCGAAAGCACTAGAGAAATAATCCCTCCTGACGATGTTGATTAAGCGAGTTGGCGACTTATCTCCACCGCTGACAAATCTCCCCTTTCTGATTCCGGATAATTAAGGCCGGATTCACGTCACCTGTCTGGCGAGACATGATGATGTCATCGCGTTGCAGGCTCCATGCCAGACCTGCGGCAACACCGACGCTAGCAGCGGCTTGGCCCAAGTGATTCTTGTGTCATCTCGACAAAAAATTGCGGGATGTTTTCCTTCCATAACTCTGTCAGGAATTGAAAAAACCGCCAATGCCAGCCCCAGCGGGGGCAAAGCGCGGCAAAGGCCGGCTGCTCTTTGATGTTTGTTAAGGTGTACCAGCCCAACAATTCGCCCCATAGCGAAAAAATCTACCAGGACAAAACACTTTATAGCTCTCTCAGCGTTTGCCACACCGCGTGTCGATCGGCTCCCACGGTACGATAAATGTGGCAATAATGCCAGTGACGCCAAAAGTGATGTTAATCCAGCCATTAATCCGCAGTGCCAGAAGATTATTTTTTTGCTGCCAGCAAAGCGAAATGCGCCATCAGCATAGACATGCAAAGCAGGAAAGAATATAGGTGGGCAATTTACCTTTTAGCGACGGAGAAAAACAGCAGCGGCATTATCGTCCAGCTCGCAACAAATAGACGGTTGCGGAACGCTTGCGGTTTTTCCAGCCGTGCAACAGCGCGCACGGGAAGTAATCCCAGCCACGGCAGGCTACCGGCAATGATGACGGACCAGCACCAGAACGGAGCTCTATGTTGGGCATCATCCAGTGCAAAAGCCGTCCAGATGCTCAACCCAGAAACAGTGCCATAAGTTAGGCTCCCGCCGCGCCATCGCCAGTCCCAAGGGGAGAACCGTCAAGACCAACTGATAACCGCCAGCCAGCCGTAAATAAAGAGATTTTTCCAGCGTTTTTGCGTCGCTACCCATGGCAGCACGCTTATACCGGCACGGCAAGGGCGAGAAAACCTTTGTCATCACCCCCATGCCGCAGGTGATTCCCAGCAGGGAAACCCACGCTTTCCGCCTTTCCACGTCTGTGCCTGCATTGCCAGCCAGAAGCCTGACCGCCACCAGCCAGAATGCAATAAACGGATTCGTCGAGCATGAAGAGTGCCGATGGCATAGACAATAAACAATCGGAGAGATAAATTACTGTGGCGAGTATAAGAGTTAGACGTTCATTGTGCCATAAGCGCAGAGTAATCATGTTACCAGCGCGGCAGTTAACAGGGTCGCAAAGATAATGCCTGCCCACACCAAAGTTATTCGCGCCAGATAGCCAGCTGAATGCCGTGAGTCCAGTATCCGGCAATGGGTTTTTCGAAATAACGTAGCCGTAACAGATGGGCACAATCCAGTCGCCGGATGCCAGCATTTCTCGACCTATTTCCGCATAGCTGAATTTCATCGGGTTGCCAGAGCAGACGCGTGCTGATTGGTAACAGGTAATAGCAGGCAATAAACGCGAAGAGGCCGATAAGGTAACGTACCGATTTCATCAGCGACTACCCGCAATTTGAACCCAGCCAGCCTTCATGTCGGCAAATATTTCCGCTGAACAACTTGTCCGAGCGGCAACGTCTCTGATAACAGTTGCTTAAAAGGGCAGAATGTTACGAGTCTTCCCGAAGAGCGGCGTTCGAGGAGATCCACAAAATTATGCCTATAAGCGCAGCCTTCAACTTCTGGATGAATGGTATAAACCGGCGCGCTCACCAGGGACGTGGTTGAATGTCGTTAAAAATCTTCTGTTTTCACATCCCGACCAATCACTTCATCCCAGGTGGTAAGGTCACCGGAATTCGCGCAGTGCCAGGTTTTCCCTGATTCCAGCAATGGACGGAACGGCATGCCCACTATATTGCTGTCGTAGCGCAAATGGAACACTTCTTTTGCTTCGATCACCTTCCCGGTCGGCACGCCAGCCCGCAGCGGCAGAGCAGGTCACCGGTTGACCGATAATCTCTTCCAGAGTGCGAAGACCGCGTGCAGATCGCTCGATTATTGTTTGCCGATCCCAGTTACCGCTACGGGGTCGCCAGGATGGCTATTCCATGCGTGCAGCTGACTTCGTGGGCGTCAGCTGTTCACGAATGATATCGGCATTGGCATGACCAAATTCGATGCCGGGCCAGGGCTGTACCTGCCAGTAAAATATCCCAGCCACACAGCCATGCCGCGTTTGAGCCAGCAACTTCCACAAAAACTCGTGGCTTCACCAGTTGCCAGAGATGGCGGCCCATATTGTCCGGCTCACGCCTGAAAAAAATGTGGCCCGAACATTATGCTGACCCAAGATTTCCAGCACACGTGGGATGCCTTCACGGTGCCGACCAAAAGCATCGATATCATGAAAGCCTGACTTTGGTCATGACGGTTTATCCGGTAACACTTAAATGTGTGCAGGAAGAAAATCCAGCGTTTCGTTCATGGTTTCCTGCATATCAATTTTCGGTCTCCAGTTGAGGCAGTGTGGGCATTGCGGATGCTCGGTTTACGATGCTCTACGTCCTATATCCTTTGCCGTAGTAGCTGCTACTTTCGACAACGCGCAAAGCCCGCAAACGGTGGTAAATGATGGCGCAGCGGATGTTTTTCGAAGCTCGCCAGCAGCATCTCGCCCAGTTCCTCAATGCTCTTGTCTCCGCTCCAGGATTGCCATGTTGATAATTTCACCGTCGCAGCCTATTTCCCGCACTTTCCGACAACGGGTATAACGCCTCAGTACCATCGCGAATATCAGTAAAGCAACGTTTTTGCTTTCCGCCATCAATCAGCTTGTAATCGGTGAACCTTCACCAGATTGAGAATGAGTTGCGTAATAGCGCGGGAGCTGCCAACCGCCGCTGCATTAAGGTTATCCAGTCGTGGACCCATCCAGTTAAACGGGCGGAAGAGGGTGAACTGTAAACCCTCTTTTTCGCCATAGGCCCAGATCACCAATCAGTAATTGTTGTGAGAACCGATTAAATCCAGCGTGGTTTATTTCACCGGGCCGACCATTAAATTAGAATGGTCCTCATCGAAGTATTCATCGCTACACATCCCATAAACTTCTCGACTTGACGCGAAGATGATTCGCTTAGGTACTTCACGCAGTAGCGGATAATGCGCAGATTCTCTTCAAAATCGAGTTCAATAGCGCAGCGGGTTGCGGGTATATTCAATCGGCGTGGCTATCGCCACCAGCGGCAAGACGACATCACATTTTTTGACATGATGGACTCAATCCATTCGGAATGAATACTGATATCGCCTTCAACAAAGTGAAATGCGGATGATTCAGAAAACGGCTTATCGCATCGCTGCCATATCAGACCGTAAACTTCATAATGATCTTCGCGCAGCAGGCGTTCTGTCAGATGGCTGCCAATAAAGCCATTCACCCCAGGATGAGTACCCGGGTACGGCGTCGGGCGGTGGCAGGCAGGCTGGCTATCGGCGTGAACCTTGCACCAGGCCCAGCGTCTGCGCTAATCCAGCCCTGCACAGTAATGCCGTCGCCCGCCTGTCCGGTGACGATTTCCAGCGCGCCATCGCCACAGGCAATCAACAGCGGTGCAATAGAATCACGCTCCCCGGCTGTGCTTCGCTCGCATGAGGATGAACACGCGACGACCAGACGGTGAATTTCTGATCGCCAACATAGCTGAAGGCACCCGGCCGCGGATCGGCAACAGCACGTACCATGTTGTGCAGTACGGATGCCGGTTCATGCCATTCAAGGAAACTGTCCTCCGCGTTCTGCGACCAAAACAGGTGGCTTCGTTCTGCGCTGGCGATTTCAGAGTATTACCCGTGTTTAATGGCGGGTAATGTCTGTTCCAGAGTGGCGCGCGGCATGGCACAATTTATGATGCAGCGTAATAGCGATATCGTCTGGCGCAATGGCAACGCGCAGTTGCGCCACAATGGCCCCAGCATCGGCACGTTTTACCATTCGTGCAATGTAACGCCCGTTTCCGTTTCGACCGTACCAGCACCCAGTTCAGCGGCGCCCACCACCATATTTTGGTAACAGCGAACCGTGGAGATTAAATGCACCTGCGGAGCGAGCTGCAAAATCTCGTCGCAAATAAGATCGGCGATAATCAAAAGAGAAAATCCCCTCGGTGACAGTTGGGCAATGCGTTCCACCCACAGCGGATGATTAACGTTATCCGGCGCATAAACCGGAATGCCTCTTCCCGCCGCCAGATGAGCCACCCAACCATAAAGGCTTTTTCACCGGGATGATCGGTATGGGTAAACTGGCGCTAATTTCTAACCGGCAGCGAGCACTCTTCATACCGAGGCATCCCATATCGTGGTAGGCAAAAACAACCTTTTCATTACTCATTTTCCTCGCTGGATGGACGAATACCTGCTCAACAAAATAGCGGCGGGCGGGCGCGGACATCGGTGTAAATCCTGCCGATATTTCACCAAGTAATCCCATGCCCAATAATTGAGCGCCAATAAAAGTGAACAGCACGGCAAATACATAAAGACGCCTTCTGCCGCCCATTGTGGCCGAAGGTCAGGCGTAAAATCACCGCAGCACCGCAATGCTAAAACCTCCAATCGCAATAATGCTACCGAGCAGACTGAGCATACGTAGCGGCGTTGTGGTAAGGCAGGTCACCAGGTGGTACATCAAATTAATCAGGCGCGATAAAACTGTATTTGGATTCACCAAACTCACGCTCGGCATGATGTACTGGAATTTCGATACCACGGCGGGCGAAGATATTCGCCAGAATCGGGATAAAGGTGCTGCGTCATGGCAGTGCAACATCGCATTCACAATATGACGGCGATAGGCGCGCAGCATACAACCGTAGTCACCATTGCTTTGCCAGTGGTGCGCTGAATAAGCCGGTTAATCATCTCCAAAGCGGTTGTACGAAACCAGCTGTCCGGCGGTTCTGGCGTACAGTCCGACCACGTCGTAACCTTTCATCGGCTTTTGCCACCGGGCGGGGGATTTCTTCTGGCCGATTCTGGAGATTCGGCATCAGGGTAATAATTAAGTCGCCAGTAACGTGACTGAATCCCGCCATAATCGCTGAATGTTGCCGGGTGACCCGCGGTTAAGCAAAATAGACACAATATGGCTGTTCTCCGCTTGTGAGGCTTCACCAGCATATGCGCGGAATTATCGCTACTGCCGTCATCAATCAGCAGGATCTGGTACTCTTTCCCCACGATTCACAGGCTGTGGTGGTGCGCCTCATTAATTCCGGTAAGCTTTCCTGCTCGTTATAAACCGGGAATAACCACCGAGACTTTCTTAACAGGTGGATTTCAAACATGGCTCATGTCCTGCGAGTTGCTGAAGGGCTGTGATGACATGGTCGGCATCGGCGGTAGTCATATCCGGGAACAGCGGCAAAGAACAAGTGCGTTCGCTATTCCATTTGGTATTCGTAACCACAGCGTGGGAAAACACTAGCGATAATATTTTTGTGTGTGAGCGGCGCGGAAATGTAACCCGGTACCAATGCCTCTTTCTTTTAACGCTTCCATCAACGCATCGCGACTGATACCACAACATTGTCGATCGACACGAATACTAAACAAATGCCAGGCGTGAACGTGCGGCCAGGCGGGAAGGCTTATGGCTGGAAAGGGGAGCTGCCAGTGCTCGCTGATATTGCTGGCGAATCTCGCGCGACGGGTGTTGAGGTGCTCTAATTGACTAACTGTGTCAGGGCAATCGCGGCGTTAATATCGGTCAGATTGTACGTATAGCCCGGTGTTGAGCCGTCAGCCTGCGGTGCACAGCGCCAGGTTTTTGTCTGTCGTAGGCATCGACACCCAGACCGTGAAATTTCGGATCCGTAGCTGGCGGCAAGCTTTTCATTATCAGTTACAATCAGGCGACCTTCAGCACAGGTAATATTCTTAATGGCATGAAATGAAAAAATAGCGGTACCTTTGCGCCAATATGTCGCCCTTTGTAATACGTACCGACGGCATGGGCAGCATCTTCGATAACTGCGATGCCGTAACGTTTGCCAATGGCGCGATGGCGTCAATATCCGCTGCGCACCGGCATAATCCCCGAATGATCGCTTTAGTGCGTGGCGTAATGGCTGACTCGATAGCTTCAGGCGTGACCATCAGCGTATCACGATGACATCCACCATTACCGGCGTTGCACCCAACAAGGAAATCATATGAGGGTGAAACCCAGGTCAGGGAAGGCGTAATCACTTCATCGCCCTTGCCAATTTTCAACGCCATTAGCGTGATATGCATCCCGGCGGTGGCTGAACTGACCAGCGATGGCATGCTGATTTCCGTCAACTGGCAAAAGGCTTCTTCAAGCGCCTGATTCTCGGACCAGTTGTGATCCGACCGGATGGAGAATCTCTTGAGCTGAGCGAGCTCCTCCACGCCCATTGCTACGTAGCGAAAAAGGCAAAAATTCTGACATTGCTTTTCCTTCCGCCATTGAATCCTCTGCCCTTATATTTGCTATAAAGAGTGTTGTGTATATTTTGCCATTCCGAGCGAAATTTTAAGGATAGATATTAACTTAACCTTAAGAAACTAATATTAGACGTAAATATTGAAAAATGTTATCTTTTTCTTATTTAGGCTTTGCATTTGGCAAAATTTTGAGGCATTTTGCCAGCATCGTCAGATTTTAATATTACACAATTGCTGAGTCTCACCAGAAATGTCGCTCAATTTCACGGTAATTGTCTGGTTGCGCTTGTCTATAGGTGGAGTTTACGTGTTAGCTTTTGCACTCTCGTTGAAGTCGAAAAAATGTATCATTATTTTACTGGCGCTCGCTGCGTACCAACTGGGTTCTGGTGCCGCCTGGAGTAGCAATAGTTTGCACGTATCGACAATAAAACGCTGGCCGACTGGCACAGCGGCACCCAGGGTTGTCGTTTTGTTTCGCCATGCTGAACGTTGCGATGGTTCAACCAATAGAATGCTTGTCAGATAAAACAGGTATTACGGTAAAAGGTCCAAATATTACCGTGAACTGGCAACGCTTTAGTGCTGATATCCCTGATTTCAATCTTTATTACCCAGTAATACCGTCCCAGACCATCGGTCCGCAAGCTTGGTTTTCAGCGGGTAAAAGACCACGGTAGATAAACAACTTCTTCAATGCGGTAATGAGATGCTAGTCCAATTAAAAACTTCAAAGCAAAGCACCTGATGAAAGTATTGGTTATTTTTACCCATAATCATTGCCTGACATATATTGCTAAAGATGGCGTAATGCGACATTTAAACCTGATTATCTGGATGGTTTAGTCATGCATGTGGAAAAAGGCAAAGTTTATCTGGATGGGGAATTCGTTAACCACTAAATTTTCAATCTGACAGCCAGTGATGGCTGTCATCATTGTTAAAGAAGACCTTTACCAAACGTAACGTTTTTCGGTGGCGACATTCAAATCATAATGCACCAAATCTTCAGGTTTTACCCACGCGTAGTCCTGAAACTACTCGTTTATTTTCACTTCTCGGTTGGCAGAAACGCAGTCAAAAATTAGGTAAATCATATAAATTGTCTTCCTTGCGACCATCTGCATACGTCTTGGTGCGAATATCATCGCTGAAGGTCCACGGCGTAATTTTTGTCAAAAGCAGCTGTTTCTCCATTCTTCGCGAGAATTTCGCGGCGTAGTGCCTCTTCAATTCGTTCGCCAAGTTCTCGCCGCCACCGAAGCGCCCATTGACCGGGGAAAACCGCCGCGATCGTCGGCCATTTTGCACAAATAAGCGCCGCATTTTGAAATCAAAGGGCATACAATAGTCCGTTGTCGCACAGGAGTATTCCTTATAAATAAAGAGAAACCGTGGAATACGGTAACTGAGAAATATGTGAAAGTGACAGTAATCTCTTTTGCGATGATAACTGCACTTATTATTATTTTGCTGTGCTATGATAAGTGTATTAATTTTTTCGGCGTTTAATTATTTAAAGATATTAGTTACAATAGTGACTTCCAATCCCTTCGCTCATTGAATCCTCTGTGCCAAGGCAGTACAATCCCGCAGCTTTGGGAATTTTGATTAATTGCTTGTGGGAAAGGGGATAATGAAAAAATTAGCTAGCAGGTCTAGCCGGAATGCTGTTGGTTTCTGCATCGGTCAATGCAATGAGCATCGGCCAGGCGGGTAAAGAATTCGCCGATATTGGTGTCGGTTTTGGGACTGAATCGACGAGCATGGCGTTAAGCGGTAACTGGACACATAACGACGACGACGGTGACGTCGCTGGCGTGGGCTGGGTTGAATTTGCCTATCGGGCCGTAATGGCAACCGTTGGCAAGGCGTTTACACCAACCCGAATTACGGCGATGAAAGTTTATGCCGCAGCGGTAGGAGGTGGTTTGCAGTGGAAAATTGGGGAACGGCTTCCATTTGTTGGCGAGTATTACTACTCTCCGGATTGGCTCTCCAGCGGTATTCGAAAGTTCTGAGGAAGCGAATGTCTCGCGCGCGTTACACCATTATGCGTCCAGTCAGTATTGAGGCGGGTTATCGCTACCTGAATCTGTCGGGTCAAGACAACATCACAACAACGCCGTGGCTAACAGCCCGTATGGGGATAGCGCCAGATTTCTGGATAGCTTCCGGCGCGGCGTTGTCGCGCCGTGCGGTTTCTTTCTACGCCTTATCTCCCTTTGCGTTATCATGATTCGATAACAAAAGCAGGAGATAACCGTGTAAAAGTGGAAATGTTATCCACCGGGGATGAAGTGTTACACGGGCAAATCGTTAGGACACTAACGCTGCCTGGCTGGCCGATTTTTTCTTCATCAGGGCTCCATTATCTCGCCGCAATACGGTGGGGATAACCTTGATGGCTTACCATCACCATTCTTCGCGGAGCGTAGTCAGCACGCCGATGTGCTGATCGTTAACGGCGGGCTGCGGGCCGACCAGGTGATGATTTAAGCGCACTCGCCGCTGCGACAGCAAAAGGTGAAGGCATGGTGTTGCATGAAGCCTGGCTCGAAGAGATGGAACGCTATTTCCACGAAGCGTGGACGAGTAATGGCACCGAGCAACCAGTGAACAAGCGGAGCTGCCTGCCATGCTGAATTTATCGATAACCGGTCAGCACCGCCTCTGGTTTTGCCGTGCCGCTTAATCGTTGCCTGATGTTCTTTACTCCAGCGTACCGTCAGAATTTAAGGTGATGGTCGAGCACGAAATCCTGCCGCGTCTGCGCGAGCATTTTCTTTGCCCGCAGCCGCCGGTTTGTCTGCGTTAACTACCTTTGGTAGAATTAGGAAAGCAATCTGGCAGAAAGCCTGGACACTCTGGAGAGGCCACCAGGCATAACAATGGGCTATCGCTCCTCAATGCCAATCATCGAACTGAAACTCACCGGACCGGCAAGCGAGCAACAGGCGATGGAAAAACTGTGGCTGAGACATTAAACGTATACAAGAACAGCGTGATTTTCAGAAGGCACCGAAGGACTGCCCGCGCAGAATCGTCAGCGAATTCCAAACCGCCAGTTCGGCCTGACGTTGACGAGCGATTCACCGGTGGTTTATTGGCTTTGCAACTTTCTCGCGCAGGTGCTCCATTGCTGGCGTGTGAAGTGGTTCCTTCACAGGAAGAAACGCGCGCAAGAACTCCGCGCTGGGACACAGAACGGCGGGCCAACCGTTTGCCGGGCTGGCGCTGCGCTGTTTCGCGGGTTCGAGAACAGCATCTCGTTTTGCGCTGGCCACCGCCGAGACGGCACTTTCGCTCTGCATGTAGTTCAGCACTACACGCTACAGCCTGGCTATCCGTAGCGGAAGTGTTAGCAATGATGGCACTGAATATGCTACGCCGTTGGTTCATCGGCAAGGACATCGCCAGTGAGCATGGCTGCGATTGAGGTTGTTGAGTCCATGACTTTATCCGTCTGATTTCGCCACTCTGTGCCGGTTTCTGCACCGGCACGTCCCCTCCGGCAAAATTTGTCCAACCCTCCCTACGGTGAGCGTGGTGTTGGGGCCAGTGTGGCACGGGCTGCGCGCTGGGGACGCATTGAGAATTACATGGCGCAAGTCAACGATTCGCTTTGTCTGTTAGTGCAGGTGGAAAGTAAAACGGCACTGGATAACCTGGACGAGATCCTCGACGTCGAAGGGATTGATGGCGTGTTTATTGGACCAGCGGATCTTTCTGCGTCGTTGGGCTACCCGGATAACGCCGGGCACCCGGAAGTGCAGCGAATTATTGAAACCAGCATTCGGCGGATCCGTGCTGCGGGTAAAGCGGCTGGTTTTCTGGCTGTGGCTCCTGATATGGCGCAGCAATGCCTGGCGTGGGGAGCGAACTTTGTCGCTGTTGGCGTTGACACGATGCTCTACAGCGATGCCCTGGATCAACGACTGGCGATGTTTAAATCAGGCAAAAATGGGCCACGCATAAAAGGTAGTTATTGATATCAAAGGCCCATGGGGATCGGCTGTGGGCCTGTGTTAATTAGTGGTTATTCGCTGCCAGATCGGCTTCGCTTAGCTGGGTGGCCGCGAGCACTTGGTCACGATCAATGCCCTGTTCCAGCATGCGCAAAGCAATTTTAATGGCTTGTTCATGCATACCTTCCTGCAAACCTTCTAATTTACCTTGCTGCAAACCTACTAATTTACCTTCTTGCCAGCCAATTTGATGTCCTTCCTGCCGTAGCCGTTCAGCAATAGTCATTAATCTCTCCTTTTGTAGTGGTGAACGTTCGGCAATCTCCTGAATAAAACGGGTGAAACGGGAGGTATCGCCGCATTGCAGCAGATAATTAAACAGTGTTTGTAGCTGGCTGTCATTAGTGAAGCCTCTAACCAAAAGCGTGGTGATCCTGTCGACCATGCCGATTAAATCGTGGTCGCGAATATGCTTTTGAATCAGTTCCAGCAGAGCTATACGCCGATGTTGCATGATCTCATCGTCAGGTACGATGGTGATATCCACCAACGGAAAAGCTTCGGTGTACAACTGCCGGGCAAGTTGCGGATCGTCAAACTCATCCAGCCAGTTAAGTGAGTACGGGTAGGGCGATGTTTCGCCATGATAAAACAGCAATGGCACCACCAGCGGAACTCTGTCATAGCCTTTATCTAGGTGACTCTGCATGGCGGCAGTGGCATAGCGCATTGGCCGAAAAGCCATATTCTTTTCTGCAGAGCTTTGATGTTCAATCACGCAGTAGATATAGCCGTCACCGTCGCTGGTTTCCACGGACCACAAAACATCCGAGTAGTAAGCGCGTAAACTTTTTTCAATAAAACTAGTGGGTTCCAGGCGTAAGGTTTGCAGGTTGCAAAGCTTGCGCAGTGGTTCTGGTAAATGTATTTCGAGAAAATCCCGTGCGGTTTCGGGTGTGAATATAAAGGTTTTAAATACCGCATCATGCGGGGAGGAGGTTGTTGATTCGGTCATGGTTGTCCGTCACCTGATATTTATGATGACGCGACATTACGGTTATCCCAGGCCTTTGACATCTGCCAGTTTCAGCCTTTGCGAGACGTTTTCAGAGGAATTTTCACTGCGTTGCAACGCATACATTGGGCACGGAATCGTGTACGCAAAAATGCCCGGTAACCACATGCTTACCGGGCATCAGAAGGGAGTTTAAGCCAGCGCCTGGGCCAGTAGCGTAATCGGATGTTCGCAGCGAAGACTTGTGGACATCTCAATCTGCCATTTACAGGTTTCGCAGTCGGTGACCACCAGATCTGCGCCGCTTTCTTCTATCTGGCGGAACAGTGGTGCGCCGATGGCTTGTGAGGTGGGGTAGTTCTCTTTTTTGAAACCGTAAGTACCCGCAATACCGCAGCACTGGGAATCCAGCACCGTTAACTCAAGCCCCGGGATGTTACGCAACAGCTCCAGGGTGTAGAGCGTCCAGCCCATTTTTTCCATATGGCACGGAGTGTGATAAACCACTTTCAGCGGCAGCGGTTTCAGCGGTAACGTTTTGCCTTCGTCCAGCTTGCACCACAGCCAGCGGGTTGCCAGTTCGATATGATCGCGCAAGCCTTTGTTGTCGACATTCAGCACTTCCGGGTATTCGTCGCGCAGGGCAAATGTACAGGTTGAGGAGGTGGCAATCACCGGAATGCCTTTTACTCCCACAGCTTCGCGGATCGACTCTACATTCGTAATTGCCTGTTTGCGTGCTTTATCGGTAAAGCCGTTGGCGATTAGCGGTACGCCGCAGCATTTTTCTTTGCTGAGCAGTTGTACACCGGTACCCATTGCGTTGAGCACTTTAATTAAATCTTTACCTAACTGCGGATGGTTGTAGTTAACGAAGCAGCCGTGAAAGAAAGCGACCTGGTCTTTATATTGTGCTTGCTGAGCCGCTATGCTGCGATACCAGCGACGGAACGTGCCGAAGGAGTATTTCGGTAGCGTGCGACGATGATCGATTTTTAACGCCGCATCAAGCAGCTGCCGCACCGGTTTCAGCGAGGTAGCGGTGTTGACGATTGGTGCGAACGGCGTGGAAACGCTACCCATCAGGTCGGTATGACTCAACACAAAATTACGCAGCGACGGGCGCGTGGTGTCATATTTCGCCCGCGCGCGCTGGATAATATCGCCAATCTTCACATCGGACGGGCAGGCGACTTCACAACGTTTGCAGTTGATGCAATATTTCAGCGCCTCGTCATACAGTGCGCCATCTTTCAAACGCAGACGCTCGCCATCCGGCCCGGCTTGTTTTGGCCCTGGATAACCGGGATTCACCCGGCTCACCGGGCAGGCGGTGGTGCAGACGGTGCACTTAATGCAGTTTTCGAAGCTGGTGTCGTTCATTGTTGGCCTCCTGCGCGTTGGGCAATCTGTTGAGCGGCATGTAAAGCACTGACGGCACAAACACCGCCGCCGCATCCCTGGGCGATGGGATCAAATCCGCCCAGCACCGAACCGATGGCAAACAGGTTCTCAATGGTTTGCCCTGCCTGCGACGGGCGTAGCGTCTCATCAGTGGTTACACCGAACTGCTGCCACGGTTGCGGCGCAAAAAAATCGCCCTTATACCATTCACCCCGCGTGGCGGTTTGTAGCACATCAAGGCCGAGAATCGTCTCGCGAATGCCGTTACGTTCCGCTACTAGTCCGCCACTAAAGAAACTGCCGCTGGCGAGAACCGCGAAACGTGGACGTAGCGGAATATCGGCGTGATTGCGGGTCCAGATTTCATTCACTACGCCATTTTTACAGGTCACTTTTTTCACTTCATCGCCCGGCATCCACACTCCACCTTGGCGCACAAACTGGCGCTGTAACTGGTTTTGCAGACGAATGCCCAGCACGGAAGGCGGCAGCGTTGGCAAAAGCATCAGTGAACAAGGTAGTTTTTCATTCAACCAACGCCACAGTTTGTCATCGGCCAGGCCGAAGCAGGCGGGCATCAGGATCATTTCGCAGGTATTGGCGACAGGAATAAGCGCATCAAGTAACAGCGGCCAGTTTTCTTCATTATCAAGGAAACGGGCGATATTCACCGCGCGAAATTCGGTGGCGTTATTGCGCAGGACATCCAGTTCCGGCAGCTCTATTTCTGCGGTTTCAACCGAAAGATCCAGTTCGCGCAACGAAGCCGCCGCAAGATGCGCCTGGAAATCCATCAGCCCGCTTATCCCCACTACACATATCTTCTTCGCGGGTAGCGGCCAGACGGGAACTTCTGGCGAACTTAACCAGGTTGCACGCAAAGTGCCGAGCGGCGTAATCCGCTGGTGAGCCAGTTCTACGCTGCCCTGCAATTGCGCACCGCTTTCAGCGATTAATGCCTGCGCCTGGCAAGCGAGATCGAGCACGCGTTGTGGCCCGAGAAGAGAGTAAGGATGTGCAGGTGCCTGCTGACGCAAAGATTCCAGTCCACTGTGAATGTCTGCCACGGGTTGACCATCTGGCAGATGGCTCAGCAAATCCAGCGAACCGGATGAGAAATGCAACGCGCTTTGACCACGCGTGACAATGGCACAGCGCAGGCCGTGTTTTTGCAGTTGCAGGCCACAGAGTAATCCGGCGAGGCCGCCGCCCATAATGACAGTATCAAAGCGCATCTTTCTGCTCCTTCTCCAGACCACACAGTCCCTGATAAACCCAGCGGGTAAATTCGCTTTCGCGCAGTGCGTCTCCCCAGGCGATGGGTTGCACGCCTTTCCAGCGTTCGTTAAGGAAGGTGGAAAGTTGCTCGATAGATTGCGCGGACGTCGTGACGTTAAACCGTTGCAGCAGTCCGGCAGCGCGGCAGGCGCAGAGTTCGCCCTGGCAGGTGCCCATCCCCACACGGGTACGACGGCGTAAATCCAGCAGGCTATTAACGTTTAAATTTTCTACCGCGTACTGCACTTCACCCGCAGTTACCGCTTCGCACTCACATACCAGGCTACGGTGTAGACGGCCTTCGCTCAGCCAGGCAGGCGTGCGATCGCCATGACGATAAACCGCAGAACCGCGCAGCGGGGCAGGCAGGGAGATGACTTTACGCAAGGTAACTTCAGCGGGTTCTTGTGAACCAGGCAGTGCCAGATCGGCAGTCGTACAGGGGCGCGTGTTGCCCAGTTTGCGGCATACCGCGTCGGTAGCCCATTCAGCCATCAGCCGATAGGTCATCAGTTTGCCACCGGTGATGGTGATAAATCCGTCCAGACCATCGCGTTCAGCATGGTCGAGCAGCACGATGCCACGGCTGACGTTACGTCCGCTCGGGTCGTCATCGCTGGCAACCAGCGGGCGCACGCCAGAATAGGCCCGCAAAATGCGCGTTTTCGCCATCACGGGGGCCAGTTTTTCCCCTTCACGCAGCAGAATATCAACCTCTTCTGCCGTCACTCGATTATCGTCAATCTCGTTGTAATCAATACGTAAAGAGGTGGTACCAATCAGCGAAATGGTATCGCCAGGCACCAGAATATCGGCGTCGGAAGGTTTACGGCAGCGGTTGATCACATGCTGGTTAATGCGGTGATCCATGATCAGCAGCGATCCTTTCGCCGGGAACATGCGAATGCGCAGATCGGCATATTCGGCAATGTGTTGCCCCCAGATCCCAGCGGCATTAACCACGACAGGTGCATGAAGGGCCTGAGTTTCGCCGGTGAGATGGTTACGTACACGAACACCGCACACCGTCGCGCCTTCACGAATCAGCCCCGTGACTTCATGAGCGGTAAGGATAACGGCACCGTGTTCTTTGGCATCCAGCATGTTTGCTGCGGTCAGACGAAATGGATCAACGGTGCCATCCGGAACTTTCACCGCGCCAATCAGTGCCGGGTTAACGGCAGGTTCGATAATGCGCGCTTGCTGCGGGTCTATAGCTTCTGCGCTGATCCCTGCTTCTTCGCAGGCGCGAATAAAAGTGGCCTGGAATGAGAGGTCATCTTCCGGCAGGGTGATAAACAGGCCGTTGGTTGGTTCAACGCAGTGACGTGCAATGCGTTTCAGGATCTGGTTTTCACTAATGCATTCGCGGGCCGATTCCGCATCGGTTACTGCATAGCGCGCACCGCTGTGCAGCAGGCCGTGGTTACGCCCGGTGGCACCGGTTGCGATGTCGTGGCGCTCAACCAAAATCACGCGCAGCCCGCGCAGGGCACAGTCGCGGGCAATCCCGGCTCCCGTTGCGCCGCCGCCAATGATAATCACGTCACTTGATTGCGAGTCGCGAGTTTTCATTGTCATCCCTCTGAAGTTCGTTTTTTACCATTTAGCCATAGTAAAAACATGAATTGTTTGATTTCGCGCATATTCGCTCATGATTCGAAAGTAAAACGTGATTTCATGCGTCATTTTGAACATTTTGTAAATCTTATTTAATAATGTGTGCGGCAATTCACATTTAATTTATGAATGTTTTCTTAACATCGCGGCAACTCAAGAAACGGCAGGTTCTCTCACTGAATCAGGCTGTTAATCATAAATAAGACCACGGGCCACGGAGGCTATCAATGTTGAGTATTTTTAAACCAGCGCCACACAAAGCGCGCTTACCTGCCGCGGAGATCGATCCGACTTATCGTCGATTGCGCTGGCAAATTTTCCTGGGGATATTCTTTGGCTATGCGGCTTACTATTTGGTTCGTAAGAACTTTGCGCTTGCTATGCCTTATCTGGTTGAGCAGGGATTCTCACGCGGTGATTTACGTTTTGCCCTTTCGGGGATCTCGATTGCTTATGGATTTTCGAAATTCATCATGGGTTCGGTATCGGATCGCTCGAATCCGCGCGTTTTCCTGCCCGCAGGTTTGATTCTGGCGGCGGCAGTGATGTTGTTTATGGGCTTTGTGCCATGGGCGACGTCGAGCATTGCGGTGATGTTTGTACTGTTGTTCCTCTGCGGTTGGTTCCAGGGGATGGGGTGGCCGCCGTGTCGTGGTCTATGGTGCACTGGTGGTCGCAGAAAGAACGTGGCGGCATTGTTGAGTGTGGACTGTGCGCGCAGACGTCGGTGGTGGTATTCCGCCGCTGCTGTTCCTGCTGGGGATCGCCTCGTTCAATGACTGGCATGCGGCGCTCTATATTCCTGCTTTCTGCGCCATTCTGGTGGCGTTGTTCGCCTTTGCGATGATGCGCGATACCCGCGATCCTGTGGCTTGCCGCCGATCAAAGAGTACAAAAATGATTATCCGGACGACTATGACGAAAAAGCGGAACGGAGCTGACCGCGAAGCAAATCTTCATGCAGTACGTATGCCGAACAAACTGCTGTGGTATATCGCCATCGCCAACGTGTTCGTTTATCTGCTGGTTACGGCATCCTCGACTGGTCACCGACTTATCTGAAGGGTACAGCATTTCGCACTGATCAGTCGCGCGCTGGCCCTACTTCCTTTATCGATCTGCAGGTATTCCGGGCACTCTGCTGTGCGGCTGGATGTCGGATAAAGTCTTCCGTGGCAACCGTCGGGCAACCGGCGTTTTCTTTATGACACTGGTGACCATCGCGACTATCGTTTTCTGGATGAACCCGGCAGGTAACCCAACCGTCGATATCGTGTATGATTGTTATCGGCTTCCTAATCTACGGTCCTGTGATGCTGATCGGTCTGCATGCGCTGGAACTGGCACGAAAAAAGCGGCAGGTACGGCAGCGCTTTCCGGGCTGGTTACCTGGGCAGTTTGGTGGCGGCGAGCGCGATTGTTGGCTACACCGTGAGCTTCGGCTGGGATGGCGGCTTTATGGTAATGATTGGCGGCAGCGTTGAGGCGGTTATCTTGTTTGAATTGTTGTGATGATTGGCGAAAAACGTCGCCATGAACAATTACTCGAAAACGCAACGGAGGCTAATGGCATGAAATTGACGCTGAAAAACCTTAGCATGGCGATCATGATGAGCACTATAGTCATGGGAAGCAGTGCAATGGCGGCGGACGGCAACAAAAAATAGTCATCACCATCGCGGTGCCAGTGGATATTTGCCGGAGCATTTGCTGCCAGCAAAACGATGGCGTATGC
Organism: Shigella flexneri; assembly: GCA_048288465.1. Taxonomy (GTDB): domain Bacteria; phylum Pseudomonadota; class Gammaproteobacteria; order Enterobacterales; family Enterobacteriaceae; genus Enterobacter; species Enterobacter flexneri_B. The sequence continues at coordinate 2,278,763 of CP182556.1, read as the reverse complement.
GCAAGCGGGTCCTCTGGAACAGGATTTGGTGATGACCAAAGACGACCGTGTATGGAGTTATTACATGACCATTACCTCGATCGTGTACTGATGTTGAAACGTTTCCAAATGGGCGCGCAAAGACGATCATACTACGCGATAGATTTCACGCTGGATGAAATTAAGTAGTTGAAGTAACCGAAGGTTTGGATCTGAAAAACGGTAAAAAAGTGCAGACTTCTGCGGCGATTCCCCAATGGGTAAGTCCGACTTCCGGTACACACCTTGAAGAAGAATTAAATTATTGCATGGAGTGAGCCTACAGAAGAGTGCGACTATCATCCAGAAATCAAAGCGCCGTGAGTTCCATCATCAGGAAGGAAGAATATAGCGGCAAAAACACTGGAAGTGCTGAAGAAATATGGTTACACCGGTAAAGACAATAAAGTTTCTTGCAATGTTTTGATGCTGATGAGCTGAAGCGTATTAAGAATGAGCTGGAACCCAAATGGGCATCATCGATATGGTACAGCTGATTGCCTATACCGACTGGAATGAAACGCAGCAGAAACAGCCGGATGGAAGCTGGGTTAAGTACAACTACGACTTTTAAGCCGGGTGCCATGGAACAGGTGGCAGAATGCAGAATGGTATTGGTCCAGAAACCCATATCTAAATTGAGGAGACATCGCAGCCGGGTAATATCAAACTCACTGGCATGGTGCAGAAATTATAGCAGAATAAACTGGTAGTGCATCCTTATACCGTGGGGTCAGAAATAAAACTGCCTGAATACACTCCTGATGTGAATCAGTTATATGATGCTCTGTATAACAAAGCGGGTGTAAATGGGCTGTACTGATTTCCCTGATAAGGCAGTAAAATTTCTTAATAAAGAGTAATGTTTACTGCAGGATGGCGTTCATGCGCCATCCTGTCTGCCATATCAAATTTTTCCAATCGCCACTAATTGTTCCGTGCACGTTATCAGTAAAAACAGTGGACTGCCTTCTACCGGCTTTTCTTTAGCCACAACGGAATCTGTCAATAGAAAGTTGGTTCGAGAGGAACGGAACACAATTCACCTGCAATGCTTTTCAGCGTTAACTCTGGTTGTAAGGCGATGCCTGATCCCCTATCAAAATGAAACCATCGCTGTATCCGCCTGATTAAACTCGCATTTTTATCTGCTGGGCGCACTATTAGTGGTAGTGGCTGGTGGAATCTATGCGCTGCAAAATGAAGGGTAAAAGCGGTGTCAAGCTAGTAGTGGCAAAGAAATTCATTAATACGACACGTTCATTAAGATTTTCCTCAGGTAACCACCTATAGTCATTGTCGTTAATAAAAATGACAGGCGATGGGTATGGCAGTTTCAGCAAAGTACGACGAATTTAATCACTGGTGGGCAACAGAGGGCGAGACGGTTGAAGAGCCTAACTATCGCCGTAATGGTATGAGCGGGGTGCAATGCGTCGAGCGCAACGGCAAAGAGCTCATGTAGAGCGCATGACGCATCATCTGTTTCATTGCAACATTATGCGACGGCCGACCAACGATTGTCCGTGAGGTTACGGTAATTGAAACTGGAACGGCAGGTGTCATAGTGCGAGAATGACTTTGGTGAAGCGGTGAAAATTCAGGGTGAATGGCGAGCGTTGCTGGTGACTGAAGATATGGCGGGGTTCATCAGCATTGCTGACTGGTATGCCCAGCATGCAGTATCGCCTTATTCTGACGAAGTACGGCAAGCCATGTTGAAAGCAGTGGCGCTGGCGTTTAAGAAAATGCATAGCATTAATCGTCAGCATGGCTGTTGTTATGTTCGCCATAGTTATGTGAAAACAAAAGGCAATGCAGAGCTGGTTTTCTTGACCTGGAGAAAAGCGTCGCCGCTTGCGTCGCGATAAAGCGATCAGTCATGACTTCCGCCAGCTGGAAAAATATCTGGAGCCAATCCCCAAAGCGGACTGGGAGCAGGTGAAAGCGTATTACTACGCCATGAAATCGTTGTAGGCCAGATAAGACGCATAAGCGTTGTATTTGGCACTACAACCCATCACATCTCGATTTCAATATCGCCTTTTGCCCGGCAACAACAGGGCAAATTTTCCCCCGGCTGAATAAAGGCTAACGGTTCGGCAATCCAGTCAACCTGACCTGCAACCAGACGGGTGCGACAGGAGCCGCAGTAACCTTCGCGACACTGATACTAACCGCCACATTGTCGGATTCCAGCGCCGCCAGAAGGGAAGGGTGTTCATCTGGCACAGCGGTTGTGTGCCAGTGATGCGCAGGGTAACGCGGGCCATCAGAGTTGGAAGTACTCAAATCGTCAGTGTCCACTTCCGCGTCAATCTGCCGACCAGATAAGAACTGACTTCCACTTCCTGCGGAGCAACCTGCTCGTTATCAGACACCAGCCAGGTTTATCGACGGAATCGGGTTGGAGCGCGTCTGGAACGGCAAATCCAAACCGACTGCCTGCATAAGGATATTGGTGATGTATGCAACTGTACTGGTAGAGACTGTCTTCTCAGACCAATCATCGAACCGTCGCGGAACAGATAATCCGCCCAGTTCTTTCCCGTCTTGGCTGCCTGAACAAACAGGTCATAGCACTCCTGCTTACACTCTTCGGCATTTTCCGCCATCAGGATCGTCCGCGCCGCTGCGCAGCAGAGTCAGCATATGCTGGGTGCCGGTCAGGTGCAGGGCTTCGTCGCGGGCAATCAGGCGAATAATTTTGGCGTTGCCTTCCATCCGTTCGCGTTCTGCAAATGCGAAGGAACAAGCAAAGCTGACGTAGAAACCAATCGCTTCCAGCGCGTTAACGCTCATCAGGCAGAGATACAGTTTTTTCTTCAGCTCGCGCAGGCTAACGGTCACAGTTTTACCCGTTAACGGCGTGAATCCTTTGCCCAGCAGATGCCAGTAGCTGGTCATTTCGATCAGCTCATCGTCATAGCTGGAGATTCCTTCCGCACGTTTCTGGATTTGCTCGTTGGTGCGATACCGTCAAACACAACAGACGGATCGTTAACGATATTACGAATCATACGAGTATAGGAACGGGAATGAATCGTTTCCGAGAACGCCAGGTTTCGACCCAGGTCTCCAGTTCCGGGATGGAATCAGCGGCAGCGTGCCACGTTCGGGCTACGGCCCTGAACGGAACCCAGCAGCGTCTGATATTGGTTGCTGATAAAGATGTGTTTTTCGTGTTCGAGGCCGTGCCTGTAATCGATACGGTCGCGAGAAACGTCAACTTTTTCCGGGACGCCAGAAGAAAGAGAGCTGCTTTTAATCAGCTTTTCGAAGACGTCATATTTTTGCTGATCGTAGCGAGCGACGTTGACCGGCTGACCAAAGACATACGTTCTTTGACTGATCACTTTTCGTCTGTGAAAAGGTGGTATATGCCATGAGTGTGTCCTGTTGGGAGTTTAATGCCGGATAAGGCATTTTACGACGCATCCTGTGCCTGATGCGACGTGGCGCGTCTTATCAGGCCTACAAGTCCGAGCCGTAGAGCGTAGGCCGGATAAGGCGTTCACGCTGCGTCCGGACCCGGAGGCCTGATGCGACGCTGGCGGTCTATCAGGCCTACAAACCGAGCCGTACGCCGGATAAGGCGTTTACGCCGCATCCGGCATCTCAATATCAGATCTTACATGCGCCGCTTTCGCAGTATCGTCCTGGATTGACGGCACCAGATCGTCTTGTGCGTCTTCAGCGCCGTCACGGGTGTTCTGATAATACAGTGTCCGAACCCCCAATTTGTAGGCGGTGACAGGTCTTGGAGCAATTGCTGCATCGGCACTTTCTCGTACGGGAAGCGTGACGAATCGTAGTTGGTGTGGAGAGATCGACTTAACATAATTTCCCCATCATACCCACCAGTTGCAGATAACCATCATTACCCGGCATTTCCAACAGCAGCTCATAGGCGTCGTGCAGGTGCTGTAGTCCCGGCACCACCTGCCGCATACTGGCTCTTCGACGCTTTGATGCTGACGTAACCGCGCGAGCGGTTCAATACCGTTAGTGGCGTTAAAAATCTGCGAAGAAGTCTCGACGGCATCAGAGCAGAAAGCGTGGAGTTACGCAGACCGTGCGTTTTGATTGACTCACGAGAGCTTCCCAGTGGTAATGCAGCTGGTCAGTAGCGATGGTATTCACTTTCTTATAGGTATCAATTGGCAGGATCCCTTTCGCGTAAGTCGTTTCGTTAAACCACGGGCACGCGCCTTGCTCTTTCGCCAGCTCACTAGAGGCTTTCAGCAGGTAATACTGAATGGCTTCGAAGGTTTTATGCGTCAGGTTGTTGGCGCTGCCGTCGGAGTAGCGTTTACCGTGCTTCGCCAGGTAGAGCGAAGATTGATCACACCAATACCCAGCGTACGACAACCGACGCACCACGTTTGGCGGCCGGAATCGGGTAATCCTCATAATCCAGCTGCGCGTGAAGTGCACGAACCGCCAGAATCGCCAGCTCTTCCAGTTCATCCGGGTTATTAATTGCGCCCAGGTTGAAAGCAGACAGCGTACACAGCGCGATTTCACCGTTCTCGTCGTTGACGTCGTTCAGCGGTTTGGTCGGCAGGGCTATCTCCAGGCACAGGTTAGACTACGCACTGGCGCGATGGCCGGATCAAACGGGCTATGGGTATTGCAGTGGTCAACGTTCTGAAGATAATAGACCGGTAGACGCACGTTCCTGCATCATCAGCGAGAACAGCTCAACGGCTTTCAACACGCTGCTTGCGGATGCTGTCGTCTTTCTCATATTTGGTATACAGACGTTCAAACTCTTCCTGATCGGCGAAGAACGCGTCGTACAGCCCCGGTACGTCGGACGGGCTGAACAGGGTGATATCTTCACCTTTCAGCAGACGGGTATAGATCAGTTTGTTGATTTGTACCCGTAGTCCATATGACGCACGCGGTTGCCTTCCACACCACGGTTGTTTTTCAACACCAGCAGGCTTTCCACTTCCAGATGCCACATCGGGTAGAATAGCGTTGCCGCACCGCCGCGCACACCGCCCTGAGAGCAGGATTTCACCGCTGTCTGGAAATGTTGTAGAACGGATGCAGCCGGTATTGAACGCTTCACCACCGCCATCGGGACCCAGCGCACGAATACGCCGGCGTTGATGCCGATCCCGGCACGCTGGGAAACGTATTCACAATCGCGCTGGAGGTGGCGTTGATCAATCCAGGCTGTCACCGCACTCGATCAGTACGCAGGAGCTGAACTGACGAGTCGGGGTACGCACGCCGGACATGATCGGCGTCGGCAGCGAAATCTAAATGTGGAAACCGCGTCGTAAAAACGCTTCACATATTGCAGGCGCGTTTCACGCGGTAGTTCGAGAACAAGCACGCGGCAACTAGAATATAAAGGAACTGGCGCTCTCATAGATTTCGCCGGTCACGCGGTTCTGTACCAGATATTTGCCTTCCAGCTGCTAACGGCAGCATAAGAAGGTCATATCACGGTCGTGATCATAAAGGTCTCCATCTGCTCGAACTCTTCTTCCGTGTAGTCTTCCAGCAGATGATTATCGTATTTGCCGATCTCGACCATTTTCACCACGTGGTCGTACAGCGCAGGCGGCTCAAACTGGCCGTAGGCTTTTTTACGCAGGGGAGATTGCCAGGCGCGCGGCCAAATCTGATAATCCGGCGCATCACGGGAGATCAGGTTGCGGCAGCCTTGATAATGGTTCGTGGATGTCAGAGGTCTGATACCGTCATAAAACTACTGTGGCAGCGGCAGCTCGACCTGGAAATTGAAACGTTATGCAGTCCTTCTGCCGCCCAATCCATAACGATGGATTCTGCTCCAGATTGATGCGCTCTGCGCTACTGTCGCGCTTTGTCACCAGCAGTATTCTGATTCATGTATGTTGTACCTGTTTTTGGATTTTTTCCCCAACAAGTTCGTGCAGACCACCTGAGTACGGGAAGCTGCTTAAGAACACTATATATAGGGGTATGTTTGGGATTCACTGCAAGATAGTGTGAAAATGGCCCTCTTGCAAGTGCATAACTTTGTGGATAAACCAGGAGGAAAAAAGTAGCTTTTCGCGCACCTTAGGTCAGACAAGGTGTCCGGGAAAGTCAATGGGAAGAGAAAAATTTGTTAAAATAACTTGTTCGGCGATTTTCTAACGGCATAAGAGGTTAGATAAATTGATATAGATGGTTTATTAATCTTTTTGCTAATGATTGCAAAAATTGATTTAAGCACGAGTCATCACATAATCTGATGTATCAGTTGTGGTCAATATATAAGCGAATGTAAGAGATTGTTGATGGCGAAAACGGTTGTTTTCTATTCGGTTATTGTTAAACGCTAAGCCATTTTGTTAATTTACCTTATATTATAAGAAAATTATTCATGACTTTAATTTAGTTTAAATATAACTGATATCCCTAAGGTTATTAACTTGAATGATGACGTATCTTGATCATTCATCAAATAATAACAAAATAGCCATTGCACCGGGTTGAACAATTTACAAAAGAAAGATATTCCATATTCGTATAATGCGATTAAATACGCCGTCTATAGAAAATGATGGTTAGATCAATATGACGCATTATCTTTCACGCAAGGAGTATTTATCTTTACTCCCGTCTAATGATTGCATCTCTCTTTCTGCTAACGGTGTCGCGGCGGTCACTGATTCATGCCAGGGAGACCACGTCAAAGCGAGTTGTCAGGCCAGCAGGAAAGCCTTTCAGGCATTACGCAGGACTGGAAAAATCGCTGATGGGCAATGGCTGGTTTTTTGCATATATGACCAATAACGCCAGCGGTGGGGCCGTATTTTTGTAACAAGGAGCGGAATTTTCACTATTACCAGAAAATGAAACTGGAATGACTCGTTCGCCAATAACACCGTTACAGGAGAATATAATAACGGCGGGGCCATATTTGCTAAAGAAAACTCAACGCTGAATCTTACTGATGTTATTTTTTCCGGTAACGTCGCAGGCGGCTACGGTGGCGCAATCTATTCTTCTGGTACTAATGATACTGGTGCCGTCGATTTACGTGTCACTAACGCCATGTTTTCGCAATAACATCGCTAATGATGGCAAAGGTGGCGCAATTTATACCATTAGACGACTTTATTTAAGTGATGTTATTTTTGATAATAACGGCGGCACATACATTAAGAGTTACAGTGATGGCGATGGCGGGGCAATTGATGTTACCCATAATAATAGCGACAGCAAGCATCCTTCAGGTTATACGATAGTAAATAACACTGCCTTTACAAATAACACCGCCCAAGGTTATGGCGGGGCGATATATACCAATAGCGTGATGGTCCCACCCCTATTGATATTTTCCTGTCATGACAGCTACAGCCAGAACGGTAGGCGCGTTAGTTGATGAGAACAATAGCGCAGCAGGCTATGGAGATGGTCCTTCCTCTGCGGCGGGTGGCTTTATGCATCTCGGCTCAGCGAGTTACCTTTGATATTGCCGACGGAAAAACGCTGGTTATTGGCAATACAGAGAATGACGGAGCTGTTGACGATCGCCGGCAACCGGGTTAATCACCAAAACAGGTTCCGGCCTGATCCTCTGGTACTTAATGCAGATAACAACTACTTTACTGGTGAGATGCAGATCGAAAACGGTGAAGTTACCCTTGGGCTGAGCAGCAACTCCCGACGAATGTCGGCGATAACGCATTGCCACGACGATCCGCAATACTGCTACGGTTCTCGACGATAGGGAGTATCGTATCAGTATCAGAATCAGGCTGAGCTAAACGTTGGCTCGACCCAACAAACTTTTGTGCACGCATTGACGGTCTTTTCAGAATGGCACTTTAAATATCGATGCTGGTGGCAACGTTACCGTTAATCAGGGCAGTTTTGCTGGCATCATCAAGGTGCTGGTCAGCTCACCATTGCGCAAAACGGCAGCTACGTGCTGGCAGGCGCAGTCGATGGCGCTAACCGGCGAGATAACAAGTCGTTGACGACGGCGGTGGTGTTACGCCTGCAGGCGACGCGGCAGATCTTGCCGCTCTCCAGGACGATCGCAGTCGATCCGCGTTAAACGGCGGTGTGCTCGATCTCCTCGATTTCTCCACCTGGGAGAGCTGGCACCACACAACGATGGCCTTGAAGTCAGCGGCAGCAGCGAACGGTTATCGGCAGTCAGGACGTGGGGTATCTGCAGGCGGAAACGATATGCATATCGGCAGCGACGGGAGAAATGGTGGCTGACGTGGTGGTCGATGCGGGGGACGGCAGGTCAGCCTTGGCAAATGACAATCAGAGACCCTCGGCACAACGCAAATCGCCTCCGGTACGCTGATGGTGAGCGACAACTCGCAGCTTGGAGATACCCATTCAACCGCCAGGTTATCTTTACCGATAAGCAACAAGAAAGCGTGATGGAGATTACTGCCATGTCGACAACTCGCTCCACAACGACTGAGCATGGGCGTGATATTGAAATGCGCGCCGACGGTGAAGTGGCAGTTGATGCGGGGGTAGACACGCAGTGGGGCGCACTGACGGCTGCAGCAGCGGCAGCATCAGGATGGCGAGGGGTAGGATATCGTACGAAAACGGGGCAGCTGCAGCTCACCGCCAGCGGTACAACGCAGTCGGCGGTACGCGCGTCCGAGACCCCCAAAGGTGATGTTGCCGATATCCTTCCTTACGCTTCGTCACCGCGGGTCGGCGACGGGGCGACGTTCGTCACCGGCGCGGATCAGGATATCAGTCAATCGACGCCACTTCCAGCGGCACTATCGACATCAGCGATGGGACGGTTTTGCGCCTGACCGGCAGGACAGTTCCAAGTTGCCCTTAATGCCTCGACCGTTTAACGGCGATGGGACGCCTGGTGATGCTACCCATGGGCGTGATGCTGACAGGCGAGCTTATATGAATCTCCAAACTGACAGCCTGACTTATCTTGCTGATGTGACGGTTAATGGTGCATCCCGACCAGCACGTCCGGTGCGGTTAGCCTGCAAAATGGCGTCGCTGGCGATACGCTTACGGGTAAACGGTGATTATACCGGCGGCGGTACGCTACGGCTCATAGCGAATTAAACGGCGAACTACGGTAAGTGATTAATTGGTGATGAACGGTAATACTGCTGGCAACACAACTGTGGTGGTTAACTCCATTACAGGGATTGGTGAGCCGAACATCTACAGGCATTAAAGTGGTTGATTCCCAGCCGATCCACGCAGTTTCAAAACAATGCGCAGTTCAGCTTGGCAGGCAGTGGCTACGTCAACATGGGGAGCGTATGACTACACGCTGGTGGAAGATAACAACGACTGGTATCCGCGATCGGAAAGCAATAACGCCGCCATCGCCACCTATTCAGACCCGACCCACCCCCCACAAAAATCCTCACTGAACACCCTATTGATCTCGCTCACCAGCCTGGCGCCGAATGCCAAAGTCGGCGGTTATCTCCATAACCTGCGGCGGCAAATCAGGCGTTTATGATGGAGCGACGCCATCACGCTGGTGGCGATGGTCAGACGCTGAATTACGCGTCATCGGCGGACGTTATCATTACACGGCGGCAGGGCAACTGGCTCAGCAGGAAGACACTTGGACGGTGCAGTTAGCCCCGGCTATTTTGTTAACGGGCGCCGGCACGGATGGCGAGTGGATGCTCGGCGGTCGGCGGCTACAGCGAGATAATCAGGGCGACAGCCGGCTCGAATATGACCGGAACTCGCGCCGATAACCAGAACGACGGTTACGCCGTTGGGCTGACCTCAAGCCTGGTTTCAGCACGGTAATCAGAAGCAGGGGGCCTGGCCGGATAGCGCTGCTATACGCGTGGTTTAACAATGATGTTTCCCAACATGAGATGGCGCTATTGTTACGATTCGTCGGGGATGATCGCCTCGCTGGAAGCCGGGTACCAGCGGTTACCGGGCGTGGTGTGGTGATCGCAACCGCAGGCGAGGTGATTTTATCAGGGCGTGCAGCAGGATGATTTTACCGCCGCTAACCGTGCGCGCGTGTCACAATCGCAGGGTGATGATATTCAGACGCGGCTGGGTTTACACAGCGAATGGCGTACCGCTGTTGGTGTCACACCAACATTAGATCTGAATTACTATCACGATCCCCATGCGACGGAAATTGAAGAAGATGGCAGCACTATCAGTGACGATGCGGTGAAGCTACGGGGTGAAATAAAAGTGGGAGTCACGGGCAATATCAGTCAGCGAGTGTCCCTGCGCGGCAGCGTGGCGTGGCAGAAAGGGAGTGATGATTTTGCCCAGACGGCAGGGTTTTTGTCGATGACGGTGAAATGGTAATCGCTGTCTGACCATCACAATTGCCGGATGCGGCGTAAACGCCTTATCTGGCCTACGGAGAGCATTTGTAGGCCTGATAAGACGCTGCAAGCGTCGCATCAGGCATTGGCGCGGCCAAACATCAACCTCACTTATTCTGCGTGTGCAGCATATAGTTCACATCCACGCCGGGGCCGAGCTTAAAGGAATTAGTGATCGGGTTGTAATGTAGCCCGGTTATATGTCGCTCTTTTAAACTGGTCTGATCCACCCAGCCAAGCAGCTCTGCCGGTTTAATAAACTTCTTCACATCATGCGTACCTTTGGGCACCATGCGCAAAATATATTCCGCGCCAACCACCGCCATCAGCCATGACTTGCCGTTGCGGTTAAGCGTCGAGAAAAAGACATCGCCGCCTGGTTTCACCAGTTGCGCACAGGCTCTGACCACTGACTGCGGATCGGGTACGTGCTCCAGCATCTCCATGCAGGTCACCACATCATACTGCCCGGCATGTTTTGCCGCGTGCTCTTCCACGGTTTCCTGCACGTAATCCACCTGAATGCCGCTTTCCAGCGCGTGCAGCTTTGCCACCTGCAATGGCTCAAAGCCCATATCCAGACCGGTCACCGTCGCGCCTTCGCGCGCCATACTCTCGGCCAGAATGCCGCCGCCACAACCGACATCGAGCACCTTTTTGCCAAATAAACCGCCAGCACGCTCGGCAATATAGCCCAGACGCAGCGGGTTAATGCGGTGCAACGGTTTGAACTCACCTTCAAGATCCCACCAGCGGGAGGCGACGGCTTCAAATTTAGCGATCTCTTCGTGGTCTACGTTATGGTTTTCCGGCGATTTTTCGGCATTCATTGGCACTTCTACTCCGTAATTGGCAAGACAAACGAGTATATCAGGCATTGGATGTGAATAAAGCGTATAGGTTTACCTCAAACTGCGCGGCTGTGTTATAATTTGCGACCTTTGAATCCGGGATACAGTAGAGGGATAGCGGTTAGATGAGCGACCTTGCGAGAGAAATTACACCGGTCAACATTGAGGAAGAGCTAAAGAGCTCCTATCTGGATTATGCGATGTCGGTCATTGTTGGCCGTGCGCTGCCAGATGTCCGAGATGGCCTGAAGCCGGTACACCGTCGCGTACTTTACGCCATGAACGTACTAGGCAATGACTGGAACAAAGCCTATAAAAAATCTGCCCGTGTCGTTGGTGACGTAATCGGTAAATACCATCCCCATGGTGACTCGGCGGTTTATGACACGATCGTCCGTATGGCGCAGCCATTCTCGCTGCGTTACATGCTGGTAGACGGTCAGGGTAACTTCGGTTCCATCGACGGCGACTCTGCGGCGGCAATGCGTTATACGGAAATCCGTCTGGCGAAAATTGCCCATGAACTGATGGCCGATCTCGAAAAAGAGACGGTCGATTTCGTTGATAACTATGACGGCACGGAAAAAATTCCCGACGTCATGCCAACCAAAATTCCTAACCTGCTGGTGAACGGTTCTTCCGGTATCGCCGTAGGTATGGCAACCAACATCCCGCCGCACAACCTGACGGAAGTCATCAACGGTTGTCTGGCGTATATCGATGATGAAGACATCAGCATTGAAGGGCTGATGGAACACATCCCGGGGCCGGACTTCCCGACGGCGGCAATCATTAACGGTCGTCGCGGTATTGAAGAAGCTTACCGTACCGGTCGCGGCAAGGTATATATCCGCGCCCGTGCTGAAGTGGAAGTTGACGCCAAAACCGGACGTGAAACCATTATCGTCCACGAAATTCCGTATCAGGTAAACAAAGCGCGCCTGATCGAGAAGATTGCGGAACTGGTAAAAGAAAAACGCGTGGAAGGCATCAGCGCGCTGCGTGACGAGTCTGACAAAGACGGTATGCGCATCGTGATTGAAGTGAAACGCGATGCGGTCGGTGAAGTTGTGCTCAACAACCTCTACTCCCAGACCCAGTTGCAGGTTTCTTTCGGTATCAACATGGTGGCATTGCACCATGGTCAGCCGAAGATCATGAACCTGAAAGACATCATCGCGGCGTTTGTTCGTCACCGCCGTGAAGTGGTGACCCGTCGTACTATTTTCGAACTGCGTAAAGCTCGCGATCGTGCTCATATCCTTGAAGCATTAGCCGTGGCGCTGGCGAACATTGACCCGATCATCGAACTGATCCGTCATGCGCCGACGCCTGCAGAAGCGAAAACTGCGCTGGTTGCTAATCCGTGGCAGCTGGGCAACGTTGCCGCCATGTTGGAACGTGCTGGCGACGATGCTGCGCGTCCGGAATGGCTGGAGCCAGAGTTCGGCGTGCGTGATGGTCTGTACTACCTGACCGAACAGCAAGCTCAGGCGATTCTGGATCTGCGTTTGCAGAAACTGACCGGCCTTGAGCACGAAAAACTGCTCGACGAATACAAAGAGCTGCTGGATCAGATCGCGGAACTGTTGCGTATTCTTGGTAGCGCCGATCGTCTGATGGAAGTGATCCGCGAAGAGCTGGAGCTGGTTCGTGAACAGTTCGGTGACAAACGTCGTACTGAAATCACCGCCAACAGCGCAGACATCAACCTGGAAGATCTGATCACCCAGGAAGATGTGGTCGTGACGCTCTCTCACCAGGGCTACGTTAAATATCAGCCGCTTTCTGAATACGAAGCGCAGCGTCGTGGCGGGAAAGGTAAATCTGCCGCACGTATTAAAGAAGAAGACTTTATCGACCGACTGCTGGTGGCGAACACGCACGACCATATTCTGTGCTTCTCCAGCCGTGGTCGCGTCTATTCGATGAAAGTTTACCAGTTGCCGGAAGCCACTCGTGGCGCGCGCGGTCGTCCGATCGTCAACCTGCTACCGCTGGAACAGGACGAACGTATCACCGCGATCCTGCCGGTGACCGAGTTTGAAGAAGGCGTGAAAGTCTTCATGGCGACCGCTAACGGTACTGTGAAGAAAACCGTCCTCACCGAATTCAACCGTCTGCGTACCGCCGGTAAAGTGGCGATCAAACTGGTTGACGGCGATGAGCTGATCGGCGTTGATCTGACCAGTGGCGAAGATGAAGTAATGCTGTTCTCCGCCGAAGGTAAAGTGGTGCGCTTTAAAGAGTCTTCTGTCCGTGCGATGGGCTGCAATACCACTGGTGTGCGCGGTATTCGCTTAGGTGAAGGCGATAAAGTCGTCTCTCTGATCGTGCCTCGTGGCGATGGCGCAATCCTCACCGCAACGCAAAACGGTTACGGTAAACGTACTGCAGTGGCGGAATACCCAACCAAGTCGCGTGCGACGAAAGGGGTTATCTCCATCAAGGTTACCGAACGTAACGGTTTAGTGGTTGGCGCGGTGCAGGTAGATGACTGCGACCAATCATGACGATCACCGATGCCGGTACGCTGGTACGTACTCGCGTTTCGGAAATCAGCATCGTGGGCCGTACACCAGGGCGTGATCCTCATCCGTACTGCGGAAGATGAAAACGTAGTGGGCTCAACGTGTTGCTGAACCGGTTGACGAGGAAGATCTGGAACCATCGACGGCAGTGCCGCGGAAGGGGATGATGAAATCGCTCCGAGCTGGACGTTACGACGAGCCAGAAGAAGAATAATTTTACTTCTTCATGCCAAAAGGGAGCTATCTCCTTGTTTCAATTGAAAAGTTCAGGCCTGCAAAGTCTGGGCTTTTGTCGTATTAGGGCGCGGTAAAGTTTGGCTGTGCCCGTAAAAAATGGCTGGCTATACACAAGGAATGTGGCAATGAGTGGTGAAAAAAAGGCGAAAGGCTGGCGGTTCTATGGTCTTGTAGGTTTTGGCGCAATAGCACTGCTTTCCGCTGGCGTCTGGGCGTTGCAATATGCTGGCAGTGGGCCAGAAAAAACGTTGTCGCCGCTGGTGGTGCACAACAATCTGCAAATCGATCTCAATGAGCCGGACCTCTTTCTAGACAGCGACTCTCTGAGCCAGCTTCCCAAAGATCTCCTCACCATTCCGTTTCTCCACGATGTTCTGAGCGAAGATTTCGTTTTCTATTATCAGAATCATGCCAATTGCTGGGCATCCAAGGAGAGCATTGTTGCATTGTCTTATGAAGATCATCTCATGCTGAAAGATATAAACTCTTTTGTCACTCTCTCAGGGTGCCATGGGACTATAAACAAGGCCATCTTTCACATTACATGGTGCTGATTCCAGCGCAGTGGTTTAAGCACGGCGGTAGCCATTGTCGTTTGCCGCTACCAGCGACAGCCAGTTAAGCAAAACGGAAATCAATAAAGCATCAAGATAAATAGTGAAACTATTCCTGTTTATCAGTTGCGCTATACGGATATAATGCCTGATGTTGCGACTTATCAGGACAAGATGCTGGTGTTTTCCAGCACGGATAGACGCCGTTCAAAAGATGACCAGCAGGATACCCAGCCACGGCGATTGCAAGTGATTTGTTGAGCGGCAAAAAAGCTGGGAAGCCAGCTTTGGCCTTAATAGGGCGGACTGCCGAAAAAACGCCAGTACGCCAGCGCATCGTGGCCAGCGCCAGGTCGCCGTGTTTGGCTACCAGCGGTTAATGCCTTCTTTGCTGGCGTCGCTTCGAATGGGTAACGACGGCGGCACAGTTTTGTGGCGTTAAATGATGAAGAGCCGTGAGCGCAGATACCAGTTTCGATTATCCGCCCCTGGAACAGCACGCCTGCCGGGGCCAGCTTCCGCGCCTGCGGTGCCGTATTCACCCGGTATTGCCGAAGAGATGCTTTCGCACATCAGCCAGGAAAAACGACAAGCCGCCGGGGCGTTAGACGTGCCGCGTGCTGTGCTGGTATGAAGACTGAAAATTGTAATCCCCGCCTGTTTGTCGGTCAGTTTGATGGCACTGCCGAACAGGCGCAATCGCCAGTGGAAACTGTTTACGCAGAATCGGCGCGCACGAAAGCAAAGCGCCAGAAGGGGTTTTGCCGGGAAGCCAGACTCAGCAGGGCGAGTGCACCTGGCGTCGCGCAGTGGAGTTCCCGATACGGCCAGTATCCGAAAGCGCAGGCGGCGCAACCCGATTAAATTATATGTCGGATCGAGTCCTTCTGCGTGTCGCTGGCGCTGCAAGCAAAACGTCCTCTACTCCCTCGATGACACGCTGGTTAATAACGCCCTGCAAACATCTAATACAAACCCGCCTGGCACTGGTGGAAGGTAATACCCACAGATCACGACGTTTTGCTTATATCAATCCCACAAGGCGTGGCGAAACTGCTGCGTACGAAACGCTACCAGTCTGCCGAAGAATCTCAAAACTGTTTTTTATAACGCCGCACAAAATTTATTAATGCCGAGTGGACGCTTCATCTCAACTACCGCGTTATGTCATGAAGCTGGCCCAGATGAACCCGGTGCCGCCTGCAGCGGCTAACCATAACCTGGCAGCCCGACCAGGCACGGGCTGCTGGTGCTGATTTGCTGGCTGGTGGGTGTCGCTGCCCAAGCGAAATGCTGAATGTCGAACATCTGGGCCGTTCGGCGCCTGGTCTTGCGCATCGCCAGGACAGTCCGCCAGGGCCAAGTCACGCTGGTATCAGCAGGATTGCGCGGGCCTCGTGCGATTTGCAGCGAACGAGGCGCTGAAACTTCACGACAGTAAATGGCTGAAAAGTAACGGGTTATCTGACCAGTATTTGCCGCCAGAGATGACGCTAACACCTGAGCAGCGGCACTGGCGCAAAACTGGAATCAGGGGAACGGAAAAAGCGGCCCCACGTACGCGATCAATTGATTCAGACAACAGCCAGTTTATTGGCCATGACATAACCAGGCGCAGCCCTCGATACGATTTTTTCGATCAGGGCGATGCCCAGCACTAATGGTCGGATGGGGGGTTACGCCATCGACCACACCGGAAGCGCCACGAAAACGTACAACCGAACGCGTGAGTCAGTTGCACAACTAATGACACGGAAGGACACCCCATGGATAACCAACCATTCGAATCCCAATTTCATTGGCATTTATCGTTCAAATTTTCCTCGCGCGATAGCAGCGTGCTTGTGCCTGTCTCTGTGGGAACAGGGCTCGCGAATGCTGACATTCGCTTCCTTCCAGAAGGTACGCGCTGCCCGCCGGGGGGACAATTCCTTTGCTCGCTACAGCAGTTCTAGCAGCAGTGAAGAGGCGAAGTGCGACTGGAGTGCTGGGGCGATCATGATCGACGCTATCACTGCAAGAGTACGGAGGCGTAACGGTTCGCCTGTATCGTATTCCTGTCCCATGGCAATTTTGCGCCAGCAGAAAAACCTGCATCGCATTGTGGTGTACCGCAATATTTGGGCGACGGGCTGAACAATACGCTGACCTGGCCGTGGGATAACTGCACGGAAATCTCGCCGCGTGATGCAGCGTACTTTCTCTTCTCAGTCACGGCAGTACGTGACGAGGCATTACCCCAACTACTCGGCAATGCCATCATCAAACCTTCCCGTTATGTAAAGAACAACCAGTTTTCCCCGCCGAAAATATCCCTTGGCGGAACAGTTCCGTTAGCCACTAGGCAGGCTAACCGGTCGAGGCGCAGCAAGGGGTCACCCTGAAGGGCAACCAAGGATTTCATCTCGCCGCAGCCGGCCATCAGATCCTCCGGCCAGCAAGAGCCGGGACTGTACCTCGTCGAGGCGATGGTTGGTGGGTATCGGGCGACGACGGTGGTGTTTGTTTCCGATACCGTGGCGCTTAGCAAAGTGTCAGGCAAAGAGCTTCTGGTGGGGACCGCGGGAAAGGGTGAAGCGAAGCCCGGCTCAGAGATTGTGGACTCGACGGTCTGGCGCGATGACCCGCGGTGACCGATGACAGCGGGGCCTCGCAGTTACAACATATACGCCAGACGTTCATACATTCTGGGTAAGGACGCCGAAGGCGGCGTTTTGTCTCCGCAGGATTCTCTACGAAAGCGAAATCTACAACACCCGCTTGTATACTTTACCGATTGCCCGCTATATCGCGCAGGCGATCGTGTCGATGTTAAAGCGATTGGCCGCGAGCTCCACGATCCGTGCATTACTCCCCCATCGTCAGCGCCCCGGCGAGCTTTCGGCGCCGCACGCCGACGGAAGTCCGTGCAGTCCGTCATGTCACGCTGGATGCGCGCAATGGCGGCAGGGAAGTTTCCGCCTGCCAGAAAATGCCGTAGCCGGAGGTTATGAGTTACGTCTTGCTTACCGCAATCAGGTCATAGCAGCGTTTTGGTGTGGCAAACTACATCAAGCCACATTTCGAGATTGGTTTAGCTCTGACAAAAAGAGTTGAAAACTGGCGAAGCGGTCAGCGGCAAACTGAACCGCTCTACCCGGACGGCCAGCCGGTAAAAATGCCCGCGTCAGTTGTTCGCGCGCTCAGCAATTATCAATGGTCGGTAATGATTTGCGTGATGCCGGATGTATCCCGTGTCGCTGGAGGCAGCGAAACGGTGTCCGACGTCAGCGGTCATGTGGCGTTAAATGTCCCCGCCGCCGATAAACCGAGCCGCGATTTGTTAACCGTTCCGCCAGTGCGGCGCGGCGTATCGCGTCACCACCACCAAGAGATTCCTCATCGACGCGGCCTGCGCATCACCCTTTAAATACCGCCGCACAATACAGTAATAGCGGCGAGTGGTTGTGTTCCGTTATGCCGCGCTGAATCTTCAAAACAGGTTCCTGTTACGTATGAATGGTGCGTCTAAGACCGCACGAGCCATAGCGGAGAGCTACCGTCAGGCGGCAAATCCTTTACCGTCAATTTCGCGACCCTGCAAGTACCTCCGACATTACGCGATAAAGACGGCTTAATTCGCGCGGGTTAAGTCACGCCGTCAGCGGTAAGGGCAGCACGGCGCATACTGGTACGGAGATATCGTGGCGGATAAAACGCTGTACCAGCCAGGGAAACCGTGAAGATGCTGATTACCTTTCCGGAGCGAATTGATGAAGCATTATTGACGCCTGCAACGCGATCGCGTGGAGCAGCAGTCGCTGCTTTCGCATCGGCAACTGGCTAACGCTACAACGTTTAAACGATACCCAGTATGAAGCCTGGTTCCAGTGAGCAATTCCTTTGCGCCTAACATCACCTTTCGGTGCTGATACCCGTAATGGTCAGTACAGTTTCTAACGCCGGCATGAAAGTCGCCGTTCCTCAGCTTGATATCCGGGTGAAAACGGACAAAACCCATTACCAGCCTGGTGAAAGCTGGTCAATGTCGAATCATAACCTCGTCGCTGAAAGGTAAACCTGTTCTGCGCAGCTAACGGTAGGCGTGGTCGACGAAGTCATGACGTGCTGCAACCAGAGATCGTGCCGATATCGGCAAATTTCTCGATCCGCTGGGCGCAACGCGCGTACCAGCTCCAGTCTGTCGTTTATCAGCTACGACCAGGTGTCTCGAACCAGCCGGTTGCGCCTGGCGGACAACCGCAGCGAGCGGCGAGTAAAATGCTTGAACGTCCACGGCGTGAAGAGGTGGATACCGCGGCATGGATGTCGTCACTAACAACCCATAAACAAGGCAAAGCGTATTCACGTTCCTGATGCCGATTGTTAACCCGCTGGCGTATCACCGCGCGTGGAATGAACGGCGACGGGCTGGTCGGGCAGGGGCGTGCTATCTGCGTTCGGAAAAAAATCTCGACACCAAGTGGACCATGCCAACGGTGTATCGCGTGGCGACAACCCGGGGCAGGACCGTTTATCTTCAGTCAGCAGGAGAACGACCGGTGGCGCTGGTGACGAGTCTCGGAGGCGCGCTGAGATGCGCCAGACGCTGACGCTGCACAAGGGGGCGAAATAGAGATCGCTACTAGAATATTCAGCAATCTGGCTCGTTAAGTGCAGACTGCAAACAACCGGCAAGTGCAGGACAGCATTAGCACAAACCGGTCTTTTGTGGATAACAGCCCGCCCGTTGAACAGCAGAAAAATGTCATGCTGGTGGGGGCGATAACCCGCTGAGTTGCCCGAGCAGGCGAGCAATATCCGGCTACAAAGTAGTGAAGTACGCAGGAGACTTCCGAAACAATCTCGATGTGTTAGTCGATGACCTGTGGGGGGGCGTAATCAACACCGGTCGCCGTCTGATCCCGCTCGCTCCGCCTGCGTTCGCTTGCCGATCATCAAAGTGCTGCTGCGAACGACATTCGTCAGATGATTCAGGATAACCGTTGTGGCTGATGCACCTGGCGGGGCCGGAGCGCGCTCTACCTGGTGGGGTGAGATGGCAATGGTGACGCCTTCCTTACGGCATGGGCATGGTACGCGACGGCAGGCCAGCCGGCGATCGGCGTAACGTCAGCAACCGGAATACAGGCAGCATACGCTCGACAGCACGCCGAGAGGCACAGACCGCCTGCTGTCATTGCATCCGGCGCTGGCGCGGGCGTGGGCACAGGAGACGAATCTGCCGTGCAAAATGTTGTTGAAAGGGTTGGATGAAGGGATCGCCCGGCGCGGGAACTAAACACCCAAGATTTCTCTGAGGAAGACCCCCGCGTCATCAACGACAGCCTGATCCTCGATACACCGGATTCCACCGGCAGATGCGGTGGCAAACGTCTAACCATGACGTCGCCGAAAAAAGCGCAGTTGAAGTCCACGGTGATGCCACAGGTTCAGCAATATGCGAGGGATAAAGCGCAAACAGCAACAGCCGCTGGCGCACACGGTTGTGCTGCTATAACGTGGTGACGCTACCCAGACGGCCGCTATTTTAAGTGGTTTGACCGCCAGCAATCCACTATTGAACGCGCGCTGGCCATGGGACTGGCTGGCGAAATATATGGCGACAATGCCTCCGGTCGTGTCGCCTGCGCCTGCGGCGCTTGGCGGCAAAAGCTAACCGCAGGGGGCGAAGACGGCGTTGGGTTGGTCAGGGTGTGCCGGACATTCCTTTTGGTGACCCCTATGCTGTAAAAGTCGCGGCAGGTCCGCTGCGTGAACCGGCAAAAACGGCTCAACAAAGTAACATTCCTGGTAACTGTTGAACGCCAGTTGTATCCAAGGATTTGGTGAGAAGAGATGAAGTTCTACTCGGCAACCGGGTGACCAGCAATGAGATTGACAGCGATGCGCTGGATCGCGACGAACGGACGCTTACCAGCCAGCAGGATGCAGTGCTCCGCGTGACCACAGGTGGAACTGGGGCTCCCACCGGGAGCCGACGTTGAGCGCACAAAAGGGGCATTTCGGTCAATAAACCCAACGCCGCGAACAGCCAGGCAATTGCTGGGAAAAGCACGTAATGAAATGGGCGAACCTGCCGACCGGTGCCGGTGAAAGAACTGACGGGAACGGTCACTTTCCGCCATTCGCTGCGTTCTCGCAAAAAGGGCAATTCGTTCTGCCTCTGCTCGTTATGTGCGTTCCTATGCACCTGCACAGCAAAAGTGTTGCGGGAGGGGGTGACTGGACCGGCCCAGCGCAGAAGTGAACTGGCGCAGAATCGTTGCTATTGGCGTTGGTTACTCTGCCAACGCTTGCGGAGGAGACGCCGTGACAACTGGCGCTGCGGGGCGCGAGGACGATCAACTGATGAGTTGTCGTCATCAGGCGTGACCAGAGTCGCAGCATCACCAGACAGCTCACCACGCCGTTAGGGAGTTTGTGGAAACTGGATGTTTACGCCTGGGTGGACCACACCCATCAACCGGAGAAGCCCTCCCAGTGTCGTGGAAACTCCCCGAGAGGTTTATTGTTGTCAGGCTGGCAGAGCATAACGCGCGATACCGCGCCGGTACGTTCCGCGGGCTTCATTTTGCGCCGCAGCGGTTGCATATTGGCGCAGACGTGGGGGGCAGCTGGCAACAGGGTCAGGCACCTGTGGTTAGCGTCTCTGAAGACGCCGAGCCAGAAACCTCGGTAACGGTCAAATCGCTGCTCGATCGATTACACGTTACCCGCGCAAAACAAAGCTCAGGAAGTCTTACTGGATGTGGCGCGGGACGAGGCGAAATCGGTGTCGCATCCATGCTCGGTAGTCGGGTACGGGTGAGATCCTGGAGCTGGTTTGCCGATGATAAACAGGAAATCCGTCAGGGTGGTTTTGCCGGCTGGTGACCCCCCCGGACACCGCCGTAACCTACTGGCAGTGGCACCAGCAAAACGGGACTACCCGTCATGTGACGGTGCTTAATCGGGTTTTGCCAGTGCCACGACAGGATGCCAGTGGGTAATGTGTAGAGGTGGAGCCGTTCGCCCGCTATCCGCTGAAGAAAATCACAGCGGAAAAGAGTACGACGGCAGCAAATCCGGCGTACTGATGGGCGCCATCGTGTGACGTTCATGATGAGAACCACATTACGTTTGAGCCACGGTGACACGACCTCACCCAGCGAAAAGGGCAAACCGAAATTGCAGTCGCATCTCGATCGCGGGAGGTACGTTGCCAGATTCTGGATCGCGAGGCGAAAGAGCACGCCCCCGAGGCAGCGAAAGCCATGACCGTGGCGATTTGCACTTTTTACAGCAAAACGCCAATCGGGAAGGCGATTGCCTACCATCCCCGACAGCAGCGCCACGAGCGTGTTTCTGCTTCGCCAGCGACCTCAGGGGCCGAACGACGACCGCCTGGACGCAGGATCCCGACCGAAGGCGATCCGGTTCATTATCATGGCAGTCGAGCTACCGAAGGGACACTTTCCTGCGGTAAGCCACGGCCAGGCGGGCAGGGAGAGCGTTACGACCAGATCTCGCGTTTGCTTATCCCGACAACAGCCTGGCCCGCTGGGGGAGCGCCACGCTTAACCTGCCAGTTATTACCCAAAGCGAAAGCCTGGCTGGCCAAAAAAATGCCGGAGTGGCGGCGTAGATCACAAGGCGAGACGGGTAGACCGAACCAGACGTGTTTGCGGTTGTCGTTTAGTCTAGGTTTCCCCTATACCGATGGCAGATAAACGGCTGTTCATCCGTAACTCTTTACGCTTCAGGATCGGCCGGATTTAACCCATGAGAACTGCACCTGGCCTTCGAGGTCATCCCACTGGGCTTGATGAGACGATATCGAAACGCTGACCCGAAAATGATTAATGGACTAACGCTATGCGCAAGATTTTTCTTCCGTTGTTACTGGTGGCACTTTCGCCTGTCGCTCACAGTGAAGGTGGAGGAAGTCGAGATTGACGCACCGCTCTCTGGCTGGCATCCGGCAGAGGTCGAAGATGCCACTTTTCACAATCGATCAATTACCCGGGTTGTCCGTCAACATGGCAGATCATCAAATATCCCAGCGCAGATCGCGGCAAAATAATGAATTATGCTGCGGCGGGTAAAGTTCAGCAGGGCCGGCTGGTGGTCAACGGTGCCAGACGCCTAAAGAATCGAATCCGATGGTTCATTTGCACGCCCTTATATTTTCACTGAAGGCAGCAACAGCGTGCAGGATGATCAGCCCGGATGGGCAAAGCCGGCAAAGAAGCAGTTTACGAACGCCGGTACAGAGAACCATTCGTGCACGTTTACGGCTGGTTCTCTGGTGGGATAGGGACAATACCGATCTCGATCTCCAGCGTCGTCACGCCCATGGCGACACGCCTGGACCGAACACCGTGCTGAAAAAAGTGGTGCACTGGATATGGATGTCACGACGGGGTACGGACCGAGACTTTCCGCCACCAGCACCAGTTCACCGGGCGCTATCAGGTGTGATATCAACTACGATGGTGGGCGCAGCGAAACGGAATTGACGACCGCCCAACTGACGCTGATCACCGATGAAGGATTGGTCAATGAGAAACAGGAAACATTTATCGAACCGATGCGAACGCTGGCGAGCTGACGCTGGCGAAAACTTTTGACCTGGCGATCCATCCCTTCACACAACCTGGCTCTCTCTTTTTTCAGATAAGACTGCTGGGCGATCTGCCGACGCCAGGATATAACCATTAACAAGCGTCGGCAGATTGGTCATTTCTTATTTTTCGTACTGAGAACTGTCCATCTACTCCGGCTTTCCTGGTTAAGGCAATGGTTTCTAAGCGATACGCATTATTGCAATGGTGACAGAACATTGCGGTAACACGCTTTTACCGCTACCTTAACCACACTCCATCGGTCACCTGAGGCGGAGCTTCTCCCCTTTGAAATACCTTGCTTCTTTTCGTACAACCCTGAAAGCCTCGCGCTACATGTTCAGAGCATTGGCGTTAGTGCTCTGGCTGTTGATTGCTTTTTCATCCGTTTTTTACATCGTTAATGCGTTACATCAGCGAGAATCGGAAATTCGTCAGGAATTTAATCTGAGTTCCGATCAGGCTCAGCGCTTTATTCAACGCACCTCTGATGTGATGAAAGAGCTTAAGTACATCGCCGAAAATCGCTTATCGGCAGAAAACGGTGTGCTTTCCCCGCGTGGACGAGAAACGCAGGCGGATGTGCCTGCGTTTGAACCGCTGTTTGCCGACTCCGATTGTTCCGCAATGAGTAACACCTGGCGAGGTTCTCTGGAGTCATTGGCGTGGTTTATGCGCTACTGGCGCGATAATTTTTCTGCGGCTTACGATCTCAACCGGGTATTTTTAATCGGCAGTGATAACCTCTGCATGGCCAATTTCGGTCTGCGTGATATGCCAGTGGAACGCGATACCGCGTTGAAAGCGTTGCATGAACGCATCAATAAATATCGAAATGCACCACAAGATGATAGCGGCAGTAACCTCTACTGGATCAGCGAAGGTCCGCGCCCTTGCGTCGGGTATTTTTACGCGTTGACGCCAGTTTATCTGGCGAACCGGTTGCAGGCGCTTTTGGGTGTCGAGCAGACCATCCGGATGGAGAACTTTTTCTTACCGGGTACGTTGCCGATGGGGGTTACCATTCTTGATGAAAATGGTCATACCCTGATTTCGCTTACCGGACCAGAAAGTAAAATTAAGGGCGATCCTCGCTGGATGCAGGAACGCTCCTGGTTTGGCTATACGGAAGGGTTCCGGGAGCTGGTGCTGAAGAAAAATCTGCCACCCTCATCGCTAAGCATCGTGTATTCGGTGCCGGTTGATAAGGTGCTGGAACGCATTCGCATGTTGATCCTTAACGCAATTTTGCTGAATGTGCTTGCCGGAGCTGCATTGTTTACTCTCGCGCGGATGTACGAGCGACGTATTTTCATTCCGGCGGAAAGCGACGCCCTGCGACTGGAAGAACATGAGCAGTTCAATCGCAAGATTGTCGCCTCCGCGCCAGTGGGTATCTGCATTTTGCGTACCGCTGATGGCGTCAATATTTTAAGTAACGAACTGGCGCATACCTATCTCAATATGCTTACGCATGAGGACCGCCAACGACTGACGCAAATTATCTGTGGGCAGCAGGTCAATTTTGTTGATGTCCTGACCAGCAACAATACCAATCTGCAAATCAGCTTCGTCCATTCGCGCTATCGTAATGAAAACGTGGCCATTTGTGTGCTGGTCGATGCTCTCTCGCGCGTGAAGATGGAAGGTTTCGTTGCAGGAGATGGCACAAGCAGCGGAACAGGCGAGCCAGTAAAATCGATGTTCCTTTCCACCGTCAGTCATGAGCTGCGAACGCCGCTGTATGGCATTATCGGTAACCTGGATCTTGTTGCAAACCAAAGAGTTACCGAAAGGCGTCGATCGGCTGGTGACGGCAATGAACAACTCTTCCCAGCCTGTTTGTTGAAAATTATCAGCAATATCTCGATTTCTCGAAGATTGAATCAGAACGTTGAAGATCGAACCGCGTGAGTTTTCACCACGTGAAGTGATGAACCACATCACCACCAACTATTTACCGCTTGGTGGTACGCAAGCAGCTAGGCTTATACTGCTTTATTGAACCAGATGTGCCAGTGGCCTTAAATGGCGACCCGATGCGTTTACGGCAGGTCATCTCCGAATCTGTAAGTCATAATAATTCCACCGATACCGGCTGTATAGTTTTACATGTCGCGCGGATGGCGATTATCTCTGTATCCGTGTTCGCGATACCGCATGGGGATCCGGCAAGGAGTGGTGCGCTTGTTTACAATCCCTTCTTCAGGTCGGAACGGGCGTACAGCGTGGGTCGGGACGGTTTGGGTCTGGCGAATATGTGAAAAACTGATCAGCATGATGGACGGCGATATCTCGGTAGATTCAGAACCGGGAATGGGCAGCCAGTTCCGTCCGTATTCCGCTGTACGGCGCTCAGTACCGCAGAAAAGGCGTGGAAGGGTTGGTCGGGTAAACGCTGCTGGCTGGCGGTCCGCAATGCGTCGGCTCTGTAGTTCCTGGAAACCAGTTTGCAGCGCAGCCGCATCGTCGTACAACGTCCGGAAGGGCAGGAACCGACTCCCGAAGATATGTTTAATAGCTGACGAGGTAGTGAGTAAAAATGGCAGGGCAGAGCGGTAGTGACCTTCTGTCGTCGCCATATTGGTATTCCGCTCAAAGCGCAAGGGGAGTGGGTACGCGTGTGGCTGCTTCCGCATGGCTACCGGCATTGTTGGCGCATATTTATTGATCGAGATGAAGGCGACGATCCTGCCTAACGCTCTGCCGTCAACGGACAAAGCGGTCAGCGATACATAATATGATGATTCTGGTCATGGATGATCATCCGATTAAGCCGGCGACTTGCTGGCAGGAATCAGTTGGGATCGTTGGGCTATCAATCTAAAACCGCGAATGATGGCGTCGATGCGCTTAATGTACTTAGCAAGATCGTACTTGATATCGTGCTTAGCAGCATCAACATGCCAAATATCGATAGTTACCGCTTAACGCAACGCGTTGGTTGAGTTGGGACTGACGTTGCCGGTAATCGGAGTAACTGCTAATGCGTTCGCTGAAGCGAGGTGTCTGGAGTCCGGTACTGGACAGCTGCCTGTCAAAGCCGGTAACGCTGATGTTGATCAACAGACGCTGACGTTATATGCCCAGAGGTAAGGAAATCGCAAGATCATAGGACGGATAAGGCGTTTACGCCGCGATCCGGCATTCAGTGCAAATGCCAGATGCGACGCTGACGCGTCTTATCTGGCCTACTTTAATGTAATTTGTTGAAATAATGGGAATCAGTAGCCGGATCGGCGTTTACGCCGCATCCGGCAATCGTGCGAATGCAGATAAGACATTAACGCGTCTTATCTGGCCTAGGTGATTAGTCTTTATCTGCCGGACTTAAGGTCACTGAAGAGAGATAATTCGCAGGGCGATATCGTGCTCGACACCCAGCTTCATCATCGCAGAATTTCTTCTGGCTACTGATGGTTTTAATACTACCATAAGCTTGGCCGATCTTGATCACCCAGGAGAACCTCCGCAAACAGGCGCAGACCACTCTCTTTTGGCGAGACAGCTTCTGTCGCCGTAACCGCCGGCACTCGATTTTTCCAACAGGCGAGAAACGCTTTCCGGGGTAAATTTCTTCCCTTTCTGCAGCGCGAGAGCTTTCGGCAATCAGTGGCGGTGCACCTTGTCCCACGCACATCCCTTCGATATCCGAATCCAATACCGCACTAAGAATCGCCGGGTTGTTGTTCATAGTCAGAACAATGATCGACAGGCTTGGGAAATGGCGCTTGATGTACTTGATTAAGGTAATGCCATCGCCGTACTTATCGCCAGGCATGGAGAGATCGGTAATCAACACATGCGCATCCAGTTTCGGCAGGTTGTTGATCAGTGCTGTAGAGTCTTCAAATTCGCCGACAACATTCACCCACTCAATTTGCTCAAGTGATTTGCGAATACCGAACAAGACTATCGGATGGTCATCGGCAATAATTACGTTCATATTGTTCATGTAATAGGCTACCTTGCTACAGCAAGCTCTTGACATAACTGTCAATGTCGCTGATGTATTTTTCTATTCCTGGAACATCCTTCTCACGAATCAGATGTTCCAGCGTTTCACATAACTGCTTGCCGGGTACCAGATTTAGCATGGCAAATACGCCTTTAAGACGATGAGCCGTTTGGGCTAACGCAGCAAAGTCACTGGTTGCTGCTTCAGTATACAGCCTCTTAACATCATCCGGTACTGTGTCTACAAAGAGCGCATAATAGCCGCTGGCATGGAGTTGCGCATTTTCATCTCCGCCCAGAGGCGATTCTGTCACCTCTTCCTGTGCCAGTTGCACTTCAATTAATTGTAAGACCGCTTCCTGCATAGCGTTGCTCATATTGAAGTTGACGCACAATTGACCAGGCCCAATTTCTCGTACGCCAGACTCATCATCGCTTAAAAGCAAGCCAGAGGCAGTAAGATTAGACGGGTTATCCGTTAAAAAGATATCATAATCTTGACTAATTAATCTTTCATCGGGTGTGATACAGGTTGCACCCCAATTTTCTAACAGGCGAGTGACAATATTCCGAATTTCTGCCGAAGTAACATCCACCATTACGCAGACATCATCCAGTAAACGCTCTTCTTCCTCTTCAACTTCCGGGTCAGCGGCGAGCATTTTGATATGCACAGAGTAGCGTGTACCAAGCCCATCCCGCGTTTTGATGTTTAAATGACCGCCCAGTTTACGTGCCAGTTGATCGCTCAGCCAGAATGCCAGCGGGTCCGCCTTTCCATAACGATCGTTTTGGGTCTGGTTGATAAACGGGAAGTGCAAATTATCCATTTCATGAATACTTACGCCTTCTCCCGTGTCCAGAATGCGGAATGTCAGGCGGTCTTCAGAGGACTCATCCTGATCAACCTCAAGGGTGATTTTTCCCAATTGCGTTGAGGTCACGGCATATTGCATCAGTAGCAGCAAAATACGTCGTAAGGCATCGCGATCGCCGCGGCGCATATCGTGTGCTTTCAGATGATTGTTAATCAGCAGTTGCAGACCTTTACGCTTGATGGCAGGCAACACTGAAGGCACAACTTCATCAATTAAATCCTGCACGGAGAACAGCACCGTCTCACTTTTCCAGCTATCATCCGCAAGCATGTTCGCTAACTGTATTTCTTCGACCAGCCGCACCAGCACATCTGCCTGATTCGCCAGTTGTTTGCTTTCCGGGGCGTTGAGTTTAGCCGCACTCTCCGCCAGGGACTGTGCGGGTTCTTTCAGCGCATCGCCAATGTTTTTCATAAAGGTCATCCGCCCCTGCTGGTTTTTCTCATACAGACGCTGCGCCTGCTTGAGTTTCTTGTTTACCAGCACTTCGCGATCCTGATCGCGAATAATGAAAATTTGTGTGCGCGGCGCGACCTGGCTGCGGAACATGCGGATCTCATACAGCTCGTTATTGATCGTCGCCTGAATAATCCCCTGATGCTGTTCCGCCATGGTGGTGATGTTTTGCAGATTCAGATGCGGCAGCAAATGATCGGCAATTTTGTTACTTATGACAGTGCGGTTCGATTCCTGATCGTGAACCAGCAGGCCGAGCGGCAACAGTGAGACTATCTCTTCATTGATTGCCCGTAAAATGCGCAATTCGTTATTGACCGCCGTGCTGGGGACGCTTTCTGTACTGCGGCTGGAGAAATGGCGGAATGTGGTATAGCCAAATAACGCCAGCGCCAGCAAACCGATGTTCAGCAGCAGTGGCAGCAGAATGTTTTGCAACGTATCCAGCAATAAGGTGCCATAAGGAACCTGCCAGACCAGGCGCATATCGGTAGAGTTGAGTGCCGAGGAGATTTCAATCTTCGTACTGTTAAAGTGGATACTGACGCTATCCGTCCCTTCTTTCTCATTATCATTGTTTCCCGTTGCCGTCGCGTCTGGCTCAAGGCGGAAACTGTCCAGCGGCATACCCGGTGGGATCAAATCATTAATCGGCAGATCAAAAGCCACGACCGTTGCCAGATGTCCCGGCTGGTTGAACGTGGTACGCAAGGTAAAGTAATGACCGTTCTGCCAGGCTAGGCGGCGCATGTTAGAAAAACTTTCGCGTTCATCGAGGGCGTTGGCCTGTTGTAACATTTCTGCACGACGTGAATCAACAATGTCACTGACGGTCGATTCTTTAAATCCGGAGGTGAGATCTTTAAGGGGTAGGGTTGAGATCAGCACCAGACTGTTATCCTGACCATTCAGGTAATACATCGACCACGGTACATTTTCTGCACCCCACAATGTATCCAGATAAGTGGACATCCGCTGAGTCATCTCAAGCGTTGAGTTGTCGTGAGAGCCAAAGATTAACGCTTCCGTTTTGCGGCGTGGTTTCTCCAGATAGTAGACATCCTGTTTCAGGCGCGTCTCTTGTAAACCTTCGCCGGAGGAGGGGGAGGTCGTCGCGGCAATGTTGTCGTAGATCTGCCTGGTCACGTAACGCCAGGTATCGACGCGCTTTTGGATTGCGTGGGTAATGTCGACAATCTGGTAACTTTTATCTTTCAGCCAAGCGTTAACGGCACTTTGTACCATTACCCCCATCGTCACCAGTAACACAATGATCAACAGTAAAAAGAAGCGGGTAATGCTCCCCGGTAGGAGTGAAAAGCGGGTCGTGGCCGTTGTCTCTTTCTGACGCATTCGTGTTTATGACCTGTTAAAACTTCGCGAAGTGATAGGGCAGTATAAAGGGTACAGTGTGAAATTCCAGACTCTTACCTGATTGATGATTCTCTATTCTCCCGTGATATTTATCATCCTGTATGGGGGGAAATAGATGTACAAGCGCCATTTTGCTGTACAAATAACCTACAAAAAGCCCAACGAAATTAATTGCAAATAAACAAAGATTGCTGGAAATTATGCTGATGTTAATTATTTGTGAAATAGTTAACAAGCGTTATAGTTTTTCTGTGGTAGCACAGAATAATGAAAAGTGTGTAAAGAAGGGTAAAAAAACCGAATGCGAGGCATCCGGTTGAAATAGGGGTAAACAGACATTCAGAAATGAATGACGGTAATAAATAAAGTTAATGATGATAGCGGGAGTTATTCTAGTTGCGAGTGAAGGTTTTGTTTTGACATTCAGTGCTGTCAAATACTTAAGAATAAGTTATTGATTTTAACCTTGAATTATTATTGCTTGATGTTAGGTGCTTATTTCGCCATTCCGCAATAATCTTAAAAAGTTCCCTTGTATTTACATTTTGAAACATCTATGGCGATAAATGAAACATCTTAAAAGTTTTAGTATCATATTCGTGTTGGATTATTCTGCATTTTTGGGGAGAATGGACTTGCCGACTGATTAATGAGGGTTAATCAGTATGCAGTGGCATAAAAAAGCAAATAAAGGCATATAACAGAGGGTTAATAACATGAAAGTTAAAGTACTGTCCCTCCTGGTCCCAGCTCTGCTGGTAGCAGGCGCAGCAAACGCTGCTGAAGTTTACAACAAAGACGGCAACAAATTAGATCTGTACGGTAAAGTAGACGGCCTGCACTATTTCTCTGACGACAAGTCTGTAGATGGCGACCAGACCTACATGCGTCTTGGCTTCAAAGGTGAAACTCAGGTTACTGACCAGCTGACCGGTTACGGCCAGTGGGAATATCAGATCCAGGGCAACAGCGCTGAAAACGAAAACAACTCCTGGACCCGTGTGGCATTCGCAGGTCTGAAATTCCAGGATGTAGGTTCTTTCGACTACGGTCGTAACTACGGCGTAGTTTACGACGTAACTTCCTGGACCGACGTACTGCCAGAATTCGGTGGTGACACTTACGGTTCTGACAACTTCATGCAGCAGCGTGGTAACGGCTTCGCAACCTACCGTAGCACCGACTTCTTTGGTCTGGTTGACGGTCTGAACTTCGCTGTTCAGTATCAGGGCAAAAACGGTAGCCCGGAAGGTGAAGGCATGACCAACAACGGTCGTGAAGCTCTGCGTCAGAACGGTGACGGCGTTGGCGGTTCTATTACTTATGATTACGAAGGCTTCGGTATCGGTGCTGCAGTTTCCAGCTCCAAACGTACTGATGACCAGAACTTCGGTCTGAACCGTTATGATGAGCGTTACATCGGTAATGGCGACCGCGCTGAAACCTACACCGGTGGTCTGAAATACGACGCGAACAACATCTACCTAGCTGCTCAGTACACCCAGACCTACAACGCAACTCGCGTAGGCAACTTGGGTTGGGCGAACAAAGCACAGAACTTCGAAGCTGTTGCTCAGTACCAGTTCGACTTCGGTCTGCGTCCGTCCCTGGCTTACCTGCAGTCTAAAGGTAAAAACCTGGGTGTCATCAATGGTCGTAACTACGACGACGAAGATATCCTGAAATATGTTGATGTTGGTGCGACCTACTACTTCAACAAAAACATGTCCACCTACGTTGACTACAAAATCAACCTGCTGGACGACAACCAGTTCACTCGTGACGCTGGCATCAACACTGATAACATCGTAGCTCTGGGTCTGGTTTACCAGTTCTAATCTCGATGGATATCGAACAAAGGGCCTGCGGGCCCTTTTTTCATTGTTTTCAGCGTACAAACACAGTTTTTTGGTGTACTCTTGCGACCGTTCGCATGAGGATAATCACGTATGGAAATAAGCTTTACCCGCGTGGCACTGCTGGTTGCCGCGCTCTTCTTTGTTGGTTGCGATCAAAAACCACAACCCGCCAAAACCCACGCTACTGAAGTTACCGTTCTTGAAGGCAAAACCATGGGTACCTTCTGGCGTGCCAGCATCCCGGGCATTGATGCCAAACGCAGTGCCGAACTTAAAGAAAAGATTCAGACCCAGCTGGACGCCGACGATCAGCTGCTTTCGACCTATAAAAAAGATTCCGCGCTGATGCGCTTTAACGACTCGCAAAGTTTGTCGCCGTGGCCGGTAAGTGAAGCGATGGCCGATATCGTCACCACCTCGCTGCGCATTGGGGCAAGGACCGATGGTGCGATGGATATTACCGTCGGGCCGCTGGTGAATCTGTGGGGCTTTGGCCCGGAACAACAGCCGGTTCAAATTCCGAGCCAGGAACAGATCGATGCGATGAAAGCCAAAACCGGCTTACAGCACCTGACGGTCATCAATCAGTCGCATCAGCAATATCTGCAAAAAGACCTGCCGGATTTATATGTCGATCTCTCCACCGTCGGTGAAGGTTATGCGGCGGATCACCTGGCACGCTTGATGGAGCAGGAAGGGATTTCCCGCTATCTGGTGTCGGTGGGCGGCGCGCTGAACAGCCGTGGTATGAACGGTGAAGGCCAGCCGTGGCGGGTAGCGATTCAAAAACCAACCGATAAAGAAAACGCGGTTCAGGCTGTGGTGGATATCAACGGTCATGGGATTAGCACCTCTGGCAGCTACCGTAACTATTACGAACTGGACGGCAAACGTCTTTCCCATGTTATCGATCCGCAAACCGGGCGTCCCATCGAACACAATCTGGTATCCGTGACGGTGATTGCTCCGACGGCGCTGGAAGCCGATGCCTGGGATACTGGCTTGATGGTACTCGGGCCGGAGAAAGCCAAAGAGGTTGTTCGCCGGGAAGGGCTGGCGGTTTATATGATCACCAAAGAAGGCGATAGCTTTAAAACCTGGATGTCACCACAGTTTAAAAGCTTCCTTGTCAGCGAAAAAAATTAAAGCGCAAGATTGTTGGTTTTTGCGTGATGGTGACCGGGCAGACTAAAGGCTATCCTTAACCAGGGAGCTGATTATGAAAAACGCCACATGCTTAACTGACGATCAACGCTGGCAATCTGTCTTAGCCCGCGACCCGAATGCCGACGGCGAATTCGTTTTCGCCGTGCGCACCACGGGTATCTTTTGCCGTCCTTCTTGCCGCGCCAGACATGCCTTGCGGGAAAATGTCTCCTTCTACGCAAATGCCAGCGAGGCACTCGCCGCCGGATTTCGCCCCTGCAAACGTTGTCAGCCAGACAAAGCCAATCCCCGGCAACATCGGTTGGATAAAATCACCCACGCGTGTCGACTGCTGGAACAGGAAACGCCTGTAACGCTGGAAGCCTTAGCCGACCAGGTGGCGATGAGTCCATTTCATCTACATCGGTTGTTTAAAGCTACTACCGGAATGACGCCTAAAGCCTGGCAACAGGCCTGGCGCGCTCGCCGTTTGCGCGAATCGCTGGCGAAAGGGGAGAGCGTGACGACGTCTATTCTTAACGCCGGATTCCCCGACAGCAGCAGTTACTACCGCAAAGCCGATGAAACGCTGGGCATGACGGCTAAACAATTCCGTCACGGTGGCGAAAATCTGGCGGTGCGTTACGCGCTGGCTGATTGTGAGCTGGGTCGTTGCCTGGTGGCAGAAAGCGAGCGGGGGATTTGCGCGATATTGCTGGGCGATGATGACGCGACATTAATCAGCGAGTTGCAGCAGATGTTTCCCGCTGCCGACAACGCGCCTGCCGATCTGACGTTTCAGCAACATGTGCGTGAAGTGATCGCCAGCCTCAATCAACGCGATACGCCGCTGACGTTACCGCTGGATATTCGCGGCACTGCTTTTCAGCAACAAGTCTGGCAGGCACTGCGCACGATACCTTGTGGTGAAACCGTCAGTTATCAGCAACTGGCTAACGCCATCGGCAAACCGAAAGCGGTACGGGCCGTTGCCAGCGCCTGTGCCGCCAACAAGCTGGCTATCGTAATACCCTGTCATCGGGTGGTCCGTGGTGATGGCACACTTTCCGGTTACCGCTGGGGCGTGTCGCGTAAAGCGCAACTGCTGCGCCGCGAAGCTGAAAATGAGGAGAGGTAATGTTGGATCTGTTTGCCGATGCTGAACCGTGGCAAGAGCCACTGGCGGCTGGTGCGGTAATTTTACGGCGTTTTGCTTTTAATGCTGCGGAGCAACTAATCCGCGATATTAATGACGTTGCCAGCCAGTCGCCGTTTCGCCAGATGGTCGCTCCAGGCGGATATACCATGTCGGTGGCGATGACCAACTGTGGGCATCTGGGCTGGACGACCCATCGGCAAGGTTATCTCTATTCGCCCATTGATCCGCAAACAAATAAACCGTGGCCCGCCATGCCACAAAGCTTTCATGATTTATGTCAACGTGCGGCTACGGCGGCGGGCTATCCAGATTTCCAGCCAGATGCTTGTCTTATCAACCGCTACGCTCCTGGCGCGAAACTGTCGCTGCATCAGGATAAAGACGAACCGGATCTGCGCGCGCCAATTGTTTCTGTTTCTCTGGGCTTACCCGCGATTTTTCAATTTGGTGGCCTGAAACGTAATGATCCGCTCAAACGTTTGTTGTTGGAACATGGCGATGTGGTGGTATGGGGCGGTGAATCGCGGCTGTTTTATCACGGTATTCAACCGTTGAAAGCGGGGTTTCATCCACTCACCACCGACTGCCGCTACAACCTGACATTCCGTCAGGCAGGTAAAAAAGAATAAAAATAAGAATTATTATTGCTGTGCGCGCGAAGATGTTTAAACTGCGGGCTGTAATTCATTGTCCGGGTTTTCTGCATGGAACTTCTTGTACTTGTCTGGCGGCAGTATCGCTGGCCATTTATCAGTGTGATGGCGCTAAGCCTCGCCAGTGCGGCATTAGGCATTGGCTTAATTGCTTTTATCAATCAGCGCCTTATCGAAACGGCGGATACCAGTCTGCTGGTGTTACCGGAGTTTCTGGGATTATTGCTGCTGTTGATGGCAGTCACTCTCGGATCGCAACTGGCGCTCACCACTTTGGGGCATCACTTCGTTTACCGACTGCGTAGTGAATTTATCAAGCGGATTCTGGATACCCACGTCGAGCGCATTGAACAACTCGGTAGCGCCTCGTTGCTGGCGGGATTAACCAGCGATGTGCGCAATATCACCATTGCTTTTGTGCGTCTGCCGGAACTGGGGCAGGGGATCATTCTCACTATCGGTTCATCGGCGTATCTGTGGATGCTGTCGGGCAAAATGTTGCTGGTAACGGCTATCTGGATGGCGATCACCATCTGGGGCGGTTTTGTGCTGGTGGCGCGGGTGTACAAACATATGGCGACCCTACGTGAAACCGAAGACAAGCTGTACACGGATTTTCAAACTGTACTTGAAGGGCGCAAAGAGCTGACTCTGAACCGGGAACGCGCCGAGTATGTGTTTAACAACCTCTACATCCCCGATGCGCAAGAGTATCGCCATCATATTATTCGCGCAGACACCTTCCATCTTAGTGCCGTGAACTGGTCAAACATCATGATGCTGGGCGCTATCGGCCTGGTGTTCTGGATGGCGAACAGTCTCGGTTGGGCTGATACCAACGTTGCTGCGACCTATTCGTTGACGCTGTTATTCCTGCGTACGCCGCTGCTTTCGGCGGTTGGCGCATTGCCGACGCTGCTGACGGCGCAGGTGGCGTTTAACAAGCTGAACAAATTCGCGCTCGCGCCTTTCAAAGCTGAGTTTCCGCGCCCGCAGGCGTTTCCCAACTGGCAAACGCTGGAGCTGCGTAACGTGACGTTTGCTTATCAGGATAACGCGTTTTCCGTTGGTCCGATTAATCTCACCATCAAACGTGGCGAGCTGCTGTTTCTGATTGGCGGTAACGGTAGCGGAAAATCGACGCTGGCGATGTTGTTGACGGGCTTGTATCAGCCACAAAGCGGCGAAATCTTGCTGGATGGCAAACCTGTCAGCGGCGAACAACCGGAAGATTATCGCAAACTGTTTTCGGCAGTGTTTACCGATGTCTGGCTGTTTGATCAACTGCTGGGGCCGGAGGGGCAACCCGCTAACCCGCAACTGGTTGAGAAGTGGCTGGCGCAGCTGAAAATGGCTCATAAGCTTGAGTTAAGCAACGGGCGTATTGTTAACCTGAAGTTATCAAAAGGGCAGAAAAAACGCGTGGCGCTGTTGCTGGCGCTGGCAGAAGAACGCGATATTATCCTGCTGGATGAATGGGCGGTGGATCAGGATCCACACTTCCGTCGTGAGTTTTATCAGGTGTTGCTGCCGCTGATGCAGGAGATGGGTAAAACTATTTTCGCTATCAGTCATGATGATCATTACTTTATCCACGCCGACCGCCTGCTGGAAATGCGCAATGGGCAACTTAGCGAGCTGACGGGCGAAGAGCGCGATGCCGCTTCGCGTGATGCCGTTGCCCGGACGGCATAATATTACGACGCTGACCTGGCGGACTGCTGCCGTCAGGTCAATATGCTAAAAATCCCTTCATTTCTAATAACCCTATAATTAATCAACGAAATTATAATGTTTCTAAAATTAGAATATAATTTATAAACATTATTTAAATGTTGTTACTTAAGTGTTACCGTTGATGCCGCGCAAATCTCACCTGCAATAAAGCGACTAAAAGTAAGGCATTAACAAGATGAAAAAAGTGACTGCCATGCTCTTCTCGATGGCCGTGGGGCTTAATGCCGTTTCGATGGCGGCAAAAGCGAAAGCGTCCGAGGAGCAGGAAACTGATGTACTGTTGATTGGCGGCGGCATTATGAGCGCCACGTTGGGGACCTATTGACGCGAGCTGGAGCCTGAATGGTCGATGACCATGGTGGAGCGCCTGGAGGGGGGCGCGCAGGAGAGTTCGAACGGCTAGAACAACGCCGGAACCGGGCATTCTGCACTGATGGAACTGAACTACACCCCGCAAAACGCCGATGGCAGCATCAGTATTGAAAAAGCAGTCGCCATTAACGAAGCATTTCAGATTTCCCGCCAGTTCTGGGCGCACCAGGTCGAGCGCGGCGTGCTGCGTACTCCGCGTTCATTTATCAATACCGTTCCGCATATGAGCTTTGTCTGGGGCGAGGATAACGTTAATTTCCTGCGCGCCCGTTACGCCGCGTTGCAACAAAGCTCGCTGTTTCGCGGTATGCGTTACTCTGAAGATCACGCGCAGATCAAAGAGTGGGCACCGTTAGTGATGGAAGGGCGCGATCCGCAACAGAAATTGGCACTGATGTGAACTATGGTGAGATCACCCGCCAGTTAATTGCTTCCTTACAGAAGAAATCTAACTTCTCGCTGCAACTCAGCAGCGAAGTCCGCGCCCTAAAGCGTAATGACGATAACACCTGGACCGTTACCGTTGCCGATCTGAAAAACGGCACTGCACAGAACATCCGCGCCAAATTTGTCTTTATCGGCGCGGGCGGTGCGGCGCTGAAGCTGTTACAGGAATCGGGGATTCCGGAAGCGAAAGACTACGCCGGTTTCCCGGTGGGCGGACAGTTCCTTGTTTCGGAAAATCCAGACGTGGTTAATCGCCATCTGGCGAAAGTTTACGGTAAAGCATCCGTTGGCGCACCACCGATGTCGGTTCCGCATATCGATACCCGTGTTCTGGACGGTAAACGCGTAGTGCTGTTTGGGCCATTTGCCACCTTCTCAACCAAATTCCTCAAAAACGGTTCATTGTGGGATCTGATGAGTTCCACCACCACCTCTAACGTGATGCCGATGATGCACGTCGGGCTGGATAATTTCGATCTGGTGAAATATCTGGTGAGTCAGGTGATGTTGAGTGAAGAGGATCGTTTTGAAGCGTTGAAAGAGTACTATCCGCAAGCGAAAAAAGAGGACTGGCGTTTGTGGCAAGCGGGGCAGCGTGTGCAGATTATCAAGCGTGATGCCGAGAAAGGTGGCGTACTGCGTCTGGGTACCGAAGTGGTCAGTGACCAGCAAGGGACCATTGCGGCGCTGCTGGGGGCATCGCCAGGGGCGTCAACCGCCGCGCCGATTATGTTGAATCTACTGGAAAAAGTATTTGGCGATCGCGTTTCCAGCCCGCAATGGCAGGCTACGTTGAAAGCGATCGTTCCGTCTTATGGACGCAAGCTGAACGGTGATGTAGCGGCAACAGAACGCGAGTTGCAGTACACCAGCGAAGTGCTGGGGCTGAAATACGACAAACCGCAAGCAGCAGATAGTACGCCGAAACCGCAGTTGAAACCGCAACCCGTTCAAAAAGAAGTGGCGGATATTGCGTTGTAATGATGTGGCGTATACTGATAAGACGCGCCAGCGTCGCATCAGGCAACCGGCTCGGGCGTTAGATGTTGGATGCGGCGTAACCGCCTTATCCAACCAACGGGGTGCCGTACTTCACAACAGTTTAGCGAACTTCCGCGTTGTCAATTTTCTCTTCCGCCTTCCAGACGCGGTATTTCACATCTACATTGTCTGGCGTATACACCACGATCGGCAGCTTGCTGTTGTAACGCAGCATTCCAGCATCGCCCAGATACGCGGTGACAAATTTCTTCTCTTTCTTGCCATCCGGGCAGGCCATCATCGTGGAAACCGGCGAGCTAACTTTATCAAAGACATAATAATCATAGCCCCAGCCTTCCAGCGTTTTGCTTTCCAGCTTCCCGCCGAGACGATGCAAATTGCAATCGACTTCCAGCGTCTGACCGATTAACAGTTCTACTTTCAGGGTAGATTCATCTTCTTGCGGGGTTAACTGAATCACCTGACGCTTCATGCCTGTTTCAGCTTGTGGATAAGGCGCGATTTTTTCCAGTGGCTGGACGCTTTCTGCCGCCCAGGCGGAAGTGGTAGCGAAAGCGGCAAACAATACTTCAGGTAGAATGGTCTTCATTTTTTTGCTTTCCTTCTTCATTTATAGGTTTTCACCGATGATGTCGCTGAAGGTTAACATATTCATCAGATTTATTAATTTGCTTTATGAATAACTTAAAGAACATTCAGACAATTTTACCTGCTCTTTTAGTGTTAAATTCTGATGAGGGAGCAAACCAGCAGAAATATCTCTGGTGAATTAATCGCTATATAAATATGTTTATAACCATTTGAAATGTGAGCAAAAGCCCGTTTTTGCCACGCTTCCCGCCACTCTTTTGATCCTGCTACAGGTTTTACCCCGATCGGGGTATGCATCTTTGACACATCCTTTAATATCTTAGCGGCTATAAAAATGGCTTATTAATTATGCGGTCTATTTGGTCGCTCTCAATTTTCAGAGCGCGTTAATGATGGAAGGTCAATGTGAAGATTAAATGCATCCCGTCTGGCAGACCACCGGTCGCTGGCGCAAAGCCAGATCAGTATTTGTCTGCCCTGTTCCGGTGATGAATCTCATTTCCGTCCCATCGCACCCGCTGCGACGCCTGTATTAATGCTTGTGAAATAACATCCTGCAACGCGGCGCGGCGGCCACCCAGCGTTAATTTCAAAATAACCAGCGCAGCTTTGGCGTTAGCGATGCGCCAGGCTCGCCCCCAACCGCGACTCCCCCGCGCCACACCAGGGCCTGCGATCTGCAGTTCACCATCGGCGACGCGTGCCTGGCGTATCAGTCAGTCGAATGCCGCCGCCGTCAGGATAGCTGTGACCAATGGCAATTATCTTTCGCCGACGCTCTCCGGGATTGTCACTAGCTGCAACTTAATAGCCAACTTTGCAACGGATGTGGAAGCATGCGCAGCCAGCTGTCCGGTATCAGCCATAACTGCGGAGTATCTCCATGGACACTAACTGGTAAGTTTGCAGCCTGCTGGTGCAGGCCAACAGTGATCGAATTTCAGACATCAGCACCCAACTCAGCGCGTGCCCCTTCCCGGCCTGTGAAGTCGCTGTCAGCGACGCGCCGAGCGGTCAGTTGATTGTGGTGGTGGAAGCAGAAGACAGCGAAACGCTGATCGGCAAACCATTGAGTCAGTACGAACGTAGAGGGCGTGTGGCGGCGTCGCCGGTTTATCACCAGCAGGAAGAGCAAGGTGAGGAAACACCATGAAACTCAGTCGTCGTAGCTTTATGAAAGCTAATGCCGTTGCGGCCGCTGCGGCGGCTGCCGGGCTCAGCGTGCCGGGCGTTGCCCGCGCCGTTGTTGGTCAGCAGGAAGCCATCAAATGGGATAAAGCGCCGTGCCGTTTCTGCGGTACCGGTCTCGCGGTGTTCTGGTCGGCAACGCAGCAGGGACGTGGGTGGCCTGTCAGGGCGACCCCGACGCACCGGTGAACCGTGGCCTGACTGCATCAAGGGCTATTCCTCTCCAAGATCATGTACGGGAAGACCGTGACCCAGCCCATGCTGCGCATGACCAACGGCAAGTTCGACAAGAACGGCGACTTTACCCCCATCAGTTGGGATTAGGCCTTCGACATCATGGCCGAGAAATTCAAGGCGACCCTGAAAGAGAAGGGCCGACCCGCTCGGATGTTCGGCTCGGCCAGTGGACCGTCTGGGAAGGCTATGCCGCCGCCAAGCTGATGAAGCGGCCTGCGCTCCAACCTGGATCCCAATGCCCGTCACTGCATGGCCTCCGCGGTGGTCGGCTTTATGCGTACCTTCGGCATGGATGAACCGATGGGCTGCTACGACGACATCGAGCAGGCCGACGCGTTTGTGCTGTGGGGCTCCAACATGGCCGAGATGCACCCATCCTCTGGTCGCGCATCTCCAACCGTCGTCTCTCCAACCAGGATGTGCACGTGCACGTGCTCTCCACCTTCCAGCACCGCAGCTTCGAGCTGGCGGACAACGGCATGGTGTTCACCCCGCATCGACCTGGCGATCCTCAACGCATCGCCAACTACATCATCCAGAACGACAAGGTGAACTCGGAATTCGTCAGCAAGCACTTACCGCGCAAAGGGGCGACCGACATCGGTTACGGCCGGCGTCCGACCCACCCGCTGCAAAAGCAGCCAAGAACCCGGGCAGCGCCTCCACCCCATGAGCTTCGACGATTTCAAGCCTTCGTGGCGGAGTTACGCTGGAGCCGTCTCAAATCTCCGGCGTGCCCAAGGACAAGCTAGAAGCTGGCCCAGATCTATGCGGATCCGAACAAAAAAGTGGTCTCCTACTGGACCATGGGCTTCAACCAGCACACCCGTGGCGTCTGGGCCGACAACCTGCTACAACCTCCACCTGCTGACCGGCAAGATCTCCCAGCCGGGCTCCGGCCCGTTCTCCCTGACCCGCAGCCCTCCGCCTGTGGTACCGCCGTGAAGTGGTACCTTCGCCACCGTCTGCCTGCGGACATGGTGGTCACGAACAAACACCGCGCCATCGCGAGAAGATCTGGAAGCTGCCGAGAGGCACCATCCGGAGCAGGTGGGCTACCACGCGGTGGCACAAACCGCGCCCGAAGACGGCAAGCTCAACGCCTACTGGGCCATGTGCAACAACATGCAGGCCGGGCCAAGATGAACGAAGAGGCGCTGCCCGGTTATCGCAACCCGGCCAACTTCATCGTGGTCTCCGACCGTACCCGACTGTTACTGCGCCGGCCGCTGACCTGATCCTGCCTACCGCCATGTGGGTAGAGAAGAGGGAGCCTACGGGAACGCCGAGCGCCGTACCCAGTTCTGGCACCAGCAGGTGAAAGCGCCGGGAAGCGGCCAAGTCCGACCTGTGGCAGCTATGGAGTTCTCCAGGCGCTTCAAGGTCGAGGAAGTGTGGCCGGCTGAGCTGCTTGCCAAGATGCCGGAAGTGAAGGGCAAAACCCTGTTCGAAGTGCTCTATGCCGACGCCCGAGTGAGCCAGTTCCCGGTATCCGAACGGGCAAGATCAGCTGAACGACGAGGCCGCGAGCTGGTTCTACCTCCAGAAGGGCTGTTCAGGAGACGCCACCTTTGGTCGTGGCCATGGCCACGATCTGGCGCCGTTCGATCAGTATCACGAAGCCCGTGGCCTGCGCTGGCCCGTGGTGAACGGCAAAGAAACCCGTGGCGTTACGCCAAGGTTTCGACCCGTACGTGAAAGCGGGGAAGGCGATGCGCCTCTACGGCAAACCCGACGGCAAGGCGGTGATCTTCGCGCTGCCCTTGAACCTGCCGCCGAGGCACCGGACAAAGAGTACGACATGTGGCTCTCTACCGGACGCGTGCTGGAACACTGGCACACGGCACCATGACCCGCCGTGTCCCCGAGCTGCACCGCGCCTTCCCGGATGCGGTGCTCTTCATGCACCCGCAGGATGCGAAGGCTCGCGGTGTGCGCCGTGGCGAAGAGGCGATCGTCTCTCGCGCGAGGCGAAGTGAACCCGGGTCGAGACCCGTGGCCGCAACCGTCCGCCAAGGGACTGGTGTTCATGCCCTTCTTCTACGCGAGCACAGCTGGTGAACAAGCTGACCCTGGATGCCACCGATCGGCTCTCCAAAGAGACGGACTTCAAGAAGTGCGCCGTCAAACTGGAGAAAGGTGTAAGCCATTATGTCCCGGCTCAGTGAAACCTCAATGTTATCACGCCGCTTTCTGCGTGATGTCGTTCGCACAGCAGGCGGGCTTGGCTGCCTGGCGTGGCGCTGGGGTTACAACAGCAAACCGCACGCGCATCTGGCGTGCGGTTGCGCCCGCCCGGAGCCATAAACGAGAACGCCTTTGCCAGTGCCGTGTGCCTTGCGGTCAGTGTGTTCAGGCTTGCCCTCTACTCCACACCTTAAGCCGGGCGACGCTGGCCTCTGGTCTGTCGGCGGGCACGCCAGATTCGTCGCACGGGACATCCCTTGCGAAATGTGTGAGGACATTCCGTGTGCCAAAGCGTGCCCAAGCGGTGCGCCGGATCGCGACAATTGAATCGATTGACGACGCGCGGATGGGGCTCGGCGGTACTGGTGGACCGAGGAAAACCGTCTCCAACTTTCAGGGGCCGCGCTGCGATGTTTTGTTATCGCGAATGCCCTGAAAATTGATGAGGCCATCACCCTGGAGCTGGCAGCGCAACACGCGTACCCGGTAAGCATGCCCGCTTTCTGCCGACGGTTCACATCATGCCTGTACCGGTTGCGGTAAGTGCGAAAAGTAAAGTGCTGGAGCAACTGGCAATCAAGGCGTCACCGCTGTCACTGGTGAAAAGGGACTGAGGTCACCATTACCGCTTCGGCTGGCTGGAGGGTAGACGGAAAATCGTAAACGCGACGCCGGCGCGAGGCGCTGGAGAAAAAAGGCCGGTGGCGCAGTCACCGTTGGCTGGTGTTACGTCGCCTTCTGTCAGTCTT
This sequence comes from Shigella flexneri, assembly GCA_048288465.1. Taxonomy (GTDB): domain Bacteria; phylum Pseudomonadota; class Gammaproteobacteria; order Enterobacterales; family Enterobacteriaceae; genus Enterobacter; species Enterobacter flexneri_B. Next base: position 2,235,652 of record CP182556.1, on the reverse strand, counting down.
CGTGCTGGTGTTTTCTGAGCGGTCCATGGTTTGGCGTGTGGATTCTGCACGGCAACTACAGCAGTAGCCTGTTATTCTATACTGTTCCGCTCACCATTCCGCTGATGACGCTGCAAAGTCTTGCCAGCTGGTCATCTGCCTGCCATGCGGCGTTGACCGGTGCGGCGATTATCACCGCGCCCACGCCTGGCGGAAAGCGATTATTTTGCAGCTGGGTCTGCCCGCTGAACCCGATTACCGACTAGCGAACTGGTTACGCAGGCGCTTTGACCTCAATCAGTCTGCGACGATCCCTCGCCACATTCGTGATGTGCTGTTGGTGGTCATTCTGGTGGGATCAGCCTTAACCGGCACGCTCATTTGGGAATGGATCACCCCGTCTTCTCCGATGGGGCGTAGCCCTGTAATGGGCTTCGGCAGCGGCGCGCTGCTATATTCGCGCCGTTCTCATTCGATTCAACTGGTCGTCCAACACGGCCGCTGCGTCAAGATTGGTCCGGTCGGCGCGCCTGGACGGCGTGCTCGGTAGCAAGGTGTGATGACCGTTGCGGCCACCGATCGGCAGAAACGTACCGCCGTACGGATATTGTTTTCATGTTTGCCCGGGACCGGACGGCGCCACGCGCCCCGGCGCTGGATGAACAAAGCCCGGTGCAGGTCACCAGCCGCGATTGCATGACGCGCGGTCGCTGCGTGGATGTCTGTTCTGAGGACGAGATCGGCAAGAGTTACACGATGGAGTTCGGGAGCGAAATCATGAAAAGCCATGACCTGAAGAAAGCGCTGTGTCAATGGACGGTGATGCTGGCCCTGGTGGTAAGCGGCGCGGTTCGGGCGGCTAATGGCGTCGAATTAGCGAGCTCGCCGGAAGTATCCGGGACACAGGAAGGGGCCATTCGGACGCCAAAGCAGCAGGATTGGATGCCGCTGAACTATGTGAATCAGCCGCCATGATCCCGCATAGCGTTGAAGGGTTATCCAGGTAACGACCAATACCAATCGCTGCTTGCAGTGCCACGGTGTCGAAAGCTATCGCACCACTGGCGCGCCGCGTATCAGTCCTACTCACTTTATGGACAGCGACGGCAAAGTGGGCGCGGAAGTGGCTCCGCGTCGTTATTTCTGTCTGCAATGTCACGTACCGCAGGCCGATACCGCGCCAATCGTGGGGAATACCTTTACCCCATCAAAAGGTTACGGGAAATAAGAGGTTATTATGGGAAATTCTGACCGTAAGCCTGGTCTGATTAAGCGCCTGTGGAAATGGTGGCGTACCCCCAGCCATCTGGCGCTGGGGACGCTGCTGTTGATCGGTTTTGTTGGCGGCATCGTCTTCTGGGGGGGCTTTAACACCGGGATGGAAAAAGCCAATACCGAAGAGTTCTGCATTAGCTGCCACGAAATGCGCAACACGGTGTATCAGGAATACATGGATTCCGTGCACTACAACAACCGTAGCGGCGTCCGTGCGACCTGTCCGGATTGTCACGTTCCGCACGAGTTTGTGCCGAAGATGATACGCAAGCTCAAAGCAAGTAAAGAGCTGTATGGTAAAATTTTTGGCGTTATTGACACGCCGCAGAAATTTGAAGCTCATCGTCTGACGATGGCACAGAATGAGTGGCGGCGCATGAAGGACAATAACTCGCAGGAGTGCCGTAACTGTCACAACTTCGAGTATATGGATACAACCGCCCAGAAATCGGTTGCCGCGAAGATGCATGACCAGGCGGTGAAAGATGGGCAAACCTGTATTGATTGCCATAAAGGGATCGCGCACAAGCTGCCCGATATGCGTGAAGTCGAGCCAGGTTTTTAACAGGGTTATTGCGTGGGTATGCTTGAAGCCAGAGAGTTACTTTGTGAGCGGGATGAACGAACCTTATTTAGTGGCTTGTCATTTACGCTGAACGCAGGAGAGTGGGTACAAATCACCGGTAGCAACGGCGCGGGGAAGACAACGCTTCTCCGTTTGCTGACGGGGTTGTCTCGCCCTGACGCTGGCGAGGTTCTCTGGCAAGGGCAGCCCTTGCATCAGGTACGCGACAGCTACCATCAAACCCTGTTATGGATAGGCCATCAGCCGGGGATCAAAACCCGGCTGACGGCGTTAGAAAATCTGCACTTTTATCATCGCGATGGCGATGCCGCACAATGTCTGGAAGCCTTGGCGCAGGCCGGGCTTGCCGGATTCGAAGATATTCCGGTAAATCAACTTTCTGCCGGGCAACAACGCCGCGTCGCTTTAGCGCGTCTGTGGTTGACCCGTGCCACATTATGGATCCTCGACGAGCCTTTTACCGCGATTGACGTTAACGGCGTCGATCGTCTGACCCAGCGTATGGCGCAGCATACGGAGCAGGGGGGGATTGTGATTCTGACTACCCACCAGCCGCTCAACGTTGCTGAAAGTAAAATTCGCCGCATTTCACTGACGCAAACGAGGGCCGCATGATGTTCTGGCGTATTTTCCGTCTTGAACTGCGCGTAGCGTTTCGCCATAGCGCCGAAATCGCCAACCCGCTGTGGTTCTTCCTGATTGTAATTACCCTTTTTCCGCTCAGTATCGGTCCGGAGCCGCAACTGCTGGCGCGTATTGCACCGGGCATTATCTGGGTTGCTGCGCTGCTTTCATCCTTGCTGGCGCTGGAACGACTGTTCCGTGACGATTTGCAGGACGGCAGTCTTGAACAATTGATGTTGTTGCCGTTACCCTTGCCCGCCGTTGTGCTGGCGAAGGTGATGGCGCACTGGATGGTAACCGGTCTGCCGTTACTCATCCTTTCGCCACTGGTAGCAATGCTACTGGGAATGGATGTTTATGGCTGGCAAGTGATGGCGCTGACGCTGCTGCTGGGAACGCCTACGCTTGGCTTTCTCGGTGCACCGGGCGTGGCGCTGACAGTGGGACTTAAGCGCGGTGGTGTGCTGCTCAGCATACTGGTGTTACCGCTGACTATCCCATTACTCATCTTTGCCACCGCCGCGATGGACGCGGCTTCTATGCATTTGCCCGTTGAAGGGTATCTGGCAATTTTAGGCGCGTTGCTGGCAGGCACCGCGACATTAAGTCCTTTTGCGACGGCGGCAGCGTTACGAATCAGCATTCAATAACGCTGGATTACTGATTTTTGTTCGAGTCTGGTATCGAAACTATGTGGAAAACACTGCATCAACTGGCGATCCCACCACGGCTGTATCAAATCTGTGGCTGGTTTATACCGTGGCTGGCAATTGCCAGTGTGGTCGTGCTTACCGTCGGCTGGATCTGGGGATTCGGCTTTGCTCCGGCTGATTATCAGCAGGGAAATAGCTACCGCATTATCTACCTGCATGTGCCTGCGGCGATCTGGTCGATGGGCATTTATGCATCAATGGCGGTGGCGGCGTTTATTGGCCTTGTCTGGCAGATGAAAATGGCCAACCTGGCGGTGGCGGCGATGGCCCCCATTGGTGCCGTGTTTACCTTTATTGCCCTGGTTACCGGCTCTGCATGGGGAAAACCGATGTGGGGCACCTGGTGGGTATGGGATGCACGTCTGACTTCTGAACTGGTGCTGCTGTTTTTGTATGTGGGTGTGATTGCCCTGTGGCACGCCTTCGACGACCGCCGTCTGGCGGGCCGTGCGGCAGGTATCCTGGTGCTGATTGGCGTGGTGAATCTGCCGATTATTCATTACTCCGTGGAGTGGTGGAACACCCTGCATCAGGGATCAACGCGGATGCAGCAAAGTATCGATCCGGCGATGCGTTCGCCGCTGCGCTGGTCGATTTTTGGCTTCCTGCTCCTGTCTGCCACGCTGACGCTGATGCGGATGCGTAATTTGATTTTGCTGATGGAAAAACGCCGTCCGTGGGTGAGTGAACTGATACTGAAAAGAGGCCGTAAATGACCCCTGCATTTGCTTCCTGGAATGAATTTTTCGCAATGGGCGGTTACGCCTTTTTTGTCTGGCTGGCGGTGGTGATGACCGTTATTCCGCTGGTGGTTTTGGTCGTGCACTCGGTGATGCAACATCGCGCAATTCTGCGTGGTGTGGCGCAACAGCGGGCGCGTGAGGCGCGTTTACGTGCTGCGCAACAGCAGGAGGCTGCATGAATATTCGCCGTAAAAACCGCTTGTGGATTGCCTGTGCCGTGTTGGCAGGGCTAGCGCTGACTATCGGTCTGGTGCTATATGCGCTGCGCTCGAATATCGATCTCTTTTATACGCCGGGGGAAATTCTCTACGGCAAGCGTGAAACTCAGCAGATGCCGGAAGTCGGTCAGCGTCTGCGCGTTGGCGGGATGGTGATGCCGGGTAGCGTGCAGCGCGATCCCAATTCGCTGAAAGTGACCTTCACCATTTACGATGCTGAAGGCTCAGTGGATGTCTCTTACGAAGGCATTTTGCCGGATCTGTTCCGTGAAGGGCAGGGCGTTGTGGTGCAGGGCGAGCTGGAAAAAGGCAATCATATCCTCGCGAAAGAAGTGCTGGCGAAACACGACGAAAACTACACGCCGCCAGAAGTTGAGAAAGCGATGGAAGCTAACCACCGTCGCCCGGCGAGTGTTTATAAGGACCCAGCATCATGATGCCGGAAATTGGAAACGGGCTGCTGTGCTTGGCGTTAGGGATTGCGCTGCTGCTGTCCGTGTATCCGCTATGGGGCGTGGCGCGCGGAGATGCGCGCATGATGGCGTCTTCCCGCTTGTTTGCCTGGCTGCTGTTTATGTCTGTGGCTGGCGCATTTCTGGTGCTGGTCAATGCTTTCGTGGTCAACGACTTTACCGTCACCTATGTTGCCAGCAACTCCAATACCCAGCTTCCGGTGTGGTATCGCGTGGCGGCTACTTGGGGCGCGCATGAAGGTTCGCTTCTGCTGTGGGTGCTGCTGATGAGCGGCTGGACCTTTGCGGTGGCGATTTTTAGTCAGCGTATTCCGCTGGATATTGTGGCCCGTGTACTGGCGATAATGGGGATGGTCAGCGTCGGCTTTTTGCTGTTCATTCTCTTTACCTCTAACCCGTTCTCACGCACGCTGCCGAACTTCCCGATTGAAGGGCGCGATCTTAACCCGCTGTTACAGGATCCGGGGCTGATCTTCCATCCGCCTCTGCTTTATATGGGGTACGTGGGTTTCTCGGTGGCGTTTGCTTTTGCCATTGCTTCTTTGCTGAGCGGGCGTCTGGACAGCACTTATGCGCGTTTTACTCGCCCGTGGACGCTGGCGGCGTGGATTTTCCTAACGCTCGGCATTGTGCTCGGTTCCGCATGGGCCTATTACGAACTCGGCTGGGGTGGCTGGTGGTTCTGGGATCCGGTAGAAAACGCCTCGTTTATGCCGTGGCTGGTGGGGACTGCACTGATGCACTCACTGGCGGTCACTGAACAACGCGCCAGCTTCAAAGCGTGGACATTACTGCTGGCAATCAGTGCCTTCTCGTTGTGTCTGTTGGGGACTTTCCTCGTGCGTTCCGGCGTGCTGGTATCGGTACACGCGTTTGCGTCTGATCCGGCGCGCGGTATGTTTATCCTCGCCTTTATGGTGCTGGTGATTGGCGGTTCGCTGCTGCTGTTTGCCGCGCGTGGACACAAAGTTCGCTCACGCGTAAACAATGCGCTGTGGTCGCGGGAATCTTTGCTGTTAGCGAACAACGTTTTGCTGGTCGCCGCGATGCTGGTGGTGTTGCTGGGGACGCTGCTGCCGCTGGTGCACAAGCAACTTGGACTGGGCAGTATTTCGATTGGCGAACCGTTCTTCAACACCATGTTTACCTGGCTGATGGTGCCGTTTGCGCTACTGCTTGGTGTCGGTCCTCTGGTGCGCTGGGGGCGCGATCGCCCACGTAAAATCCGCAATTTATTGATTATCGCCTTCATCTCTACGCTGGTGCTGTCTCTGCTGTTGCCGTGGCTGTTCGAAAGCAAAGTTGTGGCGATGACGGTGCTCGGCCTGGCAATGGCCTGCTGGATTGCGGTGCTGGCAACTGCGGAAGCTGCGCTGCGTATTTCACGCGGCACGAAAACCACCTTCAGTTATTGGGGGATGGTGGCGGCTCACCTGGGGCTGGCAGTGACAATTGTTGGCATTGCCTTTAGCCAGAATTATAGCGTTGAGCGTGATGTGCGCATGAAGTCCGGCGATAGCGTCGATATTCATGAATATCGCTTCACCTTCCGTGATGTCAAAGAGGTGACTGGCCCGAACTGGCGCGGCGGTGTGGCGACTATTGGCGTAACGCGAGAGGGTAAACCGGAAACGGTGCTGTATGCGGAAAAACGTTATTACAACACTGCCGGGTCGATGATGACCGAAGCGGCAATTGACGGCGGCATCACGCGTGACCTGTACGCCGCGCTCGGTGAAGAGCTGGAAAACGGCGCGTGGGCCGTGCGTCTTTACTACAAACCATTTGTTCGCTGGATTTGGGCGGGCGGGCTGATGATGGCGTTGGGCGGACTGCTGTGTCTGTTTGATCCTCGCTATCGTAAGCGCGTGAGTCCGCAAAAAACTGCGCCGGAGGCCGTATGAAGCGCAAAGTATTGTTAATTCCGTTGATTATCTTCCTGGCGATTGCCGCGGCGCCGCCTGCTGGCTGGCGCGTAATGCCGAAGGGGATGATCCGACCAATCCTGGAAATCGGCGCGCCGATCGGCAAGCCTGTGCCGAAGTTTTGCTCGAATCACTGGACAATCCGGTGGAGTTTATCAGGCGGATGCGCTGACGGAGGCCAAACGAGTACCGCTTAACGTCTGGGCGACCTGGTGTTCTCGACCTGCCGTGCGGAACATCAAATATCTGAATCAGCTTTCAGCGCAGGGCATTCGCGTGGTCGGCATGAACTATAAAGACGATCGCCAGAAGGCAATCAACTGGCCGAAAGTAGCTCTAATCCTTATGCGCTAAGCCTGTTTGATGGCGACGGCATGTTAGGGCTGGATCTCGGTGTCTATGGCGCGCCAGAAACCTTCCTTATTGACGGCAACGGTATCATTCGCTATCGCCATGCGGGCGATCTCAATCCTCGCGTCTGGGAAGAAGAGATCAAGCCGCTGTGGGAGAAATACAGTAAGGAGGCCGCACAATGAGGTTTTTATTGGGCGTGCTGATGCTGATGATCTCCGGCTCAGCGCTGGCGACCATCGACGTGTTGCAGTTTAAAGATGAAGCACAGGAACAACAGTTCCGTCAGCTCACTGAAGAACTGCGCTGCCCGAAATGCCAGAACAACAGCATTGCCGATTCCAACTCGATGATTGCCACCGACCTGCGTCAGAAAGTGTATGAACTGATGCAGGAAGGTAAAAGTAAAAAAGAGATTGTCGATTATATGGTGGCGCGTTACGGCAACTTCGTCACTTACGATCCGCCGTTAACGCCGCTGACCGTGCTGCTGTGGGTGCTGCCAGTAGTGGCTATTGGCATTGGCGGTTGGGTCATATACGCCCGCTTGCGGCGGCATCGGTACGGCGTAGTGCCGGAAGCGTTCCTGAACAAAGCGTACAGGAAGGTAAACGTGCGGATATATTGTTTATCTGCCGGGTATTGTGGTGGCGTTAATTGTGGCTGGCGTCGCTACTACCAGACTGGGCAATTATCGCAGGTGAAAATCTGGCAGCAGGCCACGGCGCAGGCTCCGGCGTTGCTGGACGGGCGCTGAAATTAGAACCAATCCGCTGAAGACGGAGAGATGCCGCGTATTGCACTGGGGATGCGTACTCAACTGCAAAAAATCCGGGGAGATATGAGAAGGCTGGTTCTGTTGGGGCCGCGTTGGCAGTGGCGCTGGGTAACGCTAGTATCGCCACCGATGCATACGCTACTGCGTATCGCCTGAATCCGAAAAACAGCGATGCCGCACTGGGTTATGCTGAAAGCGTTCAGCACGTTCATCTGATCCCAACGACAACCGCCTCGGTGGTGAACTGCTGCGCCAGTTCGTGAGAGCGACCACGGCCGATGTCCAGTATGTTAGCATCTATGCGTTTAATGCCTTTGAGCAGCAGCGATTGGCGAAGCCGTTGCCACGTGGGAGATAATATCTGGAAAACTCTTGCCTAACGATACTCGCCGTGCGGTGATTAAACGTAGTATCGCGCAGGCAATCCGACGTTTGTCGCCGCAGGAGAGTAAATAAAAAGAGGCCGATGGTGATGCCATCGGGCTATTTATATACCGCGTTGTTGCAGAACGGAATAATCGTGCCGCCACGCGTGAGCGACATTGAGTTACACAGCGAGTGAATATAAACTTACTGTCTGTCGGAAATCTGACACCGAGGCAATCTGTTTATTTGACCGCCCCTGTGCCAGCTCGTGCAGAACATCCAGCTCGCGCTCCGTCAGCACGCTGAAAGGAATCTCTTCCCGCGCCAAACATTTCACGTTCACGTAAGTACTGATTGACGCGTTTGGCTGAAGCTTGCTGCCTTTGGCTCCGGCACGAATCGCTTCCAGCAATACTTCCAGGTCGCTGTCTTTCAACAGATAACCGTCTGCGCCTGCGTCTATCAGCGCAAAGACATCACTGAGAGGCATCGGATACGGTCGGGTTAATAATTTGCGCAGTAACGCCATCCCTGCGCAAGGCATTGAGAGTATCAGGGCCACTCATACCTTCAGTATTGGAGATCCAGCAAGATCACGTCGATATTCCGGTCTATTCGCCAAATCGATAGCGCTCGCGCAATTGACCGCCTCGGCGACCACTTGAAGCAGATCAAGCTCCAGTAACTGACGAAGACACCGCGTCGCATAAGTGGATGATCATCCACAATCATCACCTGAAAAGGCGTTGCTTCAGGCATAGTAGTCTCCTGAGGTTTTATTAGAATCATTATGTTTGAGCGTAGCGTTGGTAACGCTACCAGGCACGTAAATATACCCCATTTTATGTATGGACATGTAGTGAAAACTACAACCTTGTCGTTCGCTTGGCATAGTTTTTCATTATCGAGCGGAATATTGCATCAGCTTCTCATAGAGAAAAACAACTAAAAAATCAATCACAATGTTGTGCGAATTCTTTAAACAGTTTTTAAAAACTGACTCCGGGTATAGAGGGCTGTGGGTATTTTCTGTACCCGAATGCTTTAACAGCAATTAATTCATAGGATGAAAGCTCAATGCATCAATCTGGTTCTGTTTCTCTTTGTCGTTCCGCAATATCTGTTCTGGTGGCTGGTTGTGTTCACCCATAGCATTGGCATAGACTGTTAGTATGGTGAGACAGTTGATGGTGTTGTAGCTGAAAAGATATCCAGCTGGTTTATGGACGCCAAATAATGCGGAAAATAAATCCTGGCGGAGAACAGCAAGTAAAAAGAATTTGGTGTAAGTAATAATACTGAAATTAACGGAGGGTATCAGTACATTGAAATGAATGGCACGCAGAATACTCGTATTAAATGACGGTTATCAAATTGTTCAAATGGGTGGCGCGGCAAACCAGACTACACTGAATAATGGTGTGCTACAGGTTTATGGCGCGGCGAAGTGATCCACGATTTAAAGGCGAGCATTAATCGTTGAAAAGATGGGGACCGTCTTTGCCGCTATCGAAAAGGGAGGGTACTGGATGGAGGTTAAGAGGGGGGATTTGCATTTGCGGTGGATCAGAAAGCAGGCGGTGCTATTAAAGCAACCACGCGGGTCATGAGGAGGTATCGGAACAAACCGTGTCGGTGCATCGAAAATCAAGAATGGTATTGCTAACAATATGCTGTTGGAAAACGGCGGGAGTTTGCGAGTTGAAGAAAATGACTTCGCTTATAATACTACTGTAGATCGTGGCGGCTTACTGGAGGTTATGGATGGCAGCTGCAACTGGCGTTGATGGAAGAGGCGGAAAATTAATTGTCTTGAGACAAATTCGCTGGAAGTGAGTCATACGAACAGGTAAAGGCCAAGATATTTAGTATAAAAGATGGTGTGTCAAAAAAGTTATTGAAGCTGGATAATGGTGACCGGGCTGATTGTTATGGAGGACGCGCAGGCCATTGACACTATCCTTGATGAGCATGCCACTATGCAATGGCTGGGAAAGGATACTGGTCGAGAGTGCAGGCAAATGCGGTATATAATATCGGTGAATCGACCAGATGGAAGTATCACGTATTCCTCAAAAGCCATCTCTGAAAATATGGTAATCGACAATGGCCGCGCTAATGTCTGGGCTGGCACAATGGTTAACGTGTCAGTCAGAGGGAATGATGGCATTCTTGAGGTCATGAAGCCGCAAATAAATTATGCACCCGCTATGTTGGTGGGTAAGGTGGCAGTGGTTTCTGAGGGCGCTTATTTTAGAACGCATGGTGCCGTGGATACCGGCAAAGCAGATGTTCGCTCGAAAATAGCGCATGGACCATCATTGCCGATATCACTACGACGAACCAAAACACCCGCCTCAATTTCGCCAACCTTGCGATGTCTGGCGCAAATGTGATTATGATGGATCAGCCAGTGACTCGTTCATCTGTGACGGCAAGTGCGGAAAATTTCATTACGTTGACCACTAATACCCTGTCGGGAAACGGCAATTTTTATATGCGTACCGATATGGCCGATCATCAGAGCAATGGCTCCAACGTGACCAGTAAGGCAACAGGTGATTTCAAAATATTCGTCTGCTGACGGACGCGGCCGCCCGGCAGCGGGGATGGCCTTACACTGGTAACGACGGGCGGCGGTGATGCTGCATTCACGTTGGGCAATGCCGGAGGCGTTGTTGCGATATGGGTACGTATGGATCTCCTTGCTGGATCATGGCAACCATAGCTGGAGTTCGGCAGAGAATCGCGCGCAAATTACCCCTTCAACCACTGATGTGCTGAATATGGCGGCCATAAGAACCGCTGGTATTTGATGCAGGAGAACTGAACACCGTGCGTGAGCGTCTTGGTAGCGTAAAAGGCGTTAGTTACAATACGGCGATGTGGAGTTCGGCAATTAACACCCGCAATAACGTGACCAGCTGATGCGGGAGCTGGTTTTGAGCAAACAGTTGACGGGCCTGACACTAGGTATCGATTCCCGTTTTCTCCGTGAAGAAAGCAGTACAATTGGCGAGCGAAATCTTGGTTACTCTCATTCTGATATTGGTTTTGATCGCGGACGGCAAAGGTTGATATCGATAGCTTATCCCTGGGGGTTTATGCCGTTGGGAGCATCAGAACGGTGCCTATGTTGATGGGGTGGTGAAAGTTGACCGTTTTGCCAACACCATCCATGGCGAGGTGATGATCGGGCAACAGCGTTTGGCGATTACGATCGTAACGGCGCGGGTATCATGTTGAGAGCGGGTTGCCGTTGGGTTGACGGATTGTGGAGTGTTAGACCCTATCTGGCCTTTACCGGCTTTACCACAGATGGTCAGGACTACACGTTATCAAACGGCATGCGCGCGGTGATGCCCGATATAACGCGCTGAAGCGGGAACGGCGGTAAGCTCTCACATGGACCTGCAAAACGGTACGACGCTGGAGGACCACGTAAAAGCCGCCGTGCGTCAGATACGCCGATTAACCAGGTGAAAGTTAATGACGATGGCAAATTTAATAATGATGTGGCTGGAACCCGTGGCGTTTATCAGGCTGGGATCAGGTCATCGTTTACCCGACGTTAAGCGGTCATTTGTCAGTCAGCTATGGCAATGGCGCGGGGTAGAATCGCCGTGGAATATGGGCGGGTGTCATGCTGGACATTCTGATAACAAAAAATAAACAGGCTGTGATGTGTACACGTCTGTTATCGAATTAATTGCAGATATAAAAAAAACCAACCGTAAGGGTTGGTTTTTCTTTGGGATTTTTGGTCGGCACGAGAGGATTTGAACCTCCGACCCCGACACCCCATGACGGTGCGCTACCAGGCTGCGCTACGTGCCGACTGGTGAGCTGCTGATCTACCGTTTTCCACACCGATTGCAAGTAAGATATTCGCTAACTGATTTATAATTAATCAGTTAGCGATAAAACGCTTCTCGTCTGTCAGCACTTGCAATAACAAACTTAACTGTGATTTTTCATCTTTCACTCTTTCACCACGTAAGTTGTAAGTGCGGTATTTTCCGTTATCTGTTAGCACCAGCGTCTTTTTCGGGTGGTAATTGCCAGCGTATCGTTATCCGCTGCAGTAACCCCGTAATGACGGCGTTGAGGGTTGAACGATAGCCTAGCCTTGCGAATATTCGCTGGCAGGTGTGCTGACATGTAGCAGGCGTTGCATCAGCGTCGTCGTCAATCGGTATGATAGGTCAGCGCATTAATACGCTGCGCCGGCGTAGCTGGCCATAAATCGCTAATGGCACCTGCAGATGACCGTGGGACCGGTCAAGGTTTCTTCGTCTTCGCTCGCGGATGCCCGACCGGCAGTGATAATCACAACCGTATTGTCCATTTTGCCAGAATCGCGCAGTGCATTGAGCGCGGTTCATCTGGTCATCAACATACCTGCCGCCCGGCTATATACCCACTGCAAATGCCTGCTGATTGCTGTCGTCAATGTTAGTGCCATTGAAAGAAACCCACGAGAACCAGCGGTTATCTTCTTGTGCGTAGCGGCCCAGCCAGTTGATCCACTGCGTGGCGGTCTGCTCGTCGGATCGGGTGCGTACGCTCGGCATCGAGAAATCTGACAACAATGCCGCGGCGATACAGCGGGCTGGTAAAGCCATCTGATGAGAATAATCCCAGCTGATAGCCTTGCTGATTAAGCGCAGTAATTAACGCCCCAGGGGTACGGGTCGACAGAATGCCGTCCATATAGCTCGGCGAGATGCCATAGAACAGGCCGAGATGCCGTTGTCTGTAGTGTTGCCGGAGCTCATATGGCGCGTGAACGAAATATTTTGCTGAGCAAAACCTGCAGCGAGGCATCTGCTTCTCGAAGCGTGAGTAGTTCAGGCCATCGACAATAATCAACAGCACATTCCGCCGGTGCCCATATCGCAATAGCGCAGTTCGCTTAACGGATACTGAACGGAAACGGCGTCTGGATTACCTTGCTCAATAGACGGCGTTGATACTCCTGCGCATCAGCGGACCATACTTATCAAGAACGTTCGCGCCGTCATCGGGTACGAAAGCGGCAGGTTAGCGCGCTGCATGGTAATCGGGCCATAAAAGTGGCGTCGGCCCAGATATACACCACATGCGAGGCGATAAAGGCGATAAATAAGAATGCGGCCAGCGGGCGCGCGAAGCGCCGACGACGCGTCAGGCTGCGCGGCTTTTGCCAGCTCCACGTCGCAAACACCAGTTCAAGCAATAAAATAACCGGCACGCTGATGAACATCAGCTGCCAGTCGCGCGCCATCTCATTTCGTCTAGGTTGATAACGAGTTGCCAGACGATGGGATTAAGATGGAGATGGAACCGAGTAAAGACTTCGCAATCTTTCAGTATCTAGCGTCATTCCGCCGCTGCCCAAATAACAAACAAGACCGCGTCAGCCTTAAAAACGACGACAAATCAGCGCAAAGGGATCAGCAACTAGGTGGCAAACGCAAGGAAGTCGAATTGTCGATAATGCTTACGTAGGAATAAATGCGACCAACAGCCTGGTCGCCCTGTCGGCGATAAACGGTAACGGCTTCGATGACGAACGAAAGCAGAATCTTCGACCATTGCGAACCGTACCCCGAACTGGCCATAGGGAGCCTCTTCCACCATAGCGCTGATGAGTTTCCATAGCCTATTATCTGTTTGCCTTAGTGCGCTTTGGCTTCGTGGATAGAGACTGTATGGCGCTCGCAAAGAGACTTGGCAACCGCCTGGCGTTGGGCCGGGCAATGCGGTGTTGATAAGGTTAGTGACCATGTTGCCTAACACCATCAGGGAAAGGTCAGTCAGGAGCCTTATGTTTTCCAGTACGTTGAGCAGCTCTGCGAGCAATTGTCAACCTGTTCATCACTGTAGCGGGAAATCGTGGCATAAATCGAAATCAGTTAGTTGATGAAAAGGGCAAATATGACCGTAGCAACGGTTTTTTTTCTGCTTTTTTATGCGTTAAATCATTCTCGTTACGCTGCCTTCTTGAAATGACCGCCATCTTTTACTGCGTCGCTTAACCGGCGGTGGTTGATACCGCCCCGGTCTTAAAGGAGAGTTCTGTCCTGAGTCTGGATATCGACCAAATTGCTCTGCACCAGCTTATCAAGCGTGATCAGCAGAACCTTGAGCTGGTGTTGCGCGATACATTGCTGGAACCGACAGAACCCGTCGTTGAGATGGTGGCGGACTGCATCGGGTCTATAGCGCCAAAAATAAAGCTACGGCTTGTTTAGCGAAGAGATGAACTGGCGCAGACGCTGCGCTTACGCGTGCGGGCGAAGAGGACTTCCTGGCATTTAGCCGCGCGGCGACCGGCCGCCTGCGTGACGACACAAGAAGTATCCTTTTGCTGACGGTAGAATGGTGCTGTTTTGCCACTATCGCTATCTGGCGGTGGAGTATTTGCTGGTGGCAGTTCTGAGCAACCTGGGCGATATGCGAGTTAACGAAAATCCGACCTAAACCCAACCCATTATCTGATATCAATCATGCGGATATTGTTGCGCGTATGATGGACCCAAATGGGAAACCAATCCAAGTCCACCCGCTATATCACTTTCCTGAAAGGGCGAGTAGGGCGCGAAGTGGCGACTTCTTTATGGATTTCCTGGGGCCAGCGAAGAATTAAACGCAAAGCGCAAAACCGTAGAGCTGTTGCAAGCGGTTGATGATTTCACTGCCGAAGCGCAACTGGATAAAGCAGAGCGACAGAACGTGCGCCAGCAGGCTATCGCTACTGTAATGAGCAGCTGCAGGCAGGCGAAGAGATTGAACTGGAATCGCTGTCGAAAGACGCTGGCAGGCGTAAGCGAAGTGAGCTTCGCGGAGTTTGCGGCTGAAAAGGCTACGAACTGGAAGAGAGCTTCCCAGCAAACCGTGGCACACTGCGTCAGTTAACGAAGTTTGCCGGTAGCGGCGGTGGCTTGACTATTAACTTTAACGCGATGCTGTTAGGTCGAACGCGTCTACTAGGATCCAGCAACCGATACCTTGACCATTAAAGGCACGCCGCCGAATTTGCGCGACCAATTGCAGCGCCGGACGTATGGCGGCAATTAATCGGTTTTGTGTTCTGAATGCCATGCGGCGTGAACACCTTATCTGGCCTGCAAAAACTAGCAATACCGTAATCAGGCATAATCTCCAGATACAAAAACCCCCGCCGGAGCGGGTTTTTTGGAACTATTCAGCAATTAAGCACAAACGAAAACGATGTGCTGCAGCTTCGGTTTGTACGGGTGACGCTGTACGTCCTGAGCTTAACTTTCATTTCTTTACCGTCAACAACGATCGTCAAACTTGGCTGTAAAATTCAGCTTTAGCTTGCATGTTCATGACTTTCGTGATCCAGCTGGATGACCAGCGGTGCTTCTTTGCCACCGTAATAATTGCCGGAACTGTTAACGGCGCGCGGCGGCGGCTCGCGCCCTTACCCTGCTCTTTACGTACTTCTGCGTTGATAGTAAACATTTCTTTCTCTCTTAAATTAATCCTGCTGCCGAGACCCAGCAACAGGTAAGTAATCTGCTTTGCGTATGCAAAAGCAGGCGAGATTCTATACTCAATCGCCTTATACATCAATCAAAATACCATTAACCGCGTAATTCGTCCGCCCGACAAAACAACCTCGTAATCGAACACTTTTTCACGCACCTGCCGGTACTGACCTTTCATGCGGGCGACGACAAAATCCGGATGTCGCAGTAAGGCTTGCTGGGCGAGGATATCGGCGGCGGTAATCCAGCGCGAGGAATGCCGGTGTGCGCGTATGCGGCGGATAAAAAGCTGCTCGAAGGCAGTTCGCTGGGCGGGCGTTTGCAACGGAAACGCTCACTCGCATCCGCACCGTCTTCATCGTAATAGGTGATTTTCGACCATTCGCCTTTCTCGTCGTGCCCATGCTGCAAAGACATGCCGCTGAGCGTAATGCCAGCGCATCTTACAGTCGTCGCGCCGCTTGTAACATCTCATCCGGATCAACCGGTACCGTGTCACATCCGCGGCAGCGGCAAGCAGCGATGCCATTTTTCTGCGTTACATTGCGGGCAATTTTTAAAACGGAAACGGAAGTCGCACTGTTGCGATGACCGTCGTCATCTTCAAACCATCCCTGACAGCGGCGACCAAAGTGTTCAATGAATGTCCCGTCGGCGGTCGTTTTCCCCCAAAGGTGTTAGCAAAACCAGGCAGGGCAAAAAACCTCTACGAAACATTTTCGCTTTTGCCTTTCGGTGTACCAACTTCCAGCGCGTGGAGATCGTCAAATTGCCCGCATAATCAAGAATTAAACAATCAGTCTTGCCGGACGAACGCAGACCACAGCCGACAATTTGTGGTAAAGACTCACTGATTCGTAGGGCGCAGATGGCGATAAATCAACGTGCGGGGCGTCAAATCCGGTGGTCAGTACTGCAACATTGACCAGATAGCGAAAACGCTGGGCTTTAAAATCTTCAATTAACACATCGCGCTGGCGCGGGGGGTGTCGCCGTAATGAGTGCAGCATCTTGCAGGCAGTAATCCCACAATCTCTTTTGCGTGTTCAACGGTGGCGGCGAAAATCATTACCCCTTTGCGCTTTTCGGCGAACTCCATAATATGGCTGATGATATGTGGCGTAATGCGTTGCTGTTTTTCAGCTCACGGTTGAGATCAGCTTCGCTGAACAGCCCGTTACTCTGTGCCTGCAAGCGGCTGAAATCGTCTTGCACTACTGGCGTATCCAGTCGTTCTGGCGGCGTAAGATAGCCGTGTTTAATCATATAACGCAGCGGCGGCTTATAAATGCAGTCACGGAAAAGGGCTTTCTCATCGCCACGTACCATGCCGTAATAATGGAACTGGTAAATCCAGCCTTTGCCCGATCGAAAAGGCGTGGCAGTCAGCCCCGCCGGCGTAAGTGGGGATTCACTTTTGTCAGGTGAGTGAGGACTGCTGATACTGGCTCTCTTCATCGTCACCAATACGGTGGCATTCATCGACAATCAACAGCGAAAATTCCCCCTGAAAGGCATCAAGGTTACGGGCGACCGACTGCACACTGCCAAATACCACTTTACCGTGGCTCTCTTTGCGCTGAGCCCAGCAGCACAACACACCGGCTTCCAGCCCCAGCGCCTGATACTTTCATGGTTTTGCGCCACCAGTTCTTTAACGTGTGCTAGCACCAGTACGCGACCACGCGCCAGCCGCGCCAGCTCCGCTATCACAAGGCTTCCTCCTCACCGGTGGGCAGCACGATAACGGCAGGAGTTTTATGACAACGAAAATGGTTGAGCGTGACGTCCGGCTTCTTGCTGATATGGGCGAATGTAAAAATCATGGTTTCGCGTAGGTCGATTCTTCTGCTAATAGTATGCCACGGTTCTTTTTCCCTTGAGGGAAGTTATTAGACCGCTATACTGGGCAGACAACAGTTGAGATTTTCGGGTCATTACCCGACCTCCGTTTTTTACAGGCAAAATCCACACATGCGACTGATAAATTTATCGCACAGCAACTCGGCGTTAGCCGTGCTATTGCCGGGCGTGAAATCCGCGGCGATCGTGTCACCGTCGATGGCGAAATCGTCCGTAATGCAGCGTTCAAACTGCTCCCTGAACATGATGTCGCTTACGATGGCAACCCGCTGGCGCAGCAACACGGTCCACGTTACTTCATGCTCGATAAGCCTCAGGGCTATGTTGCTCCACGGACAACCCTGATCACCCACGGTCCTATATTTCTTGATGAACCAGTGGCGTGGAAACTGCACGCAGCAGGGCGGCTGGATATCGATACCACCGGTCTGGTGCTAATGACTAGATGATGGTCAGTGGTCGCACCGCATTACTCTCCGCGCCGTCGTTGCGGAAGACCTATCTGGTGACGCTGGAATCACCCGTAGCTGACGATACGGCAGAGCAATTTGCTAAAGGCGTGCAACCGAATACCGAAAAAGGATTCTCACTAAGCCGGCGGTGCCGGAAGTGATTACCCCAACGCAGGTTCGTCTGACCATCAGCGAAGGGCGTTCTCATCAGGTGAAACACATGTTCGCCGCTGTGGGTAACCATGTGGTCGAGCTGCATCGTGAACGATCTGGCGGTAATAGCTCGATGCTGATTTGCCGCAGTGAATATCGTCCGTTAACTGAAGAAGAAACTTGCCAGCGTCGTCTAACTTTTCAATGACTTTCAGGAGCCCATTGTGACCACCGACAGCATTCGTCGTTTGCTATTGTTTTTATCCTTGGCCTGCTGGCCATGTTGATGCCGCTGTCAACTAATATGTATCTGCCGCGCTACGGTTAATTTCAGCGCAGTTTGGCGTCTGGCGGGCAGTACGCAGATGACCCTCAGTACTTATATTCTGGGCTTTGCGTGGCGGAGTCCATCTACCGGCCGATGGCAGACGGCTTCGGCGTAAGCCGGTCGTTCTTGGCGGTCGCTGGTGTTTGCCGCCGCCGCGGTGGCGTGTGCGTTCGCACAAACCATCAATCAGCTGATTGTGATGCGTTTCTTCCACGGGCTGGCGGCGGCTGCGGCCAGCGTGGTTATCAACGCTTTGATGCGTGATATCTACCCAAAGAGTTGTCGCGGATGATGTCGTTTGTCATGCTGGTGACAACCATTGCACCGCTGATGGCACCGATAGTTGGCGGCTGGGTGCTGGTGTGGCTGAGCTGGCGTGCATCTTCTGGATCCTCGCCGTGGCAGCGATCTCGCTCCGCAATGATCTTCTTCTGAATCAAGAAACCTTACCACCGAAGACGTCGCCAGCCCTTCACATTCGTACCCCACTCTGGTAAGTGCGGCGCTGTTATTTTTGCCGTCATAGCGTGTCCTGAGTTATATGCTGGCCAGTGGTTTCAGCTTTGCCGGGATATTCTCGTTTCTTAAGCGCCGGACCGTTTCTGCTGGTTGAAATGACCACGTCGCGCCGGAAAACTTTGGTTATTACTTTGCACTAAACGTTGTTTCCTGTTGGTGATGACACTGTTGCTTTTGGTGCAGTTGTAAGAAGTAAAATTTCTTCATCAGTGACTTCATTTACAACTCTCAATCGTCATCGACTGCCGCAGAGAACTATTCGCTAATTATGCTGGTTTGGCAGGTTCGAAGGTTGAACCAATTCCGCAAAATGGACCGTGCAGTGACGACAGCAGCTTGGTGGCGCTTAAATTGCTTAGCCGGATGGTGATAATGCATGGTCGGTGATGTATAAACTAAGCAAGGCGTTAAGCGGACATCGAAGTTTAGTGTTCGGTGCTAGAAGTGAAGGTGAGCCGTGCCTGTTTGTAAATCGCAGCATTATACAACATGCCGATTGAAAAATTTTGGTGTGGCAATCCCGAACCCTTTTCAAACTAGATCCTTTTTAAGCGTCAGCTCAACGCCAGTAGCTGACGCGTATATTCCTGCTGCGGTGTGGCAAACACGCGCGCGCACGGTCCTTGTTCCACTACTTCCCCTTGTCGCAGTACGATAACCTGATGACATAACGCGCGGACAACGTGCAAATCGTGGCTGATCAACAAATAGGCCAGTTGATGCTTTTGTTGCAATGATTTCGATAGCGTCAATATTTGCGCCTGTACCGTTTTGTCGAGTGATGATGTCGGTTCATCAAGTATGATCAGCGAGGGCTAAAGAGTTAATGCCTGGCAATGACGATCGCTTGTCGCTGACCACCAGGAGAACTCCGCCGGATAACGGTGGCGTGTTTAGATCTAATCCCACTTCATGCATCACGGCTATCACTTGTTGTTCGCGTTGTGCGGCAGAAAGCGTCGGCTGGTGAACCCGTAAGCCTTCCTCAATAATCTGCAAAACGTTGAGTGGTGGGACTAAGCGAGGAGTTCAATACGCTGAAAATACCACCTGAATGCGATGACGAATAGGTAACAGCTGGCGGCGATTTAAATTTTGCAGTGGCTGAGCTCCGTCAAACATGATGCTGCCCTGAGAATTAATCGTCGCAGCAGCGCCAGTCCGTCGTGCTTTTCCGGAACCGGACTCGCCCACTAAACCCAGTGTTCACCGCTCGTCACGTAAAGACTGATGTTTTTTCACCACCACATTATAAATCCACAATGCGCTTGCGGATAGGCTTTGCGAATGGGGAAGGCAACCTGAAGCTGTTCAACATCCAGCAACGTTGAGGCAGGTTCTGGCAATGGCACCGGGTCGCCTGACGGTTCACTGTTGAGTAGCTTTTGTGTGTAAGGATGAGTGGGTGAGGCAAATAGCGTCACGTAATTTTATTCGACGCAGCGACCGTTTTGCATTACCGCCACGCGGTGGGCCAGTTTTCTGACAATGCTGAGGTTATGAGTTGATCAACAGCATGCCCATCTGACTCGCCTTGCAGTTCGCGCAACAGCTGTAAAATCTCGCCTGGACAGTAGCGTCCAGTGCGGTGGTGGTTAATCGGCAATTAATAATTCCGGTCGCGTTAACAGCGCCATCGCGATCATCACCCGCTGGCGTTCGCCGCCGGAGAGCTGATGCGGATAATCTTCAGCCGTTTTGCCGCCTGGCGGATTGCAACGCGATCAAGGCAGTTGAGACCGCCACGAGCCGCTTCCCGACGCATCCGCGGTGGAGTGAAGACATTCATAAAGCTATTTTCCAGGGTATGCAATGGATTTAACGACACCATCGGCTCTTGAAAAATCATGGCGATCTTCTTACCGCGTACACCGCGCAACGTTTAATAGCTGGCATGAAGCAGCGATTCGCCATGAAAACGAATATCGCCGGAGAGATATTCAACCGGCGGGGAAGGGGCGGCGTAAAATTGACACGCGGTAACGCTTTGCCTGAACCTGACTCACCCACCAGCGCCAGCGTTTCGCCAGCCTCAATCTGTAGTGAAACGTCATTGACTACTGTACGTACGGTTTGCTGATAGGCGAAAACCCACCGACAAATTTTCAATCGCTAACAGAGTTTCGTCATGCTACGCCGCTATTACGGATCAAATGCGTCGCGGACGGCTTCACCATAAAAATCAGCAAAGACAATAATATCGCCAGCCGACAAGAAGGCGGTAATCCCAAGCCACGGGGCCTGAAGGTTCTGTCCCTTGTAACAGCAGTTCACCGAGTGACGGTGAACCGACCGTAACAGAAGCCGAGGAGATCGAGCGAGGTCAGGGTGGTTATCGAACTACATAAAATAAACGGTAAAAAGGTGAAGGTCGCGACCATGGCATTAGGCGACGTATGACGCCAGATGATGCTGCAATCGCTGACGCCAAGCGCCTGTCCGCGCGAATGTAGTCGAAATTACGGGTTCGTAAAGACTACCACCCGCACCACGCCGACCAGACTCATCCGGCCAAAGCAGACAGTAATTGCCGAGCAGCCACCAGGAAGTTGCGGCTGTACGACGCTGGAAAGTAAAATAATCAAAAACAGCGTCGCATCCCCGACCATACTTAGATAAAGCATTGCCGGCGATCGACTTTACCGCCGTAATAGCCTTGTAGCGCCCCCGCCAGCACGCCCATCACGCTGGAACGAGAGAGTCAGCATCGCCAAACAAAACCGAGATCCGCGTGCCATAGAGAATACGTCAGCACATGCGCCGCCGTTGGCATCCGTTCCCAGCCAGTTTGCCGGGAGGGTGGGGGAAGGGAAGGGCTTATCGGTAGCAAAGTTGATACTGGTAGCACCAAAGCGAATCAGGTGCCCCACAGTACCCAGCCGTTATTTTCCAGCCGTTGTTTCAGCCACGGGTCCTGATAATCAGCCTGACTTGCCAGCGGGCCACGGGAATTCGCTTTCGCTGTAGTTTTTCAACAACGGGAAATACCAACTGCCGTCATAACGCACCGGCGACGGTTTATCGTTAGCGATAAGTTCAGAACACAAACTCAAACCAAACAAAACAAGGAAAGTGGGTTAACGACCAGTAGCCGCGACGGTTATCGCGAAGACGCCGCCAACGGCCTGATTAAGCGGGCTGAGTCGCGACGTAACCGTCCTCAAAATCTATACGCGGATCAACCAGCGTATAGCTGATATCACTGACAATATTCACACCGCCGATGGTAAAATCTGAGGTACCAGAACGTTCCGGGACATCGCGCGAGACGGTCGCTTCGTCCTCCGGTGAGCCAAGCCGTTGATGAAACATCACCTCAATCGCAGCGAGCCGGTAAAAAACATGCTGATAAACGTCGCCGGAAAACCGGCAATCACCAGCAGCATGGCGTTGCGGAACATATGTTTCCAGAGAATGTTTTTCTCACTTACCCCTTTCGCACGCGCGGTCACCACGTATTGCTTGCGCACTTCATCAAGGAATGAGTTTTTGGTCAGCATGGTCAGCGCCGCAAAGCCACCAATCACTGTCGCCAGCACCGGTAGCGTGATATGCCACAGATAATCGGTGATTTTCTGATACCACGGCAGCGAATCAAAGTTAGCGGAAACCAGGCCGCGTAGAGGGAACAGGTCGAAATAGCTGCCGCCCGCGAAGAAGACAATCAGCAGGATGGCAAACAAAAAGGCCGGAATGGCGTAGCCGATGATGATAAATGCGCTACTCCAGACGTCAAAGCGACTCCCATTATAAACAGCTTTGCGAATGCCTAACGGAATCGACACCAGATAGATAATCAGCGTGCTCCACAATCCGAGGGTGATGGAAACCGGCAGACTGTCTTTAATCAGCGTCAGCACCGAGGCGCTGCGAAACAGGCTATCACCAAAATCAAAGCGGATGTAGTCCCAGAGCATTTTGAAGTAACGTTCGTGGATCGGCTTATCGAAACCGTAGCGATGAGTGATCTCAGCGATCACTTCTGGATCTAATCCGCGTCCGCCACGGTAATTACTGTCGCTGATATTGCCGACACCCGTTTGCGCATGGCTGGCACGAACACCTTCACCGCCTGCGCCGGGTAATACTCCGGCATTACCAAACTCAATGGCGGCGATGGCCTGATCGACCGGACCGCCAGGCGCAATTTGCACGATGAAAAAGTTGATAGTGATAATAGCCCATAACGTTGGGATCACCAGCAACAGACGGCGAATCAGGTAAGCGCCCATCTACTCTCCCTGTTGTCTGGCTGACGGCAGTTTGGCCGCTTTATTAACGTCATACCACCAGGTATCGATACCCAGGCTGTAAACAGGGCGTACAGCGGGTTGGGAGAATTTATCCCACCAGGCGAGACGGTTTTCCCACAGTAACCACATTGGCAGCATGTAAGACTTCTCACGTTATATGCGATCCAGTGCTCGCCCCAACGGCAGTAATTTTCTTCATTTCCCTGCGCGGCAATAATTTGGTTGATTCAGCCAGTCGATAACCGGGCTTTGCACGCCGGGGGCATTATAAGTGGAATCATATTCCGATGACCAGGAACCCTGTAAATCGGAACTGGGCCACGGCATCGCCTGCCACACGCGCGGCACATCACGTGATAGTCGCGACTGCGCATGCGGTTGGTGATTTGCGAGTTATCCACCTTGCGAATGTCCATGTTGATACCCAGCCGTTGCAGGCTGGTGCTGGAACGGCATACCGACTACTATTGCTGCTTGCGGGAAGCAGCAAATCAAAGCTAGTGGCTCACCCGTTGTGGCATTAACGCGTTGCTGACCCTTCAGCACCCAGCCCGCTTCGTTGAGAAGTTTGTCGGCTTTTAACAGGTTGTCACTTATCCGAGCCATCGCCTTTGGATACCGGCGGCTGGTAGATTTGTGTGAAGACTTCTGACGGCAGATTTTTTTCATTGGTGCCAGAAGCACCAGCTCCGCGCCTCGGGTATATTCTGGCCGCGTATTCGGTATCTTCTGAGAAAAACCGTCGCGCGACTCAGGCATCGTAAAACAACGCCTTGTTCTCATCCATTCAAAGTCAAAGGCGAGAGAGCTAGTCTCCCTGCACCCTGGCTATTGCTGAATACCGGACGTTGGATATTAAACGCCAGCCAACGCGTATCCTGGGCTTATTCGTTCTTTTGCTCATCTTGACGACGTATTTTTATCGACTTTTTACCTGTATAACGCGTGGCCCAGTTCTTCTGGCGTCGTTTTCCATACGCAAATCAAAGGCACCTGCTTTAAACGCTTCAAGGTGACATTATCATCGAGGTAATAATCGTAGCGAATGGTGTCGAATTCCAGCGTCCACGGTTTACCGGTAAGTTTGCTGCCCAGTACCTTTTCACACGGGAATAGACAATATTTTTGCCCCATTTTCCAGGACGTAACGCGGTACGGACCACTGGCAAGCGGAGGCGTGGCGAGCGGTCTCGCTAAGTTTGTGATCCTTCCAGCAACTTTTCTCGGAGATACTTGTAGTGAAGATAGGCTCAGCATATGATCCTTGCCGGGTTGAGCTAACTCAATGCGCACGGTTAACGGTGCAATGGCTTTGACGGTGGTGCCTTTGTAGACGATACGTAATTGCTCGCACGCCTTCGGTTAGTACTCTTTGTACAGTAAACACTACATCGCGGGCAGTAATGGGAGAACCATCATGAAAACGGGCGCGCGGATTAATAGCGACCTCCACCCAGGAATAATCGTCAGCATAGCGTGCACTTTCAGCAATCAGCGGGTAATAACTGCCTGGTTCGTCATCGGAAGTCGTAAATAACGTGTCGTACAGCTGCTCGGTGCGTGCGCCCGGGTTGCCGCGCAGTGCATAGCGGTTGAAATTATCGAAGGTACCGAGGGCTGACAACGTTATCTGCCCACCTTTTGGCGCGGCGGGGTTCACATAATCAAAATGGTTGAAATTAAACGCGTACCGGGGTTCGCCCAGCACGGCAAAGGTATAGCTTTCCTTGATAGCCTGCGCCTGCGCACCGAAGGTGAACAGAGCGATAAACAGCAGCAGTATGCGCACAATCATCTGCAACGGATTTCCTTTTACTCATCATTAGCCGCAATCCGGCATGCTTTCACTATGAATAATAAGGGACGTAAGCACACCTTACCACTGCGGCGTATACGGTTTCTTCAGCCAGCGAACAAAATCGTCCAGCGGTAACGGGTGACTAATCCAGTAGCCTTGCATGAAATTAACGCCGCGTTCGCTTAGCCATCGCGCTTGTTCCGGCGTTTCGACCCCTTCAGTAACTGTCAGCATATTGAGACGTTTCGCCAGCGTCAGCACCGCGTCAAGTACGGGTGAAGTGATCGTTTCCGTACCGATGGCGTTGATAAATCCACGGTCAATTTTCAGATAATCGAGCGTAAAACGCTCAAGATAGATAAGCGCGCTGTGCCCGGTGCCGAAGTCATCAATAGCAATTTCTACGCCGACCGAGTGCAGCCAGGCGAAGAGTTGTGTGGCTTCTTGCTCTTTCAGCATATCGCGCTCGGTAATTTCCAGCACAATCTGGAAATGGTGTGCGGGCAGGGAAGTGAGCAGTTTCTGGATATCTGCTTTAAAGCTTTCGCTGTGCAGATGGTCCGGCGCAATGTTAATGCCAAATTTGACGCCTACCGGCAGTACTTTTTCTAATTCTGCGGCATCGCGGGCAATTAACTCAAACAGGTGCTGAGTCAGCGGCACAATCATCTTTTGCGATTCGGCAAAGTTAATGAAGGCATCCGGGGGAATTTCTCCCGCTACAGGATGCCGCCAGCGTAGCAGTACTTCCAGGCCCGTTACCCGCAAAGCTTGTGTATCCACCACCGGTTGATACGCCACGTAAAATTGTTCGCGCTTGATGGCGGTCATGATTTCTCTGTCGGGGCGCATACGTACGCTCATCAGGTAATAGCAAAGCAGGCCAACGACAGTTCCACTCATGCCGCCCAGTAAAAATGCGTACCACACATCGTTCCATGTCCAGTCATCCGCATAAAGCCGAACGGTCAGAGGAATGCCCGCAATTTTAGTTTCACGGACCGGCATGTCGGTTAATTCATTAACGTTCATCAAACGTGAAGAAAAGGTAGATAGCGCAGTATTGCCAATAATGAGGGCGACGCCATCGTAATCTTCCTGCCGTGAACTATAAAAGAGAGAAGGCGTCAGGTTGAGATTCAGAGCGGCAAACACACCGCTATTTTTCAGCAAAGGGTTGCGATACCAGATGACGATTGCGGGTTTGTTCGGCACCATCGGCGTGCCGGGTAAGATCGCCATATCGACGTTTTTATTAATGTCGAGCGCCGGAATCAATTCATTGAGTGGAATGTCCATCTCACCAGTCGCAGATGAACAGAATGTTTTTTTATCTTTCACCAGCACAAACGTACGGACATTCATGCTAAACGCCGCGCGAGCGGTCAGTTCGGGGTTAGCCTGCTGGCAGGTATCTAAGGTCAGCGGCTGAAGCCGGTCAGTAGTGGATTTCAGGTCGGCAAAATAGGTATCGAGATACTTTTGTACGTCGATAATCAGTGTGTCGTATTTGACTTCGTGCTTATGCCAGGCCACTAAAAACTGAAGGCAGCTAACCAGTATCGCAATCATCACGCCTGCTACAATGCAGGTAAGCAGGAGCTTACGTCCAGAATTGGGAGCGCGTATGAACATGATTCCGTTAATTTCCTGAAATTACGACAACATTTAAAAGATAACAATGACCGGACTATAGCCTGGATCAAGACGCGGAAACATCATTTTCTCTGATGAATGAAAACAAAAAAGCACTGCCTAAGCAGTGCTTTCAGTTAACTCGTCAGGATAGCCAAGGGATTGCATCCAAACGGTTTATTAGCTGCGGCTGAGAACCCGGCGTGCTTCGTTGTAACGCTTCTTCCAGTACGGTTCATTCATGCTGGAAATAATAACACCACTGCTGGTGGAAGCATGGACAAACTGATTGTTGCCGATATAAATACCGACATGGCGTCCCGTTGAACCGGCACGGAACAGAACTAAATCACCCGTACGCAAATTACTGCGGGAAACAGATTTACCCATTTCCTGCTGTTCGTAAGTCGAACGCGGAAGTTCTAAGCCAAATTGCTCACGGAATGTACGCTGTACGAAACCAGAACAATCGATACCTTTTTTAGTGCTGCCGCCCAGACGATAACGTACGCCTTTCCAGTCAGCATACTGATCCATAATTCGCGATTTTACGTCGACATTACGAACCAGGTTTTCAAATTCATCCTGAGAAGCTTGCAGTGATGATGTTTCACTACCCACTGCACGTGTCTCAGGATGCATATTCTTTGCGGTGTTATTTGCACTACATGCAGAAAGCAGAACCGCTACTGCAATCGCGGGAATCCCGCGCAAGATATATCTCAAAATCGGTTGAGATTTGACCATGTTGTTTGTTTTCCCTTGAAGTCCTTAACGACAAATATCGTTATAAAAAAATGCCAAGCGACACGAGACTAATTACCTGGGCATGTTGAAACAATTCCTTAAGGCCAAATCTGTGGACTAACGCACAAAATTATATGCTGTGAGGATAATCTACCGCCGAGGCAAAACGAGTTCGAGATTACCCGATTGGTGCGGTCTTGGCGAGCGGTTTTACATGATTTTTTATAAGAAAAAGTGATACAGAAAGTTAATAAGCGGGGTTGGTCAATTAAAGTACAATTGAGTGAAACGCATGCAATCCATTCATTTACTTAGAGAATGATTTTTGCGTTCGATAGATGAAAGCACGGTGCGCATCATCAGGATTATCCTCACTATAAAAATAACCCTGATGATGTTAATTACTGTGAGTTATTTGTTTTGGAAATGTTTGTTTTTTCCTGGTAGTGATTTGTCAAAAAAGGTGATTAATCGATCACTTAATGGCGTCAGCAACACCCAGGGCAAACCGATCAATATCACGGTCATCGAACCGACAATGACGTCAGTAAACCAAGTGTGCGCCAAACGACATTACTCTGGGAAATGCAAAAACCACAAAAATAATAGGGCGATAAGGCCTGCAACTTTGCCCAAATAACGCCACATGAATGCCGAAAAAATAAGCAGCATCATGCCATGAATAGCCGGGAAAGCTATCTCGTGAGGCATCTTTCGTGGGAACGAGAGCAGTTTGCTGACGCGGTTAATATCGGGGAAAGTCAATGATGGGCTGGCCCGTTTTACAGGAATTAATGCCTGACCCAGCTGGTTTAATACCACTGCAGTTAATAGCATGACCGACCCATAATCACGATACGTCATATCCCAGGGGCATTTTATTTTGAGCAGAAACCCGGCATCAACGTTCCCATCGCCAGCAGAGAACAACCGTCGAAAGCGCAATTGTCGGTCAATGCAACCAGCCACAGAAAAAGGCCTTACTTTCGACCAGTTTCTGATTAAAGAAATAGAAAAAATATCCGCATCAATCGGCAACCGAAGATCCATGATTAACGGGAATATCCAGGAAAGAACAGCGCGAGGCCGAGCGATCTTCAACAACACTATTTGCGGCAAATTTCCATCATTATTTTTCTCTAATTATCTTACTGAAAAACGCAGGCAACCTTACACGGGTAGTGGCCGAGACAAAGCTGCACAGGCGCACTCTGTAAGGCATTCCGGTCAGCTTCGCTGCTGGAAATGAGCTGGATCCGGCTGTCCGGTGGCGCAACGTTTTGCGTTTCAATGTGCAGGTCATCGCCCTGACGGTTGATTCGTACCAGCCCTTCGGGAATACGCAGCACGCCTTGACGCGTTGCCACCGGTGCAAGTCGCACCCCATTCCAGAATGCCAATGGTGTCGAATACCGTATCACATGAATATCCAGCCGGCAGGCCTGATATCCTTACCCGCTGTTAGACTGCGACGCCAGCGTTGATGCTCTGGCAGGCTTAACGCTGCTAACTCTTTTTCACGACATGCTGATGAGAATGCGCGGCGCTGGCGGGCAACTCGGCTGACAGTGCGACGCGGCGAATCCGAGAAGATGACCGTCAACTTTCCCATGCTCACTGTGAATTAATTGTCAATCGCCACCATTTTGCTGCCACCAACGCTGTAGCGCTTGCTCACTTTCGGGCATCGCACGGTCGGATTTATTCGGCGACAATAATGTCTCGGCAGCCGGCTGGTCACGGAAGGTGCCGTTGCTGGCGCTTTTTTCGTCCAGCAGCAGGCGTCAATGGAACTGCGCCAAGGTAGCACGCAGATCTCTCCACAGTTAGAATAGACTTGGTGCGGTTAACAGATCGATCTGTTTCGGATGGCCCAGCCGTCAGCTCTATCAACAAGCCAGTATGGTTTTCCCTGACGCAGTAAGTACCTATAGAACCCTACCTGCATGGGTAAACCATTAACGCAGCACATGCAGCCGCCGGATTTCTTTCAGCAATGCGCCGCTATCGGCGAGCAAAGCACCATCAATTCCGACTTCCCCAAATTCATTAACCAGCACCGCCCATTTTTCGTTGGGATCTTTATGGGCTAACAGATGAAAAATTCGACGTGGTTTTCCCGCTGCCGAGAAACCGGTGATGAGGTTGGTCCTGGTCACAACGGCTCCGCGATACTCTGGTAAGTTAACTGAGCGTGGTCCGGGCTGAAAAAGGCAGAAAGAGAAGCAGAGCGGACGAAGGTCAGCTTCATCCGCTTTAACCGCAGAAATCGTTAAATTTTGAGGGTATTTAATAGCGCCTGATGTCGCCGAATTGTACGATTTGTTGCCAGGCTTGTTCGATGGCCTGCACAAAATGCGGGTTATCTGGCATCATCACCAAAAACTCACGCAGGGAAAGCAGGGCGGTTACGCGTTGTTCACTGCTGCGGCCCGCGCAAGTTCGCGAATTTTATCGCTAGCGGATCGCGAACATCAATGGCATTTCCGGCATCATCAACGCCGCTGACGTAACGCATCCAGCCTGCAACGCCTAATGCCAGCAACGACCAGTCCGTTTCGCGCCCCAGATGTATGCGAATACCTGCCAGCATACGTTGCGGTAATTTCTGGCTACCATCCATTGCGATTTGCCGGGTCTTATGTTTCAGCGCCGGATTAGCAAAACGTGCAATTAACTTGTCCGCATATGTGTTAAATCGACATCTTTAATTTGTAGTGTCGGCGCTTGCTGATCAGCATAATATTTCTGGCGGCATGGCGAAATGCGCAATCCTGCATGCAATCACTGATATGGGCGAATCCTGAAGGTAACCGGATGGCGAGAAAAGAGTCGCTGCCGTTAAGCATACGCAGTTTCATATCTTCCCATCGCAGGACATGACCGCCGATTTGTACACCTGCGACTTCCCAGGCAGCGGCCAGCGACGATTATCTTCCACCACCCACTGGATAAACGATTAGCAGCTAATAAGCCGCGGATGGTTTACCGAGATGCTGGCTGATTTCTGCCAGTGATTGGTGGTTGCAGCCGGAACAATGCGGTCGACCATGGTTCCCGGAAAACTGACGTGTTCTTTTATCCACCGGCGAGTTCTGGCGAACGTTTTTCTTGCCAATTCCCAGCACCACGTTTATCGCCACATCGCCAATTGTCGGGAATATTCAGCAGGAGAGCACGGTAAACGGTGTAAGGCCGCGCTCACGGCGAGCGACTCGTGCTTGACGAGAATACCCGGTGCGGCGAGGTTCTTCAGGGGTTTGTAAATAGTGAATAATCCGCAAGTTGCGTATAAGTGCGCCGGGTCGCCGCCGGTCAATACAATCACCTTTTCGGTAATGGTGCGGGAAACAATTGCCACCTGTGGCTGGCAAAACTTCTCAATAATTGCCGCTAGGAATCCAGTTTTGCATTAAGGCATTCGTGAACGGCACCGACAATTATCGCCTGATTGCCGTCCGCCCCTTTCTCCAGCACGGTCTATAAATGGTTCTGTGCGCGGAGCTGGCTCAGATCGTTGATCACCACTGAACAAGCTGATTTCACAGAATCCCCAGTCGCCTGCCTGGGCATTCAGCACACGAATGGTCAGTAACGCCTGATGAGCGCGGTGAAGGGCAAGGCTACAAACCAAAATGAAACAATCGTGATTGCAACTGCTGGCGATGATCACGTGGAGCGTGTACATGATGCAGGGGGCGTGACGGAGGCGATTGTATTCATCAGTCACGTCTTAGTAACGATTAATTAAGCAGACGAGAGTGTAAAGTTTATATGACAGCAATTGAAATTGGTCTGGATTGTTAATGCGATGAAGTGTGAGGGCAATGGATACGAGCAACTGGAAGATTGAGGGCGTAAGGTGTTAGGAAGCGCAAAAATAGAAGATTGGTATAATGATTAAAAAGGGACAGCCTGAGCTATCCCTTTTCTGCATGCGGCTGAAGTTAGTCGGCGCGCCATATAACGGCGTTCTTCGATCTGGATAAGAATTTTTTCGCCGGGCTTAAGTATTCTGGTACCTGAATCACCAGACCAGTGCTCAATGTCGCGGTTTTATTACGGGCACTGGCAGATGCCCCTTGATGCCTGGTGCCAGGTTTCAACAATTTGCCAATCGACCGGTCTGCGGCAGCTCGAGAGCACCAGCATGACCGTCCAAGGTCAGCGCCTGCAGTGTCCGGCATACCGCCCTCTGGCATAAACAAGCAACTCTTCTTCGATCTGAATCTTGGTGAAGGTATATCGGGGTATAGTCTTCTTTATCCCATAAAGACATATTCGTTGCCATCGACATAGGAGAAGTCAACATAACGGCGGGTCAGCGTTCACGGTGTCAACGATATCATCACCTTTGAAACGCTCTCTACTTTCAGCCCGGTACGGACGTCAGAAAAACGCATTTTGTACAGCGTAGCGGCACCGCGGGCAGTGGGCGACTGAATATCAATATCCTTAACCAGCAGCAGTTGGGGCCTATAATACGGTACCATACCTTTTAATTTCGTTCGCTCTTGGCGTCCAAAAATTCCTGTAGTCGAAATATCAAGAATCTCGCGACAAAGTTCTCGCAACAGGCCTTTGGGCAAGTGGTATTCGCACTTTTGCTGGTGCAAAGAAGGTAGGTGCTGTGCGCGCTCATCAATCCGGTGGTTAACCTTAAGACACAACGTCCTCGATGCATGCAAGTTGGGGCGTGTGCGCTGCCCCTTCAATTTCCAGCCCTATTCCGTGCCGAATGGCAAGCCCACCAATACGCCCTGCATTCAGCTTGATGAACAGCAACGCTGTAAAATTGTCACCTCGCCGGCTGCAACCGAAAGTCTGTGCAGGCTTACGAGCCGGCGCGCTGAAATGTGCGGTAACTCGCGTCAGCAGGCCATAACCTGGCTTATCGATCTGGAAATGCTGCGGCCCGCGCCTTAAACATCTTTAATCCGCAGTAAGCGAAAGATACAGAGTGGCGATAATCATCACCATCGCAAACCAGAACACAGCGTGATAATTCCAAATCTCGGCGACGATGCCCACCACTAATTGCTGCCGATGATCCAGCCCACGCGCGAAGTGTTGGTATACCAGCGTGGTGGCTGAACCCACCTGACCGGGCATCGAATCCTGAAAATAAAGCATCCCGATGCCGCCCAGAATGCCAATAAAAATAGCATTTACAGCTGCAAGCCCAACAACAGAATGACAGGTGAATGCGCCATCGGCGTTTGTTGCGTAAAACAGACGCCACCCACGGCAGCAACGCGCATTAAGAAACGCTTACCGAGACGTTTGGCGAAATATCCGGCAATCAACATCGTCGGGATTTGCAGCCCGGCGGCGGTCCCCCGTCGTCACACCGGCCAGTTTCTGGGAAGATGCAGTTCGTTGATGACCATAGAATAGCGGCATGTTGATGATGTACAGGCTGTTCAGAGCCCGCGTCGATCTACAAATGACGAACGAGCGGCGGCGTATCGTGACGGTTACGGCGCCACGCTTCAAATCGTGCCGGTCGCCAGCGGAAGCTCTTGCATCGACGGTAAAAACAGCCACACCATCACACCGCAAACAATAAACGCTACCGCTGCGCTCAGATACATTTACCGTAAAGCTGAAACCCATCGCTAAGGCATAAGCCAGCGGTCGGCCGATGACCCATGCCAGTGAAACCTGAGCGCGTAAAAAGAGCTGAACATCACCGCCTAGCGTCCGGTTTTGTCGGCATGTTCACGGGCAAGGGCAAACATTGCGGGTTAGCAGTAGAGCCAAAGCTGCTAAGAAAGACGCCAACGAATAGCAAAACAAAGTCGTTGCGATTCAGGCAAAAAGGGTGCAGGCCAGCACGCCTAACAGGCAGCAAAAGACAATGGCGATTTGAGATCACCACGCTTATCAGAGCGCCCGGCGAGAACTGACTTACCAGAATCCCAATGACAGCGCTGCCGGTAAAGAAAATATCCACCGTCGCCGGACGGGCACCTGCTTCATCGGTAAGAAAAAATACTGAGTGTCGGGTTTGCAGAGCACAATACCGGTGAGAAAGGCAACGATGAAAAACGCCGTCGAGGTCAGGTCAAACGATTTCGCGCTGGAGACTGCGGGGATTATGCATGCTGGTGAAATCGCTGGAAGGAAAACGCGGTTTACGCTGCTTGTCAGAAAATAAACAGACAGCGAAATCAAAAGCGCCACGAATAGTCAAAATGCCATTTCACTGTTGCTGATTGGCTGCTGACACTACTGAAAATGAATTGTTGATAACAGATTTTCCATCAGCAATTAGGAAAAATCGCAAAAAATTCTGCAGCGCATCAAACTTTTTCTCATAACTTACGGCTTTCCTTCGTGCTGAAACGGAAGTATTATGCTTTATAGAAACGTTTACAGCGCAATCTTGTCTTTAACCCTAAGCAAGGTTGGCGCTTTTTTTTCTCATGAGGCTGATGACTCAATTAGGCGAGAGAGGAGAACTATGTGACAGGTTACCGTACAGGACGTGGGTCCAGCGAAAAGGCCGAAGACAAGAAGAGGCGATTCCCCAGAGTCGCTGCGGCGCTGGTGCAGGCCGGTAATGTCGCAGAAGGCTACGTCAATGGCGTGCTTGGCGCGCGAACAGCAAACCTCAACGTTCCTCGGCAATGGTATTGCTCTGGGCACAGGCGCTACCGACACCCGCGATCAGGTGCTGAAAACCGGCGTTCAGGTATTTCAGTTCCCGGAAGGCGTCACCTGGGGTGACGGTCGGGGTAGCGTACGTGGCGATCGGGTCTTGCTGCAGCTCGGATGAACATCTGGGCCTGCTACGCCAGCTGACCAGCGTACTGGCGATGATTGCGACTCTCAACAACTGAAGTCACAACGACGGCAGAGAACTTCGCGCATTACTGATGGGCGAAAAGCGAGTGAGCAGCTGAAGCTCGACAACGAAATGCTCGCTGGATATCGTCGCCAGCAATCTGCTGACTCTTCGGCGCTGAACGCTGCGCGTCTGAAGAGGCGGGGGCAGTTGACACCACTTTCGTCACCAAAGCCATCAATGAACAACCGCTGATCTCGGACGGGTATCTGGCTAAGCGAGATAGCGCGCCGAGAAGGCAATCTGCGTAGCGCGATTGCGGTAAGCCGTGCGGCAATTGCTTTTGATGTGGACGGCGAAACGGCAGCCATGCTGGTGAGTGTGGCGATGAATGACGATCAGCCATCGCGGTTCTTAAGCGTCTCGCTGATTTATTGCTCGACAATGACTGACCGCTTGCTGAAAGCGGATGCGGCAACGTTGCTGGCGCTGCTGACCAGCGATGATGCGCCGACCGACGACGTGTTAAGCGCGGAGTTTGTGGTGCGCAATGAACACGGCCTCATGCTCGTCCAGGTACCATGCTGGTCAATACCATAAACAATTTGACGGTGATATTA
The DNA here is from genome assembly GCA_048288465.1 of Shigella flexneri. Classification (GTDB taxonomy): domain Bacteria; phylum Pseudomonadota; class Gammaproteobacteria; order Enterobacterales; family Enterobacteriaceae; genus Enterobacter; species Enterobacter flexneri_B. Next base: position 2,200,964 of record CP182556.1, on the reverse strand, counting down.
CCGTGACAAACCTTGATGGTACCGGCAAACCGGCAAACGGACGTAGTCTGATGAAAGTTGTGGCACTTGGCGGGGTTGTAAGAAAGGTCATCGCCTACGCTTTAGCCCAGGGTGCAGATGCTGAACAGGCGCTGAAAGCAATCGGCGACGCTATCGCTGCTGGTCTTGGGGAGGGCGCATAATGAGCGGAGCATTTGTTGCTACTATCACCCTTAATCCGGCTTATGACCTTGTTGGTTTCTGCCCGGAAATTGAACGCGGCGAAGTGAAGCACGTAAAACCACAAGTTGCTCTGCATGCGGGCGGGTAAAGGCATCAACATCTGACCAAGTCTTAAAAGACCTGGGAATTGATGTCACCGTTGGCGGCTTTTCCTTCGGTAAAGACAATCAGGATGGTTTTCAGCGACTGTTCAGCGAGCTGGGCATTGCCAACCGTTTCCAGGGTCTGCGGGCGCACTCGAATTAACGTTAGCTTGACGAAAAAGACGGCGAAGTGACCGACTTCAACTTCTCGGGTTTTGAAGTCACCGACTGGGAACACTTTGTGACTGATTCTCTCAGCTGGCTCGGTCATTCGATATCGTCTGTGTCAGCGGAAGCCGTCAGGCGTCAGCCCGGAAGCGTTCACCGACTGGATGACTCGCCTGCGTAGTCAGTGTCCTTGCATTATCTTGATAGTAGCCGTGAAGCGTTAGTAGCAGGTTTGAAAGCAGCACCGTGGCTGGTGAAACCTAACCGCCGCGAGCTGGAAATCTGGCAGGCCGTAAACTGCCTGAATGAAGATGTGATTTGAAGCTGCGCATGCGCTGCGTGAACAAGGTATGGCGGTGTTTCTATCCGCTAGATTCGAGGGCGCGCTTTGGGTTAATGCCTGCCGGCAAATGATCGCCAAAACCACCGTCAGTCAATGTCGTAAGCACCGTTGGCGCAGAATACTATGGTTGGTGGCCTGATTTATCGGCTTGCTGATGCGTGAATCCAGTGAACACACACTCGTCTGGCGACAGCTGTTGCAGGCCCTGGCGGTAAGTGAAGCAATGTGGTATAACCAATCATCCACAGTTGGCCGCAATGATGGCGCGCGTCAACTTACAACCTTTTAACTGACAGCAGGAGAGGCATAATGAAAACGCTGCTGATTATTGACGCTAATCTCGATCGCCTATTGGCGAAGACCCTGCTGGCGCGGGCGACGTAAAAGCAAAACTGGAAATCATCGACAATCCGAACGACGCAGAAATGGCGATTGTTCTCGGTGATTCCATCCCGACGACAGCGCGCTGAACAGTAAAAGTCTGGCTGGGTGATATTTCCCGGGCAGTGCGCACCCTGAGCTGTTGCCTGAGTGAAGCGAAAGGCCATGAGAAACCTTACACTGCGCCGGTCACTGCAACAGCGCCGGTTTGCCGCCAGCGGTCCGAAACGCGTAGTTGCGGTGACTGCTGCCCGACTCGCGTAGCGCACCTTTATGGCGGCTCGAAGCCATTGAAACCGAAGCGAACAGACGTGGCTGGTGGTTGAAAGCTGAAACCCGTGGTTCTGTTGGCGCGGGTAATGCAATCACTCCCGAGGAGGAGTAGCCGCAGCGGATCTGGTGATTGTGGCGGCAGATATCGAAGTGAATATGGCGAAATTTGCTGGTAAACGAATGTATGGTACCCTCTACCGGTCTGGCGCTGAAGAAAACCGCACAGAAACTGGATAAAGCGGTTGCTGAAGCAACGCCGTATGAAGACCGGCGGGCAAAGCTCAAACGGCGACCACTGAAGGTGAGAAAGAGAGTGCAGGCGCTTATACGTCACTTGCTAACGGCAGTCTCTTACATGCTGTAATGGTCGTTGCTGGTGGTGTGTGTATCGCGCTTTCTTTTGCTTTTGGTATCGAAGCGTTTAAAGAGCCGGGTACGTTGGCAGCGGCGCTGATGCAGTTGGTGGTGGTGCCGCCTTTGCGCTGATGGTGCCGGTACTGGCAGCCTCGCCTTTCCATTGCCGATCGTCCGGGCCTCGCGCGGGTCTGATTGGCGGTATGCTGGCGGTCAGCACCGTTCTGGCTTCATTGGCGGTGTTATTTGCGGGCTTCACGCTGGTTACATTGCGAAGTTAATCAGTACGCAACTGAAACTGCCAGGCGAGTATGGAGGCGCTGAAACCAATTGTTGATCATTCCGCTAATTTCCAGTCTGGTGGTGAGTAGCGATGATCTACCTGATCGGTAAACCGGTCTGGCATTCTGGAAGGGGCTAACTTGCACTGGCTGCAGACCATGGGGACTGCGGAATCCGGTCTGCTGGGGGCGATCCTCGGTGGCGATGATGTGTACTGACATGGGCGGTCCGGTGAACGAAGCAGCGTACACATTCGGTGTGGGTCTGCTGGTGCTCAAACCTATGGCCCGATGGCGGCGATTATGGCGGCAGGTATGGTGCCACCGCTGGCAATGGGTCTGGCGGAGTCGATGGTGGCGCATCGCAGATTCGACAAAGCGCAGCAGGAAGGTGGCAAAGCCGCTCTGGTATTGGGACTGTGCTTCATTTCGGAAGGTGCAATTCCGTTTGCTGCTCGTGATCCGATGCATCTGCCTGCATGCTGTATCGTGGGTGGTGCGCTGGCGCAATCTCAATGGCGATTGGTGCGAAACTGATGGCACCACACGGTGGTCTGTTTGTTCTGCTAATCCCTGGCGCTATTACGCGTACTGGGTTACCTGGTAGCGATTATTACCAGTACGCTGGTGGCGGCTCGCCTATGCCTTCCTGAAAATTGCCGGAAGTGGACGCAGTAGCGAAAGCAGCGTAATAAAAGGTGTGTTACAGGCAGCCTGCCCCTGTCATTAGGATGAGCGCGAAGGGAATGACCACTTGTGAATGTAATTTTATGATTTAAATGGTTTTATCTTTCAGTAGAAACTTGAAACGTTCATCAAACGCTAAGGTTATTTCCTCAAGGGCAGATTATTTTCTGCCTTTTTTATTGTTCCTGTTCTGTGCATCCGTCACAAATTCCTCGCTTTTGTAATTCAGGCATTTGATCAGCATTTTGTGAGCCTGCTCGAATCTACCATTAGCCTCTTCTGGCGGTAATTTATCATAAAACGTGAGTTGTCTGAGCACATGTTTAAATATGAACACATGTTTAAACCGTCTTCTGCAGTATCTATATTCTTATGAGATTGACAGGGTTGGTAATTTTTTACCAGAGGACGTGCTATGCGCGGAGAAAGGATATGTCGTAATTATAGGCTCGGCGAATATTGATGTCGCCGGATATTCACATGAATCATTAATTATACGGGATTCAATCAGGTAAAATAAAATTTACGCTGGTGGAGTCGGGCGCAATATACACAAACACGGCGTTGCTGGGGAACGAAGGCCGCCGGCTACTAGAGCGCCGTAGGCGGTGACTTTTATGGTCAATCGCTGCTAACGCAAACCAATCAATCTGGCATTTATGTCGATAAATGCCTGATTGTGCCGGAGAAAATACGGTCTAGTTATTTATGATTACTCGATAATACCGGTAAATGCTGGTTGCTATAAATGACATGAATATTAGCAACGCTATTAAGCTGAATATCTCGCACAGCACCATAAAATTATTCAAGGGCAAAGGTCATTGTCGCGACTGTGATTGTAATTGAGAAGGCACTGGCATGGATTCTGGATAATGCCGCCAAGCATACCGTATTTGTCAATCCGGTTTCCACGTGAAATGTGTAGAAGTCGCGACCGTCTAAATCAAATCCACACTCTGAGGCCAAACCGCCTTGAAGCGGAAACCCTGAGTGGGATTGCGCTGTCAGGCGTGACGATGTGGCAAAAGTTGTCCCTGGTTCAATCAACATGGCCTGAACCGACTGGTATTGAGCATGGGCGGCGACGGCGTTTATTTACAGCGATATCAGCGGTGGAAAATGGCTGGTCTGCGCAAATAAAAACCGATGTAATTTTTACCGGAGCGGGCAATGCCATGATGGCGACTTGCTGGTGTGTTGGGTAAGCGGAATGCCGCTTTGCCGATCTCTTCGTTTCGCACAGGGATGTCGTCAATGGCGCTCTCCTGTGAATACACCAATAACCCCGATTTATCAATTGCCAACGTTATGACGTTTAAGTGAAGACGCAGAATGTCTGATTAAAAATTTCCCCTGATTCTTACAATTTCCCCGGAAGTGCAGCGGCTTAAAAAACAAACCGGTTGTGGCGCTGGAATCGACCATTCTGCTCCCGGGATGCCGTTTCCACAAATGCCCCGACCGCAATTGAAGTAGAGGAGACTGAGTGAACAGGGCGCTGTCCTCCCCACTATCGCCATTATTGGCGGCGTCATGAAAGTGGGTTTAAGCAAAGAAAAATTGAATTACTGGGTCGTAAAGGCATAACATAAACCAGAGTTTAGTCGTCGCGATTTACCTTTGTTGTTGCCGCCGAGAAAAACGCGCAACCACTGTGGCTCAACGATGATTCTTGCGGCGCTTGCCAGAATTAAAGTATTTTCAGCCGGGGGAATTGGTGGTGGGCATCGCGGGGGCGGACATACCTTCGATATTTCTGCCGATTTGCAAGAACTGGCAAATGCTGATGCACCGTTGTTTGTGCCGGGCGAGATCTATTCTCGATTTTAGGATTAACCACTAAGTATTTCCAAACCTTCGTGTGCCGTTAATTGGCTATCCGAGCTAAAGCGCTGCCTGCGTTTTTCTGCCGTACCAGCTCGTTTGACGTCAGCATTCGTCTCGACAGCGCCAGTGAAATTGCCCGTACAATGGCGGTGAAATGGCAAAGCGGGCTGAACGGTAGCCTCGTGGTGACGAACCCGATCCCGCGGAACAGTTTGCGATGCCGGAGGAATCTATCAATGCAGCCATGATCAAGCCGTCGCCGAAGCCGAAGAGCAGGCATTATTGGTAAAGAAAGTACACCGTTACCTGCTTTCGCGCGTTTGCTGAGCTGACCGGCGGTGACAGCCTGAAATCCAATATCCACTGCGTGTTCAACAAACGCCATTCTGGCGAGTGAAATTGCCAAAGAATACCAGCGTCTGGCAGAAAATTTTGACGGGCAGAAAGCCATCAGCCCGTACTCATCAAGCCGTTCCCAAAACCTGGCGCTGACGCGGGTTACTGGCATGAAGGGAAAATAGTTATGGATATAATGAGAAGTGTTGTGGGGATGGTGGTGTTACTGGCAATAGCATTTCTGTTGTCAGTGAATAAAAAGAGCATCAGTTTGCGCACGGTTGGAGCCGCACTGCTGCTGCAAATCGCTATTGGTGGCATCATGCTCTACTTCCCACCGGGAAAATGGGCAGTAGAACAGGCGGCATTAGGCGTTCATAAAGTGATGTCTTACAGTGATGCCGGTAGCGCCTTCATTTTTGGTTCGCTGGTTGGGCCGAAAATGGATGTCCTGTTTGACGGTGCGGGTTTTATCTTCGCCTTTCGCGTACTTCCGGCGATTATTTTCGTTACTGCGCTCATCAGTCTGCTGTACTACATTGGCGTGATGGGGCTGCTGATTCGCATCCTTGGCAGCATTTTCCAGAAAGCCCTCAACATCAGCAAAATCGAATCTTTTGTTGCGGTTACCACTATTTTCCTCGGGCAAAATGAGATCCCGGCGATCGTTAAACCGTTTATCGATCGCGTGAATCGCAACGAGTTGTTTACCGCAATTTGTAGCGGGATGGCGTCCATTGCTGGTTCGGTGATGATTGGTTATGCCGGAATGGGCGTACCAATTGACTACCTGTTAGCGGCATCGCTGATGGCGATCCCCGGCGGTATTTTGTTTGCACGTATTCTTAGCCCGGCAACCGAGCCTTCGCAGGTCACATTTGAAAATCTGTCGTTCAGCGAAACGCCGCCAAAAAGCTTTATCGAAGCGGCGGCGAGCGGTGCGATGACCGGGCTGAAAATCGCCGCTGGTGTAGCGACGGTGGTAATGGCGTTTGTCGCAATTATTGCGCTGATCAACGGCATTATCGGCGGAATTGGCGGCTGGTTTGGTTTCGCCAATGCCTCTCTGGAAAGTATTTTTGGCTATGTGCTGGCACCGCTGGCGTGGATCATGGGTGTGGACTGGAGTGATGCCAACCTTGCTGGTAGCCTGATTGGGCAGAAACTGGCGATTAACGAATTCGTCGCTTACCTGAGTTTCTCCCCATACCTGCAAACGGGCGGCACGCTGGAAGTGAAAACCGTGGCGATTATATCCTTTGCGCTTTGTGGTTTTGCTAACTTTGGTTCTATCGGTGTTGTCGTTGGCGCATTTTCGGCTATTTCGCCAAAACGTGCTCCAGAAATCGCCCAGCTTGGTTTACGGGCGCTGGCAGCAGCAACGCTTTCCAACCTGATGAGTGCGACTATTGCCGGGTTCTTTATTGGTCTGGCGTAATGCTCGATTTGTAGACCGGATAAAACGTATTAAGCGTTGCATCCGGCAATCGCGCTATTGCAAATAATTTTTACTGCATCATCCCGGAGAATTTATTCTCCGGGTCCATCTCCAGCGCCAGTCCTGACAACTGCTTTCTGTTTTTAATTAGATATCCTTTCTTTTAATTAATAAACCGTCGTGAATGAATTGCGCGAGAACATATAAAAGATGTCGATAAGAAACGCCTAAATACTCTGCCGCTTGCGTATGCTTTTCGTGATAAAGATCACCTTCTTGTGAGAGTAATATAAATGCTGCCAGGCGATTCACTAACGGAAATGATTGATTCTGAGTTAAAGAAACAATATTACGATAATTTTTATGACTTAAGGTGACGCAAAGTTTTCGTAAAAATAGGGTGTCGTTTAATAACAGCGGACGGTAATGTTTCATAGGGAGCGCAAGGCACCAACACTCTTCAATAGCCTGCACCGCACGCGGTTCATGGTCTTTGTCGATTAACTCAATCTCGCCAATAAAACAGGGAGCGGCAAAGAAATCGATCAGCGACACGCGACCATTGGCAAGCGTGGCGTAAAGCCTGGCGCGGCCTCGCGTCAGATAAAACAGCCATGACGGCTGTTGCCCTTCCTGCACAATGTAGTCACGCGCTAAAAAATGAAACAGCCGCGTATCGGCTGAAACATCCGTTGAAAAGCAATCCTTAAACGCAGATTCACTCATCAATTGCTGCTTAAGGTCATTATTGTGGATTTCTTTCACGATGTTTATCCGCTATGAGATTTCTCATATTTAGCATACGTACGCTGTTGTTAAGATTCAATCATTGGCCCGGTCGAATTTTCTTTGCTGTAGAAAAAAATAACGCAACTGGAAACAGAGGAAATAAACAATGGAAAAGAGAAAAATTATTCTGGATTGTGAGCCGGGTCATGATGATGCTATTGCAATGATGATGGCAGCGAAACATCCGGCAATAGATTTATTAGGCATCACTATTGTAGCGGGTAATCAGACGCTTGATAAAACATTAATTAATGGCCTGAATGTTTGCCAGAAACTGGAGATTAATGTTCCGGTTTATGCGGGGATGCCGCAACCCATTATGCGTAAACAAATCGTTGCCGATAATATTCACGGTGAAACCGGACTGGATGGCCCGGTATTCGAGCCGCTGACCCGCCAGGCAGAAAGTACCCATGCGGTGAAATATATCATCGATACCCTGATGGCAAGCGATGGCGATATCACTCTGGTGCCGGTTGGTCCGCTTTCAAATATCGCGGTGGCAATGCGTATGCAACCCGCAATCCTGCCCAAAATCCGTGAAATTGTGCTAATGGGCGGCGCTTACGGTACAGGCAACTTCACCCCATCTGCCGAGTTCAATATCTTTGCCGACCCGGAAGCCGCCCGCGTGGTGTTCACCTCCGGCGTTCCATTAGTGATGATGGGCCTCGATCTTACCAACCAGACCGTTTGCACCCCGGATGTAATTGCTCGGATGGAAAGGGTAGGCGGCCCTGCCGGAGAGCTGTTCAGCGACATCATGAACTTCACTCTCAAAACGCAGTTCGAATACTACGGCCTGGCTGGCGGCCCGGTGCATGACGCCACCTGCATTGGTTATCTGATCAACCCTGATGGCATTAAAACCCAGGATATGTACGTCGAAGTGGACGTCAACAGCGGCCCTTGCTACGGGCGTACGGTCTGCGACGAACTGGGCATTCTTGGCCAGCCCGCTAATACCAAAGTCGGCATCACTATTGGTACCGACTGGTTCTGGGGCTTGGTCTACGGAAGAGTCGTGCGCCACGTCGAAGCCCATTAAGTGTTGATAACAAGCCGGGTCAGTTCGCAGTCCAAGCCCAGCTATTTATAATCGAGCAAGCGTCTCGCCGATCTGACATGAAGAGATAATCACTCTCGATATCATCGAAGTGTTCTGGGAATGGTGGTATTGCTGACGATTGCGTTTTACTATCAGTCAACAGAAGAAGATCAGCCTAGTACGTTGGCGCGGCGTTAGTGTTACAGGTCGTGATTGGCGGGATTATGCTGCCACCGCCAGGGCGTTCGGTGGCTGGAAAGCGCTTTGATCTCATCAAGTGATGGCGTACAGCGACGCCGGGTAGCGCATTTATCTTCGGTTCGCTGGTCGGGCCGAAAATGGACACGCTGTTTGATGGCACAGGATTTATCTTGGTTTCGGGTATTACCAGGCAATTATCTTCGTCACTGCACTGGTGGTCTCTCTACATCGGTGTGATGGGGATCTTAATTCGCATTCTCGGCGGTATCTTCCAGAAAGCTTTAAATATCAGCAAGATCGAGTCATTCGTCGCGGTCACCACCATTTTCCTCGGGCAAAACGAAATTCCGGCGATCGTCAAACCCTTTATCGATCGTCTGAATCGCAATGAATTATTTACAGCGATTTGTAGTGGCATGGCCTCGATTGCTGGTTCGACAATGATTGGTTACGCCGCACTGGGCGTACCTGTGGAATATTTGCTGGCGGCATCGTTAATGGCGATCCCTGGCGGGATCTTGTTTGCCCGCCTGTTAAGCCCGGCTACGGAATCTTCGCAGGTTTCTTTTAATAACCTCTCTTTCACCGAAACACCGCCAAAAAGCATTATTGAAGCCGATGCGACAGGGGCAATGACCGGGCTGAAAATCGCCGCCGGTGTAGCGACAGTTGTTATGGCATTTGTCGCCATCATTGCGTTAATTAACGGTATTATCGGCGGCGTTGGCGGCTGGTTTGGTTTTGAACATGCCTCGCTGGAGTCCATTTTAGGTTACCTGCTGGCCCCACTTGCGTGGGTAATGGGTGTTGACTGGAGTGATGCAAATCTTGCCGGGAGTTTGATTGGACAGAAACTGGCAATAAATGAATTTGTCGCTTATCTCAATTTCTCACCCTATCTGCAAACGGCTGGCACTCTGGATGCTAAAACCGTGGCGATTATTTCCTTCGCGTTGTGCGGTTTCGCTAACTTTGGTTCTATCGGGGTGGTGGTGGGGGCGTTTTCTGCGGTTGCGCCACACCGTGCGCCGGAAATCGCCCAGCTTGGTTTACGCGCGCTGGCGGCGGCGACACTTTCTAATCTGATGAGTGCCACCATTGCCGGGTTCTTTATTGGTTTAGCGTAGTGTGCAATTTATGAGCCGGATTAGATGCGGTCAAGCGTCGAATCCGGCAACATTGTTACACCATTGGCACTAATGACAGCGCGTTATCGGCAGACAGGGTAGGGTTGTTTAAGCTGCCGCTGGCGCGTGAAATTGCCGCGCAGGCCATCGCAAAACGGGCGCTGTCACGGAAATTGTTTCCCTCCAGAAAGCTATATACCAGACCCGCCATAAAACCATCGTCAGCACCAAAACTGTCTACCGTCGTATGCGCTGGCACAGTCAGCAAAAATTGTTCACCATCCTTTTCGCTGCAATAAACTGACTCATCGGGCAAATAAACAAACAGTTGCTGAACACCTTGCTGATGCAATGCATTCACTGCGGCATTACGGTCAGCATCGCTGGTGATCGCCTGTCCCCATAAAATTTCCAGCTCCGGTAAAGTGGGTTTCAGGGTGTGAATATGCGCCAGCCAGTGTTTGATTTTGCCCGCTTTGAATTCTGAAACGGTATCGACAAACACCGGGATCTCATCAGCGAGGGTAAAGACCCATTCCAGCGCCTCGGCTGTCAGGTTGCAATCAGCCAGTACCACGCCCGCATGACGAAGTAAATCGCGCGACCCGTTCAGTAGTTGCGGTGTCAACTGTTCCAGCAGATGGGTATCGTTAATTGCCAGCACGGTTTGATCGTCTCGATTGGCAATTGCCAGATACGTCGATGTGCTTTGACCATGCAAACGAACGCAGCCGGAGACATTCACGCCGGCACGGCGCGTTTCTTCCAGGAGCATTTCGCCATAAAAGTCATCGCCAATCACTGAAAGCAAATGGACGTCACGGCCTAACAGCGCCAGATTGTGGGCGATATTGCGTCCAACGCCGCCTGCCGAACAATGAATTGTACCGGGATGAGAAGCCGCTTGCGGGTAATGGATATCCGCCATCCCGCGAATATCCATATTGATTGTCCCCACCACTACGCAGTATTCCTGCTCGGTGAGAATGTAACCTTTGTCTTTAATCCGGCCTTTGCGCATTAAATCCATAATATGCGCCGCAACGCGCGAACGACTGATTTGCAGCATGTCCGCAATTTCGTTCTGCTGAATCAGCGGGTTACGCCGTAAAATTGCAAGGATCTCCTTTTCCCGGTTATTCATCTTCAGGCTACCGCTTTTTCAGTTTGTTGCGCTTTCAGCCAGGCGATCTCTTCTGCCCAGATATCCGGGTTGATGGTTTCAAGGATCAGCGGAATGCCGTCGAAACGGTCGTTCTGCATAATCCAGCGGAACGCATCATGACCGATATTGCCTTCACCGAGGCTATGATGGCGGTCAACGCGGCTGCCAAAGGTACTTTTCGCATCGTTAAGGTGCATCCCGCGCAAATACTTAAAGCCGACAATACGGGCAAAATCAGCGAACGTTTTTTCGCATTCGGCTGGAGTACGCAAATCATACCCGGCAGCGAAAGCATGGCAGGTATCAATGCAGACGCCGACGCGGGATTTATCTTCCACGCCGTCGATAATCGCCGCGAGATGTTCGAATTTAAACCCTAAGTTACTGCCCTGACCGGCGGTGTTTTCAATCACCGCTGTTACACCTTGAGTTTTATCCAGCGCAATGTTGATGGATTCGGCAATACGCGCAAGGCAATCCTCTTCTGAAATCTGCATCAGATGGCTGCCAGGGTGGAAGTTGAGCAAAGAAAGCCCCAGTTGTTCGCAACGCTGCATTTCATCTATAAAGGCATCGCGCGATTTTTCCAGAGCTTCAGTGACCGGATGTCCGAGGTTGATCAGATAACTGTCGTGGGGAAGAATTTGCGCCGATGTGTAGTGATATTTTTCACAGGCGGCTTTGAATTCATCGATGGTTTGCGTCGTGAGCGGTGCGGCACGCCACTGACGTTGGTTTTTGGTGAACAAGGCAAACGCGGTTGCGTCGATTTCGGCGGCGCGAATTGCGGCATTTGCCAGACCGCCAGCAGCACTAACGTGCGCTCCAATGTATTTCATGCGAGGACTCCTGTTAAACCCGCTGGAGGAAAACGGTAATGATAGCGGGTTAACAGGAGCAAGAAGTAGTGGTTTATGCGATGACGCTTTGAATCACATAGTTAATCGCACCACCACCAACAATCAGCCAGGCAAACAGTACCAGTGCCATCAGCAGAGGTTTCGCCCCAGCTTTTTTCAGCGCGCTGACGTGAGTGGTCAGACCCAGCGCCGCCATCGCCATTGCCAGCAGGAAGGTATCCAGCGTTACCAGCATGTTCACCACGCTCTGCGGTAACAGGTGGAACGAGTTAAAGATGGCAACTACGATGAACAAGATGGCAAACCACGGAATAGTGATTTTGCTTTTCTCGCCGCTGTTCGCCCCAGACAGCTGTTTAACACGCGCCGCCAGCAGGATGAGGAACGGAGCCAGCATCATCACGCGCAGCATTTTGGAAATAACTGCTGCGTTTTCTGCATCCGGGCTGATGGCATGACCTGCCGCCACCACCTGCGCCACTTCGTGCACAGTAGAACCAATGTAGATACCGAAAGTTTCCGGACTAAACCATTGAGACATCAGCGGATATATCGCCGGGTAGAGGAAAATCGCGACGGTCCCGAAGATAACAACGGTTGCAACAGCCACGGTTACTTTACTGGCTTCCGCTTTCACTACCGGCTCAGTCGCCAGTACCGCGGCAGCACCACAGATACTGCTACCGGCACCGATCAACCAACTGGTGTGCTTATCCAGACCAAACACTTTCTGCCCCAGGAAGCAAGCCAGCAGGAAGGTACTGGACAGCGTCAGCACGTCAATGATGATCCCACTGATACCGACATCGGCAATTTGCGAGAACGTCAGACGGAAGCCATAAAGAATGATACCCAGACGTAATAAATATTGCTTGGCAAACAGCACACCACCGTCACAGCTTTTCCAGATGTGCGGATAGATGGTGTTGCCTAAAACCATCCCCAACAAGATTGCGAGGGTGAGGGCACTAAACCCGGCACCCGCAACCGCGGGAATGGAACCACCCCACAGGGCGACCCCGGTGATAACTGCACTCAGGGCTAACCCCGGAATAAAATGCCACAGTGTACGATGTTGTTTCTGTAAGGTGATATTCGTCATAACCCTCTCCTTTAACCGGGCATAAGGTTACGACTAACTGGTTTAAAAATAAAATTGATTATATATTTATAATTAATCTTTATAAGTGGTAAGCGACTATGCACATCACCCTCCGGCAGTTGGAAGTTTTTGCAGAAGTATTGAAAAGTGGATCAACCACCCAGGCGTCGGTGATGCTGGCGTTGTCGCAATCAGCAGTGAGCGCAGCCTTGACTGACCTGGAAGGGCAGCTTGGCGTTCAACTGTTTGATCGCGTGGGGAAAAGACTGGTTGTTAATGAACACGGGCGGCTGCTCTATCCGCGAGCGTTGGCACTGCTTGAACAGGCGGTTGAAATCGAACAACTGTTTCGCGAAGACAACGGCGCGATTCGTATCTATGCCAGTAGTACCATCGGTAACTACATTCTGCCTGCAGTTATCGCCCGTTATCGCCATGATTATCCGCAGTTGCCGATTGAACTTAGCGTTGGGAACAGCCAGGACGTGATGCAAGCGGTGCTGGATTTCCGCGTTGATATTGGCTTTATTGAAGGACCGTGCCACAGCACTGAAATCATTTCTGAACCGTGGCTGGAAGACGAGCTGGTGGTTTTCGCCGCGCCGACTTCGCCGTTGGCTCGTGGTCCGGTCACCTTAGAACAGCTGGCCGCTGCGCCGTGGATCCTGCGTGAACGCGGTTCCGGCACGCGGGATATTGTCGATTATCTGTTGCTGTCACATTTACCGAAGTTTGAGATGGCGATGGAATTAGGTAACTCCGAGGCAATCAAACATGCGGTGCGTCATGGGTTGGGAATTAGTTGCCTGTCGCGACGTGTGATTGAAGATCAATTGCAGGCAGGCACATTAAGTGAAGTTGCGGTCCCTCTGCCGCGCCTGATGCGTACGTTGTGGCGTATACATCATCGGCAAAAACACCTTTCCAACGCGCTACGGCGCTTTCTGGACTATTGCGATCCCGCAAATGTGCCGCGTTAAGTTGCTGTACAAGAACATGCTGGTGCTGTGTCGATTTCGTGACGCAGCGCCTTCAGCATGCATTCGCCAGAAAAGAGATTGGCTGCTTTACTTATAATCCCTGGGCGATCATGAAGGTGTCTTATAACCGTGTATTTCTGCCGGAAGGATTGCCAATCGTCTGCTACAATCGCGCCATCATTTTTAAGATGGATAGCATTTTTGTATGGGTTCCGAAACTAAAACTACAGAAGCGCCGGGCTTACGCCGTGAATTAAAGGCGCGTCACCTGACGATGATTGCCATTGGCGGTTCCATCGGTACAGGTCTTTTTGTTGCCTCTGGCGCAACGATTTCTCAGGCAGGTCCGGGCGGGGCATTGCTCTCGTATATGCTGATTGGCCTGATGGTTTACTTCCTGATGACCAGTCTCGGTGAATTGGCTGCATATATGCCGGTTTCCGGTTCGTTTGCCACTTACGGTCAGAACTATGTTGAAGAAGGCTTTGGCTTCGCGCTGGGCTGGAACTACTGGTACAACTGGGCGGTGACTATTGCCGTTGACCTGGTTGCAGCACAGCTGGTCATGAGCTGGTGGTTCCCGGATACACCGGGCTGGATCTGGAGTGCGTTGTTCCTCGGCGTTATCTTCCTGTTGAACTACATCTCTGTTCGCGGCTTTGGTGAAGCGGAATACTGGTTCTCACTGATCAAAGTCACGACAGTTATTGTCTTTATCATCGTTGGCGTGCTGATGATTATCGGTATCTTCAAAGGCGCGCAGCCTGCGGGCTGGAGCAACTGGACAATCGGCGAAGCGCCGTTTGCTGGTGGTTTTGCGGCGATGATCGGCGTAGCTATGATTGTCGGCTTCTCTTTCCAGGGAACCGAGCTGATCGGTATTGCTGCAGGCGAGTCCGAAGATCCGGCGAAAAACATTCCACGCGCGGTACGTCAGGTATTCTGGCGAATCCTGTTGTTCTATGTGTTCGCGATCCTGATTATCAGCCTGATTATTCCGTATACCGATCCGAGCCTGCTGCGTAACGATGTTAAAGACATCAGCGTCAGTCCGTTCACCCTGGTGTTCCAGCACGCGGGTCTGCTCTCTGCGGCGGCGGTGATGAACGCAGTTATTCTGACGGCGGTGCTGTCAGCAGGTAACTCCGGTATGTATGCGTCTACTCGTATGCTGTACACCCTGGCGTGTGACGGTAAAGCGCCGCGCATTTTCGCTAAATTGTCGCGTGGTGGCGTGCCGCGTAATGCGCTGTATGCGACGACGGTGATTGCCGGTTTGTGCTTCCTGACCTCCATGTTTGGCAACCAGACGGTATACCTGTGGCTGCTGAACACCTCCGGGATGACGGGTTTTATCGCCTGGCTGGGGATTGCCATTAGCCACTATCGCTTCCGTCGCGGTTACGTATTGCAGGGACACGACATTAACGATCTGCCGTACCGTTCAGGTTTCTTCCCACTGGGGCCGATCTTCGCATTCATTCTGTGTCTGATTATCACTTTGGGCCAGAACTACGAAGCGTTCCTGAAAGATACCATTGACTGGGGCGGCGTAGCGGCAACGTATATTGGTATCCCGCTGTTCCTGATTATTTGGTTCGGCTACAAGCTGATTAAAGGAACTCACTTCGTACGCTACAGCGAAATGAAGTTCCCGCAGAACGATAAGAAATAAGTTTCCTCCCTTCCTTGCTAAGCCCTCTCAACCGAGAGGGCTTTTTCAATTCCATTTCCCTGACAAATCATGCGGATATAAAATTTAACATTTGGATTGATAATTGTTATCGTTTGCATTATCGTTACGACGCAATCAAAAAAGGCTGACAAATCAGAGGCTGTTCCGGCTTTCTGGGATGATCACCTGCATACAAATAAGTCCACCGCGATGCTGCCGTACGCAAGGGGACGTAAAGAAGATGTGAGCGATACCCATTTTATTTTCGTAGTTACCTCATGGAGATATGGAATGTTTAGGTTGAACCCTTTCGTACGGGTCGGGCTGTGTTTGTCCGCTATTTCTTGTGCATGGCCTGTGTTAGCGGTCGATGATGATGGCGAAACGATGGTTGTCACTGCATCTTCCGTGGAACAAAATCTTAAAGATGCACCCGCCAGTATCAGCGTCATTACCCAGGAAGACCTGCAGCGAAAACCGGTACAGAATCTGAAGGATGTCCTCAAAGAAGTGCCTGGCGTACAACTGACGAACGAAGGGGATAACCGTAAGGGCGTTAGTATTCGTGGTCTGGACAGCAGCTACACCCTGATTCTTGTCGACGGTAAACGCGTTAACTCCCGCAATGCCGTCTTCCGCCACAATGATTTCGATCTGAACTGGATCCCGGTCGATTCCATCGAACGTATTGAAGTGGTTCGTGGCCCGATGTCGTCGCTATACGGCTCCGATGCGCTCGGCGGTGTAGTGAATATCATCACCAAAAAAATCGGTCAGAAATGGTCGGGTACCGTTACCGTCGATACCACCATTCAGGAACATCGCGATCGCGGTGATACCTATAACGGTCAGTTCTTTACCAGTGGACCATTAATTGATGGCGCGCTGGGAATGAAAGCTTACGGCAGCCTGGCAAATGTGAAAAGGATGACCCGCAAAAATAACGACCACCGATACCGGATAAATGCTGCGTATTGAGGATTCTCGAGCTGTGATGGCAATGTCGAATTCGCCTGGACACCGAATCAAAATCACGATTTTACTGCCGGATACGGTTCGACCGTCAGGATTGTGATTCCGACTCGCGCGGACAAAAACCGCCTGGAACGCCAGAACTACTCCGTCACGATAATGGGCGTTGGGATTACGGCACCAGCGAACTGAGATGAAGGTGAGAAAGTCGAGAACAAAAACCCTGGCAACAGCAGCCCGATAACTTCCGAAAGCAATACGGTCGACGGCAGGTACTGCTGTGATGGTGATTAATCAGTTTCTCACGGTTGGCGGCGAATGGCGTTACGACAAACTTAGCGATGCGGCTAAACCTGACCGGGGCAACCAGCTCCAAAACGCTTGCCAGCCAGTACGCGCTGTTTGTGGAAGATGAATGGCGGAATTCTCCCAGCTGCTGGCGCCGACGACCGGCGGCGGCGTACCGGACGATCACGAAACCTACGGTGAACACTGGAGTCCGCGTGCCTACCTCGTTTATAACGCCACCGACACCTAACGGTGAAAGGGGGCTGGGCGACGGCATTTAAAGCACCTTCTCTGTTGCAACTTAGCCGCAACTGGACGAGCAATCGCTGCTCGTGGCGCATGTAAGATTGTGGGTAGCCCGGATTGAAACCAGAAACCAGCGAAAGTTGGGGAGCTGGGGCTTTACTACATGGGTGAGAAGGCTGGCTGGGAAAGGGGTTGAATCCAGCGTTACCGTTTTCCGTAACGATGTGAAATATTCATTCAGCATCAGCCGTACGGCTCGACGTCAACGCTGCACCGGGCTACCAAAACTTTGTTGGTTTGAGACGGGCGTGCAACGGACGGCGCATACCGGGTATCTAGCTACACAACGTTAACAAAGCTCGTATTCAGGGCGTGGAAACCGACCTGAAAATTCCGTTCAACGATGAATGGAAACTGTCCATCAACTACACCTACAACGATGGTCGTGATGTCAGCAACGGCGAAAACAAACCGCTATCCGATTTGCCGTTCCAGACCGCGAACGGTACGCTTGGACCTGCAAACTGCTGGCGCTGGAAGACGGTCATTCTATGTTTCTGGGCACTATACCGCACAAAAACGTGCCGACAGCGCGACGGCTAAAACACCGCGGTTATACCATCTGGAATACCGGCGCGGCCTGGCAGGTGACTAAAGACGTCAAACTGCGCGCAGGCGTGCTGAACCTTGGCCAGAAGGATCTCAGTCGTGACGACTACAGCTATAACGAAGACGGACGTCGTTACTTTATGGCAGTGGATTATCGCTTCTGATGAGAAGCATGCCTGGCGAACCGGCGGACTTTCACTTCAGTAAATACTGCGCATGGAAGCGCAGGTGATCCCAGGTAAAAGAGGCGATGAAGTAGTACCGTGATTTATATCCCGGCCGAATACGCAGCGCTCGACTCCGGTTATGCTTTCGGCGCGCGGCTTCTGCCAGTACCGCAGGTCCAACTGGTCCGGGCAAGAACTTATCATTATCGCCCTGATTGATAAGCGTCGGGATCGCATCCTGCGCGTTACTGGCATACATCAGTGCGCAACTGTCCCATTCCAGCCATGCATTTTTGTCCTCACCTAAATAGCTGCTAAACGCTTTGATTCCCACGGGACGCTGCACGGATTCACAATTGGCGCAAAGGCCGAAACGCTGGTGCACTTACCCGGATTTTTCAGCGCCATAATCAGCGCACCGCTCACCACCCATCCAGTGACCGCTAATGGCGCAGCGGTCGCTGACATTAAATTGCGACTGAACCAGCGCCGGTACTTCATCGCGCAGATAATCATACATCCGGTAATGCGTCGCCACGGCGGTTGGCGTGGCATCAGGACAAGAGCCTGCGCCCTGGGCTGTACCGTAGCCATCGTCGTTGGCAACCTTTTGCCGCGCGGGCTGGTGGCTCGGCATTACCAGTACAATCCCCAGTTCCGCCGCTACCCGCGGGTACCCGCCCTTGGCGGTGAAGTTCTCGTCATTGCAGGTTGTTGCAAAGCCAGTACAGCACTGGTGGCGGAGTGTGATCACGAGGTGGAGGGAGAAAGATACTCAACGTCATCGGGCAGTTCAAGGTACTGGAGTCGTGTCGCCAGCGTTGCTGCCAGCCTTCAAACAGCGGTGCTCTTCGAGCATTTCCATGCGCGGCTCCTTGTCGTCTGTTTGCAATTTCTTCATCATACCGTTTATTCAATGTGCTGTGAGGCAAACTTTCACTTCCGTATTTGCATAACGATGTTTTACACTCTGCTCTTATGAAAGGCAGCGGCAATCTCACAATAATTATCGCTGTGAATACTGGATTAATGTGCGCCGCCTCACGCACAATAATCAGGCTGTAAATCAGCTTAGAACTTTGCCCCCACGCAGGCGGAAGGTCACACCTGCAGGAGAAATGATAAATGCCATCACTCAGTAAAGAAGCGGCCCTGTTCATGAAGCGTTAGTTGCGCGAGGACTGGAAACACCGCCGCGCCTGCCCGTGCATGAAATGGATAACGAAACGCGCAAAAAGCCTTATTGCTGGTCATATGACCGAAATCATGCAGCTGCTGAATCTCGACCTGGCTGATGACAGTTTGATGGAAACGCCGCATCGCATCGCTAAAATGTATGTCGATGAAATTTTCTCCGGTCTGGATTACGCCAATTTCCCGAAAATCACCCTCATTGAAAACAAAATGAAGGTCGATGAAATGGTCACCGTGCGCGATATCACTCTGACCAGTACCTGTGAACACCATTTTGTTACCATCGATGGCAAAGCGACGGTGGCTTATATCCCGAAAGATTCGGTGATCGGTCTGTCAAAAATTAACCGTATCGTGCAGTTCTTTGCCCAGCGTCCGCAGGTGCAGGAACGTCTGACGCAGCAAATTCTTATTGCGCTACAAACGCTGCTGGGCACCAATAACGTGGCTGTCTCGATCGACGCGGTGCATTACTGCGTGAAGGCGCGTGGCATCCGCGATGCAACCAGTGCCACGACAACGACCTCTCTTGGTGGATTGTTCAAATCCAGTCAGAATACGCGCCACGAGTTTCTGCGCGCTGTGCGCCATCACAACTGATTAAAAGGCAGGAACCATGGAGCGCAACGTCACGCTCGATTTTGTTCGCGGCGTCGCCATTCTGGGGATCCTGCTATTAAACATCAGCGCCTTTGGGCTACCAAAGGCGGCTTATCTCAATCCCGCCTGGTACGATGCTATTACGCCGCAGGATGCATGGACCTGGGCATTTCTCGATCTCATCGGCCAGGTGAAATTCCTCACGCTTTTTGCGCTGCTGTTTGGTGCTGGCCTGCAAATGTTGCTGCCCCGTGGCAGACGCTGGATCCAGTCGCGGTTAACGCTGTTAGTCTTGTTGGGCTTTATTCACGGTTTATTGTTCTGGGACGGCGATATTCTGCTGGCTTACGGGCTGGTGGGGCTTGGCGTTTTGCTGTTATTGGGGCTGATTTCCGACAGCCAGACCAGCCGCGCCTGGACGCCGGATGCATCGGCTATTTTGTATGAAAAATACTGGAAGCTTCACGGCGGCGTTGAAGCGATCAGAATTCGTGCCGATGGCGTCGGCAACAGTTTACTGGCACTGGGCGCACAGTATGGCGGCAGCTGCTGGGATGATGCTCATTGGTGCCGGATCGATGCGGATGAGCTGGCCTGAAAGGGCAGTTCAGCTTACGTCAATCGTCGTACTGGTTTTGGCGCCGGCTGGCGATCGGGGTGATCATGGGCCTTCCTGCCATTGCCCTGCAATGGCGGCTGGACTGGCACATATCGCTGGTGCGCCTTCTTACTCTCAGATGCTCGTGGTACCGAGTGCGCCGTTTCAGGCGATAAGGTGACGCGTCGCTGTTTTATGGTTTCTGGCCGCAATTTAGCTGCTTTAAGCTGGTGCTTGCCATTGCCTGCGTTGGACGGATGGCGCTGACTAACTATTTATTGTAAACGCCGATTTGTACCACGCTTTTTTACCACCTCGGTTTGTTTATGCATTTTGACCGCCTGAGCTGCTGGGCGTTTGTTATTCCGGTATGGCTGGCGAATACCCCTTGTTATCTGGCTGGCCATTTCTTCCGCCAGGGCGGTGGAATGGCTCTGGTGTCAGTTAACTTTGCGCGTCGCCGGACCGGCACAATTGAAAACATCAACAGAACCATTCGGATCACATTCGTTAACAAAACGGCTGTAACCGTTTCCATTGCTGTGACTCGATTCACGAGTCCTGTATTCAGTGCTGACAGATAGCCGCCAGCAAGCAGTCATTTACTGCAATCTTATAACAGGTAGTGAATATGATCACCATTCGTGATGTAGTGCGTCAGGCTGGCGTCTCGTGGCAACGGTTTCCCGGTAGGTCATAACAGCACGCTGGTCAGTGCCGACACGCGTGAAGCAGTAATGAAAGCCGTGAGTGAGCTGGATTATCGGCCTGATGTGATGCCCAGGCGCTGGCAATTAGGTTAGCGACACCATTGGCGTGGTGGTGATGGACGTTTCGGATGCGTTTTTCGGCGCGCTGGTAAAAGCGGTGGATCTAAGTCGCTCAGCAGCATCAGAAATACGTGCTAATCGGCAGAGCTATCATGAAGCGGAAAGAAGCGTCACGCCATTGAGGTGTTAATTCGCCAGCGTTGTAATGCGTTGATCGTTCACTCGAAGACATCGAGTGACGATGAACTGGCGGAACGGATGGATAACATCTCCCGGTATGGTGTTAATTACTGTGTTGCGCCGGGTATGCCTATTGTTGCGTTTGCCTGGACACCAGCGGTGCCCGAATGGCGACGCGCATGTTGCTGAATAACGGTCATCAACGTATTGGTTATCTTCAGTCACGGCATCCAAGATGACGCCATGCGTAAAGCAGGCTGGATGAGTGCGTTGAAAGAGCAGGAGATCATCCGCCGGAAAGCTGGATTGCGACTGTACGCCGGACATGCCGGGCGGTGAGGCGGCGATGGTTCGAGCCGCCGGCGGTACTGTACAACTCACCGCCGGTATTTGCTTATAATGACAATATGGCCGCTGGCGGACTTGACAGCATTAAAAGATAATGGTATTGCGATTCTGTTACACCCTCAATCATCGGTTTCGATGATATTCCGATTGCCCGTTACACCGACCCGCAAATTAACTACTGGCGACTATCCCATTGCTTCAATGGTGAAATTAGCCACCGAACTTGGCCTTGCAGGGCAGTAGGGAATATCAATCCCTCGTGCTAGTCACTGTTCGAATAAAGTTAGCGCGTTGCCAATTCTTGTCGCAACGCGCCAGACAATGTGACTGGAATCACGAACTCAACAAATCAGGCGATGTAACCGAGTCTTCAATCTGTGAGTGATTTCACAGTATCTTAACAATGTGATGGCTATGATTGCACTGTTTTAACGTTGTAACCCGTATGTAACAGTGAATAATCACTTTCACCGAGGTAATACGTCCATAAACAACAATTAAAGCCGTTTTCTGGAGCGTACCGGGCATGGAAGAACGAATTTTAAAAAGTAAGTCTCGGCGTTCAGTAACACTTCATTAACTCTACTGCCCCGCCAGCATTTATCTCAAGCACTACCCTGCATAAGAGAAGCCGGAGATACCATGAATAAGAAGGTGTTAACCCTGTCTGCCGTGATGGCCAGCATGTTATTCGGTGCCGCTGGACACGCTGCTGATACTCGCATTGGTGTAACGATCTATAAGTACCACGATAACTTTATGTCTGTAGTGCGCAAGGCTATTGAGCAAGATGCCAAAGCCGGCGCCACCCGTTCAGCTGCTGATGAATGATGCTCAGAATGACCAGTCCAAGCAGAACCAATCCAAGATTCACGTATTGCTGGCGAAAGGGGTGAAGGCACGGCAATTAATCCTGTCGACCCGGCAGCTGATACGGTGATCGAGAAAGCGCGTACGCGGCGGTGGTTTTCTTCTACAAAGAACCGCTCGTAAGGCGTTGATAGCTACGACAAAGCCTACGACGTTGGCACTGATTCCAAAGAGTCCGGCATTATTCAGGCGATTTGATCGGGTGAACATGGCGGCGAATCAGGGTTGGGATCTCAGCAATACGGTCAGATTCAATTCGTATTGCTAAGGCTGAACCGGAGGATCGGATGGAAGCACGTACCACTTACGTGATTAAGAGGCTGAACTACAAAGGCATTAAAACTGAACAGTTACCGACATACCGCGACGGGGGATCCGCTGAGGCGAGGGAAGATGGACGCCTGGCTGTCTGGCCCGAACGCCAACAAAATCGAAGCGGTTATCGCCAAAACGACGCGATGGCAATGGCGCGGTAGAAGCACGAAAGCACACAGCAAGTCCAGCATTCCGGTGTTTGGTGTCGATGCGCTGCCAGAAGTGCTGGCGCTGGTGAAATCCGGTGCACTGGCGGGACAGTACGAACGATGCGAACAACCAGGGAAAGCGACCTTTGATTGGCGAAAAACCTTGCCGACGGCAAGGTGCGGCTGACGGCACCAACCTGAAATCGACAACAAGTGGTCGCGACCACGTTGGTGTAGATAAACACAACCTGGCCTAATCAGCAAGAATAAGCACCGATCGGGCGTAGTTGTTCTCCGCCTTATTGTATGGCCAACAAGGTAAAATTATATGGTGAGCTCGACCACTCGCTTCCGGGAAATACTTGTTGGAAATGAGTGGTATCAACAGTCTTTTCCTGGGTTAAGGCACTTGATAACGTTAATTTAAAAGTCTGGCCAGATCTATCCATGCATTAATGGGGGAAAACGGCGCAGGAAAATCAACATCATCAAAATGCCTGTTTGGTATTATCAAAAAGACTCCGGCACCATTTTATTCCAGGGTAATAGATTCATTTCCATTCTGCCAAAGAAGCATGGAAAATGGTATTTCCATGGTACACGGCTAGTTAAACCTGTATTACAACGTTTGGTGACGGATAGCATAAACATGTGGCTGGGGCGATATCCCCACCAAAGGCATGTTTGTCGATCAGGACAAAATGTACCGCGAAACCAAAGCGATTTTGATGAACTGGATATTGATATCATTCGCGTGCGCGTGTCGGCACATTATCCGTTTCTGCAAATGGAGATGATCCAAATCGCCAAAGCGTTTTCCTATAACGCGAAAATTGTGATTATGGACGACCGACTTCTCGCTTAACCGAAAAAGAGGTCAATCATCTGTTCACTATTATGAAATTAAAAAGAGCGCGGCTGCGGTATTGTTTATATCTCGCATAAAATGGAAGAAATCTTCCAGTTATGTGATGAAGTTACCGTATTGCGCGACGGTCAGTGGATCGCCACCGAACCGCTGGCAGGACTGACGATGGACAAGATCATCGCCATGATGGTTGGGCGTTCTTAATCAGCGTTTTCCTGACAAAGAAAACAAGCCGGCGAAGTCATCCTCGAGGTGCGTAACCTGACGTCACTGCGCCAGCCGTCGATTCGCGATGTCTCGTTTGATCTGCATAAAGGGGAAATCCTCGGTATTGCCGGGCTGGTGGGCGCGAAACGTACCGATATTGTTGAGACGTTATTTGGTATTCGCGAGAAATCGGCTGGCACCATAACGTTGCACGGCAAACAAATCAATAACCATAATGCCAACGAAGCCATAAACCACGGATTTGCACTGGTAACTGAGGAGCGCCGCTCAACGGGAATTTATGCCTATCTGGATATTGGTTTTAACTCGTTAATTTCCAATATTCGCAACTACAAAAATAAAGTTGGTTTACTGGATAACTCGCGGATGAAAAGCGATACCCAGTGGGTGATCGATTCGATGCGGGTAAAGACGCCGGGTCATCGGACGCAAATCGGTTCGCTCTCCGGTGGTAATCAGCAAAAGGTGATTATTGGTCGCTGGCTACTGACGCAACCAGAAATATTAATGCTCGATGAACCGACGCGCGGTATTGATGTCGGGGCGAGTTTGAAATTTATCAGTTAATTGCCGAACTGGCGAAGAAAGGCAAGGGGATCAATATCATCTCCCTGAAATGCCTGAGTTGTTAGGGATAATATACTGTATTCTGGTCATGAGCAATCGTCTCGTTTCCGAAATTGTCGATACAAACAACAACGCAAAACGAATGCTGCGTCTCCCGTCTTTGCACCTTTAGATTAGGGGCTTCCCATCAGTGCGTTAATAAGAAAAGTTTCTTACTTACCTAAAAGAGGCGGTATTTACGTCGTCCTTTTAGTTTTGCTGGCGATTATTATTTTCCCGATGAACCAACATTTTTAAGTCTATTGAAACTAAGAAATATTCTCACCCAGTCATCGGTCGTATTATTATCCCCACTGGTGCGGCAGGGTCAATTGTCACCCAAGTACCGATTCTTCTGCTGGTCGTCAGGTAGGGCTGGCGGCAGTGGTGGCTGCGACATTATTGCAGTCGATGGATAACGCCAACAGAGTGTTCCCGGAAATGGCGACGATGCCGATCTCGCTGGTTATTCGGATTGTCCGTGCCATTGGTGCGGTGATCGGTTCGATCAACGGTCTGATTATCGCTTATCTCAACGTGACGCCGTTCATTACCACGCTCGGCACGATAGATCATCGTCTATGGCATCAACTCGCTCTATTACGACTTTGTCGGGGCGTCGCCAATTTCTGGTTTTGACAGTGGCTTCTCTACCTTTGCTCAGGGCTTTGTCGCGCTGGGGACTTTCCGTCTCTCTTACATCACCTTCTACGCGTTGATTGCGGTGGCGTTCGTCTGGGTGTTGTGGAACAAACCCGCTTCGGTAAGAACATTTTTGCCATTGGCGGTAACCCGGAAGCGGCAAAAGTATCTGGTGTCGACGTCGGCCTGAACCTGCTCATAATCTACGCGTTGTCTGGCGTGTTCTATGCCTTTGGCGGATGTTAGAAGCCGGACGTATCGGCTCTGCCACCAACGACCTCGGCTTTATGTATGAGCTGGATGCTATCGCGGCGTGCGCGGTAGGCGGTGTATCGTTCAGCGGCGGTGTGCAGCGGCGATTGGCGTGGTGACCGGGGGAATTATTCCCAGTCATCAACTATGGCCTACGTATATCGGCGTAAACCCATACTGGCAGAACATCATCAAAGGGGCGAAATTATGACCTCGCCGTAGCGCTGGATTCACTGAAATACGCGCGTAAGAAGTGATGTGATTGTGGATATTGCCGGTATGGCGCCTGCATCCGGCAATCGGTGCCAAATGCCGGATGCGCTCTGGTTTTACAACGTTACCGGCGTTCTTTTTGCCTTTCTTAAATTTGACCTCCCCAGCTCAATACAACCCACCGGCAAACGTGACCACAAAAGCAGACAACCCACACATTTCTCGGTATTACAATGCGGTGTGCGGGTTTCTCGCTCCATTCCATCGCCTGGTGACCGCCGTCAGAGCCGGAAATATAACAGCGTCCACAGCCAACACATTTATCAAGATCGATACGGGATAGACGAATATAACTGCGGTCTAAATCTCCGCCGGGACAATATTGTTATTCGCCAGACCTACCATCTCCTGCAGCGAAACAAATCCTGATCGGCGAGATAATGCGACAACCCGCTTGCCATATCTTCCACTATCCGATACCCGTACTGCATGATGCCGGTGGTCACCTGTAACGTCGCCTCGCCGAGCAATAAAAACTCAGCCGCATCCTCCCAGGTTTCAATGCCGCCAATACCGCTGATCGGGAAATCGCGCAGTTCTGGATGGGTGCGCATTCTGAATGAAGCGCAGGGCGATCGGTTTTACCGCTTTACCGGAATATCCGGAAATACTCGATTTTCCGTTAACAATCGGCATACCGATTTTCTGATTAAGATCGATATTGGTGATGGATTTAACGGTGTTAATCGCCGCAATGCCATCTGCGCCGCCGCGCTTCGCCGCCAGCGCCACTTCGCACATATCACCAATATTCGGCTCATCTTCGCCAGCATTGGCAGCGTGAACCCCTTTCACTGCCCGACAAAAATTTTCCCCGCCCCGGGGTTTGCCCGACATCGCTACCCATCGGCAGTGAAGTCATTTGCGGACGGAGAAGTTAGACTGATCATATCCGCGCCAGCTCTTGCGGACCAGGCGCGCCAGCTCCTCCCATTGCTGCTCATTTTCCCCCATGATCCAAGCGATTGAACACTTTGTCCGGGTAAATCTTCCTTCAGCCGACGCAGGGCTGCTAGATTCTCTTCCAACGGATGTTCAGCAATCTGCTCCATATTTTTGAAGCCGATAAAACCGGTATCTTCTTTCACCAGATGATCAAAACGCGGCGAGACTTCGTTGGCGATAAAAAAGCCATTGTTTTTAACACCACCCCGCCCCAACCTGTGCTTAGGTCTTCTGGGACACATCTCATAGCAGTTGCCTACCGGCGAAGAAGAGAAGGCAGAGCCGGTTGGGAAATTTACGCCGCAACAAAAAATCGAAGATTTTTCGTTAACATGAGCAAGCTCCCTCAAATAGTGATGAATCGCCTCGGCGGCTTCTTTCCCGGTTTCACGGCATAGACCACGGTTTTGTCACCCTCAACAGATCGCCAGCAGCAAAGACTTGCGGGTTGCGGGTCTGGTAATTTTGTGTTTTGATGGTGTTATGCTGCGGCTCTAACTCCGCAAAGGCATCTAGTTGGCACGCCGACGACGGCGAGATAATTTATCTGCCGCCATCGTCAGTTCGCCCGATAACCGTACATGCTTAAACGTGACTTTATTGCCTTCCACGGCTACTGGCGTGATCCATCGATCATTGAAACGCCCAGCTCCCGGGCGCTGGTAAGCTCTTTTCGCTTGCCGGAAACGCATCTAACTCTTCACGCGCTACGCAAGTTATCCGCCTGACAGCCGAACTTTCAGCGTGCTGGCTACGTCCATCGCGACATCACCGCCGCCGATAATTAATGCGCTTTGTGGAATGCTGATATCGCCTTGCGCCTGTCGTGCACGTTGCAAGAAGTCGACGGCAATCTCAACGTCACTATGCTCAAACAGCGGTAGCCCGGAACCGCTTGATAACCCCACGGTGACCAGTACCGCGCGGTTTTCTGCTTTCAGCTGCTCAAGGGTGAGTGTGTTACCGACTTCGTTGTTGCGCTTAATGGTACGCCCATTTTTTCAGATACGGCGATCCTCTGCATACCAGTACTGATTGCGGTAACCGAATTGCGGAATGTCGTACGCAACCAGCCACCGGGTTGTGCTTCTTTCTCATAAATCGTGACGTCATAACCCTGGTTTGTCAGTGTCACACTGGCCTGCAATCGGCAGGACCTGCGCCAATAATCGCGACTTTGCCGAGCGATTTTATACCGGGCGATAATTTCCATCCCGGTTTGTTGTTCAAAATCAGTAACAAAACGCTGTAAGTGGCCGATATCAATGGGAGCATCAACACCGGCACGGGTACAACCGCTTTGGCGTAAATTTCTCCGTCGGGCACACTGGCACAAACGGCACCAGGGCATACTTTTCGCGAATTGTCTCGGCAGCGCCTTTAAAATTACGAAAATAGATTGAGCGAATAAATTTCCCCGGATCGGTCTGTGCCGGGCAAGCCTACTACAGGGAGCGTCGTGACATAATAAACAGCGAGAGGCTTCTTTTAATCGCCAGTAACGGCTAAAAGCCGGAGTGAGTCTCATCCAGATAATTTTGTTGCGGGATGTGATTTTCCTTAATGTGATCGAGTAATTAAGGCGAACGCTAACAGTACTCGTCATACTTCAAGTTGCATGCGCGGCGCTTGTGTTCGCTCACCCCAGTCACTTACTTATGTAAGCTCCTGGGACTTACTCACTTGTCGCCTTCCTACTCTAATTATTTAGAGATAAATATTGCGTGCTGAGATCAAGGCTATGCGCGTGTGGAAATTTATACTGTGAAAGGATTCACAAATAGCTGCGGTTCAGAAAGTCATATCCGCAGCTTATTGAGTGAAAGTAAATAATCATTCTCAATAATTAACAGAAAAGAGAAAATATTAACGATAGAAAATAAGATAAACAATCATGCCGATAGATAAATTTGAAGCCGATATATGCCACCATATAAGCGAAGAAAAGTCCGGATTTTTTGCTCGCCAGACATACACCGGTTCCGTGCATTTTTAACCCGTTTATCAATCGCGCCTGCGCGCCAGCCTTTCCATGCTTCGCGGAAACAAAATATCGGAATAAGGAAAAAAACGGCAACGACAGATCTGCTTGTACATCCATAACCAGATTTTCCTTGTTTCTTTTGTAATTCAAGTAACTGTTCGGGTCCTACGGCGGGATACCCCTGCGCATCTTCCGGTACCCGCATAGCCGGAATAGGGACCAGCTGGCCCTAAACGCGTAAGTTCACGTTTAAAAATATAAAGGTCAGCCAGCGCACCGAAACGCGGCAAATTCGCCAATACGTACTGACAGCATATCTTTCGGTGACGGTACGGCATAACACGAGCCTGAATCCCCATATGCAGCGCAGTAGAAATGCCCGCTGACAGTGGAAACGCTTGGGTGATAATAATGAAATCATTAGTATCGAAAACTTTGCGCGTATGCACGATGGAATCCAGCGTACGAAAGCCTGCGTAATCGAGAAGATAATCCGACGGGTCGAACACCAGCAGCGATTAAATCTTTGCGCATGGTCATCGGCTCATTATAACTTTGCAATGCGTTATCGCCGCTCAAAAATAGATAATTTCACCTTACCGCTGTTAAAGGCATTAATCGCTCCTTGAATGCGGTAGTGATAATACTGATTAATTACGCCGTACGATAAGATTTTGCTGTGCCGAGCACCACGCCGACCTGGCGGTAGGGGAGATCTGGAATTCGTCGAAGATATAAGGCGCGGTTTTCCAGCTTATCGCGATCCAGGCGAGCACAGTCAACAGCAGAAGCCGATTAGGACTAACAGGCTGAGGAACACGCGCTTTAAACATGCAGGAGACTCGATCAAGGAAGATTTCTCATCAGGCCAGCTCTACCTGCTGGTTTTGCGCAAAGAAAATGGAAACCGTTTGCCGGGAATTTCGACACCAGGAGAGGGAGCGGTAGTGGACAAGGCGTTCACGCCGCATCCGGCACGCGCTTAAGCGAGAAGCACGCGGTCGATACTGTGACAGCCGAGAGCTTTCAGCGTTGCGGGAGGTGGCATCGCACTGAATAAACCGCGCATCGGCTTCTTCTGCCAGAACCGCGCGCTGGATATCCGGGTAATCATAACCCTTGAGGATTCAACAGAATTAGCGCCCCGGCAACGGTGGCAGAGTCGGGTTGATGCGGCGTTTTCAGCGTAACTGCCGCTCAAAATATGTCCGTCTTTACATTCCAGCGCGACACCGCTTGGCGACTTACTGTAAGGCATGTGCGAACGTTTTGCCGCTGCAATCGCCGCCTGAGAAAGCGCATCACCAGTCAGCGCATAGCCGTGATCCTGCTCGTCGATCAGCAGCGTTCCATCTCCAAATCTTTCGGCCAAAGGCATCCGGCAGATAGTCACGCAGCGCGTGTGCCTCGCGGCCCGGCAGACAAATACGCAAATCTAGACGCTGTTCAGTTCATTCATAAACTGACGGCAGTGACCACAAGGCGTGTAGTTAACGGTGATGGCTGCAAGCGCTTTTTCACCACTAACCAGGCGTGGCCATCGCGCTTTGTTCGGCGTGAACGGTTTGCTGCATTGTCGCACCAATAAATTCCATCTGGCACCGAAATACGCGTCCGCTCACACCGCGCGCAATTGCGCCAACAGTAAAAATCGACAATGGCGACGCGCACAGGCCGCCGCCAGCGGAAGTAGTGCGAATGCCAGCGCGTCTTCGTCCAGCCCCGTTGCGCTCTTCAGCGATGGAGAGTTGCTCCCCGGTCAACAAAGCGGGGAAGTACTTGTCTGCCAGATAGGTTCCAGTGCAGGCGAGTATCCGCAAGTTGGGCAAAGCGGTTTAAAACGTGGATGCATGGCGTTGCCTCATAATCATGTAATGGGATAACAGTTTACGAACCCGTGATGGCTTATGTGATTTGAATCTCATTAATTTCAACCGTGAAACATACATCAAAAATGCGCGACGCATTGCAAATTTTAGCCCATTACTGCCAGAATAATGGGAAAGGAACGGTGCGATCAGCGAAGTAATAATCCCGCACAACACCAGCGCCAGCGAACTAAAATGCACCTTCCTGATAATCCAGCTGGCGCAGCGCGCCGTACCGAGGGCGTGCGAGGCTGTCCCCATTGCCAGACCGCGCGCAGCTTTGGTACGCTACGCATCGCATTAGCAATGTATGGCCAACAGCGCCCAAGATGCCGACGAAAATCACGCAAACAGCGCTGATTGCCGGAATACCGCCAATACTGCCGCCCACCGCCATTGACGGCGTCGTACCCATTTCGGCAGGATTGACGCGGCGATTTCCGTGAAGTGCCATCAACGATGCCACGGAAGTCCCCGTCACCATCCCAACCACGCTGCCGATAAAAGATAGGTGATGATCGACCAGCGCGCGCCGATCTGGTGTAGCTGCTCATACTAAAGGATAGGCCAGCGCGACGACCGCCGGTTGCAGCAAATCGTTTAGCACTTCGCTACCTTTAAAGTAGCTGTCGTAAGAAATGCCGGTCAGCATTAAAAAAGGAATCATCACCACCATTGCTACCAGCAACGGGTTAGCAGGGGAAACTTATACCCTGCCAGTTTGCGGGCGGCAAAAAAGACAATCAACGTCAGCGGTAATGACCACCATATTCGCCATCATTCTTCTAATCCCTTCTGACCTCGACTTTACGTTCACCGTGTACCAGTTGTGAACTCCAGCTCACCACCAGAAAAACCACCAGCGTACTGACTGCACAGGAAACCACTACCGGGCCAAACTGTGCGCAGCAAATCAAAATATTCGTAAGACGCCTACGCCAATGGCACAAACAATAGCGCCATATAGCGAATCAGAACGTAGACCCCGGATTGACCCATTTTGCCGGAAGAATTTGCAAGGCCAGCAGGACGACAGGATCAGCATCCCATCGATGCTGCCCGGAATGGTTACCGGTAGCAGGGAAGACAAGGAAAATGCCTGCATACGGCAGGCAGAAATCAGGACGAAAGCGCGTAAATATTGCCAGATAATGTTCAGTGTCTTACTCATAATCAACACCCCAGATGAGACGGATTCATCATACAATTAATTCGTAAAACGTGCTACCGATTGCATTAAGAAATGAGCGCTTATTTTTTCGCTCCCCGGCATTACCAATGCGCAGCGAACTGGCATACATCAGCATATAAAGGGATTGCAGTTCGGAGCAATCCCTCTTGCAGACCTTTAATCCGCTACCATAGGCGCTAACATAGCGCCTCATTTTTTGCGGGTGATGATATGCGTGTGTTACTGGCACCGATGGAGGGAGTGCTTGACTCTCTGGTGCGTGAATTGCTGACCCAAGTTAACGACTACGATCTGTGCATCACCGAGTTTGTCCGCGTGGTGGATCGACTGCTGCCGGTAAAAGTCTTTCATCGCATTTGCCCTGAGCTACAAAACGCCAGCCGACACCATCCGGTACGCTGGTGCACGTGCAGTTGTTAGGTCAGTTCCCACAATGGCTGGCAAGAACGCCGCCGTGCGGTGGAGTTAGGTTCGTGGGCGTGGATCTCAATTGCGGCTGCCCGTCGAAAACGGCAAAGGTAGCGGCGGCGGTGCGACGTTACGAAGAGAACCTGGACTGATCTACCAGAGGGCATAGTGAGGGCGGCTTTACCGCCGCATTTGCCCGCCAGCGTGGAAGTGCGTCTGGCTGGGAAAGCGGTGAGAAGAAACGGAACTCGCGTTGCGGTTCAACGGCTGGCGCTACGGAGCTGGTGGTGCATGGGCGGACAAAGAGCAGGGTTACCGCGCGAGCATATCCGACTGGCAGGCGATTGGCGAACTTGCCAGCGGCTGAATATTCCGTGATTGCCAACGGTGAAATCTGGGACTGGCAGAGCGCGCAACAATGCATGGCGATCAGCGGCTGCGACGCAGTGACGATTGGTCGCGGGGCGCTCAAATTCTCAACCTGAGCCGGGTGGTAAACTGCAACGAACCGCGAATGCCGTGGCCGAGGTGGTTGCTTTTGTGCAAAAATATACCCTCTGGAAAAGCAGGCGATACTGGGTTATATCACGTTGCGCGGATTAAACAGTCGTTAAGTTATTGGTAAAGAATACAGATGAAGCAACGGAATTATTTCAGCATGTTCGGGTGTTGAATAATTCCCCTGATATTGTAAAGGCTATGCGGCAATTATATCAAACTCTAAAAAACCATAGTAATATTTTTTGACAATGTGTTAGCTCTTTATCAATAGGCCGCACGGTTGTTTGGTGGCGTCAAAATTGCCGAGGCGTTCCCTGAAGGCCGGCACTGCCCACATGGACGTGGCTGAGGGCGCGTTTACGGGATGTTACCTCGCGCCCGACCCGTAGCCGTAAGGGATAGCCGAGGGCGCCGCAGCGGCGATTTTGTTCGCCAGAGCCCGGGGGTGCGGGGCGGCGTAGATTAGCGCAGCCCTGCGCGCTCCTTGCGCCAGTGATTATATGAAGCAATGCACATGACAGCAGCGCAACAGGATGAGAGACTGAAATATTCTCGTTATTTTCGGACCTGATGACATTAATTAATTTTAAAGTATTCATCTTAAATATGCCAGTCACCACCAGTAGCCCGATCAGGAAAATAATCAATACGCCCAGAGTATAATTTTCATTGGCGTTCCTTTATTTGTGAGTGCTGATAAGTATACCACAAAACAAGCCCTTGCCCGTTATCCGTAAACGATTAAGATAAATCGGAAAATATTATTTACTAGTCTATATTTTTCTGGGTATGTCGTTTTATTGCTACTGATGCATTGCCACGCGAAACTAAAAAATATATCGCAACACACGGTAATCTCCGCGCACCGTTCTTACCTGATTATTCCCCCATGAATCGTGATCCCTTTTCCGGCCATCGCCTGTGTTCCGCTGTTACTGATGCTGGCCGGGTGTGCGCCTATGCATGAAACCCGCGGCGTTAGCCAGCAAACGCCGCTGCACAAGCTTGACACCGCATCACCCACGGCGCTGAAAAATGGTAGGCCAGACAGCCAATGGTGGCTGGAGTATCACGATAATCAGCTCACTTCATTAATTAACAATGCACTACACAACGCACCTCGGATATGCAGGTGGCTGAACAGCGCATTGAGCTAGCTGAAGCCAAGGCCAAGGCAGTTGCCACTCAGGATGATCCGCAAATGGACTTTTCGGCGGATATGGAGCGGCAAAAAATGTCGGCAGAAGGGCTAATGGTGATGTTTGCTCTGAACGATCCGGCCGCAGGTACACCGTCCGTGGTACACGAACGGAACTTCGCCTTAACGGCGGGCTGGCATCTCATACCTCGGCGAAAGAATCGGGCGGAGGTATGCCCGCCTGGGTACGGTTAAAGCAGGGCGGCGAACGCGAGCAAACCCGCGAATTGCTGGCTGGCAGCGTAGCGCCTGTACTGGGAGTGGCAAACCCAGGCGGGGTTAAACATGGTCTCAGCAAATAGAAAAAGAGCAGAACACCATTATCGCGACCGATTGCCAGGTATATCAGAACCGGATTACTTCTTCAGTTGAAGGTGTGAAACCGATATTAATGCCAGCAAAACCCGGCAGCAGCTCAACGATGTCGCGGGGAAAATGAAAATTATTGAGGCACGGTTAACCGCACGCACAATTCACCAGACAAAGGCACTGAAGCTTAATCCAGTCGCATTGCCGAAAGTGGCAAGCCAGCTTCCTGATGAACTGGGGTACTCCTACTGGCCCGGCGGGCAGATTTGCAGGCGGCGCACGGACGTCGAGTCATCGTGAAACTATTGATGCGGCAAAGCGGGACTCTATCCGACATCAACCTGATGGCCTTCCTGCAACAGGAACGTTGGACTAAGCGATCTGTTCCGTCATTCCGCGCAGCAAATGGGCGTTACGGTAGGCCTGACGTCACCCATTTTCGATAGTGGTCGTCTAACGCCAATCTCGACATCGCGGAAGCCGAAAGCAACTTGTCGATCGCCAGCCACAACAAAGCGGTGGTTGAAGCGGTGAATGACGTGGCGCGGCAGCCAGTCAGGTTCAGACACTGGCGGAGGAAAACCAGCATCAGGCGCAAATTGAGCGCGATGCCTTGCGTGTGGTAGGTCTTGCGCAGGCGCGCTTAACGCGGGCATCATCGCCTGGTTCCCGCGTCAGCGAAGCCAGATCCCCGCGCTGCGTGAGCGGGCCAATGGCCTGTTATTGCAAGGGCAGTGGCTGGATGTTCCATCAACTCACTGTGCGTTGGGCGGGGGTTACAAACGCTGATGATATGCGCCTTCTAGACCTAACGTTTATTCAGCGTTAAGTGGAGAACTCGATGGCAAAGGTTCCGACCACCACCGCCTCCGATTCGGGGATCGGCAAAGAGTGCGCGTTATTACTGGCGCAGCAGGGGTTTGATATTGGCATTACCTGGCACTCAGATGAAGAAGGGGCAAAAGATACCGCGTGTGAGGTAGTTAGCCACGGCGTACGTGTGGAGATCGTGCAGCTGGATCTCGGCAACTGCCAGAAGGTGCGCAGGCGCTGGAGAACTCATTCAACGGCTGCGGCGTATCGATGTGCCGGTGAATAATGCGGCGCAATGACCAAAGCGCCGTTCTTGATATGGCTTTGATGAGTGGCGAAGACTTTTCACCGTTGATGTCGATGGTGTATTTTAACGCCTCAAATTGCGACCCGCCAGATGGCGAAACGGGCAGGGCGGTCGCATCATCAACATTACGCCGGTACATGAACATACGCCGCGCCGGATGCCAGCGTCTACACAGCCGCGAAACATGCGCTCGGCGGGTTAACCAAACGATGGCGCTGGAGCTGGTCAGGCATAAGATTTTGGCGAACGTACTCGCGCCCTCGGGCGATCGCCACGCCAATGAATGGCATGGATGACAGCGACGTGAAGCCCGACGTGGAGCCTTCGATTCCTCTGCGGCGTTTCGGCGTAACGTCATGACATCGCGAGCCTGGTAGCGTGGCCGGCGCCGAGGGCGCAAATTACACCACCGGCAGTCGTTGATAGTGGATGGCGGCTTTATGTTGGCGAATCCGCAGTTCAACCCAGAATAGCGCAGTGAGGTGCGTGGTTATTTCAATGGAAAATTTTGGTAGGCATGATAAGACGCACAAGCGTCGCATCAGGCATGGTGCACCGGATGTCGGATGCGGCGCGAACGCCTTACCCAGGCAATGGTTTTACGCCTGATGATCCGGCTTTTCTTCCCGCGCCGTTTCAGCCACCAGCGCACGCCGACCACCAGAACCACGACCAGAATCAACCAGATCCAGTGCTTCAAATGCTGGTCGAGAGGTGCAACCACGGCGCAATCACCTGACCACCAGCGTAACCGATAGTGGTAAAAATCAACGCCCAGGCAAATGCGCCGAGAATATTAAGCGGCAGAAAGATTTTCGGCGGCAGCTGGCTGGCACCAATCAGCGTCGGACCAATGACCCGAAAGCCATACATAAAACGCGTACCAATGACAAACAGATACGGATGGCGCTGGAAAGTTTCCGCGCCCGCTCAATTTTATCCTGATGTTTCGAGAAACGGCGTAACAGCTTGCCGCCAAACCGCCGCCCGCACAGATAGAGCACCTGTCGCCAATCATGCCGCCAAGCGCCACAGAAAGTACCACCAGCGGGAACTTTAATAGTCCCTGACGTGCCGCAACGCCTCCCAGCAAAGTCACGGTTTCACCTTCCGCCAGGCCACCCATAACCAGCGCGGCATAACCATATTGTGAGATGAGTGTATTGAGATCGATAGGCCAGTCTGTCTCCCTTTGGTTGCCTGTAAGCATACACCCTGTGAATCATTCACGCTGAAAAAGGACATACATCAGACGGTGCAAATTACATGGATGAGCAAAATAATCACAAGCTGGCTGATACTTGAACTGTCAGGTTCATGAACTCACAACAAGGGGGCGGTATGAGCCATGTCTGGGTACTGTTTTCCCATCCCGATCGTGAATGCAGGCGATTAATCGCGAAAACGAAACGATTTCTCACCATTACACCCACCACGTTTTGCTGATGGCGGCGATTCCGGTGATTTGCGCCTTCATTGGCACTACACAGATTGGCTGGAATTTTGGCGATGGCACTATCCTGAAGTTATCCTGTTTACCGGACTGGCGCCGGCTGTCTTGTTTTACGGCGTTATGCTGGCTGGGGTTGCGGTGATGGGCGGGTCATCTGGTGGATGGCGCGCAATTACCCGCAGCGTCCGTCTCTTGCGCACTGCATGGTCTTCGCGGGCTACGTTGCAACTCCGCTGTTTTTAAGCGGTCTGGTGGCGCTTTATCCGCTGGTCTGGTCGTGTGCGTGGTCGGCACGGTGGCGCTGTTTTACACTGGCTACCTGCTTTACCTTGGTATTCCGAGCTTCCTGAATATCAACAAGAGGAAGGCCTTAGCTTCTCCAGTTCGACGCTGGCGATTGGCGTGCTGGTACTGGAAGTGCTGCTCGCCCTTACCGTTATACTATGGGGCTACGGTTATCGTTTGTTCTAGAAAGTTCTTTGACGTTGCATTGCTGGCGTACATGTCTGCAATGCAGCATTTCCTCACGATTCTCCTTTGACGATCCCCCTTTTTGCTCGTTATGATGGCGTCGCTAGCCTCAGTAAATCCTTACTCCGGCGGTGCGCAACCCGTGCGCGTGAACCACTATCTGAATGCTCATCATGCCGAAATTTCGAGTTTCTTTATTCAGCCTGGCCCGATGCTGGCTGTGCCTTTTGCACCGCAGGCCGTTGCGAAAACGAGCCGCTACCACCGCTTCACAACCGGAAATCGCCTCCGGTAGCGCGATGATTGTTGATTCGAATACCAACAAAGTGATTCTATTCGAACC
The DNA here is from genome assembly GCA_048288465.1 of Shigella flexneri. Lineage (GTDB taxonomy): Bacteria > Pseudomonadota > Gammaproteobacteria > Enterobacterales > Enterobacteriaceae > Enterobacter > Enterobacter flexneri_B. The sequence continues at coordinate 2,163,654 of CP182556.1, read as the reverse complement.
ACCCGGATCCGGTGTGTCCGATTGCGTCTATCAGCAAATTAATGACCGCGATGGTTGTGCTGGATGCACGACTGCCGCTGGATGAAAAACTAAAAGTGGATATCAGCCAGACGCCGGAGATGAAAGGGGTCGATTCGCGCGTACGACTCAATAGCGAATCAGCCGTACGATATGCCGTTGCTGGCGCTGATGTCTTCAGAAAACCGCGCGGCGGTAAGCCTTGCACACCATTATCCCGGTGGTTACAAAGCCTTTATTAAGGCAATGAATGCGAAAGCGAAATCGCTCGGAATGAACAACACGCGCTTTGTCGAACCTACCGGATCGTCGGTGCATAACGTTTCAACTGCCCGTGACTTAACCAAACTGCTCATTGCCAGCAAAATATCCGTTGATTGGGCAGTTAATACTACCCGGGAAGATATGGAACCTTCTCTAACCCGACGTATACGCTGCCGTTCCGCAATACTAACCATCTGGTGCATCGCGATAACTGGAATATTCAGTTAACCAAAACCGGTTTTACCAATGCGGCGGGCATTGTCTGGTGATGCGTACGGTTATCAATAATAAACCGGTGGCGCTGGTAGTGATGGACGCGTTTGGCAATATACCCATTTTGCCGATGCCAGCCGCCTGCGTACCTGGATTGAAACCGGTAAAGCGATGCCGTTCAGCAGCAGCGTTGAGCTATAAAATACAAGCTGCCCAAATGGCGGCGGCGGGGCAGACGGCACAGAACGATTAAGCGAATGACGGATGGCGAAACGACGCCATCCGTAAATTTTACTCCACTTCCTGCCAGTTTTTCCTTGCTTACCGGTTCTACCGATCCCCGGATTCATACTGTTGGTCGGATCGCTCTCGCGATAAAACTTCTGCAACGTCTCCGTGCTCAGCAAATGACCGACGTTATGCTCGGCAGGGTATTGCGCGCCACGCTGCTGTAGCAGTTCCAGCATCTGTTCTTTCAACGCATGCACATCCACGCCTTTTTCACGCACGTAATCCTCCTGGAAGACATAGCACATAAAATGGCCGTAAAGAGCTTGTGCACCAGCTGGCTGTCGATCTCCGGCGGGAAATGCCATACCACGGGCGTCGTTGCGCCGCAGAGCGATATCCAACGCCAGAATGTCTCGACTTCATCGGAAAGCACCGCCGAGGACGAATTGCTGCGCCCGCAGCGGCGAAACGGTGTAAAAACGCTTTGTTGCCTTCCTCCGGCGTACAGACAAAGAAATCGCCTTCGGCCTGATCGAAGTACCCCACCGCCACCATTTGGCTTCGCCCACGCCATCGCCCGCCATTTTTAACAGCAGATGATGCTCATATTTATCGCGCCAGTTTTTCATGCGCGGCGGTAAATGGCTGGGGAACAGGTGACCGAATTTTTGCATCGCACGGTCAGTAAATGCGGACGGAAGAATTTCACTTTCTCCAGCATCGCATCGGTGTGTCCCTTAGATTAAGAAGAACGGCATCTGTCGGTGCCTAACTATCAATCATCAGGAAGGTGTCTTTGCCCTATTCCTCCGCAATATCGTAGATATCCCGTGCATATATTCCCCGGCAACCGGCAAATTTTCGAAGTTAGCCAAGGATGACCGCGGATTTCGGTCAGCACTTCCGGCTGGTCGGTGCCGAATAAAACACCTGCTGATTTTTTTCCGCTTCGAAGGTATCTAGACTTACAGCAAAGACCGCCAGCTTCCCGGCGCAACCAGAAATTCAAATAACCGATCGCATTGGCGTTATAACGTGCGGGCGTGTCGGCTTCAATATCACGAACGCGGTGGACATAGTCATAATCGTGGGCGTGACGACCATCGTGACGCACATCGTCATCTTTGATGCGATCATCATCCAGCTTGCTAAGGATCTGCTCTGGCGTTTCGCCCAGATCAATCCCCAGATGGTTCACCAGCGTCAGTTTGCCGTCTTCATTTATACGCGAATAACGACATTTCGGTATACGCCGGACACGTTGCACCAGCGAGCCGCCGGAGTTGTTACAAAACCGCCGATAACCGATGCGCCTATACACGACGATCCAATCACCGAGTGCGGTTCGCGTCCCAGCGGTTCGAGGGCTCTTTCCAGCGAATAGAGCGTGGTGCCCGGATAGGCTAGCACCTGTTCGCCCTTGCCAAGAACGTGCAGCTTGTCGAGACGCAGGGTGCCGACGATAACGACATCTCGATCATAGTCGTTACCGTTTGGCGTCGATCCTTCGGTCAGGCCGTATCGGCAGCCTGCATCAGAGAATAATTTGTCGGCGGTGACGGAGGCTTTCAGCACCCGCCACAATTCCAGTAGTGAGCCAGGAAAACGACAGCCAGCGCGTCGCCCTGACCAGAAGGGAAGCCCTTGCGATAGCGGGCCGTTTTTGCGGATTGGTGAGCAGGTGTGAATGACCGACCAGACGGCCAAGTCATTCAAAAAGGCTTTATTATCAGTTGTTGTCATGGAAGACATTTTCCACCCTCGTGGTGGCGAAAAAATATCACAAACTGAATAGCGCCTCGATGACAATTCAGCGAGTGAATATTTTGAAAATTAGACAATAAACTGAGCATTCTTTTTCTCTCTCATTCACGCCTATGGCAAACTACGGTTTATTGCACCATTTTCGCTGCCTCGTCGGGGAACAGAGGAAGAAGAATCGATACGAAATGGCGATGTTCAGTAGGAATCGCGGTGAGTCTGGCCTGCAGCCAGCACTGGCGGATGATTCATTCGGCAACCATCCATTAACGCCCGAGCGCGGACGCGTTTGTACCGATCTGCTTAAGAAAATGACAGTTGATGAGAAAATCGGTCAGCTGCGCTTAATCAGGTCGGCCGCATAACCCGAAAGAGGCGATCGCGAGATGATCGATACGGTCAGGTTGGGGCGATTTTCAACACCGTAACCCGTCAGGATATCCGCGCCATGCAGGATCAGGTGATGGAATTAAGCGGCCTGAAAATTCCTCTTTCTTTGCTTACGACGTGCTGGACGGTCAGCGCAAGGTGTTCCGCATTAGCCTCGGTCTGGCCTCGTCTTTTAACCTCGATGCAGTGAAAACGGTCGGACGTGTCTCTGCTTATGAAGTGGCAGATGATGGCCTGACATGACCTGGGCACCGATGGTCGATGTCGCGCGATCCGCGCTGGGGACGTGCTTCCGAAGGTTTTGGCGAAGACACGTATCTCACCTCAACAATGGGTAAAACCATGGTGGAAGCGATGCAGGGGCAAAGCCCGGCAGATCGCTACTGGTGATGACCAGCGTCAAACACTTTGCCGCATACGGCGCGGTAGAAGGCGGTAAAGAGTACAACACCGTCGATATGAGTCCGAGCGCCTGTTCAGTGACCATACGCCGCTGTACAAAGCGGGGCTGGACGAGGCAGCGGCGCGGTGATGGTGGCGCTGACTCGCTGACGGCACGCCAGCCACCTCCGATTCCTGGCTGTGAAGATGTTCTGCGCGACCAGTGGGGCTCTAAAGGATCACCGTTTCCGATCACGGTGCAATCAAAGAGCTGATTAAACATGGCACGGCGGCATACCTGGAAGACGCGGTGCGCGTGGCGCTGAAATCCGGAATCAACATGAGTATGAGCGACGAGTATTACGAGTATCTGCCCGGTTGATCAAATCCGGCAAAGTGACGATGGAAGAGCTGGACGATGCTGCCCGCCATGTACTGAACGTTAATATGATATGGGATTGTTTAACGACCATACAGCCATTTGGGGCCGAAAAGTCTCACCCGGTGGATACCAATGCTGAAAGCCGCCTGCACCTAAAGAAGCGCGTGAAGTGGCGCGCGAAAGCCTGCCGTTGCTGAAAAACCGTCTGAAACGTTACCGCTGAAAAAATCGGCCACCATTGCGGTCGTGGGCCACTGGCGGACAGTAAACGTGACGCGACGGGAGCTGGTCCGCAGCCGGTGTTGCCGATTAATCCGTGACCGTACTGACCGGGATTAAAAATGCCGTCGGTGAAAACGGTAAAGTGCTGCATGCCAAAGGGGCGAACGTTACCAGTGACAAAGGCATTATCGATTTCCTGAATCAGTATGAAGAAGCGGTCAAGTCGATCCGCGCTCGCCGCAAGAGATGATCGATGAAGCGGTGCAGACGGCGAAACAATCTGATGTGGTGGTGGCTGTAGTCGGTGAAGCACAGGGGATGGCGCACGTGGCCTCCAGCCGTACCGATATGACGATTCCGCAAAGCCAACGTGACTTGATCGCGGCGCTGAAAGCCACCGGTAAACCGCTGGTGTTGGTGCGTATGAACGGGTTTGCTGGCGCTGGTGAAAGAAGATTAGCAGGCGACGCGATTCCGGAACCTGGTTTGCGGGGACTGAAGGCGGTAATGCAATTGCCGATGTATTGTTTGGCGATTACAACCCGTCCCGGCAAGCTGCCAATGTCCTTCCCGCGTTCTTGTCGGTCAGATCCCGGTGTACTACAGCCATCTGAATACCGGGGTCCGTATAATGCCGACAAGCCGAACAAATACACTTCGCGTTATTTTGATGAAGCTAACGGTGCCTTTATCCGTTTGGCTATGGTCTGAGCTATACCACTTTCACCGTCTCTGATGCGGCACTTTCTGCGCCGACCATGAAGCGTGACGGCAAGTGACGGCCAGCGTGCAGGTGACGAACACCGGTAAGCGCGAAGGGCCACGGTAGTGCAGATGTACTTGCAGGATGTGACGGCTTCGATGAGCCGCCCGGTGAAGCAGCTGAAAGGCTTTGAGAAATCACCCTGAAGCCGGCGAAACTTAGACCGTCAGCTTCCCGATTGATATTGAGGCGCTGAAGTTCTGGAATCAAGAGATGAAATATGACGCCGAGCCTGGCAAGTTCAATGTCTTATCGGCACTGATTCCGCACGCGTTAAGAAAGGCGAGTTTGAGTTGCTGTAATGCTTTAGTAGGGCGCGACGTTTGCGCCCTTTGCCTGATGTTCATATCTAACTTGCTGAATTTTCGCCCTTTGTAGGCCGGATAAGGCGTTTACGCCGCATCCGGCAAGAAATGCCGGAAAATATGCCCTTTAAGTATTTATCTGATTCTGCAACTGAATCCTTCTGCTCAGGCTAACTCTGTCATTATCAACTATGCTTTTCTCTTAATTCGCTGAAAACAACAGTAAAAGAATGAGGAAAGCATCATGCCACTTTCAAGGTCTGGGCAGGTTCACTGGTTTTGTTGGCAGCCGTGAGCCTGCCGCTGCACGCGGCTTCCCCCGTTAAAGTCGGTTCAAAAATCGATACCGAAGGCGCGCTGCTCGGCAATATCATTTTGCAAGTACTCGAAAGCCACGGAGTACCAACGGTCAATAAAGTGCAACTCGGAGCGACTCCCGTGGTGCGCGGGGCGATTACTTCCGGTGAACTGGATATTATCCGGAATATACCGGCAATGGCGCTTTTTCTTTAAAGATGAAAACGATGCGGCATGGAAAAACGCCCCGCAAGGTTACGAGAAAGTCAAAAAACTCGATGCAGAGCAAAACAAGTTAATCTGGCTGACGCCCGCACCAGCGAATAACACCGGACCATCGCCGTGCGTCAGGATGTGGCAGAGAAACAAACTCACTTCGCTTGCTGACCTGAGTCGTTATCTGAAGAGGGCGGCACCTTCAAACTGGCAGCCTCGGCAGAGTTCATCGAACGCGCCGATGCGTTACCCGCGTTTGAAAAAGCCTATGGCTTTAGCTCGGTCAGGATCAGTTGCTGTCACTGGCCGGTGGCGACACGGCGGTGACGATCAAAGCCGCTGCCCAGCAAACCTCTGGCGTTAACGCCGCAACGGCTGACGGCACCGACGGCCCGGTAGCGGCGCTGGGCTGCAAACCTTAAGCGATCCGCAAGGTGTGCAACCGATTATGGCGCCTGCACCAGTGGTGCGTGAAGTCGGTGTTGAAGGAAATCCGCAAATGGCACAGTGGCTACAGCCAGTCTTCGCCAGCCTCGATGCAAAAACATTGCAGCAGCTGAATGCCAGCATTGCAGTGGAAGGACCGGATGCCAAAAAAGTGGCTGCCGACTACCTGAAACAAAAAGGGTGGACGAGGTATTCCCGTGACTTATCTACGTATTAATCCTGTTCTGGCGCTGCCGCTGTTGCTGACGGCAATCGCAGCAGCGCTGCCGTTTATCAGCTACGCGCTGTCGTTAAGTCTCGGTGAAGGGCGACATCTCTGGAGCTGTGGCCGCAAACGATTTGGATGCTGGTGGGCGTTGGTTGCGCCTGGCTGACAGCCTGTTTTATTCCCGCTAAAAAAGGCAGCATTTTTGTACTCACTCTGGCGCAATTCGTCTTCGCATCGCTGGTGTGGGAGCAGGAAAGGCGGCGACCCAACTGGCGCAAAATGGCAGTGCGCTGGCGCGTACCAGCCTCGGCAGTGGTTTCTGGCTGGCCGCGGCGCTGGCATTGCTGGCCTGTAGTGATGCCATCCGCCGAATCTCCACGCATCCGCTGTGGCGCTGGTTGTTGCATATGCAGATTGCCATTATTCCGCTGTGGTTGCTGTACTCCGCACGCTGACCCATCTCGCACTAATGAAAGATACGCCACCGTCAGGATGCGTTTAACTACGCGCCGGCACAACATCTACGTTGCCGTTTGGTGCGGTGCTGCCTGCGTTAGTGATTGGTGTGCCGTTGGGGATCTGGTGCTACTTTTCCACTGCTCGGCAGGGGGCATTTTTTCTCTGCCCAATGTCATTCAGACCGTGCCTTCGGTGGCGCTCTTTGGCCTGTTGATCGCGCCGCTTGCCGCGCTGGTGACGGCCTTTCCGTGGCCGGGGAGCTCGGCATAGCAGGAACCGGAATGACTCCCGCACTCATCGCGCTGGTGCTCGACGCCTTGCTGCCGCTGGTGCGCGGCGTGGTAGTCGGCTTAACCATATCCCGCGCTACGTGCTGGAGAGCGCCAGAGCGATGGGCATGAGCGGGGCGCGGCGATTCTGCAGTTCAGTTACCACTGGCGTTACCGGTATTCTGCGCAGCCTGCGGGTGGTGATGGTGCAAACCTAGGTATGGCGGTGATTGCGGCGTTAATCGGCGCAGGCGGTTTTGGTGCGCCGGGTCGCCAGGGCCGCCAAGCAGCGCCATTGATTTAGTGTTGCTGGGGCTGATCCCGGTAATCGTTCTGGCGGCGCTTACCGACGCGTGTTGATTTGCTTATCGCACTGCTGAGGTGAAACGTAAAGCATTGAATTTAGCCATGTCAGCAAACTGTTTGGGCACAAAAAGCCGTTAAGATCTCAATCTCAATTTTCAGGAAGGGAGTTTTTCGGTGCTGATCGGCACATCTGGCTCCGGCAAACCACCACCCTGAAAATGATTAACCGCCTGGTGGACACTACAGCGGAGTGATCGCTTTGCCGGAGAAGAAGTTGCTCGCTGCCAGTACTGGAGTTGCGCCGCCGGATGGAGGATGCGATTCAATCGATTCGGCCTGTTCCCCCACTGGAGCGTGGCGCAAAACATCGCGACCGTGCCGCAATTACAAAAATGGTCGCGGGCGGGATCACGATTGTATCGACGAACGGATGGCGCTACTGGGGCTGCAGTCAAATTTGCGTGAGCGTTATCCCGCATCAGCTTTCCGGTGGTCAGCAGCAACGCGTGGGAGTGGCGTGTGCACTGGCTGCCGATCCGCAAGTCTTACCGACGGATGAACCTTTTGGCGCACTGGACCCGGTAACGCGCGGCGCGTTGCAACAAGAGATGACGCGCATTCACCGTTTGCTGGGGCGTACCATTGTGCTGGTCACTCATGAGATCGATGAGGCCTACGGTCGGCAGAACATCTGGTATTGATGGATCACGGTGAAGTAGTGCAGCAGGGCAATCGCTGACGATGCTGACTCGTCCGGCGAATGATTTGTCCGCCAGTTTTTTGGACGTAGTGAACTGGGTGTGCGCCTGCTTTCGTTACGTAGTGTGGCGGATTATGCGTCGCGAGAACGAGGCAGATGGTGAGGCACTGCAGAAGAGATGACGCTACGCGATGCGCTCTCTCTGTTCGTTGCGCGGGGATGCGAGGTGCTGCCGGTGGTGAACATGCAGGGCCAGCCTTGCGGACGCTGCATTTCCAGGATCTGCGGGGAGGTGTAAGCGTATGAAGACGTTGCGCGATCCGCTGTTCTGGCTCATCGCTTTGTTCGTGGCACTGATCCTGGCCGCCTTACAGCCAGCCGCTGTTTGTTGCCTTGTTCCCACAACTGCCACGACCCGTTCATCAGCAAGAAAGTTTTGCAGTCCGGCACTGGCTCATTCTGGCTGGTGGTAATTTCGAGTTTGTTTGCGGCCATCATCGGCACTGGTGCCGGAATCGCAGTCACTCGCCCGTGGGCGCGGAATTTTGCCCACTGGTGGAAACTATCGCCGCCGTTGGCAGACTTTCCGCCTGTCGCAGTGCGGCGATTGCCGTTCCGGTGATCGGCTTTGGTCTGCAACCAGCGATTATCGCCTTGATCCTTTACGGTGTGCTGCCGTCCTGCAGGCGACACTTGCCGGGCTGGGAGCGATTGATGCCAGCGTGACAGAAGTTGCGAAGGTATGGGAATGAGTCGTGGTGGAGCGACTGCGTAGGGTCGAGCTACCGCTGGCGGCTCTGGTGATTCTGGGGGGCGGCGAACTTTGGTGATTATCAACATTGGCACGGTGACGATCGCCAACGGTAGGCGCCAGCACGCTCGGGTACGCCCATCATCATCGGGCTTAGCGGATTTATACCGCGTATGTGATCCAGGGGGCGTTACTGGTGGCACTGGCGGCGATCATCGGAGACCGCCTGTTGAAAGGCTGGTGCAGGGTTAGCCAGCACGCAAAATAAAGGTATAACCTGCGAGCATGACGCCACCTATTCCGCCTAACGCCATAAACAGGACAGGTGATGACCCCAAATTCAGCTATGCGCATAATGCACTCGTATGTTAACCAAGCTACCGTACAAAAAGCGCATTTGTTAACGAATCATTAAATGCCGAGTGGAAAATATCATGGCCTTGTCCGCCAACTGGTGAGTTGTTGCTGTTGGGCGGAGGTTCGATCTTCACCGCACCACACCAGCAATGTACGGCCTTCGAATAGTTCAGGCGTGAGTTGATTGAGCGAGTGGGCGAGGACATCAATGCGCGATCCTTGTCGACTGGCAATCCAGCCCTCAGCCACAGACGGGTGGTACCCCGATTTCCAGCCAACCACCAGCGCATCTTTACCCTGTCTTTACGTGCCGAAGCCAGACAAATGGCGATGTAGTTGATTAGTAGCCGTCAGGATTGCCAGCAGCGCCGAGAGTCGGTTGTTGGCACTGAAGCTGTCGGCGCAGAGGAATAAACAGATGTGTGGTGAGTGTCGGGCGGGTAATCCTGACCGCGCTCTTGATTCCATGTTCGCAGGCTATGTAGATTGCCGCTATTGCAGGTAAGTCAGTAATGTTTTCTTGCCGATCAGCCGTCTGCACATCAACATTTTCATTACTGAGCAGCATTTTAACTTTGCTGACCTGCACGCCGTTGTCGATCCCAGCGTTTGATCTCGCGCATCCGGTCAATATCGGCATTGTTGAGACAGCCGATGACCGCCGTCTGTCCGTTGCGGTTTTCAGCAATCCGTAATGCCTCTGCAATGATGCGCGTAACGTGACAGGATTAATATCACAAAGCAACGCCACTTCACCAATTGTGAGGCGCCATCGTCTCACCCTTGCTCGCGAGGTCCCGGTTTAACTTTAGACGCAGTTTTCGCGAACCAGGCAGTTTTGCCCGTTTTTTGTGCATCTATAGGGTGATTTTATTTTTGCCAGGTGATTTGAAGTTATTGTAACTACGAATTCTCATTTTTGTACAAGTTCAAAGAAAGTTAAACGCAGGCATGTATGTTACGCGTTTTAAAGGGAAGTGTGGTTTGCGGTATGTACGATTTTAATCTGCGTTGCTGCTGCTTCAGCAGATGTGCGTTTTTTTAGTCATTGCGTGGTTATGAGTAAAACGCCATGATTCATACCGTTAATGCAGGTCACGGTTGTCTGCCGCATAAATTTCTCTGCTACATCGTCTTTTCCATCTTCTGCATCATGGGGCACCCCGTTCGGATGGCAATTGACGATTCTATTGCCAATACCCGTGCGATAGGCGCGGTAATGGGCGGCTGACCCGCGGTCCGGTCGTCGGTGGGCTGGTTGGTTGACCGTGGCTTACATCGATATTCGATGGGGGGCATGACCGCGCTAAGTCGGACTATTCTCAACCATCGTTGAAGGATTGCTCGGCGGCCTGGGTACACAGCATCCTGATCGTCGTGGCGGACCGATAAAGTCTTTAACCCCATGACCGCCGGTGCCGTCACGTTCGTCTCGAAAATGGTGCAATGCTGATCATCCTTGCCATCGCCCTACCTTATGAGAAGATGCGGTGCGTCTGGTGAGTAATATTGCTGCGCCAATGATGGTCACCGATACCGTCGGCGCGGCGCCGTTCACGGCGTATATTGCTCGATAAACGCGCGATGTTCGCAGCACTTCGGCTTTTCTTGCCACTGCGCTGAAGGTGGGAGCCTCGACGGAAGGGATTTTGCGACAGGGGTTTAACGAAGTGAACAGCATGAAAGTGGTCGGAGGCCGTGATCAAGGAGCTGGATATTGGACAATCGTGATTACCGATTGAGAGAAATTGCTGGCCTTTACCGGAATTGGTGACGACCACCATTTACCCGGCAAACCGATTTCTTCGACTTACACCTTAAAAGCGATTGAAACCGGTGAAGTGGTCTACGCCGACGGCAACTAAGTACCTTATCGTTGCTCTTTCGCATCGCAATGCAAGCTGGGGTCGACGCTGGTAATTCCGTTGCGTGGCGAAAATCAGCGCGTGATGGGCACCATCAAATCGTATGAAGCGAAAAACCGTTTATTCAGTTCAATAAACCGCACGCTGGGCGAGGGGATTGCGGAACTGCTTTCGGCGCAGATTCTTGCCGGGGAAATGAGCGGCAAAAAGCGATGCTCACCCAGTCAGAAATCAAACTGCTTCACGCCCAGGTGATCTTTATTTTTTGTTTAATGCGCTTAACACCATTAAAGCGGTGATCCGCCGTGACAGCGAACAGGCCAGCCAGCTGGTGGAGGATCTTTCCACTTTTTCCCCCAAAAACTTAAAGCGGCCTTCGGAGTTTGTTAACTCTCGCCGACGAAATTGAACATGTGAACGCTTATCTGCAAATTGAAAAGGCGCGCTTCCAGTCGCGGTTGCAGGTCAACATTCGCTATTCCGCAAGAATTATCCCAGCAGCAATTGCCGCGTTTACCCTGCAACCGATAGTGGAAAAACGCCATTAAACATGGGACATCACAACTGCTGGATACAGGGCGAGTGGCAATCAGCGCCCGACGTGAGGGGCAACATTTGATGCCTGGAGATCAAGACAATGCCGGTTTGTATCAACCTAATGAATGCCAGTGGGCTGGGGATGAATCTGGTGGATAAGCGTTTACGTGAACGGTTTGGCGATGACTATGGAGTAAGCGTCGCCTGTGAGCCGAAAGTTACACCGAATAACGTTACGACTACCATGGAGGGACGAGCATGATTAAAAAGTTGTAATCGTCGATGATGAACCGTTAGCACGGGAGAACCTGCGCGTATTTTTGCAGGAGCAGAGCGATATTGAAATTGTTGGCGAGTGTTCAAACGCCGTGGAAGGCATTTGGCGCGGTGGAGGACCTGCGCCCGGATGTGCTGTTTCTCATATCCAGATGCCGCGCATCAGTGGTCTGGACGCGGTGGGGATGCTCTACCCGGAACATTGCCCGTATATTGTTTTTATCCGCGTTTGACGAATACGCTATTAAAGCCTTTGAAGAACATGCCTTTGATTATCTGCTGAAGCCAATTGATTAAGCGTGACTGGAGAAAACGCTGGCGCGATTGCGTCAGGAGCGCAGCAAGCAGGATGTTTCGCCGTTACCGGAAAATCAACAGGCGCTGAAATTTATCCCTTGTACGGGCATAGTCGGATCGACTTTGTCTGCAAATGAAATGTGGCATTTGGTCAGCAGTCGGATGAGCGGTGTCTACGTTACCAGCCACGAAGGGAAAGAGGGCTTTACCCAATTGACATTACGTACCCTGGAAAGTCGTACACCACTACTGCGCTGCCATCGTCAGTATCTGGTTAACCTTGCGCATTTACAGGAGATTCGTCGGACCATATGGTGCGGCCGAGTTGATTTTGCGTATGGCTTAACCGTGCCGGTCAGCCGCCGTTATCTGAAAAGCTTAAAAGAGGCGATTGGCCTGTAAAAGACTGTGAAAATGGCTTTTTGCCTCATCAACACCTGAAGGCCTCATGCCAGAAAAATGATATTCTCGCGCAGCGTGCGCTACATTTTGAAAGCCAGAATAATGACCTGGTGCGTATTCTGGCGCTGGGTACGTCGAAGCCACCGCGGCAGATATTGCCGTCGGCTGACGAAAGAAGACGAAGAGGGTTTTCAGCGTTGTCCGGACATTGTTTTGTCCGTCATGCTCAATGGCCTGATTATGAAAAACGCGGCAAGGATGAGTCGCTTCTGGCACCTGCAGCGGAACGTCGCATTAAATACACATTGTGCTGAAAAAATTACTGATCGCGTTTTCGCTGAAAACCGATGACATTCTGGCTATTCCTCACCGAACAGCAGTTCCGCGTTTCGATGCCGGAAATTACAGCCATGATGCGCGCACCGGATTATAAAAACTTCCGCGAATGCGGCGATCAGTTTTCGTCACTTCTTGTGTGGACTGGCAGCGCGCCAGCATGTGAAGAAAAGCTAACACGGTATGGCGGCCATGCGAAAGATGGCCGCCGACAGATCATTTCACTTCTTTAAAACCAGCGGCTTTCATCACCAGTTCCATTCGCCAGAGCCAGACCCTTTTTGGCATCTTCAGCAGAAACGTCTATTTCCGAAGACCCGTATGTAGTTAAATCGACTTTTTCCATATCGATAGTCACGTTTTCCTGCGCGTAGGTATCGGTATAGGTTAATTTTTCTTCAGCACCGCGATGTTTTTGTATTTGGCGCTTAACGGTCGTTAAGCGCCCTGGCAGTATCTTCTTCGCGGTTGCACCAATGGAGGCAAATTCGGTTTTGGTTTCAGAAGATTGCTTAAGCACCTTGTCACCTTTGTAGACATAGGTAATGGCAATTTCAGTGCCGTTCAGATTGGCGCTGAATTTCTTCTATTTTCTTTGTCACCGCAGCCAGCAAGAGAGAAAACCAGAACAGATGCAGCAACGAGGGAAAACAGCTTATTGAAAGCCTTCAGCTAACTTTATTTTATTTAATCAAAGAAACTGGTGGAAATCTCCACCAGGGCCGACAGAGAATATGCCTATACCGTGGCGTGAGCAGTCCGGAACTGGAGTACAAACTCTAGTAAAAAGCACTATTTCATCCTTGTTGCTGAAGCATGGGCAGAATTGTTCGCAAAGCAAGACCGCTAATTCATTGCTTCTACCCGTGCCTCGCTTTCTCGTATTACGAAATTGTGCCAACACATGTGCCAGCCGATAAAACCCACCGCGAAGGTCATTCGCCAGCAACTCTGCCTGACTAATAGCGCTCTGTTCCTGACAGCCAGCCGTTACGGAACAGTTGAATAAGAAAATGCCTGGCAGCGCATCAGCAACTGATGAGCAGTAGACGGCACAGGCAGACGCTGCAGAAGGTAGTGATACCACCACAGGCGCAGTTTCTGCGTCCAGCGCCCAGGCACGAGTCTTTGATCATTACCTGTGGTTCCAGTGTCAATTGCCCATCAACAAAACTGACAAAGCCAGAAACCAGATACACGGGTCGTTCGTTTGTTGCAAAAGCGCCGCCATGCGTTCAACGGCATAAGGCGCGCTGGCTGAGGCTGGCAGCGATAACGTCAGCAGATCATCTTCACCTTCGCCGCTGATTACCTGCGCATCCAGCGTCTGGCGGCTGTTATCCCAACCGAGCGAAATACACGAGCGACCGGGAGAACAAGAAGTCATCCACCTGATTAAGAGGCCGTATGCAGGCGGGGGGATGCTGGCGGTACACCATCCCGCAAAGCCACAATGCCCGGGCCTGGCGTAACGGCGCGCTCAACATTTGCCAGGCATCAGGCGACAGCGGCACAACGCCGCTAAGCGGTTGCGGGTAGCTACAGCAGCTCGCCATCGGCACTGCGTTTTGCTGCTTGTGAAGTAATCCGCCCGCCCGCCAGTGCGCCAGCCTGAAAACTAAACAGCTGATGCGTAGCTGCCGTGTGGTTTTCCCGTTCACTTCGCGGCCAACTGCGCGAAAGGTGCAGACTGCCGGTGTCGGGATTGGGAAACCAGATGCGTAAACGATAATGCTCAATATCCTGCCAGCAACGCATACCTAAAGACACCAGCCGCAGATGATCAAGCTTTGCTTCTCCGGCAATGCTGCGCCAACGACCGTGCGCCACGGCATGGAGGAATTTCACCAACACTCGTCGCGCTGCGCCATTTCGTGTGCCGGAATTTAATCGACTGTTTAATGCGGCAAGCTACAGAGCATTCTCCCGGCACTGATAATGGCTTGGCGCGGGCGTGGAAGGCATCAACGCTGGCGCGCAGTTGCCCAGCGATTGACCCACCCATCGCCAGTTGCAGCGTTCCGCCGCTTGCTGCGCGCGGCTGAAAGCCTTGTAGTGAATAAGCGGCTGGCTCGATGCCGCCAAGCCATAATGCCTGGCCTTAATTGCTGACATATCTACTATACGTTCGGCCTTCTTCGCTGGCAAACGGATTGTCAGATGATGTGACGTGTTCGCTGCGCATCTGCCAGATTAAATGGTTAAATTGCTGCTGGCGCTTTGGCCTCGACGAAGGCCTGTACCGCCAGTACGTATATGTTCTGAGAGTGCCTTCAATACAATCACAACGGGCGAGCTCAACGAACTGCTGTGGGGAGAAAAACGCACATCGCTCGATCGGTAAGCGGGCACAGGGAATTTCGCCCGCGGACACAACAACTCAATGGCGAGGCTCTTCAGCGACCAGCCCCGCGCGCGTTTGCGGTGGCATCGGCAAGGGTAGCCAGTTCTTCGAGGCGACATTGCCGCATCTGAACTCTTCTCTTTCCGCAGGTGGCACTGAGCACAAAGTCGTTGATAACGTAACACCAGCATCACGCGATGACGGCACATGCCGCTGGCCCCATAGGTGCACTGAGCCTCTTTCAGTGCCTGGCCGTTCGCCAGCTGGGTACGGACACCGTCACTGAAGGTGGCGATTAAAGCGCTGTTCTCATGGCTGATTTCCGGGACGTTGCCATTTTCCAGTTCCTTAAGGCTGCGCTTAACAAAACCGGCATTGCTTAACGCCGTCAGTGCCTGCGGTGTCAGTTCTAATAATTCCGGACGTAGTGAATTCATGACTGAAGATTCTCCGCAAGCCATGATGCCAGCTCGCCCGGTGTCATGGCGGCTATTTGTGCGCCGACATTAACCAGCGCCTGGGCCGTATCGCGGTCATAGCAAGGTGTTGCTGTGCTATCGAGCGCTGCCAGTCCCAGCACTTTGATGCCGCTCTGGACACACTTTTTCACTTGGTGCGTCAGCAATGATGATGAACCCCCTTCATAAAAATCGCTCACGAGGATAATGACGCTTTTTGCAGGTTGTTCAATAAGTTGCCGACCATACTCCATGGCACTGGCGATATTGGTTCCGCCGCCTAATTGCACTTTCATTAATAACTCTACCGGATCGGCAACGTCTGCCGTGAGATCAACGACGCTTGTGTCAAACGCCACCAGATGGGTACGAATGCCGGGTAACTGCCATAAACAGGCCGCCATCACCGCAGAGTGGATCACCGAATCGACCATCGATCCGCTTTGATCAACCAGTAAGACCAGTTGCCATTGCTCGCTTTGGCGTTTAATGCGGCTGTTAAAGCGGGGGAATTCGATATACAACTTGCCGTGTTGCGGGTGCCAGTGTTGCAGGTTGGCGCGCAGAGTACTTTTGAAATCAAAGTTTCGCGCCAGTGGAATAAATGAGCGGCGACGACGATCGCGGACACCAGAAAAAGCCTGACGAACTTCCTTTGCCAGTCGCGCCATAATTTCTTCCACAACCTGGCGCACAATCCTGCGGGCGGCAGCCAGTACTTCGGGGTTCATCAGATGTTTGGTGTGCAAAACGGCGCGTAGCAGGCTTTCGGAAGGCTGCATACGTTCCAGCACGTCGAGATTTGTCACCACATCTTCAATGCCGTAGCGCAGTACGGCATCGCTTTCCAGCCGCTCAATCACCTGTTGCGGAAACAGCGTGTGAATACTGTTGATCCACTCAGGAGTGGTGAGATTTGAGCCACCTAATCCACTAGAGCGTTCACCACGCTGGAGCCGTTCAGGATCGCGCCCATACAGCCACTCCAGCGCGTGATCTATCTGCCGGGCGTTGTCATCCAGCCCACAAAGCGTCGTTTCTGCCGCTTCGCCAAGAATTAATCGCCAGCGTTGTAGCTCACGGGTGGTCAGAAGATCGTTCAGTTCAGACATGGAAAACTCCCCAGTGTTGCAGCGATGCCAGTGCCTGCTGTTCGAGTTGTTGATGATGTGCAATGGCTTGCGGTGGACAATGCAACGGCATTTGCAGTGCCGAAACGGGAAGTTGCGCCAGTTGATAATGCTCAAGCACCTGATGCGCCAGCGTCCCGCGTTCTCGTGGCGGTAGCCAGGCCATTGCCGCGCGTAAATCGGGCAGGGCATTGGTAAAATCGGCATCACTTAGTTGATTTAAATGACTGCTGAAACCGGCGATAAATGCCGGCTGACAGGCCAGTTGATGACGGGCTAATGCCAGCAAACCGTGCAGCGCCTCGCCGGATTGTGCCGGGGATAACTGCGCCAGCATCGTCAGCGCCGCTTCGGCACTAGCGTTGGGATGTTCCAGACGCATCAGCGCACCAAGAGTCGCGCCGCGATCCAGTGCCAGGACATGAATCGCCTGACTGTGTCGCTCCAGCAAGGCTACCGCCGCAGAAAGCGAAACGCCGGGGAGTTGCACACCGCTATGTAGATCGCGCAGGATATGACACAACGCTTGCCAGCTATGCAAGTGAGCGTGAAACTCCTTTTCATCCGGTCTGCCGTTGGATTCACACAGCCACAGCGTGCGATCGATAGCCGCGCATAACGTCGTTTGTAATATCTGCGCGCCTTGCATACCGCTAATTTCATCCAGCCGCCATAAGGCATATAGCACTTCCAGCGCCTGGCCCATTTCGGCAAATTGATTTTCCTGGGCGATTAATAATGTGAGTTGCTCCAGTAATTGTTGACTGAAGGACGCCATACCTGCTAACGCCGCTGGCTAAGACATGTGGTGATATGCCCGATTTACCCGCGTCCAGCATATCGGCTTCTAATTTATGGCGTGCGGCTTCCTGAAGTGCGGCACCAAGCAGGCGGCCTCAAATCAATGCCGGATGCCGGCTGAGCGGTGGGTTAATTTCCAGTGGTCTTTACCGTCGCCTGCAAGTGTCAGTGTGCTTCCCTGCTGGCGCACAATCCCTGGGATCTCCAGTATTGCCAGCCAATGCAACACCTGACTTTGCGCCTGTCCATTCGGGGTTAAAGCGATTCAAGGAAGCTCTGCCGGAAGGGAGATTGCGGGACGTTCCAGTTCGCAGGTGACATCTTTTGGCAGAGGAGGTTGTGGCGTAGTAAGTTTACCGAATCCGTCACCCGCTAAAACGCGTCTATCAACGTTAGCAGAATCGGATCGGTGTCGGAATCAACAACGCCGCGATAGCTCCACGGCAACGGCGCATCAGGGCTTCTTTAATCAGCTATTCTGCTATTAGCATCCAGCCAGTCAGTGAGGAAGGTAGTGGATGACCGCGGAACTGTGCCAGTGCCATTGCATGCAGATGTGTGAGAGCCATATCCGCGGTCGAAGCAGGCAACTTGTGCTGGCGCAAACGGGTGAGAACCGTTTTTAGCAGTTGTTTCTGCCTGCTGTAAGTCCCACTGCCAGCACCAGTTTTGCCATACCGGAGGCATTCCGGAAAGGTATCCTGCCAGCACATCAAGGCCTTACACTGTAGGGGGTGAGATAACAACCTGTAACGGCATCTGCCAGTGATGGCAAATTCTGGCGTGTTAATTTCCTGCGGGCATTCGCGCCACATTTTTGCCATATGTTGCAGCGTGCCAGCCACCGCAGACACTTACACGTCGCCATTATTTCGCTGCATCGCCCATCCAATCCAGCGGGCCATAAAGGCTTGCGTACAACGATCGAGAGCATCTCCGGCGGGTCGCCCCGCAGTCGGCAAAATAGTGCGCCAGTGCAGAGGGTAATGCAGTTTGCTGGCTTTCATCTTCGAAAGAGCCATCCCACAGGGCGTCGCTGTTATCCATGCGGGGTGGCACGCAGCAGCAAGGCCTGGCTTTCCCCTCTGCGTATCAGGCGAATTGTCCACTTCTTCACCCTGGCGCCCAGCAAGGCAAATCGATGAAGTAAGTTTTGCGCCTGAAGACCACGTGCGGCTTGGAGCGCTGGCCTGACTGCGGTGATATTTTAGCACATGGCGTCCAGGCATGATGCCCGGGGGCTGCACCGTCCCCATACTGGCAGGAACTGTAAATAGCTACCGGAAGCTGGTGGGCTAAAAACAGTTCGTCTACCCGGTCATTAAAATCAGCCTGGGCCTTCAATCAAAGCTTACCTGGCTGCTGGCTTTCATTAACGATTTCACCAGCCGGGCGCAGGCCGGAATTTGACGCCGGTTATGGAACGGCTCGCTATATGGATCTTTCCTCACTGTAGGCGGTGGTGGGCTTGATAATAAGCCTGCCAGTGAGTTCTCTAATGTGTGGCGACTCGTTGTTCGAAAGTACTCGGCGCAGACGAGCGCGATTCTTCTTCGTTATCTTTACTGATGATCTTCTGGCAATGCAGTCCACCAGGTCGGCTGGCTCACCTGCGCGACTCCGCTAAAAACCAGGCGCGGACGCCTACGGCGTGGGCCACGTTCACGGCTTCAGCGGTGGACATAATCGCTGTTAGTGTATCCATTGACGTTTTCTTTTCGCCGTTGGCACGTAGATCGCGGAAGGTGCGGACCAGACCCAGGACCGCGTTAGGCACTTTATGCGGAATACCGCTATGGGCCAGCAAACGCGCCGAAGCACTGGCGACAAGCTCCAGCTCCTCTGGCCAAATCCATAATCGGAAGAACAGTTCAGAAATCGATGAGCCCAGCCAGAATCATTTCATTTGACGGCACGAGCAAATTGCAGCGGAAAAAGACCAAAGCCTTGGAGACAGCTGATGATGGGCTGATGCAGGTGAGTTCCGTACTGTCATCACCCTGTCAGAAAAAGTATACCCAACAGACAGTCTTGCACTTCCAGCGGTGTACGCGTTATCTCTTCAAAACGGACGATTTTGCTGTCGCGCATTCCCTGTAAAGCGGGGCAGGGACCAGCGCTTCCGTTGATGGGCCACTATTGATAAGCAGAGGCGAGTCCAGCTGTATCTTGATTTGATCTTCCAGTGGTAGATGCGCCGCCCTGGACGGTTAACCCGGCATCGCCGCTAATAGCGGTTGCCAGTAGTTTTACAGGAGAGATTTCACGTGTCACGTCCCCACCAACATCAAACCGCGTCCGGTGGCAAGAGTGACTAGCATACGTTCGACAGCGGAGGAACTTAATCACCACTTTACGGCGAAGATTTGCGCGCTATCGCCAGGATAAAAGCACGGGCCGCAGGCAAACGTAC
This sequence comes from Shigella flexneri, assembly GCA_048288465.1. GTDB lineage: Bacteria > Pseudomonadota > Gammaproteobacteria > Enterobacterales > Enterobacteriaceae > Enterobacter > Enterobacter flexneri_B. The sequence continues at coordinate 2,143,855 of CP182556.1, read as the reverse complement.
CGCCAACTGGCGGCAAGTGCGTTATCATTTTGTTTTAATTTTGCCAGTTCATCGGCGTATAACAAAGCAGCAGGCGGATGTGGGAGATGATTATTCTGCGGTGACATATATTCATCCCTGAAATGTATTAACTAAATAAACTATATTTTACTAAAAATAAATGTTTGGCGCATTAGTTGTTTGAGCGGAAAATATCTGCAAAACACATCAGCATAAGCTGCTGGTGAGGGCAGGTTCTTTTATTTACTACAGTGACGCTAACTTGCTGATCGTGCAACATTTGACGAACCAAGGATCATAACCATATCCCCACACTCCATTGCAATTCAGTGATGAGATCATAATCCTGCCCGTTGGGAGGTTGTGCCGGATCATGATCAAGTCCTGCTGCTGGACGGGTGGTGCCAGGCGAGGCGCCCATCCGGCAGAGCAACGTTGACACCAACACAGACCAGAAACCAGTATCGACAGGCAGTGTAAGGTAAGGTGCTGGCGTTGTGCTCCTTAATAAGGAGAGCGGATGGACACGCTGACACAGGGATCCGCGCCCATTGCTGTACTGGAGCTATTAGTGGCTCGTCACGGTCGATCATTTGTTGAAGCAACGGCAAATTGAACGCATCTAAGGGGAAAATCGCTTCCCCCCTTTTACAAATGATTACTGTTTTTATTAATTCATCATATAACTCATTTTTATTTATAATTTATCATTTTTATATTGACGTACTGTTGACCGGGATGTGAATATTTATGGTGGGCTATTGGCAAAATATCTGGAAGTAGATTGCAGAAAATAAACCTGCTGGTGAGGGGCAGGTTCTTTTATTTATGACTTTGATGTTAAGTTGACTGATAGTGCAACATGGCATCTCAACGAACGAATTATAACCACCTCTGGAGTTTGCAATTACGATGAAAAGTATTCATAATCCTGACTGTCTGGGAAATTGTGCCGCATCGAACCGATTTCAGTCTGCTACCGGACGGGTGGTGCCTAGGGAGCGCTCTGATTCGGAGTGCAACATGGCGATGAAGAAAAATGTAAGTCAGTATCCACAGGCAGTGTAGAGGTGCTGGTGTTGGCGCTCCTTAATAAGGAGAGCGGATGGGACACGCTGACACAAAAGTTAACCGTGCTCCATTGCCGTACCGGAGCTATTAGTGGCTCTGTTACGGTTGATTGATTTGTTGAAGTAACGGCAAATTCTAATGCATCTAAGGGGAAAACCGCTTCCCCTTTAATAAGAGATTCTATTAGTTGGTTCAATATATTCTGTAGTTTACGATTAAAAATTGCTATTACAGTTTCAGGTGTATCACCTTGGTACTCTCCGCTCATCAATACACTATCTCTTATAAAATCAACGCATAATTTATTAGCGGTTAGCATCTTCTCGATCACGTTGATGAATGTTGACGCAGCCTGGATCCGCTCCAGTCGTAGAGGGAACCTGTAAATAATTCAGAGCATTTATGGATCTCAATCTGAAGGAAACCAGATCTTCAGGTACAGGGACCTCATAATCGGAAGCAGCAACCGCCTCCTGGACCATCATCGCTTCCCCGCTGGTAAGTCGTGTCGATAACGGCAGTCGCACCGCTGCCCGCGGTTTTAATGGAAAATGACGTCAGGTGCGCTTAACGCCTCACTCAATCAAACACATCAAGTTCGGCAAAAGTGACGGATTCATTGTCACGGTACACTCGAGAGAAACGGAGCTCATTAGCGCTTTGCTATCAACATTGTAGTGGTTAAAACCGGGCGAAAACTTAAGGACCAGCCGGTACTACCGCTGATAGACAACGCGTCCTGATAGCCGACTCCCAGCCTTTGTATCGCATTCCCATAAGTTGCCCAACGGTAGCGGATTTACCTTCCCAGCGAGTCAGGCCGTTACTGGTTGACTGTCAGGTGTGAGCAGCACCGTGCGGCGTGACAACTGGCGAAAAAGGCGGCATAATTTGTAATCGGCAAAAAGCGTGCAAATTACTGCGCATTTCCCCGTCATTTCTACCGGTGGGCAATGCCAATCAGATGTCCGCAGGCAGGTCAATTGGCTCACCCGCGCATCGCAGAACTCCCCCTCTGCGGCGACACGAAAGGCTTTGAGTAAACACGCGGTTCATTTGCCGGATAACCCCCCATATCAACCGCTGGGTAACCAGAACGGTAAAGGGATGATCAACAACGAGAATGGTACCCTGCCAGCGACCAGCGTCGGGTGGTACGTAGTGCCGTTTTTCAAGACGCGGGGCAGGTGTTTTGCTCACCTGACACTGTGTTTTTAGCCCTTTAGTCGGGCCAGTGCCTCGGTCGCTTTCAGTTGATCGTCATCGGCGCGCAAACGGGAAACGCTTTTCTGGTGAACGTTTTGCTGATTAAAGATAACCGGGTTGAGGGTTTCATCGAAGCGAACGGTAAATCTGCCGGGGACCAAAATCAAAACGAACGCCTGCGGATCATCAAGGCCCAGGGTTGGGACGTATCCTGTCCGCTAGCTCTTCCTGCTAGCCCGCGATTTCCTGCGACCACCTGAAGAAATTCCGCCGCGTTATCACGTAAGGTGCGGGATTTAGCCCGTTGCGAGATACGACGAGCTGTATCAGCGCCATATCATTATTCATCAGGGTAAGGATGTTCAGGCCGCTGACAGCACGGGCAGATTGGCCTTCTGTGGCCAGGTGAGGATCGTGTTGTCAGATCCGTGCCGTGCTTTCGTCACCAAGAGACTTAACGCCAGAAATGCCCAGTTGTCTTTTGCGGGGGCACCAGCTCGTTGCCACGCAGTGAAGATATTCCAGGCAAAAGCTGCCAGCGTTTGGGCTGGCAGAACGTTTCAGTTGTTCCAGCCCGCTATAAAAACGCCCCCCTGCAAGCGCAGCATTTCGCCGATAATTTCCAGAGCGTCACCGGTAACAGGCTCATTATTAGTGATAAGTCGAGGCCTGGACGACATCGCCGGATGCCAGAAATCAGGGGCTTTTGGAATGCGTGCCGGGTAGATCTCCATTGGACCCTGTTTAAGCAACTGCTCCAGGAGACCATAGAATCTGTACGCTGCCGCGGTTGGCCATGGTTTGTAGCAATTTGCCATGTCCCTGTCGTACAGTAAACGCAGGGCAAGTAAGGCGGCTTCGCGATCATCGCTGGGTTTGGTAAAGACAAGAGGGATAGGTGCACTAGCCGTATGTTCCGGCCATCGGCAAATCCACTGGCCAGCCAGATCACGCTGCGCCGCGAAACGTCGCCAGACGTGGGCAACAGGCAGCGCCGATCCGTTGCGTCAAAATTTAAAATACGGAAATTTTCTTTTGGACGATGTGAAAAAGCCAACAGCAGACCTGGTAGCGCATCCAATCCGAGGATACTGAGAAATAGTCCTGCGAACCGCCAACCAGATGAGCTCTTGACAATTGATACGCAGCCAGAAGGTCAAAGCCATCTCACGCGGCAACTGTGCCAATAAAATACAGGTTCCAGACTTACTCTTTTCCGGACGATAAGCTAGTAAAAGTTGCTGATTGATTCCCCATATGTTAATTAACGCTTCTATGCGACCGCTGCGGAGCGCCTGTGGTGCTAATTGGTGCGGCTTCCGGCAGTTCCAGCCATTCAGGATTCTCTTCACCTGCCCCTGTAAGTAATGCCACTGAACAAAGAAGTGAATTGCAGCAGCAAAGCATCCAGTTTTCCGCGGAGACAAATATCCAATTCAAACAGCCATACATCATCCCCAAAACCCAGTTCCTGTAATACAACTCGTCCACTCCTTTTGTTCCATGCGTTGCGCAAGAGATTCCGCGCCGAAATAAAAACGGCAGGAAGCTCACAGCGGCGGCAAGCCTCCTTGTTCGCCTGGTCGCCAGTAAACTTGCGGCCGGAGCCTAATCTCAAGCGGTGCCAAATCAAGACGTGGAGCTGTCATTTTTTTCTTACTACGCCACGGTGGTGAAAACGAGGATTTCTGCAATATTGCTGGATCGGTGCCATCAATAACCGGTTTGGGCGGTGCCGATAAATAACTCTTCAGCACTGACTGGGGTCTTGAGAGATGCAACCACGAACATTCACCCGCTGCCAGTTGTGGCTGCGATGCCATCAGCGTTTGTAACAGCGTACGCCAGTATTCATCGCGTGCTTTTTGCTGTGCAGGCAGCTTTCGTCTTCGATGATTGGATAACCAGGCGGGCCGGCGGTTTGGTTAACGCCAGCAGTTCTGCCAGTGCGGCGAGCGTCGCATGGGTGAAGTTTTTACTGTATTTAGCCACACGTTGCAGGCTGGGTTTGTTTTTATCAGCAACTAACAGCAAGGTGCGGATGACTTGCGGATGGTTAATTTGTACCAGCAGACTGCCGCAATCTTCTTTATGGGCATATATCGCGAGGCGCGGAACGACTGCCAGTCCTTGTTCGCGCAAAAGGGCAGCGCAGGCCGCGTAGCCGAAGTGGTTTTCATGCGACATGTAGCTGGCTTCTCGATCGCTAAATATATCCTGGCTCCAGTAGCGTTCGAGTTTTCTCACCGCTTTGGGGTCAGTAGCAACAACTTTTAACCACTCCTTAGAATGAAAATGAGTCCGCGGGCATTCAAGGCTTACCAACTCATTGGCGATTTCTGGTTTTTCGGGGAGGATCAGCGCAATAAAAGGGCGGCGAACTTTGGTTATTCCTGGCAGTGCGGCAATGAGTTTGTCGGCGCAACGCTGCCAGCAGCTTTCCTCTGCCAGAGAGAGGTGTTTACGCAGTCGGAGATCGAATTCGTTATAGGTTTCTGAGCGATAACCATAGCCATAGTCCTCGTTCTGATACTGCAATGTGACTACCAGAGGATCACTCTCATAACACCGTGCAATAAACTGGCGTGCAATCACCACCTCAGTCGCATATTCCAGCCCCTCTTGTTGGACGATTTCGTCGAGCAACTGTTGGTTGTCATTTTGCGCGATAAAGGCTAGTGCCGCCATTGTGCGGGCCGGGACTGAGGGTTTGTGTTCGCCGATCAAGTTGATGGCCTGCGTAATGGCGGACTGCCACTCCGGTGAAAAATTTTCATAACGCCAGACAATGTTTTTTTTCTTCTCAGCTTTTTGTAGCAATTCATCACCCAGTGTCTGAATGATGCTTTCAGTGATAACAGGCACTGGTTCGCCCGGCCAATTGCGATGACTGAGTGGTGTTTTGCCTTTTTTATATTTCAGTTCCAGTTGGGCGTTATCCGCCAGCCACGGTAATTCCTTGTCCATGCTCTTTCCTTATTCAAACAGGGCTTCAATATCGTTAATTAGCTCGCTGGCGGTGATGGCATCGAGTACGGAGAACTGCGCTTCCTGTGTTGAATTACTCCCCCAGCCATAGCTTTCCGCTTTGCCTTCCCATAGCCACAGCTTGCTTAAGAGCTGCTCAGCGCTAAGTTCGGCTGGTGATATACCCACCGCAAAACCTTCGTCGATTTCCATGATTAACGACCAGCGACCGAGAGGTTTGATCATCCAGCCTCCATCCTGTGGTTCGCCCTTTATCCAGCCTTTATTTGCCAGCCCCATGACCCGGCCGCTCGGGCATTTTCTGCCTGCCCAGCGGGTCAGTTCGCTGGCGTTGCGCTCGGCTTCTGTCAGGGCGTAACTGTTACGGTCAAGCTGACGGAACGGTGGTAGCAGTTCGTAGTCGGCAAAAAGCTGACCAAAGGCGACAGCATCCGTCGGTGATATTTCCAGAACGTGAGGAATGCCGATAGAGATATCGCCTTCCGGCAGGGTGAAAAGATCATCGTCAGCGGTGCTGTAGCTGTTATCTTCCGCTACCCGGAAACAGGCCAGTAGCTGGTTGTCGGCGCTATAAACGCCCCAAATCAGACGGCGGGTTAAGTGGCGAACCAGCGGATGCACAACCAGGAAGAGTTGGAAGTTTTCCGGCGACCAGCGGCGACGCAGGCACATGGCGGATTCAAGCCTTGCTACCTGCTGGGCCGCGACGGTACGCGCATCTTTTTTCAGCAATTTGTAGCGGTTAACAGCATCGTTCGCCTGTGACTCATAATCGCTTTTGTTTGGTTTTGGCAGGTCTTTCAGGCGGCTGCCGGAAACATCACGCACAAACGGTTTTAAGGTTTCATCAAAGCTGACGGTGAACTGGCGTGGGCCAAAATCCAGCAGCAACGAACCGTTATCATCCAGACCGAGATCCGGTGCTAACCGATCTTCAAGCTCCGCTACCGTGAGTTCGCGGCTCTCGGCAATGTCGGCAATCTTTTCTTTTGCCCGCTCCTGTAATGCTTTGAATTTCAGTTTCTGAGCAATGCCGTTAAGCTGCATCAGGGCGATATCACTACCGATAGCGGCGAGAATATCCAACCCAACGGTGGCGCGTTTATGCTGGGATTCACCAGGCCAGGCGCGTATTAATGGCGTCAGTTTGCGGGCGGTGTCATCGTTACCGAGAACGCCTAACGCAGTGAACGCCCAACTCTCTTTCGACGGCGCGCCAGCGGTCTGCCAGGCGGTAAACAGATCCCAGGCAAATTCAGCCAGAGAGTCAGCGGTACAGGCGTCTTTCACCTGCAATAATCCCGGATACAGAGCCTCTTCCTGAGGGAAGCGGAGCATTTCGCCGAGGTGGAGGAGGGCGTTATCTGGCAGTGATTGGGCGTTTGCTTTTAATACCGGGCGCGTCCAGATCGATGGCTGATAAAAGGTCGGAAGAGTGGGGATTTTTGTCGGGTGATTATCTAAGGGATCGAGCGCAAGCAGAGCGTTCACCGCGTCTGTTACTTCCGACTGGTTATAACGCCGGGCGATTTCTTGCAGTAATGGCTGATGACCGTTTTCGGTAAGCATACGCAAGGCAGCGCGGGCGTTATCCTGTGCTTCACCGGCTTTGCCGAGCGCCGCAGGCAGCAGGCCGGTAAGGGCATGTTCCGGGTATTTCAACAGCCAGGTGCGGGCGTTTTCGCGTAGCGTTTTGAGTTTGTTGAAGGCACGGGCGACGGCAGGAGCCAGCTCACTCGCTGCGAAGTAATTCGTGATGGGCAAGGCTTCCTGTGGATAGCGTGTAATTGAGTTAACTAAACCAGGTAAACCTTTGAGTCCAAAATGTAACATGGCGTATTCGGTATCGGTATGTGGAGATAGAGTAAGGGCATTCCATGCTTTTACTGCTTTCTCCAGCCTCCAGCGGCAATGTTGTCAAAATCCCCAACTGCCAATAATGCCCGGTAGGTGAATGAAACACCTTAAATTCACTTAGTAAGGTTGAATAATCTTCATTTAGCCATGCCTCAACTACCGCTTCGGGAGCTTTAATATATGTACCAGCGATCCGTCGTTGAAAACCCATCCTTGCCAACAGGTTGGTAGTACTTTCTTCATGGCTAACCGTGATGTGTTTTGAATACCAGATATATTTCGCCAAAAGTTGATTACTGATTTCTTCTGTCAGATAACAGATTGGCTCGATGCCTAATGGCGCTAAATCCAGCACCGGAATCGGCGATTTTTTCTTTTTCGAAATCCATGGTGGGGAGACTACTATGGCTGGCAGTAGATCGGCGCTGGCATGGTTTGAGGGCTGTGTCAGTTGGTGCTGGCATGATTTCAGCACTGCAACTGCGGGTGTCGAAAGCCAGGGAATGACCTGTTCTGCCAGTGCTGGTTGCGAGATAAACATCGTCATTAGCATAATGCGCCAACTATTCTCTTCTTTTTGCACTAGAAGTTCCGCCAGTGCTGCCAGTGCTGCGTGTGGGAACGCAGCGCAGGCTTTCGTCATTCGATCGTGACAGCGTTTAGTATGCCCGGCTACACGTATAAGCAGTGTTAATGCGAACGGATGATTGATATGACGCAACACATCGGCGCAGTAGTCACTTGCGGCATAGGGAGCAAATCGGGGCAGGGCTGCAACACCTTGCTCCTGTAATACGGTGGCTGACCATATCGCACCACAATAGTAATCATCAAAAATGGCATATGGCTCGTGATATTTTTCTAATGAGGCAAGAATGTGCTCATCAGTCGCCACTATTTTTAACCACTCAAGCGAGGGTAATTTTTTTTGCCCCAGTAGATGCTGGGCAATTTCATGTGCAATTTCTGGTTTTTCGGGTAATAACAAAGCAATTAATGGTTGCCGCCATTCTGGAATATGTGGAATTGCGGCAATAAGTTTTTGTGCACATTTTTGCCAGAGAGACTCTTCCGCCAGTGATAAATGTTTACGTAGGCGTAATTCAAATCTGGAATATTGCTCCAAGTAGTCAGGTGCAATGCCAGACGGCAGAATAATAATGACATTATTCGCATAATCCCATTTGGTAATGACTCCAACTTACTGATAGTGTTTTATGTTCAGATAATGCCCGATGACCTTGTCATGCAGCTCCACCGATTTTGAGAACGACAGTGACTTCCGTCCCAGCCTTGCCAGATGTTGTCTCAGATTCAGATTATGTCGCTCAATGCGCTGAGTGTAACGCTTGCTGATAACGTGCAGCTTTCCCTTCAGGCGTGATTCATACAGCGGCCAGCCATCCGTCATCCATACCACGACCTCAAAGGCCGACAGCAGGCTCAGAAGACGCTCCAGTGTGGCCAGAGTGCGTTCACCGAAGACGTGCGCCACAACCGTCCTCCGTATCCTGTCATACGCGTAAAACAGCCAGCGCTGACGTGATTTAGCACCGACGTAGCCCCAATGTTCGTCCATTTCAGCGCAGACAATCACATCACTGCCCGGTTGTATGCGCGAGGTTACCGACTGCGGCCTGAGTTTTTTAAGTGACGTAAAACCGTGTTGAGGCCAACGCCCATAATGCGTGCACTGGCGCGACATCCGACGCCATTCATGGCCATATCAATGATTTTCTGGTGCGTACCGGGCTGAGAGGCGGTGTAAGTGAACTGTAGTTGCCATGTTTTACGGCAATGAGAGCAGAGATAGCGCAGATGTCCGGCAGTGCTTTTGCCGTTACGCACCACGCCTTCAGTAGCGGAGCAGGAAGGACATCTGATGGAAATGGAAGCCACGCAAGCACCTTAAAATCACCATCATACACTAAATCAGTAAGTTGGCAGCATTACCATCCCATTTAATATCAATCTGTTGAAGGTGTATTATTACATCAGTAGCATATTCCAGACTGCCTTCCTGGACGATCTGATCCATAACATCCTCACGCACTTTATATCTTGTGCATTTCATTTCAAGTGCCGTGAGTACAGCCATTACTGGTGATGGTAGCTGTGTTGTTTTCAGGCCGTCGATCTGACTGATCGCTTGGGCGACGGTGTTTTGCCATTCTAAAGAACAGGTGCTGAAGTCAAATGTGGCTGTTTTATTATCCCGTTGCGACACGCTACAGGCTAAGCGACGTAATTGGGTCAATTTGTCTGCTTGCTGAACAGGAACTCCGGGAAAGCGGCGATGACTTAACGTGGTGTGTACAACTTCGGGCGGAAAAACGACAGCAATATCTTTCGCCAGCCAAGGTAAAACAGCATCTGTATTTTTGTCAGCCGCACGGGTTTCTGCTACGAAAGAGGGTTGTTCCTGAATAATGGTGGATAAGTCCGCTACCTTGAGAGAGTCCGTTACCGTTTGGGAAGGTTGCAAAGAATTATCTTTCGCTTGCTCCACATACTGAGGTGTACTGGCAATAGCGGACACTACCATTTGTTCTTTTTTTAAGCAGCCATCTGATGATATTTTTCCCTGAAGGCTGCCGGGGAGATATTCCCCAGACGAGAGTGACGACGCTGACGATTGTAGAAAATCTCAATGTATTCCCGTATTACTGAGATGGCTTCATCCCGGTTATTAAAACGATAGTGGCTCAGGCTCTCATTTTTCAGCGTTCCCCAGAAGCTTTCCATCGGAGCGTTGTCGTAACAGTTACCTTTACGCGACATTGATGTTTTCAGACCAGACTGCTCCTGTATGACCCGGTAATCGTATGCGCAGTACTGTGAACCTCGATCAGAGTGGTGGATTAGCCCGGCAGGTGGGCGCTGGCTCCTGAGCGCCATAAACAGGGCTTTACCTGTCAGCTCTTTTGTCATGCGCTCTCCCATGGCGTAGCCGACAATTTCGCACGTATAAACATCTTTGATGCCAGCGAGGTACAACCATCCCTCCTGTGTGGCAACATACGTCAGGTCCGCCACCCAGACCTGATTTGGTGCTGTAGGAGCGAACGTCTGGTTCAGCAGATTTGGCGCAACTGGCAGATTGTGGTTCGGGTTCGTAGTCGCTCTGAACTTGCGTTTCTGCTTACAGCGTAGCATTAGCTCCTTACGAAGACGTGCCAGTCGGTCACGACCAACGATGATGCCATTCTCTGCCAGCTCCGTCTGGAGCCGCCGGGTTCCATATGTTTCGCGAGTGCGTATATGTCCCACCTTAATCTCCAGTTTTAGCCGCTCATCACTTTGTTTTCTGTCTGAGGGTTCATGCTGTACCCAGTTGTAATAACCGCTCCTGGATACACCAAATACCTGACACATCGCTTCAATGGGAAATTGTTGTCGCCATTGTTCGATTAACGCGTATTTTTCAGCGACTCCTGTGCAAAATACGCTGTTGCTTTTTTTAATATATCTCGCTCAAGGCGAGCTTCATTTAACGCCTTACGCAGTTGCAGAATTTCAGATTCCAGTTCAGCCAGCGTGCGGGAACCAGGAGTACCGAGCCCTTTTCTGGCGGCGGTAACCCATTGTCCTAAAGTGCCTTCAGGAAGAGATAATCGGGAGGCGCCTTCACTGATCGAAAGTTGATTTTCAAGAACCGTTCTGACAGCTTCGGCTTTGAACTCTTTAGAGTAACGTTGGGTTTTTCTGCTCATTATTAGCTCCTTCTGATGCCATTCTATTTCAGGAAGGAGTGTCCGTTAAACTCAGGCTACCTCATACCCCTTCTTCACCTTCTCCGCAATCAGCTTCAGTTCCGCTTTTTCCGCCGCCGCAGCATCTGAAAAACTTTTTATCTGACTTTGCCCTTTGGTGCCAACTTTTCCCCAACTGATATGCAACTCGTTTCCCTGTTGCTCCACCGTCCAGAATTTATGTGATTTTTCGTCCTGATAGATAAAGTGTCTCATTCTGCATCCCTATAATTTTATCCAGTTGAATGCAGATGCTACCAGTATTTATACGGGTTAGAGAGAGACAAAATCGCAAGAAAACAACTTTAGGAATTTATAAAGAAAAGGCGCTGTCGATGCAGCGCCTTGAAGGGGGATTATTTCACCTGATGACCCGGTTTAGCACCGGCATCCGGGCTTAGCAGGAAAATATCTTTCCCGCCAGGACCGGCAGCCATCACCATGCCTTCAGAGATACCGAAGCGCATTTTACGTGGTGCCAGGTTAGCCACCATAATGGTGTGACGACCAATCAGTGCCTGCGGATCCGGGTAAGCAGAACGAATACCGGAGAAGACATTGCGTTTTTCACCGCCGAGATCCAGCGTCAGGCGCAGCAGTTTGTCAGAACCTTCAACAAACTCTGCGTTTTCGATCAGCGCCACGCGCAGGTCAACTTTGGCGAAGTCGTCAAAGGTGATGGTTTCCTGAATCGGATCATCTGCCAGTGGGCCAGTAACTGGCGCGGTAGTGGCTTTCACTTCTTCTTTAGAGGCTTCCACCAGAGCTTCAACCTGTTTCATATCGATGCGGTTATACAGCGCCTTGAACGGATTCACTTTGTGGCCCAGCAGCGGTTGCTGGATACCATCCCAGGTCAGTTCCGTATTGAGGAAGGCTTCTGCACGCTCGGTCAGTTTCGGCAGTACAGGCTTCAGGTAAGTCATCAGCACGCGGAACAGGTTGATGCCCATTGAGCAAATCGCCTGCAGGTCAGCATCGCGACCTTCCTGTTTTGCGACTACCCACGGAGCCTGCTCGTCGACATAGCGGTTAGCCAGGTCAGCCAGTGCCATGATTTCGCGCACTGCTTTACCAAATTCACGGCTTTCCCACGCTTCACCAATCACTTCAGCGGCATCGGTAAAGGTTTTGTACAGCTCAGGGTCAGCCAGCTCGCTTGCCAGCACACCGTCAAAACGCTTGTTGATAAAGCCCGCATTACGGGAGGCCAGGTTAACCACTTTGTTCACGATATCGGCATTCACACGCTGAACGAAATCTTCCAGGTTGAGATCGATATCATCAATGCGCGAAGAGAGTTTCGCAGTGTAGTAGTAACGCAGGCTGTCAGCGTCAAAATGATTCAGCCAGGTGCTGGCTTTAATAAAGGTGCCGCGAGACTTGGACATCTTCGCGCCGTTCACCGTCACATAGCCATGAACAAACAGGTTGGTCGGCTTGCGGAAGTTGCTGCCTTCCAGCATGGCAGGCCAGAACAGGCTGTGGAAGTAAACGATATCTTTACCGATGAAGTGGTACAGCTCGGCGGTGGAGTCTTTCTTCCAGTATTCATCGAAGCTTACGCTGTCGCCGCGCTTGTCGCACAGATTCTTGAAAGAACCCATGTAGCCAATCGGTGCGTCCAGCCAGACGTAGAAATATTTGCCCGGTGCGTTCGGAATTTCAAAACCAAAGTATGGCGCGTCGCGGGAGATATCCCACTGTTGCAGGCCGGATTCAAACCACTCCTGCATTTTGTTTGCCACCTGCTCCTGCAACGCACCGCTGCGGGTCCATGCCTGCAGCATTTCGCTGAAAGAGGGCAGATCAAAGAAGAAGTGTTCAGAATCACGCATCACTGGTGTAGCACCAGAAACCACCGATTTCGGCTCGATCAATTCAGTCGGGCTGTAGGTCGCGCCGCAGACTTCGCAGTTATCGCCGTATTGATCCGGGGATTTACATTTCGGGCAGGTGCCTTTCACAAAACGGTCCGGCAGGAACATGCCTTTTTCCGGATCGTACAGCTGAGAGATGGTGCGGTTTTTAATAAAACCGTTTTCTTTCAGGCGAGAGTAGATAAGTTCTGACAACTGGCGGTTCTCTTCGCTGTGCGTCGAGTGATAGTTGTCATAGCTGATGTTAAAGCCTGCGAAATCAGTCTGATGCTCCTGACTCATTTCGCCAATCATCTGCTCCGGGGTGATACCGAGCTGCTGAGCTTTCAGCATGATCGGTGTACCGTGGGCATCGTCGGCGCAGATGAAGTTGACCTCGTGGCCGCGCATTCGCTGGTAACGGACCCAGACATCAGCCTGGATGTGCTCCAGCATATGGCCGAGGTGGATTGAGCCGTTAGCGTACGGCAGTGCGCACGTCACCAGAATTTTCTTCGCGACTTGAGTCATAGTAGGCATTACTTCTTAATAGTGAAAAGGGGTTAGATAGTACCAAATGGGAAAATGTTAAGTAAGTACTTCTCTATATTCTTCAGGTAAACTATCAGCTGATGGTTTATCTATACAAAAAAGGAGTCGGGATGAACGAACAATCCCAGGCCAAATCACCAGAAGCCTTGCGCGCAATGGTCGCCGGGACACTGGCCAATTTTCAGCACCCAACCCTGAAGCATAACCTCACCACGCTGAAAGCGTTGCACCATGTCGCCTGGATGGACGACACGTTGCATGTGGAACTGGTTATGCCGTTTGTCTGGCATAGCGCGTTCGAAGAGTTAAAAGAGCAATGTAGCGCCGAACTGCTGCGCATCACCGGGGCGAAAGCTATCGACTGGAAACTGTCGCATAACATAGCCACTCTGAAACGCGTGAAGAATCAGCCGGGAATTAACGGTGTGAAGAACATTATCGCGGTGAGTTCCGGTAAAGGCGGCGTGGGTAAATCGTCCACGGCGGTAAACCTGGCGCTGGCACTGGCGGCGGAAGGGGCGAAAGTCGGCATTCTGGACGCCGATATCTACGGCCCATCAATTCCCACCATGCTGGGCGCAGAAAATCAGCGTCCAACTTCGCCGGACGGTACCCACATGGCACCGATTATGTCTCATGGCCTGGCAACCAATTCAATTGGTTATCTGGTCACTGACGACAATGCGATGGTGTGGCGTGGACCGATGGCGGGCAAGGCGTTAATGCAGATGTTGCAGGAAACCTTGTGGCCGGATCTCGACTATCTGGTGCTTGATATGCCGCCAGGCACCGGTGACATTCAATTGACGCTGGCGCAAAACATTCCAGTAACTGGTGCAGTCGTGGTCACCACCCCGCAGGACATCGCGTTGATCGATGCGAAAAAAGGCATTGTGATGTTCGAGAAAGTCGAGGTTCCGGTGCTCGGTATTGTCGAGAACATGAGTGTGCATATTTGCAGTAACTGTGGTCACCATGAACCGATTTTCGGTACCGGTGGTGCAGAGAAACTGGCTGAAAAATACCATACACAGCTGCTGGGGCAGATGCCGTTACACATCTCCTTACGTGAGGATCTCGATAAAGGCACGCCAACGGTTATCAGCCGTCCGGAGAGCGAATTTACCGCTATCTACCGCCAGCTGGCTGACCGCGTTGCAGCTCAGCTCTACTGGCAGGGTGAAGTCATTCCTGGCGAGATTTCCTTCCGCGCGGTCTAACGCCTATTAACCATTCTGGTTATTCTTCATACACCGCAGAGATGTTATATTGATGCGGTGTATTTGTTTTTGCCGCATTAATGAACACTTATTTAATACTGCGAATATTCTGCGGACCTTCGTCCGAAACTCTACAAAGTCGAGTGATCGTACAGGCAATGCTTCATTATCATCCTTCGTGCTGTGTAGTGGATGTACAGCTATAGTTTGTTATGCACTCATTCTATCCAGGCATAACCTTTACTACAGGGATAACGTTCAATGAATAAGTATTGGCTGTCAGGAATTATTTTTCTTGCCTATGGATTGGCTTCTCCCGCAGTCTCTTCAGAGACTGCCACATTAACGATTAATGGCAGGATCAGTCCCCCAACATGCAGTATGGCTATGGTTAATAGTCAACCACAACAGCATTGTGGTCAGTTAACGTATAATGTTGACACCCGTCATCAGGTTTCTTCGCCCGTCAAAGGTGTTACGACAGAAGTGGTTGTTGCAGGTAGCGATAGCAAACGTCGAATCGTGTTAAATCGCTACGATTAATTTGGCAACCTGATTTTAATTGCATTTAGAAAGACGAAATCGGTAATGCTGCCAACTTACTGATTTAGTGTATGATGGTGATTTTAAGGTGCTTGCGTGGCTTCCATTTCCATCAGATGTCCTTCCTGCTCCGCTACTGAAGGCGTGGTGCGTAACGGCAAAAGCACTGCCGGACATCAGCGCTATCTCTGCTCTCATTGCCGTAAAACATGGCAACTACAGTTCACTTACACCGCCTCTCAGCCCGGTACGCACCAGAAAATCATTGATATGGCCATGAATGGCGTCGGATGTCGCGCCAGTGCACGCATTATGGGCGTTGGCCTCAACACGGTTTTACGTCACTTAAAAAACTCAGGCCGCAGTCGGTAACCTCGCGCATACAACCGGGCAGTGATGTGATTGTCTGCGCTGAAATGGACGAACATTGGGGCTACGTCGGTGCTAAATCACGTCAGCGCTGGCTGTTTTACGCGTATGACAGGATACGGAGGACGGTTGTGGCGCACGTCTTCGGTGAACGCACTCTGGCCACACTGGAGCGTCTTCTGAGCCTGCTGTCGGCCTTTGAGGTCGTGGTATGGATGACGGATGGCTGTCCGCTGTATGAATCACGCCTGAAGGGAAAGCTGCACGTTATCAGCAAGCGTTACACTCAGCGCATTGAGCGACATAATCTGAATCTGAGACAACATCTGGCAAGGCTGGTACGGAAGTCACTGTCGTTCTCAAAATCGGTGGAGCTGCATGACAAGGTCATCGGGCATTATCTGAACATAAAACACTATCAGTAAGTTGGAGTCATTACCGACGAAATCATTTATATAAATGATTCGCTTTTTTTATTGATATCAACAATACCATTTACATAAATCTACATTAATTAATAGATGCGATAAATATTTAAGTACTCTTAATTATTTGTTGTATTTATATTGCATTGGTTAATTTGTTTTAAATTAATAAAACAATATGTTTACATTGCTGAACTTTTTGATGTGAGAAATTTGTTTCCAAGAGATACAGACTCGTACAGCTAAAAAGAAAATTTTATTAAGTAAAATATATTACTAAACGTTCAATTATTGCTGCCGCTGTCTTTTCTTCTTTTTTTTTTATGAGCGCTGGAGTATTCGCTGGAGACGTTGATACCGGAACATTAACCATTAAAGGAAATATTGCAGAATCTCCGTGGTAAAAACCAAGCGGAAGGTGATTCAGTAAGTATTAATATGCCGACTGTACCAACCACTGTCTTTGAAGGTAAAGCTAATATTCTACCTATGATGATGCAATCGGGTGTAACCAGCAGCATGTTAAAAATTAGCTGCCCGAAAGAAGTTGCTGGTGTAAAACTCTCGTCCATTACCAACTCAAAATAACCGGCAACGATAAGGCGATAGCCAGTAGCAACTATACTGTGGTTACTATCTCTATTTAGGTGATAACAGCGATGTCCTGGATGTTCTGCACCTTTTAATATTGAGAGTTATAAAACAGCGGAAAGTCAATATGCTATTCCGTTTTAAAGCAAAATACCTGAAACTAACAGATAAACCAGTGCAATCAGGTGATGTGTTATCTTCTCTGGTTATGCGTGTGGCGCAGGATTAATAATAAAATTGCAAGTTTGTGAGGTAATAAACATGGCCGCTATCCCCATGGCGGCTTTTTAATTTAAGAGGCATTAAGATGAAAGGATTATTATCTTTACTCATTTTTTCTATGGTCCTTCCTGCACATGCCGGAAATTTGTTATCTACGGTATGTGTAATTATTGACCCGGCAGAAAATAAAGAAGTTATGGTGCAGTTGATGAACGTGGGGAGTCTGTCTTCGCTGCTGCAGGCGTGGATTGATGATGGCGATACGTCGTTACCACCAGAAAAAATTCAGGTTCCTTTTCACGTCAACGCCACCAGTGGCAAAAATAGCGGGTAATGACTCCAACTAATTGATAGTGTTTTATGTTCAGATAATGCCCGATGACCTTGTCATGCAGCTCCACCGATTTTGAGAACGACAGTGACTTCCGTCCAGCCGTGCCAGATGTTGTCTCAGATTCAGGTTATGTCGCTCAATGCGCTGAGTGTAACGCTTGCTGATAACGTGCAGCTTTCCCTTCAGGCGGGATTCATACAGCGGCCAGCCATCCGTCATCCATACCACGACCTCAAAGGCCGACAGCAGGCTCAGAAGACGCTCCAGCGTCGCCAAGTGCGTTCACCGAATACGTGCGCCACAACCGTCTTCCGGAGCCTGTCGTACGCGTAAAACAGCCAGCGCTGGCGCGTTCGCCCGACGTATCCCCACTGTTCGTCCGTTTCCGCGCAGACGATGACGTCGCTGCCCGGCTGTATGCGCGAGGTTACCGACTGCGGCCTGAGTTTTTTAAATGGCGGAAAATCGTGTTGAGGCCAACGCCCATAATGCGGGCGGTTGCCCGCATCCAACGCCTATCATGGCCATATCAATGATTTTTCCGGCGCGTACCGGACTAGAAGCGGTGTAAGTGAACTGCAGTTGCCATGTTTTACGGCAGTGGAGCGGAGATAGCGCTGATGTCCGGCGGTGCTTTCGCCGTTACGCACCACCCCGTCAGTAGCTGAACAGGAGGGGACAGCTGATAGAAACAGAAGCCACTGGACACCTCAAAAACACCATCATACACTAAATCAGTAAGTGGCAGCATCACCAAATTCCGGGCAGCAAGTAAAAATCAAAATTATGCCGAATAAACTGCCCACTAATAAGAAGAAAGCATTTTTCATCCCTACGTTCTGATATTCCACCAAATAGTCCAGAGCAAGAAGGCAAAAATGCACTGAAGTTTGCGATGCAAAACAGAATTAAGTTGTTTTACCGGCCAGCGGGTATTGCTCCGGTAAAATAAAGCGACCTTTAAAAAGTTACTGGCAATCGCAGTGGCAATGGATCGGTGATAAAAAATGACTCAGCTAATTGGGCGACGATTTCGGATGTCAAAGCTAATAATGTCTTAAGTCAATTATGAAACTATTAGGATTGCCCCCTTAGAAAGTCAGAGCGTTAATGCTCAAAAGTAATAATGCAAATAACTGGTATCTGACGATTATCGATGACCACGGGGTTATATTAGTGACAAAATTTAATTCGGAGGAGCCGCCTATGCTTGAGAATGACCCCACTTGCATCAGCAATCGTAGCGTTATTGCTCGGCATTGAAAGTTCAGGAGTCGTCGTTGTCCCAGGTCCACCCATTCAGAAGTGAAAATGAAATGTTGCAATATTTCGTCTACGACCAGAATCAACCCTTACCGGGCAGTATGACATCGATATTTATGTCAATAAGCAATGGCGCGGGAAATATGACATGATTGTTAAAGACAACCCGCAAGAAACATGTTTATCAATAGAAGTTATCAAGCGGTTAGGCATTAATAGCGATAACTTCGCCAGCGGTAAGCAATGTTTAACATTTGAGCAACTTGTTCAGGGTGGGAGCTATACCTCGATACGGGGGTTTTTGTCTCGATTTCAGTGTCCCGCGGCCGGGTGGAAGAACTGAAAGCGGCCATGTTCCACCGGAAAACTGGGAGCGGGGTATTAATGTGTTTCATACCTCTTATTATGTGAGTCAGTATTACAATGAATATAGTGTTGGTAATAATAAGAGTACATATGTACGTTTAACAGTGAGTTGAACTCACGGGGTGGCAACTGCATTTGATGCTAGTTTCAGTAAAGCAAGTAACAATCCAGGGTGCGGAAAAGCAATACCCGTATCTGGAACGTGGATTTGCCCACTTCCGCACGCTTCGCGTGGGTGATATGTACACATCAAGTGATATTTTTGATTCTGTTCGCTTCAGCGTGTGCGGTTGTTTCGTGATATGCAGATGTTGCCTAACTCAAAACAAAATTTTACGCCACGGGTGAGGGGATTGCTCAAAGTAACGCGCGGCAACTATTGAACAGAATGGTTTTGTGGTTTATCAGAAAGAGGTCCCCGCCGTTTGCGATTGCAGATTTGCAGTTGGCCGGTGGTGGAGCAGATCTGACGTCAGCGTGAAAGAGGCGGAAGGTTCGGTAACCACCTATCCGGTGCCTTATGCGGCAGTACCTATACGTTGCAACCTGGCGTATCAAAGATGATTTTGCAGCGGGCCGTAGTCATATCGAAGGTGCGAGCAAGCAAAGTGATTTTGTCCAGGCAGGCTATCAGTATGGTTTTAATAACTTATTGACGCTGTATGGCGGCACGATGGTTGCTAATAATTACTATGCCTTTACTTTGGGGACTGGCTGGAATACACGCATCGGGCCATTTCCGTCGATGCCACGAAGTCGCATAGTAAACAAGACAACGGCGATGTGTTTGACGGGCAAAGTTATCAAATTGCCTACAACAAATTTGTGAGCCAAACGTCGACGCGTTTTGGTCGGCGGCCTGGCGTTATTCGTCGCGTGATTACCGGACATTTGACGATCACGTTTGGGCAAACAATAAAGATAATTATCGCCGTGATGAAAACGATGTCTATGACATTGCCGATTATTACCAGAATGATTTTGGTCGCAAAAATAGCTTTTCCGCCAATACGAGCCAGTCATTGCCAGAAGGTTGGGGTGCTGTGTCATTAAGTACGTTATGGCGAGATTACTGGGGGCGCAGCGGCAGTAGTAAGGATTATCAGTTGAGTTATTCCAACAACCTGCGACGGATAAGCTATACCCTCGTGCAAGCCGGCTATGACGAGAATCATCATGAAGAGAAACGTTTTAATATTTTTATATCGATTCCCTTTGATTGGGGTGATGACGTTTCGACGCCTCGTCGGCAATATATATGTCTAACTCAACGACGTTTGATGATCAGGGGTTTGCTTCAAATAATACGGATTATCAGGAACAGTAGGGAGTCGGAATCAGTTCAATTATGGTGTCAACCTGAGTCATCAACATCAGGGAAATGAAACGACAGCCGGCGAATTTGACCTGGAACGCGCCGGTTGCGACAGTGAATGGCAGTTATAGTCAGTCGAGTACTTATCGACAGGCTGGAGCCAGTGTTTCAGGGGGCATCGTCGCCTGGTCGGGTGGCGTTAATCTGGCGAACCGTCTTTCCGAAACGTTTGCTGTGATGAATGCGCCAGGAATTAAAGATGCTTATGTCAATGGGCAGAAAATATCGCACAACAAACCGTAATGGAGTGGTGATATACGACGGAATGACACCTTATCGGGAAAATCACCTGACGCCGGATGTGTCGCAAAGCGATAGCGAAGCAGAATTACGTGGCAACCGAAAATTGCCGCCCCTTATCGCGGCGCGGTTGTACTGGTTAATTTTGATACCGATTAGCGCAAGCCCTCGTTATTAAAGCGTTAAGAGCGGATGGTCAACCATTAATGTTTGGTTATGAAGTCAATGATATCCATGGTCATAATATTGGCGTTGTCGGCCAGGGAAGCCAGTTATTTATTCGCACCAATGAAGTACCGCCATCGGTTAATGTGGCAATTGATAAGCAACAAGGACTTTCATGCACAATCACCTTCGGTAAAGAGATTGATGAAAGTAGAAATTATATTTGCCAGTAATAGTCAGGTGGTTCTATGGAAATTCGCATAACGCTATTTATATTAATGATGATGGTTATGCCTGTGAGCTATGCGGCATGTTATAGTGAGTTATCTGTTCATACAATTTGGTTGTTCAGGGGGATTTTGACTTACTCAAACACAAATGGCGACATATCAGCATAATTTTAATGATTCGTCATGCGTGAGAACAAATACTATCACCCCTATGAGCCGGTCGGATATTATTGTTGGACTTTATAACGATACCATTAAATTAAATTTACATTTTGAATGGACCAATAAAAACAACATCACGTTGTCAAATAATCAGACCAGTTTCACCAGTGGTTATTCGGTAACGGTGACACCTGCGGCCAGTAATGCAAAAGTGAATGTTTCTGCGGGGGGCGGCGGTTCAGTGATGATTAATGGAGTTGCGACATTATCCAGTGCTTCATCATCGACACGCGGGAGTGCCGCAGTACAATTTCTACTGTGTTTATTAGGTGGCAAGTCATGGGATGCATGTGTAAATAGCTACAGAAATGCATTGGCACAAATGCAGGTGTCTATTCCTTTAATCTACATTGTCATACAACCCGATAACCACAACCTGCAAACCGGACGATTTATTAATTACTTTAGACAGTATTCCCGTTTCACAATTACCAGCGACAGGTAACAAAGCAACAATAAATAAGTAAAAAAGAGGATATTATTCTGCGTTGTAAAAATTTATTAGGTCAACAAAATCAAACATCACGGAAAATGCAGTGTATTTATCAAGTTCTAACTTGTTAACCAACAGCAACATAATACTGAAAGGTGCGGAAGTAATGGCGTAGGATTTATTCTTGAAAGTAATGGTTTGCCAGTCACACTTTTAAATATCACTAACGAGCAGTAAAGGATACACAAATTTAAAAGAAATTGCGGCAAAGTCAAAACTTACAGATACAACGTTTTCAATTCCGATAACAGCCAGTTACTACGTCTACGATATAACAAAAAAAATTAAATCTGGCGCACTGGAGACAACCGCGTATAATGACGTGAAATACGACTAATAACAAGCAAGACGAGCAAGTGGCTAATAATAAAAAATAACAAGGTGTACTACATTTGCCCCTAGTGGATGGAGGGGCTGTCCAAGCGATGATAAAAAATATTCACCGTCGTAAGGCTTTAATGATTTTACCGTCGGTGTTACCTGATAAAACAGCACCGCCACCCATATAGGTTAAGTGGTCCCGGCTAGGGCGCGGGCAGGTACGTAACTGCCACTGCTTAATGTTGTAGACGGTGCGGTACATCTTCTGGGACAGTATCGCCTGGTTTGAAATGCTTAAAGTCGGCAATGAAACTGCTTAACTCATCTCAGAAACCCGAGGTATTCGTTGGAGACCCGCGGTGGCTGGTGCAGCCCAGGGCGCTGCTGACTCACAAAGCGCACCCAGCAACATCTTATTTTTAATGGTCATAAAGTTCCACTTTGGGAATATGTTGATATAGATCGCATGTGCCTGCCATACAATATAACTGACAAGCGATATTTTGTTAGTGATCCCATGATTTCGTAAAAAGTGTGATCAAAGGATGCCCTAAAAGCATAGCCTAGCAGCAGAGAGTGAGCGGAAATAGCTGATTTAAGAATCATCCTGGGCTGAAGATAACATGCAAGGCAAAGGATTGAGTTATCGCATTGTAAATGGGATCTCACCGACTCACCGAATGGACGGACTGGAAGGAGTGGGAGCACGTCGCGGAGAGTGTTGCAAATCCGCTCCAGGCGTTGGACCTGCTGAACGCTGGTACTACGCCTACGTGACGAGCATCCGCCAAGGCCAATGCTGAAAACTGACGACCGTGTTGGCCCAGTGTCAGGGCTTTCAACTGAATGGTATCGAACAGCGCCGGTAATTGTTGCCGGGCAGGGGGATAAGGCCACCGGTACGCCAAATAACAAAAGTAGCCGAGTTGGTAACCTCTGCCATCAAAGCGACGCTTTAATGTCATTGGCATGAGGCTCGTGCATGGGCATCCTGATACTCGCCATGTTCGTGATGGTGATGATGTCCATGGTCGTGGTAATGTAGTAATCGTGATGATGGAAAAAATGCTCATAATAGTACCCGTGCATATTATTTCCAGCCAGTTGCGTTCGCCGCGCCAAGGTACGCCAGAAGCATGCAAACGCGATGGTGGTCGATCACTGCGGAAATCAGCTGGAGCCACGGTTCTGCTGATTGGCGGTAAAGCACTGCTCATCGCCAGACCCGCCAAAGGCAATTAACCGACCGCTGCCGGTA
Organism: Shigella flexneri; assembly: GCA_048288465.1. Classification (GTDB taxonomy): domain Bacteria; phylum Pseudomonadota; class Gammaproteobacteria; order Enterobacterales; family Enterobacteriaceae; genus Enterobacter; species Enterobacter flexneri_B. Next base: position 2,120,933 of record CP182556.1, on the reverse strand, counting down.
TGCGAAATAGTTGCTGAGTCCGAGCATCACCGCTTGTTTAATGGTGCCTTTTGATGGCGATGATAAACACCGCCATCATCGTTTTGAGTGCCCTGGTCCAGGCCATGAAGACACACAACCAAGATGGCACTGGGATGGACAAGACGAGTTCCTTTTGCTGAGAGAGTTGTAAATTCGGTCATGATAATAATTCTTAGTATTAATTCGGCAATCTGATTCTACTCCCAGTACCTGATACTCTGCCCCAGTCAGTTAATAGTGCTATGATTTTTCCTGTCTTATAACACGGTGTTGCCATGTCTCATACAATCCGTGATGACGCGAAAACTGAAAGCGCGTGCCAGTAAGATTAAGGCAAGGTAAGTAGGCGCTAAAGAGAATGCTCGACGAGCCGGCACGAATGCGCTGCAGTTTTCAACAGATTGCTGCTATCCGTGGCGCGGTAAACGGTCTGATGCGGGAAGTAATTTAAAAACGTCATCTGACGGAACACGTGGTTCACCAGGGGGATGAGCTGAAAACGTGAAGAAGATCTGGATGTCGTTCTGAAGGTGCTGGATTCATATATGGAATAATTTATTAACACGATATCTGGAGAAACTAGAGTTTCCTCGTTAGACACGTGCCGCTGCAACATAACCATGTCCTCCTCTGCGATTTATCATCGCAACCGAACGACTTGGGGTGCCCTTCTGCGTGAAGGCTGAGAAATACCGGTATCACCTGATCTGGATAATGCCAGCGTAGGGAAGTCACGGACCACCAGGTCATTGCTTCGCGTTATCGCGGGGCAAACTATTGTAAGTCGACCTGCTGGGTTCAAGCGCAATCTGCGCACGCGTACGCCTTCACCAACGTTCCCTCTTGTGCACTGCATGACCAATGATGTGGTGCAAACCTTTACCGCCAATACCTTGCTGGCGCTCGGTGCATCGCAGCGATGGTTATGGAACCGAAGAGGCCAGTCAGTTTGCGGCTATCGCCAGTGCCTTGTTGATTAACGTTCGCACACTGGCGCAGCCACGCGCTCAGGCGATGCGTGCTGCCGTCAGCAAGCAAAAAGCTCTCGAAGCACCTGGACGCTTGATCCGGTGGCGGGTGCGGTGCGCTCGATTATCGCCGCCATTTTTGTCATGAACTTTATCTTTTAAACCGGCAGCGATCGTGGTAATGCTTCGGAAATCATGGCATTAGCTGGCATTGCTAATGGTGGAGCGGGAGATGGTAAGCGCCGCCACTAACGCGATACCCGCTGCACAAACACTGGCACGGGAAAACTGGCGCAATCGTCGTGGTCACTGGCGAGGTGGATTATGTTACCGATGGCCATGGCGCCATTGGCGTTCACAGTGGCAATAGGTTAATCAGCCAAAGTGGTTGGCAGGAGACTGGCTGTGCATTATCGGCGGTTGTCACTGCCTGCTGTGGATTACAGGGCGATACGCTGGAAAATGTCGCAGTCTGCCTGTCACTGGATGAAACAAGCCGAGAACACGCGCTGGCCAGGAGGGCGAGGGCCAGGCGATTTTGTTCCACATTTCCTTGATGCGCTCTGGCAATTGACGCAGGAGGTGCAGGCATGAAACGGATGAACGCTCTGACGATTGCCGGTTGCTGATCCGAGTGGTGGTGCGGGATTGAGACGAATATTTAAAACCTTCTTGGCACTGGCCTATGGTTGCTCATTATTACTCACTGGTAGCACAAATACCATCACGTACAGTCGGTGTATCGCATTCAGCCTGATTTTGTCGCCGCCCAGCTCGATTGAGTGTTCAGCGATGTGCGGAGAATGGATCCAGCTGAAAATCGGTATGTTGGCGGAAACAATATCTGAAGCGGTGGCAGAACGTAGAACGTTATCAAATCCAAAACGTGGTACTCGACACCGTTATGCTGGCAGCGGCGACCCGCTGCTTTCACCTTCGGCGGTCTACGCTTCGCAGTCGATTATTGCCACAGGTTTCATTAATAACGCAGAACTTGCCCGAAGCTGCCGCCTTGCTCGACGCGCCACACGCGCGCACCGAACAGGGAATGCTGAACAAGGGCAATCACTGTCGGCGATCGGCTGTGGCTGGCAGTGCTAATGAAAGGTGGTGATCTGGATGATGAGCGAAGCCAGACTGGCTATTTACCGCAAGGTGACGGACGACTATCTCGCACCGCGCATTATGACCAAAAACACCCACGGCACTGGTTCCTCGCTCTGCGGCGTTGGCTGCACTACGCCCGCGCCATCAAACTGGGCTGACACCATTGCAGGAGGCAAAAAGCTGGCTTTCCTGGGTTAGCCCAGCCGACACGCTGGAAGTTGGTCACGGTATTGGTCCGGTTCACCGCTTCCAGGCCTGGTGGTGAGCACCGTACTATAGCTGCTTTGGTTATTGTCGAGTCTTTGGCACTGACGTTGAGGGATGAAACCAATGCAGCTGGAATCACCAGTCCAAAAAAATTCACACTTTATTATGTGGTTCTGGGCTAATTTGCATCATTGCAATTTGCCACGTCAGACGGTGAATTTTTTCTATTGACAGAAATTGAGATTAAAGACTACGTGACTTCTACGGTTATAGCCAGGTTAAATCTTTCGCTATTCGCGTTCCTGCCACTTACGCCGTTCACGGAATAGATGTTTCGCGCTGGCAGAATAGACTGGCAGCGGGTGGCGAAAATAGCGACAACGGTATCCGCTTACAGTTTGCTTTTATTAAGGCTACGGAAGGCGAAAAGCTGGTGGCCCCTATTTTTCGCGTAACTGGCAACTAAGGCGGAGGATGGCTGCTGCGCCGGCGTATCATTATTTCTACCGTCGGTATCCACTTCAAGTTCACGCGGTACTGCTGCAAACGGTCAAGTCTCACAAGGCGATTTCCCTCTGCATATATGGACGTAGAAGAACGGGAAAGTTCTAGGCCAAAGAATTACGCAAGCGGGTAAGTCAGTGGCCAAGAATCGTCGAACCAGGAAAAAGCCGATTATTTCTCAGAGACCGTTTTTTATCACACCAATCTGGCGGGCTATTTCAATAAATCCCGTCATAGTGGCTCACTACTATCAACGTCGTCCGGACGATGCGGCGTGGCTGGCGCTTCTGGCGTAACAGACCGTGGACAGGTAAATGGCATCGATGGTCCAGTAGAATTTAATGTGTTGAATGGCACGGTGGGGAGGAGTTGCAGGCATTCGTTAATGGGGTCAAGAAACGCCTTAATAAGAAGCAGTGATCTGATCCCACCAGACTCCCTGGCAGGAAAAAGACAAATGGAACAAGCGCGTACCCAGCTGATTGCCCAACTGAACGAGCATATTTTGTAGCAGCAGTAACGCGGCTTGTGAGTTTGCCGAAACGGTAAAAAATACAGTCAGCGGGGTGTCGACGTGGCGATATTTTGCCGGTGAGCGTGATCTAAGTCAGTTAACGAGCGTTCGCGCATTACGTGCGCGAGGCGATGCAGGCGCTGACCAAGAGGGCGTAGTGACGCGTTCGCGTGGTTACGGCACGCAGATCAACCGCATCTTCGAATACTCGTTGAAGAGAGCGCGAGGTTTTTCTCAGCAGGTGGTATTGCGCGGGAAAAAGCCCGATACGCTATGGGTTAATAAGCGTGTCGTGAAATGTCCCGAAGAAGTTGCGCAGCACTGAGAGATCCCCTCATAATTTCCCCAAAACGTAACCATGTGTGAATAGATTTTGAGTAAGCAGGGTTGCAGCCACGAGTGAGTCTTCCCTTGTTATTGTGTAGCCAGAATGCCGCAAAACTTCCATGCCTAAGCGAACTGTTGAGAGTACGTTTCGATTTCTGACTGTGTTAGCCTGGAAGTGCTTGTCCCAACCTTGTTTCTGAGCATGAACGCCCGCAAGCCAACATGTTAGTTGAAGCATCAGGGCGATTAGCAGCATGATATCAAAACGCTCTGAGCTGCTCGTTCGGCTATGGCGTAGGCCTAGTCCGTAGGCAGGACTTTTCAAGTCTCGGAAGGTTTCTTCAATCTGCATTCGCTTCGAATAGATATTAACAAGTTGTTTGGGTGTTCGAATTTCAACAGGTAAGTTAGTTGCTAGAATCCATGGCTCCTTTGCCGACGCTGAGTAGATTTTAGGTGACGGGTGGTGACAATGAGTCCGTGTCGAGCGCTGATTTTTTCGGCCTTTAGAGCGAGATTTATACAATAGAATTTGGCATGAGATTGGATTGCTTTTAGTCAGCCTCTTATAGCCTAAAGTCTTTGAGTGACTAGATGACATATCATGTAAGTTGCTGATAGGTTTCCAGTTTTCCGCTCCTAGGTCTGCATATTGTACTTTTCCTCTTACTCGACTTAACCAGTACCAACCCAGCTTCTCAACGGATTTATACCATGGCACTTTAAAGCCAGCATCACTGACAATGAGCGGTGTGGTGTTACTCGGTAGAATGCTCGCAAGGTCGGCTAGAAATTGGTCATGAGCTTTCTTTGAACATTGCTCTGAAAGCGGGAACGCTTTCTCATAAAGAGTAACAGAACGACCGTGTAGTGCGACTGAAGCTCGCAATACCATAAGCCGTTTTTGCTCACGGATATCAGACCAGTCAACAAGTACAATGGGCATCGTATTGCCCGAACAGATAAAGCTAGCATGCCAACGGTATACAGCGAGTCGCTCTTTGTGGAGGTGACGATTACCTAACAATCGGTCGATTCGTTTGATGTTATGTTTTGTTCTCGCTTTGGTTGGCAGGTTACGGCCAAGTTCGGTAAGAGTGAGAGTTTTACAGTCAAGTAAGGCGTGGCAAGCCAACGTTAAGCTGTTGAGTCGTTTTAAGTGTAATTCGGGGCAGAATTGGTAAAGAGAGTCGTGTAAAATATCGAGTTCGCACATTTTGTTGTCTGATTATTGATTTTTGGCGAAACCATTTGATCATATGACAAGATGTGTATCTACCTTAACTTAATGATTTTGATAAAAATCATTAGGGGATTCATCAGTGCGCAGCAGCTGGCGGTCGAAGCGGGAAGTGATGTCTTTTTGCTTAAGCGTATTCGCTATGTCGATGAAGAAGCGGTATCGATTGAGGAATCGTGGGTTCCGGCGCATTTAATTCATGATGTTGATGCCATCGGAATTTCTCTTTATGACTATTTCCGCAGCCAGCACATTTACCCACAACGTACGCGTTCCCGCGTTAGCGCCCGGATGCCGGATGCCGAGTTTCAGTCACATATTCAGTTAGATAGCAAAATACCGGTGCTGGTGATCAAGCAAGTGGCGCTTGACCAACAGCAACGGCCTATTGAGTACAGCATTAGCCACTGTCGCAGCGATCTATACGTTTTTGTGTGTGAGGGCTAGTTCTTTGTGCGCGAGCTAACACCCACCGCCCCTGATGCCCCACAACCCACGACGCCACCCAGCATTGCCCAGTAATACGACATCTGCCAGTGGCAGACCAGAGGCCAGCCCGGCAGACGCCACCGGCATGACGCTGCCTTGCCCAATGGTGCTCGACAACTCTGCGTTGGAAATGCCGGAACCAGTGAGAGCGTATGCTGAAATACCATGTGCCTTCTTTATCGAGACGAACGATCGACGGCGCGGCAAATTTCTCCTGCCATTGTTTGCCAAGTGTTGTTATCTCTGCGGATAAAGCAAAACGTTCGGCGGCAATCTAGCCTCTTGACCATTGAGTGATACTTAAAGGTCGACAGGCCATGATCCGCGCCAGTAATGCGTCCGGGATATCGCCAATACGCGGGCCAAAATCGTATAAAACGGCGTCACGCTTGCAGCTTTTCCAGCCATTCCACTAACAATTCGCCGCAGGGCGAGGCCAGTTGATAACCGGAAAAATAGAGCAGGCTGCCAGGCCAACGGTTAATCGTGCCAACCATTGGTGATTCCATTGATTTTCCACACCGCTGAATCACATAAAAGTGTGTTCGCCATCAGGCTCAACCAGCGCCAGACACCAGCCGTTATCACCTTCGGCGTTATCGATCAGGCTGATTAAGCCCTCTTTTGCCATCCGGTTGCGAATAATCTCCGCCCATACCCCCTACTGAGCGGCAAGGTATTACCCGCTTCGACGCCAGCGCCTCAACGCCACGGCAATATTCAGCGCGCAGCCGCCACGCTTAACGCTCTGCTGTTTCAGTTCATCGCACCCACGCCAGGGGAGGGCATAAGCGTCGGCGATCACGTCTAATGACCGCCGCGCCGACGACCATCACCGGCTGACGCGTGGTTAATTCAGGCAGCAGCGTGTGTAATTCGAGCGCCGCTCATACCGCCTCCCCGTTGTTGACGATATTTCGCCAGCGCCGTGGCATAGCGGTTGAAATCAAGCTGATTTACCGCATCCAAGCTCCCCTTTAAATGCAGGTATCCATAAGCGTTAACGCCATGCAACGCGCTGCAAATCGCTGTCGCCATAGCACCGATGGTGTCTGTGTCGCCGCCAGGCTTAGCGCAGAGAACGACGTTCGGTCCGGTTGTGCCAGTTCAACCAGCGCACTTGCGCACGGAACGGACTCAATAGCGCCGGCAACTGTGCCATGATCTTGGAAAGCCTGCTTCGCTGGCGGATTCGGTGCCGTCGGCATTGCGCAAATTTTCAGCGCAATCTCCAGACGTGCTGCCAGTGAGGCGCTGAGGCAGTGATGCGTTTTTCGCCTGCGGTGCATGTCGCGCAATTGAAGGCAGTGAATCAACAATCGCTGACCAGCTTTCTCCGTCAATGGCACGTAAATCGCCGATGCGATGACTACCGCACCTGCAACCGCCAGATCGATTTATGGGTCGGGCTGGACGCCAGCGCCACATCATCAATAAAGGAATCAACATCCGCGCCGGAAGCAAACAACCTAATGGCGAGACGCGCATCGCTGCGCCGTCGGTCACGCCGTTGTTTTCCAGTTCAGCAACGGGTTCACCGTTGCGAATGGCGTTAAGCGCAATCTTCGAGGTCGGACCTAGCACGCTTTGTTGAAGGCGTCGAACGCAGCGCCCAGTCGAGGATATTACGCCCAATCAAGATCCGGATCGATTCTGCCTTCACGTTCCAGCAACGCATCCGCCAGACACAGCGCCATCTAGGTATCGTCGGCTAATTCTCGTGCGGTTAAATAACAGGCCCGTTACTCCCCTTTGGTCCAGGCAGAAAACGGTCAATCCAGCCAAAGTGTGCTTTTAACGCGGCTGCGTGGCCAAAGCTCGGAGGGCATCCCCATCGCATCCCCTAACGCCTGCCCTATAAAGAGCACCGAGAATACGTTCTGTTTTCATTTAACTTCCCCTTGAATCGGAATTTACGGGAGCATAGTAATGACAGATATTGCGCAGTTGCTTGGCAAAGACGCCGACAACCTTTTACAGCACCGTTGTATGACTATTCCTTCTGACCAGCTTTATCTCCCCGGACATGACTACGTAGACCGCGTGATGATTGACAATAATCGCCCGCCAGCGGTGTTACGTAATATGCAGACGTTGTACAACACCGGGCGTCTGGCTGGCACAGGATATCTTTCTATTCTGCCGGTTGACCAGGGCGTTGAGCACTCTGCCGGAGCTTCATTTGCTGCTAACCCGCTCTACTTTGACCCGAAAAACATTGTTGAACTGGCGATCGAAGCGGGCTGTAACTGTGTGGCATCAACTTACGGCGTGTTGGTGTCGGTATCGCGGCGCTATGCGCATCGCATTCCATTTCTCGTCAAACTTAATCACAACGAGACGCTAAGTTACCCGAATACCTACGATCAAACGCTGTATGCCAGCGTGGAGCAGGCCTTCAACATGGGCGCGGTGGCGGTTGGTGCGACTATCTATTTTGGCTCGGAAGAGTCACGTCGCCAGATTGAAGAAATTTCTGCGGCCTTTGAACGCGCGCACGAGCTGGGCATGGTGACAGTGCTGTGGGCCTATTTGCGAAACTCCGCCTTTAAGAAAGATGGCGTTGATTACCATGTTTCCGCCGACCTGACTGGTCAGGCGAACCATCTGGCGGCAACCATAGGTGCAGATATCGTCAAACAAAAAATGGCGGAAAATAACGGCGGCTATAAAGCGATTAATTACGGTTATACCGACGATCGCGTGTACAGCAAGTTAACCAGCGAAAACCCGATTGATCTGGTGCGTTATCAGTTAGCTAACTGCTATATGGGCCGGGCTGGGTTGATAAACTCCGGCGGTGCTGCAGGCGGTGAAACTGACCTCAGCGATGCAGTGCGTACTGCGGTTATCAACAAACGCGCAGGCGGAATGGGGCTGATTCTTGGACGTAAGGCGTTCAAGAAATCGATGGCTGACGGCGTGAAACTGATTAATGCCGTGCAGGACGTTTATCTCGATAGCAAAATTACTATTGCCTGATACGCCTCATACGAACAGCACCACCCCGTAGGACGGATAAGACGTTTACACTGCATCCGGCAACCTATGCCTGATGCGACGCGGAAGCGTCTTATCATGCCTACATAGCACTGCCACGTATGTTTACACCGCATCCGGCATAAAAACACGCGCACTTTGCTACGGCTTCCCTATCGGGAGGCCGTTTTTTTGCCTTTCACTCCTCGAACAATTTTCATATTGTTGTTTTTGCGATCATTATCTCGACATTTAAAAGCAAATAATTTCATTATATTTTGAAATCGAAAGCAAACGACAAGATATGAAAATGTACGTGGTATCGACAAAGCAGATGCTGAACAACGCACAGCGCGGCGGTTATGCGGTTCCGGCATTCAATATTCACAATCTCGAAACGATGCAAGTGGTGGTGGAAACCGCTGCCAACCTGCATGCGCCGGTCATCATCGCCGGAACGCCTGGCACATTTACTCATGCTGGTACAGAAAATCTGTTGGCGCTGGTCAGCGCGATGGCGAAGCAATATCACCATCCACTGGCAATTCATCTCGACCATCACACGAAATTTGACGATATCGCTCAGAAGGTTCGTTCTGGCGTGCGCTCAGTCATGATTGACGCCTCGCATTTGCCTTTTGCGCAAAATATTTCACGGGTCAAAGAGGTGGTGGATTTTTGCCATCGCTTTGATGTCAGCGTCGAGGCGGAGCTGGGGCAACTTGGCGGCCAGGAAGATGATGTGCAAGTCAATGAAGTCGATGCGTTGTACACCAACCCCGCACAGGCGCGTGAATTTGCCGAGGCAACCGGAATTGATTCCCTGGCGGTCGCCATTACACGGCTCATGGGATGTATGCCAGCGCACCGGCGCTTGATTTTTCTAGACTGGAGAACATTCGCCATGCGGTGACCCGCTGGTACTGCATAGCGCGTCAGGGTTATCGACTAAGGATCCTGGAGCAAACCATCAACTGGGGATATGCAAAATAAACGTGCAACAGAGCTGAAAAATGCCTTCTCGCAGGCGTAAAAAAATTACCTGACCGAGCACCCTGAAGCGACCCAATCCCCGGGATTGTTTGCAGTCGGCTAAATCCACAATGCGCGATGTGGTGAGCAAAGTGATTGCCGATTGTGGCTGCGAGGGCGGGCATAACGCACCTACCATTAACAAGGAAAAAACATGAAAACGTTAATTGCCCGGCATAAGCTGGTGAACATATCGGCGTATGTTCAGTCTGTCTGCCCATCCGTTGGTTATCGAAGCGGCGCTGGCATTTGATAGCAACAGCACCGCGCAAAGTGCTGATTGAAGCAACGTCAAACCAGGTCAATCGATTGGCGGTTATACCGGAATGACACCGGCAGACTTGCGCGAATTTGTTTTTACGTTGCCGATAAAGTTGGGTTTGCACGCGAACGCATTATTCTGGCAGCGATCATCTGGGGCCGACTGCTGGCAGCGGAATATGCGATGCGGCGATGGAAAAATCCGTCGAGCTGGTAAAGGAATATCTTGGTCCGGCTTCAGTAAAATTCCTCTGATGCGTCGATGTCCTGCGCGGGAAATCCCATACCGTTAGCACCAGAAACGGTTGCGGAACGAGCTGCTGTGCTTTGCTTTGCTGCCGGAAAGTGGCGGCGACAGATTGCCAGCGTGAGCAACTGAGCTATGTCATTGGCACGAAGTGCCGGTTCCGGGCGGTGAGGCCAGCGCCATTCAGTAGTACACATAAGCCACTGTGAAGATGCCGCCAATACTTACGTACGCATCAAAAGGCCTTTATTACCGTGGGCTGACAGAGGCGTTAACACGCGTGATTGCCATGGTGGTGCTGCCTCGGGCGTGGAATTTGATCACAGCAATATTATCCATTATGGCCGCAGAAGCGCAGCCGCTACCGCAAATGGATAGAAGACGCCGAAATGATTTATGAAGCACATTCTACCGATTACCAGACCGGACGGCTTATTGGGAATTAGTCCGCGATCGCTCTGCAATATTGAAAGTCGGTCCCGCATTAACCTTTGCTTTACGCGAGGCGATATTGCACTGGACAAACTGAGCAGGAACTTCTCGCCTTTGAAAATCCGCAGCATTTCCTGGCGGTAATTGAAGAGTGATGCTGGACGAACCGCAATACTGGAAAAAATATTATCGTACGGGAGTTAACGATTCATTACTGGATATTCGTTACAGCCTGTCGATCGTATTTGTCATTACTGGCCGCATAGTCAGATTAAAAATAGCGTCGAAACGATGATGGTGAATCTTGAAGGCGTGGACATCCACTGGGCATGATTAGTCAGTATCTTCCAAACAAGTGAACGCATTGGTCCGGGGAATTGTCGGCAATACCGCATCAACTGATTATGGATAAAATTTATGATGTTTTGCGCACCTATACGCTACGGCTGTGCGGAATAGACGGCATATGACTAACCTGTTTGTTCGTAGCGGAATTTCTTTTGTCAATCGTAGCGAAGTTTTAACCCATATCGGTAATGAGATGCCGCCAAAGGTGTGGTTCATGATACCTGGCCACAGGCATTAATTGCCAGAGAAGCAGAATTCCCTACCGGGATAATGCTCCAGCATCACGCTATTGCAATACCGCATTGTGAGGCGATTCATGCTAAGTCGTCAGCCATTTATCTGTTAAGGCCAACAAATAGAGACCATTTTCAGCAAGCGGATGATGATAACGACGTGGCGGTATGGTTGGTTATAGCGTTGATTGTGGAAAATCCGCAGCAGCAATTGAAACTTTTACGCTTTTATTTGGCAAGTTCCAACACCCCGATATCGTCGAGACATAATCGCTCTCCTGAACCCAGTAAAGGAATACTTCACAAAGTATGTTTTAGATTCAGACGAATAAATCCCTCTGTAACAATAAAAAGAACTATTTATGAAAACACAAGATTATGTCGCTTGCGGAAGCGCGGTATCAACCTCTACGAGGGCACGGAAAAAATAGAAAGAGTTGTGTCAGAATCATAATATTCCTGTTGAATTAATCCAGTGTCGGGTTAATGAAATAAAAACCTATATGGATGGTGTGCATTTGATATGCACCACTGCCAAAGTCAATCGTCGTTTTGGCGATATCCGTTACTTCACGGCATCCCTTTTATTTCTGGTATCGGTATAGAAGCATTACAAAATAAAATTCTGACTATCTTACAGGGGTGACCTATGTTTTCAGAAGTCATGCGTTATATTCTCGACCTCGGCCCTACGGTGATGCTGCCGATTGTCATCATTATTTTTTCTAAGTTCTTAGGCATGAAGGCAGGCGATTGCTTTAAGCGAGTCTGCATATGGGATTGGCTTTGTTGGCATTGGCCTTGTGATTGGCTTAATGCTGAACCCGTTGAGCCAGCGGCGAAGCGATGGCGGAAAATTTCGACCTGAATCTGCATGTGGTCAATGTTGGCTGGCCGGGCTCTTCACCAGTGGCGCGGGCGTCGCCGATTGCGTGGTGGCGATATCCGATTGCAATTTTTTGGTTAACGTGGCGATGTTACGACCGGTACTGACGCGGGTGGTAAATGTTGATATCTGGAATATCTGGCATATGACCTTCACCGGCGCGTTGCTGCATCTGGCAACCACTTCATGGATGATAGGGATGGCGGGTGTGGTAATTCACGCGGCGTTTGTTTATAAGCTGGCGACTGGTTGCCCGCGATACCCGAAATTTCTTTGAGCTGGAAGGCATTGCTATTCCGCACGGTACGTCGGCGTATATGGGGCCGATTGCGGTGCTGGTCGATGCCATTATCGAGAAAATCCAAGGCGTAAACCGTATTAAATTTAGCTCCGACGATATTGAGCGCAAATTTGGTCCGTTGGCGAGCCTGTCACCGTGGGTTTTGTGATGGGGCTGATTATGGGCATCCTCGCGGGTTACGATTTAAAAGGTGTATTGCAGCTGGCGGTAAAAACGGCGGCGGTGATGCTGCTGATGCCACGGGTAATTAAACCCATCATGGATGGTTTAACGCCATCGCTAGCAGGCCCGTAGTCGTTTACAGGCGAAGTTCGGCGGTCAGGAGTTCCTGATTGGCCTGGATCCGCATCACTGCTGGGCATACGGCGGTGGTATCGGCAAGCCTGATTTTTATCCCGCTCACCATTTTAATTGCTGTTTGTGTGCCGGGTAATCAGGTGCTGCCGTTGGCAATCTGCCACTATCGGCTTCTTCGTGACGATGGCGGTCGCGGTGCATCGTGGAAATCTGTTCCGCACCTTAATCTCGGGTGTCATCATTATGAGTATCACCCTGTGAATAGCGACGCAAACTATTGGTTTGCACACCCAACTGGCGGCTAATGCTGGGGCGTTAAAAGCCGGGGGTATGGTGGCTTCAATCGATAGGGCAGTGCTCCGGTTGCCTGGTTACTGATTCAGGTTTTCTCCGCAAAATATTCCGGATTCATTATTATCGGCGCAATTTATCTACGGTATTTTAGTAGCATGGCGTAGGCGCCGTGGCTTTATTGAACGAGGAAAGTCGTCTCGCAGAATAATTTTACCTGAGGGGGAGGTTGTATCCCCCTTAACAATCAGGGTAATGCTGCCAACTTACTGATTTAGTGTATGATGGTGATTTTAAGGTGCTTGCGTGGCTTCCATTTCCATCAGATGTCCTTCCTGCTCCGCTACTGAAGGCGTGGTGCGTAACAGCAAAAGCACTGCCGGACATCAGCGCTATCTCTGCTCTCATTGCCGTAAAACATGGCAACTACAGTTCACTTACACCGCCTCTCAGCCCGGTACGCACCAGAAAATCATTGATATGGCCATGAATGGCGTCGGATGTCGCGCCAGTGCACGCATTATGGGCGTTGGCCTCAACACGGTTTTACGTCACTTAAAAAACTCAGGCCGCAGTCGGTAACCTCGCGCATACAACCGGGCAGTGATGTGATTGTCTGCGCTGAAATGGACGAACATTGGGGCTACGTCGGTGCTAAATCACGTCAGCGCTGGCTGTTTTACGCGTATGACAGGATACGGAGGACGGTTGTGGCGCACGTCTTCGGTGAACGCACTCTGGCCACACTGGAGCGTCTTCTGAGCCTGCTGTCGGCCTTTGAGGTCGTGGTATGGATGACGGATGGCTGTCCGCTGTATGAATCACGCCTGAAGGGAAAGCTGCACGTTATCAGCAAGCGTTACACTCAGCGCATTGAGCGACATAATCTGAATCTGAGACAACATCTGGCAAGGCTGGTACGGAAGTCACTGTCGTTCTCAAAATCGGTGGAGCTGCATGACAAGGTCATCGGGCATTATCTGAACATAAAACACTATCAGTAAGTTGGAGTCATTACCAACAATCAGGAGTTTTTATGAAATCAGTAGTGAATGATACTGATGGTATCGTGCGCGTTGCAAAAAGCGTCATTCCTGAAATTAAACATCAGGATGAGGTGCGGGTAAAAATTGCCAGCTCGGGCTTATGTGGTTCCGATTTACCCAGGATATTTAAAAATGGTGCACATTATTATCCAATAACGTTAGGCCATGAATTTAGCGGCTATATTGATGCGGTGGGATCCGGTGTTGATGATTTACACCCTGGCGATGCGGTTGCCTGTGTGCCGTTATTACCCTGTTTTACTTGTCCAGAGTGTTTGAAAGGGTTTTATTCCCAGTGCGCAAAATATGATTTTATTGGCTCGCGGCGTGATGGTGGATTTGCTGAATATATTGTCGTTAAGCGAAAAAATGTCTTTGCTCTACCCACGGATATGCCTATTGAGGATGGGGCTTTTATTGAGCCGATTACCGTTGGCCTGCATGCTTTTCATTTAGCGCAAGGTTGTGAGAATAAAAACGTTATTATTATTGGTGCCGGAACCATTGGCCTGCTGGCTATTCAGTGCGCTGTCGCGCTGGGAGCAAAGAGTGTGACGGCGATCGACATTAGCTCAGAAAAACTGGCACTGGCAAAATCTTTCGGTGCGATGCAAACATTTAACAGTAGCGAAATGAGCGCGCCGCAAATGCAGAGCGTTTTACGCGAACTGCGCTTTAATCAGCTTATCCTCGAGACGGCTGGCGTACCGCAAACTGTCGAACTGGCGGTAGAGATTGCCGGTCCTCATGCCCAACTGGCGCTGGTGGGCACGTTGCATCAGGATCTGCATTTAACATCGGCAACGTTTGGCAAAATATTGCGTAAAGAGCTGACGGTTATCGGCAGTTGGATGAACTATTCCAGCCCTTGGCCGGGGCAGGAGTGGGAAACGGCGAGCCGGTTGCTGACAGAACGTAAGTTAAGCCTGGAGCCATTAATCGCTCACCGTGGAAGCTTTGAAAGCTTCACCCAGGCGGTGCGTGACATCGCTCGTAATGCCATGCAGGGCAAAGTGTTGCTCATTCCATGAAACCGCGGGCCAGCGTGATGCTGGCCCGGTATTGTGCAAAACAGATCATTCACCAATGGTCCCCCTTCGTTTACACTAGCCACAATTGAATATGGGTAAATGACGATGAATTCATTCGAGCGAAGGAATAAGATCATCCAATTAGTGAATGAACAGGGAACCGTGCTTGTTCAGGATCTGGCGGGAGTATTTGCTGCCTCGGAAGCGACAATCCGTGCCGATTTGCGCTTTCTCGAACAAAAAGGCGTGGTTACGCGCTTTCATGGCGGTGCGGCGAAAATAATGTCCGGTAATAGTGAAACCGAGACCCAGGAAGTCGGGTTTAAAGAGCGATTTCAGCTCGCCAGCGCGCCAAAAAACAGAATAGCGCAGGTGGCAGTCAAAATGATCCACGAAGGGATGACCGTTATCTTGACAGCGGAAGTACGACAGAGCTGTCATCGCCGAAGGATTAATGACCGCCAAAAAATATCACGGCGATTACCAACAGTCTCCCGGCAGTGTTTGCCCTTTCCGACAGAATAAAGACATTACTCTGGTCGTTCTCGTGGTGGCACGGTCCGCCATAAAACGTGCTCGATGCATGGTTCCATTGCCGAGCGTTCATTACAGGATATTAATGCCGATTGAACGTTTGTCGGTGCTGATGAATCATGCGGTTAATGGTATTACGACCTTTAATGGAAGGTTATTCGATTAGCGGTGCGATGGTCACAGCCGCTAATAAAGTGATTGCCGTTCTCGATTCATCGAAATTTAACCGTCGTGGTTTTAATCAGGTACTACCAATCAAAAAATTGCATGATCATCAACCGATGATGCTGTGTCAGAGGTGGATAAAATGGCATTGCAGAAGACGCGGTAAAATTAATTACGGTGTAGTATTGTTCTGTATGCCGGATAAGGCGTTTACAACACCGCATCCGGCATTACGGATTCTCCCTGTTCAAGAGAGAATAGTTTGATTAACGCAGCTCACAATCTGGTGGTAATTGACAAGGTAACGCCGCCGGAAGTATTTCAATACTGAAATTTTTGCCCACCAACGGTTCGCCATCAAGATTAAAAGTGATTTCGTGTGGGGCTTGTATATCAAACCACGACGAAGCGCCTTCGATAATATTCGGGTTATCTTCGTCAGATTTTAAGGTTGATGCAGAGCCGGAAGAATTTCATCGCCGGGCAAAAAGCGCAGTTGCAGCAAGCCATCGTTAATTAACGCGTTCGGACACAATTGCTGACCGCCACCGGCCTGATGCCCGTTACCAATACCAATGACCAGGGTGTTACCTTGCCAGTGAAAGTTTTCACCGCGCATTTTCACAACGGTCCGGTCGGACAGATCCATGCGCATTAAGCGATGAATGATGCAAGAGATGCTACCAGCGCGGCTTTTAATTTTTCCGGCGTTTCTGAATACGTGTCCCAACTCGCCTGTCGCCATATTAATAAAGAGGTTGCTTTGTTCACCTGCGCCATATCTATCGCAATGGCGTTACCGGCAATTGCCAGTTTCAGCGCCTTATCCAGTGCCTGAGGAATCCCTACACTGGTGGCAAAATCATTGGCGGTTCCTAATGGCAAAATTCCCAGCGCGGGTATGTCATCCCCCTCACACTGAATCAACGCCGTAGAAACTTCATGAACGGCGCCATCGCCACCACCGGCAATCACCGTTGCGACGCCCAACTTCCGGGCCTCCTCTCACATATCGTGTGGTATCGCCTTTCGCCGTGACCCGCACATGGATTGTCATTCCTTCCTCACCAACAGCATAATTGCTTTGCGCAAGGTAGATTGTCAGTACTTTTGCCATTAAGAATCAGTAAGCTGGCGGGAAATTCTGCCATGATCGTATGTGCCTTTATGATTGGTCTGTAGATAGTGTAGAGCAGAAAACAAAGGTGGAGTCAGAACAGGATGAAAGTCGGAGGATAAAAAGTCAGTTCAAGTATGGAGGATTCAGTGGTTACCACCAGGAGTCTGCAAATGGGACAGCGAATACTCACCACATGCCACCGATAAATTTCAAAAAAGAGCATATACCTAATATTCAACTAAAAAAGTAACAGTGGCATCTTCAATATAAATATATTAAAGCCCCCATGGAGTTACCCAGGGCCTCATGCCTCTGTAATCCCTACTATGTAGGAAATGTTTACAGAACATTTATTATAATCCTATTCAATTATAATAATCATGCCATTATTATATTTATACTTAGAGAGTGTTGTTGGTATTTATGGAAAAGGTGAGATGAAAAAGATAGCTGACATATCATTAATTAGTATTTTTATTATGTCTGGTTGTGCTGTGCATAATGATGAGACAGTATTGTAAGATTGGGCTTCTGCATATAAAAGTAGTATTCAGCGTAAACTCAGTAACCAAGACCACCCAAAGTGAGCGAAGCCAGGTAAGAATATCTGGTGCAGAAAATATAGTAAAAAATGATGCAACTCATTTCTGTGTTACTCAGGGCAAAAAAATGCAAATAGTTGAGCTGAAGACAGAAGGTGTAGGATTACATGGTGTGTCGCTGTTGACATTCAAATGTGGAGAGTGAGAATATTTTTCTGGTAAGCGTCAAATATGCGCGTTCTGGCTGTGCGTAGCCGGAACCTGTGGGAGCACGATGCCGATAAGTTAAGGCATCGTGCTATGAAGGAGGATTCTATCCATGTGGTCAATGGTAAGATGGTTACCAGAGATAGGGCTTATGCATAAAAAAATAAGCCCGTGTAAGGGAGATTACACAGGCTAAGGAGGTGGTTCCTGGTACAGCTAGCATTTTATGGGTTATGTTTTTCAGCGAAACGGATGATAACCTTAAGAACGCAGCTGTATGTGATCGGTTTTAAGAATTTTCCATACGGGAAAAATAATCCAAATTAATCACTTACCGTGTGGGTTACGCGCGGTTTCCCCGGAGAAATTACGCATCAGCAGAGCGTAATTGAGCTCAATATCTGCGGGACCGGTAGTCACACAGCATAACCATCGCCTGGTGTGACGGCATCGCTTCACCTTTGGCGTTTTCCATGTGCTCAAGGGTAAAGTTAAACGTCGCCTTGCGGCGTCATCAGCTGAAGGCTGTCGCCAACGGAGGTTTAATTCTTCAACCGCCACCGCTGCGAGGTCCCCCTTGCGTCTACCGGGCCACCAACAAACTGCTGGCGGTCAGAAAACTCAATAACCGTATTCGTAGTTCTGATAATCGTCGTGAGTATGACGACGCAGGAAACCTTCCGGCAGAGCCGACGATGCGCCAGACCTTCCACAATTTTCCAGCAGGCTGGTATCGAGACGGTTCGCCCGCAGCGGCATCATCGATGGCCTCACCATAGACCTGGCGGTGCGGCGCAGATAGTAGAAGGCTTGGTACGGCCTTCGACTTCAGCGAATGAACGCCCATTTTGGTCAGGCGTTCTACATGGCGACGGCGCGCAGATCCTTGCAGTTCATGATGTAGGTGCTGGTGCTCGTCTTCAAACGCGGTCATGAACTCGCCCGGCGGTTGGACTCTTCCAGCAGCACCAGGGCATCGGTCGGCTTGCCTGCGCCCAGGGTCGGATCCACCTTTTGCACGGCGATGGTCCTCCTGCGGTGGAGCGATTCTGGCCCACGTCAGATCTTCCTTGCCCTCGTGCACCTTTGTACTCCCAGCGGCAGGAGTTGGTGCAGGCGCCCTGATTGGGGTCACGCTTGTTGATGTAGCCGGAGAAGCAGGCAGCGGCCGGAGTAGGCCATGCACAGTGCCCCGTGCAGGAAGACTTCCAGTTCCATACGCACCTGCATGCGGATTTCCTCGATCTCGTCGAGAGACAGCTGGCGGAGAGGATGGCACGGGTCAGGCCGAATCCGATGCCAGACTTCACCGTGGCCCAGTTGACCGCGTTGGCCTGCACCGAGAGGTGGATAGGCATGTCGGGGAAGGCTTCGCCATCATCACGACGAGGCCGGGTCGGAGATGACCAGCGTGCATCCCGCTCATATCCACCACGGCGCATGTCGCGGATGAAGGTCTTGAGCTTGGAGTTGTGGGGGCTGATGTTGGCCACCACATAGAACTGCTTGCCCAGGGCATGGGGTCTCGTCCACGCCGAGCTGCAGATTCTCGTGATCCAATTCGTCGTTGCGTACCCGCAGGCTGTAGCGCGGCTGGCCCGCATACACGCGTCTGCGCCATAGGCATAGGCGTAGCGCATATTTTTCAGCGTTCCCGCCGGGGAAAGGAGTTCCGGTTTAAACATAATTCTCTCGTTCTGATGACAGGTCAGATCCGCTTCACCTGATGAAGCGGTTAGGGGAGGCCCCCACTTTAAGGGCGGGCATTGTAGCGCTGTAGGGGGGATCTGGTAAAGCGCCGGACGCCAACAACCCACGCCCGGCATCGTAATTACGTATTGTCTTTCACCGTCTGGCTTGTGCCATTGGCTTTAACGGAGGCAATTCCGGTTTCACGAGATTGCGCGGTGGCGTACATCTGGCTGGAGCCGATAATTTGATGATTAGCGGCTTTCAGATTGAAATAGAATTTGCCGTTGCTTGCCGTTTTTTTCTCATAGCGCTCTTCTTGCGGGCTGTTGCTACGCACCGACGCGATGCCCTTTTCCGCAGAGGCTTTTGAGGTATACAGCTCGCTGGTGAGGATAGTCTCACCATTGCCCGCTTTTAGCACAAACCGGAACTGATTATCACTGCTCTTACTGAGTTCAAACCAACCAGCCATAATGACTCCTTGATTGAAATTGCTTATCGAAAACAGCATCTAAAGGTGCTGTTTACTGATTAAAGTATGAGCGATTTTCTGATGCCTGCCAGGGCGGAGAGATAATGTCAGTTTGCTGACCATGCGTGGAATAATGTTGCCGGATCGGGTCTGAACGCCATCTCCGGCTAACAAAGTAATGTCGCTAAAACTAAACGATGCGGCAGGCGTCGGCTTCCCAGCGGTAACCAACGCCGTAAACGGCGCGGATAAATGACTGTTCGGCGTCGAGAGATTCCAGCTTGCGGCGCAGATTTTTAATGTGGCTGTCAATGGTGCGGTCGGTTACTACGCGGTAGTCGTCATAAAGATGATTGAGCAATTGCTCGCGGGAGAACACTTTTCCTGGTTCGTGAGAGAGCGTTTTAAGCAGACGAAATTCCGCAGGCGTCAGGTCAAGCATTTTACCGCGCCATGAAGCCTGAAAACGACCTTCGTCGATAATCAACGGGCTTTCGGCATCCTGTTGCTGAAGTTCGCGTTGCGGTTTACAACGGCGCAAAATGGTTTTGACACGCGCTACCACTTCCCGTGGGCTGTACGGCTTGCAGATGTAGTCATCGGCGCCAATCTCCAGCCCCAGCAGGCGGTCGATCTCTTCGATTTTTGCCGTCACCATCACGATCGGAACATCGGAAAAACGACGAATTTCCCGGCATAATGTCAGGCCATCGGTGCCAGGGAGCATCAGATCCAACAGGATCAGATCCGGTGGTGTCTGGCGCACATACGCCAGTACCTGATCGCCGTGGCTGATAAGCGTCGGCGCATAGCTCGCAGCACGCAGATAATCAATGAGCAACTGCCCCAGCTTCGGTTCATCTTCCACGATCAAAATACGCGGTGTGTTTTCGTCGATTGGTAACTCGGTCATACTTCTCTCTGTAAATCCCGTTCCAGCGGTAACTCTACTGTAATGCTTACCCCGCCAAAAGGCGAATGGGCGGCAATAATGCGGCCATTATGGGCTTCAACAATGTTCAGGCAAATCGCCAGCCCCAGCCCGGAACCGCCGCTGGCGCGGTTGCGGGAACCTTCGGTGCGATAAAAACGTTCAAACAATTTTTGTAGCTGATCGTCACTGACACCTGGCGCACTGTCGGCAAAGGTCAGGCGCACCGTTTTGTCGTGCTGCTCGGCAGAGATTTTCAGGCTGCCGCCGCTGTCAGTGTAGCGCAGGCTGTTTTCCAGTAAGTTATTGAATAACTGCATTAAACGGTCGCGATCGCCAAATACGGTGATACTGTCTGGCAGGGAAAATTGCAGTTTCAGGCCACGGCTGGCGAATCGTTCGCGAAATGCGCCGCCCGCCACTTCCAGCAGTGGGATCAAATCTACCGGTGCTTTTTGATAGGCGAGAGCGCCTTCATCAGACATCGACAACTGATGAAGATCGTCAACCAGTTTGGTCAGTGTACCGACCTCCGCCTGTAAAGACGCCACCGTCTCCGGCGTGAATTTGCGCACGCCATCCTGAATGGCTTCCAGTTCACCGCGCAGCACCGCTAATGGCGTACGCAGTTCGTGAGAAATATCGGCCATAAAATCGCGCCGCATTTGCTGGTTTTTCTCCAGCGTGCTGGCGAGCTGGTTGAAGTCTTGCGCCAGTTTGCCCAGTTCATCTTCACTGGTGGGCGTTACGCGGGTAGTGAAATCGCCCGCCGCCAGTTTGTGCGTGCCATCGACAAGTCGTTTTACCGGTGCCAGCAAACCGCGCGCCAGCAGAAAGGTGGCGAGCGCCGCGAGTAACGTTGCCAGGGCGACGATCAGCCAGCTGGTTTGCCGCTGTTGTTTATCGAAATTGATATCAGTATTGCGGGTCAGCCGCTCAACAGGGGAGGCAATCACCGCGCCCACTTCCGCACCGTTGACCAGAATGGGTCGCCGTGTACCGTCAGGTGGAATCGGCGCTCGCGGACCAACCAGTACTTTGTCGTTTTGATCAACCACCGAGAACTGGGTACGCTAGCCGTGCGGTGGCATACCGGCTGGTGTTTACTTCCGAATGATCCGTGTTCAAATGTTGAGGATTCTGAAAGACAAAGCGATCATCGTTGCGCAGGAAGCGCCAGTTACCATGCTGCGCATACTGCTCGCCAAGCGCATCACTTAGCAGTTGAATCGCTGTTCATTACCATGCTTGATGTAATCAATAAAGCCACGCTCAAAACTCGATACGCACTGCCCAGTGCATACTGATCAGCAAGACAATGCAGGTGGCGAAAATCGCCAGAAACAGTTCGCCGGTAGGACCGGGTCGCCAGAGGTCCATCGCGCGTCTCTTCTTCGCTGCGTAATAGCTGAACATTTTGATGTGTATCGTTCGGCACTCTGGCAAAGATGAACGCCGGAAAGGCGACGATAAACGCCATGCTAAGCCAGGTGTAAATACAGACGGTTTGTGTGGTGCCGCTGCTCACGCTGACATGCTGCGAACCAAAAAGTCCCAGCAACAGCCCGGCCATGGTGACGCCGATACTCATCTACAATTCGGATAATCATCTGACAGCAGACTGTTGCCGCTGCTCGCCAGCTGTCCAGATCTTTCAGCGTCAGGGTGTTCATGGAGGAGAAACGGGTCGAGTTGACCATCCCTTGTAAAAACAGGGACGAACGGCAAAACGCAGACCAGCCAACAGAGCGGTAGTCATAGACAAAAGGGCCACGAGTGAGAGACCCAGCGTGCTGCTACCCAATACTATGATAACCAAAGCGATTCATGACCTGTACAACAATCCGCTTCATCCCCATGCTGCCAAGCACCATCGGGATCATCATCAGTCCGGCATGAAACGGTGAGAGTCAGGCCAATTTGCAGGAAAACCGCGCTGATAAGGGGGAACATGCCGCTACCTATGAGTCCGGCAGAGCTCCCCGCCAGGCCAGCGAAAAAAGGCAACCAGTGCGAACAGTTTCAGACGAAAAGAGCGCGGTCGTGATCTCTGGCGTGCAGCAGATAAAGCACCAGTGCGACCACACCAACTGCGACCAGGCGAGTAAATCGCCAGCGGCGATAAACCTGGTCCTCCACTGCTCGTCCAGCGCCGTGGGTCAGACCGCCATGCCAAAAGCCAGCAATAAAAAGCCGGAAAGATTTAAGCGCCGCGTCTGCATAGTGTAGTTTGCATTAACATCAATGTGGCGATCGCACCGATAATCCCACCGGAATGTTGATCAAAAGAATCCAGTGCCACGACGCGTACGTTACCAGCAGACCGCCGAGCGCCGGACCGAGCAGCGGACCGACCTGACCCGGGTAACGTGACAAAGGTCATCGCCGCCATATATTGCTCGCGCGGTACGATTTTCATCACCGTCAACCTGCCACCGCACCATCATCGCACCGCCAACGCCCTGTAACGCGCGTGCCAGCAACAGTTCGTTCAGCGTGCCGGAAAGCGCGCAAAACAATGAACCGAGAGTAAACAGCACGATAGCGGTAAAAAAAATATTGCGCACGCCACTTTGTCCGCCAGCCAGTCGCTGGCGGGCAGCATCACCGCCACGGTCGGTACATAAGCGCAATGACCATGTGCATATGCAACGGACTTTCCCCGAGGCTTTGCGCCATTCAAGGAAGGGCGGTGTTTACGATGGTGGTGTCCAGCGACTGCATAAAGAAGCCGAAAGCCACAATCCACAATTGCCAGCGGGTGCTGTCGGGAAGATCTGTCATTTACTCGGTTACCGTTTTGTTCAGGTTTACGCGAAAACGCAGCCGCAGACGGTCGAAAAAGAAATACACCACCGGCGTGGTATACAGCGTCAGGAGCTGACTCATCACCAGACCGCCGACAATGGTGATCCCCGGGGTTGCCGCAGCTCCGAGCCTCACCGCCCGACAACGCCAGCGGCAGCGCGCCAAGCAGCGCCGCCAGGGTAGTCATCATAATCGGGCGAAAACGCAGCAGACAGGCCTGGAAAATAGCCTCCTGCGGCGTCAGGTTACCGTCCGTCGGGCTTCAAGCGCAAAATCGACCATCATAATGGCGTTTTCTTCACGATGCCGATTAATAGCATGATCCCTATCAGGGCGATATCAGGCTGAACGGGGCATTGAACAGCTCCAGCGCCAGCAGCGCTCCAACGCCCGCCAGGGGCAGGGTGGAGAGGATCGTCAGCGGATGAACGTAACTCTCGTAAAAGGATACCCAGCACGATATGACCGTGGCGATGGCGGCGATAATCAGGATCACCTGCGAGTTCATCGTCTCCTGGAACACCTGCGCTTGCCGGCAAAACGCCGCGCACCGTCGAAGGCACGCGAAGCTGGTCATTGCGCGATCCATCGCCGCACTGGCGTCCGAGGCCACTTCCGGTCCGGCAGGTTGAACGAAATGGTCGAGGCCGCCGATAATCCCTGAAGAGTTCACCGATAGTGGGGGCATTCGCCGGTTGCCATTTAGCGAAATACAACAGCGGAATCGCCTTTCCTTTTGTTATTGATAACGAACATTTTTTCCAGCGCGCTGATGTCGCTGGGGTATAGCGCGGATCCACTCCCATCACCACTTTGTACTGGTTCATTGGTGGTAATGACCCAGATTTGCCGCTGACCGAAGGCGTTATTTAACAGGCTGTTGGCGGCCTGCACGTCGATTCCCAGCCGCGCCATGGTGTCGCGATCGTAAAATCAGATTCATCTCCGCGCCGTTATCCTGCTGATTCGGAGTTCACGTCCGCCAGTTCCGGGCAACGTCGCCAGTTTTTTCGCGGATTTTTGGTCCCCTTTCACGCAGTGCCGCCAGGTCGTCGGATAACAACGTGTACTGGTAGCTGGCGTTCGACTGACGCCCACCAACGCGAATATCCTGTACCGCCATCAGGAACACTTTCGCCCCCGGTCCCTCGCCACTTTTACGCGCAGACGGTCGATAATTTCGTGCGCCGTTTCGCTGCGTTCGTCGCGTGGCTGGAGGGTGATAAACATCTCCCACCGTTAACTCGTGAACCGCCGGTAAAGCCGGTGACATTACCACTGCCGGATCGTCACGTATAATTTTCATAAAATCCTGCAACTACCGCGCATCGCCTGAAACCAAATACTCTGATCCGCCTTATCCCGCCCATCAGCACGCCGTGTCTTGCTCCGGGAAGAAGGTTTTCGGGATCGAGATATATCAGCGCAATGGTGCCAAGCAGCACCACACCCACCAGACGGGTATGATTGAGCACCCATTTCAGCGACTTGCCGTAGCCTTGTCGCAGGGCTACCAACATGCGGCCAAAGCCACGCAGTCGCTTTCGCTCACGCGGGCTTGCTGGCTTTTAGCATCCAGCCGCACATCATTGCGTTAGCGTCAGGGAAACCAGCAACGAAATACCAATGGCGACAGAAAGCGTCACGGCAAACTCGCGTAACAGTCGGCCCGGCAATCCGCCTCGACACAGCGGCAGGAACACCGCCACCAGTGACAGACTCATCGACAGCACCGTAAAACCGACTTCGCGAGTACCTTGCAGTGCGGCCTGCAACGGTTCCATTCCCGCTTCCAGATGACGGGCAATGTTTTCCAGCACCACCATGGCGTTATCCACCACGAACCCAGTAGCGATGGTGAGCGCCATTAACGAAAGATGACTGAGACTGAAACCGCACAGGTACATCATCGCAAACGTACCAATCAGCGAACCGCACCGCAACGGCGGGAATAATAGTTGCGTGACCCGAGCGCAGGAATCAAAACACCACCAGAATCACCAGCGCCACCAGTAATAAGCGTTTGCTCGACTTCTTCCAGCGAGGCGCGAAATGGTGGGGGAGCAATCCTAGCAATTTGCAGATGATCGCCGCCGGAACGGTTTCCTGCAACTCCGGGTACTTTGCCCGGATGCTGTCGACCGTTCTGGACAACAATTGCTTCCGGGAGCTTGCGGAATCACCGGAAGAGCCGGTTTGGCGTTGGTCATCCCGGCGTTGCGCACATCCTGGACCACAGTCGGCCACCGTCGCCACCTCGCCCCAGACCAACCGCGCCGCCGTCGTCGTAGTGAATAATCAAGTGGCTGATGCTCAGCTGGCGGTTTTCAGTTCATCGTTGGTCTTGGATCCGCCAGCGGTGAGTGCCATCCTCCCAGCCCCCGGTTTACGCATGTTGGCATCGCCATGGCAGCGCGTATGTCTACCAGTGACACGCCCTGATTAACAGTGCCTGCGGGTTCAGCCGACGCGCACGGCGGCAGCGAACTGCCGCCGACATCGACATCACCGACGCCGTCGATTCGAGAAAATCGTCGGAGCCAGCTGCGTCGAGGGGAAATCGGGCAGTTCACCCTGCGAAAAAGTATCGGATGTCAGCGTGAGGATCAGAATTGGCGCATCCGACGGTTTGCTTTGCGATAGTTCGGCGGCCTGGCATCTGCTGGCAGCAAGCTTCGCGGCAGCGTTGATCGCCGCCTGCACATCACGCGCTGCGCCGTGATATCCCGGTCAAAATCAAACTGCAAAATAATGCGCGTGCTGCCGAGCGAACTTACTGGAGGTCATTTCACGAGCTCCGGCAATGCGCCCAAGTGAGCGCTCCAGCGGCGTGGCAACGGAAGACGCCATTGTTTCTGGTGACGCACCGGCAGCGAGGCGCTGACCACAATCACCGGGAAATCGACCTGCGGCAGCGGGGCGACCGGCAGCATACGGAAGCCCAGTATGCCCGCACAGGGTAATGGTACCGACAGTAAAATCGTCGCCACCGTACGGGCAAATGAAGCAAAAAACTTCACTTACGCCTCCTCTTCACGGCGAGCAAAGCGACTTTTGGTCCAACAATGCCGCGGCGGTCTAGAGGCACAGAAATCACCGGCGTGGTAAACAGCGTCAGCACCTGCTGACAATCAGGCCGCCGACCATGCCGATACCTAACGGATGATGCAGATCTGCGCCGACCCCGTACTGAACATCAGCGGCAGCGCGCCAAGCAGAGCCGCCAGAGTGGTCATCAGGATCGGACCAAAACTCAACAGAAAGCCCTTGTAGATGGCATCGCGCGGCGACATGCCTTGCTCGCGCTCAGCAGCCAGCGCGAAGTCGATCATCATGATGGCGTTCTTCTTCACGATACTGATTAGCAAAATAATGCCGATAATCGCATCATATTCCAGTTCGTCACCGGGAACGATTAACGCCAGCAGTGCGCCGACTCGCGGTGGTAGTGTCGAGACACGGCGATTGGGTGAATAAAAGCTCTCGTACAGAATGCCGAGCACGATAGTACATCGCCACCACCGCTGCGACAATCAGCCAGACAGTGCTGCCGAGCGCCGACTGGAAGGCGAGGGCGCTGCCCTGAACACGTGGACACCCACCGGCAGATTCAGCGTCTTTTCGGTGTCCAGAATTGCTTGCACCGCATCGCCCAGCGAATAGTTATCCGGCACGTTAAAGGAGATGGTCGTTACCGGGAACTGATCCAGATGGTTGATGGAGAGCGGCGCAAAACGCTGCTCAATTCTGGGGATTGAGCCGAGCGCACCACGTCGCCGTCGCTGCTGGTCAGGCCATGATATCCAGCGCCGCGAGGCCTCGGGTATTTAGTGTTGGTGCTCCAGCACCACGGTGATACTGGCTGGCCTGAGTATAAATAGCGGAACCAGCCGCGACCAAACGCGTTGTACAGGGCGTTATCGACGTCCGCCATGCTGATCCCCGAGACGGCTCGGCGCTGTCGCGATCAACATTGACATACGCCTACCAGCCCTTTGCTGCCAGTCGCTGCAGACATCAGATAGCTGTGGCAGCTGCTGGAGTTTTTCCATCAACTGTGGCACCCAGGACGAGCGCATCCAGTGAGGCGGCCTGCAAGGTAAACTGGTACTGGGTGCGGCTGACCTAGATCGATGGTCAGGTCCTGCGTCGGTTGCAGGAAGAAATTGATGCCCGGCACCGAACGACCGCCCGTTGCAGAAAGGCGACGGGTCTTCGTACCCCATCATCAGGTCATCGAACGGTTTGAGGTTGATTCTGTAAACGTGCACTGTTCAGCGACGGGTTAGTGCCATCAACGCCCACAAATGAGGTCAGGCTTTGCACTGCCCCATCCTGGACCCCCACGTCCGCGACCTGGCGTCGTCGCTGGGCCAGATCGGCAAAGGAGCTGGATTGCGGTGCCTGCAAAGTGCCCGCAACAACGCAATCGTCCTGTACCAGGAAGAAACCTTTCGCAATGAACACCCACAGCAGCACGCTAAGCAGCAGCGTGCCGAGCGCCAACGTTAAGGTTAGCCACGGATGATTCAGCACTTTGCCAGTCCACGACCATAGGCGGCGATTATCCTGTCGAACATTTTTCCCGAGGCGGTAGAAGCGGTTCCGTTTACGCAACGACTCTCCTGGCTGAGCATCCGCGCCACATCATCGGTGTCAGGGTCAGCGACACCACCGCTGAGATCAAAAATCGCTACCGCCAGGGAATAGCAATTTGTGGAACAGTCGCCCCACTACATCGCCGATAAACAGCAGTGGGATCAACACCTCAATCAGTGAGAGGTCAGCCAGATAATGGGGAAGCCCATTTACCTGTGCCCTCGTAGCGCCGCCGCCAACGGTTTTTGCCTTTTCTATATAGCGGGGAAACGCTTTCCATTACCACGATGGCGTCATCGACCATGATCCGGTGGCGAGAGCTAACGCCATCAGTGTCAGGTTATCGATTGAAAATTCGAGAAACACCATAACCGCGAAAGCGCCCATGAACCACAGCGGTACAGCAACACCGGGAATGATGGTCGCCGGAATATTGCGCAAAAACAGGTAGATAATCATGACGACCAGCGCGATAGCCATCATCAAATCAAACTCAGTATCATCGACGGATGCGGAGATACTGGCCTTGCCATCAAAAGCACTGTCACCTTCACCGATTTCGGCAGTAACTCTCAGTGAGCTGTGGCAGCATCTGCCGAATGCTGTCGGCGGTGGAGATAATGTTAGCACCGGGCTGGCGCTGAACATTCATCACAATGGCCTGTTCGGGTTCGCCCACGTGCTCAGCCAGCTGTTGGCTGCACCTCGCCTACAGTTGCGACATCGCCCAGACGAATTCGGCGCGCCGTTCCGGTAGGCGATGATTAGCTGGCGATACTCTTCGCGGATTGCATCTGGTCGTTCGCGGAAAGCGTGCACCACGGGAAGGGCCGTCGAGGCTACCCTTTGCCGAGTTAACGTTAGCGCCGGTAATGGCGGTGCGCACGGTTTCGCTGGTCAGGCCAGGGCGGCAATCGCCTGAGCGTTAAGTTTGACGCGCACAGCCGGACGCGACCGCCGGAAAGCGTCACCAGGCGATGCCGGAAGTTGCGATCTTGCGCGACGCGGGTTCCACGATATCTTCCACTTGCGTCATCGGCATGGCGGTTGAGGTGACGGCGAGCGTCATGATCGGCGGATCTGCCGGGTTCACTTTGCTGTAAACCGGCGGGTTAGGCAGATCGCTCGGCAACAAGTTGGTCGCAGCGTTAATCGCGGCCTGCACTTCCTGCTCGGCGACATTGAGCGGTAATGTTAGCTGGAACTGCAAAGTGATAACTGACGCACCGCCGGAACTTTGCGACGACATCTGTTTCAGGCCAGACATCTGCCCGAACTGGCGTTCGAGCGGCGCGGTAACGGCAGAGGTCATGACATCCGGGCTGGCACCTGGGTAGAGCGTGACCACCTGAATGGTCGGATAGTCCACTTCCGGCAGCGCCGAAACGGGCAGGGCGCGATAACCGATAATCCCGGCGAGTAAGATCGCCACCATCAGCAGCGTGGTGGCGACAGGACGCATAATAAACAGGCGCGACGGGCCGCCTGTGCTGCTCGGGGGTAACACCTGCATCAGGAGCGTGCTCCTTTTTTCGCGTATTCGCGGCTGGTGGCTTTCTCTTCCGGAGTGGTGGCGCTCTGGGCTTCCACCACTTCCACTTTCGCCCCTTCGGTCAGGCGATCAATGCCGTCTGTCACCACGCGATCGCCCGCAGAAATACCTGCACGGATCACCACTTTCTGACTGTCCTGAATGCCCGGCGTCACCAGATGTTTGCTGACCTTGTTTTCGCTATTCAGCACCCAGACAAAATGGCCTTCATTGCCCATTTGCAGGGCGGCTGTTGGGATCACTACGGCGTTTTGTTGGTGTGGACAACATGCGCGCGTTAACAAACTGATTGGGAAACAGCGCATCATCCTGATTATTAAAGCGTGCTTTCACTTTTAATCGTTCCGGTCGTGGCATCGATTTGGTTATGTAGACTTAACAGCGTGCCTTCACTTAATTTCTTGGAGTTTGGTGCGATGTACAGGCTTCTACCACCAGCGGTTTTCCGGCTTTCTGCGCCTGCACTACGGTAGCGATATCGCTTTCCGGCAGGGTAAAGACTAAATGGATAGGATGCATCTGGGTGATCACCACAATCCCGGTGGTATCACCACTGGAGATTTCGTTACCGACATATCAACCTGCTTGAGACCAACACGACCATCGACTGGTGCGGTAATCCGGCTCCAGTGAGTTTGCAGCTGCGCGCTGGCAACGCTTTCCATCAGCCTTAATGGTGCCTTCCATTCACTGACCAGCGCCTGCCGGCATCCGGCTCCTGGCGAGAAGCAGTGACTTTGCCAGTTGTTGATAACGCGCGGGGTTAGCGGCGGGCATTGGCAAGCGTTGGCTTTGTCTTGCCAGTTGGCCCTGGGCTTGTGCTCATGCGCCGAACTTGAACTGGCTGGGTCAATTTCTGCCAGTAAATCGCCTGCTTTGACCTGCTGGCCTTCCTGGAAATGTAACGCTATCAGTTGGCCGTCCACGCGGCTGCGCACCGTAACGGTATTAGCGGCGGTAATGGTGCCAGCCCAGTGAGGTAACGTGCCCCTATTAAGTTGTCAAGCATGTTATGACCCCTGCGGGGTATAAAAAGTCCCGTCGCGCATCATGGCGAACAGAACGTCGCAGCGTCGTCTCGCCAGGGCGATAAGCACCTGATTGTGTCGTTTTCCCTGACTCATTTTGCGGGTGTAGTAAGCCCTGGAGAGCGGATCCCTGAGCGCGGCGAAGGCCGACAGGAACAACGCCCGTTTGAGAGCTTTATTACCCCGTCGCGAGGGATGCTCACCGCGTATTGACGAGCCGGATCGCCGAGTTACCGGCGCAAGGCCAGCATAAGCAGCGAGATGTGCGGCAGAGGCGAAGGCGCGGCAGGCGACCTCGGTGAGGAGTCTGGCTGCGGTCCTGACACCGACTCCGGGCATACTGGTCAGGACCGGGTAAAGAGGGTGAGCAAGAACTCGCTGTTCTACCTCAAGCGCCACCTCGTCTCTTTGCTTACGCAGCGTGATGAGCTGGAGTGCCAGACGTGGCAGTACTACGGCAGCGGCATTCGTGCCGGGAACGACGACGGTTTGTTCGGCCAGTGCCTGAGCTATGTCTGCTGCAAGGCGTTTACCCAGACGAGGCGCAAGTTTGCAGAGCTGGGCTGCCAGCTTCTTCTCACCCAGCGAAGCGAGTTTTTCTGGTGAGGGATATCGCTGGAGAAGATCGAGTACCGCCGGGTGCTCAAGTCTCGGACCGAGAACGCGCTCCGGTGCCGGATGTATCTGGGTCAGAAGGCCGAGGATACGGTTGCTGGCCTGCGTTGTCTGTGCGGCAAGATCATCATCGAAGCCGCAGAGCATGGAGAGTTCGGCGATTTGCTCGTCAGCCAGTTTCAGCGTGCGTAGCGCGTGAGGCAGGGTACGGGCAGCTTCGGCAATGATGGCAGCGTCACGAGCATCAGTTTTAGCTTCACCGGCGTGTAAGTCGGCTATGCGGCGCATGGCCAGTCCAGGGAGGTATCCGACAAGGACTCCTTCTGAGCGGGCAACGGCGACAGGTAACGCACCGATGGTAGCTGGCTGATCAACAACCAGCAGTATCTGACCATGTTGTTTCAGGTCAGATATTAGCGACCTGAGTTTGTTTTCGTCGTTGGGTAATGCTTTATCGAACAGGCGTTTACCTGAACGATTAATGGCAACAGCGTGATGCGTATCTTTACCGACATCAACGCCGATAAAGACCTGGACGGATTCGTAATCGCTGGATTCGGTCATTCTGTCTCCCTTGTATATGGGTTAACCAGATAACCACGGGGAGCAGGTACCGGCATCCACGTTACAGACGGTCCCGGCAAAAGTGCCTGACCTGACCCCTATTAGCGGTTACCAGCGCCCCACCAGACCCGGTGACATCACCCCCCGGATCATGGACGACTGGGGGCAGTAATCATGCCGGGTCTGGCTGGCTAACACCCCATTATAAGGGGTACGAATAAAGTAACGGGGGAAACCTCTCCCTAACCCTCACTCCTGAAATTATGTCACTCCGCCCTTAGTGTCAATCGACGGCTCTCCGTTCTTGCGAGGCGAATAGCAAAATTTTCTGCGCCGCCGGGACTAATTCTGAAAGTTTCTTCGTTTGCTCTTATTTCATTATTGCAGTCGGTATGATGCATTTACTAATTCCCAAAGAAAGGATTTCTTACTAGCGAACAAATCACTTTGCCACCAGCGATTTTGCCAGTAACCCGGAACCACGTTGCCCCTGCATTTTGCTGCTGGGATGTTCTGGTTCTATGAACGGGTAGACCTATTAATGAACTTAATGCTGGATTGGTTACCTTTCGTGATGAACTGCTTGGCCATTCGTCAGCTTTAAAAAGAAGTGGAACTCGGCATTGTGACGTTCGGCCCGGTGCATGTGGAACAACCCTTTACCAGCGCCGCTAATATTTTTTCGCCCATCCTGTTTGCCCAGGCTATACACCAATGGGTGCGGCCATTACCAAAGCCCTCTATATGGTAGAGGAGAAAAATGTGAGTATCGTGCAAATGGTATTTTCGTACCACCGCCGTGATTTTCCTGATTACCGAAACGTGCACCAACCGATGAGCGGCAGGCTGCAGCCAACAGAGTGTTTCGGGAAAGAAGATAAAAGGTTTGCTTTCTTTTCCATGGCGTTCAGGGGCGGATACGAAGACGCTGGCACAAATTAGCGTTCGTCAGCCTTTGCCTCTGCAAGGATTACAATTCCGTGGTACTGTTTAGTGAGGATCCAGTTCGCTGCGTTCGGCTTCCCGCTCCACGCCGGGAACGGAAGTTGTGCTGGAAGCGCCAAAAGGCTGGACGTCAGTGTGAGCTGGCGTCTGGTCGATGCATTAACCGTTGGAACGTCGCACATCAGCGCGGACTTGCCTTGTCAGGATGCCTGCCAGATGCAGATCGCCTGGTTAAATGACCAGCAGCCATTATTGTCGGGCATGATCGTCGCTGATGGCGCAGGCAGTGTCTTGCAGGGTGGCGAAGGCGCGATGCCGCCGTTAATGAAGCGATGGCTTATATGTCGCAAAAAGTGCAGGGCGGGGAATTGGGGCTTAATGATGTCCTCGCCACGGATATTGTGCTGACCGTTCGTCAGCGACTTTTTGCCGAGGCGGAAGCCAAAGAATTAGCAGTTCGCGATTTTGCCTGCACGTTTCTGGGATTGATTTCATCGGCTAATGGCACCTTGATTATGCAGATTGGCGATGGCGGCGTGGTGGTGGATTTTGGTCACGGTCTGCAATTGCCGCTTACGCCGATGGTGGGTGAATATGCCAATATGACGCACTTCATTACCGATGAAGATGCCGTTTCCAGACTGGAAACTTTCACCAGCACTGAGCGTGTGCATAAAGTTGCAGCATTTACGGATGGTATCCAGCGACTGGCGTTAAATATGTTGGATAATTCTCCGCATGTGCCTTTCTTTACCCCGTTTTTCAATGGACTGGCGTCAGCAACGCAGGAACAACTCGATTTATTACCTGAATTGTTAAAGCAGTTTTTGTCCAGCCCGGCGGTAAACGAGCGTACGGATGATGATAAAACGTTGGCACTGGCGCTGTGGTTACCATGAAACCCACTTTATATACTGCTACTGGTGAGTGCGTTACGCCAGGCCGTGAACTGGGCAAAGGCGGTGAAGGCGCGGTTTATGATATCAATGAGTTTGTCGATAGCGTCGCCAAGATTTATCACACGCCGCCACCCGCCTTAAAACAGGACAAACTTGCCTTTATGGCTGCGACAGCTGACGCGCAATTGTTGAATTATGTCGCCTGGCCGCAGGCAACGCTTCACGGTGGACGAGGCGGAAAAGTTATCGGTTTTATGATGCCAAAAGTTTCTGGTAAAGAACCGATTCATATGATCTATAGCCCGGCACATCGTCGTCAACGTTACCCTCATTGTGCGTGGGATTTTCTACTCTATGTTGCGCGCAATATTGCTTCATCTTTTGCTACGGTTCACGAGCACGGGCATGTCGTGGGTGACGTAAACCAGAACAGTTTTATGGTAGGTCGCGACAGCAAAGTGGTGTTGATTGATAGCGACTCCTTTCAGATTAACGCCAATGGCACACTGCATTTATGCGAAGTCGGCGTGTCGCATTTTACGCCGCCAGAGCTACAAACCTTGTCGTCATTTGTCGGCTTTGAACGCACAGAAAATCACGGTAATTTTGGCCTTGCGTTGCTGATTTTTCACGTCTTGTTTGGTGGCCGGCATCCTTATTCTGGTGTGCCGCTTATCTCTGATGCGGGTAATGCGCTGGAGACGGATATTACCCATTTCCGTTATGCCTACGCGTCAGATAATCAGCGACGTGGTTTAAAACCGCCGCCACGATCGATTCCGCTATCGATGTTACCGAGTGATGTTGAAGCCATGTTTCAGCAGGCATTCACGGAAAGTGGCGTGGCAACCGGGCGTCCGACGGCTAAAGCGTGGGTAGCGGCACTTGATTCTCTGCGCCAACAGTTAAAGAAATGTCCCGTTTCGGCAATGCATGTTTATCCCGCTCATTTGACCGACTGCCCGTGGTGTACGCTGGATAATCAAGGCGTTATCTATTTTATTGATCTCGGCGAAGAGGTCATTACCACCGGCGGGGATTTTGTGCTGGCAAAAGTCTGGGCGATGGTGATGGCGTCAGTAGCACCGCCAGCATTGCAACTGTCATTACCCGATCATTTCCAACCGACTGGCAGGCCGCTTCCTTTAGGCCTGTTACGGCGCGAATACATCATTCTGCTTGAGATCGCACTGTCAGCATTATCGCTGCTGCTTTGCGGCCTTCAGGCAGAACCGCGTTATATTATTTTGGTTCCTGTGCTGGCGGCTATCTGGATTATTGGCAGTCTGACAAGCAAAGCGTACAAAGCAGAAGTTCAGCAACGCCGTGAGGCATTTAATCGTGCGAAAATGGACTATGACCATTTAGTCCGCCAGATCCAGCAGGTAGGCGGCCTGGAAGGTTTTATCGCCAAACGGACGATGCTCGAAAAAATGAAGGACGAAATTCTCGGGTTACCGGAAGAAGAGAAACTCGCTCTGGCAGCACTTCATGACACTGCAAGGGAACGGCAGAAGTAGAAGTTTCTGGAGGGATTTTTTATTGATGTTGCCTCTATTCCCGGCGTTGGCCCTGCGCGTAAAGCGGCGTTATGGTCTTTTGGTATTGAAACAGCAGCAGGTGTTACCCGTCGTGGCGTTAAGCAAGTTAAAGGGTTTGGTGATCATCTGACCCAAGCGGTCATCGACTGGAAAGCGAGCTGTGAACGCCGTTTTGTGTTCAGGCCGAACGAAGCGGTAACGCCAGCAGACAGACAGGCGGTAATGGCGAAAATGGCCGCCAAACGACATCGGCTGGAATCGACGTTGACTGTCGGCGCGACAGAGTTGCAGCGATTCCGCCTTCATGCTCCAGCACGGACCATGCCGTTGATGGAACCGTTACGTCAGGCGGCAGAAAAACTGGCTCAGGCGCAGGCTGATTTAAGCCGCTGCTGAGCCATTTTCTTTTAACGAAATACCACTTCCGCCCAGTGTGCCAGCCCGGCGGTGACGGAGCCAAAGTCATCGCCGCCTGCAATCGGAATGCCCGGCAACTGTTCTGCCAGCGCTTTTTTAATCAGCGGAGAACGGGCGCTACCGCCGGTCAGGTAGATAACGTCCGGTTTTTCCTGGGCGTTATCCAGGGCCAGTTGCACCTGTTCCAGAATCCGCGCCAGTGGCTGGCTGAGGGCGCTTTCCAGCCCTCGCTGGCTAATCAGCGTAGCCAGTTCATTGCTGATAAACGGCAGTGAGGCGCGGGTTTCCGCTACGCTTGAAAGAGCAATTTTGCACTCTTCTGCGCTACGCACCAGGCGATAGCTTAAACGCTGACGCCAGACTTTCTGTAACAGGGCCACTTTTTCCGGTTCGCGGGCATCGCGTACCAGATCGTTAAGCAGACGACCGTTGGCACTACTGTAGAAATCACTCTGTGCAGGAACGTCGTTGATGGCAACCGCATCCTACCACGGCAGGATCGGCAGGGCGATGCCTTTTTCGGTTTCGCCACCCATACCCAGCAGTGGCATCAGGTTTTTAAACGCTAGGGCGATATCCAGATCGTTACCGCCAATACGACAACCACTGTGACCCAGCAGACTGGCTTCACGATCGAGACGCGAACGCCACTGCGGCCCCATCAGCAGCAATGAACAGTCAGTCGTACCACCGCCGATATCCACCACCAGCACCCGTTTTTCTTCCTGCAAGGTGGCTTCGTAATCCAGCCCAGCCGCTACCGGCTCGTACTGGAATACCACATCCTTAAACCCGGCACGCTTCGCCGCGCGTTCCAGAATCCCCTGCGCCTGGGCGTTTGCTTCATCGCCGCCCAGCCCCTGGAAGTTGATCGGGCGACCAATCACCGCCTGAGTTATCGCTTCTGGCAGCTGCGCCTGCGCCTGCTGGCGAATGTGCAACATCATTGCGCAGACCAGATCCTCAAACAGCGCTACCTGCTGCGGTTTTAAGCCGCTGGCACCGAGGAACGATTTTGGTGATTTCACAAACCACACTTCTTCTGGATCATCAATGTACTGTGCCAGTGAGGAAAGACCGAACTGCACGCTTTTCGCTGTAACATCGATATCTTCTTCGCGGTTATAACGAATCGCCCGTCGTAACAACGCCTGCGTTTCATCGTCGTCTGCCGGAACGTCATGATGGCGGTACAGCCATTCGCTTACCGCTTCACGCGTTGGCGCGCAAAGCATTGAAGGCAGCAGCGTGCTGTCGTTTTCCATTTTTAGCAAATGCGGTTTACCGTCACGCATGACCGCCACTGAACAGTTTGCTGTACCGTAATCAAAACCAATAAACACGAAATAATCCCCATGCCGGTGAAGAAGGGGCGTGACTTTAGCGAAATGTTGCCGTCGCGACAACCGGAATATGAAAGCAAAGCGTAACGTCTGAATAACGTTTATGCTGAAAGCGGATGAATAAGGAGATGCGAGTCCACGGTCCCCAACTGGCAGCCGCCGTATGACTGGTCGTGGATGTTGGGATGCCGCCGCCCGTGCAGTGAGTGGTGTGGAAACGGTCGCTGACGATGATCATGCCCGTAGTCTGGCGGTGGGCGAATATCGCGGCGTGGTGACTGCTATTCCGCATGGCCTGTTACTCTGCACATAAATTTAAGTGCAGGTTTAGAACCTGTCGCCGCTGTAGTGTCTGGTGAAAATGAGCCGCCTGCTTGATTCCTGCAATGTAACCCTGCAGATTGTTAACGGTGCGTTGGGCAAGTCAGGCGTGGCGCGGCCGGATTGCGTTTACCCGGCCGGCGTTGATGCTTTTATGAGGGGTGCGGGCCATTTTAGGCCAACTGGTGAGCGTGGCGATGGCGGCAAAGTTCACTGCCAAGCGGCAGAGCTTTATGGCGAACGGCTGGATGATTTTCCGGAAGCATAACTCGCTTCCCCACGCCTCAGCGGCTGGCAGCAGCCGACCCGCAGGCATTAAAAGCGTTAGGACGCCGTTCAAACGGGCAGAGGCGCTGATTCATCTGGCAAGTCGCGGCGCCTGGAGGGCACCTTACCAATGACAATACCGGGCGATGTGGAGCAGGCGATGAAAACGCTGCAACTTTTCCGGGTATCGGGCGTGGACGGCTGATTATTTCGCCTTGCGCGGCTGGCAGGCGAAAGATGTTTTTCTGCCCGGATGATTATCTGATTAAACAGCGATTTCCGGGGATGACACGGGACAAATCCGCCTTTACGCCGAACGCTGGAAAGCTCCGTCCCTACGTGCGTCGGTGGATATCCGGCAATACGGAGGCTGAAACCAGATGAAGCATGACGTCGGTTGCCGGATGCGGTGCGAGCGCCTTACCCCGGCCTGGAGAATGAGCGATTTGTAGGCATGATAAGACGCGTTAGCGTCGCATTAGGTGATGGGGAAGCACGCCTCAGTTAATCGCGAAATAACTACTATTCACCAGCAAATCCAGCGGTTGGGCATCTCAATCACATCACCATAAATCAGATCGACGCCATGCCAGAAAGCGTATCCATCACTAAGGGTAAAACGACTGGCCCTGGCGATGGTTTTCATCCCGAGTCGCTGAGCGTGCCCCTGAATAATCGTAATCAGCATCTCATCCATCAAATTACCTGGACGTTGGCGCAGACCTCACCATCAAGTAGCAGGTAATCTGCCATATTCGCTTTCAGCGAGTTGAAGATTTGCAGATCGCGGCCCACCTGCTAGCACCATCCGACATCCCCGCCGTAGTTTTGCACGCTTTCTGCGTGATCTAAAATTGCTTCAGCCGGAATAATCAAGATGTAATAACCGTGGTGGTAATAGGGCTATTTTCAGCTGCTCAAGCAGATTCACTTCACCAGCGTGGCGCGACCAAACCGGCAACGGAAAGAGGGAGGGCGATGCTTATGCCTTTACTGCAATCCCTGTTGGCGGCCTGCTGGAAAAAATCTGGAATACCCGTCGGTCAAGAGCATGGCTAAGTGCCGGATCGCGCAAGCTATGACGATGTTTGTTCATCAATAATCTCGCCTTCGCAATTCCAGAGCTTAAGTGAAATCAGCCACAAATTACGTGCTTCCGGGATCCGGTGGCGAAGCTGACACCGTGGTGATCATCATGAACTTATTCTCGGATGATCCGCCACTGTTCATCAAGCGACATCGCTGCCCGCTCGCGATGCCTGCGGCAGCTTGCTGCGGTTCTTAAATCGTCACCCGGCCCCGGCCACCATTCTTCCTTGGAGGCATAACAGGCGATATCTAGCCTGCGACATCACTTCAGCCGCCTGATGATCGTTGTCATCAATCAAGCAATTCCCCGGCACTGGCACCTACCCGATGTACACGTCCTTCCCATATAAAGTGATAATCATTCACGGCACTGATAATGCGTGTAGCGATAAAACGCGCACTTTCGATATTACAGTCTGGCAACAGTAGACCAAATTCATCACCACCGAGTCGCGCCAGCACGTCGCTGGAGCGCAGCATACTCAGCATCAACGACGCCAGTTCGCGCAGTAAAGCGTCACCCGCCGCATGCCCGGCGCTGTCATTCACCGCTTTAAAGCGATCAAGATCGATAAACACCAGGGCATGTCGCTGATGTGTACTGTTTACCGTTTGCAGCAGGATACGCAGTTGCTTCTCAAAACTGGCGCGATTGGCGAGATGCGTCAGTGCATCATGGGAGGCGCTGTAGCTCAGCTGGCGCAGCATTTTGCGTGATTCGGTGACGTCCTGAATCACCAGTACCGAGCCTATATTGCTGCCGTCCAGAGTACTTAACGGCGTAATACTGTAATGCACGTCGTAACTGCCGCCGTTCCGGCAGTGCAACACCACATCTTGTTCAATCGCGGAACGTGAGGTGTCGGCACTGTAAATGTTCTCCATTAATGGTCCGTTGTCGCCAAAAGTAATATGCAACACCGTCAGGAGCGGAACACCTAATGCTTCTTCCTGCGTCCAGCCGCTCATCTTCTCCGCCGCTGGATTCATAAAGGTAATTTTCATCGCCATATCAATACAGACTACGGCTTCACCGATGGAATCCAGCGTAATGTGCAGGCGCTCTTTTTCCTGAAACAATGCCTCGTTAAGCTGTTTAACCTCGGTCATATCCATATTAATGCCGAGCAGGCGTTCGACTTCGCCTTCTTTATTCAGTACCCGGTTGGCGAGGGCGCGGATATGGCGGATGCCATCTTTCACGGCAATGCGAAATTCCAGCTTAAAGGGCGAGCGTGATTGCAACGAATCACTTTTTCGGCATGCTGGCGATCTTCCGGCAGCACGCACTCGTACCACACCTGCCAGTTCGGTTTGATATGCGGAGGAATTTCATACAGCTCGAACATCCGCTTATCCCAGCTAAAAATATTCGGCTTCAGCTCCCACTCCCAGATGCCAATCCCGCCCGCTTCGTTAGCCAGCGTGATGCGCTCCATCAGTTGCTGATTCACCTGTTCGGTGCGTTTTAGCTCGTTAATGTCTTCAATCTGAGCGATAAAATAGAGCGGCGTGCCATCCGTGTGGCGCACCAGTGAGACG
This sequence comes from Shigella flexneri, assembly GCA_048288465.1. Lineage (GTDB taxonomy): Bacteria > Pseudomonadota > Gammaproteobacteria > Enterobacterales > Enterobacteriaceae > Enterobacter > Enterobacter flexneri_B. Next base: position 2,080,979 of record CP182556.1, on the reverse strand, counting down.
GCAAGCAACGCCCAGACAACATCGCCATTGCGGTTGTAGTAGCGTTTTTCCATTGAATAGGTGTTTATTTCACCGCTTATCAGCTTTTCAACCTGTTGGAGATCTTTATTGAGATCCTCCGGCCAGGTCAGTTGCTGAAAGGTGAGTCCGCGCAGCTCTTCCTGACTGTAACCGAGAAACTGGCAGAGTGCTTTGTTGGATTGCAGCCATTGTCCCTCGGTGCCCACTAACGCCATACCGATAGCGGAATATTCCATCGCGTTCCGAAAGCGGGTTTCGCTTTCGGAAATGTGTTTGCGTTCCGCACGAAAGGCATACATCACCATGGTCATGATGTTGGCGGGCAGCAGGATCAGCAAAAACGGTAGCCACGGCATATGGCTCATCAGGTACGTACGCGGCGTAGCAAGCAGGGAGGGATCCGCGGCCATCATCAGCGACACCATCATCACCGTGGTAAGGAAGATCAAAAAGGCTTCCATTCGTGGCAGGCGCACGGCGCTCCACATCAACAGCACAATAATGAAAGTAAAAGGCCACGGCAGATACAGCATCGAAAGCCAGCTTAACGTCAGTGTGATGGCTAACGTGAGCAGCGACTCAAAAAGCAACCGTGGGTTGCGATGGCGCAGCAGATAGTGTGGTTTAAATAACAATCCCAGCGGCACCAGTGCCAGAGCGCCGATGGATTCTGACAGTACCCATATCAAAAATGCCCTGAGAGGATCGTCTCCGGGCGTCAGCAGGACAACCAGCCCCGTTACTTTATTCGTACCCCTTATAATGGGGTGTTAGCCAGCCAGACCCGGCATGATTACTGCCCCCAGTCGTCCATGATCCGGGGGGGGATGTCACCGGGTCTGGTGGGGCGCTGGTAACCGCTAATAGGGGTCAGGTCAGGCACTTTTGCCGGGACCGTCTGTAACGTGGATGCCGGTACCTGCTCCCCGTGGTTATCTGGTTAACCCATATACAAGGGAGACAGAATGACCGAATCCAGCGATTACGAATCCGTCCAGGTCTTTATCGGCGTTGATGTCGGTAAAGATACGCATCACGCTGTTGCCATTAATCGTTCAGGTAAACGCCTGTTCGATAAAGCATTACCCAACGACGAAAACAAACTCAGGTCGCTAATATCTGACCTGAAACAACATGGTCAGATACTGCTGGTTGTTGATCAGCCAGCTACCATCGGTGCGTTACCTGTCGCCGTTGCCCGCTCAGAAGGAGTCCTTGTCGGATACCTCCCTGGACTGGCCATGCGCCGCATAGCCGACTTACACGCCGGTGAAGCTAAAACTGATGCTCGTGACGCTGCCATCATTGCCGAAGCTGCCCGTACCCTGCCTCACGCGCTACGCACGCTGAAACTGGCTGACGAGCAAATCGCCGAACTCTCCATGCTCTGCGGCTTCGATGATGATCTTGCCGCACAGACAACGCAGGCCAGCAGCCGTATCCGCGGCCTTCTGACCCAGATACATCCGGCACCGGAGCGCGTTCTCGGTCCGAGACTTGAGCACCCGGCGGTACTCGATCTTCTCCAGCGATATCCCTCACCAGAAAAACTCGCTTCGCTGGGTGAGAAGAAGCTGGCAGCCCAGCTCTGCAAACTTGCGCCTCGTCTGGGTAAACGCCTTGCAGCAGACATAGCTCAGGCACTGGCCGAACAAACCGTCGTCGTTCCCGGCACGAATGCCGCTGCCGTAGTACTGCCACGTCTGGCACTCCAGCTCATCACGCTGCGTAAGCAAAGAGACGAGGTGGCGCTTGAGGTAGAACAGCGAGTTCTTGCTCACCCTCTTTACCCGGTCCTGACCAGTATGCCCGGAGTCGGTGTCAGGACCGCAGCCAGACTCCTCACCGAGGTCGCCTGCCGCGCCTTCGCCTCTGCCGCACATCTCGCTGCTTATGCTGGCCTTGCGCCGGTAACTCGGCGATCCGGCTCGTCAATACGCGGTGAGCATCCCTCGCGACGGGGTAATAAAGCTCTCAAACGGGCGTTGTTCCTGTCGGCCTTCACCGCGCTCAGGGATCCGCTCTCCAGGGCTTACTACACCCGCAAAATGAGTCAGGGAAAACGACACAATCAGGCGCTTATCGCCCTGGCGAGACGACGCTGCGACGTTCTGTTCGCCATGATGCGCGACGGGACTTTTTATACCCCGCAGGGGTCATAACATGCTTGACAACTTAATAGGGGCACCCCCCAACAGAGGCGGAACAATGGCGCTGCCGAATGCCAGACGCAGCCAGTCAGCCAGATTTTGCAAGGGGTTATACCACGGCAGCAATTTACGTAGCAGCACTGCCCCGACCACGGCCTCAACAATATTGATGGTCGTCCAGGTCATGTTCAGCGAGCTGGTGGAAAAAAGCAGGATGGATGCGGCGATATTTCCCAGCGAACAGCTCAGCGCAATTCCCGGCCACATGCGCCCGGCATGGCGATAAAACGCCACCATCATGATGGACGTCGGGAACCACAGTGGGGCGAGTTGGGTGCCAAACTGCGAAAGCTCAAGCGAGACAAGGGTAAAGATAAACGAGACTAAACCTAAACTGACCAGGTGAAGCAGCGGGTGGGGCAGGGCAATTAATACATGCTGTGATTGTTTGCTTATTACCGCTTTATCCGCAAGGCCAGGTCGCCAGTATTCGTTTCTGTGTTTATGCTAGTACAAAAGTTTTACATTTTATATGCGAATTGCTCATAAAGTGACGTAAAGGCGGATAATTTGCGCAACTGCGTATAACATTTTTTACCTTACATAAAACTGATCAACGTAATTTGCCACCGGGAATTCTTTGTCAACAATTAACTCTGAGCGCGCGGCAACGCTATTCGACTGGTATCAGACGGATGAAATCCCTATAATTGCCGCGTTTGGCGCTTCGTCGCCCCCTTCCTAACATCCAGGTTAATCAGGTCGCTAAATATATGACTGATCAGTCTCATCAGTGCGTCATTATCGGTATCGCTGGCGCATCGGCTTCCGGCAAGAGTCTTATTGCCAGTACCCTTTATCGTGAATTACGTGAGCAAGTCGGTGATGAACACATCGGCGTAATTCCCGAAGACTGCTATTACAAAGATCAAAGCCATCTGTCGATGGAAGAACGCGTTAAGACCAACTACGACCATCCCAGCGCGATGGATCACAGCCTGTTGCTTGAGCATTTACAAGCGTTGAAACGCGGCTCGGCAATTGACCTGCCGGTTTACAGCTATGTTGAACATACGCGTATGAAAGAAACGGTGACGGTTGAGCCGAAGAAGGTCATCATTCTCGAAGGCATTTTGTTGCTGACGGATGCGCGTTTGCGTGACGAACTTAACTTCTCCATTTTCGTTGATACCCCGCTGGATATCTGCCTGATGCGCCGCATCAAGCGTGACGTTAACGAGCGTGGGCGTTCAATGGATTCCGTGATGGCGCAATATCAAAAAACCGTGCGCCCGATGTTCCTGCAATTCATTGAGCCTTCTAAACAATATGCGGACATTATCGTGCCGCGCGGCGGGAAAAACCGCATCGCGATCGATATATTGAAAGCGAAAATAAGTCAGTTCTTTGAATAAGCTTGATAAATTGTGTACCGTTCAGTGATAAGTTGGTATGCCCTTGACGTAATTGGCGTTAAGGGAGTGATGTGCGAAAGGAGAAAATGCCATGCGTCTGTGTGACCGAGATATTGAAGCCTGGCTTGATGAAGGCCGTTTGTCGATCAACCCACGTCCGCCAGTGGAGCGTATTAACGGCGCGACGGTGGATGTACGCCTGGGCAATAAATTTCGTACCTTCCGTGGTCACACGGCAGCGTTTATCGATCTGAGCGGTCCCAAAGATGAAGTGAGCGCCGCGCTTGACCGCGTGATGAGCGATGAGATCGTTCTCGACGAGGGCGAGGCGTTCTATCTTCACCCAGGAGAGCTGGCGCTGGCGGTGACACTGGAGTCGGTGACGCTGCCAGCCGATCTGGTGGGCTGGCTGGACGGGCGTTCCTCTTTGGCGCGTCTGGGGCTGATGGTGCACGTCACCGCGCACCGTATCGATCCGGGCTGGTCTGGTTGCATTGTGCTGGAGTTCTACAACTCCGGTAAGCTGCCGCTGGCGCTGCGTCCGGGCATGTTAATTGGTGCGCTGAGCTTTGAGCCGCTTTCCGGCCCGGCGGCGCGACCTTACAACCGCCGTGAAGATGCGAAATATCGCAACCAGCAGGGCGCGGTAGCCAGCCGAATCGATAAAGACTAATTCAGGCCCATTGAGGATACCATGAGACGATTTCTGACGACGCTGATGATACTCTTGGTCGTGCTGGTGGCCGGGTTATCTGCGTTAGTGTTGCTGGTGAATCCGAATGATTTCCGCGACTATATGGTCAAGCAAGTTGCTGCACGTAGCGGTTATCAATTGCAGCTCGACGGGCCACTGCGTTGGCACGTCTGGCCGCAGCTTAGTATCCTCTCCGGGCGAATGTCTCTCACCGCCCAGGGCGCAAGCCAGCCACTGGTTCGCGCCGACAACATGCGTCTGGACGTGGCGCTTTTACCACTACTGAGTCATCAACTGAGCGTTAAGCAGGTGATGCTAAAAGGGGCAGTGATCCAACTGACGCCGCAGACGGAAGCGGTGCGCAGTGAAGACGCTCCGGTTGCACCGCGCGACAATACCTTGCCGGATCTGTCAGACGATCGCGGATGGTCGTTTGATATATCCAGTCTTAAGGTGGCGGACAGCGTTCTGGTGTTCCAGCATGAAGATGACGAGCAGGTGACAATCCGCAATATCCGCCTGCAAATGGAACAAGATCCCCAACATCGTGGCTCATTTGAGTTCTCCGGGCGGGTTAATCGCGATCAGCGCGATCTCACGATATCCCTTAACGGTACGGTAGATGCTTCTGATTATCCGCATGATTTAACAGCGGCTATTGAACAAATTAACTGGCAGTTGCAGGGTGCCGATTTACCAAAACAAGGTATTCAGGGGCAGGGGAGTTTCCAGTCCCAGTGGCAGGAGTCACATAAACGCCTTTCATTTAACCAAATTAGTTTGACCGCCAATGACAGTACGCTGAGCGGACAAGCACAGGTCACGCTGACAGAGAAACCGGAATGGCAGCTGAGACTGCAATTCCCGCAACTGAATCTTGACAACCTCATCCCGCTTAATGAAACCGCGAATGGTGAAAACGGTGCCGCGCAGCAGGGGCAGAGCCAATCAACGTTGCCGCGCCCGGTCATTTCTTCGCGTATTGATGAACCGGCCTATCAGGGACTGCAAGGCTTTACAGCTGATATTTTGTTGCAGGCCAGTAACGTGCGCTGGCGCGGAATGAATTTTACAGATGTTGCCACGCAAATGACCAACAAGTCGGGTTTGCTGGAAATTACTCAACTGCAGGGCAAGCTTAACGGTGGAAAGGTTTCACTGCCGGGCACGCTGGACGCGACATCAATAAATCCGCGGATAAACTTCCATCCACGGCTGGAGGATGTTTAGATTGGTTCCATTCTGAATGCCTTTAACTACCCCATTTCGTCACCGGCAACTAGTCACTGGCGGGGGATTTCTCCGGTGCTACATAGATGCCGAAGCATTTCGCCGTAACTGGCAAAGGCAGCGCAATGTCCAGATACGACCGACACACGGATGGAAGGGATGAACTTCCAGCAGATGATTCAGCAAGCGGTAGAGCGAGGGCGGTGATGTGAAGGCCGCTGAAAACTTTCGACAACGTGACCCGGCTTGATCACTCTCTACCGATTTGACGCTCGACAATGGGTTGTGACACTTGACGACATGCAGGGCGAGTCGCCGATGTGGCGCTTTCCGGGGTGGTACGTTGATCTGGGAGATCAAACCTGCGACACCCAGTTTGATATTCGGGGTCGTGGGTGGCTGGAACGGGGAAAGTAAACTGATTGATTTCCTAAAAGAAACGCCAGTACCGCTGCGGGTTTATGGCAACTGGCAGAACTCAATTACAGCCTAAAGCGGATTAGTTACTGCGCAACATCTACAGGACGAAGCGAATGTTGCCTGAATGACTGGGCGAGCGGAGTAGAGATCCCGCACGGCAAGATGTGAAGAAGTTGCTGGAGAAAAGATGTAGGTTACCAGCGTGACCAGTCCTGTAGGCCGACAAGACGCGTAAAGCGTCGCATCAGGTGTTCGCGGCGGCACCATTATATTCTGAGGATGGAAGATTCAAGGCGGTCCGTTCACTTGATGTTCCTCACTACTATGGAACGCTCAAGCCCTGTACGTGCCATGTGGCCCCATCTCCACCACCCTGCCAACCCGGGCTCCCGGCGGTAAATCGCCGCTGGCGCGGTTCCCTCATCTAATTCCTTTCGGCTATCGGGTAAAATGACCCATACCATCACACCGACTCCATCTCGCCATCCTTATGCAGCGGTAGAAACTGGACCTTCTGCACGTGATGGCTTTGGACCTGCAACGTTTTAAACAATCCCACCTGAACTTCTTCGCCAGGTTTTGGAATACGCTGCAAGATCTCCATCAACAGCCCGGCAATGGTGTGATATTCACGTTTTTCATCCAGCGGCAGCGGCACATCCTGGACCAGATTTTCCAGCGGCATACGACCATTTTGCTGTCCAGCTAACCGTTCGTATTCTTCTGAGGATCATGGTGGGCGTCCATTCCTTCTCACTTCGTTCCCTCGTTACCGGCAATGGTTTCAGTGACGTCACTTACGACCAGAATCCTTTCCACCGAGCCAAACTCATCCACCACAAAAGCAAAGTGCGTGCGGGCATTACGGGAACTGCTCGAGGCAGGTAACCGGCAAGGTTTCCGGGAACACCAGCCCTGGCGAATCAGACACCCGCAGGTTGAGCGGTTCGCCGCGCAGAGACTCGTCGTAACAGGTCGATAACGTGAACAACACCAGCAAGTCTTCTGCGTCATCACCGTCGGTAACCACCAGCCGCGTATGCTGATTTTCGCTCCAGCAACTGGCGGATTTCTTCTTCCGGCGCGTTGAGATTGATACGCTCAATATCGTGGCGCGACGTCATAAGCTGCTGACGGTACGCTGGTTAAAGATCAAGTACCCGCTGCATCATCCGCCGTTCCTGCGGATGGAGATTTGCTGGTTTCCATGATCCACGAGCATGGACGCGGTTTTCGGCGTCCAGTTCCGACATCTTCTTCGCCCGTGAAGCAGGCGCATTACCGCTTCGGTAGTCCGCTGGCGTAGCGTCTGATTAGCGGAAAAAAATGTTGCCGGTTAAAGATAGCCAAGTCTATCCAGCGCTCCGATCATCACCGAGAAACGAATGGCAGCGTAACAGGTAGCCTTTCGGAATGACGAAGCCGAAACCTTCTGCCACCAGGCTAAAGCCAATCATCAACAGGAAGCTTAAGCAGAGAATAACGATGGTCGGGTGGCGATCAACGAACTGGGTTAACGGCTTGCTGGCCATCAACATCAGGCCGATAGCGATAACCACGGCGGCCATCATGACCAGTAAATGGTCGACCATCCGACGGCGGTAATCACCGAGTCGAGTGAAGAGATGGCGTCCAGTACCACAATTTGTGTCACCACCCCCAGAACTTCGCACCTTTGCGTTGTGTGGGATTATTGCTGTCTTTCCTTCCAGCCGTTCCGTTCAGCTCACCTGGCTTTCGACAATAGGAAGAAAACCACCAAACAGCACGATTAAGTCGCGGGCGCTAGAGGTAAACGAGCGGAAGCTTAGGAGCGGTTGCGTCAGGGTGACCAGCGGCTACAATTCGACGCGAGCAATAACAGGCGCATTAACATCGCCAGCAGCAGCCCGAGAACCCGTGCGCGGTCGCGCTGCTTCGGCGGTAGTTTTTCGGCGAGGATGGCAAGAAGACGATGTTCAACGCCGAGGACCAGTTCGATTACAATCAGCGCGATGAACCCGGCCCAGATAGACGCATTGGAAATCGATTCCATAGTAAGTACAAAACCGATTCGTTGTATGACATGTTACAATTCCATCATGGATAAATCGGGGAAAAATGAATGTTGCAGCACTATTTACTTGATATTACTTGAGGTAATAATATTACACTACCCTAATTAAAAGTGGTAATAATAAAACATTATTTAAGAAATATCGCATGTGGAGACGACAATATAAATATTGTCAACCTAAAGAACTCCGAAAAACCATATTGATGATACTTAACAGAACTCTAAAAATAACCAATTGCCCAATTGTTACCTTGCCTGCTATTCCGTTAGCTGTAACACTTCCTCCTGCATTATTGGAGAGCGAAAATTCAATTACCATAATGTCACCTTATATTCGGAGTTAATTTCCGCAATAACCCTTTCTCATCAACGATTGTATGCAGAGAGGTTTCAAAAAATTAAGCTAAATCAGTGTATGGAAGCAAAAAGCCAGTGGCGGTAGCGTTCTGGACGCCAAGACCAGTCTGAATGATTCTGTCAATAGCCTGCGCATGAAATAATTTTTTAAGGACCGACGCCAGTTAAATTTTATTCAATTAACTGCAAGGTAAATGTGCATGGCGACATTGCTATTAATAGTGCACAGGATAATTACTCTGCCAAAGTGATAAATAAACAATGATGAAATCCAAAATGAAATCGATGCCATTATTGGTGTCAGTAACCTTGATAAGCGGTTGCACAGTACTTCCGGGAAGCAACACGTCGACGATGGGCAAAGACGTCATCAACAGCAGGACGCTGATTTCGATCTGACAAAATGGTGAATGTTTATCCGCTGACCCGCGCCGATTGACCAATCACGCCCACGCCCTGAATGTAGCGTGCCCCAAATGACGCTGGAAAGTGACACCGCCAATCACCAGCATCGCGTCGGCCGGGGACGTTCCCGCGCCACCGTCCGGGATTACCGGGCTCACCACGCCAGCCGGTCAGTACCCAGCTCCAGCGACACCGGCAACTGGAGAGCCCGACGGCACGACGTTTACCCGTATATCGGCAAGGTTCACGTAGTCGGCAAAACGCTCGCTGAAATCCGCAGTGATATTACCGGCGCTAGCGATGTACATCGCTGACCCGCAGGTGGACGTTAAATCGCCGCCTTCCGCTCACAAAAGGCCTATATCTCAGGTCAGGTGAATAAATCCGGTCAACAGGCGATCACCAACGTCCCACTGACCATTCTCGACGCCATCAACGCCGCAGGTGGCCTGACCGTCCCGCTGACTGGCGCAACGTGGTGCTAACACATGGTCGTGAAGAACGCATTTCTTCGGGCGCTGATGCAAAACGGTGACCTCAATCAGAACCGACTGCTTATCCCGGCCAGATCCTCTACGTGCCGCGTAACGACGATTGAAAGATTTGTGACGGGGGAAGTGAAGAAACAGAGACCCTGAAAATGGACTTTAGCGGGATGACCCTGACTGAAGCTTGGGCATGCCGAAGGCATCGACATGACCACCTCCACGCCAGCGGCATCTTTGTCATTCGTCCGTTGAAAGGCGAGGGCGGGCGTAACGGCAAGATTGCCATATCTACCAGCTGGATATGTCCGATGCGACGTCGCTGGCGATGGCGACAGATTCCGCCTGCAACCTGATGACGTGGTGTATGTCACCACCGCCCCGGTTCCCGCTGGAACCGTCCGATCAATCAGTTGCTGCCAATGATTAGCGATGTCCGTTACATGACGGATACAGCCAGCGACATTCATAACTGGGAACCGTCATGTTTAACAACATCTTAGTCGTTGTGCCGGCAATATTTGCCGTTCCCCGACGGCGAACGCTTACTGAACGTCACCACCCGGAGCTGAAAGTGGAGTCCGCTGGACTCGGTGCGCTGGTCGTAAGGCGCTGATCCGACCGCGACGAGCGTCGCCGCAGACATTACTGTCTCTGGAAGGTCACTGGGCACGGCAAATAGCCGCCGTCTGTGTCGGAACGATGACCTGATTTTGACCATGGAAAAGCGCGACATCGAACGCTTATGCGAGATGGCACCTGAGACGCGCGGCAAAGTGATGCTGTTGGTTACTGGGATAACGAATGTGAAATCCCCCATCCCTATCCCAAAAGCCGGGAAACGTTTGAAGTGGTGTACACATTACTTGAACGGTCTGCCCGCCAGTGGGCGGAGGCATCAACGCAGAGCAGGTATAAGAATCACATAAAAAGTAAAACAACATGCCGCTCCCGTAACGGTAGTGACGAGATCGATATTGGTCGCCTTGTCGGCACCGTCATCGGAGCGCGCTGGCGGTGATTGGCATCACCGCCGTATTCGCCGTCTGTCGCCGTGGTTTACACCTTCTTCGCCACGCCGATTATAGTGCCGACGCACTGGTACAAATCGAGCAAAACAGCGGCAATTCGTCAGTGCAGGATATCCGATCGGCGTTAGCCAACAAACCGCCTGCATCGGACGCCAGATCCAGTCGATTCGTTCGCGCCTGGTGCTGGAAAACGGTGGACGATTCCTCGACCTCGACATTGCGGTGAGCAAAAACACGTTCCCGATTTCGGTGCGGGCTGGGATCGCCAATGGAACGTCAGAACTAAACGGTGAAGGTACCACCTTTACCGCCCGAAAGAGATGGCGGATTAGGTGTCACGCTTATGCGCTGGACGATAAAAACTACACCCGAGCAGCGATGGCGGCTTGAGCGCCCGTGGGCAAGCCGGCCAGATACTCAAAAAAGAAGGCGTCACGCTGATGGTTGAAGCCATTACGCCAGCCCGGGAGTGAGTTCACCGTCACGAAATACTCCACGCTGGGGATGATCAACCAACCGCAAAACAGCCTGACGGAACGGAGACGGCAAGACGCAGGCGTACTGAGCCGACGACACCGGTGAAGATTGCGAGACACTCCGCCACTTCTTAACAGCATCGCCTGTAACTATCAGGAACAAAATATTGAGCGCAAATCGGCGGAGCGTCGAAAAGCCTCCGCTCCTCCGCGCAACAGTTACCGGAAGTACGTAGCCGCCTCGATGTTGCCGAAAACAAACTGAATGCCTTCCGTCAGGATAAAGATTCTGTTGATCTGCCGCTGGAAGCGAAAGCGGTGCTCGATTCGATGGTGAACATCGACGCGCAGTTGAACCAACTGACCTTTAAAGAGGCGGAAATCTCCAAGCTGTACACCAAAGTTCACCCCGCGCACCGCACGCTGCTGGAGAAACGTCAGGCGCTGGAAGACGAAAAGCCAAACTTAATGGTCGCGTAACGGCGATGCCGAAAACCCAGCAGGAAATTGTCCGTCTGACCCGCGATGTCGAGTCTGGTCAGCAGGTCGATATGCAACTGCTGAATAAAGAGCAGGAGCTGAAAATACCGAAGCCAGCACCGTCGGCGATGTGCGCATTGTTGACCCGGCAATCACCCAGCCAGGTGTACTTAAACCGAAGAAAGGGCTGATTATCCTTGGCGCGATCATCCTTGGCCTGATGCTCTCTATCGTGGGTGTGCTGCTGCGCTCGTTGTTTAATCGCGGCATCGAAAGCCCGCAGGTGCTGGAAGAACACGGTATCAGCGTCTATGCCAGCATCCCGTTGTCGGACGGCAGAAAGCGCGCGATAGCGTCAAAACCATCAAAGGGATTAAACGCTATAAACAGAGCCAGCTACTGGCGGTGGGGAATCCACCCATCTGGCGATCCAAGCCATCCCCAGTCCGCGTACCAGTTTGCACTTCGCGATGATGCAGGACAGAACAATGCGTGTCGACGATGACCGCCGGCAGCCCATCCATCGGCAAAACCTTTGCTGCGCCTACCTGGCGGTGGTGATTAGCCAGACGAATAAACGGGTGTTGTCGATTGACTGCGACATGCGCAAAGGCTACACCCACGCAGCTGCTGGGCACTAATAACGTTAATGGCCTGTCGGAAATTCTGATTGGTCAGGGCGATATTACTACCGCTGCTAAACCGACCTCTATTGCCAAATTTGACCTGATCCCGCGCGGTCAGGTGCCGCCAAATCCTTCTGAACTGTTGATGAGCGAACGCTTTGCCAACTGGTGAACTGGGCGAGTAAAAACTACGACCTGGTGTTGATTGATACGCCGCCGATTCTGGCAGTGACCGATGCGGCAATTGTTGGTCGTTATGTCGAACCACGTTAATGGTGGCGCGTTATGCGGTCAACACATTGAAAGAAGTGGAAACCAGTCTGAGCCGCTTTGAGCAAAATGGTATTCCGGTGAAAGGGGTGATTCTGAACTCCACTTCCGCCGCGCCAGCGCGTATCAGGATTATGGCTATTACGAATACGAATATAAGTCGGATGCGAAATAACGACGCCTGCATTCGCACCGCCCCGTAGGCCGGATAAGGCGCTCACGCCGCATCCGGCAAACAAACCAGCTCATAAGCCGGGAGAACAACCTATGAAAGACAATCCGCTGATTTCAATCTATATGCCAACCTGGAACCGCCAACAACTGGCGATTCGGCGATAAAATCGGTCCTGCGCAGGACTACAGCAACTGGGAGATGATCATCGTGGACTCATCGCTCCACCTCCTGGGAACGACTGCAACAGTACGTCACTGCCCTCAACGATCCGCGTATCACTTACATCCACAACGACATTAACAGCGGGGCGTGCGCGGTGCGTAACCAGGCGATTATGCTGGCGCAAGGGGAATACATCACCGGGATCGATGATGATGATGAATGGACGCCCAACCGCCCGAGCGTCTTCCTCGCCCATAAACAACAACTGGTCACTCACGCCTTTTTGTACGCTAACGACTACGTTTGCCAGGGCGAAGTCTATTCCCAACCAGCAAGTTCCCGCTGCATCCCAAATCGCCGTATTCACGCCGCCTGTTCTATAAACGCATATCATTGGCAATCAGGTCTTTACCTGGGCGTGGCGTTTCAAAGAATGTTCGTTCGATACCGAACTGAAAGCAGCACAGCATTACGACATCTTCCTGCGGATGGTGGTGGAGTATGGCGAACCGTGGAAAGTGGAAGAAGCGTACTCAGATCCTGCATATCAATCACGGTGAAATGCAGATCACCTCGTCACCGAAAAATTCTCCGGACACTCCACTTTTACCGCAAGCACAAAGACAAATTCGACCGTGCCTGTAAAGTATCAGCTGTTTACCCTCTACCAGATCCGCAATAAACGTATGACCGGCGCACTTTGCTGACGCTGCTGTCGGTGCGTAACGGCAAACGTCTGGCTGATGGTATTCGGGGACGCTAAAGATGCTGGAAGATCTACGCGCAACAGCTGGAGTTTACCCCCGTGCTGCACGGGCTTGCCTATCGCGTCGCTCATTTTTGTTCGGTGTGGCGCAAAAAGAACGTTCTCAACAATCTGTGGGCGGCCCCGCTGCTGGTGCTGTATCGCATTATCACCGAATGCTTTTTCGGTTATGAAATCCAGGCTGCCGCGACCATCGGCCGCCGCTTTACTATCCATCACGGTTACGCCGTAGTGATCAATAAAAACGTGGTAGCGGGGGATGATTTCACCATTCGCCACGGCGTCACTATCGGCAATCGGGGGGCCGATAACATGGCATGTCCGCACATTGGCAACGGTGTCGAACTCGGTGCCAACGTCATTATTCTTGGTGATATCACGCTTGGTAACAACGTCACCGTGGGCGCGGGCAGCGTGGTGCTCGACTCTGTCCCGGACAACGCGCTGGTGGTGGAGAAAAAGCGCGAGTGAAGGTAATTAAATGAATATTCTGCAATTTAATGTGCGATGGCGGAAGGCGGGGCGGCAGGTGTGGCGTTAGATCTCCACCAGCGTGCGCTGCAACAGGGGCTGGCGTCACATTTTGTCTACGGCTACGGCAAAGGCGGCAAAGAGAGCGTCAGCCATCAAACTATCCGCAGGTAATCAAACATACGCCGCGGATGACCGCAATGGCGAATATTGCCCTGTTTTCGTCTGTTTAATCGCGATTTGTTCGGCAATTTCAATGAGTTATATCGCACCATTACCCGCGCCCCGGGGCCGGTGGTCCTGCATTTCCATGTGCTGCATAGCTACTGGCTAAATCTTAAGAGCGTGGTGCGCTTTTGCGAAAAAGTGAAAAACCATAAACCGGACGTCACTCTGGTCTGGACGCTGCACGACCACTGGAGTGTAACCGGCGCTGCGCCTTTACTGACGGTTGTGAAGGCTGGAAAACGGGCTGCGAGAAATGCCCGACCTTAAATAACTATCCGCCGGTGAAGAATTGATTGCGCACACCAGCTGGCTGGCGGGCAAACGCCCAGTTATTCCGTGAGATGCTGGCGCTGGGTTGTCAGTTTATTTCCCCCAGCCAGCATGTGGCTGATGCTTTCAATAGTCTGTACGGTCCAGGCGTTGCCCGATTATCAATAATGGTATTGATATGGCAACCGAAGCGATTCTGGCGGACCTGCCTCCGGTGCGCGAAACCCAGGGCAAGCCGAAAATCGCGGTGGTGGCGCATGACCTGCGTCACGACGGCAAGACTAACCAGCAACTGGTGCGTGAGATGATGGCGCTGGGCGACAAAATCGAACTGCATACCTTTGGAAGTTCTCGCCGTTCACCGCTGGCAACGTGGTTAATCACGGCTTTGAAACTGACAAGCGCAAGTTGATGAGCGCGCTCAATCAGATGGATGCGCCTGGTATTCAGTTCTCGCGTCGATAACTACCCACTGATTTTGTGTGAGGCGTTATCAATTGGCGTGCCGGTGATTGCCACCCATAGCGACGCGGCACGTGAAGTGTTGCAAAAATCCGGCGGTAAAACCGTCAGCGAAGAAGACGTGCTGCAACTGGTGCAGTTAAGCAAACCGGAAATCGCGCAGGCGATATTGGTACCACGCTGGCTGAGTTCAGCCAACGCAGCCGCGCGGCCTACAGTGGACAACAGATGCTGGAGGAGTATGTCAACTTCTATCAGAATCTGTAGCTACCTGCTGCTGCCGCTGATTTACCTGCTGGTTAACGTCAAAATCGCCCAGCTTGGCGAAAGTTTCCCCATCACCATCGTCACTTTTTTACCTGTTTTGTTACTGCTGTTTTAAACGCATCAGCGTTAAAAAATTGATGATTGCCTTAGGGATTGGCGCGGGACTCACGGCGTTTAACTACCTGTTTGGTCAGTCGTTGGATGCGAGTAAATACGTCACTTCAACCATGCTGTTTGTCTATATTGTGATCATTATTGGCATGGTGTGGAGTATTCGCTTTAAAACCATCTCGCACACAACCATCGCAAGTTTTTACGTTTCTTTTTATCTGGTGGTCGGGCTGGTGGTGGCGCTGGCGGCGATGGAGATGGCGCAAACCTCCTCACCGGTGGCAGCAGTATTATGGAGTCGATTTCGAAATATCTGATTTACAGCAACAGCTATGTGCTGAATTTCATCAAATTCGGCGGCAAGCGCACGACAGCACTTGATTTCGAACCCGGCATTTTTCGCTCTGGCATTAATCTCAATTTGGCTCAGCATCAAACAGTTTGGTATCAAAACGCCTAAAACCGATGCTATGATTCTCGCAGGGATAACATTATCCGAATCGTCTTCAGGGGTTATCACCTTTATCCTGTTTTATTTGCTGGAAGGCATTTCAATATCCGAATAAAGAGGCGATTAAGAAAAAGTTACCGTTAGCATTGATTTCTCTGGCTGATATTCCTGGTCGGCGTGGTAATCGCGTTTCCTTATATTCCACCTGTCGGCTATTTAGGTACGGGGGGTAATGACTCCAACTTACTGATAGTGTTTTATGTTCAGATAATGCCCGATGACCTTGTCATGCAGCTCCACCGATTTTGAGAACGACAGTGACTTCCGTCCCAGCCTTGCCAGATGTTGTCTCAGCTTCAGATTATGTCGCTCAATGCGCTGAGTGTAACGCTTGCTGATAACGTGCAGCTTTCCCTTCAGGCGTGATTCATACAGCGGCCAGCCATCCGTCATCCATACCACGACCTCAAAGGCCGACAGCAGGCTCAGAAGACGCTCCAGTGTGGCCAGAGTGCGTTCCCCGAAGACGTGCGCCACAACCGTCCTCCGTATCCTGTCATACGCGTAAAACAGCCAGCGCTGACGTGATTTAGCACCGACGTAGCCCCAATGTTCGTCCATTTCAGCGCAGACAATCACATCACTGCCCGGTTGTATGCGCGAGGTTACCGACTGCGGCCTGAGTTTTTTAAGTGACGTAAAACCGTGTTGAGGCCAACGCCCATAATGCGTGCACTGGCGCGACATCCGACGCCATTCATGGCCATATCAATGATTTTCTGGTGCGTACCGGGCTGAGAGGCGGTGTAAGTGAACTGTAGTTGCCATGTTTTACGGCAATGAGAGCAGAGATAGCGCTGATGTCCGGCAGTGCTTTTGCCGTTACGCACCACGCCTTCAGTAGCGGAGCAGGAAGGACATCTGATGGAAATGGAAGCCACGCAAGCACCTTAAAATCACCATCATACACTAAATCAGTAAGTTGGCAGCATTACCTGTGTGCTGACGCCAAAAAAGTCCAACGGCAGATATTACATGTACCTGGCTTCTGGGCAGAATTATCCTGGCATTTACGCCAACGTACGACAGGTAAGACTAAAGCCTTATATAACAAAGTCTGAATATAAGGAAAACCAATGCAAGATTTAAGCGGTTTCTCGGTGCCGAAAGGGTTCCGGGGCGGCAACGCTATTAAAGTGCAATTATGGTGGGCAGTACAGGCAACAATATTTGCCTGGTCGCCACAAGTATTGTATCGCTGGCGGGCTTTTTTATTACGTTTATTCGGAGCAAAAATAGGAAAAAACGTAGTTATTCGTCCGTCAGTAAAAATTACCTATCCGTGGAAATTAACCTTAGGTGATTACGCGTGGGTTGGCGATGACGTCAATTTATATACCCTCGGTGAAATAACCATTGGCGCACATTCGGTGATATCGCAAAAAAGTTATTTATGCACCGGTAGCCACGACCATGCAAGTCAACATTTCACCATTAACGCCACGCCTATTGTGATTGGCGAGAAATGCTGGCTGGCAACCGATGTCTTTGTTGCCCCAGGCGTCACAATCGGCGACGGCACCGTCGTGGGTGCACGAAGCAGTGTTTTTAAATCGCTTCCGGCAAATGTGGTTTGCCGGGGGAATCCCGCAGTGGTGATACGCGAACGCGTTGAAACTGAATAAATTCAAAAATACAGAGGAATAAGACATGTCAAAAGTCGCTCTCATCACCGGTGTAACCGGACAAGACGGTTCTTACCTGGCAGAGTTTCTGCTGGAAAAAGGTTACGAGGTGCATGGTATTAAGCGTCGCGCATCGTCATTCAACACCGAGCGCGTGGATCACATTTATCAGGATCCGCACACCTGCAACCCGAAATTCCATCTGCATTATGGCGACCTGAGTGATACCTCTAACCTGACGCGCATTTTGCGTGAAGTACAGCCGGATGAAGTGTACAACCTAGGCGCAATGAGCCACGTTGCGGTCTCTTTTGAGTCACCAGAATATACCGCTGACGTCGACGCGATGGGTACGCTGCGCCTGCTGGAGGCGATCCGCTTCCTCGGTCTGGAAAAGAAAACTCGTTTCTATCAGGCTTCCACCTCTGAACTGTATGGTCTGGTGCAGGAAATTCCGCAGAAAGAAACCACGCCGTTCTACCCGCGATCTCCGTATGCGGTCGCCAAACTGTACGCCTACTGGATCACCGTTAACTACCGCGAATCCTACGGCATGTACGCTTGTAACGGAATTCTCTTCAACCATGAATCCCCGCGCCGCGGCGAAACCTTCGTTACCCGCAAAATCACCCGCGCAATCGCCAACATCGCCCAGGGGCTGGAGTCGTGCCTGTACCTCGGCAATATGGATTCCCTGCGTGACTGGGGCCACGCCAAAGACTACGTAAAAATGCAGTGGATGATGCTTCAACGGAACAGCCGGAAGATTTCGTTATCGCGACCGGCGTTCGGGTGCTCCGTTGACGAGTACTGCGTGGAAATGGCGGCAGCGCGGCTGGGCATCAAACTGCGCTTTGAAGGCACAGGGTGTGAAGAAAGGCAGTGTCGGTTTCCGTCACCGGGCATGACGCGCCGGGCGTGGAACCGGGTGATGTGATTATCGCCGTTAATCCGCGTTACTTCCGTCCAGCTGAAGTTGAAACGCTGCTCGGTGACCCGACCAAAGCGCACGAAAGCGGGCTGGAACCAGAAATCACCCTCAGAGAGATGGTATCTGAAATGGTGGCTAATGACCTCGAAGCGGGCGAAAAACACTCTGCTGAAATCTCACGGCTACGACGTGGCGATCGCGCTGGAGTCGTGAGCGTAGAGTAAACAAGCGCATTTTTATCGCTGGTCATCGCGGTGGTCGGTTCTGCCATCAAGCGGCAGGCTCGAACAGCGCGCGGTGATGTGGAGCTGGTATTATGACCCGCGATGAACTGAACCTGCTGGACAGCCGCGCGGTGCATGATTTCTTTGCCAGCGAACGTATTGACAAGGTCTATCTGGCGGCGGCGAAAGTGGGCGGCATTGTTGCCAACAACGCCTATCCGGCGGATTTCATCTACCAGAACATGATGATTGAGAGCAACATCATTCACGCCGGCGCATCAGAACGACGTGAACAACTGCCTGTTATTCGGATCGTCCTGTATCTACCCGAAACTGGCAAAACGGCCGAATAGCAGAGAGCGAATTATTGCAGGGCACGCTGCAGCCAGCCAACAAGCCTTTTACGCCATTGCCGAAAATCGCCGGGATCAAACTGTGCGGATCTGCCGACCGCAGGTATCGGACGCGATTACCGCTCAGTCATGCCGACCAACCTGTATGGCCCGCATCAACAAACTAGCCCGAGTAATTCGCATGTAATCCCTGCATTTGCTCGTCGCTTCCACGAGGCGACGGCACAGAAGTGCACCGGACGTGGTGGATCGGGGCAGCGGTACACCGATGCGTGAATTCCTGCACGTCGATGATATGGCGGCGGCGAGCATTCATGTCATGGAGCTGGCGCATGAAGTCTGGCTGGAGAACGCCCAGGCCGATGCTGTCGCACATTAACGTCGCACGGGCGTTGACTGCACTATCCGCGAGCTGGCGCAAACCATCGCCAAAGTGGTGGGTTACAAAGGCCGGGTCGTTTTGATGCCAGCAAACCGGATGGCGCGCCGCCGCGAACTGCTGGATGTGACGCGCCTGCATCAGCTTGGCTGGTCTCAGCGAAATCTCACTGGAAGCGGGGCTTGCCAGCGCTTACCATCGTTCCTGGAGTCAAGACCACTTTCGGGGGTAATGATGTTTAACGTCAGGAAGACTTTGCCACGGTAGTGCGCTCCACTCCGCTTGTCTCTCTCGACTTCTGTCGAGAACAGTCACGTTCTGCTTCGCAAAAGAACCAACCGCCCGGCGCAGGGTTACTGGTTTGTGCCGGGAGAGCGCGTGCAGAAAGACGAAACGCTGGAAGCCGGCGTTTGACGGCTCAGCGATGAGCGGAACTGGGGCTGCGTCTGCCGATAACAGCGGGCCAGTTTGCGGTGCTCTGGCAGCACTTTTATGACGATAACTTCTCCGGCACGGATTTCACCACTCACTATGTGGTGCTGGGTTTTCGCTCAGAGTCGCTGAAGAAATCTGTTACTGCCGGATGAACAGCGTGACGATTACCGCTGGCTGACGCCGGACGCACTGCTCGCCAGTGGCGATGTTAGCGCTAACGGCCGCGCCTTATTTACTCGCTGAGAAGCGTGCCGGAGTACCGGATTATAAAATACTGGTCTACGGCATTAACTACTCGCCGGAGTTAACCGGTATCGGCAAATACACCGGAGAGATGGTGGAATGGCTGGCGGCACAAGGTCATGAGGTGCGGGTTATTACCGCACCGCCTTACTACCCGCAATGGCAGGTGGCGAGACTGTTCCGCCTGGCGGTACAAAGCGGAGGGGGACCGCCGGTGTGGCGCTGCCCGCTGTACGTACCAAAACAGCTGAGCACCCTGAAACGCCTGTTGCATCTCGGCGGTTTTTGCGGTCAGCAGTTTTTTCCCGCTGATGGCGCAACGTCGCTGGAAGCCGGAGCGCATTATCCGAGTGCCAACGCTGTTTGCACGCCGGGAATGCGTCTGCTGGCGGAACTTCTGGGCGCGCGTACCGTGCTGCGTATTGGGGTGCGAAGTAAAAAACGCCATGCTGGGGCTGGGCCTTGCCGGAAAAGGCAAAGGCGGCGAAGTGGCGCAGCTGGCGACGGCGTTCGAACGTAACGAGGGCTCCATAACGTCGATAACGTCTCCACGATTTTCGCGTTCGATGATGAATAAAGCCATCGAAAAGGCGTGGCGGCGGATAACATCATTTCTTCCCCAACTAGTAGAGAAATCGCCAGTTTTCAGCATGTTGCAGACGCCGATGTTGATGCCCTTCGTAACCAGCTTGGCCTGCCGGATAACAAAAAAATCATTTTTTACTCCGGCGATCTGGTGAAGAGCGGGGCTCAAACGTTCTGAAGACCTTGCCGATCGCCTGCGCGATCAACCGCTGATTTTGCCGTATCGGCAAGGCGGCGGCAAAGCGCGGCTGGAAAAAATGGCGCAACGGCGTCCATATGCGCGACATCCAATTTTTTTCACTGCAATCGTATGACGCTTTACCCCGCACTGCTGAAGATGGGCGATTGCCATCTGGTTGTGCAAAAACGCGGCACAGCAGTACCGTATTGCCGTCGAAACTGACCAATCTCTGGCAGTAGGCGGTAACGCGGTGATTACTGCTGAAGCCCACACAGAACTGGACAGCTTTGCGAAAACCTTTCCGGGCGTTGCGGTTTGCGTAGAACCGGAATCAGTAGAGGCGCTGGTGGCGGGATTGGTCAGGCGCTCCTGCTGCCCAAACACAACACGGTGGCGCGCTGAATATGCGAACGCACGCTCAATAAGAACGTGTTACGTCGATTGTAAAATGATATTGGGGGTGACTGTGGCGGTCGAAGAACTCTATCCAGTTGTGATGGCAGGTGGCTCCGGGTGGCCGCTCATCGCCGGCTTTTCCCGCCTACTTTGCCCCAAGCAGGTTACATGCCTGAAAGGCAATCTTACCATGCTGCAAACCACCATCTGCCGCCTGAACGGCGTGGAGTGCGAAAGCCCGGTGGTGATTTGCAATGAGCGGCGCCGCTTCCGTAGCGAACGTCGACTCTGAACGAACTTCACAAACGTCTGTTCGAACCGGCAGGCGTGACCTTGCACCTGCCATTGCGCTGGCGGCGCTGGCGGCGAAACGTAGTAGCCCGGAGAGCGACCCGTTAATGCTGGTGCTGGCGGCGGATGATCTAATTGCCGATGAAGACGCTTTTCGCACCGCCGGTGCGTAACTCCATCCATGCCGAAGCGGGCAAGCGTGACCTTCGGCGTTGTGCCAGATCTTGCCTGAACCGGTTATGGCTGTTCGTTCGCGGTGAAGTGTCTGAGTGAGCAGGATACGGTGGCCTTTGAAGTGGCGCAGTTTATAGAAAACCGAATCTGGAAACCGCCCAGGCCTATGTGGCAAGGGCGAATATTCTGGAACAGCGGCATGTTCCTGTTCCGCGCCGGACGCTATCTCGAAGAACTAAAAAATATCGGCCGGATATCCTCGATGCCTCGAAAAAGCGATCGCGCCGTCAATCCGATCTCGATTTCTCGTGCGATGAAGAAGCGTTTCTCGCCTGCCCGAAGAGTCGGTGGTTACGCGGTCATGAACATACGGCAGATGCCGTTGTGGTGCGACGATGTCGGCTGGAGCGATGTCGGTTCCTGGTCCTCTTTATGGGGAGATCAGTGCCCACACCGCCGAGGGCAACGTTTGCCACGGCGATGTGATTAATCACAAGAACTGAAAACAGCTATGTGTACGCCGAATCTGGCCTGGTCACCACCGTCGGGGTGAAGATTTGGTGGTAGTGCAAGCCGAAGATGCCAGTGCTGATTGCCGACCGTAACGCGGTGCAGGATGTGAAAAAAGTGGTCGAGCAAATCGAAGCCGACAGTAGCCATGAGCATCGGGTACATCGCGAAGTGTATCGTCCGTGGGGCGATCTGACTCTATCGACGCGGGCGACCGCTCCAGGTGAAACGCATCACCGTGAAACCGGGGCGAGGGCTTGTCGGTAAGATGCGCCATCACCGCGCGGAACACTGGGTGGTTGTCGCGGGAACGGCAAAACCGCTATTGACGGTGATATCGGACTCCTGGTGAAAGCGGATTCCATTTCTATTCCACTGGGGCGACGCTGCCTGGAAGCCCGGGGAAACTCCGCTCGATTTAATTGAAGTGCGCTCCGGCTTCTATCTCAAAGGATGATGATCACTGCGCGGGGAGTCGCTACGGACGGGTGTAAACATGGCATCAGGCGCTGTTTGTCGGATGCGGCGTGAAGCGCCTATCCGACCTACAAGTTGCGGTTTTGTAGGCCTGATGACGCGGCAGCGTCGCATCAGGCGCTGTTTTGTCGGATGCAGCATGAACGCCTTATCCAACCTACGGTTCGGATTTGTCGCCTGATGACGCGGCAGCGTCGCATCAGGCAATGAATGCGAAACCGCCGATGTAAATAACGACAAAAACAGAATTTGGCCGCTTCGGTCATGGCCAACTATTCCTGAAAAGGGTAACGATCTGAAAAAATTAACCTGCCTTAAAGCCTATGATATTCGCGGAAAGCTGGCGAAGACTGAATGAAGATATCGCCTGGCGCATTGGTCGCGCCTATGGCGAATTTCTCAACCGGAAAACCATTGTGTTAGGCGGTGATGTTCCGCCTACACCAGGCCGAAACCTTAAAACTGGCGCTGGCGAAAGGCTTGCAAGATGCAGGGCGTTGATGTGCTGGATATTGGCATGTCCACACGAAATGTATTTCACCACGTTCCATCTCGGCGTGGATGGCGGCGGTCGAAGTTACCGCCAGCCATAATCCGATGGATTACGACGGTATGAAGCTGGTGCGCGAAGGGGCTCGCCCAATCAGCGGTGATACCGGACTGCGCGATGTCCAGCGTCTGGCAGAGCCAATGACTTCCCTCCTGTCGATGAAACCAAACGCGGTCAGCTATCAGCAAATCAACCTGCGTGACGCTTTAAGTTTGATCACCTCTCAGTTATATCGACGTCAAGAACCTCACGCCGCTGAGCTTGGTGATCGACTCCAGGAACGGCGGCCCGGTCGTGAGCGCCGTCGAAGCCCGCTTCAAGCCCTCGGCGCACCTGTGATCAAAGTGCACGACGCGCGGACAGGCAATTTCCCCAACGGTATTCCTAACCCGCTGCTGCCAGATGCCGCGACGACACCCGCAATGCGGTCGTCGAACACGGCGCGGATATGGGCATTGCCTTTGATGGCGATTTTGACCGCTGTTTTCTGTTTGACGAAAAAGGGCAGTTTATCGAGGGCTACTACATTGTCGGCCTGCTGGCAGAAGCGTTCCTCGAAAAAAATCCCGGCGCGAAGATCATCCATGATCCGCGTCTCTCTTGGAACACTATTGATGTGGTGACTGCTGCAGGCGGCACGCCGGTAATGTCGAAAACCGGACACGCCTTTATTAAAGAACGGATGCGCAAGGAAGACGCCATCTACGGTGGCGAAATGAGCGCCCACCATTACTTCCGTGATTTCGCTTACTGCGACAGCGGCATGATCCCGTGGCTGCTGGTCGCCGAACTGGTGTGCCTGAAAGGAAAAACGCTGGGCGAACTGGTGCGCGACCGGATGGCGGCGTTTCCGGCAAGCGGTGAGATCAACAGCAAACTGGCGCAACCCGTTGAGGCGATTAACCGCGTGGAACAGCATTTTAGCCGTGAGGCGCTGGCGGTGGATCGCAGCGATGGCATCAGCATGACCTTTGCCGACTGGCGCTTTAACCTGCGCACCTCCAATACCGAACCGGTGGTGCGCCTGAATGTGGAATCGCGCGGTGATGTGCCGCTGATGGAAGCGCGAACGCGAACTCTGCTGACGTTGCTGAACGAGTAATGTCGGATCTTCCCTTACCCCACTGCGGGTAAGGGGCTAATAACAGGAACAACGATGACAAATCTAAAAAAGCGCGAGCGAGCGAAAACCAATGCATCGTTAATCTCTATGGTGCAACGCTTTTCAGATATCACCATCATGTTTGCCGGGCTATGGCTGGTTTGCGAAGTCAGCGGACTGTCATTCCTCTACATGCACCTGTTGGTGGCGCTGATTACGCTGGTGGTGTTCCAGATGCTGGGCGGCATCACCGATTTTTATCGCTCATGGCGCGGTGTTCGGGCAGCGACAGAATTTGCCCTGTTGCTACCAAACTGGACCTTAAGCGTGATTTTCAGCGCCGGACTGGTGGCGTTCAACAATGATTTCGACACGCAACTGAAAATCTGGCTGGCGTGGTATGGGCTGACCAGCATCGGACTGGTGGTTTGCCGTTCATGTATTCGCATTGGGGCGGGCTGGCTGCGTAATCATGGCTACAACAAGCGGATGGTCGCCGTAGCGGGGGATTTAGCCGCCGGACAAATGCTGATGGAGAGTTTCCGTAATCAGCCGTGGTTAGGGTTTGAAGTGGTGGGCGTTTACCACGACCCGAAACCGGGCGGCGTTTCTAACGACTGGGCGGGTAACCTGCAACAGCTGGTCGAGGATGCAAAAGCGGGCAAGATTCATAACGTCTATATCGCGATGCAAATGTGCGACGGCGCACGAGTGAAAAAACTGGTCCATCAACTGGCGGATACCACCTGTTCGGTGCTGCTGATCCCCGACGTCTTTACCTTCAACATTCTCCATTCACGTCTCGAAGAGATGAACGGCGTTCCGGTGGTGCCGCTGTATGACACGCCGCTTTCGGGGGTTAACCGCCTGCTAAAACGTGCGGAAGACATTGTGCTGGCGACGCTTATTCTGCTGCTGATCTCCCCGGTGCTGTGCTGTATTGCGCTGGCGGTGAAACTCAGTTCACCAGGGCCGGTTATTTTCCGCCAGACTCGCTATGGTATGGATGGCAAGCCGATCAAAGTGTGGAAGTTCCGTTCCATGAAAGTGATGGAGAACGACAAAGTGGTGACCCAGGCGACGCAGAACGATCCGCGCGTCACTAAAGTGGGGAACTTTCTGCGCCGCACCTCGCTGGACGAATTGCCGCAGTTTATCAATGTGCTGACCGGGGGGATGTCGATTGTCGGTCCACGTCCGCACGCAGTAGCGCATAACGAACAGTATCGCCAGCTCATTGAAGGCTACATGCTGCGCCATAAAGTGAAACCGGGCATTACCGGCTGGGCGCAGATTAATGGCTGGCGCGGCGAAACCGACACGCTGGAGAAAATGGAAAAACGCGTCGAGTTCGACCTTGAGTACATCCGCGAATGGAGCGTCTGGTTCGATATCAAAATCGTTTTCCTGACGGTATTCAAGGGCTTCGTTAACAAAGCGGCATATTGATATGAGCTTACGTGAAAAAACCATCAGCGGCGCGAAGTGGTCGGCTATTGCCACGGTGATCATCATCGGCCTCGGGCTGGTGCAGATGACCGTGCTGGCGCGGATTATCGACAACCACCAGTTCGGCCTGCTGACTGTGTCGCTGGTGATTATCGCGCTGGCAGATACGCTTTTGACTTCGGTATTGCTAACTCGATCATTCAGCGAAAAGAAATCAGCTCAACTTTGCTACTCACGACGCTGTACTGGTGAACGTTGGGCTGGGCCTTGTGGTGGTGTGGTGGTGTTTTTGTTGAGCCATTCCATTCGGTGATGTGCTGAATAACCCGGCTACGTCGATTAAAACATTGTCGCTGGCGTTTGTGGTGATCTCCACGGGCAACAGTTCCGCGCGTTGATGCAAAAAGAGCTGGAGTTCAACAAATTGGCATGATCGAAACGGTACGCGGTGCTGGCGGGTCTTCAACTTTTACAGTGGTTACGCCCATTTCTCTGGCCCGCTGTGATGACCGCGATCCTCGGTTATCTGGTCTAATAGTGCGGTGAGAACGCTGCTATTTGGCGACTTTCTGGCCTGGAAAATTTATCGCCCCGGTCTGCATTTCTCGCTGGCGTCTGTTGCGCCAACTTACGCTTTGGTGCCTGGTGATGGCGGACAGCATCATCAACTAACTCCAACACCAACCTTTCAACGCTGGTGCTGGCGCAATTCTCGGCGCGGGCGTGGCAGGGGGATATACCTTGGCGTACAACGTGGCCGTTGTGCCGCCATGAAGCTGAACCCGATCATCACCCGCGCGTCGTTTCCGGCATTCGCCCAAAATTCAGGACGATACCGAAAAGCTGCGCGTTAACTTCTACAAGCTGTTGTCGGTAGTGGGGATTATCAACTTTCCGGCGCTACTGGGGCTGATGGTGGTGTCGAGGCAGTCGCACACCGCTGGTCTTTGGCTAAAGCGGAACAGCATTATTCCGGTGCTGCAATTGCTGTGTGTGGTGGGGCTACTGCGTCCGCGGGTAACCCGATCGGTTCGCTGCTGATGGCGAAAGCACGGGTGGACATCAGCTTTAAATTCACGTATTCAAAACATTTCTGGTCATTCCTGGTGATTGTTATTCGTGGGCAGATGGCGGGCGCACCCGGCGTCACGCTTGGCTCCCGCCGGCGCAGATTATCAACACCATTCTGAGCTATTTCGTGATGATTAAGCCGGTGCTCGGTTCCAGTTATCGCCGATATATCTGAGTTTGTGGCTGCCGTTTTCATCCGCCGCCGACGCTGGTGGTCAGTTATGTGCTGGGCATTGTGCTGAAAGGGCAACTCGCGCTGGGGATGCTGCTGGCGGTGCAAGTAGCCGCGGCGTGCTGGCGTTTGTAGTGATGATTGTGCTGTCAGCTATCCGCTGGTGGTGGAAGCTAAGTGTCAACTTTGTTGCAGCCAAAAAATGAAAATGCTTTTACGGGCGGGTGAGTTGTTGTTTCGGTTCCGACAACGGTTGCCCAGCGGCAGCGTAAAAACCCATCGATCCTACGGTTCTGTGCGCCGGCACTGTAGGCCGATAAGACGCGTCAGCGTCGCATCAGACTGAATGCCGGATGCGGCGTGAAACGCCTTATCCGGCCTACGGTTCTGTGCTGGGTCTCGTAGGCCAATAAGACGGCGCCAGCGTCGCATCAGGCAAGACCGGCAACCAACACAACAAACACAGCCTCACCTGGCATTAAATTCATGAGGAAAAAATGAAATTACGGATTTTGGGGAATGACACTTGCGGTAAACGTGGCGACAGCGCCATCTTGCGCGGCTTGAACCACGCCATCAACATCCTCAATCCACATACCGAAGTGGACGTGATGAGCCGAGGATCCGGTCAGTTCTTCCTGGCTGCTCAACCGCCCGGGCGGCCATCCTGTGTTCCTTCAAATGAAACAACACAACAGCGCGGCGGGCGTTGTCGGGCGCGTTAAAAAAGTCCTCCGTCGCCGCTATCAACACCAGGTATTGCTCGCAGCGTCACCGACACCTGGCAAGCTGCCAAACATCCCGATCGCCCGCGGATTCACGCACTTCGTGCGCCTGCTGTCAGGTTACGATGCCATTATCCAGGCCGGCGGTATCGTTCTTTTGTCGATTCTCACGGCGTGCGCAGTTTGAACATGCACTTTGCACGTTTATGGTGAAAAAGCCGCCTGTTTATGATCGGTCACAGCGTCGGTCCCTTCCAGGATTAGCAATTTAACCAACTGGCGAACTACGTTTTTGGTCACTGTGACGCGCTGATCCTGGCTAATCGGTCAGCCTTGATCTGATGAAACGCAGGTATCACCACCGCAAAAGTGGAACATGGCGCTTGATACCGCGTGGCTGGTCGATCACCACATGCACTCCACCGCCAGCTACGCCGTTCAACACTGGCTGGACGTCGCCGCAGAACAGAAAACGGTAGCAATTACCCGGCGCGAACTGGCACCGTTCGACAATGTTCTCGGCACCACTCAGCAAGCGTATGAAAAAGCCTTTGCCGGGTGGTCAATCGCATTCTCTATGAAGGCTATCAGGTGATTGCGCTCTCCACCTGTACGGATCGACAGCTATAACAAGTACGGCACCGGATGGCGGCGCTTAATCTTCGCCAGCACATCAGCGATTCCTGCCCGTTACCATGTGGTGATGGATGAACTCAACGATTTGGAAATGGGGAAAATTCTCGGAGCCTGTGAGCTTACTGTTGGTACGCGCCTGCACTCTGCCATTATCGACGGATCTCCGCACCCCCGGCAATTGCCATCAACTACGAACAGAAAACGCGGGATTATGGAGCAGTTGGGAATGACCAGAGATGGCGATTGATATCCGCTGATTCACTGGACGGCAGCCTGCAAGCGATGGTTGCGGATACCTTAGGCGAGCTTCCGCTGCTGAACTCCCAACCTACCCAAGCCGTCAGTCGCGAACGTCAGGCAGGAATGCAGATGGTGCAGTCGCGCTCGAACGCATCGGGGAGGTGAAAAAAGGTCGGCTTCTTTTACTGAAATTTCCGCTGTCGTCGGAAACCTTCGTCCTCGTGTAATTAAATTACCGCGTTTATCGATATGGGCTTTGAGGTGGAGATTGTCGCGCTGCAAAAAGGCGACACAAAAACACCCACGCGGCATGGACAAAATATAACCTCGCCGCCAGAACCCGCTGGTTACAGGACGAGCCACAAGGCAAGCTGGCGAAACTGCGCCACCGCGCCAGCCAGACGTTGCGCGGTATTCATCGTAAAAGTACCTGGCAGGGCGCTTAACCTCAAACGCTATGGTGCTGAGTCGCGGACCTGATTTTGCTTGCCATTTGAGCGCGCGCTGAACACCGTTCACGCCCATGTGTCATCGCTCATTTGGCCCTGCCTGGGGTAACCGCGGCAAACTACGCCAACTGGTGTCATTCGCGGCAAAATTGCCACTATCTTCCACGGGTATTGATATCTCCAGTTGGGAAGTGCTAACCACTACACTCCCGGAATATCAACAATTGTTTCGCCGTGGCGACCTGATGTTACCAATAAGCAATCTGTGGGCCGGAAGGCTGCAAAAATGGGCTGCCCAGGAAAAAATCGCCGTATCGCGCATGGGCGTGGACATGACGCGTTTTAGCCCGCGTCCGGTGGAAGCGCCCGCAACGCCGCCTGGAAATCATCTCCGTCGCACGCTTAACCAGAGAAAAGGCCTGCATGTGGCGATTGAAGCCTGCCGCCAGTTGAAAGAGCAGGGCGTGGCATTTCGCTATCGCATCCTCGGCACTGGCCCGTGGGAACGACGCCCGCACCCTCATCGAACAATCTCAACTGGAAGATGTGATAGATGCCGGGCTTTAAACCGAGCCATGAAGTGAAAGCGATGCTATGACGCGGATGTCTTCCTGTTGCCATCGGTTACAGTTGCGGATGGCGATATGGAAGGTATTCCGGTGGCGCTAATGGAAGCGATGGCGGTTGGCATTCCGGTTGTTCGACTCTGCACAGCGGAATACCGGAACTGGTGGAGCCGAGAAATCCGGTCGGCAGATGCCTGAGAACGATGCCTCGCGCACTGGCGCAACGACTGGCTGGCGTCAGCCAACTGGAAACCAAACTTACTACGGTTGTCAAACGTGCGAAAAGTCGAACACGATTTTAACCAGCAGGTGATCAAATTATAACTCGCCAGCTTGCTGCAGGCTTTATAGAGGAGAACGTATGCGATTTAAAAAACTCTCCCGACGCACCTTCCCGACGGCAAGCTGGCGCTTGCCTTCCCTCATCCCCCTTTCGCTCGCGCGTTCCCGCCCGACAAATCGTTAACATGTCCACTACAACCCACACGACTGGATCGCCTCATTAAGAAACAAGCCTTCAGCGAAGGGCAAACGGTTGTCGTGCCTGCCGGATTCGTTCGCGGGCCTATCAACACCGGCATCTTCATCCCTCCTGCAAAACGTTGCACATCCTTGGAAGCCTGCGCGGCAACGGCAGAGGGCGATTTTGTCTTACAGGACGGCAGCCAGGTGACAGGGAGAAGGGCGGCCGTATGCATAACATCACCCTGATGTGCGCGGCTCTGACTGCATCATCAAAGGGTTGGCGATGAGCGGTTTTGGCCCGGTAACGAGATTTATATCGGCGGCAAAAATAAATGCGTCATGCGCAACTTGACCATCGATAACCTGACCGTCAGCCACGTGGATCACGCCATTTTACGCCGTGGGATTTCATAACCAGATTATCGGTGCCAACATCACCAATTGTAAGTTCAGCGACTTACAGGGCGACGCCATTGTATTCGATGATCGATGGGATTTCGCGAAAATATTTCCATATCTGACTCATGCTCATCAGCGCATCAACTGTACTAACGGCAAATCAACTGGGTATTGGCATAGGACTGGCAGGAAGACTTACGATAATAATTATCCGGAAAACGTGCAGTGAAAAACTTTGTCGTTGCGAGATCACGGAATTCAATTGTCGGACGTATTCATGTTGAAAACGGTAAACATTTTGTTATCCGTAATATCAAAGCTCGCACATCACGCCGCATTTTAGTAAGAAAGTAGGTATTGATATAGCGCAGTCGCCATTTATGGTTGTGGACAACTTTGCGCATCATAATATTGAAATGATTAATAGTGCCGGGATGTTAATCGGCTATGGGATAATGAACGGCAAGTACCCCCGATACCGCAGAATTTCCGAGTGAATGATATTCAACTGGATAGTACGGATCTCGCTATAAATTGCGCGGCATCCAAATTCCGCTGGGAATGCTGTCTCCTTTGCTGGCGCTGACTAACATTGAGATGAAGCGTAACGCTGGAGTTACACAACAAACCGCAACATCTTTTTATGCGAATATCAAATGTGATGCAGGAGAAATGAGTTGGACCCGCATTGAGCATGAACTTTCACATGCGCAAAGACGTTCGCGGCGTGTTTATGGCGAAAAAAGAAACACTGCTGTCTCTTGCAAATGTTCATGCGGTGAATGAAAAAGGACAATCTCCGTCGATATAGACAGGATTAATCACCATATCGTTAATGTGGAGAAGATTAACTTTAGATTGCCAGAACGGAGGGAATAGATTTGCTACTATTCCTGGAAAAATGGAGCCATACTGAGGAAGAATGCTACTGCAATCCACAACGAAGCGGCGTAACATCACAAGTAATTCAGTAATCAATTCAGGGTAATTGATGCTGGCGAAAAAAATCGAACAAGCTATAATTCAAGCAACCATTTTACAGGTGGATGAAATAGTTACTAATTTAAAAGCAGTTATTCCTGTAGCGGGTTCTTCCTGGTGCACCACCGCTTGTTGCCACTAAGGCGATTCCCAAAGAGATGCTACCGATTGTCGACAAGCCAATGATTGATACATCGTTGACGAGATTGTGGCTGCAGGGATTAAAAGAGTCCTCCTCCCAACTCACGCGTCCAAGAACGCGGTCAAAACCACTTCGACACCTCTATGAATTTAGAATCTCTCCTTCAACAGCGCGTGAAGCGTCAACTGCTGGCGGAGTGTACCCTCGACCCGCCCGCCGGGCGTGACTATTATGCAACGTGCGTCAGGGCGAACCTTTAGGTTTAGGCCACTCCATTTTCGTGTGCGCGACCTGCCATTGGTGACAACCCGTTCGCTGGTGGTACTGCCAGACGTTGTGATTGACGATGCGAGCGCCTGACCCGCGACGTTACAACCTTGCTGCCATGATCGCGCCTTCAACCAAACGGGCTGCAGCCAGGTGCTGGCAAAACGTATGCCGGGTGACCTCCTGAATACTCGGTCATCCAGACCAAAGAACCGCTGGATCGCGAAGGTAAAGTCAGCCGCATTCGTCGAATTTATCCAAAAAACCGGATCAGCCGCAGACGCTGGACTCAGACATCATGGCCGTTGGTCGCTATGTGCTTTTCTGCCGATGCATGGCCTAATGAACGCACGCAGCCTGGTGCATGGAACTATTCAGCCGACCGACGCCATTGCTGAACTGGCGAAAAAACAGTCCGTTGATGCCATGCTGATGACCGGCGACAGCTACGACTGCGGTAAAAAAATGGGCTATATGCAGGCGTTTGTGAAGTATGGACTGCGTAACCGAAAGAAAGGCGAGTTCGTAAAGGGATTGAGAAGCTGTTAAGCGAATAATGAGATCTGACCGGATGTAACGGTTGATAAGAAAATTATAACGGCAGTGAAGATTGTGGCGAAAGTAATTTGCTGGTGAATATTCCTGCCGTTGGTTTTATATAAAAACAATCAGAATAACAACGAGTTAGCAATAGGATTTTAGTCAGAGTTTTCCACGATTTTCCTCGTTTCCAGAGCGGATTGGTAAAGCAATTAGCGTTTGAATTTTTCGGGTTTAGCGTGAGTGGGTAACGCTCGTCACATCGTAGACATGCATGCAGTGCTCTGGGAGCTGTAAAGCCAGGGCGGTAGCGTGCGTTATACCTCGATCAATCAAACGAAGAGCCGCTAATTTCACAGTACATGCTCTGAAGAATATGGAATAAAAAAGTGAAGAGACTCGTTACTGGTGGCGGAGGATTTATTATTCTGCTGTAGTTCGTCACATTAGGCAGAATACGCAGGATAGTGTTGTTAATGTCGATAAATTACGTACGCCGGAAACCTGGAATTTACTTGCCGACGTTTCTGATTCCTAACGCTATGTTTTTGAACATGCGGATATTTGCGATGCTGCTGCAATGGCGCGGATTTTTCGCCGAGCATCAGCCGGATGCAGCGATGCACCTGGCGGCTGAAAGCCATGTGGGATTGTCTATCACTGGCCCTGCGGCATTTATTGAAACGATATTGTCGTGGGTTATGTCCTTTTAGAAGCCAGCTCGCAATTACTCGGTCTGCTCTCTATAGCGACAATAAAAATAGCTTCCGTTTTCATCATGATTCTACTCCTGACGAGCTTATGGTGATTTGCCTCATCCTGACGAAGCAATAATAAAGCAAAATTACCCTTATTTATTGAGACAACAGCTTACGCACCAGCAGCTCCCATTCCGCATCCAAAGCATCTCAGTGATTGATTCAGCTCCGGCGCGTGGAAACGTACCTATGGTTTACCATCATTGTGACTAACTGTTCGAATAACTACGGTCCTTATCACTTTCCGGAAAAATTGATTCCACTAGTAATTCTTAATGCTCTGGAAGGTAAGGCATTACCTATTTATGGCAAAAGGGATTAAATTTGTGATTGGCTTGTATGTTGAGATCATGCGCGTGCATTATATACCGTCGTAACCCTAGGTAAAGCGGGTGAAACTTATAACATTGGCCTACAAACGAAAAAAAAGAAAACATTGATGTAGTGCTCGACCATTGTAATTTGCTGGATGAGATTGACCGAAAGAGAAAAATGATCGTGAGCAAATCACTTCACGTTGCCGATTGTCCGGTACACGATCGCCGTTATGCCATTGATGCTGAGAGATTGGTCGTGAATAGGATGGAAACCACAGGAAACGTTTGAGAGCGGGATCTCGGAAGACAGTGGAATGTACCTGTCCAGACAAAATGGTTTATAATGTAAAGTGGTGCCTATCAATCGTGGATTGAACAGAACTATGAGGGCCGCCAGTAATGATATCCTCCTTTTTGGCAAAAACAGGGCAGGTAGGTTGGGAACTACAGCGTGCTCTGGCACCTTTGGGTATTTTATTGCTCTTATGTTCACTCCACGATTACTGTGGTGATTTTAGTAATCCTGAGGCGTAGCTGAAACCGTAAGAAGCATTCGGCCTGATATTATTGTCAACGCAGCCTGCTCACACCGCAGTAGACAAAGCAGAATCAGAACCGGAGTTTGCACAATTACTTAACGCAACAAGTGTTGAAGCGATTGCGAAAGCAGCAAATGAAGTTGGAGCTTGGGTTATACACTACTCCACCGATTATGTTTTCCCTGGCAGTGGTGACAGGCCATGGCTGGAAACGGATGGAACAGCGCCGCTAAATGTTTACGGTGAAACTAAGCTAGCTGGAGAAAAGCGTTACAAGAACATTGCGCAAAGCAACTTGATTTTCCGTACCAGCTGGGTATACGCTGGTAAAGGAAATAACTTTGCCAAAACGATGTTGCGTCTGGCAAAAGAACGCGAAGAGTTGGCTGTGAGTAACGATTAATTTGGCAACCAACGGGTGCTGAAGCTTCTGGCCGATTGTAGAGCACATGCCATTCGTGTACGCACTGAATAAACCGGATGTCGCAGGCTTGTACGATCTGGTAGCCAGCTGGTACCACGACCTTGTACGATTATGCTGCGCTGGTTTTTGAAGAGGCGCGCAAGGAGATATTCCCCTCGCACTCAACAAACTCAATGCGAACCAACGACAGCCTAACCCACACCAGCTTGTCGTCCACATAACTCTCACCTAATACAGAAAAATTTCAGCAGAATTTGCGTTGTCTTGCCTGACTGGCAGGTTGGTGTGAAACGCATGCTCAACCAATCATTTTACGACTACAGCAATTTAATAAGTTTTTGCATCTTGTTCGTGATGATGGAGCAAGATGAATTAAAAGGAGTGATGAAATGAAAACGCGTAAGGGTATTATTTTATGCGGGTGGTTCTGGTACTCGTCTTATCCTGTGACTATGGCAGTCAGTAAAACAGCTATTACCGATTTATGATAAACCGATTATTTGATTACCCGCTCTCTACACTGATGTTGGCGGGTATTCGCGATATTTTGATTATTAGTACGCCACAGGATACTCCTCGTTTTCAGAACTGCTGGTGACCAGTAGCCAGTGGGGGTGCAAATCTTCAGTACAAAGTGCAACTGACTCCAGATGGGCTTGCGAGGCATTTATTATCGGTGAAGAGTTTATTGGTGGTGATGATTGTGCTTTGATTCTCTTGGTGATAAATCTTTACGGTCACGATCTGCCGAGGTTAATGGATGCCGCTGTTAACAAAGAAAGTGGTGCAACGGTATTTGCCTATCACGTACTATTCTGAACGCTATGGTGTCGTTGAGTTTGAGAGAACCCTACTGCAATCAGCTTGGAAGAAAAACCGTTACAACCAAAAGTAAATGATGCGGTAACTGGGCCTTCATTCTATGATAACGACGTTGTGGAAATGGCGAAAAACCTTAGCCTTCTGCCCGTGGTGAACTGGAAATTACCGATATTAACCGTGTCTATATGGAACAGGGGCGTTTATCTGTTGCCATGATGGGCCGTGGTTATGCATGGTTAGACACGGGGACACATCAAGTCTGATTTAAGCAAGTAACTTCATTTAACAATTGAAGAGCGACAAGGTTTAAAGGTATCTTGCCCAAGAAATTGCTTTATTGTAAAGGATTACTTGACACGCTAGCAGGTTAATGTATTAGCAGAACCACTAAAGAAAAATGCTCATGGTCAGTATCTGCTAAAAATGATTAAAGGTTACTAAAAAAATGAATGTAATTAAAACTGAAATTCTCCTGATGTATTAATTTTGGAACCGGAAGTTTTGGCGTGTATGAGCGCGGTTTTTTTATGGGAAAGCTTTAATCAGAAAGTTTTCGAAGAGGCTGTAGGGCGTAAGGTTGAATTTGTTCAGGATAACCATTCTAAATCAATTAAAGGTGTATTACGCGGATTGCACTATCAAGCCTTAACCTTATGCTCAAGGTAAATTAGTTCGTTGTGTGGTCGGTGGCAGGTTTTTGATGCAACAGTTGATATTCGTAAAATCGTCAGGTACATTTGCAAATGGGTTGGGTGAATTTGTCTGCTGAGACAAGCGTCAGTTGTGGATACCTCAGCGATTTGCTCATGGATTTTGCGTTCTTAGTGATGAAGCAGAATTTGTCTACAAAACAAATAATTTCTATTCAAAAATGCAAGAGCGTGGGATTTTATGGAGCGACAAAAGTATAAATATAGAATGGCCGGTTCAAAATCCATTGCTTTCTGATAAAGATATTAATGGTCAAAAATTTGTAGATGCTGATTATTTTATATGATAAAGAAATGTAATAATGAGCATAATAAAAAATAGTGTCTGGAACCTTTTTGGCTATGCAATACCAACTTTAATTGCTATCCCCTCGCTAGGATTTCTCGCTCGAGGTTTGGGGCCTGAAGGTTTCGGTGTTTATACAATTGCAATTGCACTTGTTGGGTATGCTGGAATTTTTGATGTAGGCCTGACTCGCTCTGTTATTAGAGAAATTGCAATTCATCGTGATAATCATCATGAAAGAACCAAGGTAATTTCAACAAGTACATCTTTTTTGGTGCTATTTTCATGCTTTGGTGCTTTTTTATTATTGATTTTCTCTGATGGAATTGTTAATTATCTAAAAATTTCTGGTGTTGAACATAGTGATATACAACTAGCATTTAAACTGTTGGCTATTTGCATTCCATTATTTATTCTAAATCAATTATGGTCAGCCATTCTTGAGGGGGATGAAAAATTTGGCATTGTAAATATTCAAAAATCTATATCAAGCTCTTGCATCGCGGGAATTCCGGCCATATTTGTTTTTTATAGTGCTACATTGTCGGCAGCGGTTGCTGGTTTAATATTTGCAAGAGTTATTTCGATTTTAGTCTCTGCCTATTATGTCAGGAATGATATTAAAATTTCGGGGGTTCATTTTTGTTATAAAACCTTTAAACGACTCTTTTTCTTTGGCGGTTGGATGACAGTAAGTAATATCATAAGTCCGGTCATGGTGTATTTTGATCGATTTATAGTGTCAAATATTATGGGGGCAGATAAAGTTGCATTTTATTCTGCACCAGCGGAGGTTATTCTAAAATTAGGAATAATACCTGCAGCAATCGGGAGGGCAGTGTTTCCAAGGTTAAGTAACATCAAAGACTTTAAAGAATTTAAACGTAATGTAAATAAATCATTGCTTTTAATGTTTCTAATCTGTTTGCCGGTGATAATCATAGGCTTGTTATATTCAGGGCTTGTATTGAAAATATGGTTTGGTGAGAATTATCAAATTAATTCCTTTAATATATTAAATGTGTTATTGATCGGTTTTTTCTTCAATGCGCTGGCAATGATACCATTCTCTGCAATCCAGGCATTAGGAAAATCTAAAATTACTGCTTTGATTCATTGTGCTGAATTGGTTCCTTATTTAGCCCTTTTGTATTTTATGGTCGAAAAATATGGGTTACTGGGTGCCGCAATATCCTGGAGCATACGTGTAATTTTAGATGCTCTGTTATTACAATGGCTTTATACTAGAATGTGTTCTGTATATGAAAACTAAAATTAACCAATTACTGAGTCACTTGGATAATGAATAGTAATATTTACGCTGTCATTGTGACATATAATCCCGAACTTAAAAATCTGAATGCACTGATCACTGAACTAAAGGAGCAAAATTGTTACGTTGTAGTAGTCGATAATAGGACTAATTTCACCTTGAAAGATAAATTAGCAGACATTGAAAAAGTTCATTTAATTTGTCTTGGTAGGAATGAAGGTATAGCAAAAGCACAAAATATTGGGATTCGATATTCTCTTGAAAAAGGGGCAGAGAAGATAATTTTTTTTGATCAAGATAGCCGTATTCGCAATGAGTTTATCAAAAAACTTTCCTGCTATATGGATAATGAAAATGCAAAAATAGCTGGCCCAGTTTTTATTGATAGAGATAAGTCACATTATTATCCTATTTGTAATATCAAAAAAAATGGTCTTCGAGAGAAAATTCATGTCACTGAAGGACAGACACCGTTTAAAAGTTCAGTAACAATCTCATCCGGAACCATGGTTTCAAAAGAAGTTTTTGAGATTGTTGGAATGATGGATGAGGAACTTTTTATTGATTATGTCGATACAGAATGGTGTCTTAGATGCTTAAACTATGGCATATTAGTTCATATCATTCCTGATATAAAAATGGTTCATGCTATTGGGGATAAGTCAGTAAAAATCTGTGGGATTAACATACCAATTCACTCGCCAGTACGTCGTTATTATCGAGTAAGAAATGCATTTCTTTTGCTTAGAAAAAATCATGTGCCTCTTTTACTCTCTATTAGGGAAGTTGTTTTTTCTTTAATTCATACGACTTTAATTATCGCAACTCAAAAAAATAAAATTGAATATATGAAAAAACATATTTTGGCTACGCTGGATGGAATAAGAGGAATTACTGGGGGCGGTCGTTATAATGCATAGTTCTGATCAAAAAAGAGTAGCTGTACTTATGGCTACGTATAATGGCGAATGCTGGATTGAGGAACAATTAAAAAGTATTATTGAACAAAAAGATGTAGACATCTCAATTTTTATATCAGATGATTTATCAACTGATAATACATTAAATATTTGTGAAGAATTTCAATTATCATATCCCTCAATTATAAATATACTTCCAAGCGTCAATAAGTTTGGGGGGGCAGGTAAAAATTTTTATAGATTAATTAAAGATGTCGATCTTGAAAACTATGATTATATCTGTTTTAGTGATCAGGACGATATTTGGTATAAAGATAAAATAAAAAATGCAATTGACTGCTTGGTATTTAATAATGCGAATTGTTATTCCAGCAATGTAATTGCATATTATCCATCAGGGCGAAAAAATTTAGTTGATAAGGCTCAGTCGCAAACTCAATTCGATTATTTTTTTGAAGCAGCAGGTCCGGGGTGTACATATGTTATAAAAAAAGAAACGCTTATTGAATTTAAGAAGTTCATCATAAATAATAAAAATGCTGCACAAGATATCTGTCTGCATGATTGGTTTTTATATTCATTTGCGCGGACGAGAAATTATTCGTGGTATATTGATAGAAAACCAACAATGCTGTACAGACAGCATGAAAACAACCAAGTGGGAGCAAACATTAGTTTTAAAGCAAAATACAAACGGCTTGGTTTGGTGAGAAACAAGTGGTATCGAAAAGAAGTAACTAAAATAGCTAATGCCTTAGCTGATGATAGCTTTGTGAATAATCAATTGGGTAAAGGTTATATAGGCAATTTGATCTTGGCTTTAAGTTTTTGGAAGTTAAGGCGGAAAAAGGCTGATAAAATTTATATTTTATTAATGTTGATTTTAAACATATTTTAAAAAACATCACCTTACGAATATGAATAATATAAATAAAATTTTTATAACATTTTTATGTATTGAACTGATTATTGGTGGTGGTGGAAGATTACTGGAGCCATTGGGAATATTCCCTTTGCGATATTTATTATTTGTATTTAGTTTTATACTTTTAATTTTTAATTTAGTTACATTCAATTTTTCAATCACCCAAAAATGTGTCAGTCTTTTTATATGGTTGCTTTTATTTCCTTTTTATGGCTTCTTTGTCGGCTTATTAGCTGGTAATAAAATAAATGATATACTGTTTGATGTGCAACCATACCTTTTTATGCTGTCACTTATATATCTATTTACACTAAGATATACTTTAAAAGTATTTTCATGTGAGATTTTTATTAAAATAGTTAATGCATTTGCATTATATGGATCACTGTTATATATTTCATACATAATTTTGTTGAATTTCGGTTTGTTAAATTTTAATTTAATTTATGAACACTTATCATTGACTAGCGAGTTCTTTTTTCGTCCCGATGGGGCTTTTTTTTCCAAATCCTTCTACTTTTTTGGTGTCGGTGCGATTATCAGTTTTGTCGACAAAAAATATTTAAAATGTCTCATAATAGTGCTTGCGATATTATTGACAGAATCAAGAGGTGTATTACTTTTTACAACATTATCACTGTTATTAGCCAGTTTTAAATTACATAAGCTATATTTAAATACTATTATAATAATATTGGGCAGCGTTCTATTTATAATTATGCTTTACATGGTCGGATCACGCAGTGAAGATTCTGACTCTGTTAGATTTAATGATTTATATTTTTATTATAAAAATGTTGATTTAGCGACGTTCTTGTTTGGAAGAGGATTTGGTTCATTTATATTAGATCGATTAAGGATTGAAATAGTACCTCTTGAGATACTTCAGAAAACAGGCGTTATTGGTGTATTTATATCATTAGTTCCTATGTTGCTTATCTTTTTGAAAGGCTATTTTTTAAATAGTACAAAAACATCATTAATGATGTCGTTAATACTTTTTTTCAGTATTACCGTTTCTATAACTAATCCATTTCTTTTTACACCCATGGGAATTTTTATTATAGGCGTTGTAGTTTTATGGGTATTTTCTATAGAAAATATCCAAATTAGTAATAACCTCACTTCTGGAGCAAAATAAAGGATGTTAAAAATAGGGAAGTTATTGACCAGTTCTTTTTTTAGTTATTTTTTAATTGGAATTGTCAATACTGCTTTACATTGGGGGGTATTTTATGCGTGTTATAATAATTTAGCTTTTGGTCAAGGCCGAAGTAACATTGTTGGTTTTATATGTGCAGCAACCTTTTCTTTTTTTGCAAATGCAAGATGCTCATTTAAAGTATCTGCAACCAAGGCTAGATATTTTATATTTATATTTTTTATGGGGGCGATGAGTTATTTATTCGGCGTTTTATTTGATCTCTTAGCTTTATCTCCAATATTTACATTGTTCACCTTTTCTCTTTTTAGTTTGGTTTTAGGATATTGCGCATCAAAATATTTCATTTTTCGTTAGTAAACGATTTGTTAAAAACACAATTACTTGCACATTAGCTAAATAGTTTATATGAGGGGCTTATGTATCACTCTTTTAATATCGCTGTAATTATTCCTTGTTATAATGAGCAGAAGGCAATAGCAAAAGTCATAAATGATTTCAAAACGAATATTCCAACTGCTTCTATATATGTATTTGATAATAATTCGACTGACAGTACAGCACAAGTGGCAGAGGATGCTGGAGCAACAGTTCACTCTGTTCCTCTGAAAGGCAAGGGGAATGTCGTAAGACGTATGTTCTCAGATGTAGATGCGGATATTTATCTAATGGTTGATGGAGATGACACTTATGATGCAAGTTCTGCTCCAGAAATGATTAACCATCTCATAAAAAATCAATTGGATATGGTTGTAGGATGTCGTCAAGAGAATGGAGATCAAAATACATACAGAAAAGGGCATCGCTGAGGAAATAAATTGTTGACTGGTACTGTTCAGACTATCTTTAAAGGGAATTTTACTGATATGTTGTCGGGGTATCGTGTATTTTCCAGACGCTATGTTAAATCTTTTCCATGTCTATCAAGGGGATTTGAAATCGAAACTGAGCTTACAATTCATGCTTTAGAATTACGTATGAAGTATGGTGAGGTTAATACAAAATATGGCGAGCGATCTGAAGGGAGTGTGAGCAAACTATCAACTTGGAGTGATGGGTTCAAGATTCTGAAAACAATAATTAAACTTTACTCGCTTGAACGGCCACTATACTTTTTTAGTATTATCGGCGTTTTACTTGCTGCTTTGTCTATAATTTTAGGATTGCCCATCATTGTTGATTATATTGATACAGGTTTGGTGAGAAGATTTCCGACTGCCTTTTTAACTGCCTCCATCATGTTATCGTCAATAATGGCATTTGTATGTGGCATTATTTTGCATTCAAATACAACAACTAGACGTGAAATGAAGGCATTATTTTATCTTTCTGAAAAAAACTATAAACTGATAATGTAAATAGAGTATTTTACTATGATTGAATTGCCGTTGTATTTGTATGTTGAACATACAAATACAACGGCAATAATTGCCGTTGGATTTGTATTTTGTGTATTGTTTTGCTTTTGGAATGACATTTTTTGTCATTGGTAATATTGTATTGTCATCTTTTTTTAAGGAGGGGGTGGCAGGACTTAACAAATTTTCTTTATTTTTTATTGCCTATGCATAGGGATGTCTTTAAATATTTTGATAATTTACTTTCTGGGCATGGTCGGGCAATTTAATAAGATTGCTATCTTTTTAATTTTTACGGTGTGTTGGGTTTTAAGCATTATTAAACGTCAGCAATTTAGATGGCTGGCAATAAATAATATTGAGTTCAGTACGCTGTTTGTTATTTTATTTCTTGTTTTGATTTTTGTGGTTACATTGTTATCGTCCCTGCGAGCTCCCGGTGATTGGGATGATACTATGTATCACTTACCTTTGGCTCGTTCATTAGTTGAGCACCATGCAATTGTTGTTGAACAATATTTGCGTTTTCCTCTGTTCCCGCAAAATGCAGATCTTTTAATGGCTTTAGGTTTACAGTTAGGAGATGTAAGGTTAGCTCAGTTTTTAGCAAATATCTGTTTTTTTGTAATAGCCTGTGGACTTGTTGGCTGTTCATGGGAAATTACGAAAACTTATTATCCAGGCATTATTGCTACAATCCTACTATTTACTATCAATCCACTTAAAGATCATCTTGGTTATGCATATATTGATTTAACGCTATCTTTGTTTTGCTGCAGCCAGTATTCTTATATATATTCGCTCAGAAAACAATAAAACACAAAATGAATTAATTTTTTTATGTGGTTTTTTTATTGGAATTGCTTGTGGCGTAAAACTATTTGGTGCCATATATGGAGCCATCATATTTGTTATATTGATAGCGAAAAAGAGAAACATACAGACATTTCTTATTTTTAGCTTGGCAACAATTCTTGGTGGCATTTATTGGTATGTCCGTAGTTTTTGGATCTCTGGTGATCCTTTTAGTCCTGCTGGAGGAAATATATTTGGTCACTACCTATGGAATGAAATTGATCTACAAGTTCAAACAGCAGAACAAGCTCGACATGGTATAAGTCCTGCCACATTAGATTTGCAACAAGCAATTAATAAAGTTGGCAGTGATGTTGTTTTTTATGCTATACTGTCTGTCTTTACACTTAGGAATAATAAAATACTTTGGGTATTTTTCTCGATTGTTTTAACATATGTCTTATTTTGGTTTTCTGTTACGCAAGGTGACAGGTATTTATCACCCATTTACCCATTGTCAGTATTGCAGGTTGCGATCTCAATTGCAAGTTTAATAAAAGATATCAACATTACAAATTACAAGTTGGGACGATATTTTATCCTTGTGTGTATTATTTTTTTTCGGGGCGATCGTTGTATTTTGAATTCAAATATTTTTATTCTGAATACTTGAATTTTAATTCACGCTTAGAAAGTCGCTATAGCTATGAACTGATGAAGAAAGCAAGTGAATATAGTGAGTTATATGGAGATAATCTTATCCAATTAGGCTTGGAGGATGGTATTTACTTCTATAAAGGGATGGCAATTGGTGACGTCTTTGGATTAGCAAGATATAGTGATTGGACTATTAGTAATCCCGAGTGTGAGGTAATCCCACAGGATGATTTAATAGAGAAGATGAAATCTTTTAATAGTTCGTTTATTGTTATATCTAAACGAAGCTATGCTAATTTTAATCCAGAAAAGTATCCAAAATTCAAAGTTCTTATGGATACACCCAATGGCATACTTATCGCTATAAAGTAAGAAGCATGCTGTAACCATATGTATTCCTTGATTAGAAGATGAAAATCACGACGGTTAATAATATAACGGTTAATAGACGGTTAATAATATAGAAGACAGGAGTAAACAATGTCAAAGCAACAGATTACGTTGTCGTATGGTAATGATGGGGCGCAACCTTGTGCTCTACATTCGAAAGCCGTGGTCATACCGTCTTCATTTTCAACCTGTTCCCGTGAAAAGACGGAAGAAGTGACTGCCCAAAATCCGATGCAAGAAACCGGTTCCTTATGATACGGTGAGAGTAGTTTGTTGAATCTCGGAAACGCCTCGTCGCATCCTGTTAATGGTGAAAGCAGGTGCAGGCACGGATGCTGCGATTGATTTTCAGCCATACCTCGATAAAGGTGACATCATCATTGATGGTGGAAAGACCTCTCCAGGACAGTATCCGTCGTAACCGTGAGCTGTTCTGCACAGCAGCGGCACCATTCGGTACCGCTGTTTCCGGTGGTGAAGAAGGTGCGCTGAAAGGACTCTCCATCATGCCTGGTGGTAGAGAACAAGCCTAT
Source organism: Shigella flexneri (assembly GCA_048288465.1). Lineage (GTDB taxonomy): Bacteria > Pseudomonadota > Gammaproteobacteria > Enterobacterales > Enterobacteriaceae > Enterobacter > Enterobacter flexneri_B. The sequence goes on along the minus strand of CP182556.1, from coordinate 2,037,013 downwards.
GAACCGGTTGCTCCATTCCTGACCAGATTCCCAGCTGCTGTTGCCTAAGATGGTGAACCCGTGCGTTACCTATATTGGTGCCGATGGCGCAGGTCACTATGTGAAGATGGTTCACAACGGTATTGAATACGGTGATACCAGCCGATTGCTGAAGCCTATTCTCTGCTTAAAGGTGGCCTGAATCTCTCTAACCAGAAACTCGGCGCAGACGTTTACCGAGTGGAGGAACGCGGTCAAAAGAGCAGCTACCCTATCTACATCACCAAAAGACATCTCTCACGAAAAAAGATGAAGACGGTAGCTGACCCTGTTGATGTGATCCTGGATGAAGCGGCTAACAAAACTGGTAAATGGACCAGCCAGAGCGCAGGATGGATCCCGGTGAACCGCTGTCGCTGATTACCAAGTCTGTGTTTGCACGTTATATCTGCTCTCTGAAAGAGTAGTGTGTTGCCTGGATCTAAAGTTCTTGGGCCTGCAGCCCAGCCAGCCGGCGACAAGGTGAGTTCATCCAGAAAGTTCGCCGTGCGCTGTATCTTGGCAAAATCGTTGCAGACGCTCAGGGCTTCTCCAGCTGCGTGCAGCGTCTGAAGAGTACAACTGGGATTCGAACTACGGCGAAATCGCGAAGATTTTCCGTGCTGTTGCATCATTCGTGCGCAGTTCTTGCAAGAAATTACCGAGGTTATGCCGAAAATCTGCAGATCGCGCAACCTGCTGCTGGCTCCGTACTTCAAGCAAATTGCCGATGACTACCAGCAGGCGCTGCGTGATGTCGTTGCTTATGCAGTACAGAACGGTATCCCGGTTCGACCTTCGCTGCTGCGGTTGCCCATTAGGACAGCCACCGTGCCGCCTAGGTTCTGCCTGCGAACCTGATCCAGGCACAGCGTGATCATTCCGGTGCGCAATACTATAAGCGCATTGATAAAGAAGGTGCGTTCCATACTGAATGGCTGGATTAATTGGATTTAACCAACAATAAATTTGAGGCCCGGCGCAGATTGCACCGGGCTTTTTTTTGCCAATTATCTTATAGATGTATTTCACCGCTCAATATTAACTTAATAAATATCAGCTATCTATAAAGAAAATCTCAATCGTTTTTCGTTGTGTTTCACCATCAAACAACGTAGCGTTAAACCTTTTCAGCTCTTATCAGGATGCTAAAAACATCATGATTCACAGTTAAGTTAATTCCTAGAGCATGAAATGCAATCACCATTTCCGGTACCGGCTATGTAGGCTTGTCAAACGGGCTTCTAATCGCACAAAATCATGAGGTTGTGGCATTAGATATTTTACCGTCACGCGTTGCTATGCTGAATAATCGGATATCTCCGATTGTTGATAAGGAAATTCAGCAGTTTTTGCAAGCAGATAAAATACACTTTAAGCCACATTAGATAAAGTGAAGCCTACCGGGATGCTGATCATGTCATCATCGCCACTCCAACCGACTATGATCCTAAAACTAATTATTTCAATACATCCAGTGTAGAGTCAGTAATTAAAGACGTAGTTGAGATAAATCCTTATGCGGTTATGGTCATCAAATCAACGATTCCCGTTGGTTTTACCGCAGCGATGCATAAGAAATATCGTACTGAAAATATTATTTTCTCTCCGGGAACTTCTCCGTGAGGGTAAAGCCCTTTACCATAATCTCCATCCTTCAAGTATTGTCATCGGTGAGCGTTCAGAACGCGCAGAACGTTTTGCTGCGCTGTTACAGGAAGCGCGATTAAGCAAAATATCCCGACCCTGTTTACCGACTCCACTGAAGCAGAAGCAATTAAACTTTTTGCAAACACCTACCGGCGATGCGCGTGGCGTACTTTAACCAACCGTAGCCTAGCAGAAAGTTTAGGTCTCGAATTCCCGTCAAATAATCCAAGGCGTTTGTCTCAACCACGTATCGGCAACCATTACAACAATCCGTCGTTTGGTTATGGTGGTTATTGCTGCGAAAGATACCAGCAGTTACTGGCAAACTACCAGTTGTCGCCGAATAACCTCAATCTCGGCAATTGTCGATGCTAACCGCAGGAGTAATGTTATTTCCCAGGTCCCGTTGTCACGCAACCCCCAAGTGGTAGGTATTTATCGTCTGATTATGAAGAGCGGTTTCAGTAACTTCCGTGCGTCTTCTATTCAGGGGGTAGTGAACGTATCAAGGCGAAAGGCGTTGAAGTGATCATCTACGAACCGGTGATGAAGAAGATTCATTCTTCAACTCTCGCCTGGAACGTGATATCGCCACCTTCAAACAACAAGCCGATGCCACTATTCCAACCGTATGGCAGAAGAGCTGAGGATGTGGCAAACAACTCTACACCCGCGATCTCTTTGGTAGTGACTAACATCCCGTTATCAGGGCGATTTCGCCCTAATTCTCTTATGTTCCCTTTGTAATAATTCATTATTTTTATCATTTATCCTATAACATTCATGGCGATTATCGCTAAACTATGGCGACTCAAAATTATTTCTTGTCCGTTAGGGTAATGATGAGAGTAAGAAAGTAATAATGTTTCTGGGCAAAACCATGACCCAATACAGATTGATTTGATTGATTCACTGGTGCAGTTGTGGCGTGGCAAGATGAAGAATTATCATCTCTGTCATTGTTGCTATTGCCCCGGCTATTGGGTATTTGGCGGTAGCGAAGGAGAAATGGACGTCAACAGCAATTATCACTCAGCCTGACGTGGGCACTTGCTGGCTATAACAATGCCATGAATGTTATCTATGGTCAGGCTGGACCTAAAGTGCCGGATTTACAGGAAGCGTTAATCGGTCGCTTCAGTTCTGCCTTCTCTGCATTAGCAGAAACGCTGGATAATCAGAAAGAACCAGAAAACTTACCATCGAACCTTCTGTAAAGAACCAGCAATTACCATTCACTGTTCTTATGTTGGGCAAACTGCAGAGACGCACAAATGAAATTGGCCCAATACATTCAGCAAGTCGACGATAAAGTAATCAAGAGCTAGAAAAGGATCTCAAGGACAACCTTGCTTTGGGACGGAAAAACCTGCAGGACTCTCGGAGACTCAGGAAGTGGTCGCGCAGGAGCAGAAAAATTCTGCGTATCCGTCAGATTCAGCAAGCGTTGCAGTATGCGGAATCAGGCGCAGGTGACAAACCGCAGATTCAACAGACTGGCGAAGATATCACACAAGATACGTTGTTCCTTTCGGGAGCGAAGCGCTGGAGTCGATGATTAAGCATGAGGCGACTTGTCCATTGGTGTTTTCCCGAAACTACTATCAGACTCGTCAAAACCTGCTGGATATCCAAACCTTAAAGGTTGACGATCTTGATATTCATGCTTACCGTTATGTGATGAAACAAATGTTACCTACCGTCGCGATAGCCCGAAAAAGGCAATTACCTTGATTCTGGCGGTGTGTCTGGCGGCATGGTTGGCGCGGGGATCTGTTGGGGCGTAATGCTCTGCGTAATTACAACTCGAAAGTAATCTTTTCGTTTTTAAAAAATTGGCAGGGTGGTGATTCTTTGCCCGTTTTTTTGCCGGATGCGACGTGACGACAACATCGCATCCGCTTACCCCGCAACTCACTATGCCGTTTACGCAGGTTCTCATCACCGCTAGTTAAGTCCAAATCCTGATCCCTGCAACAGCACCAGCAGGTGATACATCAAATCAGATGCCTCGTTGGTCAGCTGAAAGCGGTCATGTACTTGTCGCTGCCAGTGCCGTTTCCACGCCTTCTCGCCACTTCTGCGCAATGCGCTGGGTGCCGCTGGATACAGTTTGGCGGTATAGGAGGTTTCCGGGTCGGCAGATTTTAGTTCGGGCGAGCAGTCGTTCCAGTTGATACAGGAACAGCCACTGGTGAGCGGTGTCGCCGAAGCAGCTGCTGGTGCCTTTGTGGCAGGTCCGGCCGATGGGACTCGCCAGCAACAGTAATGTGTCGTTGTCGCAGTCCGGGGTATATTACCACGTTGAGGAAATTGCCCGACGTTTCGCCTTTGGTCCACAGTCGCTGTTTAGTCGCGAGAAAGATGCGGACTGCCGCTTTCGATGGTTTTGTCCAGGGCTTGCGGTTTTGTAGCCCAGCACTACACTTCACCGGATACCGCGTGTTGCACAATCACCGGCATAGTCCGTCGGTTTTTTCCCAGTCCAGTTCGCGACGTTGTTGTTCTGTTAAACATATCCTGATCTCCACGCCCTGTGTTGCCAGGTACGCCTTTAATTCACCATATTGATTATTTGTTGTGGAATACGGAAGCTGCCAGCGCGCCGTCAACGTCGGCATCGCGGAAGGCTTCGAGGGAAGTGTTCCATGGTGCCTGCGCCACCGGAGGCAATCAGCGGGACGTGCAAACTTCACGCACTTTTTTCAGCTGCTCGAGGTCGTGACCGTTACGCACACCGTCCTGATTCATCATGTTGGGCAGGATTTCTCCGGCACCGCGTTTTTGCATTTCCTCTACCCAGTCATGCTCTCCCACTCGTGACGCGGGTGCGGCTTCATCGCCGGTATATGATTCACATGATATTTACCGGTTTCGCGTCTTCCAGGTATCAATACCGACCACAATACACTGCACGCCAAGCGATCCGCCAGGCGAGTAATTAAGTCGGTGCCGCCAGGGCAGGGGAGTTAATGGAGATTTTATCCGCGCCAAAGGAAAAAATTTTCGCGGCATCTTCCAGAGACTAATCCCACCCGCCACGCAGACGGGTGTCGATCACTTCTGTACGCGAGATACCCAGCTTTTATCTACCACACGGCCATCGCTGGAAGCGGTGATATCGTAGAACACCAGTTCGTCTGCACCCTTCTTCACGTAGGTTTTGCCAGCGGCACGATATCGCCAATGATTTCATGGTTGCGAAACTTTACCCTTTCACCACCTGACGATCACGAACGTCGAGAACGGAATTATGCGTTTTGCCAGCATGCTATGGCCTCCTTCACGGTGAATTTACCTCCATAATGCACGACCAACTATTACGCCGCGCACGCCAGTGCCGCGCAGGGCAGCAACATCGTTAATGGCCGATGCCGCCGGGATGCCCTGAAAATGCCAGCCTGCGGGTATCTGGCGCGCTTCTTCATATAAAGAGACGTTAGAGCCTGCCAGCGTGCCGTCGCGCAGATATCGGTACACAGGCGCATGTTTCAGGCCGACGGGCGAATAGGTTTCCACCAGTTGTTCCGTGAAACGCCAGAGTTCTATTGCCAGCCGCTGACTGCCACCTGCTTGTTGCCTTGCTCGTCAATACGGACATCCAGCGCCAGCGCTGAGGCATCGGCGCCAAAACGTTCGAACCAGCTTCACCATTTCTGGTGATTTCGCCGCGGGGTGGAGCCGACCACCACGCGCGCAACGCCCGGCTCCAGTATAACGCGCCGCGTCTTCTCGCTACGCACGCCGCCGCCAACCTGCACCGGAACATTTAACTCCCGCCGCCAGGGTTTTAATCAGCGGGATTTGACGTTTAGCCGGAATCTTTTGCTGCAGTGGGGATCCACCAGATGCAACACTTCGGCACCTTGTGCGGCGTAATCCTGTAAGCGCGGCAGCGGGTCATTACCGTAATCACGTTGTTTTGCCGTAATGGCCTGATGGAGACGCACCACGGTGCCGTCGATTAAATCTAATGCCGGAATAATCATCACATCTCAGGAAGTTTTTCAGCAGCTTAGCGCCAGCGGCACCAGAACGCTCCGGGTGGAACTGCACGCCGTAGAAGTTATATTTTCCTCGCCGCGGTGAACGGTTCAGCCGTAATTACACTGGGCGATGGTCGCGGATTAACCGGCATTGCGTAGCTGTCTGTGAACAAAGTAAAAGTACGCGCCGTCTTCGATCCCCTGAAACAGGCCGGTACCTGCCTGCGGGTAACGCGGTCCGCCCATTATGCGGCAGCGGCAGACCAAAGTCGGTCATTTCGGCACGTCTTCGTCGATGATGCCCAGCGAATCGACGCCGTTGCTCTCTTCGCTACGCCGCCGGCAGTTCATCCCTAAGCGAGTCCAGCACGGTTGGGTACAGGCTTTGATAAGGAATGGAACAGCTCGCGCTCACGGACCTGATCCATCGCTGCTTGTGCGGTGCCAACGCCGGGTAAAAACAGTTTATCGGCCAGCAACACGACGTCCGGGTCACGGCTGACTTTCGGTTCATAACCGTGGCGCGCAATGGCAAGCCGCCGAGTTCAGATTGGCGCAGCCGTATCCAGATCACCCTCGTCCGTCCGACCGCCTGTGCTGGACCGGCGCTGTCGCCGCTCCCGCCGATGTTGGCCTGGCGCCATAACCGGGCTGTGAACCGTTATCTACACGGTGGTGATCGTTTTTACCTTTGGTTTTCAGGTGCAGGGTCACGCCCATGGTGTATGAGAGCGAACGGAAGAAGTGCTCAATGATTTGGGTGTAAGATCGCCAGCGCGCTGGTAGGTGAACTCGGCTTCTGTAGGTGTGGGCGACCGGAGGATATCCAGGGCGCCGGCAGCGGGCAAGGCATTCGTCCATCGGTAGCACGAAAACCGAAAGCGGCAAATACCGCGTTTATCGCCGAGGGCGATTTTTTAACGCTTGGCCCAGCGCCAGGCCGGTATCTTCGACGGTGTGGTGATCGTCGATATCAAGGTCACCTTGACGTTGATTTCCATACGGGAAACCGCCGTGGGTGGCAATCTAATCCGGGCATGTAATCAAGAAGCGACGCCGGTGTTAATCTTGCTGCCACCTTCGCAATCCAGCCAGCACCTGAACGTCAATCTGCGTCTCTTTGGTGTTGCGCACTACATGGGCGTAACGAGTCTCGCTTAGTGAGTTGCTCGCCGATCATCGGCCAGTTGGGGGCTCGCGGTAGATAGCGTAAACTGGTAATTTGCCCATGTTTTGCCGCCGTGATATCGGTCAGCGCAATCGCCAATCACATAACTGCTTAGCGCGATCCATCGCTTCTCAGCCAGATAACGCTCTACCAGTTTTACTTCGGCTTACGGCAGTCGCACTGATCAGGCGGGCAGGTGCGGAGCAAATCAGCACTTCATCAAACTGCACGCCTTGCGAGGTGAAGATCTGCATCATATCAGGTTGTGGCCATCAAAATCCGCTGCACAGGGAAACTTTGTGTTCCCCAGACCATCCTGATTAGTGATCATCACCAGTTTGTAGCCCGCTTTTGCCAGCTTGGCGCGGTTCCGGGATCACGCCGGTTCGAAGGCGAGTTTCAAAACGGTCCACCTGAAAATCACTCGGCGGTTCGCTAATCAGGGTTCATCGGAATCGATAAAAGATACTTCTGACTCATTAAACTTGCTCCGCACGTAAGGCGTCAATGACGCGCTGGCTTTCTTCACGGGTTCCGACGGTAATTCGCAGGCAGCCGGCTTTCGAGGATTTATTTATCTTAATCACGTAAGATAATGCCCTAATCCCACAAAGATTTAAACACTGCACTGGAGGCTTTAAAGCGCGCCGGAATCTAGTTGGTTTCAGGAGTCAAAAACCTGCTCCACGCAGGAATCTGTTTCGTGCGGCAATAGGGTGTTCGCATTATCCGATAATTTGCGCCACCCGTTTCGCGCATGGCGACGATCCCCTGCGGGCTTAACGCCTGGGCCACAATGTCGAACCGGCGTCGAGAGCGGGTAGGGGCAATCGCTTTCATCAGCAGGTTGATGACTTCTTCGTTTGCCAGCGTAAACCCGCAACGAAGGCCCGCCAGAGCCGGAGGGCTGCCGAGCAGGTGTCCGCAAAATCGCGAGGTGTGATATTGCCGCCGGCCGAGCCAGCGATGCCTGTGGGCAAAACTGATATACGGCTCATCGGCAACCACAATCGCCTTACCGCGCGTTAACTCCAGCAGGGTACCCCAATCCTGCGGATTGATGAGTTACCAGTTGGGTTGTTGGGGCTGCAAACATACGACCACTTTTTACGCCGTCAGCTTGTCGTTTCGGAAATGCCCTGTAAGTCCAGTTGCCAGTTTTCCACGTCGGCACTGTGCGGCACTCGACGCCAATCGACTAGCGCTGACGCTGTACATGCGATTCTCGAGTTGGCGGGCGGTCGAGGATGGCGTCTTTACCCGGTTCGCAAAAGCACAATCGATAGTTCGATCTCCTTAGTCCGCGCCACAGCTCAGCCGGCGCCTCTTCCGGTTTTACGCCTGCATACTGGCGTAATTTTCAATCACCGCTTTGGCTGGCATCGGGGTAGCGGTGCAGCGTTTTGCTGAGTAAGCTGAAACTCCACGGCTGTGGGATATTCGTTGGCGTTCAGCCACATCGCCATCACCGCCCAGACGACGCGCCGACTGATACGGCGTCAGGTCGCGGACGTTTTCACGCGCTAAATCGGTAATAGTCACGGTGCTCATGCTTGCTCCTTAAGGGCGTTAACACGCAAAGTAACGGCATTTTTGTGGGCGGTCAGGCGCTCGGCGGCGGCCAGTGTTTCAATGGTCGAAGCCAGCGCGGAGAACCCTACTTTTCGACAGTTCCTGCACGGTGATCCGCTTCTGGCAATCCGCCAGCCCGAGGCTGGAACAGGTGGCGGTGTAACCCGTAAGTCGCAGACGTGGTCGGTGCCGGAGGCGTATCACCTGCCGATTCCGGTGACCAGTCACCAAGAAATACCGAACCGGCGCTGGTGATGCCATCGACCATATCGCGGGCGTTGCGGGTCTGGACGATCAGGTGCTCCGGGCCGTACTGGTTGGAGATCTCTACGCACTGCGCTGGTTTTTCACGAACTGGCGGCTGGCGCTCAGTGCCTGACGGGCGGTGTCGGCACGCGGCAGTTCTGCCAGTCGGCGTTCGACAGCTTCGGCAACGCGACGCGCCATATCAGCAGCGGGCGTCAGTAAAATCACCTGTGAGTCCGGGCCGTGTTTCAGCCTGAGAAAGCAAAATCAGAAGCCACGAAATCCGGCGTTGCGCCGCTGTCGGCGATGACCAACACTTCCGACCGGCCTGCGGGCATATCGATCGCCGCACCGTCCAGACGTGGCTCACCTACGTTTCGCCCGGTGACAAGGCGTTTCCTGGGCCGAAGATTTTGTCCACCTTCGGCACAGATTCCGTACCAAACGCCAGCGCGGCAATGGCCTGGCGCCGCCGACGTTAAACACGTCCTGCACGCGCACAGCTGCGCCGCAGAGACTCCCTCATCGGCAATCGGCGGCGGTGAGCACAGCACCACTTTTTTACAGCCCGCAATACGCGCGGAATGCCAGCATTAATACCGTTGAGAAGAGCGGGGCGTAATGCCGCAGAATATACAACCCAACTGAAGCCACCGGGCGCGTGACCTGCTGGCAACGCACGCCCCTTCGTTCCTACATCTACCGGCGACAGTTTTTGCGCAGTGTGGAAGGTTTCAACATTCTTTACTGCCACCGCCATCGCCTCTTTTAGCTCGTCGCTCAGGCGTTCGCTAGCGGCGGCGATCTCCTCAGCAGACACCCTCAGCGCGTTAACCGTGGTTTTATCAAACTTCGCGCTGTATTCCCGAAGGGCGTCATCACCGCGTGCTTTCACGTTATCGAGAATATCGTTAACAGTGCGGGTAATGCTTTCAGAAGCGGAGATCGCCGGCGCATTAACAGCTGGCGTTGTTGCCCGCAGTACAGCTATTCCAGTCAATGATTGTGTTAAAGCCCATGGCGATCACTCCATCATCCTCTGATTCGGCAGACACCAAGATCCAACTGGCACCCAGCGCTTCCAGTTTTCCGATCGTTTCCCAGACAGGGTTTCACTGCTGACCATGTGTACCGCCACGCGCTGTTGGTCACCCGCCAGCGGCCGAGCTCTTCGGCGTTCGGCACCTGGCAGCAGGGCGATGACTTCCATCCAGACGTTGGGTCGGTGCGTGGATCATGATCTATTTTGATTCGCGCGCTGATCACACCCTCAATACGGGTCAGCAGTTTTCGCTCGATTGGTTGCTGTTTCGATTCCTCCATTTCGCCATCGCGTCGTATCAGGCGGGCTTTCGAAGCGGTAGATAACTTCGACTTCGCGCAGGCCGTTTGCTTCCAGCGTGGCACCGGTGGAAACCACATCGCAAATCGCATCCGCCAGTCCGGCGCGCGGGCAACTTCGACAGAGCCGTTCAGTAAGCAGGATTTAAAAGAGATGCCTTTCTGGTCGAGATAACGCTTGAGCAGGTGAGGATAAGAGGTGGCGATGACGTTTACCATTTAAGGAGAGCGGGCCGTCCCAGGCTTCATCAACCGGCGTTGCCAGCGAAAGGCGGCAGCCGCCGAAATGCAGACGACGCAGGGTAAAGTAGCGCGGATCTTCACCCTGGGCGCGGCGGTTAAGCAGCTCTTCTTCCAGCACGTTTTCGCCGATAATCCCAAGATTTACCACGCCGTCCATTACCAGACCGGGAATGTCGTCGTCACGCACGCGCAGATATCAATCGGCACGTTTTCTGCCATCGCCATTAGGCGCTGGGTGTGAAGATTGACATTTTAATGCCACAGCGCGCCAGCAATTCACGTGATCATCACTTAAAAAGCCGGATTTCTGCATAGCTATGCGTAAACGAGTGTTGTCTGTCATTTCCTTATTCCTCTTTAAACCTGTCTGAACCGTTATCAATCGCGCAATGAAAAGCCCCCGGAAGGTAACCTTCCGGGGGCTTTTTTATGTGTTCATGCACCACTGGAAAATCCGAATGTCTTCCAGCACAATCGCCTGAAAGACTAGTCAGGATGATGGTGATGATGGTGATATTAAATTGAACGCGTGTCAGTAAAGTCTATATGAAATGTTATTCAACTGATGTCTTTTAGACCTAAAAATTCAGCTTTCACATTTGAAAAAAGCAAGGGCTTTTTTATATATTTATGGCAATGGATTTGTTTAATGATGAGCAGGGGAAGGGAGAGAACTAAGAGGACTGTCCTCTAAGCTGACGGCACCGAAGTAGGCAAACGTCGATTTCGTCTCACTGACAATACCTTGATCTACAAACTAATTAATGAATAAACAACTAACGCCATCATTGTCAATGAACCTGTACAAAAGAGGAGATTGACATGCGTACAATTAGCTACAGCGAAGCGCGTCAGAATTTGTCGGCAACAATGATGAAAGCCATTGAAGTAATTGCCGAATCCTTATTACTCGTCAGAATGGGAGAGGCTTGTGTTCTGATGTCACTCAAGGGATACAAGCCGCTGGAAGAGACGGCTTATCTACTGCGCTCCCCCGCTAACGCCCGGGAGTTTGATGGACTCAATGGATAGCCTGAAAATCAGGCAAAGGAACAGAAAAGGACATTATTCAGTGGGAAACTAATCTGGTCTGAGATCGTCGGGATGATTATCTGTACTGGCAGGAAACGGATTAAGCGAATTGTTTAAAGAATCAATGAACTTATCAAAGATACCGCAGAACGCCATTTGAAGGTAAGGGGACACGCAAACCCTGAAAACATAAACCTGTCAGGTTTCTGGTCCCGACACATTAGAGGAGCACCATCTCGTATACGCGGTTACCGACGATTCACTGCTGATTGCAGCATGTCGTTATCATTCTGAACAGATTCATTCATAGAATGAATTGTAGCTTTGATACGCTAGCAATAGAATTAAATCTAATGCTTATAGGGGGGTAGACGGATGAAAAGGTCGCAATTGTCAGGGTTAGGGTGGTTAGGCATGCCGCTGGCGATGCCGCTTTTCAGCGCGAGGCTGGCAAGTCACCGGGAGTAAAACCGCACAAGATGGTGTCGAAGCGGCCCGAATGAGTGGCATTGATAGCTATCTGCTTCACATGAGGGCCTGAGTTAGTTTGCGATTCTGACAATCTGGATGCCCTGATGGATGCCGACGCGCTGGTCATTACGCTTCCGGCACGTCGTAGCAGCCGGCGATAGAGTTCTATTTACAAGCGGTCAGAGTTAGTGGATAGCGCGCTGGCCCATCCGTATTTGCCGAATTCTTTACCAGCTCAACATCTGTCTATGGCGACGCGCGAGGCAGGTGAAAGAAACTACCCGCGTAATCCGGTAACCAACAGTGGACGAGTTGTCGAAGAACTCGAAGAACTGGCTGCACAATTTACCGGTACTTCGTCGATATTCTGCGTCTTGCGGGGCTGGTCGAGCCGGGACGTCATCCCGGACGCTTCTTGCCGGAAAAACCGCGCCTGATGGTGAACATGGTGTTAATTTAGTCCATTTAGAAGATGTTATTGGCGCTATCACTCTGTTGTTACAGGCACCTAAAGGCAGCACATCTATAATATATGTGCGCCAGCTCACCCTGCGCGTAATGTTTTCTTATCCGCAGATGAGCCGGTTTCTGGGGCTGGAGCCTCCGCAGTTGCGGAATCGTCTGGACAGCGGCGAAGGTAAGATTTATTGATGGCAGTCGGATTTGTAATAAACTGGGATTTGAATACCAGTATCCCGATCCGCTGGTAATGCCGCTCAAGTAAACAGATCGCGCCAGCAGGACGCACATGCACTGCAAGGGGGCGTGTATGAAACCACTGCTGGATGTGTTGATGATCCTCGATGCCTTAAAGAAAGAAAGCCGTTTGCGGCGGCGTCGGCCAAACTCTATAAGACGCCGTCCGCTCTGTCAGTTACACCGTTCACAAGCTGGAAAGCAACCTAATATTCAATTGCTTAATCGTGGCGGTCACCGCGCTAAAATTCACCGTACCGGAAAAATGTTGTCAGAGAAAGGGCGGGAAGTTCTGCCGTACCCGTGCGAGAGCTTTGGAAAAGCAGGCAATCAAACTGCATGAAGGCTGGGAAAACGAGCTGGTGATTGGCGTGGACGACACGTTTCCTTTTTCTCTGCTTGCGCCACTGATTGAAGCTTTTATCAACATCATAGCGTGACGCGCCTGAAGTTTATCGATGGCGTACTCGGTGGTTAGCGGATGCCCTGACTCAGGGGCGAGCAGATATTATTGTTGGCGCGAGATGCATGAGCCACCATCTTCCAGTGAGTTAGTTTTTTGGCGGCCGGCGATCTTGAACAAGTCTTTGCGGTCGCGCCTCGTCATCCGTTAGCCTTTGGAAGAAGAGCCGTTAAACCATCGTATTATTAAGCGATATGGGGCGATTGATGGGGGATTCTGCGCAGGCGCTTCTACGGCCTCACAACTTCTCGACGAACAAGAAGAGCCGTACCGTTTTCGATTTTTAAAACCAAGAGCTGGACTGCGAATTAGCGGCCTCGGCTGCGGCTCTGCCCCGTTATCTGGCGCAACGGTTTCTCGATAGTGGCGCGTTAATCGAGAGGAATAATCCTCAAACTCTCTTTGAACCCGTCTGGATTGGCTGGAATGAACAAGACCGCAGGGCTTGCCAGCGGCTGGTGGCGGGATGATTTTAGCGAATAGTGCGATGCGCGGTGCTTATGCAAAATCTGATGACGGAAAATCGGCCGTTTTAAAGAAAAATTATTATGACAAGCCTCTCATTCTCTTGTCATTTCCCCATTAGGCACAATGCGCCGCTGTCAAAAAATGACTAAAAACCAACGCTTCATCAGCGTCGGTTATTTTGCTTCAAACCAATCATTAGTACCAAGAGGCCGGGCTTGGTACCGGATAGATATTTATTAAAAATCGACAGTTGTTGTCGCTGAGGAATCCAAAAAATGGGGCAATTTTTTGCTTACGCGACGGTTATCACCGTAAAGGGGGAATGACCATGTGACCATAACTTCTTTCCAAACACCTCTCGCGTGGAATGCGTAAAACGCTTCTGGCGTTAGTTCCGGTTGTAATGATGGGTCTTGCCTATATGCAGCCGATGACGCTGTTTGATACCTTTGGTATGGTCAGGCCTCACGGATGGTCATGTGCCGACAGCCTATGCGTTCGCATTGATTGCGATCCTGTTTACGGCTCTGAGCTACGGGAAGCTAGTTAGCCGCTATCCTTCTGCTGGCTCTGCATACACTTACACCCCAGAAATCCATTAGCCGACTGTCGGCTTTATGGTGGGTTGGTCTTCTCTGCTCGACTATCTGTTCGCGCCGATGATCAACATTCTGCTGGCGAAAATCTATTTGAAGCTGTTGGTGCCTTCCATCCCATCGTGGATGTTTGTGGTGGCGCTGGTGGCCTTTATGACCGCCTTTAACCTGCGTAGTCTGAAATCCGTAGCGAACTTCGACGCTCTAATCGTCGTGTTGCAGGTAGTGCTGATCGCGGTAATTATGGGCATGGTTGTTTATGGCGTATTTGAAGGTGAAGGCGCTGGTACGCTCCAGCACTCGTCCGTTCTGGTCTGGCGATGCACATGTTATCCGATGATTTCGGGGCGACAATCCTATGCTCTCCTTTACCGGCTTTGACGGCATCGGCAACCTGTCGGAAGAAACCAAAAATGCAGAGCGCGTGATCCCGCGTGCGATTTTCCTGACCGCGCTGATTGGCGGCATAATCTTCATCTTTGCAACTTGCTTTTCGTCCAGCTGTCTTCCAGGATATCTCTCGCTTTAACGTCCTGATGCGTCACAGCCTGAAATCATGCTTGTACGTTGCAGGGTAAAGCATTCCCGAGGGTTGGCGCGCTAAATCTTCTCCACCATTACCGTACTGGCGTCCGGTATGGCGGCGCATGCAGGCGTAGCGCGTCTGATGTACGTAATGGTAGTGACAGCATGTTCCCGAAAAGCTTCTCGGTTATGTACACCCGAAATGGCGTACTCCGGCGATGAAGACGTCATCCTGGTTGGCGCGATTGCCTTGCTGGCAATCAACTTCGACCTGGTAATCGCTACGCGCTGATCGACTTACCGTGCGCTGGTGGCGTACCTTGTTAACCTGTCGGTCATCTGGCAAGTTACTGGATCCGTGAGAAGCGTAACGACGCTGAAGATAACTCCAGTATCTGTTCCCTGCCGATGTGTGGTGCGCTGACCGTTGGTGCGCTATAGGTTAAGCATGAAGAGCTCAATGGTTCTGGGTCTAATCTTGGCTCCATAGAAATTTGTGAATTTGGCTACTGAGTAAGCGAGAGTTTCCGTAACCCGGTTCCGCAGATAAGAAGACGTAGCGTAATCATCTTTTCTAATAATAAACCGGAGTCGAATGAATATTTGGCTCCAGGTTTATAATTCTTTTTATCGACATCCTCATTAATAACCATTTGTTCTAATTTAGACAATTTGGTTTATCGTTGTACATTCCACCAGTCATCAATAATTTCCCCATTAACATTCATCTGGTTAATTAATTTATGTTTTTCAATAATATAAGCGGGCTAATTTGTGGTGCTCTGCTGGGATTTGTCATGCAGCGTGGGCGTTTTTTGCCTGACGGTGGTTTTCGCGATATGTATATCGCGAAAAATAATCGCATGTTTTACGCCTTGCTGATTGCAATTTCGGTACAAAGCGTGGGGGGTTTTTGCGTTGATCAGCGGCCTACTGACTTACAAAGCCGGGGCGTTCCCGTGGCTTGGTACTGTTATAGGTGGGTATATCTTCGGGCTGGGAATTGTTCTGGCGGGTGGATGTGCCACCGGACCTGGTATCGCGCGGGTGAGGGATTAATGGGCGGTGCGATCGCGCTTCACTTATATGGTGATGGTGGTGATGCGTTCTCCAGCCATGTAAGTGGTTTAAATCAAACCTGCAGCACTACAGTACTGAACATAACTCCATTGCCGAGACGTTTAATCTGTCTGTGTGGCCATTAAATACCATTTTGCTGGTGATAAGCTTCTGGGTGGTGATGAAAGAGTTGAAGAAGCCAAAACTCAAAGTGGCGAGACCTGCCGCCGCGCCGAACCGGGAATGGCTCATATTCTGTTGAAAAACGCTGGCATCCCTTTGTCACTGCTGTACTCATCGGTTTGATTCGCTACACCTGGCCCCTCGTGAAGGCGACCGGACGCTGAGTGCTTCAGTTAGGAATCACTTCCCCAACGGCCGAGATCTCTGCAATTTCTGGTCGCGGGTGACGTAAAATACATTAACTGGGGCAACTTCCTGGTGCAGGATCTTCGTGGGGTGATTTATTGCAGCCAAAGCGAGCCGTGAGTTGCGTTCGCGCAGCTGATGCACAAACAACATTACGTAGCGGCTAAGGTGGTGTACTGATGGGCTTCGGTGCCAGTATTGCCGGTGGTTGCTCTATCGGTAATGGACTGGTTATGACTGCAATGATAACACCTGGCAGGGCTGGATTGGCCTTGTATTTATGATTCTGGATCTGAGGCTGCGTCCTGGCTTGTGTATGTTCAACCGCAGCGTAAGGCGCAACTGGCAACTGCTACGGCAAATTAAGTAAGGTGTAAAGATGGCGATTAAAAAGCTGGATGTGGTGACGCAGGTCTGTCCATTTCCACTTGAGTAGAAGCAAAAGCAGCACTGGCAGAAATGGCCAGCGGCGATGAGTTGGTAATTGAGTTGATCACCCAGGCAACTGAAGCAATCCCACAGTGGGCGGCAGAAGAAGGGCAGTACCATCACCGATTATCAGCAGAATTGGCGATGCAGCGTGGAGTATCACCGTTGAAAAAGCCTGACTCAACATTGACCTCCGCCGTACCAGCGGCGGAGGCTTGAGATTGACGATAATCTCTTCCGCGTACTGCCAAAGCGCTTTCAACAGCGCCGCTTCTCTTTGTTATCGGCATATTGTTGTGCCAGCATCTGCAATTCATCTGCATAACCTTGTAAAGACTGGGCGTAAAAAACTGGCGGCGGTGCTCCAGGCCAGCGTGCTGCTCGGCGTAATCCAGCATCCCCGGGAAGTTGCGTGCCGATAATTGAACAACAGTTTTTCAATTCGTTTATCAACAAAGTGATATCCAGTGCCGGTAAATTACGCGGCTCGGTTTACCAGCACAATTTTCATTGCTGCGCAATGGCGTCACTGAAAAAGCCGTTATAAAGCTGTGCATCCACGTTATATTGAAGAGCGTAAACGGTTCGGCTTCCGCGAATACTATCCGCCACCACTTTTTCACGCACTTGCGGATTTTCACGCAGAATTTTCAGGTTATCGAGGGCAATGCTGACGATTAATTACCAGTCGGTCGGCATCTTCCGGGCATAGCGTATTCGCCTGGGCCAGCACCGGACATTTATTGATGTGCACCAGCTTAACCGGAACAGGCGGCGTTATCGCCAGGATCAGGACTTGCGGTGTATAAACGCTCCGCGCAATGTGTCGCTATCCAGTTCCAGGTAATGGCGAAATGTCTCCTGCCAAATCCACCATAATTATGGCATTGCGATTTTCAGGATGCCACGCCAGCGGTGCCAGCCCGGCTGGTCTTGCCGCGCCATGCCCCAAACATTCCGGAAACATACCACCAAGAGGGTTTTCATCTGCGGAACATCAATCAACGCCATGAGTTTGTGTTTATTGCGATGGGTAAAGAGATAATCAAACAGGCGTGGCTGACACATTTACCAGCTTTGCCATCGCAATAGTAGGCGCCGTCGGCCATAGCATCGTGGGCATTGCTATGTTCAATACCATTCGCTTTGGTTAAATGCTCAAGGCGAAAGCTGGTAAACCGTCTCATGATTTTCAGGCCAGTTTATTCCTTCCGGGCACAGGCATAACAGGCACGCATAACATCCAGCAAATCCCAGCGCGAGTTATCATGCTGCCAGCTCCAGGCGTAAGGATCGTAGAAATTACGATAAAAAACGTTGCATGTGACTTCGTCGATCAAAACGCCGCATTGTATAACCCGGATTGCCAGGTCTTCGGTACGTTGAAAAAGCGAGTGAATACGGGCGGCAAGCGCGGCTTCGTTTTCTCCTTTCGCCCGTGCTTCCTGCGGGTAATACCGGTAATTAATACTTGCTGCCAAGGGCTGGGGCGAATAGTTGATCCGCGGGCTTGCAGTAAAAGACTTCGGGTTCGCCGATGACATTGAATTCGCTATGGTGCGAATGGCTGCGAACTGTGCAGGGCAATATTAACGCGGGGTGCATGCCAGAGGCTCGTAATCGTGAAAACAAAAAGGTAGATTGTTTATCTGTGTCTGTCATTGTCTAGCATTGTCCACTGTAGTTAATTAACTGTCTGTTATAACTCGAAAAACAACCTTTTTTTCACCTGAGTATGTCTACGAACGTCAAATATAGTTGTTTACTGTGCGCTGTTGTCCATGTGATATTGTGTACCAGATGTGTACCAAACCATTATTTCTGAGCGTACCAAATATTATTTATGGCTATAAGCGACACAAAACTGCGTACTATTTATGGTAAACCATATTCTGGCCCACAAGAAGTGGCTGATGCTGATGGCCTCAGCGTACGAATTTCACCGAAGGGGGTCATCCAGTTCCAGTACCGCTATCGCTGGCATGGCAAGCCTAATCGACTTGGGCTTGGTCGATACCCATCCCTGTCTTTGAAGGATGCCAGACAGATCACTGCTGACTTGCGAAAGCTCTATTTCTCAGGAACGGATCCACGCACTTATTTTGAAGAGAAGGTGGAGAACTCCATGACGGTCGCCCAGTGTCTCGACTACTGGTTCGACAACTGAACCGCCCCGGGTTTCCTGGAGAGTGTTTTATCTGTGAACTCAGGCTGCCAGATCATCGTTTCCGATGGAAGCATAATAAGCTTTTTCTGCTTCTGCCGGAGGGATGTGGCCCAGCCTTTCCAGCAATCGTCGATTGTTATACCAGTCCACCCACGTTAGTGTGGCCAGTTCCACTTCTGCACGGTTTTTCCAGCTCTTACGGTGTATTACCTCCGCTTTGTAAAGACCATTGATGCTCTCCGCCATCGCGTTGTCATACGAGTCGCCTGTACTTCCTGTTGATGCCAGTAATCCGGCTTCCTTAAGCCGCTGTGTGTAGGCCAGCGATACATACTGAGAACCTTTATCACTGTGATGGACCGTGCCGGACGGTCGACGGGCCCATAACGCCTGCTCCAGTGCATCCAGCACGAATGTCGTTTCCATGGACGATGAGACCCGCCACCCCACGATGTATCCGGCAAACACATCAATGATGAACGCCACATAGACGAAGCCCCGCCATGTGCTGACGTAAGTAAAATCAGCCACCCACAGCTGGTCAGGTCGTTCTGCCACGAACTGACGGTTTACGCGGTCGCCTGCGGCAACGGCTTTCCGGCTGATGGTCGTACGGACCTTTTTACCCCGGAGAACACCGGCAAGTCCGATAACCACCATGACCTGAAAGTCGTGGAAACACCAATCTATGGTTATGTGTGGCTGAACATGGAAACGGCACATCAGCTTGAGTTGCTATCGAATCTGATTTGCCGGGCCTTGCGCAAATAATTCCTGAACTTCAGAATCATCTTGCTGCTGCTTCGATTCAGCAAGGATAAAGGGTATGATAGTGAAAAGGGATAAAAGCATTGTCATCTGCGGCAGCTATGAGTAATGTTGGCCCTAACGAATAGCGGTTGCTTAAACGAATCCGACTCTCACATTATCAGGGGTATAAAAATGGAAACTACCAAGCCTTCATTCCAGGACGTACTGGAATTTGTTCGTCTGTTCCGTCGTAAGAACAAACTGCAACGTGAAATTCAGGACGTTGAGAAAAAGATCCGTGACAACCAGAAGCGCGTCCTGTTGCTGGACAACCTGAGCGATTACATCAAGCCAGGGATGAGCGTTGAAGCAATCCAGGGCATCATCGCCAGCA
Source organism: Shigella flexneri (assembly GCA_048288465.1). GTDB lineage: Bacteria > Pseudomonadota > Gammaproteobacteria > Enterobacterales > Enterobacteriaceae > Enterobacter > Enterobacter flexneri_B. Next base: position 2,017,370 of record CP182556.1, on the reverse strand, counting down.
TGAAAGGTGACTATGAAGATCGCGTTGACGATTACATCATCAAAAATGCCGAGCTCTCCAAAGAACGCCGCGATATCTCCAAAAAGCTGAAAGCTATGGGCGAAATGAAAAACGGCGAAGCGAAGTAATTCCCGTTTTATTCAATGAGGGTTGCCCGGCAACCCTCATTGCTCATTGATTCTTATCTGTGTATCACCGTCATCATTCTCATCTGAGAACCAATCGAAATTAACAACAGCCTTCTTCTGTATGCAGCAAGGCAAAAAGTTCTGTAACTCCATTGTTATTAACTGCACTGGTTACTAACACGTTGTGCGCTCCAGCTTCCCGTAACCAACTTTTCACCAAAGATATTTGTTCCATGCTGGCTAAATCTGCTTTGGTTACTACTCCAATGACCGGGTGATTCATGGCCCGGTAGGGCGTTTTTACCTCTAATTCCTGCTTCAGCGCTGAGATTCCTGCTTGTTGCCGGAAAAGCAGGCACCTGCCGTCTGAACGGTATCGATCCGGAAGCGTATCTGCGCCATATTCTGAGCATACTGCCTGAATGGCCCTCCAACCGTGTTGACGAACTCCTGCCATGGAACGTAGTTCTCACCAATAAATAAGCGTCAATACGGTGCTCCGTTGACGCTGATATGACTTTCCGTGTCAAACCGGAATCTCTAATTTTGACGATTTTCTTTTTAGGTTTAATTCCCTGAGGGCGACGTAGCAGTAAATCCGACGGTGAATCATGCTGATATTCGCGGGTTGGATACCGCATTACAGAGGTCCGTCATATGAGCCTGCCACTTTCTTACGTCGCGAATCAGCTTTGTTCCGCCGTCGCCAAGCGCTAACGTGGGTTACTCTTGTACCGGGCTACGTCGCCTTCAGGGAACTGGTTATTCTCATTTTTTATTTGTGACATTGTGGTTGTTGTGCGACAGACATTGCTATTTGTGAACCGCCCCGGGTTTCCTGGAGAGTGTTTTATCTGTGAACTCAGGCTGCCAGATCATCGTTTCCGATGGAAGCATAATAAGCTTTTTCTGCTTCTGCCGGAGGGATGTGGCCCAGCCTTTCCAGCAATCGTCGATTGTTATACCAGTCCACCCACGTTAGTGTGGCCAGTTCCACTTCTGCACGGTTTTTCCAGCTCTTACGGTGTATTACCTCCGCTTTGTAAAGACCATTGATGCTCTCCGCCATCGCGTTGTCATACGAGTCGCCTGTACTTCCTGTTGATGCCAGTAATCCGGCTTCCTTAAGCCGCTGTGTGTAGGCCAGCGATACATACTGAGAACCTTTATCACTGTGATGGACCGTGCCGGACGGTCGACGGGCCCATAACGCCTGCTCCAGTGCATCCAGCACGAATGTCGTTTCCATGGACGATGAGACCCGCCACCCCACGATGCATCCGGCAAACACATCAATGATGAACGCCACATAGACGAAGCCCCGCCATGTGCTGACGTAAGTAAAATCAGCCACCCACAGCTGGTCAGGTCGTTCTGCCACGAACTGACGGTTTACGCGGTCGCCTGCGGCAACGGCTTTCCGGCTGATGGTCGTACGGACCTTTTTACCCCGGAGAACACCGGCAAGTCCCATAACCGCCATGAGACGTGCCACAGTGCATCTGGCCACTCTGATACCTTCCCGTAACAACTGACGCCAGACTTTACACCGTATACCTTGTGATTTTCATCGTATACGCGCTGTATCTCTTTCTTCAGCCAGTCATCGCGCTGCGCACGGGCACTGCGTTTATCCGGATGATGTCGCTGTTGCTGACAGTGGTAATACGTTGACGGGGCAATATGCAGTTCGCTGCATAGCGGTCCGCCCCCGTACTGCTCACGCAGCTTATCCAGCAGTGGCATCATTTTTTCCAGAGGCGGTCGAACTCCGCCTTCGCAAAATAAGCGGAAGCCTGGCGAAGGATATCGTTACTGCGGCGCAGTTCACGATTTTCACGCTCCGGCTCTTTCAGACGCTGACGTTCAGCGGTGGTGAGCCCTCCATCACCGCCCCCGGTATCCCGCTCATGCTGGCGACCCCAGACACGCAGAGTCTCCGGCGTACAGCCAATCTTTGGAGCAATGGAACAAATTGTCGCCCATTGTGAGTCATATTCGCCCTGACTTTCCAGAACCATACGGACTGCCCGTTGACGGACTTCGGGGGAAAAACGAGTATTTTTAGTCATCCTGTTTACCTCTTTCTCAGGAAGTTTAGTCTCCAGGATTCCCGGGGCGGTTCATAAGCGACAGTAATCGATTCTTTGTGAACATCTAACCCGACGTACAATGTGTTATTGTTGTTCATGCTGGCCTCCGTGGTGGAAATACCGGGGTGTAGCAACAGCTCACCCATGCGGCTCTGACTGAGGTAGCCTGAGTTTAACGGACACTCCTTCCTGAAATAGAATGGCATCAGAAGGAGCTAATAATGAGCAGAAAAACCCAACGTTACTCTAAAGAGTTCAAAGCCGAAGCTGTCAGAACGGTTCTTGAAAATCAACTTTCGATCAGTGAAGGCGCTTCCCGATTATCCCTTCCTGAAGGCACTTTAGGACAATGGGTTACCGCCGCCAGAAAAGGGCTCGGTACTCCTGGTTCCCGCACGGTGGCTGAACTGGAATCTGAAATTCTGCAACTGCGTAAGGCGTTAAATGAAGCTCGCCTTGAGCGCGATATATTAAAAAAAGCAACAGCGTATTTTGCACAGGAGTCGCTGAAAAATACGCGTTAATCGAACAATGGCGACAACAATTTCCCATTGAAGCGATGTGTCAGGTATTTGGTGTATCCAGGAGCGGTTATTACAACTGGGTACAGCATGAACCCTCAGACAGAAAACAAAGTGATGAGCGGCTAAAACTGGAGATTAAGGTGGCACATATCCGCACTCGCGAAACATATGGAACCCGGCGGCTCCAGACGGAGCTGGCAGAGAATGGCATCATCGTTGGTCGTGACCGACTGGCACGTCTTCGTAAGGAGCTGAGGCTACGCTGTAAGCAGAAACGCAAGTTCAGAGCAACTACGAACCCGAACCACAATCTGCCAGTTGCGCCAAATCTGCTGAACCAGACGTTCGCTCCTACAGCACCAAATCAGGTCTGGGTGGCGGACCTGACGTATGTTGCCACCCGGGAAGGATGGCTGTATCTCGCCGGCATCAAAGATGTTTATACGTGTGAAATTGTCGGCTACGCCATGGGAGAGCGCATGACAAAAGAGCTGACAGGTAAAGCCCTGTTTATGGCGCTCAGGAGCCAGCGCCCACCTGCCGGGCTAATCCACCACTCTGATCGAGGTTCACAGTACTGCGCATACGATTACCGGGTCATACAGGAGCAGTCTGGTCTGAAAACATCAATGTCGCGTAAAGGTAACTGTTACGACAACGCTCCGATGGAAAGCTTCTGGGGAACGCTGAAAAATGAGAGCCTGAGCCACTATCGTTTTAATAACCGGGATGAAGCCATCTCAGTAATACGGGAATACATTGAGATTTTCTACAATCGTCAGCGTCGTCACTCTCGTCTGGGGAATATCTCCCCGGCAGCCTTCAGGGAAAAATATCATCAGATGGCTGCTTAAAAAAAGAATAAATGGTAGTGTCCGCTATTGCCAGTACACCTCACTCTTCACAGGTTCTGTATATCGCTACCTCGCAAATCCTTGATGATGAGATGGCTGCACGGATAGAACATCATCGGCAAAGCCGCCCGGAGCACTGGCGCACAGTGGAGCGCTGGCAACATCTTGATGAATTAATTCATGCAGACATTAACCCGAATGAGGCTGTGTTGCTGGAATGCGTTACCACAATGGTGACTAATCTGTTGTTTGATTATGGCGGCGATAAAGACCCTGATGAATGGGATTATCAGGCGATGGAACAGGCGATTAATGCTGAGATTCAGTCGTTGATTGCTGCCTGCCAACGTTGCCCCGCAAAGGTTGTATTAGTGACTAACGAAGTGGGAATGGGGATTGTGCCGGAGAGTCGTCTGGCACGACATTTTCGTGATATTGCCGGGCGGGTAAATCAGCAGTTGGCCGCTGCGGCAAATGAAGTATGGCTGGTGGTTTCGGGTATTGGAGTAAAAATCAAATGAGCAAATTATTTTGGGCGATGCTCTCATTTATTACGCGTCTGCCTGTACCGCGTCGCTGGTCCCAGGGACTGGATTTCGAACATTATTCTCGCGGTATTATTACTTTTCCTTTGATTGGATTATTGCTTGGCGCGATTAGCGGGCTGGTCTTCATGGTGCTGCAGGCATGGTGTGGCGCACCACTGGCGGCACTGTTTAGCGTACTTGTGCTGGCGCTGATGACCGGGGAATTCCATCTGGACGGCCTCGCTGATACCTGTGATGGCGTATTTTCTGCACGTAGTCGCGATCGCATGTTGGAAATCATGCGTGATAGCCGTTTAGGCACCCACGGCGGTCTGGCATTGATTTTTGTGGTACTGGCAAAGATTCTGGTGTTAAGCGAGTTGGCTCTGCGTGGCGAACCGATCCTTGCATCGCTGGCGGCAGCATGTGCGGTCAGCCGCGGGACTGCCGCATTATTGATGTATCGTCATCGTTATGCGCGGGAAGAAGGGCTTGGCAATGTGTTCATTGGCAAAATTGATGGGCGACAAACCTGCGTCACACTCGGCTTAGCCGCTATTTTTGCTGCCGTATTATTGCTGGGTATGCATGGTGTGGCTGCTATGGTGGTGACGATGGTGGCGATTTTCATCCTCGGTCAGCTTCTCAAACGTACGCTGGGCGGGCAAACGGGCGATACGCTGGGAGCAGCCATAGAGCTTGGTGAACTGGTCTTCCTGCTGGCACTGCTATAAAGAAACGTGACATGCAAATAATTGCCGATTTACTGAATACGATCCCAGCCATCAATTCTGCCGCTATGTCGCGTGCACAACGGCATGTTGACGGGTTATTCAAACCTGTTGGTAGCCTAGGAAAGCTGGAGGCGCTTGCCATACAACTGGCAGGAATGCCGGGGGTGAATGGCATACCGCATGTGGGCAAAAAAGCGGTACTGGTTATGTGTGCCGATCACGGCGTCTGGGAGGAAGGGGTCGCTATTTCTCCAAAAGAAGTGACAGCCATACAGGCTGAAAATATGACCCGTGGAACAACCGGCGTGTGTGTGCTGGCAGCACAAGCGGGCGCTAACGTCCACGTAATTGATGTTGGTATTGATACTGCTGAGCCTATCCCCGGGCTTATCAACATGCGTGTCGCACGAGGTAGCGGCAATATTGCTTCAGCTCCGGCAATGAGTCGCCGTCAGGCTGAAAAGTTGCTTTTGGACGTCATATGTTATACGCGGGAGCTGGCGAAAAACGGTGTCACGCTGTTTGGTGTAGGTGAACTGGGGATGGCAAACACGACACCGGCAGCGGCAATAGTCAGCACAATCACTGGCCGGGATCCTGAAGAAGTGGTTGGGATTGGCGCAAACCTGCCGACAGATAAACTGGCTAATAAAATTGATGTTGTGCGTCGGGCGATTACGTTGAATCAACCAAATCCTCAGGATGGTGTTGATGTCCTGGCAAAAGTGGGTGGATTTGATTTGGTCGGAATAGCTGGAGTGATGTTAGGTGCTGCTTCCTGCGGTTTACCCGTGTTGCTGGATGGATTTCTTTCTTATGCTGCTGCGCTCGCAGCCTGCCAGATGTCTCCTGCAATCAAACCGTATCTCATTCCTTCTCACTTGTCGGCAGAAAAAGGCGCGCGTATAGCGCTCTCGCATTTGGGGCTGGAGCCTTATCTCAATATGGATATGCGTTTAGGTGAGGGGAGTGGTGCAGCTCTGGCGATGTCCATCATCGAAGCTGCTTGTGCGATATACAACAACATGGGCGAACTTGCTGCCAGTAATATTGTTCTACCGGGGAATACGACTTCTGATTTGAACAGCTAAAAACGAAAAGTCTGATAAAAGCTATACTTATCGGATAGTATTCGCGACTTAGGAAAGGGACATGATGCGTCGTGTAAATATTCTTTGCTCATTTGCTCTGCTTTTTGCCAGCCAAAATAGCCTGGCGGTAACTTATCCATTACCTCCAGAGGGTAGCCGTTTAGTGGGGCAGTCGCTTACTGTAACTGTTCCTGATCACAATACTCAGCCGCTGGAGACTTTTGCCGCACAATACGGGCAAGGGTTAAGTAACATGCTTGAAAGCGAACCCGGTGCTGATGTTTTTTTGCCGAAGTCGGCTCGCGCTCACCATTCCGCAGCAAATGATTTTGCCCGCCACTGTCGTAAAGGGATTGTGGTGAAGTCGCCCAGATGCGTCTTTATTACCACCCACCAGACAGTAATACTGTAGAAGCTTTCCTATTGGAATCGGTCAGGCCGGCGAGAAACCCCCCGTAACCGGCTGACTACCGTTGAACCAAACAAGAGCTCCAACCTGGACGCCAACGCCGAACACGCGCGAATATGCGAAACGAGCTAGAGTTTGCCCGCATTTGTCCTGCGGTCCCGACAATCCCATGGGGCCGTACGTGATTTATATTGGAGGTCGTATGCATCCATGGTACCAATGCCAATTTTGGTATTGGGCTCCGGTAAGTCAGGGCGGTATTCGGCTGCGCAATGACGATATCAAATATCCGTTTGATAATGTTCCGTTGGGACGCGTGTGGCATTATTCCACAGCCAGTAAAATACACCACTCAACCAGATGGCCGAACTGGTGGAAGTTCATGAGCCGCTGTCGCGAATCGTGCAGAATACGAGTCTGACCGAAAAGTGCCATTGCCGGTAACCCCATCTTTGCGGGGTTTATCAACGGTAAAGAAGTTGATGTAAAACGTGCAAATGCTGCGTTGCAACGTCGATCTGCAATGCCTGTGCAAATTAGTTCTGGTTCAAGACAGATGTTTTAAGAGCGTTGGTAATTAGAAAGTAAAAAGCCTGCTCGAAAGCAGGCTTTTTTGAATTTCGCTCCTCTGACTGGACTCGAACCAGTGACATACGGATTAACAAGTCCGCCGTTCTACCGACTGAACTACAGAGGAATCGTGTGAACGGGGCGCATATTAATGGCAGTGCATGGTGATGTCAAAGGGTGAAATGCATTTTTTTGTTTGTTTGCTGTCAATTTCAACAAAGTGGTGAGCTTTCAATCTTTTTGGTTATGAACCATCGTGGTGCATACCCTCCTTTTATCGGGCAGGGGAACGCGACTGCTGATAAAGAAGAACCAATGACGAATCTATCATAATCTCTTATTTGACAGTTGGTTAGCTTGTACATCAACGCCAAAATAAAACCGGCAAGCATCTTGCAATCTGGTTGTAAGTAATGGCGCACTTGGGCCATTCTTAAAAACCGGAGGCAGCGTGAACTTCAAGACGCCTGAACTACTTCGTAAAAATTGTACATATTGGTAGCCTGACTCAGGCTGCTGAAGTATTGCATATTCGCACAACCAGCGCTGAGCCGGGCTTGCCACACTGGAAGGTGAGTTAAATCAACAACTCTCCACTCGCACAAAACGGGGCGTACGCCAACAGACGCCGGAAAAATTCTCTATACCCATGCGCGGGCCATTTTACGTCAGTGTGAGCAGGCCCAACTGGCCGGCATAACGTTGGTCAGGCATTATCAGGGGCAAGTCTCAATTGGCTTTGCGCCAGGAACCGCTGCGTCATCTATCACCATGCCCCTTATTACAAGCGGTTCGCGCTGAATTCCCGGAGATCGTTATCTATCTTCATGAAAATAGCGGTGCAGTGCTCAGGAAAAACTGATAAATCACCAACTCGATATGGCGGTGATTTATGTAGTCCCTGGCTGCGGTATCCAGTCGGCATTGCCGAAAGAAAATCTTTTCCTGGTAGGACTGAGAAGTTGCCCGGGCAAAGCGTTGATGTTAATGCTATTGCACAATGAACCTTTTTCTCCCCAGTGATTACAGCGCTGTTGAGACTTCGTGTTGATGAGGCGTTTCCCTACGGCGACTCACGGCAAAAGTCATTGGTGAAATTTAGTCTATCGCCACGCTCACCGCAGCGATTGCCAGCGGCATGGGCGTTGCAGTACTACCCGATCGGCCGCGCGTTCGTTATGTGGCGCAGTAAATGGGTGGATGTCACGCATTACCACGCCTTCCATGAATCTCTCTTTTGTCATTAAATTTACCCGCCAGAGCGAACTTATCGCCACAGGCACAGGCAGTGAAAGAGTTGTTAATGTCAGTGATTAGTTCTCCAGTGATGGAAAAAAGGCAGTGGCAATTCGTGAGCTAAGCGTTATACGGAACGGAATAAGAGTGCGGTTTTTATTATTTGTTATGCCGGGCATTAGACTTTAACAATAACGGGAAATCTGAACTCGCCAGTTCACCTAAATTTCCAACAACTAAAGATAATCCGCGAGGCTGCACGTCAGGATTACAACCTGACAAAGGTTGCGAATACGCTTTTTACCTCACAGTCAGGCGTCAGCCGTCAGATTCGGGAACTGGAGGATGAACTTGGCATCGAAATATTTGTTCGACGAGGTAAGCGACTGCTGGGCGTAGACAAACCGGCAAAGCATTACTGGTCATCGCAGAACGTATTCTGAATGAAGCCAGTAATGTTCGTCGGCTTGCAGACCTGTCTTACCAACGATACGTCTGGCGTTCCCACTATTGCAACGACGCATACTCAGGCACGTTATAGCTTGCCAGAGGTCATTAAAGCTTTTCGCGAACTTTTCCCGGAGGTTCGGCTCGAGCTAATCCAGGGGACGCCACAGGAAATTGCGAAGTTGTTGCAAAATGGCGAAGCTGATATTGGTATCGCCAGCGAGCGTTTGAATAATGACCAGCAGCTCGTCGCCTTCCCGTGATTTCGTTGGCACCATAGTTTGCTGTTCCACTCAATCATCCCTTAACGCAAATTACACCATTGACGCTGGAATCAATAGCGAAGTGGCCGTTAATCACTTACCGACAGGGATTACAGGGGCGCTCACGTATTGATAGCGCGTTTGCCGCAAAGGTTTGCTGGCAGTATTTGTATTAGTGCAGGATTCTGATGTAGTAAAACCTATATTTGCTGCTTGGGCTTGCAATGGGTTAGTTGCCGAACAATCCAGCGGCGAACAAGAGGAAGAAGATTTAATCCGTCTGGATACGCGGCATCTTTTTCGATGCTAATACTGTATGAGTAGGGACTGAAGCGAGGACAACTTTGGCGTTGACTTTATGTCTGGCGCTTTCTGGAACTTTGTAATGCAGGACTGTCAGTTGAGGGATTATCAAGCGGCAGGTGATGGAAAACAGTGAAGAAGAAATTGATTATCAGATATAGCAGAAAAGCCCGCTATAAAGCGGGCTTTTGGAGATTTGGCTCCTAGACTGGACTCGAACCAGTGACATACAGATTAACAGTCCAGCCGTTCTACCGACTGAACTACAGAGGAATCGCTGTTGAGGCACATCTTAACGGCGAAAAATATTTTGTCAAACCCGATTTTTAAATTTCCCAACTGTTTGCCGTTTCTATCAACAGTTTGTTGCATTTGCAGACAATTTGTTGGCGAAAATCTTTGCAGCTTTGCTGATTCTCCCTCATCATTTGAAATGTGGTTTCACTTTCTGCAATTAAGGTCGGCTTTGAATATCTCCTCTGCTTTACGCCAGGTTGTTCACGGCACTCGCTGGCACTCTAAACGCAAGAGCTACAAAGTGTTGTTCTAGCGCGAGATAACCCCGCTTGCTGTTCCTATCTTCATGGAGAACGCCTGTGTCCTGTTGATGGGGGTCCTGAGCACTTTTCTGGTCAGTTGGCTGGGAAAAGATGCGATGGCCGGCGTGGGGTTGGCGGACAGCTTCAATATGGTCATTATGGCTTTTTTTGCAGCTATCGATCTTGGTACTACTGTCGTTGTAGCATTTAGTCTCGGTAAGCGGGATCGACGACGAGCGAGGGTGGCGACGCGGCAGTCATTGGTGATCATGACGTTGTTTGCCGTACTGTTGGCAACGCTAATTCATCATTTTGGCGAACAAATTATTGATTTCGTCGCGGGTGATGCCACGACAGAAGTTAAAGCACTGGCGTTGACTTATCTGGAGCTGACCGTACTCAGTTATCCAGCCGCTGCCATCACTCTTATTGGTAGCGGGGCACTTCGTGGTGCAGGGAATACGAAAATACCGCTACTGATTAACGGTAGCCTGAATATTCTTAATATTATTATTAGCGGCATATTGATTTACGGCCTTTTCTCCTGGTCGGGGCTGGGTTGGGTTTAACCATTTCTCGTTATATTGGCGCAGTTGCAATTTTGTGGGTGCTGGCGATTGGTTTTAATCCTGCGCTAAGGATTTCGTTAAAGAGCTATTTTAAACCGCTGAATTTTAGCATTATCTGGGAAGTCATGGGGATTGGTATTCCAGCGAGTGTCGAATCAGTGTTATTTACCAGTGGTCGGTTATTAACCCAAATGTTCGTTGCCGGGATGGGGACCAGCGTTATTGCCGGAAATTTTATCGCGTTCTCAATTGCGGCTCTTATCAACTTACCCGGAAGTGCGCTCGGTTCTGCTTCTACGATCATTACAGGCCGAAGGTTGGGGGTAGGGCAGATAGCGCAAGCAGAGATTCAGTTGCGGCATGTGTTCTGGCTGTCCACTCTTGGATTAACGGCCATCGCCTGGCTAACGGCTCCCTTTGCCGGGGTTATGGCATCGTTTTACACCCAGGATCCACAGGTTAAACACGTCGTTGTGATTCTGATTTAGCTAAATGCTTTATTTATGCCTATTTGGTCCGCCTCATGGGTGCTACCCGCTGGATTTAAGGGTGCTCGTGATGCCCGTTACGCCATGTGGGTTTCTATGTTGAGCATGTGGGGTTGCCGGGTTGTAGTCGGTTATGTGCAGGGAATCATGCTTGGCTGGGGTGTGGTTGGTGTCTGGATGGGAATGTTTGCCGACTGGGCTGTGCGGGCCGTGCTGTTTTACTGGCGAATGGTTACTGGACGTTGGCTGTGGAAATACCCTCGATCCGAGCCGCAAAAGTGTGAAAAAAAGCCAGTTGTGTCGGAATAAACGACAAAATGCAGATTATTTCAGCAAACGATTTCAAATTTAAAAAACAGGCTTTGACATTGTGGGTGGGCATCGCTAATATTCGCCTCGTTCTCACGATTCCTCTGTAGTTCAGTCGGTAGAACGGCGGACTGTTAATCCGTATGTCACTGGTTCGAGTCCAGTCAGAGGAGCCAAATTTTAGTTTTGAGACATCTCTATGAGACTCAGGACAGTTAAAAAATAAAAATTATTTTTACCCGGCCACTTTGTAAAAAAGTGGCCGGGTTTTTTGATTTCTGTGTTTCGTGCGCTTAATCGAGTCTCACGCTTCAGTGAGCAAATTGCCCCTCCCCAACAGATATCACGATTCACAAGGTCAAAAATTCTGTTCCATGAAGTACCGTACAAAGATAAAGAGAAAAATGCCTTATGCGGGACGTAGCTGTCGCGTCTTTATCGGGAAACTATACGTAATTGCCACTTTGTCTTCGGTAATCAGAAAAAGAAGACCTGCCATTTTAATAAATATTATTTCTCTGGGGACGGGGATTTTTTATAAGCAATATGACGAGTTAAATATTATATTTTTTATAAGAATTATATGAGATTAAAGAAATCTGCCATAAAGACAGATTTCTTTAAAATATAATTAGAGATTTGCGACGTTATGATAAACTTTTTGTACATCGTCGTCATCTTCAAGGGCATCAACAAGCCCTTCAAAGATTTCTAAATCTTCTGGGGAAAGCTCAACTTCAGATTGAGCAATCATTTCTAATTCTGTTGTTGAGAACTCAGTGATTCCAGCTGCTTTTAGCGCCGCGATTCCTTTATGAAGGTCAGCAGGTTCAGTATAAATAACAATATTACCTTCTTCTTCAGTTACATCACGAACATCAACTTCAGCTTCAAGCAAAATTTCAAAAATATGGTCAGGGTCTGTTCCTTTAAATACAATCACACCCGTATTGTCAAACATATAGCTGACAGAACCTGCCGCTCCGATATTGCCGCCTTTTTTATTGAAAATTGTGCGAACGTTAGCAATCGTACGGTTAACATTTGAAGTCAATGTCTCAGCAATAATCATTGAGCCATTAGGACCAAAGCCTTCATAACGTCCCTGTACGAACGTTTCATCTCCGCCGCCTTTGGCTTTATCAATTGCTTTATCAATAACGTGCTTTGGAACTTGTGCCTGCTTTGCACGTTCAATAACGAATTTTAAAGATGTGTTTAATTCTGGATCGGGTTCACCTTGTTTGGCAGCAGCATAGATTTCTACACCGAATTTTGCATAAATTTTAGACGTTGCACCGTCTTTAGCCGTTTTTTTAGCAACAATATTGGCCCATTTACGTCCCACTGGAATGATCTCCTCGAAAATTTATTTACATTACTGGTAAATCGTTAACATGTGTTAATTCGGCATATTATATCATAACAGGAAAAATCTCGTCTATTAGAAATAAAAATATTCTAAAGCCATAATCTTATATTTAATTTTATAAAAACTAATGTTGTTGGCGGGATTTTTTATAATTGTGTTTTGAAAGCATACTTGCTTTTAATATGTGGAAATCATTAAGACGATAATAAAACTCGCATCTGCCCAAGGAAGCAAGCAGCCCGCGTTTATTGCAGGCTATTTGCCAGATGTCTTACTTAATCCTTCACATCTATTTCTGATAAGAAGGTTCATAACTTATTATCGGAACGGCGGCTCATTAAAGGTTCGTAATTTACGTGAATGCAGTCGGTCGCCTTCTGCGCGCAGCAAATCGATCGCCCGAATGCCAATTTGCAGGTGTTCGGAAATAGCGCCTTCATAAAAACGGTTAGCCTGGCCGGGAAGCTTAATCTCACCATGTAACGGTTTATCTGAAACACACAGTAGTGTCCCGTATGGCACGCGGAAACGATATCCTTGCGCGGCAATGGTTGCACTTTCCATATCAATTGCTACGGCCCGGCTTAAGTTAAAACGAAGTGCAGAAGCTGAGTAACGTAACTCCCAGTTCCTGTCATCTGTGGTTACCACAGTACCTGTACGCAGCCGCTGTTTGACTTCCTCACCAGGCCTGCCGCTGACTAACTTGGTAGCGTCATAAAGCGCACGTTGCACTTCAGCAATGCTCGGAATAGGTATATCGGGCGGCAGAACCGCATCAAGAACGTGGTCATCGCGTAAATAAGCGTGTGCAAGGACATAATCTCCAATGGCCTGGCTTTCACGTAATCCGCCACAGTGACCAATCATCAACCAGATATCCGGGCGTAGCACTGCCAGATGATCGCAGATGGTTTTAGCATTGGACGGTCCCACGCCAATATTCACCAGAGTAATACCCTGACCATCAGCGGTAATTAAATGCCATGCTGGCATCTGGTGTTTTTTCCATGCAAGGTCGGAAATGGCTTCTTCTGGCGCTTCGGTTTCGGCAGTGATCCAGTTCCCGCCAGCACAAGAAAGGGCAATGTAGGGACTATCAGGATCGAGGATCTGGCTGCATCCCCAACGAACGAATTCATCCACATAACGTGTGTAGTTGGTAAACAAGACGAACGGTTGAAAATGTTCTACTGGCGTACCGGTATAATGGCGCAACCGTGCGAGGGAAAAATCGACGCGGCGCGCATCAAAATGCGATAGCGGGGAGAATTCCGTTGGATGATAAATGCCGTCTGCAGTTTCATCGCCGATTTGCGCCAGTTCTGTTGTCGGGAAGTAGCGAGTTAAATCAGCGCTCATTGAGCGATCAAGTGTCAATTCAGAGCCATCGATGACATAAGGATAAGGGATTTCATGTTGCGAGGGTTGCACAGAGATATGCGCACCATAATCCTGATAAAGCAACGTTAGTTGCTCATTCAGATACGAACGAAAGAGAGTAGGGCGAGTAATCGTGGTGGTGTAGCTGCCTGCGTGAGTAAAACGACCAAATGCGCGCGTTTTGGGGGGATTTGTTGTGCTACCGTCCCAGGTTACGGTCAGTGATGGATAGACAAAAAGACCTTGTTTACGGGCGTTTTCATCAGGTAATTCGCCAATTGTAATATATTTGCCAATGGCGTTGCGTAAAGCAACTACAGATTGCTCATACAGCGCGTCGAGTTTATCCAGTGCCTGAGCTGGGGTCAGACCGGAGCCCTTATTATTCATGTGTGTCTCCTGTTCCATACAATTACCGCACATCCGATAGTATGTCACAGGAATGTGAAACAAAAGTATAAGGCGAAGATCGGATGATCTTCGCCAGGCTATCACGAGCGTTGATTGTCTTTCATCAATAAAGCGGTCATTGCAGAAATCAGGCATCCAGCCAGCAAATAAATGGCGATGCTATGCCAGTTCCCGGCAAAGTAAGTGATGAGTGCAGCGGCAATAAAAGGTGTAAATCCACCGCCAACCACACTGGCAACCTGATAACCGACTCCAGCACCACTGTAGCGATAACTGGCACCAAACATTGAGGTGTACTGGCAATAGCGGACACTACCATTTATTCTTTTTTTAAGCAGCCATCTGATGATATTTTTCCCTGAAGGCTGCCGGGGAGATATTCCCCAGACGAGAGTGACGACGCTGACGATTGTAGAAAATCTCAATGTATTCCCGTATTACTGAGATGGCTTCATCCCGGTTATTAAAACGATAGTGGCTCAGGCTCTCATTTTTCAGCGTTCCCCAGAAGCTTTCCATCGGAGCGTTGTCGTAACAGTTACCTTTACGCGACATTGATGTTTTCAGACCAGACTGCTCCTGTATGACCCGGTAATCGTATGCGCAGTACTGTGAACCTCGATCAGAGTGGTGGATTAGCCCGGCAGGTGGGCGCTGGCTCCTGAGCGCCATAAACAGGGCTTTACCTGTCAGCTCTTTTGTCATGCGCTCTCCCATGGCGTAGCCGACAATTTCGCACGTATAAACATCTTTGATGCCAGCAACATACGTCAGGTCCGCCACCCAGACCTGATTTGGTGCTGTAGGAGCGAACGTCTGGTTCAGCAGATTTGGCGCAACTGGCAGATTGTGGTTCGGGTTCGTAGTCGCTCTGAACTTGCGTTTCTGCTTACAGCGTAGCCTCAGCTCCTTACGAAGACATGCCAGTCGGTCACGACCAACGATGATGCCATTCTCTGCCAGCTCCGTCTGGAGCCGCCGGGTTCCATATGTTTCGCGAGTGCGGATATGTGCCACCTTAATCTCCAGTTTTAGCCGCTCATCACTTTGTTTTCTGTCTGAGGGTTCATGCTGTACCCAGTTGTAATAACCGCTCCTGGATACACCAAATACCTGACACATCGCTTCAATGGGAAATTGTTGTCGCCATTGTTCGATTAACGCGTATTTTTCAGCGACTCCTGTGCAAAATACGCTGTTGCTTTTTTTAATATATCTCGCTCAAGGCGAGCTTCATTTAACGCCTTACGCAGTTGCAGAATTTCAGATTCCAGTTCAGCCAGCGTGCGGGAACCAGGAGTACCGAGCCCTTTTCTGGCGGCGGTAACCCATTGTCCTAAAGTGCCTTCAGGAAGGAATAATCGGGAAGCGTCTTCACTGATCGAAAGTTGATTTTCAAGAACCGTTCTGACAGCTTCGGCTTTGAACTCTTTAGAGTAACGTCGGGTTTTTCTGCTCATTATTAGCTCCTTCTGATGCCATTCTATTTCAGGAAGGAGTGTCCGTTAAACTCAGGCTACCTCACATTTCGGTAAACATCGGTTGTTGCACACACACCACCATGTCATGCGCAATGTTTGCCAGCATTATGGAGAAGAAAACTATCCAGAAAATAGATTGTGCTTCAAGCGCCATAAAGAAAGGAAATGCGCTCAACGTTCCGATCAACGCGCCTGTGATATAAACCCTGCGCCGACCAAAACGATCGGCAAGCCAGGCAAAACAGGGAATTGTCAGGCAGCTTAATCCACCTACCAGCAAACCAATATTAAGGAAAAGTTCGCGCGGTAACCCCATATTCTGGGTTGAATAATTAAGTGCAAAGGCAGTAACAATGTACATCGTCAGCAACTCGCACAGTCGTAGTGCAATAATCTTCAGGAAAGCACCGGGATGTCGTAACAGAGCTTCGATAACCGGGATGCGTTTTTTCGCGGCCGCTTGATTATGTTGCTGTTGTTCAAATTCCGCGGACTCCTCCATGCCATTGCGCACCCACAATGCTCCCAGTACCTGAAGTGGCACACTGAATTTGGCCACCTGAACAGAGGTGATATGCTCACCTCAGAACAACACAGGTGCTCCAATGAAAAAAAGAAATTTTAGCGCAGAGTTTAAACGCGAATCCGCTCAACTGGTTGTTGACCAGAAATACACGGTGGCAGATGCCGCCAAAGCTATGGATGTTGGCCTTTCCACAATGACAAGATGGGTCAAACAACTGCGTGATGAGCGTCAGGGCAAAACACCAAAAGCCTCCCCCATTACCCCGGAACAAATTGAAATCCGTGAGCTCAGGAAAAAGCTACAACGCATTGAAATGGAGAATGAAATATTAAAAAAGGCTACCGCGCTCTTGATGTCAGACTCCCTGAACAGTTCTCGATAATCGGGAAACTCAGAGCGCATTATCCTGTGGTCACACTCTGCCATGTGTTCGGGGTTCATCGCAGCAGCTACAGATACTGGAAAAACCGTCCTGAAAAACCAGACGGCAGACGGGCTGTATTACGCAGTCAGGTACTTGAGCTACATGGCATCAGCCACGGTTCGGCCGGAGCAAGAAGCATCGCCACAATGGCAACCCGGAGAGGCTACCAGATGGGACGCTGGCTTGCTGGCAGGCTCATGAAAGAGCTGGGGCTGGTCAGCTGTCAGCAGCCGACTCACCGGTATAAACGTGGTGGTCATGAACATGTTGCTATCCCTAACTACCTTGAAAGGCAGTTCGCCGTGACCGAGCCAAATCAGGTGTGGTGCGGTGATGTGACCTATATCTGGACGGGTAAGCGCTGGGCGTACCTCGCCGTTGTTCTCGACCTGTTCGCAAGAAAACCAGTGGGCTGGGCCATGTCGTTCTCGCCGGACAGCAGGCTCACCATGAAAGCGCTGGAAATGGCATGGGAAACCCGTGGTAAGCCCGGCGGGGTGATGTTCCACAGCGATCAGGGCAGTCATTATACGAGCAGGCAGTTCCGGCAGTTATTGTGGCGATACCAGATCAGACAGAGTATGAGCCGGCGCGGAAACTGCTGGGATAACAGCCCAATGGAACGCTTCTTCAGGAGTCTGAAGAACGAATGGATGCCGGTGGTGGGTTACGTAAGCTTCAGCGAGGCAGCTCACGCCATAACGGACTATATCGTTGGATATTACAGTGCACTAAGACCGCACGAATATAACGGTGGGTTACCCCCAAACGAATCGGAAAATCGATACTGGAAAAACTCTAACTCGGTGGCCAGTTTTTGTTGACCACTTCAGAATAGGTGTTTTTCGTCATGAAGTTGATAAAAGTCTATATAGAACCACCTCCTGTAGAGGTGGTGGTAATTTGCCAGAGTGTGGGATTCGTTAGTATACTATGGGATAAACTTATTTTTACCAATTGTATAAGGCGGTGCATAAGATTCTCGGCATGCTTCCAGATAATCCGACCACCACTGCATCATCGCTTTGCGGGCTTCCAGGTGCTCTGCCTTATGAATATAAGCCATGCGCACGGTATTGCGCTCCTGATGACTCATCTGGCGTTCTACTGCGTCCTTTGCCCATAAACCCGATTCCATCAGCGCACTGCATGCCATTGCCCGGAAGCCGTGACCGCAGATATCCTTTTTCGTGTCGTAACCCATCACCCGCAGTGCCTTATTGACCGTGTTTTCACACATTGGCTTATACGGGTTATGGTCGCCGGGGAAGATCAGTTCATTATTACCGGTGATATCCTTAATCTGTTTCAGAATGGCGATGGACTGTTCTGAGAGGGGGACGATATGCGGCATTCGCATTTTTGCCCCGCGGCCGGAATAACGCACGCCAATAATGGGTTCTCGCGTCGCGGGTATCGTCCAGACTCGGTTTGTGAAATCAATCTCTGACCAGCGGGCGAAACGCAGTTCACTGGAGCGAATGAACCATGCAGCATCAGCAGAACGGCATGCCGGGTCAGTTCACGGCCCTGATGATATGCCCCAATACGTTCAAGCAGTTCAGGCAGCCGCTCCAGCGGCAGGGCAGGATAGTGCCGTCTGACAGGAGGTGTGGTCACGCCGCCAAGGTTTGCTGCAGGGTTCGTATCGATTAACTCCTGATGGACCGCATGGCGCATTATGTTACTCAGGTGCTGCCGTGTGCGGGACGCAACCTCCAGCAGACCTTTTTCCTCGATCCCTTTCAGCAGGTCAATGAAATGACGGGGTTTAAGTTCTGATACAGGTAGGTTCCCGATGACCGGAAAGATGTGATTGTTCAGGCTGGCAAGCAGACGGTCGGCGGTGTTCTGCGACCATTTCCTGTTACTTTTATGTCACGCCAGCGCCATGTTTTTAAAAACTTTCTCCGGTGTTCGTGAGCCACGTTCAGCAGCCCGCTGCTGTACCGGGTTGATATTCAGCGCCAGCATTTTACGGATACCTTCACGTTGCTGTCGCGCATCAGACAGGGAGATGGCTGGATAGGCACCCAGCGCAATGCGGGATTCTTTACCGCTAATACGGTATTTGAGATACCAGTGGCGGGAGCCACCCGGCTTGACCAGCAGATACAGACCGTGAGAATCGGAGACTTTAAAGGGTTTATCAGAAGGCTTGAGGGTGCGGATTTTTGCGTCGGTAAGGGATATATGGGGGTCACTCCATTATCGAACTAACCTGATCCCAGATTTGACCACCAATTTTTCCCGATGCGTAGGGTAAAATCAAAATGCACCGAGAAGAGTTTTCACACTAACCTGTTGAATCAACATCAGATAAAGATTCGCAAGGATGCATGAAAACAGAAAATTGGCTCCTCTGACTGGACTCGAACCAGTGACATACGGATTAACAGTCCCCCGTTCTACCGACTGAACTACAGAGGAATCGTGAGAACGGGGCGCATATTACTTAGCGGTACCTTGTCTGTCAACACTAAATTTCATAAGCCATTTCAATTGGTTAATTAATCTTCAAAGTTGTTAATTAATGAACATTCGTCGCTGAAAACGAGTCTGTATCATTAGCGTGATGCAGTCTCTGCAAAGGATCTTGTTGATAAAATTGACAGAAACGTTGCCACAATGAAGGGAAACGAGGAGCAAAAAGTTCTGGGGCGCTAAAGAAATATTCAGAAAGTACGGCAAAACATTCAGCAGGATCACTGGCAGCATAAGCATCAATGCTCGCCGCATTCTCACCAACTAATTCGATTTCTTCCTGAATGTTGTTCATTGCAGCATGAAGATCGTGTTCCCAGCCAGCAACCTCACGCAACGAAATAAAGGGAACTCCGCTGGCGCGATCGCCGTTACGGGTGTCCAGCTTATGAGCGACTTCATGAATAATCAGGTTAAAACCAGAAGCATCAAAAGAATCTTGTATATCCAACCAGTTCAAAACGATAGGCCCTTGCTGCCAGCTCTGACCTGACTGAACAATACGTTGGTTATGCACCAGACCGATATCGTCTTCCCATTCATCATCGACCACAAATGGCGCAGGATAAATTAAGACTTCATGAAAACCATCCAGCCATTCCAGTCCTAACTCCAGAACGGGCAGGCAAAATAGAAGTGCTATCCGGCAGCTTCTTAATGAATTCAGCTCAAAGCCCTGTAAAGGAACAAGCCGTTTTTGCTGTAAAAAACGTTCGGCAAGAGCGACCAATTTGCTTTGTTCCTGTTCTGTCAGACACGTTAAAAGGGGGATCGATAGTGCTTCCTGCCAGGGAAGGGCAGTTTGATGTGCTGATTCTTGTACTTTCCAGGGCCACTTAATCATCGTTTTGCTCGCAAACTCGTCACTTGAACAAAATTGCACGGACAGGGACTGTTAAAATGCCAAATTTCCTGGCATCATGGCAACCATCTGAACGGAGAGATGCCGGAGCGGCTGAACGGACCGGTCTCGAAAACCGGAGTGGGGGCAACTCCACCGGGGGTTCAAATCCCCCTCTCTCCGCCAAAATTCAATCACTTATACATCATTAAGTCAGTGACAAAAATCACACTTGGAATTACTTGGAATATTTTCTTGGAATATTTTCAGGTAACGGGACATCAAGTGTCGGTGAAACTTTAACCTTCCTGTCATAGATTAGCACTTGCCCCTCGGTTTTGTGACCAGAGAAAAGTTGCTTATCCCGACTGCTTCCTTCATAGTCTGAAATTCCTTTCGCCTTCAGATCATGAAAGGTGAAGTCGGTTAAAATACCTGAAATTTTGCCTGCGCGATTTCTTGCTTCTACCCACATTTCGTTAAAGCCTTTGTACATATATCGGTTGCCGTATTGATTGCTGATTACATAGGCGGATGTTGGTAACTGTTTTGCTTTTTCGATCGCCGCCTGTAATCGTGGACTCCATGCTTTTATCTGTTTTTTTCCTGTTTTCCCTTGCTGGATAAAGATCCCGTCGTTTCCAATCTGCTCCCATTTCAGCGATAACACATCGGAAACCCTCGCTGCACACAGATAGGCAATTTCCATTGCGATAAAAACAGGAAGAGGTGCAACGCTTAATACTGCCTGGTATTCTTTGTCGGTTACATATCGTTCGCGGTTTTTGGCCTTGAATTTACTTACACCTGCACATGGGTTAGCCTTCACGTACCCTCGCTCATACCCCCAACTGTAAACGCGGGACATACTGCTTTTTTCATGGTTGGCTTGCGTTTTACTCTGTTCCCCTCTCTTGTCCATGTATCGACGGATGTGTTCTGGTTTTATGGAATCTGCCGGCACCTTACCGAATACGGCAAGCAACTTTTTTTGATGTTGCAGATAATCTTTTTGTGTTCTTGGACTGAGGTCACTGTAATAGGCGCTGGCGAGGAATTTTTCCCACAAGCGACCGAATGTCATTGCACGATCGCGATTATTTACAGTTTCCTCATACTTTTTCCATAAAGCAGCTAAACCATCCTTGATGGCGGTTAGTGTTACAGATTCTCTGGATGTTGGTTTCCATACATAACTATATTTATTTGGGTATACATTTGGAGGTAATTTTTCGTGTTCAGGATTTTTCCTTCGTCTTCCCATCAGATCGCACCAAAATTCGGCTCTACCTCGCGTGGTGGTAAAGTTTTATTGCAGGTAAATAGATCCCGGCTGACAATCGGTTTGCCACTACGATTGGTATAGAACGGAAGCCCGTTTTCCATTAACCATTTTCGCTGGTGGCAGCATTACCAGGGCGGTAATGAAAATGACTGAATTAACAAAAGAACAATTAATCGAAGAAGCCAAATTAAAAATAGCGATTACGAAATGCCACCCCAATTCAGGGATGGCGCGAGTAGAGGGCGAGTTATTCAAAATTGCACGGGCATCGCTGGAAGCAGAGCCGATAGCGTGGCGATATCGCTACGTGAAAAAAGGTGTTATGGACTCTCAGGGGGAGTTGTGGGTTGGTGACTGGAAATATGTACCGAAAAAAGAGGATTGTAACGACAGGCCGAACTATGAAATTCAGGCCTTATTCACTGCCCCACCAGTCCCGGTTACATCAGAAGAACTGGTTAAAGCTGTGCACTTTTATGAACAATTAAAACGCGAAAATCCACCAGCATCCGGCAACCAGATTAATGGGTTAACTATGTCGGTTAAACGACCAGCCAACTGAAAAAGCGGAAACCTGATTATAGGTTGCCAGATAAGGCAATAAGCTACCTGGCGCGGAACGGACTGATAAGTATGGGGAATGTTTTACGATGAGTATTTAGACTAAAGAGTTTGTAACGCTATGTAAGTGATTTTTTCTGGTTTAGATATTTATATGTCCGGCCAAATTGAGGTGTGTTTAAATGTTATTGCACATTGATTGTAGGGGGAATAATGAAAAACGCATTGCAGTTTTTGTTTGTTGCGTTCTGGTTGTTCGCATCATGTATGCCCATCATCTTCACAGCAAGGTATATGGAAAAAATTGATGTTTTGATATTAATGTTTGGACATATAAATGCCCTTTTTTTAGGGGTGTTCATGGCGGTCATGTGCATTGAATACTGGCGGTAAATACAGCGAACGCTATTGGTTTAGTTGGATATTTACTGTGCCGGACAAAAACGGTTTGCAGGGAAATCTTAGTTAAGTAGAATGACTGCGGGTGCTTGAGGCTATCTGTCTCAGGCATGAACACCAAAAGGCAGATAGAGAAAAGCCCCAGTTAACATTACGCGTCCTGCAAGACGCTTAACATTAATCTGAGGCTCAATCCATGCTGAACACATGTAGGTTAGCCTCTTACGTGCCGAAAGGCAAGGAGAAGCAGGCTATGAAGCAGCAAAAGGCGATGTTAATCGCCCTTATCGTCATCTGTTTAACCGTCATAGTGACGGCACTGGTAACGAGGAAAGACCTCTGCGAGGTACGAATCCGAACCGGCCAGACGGAGGTCGCTGTCTTCACAGCTTACGAACCTGAGGAGTAAGAGACCCGGCGGGGGAGAAATCCCTCGCCACCGCTGATGTGTCAGGCATCCTCAACGCACCCGCACTTAACCCGCTTCGGCGGGTTTTGTTTTTTCTGGTCGTTCTGGTTTACAATCCATCCGTCAGCCTGAACAACTGGCACCTGCTGCGCCAGCAGAGAAAACAGATGGCGCACGATACCAAATTTTACAATTCGGATAACTCTGCCGCCCCTGCCAGCAGGCACGGGCGGCGTTCTCATGCATTCAAATCTGACGGGTATCAGCACGACCCCTGCACCGAAGAACAGGCTGAATGGCTGATTCAGCGCTACCGCAGACACGGATACGAGATTAAGAAAGCCCTCAGTCTCGATTATCGTCACTGGATAATCTTCGTCAGGCTCCCTTATTCCGAACGGCCACCGCGTCCGTCCTGCACATTCCAGCAACGGATCTGGAGGTAATGTGCGGGTATTACTTCGACCTGTTCTGGTTCCGGAACTCGGGCTGGTGGTCCTTAAGCCCGGTCGTGAATCCATGCCGGTATTCCACAATACCCGGGTACTGGTGGAGCCGGAACCGAAAAGCATGCGTAATCTGCCGTCCGGGGTCGTTCCTGCCGTTCGCCAGCCGCTAGTGGAAGACAAAACATTGCTGCCGTTTTTCAGTAACGCACGGGTGATTCGTGCTGCTGGTGGTGCTGGCGCATTGTCTGACTGGCTGTTGCGCCATATTAAATCCTGCCAGTGGCCACACGGCGATTATCATCACAGCGAAACCGTCATTCACCGTTATGGTACCGGCGCAATGGTATTGTGCTGGCACTGCGACAACCAGCTGCGTGACCAGACATCCGAATCACTCGAGCAACTTGCTCATCAAAACCTGTCAGCATGGATGATTGACGTCATCGGTCACGCAATAAGCGGTACGCAGGAGCGTGAATTATCTCTGGCTGAATTATCCTGGTGGGCGGTCCGCAATCAGGTGGCGGACGCGCTACCGGAAGCGGTATTACGTCGTTCGCTGGGGTTGCGTGCGGAAAAAATCCGCTCAATGTACCGTGAAAGCGACATCGTGCCGGGAGAGCAGACCGCCACCAGCATACTGAAGCAGCGCACAAAAAATCTTGCGCCGCTGCCTCACGCCCACCAGCAACAGAATCCACCACAGGAAGAGACGGTGGTCAGCATTGCCGTTGATCCGGAATCTCCGGCTCAGTATCTCCAGCGCCAGAAACCACAACGGGAAGAGATGCCTGTATACACGCGCTGGGTAAAAACGCAGAAATGCATGACGTGTGGCAATCAGGCAGATGATCCGCACCACATCATTGGTCATGGACTGGGAGGGATGGGAACAAAGGCTGACGATTTGTTTGTTATTCCGCTGTGTCGTAAATGCCATAACGAACTACACGCCGGGGTAAAAGATTTTGAAGAAAAACACGGTAGTCAGTTGTTGTTGCTGATTCGTTTTTTAATGCACGCGAGAAATTCGGGTGTTCTGAAGTGGAAAGCATAAATGACCGAACGCATAGAATTTGTTTTGCCTTACCCGCCAACGGTGAACACCTACTGGCGACGTCGTGGCAGCACATATTTTGTATCAAAAGCCGGTGAGCGTTATCGCCGTGATGTGGCGCTAATTGTTCGCCAGCAGCGACTGAAATTAAACCTGTCCGGAAGGCTGGCGATAAAGATTATTGCAGAGCCACCGGATAAGCGCCGTCGTGACCTGGACAATATCCTGAAGGCACCGCTGGATGCGCTGACGCATGCTGGACTACTTATAGACGACGAGCAGTTTGATGAAATCAATATTGTGCGCGGTCAGCTCGTTCCTGGTGGGCGGCTGGGGATAAAAATCACAGAACTGGGGTGCGCATGAATAACCAGTATTTACAGTTTGTGCGTGAGCAGCTCATTATCGCCACCGCTGATTTGAGTGGGGCAACAAAAGGTCAGCTTGAAGCCTGGCAAGAGAATGCCATGTTCGATACAGGGCGTTACAGGCGTAAAAAAATCCGGTACCGCGATGAAGTGACTGGAAAAATGATAACGCGGGATAATCCACCAATCCCGGGAAAGCAATCGCTGGCGAAGGGGACGTCAATTCCTCTGGTCAGTCCGGTTGAGTTTTCGACATCATCGTGGCGGCGGGCTGTTCTGTCTCTTGAAGAGCACTATAAAGCCTGGTTGTTGTGGTGTTACAGCGGGAGTATTTGTTGGGAATATCAGATCGCGATAACACAGTGGGCGTGGAATGAATTTAATGCTCAATCCGGTACCAGAAAAATTGCAGGGAAAACGCAGGAACGCCTGAAAAAATTAATCTGGCTGGCGGCGCAGGCAGTAAAAGCAGAACTTTTTGGTGGGGAAGGTTATGAATACCAGGAGCTGGCATTACTGGCGGGAGTGACAACTAAAAACTGGTCCAAAACATTTACTCGTCACTGGGTTGCAATGAAACACATTTTTCACCGACTGGATAGTGAGGCTTTATTGTTTGTAATGAGAACACGTTCAAAAAAAAGACGGCATTTTCAAAGCAAAGTGTTGCAAAAGTAGATTGAAAGGCATATATTCATGCAAATCTGATACTTTGCCGATTTTGTACGTGATGGCAAAAGCAAACAAAACCCTCCCACAAGCGGGTTTTTTGTGCCACTTATCTCGGATAGACATGGTGAATGCGCTGGTGGAGGAGATAAGGGTGATTTCTGAATGCTTGCAACATTGATTTCGTAGCGTTATTATCCTGCGCCCGGCCCTTTAGCTCAGTGGTGAGAGCGAGCGACTCATAATCGCCAGGTCGCTGGTTCAAATCCAGCAAGGGCCACCAACCGCCACTAGCTCATCAGGAAAGAGCGTCAACCCTTTAAGTTGAGTGTGCGAGGTTCGAGTCCCCGGTGGCGGTCCAGTGCCGACTTGGCTCAGTAGGTAGAGCAACTGACTTGTAATCAGTAGGTCACCAGTTCGATTCCGGTAGTCGGCACCATATGCGGGCATCGTATAATGGCTATTACCTCAGCCTTCCAAGCTGATGATGCGGGTTCGATTCCCGCTGCCCGCTCCAGTCAGAGTCTTTCAGTCTGCGATGATGGGAAATCCCGGAGTGACTGAAAGACGTTTAAGTTATGAATGATCGCTTTTTTTTGCAAAATTGCTGTGCAGAAATACTAACCTTCGGGCAGGCGATCATTCATAAGCACTCTGCTTTTATTCCGATTAACTGTGAGTGGTTTGTTGGATAGAGTGCTTTCCTTATTGTATATATCGTTTCGCCCGCTTTTGCGGTTTTTTCTTTTCAAATCCCTTTCATTTCTCAGTGTAAAACTACGCCATCCGTTATTTGCGGAGGTGAGGCTATGAAATCCATGGACAAAATTTCAACGGGCATTGCCTACGGCACCTCCGCAGGCAGTGCTGGCTACTGGTTTTTACAGTGGCTTGATCAGGTCAGTCCGTCACAGTGGGCTGCGATTGGTGTACTGGGGAGTCTGGTTCTGGGCTTCCTGACTTATCTGACAAATCTGTACTTCAAAATCAGAGAAGACAAGCGTAAGGCTGCGAGAGGTGAATAATGTCGCCATCATTACGGTAAGCGCCCCATCAGCGACGTCTTGTGAAAATTGTCCTGTCTGGCAACAATCGCGCCCATCTATATTGATGGACACGAACGATGAATTCCCAGACAACAAAAGATATTCCCTGCTTCCGTTCTTATTTGCCTGATGCCCTGCGTTTAAGATTTGAAGATAAACTGACCATCCGGGCCATCGCTCAGCGTCTGGGTCTCAGTCATTCCACAATACATACGCTTTTTCAGCGATTTCTTGCATCCGGTATCGCATGGCCATTGCCCGATTCAGTTTCATTCGCTCAACTTGACGCCATCCTTTATGCCAACAGAAAGAAGGAATTAACAGAGCCTCAAATCAGAGAAGGCTCATGGCGAAAAGAACGGCGAACCAGCTATAGCCGTGAATTTAAGGTCCGTCTGGCTAAGCAGGCGTTACAGCCTGGGGCTGTTGTTGCCCGGATCGCCAGAGAACACGATATCAATAATAACCTGCTGTTTAAATGGAAAAGCCAGTACGAGGACGGCTTACTGAGCGATGATGACATACAGGAATGCATGCCTGTCCCGGTGGCACTGACTGATACGCCGGAGCCGACCAGACCAGTTACAAATCCCTTCTGGCGTAACAAGCATGATGAGCGCCCTGAGGGGGCTCCCGGAAACGTCCCACGGTGCGAGCTGCATCTTAAATCAGGTGTGGTAAAACTGTTTGACCCTCTCACTCCGGAACTGTTACGGGCGCTAATCCGCGAAATGAAAGGGGGTATCCGATGATAACGCTGCCGACCGGTACCAAAATCTGGATCATCGCTGGCATCACAGATATGCGTTGTGGCTTCAATGGCCTGGCTTCGAAGGTGCAGAACACGCTGAAAGATGACCCGTTCTCCGGGCATATCTTCGTCTTCCGGGGCCGCAGTGGCAAAATGGTGAAAATACTGTGGGCCGATCGTGACGGGTTATGCCTGTTCGCCAAACTCCTGGAACGGGGCCGCTTCGTCTGGCCGGTGACCCGGGAAGGGAAAGTGCACCTGACGCCAGCTCAGTTATCCATGCTACTGGAGGGGATCGCGTGGCAACATCCCAAACGGACAGAACGGCCTGGCATCCGGATATAACCCGTGATAAAACAAGGGAATGAACAATGAACTCCCCGATGATATTGAGCTGCTTAAAGCCATGTTGCGTAAGCAACAGAGTCGGCTTCGACAGTATGCCTGTCAGGTCGCGGGCTATGAGCAGGAAATTGAACGGCTGAAAGCGCAACTCGACAGGTTGCGTCGTATGTTGTTCGGCCAGAGTTCAGAGAAAAAGCGTCATAAGCTTGAAAATCAGATCCGACAGGCAGAAAAACGACTGTCGGAACTGGAAAACCGGCTGAACACAGCCAGAAATCTTCTGGAAGATGCATCGTCAGTCACAGATTCACCTGACACCAGTCCCCCGTCAGAAAACCCGATCGCCAGTAAGCCTGAATCCCCGGGACGAAAATCTTCACGAAAACCGCTGCCGGCAGAACTTCCCCGGGAGACACATCGCCTTCTGCCTGCTGAAACCAGTTGCCCGGCCTGTGGAGGTGTTCTGAAAGAAATGGGGGAAACAATCTCAGAGCAACTGGATATCATTAATACCGCCTTTAAAGTTATCGAAACCATACGTCCCAAACTGGCCTGTAGCCGGTGTGATGTCATCGTTCAGGCACCACTTCCTCCTAAACCGATCGAACGCGGTTATGCCAGTGCAGGGTTACTTGCACGGATCCTGGTCAGCAAATATATGGAACATATCCCTTTATATCGCCAGTCAGAAATATACGCGCGACAGGGCGTGGAGCTGAGCCGTAATACCATGGTGCGCTGGGTATCAGAAATGGCAGACAAACTCCGTCCTCTGTATATAGCGCTGAATGACTATGTTCTGGAGGCAGGAAAGGTGCACGCAGATGACACTCTTGAGGTAGCCTGAGTTTAACGGACACTCCTTCCTGAAATAGAATGGCATCAGAAGGAGCTAATAATGAGCAGAAAAACCCAACGTTACTCTAAAGAGTTCAAAGCCGAAGCTGTCAGAACGGTTCTTGAAAATCAACTTTCGATCAGTGAAGGCGCTTCCCGATTATCCCTTCCTGAAGGCACTTTAGGACAATGGGTTACCGCCGCCAGAAAAGGGCTCGGTACTCCTGGTTCCCGCACGCTGGCTGAACTGGAATCTGAAATTCTGCAACTGCGTAAGGCGTTAAATGAAGCTCGCCTTGAGCGAGATATATTAAAAAAAGCAACAGCGTATTTTGCACAGGAGTCGCTGAAAAATACGCGTTAATCGAACAATGGCGACAACAATTTCCCATTGAAGCGATGTGTCAGGTATTTGGTGTATCCAGGAGCGGTTATTACAACTGGGTACAGCATGAACCCTCAGACAGAAAACAAAGTGATGAGCGGCTAAAACTGGAGATTAAGGTGGCACATATCCGCACTCGCGAAACATATGGAACCCGGCGGCTCCAGACGGAGCTGGCAGAGAATGGCATCATCGTTGGTCGTGACCGACTGGCATGTCTTCGTAAGGAGCTGAGGCTACGCTGTAAGCAGAAACGCAAGTTCAGAGCGCCTACGAACCCGAACCACAATCTGCCAGTTGCGCCAAATCTGCTGAACCAGACGTTCGCTCCTACAGCACCAAATCAGGTCTGGGTGGCGGACCTGACGTATGTTGCCACACAGGAGGGATGGTTGTACCTCGCTGGCATCAAAGATGTTTATACGTGCGAAATTGTCGGCTACGCCATGGGAGAGCGCATGACAAAAGAGCTGACAGGTAAAGCCCTGTTTATGGCGCTCAGGAGCCAGCGCCCACCTGCCGGGCTAATCCACCACTCTGATCGAGGTTCACAGTACTGCGCATACGATTACCGGGTCATACAGGAGCAGTCTGGTCTGAAAACATCAATGTCGCGTAAAGGTAACTGTTACGACAACGCTCCGATGGAAAGCTTCTGGGGAACGCTGAAAAATGAGAGCCTGAGCCACTATCGTTTTAATAACCGGGATGAAGCCATCTCAGTAATACGGGAATACATTGAGATTTTCTACAATCGTCAGCGTCGTCACTCTCGTCTGGGGAATATCTCCCCGGCAGCCTTCAGGGAAAAATATCATCAGATGGCTGCTTAAAAAAAGAATAAATGGTAGTGTCCGCTATTGCCAGTACACCTCAATGAGCGTGATGAAAAAGGGCAGTGGGCAGCCTATGACGCCGTTCATGATGTCCGGAGAGAACTCTGGAAAGCCCTGCTTGGATGGATGCCGGACCCGCAAGGGGGCGAGATTGTTTATGTCGGTGGCACCCTGCTGGATCTGAACCGTTACGAACTGTATTACCAGTTTGATTTTACGGCGAAGTATGAAATCACGGAAGAAGACACGCGACAGGCAGAGGACGTGAATGCCCTGCCGGATTTATCCCTGCTGAGTATTGATGTGGATTACATCGATCCTGGTACTGGCCCGGATGGTGACATTGAGCACCATCTGGAAATGCGTTTCCCTCAGAATTAAGAGTCCCTCATGTTTGTGAAACCCCTGAAAGGGCGGTCGGTTCCTGACCCTGCCCGTGGAGACCTTTTGCCTTCCGAAGGGCGAAATGTGGAAGAAAGCAGCTACTGGTTCCGCCGTATAGCGGCGGGTGATGTGGTACGTGTTAAACAGGATAAGGCTAAAAAATCATGACGATAAGTTTTAATACTGTTCCGTCGAATACGCTGGTGCCGTTGTTCTACGCCGAGATGAACAATTCTGCGGCAAATACAGCGGTGACCAGCGCGCCTGCATTACTGATCGGGCATGCCAGCAACGATGCAGCCATTGAGGTTAACAGCCTGGTGCTGATGCCATCGGCAGATTATGCCCGCCAGATTTGTGGGGCGGGGAGCCAGCTGGCGCGTATGGTGGAAGTCTACCGTCAGACAGATCCTTTCGGTGAACTGTATGTTATTGCAGTACCGGAAGCCAGAGGGGCGGCGGCGACGGTCAGGGTGACGGTTGCCGGAGAAGCAGAGGAAAGCGGCACCCTGAGTCTGTATGTCGGGCGCTCCCGTGTACAGGTGCCTGTGGTGAATGGCGATGATGCCACTGCGGTTGCCACCGCGATTAAGGAAGCGGTAAACGGGGTTATCACCCTGCCGTTTACGGCGTCATCTGATGCAGGCGTGGTGACGCTGACTGCCCGTCATAAGGGGCTGTATGGTAATGAGTTACCGGTCTGTCTGAATTATTATGGTTCTGGTGGTGGTGAGATTTTGCCAGCAGGGCTTCGGGTGGTGACGGAAGTCGGTGCTGCCGGTAGCGGAGCGCCTGATCTTACCGCCGCTGTTGCTGCTATGGGCGATGAGGCATTCGACTTTATCGGTCTGCCGTTCAACGATGCCGCCTCCATCAATATGATGATGACCGAAATGAATGACAGCAGCGGTCGCTGGAGTTATGCGCGCCAGTTATACGGGCATGTCTATACCGCAAAACTGGGAACGCTGTCAGAGCTGGTTGGTGCCGGAGATATGCATAATCAGCAACATATCACGCTTGCCGGTTACGAAAAAGAAACCCAGTCGCCTGTCGATGAACTGGTTGCCAGTCGCCTTGCCCGTGAAGCGGTATTTATCCGGAATGATCCTGCCCGTCCGACACAGACGGGGGAGCTGGTGGGGATGCTTCCGGCACCGAAAGGTAAGCGATTCATCATGACAGAGCAGCAGACCCTTTTATCTCACGGCGTGGCGACGGCTTATGTGGAAGGCGGCACGTTGCAGATCCAGCGTTCCGTAACCACCTACAAAAAGAATGCGTATGGCGTGGCAGACAACAGCTATCTGGACAGTGAAACTCTGCATACCAGTGCATATGTTCTTCGCAAACTGAAATCGGTCATCACAAGCAAGTACGGACGTCACAAGCTGGCAAATGATGGTACCCGTTTTGGTCCGGGGCAGGCGATTGTCACTCCTGCCGTTATCAAAGGGGAACTTCTGGCGACATATCGTCAGATGGAGCGTGCCGGTATTGTGGAAAATTACGATCTGTTTAAACAGTATCTGATAGTTGAGCGTGATGCAGATAACCCGAACCGACTGAATACGCTGTTCCCGCCGGATTATGTTAATCAGTTACGTGTCTTTGCGGTGGTTAACCAGTTCCGTCTTCAGTATTCAGAGGAGTCAGCATAATGGCAAAGATCGCCGGAACCTGTTTTTTTAAAGTGGATGGTCAGCAGTTATCGCTGACAGGTGGCATTGAAGTGCCGATGAACACCAATGTCCGGGATGACATCGTCGGCATGGCAGGGGATGTGGATTACAAGGAGACCTGGCGGTCACCTTACGTTAAGGGCACGTTTAAAGTGCCCAAAAACTTTCCGGTCGACAAAATTACCACCTCAGACCAGATGACGATTACCGCTGAGCTGGCAAACGGCATGGTGTATGTGCTTTCGGCGGCATGGCTGCACGGAGAGGCTAATCATAATGCCGAAGAAGGCACGGCAGATCTTGAATTCCACGGCGAAGAGGGAGGGTATCAGTAATGGCAATGAACGTTACAGAAATAGTTTTAAAAAAACCGGTGACAGCGCATAACGAAATGCTGCATGTGCTGGAGTTGCGCGAGCCCACGTATGACGAAATCGAGGCGCTGGGTTTTCCTTTCATTATTTCCGGTGAAGGCAGTATTAAACTGGACAGCCAGGTGGCACTGAAATATATCCCGTTGCTGGCGGGGATCCCGTGTTCATCGGCGGCGCAGATGGCAAAACTGGATATTTTTAAGACCAGCATGCAGATCCTGCGTTTTTTTACCCAGTCGGAGACGGGAAGCACCTCCGGAAACGACTCTACAATGTTGCCTGGTTCTGGAAACTGAATCCACTGGAGCTGCGACGGGTGGCTGTTTCGCAGTTTACAGAACTGGAAGCCGAGGCCGTCCGCATTAACGAGGAGATGAAGCATGGCTGACAGTTTTCAGCTGAAGGCGATCATCACTGCCGTGGATAAGGTATCGGCACCGCTGAAGGGAATGCAGCGCCAGCTGAAAGGTTTTAAAAAGGAGTTTGCCAGCCTGTCACTGGGCGCAGCGGGTGCCGGAACCGCAGTACTGGGGGCGCTGGCGCTCCCGGTCAAATCTGCCATTGCCCTTGAATCAAAAATGGCGGATGTCCGGAAAGTGGTGGATGGTCTGGATACGCCGGAAGCGTTTAAGGCAATGACGGAGCAGGTGCGCGACCTGTCAACAGAACTGCCCATGTCGGCGGAAGGTATCGCCGAAATTGTGGCGGCGGGTGGTCAGGCTGGTATCGCCCGTGACGAGCTGATGCAGTTTACTGACGATGCCGTGAAGATGGGCGTGGCCTTTGACACCACGGCAGAAGAATCCGGTCAGATGATGGCGCAGTGGCGCACTGCCTTTAAACTGACACAGGGAGAGGTGGCAGGGCTTGCGGATAAGATTAACTATCTTGGCAATACCGGTCCTGCAAGTGCGAAAAAGATTTCTGATGTTGTGACCCGTATTGGCCCTTTAGGCAGTGTTGCGGGTGTGGCCTCCGGAGAGATTGCCGCAATGGGGGCAACCATTGCCGGAATGGGGGTGGAGTCAGAAATTGCTGCGACGGGGATAAAGAATTTTATGTTGTCGCTGACAGCGAGGGATTCTGCCACCAAATCGCAGAAAAAAGTGCTCCGCTCGTTGCGCATTAGCCCGAAAAAACTGGCGGCGGATATGCAGAAAGACGCCCGCGGGGCCATGCTGCACGTACTGGATTCTCTGGCAAAAGTGCCGAAAGAAAAACAGGCTGCTGTGCTGAAAGCGCTGTTCGGGAAGGAATCCCTGGGGGCCATTGCGCCGCTGCTCACGAATCTGGATTTGTTGCGAACCAACTTTAATCGTGTGGCGGATGCGCAGCAGTATGGCGGCTCAATGCAGAAAGAATATGCCGCCCGTGCCGCGACGACAGAAAATCAGTTGTTGCTGCTGCAGAACCAGATCAATGCGATTTCTTCCACGCTGGGGGAAACCTTCCTGCCTTCACTCAATGAAGGCATAAAAGAGATGAAGCCTTTTCTGGAAGAAGTGCGCACGTTTGTCAGAGAAAATCCTGAGGTCGTAAAAACCATCGCGAAAACTGGTGCGGCATTACTGACGATGGGCGTGGCGATTGGCACATTGACACGCATAACAAAAATCATGGGTAGCGTGATGAATATGACGCCGGCAAAGGGATTAATTGCGCTTCTCGTCGGTGGTGCATATCTCATAATTGATAACTGGGAAACGGTCGGTCCGGTTGTGAAAAAAGTCTGGCAGGAGGTTGATCAGGTTGTCAGAGCAATGGGGGGATGGGAACAGGCAGTAAAAACAATAGCAACGGTTTCTGCCCTGTATATTGGTGTGAAGGCGGTGGCAAGTATTCGTGCGGCAACAGTCGCCCAGAATCAATGGACAACGGCGGCAGGAAAAACAGGGCTGAAATTAAAGGGCCTCGGAAAGATCAGTCTGATTGGTGGATTGCTTGAACTGGGCATGATGGCGCAGGAGTTTGAAAAAGAACATCCCTGGCTTGTTAAAAATTTTGTGGCTGATGCACTGAACAGTGGATTTGGTCTGAATGATAAGTTCGACGAGTGGGGCAAACAGTTCCATGATTTTGTCTATGACATGACCGGATGGCAGATGCCACGTGGTGATGGGTATTTATCTCCCGATAAACGCTACACCCCGAATGTATCACTGGAAAGGAATCAGCTGTTAAGCCTTGCATCTTCACCGGCAACCCGCAGCGAACTTAAGGTGACGTTTGACAACGCGCCGCCTGGAATGCGCGTT
The DNA here is from genome assembly GCA_048288465.1 of Shigella flexneri. Taxonomy (GTDB): domain Bacteria; phylum Pseudomonadota; class Gammaproteobacteria; order Enterobacterales; family Enterobacteriaceae; genus Enterobacter; species Enterobacter flexneri_B. The sequence goes on along the minus strand of CP182556.1, from coordinate 1,983,272 downwards.
ATCGATTTGCCGAAAACAGGCGATCCCTTTATGAAAATCACCCATGATGTTGGGTATTCTCCATTTAAAAGGTGAGTTCTTTTTTTGTGGTGAAAGATGAGGCAAAATTATCGCGTAACATGCTAACAATGGAGTTTGTTTTGTGATAAAGCCATTTTTAATGACGGTTGCAATATTAACCTCTTGCTGTGCTCAGGCGAAAATACTAACAAATGAGGAGATTGTTTCACGATTTATTAGTAACGTTAAAACATCTGCAGATAATGACGTTGACTTGGATACAGATGGATTCAGACAACTGAGGATATCGTGCCCATCCCCTTCTGCCAGCGGTGCGATTATATTGAGAAAAGCTTCTTATGAATTCGGCAAAAGTATAGGTGTATTTGATTTTGCAAACAATGCATCACCAGCGACGATGACATTTTTGATCCCAATATATAAAGATGATGATTTTGATTCAGATACTGTTGGTTTTACATTTGCGTTCAAGATGCCAAGAGGCCAGTTTTTTGTAGATGTAAAAGAAAACGGGAATATCAGAGCTGGAGTTAATGTTAATGGCGAGTCGGGAGTGACCTACGAAAATTGCAAATTGAATATGAAAGATATTAATGATGATTAATATATAAGCCGCCAGAAATTGGCGGTTTTTTTATAGTGGAGACAGTATGGACTTACCTTCTTTACCTTCTCTTTCTTGGTAATGACTCCAACTTACTGATAGTGTTTTATGTTCAGATAATGCCCGATGACCTTGTCATGCAGCTCCACCGATTTTGAGAACGACAGTGACTTCCGTCCCAGCCTTGCCAGATGTTGTCTCAGATTCAGATTATGTCGCTCAATGCGCTGAGTGTAACGCTTGCTGATAACGTGCAGCTTTCCCTTCAGGCGTGATTCATACAGCGGCCAGCCATCCGTCATCCATACCACGACCTCAAAGGCCGACAGCAGGCTCAGAAGACGCTCCAGTGTGGCCAGAGTGCGTTCACCGAAGACGTGCGCCACAACCGTCCTCCGTATCCTGTCATACGCGTAAAACAGCCAGCGCTGACGTGATTTAGCACCGACGTAGCCCCAATGTTCGTCCATTTCAGCGCAGACAATCACATCACTGCCCGGTTGTATGCGCGAGGTTACCGACTGCGGCCTGAGTTTTTTAAGTGACGTAAAACCGTGTTGAGGCCAACGCCCATAATGCGTGCACTGGCGCGACATCCGACGCCATTCATGGCCATATCAATGATTTTCTGGTGCGTACCGGGCTGAGAGGCGGTGTAAGTGAACTGTAGTTGCCATGTTTTACGGCAATGAGAGCAGAGATAGCGCTGATGTCCGGCAGTGCTTTTGCCGTTACGCACCACGCCTTCAGTAGCGGAGCAGGAAGGACATCTGATGGAAATGGAAGCCACGCAAGCACCTTAAAATCACCATCATACACTAAATCAGTAAGTTGGCAGCATTACCCGTTAATCGAACAATGGCGACAACAATTTCCCATTGAAGCGATGTGTCAGGTATTTGGTGTATCCAGGAGCGGTTATTACAACTGGGTACAGCATGAACCCTCAGACAGAAAACAAAGTGATAAGCGGCTAAAACTGGAGATTAAGGTGGCACATATCCGCACTCGCGAAACATATGGAACCCGGCGGCTCCAGACGGAGCTGGCAGAGAATGGCATCATCGTTGGTCGTGACCGACTGGCACGTCTTCGTAAGGAGCTGAGGCTACGCTGTAAGCAGAAACGCAAGTTCAGAGCGACTACGAACCCGAACCACAATCTGCCAGTTGCGCCAAATCTGCTGAACCAGACGTTCGCTCCTACAGCACCAAATCAGGTCTGGGTGGCGGACCTGACGTATGTTGCCACACAGGAGGGATGGTTGTACCTCGCTGGCATCAAAGATGTTTATACGTGCGAAATTGTCGGCTACGCCATGGGAGAGCGCATGACAAAAGAGCTGACAGGTAAAGCCCTGTTTATGGCGCTCAGGAGCCAGCTCCCACCTGCCGGGCTAATCCACCACTCTGATCGAGGTTCACAGTACTGCGCATACGATTACCGGGTCATACAGGAGCAGTCTGGTCTGAAAACATCAATGTCGCGTAAAGGTAACTGTTACGACAACGCTCCGATGGAAAGCTTCTGGGGAACGCTGAAAAATGAGAGCCTGGGCCACTATCGTTTTAATAACCGGGATGAAGCCATCTCAGTAATACGGGAATACATTGAGATTTTCTACAATCGTCAGCGTCGTCACTCTCGTCTGGGGAATATCTCCCCGGCAGCCTTCAGGGAAAAATATCATCAGATGGCTGCTTAAAAAAAGAACAAATGGTAGTGTCCGCTATTGCCAGTACACCTCAGTCCCCTACACAGCCACCGCTGATGATGTCGCACCGACGGGTCAGCAAATCTGGCAGGAACTGCAAAGTGGCAAATGGGGTGAGATAGCCCCATTCACTGTGACACCAGAAATGCTGGAAGCGGCCAGAGAGGCCAGACGTCAGGAAATTGAAGCATGGCGCACAGAACAGGAGGCGAAGCCGTTCACGTTTGAATGGAACGGTCGTATCTGGAATGCTGGCCCCGACTCACTGGGCCGCCTGTCCCCGGTAGTCATGCTGGCAAAATCTGTCACAGCACAAACACATATGGCGTGGAGCGATGCCGATAATCAGCAGGTGAAACTGTCGATGCCGGAACTGGAAGAACTGGCGGCAGCAATGGTGCAGGCGCAGGTCGATCGCAACGATGAGATTTATCGCCGTCAGCGTGAAATGAAAGAGGAGCTGAGCGGTCTGGATGATTTGGCTTCAATTCGGGCGTTTGACGTTGAGTAATGAATAAGCCGCAACTGGCGGAATCACAGAAGACCGCTTTGCTTACCGAAGCGGAGTCTGTCATCCGGCAGCCGGGGCGTGCTGTCAGGCTGAACAGGGAAACGGATGAATCAGGGGAGGCCCGGGGGCGGGCCTCCGTTTTTCCGGAGTCAGTCCGGTCTGTGGTTTATGCGATGTGATTATGAATGGTGCAGTTGTGAGCCGTTTTCAGGCAATCGCAGGGCCAGTACCTCGTCAGTCAGCTGACGGTAAATCTGCTGTTCAGTCTCACGCATCACCTGTGCACCGGCTTCCCTCTCCGCATCCGCATCACCGCTCAGACCTGATGCTTTCAGCCGGTCAGCCACCCTCTGAGGGTACTCATTCTCCAGCATCTCATATTTCTGCTCTTCTGCCTGCGCCCAGCGGTCAGCTTCCGTACGCTTCAGTACAGCATGCCATGGTCCCCAGAGGGAGAACCAGTCCGTAAATTCATTCTCTTCACGGCTTCTGACCATGGCTTCGGCAGTGCGGAGGTCATTTGCTGTCACTCCCGACACGCCATAGAAACGCATTTCCTTCACGGCAGTGGAGAGCTGAAGTTTCTCTGCGAGCATGGTCTGGAAGGCCAGGTAGACTTCTATCTCATCCACAAAATGGAGAGTTCTGACTTTATCCCGGGCAATGTCCTCCAGAATTTCGAGGCGGAACATTTCCCTGCCCAGGGAGAGCAGAGCGCCGGTATCATTATCGAAAAGGCCTTCTGATGCCTGATGGACCAGGAGGGTTTTCCGGAGATTGTTCCATGTGAGCGCGACACGGTCCTCACAGCTCTCAGTGGCATCAGCAGCAACAGCGAAAGACTGCTGTCGAAGCTCCGCAGAGGCACTGAGTTTTTCCAGCCATGCAGCGACCTGTTCACGGAATCCGGAGGTATTGCGTGCAGAGACGGTATCGGAAAGGCGGTCAAGGAACGCGGAAAAGGTGTTGGCGTGCTCTTCATGTTCAAAAGCATGCCATATCTGTGATACATCAGATTGTTTGTTTTCCGGGAACCATGCTGTCACGGCATCAGCCAGGGGGCGATGGAGTGTATTCTGTTGTCCGTCACTCATGGAGAAGTAAATCCGTGGGCCGTGGTAGTCCGGTTGGGCGGTTTGTTGTAACAAAGTTTGCATTATTCTGGGAGATAGTTGATTTTCTCTAAGATTGACAACGCTATCAGAACTGAGGCCAAGTACTGAGAGATCCCCTCATAATTTCCCCAAAACGTAACCATGTGTGAATAGATTTTGAGTAAGCAGGGTTGCAGCCACGAGTGAGTCTTCCCTTGTTATTGTGTAGCCAGAATGCCGCAAAACTTCCATGCCTAAGCGAACTGTTGAGAGTACGTTTCGATTTCTGACTGTGTTAGCCTGGAAGTGCTTGTCCCAACCTTGTTTCTGAGCATGAACGCCCGCAAGCCAACATGTTAGTTGAAGCATCAGGGCGATTAGCAGCATGATATCAAAACGCTCTGAGCTGCTCGTTCGGCTATGGCGTAGGCCTAGTCCGTAGGCAGGACTTTTCAAGTCTCGGAAGGTTTCTTCAATCTGCATTCGCTTCGAATAGATATTAACAAGTTGTTTGGGTGTTCGAATTTCAACAGGTAAGTTAGTTGCTAGAATCCATGGCTCCTTTGCCGACGCTGAGTAGATTTTAGGTGACGGGTGGTGACAATGAGTCCGTGTCGAGCGCTGATTTTTTCGGCCTTTAGAGCGAGATTTATACAATAGAATTTGGCATGAGATTGGATTGCTTTTAGTCAGCCTCTTATAGCCTAAAGTCTTTGAGTGACTAGATGACATATCATGTAAGTTGCTGATAGGTTTCCAGTTTTCCGCTCCTAGGTCTGCATATTGGACTTTTCCTCTTACTCGACTTAACCAGTACCAACCCAGCTTCTCAACGGATTTATACCATGGCACTTTAAAGCCAGCATCACTGACAATGAGCGGTGTGGTGTTACTCGGTAGAATGCTCGCAAGGTCGGCTAGAAATTGGTCATGAGCTTTCTTTGAACATTGCTCTGAAAGCGGGAACGCTTTCTCATAAAGAGTAACAGAACGACCGTGTAGTGCGACTGAAGCTCGCAATACCATAAGCCGTTTTTGCTCACGGATATCAGACCAGTCAACAAGTACAATGGGCATCGTATTGCCCGAACAGATAAAGCTAGCATGCCAACGGTATACAGCGAGTCGCTCTTTGTGGAGGTGACGATTACCTAACAATCGGTCGATTCGTTTGATGTTATGTTTTGTTCTCGCTTTGGTTGGCAGGTTACGGCCAAGTTCGGTAAGAGTGAGAGTTTTACAGTCAAGTAAGGCGTGGCAAGCCAACGTTAAGCTGTTGAGTCGTTTTAAGTGTAATTCGGGGCAGAATTGGTAAAGAGAGTCGTGTAAAATATCGAGTTCGCACATTTTGTTGTCTGATTATTGATTTTTGGCGAAACCATTTGATCATATGACAAGATGTGTATCTACCTTAACTTAATGATTTTGATAAAAATCATTAGGGGATTCATCAGGGCCAAGTATGCTTTCCGGAATTGCCGTGATCCGGTTCTGATTAAGCCAGAATATTCTTATAATATGATCATCTCTTTCTGGAAAATCTGGTATTACTTCCAAAGCATTTCTGGCTGCATCAAGTAATTCCAATGACATTGGTAACCTCGGAAGTACAGACAGGTGATTGTCACTTACATTAATATATTCTAGTGACGCAGGTAATTCAGGAAGTGCGAACAAATGGTTATCACTCACATTTATATATTCCAGCGACACTGGTAATTCAGGAAGTGCAGATAATTGATTACTGCTTGCATTCAGCTCTTTCAATGCCCTTGGTAGCTCGGGGAGCATTGATAGTTGGTTATTGCTTACATTAATTTCATCAAGATTGTCAGGCAATCGTGGTAGAGATCTGAGACCTAAACAAGATAAGTCCAACGATGTTTCACTGTTCTCCAGACATAATTGGAGCCGGGTAAAAGCAGTTTCCCTGTTTTCTCCGGAAATGCTGTTTTTAGTCCATTCAACCCATTCGGAGAGATAATTATTGTGAACATTGTCGATTGATGTAGTTCTGTAAAAAGAGACGTTTCCAGTGGATAGGGGGGGATTATTTACAGGAAGCATAATAACCTCGCAGAAGGATATCCTGATAAAATGTGATACTGGGGAATAATAAGCTGAAATAAAATGTTTCAGGATTGAAATTTATTGTTTTCATTTTAAGGAAGTGATGTTGATTTAACTGTAAAAAAACGATACTATTTTCTTAGATGGTAAATGTCTCGCCTGTGCTATATTTTGTTTTTCGGTTAGTTAAATATCGTACGTTCATATTTGAACGTTCTGCCGGAATGCATTATCAATAGAGGTAAAGTCGCAACCCCAAATCGTAAAGGAAACCGTAGCACGTCTTAAGCAAGAACGTGCTGCGGTTGGATGCTATTTTTTCCCTGAAGCGGAAAACATTACTACAGTACCTTGAACCTTGGTTTTAACATTCTCGAAATGCTCTGAGAGTATATGTGTTAAGCCTTCTTCGGAATCTTTTGTGTTTGAAAAGATGCCTTTCTGATTGTAAATGCGCATCAGTTTTTGACCGAAGCTATTGTGCACAACTCCATCGCCAAGAATTGTGGCTCCGTATAGAGTTCCATCATCAGTTAAGGCCTGCGCCGCATTGCGTATTACACAGCTTTTTGTAGATATATTTCCAGGCAGGCAGTGAAGAAGGTAAAACATGGAAATGGAATCAAATTGACCATGTAACGCCGCAGGATAAGGTTCAAAAACATCATGGCTAATTTTATGTTTAATTTTTGATTCCCCAGCCCTTGTAGATGCCGCGTTCAGGCTAGCTTCGTTCAAATCCATTAAAGATATCAGACTACTCTCAGGTACGTGAGTAAGGTAAAACCCAGTTCCAACACCAATATCCAGATGGTTGTTACCTAAATGTTCCAGAAAGTGTGGAAGAAGGTGTTCCTTTGTAGGACATCCCCATGCAAGCCGATTTGATACTCCCAAAACCCACCAGTCATAAAGCTTTAGGGTAAGTGGTGTGTAAATTTTAGCCCCATCATCTGTGTTTTTTTTCATTAATTTCACCATATTATAGTTTTATTTGTGAATTAAATCAATTATGGCGATGAATTACAAGGGGTTAAATGCTGCCGCAGCATAGCGATATTGAAATAGCCTGGTATGCTTCGATACAGCAGGAGCCGAATGGCTGGAAGACCGTCACCACACAGTTCTACATCCAGGGATTCAGTGAGCATATTGCGCCACTTCAGGATGCTGTAGATCTGGAGATCGCAACGGAGGAAGAAAACTCGTTGCTGGAAGCCTGGAAGAAGTATCGGGTGTTGCTGAACCGTGTTGATACATCAACTGCACCTGATATTGAGTGGCCGGAAGAACCAGACACAATGTAAGCGAAAAAGAAAAACCGCAGACACGACGTATGCAGGACGTGCTGCGGTTGGCTGGTAAACTTTCGATAGTGCGAGTATTGAATGATTTCCAGCCGTTACCGATTTTATATAACTGCAGTGGAATTATTCAACACACAGGCAAAACGGAATAAGCTGAGAAAAAAGCGTGCTTTCCCAATCTGGGGCAAATCACGTCTGAATGACACCTGAAAACAGGTGGTGGACTCAAGAAGGCTTGGAATATTCTTCTTTAATGTTATGTAATTCATTGATTTTTCGTGTACGATTTTAAGACATTTTTTCCAAGAAAAATTTTTAACTCTTTGATTTTTCGACTCTGTATCATCGGTCTCGAAAACCGGAGTAGGGGCAACTCTACCGGGGGTTCAAATCCCCCTCTCTCCGCCATTTTATCAATGACTTATCTCCCGACTTCCCGCCTTGCTTTTCCTAAACAGAACAATCGTAGAATATTCTTGAAGGGTTAGATCGTCACTGTTTTCTGTTCGATACTGTGACATTCAGCGCTTGATTCGCTATGGAGCTGACAGGAAGGTTTCGAGCGAAAATCTACAGTTATTCAGTCGTTTTCTTATCGGTCACCATTATTCTTTTAGACATTGATCCTATGAAACTGCCGCAAAGTTGCTGGCGGGAACTGAAGTTGCGTAGAGAAGGGGTCAATAATTGAGCCAAAAAAGGAACGCGGCCGTCAGATTAAAGCCGCGGGACAAAGTCCATAATTTCCAAGAGTTGTTGAATTTCCCAGCTTTTTTGAAAGCCTTTGTATCATACTAACAAGTAAAAAAGGTTTAAGCACCAAAATTAACCTATATTTCTGGTTAGCTTTACCATGACAGATGACTTGCTCCTGGAAACATTTGCGCTGCCAGTCTGTATGGCTGAGTTGTGTATTTATTGTTAGCCTTTTTCTCAGTTTTTTTCTACAGACATAATAAAAAAGACACGACTCAAGTATGAGCGTGTCTGAGTTTGTCTTACTTATTTGTCTTGGTAAATTATTGTTGTTACTACCAGGCACTGTTCTGTTAAATAACTGAAGTCAGCGCAAAAAAATCAATGAGACATCATTTACCCTCGACCACTTTTCTCGCTACTCAACTGATATCGATAATACGTTGGCCGTTTTCCATTTCATTAATAAAGATTGCTGTGAATCATTACCCATAAAAATGTGAAAATGAGATGATTTTCGTCGAGTGCGATGCTCTCTGATCGCTAAATTGTATATATTTAGGGGCTTTGCTTTTAGGAATCTTTACATTCGAATAGTAACGAACGCCTTTCTTGCCTGATTTATAGGTGAGTCTATTTGTATCCATCGTAATCATATTTACAGATATATCATTATTTCTATGGAATTAGACAATGCCGTATAATGCCAATCATCTCGATATCTGTTGCATAACCTTTGTGATAATAATCTTAATTTCAGCAAATGTCTTAGTTTTTTCTGTCATCCGCTTTTCTTCTGAAAGACGGGGTAAAAGTTTGCCACTTGCAGTAAAGGATAAACGGATTCCAGTTCCATCCCAGTCACTGAGCGTTCGGTTTTGTACATTGGCATCATCAAAAACACCATTAGCAGCTTTTTGTTCGACCTCTGTTAAGGGTTTGCCGTGTGAGTGATGGATGACCATGCGGAAAGGGCAGGAGCGCTAACAAATAAGCACCTAAAGCAACAGCCAGTTTGTGAAGACGAATCGCCAAACAGTTTCCTCCAGAGTCATTGTATATGATGTGTAATGTTATATTGTAACATATGGCAAAATGCAACAACTTAGGAGATGAGAGCATAGTTTTTCTCAGGTGTACTTAATTATCTTATTGAAATAAAATGAATTATGTTGATAATTTAAGGTTGATGACAAAACGAAACATAACCTGATGCTGATCTGCGCAGGCCGGACAGGGCGCTCGCGCCGCATCCGGCAGGAATATAGCGTACTTTGTCGGCAATATGATTATACAGTAATTTGTTGTGAACCTGCTTGCGTAACCGGTTAAAAAGGGAACGCAACTTCTTATACATAACTAAGAGCAGTACAGCCAGCCCCAGCGTAGATGAGCAGGCTGCGGTGAATCATCTTCACTGACCACGGATCATGTATTGGGCAAGGATCGCGACAAGATAGACGAAATTATGCAACTGTTGCCAGTGCTTTCCCATTTTGGCTCCATCGCCTGGGTTGAAGTAAACGCTAAAGCAGACAAAATAACCCAGCTGATAATTCCTAACGTTGATAAGGGCCGGTAATTAACTCCTTGTTAATAACGCCAGATTATTCACGCCCAGCTCCAGCAATGCGTAACTGGTTAAATCCAGTATCACCAGGGCAAGCACCATAAGCCTGGCGGCGAGTCGTATCAATAACGGCTGTTTTTGCGTAGCGTGCCAGAGGTGTGATTAACAAGGTCGCCAGCAAAATTTCAGTGCAGTGCGACCGGTAAAATCCTGATATTGTTCACCGATCGGCACCCAGTTCCACCGTGATTGATCGCCCAGACCAGCCAGAAACGGCAACGAATCCGGCAAGATGCAGGCTAACTTTCAGCCATGTCACATGTTTGCTGTCAAGCGCATTCAGAAATTCTCCCGCAAAATCCAGGCCACGATACAGCAATCCGCCTGGTCGGCGTAACCATTAACAGTAGCGTTGGCTGGCGCTGAACATAGAGGATGCCGCCTGAAACCAATGAATCGTTCGGTAGCCTGTGACCAGCGCGGGTAATGAACATGCGGATTAACGTTGGCGTAAAAACCGTATTCGTCAGGCGCTGCCGGGTTGAGGTGGTTGGCGGACGCTTCGCGGGTCAGCTTAATACTGACTATCGATTTGATCTAAAGCCATATTTCCACGGCACAATCAGTCGTACCGGCGCGCCATTTTGTGGCGGTAACGCCTTGCCATAAACACCCACGGTCATCAGTGTAGAGCGGATGCATTGCTGGTCGAGAACGCAATCCTTGGCATAAGGATATTTAAGCCGCCGCCGATAAGCGGTCCTGCTGGCCTGGCATTTGTTCCGGTGCATAAATTCTTTCGAAAGCGACATACTTCGCATTGCTGGTGCGTTCGGCAAGCGCCAGCGGATCTGTGCAGCGGAAAACCAATCCACGGCACCACCATCGACCATGCCTCCACGCAGCGCATACCGTAGAATTCGCTCTTCCAGCGGGAAGCGACGGGTTAAATCATCGTGATCAAGGGTCAATGGTTTTGCCACTTCGCCGCTGATTTTCAGTGTCCATGAATGGTTTTCAGGCTACCAGCATCGCGGCGGGGATCGGCTTTATCCAGCCGAATTCATAGAAGTTGTATGACCGGAACTTTATCTACTGGCATCATGGCAGATTCTTTGCCAGGCGGTAGGCTTGTGAACTCCAGCGGTTTTCCGGCGGGGGCGGGCGGAAATCGTTCCCTAAACAAGCTAAGCAAATCAGCATGCGCAGCGTAAGGCAAAGAAAGTGCAGCTGCGCTGATGCCCAGTGCTTTTAACACCTGCTGACGCTGAATAAAGAATACCGACTCGCCGTAACATCTGATTCTTTTAAAAATTGATTCTTTTCATAAGCCATCACACTTTTTGTCGTTAGCCAGCAAGAGCCGTTTACTGTTAATCTGTCAGGGAATGTCCTCCCTAACAGTGGCGGAATCGCTCTTACATATTTATGCATTAACTGCCACGATAAGTTAATACCCATATGGCTAATGAAGAAAGGCACATGATAATGCTCGTTCACTTTATTAATATAAAATTAAACGGGAATACAGGGAAAAACTTCAAGATTTGTTGCTTGAAATAATACCCGGTTTTAATCCGACACGGTAATCACCAGTAGTTGCAGTATGCTCGGGCCACAGTGCCTTAATTCGTCCATCCTTATCTGTTTTGGCGGTCTAACTTGTAACCAGCCGTTGTCCGCTTTCCTTCAAAGTGACTGTCACGTCGGCAGCGGGTTTTCCGGTTTGCTGGTTAAAAATGTGCACGCTAAGAATCCTTGTTGTGCGGCATAAACCAAAGAAGGTAATGAAAATGCTGCAAGTACTACAGAGAGTACTAAATAACGCTTTAACATGTTATATCCTTGTCATGTGAACGAGTTTGAGGATGGCGAAAAAACGGCCAAGGTAACCTACAGCAGCATTACAATTTTGTAATGAACCAGGCTGTTTCTATAACATATAATTTATCGCATATTATTTTCATGAAGATTTTACTTATTGAAGATAATCAAAAGACCCAGGATGGGTAACGAGAGGCTTTGCAAAGCGGGTTATGTCATTGATGCCGTTTCTGATGGCAGAGATAGGCTTGATCTTCGCGCTGAAGGATGATTATGCATTGATAATTCTGGATATTATGCTTCCGGGTATGGATGGCTGGCAAATCTTACAAACGTTAAGAACGGCAAAGCAAACCCCTGTTATTGCCTTACTGCAAGGGATTCTGTCGATGACAGAGTAAGAGGGCTGGACAGTGGAGCAAATGATTATCTGGTAAAACCTTTTTCATTTTCTGAGTTGCTGGCAAGGGTTCGGGCACAATTAAGGCAACATCACGCTTTGAACTCAACATTAGAATCAGTGGCTTAAGAATGACTCTGTAAGTAAAAGTGTCAGCAGGGACAATATCAGTATTACACTGACGCGCAAGGAGTTTCAGTTACTTTGGCTACTGGCCTCCAGAGCTGGCGAAATTATACCCAGAACGGTTATTGCGAGTGAAATCTGGGGAATCAACTTGATAGTGAATACCGATTCGGTGGATGTCGCCGATATTCGCAGGCTCCGCGCAAAAGTTGATGATCCTTTCCTTGAAAAGCTAATCGCCACAATCCGGGGGATGGGCTATTCATTCGTAGCGGTAAAAAAATAATGAAAAGATTGTCTATAACCGTCCGTTTAACCTTGCTTTTTATATTGCTGCTGTCTGTTTGCTGGCGCTGGAATTATATGGACTCTCTATAATGGCCTGGCAAGTGAGTTGAAATGGCGCGATCATACAACACTCATTAACCGGACAGCGCGGAATCAAGCAGTTGTTAATTGATGGGGTAAATGCGATACGTTACCTGTGTACTTTAACCGGATGATGGATGTTGCATCAGGATATCTTTGATCATTCATGGTGATGGCATCAATAAATTCTTAACCGGACGAATGTCAGTGATGACATGTTAAATAACATACCTGCTAGTGACCGAATAGGCGCAGCTCGCATTACAGAAGCATTATTAATGATACAGAGATAGATGCTTTACGAATTAATATTGATGAAGTTTCGCCATCATTAACGGTTACTGTAGCTAAATTGGCTTCAGCCAGACATAACATGCTTGAACAGTATAAAATTAATAGCATTATAATTTGCATTGTCGCCATTCTACTTTGCTCAGTCTGCATTCCGCTGTTAATAAGGAACAAAATACCAGAGATCAAAAAGTTGAGTGGCGTAACGGAAGCGCTGAATTATAACGATAGCCGGGAGCCTGTGGGGGTCCACGTATTTGCCAGAGAACTGAAAAACCTCTTTGGCAGGCGTTGAATGCAAATTGCATCAAGCCTTAGTCAAAGATTTTGAACGCCTAAGTGAGATTCCTGACAATATCGCTCATGAACTTAGAACGCCCATTAATGCATTACTGGGTCAGAATAAGGTTACGCTCGAGTCAAACAGGAAGTATCGTTCAAATATCAAAAAACAATTGCCGGTAACATTGAAGAGCTGGAAAATCTGGCGGTTAACAGAGAAGCATACCTGTTTCTTGCCGGGCAGATAAAAACAATGTTTTGGTGAAACTGGACTCGCTTTCTCTCAATAAGGAAGTGGAAAATTTGTTGGATTATCTGAATACCTTTCAGACAAGAAAGAGATTTGCTTTAAGGTCGAGTGCAATCAGCAAATCTTTGCGGATAAAATTTTACTGCAACGAATGTTATCGAATCTCTATTGTTAATGCCATTAGATCTCACCAGAAAAATCGCGTATTCATATAACCAGTTTTCTGATACCAACGGCTATCTTGATATTTGATGTCGCCGTCCTGGAACGAAAATACATGAGCCTGAAAAACTCTTCCGTAGATTTTGGCGGGGAGATAATTGGCGTCATTCCGTAGGTCAGGGACTGTACATCTTCTTAAGTCAAATGAATTCCGAATTACATGGGGAAGTGCTGGTATCACTATCTTCAATAGACGTAATGTATTAGGATTACATTACCGCGAAGAAATTAACGTGGGTTCAGTAGTAAAATAGACCATGAAAAAACGCAGCCACGTCGTGAGTAATCGTGGCGTCGATTGATTATGCGTTTACATTAGAAACGTAACAGGAATAATCCGCATAGCTGCCAGCATTTCCTGCGCCGCCAGTTTACCCAACGCATTCGCTGCGAAAGGACTGTCGCCGGTGAGAAGTTTACGGTAGCCTGCTCGCCCGGTGATGTCGTCATTAATGATTTTCATGCCCATTTTCTTCAGCTCTTCGCCGAAGTACCAGGTGAGATGACCCGGCATATAGCCTATCTCTGGCGTTGTTTGTCTGCGGCATCTGGAGATGCGCAAATGGAATAACCATTCAGTGGGTTATCGCCGTGGCGAAGTCCAGAAAAGCCGCCGGGCCGTGGCAAAGGGAGATAACAAAACGGTCATTTTTGATTGCCCACTGTAAAGCAGCGGCCACGTCCTGGCTTTCTGGTAGACCAATAAGTGCGCCATGACCACAGGAACAAAGATTGCTGGTCCTCGCTATCAGCGTTGAGGCTGGCGACAACGTCCGCGAGTTTCTTCGGATTGCGGAACAACGATTTATGCTGCTCAAAGAATGGCATTACTTTTAAGTCTTTGTGCGGCATAGCCCAGTATTCGAACTTGGTCATCAGACCGGAAATGGTCAGCCACTTCGAATTCGAAACCTGCAGCATGGAGATGATACAACGGCGGCAACGTTTGAATCGGATGGTTACCGAGTAAAGAACAGTTTTCCGTTATCGGTCGGCAAATAACGTTGGTCCGCGGCGATCACCGGAATTTTATGTTTACCGCGATACGGTTTTGGATAGTCCACGCCATCAAGATCAGAGACGGGACTGGTATATTGGCTAAGCGAATATTCTGAAGGAAAGAAGTCATTATCTTCAGCAATATCGACCTGCGGATTTTTACTTGTTTGAACAGTAGTAAGTGTATTCCTTATTGTTGCTTAGTTAGGGGGGTAGTCACTATATTTGCGACTGAGCTGGTCGCTATTTTAACGGGCTGGAGGTACAACCTGGAAATATATCGAAAGCGGTAGTCGGCGGGTGTAAGTATGTAATGATGATGCTGCACTGGTGTTGAATATTATTCACACCAAATTTTCCTTATTGAGCAGCGTAGTCGCAAGTGGCCTCGATGATTTTAAGCCGTTGTCAGAGGGTGCGGGGTGGGTGGGGGGAGGATCTAGTGCTGTCGAATGTGTGGTGCTGATAAATCTGCCTATCACAGATGGTAAGAAAAAGCTAGTTCATGCACTATTTTTGCAAATATTTCTATATGGGAAGCATGAGATTGTTACGGATTAATACATAAAGAAATGCATTTGGGTGTTGGCTTGAAGAATATAGCTGGTAGAAGATATTGTGCAGGCAGGGGCAGGGTAAGGGGCTGTATAGATATGCTTTGGCAATTGCGTGTGCCGCAGATGGAGATGAAATGCAAGATAAAAGAGCCTAGAGTTGATGAGGACGAACTCGAGCTGGTGTTGCGAAAAGCCGAGTAACACGCCGCGGCGCGTTGGCTGATTAGAACTGGTAGACGATACCAACTGCAAACTGGTCATCAGCTCTTCGCCAGTAATGGCAGCATCATCTATCCAGCATGTTAAATTAATATGCAGTATAAACGTTCATGTTCTTCTGCAAGAATAATACCAGGTACCAACTTCAATGTAGTTCACACGATCAGAATCTTTGTAACCTGTAGACTGGCCCCCTGAATCTCCAGACAACCAGTATCACTTATTTAAGTGATAGTCTTAATACTAGTTTTTAGACTAGTCATTGGAGAACAGATGATTGATGTCTTAGGGCCGGAGAAACGCAGACGGCGTACCACACAGGAAAAGATCGCAATTGTTCAGCAGAGCTTTGAACCGGGGATGACGGTCTCCCTCGTTGCCCGGCAACATGGTGTAGCAGCCAGCCAGTTATTTCTCTGGCGTAAGCAATACCAGGAAGGAAGTCTTACTGCTGTGGCCGCCGGAGAACAGGTTGTTCCTGCCTCTGAACTTGCTGCCGCCATGAAGCAGATTAAAGAACTCCAGCGCCTGCTCGGCAAGAAAACGATGGAAAATGAACTCCTCAAAGAAGCCGTTGAATATGGACGGGCAAAAAAGTGGATAGCGCACGCGCCCTTATTGCCCGGGGATGGGGAGTAAGCTTAGTCAGCCGTTGTCTCCGGGTGTCGCGTGCGCAGTTGCACGTCATTCTCAGACGAACCGATGACTGGATGGATGGCCGCCGCAGTCGTCACACTGATGATACGGATGTGCTTCTCCGTATACACCATGTTATCGGAGAGCTGCCCACGTATGGTTATCGTCGGGTATGGGCGCTGCTTCGCAGACAGGCAGAACTTGATGGTATGCCTGCGATCAATGCCAAACGTGTTTACCGGATCATGCGCCAGAATGCGCTGTTGCTTGAGCGAAAACCTGCTGTACCGCCATCGAAACGGGCACATACAGGCAGAGTAGCCGTGAAAGAAAGCAATCAGCGATGGTGCTCTGACGGGTTCGAGTTCTGCTGTGATAACGGAGAGAGACTGCGTGTCACGTTCGCGCTGGACTGCTGTGATCGTGAGGCACTGCACTGGGCGGGGACTACCGGCGGCTTCAACAGTGAAACAGTACAGGACGTCATGCTGGGAGCGGTGGAACGCCGCTTCGGCAACGATCTTCCGTCGTCTCCAGTGGAGTGGCTGACGGATAATGGTTCATGCTACCGGGCTAATGAAACACGCCAGTTCGCCCGGATGTTGGGACTTGAACCGAAGAACACGGCGGTGCGGAGTCCGGAGAGTAACGGAATAGCAGAGAGCTTCGTGAAAACGATAAAGCGTGACTACATCAGTATCATGCCCAAACCAGACGGGTTAACGGCAGCAAAGAACCTTGCAGAGGCGTTCGAGCATTATAACGAATGGCATCCGCATAGTGCGCTGGGTTATCGCTCGCCACGGGAATATCTGCGGCAGCGGGCTTGTAATGGGTTAAGTGATAACAGATGTCTGGAAATATAGGGGCAAATCCAAAAACTGACCTGCTACGTCCAGTGCTTTAGAATAGGAGTAACCGATGGATGGACGCAGACCAAAGTCGAACTGATATTGCAGAACAGCTTCGAAGTTTTGTGTTTTGTTCACAACATCACCGTCGTCGGAATTCATGTTGTGAGATTCACCGTACATCACAGCAGCATAAACATTGTTAGCGTCATATTTTGTTGACAACGCCCAAACTTCGGCTCTTTCGCCTTTACCATCACCAGACTGCCAATCAGTACGGTCAGAGTTTGCATAAGCACCAGCAAATGAGAAACCGTCAATAGTGTAAGTTGCAGATAAACCATGGCCATCGCCATTTGCTTTGTAGTTGCCTGTACCTTCATTTTTACCCTGATATTGCAGAGCAAAATTTAGACCTTCAACCATGCCAAAGAAATCTGTGTTACGATAGGTTGCAACACCGTTGGTACGGTTGGTCATGAACAGGTCAGTACCAGCCCATGAGTCACCGCCCCACTCAACAAACATATCAGTAAATGCTTCTGCATCATACGCGACACCGACATTACGACTGTAGTCGAATGAACCAAAATCTTTGTAACTCAAACCAGCATATGCCAAACGAGTTTGGTCAGGGTTGTGTCTGTTTGATGCTTCCAGGTCTAGTTCAAACTGACCGTAACCAGTCATTTCAGGGTTGATCTGAGTTTCACCTTTCACGCCTACACGGGCATAAGAGGTATCTTGAGAATTATCGCCTTTTTCACCATTTTCACGGTCGGTCAGAATGCGCTCACTGAATCGCCACGGGTTTAACAGACACCTCAGAGTCATTTAAGATGGCTTAAAGAGAGGTGCCCATGAGCGGTAAGCGTTATCCCGAAGAGTTTAAAACTGAAGCAGTCAAACAGGTTGTTGATCGCGGTTATTCTGTTGCCAGCGTTGCAACACGTCTCGATATCACCACCCACAGCCTTTATGCCTGGATAAAGAAGTACGGTCCGGATTCTTCCACTAATAAAGAACAGTCAGATGCTCAGGCCGAGATCCGCCGTCTCCAGAAAGAGCTGAAACGGGTTACCGACGAACGGGACATATTAAAAAAAGCCGCGGCGTACTTCGCAAAGCTGTCCGACTGAGGTACGCCTTTATCCGTGACAACTCCTGTTGCTGGCCTGTTCGCCTGCTCTGTCGGGTGCTGGATGTTCATCCCAGTGGTTTTTACGCCTGGCTTCAGCAGCCGCATTCACAACGCCATCAGGCAGACCTGAGACTGACAGGACAGATTAAACAGTTCTGGCTGGAATCGGGATGCGTCTATGGTTATCGCAAAATCCATCTGGATCTGCGTGACAGCGGGCAACAGTGCGGAGTAAACAGAGTCTGGAGACTGATGAAACGTGTCGGAATAAAGGCTCAGGTCGGATACCGAAGCCCGCGGGCACGTAAAGGCGAGGCCAGTATCGTGTCACCCAACAGGCTCCAGCGACAGTTCAATCCGGATGCTCCTGATGAGCGTTGGGTAACGGACATAACCTACATCAGGACCCACGAAGGCTGGCTGTATCTTGCCGTTGTTGTTGATCTGTTCTCACGCAAAATTATCGGCTGGTCCATGCAATCCCGGATGACAAAGGACATTGTCCTGAACGCACTGCTGATGGCTGTATGGTGGCGTAATCCCGAAAAACAGGTGCTGGTTCATTCGGATCAGGGCAGTCAGTACACAAGCCATGAGTGGCAGTCGTTCCTGAAATCACACGGCCTGGAGGGTAGCATGAGCCGTCGCGGTAACTGCCATGATAATGCGGTTGCAGAAAGTTTTTTCCAGTTGTTGAAACGTGAACGGATAAAGAAAAAGATCTACGGAACGCGGGAAGAAGCCCGCAGTGATATTTTTGATTACATCGAAATGTTTTATAACAGTAAGCGTCGGCATGGTTCTAGCGAACAGATGTCACCGACAGAATATGAAAACCAGTATTATCAACGGCTCGGAAGTGTCTAGATTATCCGTGGCGATTCATTGTGGGCTTTCTATACATGGTGTGGCTATTTCGTCTGGGCAATGGCGCGATACATCTGGGTGATGAGCCGGATCCCCGATGCCCCCGTGTCGGGATTTGAAAGTGATTTAGGATCTACCGCGGGGAAGTGGTTAGGAGCATTGGTCGGATTTCTGTTTATGGCCCTGGTTGGTGCCTTGTTAGGCGGCATTGCATGGTACACCCGACCTCGTCCCGCACGTTGCAGACGCTATGAATAAAAACTGCTAAGGTTGAGACTCTTTGGCAACGGAGCGCGTATGGAGTTACAACACTGGCAGGCATAGTTCGAGAACTGGTTGAAAAACCATCATCAACATCAGGACGCGGCGCATGACCTGTGTCATTTTCGCCGTGTCTGGGCTACGGCACAGAAACTGGCGGCAGATGACGATGTCGATATGCTGGTGATTTTAACCGCCTGTTATTTTCACGATATCGTGAGCCTGGCGAAAAATCATCCGCAACGGCAGCGTTCTTCAATCCTGGCGGCAGAAGAGACGCGTCGCCTGCTCCGTGAAGAGTTCGTGCAATTTCCGGCGGAGAAAATTGAGGCCGTTTGTCATGCCATTGCCGCTCACAGTTTCAGCGCGCAAATCGCCCCCTTAACAACGGAAGCTAAAATCGTCCAGGATGCGGATCGGCTGGAAGCCCTGGGGGCGATTGGCCTGGCGCGCGTATTTGCCGTTTCAGGGGCATTGAGCTTGGCGCTGTTTGATGGCGAAGCTCGGTGCCGAACTGGCGGGGGAGAATGAAGGTATCGATCACAAGGTGATAGATGCGTTTTCACCCGCTGGCTGAGCGCGTGGCCCTAAACGGCAGTAATTATGTTAACCTGTCGGCCATCTCAGATGGCCGGTTAAATCTATGCAGGAAAATATATCAGTAACCGATTCATACAGCACCGGGAATGCCGCACAGGCAATGCTGGAGAAACTGCTGCAAATTTATGATGTTAAAATGCTGGTGGCGCAGCTTAATGGTGTGGGTGAGAATCACTGGAGCGCGGCAATTTTAAAACGTGCGCTGGCGAATGACTCGGCATGGCACCGTTTAAGTGAGAAAGAGTTTGCCCATCTGCAAACGTTGTTACCCAAACCACCGGAACATCATCCGCATTATGCGTTTCGCTTTATCGATCTATTTGCCGGAATTGGCGGCATCCGTCGTGGTTTTGAATCGATTGGTGGACAGTGCGTGTTTACCAGCGAATGGAACAAACATGCGGTACGCACTTATAAAGCCAACCATTATTGCGACCCGGCGACGCATCATTTTGATGAATATCCGCAACATCGCCCTCAGCCATAAAGAAGGCGTGAGTGATGAGGCAGCGGCGGAACATCTTCGTCAACACATTCCTGAACACGATGTTTTCTTGGCCGGTTTCCCTTGTCAGCCATTTTCGCTGGCTGGCGTATAGAAAAGAACTCGCTCGGCAGGCGCACGGTTTTGCCTGCGATACCCAGGGCACGCTGTTCTTTGATGTGGTGCGCATTATCGACGCGCGTCGTCCGGCGATGTTTGTGCTCGAAAACGTCAAAAACCTGAAGAGTCACGATAAGGGAAAAACGTTCCGCATCATCATGCAGACGCTGGACGAACTGGGCTATGACGTTGCCGATGCAGAAGATAACGGGCCGGACGATCCGAAAATCATCGATGGTAAACATTTCCTGCCGCAGCACCGTGAACGCATCGTGCTGGTGGGTTTTCGTCGCGATCTGAATCTGAAAGCCGATTTTACTCTGCGTGATATCAGCGAATGTTTCCCTGCACAGCGAGTGACGCTGGCGCAGCTGCTGGACCCGATGGTTGAGGCGAAATATATCCTGACGCCGGTGCTGTGGAAGTACCTCTATCGATATGCGAAAAAACATCAGGCGCGCGGTAACGGCTTCGGTTATGGAATGGTTTATCCGAACAATCCGCAAAGCGTCACCCGTACGCTGTCTGCTCGTTATTACAAAGATGGCGCGGAAATTTTAATCGATCGCGGTTGGGATATGGCCACGGGTGAGAAAGACTTTGACGATCCGCTGAATCAGCAACATCGTCCACGTCGGTTAACGCCTCGTGAATGCGCGCGCTTAATGGGTTTTGAAGCGCCGGGAGAAGCGAAATTCCGCATTCCGGTTTCGGACACTCAGGCCTATCGCCAGTTCGGCAACTCGGTGGTCGTGCCGGTCTTTGCCGCGGTGGCAAAACTGCTTGAGCCAAAAATCAAACAGGCGGTGGCGTTGCGTCAGCAAGAGGCACAACATGGTCGACGTTCACGATAAGGCCACCCGCAGCAAAAATATGCGCGCGATTGCCACGCGTGATACGGCGATTGAGAAGCGCCTCGCCAGTTTGTTAACCGGGCAGGGCCTTGCGTTTCGCGTTCAGGACGCCAGTCTGCCCGGACGCCCGGATTTTGTCGTTGATGAATATCGCTGCGTGATATTTACCCACGGCTGCTTCTGGCATCATCATCACTGCTATCTGTTTAAAGTGCCTGCGACTCGAACTGAGTTCTGGCTGGAGAAGATAGGTAAAAATGTTGAACGCGATCGCCGCGATATCAGTCGCTTGCAGGAGCTCGGCTGGCGCGTACTGATTGTCTGGGAGTGTGCGTTACGTAGGCGCGAGAAGCTGACGGATGCGGCGCTTACCGAGCGTCTGGAAGAGTGGATCTGCGGCGAAGGTGCCAGCGCGCAGATCGACACGCAGGGGATTCATTTACTCGCTTGATGCATCCTGAATAACTGGCGCGACAACGGGTTTGGCCGGGAAGAGATATTTTCCCAACGTGACCAGTACCACCGCGAAAACAATTACGCCGAGCGCCAGCCATTCAATCTTCGACAGCGTTTCGCCACCCAGTCCCGTACCCAGCAAGACCGCGACCACCGGGTTAACGTAGGCGTAGCTGGTGGCGAGAGCCGGACTGACATTACGGATTAAATACATATAAGCGTTAATGGCGATAATCGAACCAAACAGCGCCAGATAGCCGACCGCAAGGAAGCCTGACAGGGAAGGGAGCGCCGTCAGTTTTTCACCCGCAATCATCGATGCGATCATTAACACCACGCCTGCCGCCAGCATCTCAATCGCACCCGCCATCATCCCTACAGGTAAGGTAATGCGCGAGCCATAAACTGAGCCAAACGCCCAGCTAATCGAGCCGATTAAAATCAGAATCGCGCCCCACGGATTGCCGCTTAAATTTCCACCGCTATTGAGCATGATGATTCCGGCAAGCCCAATGGCAATACCCACCCATTCCAGTTTGCGCGTTTTAATGCCAAACAGGCGACTGAAGCACAGGGTAAAGAGGGGCACGGTTGCAATCACTACGGCGGCGATGCCGGAAGGAACATTTTGATGTTCGGCAACCGTCACCATGCCATTACCGACAGCCAGCAATAACAGGCCAATCAGCGCGGCATTGAGCAGCGGACGTAGCGGGGGAAGTTTGTGTCCGCGCAGTAGCAAAAATGCCAGCAATAAAATACCGGCTGCCTGGAATCGAACGCCCGCCATCATTAACGGAGGCCAGCTTCCCACGCCAATCCGAATGACAAAATAGGTTGAGCCCCAAATGATATACAACGCAAACAGCGCGCCAAAAAGCGGTAACAACTGGCGGAAACGCATAATCCCTCACGGCGGAAATAAAAAGGTGGTTCATAGTAAACGTGAAAATCATTCTGCTGGCGAGAGATATAATTGCACTTGATTGTTAAATAAATGTTGACCTGTGAAGCAAGTATCAGAGCTGCCGTTTTTGCTTCATACTTACACCCTTCAACAATAAAAATGAGAGGGAATGCTTTTGGCCGGGAGTAGTTTACTGACGTTGCTCGATGATATCGCCACACTGCTGGACGATATCTCTGTGATGGGCAAACTGGCGGCGAAGAAAACCGCCGGTGTATTAGGGGATGATTTATCGCTCAATGCGCAACAAGTTTCAGGCGTGCGGGCCAACCGGGAACTTCCCGTGGTCTGGGGCGTGGCGAAAGGATCGCTGATCAATAAAGTGATTCTGGTGCCGCTGGCGCTGATCATCAGTGCGTTTATCCCGTGGGCGATTACGCCACTGTTGATGATTGGTGGCGCGTTTCTCTGCTTTGAAGGGGTAGAGAAAGTGCTGCATATGCTGGAGGCGCGTAAACATAAAGAAGATCCAGCGCAGAGCCAGCAGCGTCTGGAGAAGCTGGCGGCGCAGGATCCGCTGAAGTTTGAAAAGGACAAAATTAAAGGGGCGATTCGTACCGATTTTATTTTGTCTGCGGAAATCGTCGCCATCACGCTGGGGATTGTGGCAGAGGCGCCGTTGCTTAATCAGGTGCTGGTGCTTTCAGGCATCGCGCTGGTAGTGACCGTGGGCGTCTACGGTCTGGTAGGGGTTATCGTTAAGATTGATGACCTAGGGTATTGGCTGGCGGAAAAATCTAGCGCGCTGATGCAGGCATTAGGTAAAGGGTTATTGATTATCGCGCCTTGGCTGATGAAAGCATTATCGATTGTCGGCACGCTGGCGATGTTCCTCGTCGGCGGCGGGATTGTGGTACATGGTATTGCGCCGCTGCATCACGCTATTGAACATATCGCCGGGCAGCAAAGTGCAGTGGTGGCGATGATATTACCGACTGTTTTAAATCTGATTCTTGGATTTATCATCGGCGGCATCGTGGTGCTGGGAGTGAAAGCAGTAGCGAAAATGCGCGGTCAGGCACATTAATACTCGCACTGGCTATTATGCAAAATTCGCCATCTTCAACTAAGGTGAACAAGTTTCACTCGAAAAAAGGAGGCGAGTATGAGCTTTATGGTTAGTGAGGAAGTTACGGTTAAAGAGGGCGGCCCGCGGATGATTGTCACTGGATACTCCAGCGGTATGGTTGAGTGTCGTTGGTATGACGGTTACGGGGTCAAGCGGGAAGCTTTTCATGAAACCGATCTTGTTCCGGGGGAGGGGAGTCGTTCTGCGGAAGAAGTTTGAAAGGGTATCATTAACACCAGGCCGGATCACATCCGGCCTGGTGTCCCAATGCCTGCAATGAATGATAGTCGCGTCTTATCATGCCACCATTATAAAATTATCGCTGTTTTGCGGTACGCTATTGCCGGGTTATGCCAGAATCATAAAAAAGCAGGTTGGGAGTCGTCAGGGTGCAGCACGAGACAAAAATGGAAAACCAGAGCTGGTTGAAAAAACTCGCACGCCGCCTGGGGCCCGGTCATGTCGTTAATCTCTGCTTTATCGTGGTATTGCTTTTTTCCACCTTGCTCACCTGGCGTGAAGTGGTGGTGCTGGAAGATGCCTATATCTCCAGCTAGCGTAATCATCTGGAAAACGTAGCCAACGCGCTCGATAAGCATTTGCAGTATAACGTCGACAAACTGATCTTTTTGCGTAATGGCATGCGCGAAGCTCTCGTGGCGCCACTGGATTTCACCTCTCTGCGTAATGCCGTAACCGAGTTCGAACAGCATCGCGACGAGCACGCCTGGCAAATCGAACTCAACCGACGGCGCACCCTGCCAGTCAATGGCGTATCGGATGCATTAGTCAGCGAGGGGAATTTCCTGTCTCGCGAAAATGAAAGCCTCGACAATGAAATTACCGCTGCACTGGAAGTTGGTTACTTGCTGCGACTGGCGCACAACTCCTCGTCGATGGTTGAACAGGCGATGTATGTCTCGCGTGCTGGATTTTACGTTTCGACGCAGCCGACCTTGTTTACGCGCAATGTACCAACGCGTTATTACGGCTATGTCACCCAACCCTGGTTTATCGGCCATTCGCAACGAGAAAATCGTCACCGCGCGGTACGCTGGTTCACTTCGCAACCGGAACACGCCAGCAATACTGAACCGCAGGTTACCGTCAGTGTTCCGGTAGACAGTAATAACTACTGGTATGGCGTGCTGGGGATGAGTATTCCCGTGCGTACTATGCAGCAATTTTTAAGAAACGCCATCGATAAAAACCTCGATGGTGAGTATCAGCTCTATGACAGTAAGCTGAGATTTTTGACCTCTTCCAATCCTGACCATCCAACAGGGAATATTTTTGATCCTCGTGAACTGGCCTTGCTGGCGCAGGCAATGGAACATGACACGCGGGGCGGCATTCGTATGGACAGTCGCTATGTTAGCTGGGAACGTCTGGACCATTTCGACGGTGTGCTGGCGCGCGTCCATACGCTAAGCGAAGGCGTGCGCGGCGATTTCGGCAGTATCAGCATTGCATTAACCCTGCTGTGGGCGCTCTTTACCACCATGTTACTCCTCTCCTGGTATGTGATTCGCCGGATGGTCAGCAACATGTATGTTCTGCAAAGCTCGTTGCAGTGGCAGGCGTGGCACGACACCTTAACGCGTTTATATAACCGTGGCGCACTGTTCGAAAAAGCCCGTCCGCTCGCTAAATTGTGTCAGACGCACCAACATCCTTTTTCTGTCATTCAGGTCGATCTTGACCATTTTAAAGCGATTAATGACCGCTTTGGTCATCAGGCGGGCGACCGTGTTCTTTCTCATGCTGCCGGATTAATTAGCAGTTCCTTGCGTGCGCAGGACGTTGCCGGGCGGGTCGGTGGTGAGGAGTTTTGTGTGATTCTGCCAGGCGCGAATCTGACGCAGGCTGCGGAGGTCGCAGAACGTATTCGCCTGAAGTTAAATGAAAAAGAGATGCTGATCGCCAAGAGTACAACGATACGCATCAGTGCCTCGCTGGGGGTAAGTAGCAGCGAGGAAACCGGTGATTATGATTTTGAACAACTCCAGTCATTGGCCGACCGTCGGCTTTACCTCGCAAAACAGGCCGGGCGCAATCGGGTATTCGCGAGCGATAACGCTTAACGGGCGGAGAAAAAATGGTCCAGCCCTTCACGCCAGCCTTCCGGTCCTTCACGCTGCGTTCGCCAGACGCGGGCCGGATCCTCATCATGCAGATGTACCCCTTCACGGTTTAGCCCTTTCACAATCACCGCGTAATCCATTACCTCCAGTAAAGGCGCATCGTTTGGCCCATCGCCCAGGCCAAGTGTGGTTGGGCGTCTGCCTGACAATTGTTGATAGGTCGCGATAATCCAGTTGGCAGCCTGATCTTTTCCGGCAGAGGCATCCAGTACGTGCCAGAAGCGCGCACCCTGCATAAACTGCAAGCCCAGTTCGTTCAGACGAGCGATAAATTGTGCCATACGCTCGTCACTGTCGCGCCAGATTAGCGTTACCGACGCCTCATGCAGCTGCGTCAGCGCCGCCTAGCTACGGCTTAATCCCGTCCATTCGGCAATGGTTGCATCGTCGACATCATCAAAAGTCGTGAATTTAAAATGTTCTTTCTCGCGTAGCGTATTTAAAACCTGGCAGATTTCGCCATGGCTAATACCTGAGATGATGCGTGGAAAACCGTCTATATCCTGCCATTGTTCAGCAAGCTGGATCACTGCGCCATTCTCTGCAATCAGCGGTAAGCCTTGTAGCCCCAACATTTTTTGCAAGTACAGCATTTCCGCTAAAGTTTTACTGCTACAGAGAATGACGGGAATATTGGCTTCGTGTAAACGGCTGAGCCAGGGGGCTGCCGGTTGCCAGTCATAACTATGACTGTCCAGCAGGGTGCCATCAAGATCGCTAAAAACCAGTAGTGGTTGTTGAATTGAAAACATGGTCGCGCAGTACTCCCCTTACCAGGATGATTCTCAAAACAGCACAAATAATCAAAGATGATTTTTTCGGGAGCGATCCCGTTGACACCAGAGCCACCAAGGGGTGACGCGCGTCACATTTCTATTCATAAGTAGCGTTAATCATTCATAGCGCGAATATTTTCTTGTCAGCGAAAAAAATTGCAGATAAGGTGATGAACACATCAGATTTCCTGGTGTAACGAATTTTTTAAGTGCTTCTTGCTTAAGCAAGTTTCATCCCGACACCCTCAGGGTCGGGATTTTTTTATTGTGCATTCAACGATTCACTTCAGAGACGCTGAAGTCATGAATATCCAGTTCGAAGGCATCCGCCAATTCACGCCATGTATGATATTCACGTCCATCGACGCTAACGTGTTCAGAATCGTTCTGGCTGCGATGAACTTCGCTTTCGCTAATTTCATTGATCGCCGCCAGCAGGGCATCGACATCGACGCTGACCTCACGTTTTGCGGTATCGCTGTACACTTTTGCGGTTTTCATCATCTTTCCTCGCAACCGTTACTCTGTTGTTGCCGCCAGTCGTTAAGTCCGCCTGGCATCTCTTAAGTATAGACCGTCGAGAAAATCAGCACTCGCGCGCGCTTGGCGCTGCCAGAAAAACGAAATTGTTCTACACTGGCACAAAGCCACAGGAGGAAAACGATGAAGGTGAATGATCGGGTAACAGTCAAAACGGATGGCGGTCCGCGTCGTCCTGGAGTGGTACTGGCAGTTGAGGAGTTTAGTGAAGGCACAATGTACCTGGTTGCGCTGGAAGACTACCCGCTCGGCATCTGGTTCTTTAATGAAGCAGGGCATCAGGACGGTATCTTTGTTGAGAAAGCAGAGTAATCTTATTCAGCCTGACTGGTGGGAAACCACCAGTCAGAATGTGTTAGCGCATGTTGACAAAAATACCATTAGTCACATTATCCGTCAGTCGGACGACATGGTAGATAACCTGTTTATTATGCGTTTTGATCTTACGTTTAATATTACCTTTATGCGATGAAACGGTCTTGGCTTTGATATTCATTTGGTCGGAGATTTGAATGGTTCCCTGACCTGCCATCCACATTCGCAACATACTCGATTCGGTTCGGCTCAATGATAACGTCGGCATATTTAAAAACGAGGTTATCGTTGTCTCTTTTTTCAGAATATCGCCAAGGATATCGTCGAGAGATTCCGGTTTAATCGATTTAGAACTGATCAATAAATTTTTTCTGACCAATAGATATTCATCAAAATGAACATTGGCAATTGCCATAAAAACGATAAATAACGTATTGGGATGTTGATTAATGATGTGCTTGATGCGCTGACTGTTAGAAGCATCGTGGATGAAACAGTCCTCATTAATAAACACCACTGAAGGACGCTGTGAATCACAAGCTATGGCAAGGTCATCAACGGTTTCAATGTCGTTGATTTCTCTTTTTTTAACCCCTCTACTCAACAGATACCCGGTTAAACCTAGTCGGGTGTAACTACATAAATCCATAATAATCGTTGACATGGCATACCCTCACTCAATGCGTAACGATAATTCCCCTTACCTGAATATTTCATCATGACTAACGGAACAACATAGGTAACCTAATTGCGCCAGCTCTCGCGATTTTTGGGCGACTAACTATCCCGTAAAGTGTTGTATAATTTCCATAAAATGTGTTAAAGTAAAGTAAATGTTGCGATATATAAGTGAGCTTAAAACAAATATTTCGCTGCAGGAGTATCCTGGAAATATGGTGGCAGGTATTCTCTATCGGATAATCCTAAGGATAACATGATAAACGTTAGGAATTATATAATGGCAATTCACTAATAATATCAGCCAGCAAATTAAAAATTTCACTGAATAAATGTTCGCAAAAAGGCACAATAACGGCATTAATGCCGCCATTAAAGAGATGCCGACAGTAGAGTTAATGGAAATCCAATAACGAAAATCAATAATAGCGGGGCCATACGGATTAAGTAAACCTAATGCCAGATTCAGGGTCAGCAACAGAGTAATGAGCGGTAACGCCAGCATCAGCCCGTTAAGGAAAATCAAACTCCCTGCTTTGGTGGGTGCCAGAAACGCATTGCTGTTCAACGGTTCGCTACCAATCGGCAGGGTGTGAAAGGTATCGACCAGCAGTGAAATCAACCATAAATGACCGTTAAATGTCAGGAACAGCAGTAATGCCAGCATATCCATGATGCGCGCTAAAACGGGCATATTGAGATGGCTGCCAGGATCGACAAATGTCGCAAATGACAGCCCCATTTGCAGACCGATAATTTCGCCAGCGGTTCGCACAGCGGCAAAGGCAAATTGCATGGTAAAACCAAGCGCAATGCCGATCAGGATCTGCTGTACGGCCAGCCACAGAGCAAAGAACGAAAAAACAGGAACATCGTTGGCAGGTAATGATGGGGCAATGGCGAACGTGATCATCATTGCCAGACCCAGTTTTACCCGTTTCGGCACGCTGCGTTCGCTCAGAATTGGCGCGGTAGAAATGAGCGCCAGCACGCGCAGTAACGGCCAGAAGTACAGGCTTAACCAGGAAAGCCATTGATCGCTTGTCTCCTGCATCATTGTACGGGCTACCCGATGATATACGGCAGGTTAGTGAACAAGGTGCGGACGTAATCCAGCAACAGATTGAGCATCCACGGTCCGGCAATAATGATGGCGATAAATACGGCGATGATTTTCGGAATAAACGACAGCGTCATTTCGTTAATCTGCGTGGCTGCCTGCAAAATACTGATGATAAGGCCCGTGACCAGCGCTACCAGCAACAGCGGGGCTGCCAGTGCCAGCGCGACTTTCATCGCTTCAGTTCCCATCATCATGACCGATTCAGGTGTCATTTTGCCTCTCTAGCTGTAAAAGCTCTGCGCCAGCGAACCGACCAGCAATTGCCAGCCATCCACCAGTACAAACAGCATCAGTTTAAAGGGCAGAGCAATGGTGGCGGGGGGAACCATCATCATCCCCAATGCCATCAACACGCTGGCAATCACCAGGTCGATAATCAAAAAAGGGATGAAAATCGTGAAGCCTATCTGAAATGCGGTTTTCAACTCGCTGGTCACGTAGGCCGGGAGCAAAATGCGCATCGGCACAGCTTCAGGCCCCTGCAACGGGCCGGTATTCGCCAGTCTGGCAAACAACCCTAAATCTGCCTCGCGGGTCTGACGCAGCATAAACTCACGCAGCGGCTGCGCCCCTTTTTCCAGCGCCTCCTGCATTGAGATTTTCTCTTCGCTGAATGGCTGGTACGCATCGACATAAATTTTGTCGATCACTGGCGACATAATAAAAAAGGTCAAAAACAGTGCCAGCCCCAGCAATACCTGGTTAGGTGGCGCGGAGGGCGTTCCCAGCGCGTTACGCAATAAACCAAAAACAATAATGATGCGGGTGAAACTGGTCATCATCAGTAAAATCGCTGGAATGAACGTCAACGAGGTGATGAACACCAGCGTCTGCACCGGGAGCGACCAGCTTTGTCCACCGCCAGGTAGCGGCTGGCTGGTGATACCCGGCAGTTGCGCGAAGGCGAGGGGCGTAATCAGCCAGAGAAGGACCGGTGCGACAGAAAACAAACGACGCATCAGGATCTCCCGCCACGCTTAAGCAAATTTTTCATGACCGACTGAAAATCGGTCTGCGGTATCTCTTCCGTTGGTGCTGAAGGGGGAAGTTTATGCAGCAGATTGATTTGCCCTGCGGTAACGCCGAGCACCAGCCGTGCATCTTCCACATCGACCACCACGACCCGTTCACGCGCGCCCAGCGAAGCACTGGCGCTAATTTTCAGACCGTTAACGCCAGTGCGTTTAGGGGCAAATCCCAGCCGTTTTACCAGCCAGGCAGCAGCGAGGATCAGGGCAATAATGGCGATGAGTGCGCCGCTCACCTGCAGCAGTGGCTCAGCAGAAACCGGCGCGGAAGATTGCACAGTAGCATGGTTATTCATCACTAACGGCTCAGGCGGCGCATCCGCTCGGACGGGGTAATGATATCGGTGATCCGCACGCCATATTTATCGGCAACAACCACCACTTCGCCCTGGGCGATTAAATAACCGTTGATCAGAATATCCAGCGGTTCGCCCGCCAGACCGTCCAGCGCCACGACTGACCCTTGCGTCAGACGCAACAGCTCTTTGATGGTCATCCGCGTACGGCCCAGCTCGACGGTCAGCTTGACCGGAATATCCATAATCAGGTCGATATCCTGCAACGTTCCGCTGACATCACCACCGCCAAATTGCTGGAACACCGCGTCGGCAGCGCTTTTTTCGCTGGTTGATTTTTGCTCGCTCAACGCTTCAGCCCACAGATCGTCCATTGCGCCGTTGTTGTCATCGGCCGGATTATTCATGTCACTCATTTGGGCTGTTCCTCGTTCAGAGAATTTAAAATCGGGTTAATCAAATGTTCTATCCGTAACGCATACTGACCGTTGAGAGTACCGTACTGACTGGTCAGAACCGGGACGCCGTCAACATGGGCGATGATGCGATCGGGTTTTTCTATCGGCAGGACGTCGCCGGGTTTCAGTTTTAAAATCTGCGACAGGCGTAGCGAGATATCGGCAAAGTTGGCCACCAGTTCCAGCTGTGAATGCTGCACCTGGCGCACCAGGTTATCGCGCCAGTTCTAATCTTCATTACGCGAGTTTTCCAGCGGCGGGTTAACCAACAAATTGCATAAGCATCGATCATGCTGAATGGCAGGCAGATATTAAATTCACGGTCAGGTTGCCAGATCTCCACATGAACGGCGTATAACCACAATGTCGTTGGCGAGGTGGTGATCTGATAATTTCACCTGCATTTCCGAAGCGCACATACTCAACTTCCACGGATTAATCGCCTTCCATGCATCGCTATAGCCTTCAAGCGCCAGCTTCAACATACGGTTGATGACGCGCTGTTCAGTATGGGTAAACTCGCGACCTTCCACTTTGGTCGGGAAGCGTCCATCGCCGCCAAACAGGTTATCCACGGCGATAAACACCAGACTCGGCGAGAACACTACCAGCCCTGTGCCGCGTAGCGGTTTCAGGTGGATTAGGTTCAGGTTGGTCGGCACCGGCAGGTTGCGGGCAAATTCATGGTACGGCTGAATGCGGATGGCCCCGACGGTAATGTCCGGGCTACGGCGCAGCAGGTTGAACAGCCCCATACGAAAATGGCGGGCAAAGCGCTCATTAATGATTTCCAGCGCCTGCAAACGTTCGCGCACAACCCGTCGTTGGGTATTCGGATCGTACGGACGAATGTCACTTTCGCCGCTAATACTGGCTGTCGGTTCGTCTTTGACTTCGCTGTCACCATTCAACAGCGCATCAATTTCAGCTTGAGAAAGAATACTATCGCCCATGTCGTTATCGCAGAATAAAAGCGGTATACAGCACGTCGGTGACATCCTGTTTCGGTTGCCCGGCAACAAGCGGGGTGGAAAGTGTGGTTTTAATCTCGGCAATCAGGTTTTTCTTGCCTTCTTCTGTCGCCAGTACGGCAGCATCCTGACGTGAAAACAGTAACAGCAAGCGACTACGGACTTCCGGCAAATACTCACTCAGCCGCGAGCGGGTTGCTTCATCTTTCAGTCGCAGGGTTATGCCGATATAAAGCACGCGATCCGCATCGCCCAAATTGACCGTAAAGGTATCCAGCGCATAGAAGACCGGGGAGGGCACGACGCGTTGCTGCGCTTTGTCGTCAGCGGCAACCTGATGCGAATGCCAGTAGCTGTAACCTGCGCTGGCACAGGCCGCGAGGGTAATGAATACCAGAATCGGGATCCAAAGCGATCGCTTGCTTTTCTTGCTTATCGCGTAATCAGTCATGTGTTGCGGTCTTCCTGTGTCGCTACTGCTTATCGGCTAATTATCCTGCGTCTTGAGCGCAACAAAGCGGGGAAAAGACGCGGATTACGGTGCTACCTCTGACGTTAGGCGAAAATATCAACGCCGCTGTTACCTGTTACACGCCCTTGTAAAGAGACGGGAACCGGAAGCGTATCGTCGTCTTCCCCCGCCAGAGGTTCATGGTTTGCTGTGCGTTGGCTTTGCTGTTGCTGGGAAGCGGCCTGCTGCTGACCACTAAAGCTTTCGCCACTAATGTTGCTTTGCCCTAACTGAATGCCACTTTCGGCCAGCTGCGTACGCAGTACCGGCAGCGCTGCTTCCAGGGCGGCGCGTACGTGCTGATGCGGTGAAATCATCTGGATCTGCGCCTGGTTATCATCCACTTTGAGGGAAATTTGCACTTCACCTAAATCCTGTGGGTGCAGACGCAACTCTGCACTTTGTTGCCCCTGGCGGGTGAACAGCGAAATATGCTGGCTCAATGATTGTTGCCATTCGTGAGAACCCAGCGGTGCACTCAAAACAGGCGCGGCGACGGTGGGCAGTGGCTGTGTCTGGTGTGGAGTGATTAGCGGGCTGGCGTCAGCGGTCACCGGCGAAGGCGTGCTGATGACTTCCGCTTTACTCTGGGCTTCTGCTACCAGCGGTGTTAATGGCTGAGCTGGTGTGCCGGGGGCGTCATCAGGCTGTGCTGTAGTGAGTTGCGCAGAAGTCAGTTTTGTGAAGAGCGTTGGTTTCTCTGCCGGTAACACGGTTGACGGTGCATCAGTCACTTTGGGCGTATTGTCAAAACCCGGCAACATCGCAAAAAGGGCGCTCAGACTTGCGGTGACGTCTTCATTAAGATCATCCGCTTTTTCGTCTTTTGTCGTATTTTTGTCAGCCACCGCAGCCAACGTCATCGTCTGAGCGGTGGTTAACGGTGTTGATGTGGATTGTTCGTCGTTGATGACAGGAAGTGTTTCATCCACAGGGATCAGTAAATCCGCTTGTTGCGCATCGGCAAGAATATCGCTGACCAGCGGCTCGCCTTTTGTCGTGGGCTTATCTGTTGCTACCAGCAACTGGGGGGCCGCTTTGTCAGTTGTTGTCTCGCCTGCTAATGCTTCGCTCAACAACGTGAGAAAATCTTGTGCAGCATCGCTGGCTTTGCCGCCAGGCAATGTGGTGGTGTCAACGTCGGCGGTAATCAAGGGCGCTAAGCGAATCATTCAGGTTTCCTCATGGCGGCGCGCTGGGCGAACTCATCCATCTTTTTCTGATCGAGGCGGTTTTCTGCAAGCAGTGCCGCCGTGGATTGCCGTTCCTGCAGTGTCTGCCAGGCCTGCAAACGTTGTTTCTTTTCTCGCCAGCTGTTCAGGGCAATGTCAACTTTCTGCGTCCACTGATTAAGTTGCTGGCGATGCTGAGTAATGGCTTTTTCCAGCGTCTGGATAAACTGCTGATAGTTGATCCAGCGGTTGCTGGTCATCCCGGCACTCATATCGCTATTGAGGTTATTGCGATATTCATTCTGATAATCGATCAACATTTTGAGCTGTTCTTCCGCCATCTGCCGTTATCTCCTGGGTTATGACACTGTCGGGAAAATACGCTCCAGCCCCTGGAGAGACGCTTCCCAGTCCGCGCGTTCAAAAATGCCTTGTTGCAAATAGCCCTCCAGCTGCGGCCACAGGGCGATGGCTTTATCGAGCATCGGATCGCTGCCTTTGGCATACGCGCCGACGCTAACCAGATCGCGGTTACGCTGAAAACTCGACAACAGCTGTTTGAAGGTGCGCACTCGCGCGTAATGTTGCTCACTGATCAACGCCGTCATTGCGCGACTGATCGACGCTTCAATATCGATAGCCGGATAGTGCCCGGCTTCCGCCAGTCGGCGAGACAGCACAATGTGACCGTCGAGGATTGCCCGCGCGGAGTCAGCAATGGGGTCCTGCTGGTCATCGCCTTCGGTGAGCACGGTATAAAACGCGGTAATCGAGCCGCCGCCGCTAATGCCATTACCGGCACGCTCGACCAGTGCCGGTAATTTGGCAAACACCGACGGTGGATAACCTTTAGTGGCAGGTGGTTCGCCAATCGCCAGCGCAATTTCACGCTGGGCCATCGCGTAGCGGGTGAGGGAGTCCATAATCAGCAACACATGCTGACCACGATCGCGAAAATCTTCGGCAATGCGCGTGGCATAGGCGGCACCTTGCATTCGCAGGAGCGGAGAAACATCCGCCGGAGCGGCAATCACCACTGAGCGTGCACGTCCTTCGGCACCGAGGATATTCTCAATAAAATCTTTTACTTCGCGCCCACGTTCACCAATCAAACCCACGACAATGACATCGGCGCGGGTGTAGCGTGCCATCATCCCCAGCAGCACACTTTTACCAACGCCCGACCCGGCAAACAGCCCCATACGCTGCCCGCGTCCGACGGTAAGCAGGGCATTGATTGGGCGCACGCCGGTGTCCAGCACATGTTCAATCGGTGTACGTTGCAACGGGTTAAATGGCGGGGTAATCAGCGCACCGGTTTCCGTCGTATCGGGGAAGGGCAGGCCATCGAGCGGTTTACCGCTACCGTCCAGAACACGACCTAATAACGCCGGACCGAGCGGCAACTGCTTGCCGCTTTGCAGCCCTTCTGCCGAAATGTTTTTGGCATATACACGCGCGCCGGGCAGGACACCTTCCACTTCCTCCAGCGGCATTAAAAACAGCCGTTCACCGTTAAAGCCAACGACTTCGCTTTTACTTCGTGCGTTTCGCTGCCGTTTGGCGTTCAATGACACAGGTTGCGCCGAGCGGCAATTGAATCCGGTGGCTTCCAGCACCAGCCCGGTAGCGCGGGTTAATGGCCCGATAGCGACGGTACCGCAGGGCAACTGCGCCATTTTGGCTTCAAAGTTATCCAGCGTGGTTAACCAGCCAGTCAGGCGCGTGGTCATTACACCACTCCTGTGCTGCCAGACGGCAGAGTTCTTGCCAGCGAGTGGCGACACGGCGTCGAGATCGCCTTCATCGGCGGAAGAGGTCTCACAGCCGCCAGGATGGAGTGTGGGATCGCCCTGCAAGCGGCGCAGCCAACTAAACTTGCTAGGTTGCGCCGAGCATATCATCCACCCGTTGCACATTATCTGGGTGCACGCGCAGCCTGGTTTACCGCTCAATAACGGTTCTTGCTGCAACAACTGTTGGATCTGTTTGATCAGTGCCGAGTTATCCACCGTTGGTGTCTGACCGATCACCTGACGTGCTGCCTCCAGCGCCATCTGCATCAGGCGCGAAGCTATCACACTATCAAGCGCATCAAGGGTAGTTTGAAATTCGCTGACCAGTTGCTGCATCCGGGCATGAATTGGCGCTTGTTGAGCCTTCGCCTCTGCCAGACCTTGTTCCAGCCCCTGGGCCAGTCCTTCCTGATAGCCCTGTTCGTGACCTTGCTGGCGACCTTCGGCAATCCCCGCCTGATAACCCTGCTCGTGGGCCTGCATTTGCAGTTGCGCCAGTTGCTGCTCAAGGCTGGGTTCGGCCTCTTCAATAATGGTTTCTTCCGACTCGACCATTGGCACAAACTCTGCCGGTGGTGGCGCGAGATCGTCCGGCGTCCAGGTTTTCCACGGCAGATTATCAGACATAGGTATCCTCGCCGCTGCCAATCACCATCTCGCCAGTTTCGGCAAGACGGCGCACAATCAGCAGAATCGCTTTCTGTTCGTTTTCGACCTGCGACAGACGCACCGGACCACGCTTGGCGAGATCGTCGCGCAGAATATCGGCGGCACGCTGCGACATATTGCGCAGGAATTTCTCGCGCAGTGGCTGCTCGGCCCCTTTCAGCGCGATCAGCAGCGATTCGGAATCCACTTCCTGCAACAGACGCTGAATGCTGCGATCATCGACATCCACCAGATTCTCGAACAGGAACATCTCGTCGATGATTTTCTGCGCCAGCTCGCCGTCGAATTCACGCACGGCGGTAATAACGGCTTCTTCCTGCTGCGTTTTCATCAGGTTGATAATTTCGGCTGCCGTTCTCACGCCGCCCATTTTGCTGCGCTTGAGATTCTGACCGTCGAGCAAGCCATTCAGTACTTCGGTCAGTTCGGCCAGCGCGGCTGGCTGCACGCCGCCAAAGGTGGCGATACGCAACATCACGTCGTGGCGCAGACGTTCATCGAACAACGCCAGAATATCGGCGGCCTGGGCGCGCCTCAGATGCACCAGAATGGTGGCGATAATTTGCGGATGCTCATCGCGAATCAGATCGGCGGCGCTCTGCGGCTCCATAAAGTTGAGCGTTTCAATACCGCTGGCGGTATCGCGGGTTTCGAGAATATCTTCCAGCAGGCTGGCGGCACGTTCTTCACCCAGAGCTTTGACCAATACCGAACGCAGATAATCGTTGGCGTTGATATTCAGTGCAGCAAACTGTTCAGCTTCTTGCTCAAACTCCGCCAGCACATCGGTTAGCTGCTTGTTGGAGATCTGCGTGACGTTCGCCATTGCAGCGCTCAGGGTTTGCACTTCGCGCTGGGAGAGGTGCTTGAACACCTCTGCCGCCCGGTCTTCGCCAATGGTCATCAGCAGGATGACGCTTTTATCGGTGCCTGTCAGGTTACTCATGATCGTTATTTATCCACTGGCGAATGACCAGCGCCACCACGCGCGGATCGTTATCAGACATTTCACGGATACGCTGGCTCATGACTTCTGCCCCCAGTCGTTGGTTAGCGCGCCGTTGTTGGAGTTGTTCGTCTTTGCTCAGACGGACTTCCACCGCATCTTCCACTTCCTCGCGGGCCTGCGCCTGTTGCTGCACAGTCTTCACCGCCTCGGCGCGACGTGTTAGCTGCGGGCGTACCGCTTTCCGCCACAGCAACCACGCCACCAGCAGTACCAGCAACCAGCAACCAGCGACCGGCAGCCAGCAACTGATCGATAAACACTTGCTGTTGCCAAAACGGCAGTGCTCCGCCGCTTTCGTCACTGCTATTGAACGGCGAGTTAACAACATTGAGCGAATCACCGCGTTTTTCAGAAAAGCCCATCGCCTCGCGGGTCAGAGCTTCAATTTGCTTCATCTGTTCGTTGCTGAGAGGCAATGGTTTACCGTCTGGCAAGGTTTTGTAATTCACCACTACCGCGACTGACAGACGTTGCACATCGCCCACGTTCATTTTGGTATGACGAATGGTGCGATCGACTTCGTAGTTACTGGTTTCATTCCGCTGTGTGCTACGCGGCCCACTATTGCTGGTGGTGCTCGCCTGCTGCTGGCGGTTATTTTGATTTGTCGGAGGCGTGCTGATTGGCGCGTTATTCGCAGGTGCCGGTTGATTCGACAACG
Organism: Shigella flexneri; assembly: GCA_048288465.1. Classification (GTDB taxonomy): domain Bacteria; phylum Pseudomonadota; class Gammaproteobacteria; order Enterobacterales; family Enterobacteriaceae; genus Enterobacter; species Enterobacter flexneri_B. The sequence goes on along the minus strand of CP182556.1, from coordinate 1,945,693 downwards.
CCCCCGGTACGCCGCCCGGATAACCGGAACCGCTTTGCTCGCTCTCATTAAGCTGGCGTGAACGAAGCGCCGCATGAGATTCATCACCGTTAGGGCGATACTGTTCTTCCGTTTGTTCTTTACTGGCGAAGTCCAGTTGCGCCGTGACCTAGGCGTGAATATTACCGTTACCAACAATAGGTGACAGGATCGCTTCAATACGCTGCTGAATACGGCCTTCGACATCGCTGGCATATTTCAACTGAGCGTCATTAAGATCGCGCCCGCTGGTATTGGACTGGGTTAACAGATGCCCGCCCTGATCCACCAGCGTGACGTTTCCAGGCGGTACACCAGGAGTGCTGGAAACCAGATGTACAATGGCGCTAATTTGCCCTTCATCCAGCGCGCGGCTGGTAACCCATTTACCGTCACCGATGCAGAAGGGGATTTTGTTCACGGAACGTACGAGGTTTCGGCATTGCCAGTATGTACGCGCGCCCCTTTTACCTGGCCTGATAGTTTCGATGGTACGAGAAAGCTTGCCTTCCAGCGCCCGCCAGAATTCACCTGTTCGCTGAAAACTCGCTGATACCAACTTTTCCTGATCCAGTAGTTGAAACCGACCGCGCCGCCTTTGGGCAAGCCTCGTTGCGCCAGGCGCAGACGCAGCTCGTGGTCTCACCTGCGGAACTTCCGATAGCGCCGCCTGGCTTCGCTGACGCGGTAAGGATATTCATTTGCGTCAGTTGGCTCGACAATTGCGCCACCATCCTGATCGGAAAGATTGCTGAAGACAGAGCGGCTAGTCGGGGCCTTGCTGACAGGATCAAGCGCGACGATGACCGCCACTGCCGCTAAACCGGCAACAATCAATGGAATTTTCCGGATTCGCACGGCCCTACCCAGCCACTCAAGAGATTTTGTCTGGGCTGCAGTCGCATTCATCGCGACCTCGCCTCGCCCATTATGGACGGCGTTATGGCAAAGTGAAGCAAGACTCACTCCCGGGTCAGCAAACTCAAAAATTGACGCTCCCATTATTCGCGCTTTCGTTTTTCTTATCCGCCAATAAACCCGTTTTTTCGTTGCTATTTAGCGCCTTTGTCTTATTCCACCGTCAGGCTTTGCTACCAGAAATTATCCGGTAGACGAAAATGTCAGCGATACAGGGGATCAAGGGGTTATTAGCCAGTTACAGGCTACGGCGATGAGTGCGCGTGCACAGAAAAATTTACTGCCACAACCGACCATTAGGTTTGCCGGGCAGCTGCACGCCGCGCTCATTGCATAAGCGATACACAACAGCTGCCGGCACGCAGGCAGTAAAAATTCACCCTCGGTGAACCTGGTGTGGCGTTAACGATGTGATGACCGATATGCAAAAAGCCTCAGTTTCTATGCAAATGGGGATTCAGGTGCGAATAAGCTGGTGGCGGCGTATCAGGAAGTGATGTCCATGCAGGTGTAGGTTTTGTAACCTGTTGGCATTATCCCCATCTGCCCGCGTGGGCATGGATGGGCAAACTCACCCACTTCTGGTTTAAATGGATACCTATTCCTAGTTCTTCTGCCATCCACTATTCGTAAAAACGCGATAACATGTTTGTCTTTCGCTTTGCTCATAGGAAGAGTGAAACTCTTTTGTTAGCCTGGGTTCCTTCCTATTATTATTGTTCCTGCCTTGACCCCTTGCCACGCCAGAGCCCCCGCAGTACACATACACGAAGGATGACAACGGTGTAGTTGTGTTCAAAACTGTACAGAGTTTCTCCAGTATGAACAGGAAAGAATATGCTATGAACCCTTAGTATTCATCTTGGTGGCGCAAGACCTGCAGAGAGGTCATTGGGACAACCTTAATGGAACTCTTCAGAAGGGGTTTACACGGTTATGGCCCTCTGTCGGCACAATTATTTGCTATTGTGCATCATTTTGGTTATTAGCTCAGACACTGGCTCAATACCTACAGGGATTGCTTATGCTATCTGGTCAAGGAGCGGTATCGTTCTGATTAGTTTGCTTTCCTGGGATTTTTTGGCCAACGACTGGACTTGCCAGCCATCATAGGCACTATGTTGATTTGTGCCGTGTGTTAGTCATTAACTTGTTGTCACGTAGCGCACCGCATTAAAAAATAATCATCCTTGAGATAACAGGAATCCGAATTCCGCGGACACTACGGCGATGTTCGGGCCACCTCAGAATTATGATTGCATTTGCGCCTACCACTGCGCCTTTTCGGATAATGAGATCAATGCAGATCAATAAAATAACGATAGGTCACAACAAAGAGGTTTTTACTAAAAAACTTATCGTTTCAAGTGTATTGGCATTCATAACATTTTCTGCGCAGGCCGCAGCATTTCAGGTTACTTAGAATGAAATAAAAACAGGAGAGCAACTTACAACGAAATGTATTTTCTGGATTTGGGTGTGAGGGCAGAACATCGCCCTCATTAACCTGGCTTGGTGCTCCAGAAAGCACGAAAAGCTTTGCCGTAACTGTGATGATTCAGATGCGCCTACAGGGAGCGGATGGTGGCACTGGACGTCGGCCACATTCAGAACGGGCAACAGATTCGCCATGCAGGAAGACGTGATGGTACAAAACTTCCGACTGGCGCCGTCCAAGGCCGAATGATTTTGGCTATGCGGGATTTGGTGGAGCATGTCCTCCCAAAGGAAATAAACCCCATCATTACCAGTTCTAAAATATGGGCTCAACTGATAAGATTCCTGTGGATTCTAATTCCAGCGGAAGCGTTAGTCGGTTATATGCTTGATGCCATAAACCCGCAATGGCGGTACAATACCCGTTTATGAGGTAAAGTAGGATAAGAATATGCTGGCAAAAGATAGGACTAACCTAACAATTGAAGAATAAAAATGCATAAACATCATGAGATTCACAGGGTTAAGCCTCGATGCCAGCTTCACGTCGATCTGTTGAGGGAAAAAAAAGTTATCAATTGGGGAGAACCATAGTCTACTTGTTGAGAACAATCAAGTACAAAGATCATTCCCTGTGGATATGAATTTTATATTGCGAATTACCCAATAAGCAGGTCTTTATCTTGCAGAAATGCTTTATTATCCCATTGATTTGTAATCGAAAAGTTCCAAAATCTTTATGCGATAACCGATCAAATTCGTAACACGACAGGTTTCTGCTTACCCTCAGAATCCCGAGTTAATATATTGTTGGGAGCAACTAAAAGCATCTATTTCCCGAGGCTTCTCAACCAAATTCAGGAACACTTAGCAATGGCGTTCTACTTTCATTAGGATACATCACGTTAATTGTTTACTTTTATCAGATAGTAAACAATCATTAATAAGTCGTTGTTATAACCTAATGCTATCCGAACCTGGAACAAAATGGACAGCAACAAGGTAGCGAGATATCTCTACATTTCTGTTTCCACATTGCATCGCCGTCTGGCAAGCGAGGGAGTAAGTTTTCAAGTATATTGGAATGATGCTAGGTTAAATAATGCGTTGTCTGCTATACAAACGACAGTAAAACCCATCAGCGAGATTGCCAGGGAAATGAAATTACAAGTGTCCTTCTCGTTTTACTCAAAGGTTCCATAATCGTTTTAAGATAACACCAAGAGAGCTAAGAAAAGCGTCCAGAGAGTAAAAGTATTTTATGAAGGAGCAACAGCATCGATTTTTATTTTGGAAAATAAATACGGCATATTAACCTATTGGAGCCGAACAATCCGGTGACTTCTGCGCTAATCGGGACGTTTATAAGCACATATAATTGATACTATCTTCCTCCATCACAATTTCAGAAATGCACGTGTGATTTTTTTGCATCCGGCGTTTGGACTATGTGGAGTTTCAAGAGTGGGAAAGTTACAAGAGGTTGAGGGGATAATTAAAGGGATGTTATGACATTAGATATCCGGATAGGTACGGATATCGTTGTTATTAAATCTAAAGCTCGTTGTTATTAAATCTAGTTTATATCGTTAAGATGCAGCTACAGCAGAAATTGCCACTGTTAATTTTTTCATCGTGAGCCCTTTTATTCGAACTATTATTTTAAAAATGATGTCACTGCACTACAAATATTCATCCAATCAATGAGATTATTTCAAGATGTAAGTTTTAGTTTTCATTTAATTGTGAACAGATTCCTATCTTTATCTGAACTGTTCCATTGCACACAACGCATGACGATTTGTGAACCAATATAAATTTGGCAGTTAAATTATATTAAGGTTGTTATTTATGATTGACTCATAATTTATTTATTTAATTTAAATAGCCTAAATAACCATGGAAATTATTTGCATGATGTTTGTTTAGATTATCAATGTAATTGAGGTGGTTTTATTCAATACGTAATATAGCGCCGCTTGACACCAGTTCTTTTTTTTTTGCGTAAGATAGATGAGACAAACTGAGACGCATAATGGTTTGCAAGGCTCTAATACTTTGATGTTGAGGATGTGATGGTGCAGGTACGGGGCATAGTACAATGATGTCCATGCTGGTGTAAATCCCCAGGCTTATCCCGTGCGCCGTAAAACCCCGTCCTTCAGGGCGGGGATATAAGGCGCGGTCTTCCACCTGACCAGGTGTTTGCTGTCGTTCAAGTATGGTGGATGACGGATATTGGCGACCTCCGAGCTACTGGCAAAATAGCCAGGACTCACAAAACGCCTTTGTAGTAATACCTGACTGCAATATCTGGTCGATTCCGTCGCAGTCACCTACCCGATACGCCTTTGAGGCTGTTTACCAGACTGGATATCGCCAGTTTGGGAGGAGAGTCAATTAACAAATGGACGTGATCCGGTTCGCCATCCATTCAACCAGTTCAGCTTCAAAATCAGCACATACATTTGAAAGTAAGCGCGTGGTCTTTCTGTCGCGTCATGGTCAAAAATCTGCGTCGGTATCTGGTGACAAAGACCAGGTGAACATGCATCAGGAAAACACAATGCCTTCCCCGTCGGATATCGGTTTCTTTAATCATAGACCAAAGTATCATTTGCCTGTGAAACGATTACAGGCATTTAAATTCCAGTTAAGACCAGGTGGTCAACAGGAGTGTGAAATGAGGGGCTTCGCAGGCGCATGTCGTTTCGTTTTCCATCGTGCTCGGCACGTCAGAATGAGAATGATGAGGCTGGTAATAAATACATCCCTTACGGAAAATGGCTTCCTGGCGGTTGAGTGGAAAAATGCCACGAAACGAATGGCTTAAGATTCTCCCTCACAGCCATTGCAACAGTCACTGAAAGACCTTGAGCGGGCTTACAAAAACTTCTTCCACAATCGCTCGGCCGTTCCCCGATTCAAAAAGCGGGGACAGAATGATGTATTCCGCTACCCGAGGGCGTTAAGCTCGATCAGGAAAACAGCCGTATTTTTCTGCCGAAACTTGGCTGGATGAGTACCGGAACAGCCGTCAGGTCACGGGTGTTGTGAAAAATGTCACTGTCAGCCAGTCCTGCGGAAGTGGTACGAGTATTCAGACAGAAAGTGAAGTATCAACTCCGGTTCACCCTTCAGCATCAATGGTCGGGTGGACGCTGGCGTGGCGGGGCTCGACACGCTGTCAGATGGCACAGTCTTTGAGCCTGTAAACAGTTTTCAGTAAAAACCAGAAGAAGCTGGCGAGACTTCAGCGACAGTTAAGCCGCAAGGTCAAATTCAGCAACAACTGGCAAAAGCAGAAACGCAAAATACAGCGACTGCATTCCGTATCGCAAATATCCGCAGGGACTACCTTCACAAAGTCAGACGACTGTCAGCAAAAACTACGAATGATAGTCATTGAGGATTTGAAGGTCAGCAACACGTCAAAGTCAGCAGCGGGTACGGTCAGCCAGCGGTGCGCAATGTCCGGCAAATCAGGTTTAAACCGTTCGATACTGGATCAGGCTGATGAAATGCGCCGCCAGCTCGAGTACAAGCAGCTCTGGCGTGGCGGTCAGGTGCTTGCTGTTCCGCCAGCGTACACAAGCCAGCGTTGCGCGTGCTGTGGTCATACAGCGAAATAAAACCGCCTGTCACAAAGTAAATTCAGATGCCAGGTATGTGGATATACAGCGAACGCCATGAAATGGCGCTCGTACATTTTAGCGGCGGGGCACGCCGTTCTTGCCTGGGCGTGGAGGATGTCAACAAACAGGTTGAATGAACTCCGCGCCCTGGTTTTCGACATTACCTACCGCGCGCGATACCGGGTGCCAGGTGAACTGGTTTGCTGGCACACAGCCGTTGGTAGCAATTTCTGATGCTTCTTTACCGCCAATCTCTTGCCGCATCATTCCCGTGCAGCTTCTGGCGACAGAACCAGCGGGCGGCGGTGATGAATATCTACCAGACCTCGGTCTGCTGCTGCAGTGACAATTAAAAATCCTTCGGCTTCGTCACCGCGCTCAAACGGTGCGCCACCTATCGCGGCCATAAAAACAGGTTGTCCATCAGCGCGATAGATAAAATAAGGCTGTTTTTTGTCGCCTTCTTTTTCCACTCAAACCAGCCATCGGCAAAACAGATTGCCCGACCATGTTGCCAGAGCGGTTTAAACATACGACTGGTGGCCGCAGTTTCTACGTGGGCGTTAATCAGCGGCGGTTTATCCCACCATCCGGGAGCATATCCCCGAGAAAACCGGATCCAGATGAAGGTGTTCATCACGTTCACTAGCAGAAGAACTTTGGTTCCGGCGCGACGTTGTATCTGCCAATGGGTTCGGGATGGTAGGAATATCGCGTTCAATATCTTCCGCGAGAAGCGCAAGGTAATCTTCACGCGTTTGGGATTGGGCAAAGCGTCCACACATAGAAACCTCCTGAGATTATACTGAAAAGAATAGGATAGGGGGCGGGTAAAATGTATGTGTCAGAGGGAACGATGTTCCCGCTGTGGGCCACAGCGGGAATGAGGGATTACTTCTGAATTAAATAACGAATGGTCGGCCGTCTTGCCGAATATCCAGCACCGTATAGCCGTGATTACGCGCATCCAGTGGAATATTATTGATTGACTGTGGACAGTCGCTCACCACTTCCAGGATTTCCCCTTTTTTAACTGCGGCATCGCCTCAAGGGTTGCGACTGCCGGATAAGGGCAGGGTTCACCCACCATATCAAGACGGTAATCAGGAATGATTTCATGCGATTTCCTTAGCAGTCTGCGGTGCCGCACGGCGGAAGAAGCGTTTTTCCCAGCCGATAATCAACATCAGCGCAGTAAACAACAGCAAATATGTCACCAGCAGGCCACCCATCGGGCCAAGGGTTTTCAGCAGGTTGATTTTGTCCCAGTCGGTGGCCAGCGCCGGAGCGAAATCATCCCAGTAATCGCCAGAATCGTCAGCCGATCACATTGCCCAGACCGACCCACCAGTAGTGCACCTGGCCTTCTACCGCGCGGTACATCCAGCCGGTTTCGCAGCCGCCTGCCAGGACGATGCCAAAACCAAACAGTAAACCACCAATTACCGCGTTTGGCCCCGCCCACATGATTTTGGGTTCAACGCCTACTGTACGTAACGAAATCCGATGGCACCCACCGCCACACCGATAATGATTGCTTTCGCCATATGGGTACGTCCGGTGATCCACATATCGCGGAACGCCGAAGTAAAGCAGATTTGCGCATGTTCAATGAGTAAACGAAAGCCGACGCGAACAGCATCGCCAGCCCCAGTTCGGGTTGGTTCATCGCGGTGAGCAGCGCCAGCCCAGCATGCCGAAAAAGACCAGATCCCGAGACGAAAACGTCGCCGCGCCTGATCTGGTTTTGGCGTCAGCGGCTAGGCGGCAGAAGCTCTCTGCATTTCACGGAAGACCGAAGATGGGCAGCAGGCAAAGCGCGCGCCAAACCATGAACCAATGGCAGTGGCGACGGCAAAGAACCAGGCACGAGCGAGAACTGAGGAATGCCGGTAAAGAACGCCGCCAAGTTACACCCGATTGCCAGACGCGCGCCAACTGGCGACAATGCCGCCAATAATGGCCTGCATAATGCGGATACGGCTGCGCGGCACGCGAGCTTCACATCGTTGGCCCACAGCGCCGCGGCAAAGCAGCCGCCAAACATGCCGAGGACCACCATCCCGTCATGTGGGTTAAGGCGATCCTTCGAAATGGATAATTTTAAAATAACCCCACTCTTCAGCATGGACGCCAAACAGCTGCAGGAGCTACCGCCCCAACGGGTAAATTCACCCGTGACAGCCCAAAAGGTGCGAGTAATGCCAGAATAGTAAGTGGAGAGATACCCGCCGTGATGACCGCAGGGAGGGTGCCCGAATTTAATGGACGTGACGTGTTCAATTGCTGCTATGACATGAATGTAGCCTCTGAACTAGAAGGTTTGAACAAGAGTCGCGAATCATACACCATGCAAATTTATTTTCGGGTAAATAATTCACAAAAATAATAGTTAGATCAAATTTCTCCGAACCTGGAAGGGCTGGCGACATCAGGGCTTTAATGCCACAATCCTCTTTTCTTCTCATGCAGGACGAATGATGAAAAAACTCTGCAATTGCAGGCGCGCTCATGTCGCCGGGGGCTGTGCCGAGTCGAAAACTACAACAATGTCGTGAAAACCCCCGCGCCGGGACTGGCTGGCGGGCGACCGGCAGACCAAGGGCCGCAACGTGCGCTGGTCAGTCCGGAAGCGATAGGCAGCCTGATCGTCACTAAGAGGCGAACCTTGATTGCCGTCAGTGGCAGCGGGGGATTGCTGTGCCGGGGAGTGACATTGATGTCTGATGATCCCACTAACGTTACCCGGAAAACGTGAGCTGTACCAGGTCGAGCGTGGACGGTAACACCATCGAGTACGATGGTATGACGATGGAGACGTGTGGATCGCCCGACGGTAGAGTGTGCCGCTGCGCTGGACAAAGCGCCGTTACCGACGCCATCGCCGCATCAACCCTCCCCGGCTTGCCGCCGGGGACGGTTTAAATCACCTCTTCGATAACCCACACGCCAACGCTGCCGCCGTTGCAAAAGAAGGTCGCTTCGCCGTTTTCGTCGGTTACTACACTTCTCGCCGCTTCCCAGTAAATCACGCCGGTTCGATTGCCGGGTCTCTCCTAAATGAACGGTTTTTTCGCCATCATCTCCGTTCGACATGACCACCACGCAGCCGGGATATTCGTCGGCGCCACTGCGGCTAAAGGCAATGGAGTTCCACGGTCGAGACTACGTCTGTACACCGTGGGCGACGCTGACGGGCGAAGAATTAACTCATCAAGCTGTTCGATTATTGGCATATCTATCGGATAGGTTTGCCCGTCACCACCGACATCTTCGTAATGCGCTCCGAGAGGTCCGGAGAGAATACCGAGGAACCCCATCCTCCCGCAACAAAATTAGGCGTACGCGGCGGTTTAAACGACGGTTCGACGGCGCTTCGAGGGCTTGCAACGGTTGGGTGTCATGGTTGGCAACGAGGGTTACGGCGTGAAAGGATCGGCCTCCACCAGCGTCCCAGTGAAAATCTGCGTCATGTCGTAGTCGCGTCCCATGCGCGATGCTTCATGGAATTTCATCTGCAGCGGCGCATCGAACAGCATGGTTTTGCCTTCCACCTATCAATATACGTTTGCAGTTTATCGACGTTCACGCGACGAGTACTCCGCCCAATAAACAGCGGCTTTGGTGCAACTTCCTGTACGTGTCGATCCACTCTTTACAAAACGACGCCGAGATGTTTACCGCATCAGGACGATACCCGTCGCATTGTGTTTGTTCCATCACCAGCGCGCCCAGTATTTAATCTCTTCCGTCACGGCATGATTGCGGAAATCGATAATCTGACCCATCAGATAATCGAAATTACCGAGTTCATCATCAACCTATTGCCCAGCCTTCGCCGGTGTAGTCGTTAACAATTTTAAAATATGCCATCTTCATCAGGATTTTCGATATGGTCGATACCGCGAAAACATTTGAAATCCCAGATAAACCGCCAGTATTGCCCGGCACGGGCGGGAAAGGTGTAACGCGTCCAGCCTTCGCACTCAATGATTCCTTCGTCAATTCGCGTACGGTCATCAGCATTCACGCTGCACGCGAATAGCTTCTTTTCATCCGCGCCCATTTTGTGGTCGACTACCATGTCAACAGCACCGCAATGTCATTACGTTTCAGAGCATCAATGGCGGCCAGCAGTTGCGCCTTATCGCCATATTTAGTAGGGATGCTGCCTTTCTGATCAAACTCGCCTAATCAAATAAATCATAGGGGTGTAGCCGACCGATACCCGCCCAATGCGCCTTTATAGGCGGGCGGTAACCAGACCATATTGATACCAATATCATTAAAACCGTCGCGCGCTCGGCCAGTTCAGGCCAGACTTACCGCCTTCCGGGTAATACCAGTGAAAACATTGTACAGCGTGGGATTACGCATTCTTCGACTCCATTCAAGGGGCATCTTGAAGCGTAGCCGTAATCGCATTATTCGCGAGCCATTAGCCCCCAGATTCACGAGAAGTCATCCTGCGGAGCCAGCACAAAGCCGCCCTGATTGCCATAGGCACTTAACACCGATTTTTGCACCGATGACTGACCGACCAGTTTCGCCAGTTCATCGATACGAATCTGCAAAACCGCTTTACCTTGCTTTCGTCGTCGAGAATCAGGTGCAACATCGGGCGGAGCTGCTCCTGCATCGTGGTGGACGGGTCAACCTCTTCAATGAACTGTGCAATCTCCTGCACCCCATTCACATACGCCATCTCGCTGGCGATGAGTCGTCCCATTGTCTTCCGTTGCCAGGCGTAACATGAGCTGGCTTTTTCGACCAGTTGTTGCCAGGTGAATACAAATGCGGTGCATGGTTCATCAGACTGGGTCCTGATCAAAGAAGGGGAGAGAAACGACCTTCCAGGTATCGGCAGGTCGCATTAACGCTTCCACTTCTTCGACGCGGAGGCATCGTCGCGTAAATTGGCTTGCAGCAAGCGCCTGACCAGATAGCCATAAATAGCAATCAGTTTTGGGTTAAGTCCTCTTTGCTCTCTTCATCAAGACTCACCCGCAGTCCGTTCTCAATGATGTTGATCGCTTTTGACAAAGAGACGCCTTTGCCTTGCCGATTGTTGTCCTGCATAAACAGGCGCGCTCTAACCAGTGCGCTCAGCACTCCATCAAATAGCATGGTGACCGCCGCCGCCGGCTGGCGCTCATTACGGCGCTTTTCGACGCCAATTTGTGCATAGGCCGGGTGCCTTTCGCCGTGTACACGACCTGTCTCCCGATGAATAATGATTACTTGCAATTACGGTCGTTTTCGAACTGCTGCGTTAAGTAGCTGCTGGTGCTGTTTAACGAGGTCATTAAAATGTCCAGTTGGGTAAACGTTCTTTGTAGCGCGCGACCTGCGCATCAACGCGATTGCTGGCGGCGTTGTAGTCTTTAGCTAACTACTCCAGGGATTAACCAACGCCATCGGTAGCGGCTTTAACAATGCCCGTTGTCGAAAGCCAACTGGTCAGGTTGCTGCGATGGTGGTTGTGTGCCGGTTTTTTTACCATCGCCAACAATCAATGCACCTACGCTGCTGGCATCTTTTTCAGCGCAGCGTAGTTTGTCGGATCCAGTTCCAGTTCGCCATCGCTGGATCTGTCGTGACACGAATCTGTGCCAGCGTTTTATAGTTGGAAGAACTCATATTACCAGCATCGATTTCAACTGCGTCTGAATTGTCCGCAGCGTGCGAAGTCGCCGAGCAGTGCGCCATTGCTAGAACTCTGGCTATCAGCTCCCGCATGACGGCGGTGTATTTGGTCAGGCTGCGAAGGTATCTATTAGCGAGTTATAGGCATTCACCCAGTCTTTAATCGCTGTTTGCGCTTTGGAGGTGTCCTGTGTGATGGTTAGCGTCTGGTTGCCCGTGGTGACATCGTTCAGGTTCAGGGCGATGTTTTCCAGCGCGTCGCTGATGGTGCTGCTGCTGTTCTCAATGGCGACGTTGTTGACCGTCAGCTGCGCGATTCTGGGCGGCGACCGAACCTTCAATACCGTTGCTGCTGGCACTGGTGTCATAGCCCATAAAACTTTGCAGCGCATCATGACCACTGACCGAGAGCGTCATCGCATTATCAAGGCCGGTGTCATTTGATGTGACTGACAGACGATATCCACCGTTACCCACGTTAACGATGCTCGCACTTACGCCTGCTTTTGCGTTGTTGATGGCATCACGGATCCCGCTAACGACGAGTTAGCCGCGCTGATATCAATGGTAATCGGATCTTTGTCGCCGCCTTGTCGAATGGTGAGTTTACTGTCGCTGGTGGTGATTGCCGGTTTCGTATCGTCTCTGGTGGTGCGCGTGGTCAGGGTTTGCGCCGTGCCAGATGGGTGACGCTGATGGTGTATTTCCCTGGCCATGGCGTTACCCGCGGTGGTGGCACTGAACGCGGTGGTGCTGCTGGTGGTGCTGGTGGCGGAAAAATATTCTGTCAGACAATGCAGTATTGGCGGTCTGGAAAGTCGTCAACGCGCTTTTCAGCGCACCGTAGGCGCTAAGTTTAGTGGTATGAGATGATTGCTGATTTCAATAGGGGGTTAGCGTCGCTTTTGCGCGGCGGTGAAGCTATCAGGAATTGAAACCGAAATCCAGACCTGACCCGACTCCCAGCGATGAAATACTTGCCATGCGATTTCCTTTTATCTTTCGACACGTAAAACGAATACCGGGGTTATCGGCCTGAATTGCGCAAAGTTTACGTTTAATTGTTTTTTTTAATAGCGGGAATAAGGGGCAGAGAAAAGAGTATTTCGTCGACTAACAAAAAATGGCTGTTTGTGAAAAAAATTCTAAAGGTTGTTTTACGACAGACGATAACAGGGTTGACGGCGATTGAGCCGACGGGTGGAAACCCAAAACGTAATCAACGACTTGCAATATAGGATAACGAATCATGGCACAAGTCATTAATACCAACAGCCTCTCGCTGATCACTCAAAATAATATCAACAAGAACCAGTCTGCGCTGTCGAGTTCTATCGAGCGTCTGTCTTCTGGCTTGCGTATTAACAGCGCGAAGGATGACGCCGCGGGTCAGGCGATTGCTAACCGTTTTACTTCTAACATTAAAGGCCTGACTCAGGCTGCACGTAACGCCAACGACGGTATTTCTGTTGCACAGACCACTGAAGGCGCGCTGTCCGAAATCAACAACAACTTACAGCGTATCCGTGAGCTGACGGTTCAGGCTTCTACCGGGACTAACTCTGATTCGGATCTGGACTCCATTCAGGACGAAATCAAATCCCGTCTCGACGAAATTGACCGCGTATCCGGTCAGACCCAGTTCAACGGCGTGAACGTACTGGCAAAAGACGGTTCGATGAAAATTCAGGTTGGTGCGAATGACGGCCAGACTATCACTATTGATCTGAAGAAAATTGACTCTGATACGCTGGGGCTGAATGGGTTTAATGTGAATGGTGGCGGGGCTGTGGCTAATACTGCTGCATCTAAAGCTGACTTGGTAGCTGCTAATGCAACAGTGGTCGGCAACAAATATACTGTGAGTGCGGGTTACGATGCTGCTAAAGCGTCTGATTTGCTGGCTGGAGTTAGTGATGGTGATACTGTTCAGGCAACCATTAATAACGGCTTCGGAACGGCGGCTAGTGCAACGAATTACAAGTATGACAGTGCAAGTAAGTCATACTCTTTTGATACCACAACGGCTTCAGCTGCCGATGTTCAGAAATATTTGACCCCGGGAGTTGGTGATACCGCTAAGGGCACTATTACTATCGATGGTTCTGCACAGGATGTTCAGATCAGCAGTGATGGTAAAATTACGGCAAGCAATGGAGATAAACTCTACATTGATACAACTGGGCGCTTAACGAAAAACGGCTCTGGTGCTTCTTTGACTGAGGCTAGTCTGTCCACACTTGCAGCCAATAATACCAAAGCGACAACCATTGACATTGGCGGTACCTCTATCTCCTTTACCGGTAATAGTACTACGCCGGACACTATTACTTATTCAGTAACAGGTGCAAAAGTTGATCAGGCAGCTTTCGATAAAGCTGTATCAACCTCGGGAAACAATGTTGATTTCACTACTGCAGGTTATAGCGTCAACGGCACAACTGGCGCTGTAACAAAAGGTGTTGATTCGGTTTATGTTGATAACAACGAGGCGTTGACCACATCTGATACTGTAGATTTTTACCTACAGGATGATGGTTCAGTGACTAACGGCAGCGGTAAGGCAGTTTATAAAGATGCTGATGGTAAATTGACGACAGATGCTGAAACAAAAGCAGCTACGACAGCCGATCCCCTGAAAGCTCTGGATGAAGCCATCAGCTCCATCGACAAATTCCGCTCCTCCCTGGGTGCGGTGCAAAACCGTTTGGATTCCGCAGTCACCAACCTGAACAACACCACTACCAACCTGTCTGAAGCGCAGTCCCGTATTCAGGACGCCGACTATGCGACCGAAGTGTCCAACATGTCGAAAGCGCAGATTATCCAGCAGGCCGGTAACTCCGTGCTGGCAAAAGCCAACCAGGTACCGCAGCAGGTTCTGTCTCTGCTGCAGGGTTAATCGTCTGAATGCCTCTCAAACCCCGCCACCGGCGGGGTTTTTTACATTCGGCTTTTTGCGTAACCCCCAAATAACCCCTCATTTCACCCACTAATCGTCCGATTAAAAACCCTGCAGAAACGGATAATCATGCCGATAACTCATATAACGCAGGGCTGTTTATCGTGAATTCACTCTATACCGCTGAAGGTGTAATGGATAAACACTCGCTGTGGCAGCGTTATGTCCCGCTGGTGCGTCACGAAGCATTGCGCCTGCAGGTTCGACTGCCCGCGAGCGTGGAACTTGACGATCTGCTACAGGCGGGCGGCATTGGGTTACTTAATGCTGTCGAACGCTATGACGCCCTACAAGGAACGGCATTTACAACTTACGCAGTGTAGCGTATCTGTGGCGCTATGCTGGATGAACTTCGCAGCCGTGACTGGGTGCCGCGCAGCGTGCGACGCAACGCGCGTGAAGTGGCACAGGCAATAGGGCAACTGGAGCAGGAACTTGGCCGCAACGCCACGGAAACTGAGGTAGCGGAACGTTTAGGGATCGATATTGCCGATTATCGTCAAATGCTGCTCGACACCAATAACAGCCAGCTCTTCTCCTACGATGAGTGGCGTGAAGAGCACGGCGATAGCATCGAACTGGTTACTGATGATCATCAGCGAGAAAACCCGCTACAACAACTGCTGGACAGTAATCTGCGCCAGCGGGTGATGGAAGCCATCGAAACGTTGCCGGAGCGCGAAAAACTGGTATTAACCCTCTATTACCAGGAAGAGCTGAATCTCAAAGAGATTGGCGCGGTGCTGGAGGTCGGGGAATCGCGGGTCAGTCAGTTACACAGCCAGGCCATTAAACGGTTACGCACTAAACTGGGTAAGTTATAACGTCAGTAAATGCCGCACTTTAACTTTGACTACCAGGAGTTCTTAATGATGGTGCAGCACCTGAAAAGACGGCCATTAAGCCGCTATCTTAAAGACTTTAAACACAGCCAGACCCATTGCGCGCATTGCCGTAAATTACTCGATCGCATTACCTTAGTTCGCGACGGCAAAATAGTGAATAAAATCGAGATTTCCCGCCTGGACACGCTGCTTGATGAAAAAGGCTGGCAAACGGAACAACAATCATGGGCGGCATTGTGCCGATTTTGCGGTGATTTACATTGCAAAACGCAGAGTGATTTTTTCGATATTATCGGCTTTAAGAAATTTCTTTTTGAGCAAACTGAAATGAGCCCAGGTACGGTGCGTGAATATGTCGTTCGTCTGCGCCGTTTGGGTAATCATCTACATGAGCAAAATATTTCCCTCGATCAGCTGCAGGACGGTTTCCTTGATGAAATCCTCGCCCCGTGGCTGCCCACCACCAGCACCAACAATTACCGCATCGCATTACGGAAGTATCAACACTATCAGCGCCAAACCTGTACCGGACTTGTGCAGAAATCCTCCAGCCTGCCTGCTTCTGATATATATTAAATAAGAATAAGATGTAGCGGAGTTGTTTTTGTGTTTACAAACAATGGCTCTACACTGCAAACAGACATAACAACATTCGGGGTGAATATGAAATTAGCACATCTGGGACGTCAGGCATTGATGGGTGTGATGGCCGTGGCGCTGGTTGCGGGCATGAGCGTTAAAAGTTTTGCAGATGAAGGTCTGCTTAATAAAGTCAAAGAGAGCGGCACGCTGCTGGTAGGGCTGGAAGGCACTTATCCGCCGTTCAGTTTTCAGGGGGATGACGGCAAATTAACCGGTTTTGAAGTGGAATTTGCCCAACAGCTGGCAAAACATCTTGGCGTTGAGGCGTCACTAAAACCGACCAAATGGGACGGTATGCTGGCGTCGCTGGACTCTAAACGCATTGATGTGGTGATTAATCAGGTCACCATTTCTGACGAGCGCAAGAAAAAATACGATTTCTCTACCCCTTACACCATTTCCGGTATTCAGGCGCTGGTGAAAAAAGGTAACGAAGGCACCATTAAAACGGCTGCTGATCTGAAAGGCAAAAAAGTGGGTGTCGGTCTGGGCACCAACTATGAAGAGTGGCTGCGGCAGAATGTTCAGGGTGTCGATGTGCGTACCTATGATGATGACCCGACCAAATATCAGGATCTGCGCGTAGGGCGTATCGATGCGATCCTCGTTGATCGTCTGGCGGCGCTGGATCTGGTGAAGAAAACCAACGATACGCTGGCAGTAACCGGTGAAGCATTCTCCCGTCAGGAGTCTGGCGTGGCGCTGCGTAAAGGAAATGAAGACCTGCTGAAAGCGGTGAATGATGCAATTGCGGAAATGCAAAAAGACGGCACTCTGCAAGCTCTTTCCGAAAAATGGTTTGGTGCTGATGTGACCAAATAATCAGCATAATCGCAAAAAAGAGCTTCACTAGCGCCTTTTTTATTTACGCGTTTTCAGCGTGCATAATAAGAAAATCACAACAACACACATCGGAGCTATTATGCCACTGCATAATTTAACCCGTTTTCCACAGTTCGAGTTTATCGGCGCGCCAACGCCGCTCGAATGCTCCGCGCTTTTCTGATTATCTAGGACGGGAATTTTTCATCAAACGGGATGACGTCACCCCCATGGCAATGGAGGCAATAAATTACGTAAGCTGGAATTTCTCGCGGCAGATACTTATCGTGAAGGTGCCGATACGCTGATTACTGCCGGCGCGATCCAGTCTAACCATGTCGCCAGACTGCCACAGTGCGGCAAAAGTCGGTCTGCACTGCGTAGCTGCTGGAAAATCCTATTGGCAGAAACCACGAAGAACTATTTAACCAACGGCAATCGTTTGTTGCTGGATCTGTTCGATGCCCAGATTGAAATGTGCGACGCACTGACCAATCCCAATGCCCAACTGGAAGAGCTGGCGACGCGAGTCGAAGCACAAGGCTTTCGCCCGTATGTTCATTCCGGTTGGCGGTTCTAATGCTCTGGGCGCGCTGGGTTATGTGGAGAGTGCGTGGAAATCGCGCAACAGGGTGAAGGGGCGGTTAATTTTCGTCGGTGGTGGTCGCATCGGGCAGTGCCGAACTCACGCCGGACTGGCTGTCGGGCTGGAACACCTGATGCCTGAAAGCGAACTGATCCCGCGTCACCGTGTCGCGTTCCGTTGCCGATCAATTGCCGAAAAGTGGTTAACCTACAACAGGCGACTGCGAAAGAACTGGAGCTGACCGCATCAGCAGAAATTTTACTCTGGGACGACTATGTTGCACCTGGCTACGGCGTGCCGAACGACGAAGGCATGGAAGCAGTGAAATTGCTGGCGCGGCTGGAAGGCATTCTGCTTATTCCTGTGTATACCGGAAAAGCGATGGCGGGTCTATTGACGGTATCAGTCAGAAACGTTTCAAAGATGAAGGGCCGATTCTGTTTATCCATACCGGCGGTGCGCTGCGCTGTTCGCCTATCATCCCCACGACTAACTCCGGGAACGCTCACGAAGAAAGTATACAACTGGTTTATTGATTCCTTGCCGTTCCTGTTGAAAGGGGCTCGGGTACACCCTGCAACCGAGTATCGGCGGCATGTTTTTTGGCTTATTGCAGGGTTTTACTCGCGCTGATGCGCCTGTCGCCAATCTGGCCCGTGCACTGGCTGGCGCGTTCCTGGATCTCTATTTTGCGTGGTACACCGCTCATCGCACAACTGTTTATGATCTATACGGCCGCCGCAGTTCGGCATCGAATTAAATCCCATTTCGTCAGCAATGATTGGTCTGTCGCTGAACACTGCCGCCTATGCTGCCGAAACTCTGCGCGCCGCCATTTCTTCTATTGATAAAAGGTCAGTGGGGAAGCAGCTGCCAGTATTGGTATGACGCCGTGGCAGACCATGCGTCGCGGCGATCTTGCCACAGGCGGCGCGGGTGGCGTCGCCCGCCGCTGTCGAACAGCTTTATCAGCCTTGGTAAAAGATACGTCGCTGGCCGCGACAATCCAGGCGCCGGGAGCCGTTCCGTCAAGCGCAGTTGATTACCTTGCGCACGCTGGGAGGCGTTCACCATGTACCTTGGCGGTTCGCCACCTCACTGGATCATGGCGTACCCGTGTTATCGACGTTGCAGAACCATTTTGACAATCAACTTAATCGCCAGGAGAACAGACCAAAATGAGTGCCATTGAAGTTAAGAACCTGGTGAAAAAATTCCACGGTCAGACGGCGCTGCACGGCATCGACCTCTGAGGTAAAGCCTGGCGAGTGGTGGTAATTATCGGTCCGAGTGGCTTCCGGCAAAACCACGTTGCTACGCAGCATAAACTCGCCTGGAACAACCCGAAGCGGGAACGATCACCGTTGGCGATATCACTATTGTTGATACTGCACGTTGATTAAGTCAGCAAAATTGCTGATTTGCCAGTTGCGTGCTCCAGCACGTCGGGTTTGTCTTCCAGGTTCCCATTGTTTCCGCATTGTACGGTGCTGGAAAACATTATTGAAGGGCCGGTGATCGTCAAAGGCGAACCCGAAGAAGAGGCCACGGCGCGCGCTCGCGAGCTGTTGGCGAAAGTTGGGCTGGCCGGTAAAGAACGCAGCTATCCACGTCGTTTGTCGGCGGTCAACAGCAACGTGTTGCGATTGCACGTGCGCTGGCAATGCGTCTCTGAGGTGATTTTGTTCATCTAGCCAACGTCGGCGCTGGATCCAGAGCTGGTGGGCGAAGTCCGAACACCATCCGTCAGCTGGCGCAGGAAAAGTGCACGACGGTGATTGTGACGCACGAATTAGCTTTGCCCGGGATGTTGTGGACCTGGGGCGAATTCAGCTGGACGAGGGGCGGATAGTCGAGCAGGGGGGAGCAAGAGTCGTCACTTGCCCATCCCCAGCAGCCTGCGCACTGGCCAGTTCCTCGAGAAGTTCTGCTGCAATAATAAGAAAAAAACGAGCCCGACGATTCACCTGTCGGGGCGGGACGCCATTTCAAGCGTGATAAAACAGCTTAACAAATCAGCATAACTGATTAATAACATAAGACAATGCGATGGCTTGAAAAGTAATTCATTGCCTGAATAATATAAATTATATATAAATCTTATTTATGTGATAGTTTGAATTATCATTATAAATGATACGACTCTCAGGGGCGTTGCGGTTTACTATGCAGGATACGGATTTTTTCAGCTGGCGTCGGCACCACGCCGTTGCGTTTTCAGAGGATGGAGGCCGCAGAAGAGGCTTACCATGAAATAGAGCTTCAGGCTCAGCAGTGAGAGTACGATTACTTATTCGTTATGCGTTCGCCACCCTGTACCATTCCACGCGACTTGTGCAAGCCCTCTCCCCACACCAATTACCCAGGCGTGGGTTAGTTATTATCAGGCAAAAAACTTTCTCTCGCAATCTTGATCCGGTGCCGAACCCTCAAAACTTTAGTCAGGGCCATTTAATGTGGAATGATCAATGATCGAGCGAAGCACAGCCGTTACGGGAAGCCGCGCGCGCACAATGGTTTACGCCGCGGTGTCACTCAGCAGTTCAAACGCCGCCCAACCGGCGCCTGGGCTTTTTGTCCTTTTCCCGTAGCAGTGCGCGCGAAATACCATTTTAGCCAATGAACTGGAATTAAAAATGGAGTTACTGGTGCGCGAAAGTCTGATGGTCTGATGCGTTTAAATGATGAAATAGTGATGACGCCAGAGATGAATTTTCAGCAAGCGCGAAAAAGAAAGTTTCCGAATGGACGGCGGAAGGGAAGACATCAGCAGAGATAGCGTTATTTTGTCATCTTGACAATAGGTCAATTTCCATCAGAAAAACATGCAGAAAAAAATCAATGCACCGAATAATACCGAGGTTGCCTGTTACGCGGCCGCTACTGGCTTAATTTGATCTCTTCTCATCCCTGTGTGCCAGATGCAAGTCGGCCCCAAAGGCACGCGATCAGCGGTTTTATATTACCGACGGTAGGCTTGTTTAATTTGCTTAACCGTTTTGGAAAATATGCAGCTCGGTCTCGTCTTCGATCAGCGAAGCTGTTTTTCCATCTTTAACATCACGCGGCCCGCGTCAGCTTGTCCCATCGCCTGCAGCATCAGCGTCAGCATCGCTTTCAGGCAGGAGACTTCATTGCTAGTTCTACTACTTGGAGAGAAAATTAGGCGTACTCATTTATTTTCCTCGTCATGTTGCAATGAAAATTTGCGGTGCAAAAATGTTAAGGCGGCGGAGTATACCATAAGCTTTGCTAAAAATAGCAGTGGTTGTTTTTTCAGCGTATCGTCAACGGTGCTATTAAATGCGTTAATATAATGACCAATAAATATTTTTATCATGAATGTTTTTTGCCCGTATTGTTCGGGTTAATTAATGTTACATATTCAGCGGGCTGATTTTCATTTTTGCTGAATAAATAATTTTTGTCACATTTCGTCGCAGGGCTTGACCGGCGGACGCATCGGCAAGCCGTTGGTGATGGGCGTGACCATACTGTGGACAATCGAATTGACAAAAACGAGAGAAAAATCGAATACCTACCATTTTTAACGTTTCAAGCTTGCAATAAATCCTACATACGAATCGACTAACTATCAGTAGCGTTATCCCTATTTCTGGAGATATTCCTTTGATCAACGTTCTACTTGTTGATGACCACGAACTGGTGCGCGCAGGGATACGACGCATTCTGGAAGATATTAAGGGTATAAAAGTCGTCGGAGAGGCATCGTGCGGTGAAGACGCCGTTAAGTGGTGCCGGACAAATGCCGTTGACGTGGTGCTAATGGACATGAGTATGCCGGGCATTGGCGGTCTTGAGGCGACGCGTAAAATCGCGCGTTCCACAGCTGATGTTAAAATCATCATGCTTACGGTCCATACAGAAAACCCTTTACCAGCGAAAGTCATGCAGGCAGGTGCTGCTGGCTACCTCAGCAAAGGCGCGGCTCCGCAGGAAGTCGTGAGTGCGATTCGTTCTGTCTATTCAGGGCAGCGTTACATTGCTTCTGATATCGCTCAACAAATGGCGTTAAGCCAGATCGAACCAGAAAAAACAGAAAGCCCATTTGCCAGTTTGTCTGAACGTGAATTGCAGATTATGCTGATGATCACTAAGGGCCAGAAGGTCAATGAGATCTCAGAACAGCTCAATCTCAGTCCGAAAACGGTGAACAGCTACCGCTATCGTATGTTCAGTAAACTAAACATTCATGGCGATGTTGAGCTGACTCACCTGGCAATTCGCCATGGTCTGTGTAATGCGGAGACATTATCAAGTCAGTGAGTGATCAGTTTGACGCAAAAGCGTTTTTAAAAACCGTAACCAGCCAGCCAGGCGTTTATCGCATGTACGATGCTGGTGGTACGGTTATCTATGTCGGCAAAGCGAAAGACCTGAAAAAACGGCTTTCCAGCTATTTCCGCAGCAACCTCGCTTCGCGCAAAACCGAAGCGCTGGTCGCCCAGATCCAGCAAATTGATGTAACGGTTACGCATACAGAAACCGAAGCGCTGTTGCTGGAACACAACTACATCAAACTCTATCAGCCGCGTTACAACGTTTTGCTACGCGATGATAAATCTTATCCTTTTATCTTCCTGAGTGGCGATACCCACCCGCGTCTGGCGATGCATCGTGGTGCAAAGCATGCCAAAGGTGAATATTTCGGCCCGTTCCCGAATGGCTATGCCGTACGTGAAACACTGGCGCTACTGCAAAAGATTTTCCCCATTCGCCAGTGCGAAAATAGTGTTTATCGCAATCGCTCGCGTCCGTGTCTGCAATACCAGATAGGGCGCTGTCTGGGACCGTGCGTTGAAGGTCTGGTGAGTGAAGAAGAATACGCTCAGCAGGTCGAGTATGTGCGCCTGTTTTTGTCTGGCAAAGATGATCAGGTGCTAACGCAACTCATTAGCCGTATGGAAACTGCCAGCCAGAATCTGGAGTTTGAAGAAGCGGCATGTATTCGCGACCAAATTCAGGCGGTGCGACGCGTCACCGAAAAACAGTTTGTTTCCAATACCGGCGACGACCTTGACGTTATTGGTGTGGCGTTCGATGCGGGCATGGCTTGTGTCCACGTATTGTTCATTCGTCAGGGCAAAGTGCTCGGCAGCCGCAGCTATTTCCCGAAAGTGCCTGGCGGTACGGAACTGAGCGAGGTGGTAGAAACCTTCGTAGGTCAGTTCTATTTACAAGGCAGCCAGATGCGCACCTTACCGGGTGAGATCCTGCTCGATTTTAATCTTAGCGATAAAACGCTGCTCGCCGATTCCCTTTCAGAACTGGCGGGACGCAAGATTAATGTTCAAACCAAACCTCGCGGCGATAGGGCGCGTTATCTGAAACTCGCGCGCACCAATGCGGCGACGGCCTTAACCAGCAAACTTTCGCAGCAATCTACCGTTCACCAGCGACTGACCGCGCTTGCCAGCGTGTTGAAATTGCCGGAAGTGAAGCGGATGGAGTGCTTTGACATCAGCCATACCATGGGCGAACAAACCGTCGCTTCCTGTGTGGTGTTTGATGCTAACGGCCCGCTGCGTGCGGAGTATCGGCGCTATAACATTACAGGCATCACGCCGGGCGATGATTATGCGGCGATGAATCAGGTGCTGCGTCGGCGTTATGGTAAAGCCATTGACGACAGTAAGATCCCGGATGTGATCCTTATCGACGGCGGCAAAGGCCAGCTTGCGCAGGCGAAAAATGTCTTCGCCGAACTGGATGTCTCATGGGATAAAAATCATCCGCTGCTACTTGGCGTTGCCAAAGGAGCAGATCGTAAGGCTGGACTGGAAACGCTGTTCTTTGAGCCGGAAGGTGAGGGATTTAGTTTGCCGCCAGATTCACCCGCGCTGCATGTTATCCAGCATATTCGCGATGAATCACATGATCACGCGATTGGCGGGCACCGTAAAAAACGGGCGAAGGTCAAAAATACCAGTTCCCTGGAAACCATTGAAGGCGTCGGGCCAAAACGTCGGCAAATGTTGTTGAAATATATGGGCGGTTTGCAAGGTTTACGTAACGCCAGCGTCGAGGAAATTGCAAAAGTGCCGGGTATTTCGCAAGGTCTGGCAGAAAAGATCTTCTGGTCGTTGAAACATTGATGTCTCTGCAGCAACATAGGGGTAATCTTACTGACAACAGATAATTACCCGTCATTATGCAATTTAATATCCCTACGTTGCTTACACTGTTCCGTGTCATCCTTATCCCATTCTTTGTATTGGTCTTTTATCTGCCTGTCACCTGGTCGCCGTTTGCCGCCGCGCTCATTTTCTGCGTCGCGGCGGTGACTGACTGGTTCGATGGTTTTCTGGCACGCCGCTGGAACCAGAGTACCCGGTTTGGTGCTTTCCTTGACCCTGTGGCAGATAAAGTTCTCGTGGCTATCGCCATGGTGCTGGTAACCGAGCATTATCACAGCTGGTGGGTGACATTACCGGCGGCAACGATGATCGCCCGTGAAATTATTATTTCTGCGCTACGCGAATGGATGGCGGAGTTGGGTAAACGCAGTAGCGTGGCCGTCTCCTGGATTGGGAAAGTGAAAACCACTGCCCAGATGGTGGCGTTGGCCTGGCTGCTGTGGCGTCCGAACATTTGGGTTGAGTACGTCGGTATTGCACTTTTCTTTGTGGCTGCGGTACTGACTCTGTGGTCAATGTTGCAATATTTGAGCGCTGCGCGTGCAGATTTGCTTGATCAGTGATCGTTTCGGCGTAATTTTCAGCAAACGATCAAAAGTGGTGAAAAATATCGTTGACTCATCGCGCCAGGTAAGTAGAATGCAACGCATCGAACGGCGGCACTGATTGCCAGACGATAATAAAATCAAGTGATTAACTGATTGCTTGATGAATGCGGGAATAGCTCATTGGAGAGCACGACCTTGCCGAGGTCGGGGTGGCGACTTGAGAGTCTGGTTTCCCGCTGCCAAATTCAGACGATCGAGAGTTCCTCTCTTTCCATGGCGCGTCAGCAAAGCGGTTATGCAGCGGATTGCAAATCCGTTTAGTGCCAGTTAGAGCTCCGGAACGCGCCTCCACTTTCTTCCCGAGCCCGGATGGTGGAATCGGTAGACACAAGGGATTTGAAAATCCCTCGGCGTTCGCGCTGTGCGGGTTCAAGTTCCGCTCCGGGTAGATGGGAAAGATAAGAATAAAATCAAAGCAATAAGCAGTGTCGTGAAACCGCCTTCGGGTCGTTTTTTTGTGCCTGGACTTGTAGTTACACCCTCCTTAATTTTTAATCACCGGCAAAGCCACTCGAAGAATTACTCTCTGATACGGACCGGCATGTATGATCAGTGCTGGCGAGTTGGAATCCCACAAGGAAAAGCGTATAAAACGGGACCGTTAAACGAAAGTGAGTTGGAATGGCTGGACGATATTCTGACCAAATACAACACTGACCACGCCATCCTTGATGTGGCGGAGCTGGACGGTTTATTGACGGCGGTGTTGAGTTCTCCGCAAGAGATTGAACCAGAACAGTGGCTGGTTGCCGTGTGGGGTGGGGCTGACTATGTGCCGCGTTGGGCGTCAGAGAAAGAGATGACGCGCTTTATGAACCTGGCTTTTCAACATATGGCCGATACCGCAGAGCGTCTGAACGAATTCCCGGAGCAGTTTGAGCCGTTATTCGGCTTGCGAGAAGTTGATGGCAGCGAGCTGACGATTGTTGAGGAGTGGTGCTTTGGCTATATGCGGGGCGTGGCACTTTCTGACTGGTCAACGTTGCCCGATTCTTTAAAACCAGCGCTGGAGGCGATTGCGCTGCACGGTACTGAGGAAAACTTCGAGCGGGTAGAGAAAATGTCGCCAGAAGCGTTTGAAGAGAGCGTAGATGCCATTCGACTGGCGGCGCTTGATTTACATGCATACTGGATGGCGCATCCGCAGGAAAAAGCTGTTCAGCAACCGATCAAAGCAGAAGAGAAACCGGGGCGTAACGATCCTTGTCCGTGCGGCAGTGGTAAGAAATTTAAGCAGTGCTGCCTGCATTAAGAGGTCACATTGGGTGTCAGCGTTAATTCTGGCACCCAATAAGGAATTTGAGGCTATCTGATCACCCCACTTCTGGTAACAACCCTGCCGCAATCAAAAATTGCACGCCAATCACAGCAATACCACAGAGAAACACCACCACCAGCGCCGGACGACCACCTTTGACCCGGTAACCCGCCTGAGGATTGTGCTTTCTGCTTTGCCAGGTCAATAGTGAAGGGATAATCAATGCCAGTACCGCCAGCGCCACACCGGCGTAACCCAGCGCCATCACAAATCCTCGTGGATAAAACAGTGCAAACGCCAACGGCGGCAGAAAGGTAATTGCACCAGTTTGCAATCGTCCACCAACGGTATTTGAACGCTGAAACAAATCAGCCAGATAATCAAATAAGCCTAACGCAACGCCGAGAAATGACGTGGCGAGGGCTAAATCAGCAAATAAATGCACCGCCAGCTCAACATGCGGAGAGGCCACCATTTCGCGTAACGCCTGTAACAGCCCGTTTAATCCAGCATGATTAGCCAGCAATCCCATAAAGGTTGTTGAATCAATGCTGCCAAGCGTCGCCACCTGCCAGAAAATATATGCCACCAGGGGGATGGCACTACCGATTATAAACACCCAGCGTAGCTTACGAATGTTGCCATCCATATAGCTGACAATACTCGGCACGCTACCGTGAAAACCAAACGACGTAAAAATCACCGGGATTGCAGACAGTGCCAGCCCCTGTTGCAACGGCAGGGTTAAAAGATTCACTTTGTGAATATGCGGTAGCAGCAATACCAGCATCACCACCAGAAAAATAATTTTGGCGCTGAACAGAAAACGGTTAAATAAATCGACCAGCGATGTTCCAACACAAACCACGCCACCGGCAACAAAAGTGAACAACAGCACGCCAGCGGTTGCCGACATTGAAATACCTGTCCAGTCGCTGATGCTGGAGGCCAACAATTCACCGGCACCGCCGACGTAATGCCGCAGTCAGAGCATACATTAAGAACATCATACTGAAGCCCGTCAGCCATTGACCGGTAGCGTCCCAGATAGCGTTTTGCCAGCGTGCCCAGACCGGCACCGCCGGAACATGCCGGTACACCTCCAGCAGAAATAGCGCCTGTGTAGCACCACGCCCAAAGCCCAATCAACAAGATTAACGTAACGCTAAAACCAACACCGGCCGCAGCCAGCGGCATTGCCAGCATGCCTGCGCCAATTGTGGTTCCCGCCACGATAAAAACACTTCCCAGAGTTCTGTTCTTCAGCCTTTTCCCTTCTGTCCCTACGATCTTTATGAGCGAGATATCTGCGCCAGGTTAAGGCATAACGGCTGCTTCGTCAAACTGATGTTACATATGGTGTAAATATAAATGTACAATAAAAGCATTGAGTTCTGCTCTGGCGTAAAGTCTTCATAAGCGGCCATCGCTACGCTAGGCTTTTTTTGAGGAGGAACGATGGACTTATTTCACGGTCATCAAGTGTTAAATATGATGATTGAATCAGGCGAGCAATATACGCATGCCAGTCTGGAAGCAGCAATTAAAGCACACATTGGTGAACAGGCACATCACACCTGCTGGGCAGAAGGGGATAACTGCGCGGGAGAGCTGGTAGCGTTTCTGGCAGCAAAGGCGGTGCTACCTTCAGGAGGAAGGTTTTTCGACCGATAGGTGTAAGATTGCATCCTGATTTTGAAACGGCGGCAGAACCTGGCCTGGAGCATTAGTTTTGTGTGTCGAGGGTAGAGAATTCTTTGTCGATAAAATACAGACCTTCGCCGCTTTTATCGCCAGGCTTAATTTATGATAATCGATTTGAACAGTTTCTCTTCTCATGCTGCTCAGAAACATACCATTGCAGGAAATTAAATGCTGGGTAGTCCTGATTGGTCATTGCAGCATGAGCCAGTTCGTTAAATTTATCGTGATTAATTGTTCGTGTTTATAGGTTTCCTGGAATAATTCATCAAGTGAGGATGTTCAGCAAACGGAGATGCGACGGTATTAATACGCGGTAAATTAGGTATCAGTCAGGTAATCAAACAGACGCTGCATATGCGTCATCTGTCTTCCTGGGCGTGACGGCGCAGGGACGCGGCAGCACCTGTCGAAGGTATGATGCGCTCACCAGGCGCTCATTTGCTGATAAAGCAGTGAAGAGTACAGTTCCAGGTTCATCTGCTCATTAGTTTTTGGATCCATTTCTGGTTTCAGCATGATAGTGCTCCGCCAAAGGTTATATTTGTTGCTGTGGCGTCACTATAATTTGTTATTTTGTTTATTTTGCAAAAGGTAAAATATAAACTTCAATTATTAAAGAAGTACAATGGGAGTAAAAGCACGTACCGCTATTTCTTTAATCAGCGAAATCCCCTCGCTGATTAAAGTATTTAGAGAAAGACAGGGAAGGCGGAATAATGGCACTGATATGACAAAGTGAATTCCGTATTCAAACATAAGGAACCGCAGAAAAAGGCTACAGTTGCCTACTGGCTGACCACAAAGGGGACGGCGTGGGTATAGCCTTCCTGCTGGCATGCGCGATCGGCGATCCCGCGACTGACATAACAATCGGTATGGGCATGCTGCAAAAAGCCTGGTCATAAACCAACCGTACAATACCTGTTGCCGCGTCAACTTCGCTGGCATCGGCCTGGCAAGTAACCGTACACCCGCCAGCGTTATTAATGAAAGAGTCAGAATCAGAAGTCTCATGGTCCAGCCAGAAGAGTAAGAGAAAGCGCTGCTTTACACGTTACAGCGCTGCGACAATGGCCGGGAAAAACACCTGGCAGGCGCTATTTCTTGCCATCTGTAGGTGTCAGAAATGGGGGGCTGTTTTTTGATTATCATTTTTATAACATAAAGGGGTATTTATGTGATTTGTATCACATTAAAGACCTGATTTTGTGTGATGGTTGTGATAAGCGCAAAGACAATAACACCTGTATAACAAATGGTGGAGTGCACCGATGGAGCTCCGCGCAAAATCCTGGAAAAGTGTTCAATAACTCTGCAAACGTCAAGAAGACGTACCGCCAGGCGATATCTCCGATCATAAAAAACCTGCTCCGGCAGGTTTTTTTCTGTGTCCTGATGAGGGTGGATGTGACTATCGCTGAAGTGTGAAGCCGCTACTATAACGGCTTTCAAAATGCTATCAGGAGAGAACCGATGTCCCAGCCGCTTGAATGCCGATCAGGAACTGGTTTCTGATCATCTTGCCAAGTTGGTTATCGAACAAATTCTGGAATATTATCGATGTAATCGCGTGGCTTGAAGTTCGCGAAAAAATGCCGGCCACTGAAGATGTCGACTTTACTTAACCATCCCGCCGCCGCGAGCCCCGGTCTGACCGTGCGGGCAATCCGGAAAAAGCCATCGCGCTGATTGAACTAGAGTTTACCCCACAGGTGAAGTCCATTAAACCACTGCTTCAAAAAGATGAGGGCGGCAGTTTATCTAAGAAAGCCATGGCGCAATGCATTAGCACGATGTATGATCAATGCAGCTGATGCGACACGACGTCAGAACATGTTGGTCGGTCTGCACGGGCACATACCCGCAAGTTTCGCACTGCGCACTTCATGAGAATGGTTTGCAGCAACAGGCCATCATGCTGTCTCTTCCGAATCGCGCGGAAATTGACGGTTGAATCATCATTCAGTTCTTTCGCTTCATGGCTGGCTCCGCCAGCGTGCTTGAACATTCTGGTGTGTTTCCATCATTTTGGAACAGTTCTTCCAGAGAGTTCAGTTCCCGCCGGGAACATCAATGGCTTTAACGATGGGGGTAGCGCGACACTCTTCATAAAGTTAAACATCCGCATCATTTCGGTCACGTTACTGTGCCTGGGCGCGAAGGAGAAGTGGCAGTGCGTACGAGACTCTGTTCAGAACACAAGTCGGTGAAGGTGAGAGATTGATGCGTAAAACTAGCCAGTTCATTTGAGAGTTGAGTTTGAGAAGCATTCCAGCATACCATGCCTAATATCCTTATATCCAGAAGTGGAGAGGTCCAAGATCAATCAAAACACCAGTAATTACTGTTTGCAGAATAATTCCTTTCTGCCGGTCCGAAATGTGATCGTGGAGTCAATTTTGACGATAATCTGAAATAAGAATAACGTATAAACGGGTATAAGAAAATGCTTAAATCATCAAGTTTATATATTTTACATTTCATTGATGAAATCAATGTAACTGCAATAAATTTTAATGATAATGTGCTTTTGTATCTTGTTGATATTAACCGATGAATTGAATTCATGATGAAGTGATGATTTATAAAAACGTTTTTTCATTTTTGCGAGATAGCTCTCATTATACGTGTTACTGTTCTAATTAATGAGCACAGTGATAATTAATGGCGAATGAATGACGCGCATTTTCCACATCTTTGAGTTGTGGTTATTACACCATTTCAAAAACTCAACGCAGGTAATGCGCTATTGACTGGTTAAAAAGAGGACATCCCGCATGGTTGCAAAGACAACAAGGATTTACAGGCTAATCTTATGGATTAATCTGCTGCATTGGACGATTTGTTCTGACAAATAGACTTTCCTTATGTCTTTTCCCGCTAAATTTATGCACGTTCTCACTGTAATTCTGCGATGTGATATTGCTCTCCTATGCAGAATTAATTTCTCGCTAAAACTATGTAGAGAACACGGTCACTTATCTTCAGTTAAAAGGTTGATGATTGTTTTCCGATTAATTTTCGATGTCATTCGTTTTTGCCCTATCACAAAACGACACTAAAGCTGAGAGAGACCATACCGCAACTCCACTGGAGAACGGCTGAGGCTGATTGGTCTGGCAGCCGTTATGTCACAATCCGCTATGGCGGAGACACGGAAGCTGGTTCAGCTGGTGAAGCGACCGGAAGAGCCGTCGTTACAACCGAATGGAAGGTGCCGATAAAGCCGGGAAGGATTAAGGGTTTAAGGTCTTGAGGATTACCCGTGCCGGATGGCGAAAAAACATTGAACGCGATCGACCACATCGGCAGCCAGTGGCGCAAAAGGTTTCGTTATTTGTACTCCGGACCCCAAACTCGGCTCTGCCATCACATATCGCGAAAGCGCATCACTTGTGGATCTGAAAGTCATTGCCGTGGATGACCAGTTTGTTAACGCCAAAGGTAAGCCAATGGATACCGTTCCGCTGGTGATGATGGCGGCGACTAAAATTGGCGAACGTCAGGGCCAGGAACTGTACGAGAATGCAGAGAACGAGATTGGGATGCAAAGAAAGCGCGGTGATGTGGCGATTACCGCCAACGAACTGGATACCGCCCGCCGCCGTACAACGGGTTCTATGGACGCGCTGAAGCAGCCGGATTGCCGGAAAAACAAATTTATCAGGTACCTACCAAATATAACGACATCCGGGGCATTGACACTGCCGACTCAAATACTGCATTCTAACATCCGGAAGTTAAACATTGGCTAATAGTCGGTATGAACGACAGCACCGTACTTGGCGGCGTGCGCATCCATTCAAAGGTGTTCAGGGCTTTAAAGCAGCCGATATCATGGTATTGGTATTAACGGTGTGGATGCCGTAAGCGAACTGTCTGAGCAGGCAACCGGCTTCTACGGTTCCCTGCTGCCAAGCCGGGATCTCATGGCTATAAATCCAGCGAAATGCTTTACAACTGGGTAGCAAAAGCGTAGAACCGCCAAAATTTGCCGAAGTTACAGACGTGGTACTGATCACGCGTGACAACTTTAAAGAAGAACTGGAGAAAAAAGGTTTAGGCGGTAAGTAATTTGCCGGAAAAATTCCCCTCTGCATGATGCAGAGGGGGTGTGAACGACCAGTGATTCACGGAGACGTTATGCAACAGTCTACCCCGTATCTCTCATTTCGCGGCATCGGTAAAACGTTTCCCGGCGTTAAGGCGCTGACGGATATTAGTTTTGACTGCTATGCCGGTCAGGTTCATGCGTTGATGGGTGAAAATGGCGCAGGAAAATCAACTCTCTTAAAAATCCTCAGCGGCAACTATGCGCCAACCACGGGTTCTGTAGTGATTAATGGGCAGGAAATGTCCTTTTCCGACACGACCGCAGCACTTAACGCGGGTGTGGCGATTATTTACCAGGAACTGCATCTCGTGCCGGAAATGACCGTCGCGGAAAACATCTATCTCGGCCAGCTGCCGCATAAAGGCGGCATTGTGAATCGCTCATTGCTGAATTATGAGGCGGGTTTACAACTTAAACATCTTGGTATGGATATTGACCCGGACACGCCGCTGAAATATCTCGCCATTGGTCAGTGGCAGATGGTTGAAATCGCCAAAGCGCTGGCGCGTAACGCTAAAATTATCGCCTTTGATGAGCCAACCAGCTCCCTTTCTGCCCGCGAAATCGGCAATCTTTTCCGCGTTATTCGTGAACTGCGAAAAGAGGGGCGGGTGATCTTATACGTTTCTCACCGTATGGAAGAAATATTTGCCCTCAGCGATGCCATCACTGTCTTTAAAGATGGACGTTATGTCAAAACCTTTACCGATATGCAGCAGGTTGACCACGACGCGCTGGTGCAGGCGATGGTCGGGCGCGACATTGGCGATATCTACGGCTGGCAACCTCGTAGTTATGGCGAGGAGCGCCTGCGTCTTGATGCTGTGAAAGCACTAGGCGTGCGTACGCCAATAAGTCTGGCGGTTCGCAGTGGTGAAATTGTTGGGCTGTTTGGTCTGGTAGGGGCGGGGCGTAGCGAATTAATGAAAGGCTTGTTTGGCGGGACGCAAATCACCGCCGGTCAGGTTTATATCGACCAACAGCCGATCGATATTCGTAAACCGAGCCACGCCATTGCCGCAGGCATGATGCTCTGCCCGGAAGCTCGCAAAGCGGAAGGCATTATTCCCGTGCACTCCGTTCGCGACAATATCAACATCAGTGCCAGACGCAAACATGTGCTCGGCGGTTGTGTAATCAACAACAGTTGGGAAGAAAACAATGCCGATCAGCACATTCGTTCGCTCAACATCAAAACGCCGGGCGCGGAGCAACTGATCATGAATCTCTCAGGCGGAAATCAGCAAAAAGCCATTCTGGGCCGCTGGTTATCGGAAGAGATGAAGGTCATTTTGCTGGATGAACCTACGCGCGGCATTGATGTTGGCGCTAAGCACGAAATATATAACGTAATTTATGCGCTGGCGGCGCAGGGCGTGGCGGTGCTGTTTGCCTCCAGCGACTTACCTGAAGTCCTCGGCGTTGCCGACCGGATTGTGGTGATGCGGGAAGGCGAAATCGCCGGTGAATTGTTACACGAGCAGGCAGATGAGCGTCAGGCACTGAGCCTTGCGATGCCTAAAGTCAGCCAGGCAGTTGCCTGAGTAAGGAGAGTATGATGTCTTCTGTTTCTACATCGGGGTCTGGCGCACCTAAGTCGTCATTCAGCTTCGGGCGTATCTGGGATCAGTACGGCATGCTGGTGGTGTTTGCGGTGCTCTTTATCGCCTGTGCCATTTTTGTCCCAAATTTTGCCACCTTCATTAATATGAAAGGGTTGGGCCTGGCAATTTCCATGTCGGGGATGGTGGCGTGTGGCATGTTGTTCTGCCTTGCTTCCGGTGACTTTGACCTTTCTGTCGCCTCCGTAATTGCCTGTGCGGGTGTCACCACGGCGGTGGTTATCAACCTGACTGAAAGCCTGTGGATTGGCGTGGCAGCGGGTTTGTTGCTGGGCGTTCTCTGTGGCCTGGTCAATGGCTTTGTTATCGCCAAACTGAAAATAAATGCTCTGATCACGACACTGGCAACGATGCAGATTGTTCGAGGTCTGGCGTACATCATTTCAGACGGTAAAGCGGTCGGTATCGAAGATGAAAGCTTCTTTGCCCTTGGTTACGCTAACTGGTTCGGTCTGCCTGCGCCAATCTGGCTCACCGTCGCGTGTCTGATTATCTTTGGTTTGCTGCTGAATAAAACCACCTTTGGTCGTAATACCCTGGCGATTGGCGGGAACGAAGAGGCTGCGCGTCTGGCGGGTGTACCGGTTGTTCGCACCAAAATTATTATCTTTGTTCTCTCTGGCCTGGTATCTGCGATAGCCGGAATTATTCTGGCTTCACGTATGACTAGTGGGCAGCCAATGACGTCGATTGGTTATGAGCTTATTGTTATCTCCGCCTGCGTTTTAGGTGGCGTTTCTCTGAAAGGTGGCATCGGAAAAATCTCATATGTGGTGGCGGGTATCTTAATTTTAGGCACCGTGGAAAACGCCATGAACCTGCTTAATATTTCTCCTTTCGCGCAGTACGTGGTTCGCGGCTTAATCCTGCTGGCAGCGGTGATCTTCGACCGTTACAAGCAAAAAGCGAAGCGCACTGTCTGATGCTTTTTTCCACAACAACTTAACGTTTTTTCCCACCACAGCCAGCCGCCACAACGGTTGGCTGTTCTTCGTTGCAAATGGCGACCTCCGTCACACTGTCTATACTTACATGTCTGTAAAGCGCGGTCTGCGCAACACAATAAGAAAAGAGAAGGAGGAGAGCCGGGTGACAGAACCGTTAACCGAAACCCCTGAACTATCCGCGAAATATGCCTGGTTTTTTGATCTTGATGGAACGCTGGCGGAAATCAAACCGCATCCCGATCAGGTCGTCGTGCCTGACAATATTCTGCAAGGACTACAGCTACTGGCAACCGCAAGTGATGGTGCATTGGCATTGATATCAGGGCGCTCAATGGTGGAGCTTGACGCACTGGCAAAACCTTATCGCTTCCCGTTAGCGGGCGTGCATGGGGCGGAGCGCCGTGACATCAATGGTAAAACACATATCGTTCATCTGCCGGATGCGATTGCGCGTGATATTAGCGTGCAACTGCATACGGTCATCGCTCAGTATCCCGGCGCGGAGCTGGAGGCGAAAGGGATGGCTTTTGCGCTGCATTATCGTCAGGCTCCGCAGCATGAAGACGCATTAATGACATTAGCGCAACGTATTACTCAGATCTGGCCACAAATGGCGTTACAGCAGGGAAAGTGTGTTGTCGAGATCAAACCGAGAGGTACCAGTAAAGGTGAAGCGATTGCAGCCTTTATGCAGGAAGCTCCTTTTATCGGGCGAACGCCCGTATTTCTGGGCGATGATTTAACCGATGAATCTGGCTTCGCAGTCGTTAACCGACTGGGCGGAATGTCAGTAAAAATTGGCACAGGTGCAACTCAGGCATCATGGCGACTGGCGGGTGTGCCGGATGTCTGGAGCTGGCTTGAAATGATAACCGCCGCATTACAACAAAAAAGAGAAAATAACAGGAGTGATGACTATGAGTCGTTTAGTCGTAGTATCTAACCGGATTGCACCACCAGACGAGCACGCCGCCAGTGCCGGTGGCCTTGCCGTTGGCATACTGGGGGCACTGAAAGCCGCAGGCGGACTGTGGTTTGGCTGGAGTGGTGAAACAGGGAATGAGGATCAGCCGCTAAAAAAGGTAACATTACGTGGGCCTCTTTTAACCTCAGCGAACAGGACCTTGACGAATACTACAACCAATTCTCCAATGCCGTTCTCTGGCCCGCTTTTCATTATCGGCTCGATCTGGTGCAATTTCAGCGTCCTGCCTGGGACGGCTATCTACGCGTAAATGCGTTGCTGGCAGATAAATTACTGCCGCTGTTGCAAGACGATGACATTATCTGGATCCACGATTATCACCTGTTGCCCTTTGCGCATGAATTACGCAAACGTGGGGTGAATAATCGCATTGGTTTTTTGGTAATGACTCCAACTTACTGATAGTGTTTTATGTTCAGATAATGCCCGATGACCTTGTCATGCAGCTCCACCGATTTTGAGAACGACAGTGACTTCCGTCCCAGCCTTGCCAGATGTTGTCTCAGATTCAGATTATGTCGCTCAATGCGCTGAGTGTAACGCTTGCTGATAACGTGCAGCTTTCCCTTCAGGCGTGATTCATACAGCGGCCAGCCATCCGTCATCCATACCACGACCTCAAAGGCCGACAGCAGGCTCAGAAGACGCTCCAGTGTGGCCAGAGTGCGTTCCCCGAAGACGTGCGCCACAACCGTCCTCCGTATCCTGTCATACGCGTAAAACAGCCAGCGCTGACGTGATTTAGCACCGACGTAGCCCCAATGTTCGTCCATTTCAGCGCAGACAATCACATCACTGCCCGGTTGTATGCGCGAGGTTACCGACTGCGGCCTGAGTTTTTTAAGTGACGTAAAACCGTGTTGAGGCCAACGCCCATAATGCGTGCACTGGCGCGACATCCGACGCCATTCATGGCCATATCAATGATTTTCTGGTGCGTACCGGGCTGAGAGGCGGTGTAAGTGAACTGTAGTTGCCATGTTTTACGGCAATGAGAGCAGAGATAGCGCTGATGTCCGGCAGTGCTTTTGCCGTTACGCACCACGCCTTCAGTAGCGGAGCAGGAAGGACATCTGATGGAAATGGAAGCCACGCAAGCACCTTAAAATCACCATCATACACTAAATCAGTAAGTTGGCAGCATTACCGACTCTTCCGCAAATGGTTAAGCTGGCAGAAACCAATCAGCTGGTTTGTCACTTCCGTTTTGACAGCCACCAGACGATTACTCAGTTGACGCAAGATTCCCGCGTTGACGATCTCCAGCAAATTCATACCGGCATCATGCTCTCAACACGCTTGCTGAATGATGTTAACCAGCCTGAAGAAGCGCTGCGCAAGAAAAGGGCCTGATCATGAGTGAAAAAAGCATTGTTCAGGAAGCGCGGGATATTCAGCTGGCAATGGAATTGATCACCCTGGGCGCTCGTTTGCAGATGCTGGAAAGCGAAACACAGTTAAGTCGCGGACGCCTGATAAAACTTTATAAAGAACTGCGCGGAAGCCCACCGCCGAAAGGCATGCTGCCATTCTCAACCGACTGGTTTATGACCTGGGAACAAAACGTTCATGCTTCGATGTTCTGTAATGCATGGCAGTTTTTACTGAAAACCGGTTTGTGTAATGGCGTCGATGCGGTGATCAAAGCCTACCGTTTATACCTTGAACAGTGCCCACAAGCAGAAGAAGGACCACTGCTGGCATTAACCCGTGCCTGGACATTGGTGCGGTTTGTTGAAAGTGGATTACTGCAACTTTCCAGCTGCAACTGCTGCGGCGGCAATTTTATTACCCACGCTCACCAGCCTGTTGGCAGCTTTGCCTGCAGCTTATGTCAACCGCCATCCCGGGCAGTAAAAAGACGTAAACTTTCCCAGAATCCTGCCGATATTATCCCACAACTGCTGGATGAACAGAGAGTACAGGCTGTTTAACTGATACGGTGTGGCGCAACATTCCAGCAGCGGTAACGACGTACCGCTGCTTTTTTTTTCCCCAATCGCGCGTTAACGCCTGACGACTGAACATCCTGTCATGGTCAACAGTGGAAGGATGATGTCGTGCTTATCTTATTAGGTTACCTGGTTGTTCTCGGTACAGTTTTCGGCGGTTATTTGATGACCGGTGGAAGCCTTGGAGCACTCTATCAACCCGCTGAACTGGTGATTATTGCCGGTGCAGGGATTGGGTCGTTTATCGTCGGCAATAATGGCAAAGCGATCAAGGGACGCCAAGGCGCTGCCGTTGCCGTTTCTGTCGCTCCAAATACACCAAAGCAATGTATACGGATTTGCTGGCTCTGCTTTATCGGTTGATGGCAAGATCGCGGCAGATGGACGTTTTCGCTGGAACGTGTATCGAAAATCCCCGCGAGAGCGTATCTTCGCCAGGACCCCACGCATCCTCGCGGATAGTGCTATGCTCTATTTATCGTCGATTATCTGCGCCTGATTATCAGCGGTCACATGAACACCTTCCACATCGAAGCCCTGATGGATGAAGAGATTGAGACGCACTAAAGCCAGGAAGAAGCTCCGGCGAACAGTCTGCGCTGGTCGGGACCCACTTCGCGTTTGGTATTGTTGCGGCTGTAATGGGGGGCGTTCACGCGTTAGGTTCAGCCGATCGTCCTGCCGCCGAGCTGGGGGCGCTTATCGCACATGCGATGGTGGGGACTTTCCTCGGTATTTTATTGGCTTACGGATTTATTTCCCCACTAGCGAGTGTTTTACGTCAGAAAAGCGCCGAAACCAGCAAAATGATGCAGTGCGTCAAAGTCACTCTGCTTTCTAATCTGAACGGTTACGCACCGCCTATCGCCGTTGAGTTTGGTCGCAAAACGCTCTATTCCAGCGAACGTCCGTCGTTTATTGAACTGGAAGAGCATGTGCGTGCGGTGAAAAATCCGCAACAACAGACGACAACCGAGGAAGCATGAAGAATCAAGCGCATCCGATTATTGTCGTCAAACGACGCAAAGCCAAAAGCCACGGGGCAGCACATGGATCGTGGAAGATTGCTTATGCCGACTTATGACTGTAGGATGATGGCCTTTTTTCTGGTGATGTGGCTAATCTCCTCTCCAGCCCAAAGAGCTGATTCAGATTGCGGAGTCTCCGGACTCCGCTGGCGACTGCTGGGTACGGGCGGCAATCGCATTTCTAATCGTGAAAGCCCAATTCCCGGCGGTGGTGGTTGCGCCCAAAGCAGGGGGAAGTGAATTAGCAGCCGAACATCGAAGAGCTGAAAAACACATGGAGCAAAGTAGATTGCAGAAGTGCGGGTGATCTCGACCAGTTGATAGAGTCCGATCCCGAAACTGCGGCATTACGTCCCATCTCAAAATCGATCTGGCTAAGGAAAGTCTACGTATTGGGGTGCCGTTCGATAGCCAGAATCGCCCGATGTTTCCAACCGGCAGTGCCGATGTCGAACCCTATATGCGCGACATTCTGCACCATCGCCCCTGTACTGAACAGGTGCTTTCCAACCATCTTAGCCTTTCAGGTCGTCCG
Organism: Shigella flexneri; assembly: GCA_048288465.1. Lineage (GTDB taxonomy): Bacteria > Pseudomonadota > Gammaproteobacteria > Enterobacterales > Enterobacteriaceae > Enterobacter > Enterobacter flexneri_B. Next base: position 1,907,271 of record CP182556.1, on the reverse strand, counting down.
ATGATTTCCCTACGCCAGCGGTGAGAAAAGGATATAGCAACTGGGAGCTTTCTGCCAATCGGCCAATGCGTTGCCGCCGCGAACTGATGGTCGGAGGCGTCGATTCGGCGAAGTGTCTCGTGTCGTCGGCATGGCGGCAACGATGCGCTTAAGCAATCGCGGACCTGATAATGCCGTCAACCGTCGCATCAGCCTGCTGGTACTGAACAAACAAGCCGAACAGGCCGATTTTCCGTGAAAACGCCGAAAGCCAGAATAAGCCAGTAGCGCCCTGGAAAAACCTGAGGTTGCACCACAGGTCAGTGTTCCCACAATGTCCATCGCCGAACCGAGGTGACAGCGTCAGCATCAATAAGCGATTTTTATCAGACATTTTTGATGAAGCGGACGAACTGTTGGCTGACATGGGGCCGCATTTGCTGGTTTTGCAGCCGGAAGCGCAGATGCCGAACAATTGAATGCCATCTTTCGGGCTGCCCACTCGAATGAGAAGGAGGGGCCAGGACTTTGGCTGAGCATTAGCAGGAACCGCCTCTGATGGAAAACCTGCTGGATGAAGCCAGACGAGGTGAGATCCATTCAACACCAGCATTATCAATCTGTTTTTGGAAACGAAGGACATCATGCAAGAACAGCTCGACGCTTATAAACAGTCGCAAGAGCCGGATGCCGCCAGCTACGATTATATCTGCCAGGCCTTGCGTCAACTGGCATTAGAAGCGAAAGGCGAAACGCCATCCGCAGTGACCCGATTAAGTGTGGTTGCCAAAAGTGAACCGCAAGATGAGCAAAGTCGCAGTCAGTTGCCGCGACGAATTATCCTTTCGCGCCTGAAGGCCGGCGAAGTCGACCTGCTGGAAGAAGAGCTGGGGCATCTGACAACGTTAAATGACGTGGTGAAAGGGGCGGATTCTCTCTCGGCAATATTACCGGGCGATATCGCCGAAGATGACATCACAGCGGTACTCTGTTTTGTGATTGAAGCCGATCAGATTACCTTTGAAACAGTAGAAGTTTCGCCAAAAATAGCTACCCCACCTGTGCTTAAACTGGCAGCCGAACAAGCGCCAACCGGCCGCGTGGAGCGGGAAAAAACGACGCGCAGCAGTGAATCCACCAGCATCCGTGTAGCGGTAGAAAAGGTTGATCAATTAATTAACCTCGTCGGCGAGCTGGTTATCACCCAGTCCATGCTTGCCCAGCGTTCCAGCGAACTGGACCCGGTTAATCATGGTGATTTGATTACCAGCATGGGGCAGTTACAACGTAACGCCCGTGATTTGCAGGAATCAGTGATGTCGATTCGCATGATGCCGATGGAATATGTCTTTAGTCGCTATCCCCGGCTGGTGCGTGATCTGGCGGGAAAACTCGGCAAGCAGGTAGAACTGACGCTGGTGGGCAGTTCCACCGAGCTCGACAAGAGCCTGATAGAACGCATTATCGACCCGCTGACCCACCTGGTACGCAATAGCCTCGATCACGGTATTGAACTGCCAGAAAAACGGCTCGCCGCAGGTAAAAACAGCGTCGGAAATTTAATTCTGTCTGCCGAACATCAGGGCGGCAACATTTGCATTGAAGTGACCGACGATGGGGCGGGGCTAAACCGTGAGCGAATTCTGGCAAAAGCGGCCTCGCAAGGTTTGACTGTCAGCGAAAACATGAGCGACGACGAAGTTGCAATGCTGATATTTGCACCAGGCTTCTCCACGGCAGAGCAGGTCACCGACGTCTCCGGGCGCGGCGTCGGCATGGACGTCGTTAAACGTAATATCCAGGAGATGGGCGGTCATGTCGAAATCCAGTCGAAGCAGGGTACTGGCACTACGATCCGCATTTTACTGCCGCTGACGCTGGCCATCCTCGACGGCATGTCCGTACGCGTTGCGGATGAAGTTTTCATTCTGCCGCTGAATGCTGTTATGGAATCACTGCAACCCCGTGAAGCCGATCTCCATCCACTGGCCGGCGGCGAGCGGGTGCTGGAAGTGCGGGGTGAATATCTGCCCATCGTCGAACTGTGGAAAGTGTTCAACGTCGCGGGCGCGAAAACCGAAGCCACCCAGGGAATTGTGGTGATCTTACAAAGTGGCGGTCGCCGCTACGCCTTGCTGGTGGATCAATTAATTGGTCAACACCAGGTTGTGGTTAAAAACCTTGAAAGTAACTATCGCAAAGTCCCCGGCATTTCTGCTGCGACCATTCTTGGCGACGGCAGCGTGGCACTGATTGTTGATGTCTCCGCCTTGCAGGCGATAAACCGCGAACAACGTATGGCGAACACCGCCGCCTGAATGAGTAAAAAGGTAACAATATGACCGGTATGACGAATGTAACAAAGCTGGCCAGCGAGCCGTCAGGCCAGGAATTTCTGGTATTTACCCTTGGTGATGAAGAGTACGGTATTGATATCCTGAAAGTGCAGGAGATCCGTGGCTACGATCAGGTAACACGGATTGCGAACACGCCAGCGTTTATCAAAGGCGTCACGATCTCACGGCGTTATTGTACAATTGTGACTTAAGGATTGAGTTCAGCCAGGTGGATGTGGACTATAACGACAACACGGTAGTTATCGTCCTGAATCTGGGACGAGGGTGGTCGGCATCGTCGTCCAGCAGCGTCTCAGACGTGCTTTCATTGACAGCAGAGCAACTCGTCCGGCACCGGAATTTGCCGTGACGCTTTCAACAGAATATCTCACTGGACTGGGCGCACTGGGCGACCAGATGTGAATTATGGTGAACATCGAAAAACTGCTGAACGGCGAAGAGATGGCGCTGTTAGATAGCGCGGCGTCGAAGTGGCGTGATTCTTCCGATTTCCTTCAATTGAAATGAACCGATGATCTGCGCATCGGGTTTTTTATTGAGAAATTCGCGGCGGGTGGCATCAGCAATAAAGTTTCCCCCCTCCTTGCCGATAACGCAATCAACTTGTTTTTAGGAAGGTGCTTTATGATTAACCGTATCCGCGTAGTCACGCTGTTGGTAATGGTGCTGGGGGTACTGGCACTGTTACGACTTATTTTGGCAGTCTGTTTTTTCTTCCCTTCACCATGGCCAGAAGAGCTTTGTGGTTTCCGATCAATTACGGGAACGGCCGGGCGAGCTGACGTCAACCTGGGATTTAATGCTGCAAACGCGCATTAACCTGAGTGGTTCAGCGGTACGGATGATGATGAATCCTCCAATCAACAAAGTAACGCCAAGTTAAAATTGCTGGATGGCGCCAAGGAAAGCGTTTGGCGCAGGCAGCGACGCATTATAAAAAATGAGAAGCATGGCACCGTACCTGAAATCGTAGCTACCAGTCGTAATATTAATGAAGAATCTAAAAACTATTACACAGCGTTAACTGAACTGATTGATTATCTAGATTATGGCAATACTGGAGCTTACTTCGCTCAGCCAACCAGGGAATGCAAAATGCAATGGGCGAAGCGTTTGCTCAGTACGCCCTCAGCCGTGAAAGACTTGTTCTCGCAATACGTCACTGACAACGCAGATGATTACGATTTGCCCAGTGGCCGAATCGGCGGTTATCGCGCTGGTGGTGGTATCCATTCTGCTGGTGGCGTGGTACGGCATTCGCCGTATGTTGCTTACTCCGCTGAGCAAAGAATACTTGTTCACATTCGCGAAATCGCCAGGTGGTAACCTGGCGAATACCCTGACCATTGACAGGGCGCAGTGAAATGGGCGACGCGCGAGCGGCTTCGCATTATCCAACGCTCTTTGACTGACACGTCACTCATGTCCGCGAAGGTTGGGAATGCCATCTATGCCGGTACCCGTGAAATTGCGGCGCAACGCCAATCTTTGCCTCCCCGTACTGAACAGCAGGCATCCGCGCTGGAAGAAACTGCCGCCAGCATGGGCAGCTTCACCGCGACAGTGAAGCAAAACGCCGATAACGCCGCCAGGCCTCGCAACTGGCGCAAAGTGCCTCCGACACCGCCCAGCACGGCGGCAAAGTGGTGGAGGATGGCGTAGTGAAAACGATGCATGGAATCGCCGATAGTTCAAAGAAATTGCCGACGTTATCAGCGTTATCGACGGTATTGCCTTCCAGACTAATATCCTCGCGCTGAATGCCGCGGTTGAAGCCGCGTGCGGGTGAACAGGGCCGTGGTTTTGCCGTGGTGGCGGGTGAAGTGCGTCCATCTTGCCGTGGCGGCGCCAGGCGGCAAAAGAGATCAAAGCCCTCATTGAAGACTCCGTCTCACGCGTTGATACCGGTTCGGTGCTGGTCGAAAGCGCCGGGAAACGATGAACGATGTCGTCAATGCTGTCGCTCGCGTGACTGACGTTATGGGCGAGATTGCATGGGCATCGGATGAACAGAGCCGTGGCATCGATCAAGTCGCATTGGCGGTTTCGGAAATGGATCGCGTCACGCAACAGAACGCATGGCTGGTGCAGGATCGGCTGCCGCCGCCGCTGCGCTGGAAGACAGGCGAGTTGGTTAACGCAAGCGGTTTCCGCGTTCCGTCTGGCAGCCAGCCCACTCACCGATCAACCGCAAACACCATCCCGTCCTGCCAGTGAGCAACCACCGGCACAGCCACGACTGCGAATTACTGAACAAGATCCAAACTGGGAAACATTTTGACGAGTTTTTACTAACGCGGTCATTGCCGCCTGATGGGGAGCGTTGATGTTTAATCGTATTCGAATTTCGACCACGCTGTTTTTAATTTTGATTCTCTGCGGGATCTTGCAGATTGGCAGTAACGGCATGTCTTTTTGGGCATTTCGCGACGATTTGCAACGACTGAATCACGGCGAGCAGAGCAATCAGCAACGTGCGGCATTAGCGCAAACTCGGGCGGTAATGTTACAGGCCAGTACCGCGCTGAACAAAGCAGGCACTCTGACAGCGCTTAGCTATCCGGCGGATGACATTAAAACGTTGATGACGACGGCGCGCGCCAGTCTGACGCAATCCACCACGCTGTTTAAAAGTTTTATGGCGATGACTGCGGGCAACGAGCACGTCAGGGCATTGCAAAAAGAGACGGAGAAAAGTTTTGCCCGCTGGCACAACGATCTCGAACATCAGGCGACCTGGCTTGAAAGTAATCAACTTTCGGATTTCCTCACTGCGCCGGTGCAGGGATCACAGAATGCGTTTGACGTTAACTTTGAGGCCTGGCAGCTGGAGATCAACCATGTGCTGGAAGCCGCCAGTGCGCAAAGCCAGCGTAACTATCAGATTTCGGCGCTGGTGTTTATCAGCATGATTATTGTTGCGGCGATCTACATCAGCAGTGCGCTGTGGTGGACGCGCAAGATGATTGTTCAACCACTGGCCATTATCGGTAGCCATTTTGACAGCATTGCTGCGGGTAATCTGGCGCGTCCGATTGCGGTATATGGTCGTAATGAGATCACCGCCATTTTTGCCAGCCTGAAGACCATGCAGCAGGCTTTGCGTGGGACGGTGAGTGATGTGCGTAAGGGAAGCCATGAGATGCACATTGGGATCGCGGAGATTGTCGCAGGCAATAACGATCTCTCAAGTCGTACCGAACAGCAGGCGGCATCGCTGGCACAAACGGCCGCCAGTATGGAGCAATTAACCGCCACGGTAGGGCAAAACGCCGATAACGCACGACAGGCGTCGGAACTGGCAAAAAATGCCGCGACAACGGCGCAGGCGGGCGGTGTTCAGGTCAGTACCATGACTCACACCATGCAGGAGATCGCCACCAGCTCGCAAAAAATTGGCGACATTATCAGCGTTATCGACGGAATTGCTTTCCAGACCAATATTCTGGCCCTGAATGCGGCAGTGGAAGCGGCTCGCGCCGGAGAGCAGGGGCGTGGTTTTGCGGTAGTGGCAGGTGAAGTGCGCAATCTTGCCAGCCGTAGCGCGCAGGCAGCAAAAGAGATCAAAGGGCTGATCGAAGAGTCAGTCAATCGTGTCCAGCAGGGTTCGAAACTGGTGAATAACGCCGCCGCGACCATGACCGATATTGTCAGTTCGGTGACCCGCGTGAACGACATTATGGGAGAAATTGCTTCGGCGTCGGAAGAACAACGGCGGGGGATTGAGCAGGTTGCACAGGCTGTCAGCCAGATGGATCAGGTGACTCAGCAGAACTCCTCGCTGGTAGAAGAAGCGGCGGTGGCAACGGAACAACTGGCGAATCAGGCCGACCATCTTTCGTCGCGTGTGGCGGTATTTACCCTTGAAGAACATGAAGTAGCACGACATGAGTCGGCGCAGTTACAAATTGCGCCAGTGGTATCCTGAAGTGATTGAGAAGGCGCTATGACTTCATCTCTGCCCTGTGGGCAAACGTCTTTATTGTTACAGATGACCGAGCGCCTGGCGCTTTCCGACGCGCATTTTCGGCGGATAAGTCAATTGATCTATCAACGAGCCGGGATCGTTCTGGCTGACCATAAACGCGACATGGTTTACAACCGACTGGTTCGTCGTTTGCGTTCTCTGGGACTGACGGATTTCGGTCATTATCTGAACTTGCTGGAATCTAATCAGCACAGCGGTGAGTGGCAGGCGTTTATCAATTCGCTGACCACGAATCTGACGGCATTTTTCCGTGAGGCTCATCATTTCCCTCTGCTCGCGGATCACGCACGTCGCCGTTCTGGCGAGGATCGCGTATGGAGCGCGGCGGCTTCGACCGGCGAAGAGCCGTACAGCATTGCGATGACTCTGGCTGACACATTGGGCACCGTGCCCGGACGCTGGAAAGTGTTTGCCAGTGATATCGACACCGAAGTGCTGGAAAAAGCCAGAAGCGGTATCTATCGCCATGAAGAGTTGAAAAACCTGACGCCGCAGCAACTGCAACGGTATTTCATGCGAGGGACGGGACCGCATGAAGGGCTGGTACGCGTGCGTCAGGAGCTGGCGAACTATGTTGATTTTGCCCCGCTGAATTTACTGGCGAAACAGTACACCGTGCCGGGGCCGTTTGATGCGATCTTCTGTCGTAACGTCATGATCTACTTCGATCAAACTACCCAGCAGGAGATTTTGCGCCGCTTTGTTCCGCTCCTTAAACCCGACGGATTGCTGTTTGCGGGTCACTCTGAAAACTTTAGCCACCTCGAGCGCCGCTTCACGCTGCGTGGTCAGACGGTGTATGCGCTAAGTAAGGATTAACGATGAGCAAAATCAGGGTGTTATCTGTCGATGATTCGGCACTGATGCGCCAGATCATGACAGAAATCATCAACAGCCATAGCGACATGGAAATGGTGGCGACCGCGCCTGATCCGCTGGTTGCGCGTGACTTGATTAAGAAATTCAATCCCGATGTGCTGACGCTGGATGTTGAAATGCCGCGGATGGACGGACTGGATTTCCTCGAAAAATTAATGCGTTTGCGTCCAATGCCCGTTGTGATGGTTTCTTCCTTGACCGGCAAAGGATCAGAAGTCACGCTGCGCGCGCTGGAGCTGGGGGCAATAGATTTTGTCACCAAACCGCAACTGGGTATTCGCGAAGGAATGCTGGCGTATAGCGAAATGATTGCTGAAAAGGTGCGTACGGCAGCAAAGGCGAGCCTTGCAGCACATAAGCCATTGTCAGCACCGACAACGCTGAAGGCAGGGCCGTTGTTGAGTTCTGAAAAACTGATTGCGATTGGTGCTTCAACGGGTGGAACTGAGGCAATTCGTCACGTACTGCAACCGTTGCCGCTTTCCAGCCCGGCATTGTTAATTACCCAACATATGCCGCCCGGTTTCACCCGCTCTTTTGCCGACAGACTTAATAAGCTTTGCCAGATCGGGGTTAAAGAAGCCGAAGACGGAGAACGTGTCTTGCCGGGGCATGCCTATATTGCGCCGGGCGATCGGCATATGGAACTGGCGCGTAGTGGCGCAAATTATCAAATCAAAATTCACGACGGCCCGGCGGTTAACCGTCATCGGCCTTCGGTAGATGTGTTGTTCCATTCTGTCGCCAAACAGGCGGGGCGTAATGCGGTTGGGGTGATCCTGACCGGTATGGGCAACGACGGCGCGGCGGGAATGTTGGCGATGCGTCAGGCGGGGGCATGGACCCTTGCGCAAAACGAAGCAAGTTGCGTGGTGTTCGGCATGCCGCGCGAGGCCATCAATATGGGTGGTGTCTGCGAAGTGGTCGATCTTAGCCAGGTAAGCCAGCAAATGTTGGCAACAATTAGTGCCGGACAGGCGATACGTATTTAAATCAGGAGTGTGAAATGGCGGATAAAGAACTTAAATTTTTGGTTGTGGATGACTTTTCCACCATGCGACGCATAGTGCGTAACCTGCTGAAAGAGCTGGGATTCAATAATGTTGAGGAAGCGGAAGATGGTGTCGACGCTCTCAATAAGTTGCAGGCAGGCGGTTATGGATTTGTTATCTCCGACTGGAACATGCCCAATATGGATGGCCTGGAATTGCTGAAAACAATTCGTGCGGATGGCGCGATGTCGGCATTGCCAGTGTTAATGGTGACTGCAGAAGCGAAGAAAGAGAACATCATTGCTGCGGCGCAAGCGGGGGCCAGTGGCTATGTGGTGAAGCCATTTACCGCCGCGACGCTGGAGGAAAAACTCAACAAAATCTTTGAGAAACTGGGCATGTGAGGATGCGACTATGATGCAACCATCAATCAAACCTGCTGACGAGCATTCAGCTGGCGATATCATTGCGCGCATCGGCAGCCTGACGCATATGCTGCGCGACAGTTTGCGGGAACTGGGGCTGGTTCAGGCCATTGCCGAAGCGGCGGAAGCCATCCCCGATGCGCGCGATCGTTTGTACTATGTTGTGCAGATGACCGCCCAGGCTGCGGAGCGGGCGCTGAACAGTGTTGAGGCGTCACAACCGCATCAGGATCAAATGGAGAAATCAGCAAAAGCGTTAACCCAACGTTGGGATGACTGGTTTGCCGATCCGATTGACCTTGCCGACGCCCGTGAACTGGTAACAGATACACGACAATTTCTGGCAGATGTACCCGCGCATACCAGCTTTACTAACGCGCAACTGCTGGAAATCATGATGGCGCAGGATTTTCAGGATCTCACCGGGCAGGTTATTAAGCGGATGATGGATGTCATTCAGGAGATCGAACGCCAGTTGCTGATGGTGCTGTTGGAAAACATCCCGGAACAGGAGTCGCGTCCAAAACGTGAAAACCAGAGTTTGCTTAATGGACCTCAGGTCGATACCAGCAAAGCCGGCGTGGTAGCCAGTCAGGATCAGGTGGACGATTTGTTGGATAGTCTTGGATTTTGATTTGTATTGCCTGAACTTCGGCCTGCGCGATGATGCCAAGCCGATAGCAGGGTGGCGGGTATCGTTCAGGGAGTACGTGGAGGATGGTTATTTGTAGTTTGATAATTTTAGATCAGCGAAGCGTGATTGTTGCGCCAGTAAATTTATCAATGCATTAAATTGTGAACGAGAAAATGACGATGACTGGTAGTGCAGTACATCGTAGTGATGCCATACTTCATAACGTTTTTTCGTCAGTTCATGGTGCAAGAAATGACAGAGTTCCGGCCCTAAACTCTTTACCTGCTTAGTAAAAATAGTGCGTAAAATCTTCGTTACCGAACCGCTTGGATTGGGGTTAGTATGAAGAACAAGTTCAAGATGTCTGCGGTTTAAGTCGGTCAAGTAATTATCTTTACTGATAATTTTTTCACTACGTAGATCATAGAGCACGGCATCCCAACTCATTAGCGTAGTGTTTTGAGGTGTACTGGCAATAGCGGACACTACCATTTGTTCTTTTTTTAAGCAGCCATCTGATGATATTTTTCCCTGAAGGCTGCCGGGGAGATATTCCCCAGACGAGAGTGACGACGCTGACGATTGTAGAAAATCTCAATGTATTCCCGTATTACTGAGATGGCTTCATCCCGGTTATTAAAACGATAGTGGCTCAGGCTCTCATTTTTCAGCGTTCCCCAGAAGCTTTCCATCGGAGCGTTGTCGTAACAGTTACCTTTACGCGACATTGATGTTTTCAGACCAGACTGCTCCTGTATGACCCGGTAATCGTATGCGCAGTACTGTGAACCTCGATCAGAGTAGTGGATTAGCCCGGCAGGTGGGCGCTGGCTCCTGAGCGCCATAAACAGGGCTTTACCTGTCAGCTCTTTTGTCATGCGCTCTCCCATGGCGTAGCCGACAATTTCGCACGTATAAACATCTTTGATGCCAGCGAGGTACAACCATCCCTCCTGTGTGGCAACATACGTCAGGTCCGCCACCCAGACCTGATTTGGTGCTGTAGGAGCGAACGTCTGGTTCAGCAGATTTGGCGCAACTGGCAGATTGTGGTTCGGGTTCGTAGTCGCTCTGAACTTGCGTTTCTGCTTACAGCGTAGCCTCAGCTCCTTACGAAGACGTGCCAGTCGGTCACGACCAACGATGATGCCATTCTCTGCCAGCTCCGTCTGGAGCCGCCGGGTTCCATATGTTTCGCGAGTGCGGATATGTGCCACCTTAATCTCCAGTTTTAGCCGCTCATCACTTTGTTTTCTGTCTGAGGGTTCATGCTGTACCCAGTTGTAATAACCGCTCCTGGATACACCAAATACCTGACACATCGCTTCAATGGGAAATTGTTGTCGCCATTGTTCGATTAACGCGTATTTTTCAGCGACTCCTGTGCAAAATACGCTGTTGCTTTTTTTAATATATCTCGCTCAAGGCGAGCTTCATTTAACGCCTTACGCAGTTGCAGAATTTCAGATTCCAGTTCAGCCACCGTGCGGGAACCAGGAGTACCGAGCCCTTTTCTGGCGGCGGTAACCCATTGTCCTAAAGTGCCTTCAGGAAGGGATAATCGGGAAGCGCCTTCACTGATCGAAAGTTGATTTTCAAGAACCGTTCTGACAGCTTCGGCTTTGAACTATTTAGAGTAACGTTGGGTTTTTCTGCTCATTATTAGCTCCTTCTGATGCCATTCTATTTCAGGAAGGAGTGTCCGTTAAACTCAGGCTACCTCATTTAACAGACTTGATTCATCCTCACAAAATATAAGTTTTTCCTGGAATGCCCATGTCTCATTGAGGTTCCAGATATCAAATTCGAAGTCGTGATAACGAAAACGGATCCCACCAAACTTATTAAAACGCAGTTGTTTGACGGGCAGTTCAGCCAATGTCTGGAAGAGTTCCTCACGGGAGCGACCGATGACGATATCAAGGTCTGAAGAGAATCCATCGACGCCATACAAGCCTAAGTCACGCACCATCCCGCCAAAAATCCTGGCCGGACAGGAACAGGCCAGAGTATCAAGTAATACTCTGGCTTTCTTATGCTCATCACTAAGCGTAAAAAAATCGGCGATACGCTGTTCAAGCAGTTGGGTGTTTGAGACCACATTCATACAGTGATTTTAGCTCATCGTGAAGGCGCATTAAATAACTATCCGTCATGCCTGAGATTGCGTCGGTATGAAGTGGCACACTGAATTTGGCCACCTGAACAGAGGTGATATGCTCACCTCAGAACAACACAGGTGCTCCAATGAAAAAAAGAAATTTTAGCGCAGAGTTTAAACGCGAATCCGCTCAACTGGTTGTTGACCAGAAATACACGGTGGCAGATGCCGCCAAAGCTATGGATGTTGGCCTTTCCACAATGACAAGATGGGTCAAACAACTGCGTGATGAGCGTCAGGGCAAAACACCAAAAGCCTCCCCCATTACCCCGGAACAAATTGAAATCCGTGAGCTCAGGAAAAAGCTACAACGCATTGAAATGGAGAATGAAATATTAAAAAAGGCTACCGCGCTCTTGATGTCAGACTCCCTGAACAGTTCTCGATAATCGGGAAACTCAGAGCGCATTATCCTGTGGTCACACTCTGCCATGTGTTCGGGGTTCATCGCAGCAGCTACAGATACTGGAAAAACCGTCCTGAAAAACCAGACGGCAGACGGGCTGTATTACGCAGTCAGGTACTTGAGCTACATGGCATCAGCCACGGTTCGGCCGGAGCAAGAAGCATCGCCACAATGGCAACCCGGAGAGGCTACCAGATGGGACGCTGGCTTGCTGGCAGGCTCATGAAAGAGCTGGGGCTGGTCAGCTGTCAGCAGCCGACTCACCGGTATAAACGTGGTGGTCATGAACATGTTGCTATCCCTAACTACCTTGAAAGGCAGTTCGCCGTGACCGAGCCAAATCAGGTGTGGTGCGGTGATGTGACCTATATCTGGACGGGTAAGCGCTGGGCGTACCTCGCCGTTGTTCTCGACCTGTTCGCAAGAAAACCAGTGGGCTGGGCCATGTCGTTCTCGCCGGACAGCAGGCTCACCATGAAAGCGCTGGAAATGGCATGGGAAACCCGTGGTAAGCCCGGCGGGGTGATGTTCCACAGCGATCAGGGCAGTCATTATACGAGCAGGCAGTTCCGGCAGTTATTGTGGCGATACCAGATCAGACAGAGTATGAGCCGGCGCGGAAACTGCTGGGATAACAGCCCAATGGAACGCTTCTTCAGGAGTCTGAAGAACGAATGGATGCCGGTGGTGGGTTACGTAAGCTTCAGCGAGGCAGCTCACGCCATAACGGACTATATCGTTGGATATTACAGCGCACTAAGACCGCACGAATATAACGGTGGGTTACCCCCAAACGAATCGGAAAATCGATACTGGAAAAACTCTAACTCGGTGGCCAGTTTTTGTTGACCACTTCAGATGCCCAAATGGTGGATTACCGAGATCGTGTGCCAGTCCGATCGCTGCTAACAGAGCAGGAACGTCGCGTTCAACGACAATCCCCGTGGGTATTTCGCCAAAGATGTGCTCCTTCATCTCGAAAGCGAGCCTCATTCCTATCCCGCGAGCAAAGTTTGCTACTTCGTGAGAATGAGTCAGCCTCGTCCGTATGCTGTCATTTTGATCTAACGGGAAAACTTGTGTTTTATCCGCAAGCCGACGAGTTGGTGCAGCAAAAAGTAATCGGTCGTAATCCCGCTCGATCTCTTGTCTTCCGCTAGCAAGGGGATGTAAAAATGCTATGTTGGTTTTTTTTAGATTATCTTTCCGACGGTTGCAGTTAAGCAATTGTTGCCATTCCATTTGATCACCTTTGTAATAATTTAATTATTAGCAAACTAACAGAGAGGCGGAGTGCGATTCTATAGGCTAAATGGCTAAATATCAGAACTGGAAAATGGTTCGCAAAACGTTCTGCAACTGAACCTATTTTTGCATAAACGCCCTAAATCCCGCCTGTTTTGCCCCTTACTTAAACCATTGAACGCTTTGCGCTCTGGCATCATTTACGCTTAATACTCTTTCCAGGATTGGCGACGTGTCTGACGAGAGCGACGACAAAACAGAAGCCCCCACACCTCACCGACTAGAAAAAGCGCGGGAAGAGGGGCAAATCCCGCGTTCCCGTGAACTGACCTCACTGCTGATTTTGCTGGTGGGCGTTAGTGTTATCTGGTTTGGCGGTGTGTCGCTGGCCCGTCGATTGTCGGGCATGCTCTCCGCTGGGCTGCATTTTGATCACAGTATTATCAAAGACCCGAATCTGATCCTCGGGCAAATTATTCTGCTGATCAGAGAAGCCATGCTGGCGCTGCTACCGCTGATTAGCGGCGTGGTGCTGGTGGCGCTCATTTCTCCGGTTATGCTGGGGGGGCTGGTATTTAGCGGCAAATCCTTGCAGCCGAAGTTTTCCAAACTCAACCCGCTACCGGGCATTAAACGGATATTCTCGGCACAGACTAGCGCGGAGTTGCTTAAGGCAATTTTGAAAACCATCCTGGTTGGCAGCGTGACGGGGTTTTTTCTCTGGCATCACTGGCCGCAGATGATGCGCTTAATGGCCGAGTCACCGATTACCGCCATGGGTAATGCGATGGATTTGGTAGGGCTATGCGCACTGCTGGTGGTGCTTGGTGTCATTCCAATGGTGGGATTTGACGTCTTTTTCCAAATCTTCAGCCACCTGAAAAAGCTGCGAATGTCGCGGCAGGATATTCGTGATGAGTTCAAACAAAGCGAAGGCGACCCCCATGTTAAAGGACGGATCTGTCAGATGCAGCGAGCTGCCGCACGGCGTCGGATGATGGCCGATGTGCCGAAAGCGGATGTCATTGTCAATAACCCGACCCACTATTCGGTAGCGTTGCAGTATGACGAAAACAAAATGAGCGCACCGAAAGTGGTCGCTAAAGGTGCAGGGCTGGTCGCGCTGCGCATTCGTGAAATTGGCGCTGAAAATAACGTCCCGACGCTTGAAGCGCCGCCGCTGGCGCGAGCGCTGTATCGACATGCGGAGATTGGTCAACAAATCCCGGGTCAACTGTACGCCGCGGTGGCGGAAGTGCTGGCCTGGGTCTGGCAACTGAAACGCTGGCGTCTGGCTGGTGGACAGCGCCCTGTACACCTACTCATCTTCCGGTGCCGGCAGCCCTGGATTTTATTAACGAGAAACCGACCCATGAGTAATCTGGCCGCGATGCTGCGCCTGCCCGCAAACCTGAAATCGACATAATGGCAGATCCTTGCCGGACCGATTTTGATCCTGTTGATCTTGTCGATGATGGTGCTGCCACTGCCCGCATTCATACTCGACCTGTTGTTTACCTTCAATATTGCCTTGTCGATCATGGTGTTGCTGGTGGCGATGTTTACCCAGCGCACGCTTGAGTTTGCTGCGTTTCCGACCATTCTGTTGTTTACTATGTTGTTGCGTCTGGCACTTAACGTGGCTTCAACCCGTATCATTTTGATGGAAGGGCATACCGGCGCGGCGGCGGCTGGGAAGGTGGTCGAAGCGTTCGGTCACTTCCTCGTTGGTGGCAATTTCGCTATCGGTATCGTGGTGTTTGTCATTCTCGTGATCATCAACTTTATGGTCATTACCAAAGGTGCCGGGCGTATAGCAGAAGTGGGTGCGCGCTTTGTTCTCGATGGTATGCCGGGTAAGCAGATGGCGATTGACGCCGACCTTAACGCTGGATTGATTGGTGAAGATGAGGCGAAAAAACGCCGCTCCGAAGTGACTCAGGAAGCCGATTTTTACGGCTCAATGGACGGGGCAAGTAAGTTTGTTCGCGGCGATGCCATTGCCGGGATCCTCATCATGGTCATTAACGTTGTCGGCGGGTTGCTGGTCGGCGTGCTGCAACTGGCATGAGCATGGGACACGCGGCGGAAAGTTATACGCTATTGACCATTGGCGACGGTCTGGTGGCACAAATTCCGGCGCTGGTGATTTCTACCGCCGCGGGGGGCATCGTTACGCGTGTCAGCACCGATCAGGATGTTGGCGAGCAGATGGTGAATCAGCTTTTCAGTAACCCAAGCGTTATGTTGTTAAGCGCCGCCGTGCTCGGTTTACTCGGCCTGGTGCCTGGAATGCCGAACCTGGTATTTTTGCTGTTCACTGCCGGATTGCTGGGGCTGGCCTGGTGGATACGCGGACGCGAACAAAAAGCGCCTGCCGAACCCAAACCGGTAAAAATGGCAGAGAATAATACCGTTGTCGAAGCGACGTGGAACGATGTACAACTGGAAGATTCTGTTGGGAATGGAAGTGGTTATCCACTCATTCCGATGGTCGATTTCCAGCAGGATGGTGAGTTGTCGGCCGTATACGCAGTATCCGCAAGAAATTTGCCCAGGAGATGGGATTTCTGCCGCCAGTGGTGCACATTCGCGACAATACGGATCTGCAACCTGCCCGCTATCGCATTTTGATGAAAGGCGTGGAGATTGGCAGTGGTGATGCTATCCGGCGCGCTGGCTGGCGATTAACCCTTGGAACCGCTGCCGGGACGTTACCTGGTGAGGCGACCGTCGATCCGGCATTTGGCCTGAATGCTATCCGGATTGAAAGTGCGCTAAAAGAACAGGCGCAGATTCAGGGGTACACAGTGGTTGAGGCCAGCACGGTGGTAGCAATGCACTTAACGACCTCATTAGCCAGCATGCCGCAGAGCTGTTTGGTCGTCAGGAGGCGCAACAGCTGTTGGATCGCGTCGCCCAGGAGACGCCAAAGCTGACGGAAGATTTCGTTCCTGGCGTCGTCACGCTCACCACACTGCATAAAGTGCTGCAAAATCTCCTCGACGAAAAAGTACCGATTCGCGATATGCGCACCATTCTCCAAACGCTGGCGGAACATGCGCCCATCCAAAGCGATCCACATGAATTAACCGCCGTCGTGCGCGTGGCGTTGGGACGGGCGATTACCCAGCAGTGGTTTCCTGGCAAAGATGAAGTCCATGTTATTGGCCTCGATACACCGCTGGAACGTTTGTTACTACAGGCGCTGCAGGGCGGGGGAGGAACTGGAGCCAGGGCTGGCGGATCGTTCACTGGCGCAACTCAGGAAGCGCTATCCCGTCAGGAGATGCTGGGTGCGCCGCCAGTATTGTTGGCGAACGACGCGCTGCGACCATTATTGTCTCGCTTCCTGCGCCGCAGCTTGCCGCAGTTAGTGGTCCTGTCGAATCTGGAACTGTCTGATAACCGACATATCCGCATGACGGCGACAATTGGCGGCAAATAATGAGAACCTTATGAGCAATATGATTGTTTCCGCTGCTGGTGCAAGCCGCCGGGGAGGGGATGTGGCAGGCAAGTAGCGTGCAATTACGCTAAATCATCGCGGTGAGTCGATGTCGTCTGCGCCTCTTTCTACGCGACAACCTGCTTCAGGATTGATGACGCTGGTAGCGTGGCGTTATCAGCTTATCGGCCCGACACCTCAGGACTGCGGGTTCGCTTGTGTTCGCAATCTCGTTGTGTCGAATTAGAGGGGCAGAGCGGAACCACCGTGGCCTTTTCCGGTATAGCGGCAGCAGAACCGTTGCCATTTATCTGGGAAGTGCCTGCGGTGGCGGTCAATTCCGTTGCTGAAAGTACAACGTAATGAAGTGATTGTGAATTATCGCTGAAGGACAAAAAAAATTACGCGCTGCGAGTACGTTGTATAACTCAGTGAAAAGGCTGGATGTTTTGTTGCAATCATTTATCAGGAATAGATTACAACAAAACATGCCAAAATATGTGAATTATCCTCTTGTCAAAGGGCTTGGATAAAAATCTTCAGAGTTACGGTATAGCTGCAACTGGTGAGTTCGCGATTGGTTCTTATGATCATACATGAGAGCCATTCTGATTCAGAGTAGGGGTCACTTAAAACCTGAATGTCCTCATTTGAAAATGTTTAATTCACATTCTTTGTCCCATAAAATCCAGCCAGGTCGCTGTGATTTTTTAAGCAAGTTAAGTTGTTCGGTATCAGGTTTTTTTACACCTGTGCGTGGCACTTGTTCTATATAACGATAAGCTTACCATAACTTATTTAATTGCGCATCGACGAGATGGTATTCTTGTCGCAGGCATGATTTGATCACGTTAACATCAGTATCATCATCTAAATTTTTTTGCCAACAATCTTGATGGCTGAAAATGTCATGGTCGTTTACTATAACCGTATCTTCTGCGTAAGCCTCGCAAGAGATAATGCCTAATGTTAATACAAGAAATTTAAACACTGGGGTATTCCTAAATTTCAACCGTTATCGTTTCCCTGGGGCCGGATATTACGCTTCTGGCCTCTACTGCAGCAGTGAGAAAACATGGCATGTCCATTTTCAGAATACATTTAGATGGCAATAAAAAGCCTGATCAGGTAACCCTAATCAGGCTTGACTCTCACAAAAATCCATTACATACGCTCTACTGTCTCAATACCCAGCGTATCCAGACCCAGCTTTAGCGTCTTCGCTGTCAGTTGTGCCAGTTTCAGACGGCTGTTACGCACTTCTTCGTCTTCTGCGCTAGGATCGGGCAGTGCCGTAGAAGCCAGAGAACAGACCAGCCAGATCGTACAGGTAAGCACACATCACATGCGGCGTGCCTTCACGGGCAACGACGGTGAGGGTTTCTTCAAACTGCAGCAGGCGAGCTGCCAGTTGCGCTTCACGATCTTCACGGATGATACCGGAGGCAGCCAGTTGCTTTTCGTTAATTTCTGCCTTACGGAACACGGACAATACACGCGTGTAAGCATACTGCATGTATGGCGCGGTATTACCCTCAAACGCCAGACGTGTCCCAGTCGAAGATGTAGTCCGTCGGTGCGGTTTTTGGAGAAATCCGCATATTCCACCGCACGAATACCACCGCGTTAGCCAGTTTTTCCAGCTCGTCAGCTGGCATATCCGGGTTCTTTCTGCCACCAGACGGCGTGCACGTTCCAGGGCTTCATCCTGCAGATCGGCCAGTTTCACTGTACCACCGCGCGGGTTTTGAACGGTTTGCCGTCTTTACCCAGCATCATGCCGAACATGTGGTGTTCCAGCGGTACGCATTCCGGTACATAGCCCGCTTTACGGACGATCGCCCATGCCTGCATCAGGCGTTGATGCTGACGGGAGTCGATGTAATACAGCACGCGATTGGCATGCAGTGTTTCATAACGATATTTCGCAAGGCAATATCAGTGGTGGTGTAGAGATAGCCGCCATCTTTCTTCTGAACGATCACGCCGATCGGTTCGCCTTCCTTGTTTTTGAACTCATCAAGGAATACGACGGTCGCGCGCTTTCACTTTCACCGCCAGACCTTTGGCTTTGAATATGCCACAATTCCTGGCAGTATCGGGTCGTAGGCAGGTTTTGCCCATCACGTCATCACGGGTCAGCGTCACGTTGAGACGATTGTAGGTGATTTGGTTCTGCGTCATGGTGATGTCGACCAGTTTGCGCGACATCTCGCGGAAATATTCCGTCACCGCTTTGCAGTTTTACCATGGAGTCACGCGCACGCTCGGCAAACTCTTCAACTTCGTCGTAATGCTTTTTGCATCGCGGTAGAAACCTTCAAGGTCAGCCAGCCCCATTTCACCGGCGTTTCTCCTGCCGCCGCTTTTCCAGCCATGCAATCAGCATACCGAACTGAGCGCCCCAGTTGCTGACGTGGTTTGCGCGAATCACTTTGTGACCGAGGAACTCCAGAGTACGCACTGCCGCGTCACCAATAATGGTAGAGCGCAGGTGACCGACGTGCATCTCTTTGCGATGTTTGGCGCAGAGTAGCTTACGACAACGGTCGTTTTTCCAGCGTAGCAACACCGAGAACGATCGGACGCCAGCGCCTGCGAACATGTTTAGCGGCGAATGCCGGATCAAGGAAAATGTTGATAAGCCCTGGACCGGCGATCTCAACTTTGCTGGCGATACCGTTAAGATCCAGATGAAGCCAGCAAACCTGCTCCTGCCAATTGTTGCGTGCCATACCCAGTTTTTTCAGCAATCGCCATCATGCCGTTAGCCTATAGTCGCCGAACTGAAACTTTTGTGACCGATGAACCTGCGGTTCGCAATCCGCAGGGGCGCCTGCCGCAATTATGGCCGACGGACTTTTCTGAGAGAAGAGCCTGATATTTACCGGAATACCTTACATTGATGAAGCGAGAAAAATCGCCCGCACCAGTTAAAGAAATTAGGGCGGGAGTATACTGCAAATGGCCGTTTTCGTCAGCAACGTGCGCGTGGCGTATTGCCGTTTTCACTATTGCATCAGAAGCGGCGTGAAATCAGCGGTTGGTTGGCACAGGGCAACAGGGTAAATTAACGCTTTTACTGAAAGACGAAGAGTGATTATGGCGAAACTGGTACCCTGATCGAACGAGCTGCAGGATATTGCATCGGATTCACCCTGATCTACCTATGGATTAGACGGGCTTTCCCGCCGTCTTGGGTCCGAGATTAATTTCTGCCAGATTCCGCCGATCACATTTGCGTTGCCATCAAAATGCCACTGCTGAACGCTGGCGTCGCGGGTTTGAACAGTGTGGCGAGCTTTTATCAAAAATATGATCAATGGCAGACCGATTTGTTGTTTAAATTGCATGAACCGGTACAGGTTGCGCACTGGCAGTTTCTATTTGGAGCCAACCGTGGCCCGGGGAAGACGTTACCCACACGAAGGTTGGTAGATATCGAAATCGTTCTGCCGGGCTATTCAGAAACGCTGAATGCCCGTGCGCTGGCATTGCTTTCTGATGAAGGACCGCTACCGGGGATGTCTAGTGAAAACCAGTTCGCCAAAAGGTGAGCATGAGCGATTACCGAATCCGACGCTGGCGGTCACCGATGGCAAAACAACTATTCAGTTTTATCGTGGTCCATTGAAGAAATTGCTGCCAGCGAGCAGTCGGCGTAATTAAGGAGTAAAAATGGCATTACTGGAAATTTGCTGTTACAGCATGGAATGTGCACTCTACGGTGCAGCAAAACGGCGGATACATAGTTCGAATCATGCGCAGCCCCAAAAGAGGGGGGCTAACGCCGTCGTTGGGCGTACTGAAATCCGTGCGCCAGCGGTGTGACGATCCCGTGTGCATCCGAGAACTCGCCACGCGGTGGTGATTTTTGCTACAGCGACGGTGAGTTTGCCGCCATTCTCTTAGGACGTGCGCACGGTCCGCGAATTAGGTTTTCCTGGACTGGTGATGGGCGTTCTCATGTTGACGGGACGTCGATATGCCACGAATGGAAAAAATAGTAATTGGCCGCTGCCGGTCCGCTGGCAGTGACTTTTCATCGCGCCTTTGATATGGTGCGCTAACCCTTCAATACCCTCAGAATCTTGCGGAATTGGGCATTGCCCGGGTGCTGACATCAGGGCAAAAATCAGACGCACTGCAAGGTTTATCAAAAATTATGGCAACGGATTGCCCATCGTGATGCTCCAATCATTATGGCCGGAGCAGGAGTCCGTGCAGAGCTGCACCACTCCCTCGATGCCGGAGTGCTGGAAGTCCATAGCTCCTGCCAGCGTGGCAAGGCGCCACCGACGCGTTATCGTAATCAAGGATTGTCGATACATCAGATGCACACGCGGACGAGTATTCGCGTTATGTCGTAGACGGGGCGGCGGTCGCTGAAATGAAAGGAATCATTCGAACGCCATCAGGCCAAATGATTTTTACCGTTGCATCATGTCGCCCAATATGCGCTCGCTCGGTCCAGGCCCTGCAATTTCAACAGGGGCCTTTTTTTTATCCCAACAATATAAAAAACGAACGATAACCGTGATTGTTGAGCGGCTACAGTGCGCATAGCGTTGTGCTAAAAATATTTTTTCATATTCACATTGATTATGGGATTTAAATTGCTAAAACTGATAAATATATATTCTAAATAGCAACTGGGTTATTCCTTAGCAATTAATGATTACATTGTAATAAATCATATTCTTTATCATTATTTTCAGGCAAACTTACCCAAAGTTACGAAGCGGTTAATTCGTCGTGATTTAATTATACAATGATTTCGGTGTTCTGGAGTTTATTTAGAGGAACTTGATGCGAGGGAAAAAACGCATTGGGGTTATTGTTTTGCTGATAGCGGTTGTGGTTGGTGGCGGCGGGCTTTATCGCTGGCGCAAAGCCTCACATAAAACGTCGGATACAGCATTTTGCCTTCCCTGCCACTCGATGAGAAACCTTTTGAGGAATATCAGGGAACTGTCCACTTTCGAACCAGAAAGGGATACGTGCCGGAATGTGCCGATTGCCATATTCCAAAGTCAGGGATGGATTATTTATTTGCTAAATTAAAAGCATGAAATATATTTATCATGAATTTGTTAGCGGCAAAATAGACAGTGACGATAAGTTCGAAACTCATCGCCAAAAATGGCCGAAACAGTATGAAAGAATTAAAGTAACTTACTTGCAACGTGCCGTAGTTGCCATTCTTTTGATGCCATGGATATTGCCTCGCAAAGTGAATCTGCGCAGAAAATGCATAACAAAGCACAAAAGGGCGGCGAAACCTGTATCGATTGTCATAAAGGCATTGCCCATTTTCCGCCAGAAGAAAACGGACTACAACGCGGCGCATGAGCTGGAAAGTCAGACCGCTACTTCAGTGATGATGCGCTTTAATCATCCTTTTCAAAACTTCTCGCATAGGCCAGCTGGCTACCGTGATCCTGGTACCCATTCCCACTGTTGTCTCATGCCAGTGGCAAACAGCCGATTGTTCTGTTGCAGGGTTATCAAATGCAGGGCAGTGAAAGCACGCTGACCCTGGCGGCAGGTCACGGCTGGCGCTAGCCACATTAAGTGAAGAAGGTATCAAGGCGCTCACGGTAAACGGGGAATGGCAGGCTGACGAATACGGCAATGAATGGCGTCAGGCGTCTTTACGGGTGCGCTTACCGATCCCGCATTAGCGGACCGTAACCGCTATGGCAATACGCTGAAAAACTTGACGATACCTATTGCGCTGGTTGTCATGCCCCTATTGCCGCCGACCATTACACCGTCGATGCGTGGCCGTCCATTGCCAAAGGAATGGGGGCACGAACCAGCATGAGCGAAAACAAACTGGACATCTTAACGTGATATTTCCAGTACAACGCCAAGATATTACCGAGAAACAGTGATCCTCGTTGATCAGGGAGGAAGTTATGACATTAACAAGACGTGAATTTATTAAACACAGCGGTATTGCCGCTGGAGCGCTGGTGGTGGCATCGGCAGCACCGCTACCCGCATGGCAGAAGAGAAGGGCGGTAAAATCCTCACCGCGGGACGCTGGGGGAGCGATGAACGAGAAGTGAAGGACGGCAAGATTGTTTCTTCGACAGGCGCGCTGGCGAAAACGATACCGAACTCCAGTCTACGGTGGCGGATCAGGTACACACCACCGCGCGTATTCAGCATCCGATGGTGGTAGAAAAAGCTGACCCCGAGAACCCACTGCAACCGGCGAAAGGCTTGAGGCGAATATACTGATGTACAGGTGAAGCTGGAACAAGCATTAAAACTGATTCATGAGCAACACGATTTGTATTCGTAAAGCTAACGGACCATCGGCCATTTTTGCCGGATCTTACGGTGGCGCTCTTCCAGCGTGTTGCAGAAGCCAACACTCACCGCAACGTTATACGAACCTCGCGGGCGGTTATTCCGGGCATAGCGGCGATTATTCAACCGGGCAGCACAGGTGATCATGCCGCATGTGGTCGGTTCTGTAGGGCGTATGAACAGCAGACCTCCTGCCTGCTGATCTGGAAAACAGCCAGGTTGTGGTGCTGTGGGGGATGAACCCGCCGAATACCTTAAAAATTGCCTGGAGCAGTACCCTATGAGCAAGGGCTTGGAAGACTTCCATCAGCTGAAAAAATCTGGCAAACCAGTGATTGCCATCGATCCTATCTGCTCCGAAACGATTGAAGTTCTTTGGCGAGATGCCACCTGGATTGCGCCAATATGGGCACCGACGCGGCACCATGCTTAGGGATTGCGACAGGACCCTGATGACACAAGGCAAACACGATAAAGTGTTCCTTAAAAATACACCACCGGTATTCTGCAGTTGAAGAAATATCTGACAGGTAAGAGCGATAATACTCCGAAGAGCGCGGCCTGGGCGGCGGAAATTACTGCGTACCGGCAAGCGGACAGAGTCAAGCGGCTGAACTGATGGCGGCGAATCGCACAATGCCGATGGCAGGCTGGGGAATCGAGCGCCAGCAATATGGTGAACAGAAACACTGGATGCTGGTGATGCTGGCCGGCGACGTTAGGCAGATTGGTACACCGGGCGGCGGTTTTGGTTTCTCTTATCATTCCAATTGTGGCAACCCGACACGTGTTGGCGGCGTGCTGCCGGAAATGCTCGCGGTGATTGCCTGGACAGGCCAGCGAGGCCGCTGATGATGGCGGAATGACGGCGATTCCTGTTGCCCGTATCGTCGATGCGCTGGAAAATCCTGGCGGCAAATATCAGCATAACGGTAAAGAACAAACGTATCCGAATATCAAAATGATCTGGTGGGCGGGTGGCGGTAACTTTACCCATCACCAGGATACTAATCGTCTGATCAAAGCCTGGCAGAAACCGGAGATGATCGTCGTTTCTGAATGCTACTGGACCGCAGCAGCCAAACACGCAGATATCGTATTACCGATCACCACATCGTTTGAGCGCAATGACTTGACGATGACCGGTGATTACAGCAACCAGCATATTGTGCCGATGAAGCAGGCTGTTGCTCCGCAATTTGAAGCGCGTAACGATTTTGACGTGTTTGCCGATCTTGCGGAATTACTCAAACCTGGCGGAAAAGAGATCTATACCGAAGGTAAAGATGAAATGGCGTGGCTGAAATTTTTCTATGATGCCGCTCAGAAAGGGGCCCGTGCGCAACGCGTCACTATGCCAATGTTTAATGCCTTCTGGCAGCAAAATAAACTGATCGAAATGCGCCGCAGCGAGAAGAACGAACAGTACGTTCGTTATGGTGATTTCCGCGCCGATCCGGTGAAAAATGCGCTGGGTACGCCAAGCGGCAAAATTGAGATTTACTCCAAAACGCTGGAAAAATTTGGCTATAAGGATTGCCCGGCACACCCAACCTGGCTTGCGCCTGATGAGTGGAAGGGTACCGCCGACGAGAAGCAGTTGCAGCTTCTGACCGCACATCCGGCACACCGTTTACACAGTCAGCTTAACTATGCGGAACTGCGTAAAAAATATGCGGTTGCCGATCGTGAACCGATCACTATTCACACCGAAGATGCTGCTCGATTTGGTATTGCGAATGGCGATCTGGTGCGTGTCTGGAACAAACGTGGTCAGATTTTGACAGGCGCGGTGGTGACTGACGGGATCAAAAAAGGCGTGGTATGCGTGCATGAAGGTGCATGGCCAGATCTGGAAAACGGCTTGTGTAAAAACGGCAGTGCGAACGTGTTAACGGCGGATATCCCCAGCTCGCAGCGGGCAAATGCCTGTGCCGGTAACTCTGCGCTGGTGTATATCGAAAAATATACGGGTAACGCACCGAAGTTAACGGCATTTGATAAGCCTGCTGTTCAGGCGTAAGAAGTGAATAGCGCCCGGAAACGGGCGCTGAGGTTATGCAAACGTAAAACTGCCTGATGCGCTATGCTTATCAGGCCTACATAGTCCCTGCAATAGATTGAATTAGCAAGGGTTTGTAGGCCGGATAAGGCGTTCACGCCGCATCCGGCAGTAATACCAGACCTTTACGGCTTGCGCGCAATCAGCACCGCGCGTTTAGGCGCAGGATAACCTTCAACTGTCTTACTCGGATCATGTGGGTCGAGGAAATCGGACAGAGATTCGGTAACCATCCATTCAGTGCGTCGCTGCTCTTCAGTAGTGGTAACGCACACATCCACAATGCGGATATCTACAAAACCACACTTCTTCAGCCAGTTTTTCAGCGCCAGCGCGGAAGGGATGAAATAGACATTACGCATTTGCGCGTAACGATCGCCTGGTACCAGCACCGTGTTCTCATCGCCATCAATAACCAGCGTTTCCAGCACCAGTTCACCCTCCATCGACCAGTCGATCTTTCAACTGCCATAGATGCTCCAGCGGTGAAATGGTGATGGTAAAAGCATGCCCATCTAAAAGACGGTATCAAAGGCTTTCAGTGCCGGAAGTCGTTCAAGACCTAACGGTAACAAATGCGCGCGCTGATCATTACCCAGTAGTTTACGCACCGCTTTAAACTGGCACAGAAACAGTTGCGTAGGGTCGATCCCCACTGCGAGGTGCGCGCGCGCCAATCATGCGCCACATGTGATAACCGACCCGCCGCAGCCGACATCCAGAATGGTGCGTCCGGTTAAATCAGAAAGATGGGCATAACACGATCCCATTTCCAGTCGGAACGCCATTCGGCAATTGATGTTGCTACAGTGAGAACTGCCCTTTGCGCCACGGCATCAGGTCGCGCATCAGCGTTTCAATGCGTTTAATTTGCCCTGCGCTCAGTGGCCCTTCGCTTTCTGCCGTAACGCTATGCAATAAATCAAGACGATACGGGTTCAATTTCAGGTAGAAACTCCACCGCATTCTACGACTGCTTAAACAACCCGTGCTGCTGCTCGCGCTGCCAGTTAGCAATCTGGGCGGGGAGCGTTTTCGAGCCAGTGCGCAAATGATTTTTGGGCAATCAGAAAAAAAAACTACCAAAGTCCTTATCATGCAGCGTCCTCTGCTTTTAATGCCACCAGTGAACCAAAGTTAAAGCATGGAACCACAGCTCGCTATGCTCAAAACCGGCGTTATGCAGGCGTGCTTTATGTGTTTCCACGGAATCGGTCAGCATCACGTTTTCCAGCACGCTGTGCTTCTGGCCGATCTCCAGTTCGCTGTAACCGTTGGCACGTTTAAAGTCGTGGTGCATGTTGTACAACAGTTCACGAACTTTGGCATCTTCGACCGAATTTTTCCGAAAGCACCAGCGCCGCCCGGGTTTTAGTTCCTCCAGAAACTTTATCCAGGGATGCCTGGCGCTCGGAAGGATCCAGGAATTGCAGGGTAAAATTCAGCACCACCATCGATGCGTTTTCAATGGCGATATCGCGAATATCACCTTCAATGACGTCTACTGGCGTAGGGGCTTTATAGGCGGTCAATATGACGACGGCAGCGTTCAAATCATCGCCGGGGAGTTGTCGATGGCAATAATTTTGCGCATGATCATGATGAATGTTGCGACGCACCGACAAGCGTCGCCGCGCCCCAACAGAACAACCCAGATTCGTAAACCGCGTACCCGCCGAACCAGCGTCGGCTAACATACCAATCATGGAAATAATATTGGAATAGCCGGGAACGGAAACGTGGACATTATATCCGGGAAGACTTCAGCTACCCGTTCATCAAAGGTCGAGTCGCCCAGTCTTGGCGATAGGGGCAGAAAATAGCGTGTCGCGGTGAGACATAACGAAAAATCCGGCAAAAGAAAGTGGCCGGATCGCTTCCCGATCGAAGGGACAAGCCAACCCCCCAGGGCATATACCAAAGATTCGCCAGCACCATCAGCAACAGCGCACACCAGGTGGTGCTCATGCGGAGAGTTACTGCAGCTGCAACAAAATGCCACGCAACCCACAAAAGCATCACACCACCAGCAAACAAAACGCATGCCGGAACATGCACCATCCAGGTTTCCTGCGCCATTCATTTCCATAAACAGCATCAACACAATCGCGATGGAAAACATTCCACCGCAAGAGTTGCATGCGAATAGCGCTTGCAGTTCAGGAAAACCGCCGTCGCCATAGGCAACGCGGTACTGCATTCGCAGGCGAACGACATCAAAAGAGAACTTCATTAATAACAACGCACTTAAAATGGGATACAGCGCGCTTACCATAGAACTCCCTTTAAACGGCCCCATTGCACCGTCTATGATAGGTGGCAAATTCAGAAAAGAGAAGATCGCTGTGGAATAGCCGGATACTGGTCCCATCTCTGGAAGCGTTTTACGTAAGTCTTCCCACAGGGCATGGGCTCAGTTCCGGCCCTGGGCAATATCTGGCGTATGTAAACAAGAAAGGCGTAGTGGTCTGATGCCACTGCCTTAATTTCTGTAACCAGACCTGAAATATTTCTGGTTTTGCGTCAACACCATCACTACCGATAAAACGAATCAGCGGATTCGTCGCCGTCAGTACAGCATGTACCGGAACTTTAGGTTTTTTTCGTTGAGCGTTGCGAATAGTTCACCGTGCGCGGAGATGCCCGGGATGAACCGGGCGGCTGTCTAAGATTAGCAAGGTCTAAATACACCTCCCGTTTCAGATGGTTCCTAAAGGTGATGCTAGTGGTTATGATAGACAGAAATGTAAGATTTCCGAGGGTTAGCTATGAGTGATGGATGGTTAGATTCTACTATGCAAGCAATAAACGATAGGATTAAAAGCCCATTATGGGTGAAGTGGCACACTGAATTTGGCCACCTGAACAGAGGTGATATGCTCACCTCAGAACAACACAGGTGCTCCAATGAAAAAAAGAAATTTTAGCGCAGAGTTTAAACGCGAATCCGCTCAACTGGTTGTTGACCAGAAATACACGGTGGCAGATGCCGCCAAAGCTATGGATGTTGGCCTTTCCACAATGACAAGATGGGTCAAACAACTGCGTGATGAGCGTCAGGGCAAAACACCAAAAGCCTCCCCCATTACCCCGGAACAAATTGAAATCCGTGAGCTCAGGAAAAAGCTACAACGCATTGAAATGGAGAATGAAATATTAAAAAAGGCTACCGCGCTCTTGATGTCAGACTCCCTGAACAGTTCTCGATAATCGGGAAACTCAGAGCGCATTATCCTGTGGTCACACTCTGCCATGTGTTCGGGGTTCATCGCAGCAGCTACAGATACTGGAAAAACCGTCCTGAAAAACCAGACGGCAGACGGGCTGTATTACGCAGTCAGGTACTTGAGCTACATGGCATCAGCCACGGTTCGGCCGGAGCAAGAAGCATCGCCACAATGGCAACCCGGAGAGGCTACCAGATGGGACGCTGGCTTGCTGGCAGGCTCATGAAAGAGCTGGGGCTGGTCAGCTGTCAGCAGCCGACTCACCGGTATAAACGTGGTGGTCATGAACATGTTGCTATCCCTAACTACCTTGAAAGGCAGTTCGCCGTGACCGAGCCAAATCAGGTGTGGTGCGGTGATGTGACCTATATCTGGACGGGTAAGCGCTGGGCGTACCTCGCCGTTGTTCTCGACCTGTTCGCAAGAAAACCAGTGGGCTGGGCCATGTCGTTCTCGCCGGACAGCAGGCTCACCATGAAAGCGCTGGAAATGGCATGGGAAACCCGTGGTAAGCCCGGCGGGGTGATGTTCCACAGCGATCAGGGCAGTCATTATACGAGCAGGCAGTTCCGGCAGTTATTGTGGCGATACCAGATCAGACAGAGTATGAGCCGGCGCGGAAACTGCTGGGATAACAGCCCAATGGAACGCTTCTTCAGGAGTCTGAAGAACGAATGGATGCCGGTGGTGGGTTACGTAAGCTTCAGCGAGGCAGCTCACGCCATAACGGACTATATCGTTGGATATTACAGCGCACTAAGACCGCACGAATATAACGGTGGGTTACCCCCAAACGAATCGGAAAATCGATACTGGAAAAACTCTAACTCGGTGGCCAGTTTTTGTTGACCACTTCAGAAGGCTTTGGATTACCGTCTGGTGATACGTGAATATACTCTCTTCCAACCATCCAGCATTCTTTCCGGGTCCGAAGAATTGTGCCTGGTTTGAGCCCGGTAATTGCGATTAGAACGCTTTCACAAACCCATTCATTGGGAGCCAGTTGAATCACATTGCCCATGCATTACCTCACACAACACTCAGCCCACGGCAGTGGCACCAGACCTCAAACATTCGTTTCACAATTTCACGACAGTAGAAACCGTCAACATCTCGCGTCAGGTCGTAGTGGTTGCCGTAACGCTGGTGGACCCATAGCTCAAACGCTTTATTCATTTTTTACTTCCTTTGCATTGCGCGTAATTTCTTCAGGTGCTTTTCTTGTTCTGTTTCAGCCAGAATCTTGTGATATTCCAGGTGGTCAATATGCTCGAACAGGCTACTGAATTCACCGATGCGTACTCGCCCGGTACGTCCGTCCATCCTCCGAAAGAACACTGAGTGCTCAGTACTGCGAGTAATTTCTACTGGGTATCCGGCTCTGTCTGTGTATATCTGCCCGCGTTGAATCAAAGCGAACATGTGGTTATCCCCATCGACAAATCGAGTACACAACAAACGCTACTGCGAATACCATCCCCAGAGTTACGATTGCATCAGGCCAGCTCATTGATTCACCTCCTGCGGCGTCCTGGTATTCGATTTTCATTCCGGATGCTCCTGAGCCACGTTGAAATCGCCATGATCACGACAAGGCATCACAACAAATTCAGGATTGCCATACATTGAGTTGATGATGGAATCAAACTGAATTCTGACCGCTTGCCCGTCACCGGAGGGACGTAACTGGACGGGAATAAATTTACGCTCACGACCAAACATCTTCTCTGGATAACTCAGGTAACCCGCCTGGAGCACCGGGTGAGTACAGCGGTCAAACTTTTTCGGAATGATGCGATCCAAATCCGGAAAACAACCGTCCACCAGTTTAATGCCGGTAATGGACAGTCGTCGCTGAAACTGGTCGCGATGAACAGCGATCGGCTCTTTACTAAAAATCAGCTCTGTCGTTTCGGCTTTGGCCGGGACGCCCCCTTCGAACTGGACAATGATGTTTTTCTTCGTCCGGATGCCGTGAGCCATGCGCAGTGCCACGGAACCATTGGTTGCCTCAATATGTTTCGGCGTGATGTGAAGACCGTTCAGGTAATAACGAACGTCGTTTTTAGCAGCGCACACCAGAGCGGCGCGAATAAGTTTTGACTGGATGATCATGCTTTATCCTCCCATCCGATCACCTGGAAAAGCCCCATCTTCGGGTGATACCAGCGTGTGCCGCGTGGGTCAGCCTCTGACATCATTTGGTGGAACGCCGCCATAAATGGCTCAAGCTCGACGATAGCCCTGCGAGACAACAGACCGTCCGGAGTCATGAATTCGTGGGTGTCTGTAGGAATTTGATATGCGTTCACCAGATTCCGACACTTGGTGTCACTCATTCCACTTTTGGCTACCACCTGGCGGTAACCGACATATCCGGCGCGCATATTTCCGCGTTTGATGGTTTCCACCGCTTCTGTGACTGTTTCGAGCTGTTCTTCCACATGATTCAGGCGCTTCTGTTGACGAACAGCGTCGGCGGCTATCGCAGCGATCATCTCGATTTCCGTTAGCGGTGTGCGAGTGCGGAAGTAGCTGTTAACCAGTTCGCGCTGAACCTGCCAGGCAAGGGCGTCATTGAATGGCTTCGTCAACATCAGGTAACCTGATTCAAAAAGTACAATCCCCGATGGTGCAAATTTAGAGAATGTTCCTTCCGGGAGGTCCGTACGTATTACGTCCGCACCTAATTCGGCATAATCCACACCGCTGATGAAATGCTCACGGTTTCGGTTGAATGCTGCACGCGCGGTTCCTTCCGGTCGCTGGTGGACTTCATCAATCATCGCCAGCGTCACAACACGCTGACCGCGATATTCGATTACCGGAAACTGTTTGTTGTTGATGGTTACAGTATTCATTTTTATCTCCAGACAGCCCGGCGTGTAATACCGGGCATATGTATTACTTAACCTGAATAAATGGTGTGTTGGCACCGCTGGTCATGTATTGCGGCAGTGTACCGTTCCACTTGTTGATGGCTTCCAGCTCCATAACGTTTGGGTTCTGGCGCAGAGCTTCACCGCGTAAACGAATAGCATCGGCTTCGGCCTGGGCTTTTGTGCGAATCGCATCTGCCTGTCCGGCAGCTTCCGCGCGCAACATGTTGGCTTCCGCTTCGCGCTGTTTTACTTCCTGCTCGCATTGCAGGGTTTTCTGGTTCGCCGTGACTTTGGCATTAATGCTGTCGATAACAGTAGGCGGGTACTCCGGCTTACCCACATATGAGAGGCTCATTACCTGAATACCGATGGGCGTCATTTCTTCCTGAATGTCTTTAAGAGCTGCATCCAGCAGCTCAGACTTGCCGCCGTCGATAAATTTGTCGGTGGTCATTTTGCTGGCCAGTCGGTTGAGTGCGTCGGTTATCTTCTGGCGCAGGTCGGTGTCGGTAATGTCGTCCACGCCTTTGCGGTAGGTCTGAAAGACTGTGGTAACTTTGGATGGATCAACTTTGTAGGCCACGCCGATGTGATAGCCGATGGTTGTACCGTCACTCATCTGGAAGCTGAATGGCTCATCGTAGGTCTTCATTTGTTTGAAGGTCGGGAAGATGTAAACCTCAGTGTTCCATCCCGTCCAGTAGCGCCCAACACCGACCACTTCTCCGACGCCTTTATCGTCGCCCAGTTTGTTTACCTTGATGCCAACATTACCAGGCTCAACGCGATCGCAACCGACAAGTCCGGTGGTCAGCAGAACAAGGGCTAAAGCAGGAATAACTTTTTTCATCTTTTATCCAATTAATTTTCTACAGGAATAGGTGATGCTGCCATTTACTGATTTAGTGTATGATGGTGTTTTTGAGGTGCTGCAGTGGCTTCTGTTGTATCAGCTGTCCCTCCTGTTTCAGCTACTGACGGGGTGGTGCGTAACGGCAAAAGCACCTGCCGGGACAGTCGACGCTATCTCTGCTCTCACTGCCGTAAAACATGGCGTCCAGATTCACTACACGCTTCTCAACCCCGACACGCAGAAAATCATTGAATATGGCCATGAATGGCGTTGGATGCCGGGCAACCGCCCGCATTATGGGCGTTGGCCTACAACACGATTTTCCGCCATTTAAAAACTCAGCCGCCATCGGTAACCTCGCGCATACAGCCGGGCAGTGACGTCATCGTCTGCGCGGAGATCGGACGAACGGTCGGGAATACGTGGGCTAGATCGCGCCAGCGCTGGCTGTTTTACGCGTATGACAGGCTCGGAAGCGGGTTGCTGCGCACGTATTCGGTGAACGCACTATGGCGACGCTGGGCGTCTTATGAGCCTGCTGTCACCCTTTGACGTGGTGATATGGATGACGGATGGCTGGCCGCTGTATGAATCCGCCTGAAGGGAAAGCTGCACGTAATCAGCAAGCGATATACGCCGCATTGAGCGGCATAACCTGAATCTGAGGCGGCGCCTGGCACAGCTGGACGGGAGTCACTGTCGTTCTCAAATAGGTGGAGCTGCATGACAAAGTCACTGGGCATTATCTGAACATAAAAACACTATCAATAAGTTGGAGTCATTACCCTTTTATCCTTAGAAAAAGAAAGACCCTTATAAATGGCATAAATGCAGGGCGGGGTCAGACACGCCAGAGCAAAGCCAGAAATCACTGCTACCGTATCCTTCATTGATATGAGGGCCGGAACGATTAATCCGTAAATACATGCGATAATTGCCAGTGATATAACTATTCTGAAATAAATGTTCATGGTCCTCCTGATGTATTCGGCTTGCCTTATTTAATTGCGTCATGGTTAATTTCGTTTACGTCAGAATGGTTTTGTTGCCATCAGTTCGTAATATCCGGCGCTCCATGTGTCATATTTTCTGAACCATTTTTCTGTATACTGTTTCCTGGCGATGAGTCTGCGCAGTCGTCTGATTGTTCGCTGGTGTGCGCGGGTATACTCTGTGGTTGATTCTCCACGTTTCCATATCTCATTCCCGTTGAAGATAAAACGCTTGTCAGGATGGCGTTGTGAGGTGTACTGGCAATAGCGGACACTACCATTTGTTCTTTTTTAAGCAGCCATCTGATGATATTTTTCCCTGAAGGCTGCCGGGGAGATATTCCCCAGACGAGAGTGACGACGCTGACGATTGTAGAAAATCTCAATGTATTCCCGTATTACTGAGATGGCTTCATCCCGGTTATTAAAACGATAGTGGCTCAGGCTCTCATTTTTCAGCGTTCCCCAGAAGCTTTCCATCGGAGCGTTGTCGTAACAGTTACCTTTACGCGACATTGATGTTTTCAGACCAAACTGCTCCTGTATGACCCGGTAATCGTATGCGCAGTACTGTGAACCTCGATCAGAGTGGTGGATTAGCCCGGCAGGTGGGCGCTGGCTCCTGAGCGCCATAAACAGGGCTTTACCTGTCAGCTCTTTTGTCATGCGCTCTCCCATGGCGTAGCCGACAATTTCACACGTATAAACATCTTTGATGCCAGCGAGGTACAACCATCCCTCCTGTGTGGCAACATACGTCAGGTCCGCCACCCAGACCTGATTTGGTGCTGTAGGAGCGAACGTCTGGTTCAGCAGATTTGGCGCAACTGGCAGATTGTGGTTCGGGTTCGTAGTCGCTCTGAACTTGCGTTTCTGCTTACAGCGTAGCCTCAGCTCCTTACGAAGACGTGCCAGTCGGTCACGACCAACGATGATGCCATTCTCTGCCAGCTCCGTCTGGAGCCGCCGGGTTCCATATGTTTCGCGAGTGCGGATATGTGCCACCTTAATCTCCAGCTTTAGCCGCTCATCACTTTGTTTTCTGTCTGAGGGTTCATGCTGTACCCAGTTGTAATAACCGCTCCTGGATACACCAAATACCTGACACATCGCTTCAATGGGAAATTGTTGTCGCCATTGTTCGATTAACGCGTATTTTTCAGCGACTCCTGTGCAAAATACGCTGTTGCTTTTTTTAATATATCTCGCTCAAGGCGAGCTTCATTTAACGCCTTACGCAGTTGCAGAATTTCAGATTCCAGTTCAGCCACCGTGCGGGAACCAGGAGTACCGAGCCCTTTTCTGGCGGCGGTAACCCATTGTCCTAAAGTGCCTTCAGGAAGGAATAATCGGGAAGCGTCTTCACTGATCGAAAGTTGATTTTCAAGAACCGTTCTGACAGCTTCGGCTTTGAACTCTTTAGAGTAACGTCGGGTTTTTCTGCTCATTATTAGCTCCTTCTGATGCCATTCTATTTCAGGAAGGAGTGTCCGTTAAACTCAGGCTACCTCAATATGGTACCCGCGCTTCGGGAACTGATGCAGGCGAAGCATCGCGCACAGAAAGCAGTAGATGAGCTGGTGGACTGTGTGGCAGAGCTGGAAACCAGAGTCGGAAAGTTTGAAAAGCTGGTGCAGGAGGTGCTGCGCTGATGCGCCATGAGTTTATTTTACCTTATCCGCCGACGGTGAATACTTACTGGCGACGTCGTGGCAGCACATATTTTGTATCAAAAGCCGGTGAGCGTTATCGCCGGGATGTGGCGCTTATTGTCCGTCAGCAGCGACTGAAATTAAGCCTGTCCGGAAGACTGGCGATAAAGATTATTGCAGAGCCACCGGATAAGCGGCGTCGTGACCTGGACAATATCCTGAAAGCACCACTGGATGCACTGACACATGCGGGGTTGCTTATCGACGACGAGCAGTTTGATGAAACCAATATTGTGCGCGGACTGCCTGTTCCTGGTGGTCGGTTGGGGATAAAAATCACAGAGCTGGAGTGTGCATGAATAACCAGTATTTACAGTTTGTTCGTGAGCAGCTCATTATCGCCACCGCTGATTTGAGTGGGGCGACAAAAGGTCAGCTTGAAGCCTGGCAGGAGAATGCCATGTTCGATACAGGGCGTTACAGGCGTAAAAAAATCCGGTACCGCGATGAGGTGACCGGAAAAATGATAACGCGGGATAATCCACCAATCCCGGGAAAACAATCACTGGCGAAGGGGGCGTCAATTCCTCTGGTCAGTCAGGTTGCGTTTTCGACATCATCGTGGCGGCGGGCTGTTCTGTCTCTTGAAGAGCACTATAAAGCCTGGTTGTTGTGGTGTTACAGCGGAAGTATTTGCTGGGAGTATCAGATCACCATAACCCACTGGGCGTGGGAAGAGTTTAAGGCTCATTCTGGCACTAGGAAAATTGCAGAGAAAACACAGGAACGCCTGAAAAAATTAATCTGGCTGGCGGCGCAGGCGGTAAAAGCAGAACTTTTTGGTGGGGAAGGTTATGAATATCAGGAGCTGGCATTACTGGCGGGAGTAACAACCAAAAACTGGTCCAAAACATTTACTGGTCACTGGGTTGTAATGAAACACATTTTTCACCGACTGGATAGTGAGGCTTTATTGTTTGTGATGAGAACACGTTCAGAACAAAAAGCGGCATTTTCAAAGCAAAGTATTGCAAAAGTAGATTAAAAGGCATATATCTCATGCAAATCTGATACTTTGCCGATTTTGTACGCGATGGTAAAGTAAGCAAAACCCGCCGCCGAGCGGTTTTTTTATGCCTGAAAAATGGCACAGGACGTTAAACGTGCTGGTGGTCAGATGAGTTTGCAGATGTGATGACATATGGTTATTATTCTGCCTCCGGCCCTTTAGCTCAGTGGTGAGAGCGAGCGACTCATAATCGCCAGGTCGCTGGTTCAAGTCCAGCAAGGGCCACCAACCACCACTAGCTCATCCGGATAGAGCATCAACCTTCTAAGTTGACGGTCCGAGGTTCGAGTCCTCGGTGGTGGGCCAGCGCCGACTTAGCTCAGCAGGCAGAGCAACTGACTTGTAATCAGTAGGTCACCAGTTCGATTCCGGTAGTCGGCACCATATGCGGGCATCGTATAATGGCTATTACCTCAGCCTTCCAAGCTGAT
Organism: Shigella flexneri; assembly: GCA_048288465.1. GTDB lineage: Bacteria > Pseudomonadota > Gammaproteobacteria > Enterobacterales > Enterobacteriaceae > Enterobacter > Enterobacter flexneri_B. Next base: position 1,871,268 of record CP182556.1, on the reverse strand, counting down.
GATGCGGGTTCGATTCCCGCTGCCCGCTCCAGCGAGATTTGAGACGAAGGTTGTTATTTGCACTGACACAATATTGTGTGGGAATGTCTGACTCCTTACCATCTCCTGTTCTGTGATGTTGTTTTGTTGCAGTTCCAGTGCTCTTTTTTCAGCACCAGAATGGTGCATTGTCGGTCAGGTTACGTAGTGAACCTCTGGCAGGGGACTGATGATTCATCATTCTGGTGTTGTAAATATCTCTTCGGACAACTTACAAAATATTCTAAGCAAACCCCGGGAACACACTCTTAACTGCCTTGGCTGGCGGTTTTTTGTACAGCGCTCGGTATGTGTGAGCTGGAAATCAGATTTTGCATGGACTGGAATCATGCTGTTATTTAGGGGCGAAGAACTGGCTTTTTCTTCCGCCTTCTCACCAGTAACGATTAGAAAAATAATGAAATGCCCCCCTCCGGGGAGGAGGACCGTAGAAAAAAGGACCCGCCAGCAAAAACATTGGGGATGAACAGCTTTCGCTACTCAGATTGCTGGCGGGTAAAGTTCCTCATGAATTAAGAATGCTACGCGATCTTTTTTAATGGAAATGAAAATTATTGTCAATTAGTCGTGCGTGTTTTTTCATACAATATTGGTAAAGGTGATTCAGGTCATCAGAGTTTTGCTGATGGCCTTTTTTCTTTCCGATAGCACAGGTCTGTCGGGGGGTGCCCCTATTAAGTTGTCAAGCATGTTATGACCCCTGCGGGGTATAAAAAGTCCCGTCGCGCATCATGGCGAACAGAACGTCGCAGCGTCGTCTCGCCAGGGCGATAAGCACCTGATTGTGTCGTTTTCCCTGACTCATTTTGCGGGTGTAGTAAGCCCTGGAGAGCGGATCCCTGAGCGCGGCGAAGGCCGACAGGAACAACGCCCGTTTGAGAGCTTTATTACCCCGTCGCGAGGGATGCTCACCGCGTATTGACGAGCCGGATCGCCGAGTTACCGGCGCAAGGCCAGCATAAGCAGCGAGATGTGCGGCAGAGGCGAAGGCGCGGCAGGCGACCTCGGTGAGGAGTCTGGCTGCGGTCCTGACACCGACTCCGGGCATACTGGTCAGGACCGGGTAAAGAGGGTGAGCAAGAACTCGCTGTTCTACCTCAAGCGCCACCTCGTCTCTTTGCTTACGCAGCGTGATGAGCTGGAGTGCCAGACGTGGCAGTACTACGGCAGCGGCATTCGTGCCGGGAACGACGACGGTTTGTTCGGCCAGTGCCTGAGCTATGTCTGCTGCAAGGCGTTTACCCAGACGAGGCGCAAGTTTGCAGAGCTGGGCTGCCAGCTTCTTCTCACCCAGCGAAGCGAGTTTTTCTGGTGAGGGATATCGCTGGAGAAGATCGAGTACCGCCGGGTGCTCAAGTCTCGGACCGAGAACGCGCTCCGGTGCCGGATGTATCTGGGTCAGAAGGCCGCGGATACGGTTGCTGGCCTGCGTTGTCTGTGCGGCAAGATCATCATCGAAGCCGCAGAGCATGGAGAGTTCGGCGATTTGCTCGTCAGCCAGTTTCAGCGTGCGTAGCGCGTGAGGCAGGGTACGGGCAGCTTCGGCAATGATGGCAGCGTCACGAGCATCAGTTTTAGCTTCACCGGCGTGTAAGTCGGCTATGCGGCGCATGGCCAGTCCAGGGAGGTATCCGACAAGGACTCCTTCTGAGCGGGCAACGGCGACAGGTAACGCACCGATGGTAGCTGGCTGATCAACAACCAGCAGTATCTGACCATGTTGTTTCAGGTCAGATATTAGCGACCTGAGTTTGTTTTCGTCGTTGGGTAATGCTTTATCGAACAGGCGTTTACCTGAACGATTAATGGCAACAGCGTGATGCGTATCTTTACCGACATCAACGCCGATAAAGACCTGGACGGATTCGTAATCGCTGGATTCGGTCATTCTGTCTCCCTTGTATATGGGTTAACCAGATAACCACGGGGAGCAGGTACCGGCATCCACGTTACAGACGGTCCCGGCAAAAGTGCCTGACCTGACCCCTATTAGCGGTTACCAGCGCCCCACCAGACCCGGTGACATCACCCCCCGGATCATGGACGACTGGGGGCAGTAATCATGCCGGGTCTGGCTGGCTAACACCCCATTATAAGGGGTACGAATAAAGTAACGGCGGGCTCCCGTTTTTTATTCGGACAGGAACAGATATGGCAAAGAAAGACGATAACCTGAAACGTCTGAGAGAACTGGCAGCATCGCTGGGACGTGAGCCGGATATCTCGGGAAGCGCAGCAGATATTGCGCAGCGTGTGGCTGAGCTGGAGGAGGAACTTGCCAATATGGATGACACTGACATCCGGGATAAGTCTGCCCACCCGGGAACGTGCTGACTGGGCATGAAAATGAGGTGCTATCAGCGCAGCCGGATACCGTGATTCAGGATACGGCTGAGCTGGTCACGGTCGTGGCACTGGTGACGCTGCAGACCGATGCACTTACGCCACGCGGGATAAACCTGTGGCATTTGTGCTGCCGGGAAGGCGTTTGGTGTTTCTGCCGGTGTGGCAGCCGAAATGACAGAGCGCGGCCTGGCCAGAATGCAATAACGGGAGGCGCTGTGGCTGATTTCGATAACCTGTTCGATGCTGCACTTGATCTCGCAGACAAGGCCATTATTCGCAATATGGGGATTAGAGCGGTCATTACGTCAGGCCGGCTAAAAGGGATCATGATTTCCGGGGTTTTTGATGATCCTGAAAATATTTCTCTGGTGGCCGGCGGTGTGCGTATTGAAGACTCTTTACCATCCCTGTTTGTGAAAACAGCAGATATTTTACGGCTGTGTCGCAATGATTCGCTGATGATTGGTCGTGAGTCTTTCTGTGTGGATCGTATCACCCCTGATGATGGCGGATGTAGTTATATCCGGTTGCGGCGTGAGGGGCTGCCGGGAAACGTAAGGGCAGGACGATATTATGAAGGGGCTTGAGAATGCCATCCGCAATCTGAACAGCCTTGATACCCGTATGGTGCCACAGGCCAGCGCATGGGCGATAAACCGTGTGGCACAGAAAGCGGTCTCGGTTGCCACCCGGCAGGTTGCCGGGAATACCGTTGCGGGCGATAACCAGGTGAAAGGGATCCCCCTGAAACTGGTACGTCAGCGTGTCCGGGTGTTTAAAGCCAGTCCGTCAGGAAAAATGACGGCCAGGATCCGCGTTAACCGGGGCAATCTGCCCGCCATCAAACTGAACACAACACGGCGGCGTGCTGGTGAAGGACTGAGAGTGGGAAAATACTTTTTCCGGGGGGCATTTGTTCAGCAACTGGCGAATGGCCGCTGGCATGTTCTGAGGTGTCTTCCTGAAGCGCGTTTTGCAACAGGGCATGACCATCAGGGCAGGCTAAGAAAAAATCGTCTTCCTGTGGAGGTAGTGAAAATCCCGCTGTCCGGACCGCTGACACAGGCATTTGAAGATGCCCGCGACCGCATCATTGCTGCGGAAATGCCGAAACAGCTGGGGTATGCCCTGAAACAACAACTGAGGTTACATCTGAGTAAATGAACCGACACACACAAATCCGTCAGAGCGTGCTGGCACGCCTTCGGGAACAGTGTGGAGACAGCGCCACGTTTTTTGACGGGCTTCCGGCATTTATTGATGCGCAGGAACTGCCTGCCGTGGCGGTGTGGCTGAGTGATGCTCAGTACACCGGAAAAATGACGGATGAAGATGACTGGCAGGCTGTTCTGCATATTGCCGTCTTCATCCGGGCACAGGCACCGGATTCAGAGCTGGATATGTGGATGGAGAGCACCATTTTCCCGGCCCTGAATGATGTACCGGCACTTTCCGGACTCATCGACACCCTGAACCCACTCGGTTTTAACTATCAACGTGATAATGAGATGGCTACCTGGGCGATGGCGGAAATCACGTACCAGATCACGTACACGAATTAAGGAGGTGGTAATGACCACACCAAATCCACTGGCAAAGACGAAAGGTGCGGGGACAACGTTCTGGATGTATACCGGCAACGGCGATGCGTTTGCGAACCCTTTGTCGGACACTGACTGGCTGCGTCTTGCGATGGTGAAGGATCTGCAACCTGGCGAAATGACCGCTGATGCAGAAGATGACACTTATCTCGATGATGAAGATGCAGACTGGAAAACGACAACCCAGGGGCAGAAATCCGTTGGTGATACTTCGGCGACGCTGGCCTGGCGTCCGGGTGACAGCGGGCAGAAAAAACTGGTTCAGTTGTTCGACTCCGGTGAAGTCTGCGCGTTTCGTATCAAATATCCCAACGGCACTGTTGATGTTTTCCGCGGCTGGCTGAGCTCACTGGGTAAAACCATTGCCTCAAAAGACGTGATGACCCGCACTGTGAAAATCAGCGGTGTGGGGCGTCCGTATCTGGCAGAGGAAGGCACTGAAACCGTGGGTGTTACCGGACTGACGGTGGCACCGGCATCTGTCAGTGTCAAAGCGGGAGCAACCACCACACTGACCTTTACAGTAAAACCTGACGGGGCCAGTGACAAAGCGATCAGTGTGCATTCGTCAGATCCTCAGACTGCTTCGGTGACCCTGAGCGGGCTTGTGGCCACGGTGAAAGGCGTGAAGCAGGGCAGTGTCAGCATCGTGGGCATGACCTCTGACGGAGAGTTTGTGGCAGTGGCTGCGGTGACCGTCAGCGCACCATAACAGGACGATACTCATCATTGCCCCGGTTATCCGGGGCTTTTTGCATCCGGAGAACATGATGTTTCTGAAACAGGATACGTTTAATTATGAAAAACAGTCCGTGGTGCTCAGTGAGCTGTCCGGGCTGCAGAGAATTGAATATCTGACGTTTGTTCAGCAGCGAACGGCAAAGTTTGATGCACAGGAGGGAGAACTGCCGGAGGCTGAACGACAGATTGCTTTTCTGCGTATGGGAATGGATATCAATGCCTGGCTGGTTTCCCGCTCACTGTGGAATGCTGAGCAGTCTCAGGATGTTGAGACGCTTTGCGCATCCATTATGACAACATGGTCGTATGATGCGCTGGGCGCGGGGGCGGAGAGGGTTCTGTCGCTGAGCGGTATGGGGACCATTGAGAATGCCGGGGATGATGATCATGAGGCGCTGACGCCGGAAAAGTCCTGACGCGGGAAATGCAGTTTGTCATGCGGCTTGCCCGGGAGTTCCGGCGGGCAGACTGGCGGCGGATGCTGTCGGATATGTCGGCCACTGAGCTTGGTGAGTGGGGCGATTATTTCCGGATGCAGAGCTTCAGTGATGTGTGGATGGATGCGCAGTTTGCCTCGCTGAAGGCATTGATCGTGAGAATGGTGTCCGGCAGCAGCGATGCTGCGGTGGCTGATTTCAGCCTTTTACCGGAAGAGAACGGGATACCGGAGCGAACGGACGAAGAACTGATGCATCTTGGGGAAGGTATTTCCGGAGGTGTGCGTTATGGACCAGATAGCCAACCTGGTCATTGATTTGGGGATTGATGCGGCAGAGTTTAAAAATGAAATTCCCCGTATCAAAAACCTTCTGAATGGTGCAGCCAGCGATGCAGAACGGTCTTCTGCCCGTATGCAGCGTTTTATGGAGCGTCAGACTCAGGCGGCCCGGCAGACAATGCAGGCGGCTTCTTCGGCTGCAACAGCAGCATCAGCCCATGCGCAGACGGTGGAGAAGAATGCACGGGCTCATGAACGCATGGCCCGTGAGGTGGAACAAACCCGTCTGCGCGTGGATGCCCTGAATCAGAAAATGCGCGAGGAACAGGCGCAGGCCAGGGCACTGGCGGAGGCGCAGGATAAAGCGGCTGCCGCCTTTTATCGCCAGATTGACAGTGTGAAACAGGCCGGTGCGGGGCTTCAGGAATTACAGCGTATTCAGCAGCAGATCCGACAGGCCAGAAACAGTGGCGGGGTTGGTCAGCAGGATTATCTGGCGCTGATTTCGGAGATCACGGCGAAAACCCGTGCCCTGACGCAGGCAGAGGAACAGGCCACCCGGCAGAAAGCGGCGTTTATCCGCCAGCTTAAAGAGCAGGCAACCCGCCAGAATCTGTCGTCTTCTGAGTTGCTTCGCGCCAGGGCGGCTCAGCTGGGGGTAAGCAGTGCTGCAGAAGTGTATATCCGCAAAATGGAGCGGGCAGGAAAAGCCACACATTCGCTGGGGCTGAAAAGTGCGGCAGCCCGGCGGGAGCTGGGGGTGTTAATCAGTCAGATGGCGCGAGGCAATTTTGGTGCGCTGAGGGGATCCGGGATAACGCTGGCTAACCGTGCCGGATGGACAGGCGCACTGATGTCGCCGAAAGGCATGATGACTGGCGGCGTTATTGGCGGACTTGTCGCGGCGGTCCTGGGTCTGGGTAAAGCCTGGCATGACGGCCGGAAGGAGGGCGAGAAATTTAACCGTCAGCTGGCGCTGACGGGACATTATGCCGGTGTCACTGTCGGGCAGTTGTGGAAACTCAGCCGGGCCATATCCGGGAATGGTATCACGCAACATGCGGCAGCCGGTGCGCTGGCACAGGTGGTGGGCAGTGGGGCATTTCATGGAAACGATATTGGTATGGTGGCGAAAGCTGCCGCACAGATGGAGCGATCGGTTGGCCAGTCGGTCAGCGATACCATAAATCAGTTTAAGCGGCTGAAGGATGATCCTGTAAATGCCGCGAAGGCGCTGGACAATGCGCTGCATTTTTTGAATGCCACTCAGCTTGAGCAGATACGCGTCCTTGGGGAGCAGGGGCGGTCCAGTGATGCGGCCCGGATCGCCATGTCTGCGCTGGCAGAGGAAACCGGTAAACGCACATCTGATATTGATAATAATCTCAATGCGCTGGGTAGTACGCTGCAAACCTTGTCTGACTGGTGGAAGCAGTTCTGGGATGCGGCCATGAATATTGGTCGTGAAGACTCGCTGGATGCGCAGATTGATGCGTTACAGGAAAAAATTCAGCGCGCGAAAAAATATCCGTGGACAAACGCCTCCACACAGGTGGAGTACGATCAGCAGCGTCTTAACGATCTTCAGGAGAAAAAACGCCGGAAGGATTTGCAGGATGCAAAAGCGCAGGCAGAACGGAATTACCAGGAGCAACAGAAACGCCGGAATGCTGAAAATGCCGCGCTGAACCGGATGAATGAAACGGAAGCTGCACGACATCAGCGGGAAATTGCGCGTATTAATGCCATGCAGTACGCCGACCAGGCTGTCAGGGATGCGGCGATACAGCGTGAAAATGAACGTTACGAAAAAGCCATTAAGAAAAATACACGGGCAACCCGTAATGATGAGGCCACCCGGTTATTGCTGCAGTACAGTCAGCAGCAGGCACAGGTGGAAGGGCAGATTGCTGCTGCCAGACAGTCAGCAGGCATTGCCACTGAAAGGATGACTGAAGCGCATAAACAGCTTCTGGCCCTGCAGCAGCGCATCAGCGACCTGGACGGGAAAAAGCTGACGGCAGATGAAAAGAGTGTGCTGGCCCGTAAGAATGAGCTGATTCAGGCGCTGACGCTGCTGGATGTGAAACAGCAGGAGCTGCAGAAACAGACAGCGCTTAACGACCTGAGAAAAAAAACGGTTCAGCTGACCAGCCAGCTGGCAGACAAAGAACGTGCACTGCGTGAGCAGCACAATCTGGATATTGCCACTGCAGGTATGGGGGATAAGCAGCGGCAGCGCTACCAGGCACAGTTGCGCATCCGGCAGGAATACCGGCAACAGTTGCAACAGCTTGAGAATGACAGTCGCCAGAAAGGCACTTACGGGACGGAGGACTACCGGAGGGCTGAGGAGGTGCTGAAGGGGAGCCTGAAGCGACAACTGAATGAAAACAAACGCTACTGGCAGGAACTGGAAGTGGCGCAGGGCGACTGGAAAAACGGTGCCATGCGGGCGTTTCAGAATTTTACGGCGGATGCGGATAATGCGGCGGGAACGGCAGAACAGATGTTTACAGTGGCATTCAGCAGTGCCGGTAATGCACTGGCGACATTCTGTACCACCGGTAAGCTGAATTTTAAATCCTTCACCTCTTCCCTGTTGTCAGATATGGCCAGAATTATGGCACAGATGGCCATGATGCAGGCGGTAAAGGGCGTCGGTTCTTTATTCGGCTTCACGACTAATGCTGATGGCGGTGTTTACCAGTCTGCTGATTTGAGTCGCTACAGTGGCACGGTGGTTAACCGTCCGACGTTTTTTGCTTTTGCAAAAGGCGCGGGTGTGATGGGGGAAGCGGGACCTGAAGCCATTCTGCCACTGCGTCGCGGTGCTGATGGTAAGCTGGGGGTTGTGGCGGATACTGGTGGTTCAGGCATGGTGATGTTTGCCCCGCAGTACAACATTGAGATCAATAACGACGGCACGAACGGGCAGATAGGTCCGGCTGCCCTGAAGGTGGTTTATGACCTCGGGAAAAAAGCGGCCGCGGACTTTATGCAACAGCAGGCCCGTGATGGTGGCCGGTTAAGTGGAGCATACCGGTAATGGAGACGTTTCACTGGAAAGTGCGCCCGGATATGAATGTGGTATCAGAGCCGAAAGTGGTGACAGTGAAGCTGGGCGATGGTTATGAACAGCGTCGTGCGGCGGGACTGAATAACCAGTTGTCGACTTACAGCGTGACGATACGTGTTCGTAAAGGTGAACACCCATCTTTAAAAGCCTTTCTGGAACGGCACGGTGGCGTCCGCGCATTTCAGTGGACGCCACCTTATGACTGGAAACTGATCAGGGTGGTTTGTCGTAAATGGTCGGCAAGCGTGGGGGCGTTATGGGTGACTGTAACGGCCGATTTTGAACAGGTGGTGAACTGATGCAGGATATCCGGCAGGAACACCGAACGAATGCACCCGTGCGGAGCAGTCGGCCAGCGTGGTGCTCTGGCAAATTCGACCTGACAGAGGTCGGTGGAGAACGTTATTTTTTCTGTAATGAGCAGAACGAAAAAGGTGAGCCGGTCACCTGGCAGGCGACAGTATCAGCCGTATCCCATTCAGGGGAGGGCTTTGAACTGAATGGCAAAGGCACCAGTACGCGCCCCACACTGACGGTGTCTAACCTGTACGGTATGGTCACCGGGACTGCGGGAGCATCCGCAGAGTCTGGTCGGCGGAACGTGGTCCGGCGTAAGGTTTACGCCCGTTTTCTGGATGCGGTGAACTTCGTCAACGGAAACAGTGGCGCCGATCCGGGAGCAGGAGGCGATTAGCCGCTGGCGCATTCCAGCAGTGCAGCGAACTGAGCGCGGCGAGCGCCTCTTTGTACTGTCCACTGGGATGGAAACGGATGGCGCTGTTTTCCGGGACGTATCATGCTGGCCAACACCTGCACCTTGACCTATCGCGGTGACGAGTGCGGTTATAGCGGTCCGGGCTGTCGCGAAGCTAATAGATGACGCAGCCAACGTCCGATATCACGAAGGATAAATGCAGCAAAAATGCCCGAGCGGTCGGAGTTCCGCAGACGCTCTCGGAACTCTCGCGGCTTCCTTTCCATTAGAAACTTTCGCAGTAAATCCCATGACACAGACAGAATCAGCGATTCTGGCGCACGCCCGGCGATGTGCGCCAGCGGAGTCGTGCGGCTTCGTGGTAAGCACGCCGGAGGGGAGAGATATGTTCCCCGCGCGAATATCTCCCGGTGAGCCGGAGGACTTCCGGACGTCGCCGGAAGACTGGCTGCAGGCAGAAATGCAGGGTGAGATTGTGGCGCTGTCGACAGCCACCCCGGTGGTCTGCCCTGGCCGAGCGAGGCCGACCGGCGGCTGCAGGTGCAGAGCGAGATTCGCCGTGTGGCTGGTCTGCCGGGGACGATTCTATAAGTTCCCCTGCCGTGCTGCATCTCACCGGGCGGCGCTTTGAGCACGGTGTGACGGACTGTTAGAACACTGTTCCGGGATGCGATCATCTCGGCGGGGATCGAGATGCCGGACTTTCATCGTGAGGACGACCGGCGGCGTAACGGCCAGAATCTTCATCTGGATAATCTGGAGGCACGCTGTATCAGGTGCCGTTGTCAGCGGCACAGCCGGCGATGCGCTGCGCGCTCGTTTTGGTTCATCGGCGCCGAATCACGCCGCAATTTACTGCGGCGACGGCGAGCTGCTGCACCATATTCCTAACAACTGAGCAAACCAGAGAGGTACACCGACAAATGGCAGCGACGCACACATCTCCTCTGGCGTCACCGGGCATGGCGCGCATCTGCCTTTACGGGGATCTACAACGATTTGGTCGCCGCATCGACCTTCGTGCTAAAACGGGCTGAAGCCATCCGGGCACTGGCCACACAGCTCCCGGCGTTTCGTCAAAAGAGCCACGGCTGGTATCAGGTACGGATTGCCGGGCGGGACGTCAGCACGTCCCGGGTTAACGGCTGATGAGACTCTGCCGATGGCGCTGTGATTTATATTGTTCCCAGAGTCGCCGGGGCCAAAGTCAGGTGGCGTATTCCAGATCGTCCTGGGGGCTGCCGCCATTGCCGGATCATTCTTTACCGCCGAGCCACCCTTGCAGCATGGGGCAGCCATTCGGGGCCGGTGGTATGACCTGCATCCCGTTCTCCGTGCCAGTATGGTGCTCGTGGTGTGGCGCAGATGTGGACCCGACAAAGCGCTACAACTCCCGTACACACAGAGCAACGGATAACGGTAGAAAGAAGACCTATTTCTCCTCACTGGATAACATGGTTGCCCAGGGGAATGTTCTGCCTGTTCTGTACGGGAAATGCGCGTGGTAAACGCGGCGGTTCTCAGGAGATTAGCACGGCAGACGAAGGGGGCGGCGGTCAGGTTGTGGTGATTGGTCGCTGATGCAAAATGTTTTATGTGAACCGCCTGCGGGGTGGTTTTCGTCGTTTATGGAGCGTGAGGAATGGGTAAAGGAAGCAGGAAGGGGCATACCCCGCGCGAAGCGAAGGACAACCTGAAGTCCACGCAGTTGCTAGTGTGATTCGACGCCATCAGTGAGAGGCCGATTGAAGTCCGGTGGATGGATTAAAAAGCGTGCTGCTGAACAGTACGTCGTGTGGACAGTGATGGGAATACCAACATCGCCGGTGTCAAGATGGTGTCTTCCGGCTGGCGAGCAGGAGCAGACTCCGCCGGGAGGGATTTGAATCCTCCGGCTCCTCTGAGACGGCGTCGGGTACCGGAAGTGAAATACGACACGCCCATCACCCGCGCCATCACGTCGGCAAACATCGACCGACTGCGCTTTACCTTCGGTGCAGGCACTGGTGGAAAACCACCTCAAAGGGGGACCGGAGTCTGTCGGAAGTTCGCCTGCTGGTTCAGATACAGCGTAATGGCGGCTGGGTGACGGAAAAAGACATCACCATTAGGGGCAAAACCACCTCGCAGTATCTGGCCTCGGTGGCTGGTGGATAACCTGCCGCCGCGCCCGTCGCATATCCGGATGCGCAGAATGACGCCGGACAGCACCACAGACCAGCTGCAGAACAAAACGCTCTGTCGTCATACACCGAAATCATCGATGTGAAACAGCGCCACCCGAACACGGCACTGGTCGGGGTGCAGGTGGACTCGGAACAGTTGCAGCCAGCAGGTGAGCCGTAATCATCATCTTCGCGGGCGCACTTGCAGGTGCCGTCGAACTATAACCCGCAGACGCGGCAATAAAGCGGTATCTGGGACGGAACGTTTAAGCCAGCATACAGCAACAATGGCCGGTGCTCTGTGGGATATGCGACCCATCCGCGCTACGGCATGGGGAAGCGTCTCGGTGCGGCGGATGTGGACAAATGGGCGCTGTATGTCATCGGCCAGAATCGACCAGTCGGTGCCGGATGGCTTTGGTGGCACGGAGCCGCGCATCACCGGAACGCCGACCTGACCACACAGCGCAAGGCGTGGGATGTTCTCAGTGATTTCTGCTCGGCCATGCGTGGATGCCGGTATGGAACGGCAGACGCTGACGTTCGTGCAGGACCGCACCGTCGGATAAGGCGGCGCCCGATACACGCAGTAATGTGGTGATGCCGGATGATGGCGCGCCGTTCCGCTACAGCTTCAGCGCCCTGAAGGACTGTCTTATAACGCCGTTGAGGCGAACTGGATCGACCCGGATAACGGGCTGGAGAAGCGACAGAGCTTGTCCAAGCAGACCAGGCCACTTCTCCGTTACGGTCTATCGTTACGAGAATGGCATGCCTTTGGCCTACGCAGCGGGCCAGGCGCACCGCGCCGGGCTGTGGCTGATTAAAACAGAACTGCTGGAAACGTAACTGTGGACTTCAGCGTGGGTGCGGAAGGGCTTCGCCATGTGCCGGGCGATGTCATTGAAATCTGCGATGATGACGACGGCGGGATTGAGCACCGGCGGGCGCGTGCTGGCGGGTGCAGCAGCCAGACCCGGACGCTGACGCTCGACCGTGAAATCACGCTGCCATCCTCCGAGATCATGCCGACAAGCCTGTTGACGGAAGTGGCAATCCGGTCAGCGTGGAGGTCCAGTCCGTCACTGATGGCGTGAAGGTAAAAGTGAGCCGTGTCTCCTGACGGCGTTGCCGGATACAGCGATGGGCGAGCCGCCGACGCTGCGCCAGCGCCTGTTCCGCTGCGCGAGTATCCGTGAGAACGACGACGGCACGTATGCCATCACCGCCGTGCAGCATGTACCGGAAAAAGAAGCCATCGTGGATAACGGGCGGCACTTTGACGGCGACCAGAGCGGCACGGTGAATGGTGTCACGCCGCCAGCAGTGCAGCACCTGACTGCCGAAGTCACCGCAGACAGCGGGGGAGATCAGGTACTGGCCCGCTGGGACACGCCGAAGGTGGTGAAGGGCGTGAGTTTCATGCTCGCCTGACCGTGGCAGCGGATGACGGCAGTGAGCGGCTGGTCAGCACGGCCCGGACTACGGAAACCACTTACCGCTTCACACAAACCGGCTCTGGGGACGGCAGGCCTACAGTCCGGGCAGGAAATGCGCGGGCACAGCAGGGCGATCCGGTGTCGGTATCGTTCCGGATCGCCGCACCGGCAGCGCCGTCGCGGATTGAGCTGACGCCGGGCGATCTTCAGATAACCGCCACGCCGCATCTTGCGGTTTATGATCCCAATGAACAGTTTGAAGTTCTGGTCTCGGAAAAGCGGATTGCGGATATCAGGCAGGTTGAAACCACAGCACGCTATCTTGGCACGGCGTTGTACTGGATAGCCGCCAGTATCAATATCAGGCCGGGCCATAATTATTATTTTTACGTTCGCAGTGTGAACACCGTTGGCAAATCGGCATTCGTGGAGGCTGTTGGTCAGCCCGAGCGATGACGCATCCGGTGATCTGGATTTTTTCAAAGGCGAATATAGGGAAAACCCATCTGGCTCGAGGAGCTGTGGACCAGATTGATAACGGTCAGCTTGCGCCTGACCTGGCTAAAATCAGGACATCCATTACGGATGTCAGCAATGAAATCACACAGACCGTCAATAAAGAAACTGGAAGACCAGAGTGCAGCGATCGAGCAGATACAGAAGGTTCAGGTTGATACAAAATAATAATCCTGAACAGCATGTGGGCTGTGAAGCTGCAGCAGATGCAGGACGGACGCCTTTATATCGGCAATCGGTGCCGGTATTGAGAACACCCCCGACCATGCAGAGTCAGGTGCTGCTGGCGGCAGACAGGATTGCGATGATTAATCCTGCAAATGGCAACACAAAACCGAATGTTCGTTGGTCAGGGCTATTTAGATATTCATGAATGAAGTGTTCCTGAAATATCTGACGGCTCCCACCATTACCAGCGGCGGGGACCCTCCGGCATTTTCCCTACACCGGACGGAAGTTGACCGCTAAAAATGCAGATATCAGTGGCAGTGTGAATGCGAACTCCGGGACGCTCAACAACGTTACGATAAATGAGAACTGTCAGATTAAAGGGAACCCTGTCAGCCAACCAGATTGAAGGCGATATTGTCAAAACAGTGGAGGCACCTCACCCGCGGGACTTCCGGCACCGGAGCGGTGGCCATCAGGACGATTACCGTCAGGATTTATGACGATCAGCCTTTTCGACAGGCAAATTGTTATTCCGGCGGTGGCATCTGCGGCGCTAAACATGAGCGGGAGAATAACGATATTTATTCGTCATGCCGCCTGATAGTGAAGAAAATGGCGCCTAAATTTATAACCGTACCGCGCTGGATAATACGCTGATTTACAGTGGTGTTATTGATACGCCAGTGGTCACGGCCACATGACGCTGGAAGTTCCGGTGTCAGCATGGCTGGTAAATGACCGGCATCCCACAGCAGATTAGTGATTTGCTGGTTGTGGTGATGAAGAAGCCACCGCAGGCATCAGTATCAGCTGAATTTATAACCCATATACGGGCGCCAGAAATGGCGCCTTTTTTATTGCAGAAAAGCGAGGCAATTATGCGTAAAGTTTTGTGCAGCCATTCTGTCCGCAGCCATCTGTCTGGCGTATCCGGTGCGCCTGCATGGGCGTCTGAGCAGCAGGCCCACACTGAGCGCAGGGTATCTTCATGCCGCGTACGAACGTCTCCCGGCAGCGATAATCTGAACGGGATTAACGGCGCAGAACGCTTATGAGTTTACGGACACGCCGGCTGATTACGTCATTCAGTTATGCCAACGCTGAAGATGAGCAAAAAACGCATTAGCAGCGATAACCCGCTGGCATGAAGATTCCGTGCGTAACCGCTGGTTCAGCGTGATGGCGGGGCCGTCTGTGCGCGTGAATCAATGGTTCAGCGCGTATGCGATGGCGGGTGTGGCTTACAGCTGTGCGTCGACTTCTCCGGGGATGATCTGCAGGTGACCGACAATACGGGGAAAACGCACGATGGTGCCATTCGGAAGTAATGACGGTTGCGACAGCAACACGTCTCTGGCGTGGGGGGTGGCGCGGAGTTTAACCGTGATCCGTCCCGTGGCCGTTGATGTCGCTTATGAGGTTCCGGCAGTGGGCGATGGCGCACTCACGGTTTCATCGTGGGTGTCGGTTATAAATTCTGATTAGCCAGGTAACACAGTGTTATCACAGCCCGCCGGTTCAGGCGGTCTTTGGTGACATGGGAGTAAGATTTCAGGTGTACTGAAAGACGGCACAGGTAAACCTGTCGTAAATTGTGCGATTGAACTGCGGGCCAGAAGAACCAGTCCGACCGTTGTGGCACACGTTGTTGCCACTTGCGTGACGGACAATAACGGTGCTTATGTGATTGAGGCTGAGCCGGGGTATTACGAGGTTGCGCTTCACTGTAACGGCTGGCAGCCAACCCGTGTCGGGGATATTGATGTGGCACCGACTGATGCACCGGGGACACTGAACGCGTTTCTGAATGCACCAAAGGATGGTGATTTACGTCCGGAGGTGATGAAGCGCTTTGAGGAAATGGTGGCGCAGGCGCAGCAGAGTGCCGGGGCTGCAGCCGGAAACGCACAGCAGACGGCGCAGGATGTGGCGGCAGCCGCAACGGCCCGTGATGATGCACAACGTTTTGCGGAGAAAGCCCGACAGGATGCAACCGTCACAGCTGAGGACAGAAAGGCCACTGCGGAAGATGTGACAAGCACAGGAGCAAATGCAGCCGCAGCCGGACAGAGCGCACAGGATGCCGCAGGTTATGCCCGCGCAGCAGAACAGGCCAAAAATGACATTGATGCTGCGCTGACCGGCACTCTGAAAATGGCTAACCATCTGTCAGAAATCGCAGCAGCAGGCGAAAAGGCACAACAGAAGTCCCGGGATAATCTGGGGCTGAAAAGTGCGGCCACGATGGAAGCACAGAGCGACATTTACGACCGGACAAAAGGCCGTCTGGCGATACCCGGCGCATTCGGCTTTGGGTGTGCTTTTCTGCCTGAAGATGTTATCCGTTTTGACACTAAGAGTGATTTCCTGGCCTGGGTAAGGAATGCGCTGCCAGGTGAATATTCCGTTGCTGGCCCCTACGGCATCATCATACCCGACACACGGTTTGAAGGGGTGCTCAGCATCCGGTGGACTGATGCACGCCCTGAGACAACAGAACCGCGGTACAGAGCCAAATCCCTTACTTTTTACGGCATTAACGGCCCCATTTATCACACCCGCTACCGCTACTGGCCCATATCCAGACTGACTGGGTGAAAATAAATATAACCACAGAAGATATTATTTACAGAATCGTGGCGAGCTCTGTCCGCAACAGATGGGGAGACCCTGACATTGGCGGGCTGATTATTGCTGCGTACCAGGGAGAAGCTGACGGTGATAAAGTCATCAGACTTGTCAGGGGGCAGTCATACAGAGGCTCACGACTGGGACCGGTGGGGATTTCAGTGCCCGGTACTCCCACCGGAACGTATATAGCATCCCCACAATTTTTCATTACGGGATGTTCAGAGCATTCATTACCGGGGTCATATTGCGCCCTGTCCGGGGTGCCGGATGCACATGTCTCTGGCGCAATGCCCGGGCTTTTTATTCGCACATCGTGAGGAATGCACCGTGGAAATTAAAAAAATCATTAATCCCCGTTATACCGAAAGTGGCGCAGTAGACTGTGACGTTTTTTTTGACGACAGGGACCAGGCAGTTCCCTACACAGCCACCGCTGATGATGTTGCACCGACGGGTCAGCAAATCTGGCAGGAACTGCAAAGTGGCAAATGGGGTGAGATAGCCCCATTCACTGTGACACCAGAAATGCTGGAAGCGGCCAGAGAGGCCAGACGTCAGGAAATTGAAGCATGGCGCACAGAACAGGAGGCGAAGCCGTTCACGTTTGAATGGAACGGCCGCACGTGGAACGCTGACGCCTCGTCAGTGGCCCGCCTGTCCCCGGTGGTCATGCTGGCAAAATCTGTCGCGGCACAAACACATATGGTGTGGAGTGATGCGGATAATCAGCAGGTGAAACTGTCGATGCCGGAACTGGAAGAACTGGCGGCAGCAATGGTGCAGGCGCAGGTCGATCGCAACGATGAGATTTATCGCCGTCAGCGGGAGATGAAAGAGGAGCTGAGCAGTCTGGATGATTTGGCTTCAATTCGGGCGTTTGACGTTAAGTAATGAATAAGCCGCAACTGGCGGAATCACAGAAGACCGCTTTGCTTACCGAGGCGGAGTCTGTCATCCGGCCGCCGGGGTGTGCGGTCAGGCTGAACAGAGAAACGGATGAATCCGGGGAGGCCCGGGGGCGGGCCTCTGTTTTTCCGGAGTCAGTCCGGTCTGTGGTTTATGCGATGTGATTATGAATGGTGCAGTTGTGAGCCGTTTTCAGGCAATCGCAGGGCCAGTACCTCGTCAGTCAGCTGACGGTAAATC
Organism: Shigella flexneri; assembly: GCA_048288465.1. Lineage (GTDB taxonomy): Bacteria > Pseudomonadota > Gammaproteobacteria > Enterobacterales > Enterobacteriaceae > Enterobacter > Enterobacter flexneri_B. The sequence goes on along the minus strand of CP182556.1, from coordinate 1,853,961 downwards.
TGCTGTTCAGTCTCACGCATCACCTGTGCACCGGCTTCCCTCTCCGCATCCGCATCACCGCTCAGACCTGATGCTTTCAGCCGGTCAGCCACCCTCTGAGGGTACTCATTCTCCAGCATCTCATATTTCTGCTCTTCTGCCAGCGCCCAGCGGTCAGCTTCCGTACGCTTCAGTACAGCATGCCATGGTCCCCAGAGGGAGAACCAGTCCGTAAATTCATTCTCTTCACGGCTTCTGACCATGGCTTCGGCAGTGCGGAGGTCATTTGCTGTCACTCCCGACACGCCATAGAAACGCATTTCCTTCACGGCAGTGGAGAGCTGAAGTTTCTCTGCGAGCATGGTCTGGAAGGCCAGGTAGACTTCTATCTCATCCACAAAATGGAGAGTTCTGACTTTATCCCGGGCAATGTCCTCCAGAATTTCGAGGCGGAACATTTCCCTGCCCAGGGAGAGCAGAGCGCCGGTATCATTATCGAAAAGGCCTTCAGATGCCTGATGGACCAGGAGGGTTTTCCGGAGATTGTTCCATGTGAGCGCGACACGGTCCTCACAGCTTTCAGTGGCATCAGCAGCAACAGCGAAAGACTGCTGTCGAAGCTCCGCAGAGGCACTGAGTTTTTCCAGCCATGCAGCGACCTGTTCACGGAATCCGGAGGTATTGCGTGCAGAGACGGTATCGGAAAGGCGGTCAAGGAACGCGGAAAAGGTGTTGGCGTGCTCTTCATGTTCAAAAGCATGCCATATCTGTGATACATCAGATTGTTTGTTTTCCGGGAACCATGCTGTCACGGCATCAGCCAGGGGGCGATGGAGTGTATTCTGTTGTCCGTCACTCATGGAGAAGTAAATCTGCGGGCCGTGGTAGTCCGGCGAAGATGTTAATCTTTGCAGGGATTGCAGAGCATGGGATGACAATGGGTTATCACTAATATCTATTGAACATTCATTCCTCAGATTAAGAATGCTTTCCGGGATATGACTTATCTGATTTATGTCAAAATAACCGTTCCTTAAATTTTCCGGCAGGTATGGAATATCGGTTAACATATTGTCGATTGCCCATATGGAGTGAATGTTGTGAGGTAGAGGGGGGAGTTCACTAAGAAGATTCCCTATTGCGCTAATCTCTTGTAAAGAAAATGGTAAAGGTGGTAAAACTGCCAGCCCATTACATGATACATCTAATGTTTCCAGTAGTTCTGGTAAAACAGGAAGAGAACATAATTGATTATTTGAGACATGAAGCTCCTTCAAAGATATGGGGAGTGTGGGTAGTGTGATTAGTTGATTGTGGGACGCATTCAATAATTTAAGTCCTTGAGGCAAAGCAGGCAGTTCAATAAGTCTGTTATAGCTGACATTAAGTTGTGTAAGGGACGCAGGCAATGGGGAGATTAAGCTTAAATTATTTTTACTTATATTAATTGATTTAATTCCCGGGGGGATTTCAGGTAATGTTGTCAGGCCTAATTCAGACAAGTCCAGGTTCGTCTCTTGGTTTTGTAGACATGATACTAGTCGCTGAAAAGCGATGTCTCGTTGTTCTTCTTGTATGCGGTTATTTTTCCATTCAGTCCAATGGGTTAGATAATTTTCATATGCGCGGCTAGTGTCGATTGAATAAGTGGAGAACGAATTTGAAATTAATCTGTGATTGTTATTTGTCGGGAGCATAAATATCAGGGCGTATTCTTTATGTTGAGAGGTGTTGGATTCTTTTTTATCTGCTTTGCAATGTTATTGGTTCCCTTCAGCAGTAGACAGGAACTTCTGGAGGAGGCGGATATATAGTTTGTGTAAGCATATTAACTCCATATGTTATATATTGAAGAACTTCTGCTTTACACTATCCTAAACTGGATCGGTTTAATGTAAAAAAACGATACTTTTTGGGGGGGGGGCAATTTTTCCTTAAGGTATGAAAAAAGGAGCTGAAGCTATATAATAGCTATTAATGCCACTGGTATCAGTGAATCATGTATATAAAAAACTGTGTTAAGGAGGCTGTCCATTAGCGGTTTTTTATTCTTCTGGAACCGCGGCATCTTTGCGTATCTTTTTGTCTTCTCACCGTCTGGTCGGTGTTTTGCTGAGACTGCTAATTTCCTGTCTTTGCTAGTGCTGTACTGGTACTGCCCAATCATGATTGGCGGGGGCGGGCGGAGTTGAGACCGCAGACACGTCGTATGCAAGAACGTGCTGCGGCTGGCTGGTGAACTTCCGATAGTGCGAGTATTGAATGATTTCCAGCCGTTACTGATTTTACGTGCTAATTAGTGAACAAACCACTCGTCAGCAGACTCCCAGGTATCTTTCAGAGTTTCCTGAACAAAAGTTTTAGCTGAATCTTTATCGGCGGTGCGCGTAACAGAAAGGCCATCGTTGCTGGTGGCTTTTACGATCACCTCTACATCGTCATAACGTTTACTGATGCGTCGGGTTAATTCTTCCTTTAACGCATCCACAGCACCGGTTGGCATTTTAGTCATTTTCTCTTTGGCTATGCAGATTTCAAAACGCATAAAAATCCCTCTACACTGTGTTTTTATACAGTATTATTTTTAACTGTATGGATAAACAGTGTCAAGAGTGAGGGAAAGTGATTTTTTGGGGCATGCATGGGGCAAAAATATTTGTTGTGGGGCATTTTGGGGCATGATTGGGACACTTTGTTACATATGAACTTTGCCGATTTTCATATGACATGGCAATCCAACGCTTTGATTATTCTAAAGAAAACACATGCTCTTGGGCGTTCTTTAGTGATTTTTAAAAATCCCGTATCACGCAGTTAAAGTGGCGGGCATACTCTTCAAGGCTGGTGATCCCCAACCGCACCCATTTAGGATGTGACCATTGCGGTAGACCGATGTAAATCATAACGCGTGAAGGATCTCTTCCACGCTACGCACACGGGCGATGCGCGGGTAGATATGATTAATGCTGTTATTGTGTTGCTCGGCGCTGGCGGCACTACAGGCGTCTTCGGCAATCACCAGATTAAAGCCAAGTTCCCAGGCATTGCGGGCGGTGGATTCAACACCGATATTGGTCGAGATCCCACATAACACTATTGTATCGATACCTCGGCGGCGCAGTTGCAACTCCAGATCCGTACCGTAAAACGCACCCCACTGACGTTTGATGATTTCGATATCACTGTCAGTTGCACCTAATGCAGCTGGATGTTGCCACCAGTTTTCGGGCAACACTTTAGCGGGGGGGTGCCCCTATTAAGTTGTCAAGCATGTTATGACCCCTGCGGGGTATAAAAAGTCCCGTCGCGCATCATGGCGAACAGAACGTCGCAGCGTCGTCTCGCCAGGGCGATAAGCGCCTGATTGTGTCGTTTTCCCTGACTCATTTTGCGGGTGTAGTAAGCCCTGGAGAGCGGATCCCTGAGCGCGGTGAAGGCCGACAGGAACAACGCCCGTTTGAGAGCTTTATTACCCCGTCGCGAGGGATGCTCACCGCGTATTGACGAGCCGGATCGCCGAGTTACCGGCGCAAGGCCAGCATAAGCAGCGAGATGTGCGGCAGAGGCGAAGGCGCGGCAGGCGACCTCGGTGAGGAGTCTGGCTGCGGTCCTGACACCGACTCCGGGCATACTGGTCAGGACCGGGTAAAGAGGGTGAGCAAGAACTCGCTGTTCTACCTCAAGCGCCACCTCGTCTCTTTGCTTACGCAGCGTGATGAGCTGGAGTGCCAGACGTGGCAGTACTACGGCAGCGGCATTCGTGCCGGGAACGACGACGGTTTGTTCGGCCAGTGCCTGAGCTATGTCTGCTGCAAGGCGTTTACCCAGACGAGGCGCAAGTTTGCAGAGCTGGGCTGCCAGCTTCTTCTCACCCAGCGAAGCGAGTTTTTCTGGTGAGGGATATCGCTGGAGAAGATCGAGTACCGCCGGGTGCTCAAGTCTCGGACCGAGAACGCGCTCCAGTGCCGGATGTATCTGGGTCAGAAGGCCGCGGATACGGTTGCTGGCCTGCGTTGTCTGTGCGGCAAGATCATCATCGAAGCCGCAGAGCATGGAGAGTTCGGCGATTTGCTCGTCAGCCAGTTTCAGCGTGCGTAGCGCGTGAGGCAGGGTACGGGCAGCTTCGGCAATGATGGCAGCGTCACGAGCATCAGTTTTAGCTTCACCGGCGTGTAAGTCGGCTATGCGGCGCATGGCCAGTCCAGGGAGGTATCCGACAAGGACTCCTTCTGAGCGGGCAACGGCGACAGGTAACGCACCGATGGTAGCTGGCTGATCAACAACCAGCAGTATCTGACCATGTTGTTTCAGGTCAGATATTAGCGACCTGAGTTTGTTTTCGTCGTTGGGTAATGCTTTATCGAACAGGCGTTTACCTGAACGATTAATGGCAACAGCGTGATGCGTATCTTTACCGACATCAACGCCGATAAAGACCTGGACGGATTCGTAATCGCTGGATTCGGTCATTCTGTCTCCCTTGTATATGGGTTAACCAGATAACCACGGGGAGCAGGTACCGGCATCCACGTTACAGACGGTCCCGGCAAAAGTGCCTGACCTGACCCCTATTAGCGGTTACCAGCGCCCCACCAGACCCGGTGACATCACCCCCCGGATCATGGACGACTGGGGGCAGTAATCATGCCGGGTCTGGCTGGCTAACACCCCATTATAAGGGGTACGAATAAAGTAACGGGGGCATGGACCAGGCTGTTTAATGCTTCGGCGTAATCGGCGGACCAGCCAACGCGCACCAGAAACACGGGCTGACCGCTGGCGCGAAATTTCGCGCCAGCTTCCGCGGCGCGATTAACTGCCTAATCGGCAGTCCGGACCACCGGCAAAAGGAGCATTGCCTTCTTGTAAATCAATCACCACCAACGCAGTGGTTTTGGCGTACCAGTTCAAGCATGCTGACTCCTGAAAAAACAAAATCGTGCCTCACACCTTAGATGCGATTAGCCGATGGCGGAACGACGAATTTTGTTAATTTTTATGAGTTGGGGCAACACCTTTATAGCAAACTGGCGTAGAGTCTGATTTCAGCCGATATAAAGTGGTAACGAGGCGACTGCAGCGCAAAGCAACAGCTCTTACGGTGCGGCAGAATTTCCGTATGATCGCCGCCTTTTTTCATTCAGTTGTGACATACAGCTAACACTGCGACTTGGTCACCTGCGCAGCGGGGCATCCGCCAGCAGCTAAGTTAAGGGATATCTCATGCGTACAGAATCTGGACGCCTTAGTTTGTCCCACGTGGGGCAGCAGGTGACTCTGTGTGGTTGGGTCAACCGTCGTCGTAATATTGGTAGCCTGATCTTTCATCGATATGCACGACCGCGAAGGTATCGTGCAGATCTTCAAATCCGGATCGTCCGGACGCGTTAAAGCTGGCCTCTGAACTGCGTAATGAGTTCTGCATTTCAGGTCACGGGCACCGTACGTGCGCGTGACGAAAAAATATTAACCGCGATATGGCGACCGGCGAAATCGGAGTGCTGGCGTCCTCGCTGACTATCATCAACCGCGCAGATGTTCTGCCGCTTGACTATTGACCCCGTGACGCCGAAGAAGCGCGTCTGAAATACCGCTACCTCGACCTGCGTCGCCCGGAAATGGCTCGCGCCTGAAACCCGCGCTGGATTCGCCAGCCTGGTGCGCCGTTTTATCGATGACCACGGCTTCCTCGACATCGAAACTCGATGCTGACCAAAGCCACGCCGGAAGGCGCGCGTGACTTCCTGGTGCCTCTCGTGTGCACAAAGGTAAATTATAGCGCTGCCACGATCCCGCATCTGTCAAACAGCTGCTGATGATGTCCGGCTTTGACCGCTCTATCAGAATCCGTTAAATGCTTCCGTGACGAAGACCTGCGCGCTGAATGGTCAGCCTGAATTTACTCAAATGAATATGGAAACTTCTTTCATGACCGCGCCGCAAGTGCGTGAAGTGATGGAAGCGCTGGTGCGCCATCTGTGGCTGGAAGTGAAGGGCGTGGATCTGGGCGATTTCCCGGTAATGGCGCTTTTCCGGAAGCCGAACGCCGTTATGGTTCTGATAAACCAAATACCGTAACCAGATGGAACTGACCAAGAACATACTAATATTGCTGAAATCTGTTTAGTTTGCAGTATTTGCAGGTCCGGCGAAGCAATTTAAAGGTTGGCGTTGCCGCTCTGCGTGTTCCGGGTGGCGCATTGGCTGAGACCCGTAAGCAAATCGACGAATACGGTAACTTCGTTAAAATCTAGAGCACGAAAGGTTTGGCTTACATCAAAGTTAACGAACGCGCGAAAGGTCTGGAAGGTGCTCAACAGCCCGGTAGCGAAGTTCCTTAATGCAAGATCATCAAAGCCATCCTGAATCGTACTGCCGCGCAAGATGGCGATATGATTTTCTTCGGTGCCGACAACGAGAAAAATTGTTGCCGACGCGATGGGCGCACTGCGCCTGAAGTGGGTAAGACCTTGGTCTGACCGACGAAAGCGAATGGGCACCGCTGTGGGTTATCGACTTCCCGATTGTTTGAAGACGACGGTGAAGGCGGCCTGACGGCGATGCACCATCCGTTCACCTCACCGAAAGACATGACGGCTGCAGAGCTGAAAGCTGCACCGGAAAATGCGGTGGCGAACACTACGATATGGTCATCAATGGTTACGAAGTGGGCGGTGGTCAGACGTATCCATAATGGTGATATGCAGCAGACGGTGTTTGGTATTCTCGGTATCGACGAAGAGGAACAGCCCGAGAAATTCGGCTTCCTGCTCGACGCCCTGAAATACGGTACTCCGCCGCATGCAGGTCTGGCGTTGGGACTTGACCGTCTGACCATGCTGCTGACCGGCACGACAATATCCGTGACGTTATCGCCTTCCCGAAAACCACGGCGGCAGCGTGTCTGATGACTGAAGCACCGAGCTTTGCTAACCCGACTGCACTGGCTGAGCTGAGCATTCGGTTGTGAAGAAGGCTGAGAATAACTGATATGACTCAAAATACGCAAAATCATCGCGTTCATCGAGGCGGCGACTGAGTGAACTCCCATGAGCATCATAACTATGTGAATGGGATGGCGAAGGCAGTAAAGCGAAGAGGCAGCGTGAAGGATAAAGTGTATAAGCATACCATTTTTCAATCTTCATGGTCGTCTACGCACAAGATACGAAACGGGTGCTGATGTTGCAGCGGCGTGATGACCCGATTTTCTGGCAGTCGGTAACCGGCAGCGTGGAAGAGGTGAACCGCGCCGCAAGCTGCCATGCGCGAAGTAAAGGAAGAGGTCGCCGTTGATGTTGTCGCTGAACAACTGACCTTAATTGACTGTGAGCGCACGGTTGGTTTAAATTTTTTCACATTTACGTCATCGCTATGCGCCGGGCGTGACGCGTAATACGGAATCATCGTTCTGTCTTGCGCTTCCGCACCACGAGCGGGCGAATCGTTTTCACTGAACATCTGGCTTAGGATTGGCTGATGCGCCTGCTGCGGCGGCGCTCGCTAGTCCTGGAGCAACCGGCAGGCAATTGAAAGCATTTGTAATTAACGCTGCCTGAACGGGCAGGGCTGGCTGGAGATATTTTTATGGCAGGTCATCGTCAAATGGGCCAAACGCAAGCGCGTTGAAGCTGCGCAGGATGCTAGCGCGGTAAAATCTCACTAAAATCATTCGTGAGCTGGTAACCGCGGCTAAGCTGGGCGGTGGCGATCCGGACGCTGACCCGCGTCTGCGTGCAGCGGTGGATAGAGCACTGTCTAACGACATAACCGTGACACTCTGAACCGCGCAATTGCACGTGGTGTGGGCGGTGATGATGATGTCGAACATGGAAACCATCATCTACGAAGGTTACGGTCCTGGCGGCACGGCAATCATGATTGAATGTCTGTCTGACAACCGCAACCGTACCGTTGCTGAAGTCGTCATGCATTCAGCAAATGTGGCGGTGACCTCGGTATATGATGGTTGGTCACCTATATCTTCAGCCGAAAAAAGCCGTCATCTCCTTGAGAAAGGCGATGAAGACACCATCATGGAAGCAGCACTGGAAGCAGGTGCTGAAGACGTTGTAACATATGATGACGGCGCGATTGATTTCTACACTGCATGGGAGAAAATGGGTAAAGTGCGCGACGCTCTGGAAGCGGCAGGTCTGAAAAGCAGACAGCGCGGAAGTTGCAGGTATGATTCCGTCTACCAAAGCTGATATGGATGCAGAAACCGCACGAAACTGATCGTCTGATCGATATGCTGGAAGATTGCCGACGACGTGCAGGAAGTTTACCATAACGGTGAAATCTCTGATGAGGTCGCAGCGACTCTCTGATGAGGCCTGTTAAACAGCAAAACGAAGAACCGTGATGGCTATTATTCTACTCGGCATTGATCCGGGTTCGCGCGTGACCGGCTACGGCGTCATCCGCCAGGTACGGTGCCGGCGACTATCCTCCTGGGTAGCGGATGCATCGCACCAAAGTGGATAATTTACCGTCTCATCTTGAAACTCATTTATGCGGGCGTGACGGAAATCATCACCCAGTTCCAGCCTGATTATTTCGCCATTGAACAAGTCTTTATCGGCAAAGAATGCTGACTCAGCCCTGAAACTGGCAAGGCGCGGCGTGGCGATTGTGGCGGCGGTGAATCAGGAGTTGCCAGTATTTGATACGCGGCACGTCAGGTAAAGCGAACGGTGGTAGGTATTGGTGGTGTGCCGAAAAAAGCCAGGTGCAGCATATGGTCCGCACCTTGCTGGAAGACCCCCGCTAATCCACAGGCGGATGCCGAGCCGATGCGCTGAGCAATGCCATGCGCCAGGCTGGTCAGAATGCGATGCAGATGAGCAAATCGCGGCTGAACCTGGCGAGAGGGCGGAGCTGCGTAGTTATACCGCCTCGGTCAGTTCCGGCTGAGGCGTTTCCACTCCCTCCGCATGAATCAACACAAACCCGGATGATGCCACAAACTGGCTGGCGTGACGGTTTTACGCTCCACGGAATAGAACCCAGGAACCAAGAATTTCCAGAAAGTGAGTTTTGCATTCGGATTGCTATTTAACAATTCTCCGAACATTCTTCTATTTCACCACAGGAATACATAGCGCTTCTTCCTCAATACGAAAAACAAATTTTGAACAGAACTGGCGCGAAGATTCGTATTTAAAACCGGTGTGGTAAACTCTCGTAGCCGGGAGGGAACCTGTTAGAACAATTCGTTGTTTTCTTGTATGTAGCCCAGCGTCTAATCGCTTTATAGCATAGCGTTTGATTAGAAGAAACGTTTAATAAAACGAGATAGCGTGGTGATGGTTGAAAGGGGGAACCGGCTTTCTGCAAGCAGGAAGTCTTCACCGTTATGACCGATAATGATCCCGACGTGATTACTCCAACAATTTGATGCAGCTGATATTTGACCAAATAAGGCAGCACCTCTGCGTGTAAAGGCGATATCTCCAATTTCATCTCGGCAGGGGTAATTAATATTCACGTTGTCATTCCATTGAAATAGATACGAATATACGTAATAGCATAAAAAATTTATTTTTTCAGGAGCGCAATGTATATTTTTATTACGCATTTTTTCACTGAATATGTAATATTAAAATATTTGCTTCCAAAATAACCTGTAGAATAAATTATACTGTGCCATTTTTCAGATCATAAGAACACCTCGCAAGTTTTCTTCATCCTTGGCTGGATATGTCTGCATTTTTTTATCATACAGCATTATCTTTGATTCATTACGCAGGAGCGTCCATGTGATAGGCAGACTCAGAGGCATCATCATTGAAAAACAACCCCCGCTGGTGTTAATTGAAGTGGCGGCGTAGGCTATGAAGTGCGTATGCCGATGACCTGTTTTTATGAACTCCCTGAAGCGGGACAGGAGACAATCGTTTTCACCCACTTTGTGGTGCGTGAAGACGCGCAGCTGCTGTACGGTTTTGACAACGATCAACAACAAGAGCGCACGTTGTTCAAAGAGTTGATCAAAACCAACAGCGCGTCGGCCCGAAGTGGCGCTGGCAATCCTCTGGGAATATAACGCGGCGAGTTCATTTAATGCCGTTGAGCGTGAAGAAGTGGGGGCGCTGGTGAAACTGCCGGGTACTGGCAAAAAAACCGCCGAACGCTTGATTGTTGAAATGAAAGACCGATTTAAAGGTCTGCATGGCAATCTCTTTACGCCAGCCGCCGACCTGGTTCTCGCATCACCTGCCAGCCCGGCAACCGACGATGCTGAACAGAAGCATTAGCGCTGGTGGCGCTGGGCTATAAAACCACAAGAAGCAAGCCGCATGGTGAGCAAAATCGCTCGCCCTGACGCCAGCAGTGAAACATTAATTCGCGAAGCCCTACGCGCCGCGTTATGAGGTAAAGGATGATTGAAGCAGACCGTCTGATTTCTGCCGGTACCACTTTGCCGGAAGATGTGGCGAATACGCGCCATTCGCCTAAATTACTGGAAGAGTATGTTGGTCAGCCGCAGCTCATTCACGGATGGAGATTTTCATCAAAGCAGCGAAACTGCGCGGCAGTGTCCCTGAATCATCTGTTCATTTTTGGTCCTCCGGGGTTGGGTAAAACTAGCTGCCAACATTGTCGCCAATGAAATAGGGCATCAATCTACGCACGACTTTTCTGGTCCGGTGCTGGAAAAGGCGGGCGATCTGGCAGCGATGCTCACTAACCTTGAACCGCATGACGTGCTGTTTATTGATGAGAATCCACCGTCTATCGCCAGTTGTTGAAGAAGTGCTGTACCCGGCAATGGAAGACTACCAACTGGATACCAGTGATTGGTGAAGGTCCGGCGGCACGCTCCATTAAAATTGATTTGCCGCCGTTTACCCTGATTGGTGCAACTTGCACGCACGGTTCGCTGACATCACCGTTGCGCGACCGTTTTTGGGATTGTGCAACGTCTGGAGTTTTATCAGGTACCGGATCTGCAATATATCGTCGTCGCAGCGCACGCTTTATGGGGCTTGAATAGTGATGATGGCGGCGCTGAAATTACGTCGCATCACCAGATCCACCGCAGCCGCTGCCAACCGTTTATTTCTGCGTTCGAGTGCGTGATTTCGCCGAAGTGAAGCGCGATGGCACCGTCTCGGCAGATATCGCTGCTCAGGCGTTGGATATGTTGAATGTCGATGCTGAAGGTTTCGATTATATCGACCGAGTATTGCTGGCGGTAATCGATAAGTTCTTTGGTGGGCGGCATCTGGATTGTAGCCTTGCGGGCGGCCGTTGGCGAAGAACGTGAAACCATGGGGATGTGCTGGACCTTTATTGATCAGCAAGGCTTTTCCCAGCGTACACCGCGTGGGCGTATGGCGACGACGCGGGCGTGGAATCACTTTCGGCATAACGCCGCCCAGAAATGCCGTAAGTCGGATTGGTCGCTCGCACCGCATGCAAACCGGCAGTGTGCCTGATGCGACGCTATTCGCGTCTTATCCGGCCTACCAGAGATCGCGAACCGTGGCTCGGATAAGGCGCTCGCGACGCATCCGACATTGGCGGTGTCCCTGATGCGACGCTATTCGCGTCTTATCCGGCCTACGAGGAGTCGCGAACCGTAGGTCAGATAAGGCGCTGGCACCCATCCGACATTGGCAGTGTGCCTGATGCGACGCTGTTCGCGTCTTGTCGGGCCAGCCAGAGATAGCGAACCGTAGCAGGTCGATAAGGCGCTGGCGCCGCATTGACAAATGTGTTCAGCGATCGGTCAGCGCCTGCTTTTCATAGTACTGAGAATGATCAACAGTGCCGCGCACATAGCACCACCGACGGACCGCCGCATTATGGTAAAACCGCGGAAAAGGTTAAACCGCAGCTCTGCCACCATCCCCACCCAAAACAGCGACACCAGCCATCTGTTCCGGCGTACGGGCAAAGCGACGCGCAGTAGCTGCAGGAATAATCAGCAACGAAGTAATGATCGACGCACCGACAAATTTCATCGCTACACCAATCGTCAATGCCGTCACCAGCATCAACAACAATTTCACTTGCTGTAATTTCACACCATCAACAAACGCCAGATCCGGGCTAATCGTCATCGACAGCAAATTGCGCCATTGCCAGAACAAAATAGCCACCACGATGACCACGCCAATCGCAATAGAGATGAGATCTTCTGGCGTCACTGCCAGTAAATCACCGAACAGGTAAGCCATCAAATCAACACGAATGTTAGACATCAGACTAACGACCACTAGGCCCAGCGACAGGGCACTGTGCGCCATAATCCCTAATAACGTGTCGATCGCCAGCTGTGGACGCTTCTCCAGCCATACCAGACCGCCCGCCAGCAGCAGCGTAACGGCAATCACCGCATAGAATGGATTCACGTCCAGCAACAAACCAAACGCGACACCAAGTAATGAGGCATGAGCCAGCGTATCACCGAAATAAGACATACGACGCCAGACTACAAACGAACCCAGCGGACCCGCGGCACAGGCGAGCATGATCCCGGGTACCAACCGGGAAATAATAATTCAATCATGAGCGATCATTTCCCCGACGCAAAACAATTCGTCCCTGTAAATCGTGACGATGATTATGATGATGGCGATAGATACCCAGTTGTTCAGCACCACGAGGACCAAACATTGAAATAAACTCCGGATGCAGGGAAACAACTTCCGGTGTGCCGGAACAACAAATGTGGTGATTCAGGCACAGCACTTCATCGGTTTTTGCCATCACCAGATGCAGATCGTGAGAAACCATTAAAACGCCACAATCCAGTTCACGACGCAACTGGTCAATAAGGTCATATAACGCCACTTGGCCATTTACATCCACGCCTTGAGTGGGTTCATCCAGCACTAATAATTGCGGGCAATTTAACAATGCTCGCGCTAATAGTACACGCTGCGTTTCGCCACCAGAGAGCTTTTGCATCGGTGCGTTAATCAGGTGCCCGGCCTGGACACGTTTCAGTGCAGGCAAAATATCTTCTTTATGTGTACCAGGGCGTAAGCGTAAAAAACGGTTTACGGTCAGTGGCAACGTGGTGTCGAGATACAGCTTCTGCGGTACATAGCCGATGCGCAGTTTTCCGTTGCGCTTGATAACCCCTTCATCGGGTGTTACCAGCCCGAGCACTACCCGTACCAGTGTCGACTTACCTGCGCCATTTGGCCCAAGTAAAGTCAAAATTTTTCCAGGTTTAAGTTCCAGCGACACATCAGAGAGGACGCGGCGTTGGCCAAAAGAAACCGAGACATTTTCCAGGGAAACCAGACTTGTCATGTTAATTTTAGTCTTGCAGTAGTCATGAAATGTTATAATATCACACTTCTCATATTCATTACGATGATTGGTCGCATTATGTTACATAAAAAAACGCTTCTTTTCGCAGCATTATCCACCGCTCTCTGGGGAGGTGCAACACAGGCCGCAGATGCCGCCGTTGTCGCTTCGCTTAAACCCGTTGGGTTCATCGCTTCTGCCATTGCTGATGGTGTAACAGAAACGGAGGTTTTACTGCCTGACGGCGCTTCAGAACATGATTATTCACTGCGTCCATCGGATGTAAAACGCTTACAGAACGCGGACTTAGTCGTTTGGGTTGGCCCGGAGATGGAAGCGTTTATGCAAAAACCGGTAAGCAAATTACCAGAAGCGAAGCAGGTAACGATTGCGCAGCTTGAAGATGTGAAACCGCTACTGATGAAAAGTATTCACGGCGATGATGATGATCACGACCACGCGGAAAAAAGTGACGAAGATCACCATCACGGCGATTTCAACATGCATCTTTGGCTTTCCCCAGAGATAGCGCGGGCTACAGCGGTTGCAATCCATGGAAAATTAGTGGAACTTATGCCGCAAAGTCGAGCCAAACTTGACGCCAACCTGAAGGATTTTGAGGCACAATTGGCCTCAACCGAAACGCAGGTTGGTAACGAGCTCGCGCCGCTCAAGGGGAAAGGTTATTTCGTTTTTCACGATGCTTACGGCTATTTCGAAAAACAGTTCGGACTGACACCGCTTGGTCATTTTACCGTTAACCCTGAGATTCAACCTGGCGCGCAGCGTTTACATGAAATAAGAACACAGTTGGTTGAGCAAAAAGCAACCTGCGTTTTTGCTGAGCCACAGTTCAGGCCAGCGGTCGTTGAGAGCGTCGCACGAGGGACATCCGTTCGTATGGGAACGTTGGATCCCCTGGGGACGAATATCAAACTGGGTAAAACAAGCTATTCAGAATTCCTGAGTCAATTAGCCAACCAGTATGCGAGCTGCCTGAAAGGAGATTAATGAGGAAGTGATTACGTGCAACAGATAGCCCGCTCTGTCGCCCTGGCGTTTAATAATTTACCGCGACCACACCGCGTTATGTTGGGGTCGCTCACCGTTCTTACTCTGGCCGTCGCTGTCTGGCGGCCCTATGTTTATCACCGTGATGCCACGCCAATTGTCAAAACCATTGAGCTGGAACAGAACGAAATTCGTTCGCTCTTACCTGAAGCCAGTGAGCCGATTGATCAAGCTGCACAAGAAGATGAAGCCATTCCCCAGGACGAACTGGATGACAAAATCGCCGGTGAAGCGGGCGTGCATGAATATGTTGTTTCCACTGGCGATACGCTAAGCAGCATTCTCAATCAGTATGGTATTGATATGGGTGATATCACCCAACTTGCTGCTGCCGACAAAGAATTGCGTAACCTGAAAATCGGTCAACAACTCTCCTGGACATTAACCGCGGACGGCGAACTGCAGCGCCTCACCTGGGAAGTGTCTCGTCGTGAAACCCGAACCTATGACCGTACTGCCGCTAACGGTTTTAAAATGACCAGCGAAATGCAGCAAGGAGAGTGGGTTAACAATCTGCTGAAAGGTACCGTCGGAGGGAGCTTTGTTGCCAGCGCCAGAAACGCCGGTTTAACCAGCGCCGAAGTGAGCGCAGTGATTAAAGCCATGCAGTGGCAAATGGATTTCCGCAAACTGAAAAAAGGCGATGAATTTGCGGTATTAATGTCTCGAGAAATGCTTGATGGTAAACGTGAGCAAAGCCAGCTGCTGGGCGTACGTTTGCGTTCAGAAGGTAAAGATTATTACGCAATCCGCGCTGAGGATGGCAAATTCTACGATCGTAACGGTACTGGTCTGGCGAAAGGATTCTTGCGATTCCCGACGGCGAAACAGTTCCGTATCTCGTCTAACTTTAACCCGCGTCGAACTAATCCGGTGACAGGTCGCGTTGCACCACACAGAGGTGTTGATTTCGCCATGCCACAAGGTACGCCAGTGCTTTCAGTGGGTGACGGTGAAGTGGTGGTTGCCAAACGCAGTGGCGCAGCAGGTTATTATGTGGCTATTCGTCATGGTCGCAGCTACACCACGCGTTATATGCACTTGCGCAAGATTCTGGTGAAACCGGGACAGAAGGTGAAACGTGGCGACCGTATCGCGCTTTCCGGTAATACCGGACGTTCAACTGGGCCGCATCTGCACTATGAAGTATGGATAAACCAGCAGGCCGTAAACCCGCTGACGGCAAAACTGCCGCGTACCGAAGGGCTGACCGGCTCCGATCGTCGCGAATTCCTGGCGCAGGCCAAAGAGATTGTGCCGCAGCTACGGTTTGATTAATTAACATCCATTCGCAGCCGGTACGCAGTCAGTACCGGCTTTTTTTATTTGGTGCGGGGCAAGTTGTGCCGCTACACTATCACCAGATTGATTTTTGCCTTATCCGAAACTGGAAAAGCATGGAAACGAAAAAAAATAATAGCGAATACATTCCTGAGTTTGATAAATCCTTTCGCCACCCGCGCTACTGGGGAGCATGGCTGGGTGTAGCAGCGATGGCGGGTATCGCTTTAACGCCGCCAAAGTTCCGTGATCCCATTCTGGCACGGCTGGGACGTTTTGCCGGACGACTGGGAAAAAGCTCACGCCGTCGTGCGTTAATCAATCTGTCGCTCTGCTTTCCAGAACGTAGTGAAGCTGAACGCGAAGCGATTGTTGATGAGATGTTTGCCACCGCGCCGCAAGCGATGGCAATGATGGCTGAGTTGGCAATACGCGGGCCGGAGAAAATTCAGCCGCGCGTTGGCTGGCAAGGGCTGGAGATCATCGAAGAGATGCGGCGTAATAACGAGAAAGTTATCTTTCTGGTGCCGCACGGTTGGGCCGTCGATATTCCTGCCATGCTGATGGCCTCGCAAGGGCAGAAAATGGCAGCGATGTTCCATAATCAGGGCAACCCGGTTTTTGATTATGTCTGGAACACGGTGCGTCGTCGCTTTGGCGGTCGTCTGCATGCGAGAAATGACGGTATTAAACCATTCATCCAGTCGGTACGTCAGGGGTACTGGGGATATTATTTACCCGATCAGGATCATGGCCCAGAGCACAGCGAATTTGTGGATTTCTTTGCCACCTATAAAGCGACGTTGCCCGCGATTGGTCGTTTGATGAAAGTATGCCGTGCGCGCGTTGTACCGCTGTTTCCGATTTATGATGGCAAGACGCATCGTCTGACGATTCAGGTGCGCCCACCGATGGATGATCTGTTAGAGGCGGATGATCATACGATTGAGCGGCGGATGAATGAAGAAGTCGAGATTTTTGTTGGTCCGCGACCAGAACAATACACCTGGATACTAAAATTGCTGAAAACTCGCAAACCGGGCGAAATCCAGCCGTATAAGCGCAAAGATCTTTATCCCATCAAATAAAAAAGCCTCTCGCGAGGAGAGGCCTTCGCCTGATGATAAGTTCAAGTTTGCTTCAGAATATTCGAAATCTGTTGAACTATCATTGAACTATAGGCCGGATGTGGCGTTTTCGCCGCATCCGGCAACGTACTTACTCTACCGTTAAAATACGCGTGGTATTAGTAGAACCCACGGTACTCATCACGTCGCCTTGGGTGACAATCACCAGGTCACCAGACATCAAGTAACCTTTATCGCGCAGCAGATTAACCGCTTCGCTGGCAGCTGCTACGCCGTCATTAGCGCTATCAAAGGGCACCGGCGTAACGCCACGATAGAGAGCAGTCAGGTTCAGCGTACGTTCATGGCGCGACATGGCGAAAATTGGTAGACCAGAGCTGATACGGGAGGTCATCAGCGCGGTACGACCCGATTCGGTCATGGTAATGATCGCCGTAACGCCCTTCAGGTGGTTAGCTGCGTACATTGCCGACATGGCAATAGCTTCTTCCACATTGTCGAACTGAACGTCCAGACGGTGTTTAGAAACGTTGATGCTCGGGATTTTTTCCGCACCCAGGCAAACGCGCGCCATGGCTGCAACAGTTTCTGACGGATACTGCCCAGCGGCAGTTTCTGCAGACAGCATCACAGCGTCAGTACCATCCAGAACGGCGTTTGCTACGTCCATGACTTCTGCACGCGTCGGCATCGGGTTAGTAATCATTGACTCCATCATCTGGGTCGCCGTGATTACCGCTCGGTTTAGCTGACGCGCACGACGGATCAACGCTTTCTGAATGCCGACCAGTTCCGGGTCGCCAATTTCCACACCGAGGTCGCCACGTGCAACCATTACCACGTCAGAGGCGAGGATGATGTCATCCATTGCATCCTGGCTGCAAACGGCTTCCGCACGTTCAACCTTGGCAACAATTTTCGCATCACATCCTGCATCGCGTGCCAGGCGACGGGCATAGTTCAGATCTTCGCCACAGCGTGGGAAGGAGACAGCCAGGTAATCTACGCCAATCAACGCCGCAGTCTTAATGTCTGCTTTGTCTTTTTCGGTCAGCGCTTCAGCCGACAAACCGCCGCCAAGTTTGTTGATACCTTTATTGTTGGAGAGGGGACCACCGACGGTGACTTCGGTGAACACTTTCATGCCCTGAACTTCCAGTACTTTTAACTGGACGCGACCATCGTCCAGCAGCAGGATGTCACCAGGCACGACGTCAGTAGGCAGGCCTTTGTAGTCGATACCGACTTTTTCTTTGTCGCCTTCACCTTTACCCAGGTTGGCGTCGAGCAGGAATTTATCCCCAATATTGAGGAAAACTTTGCCTTCTTTAAAGGTGGATACACGGATTTTGGGCCCCTGGAGGTCACCCAGAATAGCCACATGACGCCCCAGTTTTGCGGCAATCTCACGAACTTTATCCGCGCGCATTTTGTGATCTTCAGGCGAGCCGTGAGAAAAGTTCATACGTACAACGTTGGCACCCGCCGCGATAACTTTTTCAAGATTATTATCGCGATCTGTTGCTGGGCCTAACGTGGTAACGATTTTTGTTCTGCGAAGCCTTTTGGACATGTAATACTCCGTTGACTGAAACAACCAGGTGTTGCTTGAACATGAAATCCGAATGAAATAACGCCGCGATGGCGATAAATTAATCTCATTCGGATGTCGTATAAGATTAGGACAGTGACAGTCGCTTTTAGCGATCGTCACTTAAATTAAGTAACTGCTTATCAAAACGCGATTCCTTCAGCGCTTCCTTGACCCGCTTCAAGTTATCTCTGAATTTTGCACCGCGTCGCAAAGTAAATCCTGTCGCCAGCACATCTATCACGGTCAGCTGTGCAAGTCGAGAAACCATGGGCATATAAATGTCAGTATCTTCCGGTACGTCGAGGGTAATTGCCAGCGTTGCTTCCCGGGCGAGCGGGGTACCCGCAGAGGTGAGGGCAATCACCATGGCGTCGTTTTCGCGTGCCAGCTGCGCCAGCTCGACCAGATTTTTTGTTCTTCCTGTGTGAGAAATCAGCACCACCACGTCTCCGTCGCTACAATTCATACAACTCATGCGTTGCAGCACGATATCATCGGAGTACACCACCGGAACATTAAAACGAAAGAACTTATTCATCGCATCGTGGGCAACGGCGGCAGAAGAGCCTAATCCGAAAAAGGCGATTTTTTTTGCCTGAGTGAGCAAGTCGACGGCGCGGTTGATGGCAGATTTATCCAGTGAATGACGGACATGATCGAGCGTTGCCATTGCGGACTCAAATATTTTCCCCGTGTATGATTCAACGCTGTCATCTTCATTGACGTTGCGATTAACATAGGGAGTGCCATTCGCCAGACTTTGTGCCAGATGAAGTTTAAAATCAGGAAAACCGCGCGTGTCCATGCTGCGACAGAAACGATTCACCGTCGGTTCGCTAACATTGGCTTCCAGCGCCAGAGCAGCAATACTCGAATGGATCGCGTTATCGGGCGAAGCCAGAATGACCTCGGCAACTTTGCGCTCTGATTTGCTCAAATGTTCCAGCTGAGACTGGATTTTTTCCAGCATATTCATGATGTAAAGAGACTCACGGGTAATGACGATTTCCGCACTGAAAGAAATCGAAATGCAGTTTTGTCAGATATTACGCCTGTGTGCCGTGTTAATGACAAAAGCAGATAAAAAAGTTGTTATTTTTTTTCATAACATGATCAGTGTCAGATTTTTACCGAATGGAAAACGATGATTTTTTTATCAGTTTTGCCGCGCTTTGCGCGCTTTTCCCGTAATCGCACGGGTGGATAAGCGTTTACAGTTTTCGCAAGCTCGTAAAAGCAGTACAGTGCACCGTAAGAAAATTACAAGTATACCCTGGCTTAAGTACCGGGTTAGTTAACTTAAGGAGAATGACATGGCGGTAACGCAAACAGCCCAGGCCTGTGACCTGGTCATTTTCGGCGCGAAAGGCGACCTTGCGCGTCGTAAATTGCTGCCTTCCCTGTATCAACTGGAAAAAGTCGGTCAGCTCAACCCGGACACCCGGATTATCGGCGTAGGGCGTGCTGACTGGGATAAAGCGGCATATACCAAAGTTGTCCGCGAGGCGCTCGAAACTTTCATGAAAGAAACCATTGATGAAGGTTTATGGGACACCCTGAGTGCACGTCTGGATTTTTGTAATCTCGATGTCAATGACACTGCTGCATTCAACCGTCTCGGCGCGATGCTGGATCAAAAAAATCGTATCACTATTAACTACTTTGCCATGCCGCCCAGCACTTTTGGCGCAATTTGCAAAGGGCTTGGCGAGGCAAAACTGAATGCTAAACCGGCACGCGTAGTCATGGAGAAACCGCTGGGGACGTCGCTGGCGACCTCGCAGGAAATCAATGATCAGGTTGGCGAATACTTCGAGGAGTGCCAGGTTTACCGTATCGACCACTATCTTGGTAAAGAAACGGTGCTGAACCTGTTGGCGCTGCGTTTTGCTAACTCCCTGTTTGTGAATAACTGGGACAATCGCACCATTGATCATGTTGAGATTACCGTGGCAGAAGAAGTGGGGATCGAAGGGCGCTGGGGCTATTTTGATAAAGCCGGTCAGATGCGTGACATGATTCAGAACCACCTGCTACAAATTCTCTGCATGATTGCGATGTCTCCGCCATCTGACCTGAGCGCAGACAGCATCCGCGATGAAAAAGTGAAAGTACTGAAGTCCCTGCGCCGCATCGACCGCTCCAACGTACGCGAAAAAACCGTACGCGGGCAATATACTGCGGGCTTCGCCCAGGGCAAAAAAGTGCCGGGATATCTGGAAGAAGAGGGCGCGAACAAAAGCAGCAATACAGAAACCTTCGTGGCGATCCGCGTCGACATTGATAACTGGCGCTGGGCCGGTGTGCCATTCTACCTGCGTACTGGTAAACGTCTGCCGACCAAATGTTCTGAAGTCGTGGTCTATTTCAAAACACCTGAACTGAATCTGTTTAAAGAGTCGTGGCAGGATCTGCCGCAGAATAAACTGACTATCCGTCTGCAACCTGATGAAGGCGTGGATATCCAGGTACTGAATAAAGTTCCTGGCCTTGACCACAAACATAACCTGCAAATCACCAAGCTGGATCTGAGCTATTCAGAAACCTTTAATCAGACGCATCTGGCGGATGCCTATGAACGTTTGCTGCTGGAAACCATGCGTGGTATTCAGGCACTGTTTGTACGTCGCGACGAAGTGGAAGAAGCCTGGAAATGGGTAGACTCCATTACTGAGGCGTGGGCGATGGACAATGATGCGCCGAAACCGTATCAGGCCGGAACCTGGGGACCCGTTGCCTCGGTGGCGATGATTACCCGTGATGGTCGTTCCTGGAATGAGTTTGAGTAATATCAGCGCTTATCCTTTATGGTTATTTTACCGGTAACATGATCTTGCACAGATTGTAGAACAATTTTTACACTTTCAGGCCTCGTGCGGATTCACCCACGAGGCTTTTTTTATTACACTGACTGAAACGTTTTTGCCCTATGAGCTCCGGTTACAGGCGTTTCACTCATAAATCCTCTGAATGAAACGCGTTGTGAATCATCCTGCTCTGACAACTCAATTTCAGGAGACTTTATGAATCCACAATTGTTACGCGTAACAAATCGAATCATTGAACGTTCGCGCGAGACTCGCTCTGCTTATCTCGCCCGGATAGAACAAGCGAAAACGTCGACCGTTCATCGTTCGCAGTTGGCATGCGGTAACCTGGCACACGGTTTCGCTGCCTGCCAGCCAGAAAACAAAGCCTCTTTGAAAAGCATGTTGCGTAACAATATCGCCATCATCACCTCCTATAACGACATGCTCTCCGCGCACCAGCCTTATGAACACTATCCAGAAATCATTCGTAAAGCCCTGCATGAAGCGAATGCGGTTGGTCAGGTTGCGGGCGGTGTTCCGGCGATGTGTGATGGTGTCACCCAGGGGCAGGATGGAATGGAATTGTCGCTGCTAAGCCGCGAAGTGATAGCGATGTCTGCGGCGGTGGGGCTGTCCCATAACATGTTTGATGGTGCTCTGTTCCTCGGTGTGTGCGACAAGATTGTCCCGGGTCTGACGATGGCAGCCCTGTCGTTTGGTCATTTGCCTGCGGTGTTTGTGCCGTCTGGACCGATGGCAAGCGGTTTGCCAAATAAAGAAAAAGTGCGTATTCGCCAGCTTTATGCCGAAGGTAAAGTGGACCGCATGGCCTTACTGGAGTCAGAAGCCGCGTCTTACCATGCGCCGGGAACATGTACTTTCTACGGTACTGC
This sequence comes from Shigella flexneri, assembly GCA_048288465.1. Lineage (GTDB taxonomy): Bacteria > Pseudomonadota > Gammaproteobacteria > Enterobacterales > Enterobacteriaceae > Enterobacter > Enterobacter flexneri_B. The sequence goes on along the minus strand of CP182556.1, from coordinate 1,831,973 downwards.
CAACACCAACCAGATGGTGGTGGAATTTATGGGGATGCAGTTGCCAGGCTCTTCTTTTGTTCATCCGGATTCTCCGCTGCGCGATGCTTTGACCGCTGCCGCTGCGCGTCAGGTTACACGCATGACCGGTAATGGTAATGAATGGATGCCGATCGGTAAGATGATCGATGAGAAAGTGGTGGTGAACGGTATCGTTGCACTGCTGGCGACCGGTGGTTCCACTAACCACACCATGCACCTGGTGGCGATGGCGCGCGCGGCCGGTATTCAGATTAACTGGGATGACTTCTCTGACCTTTCTGATGTTGTACCGCTGATGGCACGTCTCTACCCGAACGGTCCGGCCGATATTAACCACTTCCAGGCGGCAGGTGGCGTACCGGTTCTGGTGCGTGAACTGCTCAAAGCAGGCCTGCTGCATGAAGATGTCAATACGGTGGCAGGCTTTGGTCTGTCTCGTTATACCCTTGAACCATGGCTGAATAATGGTGAACTGGACTGGCGGGAAGGGGCGGAAAAATCACTCGACAGCAATGTGATCGCTTCCTTCGAACAACCTTTCTCTCATCATGGTGGGACAAAAGTGTTAAGCGGTAACCTGGGCCGTGCGGTTATGAAAACCTCTGCCGTGCCGGTTGAGAACCAGGTGATTGAAGCGCCAGCGGTTGTTTTTGAAAGCCAGCATGACGTTATGCCGGCCTTTGAAGCGGGTTTGCTGGACCGCGATTGTGTCGTTGTTGTCCGTCATCAGGGGCCAAAAGCGAACGGAATGCCAGAATTACATAAACTCATGCCGCCACTTGGTGTATTATTGGACCGGTGTTTCAAAATTGCGTTAGTTACCGATGGACGACTCTCCGGCGCTTCAGGTAAAGTGCCGTCAGCTATCCACGTAACACCAGAAGCCTACGATGGCGGGCTGCTGGCAAAAGTGCGCGACGGGGACATCATTCGTGTGAATGGACAGACAGGCGAACTGACACTGCTGGTAGACGAAGCGGAACTGGCTGCTCGCGAACCGCACATTCCTGACCTGAGCGCGTCACGCGTGGGAACAGGACGTGAATTATTCAGCGCCTTGCGTGAAAAACTGTCCGGTGCCGAACAGGGCGCAACCTGTATCACTTTTTAAGACGACAAATTTGTAATCAGGCGAGAGAAAACTCTGATGAAAAACTGGAAAACAAGTGCAGAATCAATCCTGACCACCGGCCCGGTTGTACCGGTTATCGTGGTAAAAAAACTGGAACACGCGGTGCCGATGGCAAAAGCGTTGGTTGCTGGTGGGGTGCGCGTTCTGGAAGTGACTCTGCGTACCGAGTGTGCAGTTGACGCTATCCGTGCTATCGCCAAAGAAGTGCCTGAAGCGATTGTGGGTGCCGGTACGGTGCTGAATCCACAGCAGCTGGCAGAAGTCACTGAAGCGGGTGCACAGTTCGCAATTAGCCCGGGTCTGACCGAGCCGCTGCTGAAAGCTGCTACCGAAGGGACTATTCCTCTGATTCCGGGGATCAGCACTGTTTCCGAACTGATGCTGGGTATGGACTACGGTTTGAAAGAGTTCAAATTCTTCCCGGCTGAAGCTAACGGCGGCGTGAAAGCCCTGCAGGCGATCGCGGGTCCGTTCTCCCAGGTCCGTTTCTGCCCGACGGGTGGTATTTCTCCGGCTAACTACCGTGACTACCTGGCACTGAAAAGCGTGCTGTGCATCGGTGGTTCCTGGCTGGTTCCGGCAGATGCGCTGGAAGCGGGCGATTACGACCGCATTACTAAGCTGGCGCGTGAAGCTGTAGAAGGCGCTAAGCTGTAAAAGTCAAAATGCCCGATCTAGGATCGGGCATTTTTGTAGCGTTTTTTTGCCGGGTTTAACCCTGTACTTTTACCTGTCCGGCGGCGTGCTTCGCGCGTTCAATGGCGTCAACAACACTCTCTGAAGTAGCCAGTACCACCCCCAGACGACGGCTGCCATCAATTTCCGGCTTACCAAATAAACGAATCTGCAAATCTGCGCCTACGGCATTCTGCACATTATCAAACGTGACATTCTGACTGGTCAGTTGTGGCAGAATAACGGCAGAAGCTGCAGGACCATACTGACGGATCCCGCCAACAGGAAGTCCGAGGAAGGCACGTACATGCAGGGCAAACTCTGAGAGATCTTGAGAAATTAACGTCACCATCCCGGTATCATGTGGACGAGGGGAGACCTCACTGAAAATCACCTCATCACCACAGACAAACAGCTCGACACCAAACAGACCATAACCGCCCAGTGCCAGCACCACTTTACGGGCAATCTCCTGCGCACGTTCAAGGGCAAGCGGGCTCATTTGCTGTGGTTGCCAGGATTCACGGTAGTCGCCATCTTCCTGGCGATGACCTACTGGTGCACAGAAATGGACGCCATCCACCGCGCTGACGGTTAGCAGGGTAATTTCGAAGTCAAACTTAACGACGCCTTCAACAATTACGCGGCCCGCTCCGGCGCGACCGCCTTGCTGAGCGTATTCCCATGCCTGAGCAAGTTGCTCTGCAGAGCGAATAAACGTCTGCCCCTTGCCGGAAGAGCTCATCACCGGTTTTACAATGCAGGGATAGCCAATGGCGGCAACCGCCTCGCGGAAAAGGCTTTTGCTATCGGCAAAACGATAAGTGGAAGTGGGCAGCTGCAGCTCTTCTGCCGCCAGGCGACGGATACCCTCGCGATTCATCGTTAATTTCGTTGCGCGAGCGCAGGGGACAACATTCAGTCCTTCCTCTTCAAGTTGGATCAGCATATCGGTGGCAATAGCTTCGATCTCCGGCACGATATAATGTGGTTTTTCCAGTTCAACCACACGGCGTAATGCATCACCATCAAGCATATTAATGACATGGGAGCGATGCGCGACATGCATGGCTGGTGCGTCGGCATAGCGATCGACGGCAATCACCTCTACGCCGAGACGCTGACACTCGATTGCCACTTCTTTACCCAGTTCACCGGAGCCTAATAACATCACGCGAGTTGCTGCCGGACGCAGCGCAGTGCCTAATAACGTCATAACGAATATCCCCTGATTAATTCCGCGCGCAGTATAAACGAAAACGTTTGCGTGTGTCTTTATTGCTGATGTTGATTTCTCAACCGAAAAGAAATATACTGTATAAAATCTCAGTTATTATGAGAGGCTGCAAATGGCGGTTGAAGTTAAATACGTAGTCATTCGTGAGGGCGAAGAGAAAATGTCGTTTACCAGCAAAAAGGAAGCCGATGCTTATGACAAAATGCTTGATACGGCGGATCTGCTTGACACCTAGCTGACAAATTCTCCAGTGCAAATGGAAGACGAGCAACGTGAAGCCCTTTCGCTATGGCTGGCAGAACAAAAAGAGGTGCTGAGCACCATTCTGAAAACCGGCAAATTACCGTCCCCACAGGTCGTCGGTGCTGAATCCGAAGAGGAAGATGCCTCACACGCGGCCTGAAGCAACTTGCGCTCCTGACAATTTGTACCATGCTTTCTCCTGAATCATTGTGCTATGGAGAAAAACATGAAAAAAAGAGGGGCGTTTTTAGGGCGGTTGTTGGTTTCTGCCTGCGCATCAGTTTTCGCTGCCAATAATGAAACCAGCAAGTCGGTCACTTTCCCAAAGTGTGAAGGTCTGGATGCTGCCGGAATTGCCGCGAGCGTAAAACGTGATTATCAACAAAATCGCGTGGCGCGCTGGGCAGATGATCAAAAAATTGTCGGTCAGGCCGATCCCGTGGCCTGGGTCAGTTTGCAGGACATTCAGGGTAAAGATGATAAATGGTCAGTACCGCTAACCGTGCGTGGTAAAAGTGCCGATATTCATTACCAGGTCTGCGTGGACTGCAAAGCGGGAATGGCGGAATATCAGCGGCGTTAATGGCTTCTGATAATTCGATTGACCGTTGGCGGATGCGGCGCGAGTGCCTTGTCCGTCCCAGAACGCACCACAATCGTAGGCCTGAGAAGACGCAACAGCGTCGCATCGGGCAATCAGCATCAAACAATGCCACTCAAAACGACAAACTACTTTCACCTAAAATACCCTTATCACCTGATATACAGTAAATACCTTACCTGGCGCGAATTTCTTTGAATAACGGCCTACCGCCCCGCTTATTTGCGCATCTTTTGTCTCGATATACATTTTCTGACATCCTCATCCGCTATGCTACAGGCACTAAAAATGGTTATTGAGGAGCAAATATGGCTAACTGGTTAAATCAACTGCAATCCCTGCTTGGGCAAAGCAGTTCTTCTACCTCCTCGTCTGCGGATCAGGGATTGGGCAAACTGTTAGTGTCAGGCGCATTAGGCGGACTGGCTGGGCTGCTGGTCGCAAATAAATCAGCACGTAAACTTCTTACGAAATATGGCACCAACGCGTTACTGGTTGGCGGCGGAGCGGTAGCGGGTACGGTGCTGTGGAATAAATACAAAGATAAAATTCGCGCGGCGCATCAGGACGAACCGCAGTTTGGCGCGCAAAGTACGCCGCTGGATGAGCGTACGGAACGTTTGATCCTTGCGCTGGTCTTTGCCGCTAAAAGTGATGGTCATATTGATGCCAATGAACGTGCGGCAATCGACCAGCAATTGCGTGAAGCCGGCGTGGAAGAGCAGGGGCGTGTACTCATTGAGCAGGCAATCGAACAACCGCTGGATCCACAACGCCTGGCTACCGGGGTCCGCAATGAAGAAGAGGCGCTGGAAATCTATTTCCTGAGCTGCGCGGCTATTGATATTGACCATTTTATGGAACGCAGTTACCTGAATGCACTGGGTGACGCGCTGAAAATCCCCCAGGATGTTCGTGAAGGCATTGAACGCGATCTCGAACAGCAAAAACGCACTTTGGCGGAATAATTCCGCTCTCTGGATAGCCTGAAGTTGACTATTTCGGGCTATCCAGAACCGCACAGCCATTTGAACAGGCTGATTTTCTCTGTCTGCATAACATTCGATATCCGCGCCATTACCTGTCATCATCTAAGCAATGACGACCCTGTTTCGCTTGCATCCCCGGTGAGTTTTGCCACCCTTATAAGATGTTTCCAACCAGAAAGAACAATAACATGCTACCAAAAGCCGCCCGCATTCCCCACGCCATGACGCTTCATGGCGATACGCGCATCGATAATTACTACTGGCTGCGGGACGATACGCGTTCTCAGCCAAAAGTCCTGGACTACCTGCAACAAGAAAATAGTTACGGTCATCGGGTGATGGCCTCACAACAAGCCTTGCAGGATCGCATCTTAAAGGAAATCATCGACCGCATTCCGCAAAGAGAAGTTTCTGCGCCCTACATAAAAAATGGCTACCGCTATCGGCATATTTATGAACCAGGCTGTGAATATGCTATCTACCAGCGTCAATCGGCATTCAGCGAAGAGTGGGATGAGTGGGAAACATTGCTCGATGCCAACAAGCGCGCAGCTCATAGTGAGTTTTATTCGATGGGCGGAATGGCGATTACGCCCGATAACACCATTATGGCGCTGGCAGAAGATTTTCTTTCCCGACGCCAGTACGGCATTCGTTTTCGTAATCTGGAAACAGGTAACTGGTACCCGGAACTGCTGGATAACGTTGAACCCAGCTTTGTCTGGGCAAATGACTCCTGGACTTTCTACTATGTTCGCAAGCATCCGGTGACGCTGCTGCCTTATCAGGTCTGGCGTCACGCCATCGGTACGCCAGCATCGCAAGATACACTGATCTACGAAGAAAAAGACGATACCTATTATGTCAGCCTGCATAAAACGACGTCGAAGCACTATGTCGTCATTCATCTGGCCAGCGCCACCACCAGTGAAGTTCGCCTGCTGGACGCGGAAATGGCCGATGCCGAGCCGTTTGTTTTTCTGCCGCGCCGCAAAGATCACGAATACAGCCTTGATCACTACCAGCATCGTTTTTATCTGCGTTCCAATCGCCACGGCAAAAACTTTGGCTTATACCGTACCCGTATGCGTGATGAGCAACAGTGGGAAGAGTTAATTCCGCCACGCGAAAACATCATGCTGGAAGGGTTTACGCTGTTTACCGACTGGCTGGTGGTTGAAGAGCGTCAGCGCGGGTTAACCAGTTTGCGCCAAATTAACCGCAAGACCCGGGAAGTCATTGGCATTGCCTTTGATGATCCGGCCTATGTGACCTGGATTGCCTACAATCCAGAACCTGAAACCGCGCGATTGCGTTATGGTTATTCTTCCATGACCACACCAGACACTTTGTTTGAACTGGATATGGATACCGGTGAGCGTCGTGTATTAAAACAAACAGAAGTGCCTGGTTTTGATGCGGCGAATTACCGCAGTGAACACCTGTGGATAGTCGCCCGTGATGGCGTCGAAGTTCCGGTTTCGCTGGTCTATCATCGCAAACATTTTCGCAAAGGACACAACCCGTTGCTGGTGTATGGCTATGGTTCTTACGGCGCAAGTATTGATGCCGATTTCAGTTTTAGCCGCTTGAGTTTGTTAGATCGTGGCTTTGTCTACGCCATTGTCCATGTTCGCGGCGGTGGTGAGCTGGGGCAACAATGGTACGAAGACGGTAAATTTCTGAAGAAGAAAAATACGTTTAATGATTATCTTGATGCCTGCGATGCATTGTTAAAACTGGGCTATGGCTCTCCTTCGCTCTGTTATGCGATGGGCGGAAGTGCGGGGGGCATGTTGATGGGCGTTGCAATTAATCAACGCCCGGAATTATTCCACGGCGTTATCGCCCAGGTACCGTTTGTTGATGTTGTAACAACGATGCTTGATGAATCATTCCCTGACGACTGGTGGGCTTGAAGAGTGGGGAAATCTGCAGCATCCGGAGGGTTACGACGAGCATGAAAAGCTACAGCCCATATGACAACGTCACCGCACAGGCTTATCCTCGTATTTACCTGGCACTGACTGGTTTGCACGATTCTCAGGTGCAGGATTGGGCCGGCAAAATGGGTCGCTAAATTGCGCCAGCTAAAACCGATGACCATCTTTATTGCTGTACCGACATGGACTCAGGCCATGGCGGTAAAATCTGGTCGCTTTAAAATCGTACGAAGGCGTAGCGATGGAGGATGCTTTTCCTAGTCGCGCTGGCGCAGGGAACATTACCGATCAGCCTGCGGCAAATTAAGCATTTTCCAGACATACGTTTAGTCTAAACCAGCAGCTCCGGCCTCATGCTGTCCACGTGATTAAATAACCAGCGCAGATAGCCCGGATCGCGTTGAGCAAATGCTCGGAAACCGCTTTGCCACGGTATTCGCCAAAGGTGAGGTCGTCATCAACGACGGACGTCCGGTGATATCGGCCATCTGTTCTGCCGTCCAGCCGGAGGTGTTCATAATATCGATAAGCAACGCGGCGGTGATATAACAGTCATACAACGCGCGGTGATGATGCAGGCCCAGCGGTGTCTGTACATTGAGCTTGCGTGTTTTATATAACGCCATATTGCTGTACTTGAGCCCTGGCCACAAACGACGGGCCAGTTTCATAGTGCAAATCCACTCACCGGGCATCTCAGGCAGTACGCGGCGGTCAAAGCTGGCGTTGTGCGCGACATACCATTCACTACCGTAATAGTGTGGGATCACATCTTCAATCCACGGTTTATCGGCGACCATGGCTTCGGTGATGCGATGAATCGCCATCGCTTGTGGACTAATAGGACGATCGGGGCGCACCAGGAGGCTCATGGGGTTGACGATTTTTCCGTCAATGACATCAACAGAGGCAATCTCAACGATCCCTCCCTGCAAACCGCAGGTTTCTGTATCGATAATGCGCAACATGGCATGATCCAGGCCGAAAAAGCCTAGCGTAATGGAATGATATCGCCTTGCCAACCCTGTGATGAACGCTGACCGACTAACAATTGCATAAACCACCAATCGGCGCGAAGACGATGAGACGACCATGTTCATCCCATAGTGCACTGTTGCCGCGGGCATTTGCCATCAGCACGGCGATGAAGATATCGATGTGAAAAAAATTGTAAGCGGCGGGTAAATACCAGTAGGTCCAGGTTCCCCAGACGTTGCCCTGTCGTAAACAGTGAACGGTCGGGTCCATATCCATACCTTGCATATAAGTCTCCCCCACCGTAATGATTATGAACGACGGACCAACATGCACCATGACTCTGATGGTAAATCCCCGGCGTTTTCGCCACGGTGCGAACCCGCAATTCCACGAATCAAGCGAATGGTCCTGCTCAACGGGAAGGCCGGCTATGATGGTCATTCGCCAGGTCGTTGCGGCATGACGAAGCGGGTCTGACGGTGAGATCGGGTGGGCCAGGAGGGCACGTCACGAATAATCACACCATAAAGAAGCAATGGAGAAACTAACAGCTGACATTGTAGCCGGCGGCGGCCCTCACGAACTCCAGATGATCAGCTACCTGTTCGGTGAGTGAGGTTTGCGGGGCTCATCTGCGCTGCTGCAACTTTCCAGAACGACATAATGACTTCCTTTTCAAAATCATACAAATTATAGGTGAGGTCAAAATACTCATAATTTAGCAGGCGTTATGTAAAATGCTGCAACTCTCTATAACTTTATCCCGTCGGCTCGTAAGATTGAAACGTGACAGATTGACCGAAGCAAACGGTCGGCGATTCCGGCTCGCAACTGCACTACGCGAATGCGCGGCTGTTCACGTTCAACCGCTTCAGCGATCACCGGCGAGGTAGCGTTCTTTAAATCCCACCCGGCCGCCGCCAAATCAACATTCACTTTATCCATTATTTTGATCCAGTTTCACCAGATTGCTTCAGCATACTTAATCTCCTCATCATTCGCGGGCAAAAGTTACTAGAGTAAGCCTGGATGGCAAGCCCAAGTGACATCCTCGACTCAGACATTGACAAGGTTATACTTGTATAAAAAGTTGCTACAAAAGAAATCAGTAATATCATTACAACTCCACGCTCCCTTCGCTACGCGCTGGCAATCCTGACCGCTTCACGTTTCGTGACGCCTTCCGTCTGGCACATGCCGCCATTTAACGCATCAGTATCCTGCGGCAAACGCGCAAGTGACAGCTCACCAGCAATCACTTTAAACTTCTCGGAAGGTGTTGAAACAGGATTCAGCAGTGCAAAAATCACGGGGCCGAAACGAAGATCTTAAAACATTACCGGCGAACGGGATCGACGGACCGAAGAGCAACTGATTGTTCCACTGGCAAATTCGCTGAAACCCGGAACCTACACCGTTGACTGGCATGTTTGTTTGAGTGGACGGGCATAAAACGAAAGGACACTACACCTTAGCGTGAAATAAATCATGCTGGCGTTTCCTGAATAGCGCTGCGATTTATCCATTTCACCTCGCTGATGCTGGTTTTTGGCTTCGCAATCTACGGTGCCTCGCTGGCCCCCTTGAGCGACCCGTCGCTTGCTGGCAAAGCGTTTGTCGTTTGACAGAGCACGCTGCCGTGTCAAGTGATCAGTGCCACTGCAATGCTAGCCGTTAGGGCGGGTTGATGGGAACGGGACTGAGCAGGAGTGTCTTCGCCAAACATTTGGCAGGCTGTTTGCAAACGCAGTTTGGTAGCGTCTGGTTATGGCAAATCTTCTCGCCCTCGTAACGTTAGATCGTCGCCCCTTATCCGGACCGCGGGATATTGCCACGTTTGCTGTTTATGCTCACTACCGCGCAATTTATTCTGCTGGCGGTGGGGCATGAGACGCTGAATGAAGGGGTAACAGGCGGAACGGTAAAGAAACTGGGTTGCGCGATTCACCTGATTTGTGCGGCGGCGTGGTAGGAAAATATTGCAGTACTATGGTGTATGCAACTCATCAAAGGCCGTTCGGCGACAGGCTATTCAGGCGCTGATGCGTTTCACGGTCCGGCATTTCCGGTGATGGGCATATGGCAAGCGGCATGCTTAATGCATTGTTGATTACGGATTTCCACACTTACGACTTCTGGGCCGACTCTATTGCTAGAAGCTATCCTGGTGATGATTATGGTGGTCATCGCGCTGGCTAATCGTTATGTTCTTGTACCGCGCATAAGGGCAGGATGAGATCGTGCGGCGCCTGGTTTATGTGGATGGCTGAACTCGAATGGGCGATCCGTGCGGTGCAGTGCTGGCGATCATCAGCCTGCTTGCGACTTGTAGAAACCTTTTGATGGATTACGAAAATGATCGAGACCCTTCTGGCGTTTCTGTTACTCACCAGTTCTGCAGCGGCGCTGGCGGCACCGCAGGTGATTTGCCGTAAGCCGTTTTGAAGTGGGTAAGGCAGATCGGCATTTAATCCAGAAGAGGTGATGCTGACTTGCCGACCGGGTAATGCTTTGTATGCATCAACCCAAGTACCCTACGTGCAGTATCCTTTAAACGATATCGCACAAAAGGGAGTTGCCAGTGGGAAAAGTCAAGCCCAACCCATTTGGGTGATTCAGATTGATAATCCTGACAATTGCCGCAAAAAATCATCTGGCACGTTTATCAACGAGCTGAAAAACTCTGTTAATTACCTAAAATAGCCTTTGATTTCCAATAAAAAAACCGCCTCAGTTCTTTCACAGAACAGGCGGTCTAACGTCCAGCTTGATGACCACCGCGCTTTTTATTGACCATTTTGCACGCAGAACTGGAAAACCTGGCATCATCATGTCTTCTTTAAAGGCACAGCAACTAAGCCTCATTAATGCCAACTTTTAGCGCACGGCTCTCTCCCAAGAGCCATTTCCTGGACCCAATACAGGAATCATGTTGGTCTTTTTTTAATTGTATTTAAAATCAATTAGTTGCAAACGTCTCCCCGAAATTCCCCGAAATTTACTCGAATTTCTGTATTCCGGTCTTTTTTGGTTATATCACAACCAAAATACATTTAACAATCCATTTACGTTAAAATCAGAGCAGTAAGTACGTTTTTTCTCTCTCATCAAGATACATTTTTGTTGTCTTCTCCGATGTGTGGCCAAGTAGACGCTGAGCAAATTCTTCTCCACATATTTCTTTGTACAATCGTCCAGCCAGGCTTCTGATTTCGTGAAAAGTTGGTGGGTTTTCACTGAACAGTGATACCTGTTAATTTTCTGGCTGCGACAAATTTCTTTGTCAGGCCGTCCGGGTGAATGCTGCCGTCAGGGCTGTTTTTTCTAATCCCGGCACTGATTAGATAATCCCCCCTACTTACCATGCGGCACTGTTCAACTACTGCACCAAGTCGTAAACCAGCGACAGGAAGGCTGAGTGACAGGGGGATAGCAATCATCATTCCTGTCTTAATTTGCCTGATGTGGAGACGATCATCATAAATATCACTGAACCGCATATTCGTTATGTCTTCGCGACGTTGTCCTGTTACAAGGGCTAAGTCCATAGCTAATGGGAACCATGCCGGAAGTTGATCTGCTGCCTCCCTGATGCAGTTGTATGTCTTTAGTTTCAGCCGTTCTCTTGTAACTACTATTTTCGGTGCTCTTGTTGGCGTTACTGGATTTTGAGATATACGTCCTTCAACAATGGCTTCGCGGAACATATCAGATAACACAGAACGCATTGATCCTGCCATCGTGTTTTTCCCTCCTTCAATCTACAAATCAAGAAACTCGGCGATATGGCGAGTGGTTATTTCTGTCAGTAAAACCCCTCCTAATTTTTCTTTTATTGTCTCCAGTTGATTTACCCGAGTTTTATAAGTATTTCTGGACGCTTTTCTCCTTATAAGAATCGTTTTGTAACGTTCAATCCAGCCTGCCATAGTAAATGAGTCGACCCCTTTAAGCTTTTCAATTAGGGCAGCAGGAGAGTAGTTTTTGTATATATAATGATTTGCTTCAATTGCCTGCGCTACTGCATCTCTTCTTGAAATTTTACCTAGTGTAAATTCTTCTTTCGTCAGAGGGTTGCGCCAGTAATATGCTTTGTCTCTCCTTCGATATGTTAAGTTTCTAGGCAAATTGGGATCGTATTTTTTCCGCTGCATGTTTTAACTTCTCCATTAACGGACTGTCTCTCCCTTGTCGCCCATTAGGCTGATGGTGTGTTATATCGGTATCAACCTTATTTGGGTTGATATAGAAAGCCTCCGGAACCACCCTGTAACTCCTCCCGTGTAGTTCAGGTGCAGGATAAATGTTTCCATTCCTTGCCCATCGTCTCAGCGTTGATATTGATGGTGGGTTATCCGGATATCTGAGTTTTCCCCACGTTTTGAGTGTCACAAGATTCATTGCCATACCTCTCACGATATGACCGCCAGTAAATATACAGAATACTGGCGGGTGTGGTTGATTTTTAATAATCTGAGGTGTACTGGCAATAGCGGACACTACCATTTGTTCTTTTTTTAAGCAGTCATCTGATGATATTTTTCCCTGAAGGCTGCCGGGGAGATATTCCCCAGACGAGAGTGACGACGCTGACGATTGTAGAAAATCTCAATGTATTCCCGTATTACTGAGATGGCTTCATCCCGGTTATTAAAACGATAGTGGCTCAGGCTCTCATTTTTCAGCGTTCCCCAGAAGCTTTCCATCGGAGCATTGTCGTAACAGTTACCTTTACGCGACATTGATGTTTTCAGACCAAACTGCTCCTGTATGACCCGGTAATCGTATGCGCAGTACTGTGAACCTCGATCAGAGTGGTGGATTAGCCCGGCAGGTGGGCGCTGGCTCCTGAGCGCCATAAACAGGGCTTTACCTGTCAGCTCTTTTGTCATGCGCTCTCCCATGGCGTAGCCGACAATTTCGCACGTATAAACATCTTTGATGCCAGCGAGGTACAACCATCCCTCCTGTGTGGCAACATACGTCAGGTCCGCCACCCAGACCTGATTTGGTGCTGTAGGAGCGAACGTCTGGTTCAGCAGATTTGGCGCAACTGGCAGATTGTGGTTCGAGTTCGTAGTCGCTCTGAACTTGTGTTTCTGCTTACAGCGTAGCCTCAGCTCCTTACGAAGACGTGCCAGTCGGTCACGACCAACGATGATGCCATTCTCTGCCAGCTCCGTCTGGAGCCGCCGGGTTCCATATGTTTCGCGAGTGCGGATATGTGCCACCTTAATCTCCAGTTTTAGCCGCTCATCACTTTGTTTTCTGTCTGAGGGTTCATGCTGTACCCAGTTGTAATAACCGCTCCTGGATACACCAAATACCTGACACATCGCTTCAATGGGAAATTGTTGTCGCCATTGTGAACCGCCCCGGGAATCCTGGAGACTAAACTTCCTGAGAAAGAGGTAAACAGGATGACTAAAAATACTCGTTTTTCCCCCGAAGTCCGTCAACGGGCAGTCCGTATGGTTCTGGAAAGTCAGGGCGAATATGACTCACAATGGGCGACAATTTGTTCCATTGCTCCAAAGATTGGCTGTACGCCGGAGACTCTGCGTGTCTGGGGTCGCCAGCATGAGCGGGATACCGGGGGCGGTGATGGAGGGCTCACCACCGCTGAACGTCAGCGTCTGAAAGAGCCGGAACGTGAAAATCGTGAACTGCGCCGCAGTAACAATATCCTTCGCCTGGCTTCCGCTTATTTTGCAAAGGCGGAGTTCGACCGCCTCTGGAAAAAATAATGCCACTGCTGGATAAGCTGCGTGAGCAGTACGGGGTCGGACCGGTATGCAGTGAACTGCATATTGCCCCGTCAACGTATTACCACTGTCAGCAACAGCGACATCATCCGGATAAACGCAGTGCCCGTGCGCAGCGCGATGACTGGCTGAAGAAAGAGATACAGCGCGTATACGATGAAAATCACAAGGTATACGGTGTAAAGTCTGGCGTCAGTTGTTACGGGAAGGTATCAGAGTGGCCAGATGCACTGTGGCACGTCTCATGGCGGTTATGGGACTTGCCGGTGTTCTCCGGGGTAAAAAGGTCCGTACGACCATCAGCCGGAAAGCCGTTGCCGCAGGCGACCGCGTAAACCGTCAGTTCGTGGCAGAACGACCTGACCAGCTGTGGGTGGCTGATTTTACTTACGTCAGCACATGGCGGGGCTTCGTCTATGTGGCGTTCATCATTGATGTGTTTGCCGGATACATCGTGGGGTGCCATGGAAACGACATTCGTGCTGGATGCACTGGAGCAGGCGTTATGGGCCCGTCGACCGTCCGGCACGGTCCATCACAGTGATAAAGGTTCTCAGTATGTATCGCTGGCCTACACACAGCGGCTTAAGGAAGCCGGATTACTGGCATCAACAGGAAGTACAGGCGACTCGTATGACAACGCGATGGCGGAGAGCATCAATGGTCTTTACAAAGCGGAGGTAATACACCGTAAGAGCTGGAAAAACCGTGCAGAAGTGGAACTGGCCACACTAACGTGGGTGGACTGGTATAACAATCGACGATTGCTGGAAAGGCTGGGCCACATCCCTCCGGCAGAAGCAGAAAAAGCTTATTATGCTTCCATCGGAAACGATGATCTGGCAGCCTGAGTTCACAGATAAAACACTCTCCAGGAAACCCGGGGCGGTTCATTGTTCGATTAACGCGTATTTTTCAGCGACTCCTGTGCAAAATACGCTGTTGCTTTTTTTAAAATATCTCGCTCAAGGCGAGCTTCATTTAACGCCTTACGCAGTTGCAGAATTTCAGATTCCAGTTCAGCCACCGTGCGGGAACCAGGAGTACCGAGCCCTTTTCTGGCGGCGGTAACCCATTGTCCTAAAGTGCCTTCAGGAAGAGATAATCGGGAAGCGCCTTCACTGATCGAAAGTTGATTTTCAAGAACCGTTCTGACAGCTTCGGCTTTGAACTCTTTAGAGTAACGTTGGGTTTTTCTGCTCATTATTAGCTCCTTCTGATGCCATTCTATTTCAGGAAGGAGTGTCCGTTAAACTCAGGCTACCTCATCCGTCTGGGTGGGGAGATCAGTAGAGGATTCTGATCACCCATCAATGGGCAGATATACCAATGGCTATTGTTGGCTCACCAAATTTTCTCGCCGAGAAGTGTTTAGAACTACGATTGTCACATTAATAAAAATCATCAGGCAATTGATTTATTATCTTCCCACAACCTGGGCAGCAAATGGGGAGGAGAGAGCCGGAAATTAATGCGCGGTGGACGTGGAGTTTCGTATTCGCATGGAAGGTCAGCTTTTACTGATACGATAAACCTGATCATTGATGCTGCAATTGATGGGCATGGATTGGCGTATACCTTATGATCAGGTTGAGCGGGCTATTAAAGAAAAAAACTGATACGTGTTTTGGATAAGATTGCACACCAGATTTACCGGTTATCACCTGTACTATCCACGCCGTTGGAGCATCCTGGCTCGGCATTCTCATTATTTATAGATAGGCTGAAGTCTGAGAAGGTACTGTTTCACACTATTCTATAATATTAGTTAATTTAATTCTTCTCTAACGTATTCTCAGTTCCTTTTCAACGTTTTGGTTATTTTTTATTCTTCGTACAATGGCGACAGATGCTGATTATGATACCGAAAACTGGTTTGAACATGCGAAGCCCGAACGTAGTGTTCGGTGTTCTATGTGCTTTGCCGCATTTTGGCGTCGATTATTTACACTAAATCTGATTTAATATATTGATACATAAAAAACATTGTACCCTGTGTCACTTTTTTGATGGAAGTTGTTGCATTTCTTTAAGGCGAAACAATAATTACACATCATTTAATGTGGTTGAGGAGGGAAACTTATGAAGCACTCTGTTTCAGTCACATGTTGTGCGCTGTTGGTCAGCAGCATTCTCTTTCGTATGCTGCAGAAGTTCCAAGCGGCACAGTACTGGCAGAGAAGCAGGAGCTGGTGCGCCAGGCGTACAAGTACGAGCCTGCATCGCTGGAATCCCGCTGAGCCGTGGGCCTGCCAGAGATTCAGGTCATTCGCAATCTGTTGAAGGACTGGTAAATCAGAACGAGGAGGGGGAAATTGTCCCGGCGTTGCGACTCAGTGGAAAAGTAATAAGAGCGACCCGTATCTGGACTTTTACCCTGCGCGATAACGCAAAATCGGCAGATGGCGCACCGGGTAACGGCGCAAGATTTTATCACTGGCAACGTCTCATGAATTCAAAAACATTGTCGCCATTTGCCGTGACCGCGCTGGCGGGAAATGACAACGCACAGCCGATCTGATGGTAAAGCTAGCCTAGACCAGCTGGCGTCACCGCAGTGCCGATGCCCATACTTTGAAAATTCAGCTTGATAAACCGTTGCCGTGGTTTGTGAATTTAACCGCTAACTTTGCCTTCTTCCGGTGCAAAAAGCCAACGTAGAAAGCGGTAAAGAGTGGACGAAACCCGGAAATCTAATAGGCAATGGCGCTCTGTCTTTAAAGAGCACGTAGTGAATAAAAAACTGGTCGTGGTACCGAATACCCATTATTGGGATAACACGGAAAACGGTACTGCAAAAAGTGACCTTCCTGCCAATTAATCGAGATCCGCAGCCAGCTAAGCGTTTACCTCGCGGGGGATATTGATATCACGAATCCTTCCCGAAAAATATGTATCAAGAAGCTGTTGAAGGGTATTTTGGGGCAGGCTCTGCGCCGCCGCAGCTGGGACCTATTATTATGCGTTTTAACACGCAAAAAGGTCGACGGCGAATCAGCGCGTTCGTCTGGCATTCAGTCTGAGACGATCAATCACAGCCTGATGACCGAAAAAGTATTAGGGACAGGCGAAAAGCCAGCGTGGCGGTGCCGCCAATATTACCGCGGAATTACGCGGAACCTTCGCCGTTTGAACAAATGAGTCAGGAAGAACTGAATGCGCAGGCAAAACAGCTTGTAAGCGCAGCTGGTTATGATCCGCGAAAAACCGCTGAAGCTGACGCTTTTGTATAACGCTCAGAAAACCATCAAAAATTGCGATTGCTGTAGCATCGATGTGAAAAAGAATCTTCAGCGTAGATGTTAAATTCCAAAATCAGGAATGGAAAACCTTGCTATCGATAGCCGTAACACCGGCAATTTTGATGTTTATCCGCGCCTCATAGGGTGGGGATTATAATGAACCCCTCCACTTTCCTGACATTATTAACGTAGACGCATTAGGGAGATTTTTTCACGCTTTAACAATCCGGCATACGACAAAGTTCTGGCCCGAGCATGACAGAAGATACCGGTAAAGCGGATAATGCCGATTACAACGCGGCAAAGAAAATCCTCATGAGGGCAAGCACCGATTGCACCAATTTATCAATATACCAATGGACGATTAATCAAACCGTGGCTGAAAGGTTATCCCATTAATAACCCTGAAGATGTGGCGTAAGATGGACTATGTCTGTTGTTGAAGCATTGATGTGATGGGAACTGGCGTTACCCTTGTGGATAACGCCAGTGATCTATAATTTAGCGGACCCTCTTGCCGGCGGTGTAATGTTATCCATATACAGCGTCTGGCTGGGGAAGGCAAAGTCCGCGCCGTGTGACTGTACAATATCGATAATCTTCAAATAAACGTCTTGCTGTGCAGCAAGCGCCTCGCCCATAACCCGTGGATTTGGTAAAGCAATAAACCATAATATTCAATGACAAGTCAGCAAACTGGTTGAAATAAACCGGTAAGGTTTGTCGCTGGTGAATGGCCGGGTCATTTTTCAGCATCCGCGTACGGCTTCGACAATAACGCCCACTTTGCCGCATCCTCATAACGTAAACCAATGGTCGTGGTAATGCGCCAGTTAGTCATGCGAATGGGTTTTCTACGCTGACGACAAAACAGCCAGTCGGTACGTACAATGGACGATTATCAAAGGTCGTAATTTTGGTAATTCGCCAGCCAATTTACGCTACTGTACCTTCGATATTTCTGTCCGGTGAACGGATCCAGTCGCCAATACTGAAAGGACAGTAAAATAGAGCATAATCCCGGAAAAGAAGTTACTCAGAATATCTTTACCGGCCATACCGACAGCGACCACCAATACCACCAAAGGTCGGCAAGCGAAAAGGCTCATGCAGAAATGTTCGCCATAAAGCAGAACAAGCACCACGATGATGGTAATTTGATAATGCGCGACATGATCCGCGCACTGGTGATATCGCGACCTTTTTTAATCTGCTGTTTTTCGAAGAAACTGATTAATCGCAGAAAATAGCTTAATCGTCAGAATAACCGCGATCAGGGACGTACAGATAAAATCGATAACGCCTGGGTGATAAATTTGAATTATAGTTTTCTATAACATAATTAATAATGCTACCAACAGCACTGATAATTATGGTGTAGATTAAAAGTACACACATGGATAAAAAACCTTTTCTTTTACGATTTCCGCGGCGAAACCAAAAGCTCATCAGAATGATGCTGCGCAGCTACCGGAAAATAATGACCAGATTAAGCGCATTATTTGTAAAGCAGTTGAGCGATCATTGTTTTATAGGGCTCCTGCAGATAATCTCGTCATGCCGGAAACCCCTGGCGGGGGGCTATTTTACGCGACGATGCATCCGGGAATGCATTGGATCGTCAGGGAAGGAAGTAGCAACATTAGCTAACTAATGAATGCGTTGATTGTAGAAATCCAGCTGAGGGTGAGGTTTTCAGGCGGACAACGGTGAAATGTCATGGTATTGTTGCATTTTAGGTAACAAATGTCTCTGCACAAGGATTACATCATGATTATGGCGAACTAAAGTACAAGCAAAGGGAAGAAATTTCTCTTCGTTTGTTGGCGGTTTTCATTCTGCGGCGTCGGTTGTGACTCGCGCGACTATGGCGGCGTTATATCAAGAACAAGTACAATATTCCGCTGTTGAGTGGACGACATCGATGTATATAAATCATCATCGATGATTTTTGTTTATAGCCTGGTTTTTACTGTGTTGCTGGCAATCCCATTGGGGAATTTATTTCCTTGGCGGCGAAGAAGCAGTAAGTAAAAAATCAGCCGATGACTCGGGGCCTTGTCGGTTATTGAAGAGTCGTTAATCGTCCTCTTCGTCATCCAGTTCAACGGGTGTCTGATACTGGTCAGGTTAATGACCAACAAATGGCAGCAAAGTAATGATCACCTGTTGGCCGTGTTGCCGAGGAATGCTGCTGAAAATACCGGTGCGTCCTACCGTACCAACCAAATGTCCTGTGGTGCGCAATCGGTGTGCTTCTTCTGGCCAACCTTTTTTCTACGTGCGTCATGTTTTCATTAATGCCGAATTTCTGCCGCAGGCTTTCATTGCCAGCAAATGTTGCCCACGAATGGCATCGTTATAAACACTCGGATCAAATTCCGGGCAGTTCAATCGCGATATTAATTGGCGTTACTGGGTAAGCGCCAACCAGATGAACTTCGGTTCTGGTAACTCTTCTGCCAGTTGAATCGTCTTTTGACCAGTTTACATTGAGCGCATTATGATACGGCTCTTCACTGGCGAGATTCACCGCCGCCGCGCCTTACCTCCTTCCGGCCACGGCTGGTCTTTCACCATCCACACCGGGCTTGACGTCGTAACAGATGCCGAGTCCGTTGGCGTAAAAATCGCCGCTTCCAGACGGTCATGTTGGTGCACCATTTTAGCGCCCAATCGTACCGCCCGCTGATCACTCCTGAATGATGGCTTCGAAAGGACGGTTATGCCAGACCACTTTAATTTCAATGGGAACGCCAGATTGGGATGATATTTTTTGCCTGCTGGTGAAGAAATCCAGCTATCAGCTGGCTGATGACGCCCTGACGCATAGCGGTCGACTCGTACAGGGGAAAGCAGGGTGGTCATTTGGTCTATAGAGAAGTCGTCAATCGGCAAAAAGGCTTTAATTTTACCGATCCGTTTAATGTGGAATTGAACAGCTCGCCGCAATGCTGGTTGGTGGATAGCGTAGGATCGATAACAACGGCATGTTCTGATACATAGCCATACAGGGTCTCTTGCTACAACAACTGTCAACGCCATTTGTAATTAAAAAGATTCTAACCATATCTGGTGAATGAAACAGTGATGAACCTACAATCGATAAAATAGGAAAAAATTTAATGATATGACAGAAGAGGTAGGTGAGTTATGCGGAAAAATCAGGCAACGTTACGCGTATGACCAGCAAGCTGGGCCAGCGCATGGTTCTTTTCAAGTGGTGATGTACTTACCTTTGACCTGCCCGCATACCGCTTTTCTGGAAGCGACCCAGCAGACGGCTGATGGTTTCTACCGTCAGGCCCGGATCATTGATATCGCCGCGAGTCATCGTAGGCGGAATTAGAGGGGAGAAGCCGCGTTGGGCAAAACGGACGGGACAGGTTGTAGATGAATGCGGCCGAGACGTTCCTCGAGCAGTTTCTTCGACAACAGCAGGAATAATGTCCTGATCGCCTTTGATTTCACCGCTCATCAAGCGCGTCGTCTAGCGCAGATTCGGCATTTACGGACAAATCGTCCAGCGTTCGACGGAATTCGCGTCCGTAGGTCCGGCACCTGCGCGAAGCTGGGGTGATGACCGCTGATGGCGTCAAATCCCACCAGGTCGCCTGCTAAATCGGAAACCGGTCGATTGCTCGTCGCCTTGCTCAGTGATGGTATAACTTTAATCGTACCGGGGCGGATGGCATAAAGCGATTTAGTTCATCACCAGCCTTAAACAGCGTCTGGCCTTTCTGAATCAGCTTCTCCGGCTCAATGATATTATCAAGCTAAATAGAGCTCATATTCGTCATGTGAACGGGATGCAAAGCTGGCTGATGTGCTGCAAATCCTGGCAATGGATAGCACCGACCAGCAGGACTGAATGCGCCGTATAATTCGCTTACCGGGATCATAGGTCTGCTCAAGCCGTAATTGATATTTGTCATTTTTAACATATTTTTGCAGAGCAGGTAAGTCTAAGCAAACCTTAACAGCAAGAATTCCAATATAAGATGTAAATATATGTCTATCTATTTGAAAACCCTTAAGTTGTTAAGGGTAAGTTTACATAAAAGTGTGAACGAGCTGGCACAAATTTCTTTAATGTTTACAGCAAAAGATAACCTTCATGGCGCAATAACCACTCTTTTCGCTGAACTCCGCCTGCATATCCGGTCATGGTGCCGTTTCGGCCAATTAACCCAATCGCCGGCAACCCGCAGCGATCTGATGGGATTCAATCCGTTCCGCACCAACGGCACGCGCCGCGCCAGGGCCGCCCGATTGTTTCGGCTGAGTTGGCCGTAATGCATTACCTGCCGCAGGGGATAGTGGTGGTCTTCCAGACTCGCGCTGAATGGCGTCCCCTCGTGGCAGTGGGAAGCGTATCAATAATGCTAAGATTTACCGGCAAAATGATCTCACGAAGCTTGTCGCTTAAACCGCAGCCGGTTGGTGGCAGAAATTCACTCATAGCCTTCTTTGCGATAATGGATGTTCAGGCGGCTCGCCAGTGCGTTGGTCTACTCTCCCATTCAACCGCCCGCAGGCGAAATTGCTCATCGCAGATCACCACAGTGGAACCAGTGGCGTGGCAATTTTTCTTCAAGTAATCTGGGCAACAGTTCTCTCTAAGCAAACGTAGGTAAGTCCCGGACCTATCGGCAGACCAACAAGATACCACGCCAGCAACATCAGCAGCCATACCACCAAAAAGATAAGCGGATAGGGCAGAGCTAACAAATAGTGAGTACCCAGTTCGCATCTCGTTTGTCGCAGTCTGATAGCATAAAGCGATTTTTTAATTTTTCTGCCTGAAGAAATGAGGGCAAGCCATCACATGGATCGAGGGTGGGATAATTCCAGTCAGTGAAATTTTACCGTAGGCTATCTGTTATTTGATTCTGTGGCGTGATAGCCGCCAGACACCACTGAACTCGTCACTCATTCCCCAATCCCGGCGAGAATGTGGTTATTTACAGAGCTAAAAAATGAATAAAAAAATAGAGCCTGTCGACATCCGCCAGACTCTACAGTACACACAGCAGTGCATCCTCGTCTTAAATCCGGCCTGGGGTCCTGGTGACCGGTGACAGTGTTATAACGGTTTTACCCATCCGTTGCCAATTTTCTTCAGTGACAGATTTCACGAAAATATAAGTTAAATCATTTGTCTTGTGATTGCATAATTATGCATCGTTAATCGACGAGTAAATTTACCGGGCGAGTAGCCCGTTCGACGCTTAAACATATTGCCGAACGATTCAGCTGAGGCATAGCCCAGACGATGGGCAATTTTGGTCAACGAATATCCATCATCAAGAAGCGTCACTGCAGAAATAACGTGCATTTGCTGAACCCAGTGGCGAAATGTTAATCCCGTCTCTTTAACAAATAAGCGCATGAGTGTACGGCTACTGACGTTAATTTTATCCGCTAGATTATCCAGTGTTGGCAGATACCCTTGGTTGTTTAGCAAATTCTCACAAAGCTGCTGTAGCCGCTCATCATTTGGCCAAGGGAGTTCAAGTGACATTTTCACCCCCATTTTTATTTCCTGAAGTATCAGTGTCTCGAGGGCTGAAAAACGTAACTGTTGTTTATCTGTGGTACTTTGCGACGGTGGAAGTTGGTTAATTGCAATTAGTAATTCCCTTAACAGGGGTGAAATACCCGTCATGAAGCAAACTGTTCCCAGCGTTTCACTTTCCGCTTCTGAAACCAGTACGGTTTTTAAAAGTACGTTGCCTGTCGCAACAAACTTATGCGGCATTTGTGGGGGCAGCCAAAGCGCGCTGCTGGCATGGACTAGCCAGACGCTTTCTCCAGCCCATACACGAACGACTCCTTCAGCCGGGTAAAGCAACTGGGCATAGAGATGTTTATGCCAGGGAACTGTACCTCCATTCAGATGTTCCGAATCCAGTCCGATAATGTGATGCCCTGGTGATGCTTTGGGTTGCAGTGTAATTGTCATTTACAGTAGGTATTTTGTCAGAAATCATCAAATAAGCCATGTTAAATTTTAAATATGACGTATGCAAGTTTCCGGATATATACGGTGTAAAGAGTGATGATAATTTCTAAAAAACAGCTTATTGGGGTGGTAGCGATCGGTATTCTTTTGACTGGCGTTGTCTTTTTTATCTGGAGGGTAAGCAAAGGAAGATTTATACAGACGACGGATGATGCTTACATTGGTGGTAATATCACCACGGTGGCAAGTAAAGTTTCTGGTTATATTTCTGCTATAGAGGTGCGCGATAATCAGAGCGTAAAAAAAGGCGATATTATCCTGCGTCTCGATGATCGGGATTATCGTGCAAATGTCGCCAGGCTTGAGGCAAAAATAAAAAGTAGCAAAGCCAATCTCGAAGGCATTCAAGCCACTATTACGATGCAGCAGTCGATAATTCAAAGTGCCAGTGAAACATGGCAGGCAGTAAAACATGAGGAGCAAAAGCGCCTGCGAGATACTGAACGTTATGAAAAACTCGCACAATCAGCGGCAATATCGCAACAAATTATTGATAACGCCAGGTTTGACTACCAGCAGGTCGCAGCAAAGGAGCGCAAAGCCGCGAACGATTTCCTGGTGGAGAAGCAACGGCTGGCAGTTTTATCTGCTCAGGAAGAAAACGTACGTGCGAGTATCGAAGAAGTTCAGGCCGCTTTGACTCAGGCACTACTGGATCTGGAATATACCCTTGTTCACGTATAGGAAATTGAAAAACCAGACGATACCGCTGTCCACGCCTTATGCCACGTGAGCTTTTCTGCTTTTCCCTCCACTCCGGTGTTTTCTCTCTCTGCATGGTCGATTCTTATACCGCAACAGGCTGTTTTTTATACTTGCACCGATTCCCGGGCACACTTAGCCTGTGTCAGGCCGGCATATACCTCAGCAGACTGATATCCCGCGCGTTTTTCTTCAGCCCCTCCACATTCAGTCCCGCGATGGCCCGGCGGTATACCATCCGGCCGCCACACAGCACGCATTCGAACGGGTCACGACTCAGGAACTGTTTCACCATTTGTGCATAGCACACTTTCGCCACTGGTTCCGGTTTATCCATCCCCAGAGCACGGTACACCTGCGGCAGCTTCTCTCCACACACCCGGTTGGCAAGGAACCCGAAGTACCTCACCATCTTAAAAAACTTCTCCGGGATGTGCTGTTTCAGCCTCGCGACCAGCTCACGCTGTGTCAGCGTTTCCGTCGCCGTTTCTCCCGTTTTGTGGTCCAGGTAACGGAAGCTCAGGCTCGCCCCTCCGTTGTAATGTGCCAGCCGGGAGGCCGCTATCGGCGGCTTCTTCAGATAACGACCCAGGTAGCGCGCCGTATTCCTCCCGCCGGCCGTTTTTTTCGACATGTACACATGCCAGTATTTTCCTCCGGCTTTCAGCACCAGGCTTCTCCTCTGTGATTCCGTCGTGATATGTGACAACGACTCCGGCATCGCCAGCCCCTCTGACCACGCTTTCAGAAGCCGTTGCCGCATATTCCACATCCACCGCGAACGCATCGCGTCTTTCAGGAAGCTCAGCTTTTTCCACTGACCATGCTTATTCAGACCTCCACAGGTTACAGACACATGTACATGCGGATGCCAGTTGAGACGACGGCCATACGTGTGGATGGCGCAGAAGATACCGGGTTCCTGCCCCCGTTTCCGGGCGGCATACAGCAGATTCTCCACCGCCAGACGGCACACGTCATTCAGCAGCCACCGGTTGCTTTCGAACACCGGCCACTGCGTGTCCGGCAGGGTGAAGACCAGGTGTACCCAGTCGCAGTCAGGAAGACGATTCAGCTGTGTCGCTATCCACAGGTCTGTGGCCTTTTTTCCGCAGGACGGGCAGGCACGGCTGCCGCATGAGTTAGTGACGTATCTGACGTGGGGGCACTCAGGTTTATCGCAGATGTATTCCTTCACGCCCAGTATCCGCGTGCCGCAGGCCAGCATTTTTGTGACAGCCTCAACCTCGATATCGCGCAGACCGCCCGCATCCAGGAAGGATGTCCAGCACTGGTTGGCCGTGAACAGACGTTTCAGCGGGCGGGGAGTAAAAGCGGACAACATGAGGACGGATTAACCCCCGGTATCCTGTAGCCGGGTAAGGGCTGCTGTGTCGCCACGGCGCTCCAGGATGGAGGCCGCGACCATCGCAGGTGGTGGGTCCATGGGTTTGAGCATCTTCATCCAGTCCCATTCACGTTGTGAGAGCTTCTCAGCACCAACAGAGAGCAGAACGGTATCTATACTTTTGCGGGTCAACATAAGAGGATGAGTCCTTAATAAAACAGGTCCTCAGAGCATACATATTCTGCGGAGCGTGCGGCAACAACAGGACGAACAGGGGCGGTTTTCAATTTGCAGCCGTCAGGCTGCCGTGGTTCGTGCGCCGATTGATGGCATTGTCGCAAACCGCAGCGCCCATACAGGCAGTTGGGTGGAAGGCGGCACATCGTTAGTTTCACTAGTACCAGTCAGTGAGTTGTGGGTTGATGCAAATTATAAAGAAAACCAAATAGCGGGAATGAAGCCAGGAATGAAGGCTGAGATCCGTGCTGATATTCTCAAAGGGGAAGTGTTTCACGGTCACATTGAAAGCCTTTCCCCAGCGACAGGAGCCAGTTTCAGCTTGATTCCGATAGAAAATGCCACTGGCAATTTCACCAAAATTGTTCAGCGTGTCCCGGTACGGATTGCATTTGACGACGCAAAGGAATTAAAGCAACTTCTTCGCCCGGGACTGTCCGTCACCGTCAGTGTTGATGAGAGATGATGTCTATGCGTAAACATATTGCTTTCGCCAGTATGTGTATGGGATTATTTATTGCTCAGCTTGATATTCAAATTGTATCGTCATCCCTAAATGAAATAGGTGGTGGTCTGTCCGCAGGTAAAGACGAAATGGCCTGGCTTCAGACCAGCTATTTAATTGCTGAGATTATTGTTATTCCGCTCTCTGGGTGGCTGTCACGGGTATTTTCCACTCGTTGGCTTTTTACTCTATCCGCGGGAATATTTACTTTAATGAGTATCGCGTGTGGACTTGCATGGAATATTCAGATCATGATTTTGTTTCGTGCTTTACAGGGAGCTGCTGGCGCATCCATGATCCCTTTAGTTTTCACGATGGCGTTTATTTATTACCAGGGTAAAGAGTTGGGGTTGGCTGCTGCGGTAGTCAGTGCGCTGGCCTCACTGTCACCGACGCTAGGGCCAACTCTGGGGGGCTGGCTCACTGATAACCTCGACTGGCGATGGCTATTTTATATCAATATATTACCTGGCATATATTTAGTTTTGAGTATTCCTTTTCTGGTTAATTTTGATAAACCTGATCTCTCTTTACTGAAAGTTGCTGATTATCCGAGTATTATCCTGTTGGCCATGACTCTGGGATGTCTGGAATATACCCTTGAAGAAGGAGCGCGCTGGGGATGGCTGGATGATAATACTATTTTGCTGACATCAGTTCTGGCATTGGTGAGTTTTATTTTATTTGCTGCGCGTACACTTACAATATCCAATCCGATAATGGATCTTCATGCTTTTAAGGATAAAAATTTCACTCTGGGATGTTTTTTTTCTTTTTCTGGAGGGGTTGGGATATTCTCTACTGTATATTTAATACCTGTGTTTTTGGGGCAGATTCGCGGATTAAATGCCGAAGAGATAGGTTTTGCCGTTTGCACAACAGGTATTTTCCAGTTATTTTCTGTTCCCTTTTACTTCTGGTTAAGTAAAAAAATAAATCTGCGATGGCTGTTGATGGCGGGGCTGGGCGGATTTGTGTTTTCAATGTATCTTTTTACCCCTATAACCCACGAATGGGGATGGCAGGAATTACTGTTTCCACAGGCAATTAGAGGGATTTCGCAGCAGTTTGCGATGGCCCCCATCGTAACATTAACGCTGGGGGGAATTCCAAAAGAACGGCTGAAGTTAGCCTCTGGTGTATTTAATTTAACACGTAATCTTGGGGGCGCGATTGGTATTGCCCTGTGTGGCTCTATTCTCAATAATCGAACTAATTTTCATTTTTCGAGAATGGGTGAAAAAATGGTTTCTGTTCCCCATACGGTGAATGACTTCATTTCCAGAAGTGCTTTATTTTTTAATCGCAGTAGAAGTGACCAGACATCGGAAATACTGGCTTCAACCAAATTATTGAGTCAATTGATGCTGAGGGAGGCGCAAACTATGGCATTTTCGGTACCTTTCTGCTAATCAGTGGTCTGTTATTTATCGCATTTTTGTTGGTTCCTGCTATGAATAAATCATCCTGATCGGAGCCTGTGCTGAATTAAACTCGGGCTAAACTGTTCGATACTGCTAACAGGCTAGTATAAAATGCCCCGCCTGCGCAGATACTCACAGGTATGAAGTAGAGTATTGTTTCAATCTGTGAAGGGAACGATGCAGTAAGTATGAACAATTAACCCGTCTGAATCACGACGTGTGAAGGTGCATAGGAGGTTACATGAACCTTGACGACAAATCGCTGTTTCTGACGCCATGGAAGATGTGCAGAGCCGCTGAAACGTGCTCTCTACAATCTGTCCACTGGCATCCAACGCGTAACCAACGTGCGCCGCAGCGTATCGACACGCTGCAGCTTGATAATTTCCTCACTACCAGGATTTCAGGACGAGTATCCGCTACATCAGCCGCTGGAGCGTTCGGCGGAAAGGTTGCAACATGGGTGTGGATAAGCTGCGTCATGGTAAATATGCGGAACAGGCGAGCCTGAATCTTTTGCGCCAGCCGGTGGAAGAGTACAAAAAAATGGTGTTCAGTTTTATTCGACAAGACCCTGGCGGATGGTTTGCGTAACGTGCTGATTCTGCCGCATGGTAAAGGAGAGGGGGTGGATGAAATCGCATGCCAATATTGTCCGCAGCTATGTGGCGCGCTGGCTGAGCCGAATTTGATGATGTTGGGGCGGGTCTGCCACAGCGCTGCCGCATCATGGCGGCGGCGGGGCGTGTATAGTCGCACTACGTAAACGGCGCAGGCGAAGCAAGAACTGGGAGCGCCGCGCTGGCGCAGTCATTTAGATCTCAGAGACGCATCCGCGGCTTCTTATGCCGCCAGCACGCCAGTACGACCATCATTTTCGCCGATACAAAGCATCATCAACGCGTTTAGAAACAGTTCATCGATGCTTTAGTTTATTTGAGTGATGCACCACACCAATGCTGGAGCAGCAAGATCGATGGGGGCTGGCTAATGCTACCACGAAATACTTGCACTTTGCCACGCTTACGCGGGATAACTTCAGCCAGGCGAAAGCGCGGTGTGCAGTGGGGTCTGTAATCGTAGCTGAGGGATCAGACAAAACTCTTCACCCTCCCGAACGAAACACCAAATCGCCTTTGCGAGCACAACTTCGGAGGAGAGATTTGCGGGCAAGGGCGCATGACGCCTCATCACCTTAGAATGCCCATGCAATGGTTAATGTGTTTGAACAATAGGTGTCGATGAGCAACAAGCTGTAATCCTGAGCGATGGCGAGATGCTGCATTTGGCCTGGTTCCGTAATGTGATAAACTGTAGCCGATTAGGTCATCCGGTCATCGCGTCATGGTGAGCAGCATGCTTCCAGCTGCTCCTCCAGCCGTTTTTGCTCAGTAATATCATGCACAATACATAACATGAGCTTGTCGCCATAAATTTCAATTCGGTCCGGCATAGGTCTGCACATGTCGAGTAGATCCATCTGCCAGTTTATGAACAAAATCAAAGGTTTATGACCGCCGGTAATGCGAAATTTTCATGCATGATAGGCATGACGCGACGCCCGAGCATATTTATTTCCCAGGTATGTTCCGGCACATCGTTCATGGTTATAACCATAGAAAATTGAGCGCGGCGAGGCTTAGCATCGACGATTCTCGTCCATCTCGTGACGGGTCAAATCAAACAACATTGGTGCAGAGTTAGTCAGAAAAAAGCGCGCATAAAAACCTTGTTTTTGCGCCGAGAATTTGCCGAGTGACTGGCTTTTAAACCCAGCGTTGCCGGCGCTTCGATACCTTCGAAACAATCACGGTTCTGTTTCTGTCAGCTCTCGCAAAACAAGCCGACAGCTGAACGCCTGTTTCCTCTTCTTTACGCTAAACAGTGAGGATTTCGATAATATCGTGTTGGTTTTGGATATTGGAGCAGGTATTTCGGTAGTTCTTTTTGTGAGGAGACGAATAGGGACCGGTTCTGAGCCGACTAAACGTGAGGCTTGCATTAACAGTTGCGCTGCGTGATCGGCATAAATTAAACTGTTCCTCAAAGGGCGAAACTATTCCAGACAGGACGCGTGAGGAAGTCCAGGAATCCAAGTTGTGCGTATGATTGATTTGATTATTTTTATCAATTTTTGTTGCTATCCATTGCAAAAAAAAGCCACGTCATATGATCAGATAATTCTGATAATGATAGACGCTATTTAACACTTCACACGGTTTGTATACGGAAAAGCATTTCCTTTGTATTCAATTTAGACAAGGTTTCATTAATCATTTCAGGGTAATGGGGTGATGAGATGTTGCGTAACAGGGCCAGAAGGCTAGACTACAGATAAATGCGTTGATGATGGAGGGACTGCGGAAGCGATTAAGGGATTTGACGTTAATGCTCCGGATGGCAGCATTCGCTGGATGCTGGATAGTAGAGCGGCGTTAAACCGCTGGAAAATACAGACGTGATCGACTAAGCGCATCCCTGCTGGCTCCACCGTCACGTACACCGACGATAGCGCCCAATGGCTGGCGACAACACCGCTGCTTCCCAATAAATGTACGCGATGCGCTGGCGGGCGAGAGCACACAGTGCCCGCAGTCAGCCGTCTCGGCTAAGGCACGCTTATTACATTGCGCTGTATAAACGGGAGCACCCATGAACGCCCCGATTCAACGGTCGCCATGCGTGTACAGATGGACGGCTGGTTAATTGTTTTGACCCGACAACGCAAAGTGCTGGCGCTGGACGATGTGGTGAGTGATTGCAAGAGGGCACGGGTCCCGACCCATTAGGGTGGTGGCGATGTGCGTTTACTCATTATTCCAGCGAATTGATCAAACAGCTGCACGATAAAATTATCGACCTTGAAGATAATCTCCCAGATCGGCACAATCACCGCGTGGATTCCTGGCTCTGCTGCGCAACAATTAATCGTGATGCGTCGCTATACGGCACCGCAACGCGATGTTGATGCTCGTCTTGCCAGTGAACGTTTGCCGTGGATGAGCGATGACCAACGCGTCGGATGCAGGATATTGCCGATTGCCTTGGTGCGCGGCCTTGACGAAATCGACGCCTGTATAGCACGGACTGGTGTGATGGCGGATGAAATCGCTCAGGTGATGCAGGAAAATTTAGCTCGTCGTACCTATACATGTCGTCTATGGCAATGGTCTCTTTTACCCAGAATACCTTTCTGACGGTTATTTGGCGTCAACCTTGGTGGGATTCCTGGCGGCGGGTGGCAATTTCGGATTTTCAATTTTTTGTATTCTGTTGGTTGTTCTTATTGGTGGTGTTGCTTTATGGTTGCATCGTAGAAATGGTTGTACAACACAACAAAAGTCTAATTCCTTTTTTCATTTACTGCATAGCACAATTGATCTAAGATGCCGACTTTGATGAGCTGGCTTTTTGCTGGGGTTATTTATCAGCGTCTACCCTTTAATAAGTCCAACCAATTGACCGGAGGGAAATATGACGACACTTATTTATTTGCAAGTTCCTGTCCCCGGACCCATTCCTGGCGATCCTGTTCCAGTGCCCGATTGGATTTCCTCGCCCTAGAACTGATGCCGGACCCACCACCCGACGAAGAACCGATTAAATTGTCGCATCGTGAGCGTAGATTTCTCTAGGATACGCGCCTGTTAACTTTGCGTCGATGACCACTGAGAAAAGATCGTGTACTGCTTTTCTACCCTGAATGTTTTGCTCCCGCCGAGCTCACGAACCTTAATGAGTTGGGTTATTTAACCATGACGCCGGTGCAGGCCGCCGCGCTTCCGGCGATCCTTGCCGGAAAAGATGTTCGCGTGCAGGCGAAACTGGCAGCGGCAAAACGGCGGCTTTTGGCCTCGGCTTGTTACAGCAAATCAATGCGCCGCTATTTCAAACCCAGGCTTTAGCGCTGTGTCCTACGCGTGAACTGGCGGATCAGGTGGCAGGTGAATTGCGTCGGGCCGGCGCGTTCTTGCCAAGGACCAAAATTTTGACGTTGTGCGGTGGTCAACCGTTCGGTATGCAGCGTGATTCGTTGCAACATGCGCCTGCATATTATTGTGGCAACGCCGGGCGTTTGCTGGATCACCTGCAAAAAGGCACGGTATCACTGGATGCGCTGAATACTTTGGTGATGGATGAGGCCGACCGCATGCTGGATATGGGATTTAGCGATGCCATTGATGATGTCATCCGTTTTGCGCCTGCATCTCGACAGACGCTTCTGTTTTCGGCAACCTGGCCGGAAGCCATCGCCGCAATCAGCGGACGAGTGCAACGCGATCCTTTGGCGATTGAAATTGACTCAACAGATGCTTTGCCACCCATTGAACAACAATTTTATGAGACATCCAGTAAAGGCAAAATTCCTCTGTTGCAACGGTTATTAAGCTTGCATCAGCCATCCTCTTGTGTGGTGTTTTGCAATACCAAAAAAGATTGCCAGGCTGTCTGCGACGCGCTGAATGAAGTAGAGCAAAGTGCATTGTCGTTACACGGCGATCTGGAGCAACGCGATCAGACCCTGGTACGTTTTGCTAACGGTAGCGCCCGTGTACTGGTTGCGACTGATGTTGCTGCGCGTGGTCTGGATATTAAATCGCTTGAGCTGGTGGTGAACTTTGAGCTGGCGTGGGACCCTGAAGTTCATGTACATCGCATCGGTCGTACAGCTCGTGCAGGAAATAGCGGTCTGGCGATCAGTTTCTGTGCTCCGGAAGAAGCACAGCGGGCCAATATCATTTCTGACATGTTGCAGATAAAACTTAACTGGCAAACGCCGCCAGCTAATAGTTCCATTGTGACGCTGGAAGCAGAAATGGCAACGTTGTGTATCGATGGCGGGAAAAAAGCCAAAATGCGCCCGGGTGATGTATTAGGTGCACTGACAGGAGATATCGGGCTTGATGGCGCAGATATTGGCAAAATCGCCGTGCATCCGGCGCATGTCTATGTCGCGGTCCGTCAGGCTGTTGCTCATAAAGCATGGAAACAGTTACAGGGCGGGAAGATTAAAGGAAAAACGTGCCGGGTGCGGTTATTAAAATAATGAAATGTTGAATTGCCGGGTGCAAGAGTAAACATCTTATTCGGGATTGCCAGATGCGACGCTGGCCGCGTCTTATCCGGCCTCCATAAGAGTAGCCTGCCGATACGCTTGCACATCAGGGCACTATCCTCCATTATGCACTTCAACCACATTCAGCCGTAACTCATCCAACTGATTTTCATCTTCTTCTGGCTGCAGGCCCGCCGGTTGTAGTGGGATCTCTTCGCAATCAAACGCGAATCACCCCATTAACCGCTCAGAACCGTGGTAATACCTTTGAAATCGAAAACAGATAGTATCGCACAGGATGCGACGGCACCACATTCTGCATCGCGCTGAACGTCGTCTCGATACGCCTGGATAACGTTTATCCCAGTCACGCAACATGTCAGCAATCACCTGACGTTGCAGGTTGGCTGTGAACCGCACAGGTTGCACGGAATAATCGGGAACGCTTTACATGGCAAAGCGCTGAATATCTTTCTGCGCGGCGGTAGGGCCAGCGGACGAATAACGATATGTTTGCCATCATGGCTCATCAGTTTCGGAGGCATACCTTTCATCTGTCCGCCGTAGAACATATTTAAGAACAGCGTCTGCAGGATATCGTCACGATGGTGACCGAGCGCAATCTTCGTCGCCCAGTTGGTTGGGTGCCGATAAAGGATACCGCGACGAAGGCGAGAACACAGTGGCAAGTGGTTTTGCCCTCTGGAATCTTCTCTTTCACAATACCGTAAGTGTTCTCTTCGACAATCTTGTACTCAACGCCCAGCTTTTCAAGATACTGGGCAGAACATCTTGCCGGGAAGCCCAGTTGCTTTTGATCAAGGTGGGCGAGCCACGAAAACTGATTGGCGCGCTTTGCTGCAAATTACGGCAGAATCTCCGGCATGGTATAGCTACTTACCCAGAGAGGCAAACCGTGGTGCAATGGCGTTCAATCCGTGAAAAATTGACAATGGCTTCGCCCACGTTACGACACAGACGTTTTTGTAATTTGTCCAGGTTGTATTGTTCTTTCTTACTAATTTCTTGATTTTGCGACATTTAAAAGCGACTCAATTCGTTATATGGCATCAGAAGAAGTATGCGTCATGCAGAAACGCCCGGCGTTAGAATCTGATATAAAAAGTTGTTGGCGTGTATGGTACGGATTAGAGGGGAAAATGCGCAGCACATTGCGAAATGAATCGAAAAGCCGCCGCAATGTGCGGGCGTTGGTGTCAGCACCACAACCGGCACGGAGCACTCTGCGTGACGCACGACAGCTGCGGCGTTAGAACCGACAGATAAGTGGTGATATCCGGTCGATGGGAAGCAATGATGATCATATGAGCGGGGATCTTCTTCGCCAATTCCAGAATGCGGTCTTTTGGGCAAACCTTCCTCAACATGGACATGCACTCTGTCGGTTGGCAGTTTAAATTTTTTAATAAATATCTTCCAGTTGCGATTTGGCTTCCGCTTTCAGGTCATCCATTGCGGGTAATTCTGCGGAATACGCTAAACCCGAGAGGCATCGTCGGGCAGTGAAGATATTCCGTCAGGAAATGAACCTCTGCATCATCAATCTTTGCCTCTGCCTCAACGTAGCTAATCACGCGTTGAGTTGATGCTGAATCGGAAATATGGATCGGGACAAATCGTTCTGTTCATAAAACCTCCTGTTTTAGTATCCGCATAAAGTGTAACGCCAGATGACACTTTTTGTGTAATGACGGCATTAGCATTTTTTAATTTAAATCAAAGGAGAAAATTGGCGAAAAGACCGCCATAACAGCGGGCAGGAGAGTAAACTGATAAACCAGACCTAAAGCGACAATATCATCAGGTAGAGATGCCCGTTGGCAGCGTAGAACTGTCATCTTCATCCAACAGGTTGATTTTATAGTCAACATAGGTGGACATGTTTTTATTGAAATAGTAAGTCGCGCCAACATCGGCATATTTGACCGAATCTTTATCATCAACACCTGCCGGGTTGTCTGCACCACCGGCAGCGTGAAGGTCACGGCCTTCAACATGGGAAAAAGGACTCCCCGGACGCGGACCAAAATCAAACCGTACTGTGCAGTAACTTCAAAGTTCTGGGTTTTGTTCGCAACTGCATAATCGCTGTCACAACGGGGTCATATTACGCGTTTACTGAATACATAGTTCCAAGGTAAATCTTTAAGCTTATCGTGTTTTTTCCTGGCAGTCCACGCGTCTGCTTTATCACCAGCCCGCCGCGGTGCTGGTTAACCTGGTCATTGGTGCGGTAGGAGATGAGGTGTATGCCGCACCAGCGCTAAAGCGCCATGCCTAAATCATATGTTGTGGAAAGACCCAGCCGTCACCGTTTTCATGGCGAACATCACGTCCGTTGTTGGTGCCTTCCTGACCATTACTGGCTCCTTAGTTGTTACCTTGATACTGCACCGCGAAGTTCAGACCATTTACCAGGACCGAAAAATCAGTATTACGATAAGTCGCAACACCATCGCTCGACCAGTCATAAAGTTGTCTGCATTGGTGTAAGAGTTCACCGCCAAATTCAGGCAGCATATCGGTCCAGCCTTCGATGTCATAAGTACGCCATAATTTCATACCCCATAATCGAAAGAACCGTAATCTGCAAATTTCAGTCCGGCAAATGCCGAGACGGGTCCATGACTGGTTACTTCTGAAGATAGGTGTTTTCTGTGCCTGAATATTGTATTTCCATTGACCAGTAGCCAGTAAGTTGATCGTTAATTTGGGTTTCGCCTTTAAAACCCAGACGCGCATAGCTCTGGTCACCATCTTTCGCCCCATTCTCTGAAAAATAATGCAGGCCATCAACTTGCCATACAAATCTAATTTGTTGCCGTCTTATTATAAACTTCGGCTGCATGTGCAGCACCTGCGGCGAGCAGGGCAGGAATTAAAAGTCCGCTGCTTTTGTTTTTCATTGAATAAATCCTTTAGTTATTTTATTTGCCTTTTATCCCCATTTGGGGAGTGAGAAAACATCCTAAAGGAGAAGTTCAGATTAGCCGATAAATATCATTTGTTACACCTTAGTTGAAAACCTTAATCAAATAATTCCTCTGAAATGATAATAAGTCTGGTGAATTATAGAAGATAATACATACAAAATAAAAATTATACTTTTAATTTTCTATGCTTATTCTGCCGCGGGTCATACGCCTTTACGTCACTGATTTTATTTTCTGTTGGGCCATTGCATTGCCACTGATTTTCCAACATATAAAAAGACAAGCCCGAACAGTCGTCCGGGCTTTTTCTTTGACAATTCGGATAACCCTTATCCAGAGCGTTTAATCGGTGTTGCTTTTTTCCGCTTTTCCGGCCATTTGTGCCAGGAAGTCATAGCGTTTTTCCGAATCAGCTGCAGCATCTTTCCATAACTGTCTTGCCACTTCTGGCTGCTGCGAATTCAGACGACGGAAACGTTGCTCATGAAGTAACGTTTTCTTCCAGTGCTTCTGACGGCGGGCGTGATCCAAGGCCAGCGGCAGTTTGCCTTCATCGGCACGACCGGCGGGATCAAAGCGATATAGCGGCCAGAAGCCGGTAGCTGTGATTGGCGCATCTGGTCGTGGCTGAGGGCCAGATCGTAACCATGCTCTTCACATGGGCTATAACCGATGATCAGCGATGGTCCCGGCAACGCTTCCGCTTCCTGAATCGCTTTCACCGTCTGGTTCAGTTGCGCGCCAGGAATCTGCGCCACATAAACATGACCGTACATCATCATACTGACGCGAAGATCTTTACGCGCTTTACGTTTGCCGTGCTCGCCAACTTAGTTACTGCACCCAGCGGTGTCGCTTTTGACGCCGACCACCGGTGTTGGAATAGCATTGCGTTATCCAGCACCAGAATGTTGACGTTTTCCGTCAACTGAATACATGATCCAACCGCCAAGCCGATATCCTAAGCCCAGCCATCACCACCAATCAGCCAGATTGATTTTTCCACCAGTGCATCTGCATCACGTACCGCTCATGTGCTTCGGCAACATCGTTGAGTTGCTGGCGTAAAGCTGCAACCTGTTCACGACGAACCTCTGGCGTGGCGTCTGGTTTCAACGCCGTCAGTATTTCCGCCGGGATTTTATCGGCAAATTCATTCCAGCAGACGCAGCACGCGGACGCGGTGTTGATCGACCGTCAGGCGGAACCCAAGGCCAAATTCGGCATTATCTTCAAATGGAGAGTTCGCCCATGCCGGCCGATGACCGTTGGCATCGGTGGTATACCGGTGTAGAGGGCAGGTTACCGCCATAAATTGAAGAACAGCCGGTGGCGTTAGCGATCAGCGTCCGATTGCCATAGAGCCGAGTCACAATTTAATATACGGCGTCTCGCCACAACCGGAGCAAGCACCTGAATATTCAAACAGCGGTGTAATCAGCTGCGATGTACGAATATCAATACGTTCTAGTGTGGACGGTCGATTTCTGGCAGGTCGAGGAGAAATCGTAATTGATTTTCCTTCTTCGACATGTTCCAGGCGACATCATATTGATGCTTTAATCTCTCGGATTCTGACGGTCTTTCGCCGGGCAAACTTCGCACCGCACAGGTTACAACCGGTGCACTCTCCGGAGCCACCTGCAGACATACTTCTGCCCGCGCATATCACGCGATCTCACATCCAGCGAATGCGGCTGGCAGGGGCGTTTTCCATCGCTTCAGGCGGCACCACTTCGCGCCAATAGCGGAGTGTGGGCAAGCGGCAACGCAGTGGTTACATCGGTACAGAGTTCCCTCTTTCCAGATGGGAATCTCTTCGGCCATATCCCGTTTTTCCCAGCGAGTCGGCCCATCGGCCAGGTCCCGTGGCGGCAGCGCCGAAACGGGGAGGGCATCACCAAGCCGGCGAGCATCGCAGCGGCTACGGTTTTCACGAAATCTGGGGCGGCATCAGAAACCACTGGCGGTCGATTGGCGCTGTGCGGATTTACCGGTTGCAACGGAACTTCTACCAATTCACGCGCCAGCGCCAGAGCCTGCCAGTTGCGTTCCACCAAATCCTGGCCTTGCTACTGTAACTTTTGGCAATCGCACCTGCAATTCTGCGAGGGCGCTATCGCCAGGCAGAATCGCGTCAGATCGAAAAAAGCCATCTGCATGACGGTATTAAACGTGCCGCCAGGCCACTTCGCGGGGCGATTTTCGCCGCGTTAATCACATAGAGAGCGCGCTTTTTTTCTGGTTTAACACGGCCTGAACTTCCTGCGGCAAGCGCGACCACACTTCATCTGCGCTGTACGGCGTGTTGAGCAGGAAAAGGCCGCCAGGTTTTAAACGCTCAGCCATCTGATATTTATCGATAAACTGCAACTGGTGGCAGCCACAAAATGAGCCTGGGAAATGAGATAAGCGGAACGAATCGGCTGTTCGCTCACGCGAAGGTGAGAACTCGTAGGCCGCCCGCCTTTTTCGGAGTCGTAAACAAAATAGCCCTGTGCGTACCACGGCGTGAAATTACCGATAATCTTGATATGTTTTTGGTCGCGAAACGCTGCCATCACTACCAAGGCCATAAACAAGGCTTCCAGTTCCGCCGAGTTTGGCAGGTGTTTTCCGGCAAGGGCAGTGACAGATTCGGTCACATGATCGTAAATACCAACCGTAAAGCGCGCTTTCGGTCAGCCGCGTTGAGCTCGGCAAATACCGCCAGTACACAGTCCGGGCCAATACTTTGATAAAAGACCATAGCGCCCACCAATCACCCGGGCAGAGTTTCGCGCTCGCCATTATTAAAGGCTTCTGCCAGTGCGGTCATTACATCCAGATAGAGCGGTTCTGCCTGGGCACCGGGTTCTTGGTCTGTCAGTACCGCCACGCGGCGTACGGATCCCGGCAGAGCTTGCAGAAAATGTTTAGCGGAGAAGGGGCGCCACCGGCGAACTTTGAGCACGCCACCTTCTCCGCCACGGGTTAGCAATTCATCAACCACTTCTTCACAGGTGCCAATGGCAAAGCCCATCAGGATAATCACCCGTTCCGCTTGCGGATGCCCGTATCTTCAAACGGCTGATACTGACGCCTGTCGCGGCAGAAATCATTCATCGCCTGTTCAACATGGTCATAGACCGCGTTGTACCATGGGTTGGTGGCTTCGCGAGACTGGAAATAAGCAGGATTGGCGACGTACCCGCATTACGGATGTCCGGGTTGAGCGCCGGCGCGATGAGCATCAATTCGGCCTGACCATAAGAATCGTGTCATCGGCCAGCGGGACAATTTTATCGAACTCGTGGGACGTGCAGAAACCATAAAAGAAATGAACAAATGGCACGCGGCTTTCAGCGCCGCGATGTGCGAAATGAACAAAGTCTTGCGCTACCCGGACGTTTGCTGCACACAACATCGCGCAACCCGTCTGGCG
Source organism: Shigella flexneri (assembly GCA_048288465.1). GTDB lineage: Bacteria > Pseudomonadota > Gammaproteobacteria > Enterobacterales > Enterobacteriaceae > Enterobacter > Enterobacter flexneri_B. Next base: position 1,793,472 of record CP182556.1, on the reverse strand, counting down.
CACCGCCATAACGTCGGAATGATCGCCAAAAATAGAGAGTGCATGTGTGGCAACGGTACGTGCCGCTACATGCAGGACAAACGGTGTTAGTTCGCCTGCCAGTTTTTACAGCGTCGGGATCATCAGCAGCAAACCCTGCGATGACGTAAACGATGTGAAAGGGCACCCGTCTGCAAAGCGCCATGCACGGTAGCGATAGCACCCGCTTCCGACTGCATTGCAACCACGCGTGGTGTGTCTCCCCCAAACGTTCTAGCCGTTTCCGGCCTGGCATCTGCCTGTTCTGCCATCGTGGAACTGGGGGTAATAGGGTGGGGTGGGACATGACTTCACTGGTGGAACAGCCGACGACCGCACCATGCCCGTCAATAGTAATCATATGACACACCCTTACATTGCGCAAATGAGGGCGCGCGAAATTGCTGCGCGCCCAGTAGTAATCCTTCAATTTTAGCAAATGGCTTTCTTCTGCATTTTCGCTTTTGTGTCCCCCTCATCAGCGTAATGAATGTTTTGATCAAACAGAGGGCAAAAAAATAGCCATAAAAAGTAAAAATGGCGCGGTGCAGGACAGCTCTCGACGCACCACCCTCTGTGCTGCCTATTATTTATGGCGGTGTCGTTTGGCTTGAAGATCAGAGGAAGAAGAAACCGGAGCAGCGTTTTGGGTAGGGTGTGCCGCTTTATTATTGTCGGCGTGTAGTAGTGAACCTGTTCGGCCGGCGACTGCGGCGCACGTAGCGCCAAGGTTTAAAAGCGTCGATGTCCAGTAGTGGAGCAGCAAATTGTGCAATAATCCGGCCGTTCGCTTTTCTGTTGCCGTCAACTGGATGGTCGGCAATTGGGATGTGTGCATTACCCAACGGCAAACGTTGTAGCGAACAGTCACTTGCCGCCGGGAGCTGTGGCGGCTATTAATTCATTAAATCCGCTAGCTTATAGTTAATGTCTGTTTCGCAGTAGCCAGCGTTAACTGGTTCGCGGTCAAATCCACTTGTGCACCTTCTTTCAGCATTTCGCTAATGGTGTTATCGGGTAATGACTCCAACTTACTGATAGTGTTTTATGTTCAGATAATGCCCGATGACCTTGTCATGCAGCTCCACCGATTTTGAGAACGACAGTGACTTCCGTACCAGCCTTGCCAGATGTTGTCTCAGATTCAGATTATGTCGCTCAATGCGCTGAGTGTAACGCTTGCTGATAACGTGCAGCTTTCCCTTCAGGCGTGATTCATACAGCGGCCAGCCATCCGTCATCCATACCACGACCTCAAAGGCCGACAGCAGGCTCAGAAGACGCTCCAGTGTGGCCAGAGTGCGTTCCCCGAAGACGTGCGCCACAACCGTCCTCCGTATCCTGTCATACGCGTAAAACAGCCAGCGCTGACGTGATTTAGCACCGACGTAGCCCCAATGTTCGTCCATTTCAGCGCAGACAATCACATCACTGCCCGGTTGTATGCGCGAGGTTACCGACTGCGGCCTGAGTTTTTTAAGTGACGTAAAACCGTGTTGAGGCCAACGCCCATAATGCGTGCACTGGCGCGACATCCGACGCCATTCATGGCCATATCAATGATTTTCTGGTGCGTACCGGGCTGAGAGGCGGTGTAAGTGAACTGTAGTTGCCATGTTTTACGGCAATGAGAGCAGAGATAGCGCTGATGTCCGGCAGTGCTTTTGCCGTTACGCACCACGCCTTCAGTAGCGGAGCAGGAAGGACATCTGATGGAAATGGAAGCCACGCAAGCACCTTAAAATCACCATCATACACTAAATCAGTAAGTTGGCAGCATTACCCGTAGTTTGTTCCCAATGTTTGCCGATAAGGTTTGGTGGTCGCGCAATATATTCGAACCGACGTCTCGATTTTTGTGCAGATGCGATTCGCCATGCCGCAGATGATGAAAAACTGGCAGGCATCGGCTTTCATTAGGGATTTCTGACCAGAGTCATTTTTCAACGGTATTTAAGCAACACTTTGGGATGACGCCAGGCGAGTATTGACGTAAATTCCGCTAACTAATTCGCGGTAAATGTACTGCAACGCCAATTAGTTAAACCAGATATTTGACTACGCATATTTTCAGGGCAAAAGGCAAATTGAGAGGTAGTTCTTCGAATATTCACCTTGTTTCCGGAAAATAAATCTAGCATCGCCGCCTCCCGTAGCGTTATCCCGATATTGCGGTTTTGCTATTAAGATTTTCGAAAATTCATTTACCGTTTTCTCATCCTCCCGGCACATCTCTCTCGGCTCCTTGGCCCTGAGCTTACGGCTTTGCGCCCTGTGAGTTTCGCCTATTCACCTGCAGACACATTATTTGCTTTGCCAGTTGTTGGTAACTCGCTTTACGTTCGGCATTAATGTCGGTTAGACTAATTTCTCTGTCTTCAGCATCCGTTCCAGCGCAACCAGGCCCCCCCACTACAAATGTTTTCACCTACTCGCCCCGAGTTCTGGCTTTACTCCAGAGTCAATGCCATTAGATTGCCGCTTACCAGCCTGAACAAGAAACGCACAAAAAGAAAAAACGCCGTTTTCTTCATCATCGCCTCAGAAACATTGCTACGAGTTTCAAGCAGCTCTTCTCAGATCTTCTTGTTTGCCTCTCTACTACTGATCCTCATGCCTCAATTTTAACGCTTCATATTGATAGTGATTCGGTTCCTTAGGTGCAGCGACTTCAATGCGAGGCGTACAGCCAACCAGCATAAAAGATGACGCTCAACTGAGCAGCCAGCACTTTCATTGTTTTTCCTTACACTCTTTTCCTTGCCACAGTTATTTCCCGGCAGACGTGCGTCTGCTCGCCAGCCATGCCTGAAGATTATCGCCAAAGCGTAAACTGCGCCACAGCGTAAAAATAACTCCCCTCTTCACATGACTATGGTAATTAAGGTTTACCGTACCCGCTTTTACCATCAACGCGACTGGTACCTGTAATGTTGGCCTGCACGGTGGTTAATAAACTCGAGATTAACTTGAAATTAATTTTTCGTCGATGAACGGCGGAATTTCCACATAGTGCAGCAACCAGCCCTATTGTGAACCCGCAGTCATATTGTCTTTCACCACCGCATCTGCGGTATCTTTATCCAGCCGCAAGGTCATTAGCCCGCTATTTGCCAGCCAACCATCTTTCACTATCCATTTTTCGTTGTTTAGCCATAACGGCAATGCACCACTAAATGCCCCGGACATGGCGAATTGTTTCGGATTGACGGCGCTAACCAGTTCGCTGGATGAGAGATTATTCAGCCGCAACAGCGCCGGGTCATGTTGCGGCATACGTAATTGTTTCATCAGCACGTTACCGCCTAACACATCGACGCTAACATCAGTCAACAGCAAGGGTTCTTCTTCAGTCCACGGATAACGCCCTTGCAAATCAGCCGTAATATTTTTCGCTGTCACCAGATTAATCACTTCGGCAATTCGCAACGTAACGGGGCCGCGAGTCCCCAGATGCCAGGCTCCATCGGCAAAACGGAAAGGCAGGACAAAATCGACACCGTTAACCTGATTATCTGGCATCCAGGCACTACCGCCTTTCAACACGCCGTGCCCTCCCGCGCGGAATCCTTGTTCAGGCGCAGCAGAAAATGCAACCTGAGCATACAGTTCACCATCGCGTAAGTTCATCTTCCAGTCGGGTGGCACCAGCGGCTGGAATACAGTCAGTGATTGTTTTGGCCACCAGGCGTTACCGCGCAGACGAATACCGTCCCAGCGACCATTTACCCGAACCGGGCCAATCTCACCAGCATGTAAATCGCCTTTAAAGAGGAAATAGGTCGGATTGCGCCCATCGACGCTAAATTTTAAGGTTGATGGCGGTAACACACTGCCGCCAGTGAACAGCGTTTGCCCGGCGTCCAGTGACAGCGCGCCGCTGAAGGAGGGATGCTGTGCGTCACGTACCCAGACGACGGGCTTGTCGAGAATTAATCGCGGCTTTTCTACCGTCATCGTACCGTATTGTAACTGGTCGAAACCGGTGGAGAGATCGGTCAGCGTAATCGTGCTGTCATGCCACTCACCTTTTCCTGCGACATCCCAGGTGGCATTCATCGGTGTAAAACTCCCTTTTCCCCAGTAGCGCCACTGCCAGCGGCCAGCGTCAGGGAGAAAATCATTCGCCAGCCCATCCATATGCAGCACGAAATCGCCCAGTTCATTTTCATGCGCCTGCAAAATGGCCTGCAAACGTCCGTCAACACCACGTTGGGTGACTTTTACACCCGCTAAAGGCCAGCGGATTTCATCGATGTCCAGCGAATCGATGACTCTTCCCTTTGAACGAAGTAACGCGCCTGGCTCAAAGGTCAGCGTTGGGTCAGACAGACTTCCACTTAGCTGCGCAGGTAAACGGGCATATAAAATGAGGTCCGCCTGTTTCGCTTCACCGGTCAGCTGCAGAGGCAGTTGACTGTTATCCATGCTTAATTTTCCTGGGCCAAAATTAAGCACCGCGTTGCCCTTACCCGCTTGCCCCTGGGTCAGCACATTCAGTCGTCCGCTGACCAGAGCGTTCTCAAGCCCTGCCTGCCAGTTGTCGACTTTGACACCCAGTCGGCCACTCAAAGGAAAACCAGCATACAGCCAGCTCCAGCGACCATCGCTTACGGTCAATTGTTGACGAGTAATTTGCCACGGCAAATCGAGCAACGGATCGCCGTTATCCCGTGCCAGCACGATCAATTGCCCGCTATTTTCCTGCCAGTCCAGCTCGGCATCCACCAGTGACGGTTCCTGCGGCAAGTTTAACGTCGCAGTAGCATGCCCACTTACAGGAAGTCCATCCGGCACGAGCGGCATAGTAAATTCCCCCACCAGTTTAACCGGCGGCTGATTTTCAAACGCGACGACATCCAGTTCGCTGACTGTAAGTTGTTGCCCTTTCAGCTGGCCTTGAAATTTAACTTTTTCGCCCTGATAACGCAGTTGCTGGATATCAGAGGTTAATGCGAGAGAGAGTTTTCCCTGCCATTCCTGCCAGGGAGAAAAAATCAGTTTATCGATATTGATCCAGGTGTTAGGCAGCATGGACTGCCACTGCGCGAGGGTTTTTGGAGCAGCTGGCGATTGCTCCGTCTGCGGCAATTTCGCCAGACAAGCAGAATCAAGTTCTACCGTGCCGACGTTCAATAACCAGCGGCTGGGATGTGAAAGGCTGGCGTTGGTGATATGCGCAAGCTGACAATCTCCCACCAGATAACGGAGATCGGGAATGATTAAACCTTTACGCGTAATGCGTGGGCTTTCATCTAATGCAATACGTGTCCCGAGCGGTAGCCAGATGTCCGCCAGCGTGGGAACCCACAGCCCGAGCGTCATCAGCAGCGTCAACGGCACAAGAATAATCAGTAATAACAGCGCGAGAACGGCTTTATATTTACCCAGCATGGGTAGTTAATATCCTGATTTAGCGAAAAATTAAGCATTCAATACGGGTATTGTGGCATGTTTAACCGTTCAGTTGAAGGTTGCGCCTACACTAAGCATAGTTGTTGATGAATTTTTCAATATCGCCATGGCTTTCAATTATATTTGAAATTTTGTAAAATATTTTTAGTAGCTTAAATGTGATTCAACATCACTGGAGAAAGTCTTATGAAACTCGCCGTTTATAGCACAAAACAGTACGACAAGAAGTACCTGCAACAGGTGAACGAGTCCTTTGGCTTTGAGCTGGAATTTTTTGACTTTCTGCTGACGGAAAAAACCGCTAAAACTGCCAATGGCTGCGAAGCGGTATGTATTTTCGTAAACGATGACGGCAGCCACCCGGTGCTGGAAGAGCTGAAAAAGCACGGCGTTAAATATATCGCCCTGCGCTGTGCCGGTTTCAATAACGTCGACCTTGATGCGGCAAAAGAACTGGGGCTGAAAGTAGTCCGTGTTCCAGCCTATGATCCAGAGGCCGTTGCTGAACACGCCATCGGTATGATGATGACGCTGAACCGCCGTATTCACCGCGCGTATCAGCGTACCCGTGACGCTAACTTCTCTCTGGAAGGTCTGACCGGCTTTACTATGTATGGCAAAACGGCAGGCGTTATCGGTACCGGTAAAATCGGTGTGGCGATGCTGCGCATTCTGAAAGGTTTTGGTATGCGTCTGCTGGCGTTCGATCCGTATCCAAGTGCAGCGGCGCTGGAACTCGGTGTGGAGTATGTCGATCTGCCAACCCTGTTCTCTGAATCAGACGTTATCTCTCTGCACTGCCCGCTGACACCGGAAAACTACCATCTGTTGAACGAAGCCGCCTTCGATCAGATGAAAAATGGCGTGATGATCGTCAATACCAGTCGCGGTGCATTGATTGATTCTCAGGCGGCAATTGAAGCGCTGAAAAATCAGAAAATTGGTTCGTTGGGTATGGACGTCTATGAGAACGAACGCGATCTGTTCTTTGAAGATAAATCCAACGACGTGATCCAGGATGACGTATTCCGTCGCCTGTCTGCCTGCCACAACGTGCTGTTTACCGGGCACCAGGCATTCCTGACAGCAGAAGCTCTGACCAGTATTTCTCAGACTACGCTGCAAAACTTAAGCAATCTGGAAAAAGGTGAAACCTGCCCGAACGAACTGGTTTAATCTTGCAGCTCCCCTGCAATCCAGGGGAGCTGATTCAGATAATCCCCAATGACCTTTCATTCTCTATTCTTAAAATAGTCCTGAGTCAGAAACTGTAATTGAGAACCACAATGAAGAAAGTAGCCGCGTTTGTTGCGCTAAGCCTGCTGATGGCGGGATGTGTAAGTAATGACAAAATTGCTGTTACGCCAGAACAGCTACAGCATCATCGCTTTGTGCTGGAAAGCGTAAACGGTAAGCCCGTGACCAGCGATAAAAATCCGCCAGAAATCAGCTTTGGTGAAAAAATGATGATTTCCGGCAGCATGTGTAACCGCTTTAGCGGTGAAGGCAAACTGTCTAATGGTGAACTGACAGCCAAAGGGCTGGCAATGACCCGTATGATGTGCGCTAACCCGCAGCTTAATGAACTCGATAACACGGTAATGACTCCAACTTACTGATAGTGTTTTATGTTCAGATAATGCCCGATGACCTTGTCATGCAGCTCCACCGATTTTGAGAACGACAGTGACTTCCGTCCCAGCCTTGCCAGATGTTGTCTCAGATTCAGATTATGTCGCTCAATGCGCTGAGTGTAACGCTTGCTGATAACGTGCAGCTTTCCCTTCAGGCGTGATTCATACAGCGGCCAGCCATCCGTCATCCATACCACGACCTCAAAGGCCGACAGCAGGCTCAGAAGACGCTCCAGTGTGGCCAGAGTGCGTTCACCGAAGACGTGCGCCACAACCGTCCTCCGTATCCTGTCATACGCGTAAAACAGCCAGCGCTGACGTGATTTAGCACCGACGTAGCCCCAATGTTCGTCCATTTCAGCGCAGACAATCACATCACTGCCCGGTTGTATGCGCGAGGTTACCGACTGCGGCCTGAGTTTTTTAAGTGACGTAAAACCGTGTTGAGGCCAACGCCCATAATGCGTGCACTGGCGCGACATCCGACGCCATTCATGGCCATATCAATGATTTTCTGGTGCGTACCGGGCTGAGAGGCGGTGTAAGTGAACTGTAGTTGCCATGTTTTACGGCAATGAGAGCAGAGATAGCGCTGATGTCCGGCAGTGCTTTTGCCGTTACGCACCACGCCTTCAGTAGCGGAGCAGGAAGGACATCTGATGGAAATGGAAGCCACGCAAGCACCTTAAAATCACCATCATACACTAAATCAGTAAGTTGGCAGCATTACCAAGATAAACAACAAGTTGAACAAGCTATCAACAGTAGCGTGAATCTTGTCCCCTTCGGTTTATCTGCATCGGACTGGAAAGTGCATCGTGGCGATTTAGTGGTAGAAGGTAATATAGAGAGTAATCAAAAATTGATTGTTCTTGGCAATTTGACAGTCAAAGGTAATATTTCCACTTTCTCTCTTTCTAATCCATGGGTTATTCTCGGTAACGTGACGGCAACGAATATAGTTACGGATTCACCACTGTTAATTACCGGTTCGATAAATGCAAGTGGACTGGTATTTATCGACTCATATTACGATAATCCGTCTACGATTAAGGGGAGTATTAATGCGCGTGGGGTATTTATCAATGACATAATTGCACCTGTTGTTGCGTCTTCGACAAATAGTGAATTCATGGTCCGTGCGAGTGACAAAAATGACACTGAAAATGTCAAAAAAGCGCTGATGATAATAAATCCTGATGCATATTATTGGGGTCTAATAAATGATGAAGATGCTCTGAAAGAAATTTTTAAGCGAAGCAATATTCGCATGGCAGGGAATGTCTGTAATCAGATGAAAAAAGAAGCGCTGTTTCGCCCTAAGCCTTCTCCTGAGTTAGTGCAGGAATTGCAAATGCTGGATGAAGGCAACGTTGCTGCATTTGAAGGACGAGATATTGCGACATTTGATCTTGCCATAATGCGAACTCTCCCAAGGCTTAAAGGAATTTCAGCTAACCTACGCAAACAACTTATTAATAGCAATGATGAACAAACGATTGAAAGTATGGCGAGATATATGCCTGACAATGAGATTCTGGAGTTGACCGATCAGCAATTGGGTTACCAGCCTGTTGTTCTGGGGTTGCTCGACCGTGAACCGCTCTCTGTCGAAATAATGACGCGAATGAGTCGTCTACCTGATGGTGTCGGTCCGTTGAATCTTGCGCTACGTGAAAATCTCCCTCTGGATATCGTCATGACTCTGGCGAAAAGAGATTGGGATATGATCATTCAGGAGCTTTATAAAGATGCGTGGTTATTGCCCGAATCCATTATTGATGGCTATATCCGCAGTGATGATTCCTCTATTCGTCAGGTCGGTGCTGGAGGACAACTCACTTACAATCAGGCAATGCAGTTGGCGAACGATTCATCAAACAATGTTGTCACAAGCTTAGCGTTCAAGCTGGCAGAGATGAAACACCATGGTCAATTATTGCGGATGACGCCACAAGAGAGTGACAAAGTTGCAGCCTATTTATACCAAAAATTCGAGAATGACGATGATCTAATACGTGTGTTATTTTTAGCATTGCCAGATAACTTACAGTTTAATTTTGTTAAAAGGATGGAGAAAAAATCCCCTGCCTACTTTTGCTGTCGGGATATGCAGGTAATTCACTCTGACGCTGCTTTACAACGGTTATTGACACGTTTCAACGATCCTGAGGGGTGGAGTAATCTGGCGAAAAATCAGTATCTGAGCACGTCGATGAAACAAAAAATTTGGCAACGTGCTTTATCGCATCGGAAAAATAATCCGAAAGCAGATTCAGATGCATATGAAACCAGCGCTGATATGATTTTGTCTGAGCTGATTAGCCACGGCGAAGTTGATGACCAGATGCTATTAAATGCCGCCGCCCTGATACGTTTGGAAGACTGGGACTTTTTAGAGAGTGCATTAGTTAGTTGGGATAATTTACCCGCTGTTGTTCTCAAGGAATTACAGCAAAACACGCCACGCAATGATATTTGGGCGAAGTTTTTTCTGAGGCAGGAAAATAGCTCCCGTGCGCAGGTTGATGAAGCATTACGTGTTTATTATGCACTCGACCCCGATGCGTTAGCACAACTGGATGTACTGGCAAAACAACCGGATCGTATATGGTGGAGTACACTGGCGAAAAGCAATCTCACATTTTTCAAGTTCGGCGCACTTAGCAACCGCCACACCCCCTCTGCGGCACTGGCGGCAGAAATTGATCCCGAGTGGTGGATTGTGGCGATGAATAATCCCCGCTTTCCAGTTGATGTATTGAAGGCGAGGCTGAAACGTGATCCTTTGCTGGCGTTAGAGCTTGTTAACCCTGAACTGGATTTAGTCCGCCAGCTGGCGCTTAACGGTAAGACGCGCGCAATACGGGAACAAGCGATGAGGAAACTTGATGAGTTGTATTGAATAACAGCGTAATAATTTTTAACTACTTGATTTATTGGGGATAATCATTCCTGACAGTGAGCCCCCAATACCTTGATATATTCTGAATTTTTAATGAAGCGGCGTGTTGCGATATCTCCGTCAGGGGAATTGATGCACCATAGCGCAAACCGAATTATCAAGGATTGATAATGACGCTCTACCAGATAAAACCGCTCTTTCAGTCGCTGTTAAGGCCGACGATGTTTTGGCTTTATAAGCACCACGTTACAGCGAATCACATCACTCTTACGGCACTGGCGCTTTCTCTTTTTACCGGATTGCTGTTGGTGTTGGTGGCACAACCCATCCTCTTTTTGCTATTGCCCATCGTGCTTTTTATCCGTATGGCGCTCAATGCGCTGGATGGCATGTTGGCGCGTGAGTGCAATCAGCAAACACGTCTGGGGGCGATTTTGAATGAGACTGGCGATGTTATTTCCGATATTGCGCTCTATTTACCGTTTTTATTTTTACCGGAAAGTAACGCATCACTCGTGATACTCATGTTATTTTGCACCATATTGACCGAGTTTTGCGGTTTACTCGCGCAGACGATTAACGGTGTTCGCAGTTATGCCGGTCCATTTGGCAAAAGTGATCGCGCGTTAATATTTGGTCTGTGGGGTCTGGCCGTTGCCATTTATCCACAGTGGATGCAATGGAATAATCTTTTATGGAGCATTGCTTCAATTCTGCTTATCTGTACTGCGATTAATCGTTGTCGGAGTGTGCTTCTTATGAGCGCTGAAAGATAATGCTGGAAAAATCTCTGGCAACACTTTTCGCGTTGTTAATTTTAGCAAGCTGATAAACCGTTTTCTGCTATGGCGGTTACCTGAGAGAAAAGGGGATGAAGTTACATTACGTATTCGTACCTGGTGGGGCATCGTCATTTGTTTTTCACTGGTGATTTCAGGCCCACGCTGGATGACGTTGACGTTTTTTACGCTGATAAGTTTTCTGGCATTGAAAGAATATTGTACGCTTATATCCGTACATTTTTCGCGTTGGTTATATTGGGTTATTCCTCTTAACTATTTGCTTATCGGTTTTAATTGCTTTGAGCTGTTTCTGTTATTTATACCTTTGACTGGGTTTCTGATATTAGCCACCTGGCGAGTTTTTGTGGGTGACCCCTCCGGTTTTCAGCATACCGTGAGCGCCATTTTTTGGGGATGGATAATGACCGTTTTTGCCTTGAGTCATGCCGCCTGGCTATTAATGTTGCCAACCATAAATATCCAGGGCGGGGCGTTACTGGTGTTATTTCTTTTGGCGTTAACCGAGTCAAACGATATTGCACAGTATTTATGGGGGAAATCCTGCGGCAGAAGAAAAGTGGTCCCCAAAGTCAGCCCGGGAAAAACGCTGGAAGGTCTGCTGGGGGGCGTAATCACCACCATGATTGCGTCACTGATTATTGGACCGTTGCTGACACCGCTAAATACATTACAGGCATTATTAGCGGGTTTGTTAATTGGTATTAGTGGTTTTTGCGGCGATGTAGTGATGTCAGCCATCAAACGAGATATTGGTGTTAAAGATAGTGGAAAACTATTACTAGGACATGGCGGACTCCTTGACAGGATTGACTCATTAATTTTCACCGCTCCGGTATTTTTTTATTTTATTCGCTACTGCTGTTACTGAAGGAAAATAGAGAAAATGGAAAATTCACGCATCCCTGGGGAACATTTTTTTACCACCAGTGATAATACAGCATTGTATTATCGGCACTGGCCCACTTTACAGCCAGGGGCGAAAAAGGTCATCGTCTTATTTCATCGCGGGCATGAACATTCTGGTCGTCTACAACATCTCGTTGATGAACTGGCGATGCCTGATACTGCTTTTTATGCCTGGGATGCCCGGGGGCATGGAAAAAATTCGGGGCCGCGTGGTTATAGCCCGTCTCTTATGCGCTCAGTGCAGGATGTCGATGAATTTGTCCGTTTTGCTGCCAGCGACAGCCAGGTCGGACTGGAAGAGGTGGTAGTGATCGCGCAAAGCGTCGGCGCAGTGCTTGTTGCCACATGGGTTCATGATTATGCACCTGCAATTCGTGGGCTGGTGCTGGCTTCTCCGGCCTTTAAGGTTAAATTGTATGTGCCGCTGGCACGTCCTGCGCTGGCGTTATGGCATCGTCTGCGTGGTCTATTTTTTATTAATTCCTATGTGAAAGGGCGCTATTTGACCCACGATCGGCAACGGGTGGCGAGTTTCAATAATGATCCGCTGATCACACGGGCGATTGCCGTCAATATCTTGCTCGATCTCTATAAAACGTCTGAACGTATTGTTAGCGATGCGGCGGCGATTACGCTCCCCACGCAACTTCTGATATCAGGTGATGACTATGTGGTGCATCGCCAACCGCAGATTGATTTTTATCAGAGATTACGTAGCCCTCTGAAAGAGCTGCATCTGCTGCCAGGCTTTTATCACGACACATTGGGTGAAGAGAACAGGGCGCAGGCATTTGAAAAAATGCAAAGCTTTATCTGCCGCTTATATGCTAACAAATCGCAAAAATTTGATTATCAGCATGAAGACCGCACAGGACCATCAGCGGATCGATGGCGGCTCCTTTCTGGTGGACCCGTGCCATTATCGCCGGTTGATTTAGCGTATCGCTTTATGCGAAAGGCGATGAAATTGTTCGGTGCGCACTCTGCGGGCCTGCATCTCGGAATGAGTACCGGCTTTGATTCAGGCAGTTCCCTGGATTATGTCTATCAAAATCAACCGCAAGGCAGTAACGCATTCGGGCGTTTAATCGACAAAATCTACCTGAACAGTGTTGGATGGCGCGGTATTCGCCAGCGCAAAACCCATTTGCAAATATTGATTAAACAAGCCGTTGCCGATCTCCACGCCAAAGGTTTAGCCGTCCGCGTGGTTGACATTGCCGCAGGGCATGGACGCTATGTACTGGATGCGCTGGCAAACGAGCCTGCCGTAAGCGATATTTTGTTACGTGATTACAGTGAGTTAAATGTTGCACAGGGGCAAGAGATGATTGCCCAACGGGGAATGTCTGGGCGGGTGCGTTTTGAACAGGGCGATGCGTTTAACCCGGAGGAACTCAGCGCGTTAACTCCGCGGCCTACGCTGGCGATTGTCTCTGGCCTATATGAGCTTTTTCCCGAAAATGAGCAGGTAAAAAACTCACTCGCAGGTCTAGCCAATGCCATCGAACCGGGTGGCATTCTCATCTACACCGGGCAGCCGTGGCACCCACAACTGGAGCTGATTGCCGGGGTGTTAACCAGTCATAAAGATGGTAAACCGTGGGTAATGCGCGTGCGTTCGCAAGGGGAGATGGATTCGCTCGTGCGTAATGCCGGATTTGATAAATGCACTCAACGGATTGATGTGTGGGGCATTTTTACGGTTTCGATGGCGGTGCGTCGTGATAACTGAACGTCGGAACGTATTGCTACAAGGCGCTGGCTGGTTATTGTTGCTGGCCCCGTTTTTCTTCTTCACCTATGGATCTCTTAATCAGTTCACCGCGGTTCAGGACCTTAACAGCCATGATATCCCCAGTCAGGTATTCGGTTGGGAAACGGCGATCCCTTTTCTTCCCTGGACTATTGTTCCTTACTGGAGTCTGGATCTTTTATATGGATTTTCGCTGTTCGTTTGTAGCTCGACATTCGAACAACGCCGACTTGTCCACCGGCTTATTCTGGCAACGGTAATGGCCTGCTGCGGTTTTTTTCTCTACCCGCTGAAGTTTAGTTTTATCCGTCCTGAAGTGAGTGGGGTGACAGGATGGCTATTTTCGCAACTTGAACTGTTTGATCTGCCTTATAACCAGTCTCCTTCGCTGCATATTATTCTCTGCTGGCTACTTTGGCGTCACTTTCGTCAGCATCTGGCTGTGAGGTGGCGTAAAGTCTGTGGCGGATGGTTTTTACTCATCGCCATTTCGACGCTGACGACATGGCAGCATCATTTTATTGATGTCATCACAGGGCTGGCGGTAGGTATGTTGATTGACTGGATGGTGCCCGTCGACCGTCGTTGGAATTATCAGAAACTTGATCAACGTCGAATCAAAATAGCACTGCCATATTGAGGTGTACTGGCAATAGCGGACACTACCATTTATTCTTTTTTTAAGCAGCCATCTGATGATATTTTTCCCTGAAGGCTGCCGGGGAGATATTCCCCAGACGAGAGTGACGACGCTGACGATTGTAGAAAATCTCAATGTATTCCCGTATTACTGAGATGGCTTCATCCCGGTTATTAAAACGATAGTGGCTCAGGCTCTCATTTTTCAGCGTTCCCCAGAAGCTTTCCATCGGAGCGTTGTCGTAACAGTTACCTTTACGCGACATTGATGTTTTCAGACCAAACTGCTCCTGTATGACCCGGTAATCGTATGCGCAGTACTGTGAACCTCGATCAGAGTGGTGGATTAGCCCGGCAGGTGGGCGCTGGCTCCTGAGCGCCATAAACAGGGCTTTACCTGTCAGCTCTTTTGTCATGCGCTCTCCCATGGCGTAGCCGACAATTTCGCACGTATAAACATCTTTGATGCCAGCGAGGTACAACCATCCCTCCTGTGTGGCAACATACGTCAGGTCCGCCACCCAGACCTGATTTGGTGCTGTAGGAGCGAACGTCTGGTTCAGCAGATTTGGCACAACTGGCAGATTGTGGTTCGGGTTCGTAGTCGCTCTGAACTTGCGTTTCTGCTTACAGCGTAGCCTCAGCTCCTTACGAAGACGTGCCAGTCGGTCACGACCAACGATGATGCCATTCTCTGCCAGCTCCGTCTGGAGCCGCCGGGTTCCATATGTTTCGCGAGTGCGGATATGTGCCACCTTAATCTCCAGTTTTAGCCGCTCATCACTTTGTTTTCTGTCTGAGGGTTCATGCTGTACCCAGTTGTAATAACCGCTCCTGGATACACCAAATACCTGACACATCGCTTCAATAGGAAATTGTTGTCGCCATTGTTCGATTAACGCGTATTTTTCAGCGACTCCTGTGCAAAATACGCTGTTGCTTTTTTTAAAATATCTCGCTCAAGGCGAGCTTCATTTAACGCCTTACGCAGTTGCAGAATTTCAGATTCCAGTTCAGCCACCGTGCGGGAACCAGGAGTACCGAGCCCTTTTCTGGCGGCGGTAACCCATTGTCCTAAAGTGCCTTCAGGAAGAGATAATCGGGAAGCGCCTTCACTGATCGAAAGTTGATTTTCAAGAACCGTTCTGACAGCTTCGGCTTTGAACTCTTTAGAGTAACGTTGGGTTTTTCTGCTCATTATTAGCTCCTTCTGATGCCATTCTATTTCAGGAAGGAGTGTCCGTTAAACTCAGGCTACCTCATATGTCGTAGGCGCGTGCATTGTGTTGATGGAGCTAATGATGATGGTTCAGTTATGGTGGTCAGTCTGGTTATGTTGGCCAGTATTATCGCTACTCATTATTGGCCGTGGGTGCGGTGGGCTTGGCGCGATAACAACAGGGAAAGATAGTCAGGGGAAACTCCCGCCCGCCGTTTACTGGCTGACATTGCCCTGGCGCATCGGGATGTGGCTATCTATGCGTTGGTTTTGTCGTCGCCTGGAGCCGGTGAGCAAAATGACTGCTGGTGTTTATTTAAGGGCGTTTCCACGACATATTCCGGCACAGAATGCGGTTCTGGACGTCACCTTTGAATTCCCTCGTGGACGAGCGACAAAAGATCGACTCTATTTCTGTGTACCGATGTTGGATCTGGTGGTTCCGGAAGAGGGGGAGCTCCGACAGGCCGTGGCGATGCTGGAAACATTACGCGAAGAGCAAGGCAGCGTTCTGGTCCATTGCGCATTGGGATTATCGCGCAGTGCGCTGGTAGTGGCGGCATGGCTGTTATGTTACGGACACTGTAAAACAGTTGATGAAGCGATTATCTTTATTCGAGCCAGACGCTCGCATATTGTGCTTAAGGAAGAGCACAAAGCGATGTTGAAATTATGGGAAAACAGGTAAGTGGATTGAGATGTGGACTGAATATCTACAGTCCACATCAAGACCGTGTCCGGTTATGCAGCAACAATGCTGTCGATGGCTGCTTTTGCGTCAGACTGTGCTTTCGCTGCCATTTCCGGACCGTATGCGATCCCTTCGGCGAAGACAAATTTCACATCGGTAATGCCGATAAAGCCGAGGAACGTGGACAGATACGGCGTCACCAGGTCCGTTGGTCCATCTTTGTGGATCCCACCGCGGCTGGTAATAACGATGGCTTTTTTACCCGTTACCAGACCTTCCGGACCGTTCTCGGTATAGCGGAAAGTAACGCCTGCGCGTGCAACCAGGTCAAAATAGTTTTTCAACTGAGTTGAGATGTTGAAGTTATACATCGGTGCCGCAATAACGATAACGTCGTGGGCTTTCAGCTCGGCAATCAGCTCATCGGAAAGCGCCAGAGCTTCCTGCTGACGCGGAGTCAGCGGCGCATCGCTCGGACGCAGAGCGCCAACCAGTTCGCCATCCAGTACCGGAATCGGATTTGCAGCTAGGTCGCGAACGGTGATTTCATCAGCGGAGTGCTTTTCGCTCCATTGTTCAACAAAATAATCGGACAACTGATTAGACTGAGAGTACCCTGCCAGGATGCTGGATTTAAGAACTAATACCTTGCTCATGGTGTTTCCTTATAGATGTTTGAATGGACGATGCCCCGTTGCTTGCTGACACTTTATTCACAATCCTGCCACAGAGATCGCGCAATAAATCGAAGTCTATGTTCGAATTTATTGAACAACGCATAGAAAGCCGCGATGTGGTACTCTATATCTATCATTTAAAAGAAAATTAATCAGGCAGACTACTGCCCACTAACGTTATGACAGAACAACAAAAATTGACCTTTACTGCCTTGCAACAGCGGCTGGATTCGCTGATGCTGCGCGACAGACTGCGTTTTTCTCGCCGTCTGCATTGTGTTAAGAAGGTTAAAAATCCTGATGCACAACAGGCCATTTTCCAGGAGATGGCGAAAGAGATTGACCAGGCGGCAGGGAAAGTCCTGCTGCGTGAAGCGGCACGACCGGAAATCACTTATCCTGACAATTTACCGGTTAGTCAGAAAAAACAGGACATACTCGAAGCGATTCGTGATCACCAGGTGGTGATCGTCGCCGGGGAAACCGGCTCCGGTAAAACGACTCAGCTACCGAAAATCTGTATGGAGCTGGGGCGCGGTATTAAAGGGCTGATCGGTCATACCCAGCCGCGTCGCCTGGCGGCACGAACGGTGGCCAACCGTATTGCGGAAGAGCTGAAAACGGAGCCGGGCGGTTGCATCGGTTACAAAGTGCGTTTCAGCGATCACGTAAGTGATAACACGATGGTCAAGCTGATGACCGACGGGATCCTGCTGGCGGAGATCCAGCAAGACCGCCTGCTGATGCAGTACGACACCATCATTATTGACGAAGCGCACGAACGCAGCCTGAATATCGATTTTCTGCTCGGCTATTTGAAAGAGTTGCTGCCGCGGCGTCCTGACCTAAAAATCATTATCACTTCCGCGACTATCGACCCGGAACGCTTTTCGCGCCACTTTAATAATGCGCCGATTATTGAAGTCTCCGGTCGGACCTATCCGGTGGAAGTGCGCTATCGCCCGATTGTTGAAGAAGCCGAATGACACCAACGCGATCGATTCCCAGCGATTTTTGAGCGCCGTAGACGGACTGACAGGGAAAGCCCCGGCGACATTTAATCTTTATGAGCGGCGAGCAGGAAAATCGCCGATACCGCCGATGCGCTGAACAAGCTAAATCTAGTAGTACCGAATGCTTGCCGCTTTATGCGCGGCTTTGGAACAGCGAACAGACACCGTGTTCCAGGATCGCACAGTGGACGGCGTATTGTGCTGGCGACCAACGTCGCGGAAACCTCGCTGACCGTACCGGGGATTAAATACGTTGTCGACCAGTACAGCGCGGTCCTCGCCGCTACGGCTATCGCACCAAAGTGCAGCGTTTACCGTAGCGACCATTTCGCAGGCGTCTGCCAATGGCGTAAAGGCCGCTGTGGTGGTGTGTTCCGAAGGGATGTCTATTCGTCTTCTCTCCGAAGACGATTTCCTCTCGCGCCCGAGAGTTACCGATCCGGAGATTCTGCGTACCAAGCCTGGCCTCGGTTATTTTGCAGATGACCACGCTGGGGCTGGGCGATCGCTGCGTTCCCGTTTGTCGAAGCACCGGATAAACACAGATGTCAGGATGAGTGCGTCTGCTGGAAGAGCTGGGCGCGATCTCCCACTGATGAACAGGCCAGCGCCTATAAACTGACGCCGCTCGGTCGCCAGCTCTCGCAGTTGCCTGTCGACCCACGTCTGGCGCGTATGGTGCTGGAAGCGCAAAAACATGGCTGCGTGCGTGAGGCGATGATTATCACGTCCGCGCTCTCCATCCAGGATCCGCGCGAACGTCCGATGGACAAACAGCAGGCATCGGACGAAAAACATCGTCGCTTCCACGACAAAGAATCCGACTTCCTCGCGTTTGTAAATCTGTGGAATTATCTTGGCGAGCAGCAAAAGGCGCTTTCTTCCAACGCCTTCCGTCGCCTGTGTCGTACCGATTACCTCAACTATCTGCGCGTGCGCGAATGGCAGGATATCTACACCCAGTTGCGCCAGGTGGTGAAAGAACTTGGCATTCCGGTCAACAGCGAACCGGCGGAGTATCGTGAAATTCACATCGCCTTACTGACCGGTTTGCTTTCCCATATCGGCATGAAAGATGCCGATAAACAGGAATATACCGGTGCACGTAACGCGCGTTTCTCCATCTTCCCCGGTTCTGGTTTATTCAAAAAGCCGCCGAAATGGGTAATGGTGGCGGAACTGGTAGAAACCAGCCGCCTGTGGGGGCGCATTGCTGCGCGTATCGACCCGGAATGGGTAGAACCCGTTGCTCAGCATTTGATTAAACGCACCTACAGCGAACCGCACTGGGAACGGGCGCAGGGCGCGGTGATGGCAACGGAAAAAGTCACTGTTTATGGTTTGCCGATTGTTGCTGCGCGCAAGGTCAACTACAGCCAGATCGATTCGGCGTTATGTCGTGAACTCTTTATTCGCCACGCTCTGGTGGAAGGTGACTGGCAGACGCGTCACGCATTCTTCCGTGAAAACCTGAAACTGCGGGCCGAAGTGGAAGAGCTGGAACACAAATCACGTCGCCGCGATATTCTGGTTGATGACGAAACGCTGTTTGAGTTCTACGACCAGCGCATCAGCCACGATGTAATCTCCGCTCGTCACTTCGATAGCTGGTGGAAAAAAGTCAGCCGCGAAACGCCTGATTTGCTCAACTTTGAAAAGAGCATGTTGATCAAAGAAGGGGCGGAAAAAATCAGCAAGCTGGATTACCCGAACTTCTGGCATCAGGGCAATCTCAAGCTGCGTTTGAGCTATCAGTTTGAGCCAGGCGCGGACGCGGACGGTGTGACCGTACATATTCCGCTGCCGTTACTTAACCAGGTTGAGGAAAGCGGGTTTGAATGGCAGATCCCCGGTCTGCGCCGCGAATTGGTGATTGCTCTGATTAAATCGTTGCCGAAACCGGTACGCCGTAATTTTGTGCCTGCACCAAACTACGCCGAAGCGTTTTTAGGCCGCGTCACACCGCTGGAGTTACCGTTGCTCGACAGCCTTGAGCGCGAGTTACGGCGGATGACCGGCGTTACCGTTGACCGCGAAGACTGGCACTGGGATCAGGTGCCCGATCACCTGAAAATCACCTTCCGCGTGGTGGATGACAAAAACAAGAAGCTAAAAGAAGGGCGCTCGCTACAAGATCTGAAAGATGCGCTGAAAGGCAAAGTGCAGGAAACGCTGTCCGCGGTGGCGGATGACGGTATCGAGCAGAGCGGCTTACATATCTGGAGTTTTGGTCAGCTGCCGGAAAGTTACGAACAGAAGCGTGGCAACTATAAAGTGAAGGCGTGGCCGGCGCTGGTGGATGAACGCGACAGCGTGACGATCAAACTGTTTGATAACCCGCTGGAGCAAAAACAGGCAATGTGGAATGGTCTTCGCCGTCTACTGCTGCTAAATATTTCCTCGCCGATCAAGTATTTACATGAGAAGTTACCAAACAAAGCCAAGCTGGGGCTGTACTTTAACCCGTATGGCAAAGTGCTGGAGCTGATCGACGACTGTATCTCCTGCGGTGTGGATCAACTGATCGACGCCAATGGTGGCCCGGTCTGGACGGAAGAAGGCTTTGCTGCGCTGCATGAAAAAGTGCGCGCCGAACTGAATGACACGGTGGTGGATATTGCGAAGCAGGTCGAGCAAATCCTCACTGCGGTGTTCAATATCAACAAACGTCTGAAAGGGCGGGTGGATATGACCATGGCACTGGGGCTTTCTGATATTAAAGCGCAGATGGGCGGGTTGGTATATCGCGGTTTTGTCACTGGTAACGGCTTCAAACGGCTGGGCGACACGCTGCGATATTTGCAGGCGATTGAAAAACGACTGGAAAAACTGGCGGTTGATCCACATCGCGATCGTGCACAGATGCTGAAAGTCGAAAACGTCCAGCAGGCGTGGCAGCAATGGATCAACAAACTGCCGCCTGCACGTCGTGAGGATGAAGACGTGAAAGAGATCCGTTGGATGATAGAAGAGCTGCGCGTTAGTTACTTCGCTCAACAACTTGGTACGCCTTATCCGATTTCAGATAAGCGTATTTTGCAGGCGATGGAGCAGATTAGCGGTTAACCCTGCTATTTGCCTAATAAATCTAAAACCCGGTAAGCATTTAGCGCCGGGTTTTTTATTAATTCTAAAACGGTAAGGACAAAAATTCAGGAATTCAGAAAAATACAATTCTCAGCTGCAAGATGAATAATGTTTATCTACAGCATTTCCTTAAAAGTGAGGTGTACTGGCAATAGCGGACACTACCATTTGTTCTTTTTTTAAGCAGTCATCTGATGATATTTTTCCCTGAAGGCTGCCGGGGAGATATTCCCCAGACGAGAGTGACGACGCTGACGATTGTAGAAAATCTCAATGTATTCCCGTATTACTGAGATGGCTTCATCCCGGTTATTAAAACGATAGTGGCTCAGGCTCTCATTTTTCAGCGTTCCCCAGAAGCTTTCCATCGGAGCGTTGTCGTAACAGTTACCTTTACGCGACATTGATGTTTTCAGACCAAACTGCTCCTGTATGACCCGGTAATCGTATGCGCAGTACTGTGAACCTCGATCAGAGTGGTGGATTAGCCCGGCAGGTGGGCGCTGGCTCCTGAGCGCCATAAACAGGGCTTTACCTGTCAGCTCTTTTGTCATGCGCTCTCCCATGGCGTAGCCGACAATTTCGCACGTATAAACATCTTTGATGCCAGCGAGGTACAACCATCCCTCCTGTGTGGCAACATACGTCAGGTCCGCCACCCAGACCTGATTTGGTGCTGTAGGAGCGAACGTCTGGTTCAGCAGATTTGGCGCAACTGGCAGATTGTGGTTCGGGTTCGTAGTCGCTCTGAACTTGCGTTTCTGCTTACAGCGTAGCCTCAGCTCCTTACGAAGACGTGCCAGTCGGTCACGACCAACGATGATGCCATTCTCTGCCAGCTCCGTCTGGAGCCGCCGGGTTCCATATGTTTCGCGAGTGCGGATATGTGCCACCTTAATCTCCAGTTTTAGCCGCTCATCACTTTGTTCTGAAGTGGTCAACAAAAACTGGCCACCGAGTTAGAGTTTTTCCAGTATCGATTTTCCGATTCGTTTGGGGGTAACCCACCGTTATATTCGTGCGGTCTTAGTGCACTGTAATATCCAACGATATAGTCCGTTATGGCGTGAGCTGCCTCGCTGAAGCTTACGTAACCCACCACCGGCATCCATTCGTTCTTCAGACTCCTGAAGAAGCGTTCCATTGGGCTGTTATCCCAGCAGTTTCCGCGCCGGCTCATACTCTGTCTGATCTGGTATCGCCACAATAACTGCCGGAACTGCCTGCTCGTATAATGACTGCCCTGATCGCTGTGGAACATCACCCCGCCGGGCTTACCACGGGTTTCCCATGCCATTTCCAGCGCTTTCATGGTGAGCCTGCTGTCCGGCGAGAACGACATGGCCCAGCCCACTGGTTTTCTTGCGAACAGGTCGAGAACAACGGCGAGGTACGCCCAGCGCTTACCCGTCCAGATATAGGTCACATCACCGCACCACACCTGATTTGGCTCGGTCACGGCGAACTGCCTTTCAAGGTAGTTAGGGATAGCAACATGTTCATGACCACCACGTTTATACCGGTGAGTCGGCTGCTGACAGCTGACCAGCCCCAGCTCTTTCATGAGCCTGCCAGCAAGCCAGCGTCCCATCTGGTAGCCTCTCCGGGTTGCCATTGTGGCGATGCTTCTTGCTCCGGCCGAACCGTGGCTGATGCCATGTAGCTCAAGTACCTGACTGCGTAATACAGCCCGTCTGCCGTCTGGTTTTTCAGGACGGTTTTTCCAGTATCTGTAGCTGCTGCGATGAACCCCGAACACATGGCAGAGTGTGACCACAGGATAATGCGCTCTGAGTTTCCCGATTATCGAGAACTGTTCAGGGAGTCTGACATCAAGAGCGCGGTAGCCTTTTTTAATATTTCATTCTCCATTTCAATGCGTTGTAGCTTTTTCCTGAGCTCACGGATTTCAATTTGTTCCGGGGTAATGGGGGAGGCTTTTGGTGTTTTGCCCTGACGCTCATCACGCAGTTGTTTGACCCATCTTGTCATTGTGGAAAGGCCAACATCCATAGCTTTGGCGGCATCTGCCACCGTGTATTTCTGGTCAACAACCAGTTGAGCGGATTCGCGTTTAAACTCTGCGCTAAAATTTCTTTTTTTCATTGGAGCACCTGTGTTGTTCTGAGGTGAGCATATCACCTCTGTTCAGGTGGCCAAATTCAGTGTGCCACTTCAGTTTTCTGTCTGAGGGTTCATGCTGTACCCAGTTGCAATAACCGCTCCTGGATACACCAAATACCTGACACATCGCTTCAATGGGAAATTGTTGTCGCCATTGTTCGATTAACGCGTATTTTTCAGCGACTCCTGTGCAAAATACGCTGTTGCTTTTTTTAATATATCGCGCTCAAGGCGAGCTTCATTTAACGCCTTACGCAGTTGCAGAATTTCAGATTCCAGTTCAGCCACCGTGCGGGAACCAGGAGTACCGAGCCCTTTTCTGGCGGCGGTAACTCATTGTCCTAAAGTGCCTTCAGGAAGGGATAATCGGGAAGCGCCTTCACTGATCGAAAGTTGATTTTCAAGAACCGTTCTGACAGCTTCGGCTTTGAACTCTTTAGAGTAACGTTGGGTTTTTCTGCTCATTATTAGCTCCTTCTGATGCCATTCTATTTCAGGAAGGAGTGTCCGTTAAACTCAGGCTACCTCAGTCCGCACCACTGGCAGAGCAGAAGCGACCATCCTGGTGGATATCGCTCATCAGTTCTGGCATATTCCGCATGAAAAAATCTGGATTGAAGACCAGTCAACAAACTGCGGTGAAAACGCACGCTTTAGCATCACGCTATTGAATCAGGCCGTAGAACGAGTTCATACGGCTATCGTTGTACAGGACCCCACCATGCAGCGGCGCACGATGGCAACGTTCCGCCGTATGACCGGGGACAATCCCGATGCACCACGCTGGTTAAGTTATCCCGGATTCGTTCCTCAGTTAGGAAATAACGCAGACAGTGTAATCTTTATTAATCAGTTACAAGGATTATGGCCGGTTGAGCGTTATCTCTCACTACTCACTGGCGAGCTGCCGCGTTTACACGATGATAGCGATGGCTACGGTCCCCGCGGGCGAGATTTTATCGTTCACGTTGATTTTCCGGCAGAAGTCATCCATGCATGGCAAACGCTGAAACATGATGCGGTGCTCATCGAGGCGATGGAAAGTCGCTCGTTACGTTAAAAATTGCCCGTTTGTGAACCACTTGTTTGCAAACGGGCATGACTCCTGACTTTTATTTCTGCCTTTTATTCCTTTTACACTTGTTTTTATGAAGCCCTCCACAGACTTGTCCTTTCCCGATGCCGTCTCTCTGATGATTGATGTTAATTAACAATATATTCACCGAAAACAAACATATAAATCACAAGAGTCGCCCATGTCAGTACCCGTTCAACATCCTATGTATATCGATGGACAGTTTGTTACCTGGCGTGGAGACGCATGGATTGATGTGGTAAACCCTGCTACAGAGGCTGTCATTTCCCGCATACCCGATGGTCAGGCCGAGGATGCCCGTAAGGCAATCGATGCAGCAGAACGTGCACAACCAGAATGGGAAGCGTTGCCTGCTATTGAACGCGCCAGTTGGTTGTGCAAAATCTCCGCCGGGATCCGCGAACGCGCCAGTGAAATCAGTGCGCTGATTGTTGAAGAAGGGGGCAAGATCCAGCAGCTAGCTGAAGTCGAAGTGGCTTTTACTGCCGACTATATCGATTACATGGCGGAGTGGGCACGGCGTTACGAGGGCGAGATTATTCAAAGCGATCGTCCGGGAGAAAATATTCTTCTGTTTAAACGTGCGCTTGGTGTGACTACCGGCATTCTGCCGTGGAACTTTCCGTTCTTCCTCATTGCCCGCAAAATGGCTCCCGCTCTTTTGACCGGTAATACCATCGTCATTAAACCCAGTGAATTTACGCCAAACAATGCGATTGCATTCGCCAAAATCGTCGATGAAATAGGCCTTCCGCGCGGCGTGTTTAACCTTGTACTGGGGCGTGGTGAAACCGTTGGGCAAGAACTGGCGGGTAACCCAAAGGTCGCAATGGTCAGTATGACAGGCAGCGTCTCTGCAGGTGAGAAGATCATGGCGACTGCGGCGAAAAACATCACCAAAGTGTGTCTGGAATTGGGTGGTAAAGCACCGGCTATCGTAATGGACGATGCCGATCTTGAACTGGCAGTCAAAGCCATCGTTGATTCACGCGTCATTAATAGTGGGCAAGTGTGTAACTGTGCAGAACGTGTTTATGTACAGAAAGGCATTTATGATCAGTTCGTCAATCTGCTGGGTGAAGCGTTGCAGGCGGTTCAATTTGGTAACCCCGCTGAACGCAACGACATTGCGATGGGGCCGTTGATTAACGCCGCGGCGCTGGAAAGGGTTGAGCAAAAAGTGGCGCGCGCAGTAGAAGAAGGGGCGAGAGTGGCGTTGGGTGGCAAAGCGGTAGAGGGGAAAGGATATTATTATCCGCCGACATTGCTGCTGGATGTTCGCCAGGAAATGTCGATTATGCATGAGGAAACCTTTGGCCCGGTGCTGCCAGTTGTCGCATTTGACACGCTGGAAGATGCTATCTCAATGGCTAATGACAGTGATTACGGCCTGACCTCATCAATCTATACCCAAAATCTGAACGTCGCGATGAAAGCCATTAAAGGGCTGAAGTTTGGTGAAACTTACATCAACCGTGAAAACTTCGAAGCTATGCAAGGTTTCCACGCCGGATGGCGTAAATCCGGTATTGGCGGCGCAGATGGTAAACATGGCCTGCATGAATATCTGCAGACCCAGGTGGTTTATTTACAGTCTTAATGAGTGAAAGAGGCGGAGGTTTTTTCCTCCGCCTGTGCGCGTCAGAGTTTAGCGAATTTTTCGAGGGTGCGAATAAGCTGCGTGACGAAGCCATATTCGTTATCGTACCAGGCGACCGTTTTCACCAGTTGTAAATCGCCCACGGCGGTAATTTCCGTTTGCGTGGCATCAAACACTGAACCGAAATGGCTGCCAATGATATCGGAAGAGACTATTTCTTCATCGGTATAACCAAATGACTCGTTATTGGTGGTTGCTTGTTTAAGTGCGTTATTCACCTCTTCGGCAGTCACTTTTTTCCGAGAATGGACACCAGCTCAGTGACCGAACCTGTTTTCACCGGCACGCGTTGCGCATGACCTTTCAGTTTGCCGCTCAGTTCCGGGATCACCAGACCAATGGCTTTTGCCGCCCCCGTAGTGTGGGGAATGATATTTTCTGCCGCTGCGCGTGAAGCACGTAAATCTTTACCACGCGGGCCATCCACCAGTGACTGGGTGCCAGTATAGGCATGAATGGTCGTCATCGTGCCGACTTCTATCCCGAAACTGTCATGCAAGGCTTTGGCCATCGGCGCAAGGCAGTTAGTGGTGCATGACGCCACGGAAACAATGGTGTCGTTGCCATCCAGAGTGTCGTCATTAACGTTATAAACGATGGTTTTCATTTCACCGGCAGGAGCGGAAATCAACACCTTCTTCGCACCAGCATCAAGATGCGCCTGCGATTTATCGGCGGAGGTATAAAAGCCAGTACATTCGACAATGATTTCTGCCCCTTTCGCTTTCCACGGAATATTTTTAGCCTCTTTTTCGGCGTAAACCGCGATACTTTTCCCATCAACGATAAGTGAATCTTCCGTAAAATCAACGCTCCAGGGGAACGGACCATAGTTTGAATCATGTTTCAGCAGATAGGCGAGAATTTTTGGGGAAGTAAGATCATTAATAGCGACAACGTCTATGTTGCTTTTGACTTCAAGTAAACGACGCAACACCAGTCGACCGATACGACCAAAACCGTTAATACCAACTTTACTCATGGTTTTCTCCTGTCAGGAACGTTCGGATGAAAATTGATCCTTTCCAGGCTTAGACCAGGATTGTGGGATGGGCAATCTCCATTCTTACAGTGAAACGTAACGTACTGAAAACGGGTGAACAATATTTAATGAAATTTTGAGAAAAGCCCGTTATGTTAACGGAAAATTATGTTAAAGCAGGAAATGTTATGGAAAATAAATACTCAAGGTTACAAATCAGCATTCACTGGCTGGTCTTTTTGCTGGTTATCGCAGCGTATTGCGCAATGGAGTTTCGTGGTTTCTTCCCACGTAGCGATCGGCCGCTCATCAACATGATTCATGTTTCCTGTGGCATCTCAATTCTCGTGCTGATGGTGGTTCGTCTTTTGTTAAGACTGAAATACCCAACCCCGCCGATTATACCTAAGCCGAAACCGATGATGACGGGACTGGCGCATTTGGGACATTTGGTGATTTATCTCCTGTTTATTGCGCTGCCAGTGATTGGTTTGGTGATGATGTATAACCGGGGCAACCCGTGGTTTGCGTTTGGTTTGACGATGCCTTACGCTTCAGAGGCCAATTTCGAACGGGTTGATAGCTTAAAGTCGTGGCATGAGACGCTGGCGAATCTGGGATATTTTGTCATCGGGTTGCACGCTGCGGCTGCACTGGCACACCACTATTTCTGGAAGGACAACACACTTCTACGCATGATGCCGCGTAAACGTTCCTGAAGGATATTTAAAGAAAACGCCTGTACTAAAACCGACCCGTGGTACAGGCGAAGAATACGGGTCTACATCGGAAGCGCCTATTATATTTATTTGTATGACAAATAAAACCATAATCCTTGCCCATACGTCCATCTGGCTTATTTTTAATCAATTCACCCGATCTTTGATCTCATCAACGGTATCAAAATAAACCAGCGTATAACGTTCAAATCGCACATAAGATTCGATAAACCATGGAGGTTATATGAAAAAACTGGCACTTATTTTGTTTATGGGAACGCTTGTTTCCTTTTATGCCGATGCCGGGCGCAAACCCTGTTCTGGTTCGAAAGGGGGGATCTCACACTGTACGGCAGGCGGCAAATTTGTCTGTAATGATGGTTCTATTAGTGCATCGAAAAAAACATGCACTAACTGAAGTGTAAAAGGGGTGCCATGAGAAAATGAATCTGCTAGTCAGATGCGCGGGGAAAATCCCCGCGCTTGCCCTTACCTGGACGTGCAGGCCATGAGCGCAGCAACCTCCTTATCACCGTCCCGGAACCGCAGTTCGTAGAGCGTTTGTCGGGTCAGGAGTGTGAATGCCAGAATCGTAATGCAGATAATGAGCAGACACACCACCAGAGGGTTGCGCTTCATAGCCTTTCTCCTTGCCGGATGGCGGGTAAGAGGCTAACAATCTGAATTGCTTGGTTCATTCGTTGGCCTCGGTTTGTACTGACCCCAAAAAGTTGGACAGTTAAACACGAGGCATATAGGTCTGATTCCGATATTCATTTGGAGTCAGACCTTTTAATTTCAGGCTAATTCTTCTGCTGTTGTAGTATTCAATATATTCCGTAACAGCATCCTTCAGTTCGCTTATATTACTGAACTCATTAGACTGGCCCCCTGAATCTCCAGACAACCAGTATCACTTATTTAAGTGATAGTCTTAATACTAGTTTTTTGAGGTAGCCTGAGTTTAACGGACACTCCTTCCTGAAATAGAATGGCATCAGAAGGAGCTAATAATGAGCAGAAAAACCCAACGTTACTCTAAAGAGTTCAAAGCCGAAGCTGTCAGAACGGTTCTTGAAAATCAACTTTCGATCAGTGAAGGCGCTTCCCGATTATCCCTTCCTGAAGGCACTTTAGGACAATGGGTTACCGCCGCCAGAAAAGGGCTCGGTACTCCTGGTTCCCGCACGGTGGCTGAACTGGAATCTGAAATTCTGCAACTGCGTAAGGCGTTAAATGAAGCTCGCCTTGAGCGAGATATATTAAAAAAAGCAACAGCGTATTTTGCACAGGAGTCGCTGAAAAATACGCGTTAATCGAACAATGGCGACAACAATTTCCCATTGAAGCGATGTGTCAGGTATTTGGTGTATCCAGGAGCGGTTATTACAACTGGGTACAGCATGAACCCTCAGACAGAAAACAAAGTGATGAGCGGCTAAAGCTGGAGATTAAGGTGGCACATATCCGCACTCGCGAAACATATGGAACCCGGCGGCTCCAGACGGAGCTGGCAGAGAATGGCATCATCGTTGGTCGTGACCGACTGGCACGTCTTCGTAAGGAGCTGAGGCTACGCTGTAAGCAGAAACGCAAGTTCAGAGCGACTACGAACCCGAACCACAATCTGCCAGTTGCGCCAAATCTGCTGAACCAGACGTTCGCTCCTACAGCACCAAATCAGGTCTGGGTGGCGGACCTGACGTATGTTGCCACACAGGAGGGATGGTTGTACCTCGCTGGCATCAAAGATGTTTATACGTGCGAAATTGTCGGCTACGCCATGGGAGAGCGCATGACAAAAGAGCTGACAGGTAAAGCCCTGTTTATGGCGCTCAGGAGCCAGCGCCCACCTGCCGGGCTAATCCACCACTCTGATCGAGGTTCACAGTACTGCGCATACGATTACCGGGTCATACAGGAGCAGTCTGGTCTGAAAACATCAATGTCGCGTAAAGGTAACTGTTACGACAACGCTCCGATGGAAAGCTTCTGGGGAACGCTGAAAAATGAGAGCCTGAGCCACTATCGTTTTAATAACCGGGATGAAGCCATCTCAGTAATACGGGAATACATTGAGATTTTCTACAATCGTCAGCGTCGTCACTCTCGTCTGGGGAATATCTCCCCGGCAGCCTTCAGGGAAAAATATCATCAGATGGCTGCTTAAAAAAAGAACAAATGGTAGTGTCCGCTATTGCCAGTACACCTCACCTCAATGCGTCGGTCTTTTGACAGCTTCAATGCTGATGCCGCTTTTTCTGGATCAACTGATATTGCAATGTTTCTTTTGGTGCCAATCTTGAGCGCGCGTAAACCAGCTTCTCCGCGCTCTTCATAGACCTTCAGCCACCTGGCTACAGAACCACTACCAGCAAGCATAAAGTGAGCAGCAGCCTGATTAAGGGACATGTGCTGCTCGATCACAGCTTTCACGACCTTAATACGCAACTCTGGATCAGCACTAACGCCTTTAGGTTTGGGAATTAAACCTTTTTCTCCATGTTTTTCATAGAGGGCAACCCATGTCCTGACCTGGGTTCGGGGGACACCAAAACGTGCCGAGATGATCCTGTAACCATCATCAGTAGTGAAGTAGTGATTCACGACTTCAAGGCGCTTTTCAAAAGGGTATTTTGGCTTTGACATATTAGGGGCTATTCCATTTCATCGTCCAACAAAATGGGTGCAGTACAGTTGATAGAAATATCGGTCGGGGCCTTCGTCTTTCTGATTCCCGGTTAGCCTGAAAACAGAAAGTCTCAGGCACCCGCAGGCATCCTATGAGGTTTCCTTAGGGACGAAAATAATCACTTCACGAAATTGCGTGCTGTTTTCCAGAATTTTTCGTCATTCGGGTTAGCCAGTTTAGCCATTCGTTACTCTCTTCATTCCAATAGCATTAATTTTCTCTGCAATAATTGTTGTAAAAATGTGACGCAAAGAGGTTTTTGGTCATAAGTAATTACCGTCAAGTGCCGATGACTTTCTATCAGGAGTAAACCTGGACGAGAGACAACGGTAATGAATACAACTCCCTCACAGCGATTAGGTTTTTTGCATCACATCAGGCTGGTTCCGTTATTTGCCTGCATTCTTGGCGGTATCTTAGTTCTATTCGCATTAAGTTCTGCTCTGGCTGGCTATTTCCTCTGGCAGGCCGATCGCGATCAGCGTGATGTTACTGCGGAGATTGAGATTCGGACCGGGTTAGCGAACAGTTCAGATTTTTTGCGTTCAGCCCGGATCAATATGATTCAGGCCGGGGCTGCGAGTCGTATTGCGGAAATGGAAGCAATGAAGCGAAATATTGCGCAAGCCGAATCGGAGATTAAACAGTCGCAGCAAGGTTATCGTGCTTATCAGAATCGACCGGTGAAAACACCTGCTGATGAAGCCTTCGACACTGAATTAAATCAACGCTTTCAGGCTTATATCACGGGTATGCAACCTATGTTGAAATATGCCAAAAATGGCATGTTTGAAGCGATTATCAATCATGAAAGTGAGCAGATCCGACCGCTGGATAATGCTTATACCGATATTTTGAACAAAGCCGTTAAGATACGTAGCACCAGAGCCAACCAACTGGCGGAACTGGCCCATCAGCGCACCCGCCTGGGTGGGATGTTCATGATTGGCGCGTTTGTGCTTGCCCTGGTCATGACGCTGATAACATTTATGGTGCTACGTCGGATCGTCATTCGTCCACTGCAACATGCCGCACAACGGATTGAAAAAATCGCCAGTGGCGATCTGACGATGAATGATGAACCGGCGGGTCGTAATGAAATCGGTCGCTTAAGTCGTCATTTACAGCAAATGCAGCATTCACTGGGGATGACAGTAGGGACTGTTCGACAGGGCGCGGAAGAGATTTATCGTGGCACCAGCGAAATTTCAGCTGGCAATGCGGACCTGTCATCTCGCACCGAAGAACAAGCGGCGGCTATCGAACAAACTGCCGCCAGCATGGAGCAACTCACTGCGACGGTGAAACAGAATGCGGATAACGCGCATCATGCCAGCAAACTGGCGCAAGAGGCTTCTATTAAAGCCAGCGATGGCGGGCAGACGGTTTCCGGTGTAGTAAAAACGATGGGCGCTATCTCCACGAGTTCGAAGAAAATTTCTGAGATCACCGCCGTCATCAACAGTATTGCTTTCCAGACGAATATTCTGGCACTGAATGCTGCCGTTGAAGCCGCGCGAGCGGGTGAGCAAGGGCGTGGATTTGCCGTTGTCGCCAGCGAAGTACGGACACTCGCAAGCCGCAGCGCTCAGGCAGCGAAAGAGATTGAAGGCTTGATCAGTGAATCAGTCAGGTTAATTGACCTGGGGTCGGATGAGGTGGCAACGGCAGGGAAAACCATGAGCACTATTGTTGATGCCGTCGCGAGTGTCACACATATCATGCAGGAAATCGCCGCCGCCTCGGATGAACAAAGTAGAGGCATAACTCAGGTTAGCCAGGCGATTTCTGAAATGGATAAGGTGACGCAACAGAATGCTTCTCTGGTAGAAGAGGCCTCAGCAGCGGCGGTGTCCCTTGAAGAACAGGCTGCACGATTAACTGAGGCGGTGAACGTATTCCGTCTGAACAAACATTCTGTGTCGGCAGAACCTCGCGGAGCGGGTGAACCAGTTAGTTTCGCTACGGTGTGAAAATGTTCAAGGAGGGATCGACAGATCCCTTCACCTTTCAGAACGGCATTGATTTTCGAATAGCGTTAATCATCAACTGGCAACCAGAAGAGAACGTCGCATCTACGCGGGTCAGTATTCCAATCGGTTCGCCTGCACCATGTCCCGGAACAGGCAGGGCCACCAGCGTGGCATGACGCAGGTCGTCTTTTACAGCGCCAGAAGGGACAAACCACACGTAATCGTATTCAACGGTAAGTTGACGAGATAGCGAAGTAGACAGCGTTTCGATACAACCCGAAGGAATTTTACAGCCCTGGCTCTGCACTAATGCATCTGAATGCTGGCGTGGCGCAGTGCCTTCTGGTGATACAACGACCGGCCATTCCAGCACCCGGCTTAGCGTTACGTTCTCCTGAAGTAGCGGGTGATTAGGGCGGACAACCAGCTTCAACGATTCAAGAAACAGCAGTTCGTAATTAAGCCCGGTCATCAGTTCAGGATCTGACATCCGACCAATGCCGATATCGATTTCCCCGGTTTTTAAACCCGCCAGAATCATAGGGTTACTCATTGTCGCAACTTGCAAGGTCGTCTCTTTTTGTTGCTGATGAAACTGACCTATAACCGAAGGTAATATCCCCAGTGCCGCAGTAGGTAGTGCACCAACCCTGACGACATCATTATTAAGACCTTCTTTACGATGAAGCGACTGTCCGGCAGTGTTGATGGCGTCAAGAACTCTGACTGCATGCGTTAAAAATTGTTCGCCGGGTAAGGTAAGTTGCGCCCCCTGACGACCACGCTCAAACAAGCGAGCGCCCGTCAGCTGCTCCAGTTCATTCAATGTATTAGAGAGCGCAGGTTGACTCAAATTAAGGGTTTCAGCTGCGCGCCCCAAAGTTCCTTGTTGTGCGACAGCTACGAATGTATGAAGGTGGCGCAAACGGATGCGCTGACTAAACAGACTATTTTTTTCCATAAGCGATGTTAAAAACGAAGCGGTGTCGCTGACAAGTGAAGTTGTTTGATTATGATAACTTGATTGCAAAATATTATTAACAATTAAAGCAATTATGTTACAGCAAAATGGATAATATTGATGTTTTCGCGGCGAGATCACAGTTTGTAAATTCTTCCCGCCAGAGTGAATGCGGTTACCTACACTCCAGATTACTGACCACTGGAGGCAGACACTATGGCGAACAGCATCACGGCGGATGAGATTCGGGAACAGTTTTCGCAGGCAATGTCAGCCATGTACCAGCAAGAAGTTCCGCAATATGGCACGCTGCTGGAACTGGTAGCTGATGTGAATCTGGCTGTGCTGGAAAACAATCCTCAACTGCACGAAAAAATGGTAAATGCAGACGAGCTGGCGCGACTGAATGTTGAACGTCATGGGGCGATTCGCGTTGGGACTGCACAAGAGCTTGCTACTCTTCGGCGGATGTTTGCCATTATAGGGGATGTACCGGTCAGCTCTACAATCTCTCGCAGGCGGGGGTGCCGGTGCATTCGACAGCGTTCGGCCCATTGATGATGCTTCTCTGGCGTAATCCCTCCTTCGCGTTTCTCATTACTCCGACTGAGCTCTCGAGACGAAATTTTGCGCCAGAAAGCGGCGGAGATTCTGCGTGGCGCGATATCTTCACCCCACGTTGTCAACTGTTAGAGGAATATGAGCCGCGGGCGGTTTTAACGAAACACGGCGCAGGAGTTCCTGCAGGAAGCCACTGGAAACGTTTCGCTGGCACCAGTCAGCAACGGTAAATGAAGAACCTCTCGCGCCTTGCACAACGAACATCGGTTAATTGCTGATGTGGTCTGTTTCCTGGATGCCATATCAACCATCTGACACCACGTACGCTGGATATTGACCGGGTGCAGTCGATCATGCCTGAAATACGGAATTGAACCAAAAATTCTAAATGAAGGGCCGCCGCGCCGCGAGGTGCCGTTCTACGGCAGACCAGCTTTAAGGCACTGGAAGGATGGTGTTGTTTGCGGGGCAGAAACAGGGCACGCATACCGGCGCGCTTTGGTGAAATTCGAGCAGCGTGGCGTGGCATTAACACCAAAGGGCGACAACTGTATGATAATATTTCTGCGTAACGCTGGAACCAGGCAGGTAAATCTCACTCGCCAAATACGTTCCAGGAAACCTCCGCACTTTTCCTGACAGTGAGCCAATGCGTCAGCGAGGCTGGCATGGTTAGGTACCGTCTGACGCCTTCAGGTGAGGCGCATCGTCGGCGATTCATCCCGAGACAATCCACAGCCCTTAATTGAACGTGGTTGGGTAGTAGCGCAACCCATCACCTATAAATTTCTTGCCCGTTAGCGCGGCGAATCTTAAGTCAAATCTGGGTAATGAAACACAGACGCGCAGTCACGGTAATGCCAGTCGCGAAGCATTTGAGCAGGCGTTGGGTTGTCCGGTTTTGGATGAGTTCCAGCTTTACCAGGACGCGAAGACGCAGTAAACGTCGCTGTCGTTTGTTTAAATTCTGACCATCCGCCTTTGCAAAAATTTGCCTGATTTACAAACAATCAGCTCATCCATCGACATAAAAATACGATTATGCATATTCTCTCAGTTGACAATTGGATTATTAATAAATATTGTCTAGAGTGAGCGGTCATCAGCACTTTCTTGCCGCTGAAACGACCAGCGCGGACCATGCGCAACACAGAAGGACTCACTTTCAGGTATCAATAGTAGACGATTTATTAAAGGTTCAATGGCTATCGCGACGTGCATGCGATTAACGGCATTGCTTCTATTTTTTCTCAGGCGGCATTAGCGGCAGATTCTGATATTGCCGACGGGCAAACCCAGCGTTTTGACTTCTCCATTCTACAGTCAATGGCGCACGACTTAGCGCAAACAGCGTGGCGTGGTGCGCCTCGTCCGCCACCTGACACGATGGCAACGATGACGGCGCGGCTTATAACACAATTCAATACGACGCCGAAAAATCGCCTGGCATAACGTGAGAACCGTCAACTGGACGCTCAGTTCTTCCATATGGGAATGGGATTCCGTCGCCGCGTTCGTATGTGTTCTGTGGATCGAGCAACGCGTCTGGCGCGTGAAATTCACTTTCGCCCGGAGTTGTTCAAATACAACGATGCGGGTGTTGATACAAAACAATTACAAAGGCAAAGCAATATCGGCTTTGCCGGTTTTCGCATGTTAAAGCCCCGAACTGGCGCGCCGTGATGTAGTATCATTTCTCGGCGCGAGTTATTTCCGCGCCGTTGATGATACATATCGATACGGTTTGTTGGCCGCGGCCTGGCGATCAACACTTACACCGACAGTGAAGAAGAGTTCCCCGACTTTACCGCCTTCTGGTTTGATACGGTAGACCGAGAGCGACTACCTTTACCGTTTATGCGTTGCTCGATAGCGCCAGCATTTCTGGTGCCTATAAGTTCACTATTTAGTTGTGAGAAAAGTAGGTGATTATGGATGTGGAAAATCACCTGTATGCGCGCGAAAGACATTAAACAGCTGGGCATTGCGCCGATGACCAGTATGTTCAGCTGCGGTACTAATGAGACGTCGGATGTAATACAAATTCATCCGCAAATTCATGACTTGATCGTCTTCCATGTGGCAGGGCGACGGCGAGTGGATTTACCGTCCGCTGAATAATCCCAAAACTCCAGTACAATGCTTACACCGACAACAACCCGAAAGGGACTCGTTTATTGCAACTGGATCGTAACTCCTCCCATTATCAGGACGTTATGGGCTGGTCTAACAAACGCCAAGTCTGTGGGTGGAACCGCGTAACAAGTGGGGTAAGGGCGCCATCGGCCTGATGGAAATCCCAACAACAGGCGAAACGCTGGATAACATTGTCTACTTCTGGCAGCCAGAAAAAGCTGTAAAAGCAGGTGATGAGTTTGCATTCCAGTATCGTCTGTACTGGAGTACGCAACCGCCTGTTCATAACCCATTAGCGCGCGTTATGGCGACGCGACCGGCATGGGCGATTTCCCGGAAGGTTCGGCGCCAGTGAACGCTGTCCCGAAAAATGGGCGCGTCGTTTTGCCGTCAATTCGTTGGTGGTGATCTGAAAGCTGCCGCGCCAAAAGGCATTGGCCAGTAATACGCTTTCCAGTGGGAACGAAGCAAATCGAAATTCTCTATATTGAACCCATTGATGGTTATCGTATTCAGTTTGACTGGTATCCGACGTCAGACTCCACTAATCCGGTCGATATACGGATGTATCTGCGTTGTCAGGGGACGCTATGAGTTAAACGTGGCTGTAGCAGTACTTCCCGCCAGCGCCGGATAAACGTCAGCTATGTTAACGACCGCGTGATGAGTTTAATTGTTTTTTCTTCGGCACCTTCTTGGGAGGTGCCGTCTTGTTAAACACGATCCCGCTCGCATTTTTCCCTAAGTTAAATGAGTAATCTGATGGTGTGTATTTAGATACACCTTGTCAGCCGCTAACAGGAAGTGCGTATGTTTCCAGAATACCGAGATTTAATATCCCGTCTGAAAAACGAAAATCCTGCGCTTTATGTCCTTGTTCGATAAACACAATAAACTTGATCATGAAATTGCCAGAGGAAAGGTGCCGACGGTCGAGGGTACGATGCGGAAGTGGTCCGCATGAAAAACAAAAGCTACAGTTAAAAGATGAGATGCTCGAAAATCCTGAGCAGGAGAGCGTCGAAGAGGTGTAAACTTCCTAGCCGCCAGGCCAGGCGGCTTTTAACGACGGCATTGAGATTAAACTGGAGATAAGATAACTGAAACGATAAAAGTAAGACGAATCACTTGAATTACATTGCTGTTCAGGGAAAGTCACGTCACACCTCTTTATCAGTTAATCTGTAAAAATAAAAACCTGGTTACAGCAGATCGCTAAACTCGCCGCATTTGGTTCAGAGTGAAGGGACACGCGAAAAAACGGTGCAGGGTGATGATGTTGCATCAACGCGGCTATGCCAAAATGTTCATGATTTTCAAAGAAGATGAACTTATCGGCGTTATCTCGTTTAATCGTATTGAACCACTGAATAAAACTGCTGAAATCGGCTACTCGCTGACAGATCTCATCAGAAACAATAATTTCTCAGGCGCTGCAGGCATTGATTCATTGGTACGCTGATCTGGTGAACTTCAGACGCTTCGTAATCAATGTTGGGTGGACAATTGCAAGGCAACGGTCACTTGCGCGATGGTTTTATCCTTGAAAAGTTCCTGAAACAGGCTGAGTACCTGAATGATGCCTATGATGATGTGAACTTATACGCACCGTATTATCGATTCATAATGACCCTGCCAGCAGCATTCGCGTAATGCGCTCCTCACCGTTAATGACTTTTGGACCACGGACATGAACCGTGTCGCCATCAAAGGCTTCGACGACGGCGTGGTCGGTTAACTCCACATGGTTTTCAATTATCACCGCACCTGTTGATCCACTATCACCTTGTATTACAACGTGCTGGTCGGACGAGATCGGTCCACCACGTACCGCGGCATTTCCGCCAATCAAGACATGATGTTTTAACACACAATTACCTTCCACAATGGCGTATTCCGCCACCTGCGAACTGTAATAAATCATGGGATCGCATCTTCTTCTATGCCAGCTTTCGCCTGCGCGTGACCGTAAGCTTTCAGCGCAATCGCATAGCCAGACGTTGTTCTCTTCATTACCTTCAACACTGGCAAAATCAAGAGTCGGCGCGATGTTCGATAAAAGCATACCGGACGACGGCATCGCCATAAATTTGCTGCCTGGTGGAATACGCGAGGCGCTAACCCTTTACGCGATCATAAATTTGGAGCAGATGATGGTCAGGGCGTTAAGCCTTGTGCGGCGACGATGCGTCAATGTTGATCAATTTAAGCGTGACCAAATATTCTACGTACCGTAAACTAATAAGTCATGAATGGTGACGCTGTCACTTGTATATTCACCCTGGCTGATTTCACTATTATCAATCCAACGTTATCCGTTGCATAAACCTCTCCCCACAGCACGCTGGTGCCGGTGATACGCGTATTACGGAAATCGCCCGCTCCGCCGAACGCAATAGCATTCTGGTCGTAAATCCAGCAATTTCCTTCTTGTGCTAACACCGTTCGCAATGAATCCAGCCGCCAGCGGTTCCTGCTATCACATCGTTAAAATCGCTAATGGCGATAATCTGCGTAATAACACATTTTTTTTAGTGCCATCTTCCTGATAACTAAAGGCTCGCTGCTTCACTAGGACGATATTTGCGCATAGCGTTTTCCCACAGGTGACTTGCTATAACCATAGCGAATTTCTGCAGCTCTGGCTATGCTCAAGAAAAATTCCATAAAAATGCATTTCAAATATACTTTATAAATTAAACAAAATGAGTAAGAAGATGCAGAGCGATAAAGTGCTCAATTTGCCGGCAGGTTCTTTTGGTATTGTGTGGGACGTAAGGGATGGGGTTGGCCGGCGCTGTGCCAGCAGGGTTTGGCAGGTCAGCCACTGGTTAGGGGATGGGCTGGTGATTATGACGATGATCGTCTCCGGGGATTATTGACTAGCGCATTCCTTGCCGACTCATCGCTTTCCGCATAGCG
The DNA here is from genome assembly GCA_048288465.1 of Shigella flexneri. Taxonomy (GTDB): domain Bacteria; phylum Pseudomonadota; class Gammaproteobacteria; order Enterobacterales; family Enterobacteriaceae; genus Enterobacter; species Enterobacter flexneri_B. The sequence goes on along the minus strand of CP182556.1, from coordinate 1,754,883 downwards.
TGCTGGCGGAAGTTCGCCATCCAGTGCTGAGCAGTTTTGTGAGTTTGTTCCGGCAACGACGATGCTGGTGGCGATTGGTTTTGTTCCGTGGTTTCGCCCACTGGCGGTGTGCCTGTTCAGTTTTGGTGTGGTGACGAGTTGGCTTATGCCGCCTGGCGAACTCCGGGGTATGGCGCGATTTCGCCTGAAGCTACCAGCGCCTGGACTGTATCTGCCCGACGAGTTGCCGACGACTTTATCAGCGCAATGGCCTGTGGTGCGTCGGCTACGCCGACGCCGGTCTCGTGTTTAGGCGCAGGCGTTTTCTCATGGCTAGCCTTGAACCAGTAATCTTGCAGCGTCTGCGCAGTTGGGAGAATTACCCACGGCACTACGGGACATCACTCGGCATTCAGCTCGCTCCTGCGCTGGTGGCTTGTCGTGCAGCGGCTGAGCGTCAACGGCGGCGAGGGTGACACGCTGGCGAAAATGCTTTTCGGTTATCGACTGCTGCAACTGCTGTTTATGCTCGTCTGATGCCATGGTATCTCTACCAGCCGTTTAATCTTCATTCTGGAGTCTCGTTTGGCGTATCTGCACTGGCGACCACCGTTTTGCATCTGGGGAGTGGCAGTCGGATGATCGATTTTCCATACGCTGGCGGTGCCGCTGTTTATCTTTACCGATTTTATTATTGCGATATCTGCTCATCCGTACTTTTGCGCTTCTGATGCGCGGAAAATTATAGTCAGAACCCAGCGCGCCGTTTTAATGAAAGCAGAGGACAAAGATAAATCATGCGTGACGAAAACTATTTATGAATAATATTGAATTAACCCGCACGCTGAAGTATGGAAGCGGTGAAAGTCGTAAACCGGGTAAAACATGAATCTGGGCTGTGGCAATGGTCATAACATCTTTACCTGGCAGCCAATGGTTATGATGTTGACGCATCGGATAAAAATGCCATGAGTATCGCCAACGTCGAGCGCATAAAATCCATTAAAAATCTGGATAATTTACACACCCAAGATCATTAAAATATGAATAACCTCACATTTGATAGACAGTACGATTTTATTCTTTCGACTGTGGTGCTGATGTTCCTTGAGGCTAAAACCATCCCCGGGTTGATTGCCAATATGCAACGTTGGCTAAAAACCTGGTGGTTACAACCTGATTGTGGCGGCGATGGATACCGCTGATTATCCATGCCGTCGGCTTCCGTTTGCCTCGAGGGAGAATTACGTCGATATTACGAAGGGCTGGGAGAGGGTGAAATACGATGAAGACGTCGCGAGCTGCCCCCGCACCGACGCCAACGGTAATCGTCTGGACTCCATCGCCACGATGCTGGCATGAAAAAATGACCCGGTAAGCACCAAAACGCGTGAAAATTCCCACGCTGAGATAATTTACTGTTCTTTCTTTTGGGTCAGCATATTTTTATCGAAGGGATGTGAATTAATCACAGTAGTCGAAGTTTTTAGCAGCTTAACTACAGAAATTTAAGTACTGATGATCGACTTAGCCCCCTTTCGGCATTGACTATGTCGTCTGAAAGGGGGCTGAAAGTTTCTTTCACCAACCTTTTTTTGCCACAACGCAAGCGGCGCTTTTGCTATAACTTAGAAAGTAATATAATCATCTCAGAAACTATTCATCCGTACCACATCATTGCGAAAGTTGCAGCTTTATGCGGCTTATTGGCTCTGTCTGGTTGTCCTTCTAAAATCACCAGCCAGATGAATATTTCTGGTTTTTAAACAATTACTCTGATTTAAAAGAAACGACCTGGGCTAGGGTAAACCTGTTTTACGTTGGGTAGACCCGAGTTTGATCAAAAGCAAATATGACAGCATCATCTGGACCCAATCACTTATTATCCAGTACGAAACCATAAACCCAGGTAGGCAGAAAGTTCTGGATAAAATTTTGAACTATACCAACACCGAAATGAAAGAAGCGATAGCGCGGCGTAAACCGCTTGGTTACCACCGCTGGGCCGCGTAGTCTGATTTTCCGTGGGCCGTTACCGGTGTAGATACCAGCAAAGAAGGGCTGCGATTCTATGAAGTGGTTTATGTTGCATTAGTCGTTGCGGGACGCAATGGCTACAGCCACGTTGCCATGGATACTCGCCTATTATTTTTGAAGGTGAGCTGATTGATGCAGCGACTAATAAACCGGTTATCAAAATCGTTCGTCAGGGCGAAGGTAAAGACCTGAATAACGAAAGTACGCCGAATGGCTTTCGAAAATCTTGAACGAGTTTTATTGATGACATACAAGTTGATACCGCCATGTTAACGTAAACAAAAAGTAGTTCCAGACGCGCCATGGTTAGATGGCGCTTTTTTATACCGGTGCGCCGTAAAACCCCGTCCTTCAGGGCGGGGATATGGCAGGCGCGGTTTTCCACCTGACCAGGTGTTTGTATTGTTCAACGTATTGGCGGAGTGACGGATATTGGCGCACCTCCGCAGCTTCGGCAAAATGGCAGAGAACTCCACGAAAACACCTTGTAGTAATACCTGACTGCAATATCTCGTCAATGCATCGCCGTCGCCTACCGATACGCCTTTCAAGGTATTTACCAGACTGGATATCGCCAGTTCGGAGGTAAGTTAATTAACAAAATCGACGTGATCTGACTTCGCATCCGTTTGCAACCAGTCAAGCTCAAAATCAGCACATACATTTGAAAAGTTAGAGCGCGTAAGTTTTCTGTCGCGTCATGGTCGAAAAATCTAACATCAGGTATCTAAGCATCAGAAGAACCGAGGTGAACATGCATCGGAGCCATGCCTTCCCCGTCGGATATCGGTTTCTTTTTCAGGACCAAAGTGCTCATTTGACCTGTGAAACGATTACAGGCATTTAAATTCCAGGTTAACGAGGTCGTCAACAGGAGTGTGAAATGAGGCGCTTCGCAGGCGCATGTCGTTTCGTTTTCAATCGTGCTCTGGCACGTCGGAGTGAGAATCATCAGGCCGGTAATAAATACATCCCTTACAGGAGGTGAGCTAGCAGCTGGTTAGAGTGGAAAAATGCCACTGAAACGCAATGGCTTAAAGATTCTCCCTCACAGCCATTGCAACAGTCACTGAAAGACCTTGAGCGGGCTTGCAAAAACTTCTTCCGGAAGCGGGCTGCTTTTCCCAATTAGAAAAAGCGGGAACGGATTCGATGCATTCCGCTACCGCCAGGCGTTGAGCTGGAATCAGGAAAACAGCAGTATTTTCTGCCGAAACTGGGCTGGATGCGCTACCGGAATAGCCGTCAGGTCACGGAGTATCGACCAAAATTCCGCTGTCAGCCAGTCCTGCGGTAAGTGGTACATCAGTATTCAGACGGAAAGTGAAGTATCCACTCCGGCTCACCCTTCAGCATCAATGGTCGGGCTGGATGCTGGCGTGGCTAAACTCGCCACGCTGTCAGATGGCACAGTCTTTGAGCCTGTAAACAGTTTTCAGAAAAACCAGAAGACGCTGGCGAGACTTCAGCGACAGTTAAGCCGCAAGGTCAAATTCAGCAACAACTGGCAGAAGCAGAAACGCAAAATACAGCGACTGCATTCCTGTATCGCAAATATCCGCAGGGACTACCTTCACAAAGTCACAACGGCCGTCAGCAAAAACCACGCAATGATAGTCATTGAGGATTTGAAGGTCAGCAACATGTCAAAGTCAGCAGCGGGTACGGTCAGCCAGCCGGGGCGCAATGTCCGGGCAAAATCAGGTTTAAACCGTTCATCGATAGGAATTAAAACCCCAAAAAGATTAAAAAAACACCACAAAACGGATGTTTCTTCAACACCACTTTTGCTCCATATGAACGGAACCGACGATTAAACTGGATGGCTCTGATTGATTCAGGGTATGAATGGCGGTTTTTTGCTCCGTTTCCCTCAAAATGGACGCAACTTCCCCTCTGCGGCTCTCAGCCGCACCACCGCATCCGGGCCAGCGGCTCATGCATCAGGACCTGCTCTGCCAGACGGTAGCCCCGCTTCAGCCCCGTAAAACGCATCTGACTCCCGCACAGCACGCACTTCAGCGGGTCAACCTTCAGTAACCTCTGATACATCCCTCTCCAGGTGATTTGCATCGCCGTTTTTCTCACTGTCTCCGTTATGATGTACACCACTTCTTCCAGTAACCGCCGTTTCGCCGGACTCAAAAAACCGTAGTACCTCACCATACGGAACCCCTTATCCGCCACATGCCAGGAGAACCTTTCCATGAACTCATCTCCACTCATCAACAGGTATTCTTCCCGTTTTGTTCGGTGACTGTTGTAACGCAGACCGATTTCATCCTGACCGGCATAATGCTCCAGACGACTCATCGGCACCGGTGGCTTTTTCAGGTAAGAGCCAAAGTACACCGCCACATGGGTGGCATTATCCATTACCCGGGATACGTTGACATTCCAGCCACGGCGGTAATGCGTGTCCAGGAAGCGATTCCATTCCCGTTTACTGCTTCCTTCTGCTGCCAGCGCATCCGGCATCACCAGGTCAGGGTATTTCCGTGACAGCAACCGTGTTATCCGGTAGCGCCACATGCTCATCACCTTACGGGCGTAAAAATGAAGATTTTTCCAGGTGTGGCCCGACGTCACACCACCGGCAGTTGTCGATAAATGGATATGCGGATGCCACTGCTGGTCACGCCCCCATGTGTGGATCACCGTGAATATCCCCGGCTCCACATCTGCCTGATGGCAGATTTCCAGTATCACATCCGCTGCAATGCGGCTCATCTCTGCCAGTAACCACCGGTTGTGGAACACCAGGGACCAGTACTGGCAGGGAAGTGTGAACACAATATGCTGCCACGGGCAGTAGGGGACCAGGCTCAGCAGATACTGTATCCACTGTGCGCCAGCCTTCACCCCGCAGTGCGGGCAGGAGCGGCTTTTACACCGGAAGCAGACCTTTTTTGTATGGCAACAGTCCGGTGATGAACAACACCACTGCGTGTAGCCCATCAGTGTGGTCCCGCAGGCCATGATTTTTGTCACTGATTCAATTACCACCGGACGGACTGCCCCTTCCGGTTGTTTCTCCAGCCAGTTAAGCCAGCGGTTTCCCTGCTGAAAAATATCGGCAAAACGGGGGAGCATCAGAAGGGCGGGGCGACTCCGTCCGGCCAGTGAACCGTGCCACACTCCGGGCAGTACACGTATAGGAAATTGAAAAACCAGACGATACCGCTGTCCACGCCTTATGCCACGTGAGCTTTTCTGCTTTTCCCTCCACTCCGGTGTTTTCTCTCTCTGCATGGTCGATTCTTATACCGCAACAGGCTGTTTTTTATACTTGCACCGATTCCCGGGCACACTTAGCCTGTGTCAGGCCGGCATATACCTCAGCAGACTGATATCCCGCGCGTTTTTCTTCAGCCCCTCCACATTCAGCCCCGCAATGGCCCGGCGGTATACCATCCGGCCGCCACACAGCACGCATTCGAACGGGTCACGACTCAGGAACTTTGAGAGGCGGGTTTACGTTTACGGGGTTTAGCTGAACGGGCCATATAACCACCTGAAAGACAATGACATTGCCTGTTTTTATAACGGTAATTGCAGACCATGACAAGCCGCAGCCGTCAGGCTGCCTACTCGATGATCCTGCTGGTTCAGGCGGCGCTCAGCGTTCGCCGCCGTCATCGTCTGCAGGCGTCGGCTGATCGGCAGTCCACGACAAACCTTTCGTCATGTGGTGCTGCCGCTGGGCATCCTGGCATTGCCGCTGGGTCGATCCTTTACCTTCTCACTTACACTGTGGGATTCTATCGTCCCAGCTGGTTGGTCCTCCAGGACATTTTATCGGCAATATGGTTTATTCCCAGCAGGGGGCGATTGGGAATATGCCGATGGCGGCGGCATCGACCTCGGCCGATTATTCTCATCGCACTGTACCTTGTGTTCGTGAAACGTCTGGGAGCTGTTCGATGAGCAATTCTGAAACGCGCACCGTTTTTCCTCAAACTGGCGGCCTGGGCGGCGTTGTTTTCCCACATTTTCCATCCTGATAATCGCCGCCTATGCGTTTAACACTGAGATGTGGCGTTTACTTTGCCATCTCAGGGCCTACGCTGCGCTGGTTTAGCGTGGCAGCACAGCGTAGTGGTATATTCTCGACGCGACACTGTCACTTAAGCTGGCGGCGCTGGCGACATTAATTGCGCTGGTGTTAGGGACGCTGGCAGCCGCCGCGCTGTGGCGACGAGACTTTTTCGGCAAAAACGCCATTTCGCTGTTACTGCTGCTGCCCATTGCGCTGCCGGGCATCGTCACTGGTCTGGCGGTTTAACCGCCTTTAAAACCATCAATCTGGAGCCGGGATTTTTCACCATCGCGGCGGTCATGCGACTTTTTCGTGAGTCGTGGTGTTTAACAACGCCACGGCCCGTTTTCGCCGCACCTCCTGCAGTCTGGTTGAGGCGTCAATGGATTCTCTAGGCTCAATGGCGGCAAACCTTCCGTGACCCAGCGTTGCCGAATCCTCAGTTCGGCGTTACTGGCAGGAGGAATGTGGCGTTTGCCTTGTCGTTCGATGAAATCATCGTCACGACCTTTACGGCAGGTCATGAACGGTCATTACCGTCGCGGTTGCTCAATCAGTTTGGGCGACCGCGTGATGTACCGGTAACGGCGTGGTGGCACTGCTGGTTATGCTGGAAGAACCTTGCCGCCCCTGGGGCTGGTGGCTAACCCGCGAGGCGACAATGGTCAATAACCACTGATACAGGAATATGTATGCAACAGAAGTGACCGATGGACCCAGAACGGGTTAGCGGTGAAGGGGAAGAACGCCTGTCTATAATCCGGTAACGGGGACGTCTCACGGGAAATTGCCCAGGGAACTCAGAGCAGGTCGATGCTGCTGTGCGCGCGGCAGATGCAGCATTTGCCGAATGGCAAACCACGCCAAAGTGCGTGCGGAATGTCTGTGAAACTGGCTCATGTTATCGAAGAAAATGGTCAGGTTTTTGCCAACTGGAGTCCCGTAATTGTGGCAAACCGCTGCATAGTGTGTTCAATGATGAAATCCCGGCGATTGTCATGTTTTTCGCTTTTCGCGGTGCGCGCGCTGTCGAAGGTCGGCTGCAGGTGAAGATCTTGAAGGTCATACTTCGATGATCCGTCGTGATCCGTTGGGGTCGTGGGCTTCGATCCACCGTGGATTATCCGCCGATGATGGCCGCGTGGGGGGCTGCTCCGGCGCTGGCGGCAGGGAACTGCGTAGTGCTGTAAACCACCAGAAATTACCCCGCTGACCGCGTTGAGGTTGGCAGAGCTGGCGAAGATACTTCCCGGCAGGCGTGATTAACATACCGTTTGGCAGAGGCAAAACGGTGGGTGATCCGCTGACCGGTCATCCCAAGTGCGGATGGTGCGCCGACCGGCTCTATCGCCACCGGCGAGCACATCATGAGCCATACCGCGTCGTCCATTAAGCGTACTGATATGGAACTTGTGGCAAAGCGCCAGTGATTGTTTTTGACGATGCGGATATTGAAGCAGTGGTCGAAGGTGTACGTACATTTGGCTATCACAATGCTGGACAGGATTGTACTGCGGCTTGTCGGATTACGCGCAAAAAGGCATTTACGATACGCTGGTGGAAAAACCGGTGTCGTGGTGGCAACGTTAAAAATCTGGTGCGCCGGATGACGAGTCGACGGAGCTTGGACCTTTAGCTGCTGCGCATCTCGAACGTGTCAGCAAGGCAGTAGAAGAGGCGAAAGCGACAGGGCACATCAAAGCTATTACTGGCGGCGAAAAGCGAAGGGTAATGGCGATCACTATGTGCGACGCTGCTGGCTGCGCATTACAGGACGATGCCATCGTGCAAGAGGTATTTGGTCGAGTAGTGAGTGTTACGCTCTTCGACAACGAAGAACAGGTGGTGAACTGGGCGAATGACAGCCAGTACGGTACTTGCATCTTCGGTATGGACGAAGATGTGGGCAGGGCGCATCGCGTCAGCGCACGGTCGCATACGGGCGTACCTGGGTCAATACCCATTTCATGCTGGTAAGTGAAACGCCGCACGGTGGACAGAAACTTTCTGGTTACGCAAGGATATGTCACTTTACGGGCTGGAGGATTACACCGTCGTCCGCCACGTCATGGTTAAACATTAAGCAGGATAATATTGCAGATTGAAGAGATGAATTATCTCGCGACTGTCAGAGCCCCGATTCTCTGACAGCGTGCTGCGTGCAAAATCATGACATCAAATAAACCAGCCAAATCTCATAGAGATAAAAGTAAACAAACCAACAGAGCAAAGACATTTATCAGTACGACAGTTCTACTGGTAAACATTCATTTTGCCACCTTTATCATTGCCCCTACGTGCATAGACGGGTTAAGAAAATCTGGAGTAATACTCATTCTGAAGATGAATAAGGGCAAGTCGCCGTTTGATGATTTTTTCAAACTGGTGAAAAAACTGATGCACGTCAAAAAATGACGCATATTTGCGCGTGTTTTATTGATTGGCTCGGCGCACGTACACGTCCCTCCATCAACACCCGCTTGTTTTTTAGCGGTTATGGGAACAATCGCATTTCTTATCACCTCGTTTCCTTCTCACGATAAGTAACGCATCCGTTCTAAGCGCCTTTCTGGTGGGGGAACATGGCCGATGGGTTTCCCGGTGGTGCTGTCGTTTTCACTGTTTTAAATCTTACTCACTGGCTTGACGGCACCACGAGACTTATATCATTTGGATGAATCGATAAATTTCACAAGTGGCTAAGGAGAAAGTATGTCGCATCTGGATGAAGTATCGCGCGCGTGGATGCCGCGATGAGAGAGTGTCATTGCCCATATGAACGATCCACGGATCGCCCCGAGCGATGACGCGGAATTAAGTCGGCAAGATCGCCACACCCAACAGTAGCGTTGCGCACCGCGATTGCTCATCACGGTCGCAAGCATAAAAGAAGATATGGAAGCGCGCCACGAACAGTTAACCAAAGGCGGCACCATCCTTGATTAAAATGAGCGTCTGGCAACCAACGAGGCGTGAACTACAAGTAAAATTGCGCCACAAATTGGGCCGAAGAACGCCTAGCGGTACGCCATGACTGCGAAGATATCCAGCATCACACCGCCAATTAGCTGGCTGGCGACCAGTACCGCAGGGAATCGTCGCCGCTCCCACATTCTGATATCCGCTGATACTGGCGAAGCAAAAAACGATCCCAGCAAGCCGGTATAAGTGTCCACCAGCGCACGCTGGACACCAGTTCGCCAAACCCCGCCATGCCTTGTTTAAACCATAAAATAGAAACAAGAGCACAATCCCCACCAGTGAGTTCAGCAACATGGCGATGAGAACGGAGAGAGGAGGTCTGGGTGACGCGCACCATCAGCGTGTTCTGGACGACCAGACGAAATCCGGCGGCAATCAAAAAAGAAGGGTGAGCGACTCATTCATCCGATCGCGTCCGGTTCAGTGCGTTGTCGAGTCGCACCGGATAAATGTCAGATTGAGCCAGCGCCCTAATTTAGTGCCCACCTGCGGCATTTGTGCGGTGACGACAAATCCCAGCGAATGGTGCAGATGCAGCGAGGCCGATCTGCGATCGATCCCGGCGACCATGACATGCTTCCCGCAATCCCGCGCTTCATCAATCAATCGGCTTAACAATTTATGCCCAGACCTTCGCCCTGATGATCGGCATGGACATAAACCGAATGTTCCACGGTATGGCGAAAACCATCGAAACTACCAGTCGCCAAATGAGGCATATCCCGTCACGACGCCATCTTCTTCACTTACCAGCCCCGGATAACCGCTATGGCTCTGCGTTTCAAAAAGTGCAATGCGGTTATCTGCATCAACCGTTTGGTCATTCAGATAGCCGCCGTATACAACACGGCTGGTTATAAATTTCCGCAAGGGTAGACAATCGGCTTTGCGGCAAAACCGATGGACTGTCTGGCCTCGATAAAATAATGATGATGATGTTATCAATACTATCGAAACAGCCCGAAGCAACGGATCCCTTGATGAAATTATTGCGTCCAGCAGAGGCATGTGATGCGGCAAACAAAACCAATCCCGTTAGCCTGCTACTATTGATGAATTCATGCCAAAAGCACAGGAGAGCATGATGGTGAAGAAAAGCAGCGTAATCGACGTTGGGTTCTGGCCTCGCGTCCACATGGCGCACCGGTTCCGGCATTTCTGTTCTGAAGAAGATGAGCGTCGCCACACCGGTGAAGGACAGGTGTTACTGCGCAGGTCTTCATTCGTCCTTACCTGTATACGCGTGGACGTATGAGCGATGAGCCATCTTATTCACCGCCTGTTGATATTGGCGGCGTGATGATGGCGGCACGGTGAGCCGTGTTGTGGAGTCGAATCATCCGCGATTATCAGCCTGGCGACTGGCGCCGGGTGACAGTGGGACGGCAGGACGCACGACATATCCAGTGGCGATGATTGGTGAAACTTGGCGATCATCCGGAAAATCCATCGTGGTCGCTGGGTGTGCTGGGGATGCTCAGGCTTTACCGCTTATATGGGGCTGCTGGATATCGGTCAGCCTAAAGAGGGCGAAACGTTGGTGGTAGCTGCGGCGACAGGTCCTGTGGGTAGAACGGCGGGACAAATCGGCAAACTTAAAGGTTGGCAGGGTGGTGGGGGTCGCCGGTGGCGCGGAAAAATGCCGCCATGCGATCCAGGTGCTGGGCTTCGACGTTCGTCTTTAATCACCACGCGGATGATTTGCCGAACAACTGGTGAAAGTGTGCCCAAAAGGTATTGATATCTATTATGAAAACGTGGCCCTAAGCAATTTGATGCAGCGTCACCATTACTCAAGACACCTGCGCGCATTCCCGTTTGCTGGCTTAGTGAGCAGCTATAACGCTACAGAGCTACCACCCGGTCCGGATTGTTTACCCCGTCGATGGCAACGGTGCCTAAAAAACGAATTCGCTTGCAAGGGTTTATTATCGTCAGGATTATGGTCACCGCATCCATGAGTTTCAGAAGGAGATGGGGGCAATGGGCGAAAAGAAGGACAAAATCCACTACCACGAAGATATTACTGATGGTTTAGAGAATGCGCCACAGACGTTTATCGGCTTGCTGAAGGGTAAAAACTTCGGCAAAGCGGCGATCCGCGTCGCGGCTAATGCATGAAAGTTTCAACGGTGGTGCTAGCCGCCATAAAAATCCAGGAAAGTCATCTTCAGTTTTAAATGAACTAATGATGTCATTGTTCTGCTGCTAATAACAACAAAGGTGGGTGGTTTATGATTATTCACTTTATATATGATGCTAATTCCTCTGCCCTGTAGGCAGGGTTGGACAAAACACGCCAAGGAATCAGATGCCTGGACGGGAAAAATGAAACATGTCAGTTTGACTCTGCAGGTTGAGAATGACGCGAGTATCACGAGAATTGTGGATTAAAACCTTGCGGATGCCTCATTACTAAAAATCTGTGCCCAGCAATTAGGTATGGATATTACACCTGTGCGTGAAGCATTATTACCCTGGTTTCGGTGAATGCGCTTTCTGTCGCACCTGCACAAGCATTTACAGTTCCGGAAGTGGGGAAACGTCAATTAGACGAAATCAATCGGATCGCTACGAACTGGAAATTACTGGCAGTTGTCTGGCCGTCGAAAACCACTGCAAGACCTGGCCCACATTCGCGCCCGCTCGAGAAATTACAGCAGGCGCAGAAAAGGGCGACATGGAAGGTAAATCATTAATGTAAGGAGGCCATTTGCTGCCACCCATCATCGCTCAAATATGCCCATCCGTGTGAGATGATTGAGCAACTCGTGGGTCAGGATGGGCCCTGTTTACATTATCCCCACCAAGCGATTAATCCAGCGGAATTACGGGAGCATATAGAAGACTATCATCTGTCTGCTGCGTTAAAAGCAAAAGACAAGAGGGATGGATACATTGTCTTGCTGAAATCATGCAACAAAATATTGCGGATCACAGACCAGCAATACAATCGTTAAAATAAATGCCCGGCAATATCGGGCATCAAAAAATTACTCAAATCTCCACGGAATATTCATGCCGAGCACCATAATTTCGTTCATCGATAGGAATTAAAACCCCAAAAAGATTAAAAAAACACCACAAAACGGATGTTTCTTCAACACCACTTTTGCTCCATATGAACGGAACCGACGATTAAACTGGATGGCTCTGATTGATTCAGGGTATGAATGGCGGTTTTTTGCTCCGTTTCCCTCAAAATGGACGCAACTTCCCCTCTGCGGCTCTCAGCCGCACCACCGCATCCGGGCCAGCGGCTCATGCATCAGGACCTGCTCTGCCAGACGGTAGCCCCGCTTCAGCCCCGTAAAACGCATCTGACTCCCGCACAGCACGCACTTCAGCGGGTCAACCTTCAGTAACCTCTGATACATCCCTCTCCAGGTGATTTGCATCGCCGTTTTTCTCACTGTCTCCGTTATGATGTACACCACTTCTTCCAGTAACCGCCGTTTCGCCGGACTCAAAAAACCGTAGTACCTCACCATACGGAACCCCTTATCCGCCACATGCCAGGAGAACCTTTCCATGAACTCATCTCCACTCATCAACAGGTATTCTTCCCGTTTTGTTCGGTGACTGTTGTAACGCAGACCGATTTCATCCTGACCGGCATAATGCTCCAGACGACTCATCGGCACCGGTGGCTTTTTCAGGTAAGAGCCAAAGTACACCGCCACATGGGTGGCATTATCCATTACCCGGGATACGTTGACATTCCAGCCACGGCGGTAATGCGTGTCCAGGAAGCGATTCCATTCCCGTTTACTGCTTCCTTCTGCTGCCAGCGCATCCGGCATCACCAGGTCAGGGTATTTCCGTGACAGCAACCGTGTTATCCGGTAGCGCCACATGCTCATCACCTTACGGGCGTAAAAATGAAGATTTTTCCAGGTGTGGCCCGACGTCACACCACCGGCAGTTGTCGATAAATGGATATGCGGATGCCACTGCTGGTCACGCCCCCATGTGTGGATCACCGTGAATATCCCCGGCTCCACATCTGCCTGATGGCAGATTTCCAGTATCACATCCGCTGCAATGCGGCTCATCTCTGCCAGTAACCACCGGTTGTGGAACACCAGGGACCAGTACTGGCAGGGAAGTGTGAACACAATATGCTGCCACGGGCAGTAGGGGACCAGGCTCAGCAGATACTGTATCCACTGTGCGCCAGCCTTCACCCCGCAGTGCGGGCAGGAGCGGCTTTTACACCGGAAGCAGACCTTTTTTGTATGGCAACAGTCCGGTGATGAACAACACCACTGCGTGTAGCCCATCAGTGTGGTCCCGCAGGCCATGATTTTTGTCACTGATTCAATTACCACCGGACGGACTGCCCCTTCCGGTTGTTTCTCCAGCCAGTTAAGCCAGCGGTTTCCCTGCTGAAAAATATCGGCAAAACGGGGGAGCATCAGAAGGGCGGGGCGACTCCGTCCGGCCAGTGAACCGTGCCACACTCCGGGCAGTACATACCGCCGGCGCTGATACCGGCAAGAATGGTCGCAAATTCCCGCTCCGTGCAGCGGGCGATTTCCGGATATCCTTCGTCATCAACACGTACAAACCAGAAGACCAGCTTTTTGTTTCCCGCATCCACAAAGAACGGAATATTCAGGTCTGCGCAGCATTCAACGGCATCGTCAAAACTATCAAAGCGCAGAACTTCTGCGTCTTCTTCGTCAAAAAAATCATCTTCGTGAAGCTTCACGACATAGCGGGGAAGTTTGCTTCTTTGAGAGGCGGGTTTACGTTTACGGGGTTTAGCTGAACGGGCCATATAACCACCTGAAAGACAATGACATTGCCTGTTTTTATAACGGTAATTGCAGACCATGACAAGCCGCAGCCGTCAGGCTGCCTACTCGATAGAGGTCAACTTCGCGCTCGGTGCTCGACGCTTCCTCGATGCGGTCGGCGTCGTAAAGCAGCACGCCCAGATACCGGATGCGACCCACGCAGGTTTCTGAGCACACGGTGGGTTGGCCTGACTCAATTCGCGGATAACAGAAGATACATTTTTCTGACTTGCCGCTTTTCCAGTTGAAGTAGATTTTTTTGTACGGACAACCGCTAATGCACAAACGCCAGCCACGGCATTTATCCTGATCAATCAGCACAATGCCGTCTTCTTCGCGTTTGTAGATAGCGCCGCTTGGGCAGGTCGCCACGCAGCTGGGATTGAGGCAGTGTTCGCACAGGCGCGGCAGGTACATCATGAAGGTGTTTTCAAACTGCCCGTACATCTCCTTTTGCATGGCCTCGAAGTTGCGGTCGCGGGCACGTTTTTCAAACTCGCCGCCCAGCAGTTCTTCCCAGTTTGGGCCCCAGATCACTTTGTCCATCCGTTTGCCGTCAATCAGTGAACGCGGGCGAGCAGTAGGGATATGTTTGCCTTCCGGTGTGCTATGCAAATGTTCGTAGTCGAAGGTGAAAGGTTCGTAGTAATCATCAATCTGCTGCGGCACCACCGGGTTGGCGAAGATTTTGGTTATTACGCCCATCTTGCTGCCCAGACGCGGACGGATCTTGCCATTCACATCGCGGACCCAGCCGCCTTGCCACTCTTCCTGATCTTCCCAGTTTTTCGGATAACCAATGCCCGGTTTGGTTTCGACGTTGTTAAACCATGCGTACTCCATGCCTTCGCGTCCGGTCCAGACGTTGTTACAGGTCACCGAACAGGTATGGCAGCCGATACATTTATCGAGGTTAAGCACCATGCCGACTTGCGAACGTATTTTCATTTTTTCGCCTCCTGTACCTGATCGCGACCTTCATCATCCAGCCAGTTAACGTTCTTCATCTTGCGGATCATGATGAATTCGTCGCGGTTCGAACCGACGGTGCCGTAGTAGTTAAAGCCCCAGGCCAGCTGCGCGTAACCGCCAATCATATGCGTCGGTTTCGGGCAAACGCGGGTGACCGAGTTATGAATGCCGCCGCGCATGCCAGTTACTTCCGAACCAGGAATATTCATAATGCGTTCCTGGGCGTGATACATCATGGTCATGCCCGGCGGTACACGTTGGCTGACCACCGCGCGGGCAGTCAGCGCGCCGTTGGCGTTAAATACTTCCACCCAGTCGTTATCGACAATGGTCAGTTCTCGGGCATCTGTTTCGCTGATCCAGACAATCGGTCCACCGCGAGAGAGCGTCAGCATTAGCAGGTTTTCACTGTAGGTTGAGTGAATGCCCCATTTCTGGTGCGGCGTCAGGAAGTTAAGTGCTTTTTCCTGGAAGCCGTTTGGCGGTATCTGGCGCATCTCACTGACGCTACGGGTGTCGATAGGCGGGCGATAAGCCACCAGGCTTTCACCAAAAGCACGCATCCACGGATGATCCTGATAGAGCTGCTGGCGTCCCGACAGCGTGCGCCACGGAATTAACTCATGAACGTTGGTGTATCCCGCGTTATAGGATACGTGATCGCTTTCCAGACCGGACCATGTGGGGCTGGAGATAATTTTACGCGGCTGCGCCTGAATATCGCGAAAGCGAATCTTCTCGTCCTCTTTGTGCAGCGCCAGATGGGTATGTTCGCGCCCGGTGATCTCGCCCAGCGCCTGCCACGCTTTGACTGCAACATGACCGTTGGTTTCCGGTGCCAGTGCCAGAATCACTTCTGAAGCGTCAATGGCGGTGTCAATCAGCGGACGCCCCTGTGCCGGGCCATCACGCTTGGTGTAATTGAGTTTGCCGAGGAAATCGATTTCATCCTGGGTATTCCACGAAATCCCTTTACCGCCATTGCCAAGTTTGTCCATCAATGGCCCGAGCGAGGTAAAGCGTTCATACGTAGCAGGGTAGTCGCGCTCCACCGCCACAATATTCGGCGCGGTTTTACCCGGGATCAGATCGCATTCGCCTTTGCGCCAGTCGAGCACTTCACACGGCTGTGAGAGCTCTGCCGGAGAGTCATGCAGCAGTGGTTGTAATACCACGTCGGTTTCTTTGCCAAGATGGCCCACGCACACTTGCGAAAATGCTTTGGCAATACCTTTGTAGATTTCCCAGTCGCTGCGTGATTCCCAGGCCGGATCGACCGCCGCAGAAAGCGGATGAATAAATGGATGCATATCCGAGGTGTTCATATCGTCTTTTTCATACCAGGTGGCGGTGGGCAGAACGATATCGGAGAACAGGCAGGTACTGGACATGCGGAAGTCGAGCGTCACCAGCAGGTCGAGCTTGCCTTCAATCGCCGCAGTTTGCCACTCGACTTCTTCCGGTTTGATCCCGTCGCTGGCACCGAGTTCCTCGCCCTGAATCCCGCTTTCGGTCCCCAGCAGATACTTCTGTATATACTCGTGGCCTTTGCCGGAGGAGCCAAGCAGGTTAGAGCGCCAGACAAACAAATTACGCGGATGATTGCTGCCGCTATCTGGTTGTTCGCAGGCCATACGTAAATCGCCCGATTTCAGCGCCTGGGCGGTAAATTCTGTGGGGGATAATCCGGCCTTGTCGGCTTCAGCTTTAATCCCGAGCGGGTTACGCCCCAGCTGCGGCGCAGAAGGTAGCCAGCCCATACGTTCGGCGCGAACGTTGAAATCAATCAGATGACCGCTGTACTTACTGGCATCGGCGAGCGGTGAAAGTAACTCCTGAGCAGAGACTTTTTCATAGCGCCATTGGCTGGAATGATTGTAGAAAAACGAGGTGCTGTTCATCTGGCGCGGTGGTCGGTTCCAGTCGAGCGCAAAGGCCAGTGGCAACCAGCCGGTTTGTGGGCGCAGTTTTTCCTGGCCGACATAGTGTGCCCAGCCGCCACCGCTTTGCCCGACACAACCGCAGAAGATCAGCATATTGATCATCCCGCGGTAGTTCATGTCCATGGATACCAGTGGTTAACGCCTCGCCGAGGATAATCATCGAGCGCCCATGCGTTTTATGGGCGGTATCGGCAAACCGGGCGATGACTTCGATCTGCTGGCGCGGCGCCGCGGTAATTTGCTCACCCCAGGCTGGGGTGTACAGGTTTGATTTCAGCGTAATCTTTCGCACTGTTTCATCTTCCAGCCCCGCGATCGAGGCCGTAATTCGCCAGTACCAAATCATAAACGCTCGCCCACCGGACGGTGTTGCCATCGACTAACGTCAGGTTTTTAAAGAACGGGCAGTTGGCGCCCAGCACCGGATTGTGTTGCGCTGCGAATGCGGATTTTGGGATTCCGCCAAAGTCAGGGGAAGGCCACGCCTCCGACAGCGTCATGTTGACCGAGCAGGGTTAACGACAATTGAGTTTTCCGTACCGGCGGCAATCGATCCAGATTCCATTTGCCTTTTTCTCCCCAGCGGAAACCAATCGAACCGTTCGGCACTACCAATTCACCTGCGGTATTAACTGCTACGGTTTTCCACTGCGGATTGTTGCTTTCGCCAGTCCATCCAGGTAGATGCGCGGATCATGCGCCGGGAACGTCGCTACCATCATCGCGAGGCTCCAGCATTGCCCGGCATCGGCATGTCGCTGTAGCGGCGGCAGTAGTTGATAAAGTAGTGGCTGGGATTATCGAGATGAAACTCTTTTAAAATCACATGGCCCATTGCCATCGCAGGGCGCTATCAGTGCCTTGTTTCGGTGCCAGCCACTGGTCGCAAATTTGGCCACTTCAGAGTAGTAGGGGTAATGGCGATGGTTTTTAGTGCCTTTGTAGCGTACTTCGGTAAAGAAGTGGGCGTCCAGCGTATAGTATCTGGGTTCGTTAGACCCCCAGGCGATGATACAGCTGGAGTTATACCATCGGCAAGTACCGGTACGTGGGTTGCTCACCCCAGGTCATCGGCGAGGCGGGGCGTGGCGGTCGGTGGTCCAAACTTAAACAGGTGCCGCC
The DNA here is from genome assembly GCA_048288465.1 of Shigella flexneri. Taxonomy (GTDB): domain Bacteria; phylum Pseudomonadota; class Gammaproteobacteria; order Enterobacterales; family Enterobacteriaceae; genus Enterobacter; species Enterobacter flexneri_B. Next base: position 1,737,007 of record CP182556.1, on the reverse strand, counting down.
AAGCAGCGACAGATAACGCGTTCCGGCGGCGTAAAACCAGTCGACATCGCCGGGATCAGCGAACCGGCAACGCGATCCGGGCCGTAGGTTTTGATGGTCCAGACGTTAGGCGCGGCAATCAGCTGGTTGAGTTCCTGCCAGTTGGAGCGGATAAACCCGCCGCGCCCACGCACTTGTTTGTAGCTCCGGCACTTTACGATCGTTCATAATCGATGCCCACGCCAGTACCGGATCGCTGTGTTGTTTGAGGGCTTCGCGCCACAGTTCAATCGGTCAACTTTACGAATAAGCAGGTATTAACGGCGTTACGCTGTAAAGATACCAGGATAACTTGCACCACGCGGGCAGCGACGAGGTTCATGATTGGGCAGGTATCGGCGAGTGCGCGGGTAGTCGGTCTGTTCGATTTCCCAGGTCACCAGACCATTTTTTAACGTAGATTTTCCAGCTACAGGAGCCTGTACAGTTAACGCCGTGGGTGGAACGCACGATTTTGTCGAACTGCCAACGCTGGCGATAGCTGTCCTCCCAGTCGCGGTTGCTATGCATCACCTGTCCGTGACCATCGGCAAAGGTTTCGCCCTTTTGTTTGAAGTAGCGAAAGCGATCCAAAAGTTTACTCATGACATGACTCCTGCTCCAGGAATGAATTGGGATCTGATGCCTTGTCGGATGCGACATGGTTGTACATCAGGCATCGATCTCTTATTTTTGGCTGAACTTCCGCCGACCATAAACCAGCCAGGTCAGCAGCACACAAACGATGTAGAAGATTAAAAACACTTTCATCGCGCCGACCGGAGAGCCGGTCATATTGAGCGACATGCCAAATGCCTGCGGAATAAAAAAGCCGCCCACTGCGCCAATGGCTGAGATAAAGCCCAGCGTTGCCGCCGTTTCGGTGACGGCTTCTCTCTGAGCTTGCTCATCACTACCGCCTTTCATCTTCACCCGATAAATGGTTATCTGGCGAAAGATGACGGCGATCATCTGGAAAGTAGAACCACTTCCCAGACCCGCGGTCAGAAACAGCCCCATAAATACGGCGTAAAAGGCGATGAAATTACCGGAGCCTGTGCCCGGTAAGGTAAGGAACAGCAGGGCACTGAAAATCGCCATAAAAATAAAGTTGATCAACGTCACCCGCACGCCGCCGAATTTATCGGAAATAGCACCACCAACCGACCGCGCGATGGCACCAATAAATGGGCCAAAGAACGCCAGGCGCAGAATATTCACATCCGGGAACTGGGTTTTTGCCAGCATGGCAAAACCCGCAGAAAAACCGATAAACGAACCGAAGGTGGCAAGGTAAAGCAGGCTCAGCAGCCAGAGATGCAGGCGTTGTAAGACAGGGAGCTGGTCGGCAATTGAGGCGCGTGAACTGGCGATATCATTCATCCCTGACCAGGCGGCGATCGTGGCAATCGCCAGTAGCGGTACCCAAATCCATGCGGCATTCGCCAGCGACATCACCGAACCGTCGGCCTGCGGTACGCCATTGACGCCGAGAAAGGCAAATACAGGTACAAAAATGACCAGCGGTGCAACCAGCTGCATTACACTTACACCTAAGTTTCCTAATCCGCCATTAATCCCAAGAGCGCTCCCTTGTTTGGCTTTTGGAAAGAAGAAACTGATATTGCCCATGCTCGAAGCAAAGTTTGCACCTGCAAAACCGCATAGCAAAGCGATAACGATAAATATCCCAAAAGGAGTATTCGGATTTTGCACGGCAATTCCGAGCCAGACGCAAGGAATAATCAGGATTGCAGTACTAAAAACCGGCCATCGGCGTCCACCGAATATAGGCACCATAAAGGAGTAGGGAACACGCAATAATGCGCCAGAAACGGAGGGTAATGCGGTTAATAAAAAGAGTTGATCGGTAGTAAAATTAAAACCGATTTTATTGAGATTAACGGTAACTGCGCTAAATAGCATCCAGACACAGAAGGCAAGAAGTAGACAACTGACTGATATCCAGAGGTTTCTTCGAGCAATATGTTTTCCTTTATTTTCCCAGAAGGCCGGATTTTCTGGTTTCCAGTCGCGTAAAAGATAACGACTATTTTTCTCATTTTGCAGTGCCATATTGTTCCTCATATGCACACATTGGTAATGAAAAAAGACAAAACAGGAGGTAAGGCGCAATAGCCAGTTATTAGAATTAAGGATGAATTGGGTGAAGTGCTGATTGAAAGAATAGATAAGAAAGCGTAACCGCGGGGGCAGAATGGGGATTAAGTAGCCAGATATGTGTTACTAAATGTAACTAACAAGCTAACCTTCAAACGGGGGTTAATCTTTGAACGTATGTCATGTTTCAACCCTTCAGATCGTGAATCTAAAGGGTTACATATTAACTATATTCTCAACAAGACCAGACACTTATAGAATTAGTGATGATTTATTCACTAAAAAGGCCATGAATTGGAGGAAAACGATCTGTCCAGAAAGTCTATCGGTTCCTCTCTTATTGCCTGATTGTAATAATCGTTATTATAGTAAGTATTGTTTATTTCATCTAAGGTCAGGTAATGACTCCAACTTACTGATAGTGTTTTATGTTCAGATAATGCCCGATGACCTTGTCATGCAGCTCCACCGATTTTGAGAACGACAGTGACTTCCGTCCCAGCCTTGCCAGATGTTGTCTCAGATTCAGATTATGTCGCTCAATGCGCTGAGTGTAACGCTTGCTGATAACGTGCAGCTTTCCCTTCAGGCGTGATTCATACAGCGGCCAGCCATCCGTCATCCATACCACGACCTCAAAGGCCGACAGCAGGCTCAGAAGACGCTCCAGTGTGGCCAGAGTGCGTTCCCCGAAGACGTGCGCCACAACCGTCCTCCGTATCCTGTCATACGCGTAAAACAGCCAGCGCTGACGTGATTTAGCACCGACGTAGCCCCAATGTTCGTCCATTTCAGCGCAGACAATCACATCACTGCCCGGTTGTATGCGCGAGGTTACCGACTGCGGCCTGAGTTTTTTAAGTGACGTAAAACCGTGTTGAGGCCAACGCCCATAATGCGTGCACTGGCGCGACATCCGACGCCATTCATGGCCATATCAATGATTTTCTGGTGCGTACCGGGCTGAGAGGCGGTGTAAGTGAACTGTAGTTGCCATGTTTTACGGCAATGAGAGCAGAGATAGCGCTGATGTCCGGCAGTGCTTTTGCCGTTACGCACCACGCCTTCAGTAGCGGAGCAGGAAGGACATCTGATGGAAATGGAAGCCACGCAAGCACCTTAAAATCACCATCATACACTAAATCAGTAAGTTGGCAGCATTACCCTAAGGTCATGTTTTTAACTTTTATATTCCTCTGGTTTACAACTTCCTCTGTCTTGTAAGTGTGTATATTATATGGGGTATATGCTTTTTTAATAGTATAGTGAAACAATTCGTTATCCGCATCTATTCCGTCAGAGTGAACTTCAAATGCACCAGGCGAAAGAATTGCCAGGCCAGTATTAAGCTTAAGTGCTGGGGAAAACAAATTAAATAACATGAGCTGCATAGTAGGTCAATTGTTCTTCCCAGAAACATTTAAAAAATTTAAGTTTTTGCTCTGTTTTATTATGGGGAATAAAGTTCCAATATCGGATGTATTATTAGTATCAATGTGGGTTATTTTATTATTGTCCAGTCTTAAACTTTTGATAGATGGAAGATAAGTCAGGAAATCAAGATTTATATATTTCAACTGGTTGTTAGCAGCGTTTAATGTCTGAACATTGCGGAAGTTGCTATAGAATATTTTAATTTCAGAAAGCAAATTGTTGTTAATAAGTAACGTATTCAAGTTGGGAAATAAGACATTGTGTAAACTTGTTAGTTTATTATGGGATAGATCCAGCAGTAAGAGTTCATTTTTATTACCTGCAACAATATCAGTTAATTGATTATGGCTGAGATTCAGGTATTGCAGCCATTCGCAAGATTCTAATTGCACAAACTCTAGTTGATTATGTGCCGCACTAAAATAAGTAACTGATGAAAGCCTATCTATATCAATATTTCTGAGAGCATTATTATTCATAGATATATGTGTAATACTTACATTTCTGCCTTGAGGAAAATTTATTGACTCAAGAGCATTACTATTCAGACTTAGCTTTACGAGTCTATCGTAGTTGGTTGCATCAAAATGTGTGAGTTGGTTATTATCAAGATTGATAGAGGTGAAGTTTTGCAGCCCTGGTGGTTGAGTGGTTAAATTAAGTCCTGATAAATCAATGGTCACTTCATTAGTGTCATCAATTATATTTCTTACTGCAGTCCAGTACTGCATTTGTGCAAGTGGATCATTGTTGATGCCGTTAACTAATACATGCCAAAGATGTTTTGATGATATTAGTTGATCAATGTCATTGGTTGGCAGTAAATTGTTATTGCTTAAGTTTAAATATTCCAGTTTTGTAGTGTTTTTGGCGTTTAAATGTGCAATATGGTTGTCGTTTAAAGTGATTGTTTTCATCCTGGGATGATTGTGTAATATAAGGTCAGTGATCATATTGTGATGGGCACTTAACTCAATCAGAGATTCTTGCCGGGAGACATCCAGCGATGCTAGCTTGTTATAATCAAGATTAAGAAATTTCAGTTTATAACTATCAGAAATATCATTTTTTTAGGCTATTATTTTGCGCTTCCAGATTAACCAATGAATGCTGATTTTTTAAATCTAAACTTTCCAGATTGTTATGATTAATATAAATGTTTTCCAGTTTTGGTTCTTTTGGAAAGGTTATCGTGTTAATTTTATTAACGCTGAGGTTGATATTAACGAGACTGGCATTGTCAGCTAAGTCAAGACAAGTTAGACAATTGTTTTCCAGATTTAACGTATTAACTGTCGAGGGGATAGGCGGTAATTCACTCAAATCAAGATATGACAAATCAAGAGATGCCATGTTCGAATTGTAAGCTTCTTTAATTCGCTCCACGGCAATTGCTCTTTCTTCACCATTATTAACCGATTTATTACCCCATTGTTCTAGTCGTTCACAAAAATTGCTGGAGATGGTTTCTTTGTTAGGTAATGCGTTATTAAGTTGATAACTGGCATTATTTTTTACACAAGCTGTATTAATATTGGTCATAATCACTCATCAATAAATATTATAGTAAGATGTCCCCGGAGGATATGGAATAATATTAATTGAGGTGAATGACCAGAAATATCAAGAATTGCTCATTTTTACTTAAGGAGTCATACAGCAGCACTTAAATCAAAAACCAGCCCAGAGAAGGGCTGGTCAGGAGAGGACGTTAGAACTGATAGGTAATGCCCGTAGCGACGATGTTATCGGTGCGAATATCTACGGTACGGGTAAAGTCGCTTTCATCAATCAGGTTGATTTTATAATCAACATAGGTCGACATATTTTTGTTGAAGAAATACGTCGCACCAACGTCGATATACTCAATCATGTCCTGGTCGGCGTAGCGGCCCAGATCTCTGCCTTTCGATTTCAGGTAAGCGAGTGATGGGCGCAAGCCGAAGTCGAATTGATATTGCGCCACCACTTCAAAACTTTGTGCTTTGTTAGAGATATAACCATCCCCATAGGTGGTCATGTTTAATGTTTCATCGTAATTAGCTGCAAAGTAGATGTTGTTGGCATCATACTTTATACCTGTGGCCCATAGTTCTGCATTCTTACCGGAGGCATTGAGAGGATTAGCTGCGGCTCTTTCCTGCGCATTTGTCCGATCGGATTTGGTATATACCGCACCGATACCAAAGCCATCATAAACATAAGTTGAGGAGATACCGAAACCGTCACCGTTGGCACGCGTGTCGTCAGCACCATAAAGATGACTGTTGTCAGTACGTTTATTTTTGCCTTGATATTGCGCGGCAAAGTTCAGCCCTTCAATTAAGCCAAAGAAATCGTAGTTGCGATAGGTTGCTAGACCGGTGGTACGGTATGTCATGAAGACATCTTTCTGACTCCAGGTATCGCCACCAAATTCTGGCAACATATCGGTCCATGAACCAATGTCGTAGCCGACACCGTAGTTACGACCATAGTCCAGAGAGCCAAATTCACTAATTTTTAAACCAGCATAGGCCAGACGGGTCTTGTTGCCGCGCGAGCCGTTGGCTTCATCGTTATAGCCTTTAAAATCATATTCCCAGTGACCAAAACCAATCATTTGATCATTGATTTGCGTTTCTCCTTTAAAGCCGAGACGGGCATAAGTTTTATCACCATCGTCACGCTTATCATCAGTAAAATAACGTAGAGCGGTAACCTTGCCATAAAGGTCGAGTTTATTACCATCCTTGTTATAGACTTCGGCAGCGTGTGCTACGTTCGCAGCTAACAAACCAGTTACAACCACCGCAACTATTTTTAATTTCATTTAACAGAATCCTTTTAATTATCGTTAAACGTATTTTCTAAACGAATTTTAAACGGCGTCATTTATAAATGACATAGGTAATGCTGCCAACTTACTGATTTAGTGTATGATGGTGATTTTAAGGTGCTTGCGTGGCTTCCATTTCCATCAGATGTCCTTCCTGCTCCGCTACTGAAGGCGTGGTGCGTAACGGCAAAAGCACTGCCGGACATCAGCGCTATCTCTGCTCTCATTGCCGTAAAACATGGCAACTACAGTTCACTTACACCGCCTCTCAGCCCGGTACGCACCAGAAAATCATTGATATGGCCATGAATGGCGTCGGATGTCGCGCCAGTGCACGCATTATGGGCGTTGGCCTCAACACGGTTTTACGTCACTTAAAAAACTCAGGCCGCAGTCGGTAACCTCGCGCATACAACCGGGCAGTGATGTGATTGTCTGCGCTGAAATGGACGAACATTGGGGCTACGTCGGTGCTAAATCACGTCAGCGCTGGCTGTTTTACGCGTATGACAGGATACGGAGGACGGTTGTGGCGCACGTCTTCGGTGAACGCACTCTGGCCACACTGGAGCGTCTTCTGAGCCTGCTGTCGGCCTTTGAGGTCGTGGTATGGATGACGGATGGCTGGCCGCTGTATGAATCACGCCTGAAGGGAAAGCTGCACGTTATCAGCAAGCGTTACACTCAGCGCATTGAGCGACATAATCTGAATCTGAGACAACATCTGGCAAGGCTGGTACGGAAGTCACTGTCGTTCTCAAAATCGGTGGAGCTGCATGACAAGGTCATCGGGCATTATCTGAACATAAAACACTATCAGTAAGTTGGAGTCATTACCAATGACATACTGTTTTTAAAATAGAATGGTGATTAAAAACAATGAGAAAAATAGAATAATATTATTTATCGATATGTGATCGAAGTCGAAATGAGATATAAGGTGAATTACTGGTATTTGAAATTTATTTTTTAATATTGTCGGAATTTATCTGATTAACTGCCGGGCCGTAGACCCGGCAATTATTTTAACCACGACGTGTCGCCAGCCAGCAGAGCAGGGAACCGCCGCAGACCATTAGTGCGCCTTGCCAGAACGAGAACGACAGCGGGGCGCTGAGCAGCACGGCTGCAAGCGCTGAGGAAAGTACAGGCGTAAAATACGAGCCTACCGCCATTATGGTGACATTGCCATGCAATATACCGACATTCCATGCAGTATAAGCAAATCCTAAGGTAAATGCCGCAGAGATGAGTTTAATCATGACGGGCGTGCTAAATACCATTTCTGGTTGTGGCGTGAGAAAATAGTAAATCCACAGACATGCTCCCGTTAGCAGGACAAAAACGGTAATTCCGTTAAATCCGCGTGCGTATTTATTCGTTACTGTGCAATAGGCTGCCCAGATAAACGCACCAATAAACGCCAGGAAATAACTCAATGGGCTGGTGGTGATATTATTGATGATTTCATCATAATGTAACCCATTCTCACCGCCTAACACCCAGCAGACGCCGACCAGGGCTAATAATAATCCTGGTACAATCAGCCAGTTGGTTTTCTGACCATTAAACAGAATGGCAAAGAGAATTGTCAGGCTGGGCCACAGATAGTTCACCATACCCACTTCAATCGCCTGATGACGGGTCGCCGCATACCCTAAGGAAAGCGCCAGATAGATTTCATAGCTGACGAATAACAGACTCCCGGCGAGTAAATAGCCTTTCGGAATCTGCCGAATACGCGGAAATCCAACCGTGAAGATTAACAGCAGCCCGCTTAATGAATAGATAGCAGCTGCGCCGCCGACCGGGCCGAGCCCCTCGCTGACACCGCGAATCAATCCTACCATCGTGCTCCACAGGACGATCGCTATTAGCCCTATGAGCGTTGCTTTTTGTCGTGTCATGCTCGCTGTTTTGTCTCTCTTGCCGTTAAAAATTAAGCTGAATTTTATAGCATTTTTTTAACTGGCCTGTCAGGCAGTGGTGCGTTTTTCTACCGCTATTGAGGTAGGTCAATTTGCGCAGGCGGATTATTTTGTGGCAAACACGTGTTCTTTTTGATTTCGCGCAAAAAGATTCAGAATTTTACTGTTAGTTTCCTCGCGCAGTAATACCCCTGAAAAAAGAGGAAAGCAATGGACGTCAGTCGCAGACAATTTTTTAAAATCTGCGCGGGCGGTATGGCTGGAACAACGGTAGCGGCATTGGGCTTTGCCCCGAAGCAAGCACTGGCTCAGGCGCGAAACTACAAATTATTACGCGCTAAAGAGATCCGTAACACCTGCACATACTGTTCCGTAGGTTGCGGGCTATTGATGTATAGCCTGGGTGATGGCGCAAAAAACGCCAGAGAAGCGATTTATCACATTGAAGGTGACCCGGATCATCCGGTAAGCCGTGGTGCGCTGTGCCCGAAAGGGGCCGGTTTGCTGGATTACGTCAACAGTGAAAACCGTCTGCGCTACCCGAAATATCGTGCGCCAGGTTCTGACAAATGGCAGCGCATTAGCTGGGAAGAAGCATTCTCCCGTATTGCGAAGCTGATGAAAGCTGACCGTGACGCTAACTTTATTGAAAAGAACGAGCAGGGCGTAACGGTAAACCGTTGGCTTTCTACCGGTATGCTGTGTGCCTCCGGTGCCAGCAACGAAACCGGGATGCTGACCCAGAAATTTGCCCGCTCCCTCGGGATGCTGGCGGTAGACAACCAGGCGCGCGTCTGACACGGACCAACGGTAGCAAGTCTTGCTCCAACATTTGGTCGCGGTGCTATGACCAACCACTGGGTGGATATCAAAAACGCTAACGTCGTAATGGTAATGGGCGGTAACGCTGCTGAAGCGCATCCCGTCGGTTTCCGCTGGGCGATGGAAGCGAAAAACAACAACGATGCAACCTTGATCGTTGTCGATCCCCGTTTTACGCGTACCGCTTCTGTGGCGGATATTTACGCACCTATTCGTTCCGGTACGGACATTACGTTCCTGTCTGGCATTTTGCGCTACCTGATCGAAAACAACAAAATCAACGCCGAATACGTTAAACATTACACCAACGCCAGCCTACTGGTGCGTGATGATTTTGCTTTCGAAGATGGCCTGTTCAGCGGTTATGACGCTGAAAAACGCCAGTACGACAAATCGTCCTGGAACTATCAGTTCGATGAAAACGGCTATGCGAAACGCGATGAAACACTGACTCATCCGCGCTGTGTGTGGAACCTGCTGAAAGCGCACGTTTCCCGCTACACGCCGGACGTTGTTGAAAACATCTGTGGTACGCCAAAAGCCGACTTCCTGAAAGTGTGTGAAGTGCTGGCCTCCACCAGCGCACCGGATCGCACAACCACCTTCCTGTACGCGCTGGGCTGGACGCAGCACACCGTGGGTGCGCAGAACATCCGTACTATGGCGATGATCCAGTTGCTGCTCGGTAACATGGGTATGGCCGGTGGCGGCGTGAACGCATTGCGTGGTCACTCCAACATTCAGGGGCTGACTGACTTAGGTCTGCTCTCTACCAGCCTGCCAGGTTATCTGACGCTGCCGTCAGAAAAACAGGTTGATTTGCAGTCGTATCTGGAAGCGAACACGCCGAAAGCGACGCTGGCTGATCAGGTGAACTACTGGAGCAACTATCCGAAGTTCTTCGTTAGCCTGATGAAATCTTTCTATGGCGATGCCGCGCAGAAAGAGAACAACTGGGGCTATGACTGGCTGCCGAAGTGGGACCAGACCTACGACGTCATCAAGTATTTCAACATGATGGATGAAGGCAAAGTTACCGGTTATTTCTGCCAGGGCTTTAACCCGGTTGCGTCCTTCCCGGATAAAAACAAAGTGGTGAGCTGCCTGAGCAAACTGAAGTACATGGTGGTTATCGATCCGCTGGTGACTGAAACCTCTACCTTCTGGCAGAACCACGGCGAGTCGAACGATGTCGATCCGGCGTCTATTCAGACTGAAGTATTCCGTCTGCCTTCGACCTGCTTTGCTGAAGAGGATGGTTCTATCGCTAACTCCGGTCGCTGGTTGCAGTGGCACTGGAAAGGTCAGGACGCGCCGGGCGAAGCGCGTAACGACGGCGAAATTCTGGCGGGTATCTACCATCATCTGCGCGAGTTGTACCAGGCCGAAGGTGGTAAAGGCGTAGAACCGCTGATGAAGATGAGCTGGAACTACAAGCAGCCGCACGAACCGCAATCTGACGAAGTAGCTAAAGAGAACAACGGCTATGCGTTGGAAGATCTCTATGATGCTAATGGCGTGCTGATTGCGAAGAAAGGTCAGTTGCTGAGTAGCTTTGCGCATCTGCGTGATGACGGTACAACCGCATCTTCTTGCTGGATCTACACCGGTAGCTGGACAGAGCAGGGTAACCAGATGGCAAACCGCGATAACTCCGACCCGTCCGGTCTGGGGAATACGCTGGGATGGGCCTGGGCGTGGCCGCTCAACCGTCGCGTACTCTACAACCGTGCTTCGGCGGATATCAACGGTAAACCGTGGGATCCGAAACGGATGCTGATCCAGTGGAACGGCAGCAAGTGGACGGGTAACGATATTCCGGACTTCGGCAATGCCGCACCGGGTACGCCAACCGGGCCGTTTATTATGCAGCCGGAAGGGATGGGACGCCTGTTTGCCATCAACAAAATGGCGGAAGGTCCGTTCCCGGAACACTACGAGCCGATTGAAACGCCGCTGGGCACTAACCCGCTGCATCCGAACGTGGTGTCTAACCCGGTTGTTCGTCTGTATGAACAAGACGCGCTGCGGATGGGTAAAAAAGAGCAGTTCCCGTATGTGGGTACGACCTATCGTCTGACCGAGCACTTCCACACCTGGACCAAGCACGCGTTGCTCAACGCAATTGCTCAGCCGGAACAGTTTGTGGAAATCAGCGAAACGCAGGCGGCGGCGAAAGGCATTAATAATGGCGATCGTGTCACTGTCTCCAGCAAGCGAGGCTTTATCCGCGCGGTGGCAGTGGTAACGCGCCGTCTGAAACCGCTGAATGTAAACGGTCAGCAGGTTGAAACGGTGGGTATTCCAATCCACTGGGGCTTTGAGGGTGTCGCGCGTAAAGGTTATATCGCTAACACTCTGACGCCGAATGTCGGTGATGCAAACTCGCAAACGCCGGAATATAAAGCGTTCTTAGTCAACATCGAGAAGGCGTAAGGGGGCGAACAGATGGCTATGGAAACGCAGGATATTATCAAAAGGTCCGCAACTAACTCCATCACGCCGCCTTCTCAGGTGCGTGATTACAAAGCAGAAGTCGCGAAACTTATCGACGTTTCCACCTGTATCGGCTGTAAAGCCTGTCAGGTGGCGTGTTCGGAGTGGAACGACATCCGTGATGAAGTGGGGCACTGCGTCGGGGTTTACGATAACCCCGCCGATCTGAGCGCCAAGTCCTGGACGGTGATGCGCTTTAGCGAAACCGAACAGAATGGCAAGCTGGAGTGGCTGATCCGTAAAGACGGCTGTATGCACTGTGAAGATCCGGGCTGCCTGAAGGCGTGCCCGTCTGCTGGTGCAATCATTCAGTACGCTAACGGGATTGTCGATTTCCAGTCGGAAAACTGCATCGGCTGTGGTTACTGCATTGCCGGGTGTCCGTTTAATATTCCGCGCCTCAACAAAGAGGATAACCGGGTATATAAATGCACGCTCTGCGTCGATCGCGTCAGCGTCGGCCAGGAACCGGCTTGTGTGAAAACCTGTCCGACCGGGGCTATCCACTTCGGCACCAAGAAGGAGATGCTGGAGCTGGCGGAACAGCGCGTGGCGAAACTGAAAGCGCGTGGTTACGAACATGCTGGCGTCTACAACCCGGAAGGGGTCGGTGGTACGCACGTTATGTACGTGCTGCATCACGCCGATCAGCCGGAGCTGTATCACGGTCTGCCGAAAGATCCGAAGATCGACACCTCGGTAAGCCTGTGGAAAGGCGCGTTGAAACCGCTGGCAGCGGCTGGCTTTATTGCCACTTTTGCCGGGTTGATTTTCCACTACATCGGTATTGGCCCGAATAAGGAAGTGGACGATGACGAGGAGGATCATCATGAGTAAGTCGAAAATGATTGTGCGCACCAAATTTATTGATCGCGCCTGTCACTGGACCGTGGTGATTTGCTTCTTCCTGGTGGCGCTGTCCGGGATTTCGTTCTTCTTCCCGACGCTGCAATGGCTGACGCAAACCTTCGGTACGCCGCAGATGGGACGCATTTTGCACCCCTTCTTCGGCATTGCGATTTTCGTCGCACTGATGTTTATGTTTGTGCGTTTTGTGCATCACAACATCCCGGATAAGAAAGATATTCCGTGGCTGTTGAACATTGTCGAAGTATTAAAAGGCAATGAGCACAAAGTGGCGGATGTTGGTAAGTACAACGCCGGGCAAAAGATGATGTTCTGGTCGATCATGAGCATGATTTTCGTGCTGCTGGTGACCGGGGTGATTATCTGGCGTCCGTACTTTGCGCAGTACTTCCCGATGCAGGTTGTTCGCTACAGCCTGCTGATCCACGCGGCTGCGGGTATCATCCTGATCCACGCCATCCTGATCCATATGTATATGGCATTCTGGGTGAAAGGGTCGATTAAAGGGATGATCGAAGGGAAGGTGAGCCGTCGCTGGGCGAAGAAACACCATCCGCGCTGGTATCGTGAAATCGAGAAGGCAGAAGCGAAAAAAGAGAGTGAAGAAGGGATATAATCTCTTTTGAACTTTAAGCTGAAAATGGCGCTGTAAAAGGCGCCATTTTCATATTGTAGACAACGTGGGCTTTGTTCATCCCGGATGCGTCGTGAATGCCTTATCCGGCATGAAAACCCTTCAAATACAATAGATTGAAGTGAACGTGTAGGCCTGATAAGCGTAGCGCATCAGGCAATGTTGCGTTTGTCATCAGTTTCAAATGGCGCTTTATAGGGTGCCATTTTTTATTGCGTAACCAGACGGCGTAATCGCGACACAACCACCGTTTTTTCTGCCTCTGCCAGACTCCAGGCGTTTTGCAGATTCAGCCACATTTGCGGCGAACTGCCGATCACCACGGAAAGTTTAATTGCCATTTCTGGCGTCAAAGCTGCTTTTCCGGTCAGCAATCGGCTTGCCGTTGAGGGCGCAATTTCCATTGCTCTGGCAAACTCGCGCAGGCTGACATTAAGTTCGTCCAGTGATTCCTGAATAATGTCCCCCGGGCGGGGATGATTGGCCATTTTCATTAGTGTCTTTACTCTCAGTAGCGTTACTTCTCTGGGAACACTATCATTATTGTTCCTTCCTACGCAACAATAATCCATTTAGCCATTTCATGTTGGAGAGTGTGCGATGCTGCGACCCGAACATGGGAGTCGCAGCAAAGACCTCTTAGTGACGGAAATCAATCACCATACGGCCACGGATTTTGCCTTCTTCCATCTCGGTAAAGATGGTGTTGATGTCCGCTAACGGACGCAGGGCGACTTTCGGCACCACTTTGCCTTCGGCGGCAAACTGGAAGGCTTCGGTTAGATCCTGGCGCGTGCCGACCAGCGAACCGACCACTTCAATGCCATCCAGCACAAGACGTGGGATATCCAGGCTCATAGACTCCGGCGGCAGACCGACAGCCACAACACGACCGCCTGCACGGACAGCATCAACTGCCGAGTTAAACGCAGCTTTAGCTACTGCTGTTACCACCGCAGCGTGAGCGCCACCGGTTTTCTCCTGCACAATTTTGGCGGCGTCTTCGGTGCGTGAGTTAATCGCTAAATCTGCATCCATTTCGGTTGCCAGTTTTAACTGCTCATCATTGACATCAATGGCGATCACTTTGGCGTTAAAGACATTCTTTGCGTATTGCAGGGCGAGGTTACCCAGACCGCCAAGACCGTAGATAGCAATCCACTGACCGGGACGAATTTTTGACAGTTTAACGGCTTTGTAGGTGGTGACCCCCGCACAGGTAATGCTGCTGGGCGCCGCCGAGTCCAGACCATCTGGCACTTTTACCGCGTAATCGGCGACCACGATGCACTCTTCCTCCATCCCGCCATCAACGCTGTATCCGGCATTTTTAACTGAACGGCAGAGCGTTTCGTTACCACTGTTACAGTATTCGCAATGACCGCATCCTTCGTAAAACCACGCCACGCTGGCACGATCGCCTGGTTTTAATGAGGTGACACCTGGGCCAACTTCTGCCACCACACCGATGCCTTCATGGCCCTGAATTACTCGCTGTTTTGTTACCAAAATCGCCAAATTAACATGAAGATTTGGTATTACATACACCACAACACTCCATTTTCAGCAGGGCTTCGCCATGTTTCAGTGAGCGCAGTGTTCTAGACGTAACGTCAACATGATGATCCTTCGTAGCAACTGGAGCCTTTATAGTTCCTCCCTTTCCAAACCACGTTTTCTGCATAGCAGGTGAAAAAAATGGTACTCATTCGCCACTACCCAGTATGGGATGAGATTCTAAAGGGATAGGCCGATAGTAGAAGCCTTCACGACCGGGTGCGCAGGCTTAGATGGAGGTACGGCGGTAGTCCGGCGGATTCGGCTTGCCAGAAATTATCGTCAATGGCCTGTTGCAGGGCTTCGGCAGAGGTTTTCACCGCCACGCCTTGCTGCTGCGCCATTTGCGACCGCAAGCGCAATTGCGCGGGAGACTTTCTGAGATCTTTCAGTTCCGGCAGTACCATACCTTCGCCGTCAGCACCAATGGTGAATACTGCGCCAGCGTTTCACTTGCCGACATCAGCATCTCATCGGTGAGACGCGACGTGCCGGAAGCAATAACACCCAGGCGATCTGCCCGGGAAATAAAGGCGTTGTTACACTGGCGATAGGGGTAGATTTTATCTTTCCATACCACTGGATCAACGGGCTGCCCGTGGCGACCAGCGCGTTACCTTCGGTCCAGGCGATAATGTCCTGCGGTGCGGAGCTTCCACGCGTGACGTCGGGTTAGACAGCGGCATCACGATCGGACGCGGACAGTGTTTATGCATCTCACGGATGATTCCTCTTCCGTAAACAGCCCGGTCTGTCCTGAGACGAATCAGAATATCTGGTTTTCACATTGCGCACCACATCCAGCAGTGACAGCACATCGCTGTCGGTATCCCAGTCACTGAGGTTTTCGCGCTTCTGCACCAGTTTGGTCTGGAAAGGCAGCAGGTTCGGCATCTTGTCCGTCAGCAGGCCAAAGCGATCGACCATAAAGACTTTCTGCCGCGCTGCTTCCTCGCTTAATCCTTCGCGCTGGGTCTGGGCGATGATCATTTCGGCAATGCCGCATCCCGCTGAACCTGCGCCAAGGAAGACGATTTTTTTCTCGCTTAACTGACCACCTGCCGCGCGGCTGGCTGCGATCAGTGTGCCGACTGTTACCGCCGCAGTGCCCTGAATGTCATCGTTAAAAGAACAAATTTCATTGCGATAGCGGTTAAGTAACGGCATCGCATTTTTTTGAGCAAAGTCTTCAAACTGCAACAGCACGTCCGGCCAGCGTTGTTTCACAGCCTGGATAAATTCATCAACGAATTCATAGTATTCATCGTCAGTGATACGCGGATTACGCCAGCCCATATACAGCGGATCGTTAAGCAGCTGTTGGTTGTTCGTTCCGACATCCAGCACCACCGGAAGGGTATACGCCGGGCTGATGCCGCCACAGGCGGTATAGAGCGACAGTTTACCGATCGGAATGCCCATCCCGCCGATGCCCTGGTCACCAAGCCCCAGAATACGTTCACCGTCAGTCACCACAATCACTTTAATATTATGGTTCGGCACGTTTTGCAGAATATCGTCCATATTGTGGCGGTTCTGGTAAGAGATAAACACGCCGCGTGAACGGCGGTAGATCTCAGAAAAACGCTCACAGGCTGCGCCGACGGTTGGGGTATAAATAACAGGCATCATCTCATCAAGATGATTGTTTACCAGACGGTAGAAGAGGGTTTCGTTGGTGTCCTGGATGTTACGCAGGTAGATGTGTTTGTCGATTTCGGTTTTGAATCCCTGATACTGGATCCATGCTCGTTCCGCTTGTTCTTCGATGGTTTCGACCACTTCCGGCAGTAACCCCAGCAGGTTGAAGTTACGGCGTTCTTCCATGCTGAAGGCACTGCCTTTATTCAACAACGGAAATTCCAGCAGTACAGGGCCAGCGTAAGGGATATAAAGCGAACGCTGTTTTTTTGTTTTTGGTTCCATGTCACTCACTCTTTTTTGAATATCCATCCCTGGCACGCTTTTATCGTCTTTGCTTTACCGCCAGGGCGTCGTCCCCAAGTATAAAGCAGATAAAAACACCATTGCGCAGGCAATGGTGTTTAATCGTCATTGGGTAATGCTGCCAACTTACTGATTTAGTGTATGATGGTGATTTTAAGGTGCTTGCGTGGCTTCCATTTCCATCAGATGTCCTTCCTGCTCCGCTACTGAAGGCGTGGTGCGTAACGGCAAAAGCACTGCCGGACATCAGCGCTATCTCTGCTCTCATTGCCGTAAAACATGGCAACTACAGTTCACTTACACCGCCTCTCAGCCCGGTACGCACCAGAAAATCATTGATATGGCCATGAATGGCGTCGGATGTCGCGCCAGTGCACGCATTATGGGCGTTGGCCTCAACACGGTTTTACGTCACTTAAAAAACTCAGGCCGCAGTCGGTAACCTCGCGCATACAACCGGGCAGTGATGTGATTGTCTGCGCTGAAATGGACGAACATTGGGGCTACGTCGGTGCTAAATCACGTCAGCGCTGGCTGTTTTACGCGTATGACAGGATACGGAGGACGGTTGTGGCGCACGTCTTCGGTGAACGCACTCTGGCCACACTGGAGCGTCTTCTGAGCCTGCTGTCGGCCTTTGAGGTCGTGGTATGGATGACGGATGGCTGGCCGCTGTATGAATCACGCCTGAAGGGAAAGCTGCACGTTATCAGCAAGCGTTACACTCAGCGCATTGAGCGACATAATCTGAATCTGAGACAACATCTGGCAAGGCTGGTACGGAAGTCACTGTCGTTCTCAAAATCGGTGGAGCTGCATGACAAGGTCATCGGGCATTATCTGAACATAAAACACTATCAGTAAGTTGGAGTCATTACCTCTCTTGAGATATATATTCCCGGTTATCTATTGTGGGAATTTAATTTAAGTGCAGAAGTAATATTTTCGCCGTATTTTATTCGGAATATCCTGCTTATCCTCGTGCTGTTTCTCACGTAGTCTATAATTTCCTTTTTAAGCCCACAGGAGAGCAACAATGACAATCCATAAGAAAGGTCAGGCACACTGGGAAGGCGATATCAAACGCGGGAAGGGAACAGTATCCACCGAGAGCGGCGTGCTGAACCAACAGCCGTATGGATTTACACGCGTTTTGAAGGCGAAAGAGAAACCGACCCTGAAGAACTGATTGGCGCAGCGCATGCCACATGTTTCTCAATGGCGCTTTCATTAATGCTGGGGGAAGCGGGATTAGCGCCAACATCGATTGATACCACCAGCCGATGTGTCGCTGGATAAAGTGGATGCCCGAGTTGCGATTCCAAATCGCACTGAAGGTGAAGTTGCGGTGCCGGGTATTGATGCCTCTACCTTTGACGGCATCATCCAGAAAGCAAAAGCAGGATGCCCGGTCTCTCAGGTACTGAAAAACAGGAAATTCGCCTGGATTACCAGTTGAAATCGTGAACTCAGCTCCGATGGCGTCAGGCGCGTGAATGCCTGATGCGTTGTTAACGTCTGCCGCGCCCGCCGCGCACCAGAGCGGCTTCACGTCCGTCCTCCCTTATTGCTAATGATTCCGACTTCACATCCGTCAGTTTGCCAGCGGGCAACGTTGCGTAGAAAAACAGCCTTGGCGACGTCCGGCTGCCCGGCAGATCCGTTGCGTAATGCCCATTCTTCCTCCAGCGGTTTATCAATGGCGGGGAGGGAATCCAGCAATAATCGGGTGTATGGATGTGCAGGTGCCGTCAGCACCTGCTGCGCGTGGCCAGAGTTCTACAATCTGCCGAGATACATCACCGCCACCCCAATACGCCGTCTGGCGTATCACCGAGACATTGTGTGAAATCAGCGCATAGGTCAGCCCGTGATTTTCCTGTAGCGTTACCAGTAAATTGAGGATCTGCGCCTGAACGGAGATATCCAGCGCGAGGTTGCATCGACGCAATCACGTCAGGCTGCGAAAGAGTGCTCTGGCAATGGGGATGCGTTGCCGCTGCCCGCCGGAGAACGCATGAGGCAGGCGGTCGAGATACTCCGGACGAATACCCACCTGCACAGCCAACTCCTCTGCCAACGCTCGCCGCTGTTGTTCACTACTACGCTTAGCTATCCAGAGCGATTCTGTGATGATGCGCCACACCGGTAAGCGCGGATTAAGCGAAGAGAGCGGGTCCTGAAACACCATCTGCATAATGCGTTGTGAGCCTGAACGGATGTACTGCCCGTGGCTCGGTTGCAGCATGCCCATTAAAAGCTGTGCGAGGGTGCTTTTGCCGCAGCCTGACTCGCCGACGATCCCTAAGGTTTCACCACGGCGGATCTGTAAATCAATACCATTAATGGCATGAACATGTTCCGTAGATTTGCCAAGCCAGTTTTTACGGGCCGGAAAATTGATATGGACGTCGCGTAACGTTAATAACGTGTCAGACACTTATGACCTCCTGCTGCGGATACCAACAGGTGCAGTGCTGGTTGTTGTCACCACACGCTGTCAGCGCCGGGACGTTTTCACACTGTGCACCTGCCGCATAGCAACGATCGCGAAAAGCGCAGCCGTCAGGCAAATGGGTGAGGTTTGGTACCGTCCCTGGAATGGCGGGTAATGGCTGGCGTGGTACTCCATGTTCTGGTGCGCATTGCAGCAAACCAATGGTATACGGATGCCGGGGATGATGGATAACGTCTGCCGTCCCGCCGCTTTCAATTACGCTTCCGGCATACATCACGTAAACGCTATCGCACAGTTGCGACACCACGGCCATATCATGGCTGATGAACAGTACCGCAGTTCCACTGGCGCGTGCTTTATGTTTAAGCAAACGCAGTACCTGCAACTGTACTGTGACGTCCAGCGCCGTCGTCGGTTCGCCGGCAATAATCAATTGCGGCTCGCAGGAGAATGCCGGCGCAATCATTACCCGCTGGCGCATACCACCTGAAAGCTCAAACGGATAGCGCGACATAACTTCCACGGCATCCGGGATTTGCATCTCTTCCAGCAGTGCAATCGCTTTAGCTCTGGCTTCCCGACGACTTATTGGTTGATGATGGCGGATTACGTCCATCATCTGAAGACCTATTCGACGTGTCGGATTAAGGGCGGTCATCGGTTCCTGAAAGATCATCGCCACTCGTGCGCCGCGCCACTGACGAAGCTGTTTTTCCCGAGCGTTAAGAACATCTTCTCCCAGCAGTGAAATCTGCCCCCGATGTACGCAATAACTGCCCGTCGGTAGCAGACGCATAATCAGCATTGCGGTGACTGATTTACCTGAGCCGGATTCTCCCACCAGACCGACAATTTCGCCGCGGTTAATCTGCAAGGACACATTGTTGAGCGCGTGAACATCACCGTTAAAACCGGGGAAACTCAAATGCAGCTGTTGAATGTCCAGAACGGGTTGGGTCATGACTGCTTTCCTCCTGCTTTCGGGTCAAGCAGATCGCGAATACCATCACCAAAGAGATTAAACCCGACGGAGGTAAGCAAAATCGCTGCCCCCGGAAATGCGCAATACCACCACTGATCGAGTACATAGTTGCGACCATTCGCTACCATCGCGCCCCATTCAGCACTCGGTTGTTGAGCACCCAGGCCAATAAATCCCAACGTGGCGGCCATTAAAATCGCGCTACCGATATCCAGCGATGCCTACACGATCAGCGGCGGTAGGGAGTTACGTAAAATATGCCAGTTGATCAGATGCCAACGAGACGCGCCAAAGGTTTTCGCCGCCTGAACATAGGTATACTGGCGTACAACTAATGCTTGCCCCCGCGCCAAGCGCACATAAAAGGGAATTCGCACAATAGCAATCGCCAGCATGGCGTTAAATAAACTCGGCCCGAGAGCGGCAGCCAGTGCCATTGTCAGTACCAACGAAGGAATCGACAGCATAATGTCCATGATGCGCATGATGATGGCGTCTGCGCGTCCGCCAAGCACACCGGATAGACATCCGAGTAGCGAACCAATCATACCCGCAATGGCGACCACCACTAATCCGGCGAGAATTGATTGCTGACTGCCGACCAGTACGCGGCTAAACAGATCGCGTCCCACTTCATCGGTGCCAAACCAGTGCGCCGCAGAAGGCGGCAAAAGGCGGGCGGTTAAATCAATGGCGTTGGGATCATGCGTCGCCAGCCACGGTGAAAAAATCATCATCAGTCGCATTAATACAATGATGACTGCGCCGGTCACGGTGAGCGGACTGCCTTTCAGCATCCATACCAGTTTTGCACCGTTAAATCGCGTTTGTTTTTGTGGGCGTACGGCGGACGTTTCCTCGCTTAGCATCATTCACCACCTCCACGTCATCACGAAGCGTCCGGTCGATCGCCGAGTGCCACGGGCTGTGATCCGAGACCGACCGTCACATGGACCGACGTTCGCGGGTCTGGGCAGGCTTCCCACGACGTCGCCTCTGCTTGTTGTCGGGCGATACGCGTCGTAAATCACCAGTTGTAACCCTGACAGCTGGGCGATGTGATGTTTCGCCAGCGCGGTAATCGCATCCTTGTGTAACAGACAACGCGCTTGTTGATAAATAGCTTTACCTGTGATGTTATCAGCGCAGGCGTATTTGATTCAATATCCAAGGAATCAGGGAAGATTACGGCTAAATCAACAAGTTCGGTGGTATCCGACATAAACGGTTCCTTCTGACAAAAGTCCCTCGGCTTTCCGCTTATCCAAGTGTCCGTCCATGCCGGATAAGCGCCAGAATGCTGGCTTAAAGTTATATTTTCAACTTTTCAATCAACATTTGTGCAGCGTAGTGCAGTTTTGGTCCGAGGGGGAAGTCAGAAGAGATCTCCAGGAATCGTAGCTGAAATCACAGTATTTAAGTGACAGTGTGCACGTTAATGAAAACCCGCGAGTGCCGAGGGAATTTGTCAGATTTTAGCGGTAACACGCTGCTCATCCGGCCTGGAATTTCTTCGGCGGGTAGGGGGCGGGAAAGAAATATCCTGATAACCGACGTCGATCTTGCGTAGCATCTCAAATTGCTCTTTGGTTTCGACGCCTTCCGCCACGACGGTTAAATTGAGGCTTTGCCCAATGCTGGTAATGGCTGAGAAGGCAAAGGATGCGTTTTCGGTCCGACAATCAACAAAAACTTTGTCAATTTTGATTTCCGTTACCGGAAGACTGACTAAGCGGGATAATGCGGAAAAGCCCGTACCAAAATCATCTACCGATAAGCCCACGCCCATATCACGCAGATCTGAATGCGCTTAAAGATTTCGGTATCGTGTTCCATCATCATGCTTTCCGTGATTTCTACCGTCGCTGGTGGCCGTCGATGCCCCAGCATGGTGCATCAGACACCTGATTAGGCAGTTGATTACTGCGAAAGTGCAGCGCCGGCGGCCCACGGATAACGCCGGGATATGAATATTCTGGCTACGCCGTCTGCCTAACTGACGGCAAGCTTCCGCGATGACCCAGCGCCCGATCTTTGATTTCACCAATCTCTTCTGCGAGAGGAATGAGAGTTTACGCAAATTTAACTACGTGTTATGGCCCCGCGTCTGGTTGGTCTTTGAATTTCTCAACGTCAATAATCAGCACTGACAGCAGTGTACAGGTCCGGTTGGCATGGGCAATTTCGCGTTTGAAGATAGTGGCAGGAAACGGCGGTTAGTGATTCATGGTACATCCATACCGACTTCGTGGCGCGATGCTTCTAAACAATTCACGCAGCAAGGTAATAATTTGCGGATGCGGTTCCTTATCTGTAATAAAAATTTCACCCGCAGACTTCTGTTATTCAAATTCCTGGTGTTACGCATCGTTTTTGATCGAAAATACCGTCGAAATCCTGAATCAGACGGGAATATAGCACTTCGGCAATGCCGCTAGAATGATGTCAGACCTTAATGGTGGACCAGCCAAGAATAGGGCCGCTTGGCTTAAAGGCGAACTGCTGCCTGATCAGAATCCAGCAGGACTTTATCGATGATATTATCTTCCCATGAAAGTATTGAGGCTATTTGCATACTTACTTCTTCGTCCAGGCAACGAGAAGATACGATAGTTTTCATCTTCCTTTGAGGCACTACTGTCACTAAAGGTAAACGCGCGGGTCATCACTTCCATCGCGATATCAATACTGTTAATAGAGAATGATCAACCTGAAATTTTTCTGCGGCAAGTAATCCGAAGAGGAGAAACCCGGATAGAAGATTTTTTCGGCGCCGAAACCCCATCTCGACAATTTCTACGGACACTGCGGGCATGCACTCCGCGACGGTTGTGCTGGATTTGTCACCTTCGACATCGTGGCACGACAAGCACGTTAATAATATCCAGCGTTCCATCGCACTTTTGACTTTGCCGCTCAACTTGTTCATTACTCAAGAATTCTTCGGCATGCAGGTGGATGCGGACAATCGATAAAACTGAGATACTCAGATAATCGAGCATGCGCAACGTCCGCGGCTTTGGCCGATGAATATGCTTTGTTCGACAAGTCCGTTCCACTCATCTTTCATTCTTTTAAAATTACATCTTCATAATTCACACCCTTATAAGGCTGGGAAATCAAGCGGAATCAAAACACAACGTAATGAGCTAACTGCACCATATTCTCCTGAAATATGAAGATAACTGAAAAGAAATAAGCGACTTAGGACAGTTTCAATCTACGCTACTGTTCTTCAGAAGAGGTCTAGCCCATCGTAATTATTTTTGGTGACTGCGGATATAGTATGGTTTTTCATCTGATTACATTTTTCTTCGGGGGATTATGGCTATTTAACTCGTGTAGTTAGTGCATAATTAGTCGACTGGTCTAGAGCATGATTACTCATCGGGATGGTTCAAGAGGGTGACAAGGTAGGGTAAAGCACCACTGTTAGAAGTAAGAATTGGGAGTTTAACTGCCGACGACTTGCAGATAGCTGACCACTTGTAGAGTCTTGCGGTTTATTCAGATAGTCCTCACGGAACAAGATGATTCACTAATTTCTTGGTACCGCATGGTCAAAATCGAGCTGCTTTTTGAGTTCCGGTACGCCGCCGTTGATCATCCGTCTGGCTCTATCTTTGAAGGTTCACCCACTTGTCGAAGGCGATACCGAATACAGGCGGGTGGCGACGTTAACGGCATCCGCCGTTTGCCAACACGTCATAACGCGCGGCACTCCGTGGAGAACGGCCATAAATTGGGGAGGCAATGTAATCCAGCAATCCTTGTTCCACCCATCGACGGGTATCGTCAGGATTCGTAGTAGGCTGCCGCGCCTGGGTATCGAATCCAGCGGATGGTCATGGGTTACGCCACACGCCTGCGGGCTAACACCAGAATTCGACTCCGGCTTAATGCTTTGATGGTCTGGATACCTTGCAATTAACTGCTGAGTATTGTTGCGCCCCCAGTAACTTTGACGCAAATGCACCTGCATATTAACGGTACGTTGGTTATAATTTAGCCGTGAACCCGGTGATTCAGTATAGAAATAGTCGTCAAACTGCACGCCATCTACCGGATAGCGGGAAACCACTTCAGCGACTATTGATGTGATCCAGTCCTGAACCTCAGGGATGCCCGGGTCGAGGACAAAGCGATCGCCAGACGTTCTGATCCAGTCACGGTGTTGCACATAGACGCTCGCCGGTTGTTGAGACAGAGTGCTATTCAGTTCCCTGATAGTACCGGGCTTCGTATTAACCGATACGCGATAGGGGTTAAACCAGGCGTGTACTTTCATCCCACGCTTGTGGGCTTCGTCGAGCATGAATTGCAGCGGATCGTAACCCGGATTTTCACCAATCTTACCGGTCATAAGATCGGACCACGGCAAAATTTTCGATGGCCACAGGGCGGTACCGTCCGGCTTGACCTGGAAAAAGACCGTGTTTATGCCGAGACGTTGGAGATGATCCAGTTTGTCGATCATCGCCTGTTGTTGTACACGGGCTCGGCTGGTGGGATTACTAATGTTAACCGAGGAAACCGGTGGCCAGTCGAGGCGAGAAACCGTGGCCAGCCAGATGCCACGCATCGGTTGTGACGATTGTTGCGTCGTGGCTGGTGGCTTTGAACCTGCTGGTGGTGTCACCATGGACTCTGGAGGCGTGCTTTTACAACTACACAGTAAAAGTGCCAATGCAACCAGTATCGCTGGTCTTCTAATCGTTAATTTCTTGTTTCGGGAGCAGATATCCATATGTGCTGGTTTCCGGTAAACAGATGTGCGCTCATTCTCGTACTTATCCCGGTTAAGTCAATACGACAGCAAGCACGAAAAAGGGAGCGATGAATTATCGCTCCCTTGTCTTATAACCATTCAGACATGGTTAGTGTTTCTTGTCATTCATCACAATATAGTGTGGTGAACGTGCACGCGGGTGCAGGAAGAAGTGACCTTTTGGTGCGTTCTGACTGTTGATTGGCTCCAGAGTGACGCCGGTATTCGCTTTGCCTTTACGATCATGAACAGCATAGAGAATAAAGGGCAGGGCAAGTACCACCAGGAAACTAACAACCAGTAATTCAACATACATATCGGTAGAATCACCCTGGATGTTATCCGGCGGCAGGAAGGAAACAATAAACGCCATAATTGAAGTCAGCAGACCGACAATTGCCACGACCAGTTTCACCCCTTTACCACCAGGGATATTAAATGTGCGTTTTAAGTCAGGATGTTTAAGAACCAACACAATGTAGCCAATAAACAGCATGAAATAAGCACACAGATAAATCACCACCGTCAGCGCCAGTGCGATCAGGAAGGACATGTTGTTACCGCCACCGGTATTGGTGAGGATGATCAACGCGATAGAAGTAATCACCAGCTGCGAAATGACCAGCGTTACCGGTACGCCATTTTTGTTCATTTTAGCGAATGCCGCTGGCAGCAGGTTTTTCTGCGCTGTGACATACATCCCGCGAGAAGGACCAACAATCCAGGAGGCGATTTCCGCCAGAACACCCAGCAACAGCAGTGCGGAGATCACGCGAACCGTCCACTCAATTTCCGGTGCCACATGGGACATCAGAACGGTAAAGGTTTGCATTACCCCTGCGGAGAGGTTGATTTCATTACCCGGAATGACCATCGCAATAGACAAACCGCCAACAGAGCTTAAGCAGATTGCCGCCACCATCAGCAGTAACATAGCCAGTGGATAGTCGCGCCCGGGGTTGCTCATTTCATTGACGTGAGTTGCGGAAGCTTCTACGCCCATATAACTCAAAATGAAGGCAACAAATACAACCAGTGTGCCCACTTTAGAGAAGTCAGGGAAGAAGGTCTTCGAATCCATTTCGATAGCAACGGGGGCACCGGAGTGCAGGTAAATAGCCGCTAATGCGATCAAAATAAATGCAGGTAACAGGATACCGGCGAAGAAGCCAACTTTAGCAATTCGCGCCGTGTATTTCGTGCCACCAAACTGCGTTAATGCCAGCGCCCAAAGAATGATGAGTGCTGCAATAGTTTTGGTAATGGGGTCTTCATTCAGCGCTGGCCATTTCAGGATGTAGGAGAGTGCCCCTAACACGAAATAGAGCATCGGAATAAAACCAATGGCGATTTGCAGATAGCCAAATGAGATCGCTGCAAATCCCCATCTCGGACCCAGAGTATTTGATACCCAGGCGAAGACACCACCTTCTTCCCAGCCGTCGACGGTGGCCATTTCCGCAGCACAAAGTCCCACGGGAATAAACCATAAAATCCCGCCTAATAGCAGGAAGAAGACTAATGAAAAGCCCGATGTTGCGAAGGTAGGGTATTCATAAACAGCCATTACCATCGATGCCGTTATGGCAAAGAATCCGAGTAATGTGAGCTGCTTAGCTTTACCTGTCTGTACTGATGTAGCCATATTATCCCCCTAAAACGGTATTCCTGTCGGAACCGCACCTGTTTTGTTCTGAAGCGTATTCAGAACAATATTTTCCGTTGCTAATGCCAGTGAACAGACTTTGGAAATTATCCCGAAACGGGTTCGTTTCGGGACACCGTTACCGTTAAACGTTATCAGGTATGTTTAAAGCTGTTCTGCTGGGCAATACCCTGCAGTTTCGGGTGATCGCTGAGATATTTCAGGGAGGCTTTGTAGTCTTCCAGCAACAGTTCAGCAAAGTCCATTTCGAAGCCGCGACGACACATAATGCGCATCACCACGATGTCGGTGGCTTCACCGCCGAGAGTGAAGGCCGGAACCTGCCAGCCGCGCAGACGCAGACGTTCAGAGAGGTCGTACAGGGTGTATCCCGGATCTTCACCATCTTTCAGTTTGAAGCAAACCGCCGGGATGCCTTCGTCCGGGCGACCGGTACAGATGAACTCATACGGCCCCAGTTTGGCGATCTCATCCGCCAGATAGGCAGCGACCTGGTAGGAAGCATTCTGTACTTTGGTATAGCCTTCACGACCAAGGCGCAGGAATTCATAGTACTGTGCAATCACCTGACCCGCCGGGCGGGAGAAGTTGATGGCAAAAGTACCAATCTGACCACCGAGGTAGTCAACGTTGAACACCAGTTCCTGCGGCAGCGCTTCTTCGTCACGCCAGATAACCCAGCCGCAGCCCAGCGGAGCCAGACCGAATTTATGGCCTGAAGCACTGATCGATTTCACACGCGGCAGGCGGAAGTCCCAGACGATATCCGGGGCGACGAACGGTGCCAGAAAGCCACCGCTGGCGGCGTCGATGTGCATGTCGATGTCGATACCGGTGTCGGCCTGGAATTTATCCA
This sequence comes from Shigella flexneri, assembly GCA_048288465.1. Classification (GTDB taxonomy): domain Bacteria; phylum Pseudomonadota; class Gammaproteobacteria; order Enterobacterales; family Enterobacteriaceae; genus Enterobacter; species Enterobacter flexneri_B. Next base: position 1,709,635 of record CP182556.1, on the reverse strand, counting down.
GTGCATCGTGCAGCGGTTGCGGGAACTCATAGTTACCGGTGTAGGTCACGCCGAAAGTCGGCACCACGCCGATGGTATTTTCGTCGCAGGCTTCAATCATGCGTTTCGGGTCCATAAACAACTGACCGGGGCGCATAGGGATCTCACGCAGCTCCACATCCCAGTAGCGGGCGAATTTATGCCAGCAGATTTGCACCGGACCGCACACCAGGTTTGGTTTATCCGTTGGTTTGCCTGCAGCTTCCATACGCTTGCGCCAACGCCATTTCATCGCCATCCCGCCGAGCATACAGGCCTCGGAAGAACCAATGGTGTTGGTGCCAACGGCCTGACCATTTTTCGGCGCAGGCGCATGCCACAGATCGGCAACCATGTTTACGCAACGCAGGTCGATGGCTGCGGATTGCGGATATTCTTCTTTGTCGATCCAGTTTTTGTTAATGGATAAATCCATCAACTTGTGGACGTTTTCGTCGTCCCAGGTCTGGCAGAAAGTGGCCAGGTTCTGACGAGCGTTGCCATCAAGATATAATTCATCATTGATAATCTGAAATGCGACATCGTCGCGCATTTCGTGCAGCGGAAAACGTTTTGATTCTGCGATAGTGGAAATAGACTTCGCACCAAAACGTGAATCGAGTAGTTCCGACCTTAAATCCGTTACTTGCTTCTTATCCATTTTAAACTCCTTAAAATGATTGGATCGCATTAAAAAAGTAGGATTTATCGATAAAGTAAGCAAGTGCAAAGGACTCGTGTTTAAATAACAAAATCCTAATGTTATTTATCGTGAGATATTGTTGGAATGATATTTTTTCATTAAAAACAATGTAATAGAGAATTCTTGGGTGGTGGCAAGGTGTTTTATGTTGTTATTTTTATGCGCTTTCTGTGCCTCCTGAATTATCACGTAAAAATCAGGCATTAAAATATCACTATTAGTACTTGGTTATTATTTTGAACGCATTTATAAAATTATTACATAAAAATAGCGAATATTGCTAAAATCCCCGCCAACGATGTGTTGACGGGGCTGTTATTATTTTGGCAATAATACTCCGGTATAAGTATTTACCGGATGAGAAAGATATTGTTTAACGGCAGTGTTAACATTCTCTACCGTCATTTGTTTCAACAATTGGGTAATGACTCCAACTTACTGATAGTGTTTTATGTTCAGATAATGCCCGATGACCTTGTCATGCAGCTCCACCGATTTTGAGAACGACAGTGACTTCCGTCCCAGCCTTGCCAGATGTTGTCTCAGATTCAGATTATGTCGCTCAATGCGCTGAGTGTAACGCTTGCTGATAACGTGCAGCTTTCCCTTCAGGCGTGATTCATACAGCGGCCAGCCATCCGTCATCCATACCACGACCTCAAAGGCCGACAGCAGGCTCAGAAGACGCTCCAGTGTGGCCAGAGTGCGTTCACCGAAGACGTGCGCCACAACCGTCCTCCGTATCCTGTCATACGCGTAAAACAGCCAGCGCTGACGTGATTTAGCACCGACGTAGCCCCAATGTTCGTCCATTTCAGCGCAGACAATCACATCACTGCCCGGTTGTATGCGCGAGGTTACCGACTGCGGCCTGAGTTTTTTAAGTGACGTAAAACCGTGTTGAGGCCAACGCCCATAATGCGTGCACTGGCGCGACATCCGACGCCATTCATGGCCATATCAATGATTTTCTGGTGCGTACCGGGCTGAGAGGCGGTGTAAGTGAACTGTAGTTGCCATGTTTTACGGCAATGAGAGCAGAGATAGCGCTGATGTCCGGCAGTGCTTTTGCCGTTACGCACCACGCCTTCAGTAGCGGAGCAGGAAGGACATCTGATGGAAATGGAAGCCACGCAAGCACCTTAAAATCACCATCATACACTAAATCAGTAAGTTGGCAGCATTACCTGAATCGAGCATTCCGGTAGCGATGCCCAAATATTGTCGTTAATTGTGCTGTGGGTGATTCGCTGGTTAATCAACTGAAAACCAGGTTTTAGGGTTATTAGTCCGTGCGCTAACGGAGAGCAACGTATTCATGCCACTGACTTTACTGCTCATGGTTACCGAGTTTTCCGCACTCCAGCGTTTCAGGCTGGAAGAGGAGAGTTCGCCAACGCCGCTTCCGCTAACTCGTTCATCTGCCAGCGCGATAAGTGATTTTTGCTGCGCAGGATGAAATCGCCTTTATTCGATACGGCAATAATTTGTAGCTTTTGCTCTTGACCTGCGGATTTTGCCAGAATAACCTTGGCACCATTGGAAAGTGTTAATGATGTCAGATTCTCAGCCAGCGTTTCTTTGCTGCTAATTTCCGCCTGTGGGTCAGCGTCTACTGTTAACGATAAATTCTGCCTGGAGATGTAAGCCGCCTGCTTTTTGTTGGCGTACTCTTTTCGACAGCGCCAAATAGCTGCAGGAGACAACGCTCTTTGGTGGCAACCCTCATTGTTTACCATTTGCTCCCAAAATGCGTCCTGTTGTTCTTAACTGCTGCCATTTTTCCGCCAGACTTCACCGGGCAATTTGCTGCCACAGACGTTTCGAAAGTTGATACGTCTCTTCCGGCGATAAGAACGGCGTATTATTTAATGAGCTGGATGCCAGGCGACTGGTCAGCATACGTAAATCACGTTCAGCTTGCTGATCAACCGTATTTTCAGCCAGGTGAGGCGGGTACGCTCCACATCATCGAGCTTCTTCAGCAGAAAAACCATGCTGATTGAATGGTTGCGACCTTGCCATTAATGCACTTCGCAGCATCCTGCACATCATCGTCCTGCGCATTTACACGGAAAAACAACGACTGATAATCGGGTGCAATTTTACGCCTGCGCGCAGTGCCGCCAGAAATAATCTTCAACTCGCCCGACTGTATGCGTTCCTGCAGACGTTGATCGAACAGCTGAACGCAACATGCTCCATTCAGCTTGTTCGATAAAGCTTTGCTCATCGTTCACTTGTACCATTGGCAGGCGATAATAGAGTGCGATGCCGTTCACCCGGTTTTCTTTATCATTAATGCATCAAAGCGCAGGTGATTTTGGCTTTTGTCGGCCAGACGCGTATTTTCAGCTGCTTTGTTAGCCGGAAGCTTACTTAAACTATCCTTTATCAGCGCCAGCGCTTCTTTACGTCGATATCCGCTGACCACGATAAAGGTCATATTATTTGGTTGATACCAGCGTTGAGAGAAAATTGGCGCAATCGTGCCGGTGTGACCGTGGCGACAGTATCCATCAGGCCGATAGGTTCACGGTCTAAATTACGGGTATTTGCCAGCAGGAAAGGGCGGCGCGCCTGAGAGGTGCGGCCATTCGCATCTGACGGCATGCTACTTCCTCAGTAATTACGCCACGTTCAAGCGTCTACTTCTAGTTTTTCAAAGGTGGCGGCATTACTCCATTCACTGAAGATTGCCATCACTTGTTGCAGATTTTGTTTCTGCGTAGTCGGCAAACTGACCTGATACACCGTTTCGTCATAGCTGGTATAGGCATTAACATCGCGACCAAAACGCAGGCCGATTGACTCAACGTTTCGATGACTTTATTACCCGGCCATGTTTTTGTGCCGTTAAACATCATATGTTCTACAAAATCAGCCACGCCGCGCTCATTGTCTTCTTCCTGCAATGGGTAATGCTGCCAACTTACTGATTTAGTGTATGATGGTGATTTTAAGGTGCTTGCGTGGCTTCCATTTCCATCAGATGTCCTTCCTGCTCCGCTACTGAAGGCGTGGTGCGTAACGGCAAAAGCACTGCCGGACATCAGCGCTATCTCTGCTCTCATTGCCGTAAAACATGGCAACTACAGTTCACTTACACCGCCTCTCAGCCCGGTACGCACCAGAAAATCATTGATATGGCCATGAATGGCGTCGGATGTCGCGCCAGTGCACGCATTATGGGCGTTGGCCTCAACACGGTTTTACGTCACTTAAAAAACTCAGGCCGCAGTCGGTAACCTCGCGCATACAACCGGGCAGTGATGTGATTGTCTGCGCTGAAATGGACGAACATTGGGGCTACGTCGGTGCTAAATCACGTCAGCGCTGGTTGTTTTACGCGTATGACAGGATACGGAGGACGGTTGTGGCGCACGTCTTCGGTGAACGCACTCTGGCCACACTGGAGCGTCTTCTGAGCCTGCTGTCGGCCTTTGAGGTCGTGGTATGGATGACGGATGGCTGGCCGCTGTATGAATCACGCCTGAAGGGAAAGCTGCACGTTATCAGCAAGCGTTACACTCAGCGCATTGAGCGACATAATCTGAATCTGAGACAACATCTGGCAAGGCTGGGACGGAAGTTACTGTCGTTCTCAAAATCGGTGGAGCTGCATGACAAGGTCATCGGGCATTATCTGAACATAAAACACTATCAGTAAGTTGGAGTCATTACCCTGCAATGAACCGGTATGAATTTGCAGCCATAAATTTACCTGATCCTTTGGATGAGCATGCGGATAAATCATATATCGCAAGTCATTGTCCAGTTGCCCGGTAATTAACTTTTCATCCTGCGGTAAGGCGGCGGCAATCAGCCGCCCGGGGAGCAACAGAGTTGCCACTATGCTTAGTAAGAAAGAAGAGCAGTTTCCTCAGAATGAACTCCCATGCGAAAACCGGCGAATCTACCCGGTTAAGTAAAATCCAACGATTAAAAATTCTCATGCTGACATCAAGCCAGAAATACGGCCACCGGCGTAGGTCGCCACACCGGTGTTCGTTGTATCAACAGCGGTTTTGCTATCCAGGATCCCCAGAATATCGGCACCATTGTCAGGTTTTGTCGTTGGCAGAAATTGTGGCGTCCAGGACAAGCGGGTGTCCCAGGTTAGGCTGCTATCCAGTTTTTCGTCAAACATACTGCTTGTAATCTGAGATCTTCGCTTATGTATTGCGCATTTGTCTTACCAAGCATAATGCGAGCTTTACGTGCTCTTGCCAGGCCAGCGTATTCGCCCACACTAACCCGCTGGTTGATGCGTGAAATCCATGTTTAAGGAGATCTTTAATCGGTTATTAAAATCTGCCACTGGGACGCTATCGTAAGAGACGAGATTACCGTTATAAACCACCTGTGATCACCGGGATCGCTCTCCTCTCATAACCATTGTTTAACTGAAAAGCTTGCCCTTGCTCTTGATATAGCTAAAGACAATTTGTGGGTTAATATCTACCTTGTGGATATGCAGGGGTTCGGCCAGTTCAAAAACCGAGGCTGAACGAATGCGTTTTGGTTTTGCCATCGTCGTTAGATCAGTAATAGTGGTTTTAGTTGCGCTGTCGGTACGACTGCTTTTGCTGATTTGATCATGCGCTTCACGGTAACATAGTTTGCGCGCGCAATAACGTTCTTACCGATTTTCTGCTGCAATCCCATTGCCAGTTCATCGTTATAAGGCGTTTTCAAATCCTGATAACGCGTCAGAGTTTTATTACCTGATACCGATTCGTCCAGCTATTGCGGATATCACGTAATCCCATATCAAGAATATTCCCGCCATAGTAACGGTTATAACCTGCTGTAATCATTGAGGTTTGATTAGCAAAAATATCCCATTCCGTCATAAAGCGCGGGGAGATATTGTGGTTCTAGATATAGTTGTCATAGTCATACCGCATGCGGGCATTAATCACACATTACGCCAGCTAATGCGATTCGCCATATACAGCGGTGTAGTTGTCAATTCCCAGGCTGCCTTTACCTTTATGGTAAATGGTATGGTTAGTTTCTTTTGCAGCATTAATCACATAGGTATTCAGATGGTTATGGCGTTCAGTCCACGCATCGGAATAGATGTATTCGTGCTGAAGTAGGGTTAATGCGACACATTACCCACGGCGGTTTTGCCAGCCCAGGCGTGTTTTGAAGGTGTAATTATCTACAGCCTGGGAAATGTGTCGAACTCCGCCACGGTGCAACGCCCGGCAGCATCGCCATATGTACATGAAAGTTCGGTGTACCAGATATGTCAACGATCGTGACGGTATAATCACGAGCATGATCCCAAATGACGGTGGTATGCAGTTCGGCCGATGCGAGTTGCGTATCCATATCCATGCCAGACCATAGGATTTATTACCCATTTCGCGATCAGACTGCGGGAAGGTGCTGGTATTATAATCATGGCTGGAGCCGGTATATTTTAAGGTTAAATCGTGGGTAAAGTGGTTGCTGGCAAGCCAGCGGTAAATTTGCTCAATGCGGTATCGATAACGTTTTATACTGTGCCGGACTGGCGACAATGCCGTCATTCTCAGCATAATCCGCGTGGTGATATCAGACTGGCGGCGCCATAAACCGGCTAAACGCCGAAAGTTATCAGCGAGTTCCTGATTAAAACTACAAGGATAAAAGTTCTTTTTAAAATCTGGGCAAGAATAAGTACTTCCTGAAGAGCCTTGATTAAATGCGCTCTTGTTATTCTCATCGATACGCCAATGTTAACCAGTCCGAACGCGTATGCCAGATAACCCAATTTCACGTTGCTATCATCAGCGTCGGCAAGCGTTTCTGATTTTGCATTAATTACCCCGCCATTGAAGCGACCAGATCAACCGGCACAAAACTGTCATAAAGCGTCACATCGTCCAGTAAGCTGACATCAAGATAATACCCCTGTGACATCCCGCTAATATTGGTTGCACTACTCGGCATCCGGATCATTTGCTGGAGTTTCAGGTTATTAGTTGCACTAATACCGTCAATCAAATAGGGGTTCCGGTAGGCGCATGATGCTCGCTAATAGAGATTTTCTCAGGCCGAATATCTCCCTGTTCAACGAGGTACTTTGCGTTAAATCAATGTGCACCGCAGGGTTGGTCGACAGATCGCCGATATTGCCACTTCCCGTCGGTAAACGCTCAATGCTTTCACTGGTGTAATGCGTGTTGCCGTTTACGGTACAGGACAGGAGCATAGCACCGTCATCTCTTCAAAAAAATGCATGTACATGTTTTGTCATCGACGGCCTGCGCCACATCAGCGCCACATAAAATGACGCGGCCAACAAGAACTCGCTTCATTTATTTATATCTCCGTACAGAGGCTTTTATCGTTTTTTATAAAACCGCGGTAATGTTACACCAATCATCGGCCAGGTTCCATATATCTGGTTGATGCGTGGCCACAACCACGCCGCTTGCGGGTAGTTTTTACGCACTAAACGCAGTAAGCGGATAGCCTCTTGCTCCTCAAGATGAGAGGTAGTTTGAGAAATATCCATTTGCATGCTGGAAAATTAATCGTGCCAGGGCCATACGTTGTTCTTCGCCGCCGGAAATAATATCTCCCCAGCGATCGTGGTCATGAATACGCGCAGCCAATTTTCCCAGACCAACCTGATGCAGTACTTCGCTCAACGATTTATCGTCTACGGGCAGGGGAAGTGCTTTACAAATAATCTCTTTCAGTAAGCCGCTTTTGATTAACGGTGTTTGTGACACATACCAACTGTCAGCAGGAGAAGAAATATCACCTTTAAACCACGGCCAGCAGTGGGATAATGTTTTAAGCAGTGTGGTTTTTCCCGCACCAGAGTAGCCTTTCAGTAATAGCCATTTGCCTGGCGAAACATGAAAGTTCAAGTTCTCTAATATGATCTTATTATCAGGCGTACGAATACTCGCATTAGCCACTTGTACCGCATGTTGGCAATTTTTAGGCTTATTCGTAGGGCGCTATTCAGTGAGTTGATGGAACTCATACAAGCGATCGATAACCGCAGCCAGTTCAGCAAGTTCGTCATATTTATAAATAAACCAGCTTAAATTGTTCGATACTAGCATAAATGCCTGGCGCGATTTCATCAGTCCGCCCAGATTGATCTGCCCGCTAATAAACTGCGGCAATAACAGAAAGTAGGGAAGAACGCTAAGCGAGCGCGAATAAATATTTTGCCAGTAATCAAGCCACCGCTGACGATTCATTAAACGATGCCAGTTCTCTTTAATGGTATGAAAATTGTCGCGCAACTCCTGGCGTTGTAGAGACTCAGCATTGCTTAGCGCAATCAGTTCTGCCTGCTTATTATGCTGCACAAGATTAGTTCGAAATGTCGCTTCGCTACGTTGTTTTTCCACATTAAGCGGACGAATACGTTTACCCACCTTATGGGTAAATAAAGTTCCACCGATCACAATGAGCACGACGGTATAGACCATATACCCCTGGATATTCCATTCTGTTCCACCAACAGTGAATGAGAGCGTACCCGCGCTTTGCCAAAGAATAACGGTAAAGGTGATCAGCATGCTAAGTGACTGGATGAAGCCAAATGAAAGACTGAGCGTTTTGTTGATCAGTAAGAGAATGTCTTCAGCGATACGTTGGTCAGGGTTATCTGTATTTTTATGCTCGCCGTAGATCTGCGTGAAGTAGTAGTTTTTATCTGCAAACCAGCGATTAAGGTAGTAATCTGTTAACCATTCGCGCCAGCGAATAGTCAGTAGTTTAATTAACCATGTTTTGTTTGCGGATATTAATACAAAGATCCCCAGCAGGGCAGGGAACCAAAGAACGAGCTGCCAAAGCTTATCGGTTTCTTTCTGGCTTAGCGCATTGAAAAAATCATTATTCCAGTCGTTTAACCAGACCTGAATTTTAACCACGCCAAGGATCATTGCGAGGATAATAATGATTAACAACACTGAAGTTTTATTATTCTTACGCAGCCAAAAGGGCTTCAGCAGACAGAGATACTTTGCTATCAACATACAAAACGTAATGGGAATGGTTATCATTAGCGAAAATTGATTGTGCCATCCAATGATTATCTATGGCAATGATTTACTGATGAAATTTATTTAAGCATCATTTAACAATATGAAATATATAGAAATTTTTAATTTTCAGTGGTTATGGTTATGCTATTGATAATCAAGGGTATTGCTAATGCCCTGACGCATACCACGTAAGCCAGGATTTTCGCAAGGGAAGATGATGATGACGAAACACCCGACAGGAATTTATGTCGGGTGCCTTGTTAAGGTCATAAGAAGGAGGCTAAGAATGGAGTTAAAAGAGAGCGTTATTAATTATTCTCCATTTGTTTTGCAACATCCATAATGTGGTAAAGCGGTACTCTGTTCTTAGCTAACTCAACCATGGCGTTCATATAAGGTACCATGGTTGAAAAAAGGATTTTATAACCTTCGCAAAAATAAGAAACAGTCTCATTGTTTACTTTAGTAATACGATGCTTAGGACAACCGCCATTGCAGATAGGTTTATATGCACATTGCTGACATTTCGCTGAAATCCGTTTTTTTTGCGCTGTCAGTTGTACACTGTTCATCGTTTTGAGTTCAGATTTATTAATGTTTCCAATTTTGTACTGTGGATAGACAAAATGGTCGCATTCGTAAATGTCTCCATTACTTTCAACAACCAGATTATCCTTGCAGGACTCCTGGAAAATACAACTTGTATGCCCATTCCCCAAAAAACGGCTGACAAAGCTTTCAAACTGACGAATGAAAATTTCACCCACATCGTTTTTAACCCATTGCATAAAAATGGTTGACATAAACTTGCCATAAGCCGTGGGAGGCACAGAAAAATCAATGATACGGAATGTGTTCTCACTATGACCACTGAAATCAATATTCGGCGTCCCGGTTTCTAGCAATTCGATAAATTGCATATGTTTACTGCCGATAGATTTTAAAAAATGATAAACCTCAAGAGGATAATGGACATTAACGTTATTAATGACGGTTAACGTATTAAACTCTACTTGATATGATTTCAGACGCTCGATGGCTGCTATCACTTTTGCAAAAGTACCGTTACCTGAATTACTGCGTCTGTAACGGTCATGTAACTCCTGGGGGCCATCGATCGAGATACCAACCAGAAATTCATGTTCTTTGAGAAAGGCACACCATTCATTATTCAATAAAATGCCATTCGTTTGTAATGTATTAAAAATACGTTTTTGGCCTGCATAGCGTTGTTGATAGTGAATAACTTTACGGAAAAAATCCAGGCCAGCCAGAGTGGGTTCACCGCCTTGCCAGGTAAAATAGACCTGATTGCCAGACGCTTCGATATATTGTTTGATGAACTCTTTCAGAGTGCTGTCATCCATCCATTTTTCATGAGTAAACTGCGACTCTTTTTCAAGGTAAAAACAGTAATCACATTTGAGATTACATTGAAAACTGGAGGGCTTGGCTGTAACGTGCATCGCTATCTCGCTCAATAAGGCGGCGGAAAAATCCGCCGCATGAAGGTTTAGTTATTTCGCTTCGCTTAGTGCTTTCTTGATATTGTTAAACTTCTCCTGATTTACCTCGCTAAGCGGTGGCTGGCTGCTGTCGATAAACTCTCTTACCACGCCTTGCATCTCTTTAACGACCTGCGGATTGGCGGCGGCAAGGTTATCTTTTTGCTGTAGATCCGTCAGTTTGTAGAGACCTAACTGATTGTTTTCTACTGTATAGACAAGCGAATAATCGTTATTTCTCACCGTATAAGAGAATTGGCTTAAGTCCTCAGTGTTGGGGTTATGCGGGTAATCGTCTGACTGATGGCGAACAAATTTGTGGTAATTATCCCAGAATGGAATATTTTCCTCATCAAACCAGTGAGAATAAGAGGTTATCCAGGTCAGATTTTTATGTGGCTCGCCTTGTTTCTTATCTTGCAACCAGGGCAGCAAGGGAACACCATCCAGCTTAAGGTCTTTTGGAATGCTGATATCGGCTGCATCAAGAGCTGTTGGGTAGAAATCCATTGCGGAAATCAGCTTGTCATAATTACCGGGTTGAAGTTTTCCTTTCCACCACATAAACATTGGGGTGTGAGTACCGCCAGGATAGGTCTGACTCTTATAGCCTTTTTGCGCCCCGTTCAGCGGCAGAGGACCATCGATAACCGCACCATTATCGGAGGTAAAGAGAATAATTGTATTGTCATACTGTCCGTTTTTCTTCAGTTGTTCGAGAATGCGTTTTACACCCTGATCAACAGAATAAACGGAAGCGTAGTAGTTATCTGCTGTTTGACTACCGGTATTAAATTGCTTCTGATATTGATCCGGTGCAGGATTATCATTTGGTAGGTGCGGAGCATTATAAGCCAGGTAAAGCATAAAAGGCTGGTCAAGTGTTTTGGCACGATCAACAACGCCAATTGCCTCATCGGTTAACTGATCGCTGATATAACCTTTTGCGGGGACACGTTCACGATTTTTGAACAGTGAAGGGGAGTTGTAATATGCCGTTCCTGCAGCGTGGAATCCCATAAAGTAATCAAAGCCACGGTTTTGAGGTTGCCATTCTTCCGCAGAAAATGTGGTGAAGTTGTCATGATAGTCACGCGTTTGTTTATCTTCCGGTACCGGCACATTACTGATTTTTGACAAGTGCCATTTACCTACTGCTGCAGTGTAATAACCATGATTCTGGAATAATTCAGGCAAGAAAGTTTCTGTTAGCGGAATACCATCCTGAGCATCGGTATTGGAATAGACACCAAAGCGGGCGGGAGCTCGACCGGTCATTATTGCGGCACGGGAGGGGCCGGAAACACCGTGTGCCACATAGCCGTTAGTAAAACGTACGCCTTCATCCATTAATGAAAGGAGCGTCGGCGTTGATTTTTGTGCAGCTTCAATGGCTTTATCTATCCCTATTTTGTAGGTATCGACAACTTCACGATTTTCCATTGTTTTTGGGTCAAAAGATCCCTTATCAAAAGGAAGTTGTCCATAACCAAGATCATCCATGGTTAGTACGATAATATTTGGCTTTCCTTTGGTACTGTATTCAGTCGGCGTAAGGGTAATGCTGCCAACTTACTGATTTAGTGTATGATGGTGATTTTAAGGTGCTTGCGTGGCTTCCATTTCCATCAGATGTCCTTCCTGCTCCGCTACTGAAGGCGTGGTGCGTAACGGCAAAAGCACTGCCGGACATCAGCGCTATCTCTGCTCTCATTGCCGTAAAACATGGCAACTACAGTTCACTTACACCGCCTCTCAGCCCGGTACGCACCAGAAAATCATTGATATGGCCATGAATGGCGTCGGATGTCGCGCCAGTGCACGCATTATGGGCGTTGGCCTCAACACGGTTTTACGTCACTTAAAAAACTCAGGCCGCAGTCGGTAACCTCGCGCATACAACCGGGCAGTGATGTGATTGTCTGCGCTGAAATGGACGAACATTGGGGCTACGTCGGTGCTAAATCACGTCAGCGCTGGCTGTTTTACGCGTATGACAGGATACGGAGGACGGTTGTGGCGCACGTCTTCGGTGAACGCACTCTGGCCACACTGGAGCGTCTTCTGAGCCTGCTGTCGGCCTTTGAGGTCGTGGTATGGATGACGGATGGCTGTCCGCTGTATGAATCACGCCTGAAGGGAAAGCTGCACGTTATCAGCAAGCGTTACACTCAGCGCATTGAGCGACATAATCTGAATCTGAGACAACATCTGGCAAGGCTGGTACGGAAGTCACTGTCGTTCTCAAAATCGGTGGAGCTGCATGACAAGGTCATCGGGCATTATCTGAACATAAAACACTATCAGTAAGTTGGAGTCATTACCAAAATACGGTTAAAAATAATTTTTATTTCGGCGGGGGAGGATATTCCCGCCGAAATATTATTGCTTATGCCTGATGTAAAATAGTTAATACCGTGCGTAAATCATTTACCATATTTGCCCTGGCGCAGAGGCTTTTTTTACCGCACCAAAAGTTGCCGCCGACCCAATACTCACCAGCCAGACGAGAGATTATCTCCAGTTTTTGCCATCGACATCGTGATGATTGGACGATCGGGATACCGCTCCTGCATCTCCAGGGTCGCGGCAACAAACGTCAGCACATCGCTGGTACTTTGCGGCATCAGCGCAATCTTAGGATATTCGGCGTCGAAGGACTGCATTTTGCGCAGACGGGCAATGATTCCTTCGGCTTCCGCGTTTTATGGAAGTCATGGTTGGACATGACAACTTTCACATCATGCGCGTGGGCGTAGGCGACTGGTTTCTTTAACCTGATCATCGCTGGTACAGACTCCAGATTCATTATATCAACCAGGCCGCTGTCGATGGCTGCACGATTGAGAGCAATATAAGCTCGCTGGAAATCGCCTGCTCGCCGCCTTCTTCGGCACTGCGGAAGGTAAACAGCAGCGGTTTTTCTGGCATGGTTTCACGGAGAATTTTTGCTGCCGCCATGACAGACTCCACATTGGAGAGATTGGCATAGTGGTCCACACGCGATTCCAGAATATCAAAGTCCGCTTCACGATAGGCGAGAGCTTCGGATTTCACGCTGGCGATATTCTTCGCCATCAGCGAGACGATGATTTTAGGTGTGGCCCTGTACCAATGACGAAGATCTTTACAGTTACGGTTTTCATTTTTACCCCTTCTGCACGCGGTCAGCCTGTCAGGCACCGAACCCCTATGACCTGTTTAACATATTCCAGAGGGAAATCTTTGCCAGTCCATATGCGGTACTGTTGAGCCCTTGTTACAACATGCCGATCCATCAATCGTTTTGAAACCAGCTTGTTGCGCCTGCTGCAATAACTTCGTCATATGCCGGTTATACACGCATTCAGTGACCATAAGTTCCCGGATGTAAGATACTCATATCATGAACTAATGATTCATTCTAAAGGGGTTTCATACCCACTTTGTGCCATTGGTTAAAATGTCGGCGCAAGTTAGGGCTTCAACAAAGGCTTGCTGATCGGTGAGATCGGTAACCGTGACGACACGGTGTTTTCGTTAACCCGCTGCGCGAAGGCGAGGGCTTTATCGAAGAACTCATCCGACGGTTAAAGAGTTTAATTCTTTTAAACCTTCAATCGCCCCCGCGCCAATTGCCGTCGTAGAACATTTCTGCCCCTAACAGCACCATTGTTTTGCCTTTGATATCAAAACCGCTCTTTAAATGGCGGCGACGATGGCCCGTGCCGTCGGCGTTATAGCCGCAGGTAGCCATGATCATTAATGATGGTGTTGATGGCACCGACCAGTTCGGCTGGCGTTAATTCATCAACATATTCACACGCCAGTTGTTTGTTCGGCATTGATACACCAGTTCCGCTAATTTTAGAAGCTTTTAATCCTTCAATTGCTCCGGGAAAGCTATCGTTATCCACTTCGAAGGCCATATAGGTAAATGGTACTCCTTTCCAAGGCTTTACTTGCATTTCAGGCGATAAACTGTGGCGGATAGGATAAGCCATCAACCCAATCAATTCTGGTTTCGCGGTAATATCTATAATTAACTCCTTTAACCTCTATGCTTAATTGTGTTTAACTCGGTGCTAAATTTGCGCTCGCCAAACCGCACATCATTCTCAGGAGTAGAAACGCGGTAATAGCGGATAAAAAACAATAATTGCGGTAAATTAGGGCCAGCAGCGCGAAAAGAAAATCGAGAACAATGATATATTGCAGGCCGATGTTTGACAGATAACCGGTAATCAGCGGATAGCAAAGCTAGCGAGTCTACCGATCATCATATAAATACTGGTGACTTTGGCTTTTGCTTTTTGGGAAAAACTCTGATATGACCGAAAACACCGAGCCTAAATACGCCGCCAGCTGCTGAGAAAACCGATAACAAAGGCGCCGGCATTACACACCAGTGGAGAAGGGTACAGGTAGATAATGGCTGCTGTTATTGTTGCCAGCTAGAGTTAAATACATTAGCCCAAGATGGCTGGACCATTTTTTCAGTAGTGCGGCAAAAATAAAGACACAGACCAACGAGCCCATACTGTAATAAGAGATGGTTTTTAATGCCTCAGCTTCTGACATACCAGCAAAAGCCATCGCATATTTGGGCATCCACACCACAATCACATAAAAGGTCGAGAATGCGGCTACACCGAACAGTACCGATGAAACACCTTCCAGCCAGACTAAAGGTTTGCTGTTCATTTGCGGTAATTCATTAGCTACGCTGGCGTCCACCAACTGGCTGGGGAATTTGCTTTTCAACAGCATCAGCGTGATCAGTACAAACAGAATACCCGGAATAATCAGCCCATAGCCGTACCAGATATTATTGAGCAACATATAGCTCACCAGCATTGGGTAGAACATTTGCCCAAATGACACCATCGCTTTAACCAGTATGACCGCCGAACCAGAGGCTTTCGGAAAGCATTCCATGAGCGCGGGGTAGCCACCCGTATCCAGCGCTGAGTTAGCGATACCTACGCACACTGCCAGACCGTAGGCGAGAGTTAAATTCGGGCAAGCGGGAATACCAAAGAAGAATAGCAGATACATTATTACTGCCATTAATATCACCGCCCGACGACCAAACTTATCGGAGATCACACCGAAGAATAAAATACTGATCAATCGCCCCAAACCGATACCGGAAATTAAATAGGCAATGCCCGCGTTGTCAGTGGAAAACTTTTCTGCCAGAGATGTCATATTTTGGGCAAGCGTAATAACACTAATGCCGTGCAGGAAATAGCTGAAGTAAATACAAAGAACAGCCAGGATAAATGGCGTGCTGAAAGATAATTTCGTTACCGTACGTATTGTTCTCCGACGGTTTACATAATTACTATACTGAAGATGATTTTCCCTGGGTACATGGCATAAAGTTTATGTTTCCAGGAATATTGCATGTCATAGTTTGTTTTTGATCGCGATTTTCCTTAGTTAGCGCAGAAAGAGTTATTTATCCGTAAGATCTTGCATGACCTGAAAAGAATATTGCATTACCCACCCGGAGCGACATTTTCCTTTAGCGAGTGATGCCGCGTTTTTTTGCGGCTGCGTAAGCCGATAAACAGTGCCAGTAAAAAACCGATGGCAGCGATGGCGGTATCATCATAGATCGGCAATACTCGGGACAGATTAGCTGTAATTAATGGAATAGTAAAGGTCGCAATACTGCCGCACTGTAATAGATCCCGGCTTTACCTTTAGCGTAAGGGAAACGTTACGATTAACGTCAGCCAATTTGCACATCCCTCAGCAGAGGTAAAACCAATGACAAAAGCAGATTATCACCACCTAAAATGTGGGATGCAGGCAGACGGTAAACAAAGAATAAATGAGATAAAGGTGTACAGCATCAGTAATGTTGTTGGGCGAAACGGTATTACGAATGAGCTGGAGCGGTAATAAATACACAAAGCAGCTAATCCTATGGTGTAGATAATGTAGTTGATTGACATAGCGTAACTGACATGCCTGAACAAATTGTCCGTACTGTGCCAGCTACTGGCTAACCAGATAAAACGTTGCCATCTCAGATATAGCCGATATAAGGTATAAACTGGTGGAAATCGATAATTGAACAGCGATGTTCCTAGCCTGGTGGTTTCTTTATGACAGGTAAAAGCGATGACCCGGATGGGGTGGGAACGTACAACGGTAGAAAAACAGAGCGTTAATAAACATAATGCCTGCAGCAATCATAAAGGACCAACCGAACCACAGTTCAGCCCACACTAACAGGCTAATGATTAGCGGTAGTAAAAATTGTCCGCTGGAAACAAGTTGCTTTAATTAAAATATTAAGCTGTCCCCGGTGAGCGTGGAAAAGCTTCCATCAAATGGGAGAAGCGCCTGCATCGACAAAAACTGTTTGCCATTCCCGCCAGAAAG
The DNA here is from genome assembly GCA_048288465.1 of Shigella flexneri. Taxonomy (GTDB): domain Bacteria; phylum Pseudomonadota; class Gammaproteobacteria; order Enterobacterales; family Enterobacteriaceae; genus Enterobacter; species Enterobacter flexneri_B. The sequence goes on along the minus strand of CP182556.1, from coordinate 1,693,019 downwards.
CCAAAAAACATAAGCGATAATGATGGTATGGTCTGGAGGATGCCAAAAAAGAAGGCCATATAGCAGCACATCCCTAGCATGATAAAAGGGCGGCGACCAAAGCGATTGGATAATAATCCTGGAAAGACAAAGCACTCAAACGACGAATGCCCAGCGATGAGATAACTATCGAGACGCCCGGCATTAGTCTGCCAAAGCGTCTCCAGCCAGGCCATATTCAGGCTCATCAAAATGACGCCCATACCATGCACCAGGTAATTAAAATACAACCCAAGTGCGGTAGGGTAATAGGGATTTTTCATAGGTTCTACTTAGCAAAGGTGCTTTAAAAAGTGTAGCGATGTTGTGTCAGTATCCATTCATTATTGTTGTAACAACGACAATTCCTTTCTGTGGAAAAATTAACAAAGCCGCTCCAGATCGTGTGCATATAATTCAGCGGCTACCGATTGATAGATCTTCCAGTCAATAAAATTGCCATCAGGGTAGACTTGTTGAAACGCGGTTAAGTCGGGGAAAAAACGCATGGTGTTGTTGCCGATGCGGTTATTTATTTTCTCTATGATGGCATGAAGATGTTTTTTTCGTTGCTGACGCATAGCCAACAGTTGCTCGACTACACAATCAGGAATGGCGCATTTGCCATTTTCCCACTGACGCCAGCTTTCACTGTCACCGGTCTGGGCAATCCAGGTCGCGCATTCATCAATAGTCATGGCAAAAATATGGCGGAGTGCCTGGAGTTCATAAGCGTTCATCGTGTAATGGCTGCATGAAATAAACAATAAAATATAAATAACATTATCAGCCTGCTGACGGCTTGAAGAGAGTCACAGTATCTTGTGCAACATTATTGGAAAGAGTGAGGGGCGAGGTAGCGAAGCGGAAAAATGTTAAAAAAAAGCCCATCGTGGGAGATGGGAAAAGACTACACACAGCAATTCGTTGTTTCACTCAGGGGATTTCCATGCTTATAAATCAATATGTTGATTTATAACCGTGAGCTAATAGTAGGCATACGGACTTTTTGCGTCGATCAGATTCGTCTCATTAGTTTAAAAACTGTAAAGAATTTGCGACAGGTACTACCAGCTGAATGGCGGTAAGCAGGAAAATATGGGGAAGAGCAAGCAAATATCAATTAGCGGTGATTAACAATCAGGCGGCAGAGCCGCCTGATGAGAAATTACTTATTCGGTTTCTCGATTTCGCCAAGTTCTTCGAGAATTTCTTCCGGTTGGTCCGTCGGTGGCGGGACTTCTTCCACCCACGCGGCAAACAGACGCCAGGAAACGGCTAACAGAACCGGACCAATAAACAGACCGATCATCCCGAAAGCAATCAAACCACCAATAACGCCAGAGAGGATCAGGATCAGCGGTAAATCGGCACCCATGCGAATTAACATTGGGCGGATGACGTTATCCAGCGTGCCAACCACACCGCTCCACACTAACAATACCGTTCCCCAGGTGGTATCGCCGGTCCAGTAGAGCCAGATAATCGCCGGAATCAGTACCGGCAACGGGCCAAGCTGGACAAGGCAGGAGAGGATCATTAACACCGTTAGCAACGTTGCATAAGGTACGCCGGATACGGCGAGGCCGATACCGCCAAGCACTGCCTGTACTAACGCCGTCACCACCACACCCAGCGCCACCGCGCGGATAGCCTGTGCCGCCAGCAGCACGGCGGCATCTCCGCGAACGCCTGCCAGACGGGTTGCAAAATGGCGAATGCCTTGTGCCACCTGTTCACCGCGCCAGTACAGCAGGGCACTGAAGAGAAGCATCAGCGCACAATGCACCATAAAGCGCCCGATATGCGCCGCCTGCCCAACGAACCAGGTGGTGGTGGTGCCAATATAAGGGCGGACTTTCGCCATGATCGCCGTACCCCCCATATCCAGCAAGTTGTGCCAGCCTGCATACAGCTTCGCGCCAATCACCGGAATGGTATTAAGCCACGCCAGATCGGGTAACGTCATGTCGCCGCTGGAAATGGCTTTAATTAGCGGGCCGCTGCCGTCGACGATACTGTTAACCAGCAAAGCAATAGGGATGATAAACACCATCACTAATAACAGCGTCATCACCAGAACGGCGAGAGAGCGGCGGCCAAACATGATCTTTTGCAAACGTAACAATACCGGCCAAGTGGCGATAACCACCGTACCGGCCCATGCAAAGCCGAGAATAAAGGGTTGAACAATCCACAGACATGCCACAATCATGATGGCTAAAAACAGCACCGAAAGCAGAATTTGTGCGACATCCCTGGGCTGACGAACATTTACCATAACTACTTTTCACCTTTTTTGTGCGTCAAATCGTCGACGCGACGTGAACACGCGAAACTCACCTGCATAATGATGAGCAATTTCAGCGGTTTTTAACAGGCCGATTCTGCCCTTAATTCTGATGGGCGTGTTAGAAAAAAATGTGGTACAACAACTCAGGCAACACGCAAACGATTTACTCGTCGTATTTCAAGTTGCATGTGCTGCGGCTACGTTCGTTCACCCCAGTCACTTACTATTGTAAGCTCCTGGAGTTCACTCGCTTGCCGCCTTCCTGCAACTCGAAATCCATAGAGTAAATAAACATCACCTTTCAGTGCGCTATTGCAGCCGCCTGAAAGAATAGTGTATCGACCTACATCACAGACCGCAGGAAAGGGTCAATATAATGATTCCACAGATTTCCCTGGCACCCGGCGTCGTTCAACTGGTGCTTAATTTTTTGCAAGAGCTGGAGCAACAAGGTTTTACCGGCGATGCGGCGACAAGTTATGCCGATCGTCTGACAATGTCGACCGACAACAGTATTTACCAACTTCTCCCCGATGCGGTGGTATTTCCGCGTTCAACCGCAGATGTGGCGCTGATCGCCCGTCTTGCCGCGCAGGAACGCTATTCATCGCTGATCTTTACCCCCCGCGGCGGCGGCACCGGCACTAACGGTCAGGCGCTCAACCAGGGGATTATTGTTGATATGTCCCGCCATATGAACCGCATCATCGAAATTAACCCTGAAGAGGGCTGGGTGCGCGTTGAGGCCGGGGTGATAAAAGACCAACTCAATCAGTACCTGAAACCGTTCGGCTACTTTTTTGCGCCGGAACTTTCGACCAGCAACCGGGCAACGCTCGGTGGGATGATCAATACCGATGCATCCGGTCAGGGATCGCTGGTCTATGGCAAAACGTCAGATCACGTACTTGGCGTACGCGCGGTGTTGTTGGGGGGCGATATTCTCGATACGCAACCTTTACCCGTCGAGCTGGCGGAAACGCTGGGTAAATCCAATACCACAATCGGGCGAATTTATAACACGGTTTATCAACGTTGCCGTCAGCAACGCCAGTTAATCATCGACAACTTCCCCAAACTTAACCGCTTTCTTACCGGTTACGATCTGCGTCATGTCTTTAACGATGAGATGACCGAGTTCGACCTGACGCGCATTCTGACGGGTTCAGAAGGGACGCTGGCCTTTATTACCGAAGCGCGGCTGGATATTACGCGCTTGCCTAAAGTGCGCCGTCTGGTGAATGTCAAATATGACTCTTTTGACTCTGCGCTGCGTAACGCGCCGTTTATGGTTGAGGCGCGGGCGCTTTCGGTAGAGACGGTGGACTCAAAAGTGCTGAATCTGGCGCGGGAAGATATTGTCTGGCATTCCGTCAGCGAGTTGATTACCGATATGCCTGACAAAGAGATGCTCGGACTGAACATTGTGGAATTTGCTGGTGATGATGAGGCGCTGATTGACGAGCGAGTTAATGCACTCTGTGTGCGGCTTGATGAGCTGATTGCCAGCCAACAGGCAGGTGTGATTGGCTGGCAGGTGTGCCGCGAGCTGGCGGGGGTTGAACGTATCTATGCGATGCGCAAAAAAGCCGTTGGTCTGCTTGGCAATGCCAAAGGTGCCGCTAAGCCAATTCCGTTTGCTGAGGATACCTGCGTACCGCCGGAACATCTGGCCGATTATATTGCTGAATTTCGCGCGCTGCTCGACAGCCACGGCTTAAGCTACGGTATGTTCGGTCACGTCGACGCAGGTGTCTTGCACGTCCGTCCGGCACTGGATATGTGCGATCCGCAACAAGAGATTTTGATGAAGCAAATCTCTGATGACGTGGTGGCGCTGACTGCGAAATACGGTGGTTTGTTGTGGGGCGAGCACGGCAAAGGTTTTCGCGCTGAATACAGCCCGGCGTTTTTCGGTGAGGAACTTTTTGCAGAACTGCGCAAAGTGAAAGCGGCATTTGACCCGCATAACCGACTCAACCCAGGGAAGATTTGCCCGCCAGAAGGTCTCGATGCGCCGATGATGAAAGTGGACGCGGTGAAGCGCGGTACATTCGATCGGCAGATCCCCATTGCGGTACGCCAGCAGTGGCGCGGTGCGATGGAGTGTAACGGCAACGGTTTATGCTTCAACTTTGATGCCCGTAGTCCGATGTGTCCGTCGATGAAGATCACCCAGAACCGGATTCATTCACCGAAAGGGCGCGCAACGCTGGTGCGTGAATGGCTGCGCTTGTTGGCGGATCGCGGCGTTGACCCACTCAAACTGGAACAAGAACTGCCTGAATCCGGCGTCAGTTTGCGGACGTTAATTGCCCGCACGCGCAATAGCTGGCATGCGAATAAAGGCGAATATGACTTCTCACACGAAGTCAAAGAGGCGATGTCGGGCTGTCTGGCCTGTAAAGCTTGTTCGACCCAGTGCCCCATCAAAATTGATGTGCCGGAGTTTCGCTCTCGTTTTCTGCAGCTCTATCACACCCGTTATTTACGCCCGCTTCGCGACCACCTCGTTGCTACGGTCGAGAGCTACGCACCGCTGATGGCACGCGCGCCGAAAACCTTTAACTTCTTCATTAACCAGCCGCTGGTGCGCAAACTCTCGGAAAAACATATCGGCATGGTTGATTTGCCACTGCTGTCGGTCCCCTCGCTACAACAACAAATGGTGGGGCATCGCTCGGCAAACATGACGCTGGAACAGCTTGAAGCTCTCAATGCAGAGCAGAAAGCGCGCACGGTGTTGGTGGTGCAGGACCCCTTTACCAGCTATTACGATGCGCAAGTGGTGGCGGATTTTGTCCGTCTGGTTGAAAAATTAGGTTTCCAGCCTGTGTTACTGCCATTTTCGCCAAATGGCAAAGCCCAGCATATCAAAGGCTTTCTTAATCGTTTTGCGAAGACGGCGAAAAAGACGGCGGATTTCCTCAACCGTATGGCTAAGCTTGGGATGCCAATGGTGGGCGTCGATCCGGCGCTGGTACTTTGTTATCGCGATGAATATAAACTGGCGCTGGGCGAGGAACGTGGCGAGTTTAACGTCTTACTTGCGAATGAATGGCTGGCAAGCGCACTTGAGTCACATCCAGTGGCTACAGTCAGCGGTGAATCATGGTATTTCTTTGGTCACTGTACCGAGGTTACCGCTTTGCCGGGCGCGCCAGCACAATGGGCCGCGATATTTGCCCGTTTTGGCGCGAAACTGGAAAATGTCAGCGTGGGTTGCTGCGGCATGGCAGGGACTTACGGACATGAAGCGAAAAACCATGAAAATTCGCTCGGGATCTATGAGTTATCCTGGCATCAGGCTATGCAGCGACTGCCGCGTAACCGCTGTCTGGCGACCGGATATTCCTGCCGTAGCCAGGTAAAACGGGTTGAAGGCACGGGGGTACGCCATCCTGTGCAGGCTTTACTGGAGATTATTAAATGATATGGAAACGGAAAATCACCCTGGAAGCACTGAATGCTATGGGTGAAGGAAACATGGTGGGGTTCCTGGATATTCGCTTTGAACATATTGGTGATGACACCCTTGAAGCGACAATGCCAGTAGACTCGCGGACAAAGCAGCCTTTCGGGTTGCTGCATGGAGGAGCATCCGTGGTACTGGCCGAAAGTATCGGTTCCGTTGCCGGTTATTTATGTACCGAAGGTGAGCAAAAAGTGGTTGGTCTGGAAATCAATGCTAATCACGTCCGCTCGGCACGAGAAGGGCGGGTGCGCGGCATATGTAAACCGTTGCATCTCGGTTCGCGTCACCAGGTCTGGCAGATTGAAATCTTCGATGAGAAAGGGCGTTTGTGCTGTTCGTCACGATTGACGACCGCCATTTTGTGACGTTGTCACCAGAAAAGTGTGACGCATATTGCTTTTGGTCATTATCTGCACAGTAAACGGTGGTATACTGTGCAGGTCTTGTCTAAAAGCGAGGATGCTATGTCTACTCAACTTGATCCCACCCAGCTGGCCATTGAATTTTTACGCCGTGACCAGAGCAATCTTTCACCTGCCCAATATCTCAAACGTCTGAAACAACTAGAACTTGAATTTGCTGACCTGCTTACTCTCTCTTCTGCTGAATTAAAAGAAGAAATCTACTTTGCCTGGCGTCTGGGCGTGCATTGATCCTGACTTAATGCCGCAAGTTCGCCAAATCGACCTGGATTAACCTCCGTCCAGGTTCGATGACCTTCTTAATACTGCTTATCTACCGCCTGATATTGTTCAAAAATAATACTAATCGCAGTTTGTGTTAAAACGGCGGGTTAGCTTTATGAGATTATTCTTATCGCCCCTTCAAGAGCTAAGCCACTGAGAGTGCCGGAGATAAGCGCCGGATGGGGTAGAAACCCTTAAGCCTGTGTCGCACAGACTTAAGGGTTTTCTTATTTCTGAACGCTGCACTTTTTTACCTATCTCTTAAATAGTCATTTTCAATACAACTTTTTCTTTTTCATCACAGCCTTAATGCTCCTTAGATAATAACCATTATCTAACAATGAGATACCTAATTCTTAGCGTGCCTGTTAACCCACACATCAGGGGCTATGCTTATTAAAAGCAGGCAAAAAGAATGTTTTACGGTAAAGCCCCTGCGTTTGCTGGGTTGAACTGATAATCATTATCACTAACATGCTGTTATACGCTGAAAGCGATGAAGTGAGGTAAATAGATGGACATGCATTCAGGAACCTTTAACCCACAGGATTTCGCCTGGCAAGGCTTAACGCTGACACCCGCAGCGGCGATACACATCCGCGAGCTGGTGGCAAAGCAGCCAGGTATGGTCGGCGTGCGCTTAGGTGTGAAGCAAACGGGCTGCGCGGGCTTTGGCTATGTGCTCGACAGTGTTAGCGAGCCGGACAAAGACGATCTGCTGTTTGAACACGACGGCGCGAAGCTGTTTGTCCCGCTGCAATCGATGCCGTTTATTGATGGCACGGAAGTCGATTTCGTTCGTGAAGGACTTAATCAGATATTCAAATTTCACAACCCTAAAGCCCAGAATGAATGTGGCTGTGGCGAAAGCTTTAGGGTATAGGCGGTACTATGTCTCGTAATACTGAAGCAACTGACGATGTCAAAACCTGGACCGGCGGCCCGCTGAACTATAAAGAAGGATTCTTCACCCAGTTAGCCACCGATGAGCTGGCAAAGGGGATAAACGAAGAGGTGGTGCGCGCAATTTCGGCGAAGCGTAATGAGCCGGAGTGGATGCTGGAGTTTCGTCTAAACGCCTATCGCGCATGGCTGGAGATGGAAGAACCGCACTGGTTGAAAGCGCACTACGACAAGCTGAATTATCAGGATTACAGCTACTACTCAGCACCATCGTGCGGTAATTGTGACGACACTTGCGCGTCTGAACCTGGCGCGGTGCAGCAAACTGGCGCGAACGCCTTTTTAAGTAAAGAGGTGGAGGCGGCGTTTGAGCAGTTGGGCGTTCCCGTGCGGGAAGGCAAAGAGGTGGCGGTGGATGCCATTTTCGACTCTGTTTCGGTTGCCACCACTTATCGCGAAAAACTGGCGGAGCAGGGAATTATTTTCTGTTCCTTTGGTGAGGCGATCCACGATCACACGGAACTGGTGCGTAAATATCTCGGCACCGTGGTGCCGGGGAATGACAACTTCTTTGCAGCACTTAATGCGGCGGTAGCCTCTGACGGTACGTTTATTTATGTGCCTAAAGGCGTGCGCTGCCCGATGGAACTTTCCACCTATTTTCGCATTAACGCGGAAAAAACCGGGCAGTTTGAGCGCACAATTCTGGTGGCCGACGAAGACAGCTACGTCAGCTACATTGAAGGCTGTTCCGCTCCGGTGCGTGACAGCTATCAGTTGCACGCGGCAGTGGTGGAAGTCATCATCCATAAAAACGCCGAGGTGAAATATTCCACGGTACAAAACTGGTTCCCTGGCGATAACAACACCGGCGGTATTCTCAACTTCGTCACCAAGCGTGCTTTGTGCGAAGGCGAAAACAGCAAAATGTCATGGACGCAATCAGAAACCGGGTCAGCGATTACGTGGAAATATCCCAGCTGCATTTTGCGCGGCGATAACTCCATTGGTGAGTTTTACTCAGTGGCGCTGACCAGCGGTCATCAGCAAGCGGATACCGGCACCAAGATGATCCACATCGGTAAAAACACCAAATCGACCATTATCTCGAAAGGGATCTCTGCCGGACATAGTCAGAACAGTTATCGCGGCTTAGTGAAAATCATGCCGACGGCAACCAATGCGCGCAATTTCACTCAGTGCGACTCAATGCTGATTGGCGCTAATTGTGGGGCGCATACCTTCCCGTATGTCGAATGTCGCAATAACAGCGCACAACTGGAGCACGAGGCAACGACATCACGTATTGGTGAAGATCAACTGTTTTACTGCCTGCAACGCGGGATCAGCGAAGAAGACGCCATCTCGATGATTGTTAACGGTTTCTGCAAAGACGTGTTCTCAGAACTGCCGCTGGAATTTGCCGTTGAAGCACAAAAACTCCTCGCCATCAGTCTTGAACACAGCGTCGGATAAGGAATAAACATGTTAAGTATTAAAGATTTACACGTCAGCGTGGAAGATAAAGCTATCCTGCGTGGATTAAGCCTCGACGTTCGTCCCGGCGAAGTTCACGCCATTATGGGGCCAAACGGTTCGGGCAAAAGTACCTTATCGGCAACGCTTGCCGGGCGCGAAGATTATGAAGTGACGGGCGGCACGGTTGAGTTCAAAGGCAAAGATTTGCTTGCACTGTCGCCGGAAGATCGTGCAGGCGAAGGCATCTTTATGGCCTTCCAGTATCCGGTGGAGATTCCAGGCGTCAGTAACCAGTTTTTCCTGCAAACGGCACTTAATGCAGTGCGCAGCTATCGCGGCCAGGAAACGCTCGACCGCTTTGATTTTCAGGATTTGATGGAAGAGAAAATCGCTCTCCTGAAGATGCCGGAAGATTTATTAACCCGTTCGGTAAACGTTGGTTTTTCCGGCGGCGAGAAAAAGCGCAACGATATTTTGCAAATGGCGGTGCTGGAACCGGAGTTATGCATTCTTGATGAGTCGGACACCGGGCTGGATATTGACGCATTAAAAGTGGTCGCCGATGGCGTGAACTCGCTGCGTGATGGCAAGCGCTCATTCATCATTGTTACGCACTACCAACGCATTCTCGACTACATCAAGCCTGATTACGTTCATGTGCTATATCAGGGACGAGTGAAATCCGGCGATTTCACGTTGGTCAAACAACTGGAGGAGCAGGGTTATGGCTGGCTTACCGAACAGCGGTAACGCACTCAACAGTGGCATCATTTGTTTGAAGCTGAAGGGGTAAAACGTACCGCGAGCACAACAAGCATTCAACGATTGCTGCGTACCGGACTGCCGACGTCAACATGAAAACTGGAAATATACGCCGCTGGAAGGGCTGACCGATGGCCAGTTGTCAGCATTTGCGGGGGAGATATCCCGCGCGGCGGGATGCCTTACGCGTTAACATTAAGACGCCGTGCGGCTGGTGTTGTTCGATGGACGTTCACGTGCCTGCGCTGAGCGAGCGATGCGACTGAAGGCAGCGGATATGAAGTAGAGCGTCACAGGACGACCGTCAGGGTTCTGCCGACGCTATTCAGGCGGAAGTGTTCTGCAACTGACGGAAAGCCTGGCACAAAGCGTGACGCATATCGCCGTGAAGCGCGGTCGAGAACGGCCGGCAAAGCCATTGCTGTTAATGCATATCACCAGAGGGCGTGGCAGGTGAAGAGGTGAACACTGCCCATTACCGACATCATCTGAAAATAGCGGAGAGTGCGAAGCAACGGTAATAGAACGTTTTTGTAGAGCTTGCCTGAATGATGCTCGTCATTTTACGGGGCACGGTTCACTATCAACGTCGCAGCGAACACCCACTTGCAGCATATCGACTGGCGTTGAAAACCCGCTCAGTCACCACTTTGCCCATAACGATTTGTTGCTGGCTGAGGATGCCACCGCGTTCGCCACAGTTTCCTGCTGGGTGGCGCAGTGTTCAACGCGACACGCCAGTACGCAACTGGATGGCGAAAACAGCACGCTGCGGATCGATAACCTGGCGATGCCGGTGAAAAGCGGTGTGATACCGACCTGGCTGGAACACGATGAAGACTTTGTAACGAGCCGACAGTTGCCAAAACTATCGTCAGCGACAAAGGCCGCGCGGTATCCGACGGTTGATCAACGTACCAGCGACCGCCGTCAAACGGATGGTCGAGATGACCAACAATAATCTGCTGATGGGCAAACTGGCGGAAGTGGATCAAAACCGCAGCTGGAAATCTATGCAGATGATGTGAAATGCAGCCACGGCGCGACGGTGGGGCGTATTCATGATGAACAGATGTTCTATCTGCGCTCGCGCGGGATCGATCAGCAGATGTACAGCAGATGATCATTTTACGCCTTGCTGCGAACTGACGGAAGCGCTGCGTGATGAGGGCTAAACAGCAGGTGCTGGCCGATCGGTCAACGGCTGCAGGAGGTGCGAGGTGACTTCCCGTCGACAAAGTGAGAACCGCTTTCCGGTGCTTTCTCGTGAGGTGAACAGGTTTGCCGCTGGCTTATCTCGACAGCGCCGGCCAGTCACAGAACCAAGCCGGTGATTGACGCCGAGGCTAGGTTTATCGTCACGGCTACGCGGCGGTGCATCGTGGTATTGATTCCTAAGCGCCCAGGCGACCGAGAGAGAATGGAGAACGTGCGCAAGCGGGCATCGCTGTTTATTAATGCCGAGTCGGCGGAAGAGCTGGTGTTCGTCCGCGGCAACGAAGGGATCGATCTGGTCAGCGGATCAGCTGGGGCGACGAGCAATGTGCGGGCGGGCGATAACATCATCATCATCAAATGGAGCAGCCGCGCTGACGTTACTCCCTGGGCAGATGCTTTGTGCACGCGTTGGCGCAGAGCTGCGTGTGATCCCTTCTGATCCGACGGTACGCTCCGACTGGAGATGCTGCCTAATCTGTTTGATGAGAAAACTGGCCTGCTGGCGATTTACTCATGTCTCCAACGTGCTGGGAACAGAAAATCCGGCTGGCGAGAATGATAAGCGCTTCACCAGCATGGCGCGAGTGCTGGTCGATGGCGCTCAGGCGGTGATGTCGCATCCGGTGGATGTTCAGGCGCTGGATTGCGATTTTTACGTGTTTTCCGGGCATGACTGCTGCTGGCCCCGCCGGAATTGGCATTTTAATGTGAAAGAAGAGCCTTGTTGCAGGAGTGCCGTCGAAGAAGGGGGCGGAAAAATGATCGCCACCGTCAGCCTGAGTGAAGGCACTACCTGGACCAAAGCACCATGGCGGTTTGAAGCCGGTACACCCGATCCCGGGGGCGTGACTGGTCTTGGCGCGGCGCTGAGGGTCTGCTTTGGCGCTGGGGCTTAATAACATAGCCGAGTATGAACAAGAATCTGATGCACTACGCGCTATCGCAGCTGGAATCTGTTCAAATATCACTCTCTATGGCCCACAAAACAGGCTTGGCGTTATTGCTTTTAATCTCGGTGAACACCACGCCTATGATGTTGGCAGTTTTCTCGATAATTACGGCATTGCTGTGCGTACCGGACATCACTGCGCTATGCCATTAATGGCCTATTACAACGTCCCTGCGATGTGTAGGGCGTCGCTGGCCATGTATAACACCCATGAAGAAGTGGATGCGTGGTGACCGGATTGCAACGTCTTCACCGTCTGCTGGGATAACAGGGAGGCACTATGGCTGTCTGCGGATAAAGAAAAATTGCTGCGTAATTTTTTACGCTGCACCAACTGGGAAGGAAATATCTAACATTTAGAGCTGGGCCAGCATCTGCCGGAGAACCGCGACGAAGACCGAAGCCCACAAAATGGCGTTTCAGGGCTGCCAAGTCGGTGTGGATTGTCATGCGCAGAAAATGCGCGGGAGTAACTTGAATTGCAGGGCGACGGAGTGGCGATTGTGAAAGGGCTTATTGCGGTGGTCTTTCTATTCTACAATCAGATGACGCCGCAGGATACTGTAGATTTCGATGTGCGTCCGTGGTTTTAAAAATGGCGCTCACCCAACATCTCACCCATCTCGTTAGGTCTGGAAGCGATAATACGCGCAATTCACGCCAAGCCGCTACACTAGCTAAACTAAAGGGACAGCTTTCATCCGGTTGGCTCACATTGCCGGATGGTCAATGTTTACACTGACCTGCACAGGAGTGTTTTGGTTTCAGGTGAATAAGCGCCATCCGACGTTTCAGCGTGAGTCTCCGGCGAATTGCGGGAATTTCATGAAACGCACATCTTGCTTACACTCACGCTTATCGGCGGCTTCAGCGCCGTGGGCTGCCTGGGCGGTTGATTATCCGCTACCACCAACCGGAAGCCGACTGGTTGGGCAAAATCAAACATTTATACGGTGCAAGGGGATAAAAACCTTCAGGCTATTGCCCGACATTTTGATACTGCGGGCAATGTTAATCCTGAAGCCAATAACACTATCGCCCCGTGCGAGAGCCGTACGACGATAACTATTCCTTCGCAACTGTTATTACCTGATGCGCCGCGTAGGAATGTATGGTTTAACCTTGCAGAGCTGCGCCTTTATTTATTATCCCGCCGGAGAAAATAAGTGCAGGTTTATCCGATAGGTATTGGCTTGCAGGGGCTGGAAACGCCGGTGATGGAAACGCGTGTGGCGGTAGGGCGGCCCAACCTGGACGCCTACGGCAGGGCAACTCGTGACAACTTCGCTGGAGCGTGGCATTGATCCCGCCAGTCGTTTCCTGCCGGACCAGAATAACCCGCTAGGACGTTACGCACTGCGCCTCGCGCATGGTAATGGCGAATACCTCATTCATGGCACAGTCACGGACAGCGTTGGTTTGCGCGTCAGTTCAGGGTGTGTTCGCATGAATGCACCGGATATTAAAGCCTTGTTCTCCGCGTGCGGACGGAACGCCGGTGAAAGTGATCGACGAACCGGTGAAATATCCGTGGAACCTAACGGGATGCGTTATGTTGAAGTACATCGACCACTATCAGCAGAAGAACAAGCAAAACGTTCAGACAATGCCATACACACTGCCAGCGGGCTTCACAATCTAAAGACAATAAGGCTGTAGATGGGAAGTTAGTCGATAAAGCGTTGTATCGTCGGGCAGGGTGCTCGGGTTTCGGTGAGCAGTGGAGCATCCAGCAGCCAGCGATGCGCCTTCAGTAGAGTCAGCAAGAATGGTGAACCAGAGCAAGGGAATATGTTACGCGCAACGCAGTAGCGGTAAACGGCAGACAAAAAAAATGGCACAATGTGCGCCATTTTAGCTTCACAGGTTGCTGTTGCTTACCGGGGTATTTCATAGCCATGTTGTCCAGACGCTGGTTGGCGCGAGCTGCGTCATCTTCAGCCTGAACGTCGGAACGCATTCGTTTCCACGTCGTCTCAGCTGGTCAACTTTAGCGTTCAGAGTCTGAACGTCAGAAGACAGCTAATCAATTTTTTTAGCGTTGCTGGAGCAACCTGCCAGCAGAGTCAACACAGTACCGCGCCCAGTACCAGTTTCATAGCTTTCATTATTAATACCCTCTTAGATTGAGTAATCTCCATGTAGCATCCAAGTATTACACAAAGTTTTTTATGTTGAGAATATTTTTTTGATGGGAAGGCACTTGTTTAGAATCGTTGGCTCAAAGAAGCATCGAACGCTGGGTTTTAAATAAAAATTGAGAGAAAACAGGACGTGCTTCCATCGGATTCATCTTAGATAAAGTGAGATTATATAGTGAAATCCGATTGATTTTTTATTGCTTCTGGTTATCGATTAAATAAAAAAAAGCGCCGTCGGGCGCTTGGATATGAAATTAATCACAAAAGCAATATTACAGGACGTGAACAGATGCGGTGTTAGTAGTGCCACTCGGTACCCGTGCGCGGAACCATAACTACAACGTCACCTTTGTGTGCCAGACCGCTCTGCAGAGCCGGTCTTACCCCAGACGGTAGGAGAATCATCGTCGGAGTTGATGTCTTTAACCAGCTGCGGCACAACGCCTTGCTCAGTACCAACTGATGAGCCGTTTTTTGAGTTGGTGGTCGGTGCCAGGATGGTCACATGCGGGAAGTATTTACGTACTGCGCAGCAGATTTTGTCCTGAGTAGCAACCACGATCGGCGGACGTGCAGGATTTTTCAGCAGTTTCAACAGCACACGGCATACACTCGGTAATGCGCAGTTTACGGTTGTCATTGTTGAACTCGAGACGGCTGTTCATCACGCGGTCGGTACGTTCGCAGATGGTCGCCATGATGAAACCGCTTCCAGCGGGTCTGCCTTGCGGATTCACAACAGCATCACTGCATCAGTACCGTCGAGGATGGCGTTTGCAACGTCACCGGCTTCTGCGCGAGTCGGGCGTGGGTTTTTGATCATGGAATCCAGCATCTCGGTAGCAGTGATAACGACTTTACGTGCACAAAGTACGTTTTCAATCATCATCTTCTGGGCGAAGATAACTTCTTCTACCGGGATTTGTACAGCCAAGGTCGCCACGCACAACCATGATGTCATCAGAAGGCTTCGAGGATTTCGCGTAGAAGTCTGAGGCCTCCTGGTTTTCGATTTTGGAGATGATGTGCAATGTTTTCGCCGCCGTGCGCTTTCAGGTTGCTCACGGATTTGGATAACGTCAGAAGCGTCTACGAATAAAGGAAGCAGCGACGGAACCTCTACGCCTTGTTCGCAACACGAAGATCAGGTCCTGTTTGTCTTTTTCAGCCAGTGCTGGCAGAGCAATGGAAACGCAGGCAGGTTCACACCTTTGTTTTGGCCCATCACGTTCTGGCGCTTTACAGAGTACGACTTTCTTACCTTCAATGGCGGTAACTTCCATACCAATCAACCATCGTACAACCGGTACGGTGTTCCAACTGACAGGTGGTGGTGAAACCTTCATACGTTACCGCAACCGTTTCGCTGTACGATAACTGATTTATCAGTGGTGAAAGTTAAAGGTCTGACCAGCTTTCAGAGAAACGTCGTTACCGCCTTCCAGTTTCATGGTGCGGGTACCGAACCTGGTATCAAGCAGGATAGCGGCGGTTTTACCAGTTTGCTCATCACGTTGCGCCAGATTCTGAATGCGCTGACCGTGTCTGCAGGTAAGTAGCCGTGAGAGAAGTCAGACGCATAACGTTCATGCCAGCGTCCAGCGTTGGCTGACATCTCTTCAGATTCGGTTTTCGGTCCGATGGTGCAAACAATTTTAGTCTTGCCATGACAGTGTTAGTCTTAAGTTGAGAAGGATGGGAAAACTTCCCTTTGTTGGGCACTACCGGAAAACGAAATACGGTATACGAAAGTGGTGGTGCCTCGCTTCTAAGGATAGGTGACATCGAAAAAGCGTACAAGGAATGTGTGCTTGTGCTCGAGCCCGACGTGGAGTGCCTGTTTTTGAGTCGTTGCATCTACAGTCCAAAGTGCTGAAACCATTCAAGAGTCAATTGGTGGCATCATTCAAAAATTAAACAAAAAAGTGGAAACAATTGGAAATATTCAACTTGTTAGACAATAAATTGTTATCAAAAATTTAACGTTCCAGGGAAAAGGTTACACAAAAACTTCGCTGTTTGCGCAACGTCTGGTGCCAAAGTTGTCAGTGTGAGGAGTAGAGTGAAAGTTCATCCAGTATGATCTATCATCGCTCAATTGCTACAGTTAAAATAATTTATCGCGTTATTTGTCTGATTTTGTTTGATTTTTGTTTAATTGGTTAGATTGATATATGCTGATAGTTGGGGCATGATAAATAGGTATAAAGAATGGAAAATCGGACAAAAGATGATGAACTGTACCGAGAAATGAGCAGATTGTCGGTAAAGTTGTGTGGAAATGCGCAATATGGGCAGGACCAAAGCATATGTTTCGCAGGCATATCGACAGCATTAGCCAATAAACGCATTCAGCGCAGTGAGCTGGAAAAGCAGGCGATGGAAACCGTCATTAACGCACTGGTAAAGTGACGATTCAGGATGAGCGGTAAGCTTCACCCTGATATTCTTGCTTCGATGCGGTCCATTTAATCATTCTAAATAACAACTGCTGAAACTAACCAATTGGGTATGTATTTTAATTTATAACGATAATATTATTTTATTTTCTGCCAGAACGTCACAAATAATTGTCGCTTAAGTTAAATTTCTTTCAAATGATAATGAATCAGTTCACTTATAATTCTTGCTTTGTAATTTTAATTCATAACAATCAATGTTAAGGGCTCAGAATAATCACATTATTTTTCCTAACCATAAAGAGATAGTCTATCGGCATTAGAATCTTTCTCATACACTATCGGGTAGGGAAATTCTGGTGTTGGGACAGAGTCAGCAGCGTATTAGTTGAATGCTTAATATCAGGCTGCTGAATTGTCAGCACTGTGTTTGCGAAAGGATGCGAAATAAATGAACCCGTTCATTGTCCACTATTAGATATTGGCTAACGCGATTAGAATTCTTCCGTATATCAGGGAAAAGGCCTTGCTGGTCTAACAATTGCCCCTGCGTTACTGTCACTTTGGGTTGCAAAACAGGAAGATATTGATAGCGGCACAGTAGGGTTGATAAATACACCCAAAGGGGTGCTGGTGACCCAGCGAGCGCGATGCACGGATGCCACCGCTGTGAAATATCTGTACCAACTTCAACGATGGCTGAGTAGGGACGTCTTCTCCCGTATCAAAATCCATCGCAATTATTTCTTTGGCGACAACGGGCTTGGCTCTGGTGGCGGCCTGTAGGCGATCTCAACTATACCCGCGGACACCTGCCGTCAATGCAAAGAGCCGCAATGCATGAACGTCTGCCGATTGGTGGATTACCTGGCAGCAGAAGAAGGCTGTATTACCGTCGATCATAAACTCTGTACGGCTGTAGCGCCTGACTACGGCATGCCCGTGGATGATGGCCACCGTAAAATACCGAAAGTAAAAAATCCTCGAAATGTGTGCTATGCGGTGAGCCAAACGCCTGCCAACAGGGGCGTTAAAAATTATCGAGTGGAAAGATATTACTGTGTGAATCTTGCAAAGGAAAAAATCATGGCTAACGGTTGACAGGTAATATATTAAGAGTCAATCTCACGACAGGACAAATGTCCCTGAAGATTCCAGTAACTTGAAAAGTTTTGCGGTGGGTTGGGCTTCGGCTACAAATCATGTATGACGAAGTACCGCCTGGCACGAAACCTTTCGATGAAGCGAATAAATTAGTCTTTGCTACCGGCCCATTAACTGGATTTGATGCCCCTGCTAATTCTCGCGTAAATATCACCTCACTTTCTACTTTTACGAAAAGGAAATTTAGTTGTGATGCCCATATGGGTGGCTTTTTGCAGCGCAAATGGGATTCGCTGGATACGACGTCATTATTATCGAAGGGAAGGCGAAATCACCGGTATGGCTGAAGATTAAAGATGACAAAGTTACACCT
Organism: Shigella flexneri; assembly: GCA_048288465.1. Classification (GTDB taxonomy): domain Bacteria; phylum Pseudomonadota; class Gammaproteobacteria; order Enterobacterales; family Enterobacteriaceae; genus Enterobacter; species Enterobacter flexneri_B. The sequence goes on along the minus strand of CP182556.1, from coordinate 1,675,219 downwards.
CAAAAGCCGATTTCTACGGGGAAAAGGGACGCGCGCAACGACGGAAGAAATTTATCGATTGACCAGTCCGGAAACCTGTGTGGCGGCTATTGGTCAGGCTGGGGAAAACCTTGTTCCTCTCTCTGGCATGTTGAATAGCCGTAACCACAGCGGCGGTGCGGGAACTGGCGCAATAATGGGTTCGAAAAACCTGAAAGCGATTGCGGTTAAGGGACGAAGGGGTGAACATTGCCAATTGTCAGGAAATGAAGCGTCTCAATGATTACATGATGACTGAAGCCCTTCATTGCGAAAATAACGACCATGTCGTGCCAGTACGCCGCGATGCGTAGGCAGGTCTTCAAATCCCAAGTCACGCTGGACAGCACGTGGAGGACCTGTTTGGGGCGCACATGAAGGTAGATGCAGTTGGAACGGTGGGGAAATCCGCCAGGCAATCGAAGTACGGTCAGCTTTCGTACCTATAAATCCGTTTTTGACTTAGGACCGGCGGCAGAGAAATACACAGTAAAAATGAGCGGCTGCCACTCTTGCCCGATCCGTTGTATGACCCAAATGAATATTCCTCGGGTGAAAGAGTTTGGCGTGCCCAGCACAGGTGGTAACACTTGTGTAGCAAACTTTGTCCATACCACCATCTTCCCGAACGGGCCGAAAGATTTTGAAGATAAAGACGATGGTCGTGTGATTGGTAACCTGGTTGGTCTGAATTTGTTCGATGACTACGGCCTATGGTGTAACTACGGGCAGTTGCATCGCGACTTTACTTATTGTTACAGCAAAGGTGTGTTCAAGCGTGTTCTGCCAGCTGAAGAGTATGCAGAAATTCGCTGGGATCAACTGGAAGCGGGTGACGTTAACTTCATTAAAGATTTTTACTACCGTCTGGCGCATCGTGTGGGTGAGCTGAGTCACCTGGCTGATGGTTCATATGCCATCGCAGAACGCTGGAATTTGGGTAAAGAGTACTGGGGCTACGCGAAAAATAAACTCTGGTCGCCGTTTGGCTATCCGGTTCACCATGCCAATGAAGCGTCAGCGCAGGTCGGTTCCATTGTTAAGTGTATGTTCAACCGTGACTGCATGACGCATACCCATATCAACTTTATTGGTTCCGGCTTGCCATTGAAACTGCAACGTGAAGTGGCGAAAGAACTTTTTGGTTCTGAAGATGCTTACGATGAAACCAAAAACTACACGCCAATCAATGACGCAAAAATTAAATATGCAAAGTGGTCGCTGTTGCGGGTCTGTTTGCATAACGCCGTCACTCTGTGCAACTGGGTCTGGCCAATGACCGTTTCGCCGCTGAAAAGCCGTAATTACCGGGGCGATCTGGCGCTTGAAGCCAAATTCTTCAAAGCGATCACCGGCGAAGAGATGACTCAGGAAAAATTAGATTTAGCTGCAGAGCGTATCTTTACGTTGCATCGTGCCTACACGGTAAAACCGATGCAAACCAAAGATATGCGTAATGAACACGATCTTATCTGTTCCTGGGTTTTCGACAAGGATCCGCAGATCCCGGTCTTTACTGAAGGTACTGACAAAATGGATCGTGACGATATGCATGCTTCGCTCACGATGTTCTACAAAGAAATGGGCTGGGACCCACAGCTTGGTTGTCCAACCCGCGAAACATTGCAGCGTCTGGGGCTGGAAGATATTGCCGCCGATCTGGCAGCACACAATCTACTGCCTGCGTAAGGAATGGGTAAGATGAACCATCAGGATGAATTGCCGTTAGCGAAAGTCAGCGAAGTTGACGAGGCGAAGCGGCAATGGTTGCAGGGGATGCGTCACCCCGTTGATACGGTAACCGAACCAGAACCTGCTGAAATCCTGGCTGAGTTCATTCGCCAGCATTCTGCGGCTGGGCAGCTGGTGGCGCGCACCGTGTTTCTCTCGCCACCCTATTCGGTTGCAGAAGAGGAACTGTCAGTTTTGCTGGAAAGCATTAAGCAGAACGGAGACTACGCGGATATCGCTTGTATGACGGGAAGTCAGGATGATTACTATTACTCAACGCAGGCCATGAGTGAAAACTACGCGGCGATGTCTTTGCAAGTTGTGGAGCAGGACATTTGTCGCGCCATTGCACACGCCGTTCGTTTTGAGTGCCAGACGTATCCTCGTCCTTACAAAGTCGCCATGCTGATGCAAGCGCCATATTACTTCCAGGAAGCGCAGATTGAAGCCGCGATCGCCGCGATGGATGTTGCACCTGAATATGCCGATATACGGCAGGTGGAGTCATCGACGGCGGTGTTGTACTTGTTTAGCGAGCGATTTATGACCTATGGCAAGGCTTATGGCTTATGCGAATGGTTCGAGGTAGAGCAGTTTCAGAACCCCTGAAATTTCAGGGAGATGTCATGGATAGGGTGGACAGTTGCAGCCACTGCATTAGGGGATAATCAGATGTCCTTCACTCGACGCAAATTTGTTCTGGGGATGGGAACAGTAATCTTTTTTACTGGTTCTGCGTCTTCTCTGTTAGCGAACACGAGGCAAGAAAAGGAAGTTCGGTATGCCATGATTCATGACGAGTCACGGTGCAATGGCTGTAATATTTGCGCCCGCGCATGCCGTAAAACTAACCACGTCCCCGCTCAGGGAAGCCGTTTATCGATAGCACACATTCCAGTCACCGATAACGACAACGAAACGCAGTATCACTTTTTTCGCCAGTCATGTCAGCACTGCGAAGATGCTCCGTGCATCGACGTATGCCCGACGGGGGCATCGTGGCGTGATGAGCAGGGGATCGTGCGGGTAGAAAAATCGCAGTGCATCGGCTGCAGTTATTGCATTGGCGCTTGTCCGTACCTGGTTCGCTACCTTAACCCTGTCACTAAAGTGGCAGATAAATGTGATTTCTGCGCTGAGTCCCGACTGGAAAAAGGCTTTCCGCCCATTTGCGTCAGCGCCTGTCCGGAACACGCATTGATCTTTGGTCGCGAAGATAGCCCAGAAATTCAGGCGTGGTTGCAGGATAATAAATACTATCAATATCAGCTACCTGGTGCCGGAAAACCGCATCTGTATCGCCGGTTCGGTCAACATTTGATTAAAAAGGAAAATGTATGAACCCGTCGCAACATGCTGAACAGTTTCAGAGCCAGTTAGCGAACTATGTGCCACAGTTCACTCCCGAATTTTGGCCGGTGTGGTTGATCATTGCCGGAGTATTGCTGGTTGGGATGTGGTTGGTGCTGGGGCTGCACGCCTTGCTTCGTGCTCGTGGCGTGAAGAAATCAGCCACCGATCATGGTGAGAAGGTTTATCTTTACAGCAAAGCGGTCAGATTATGGCACTGGTCGAATGCGTTACTCTTTGTATTGTTGCTGGCAAGTGGGCTGATAAATCACTTTGCGATGGTGGGCGCAACTGCGGTTAAAAGTCTGGTTGCGGTGCATGAAGTTTGCGGATTTTTGTTACTGGCATGCTGGCTCGGCTTTGTGCTGATCAATGCCGTTGGGGATAATGGTCACCACTATCGCATTCGTCGTCAGGGGTGGCTGGAACGAGCGGCAAAACAAACGCGATTTTATTTGTTTGGCATTATGCAGGGGGAAGAACATCCTTTCCCGGCAACAACACAGTCTAAATTTAATCCCTTACAGCAGGTCGCCTATGTTGGTGTCATGTATGGATTGCTGCCGTTGTTACTATTGACGGGGCTGTTGTGTCTCTATCCGCAAGCCGTGGGAGATGTGTTTCCTGGCGTAAGATACTGGTTATTGCAGGCGCATTTTGCTCTGGCATTTATAAGCCTCTTTTTTATCTTCGGTCATCTTTATCTTTGCACCACGGGGCGTACGCCACACGAAACCTTTAAAAGCATGGTCGATGGCTATCACCGGCACTAACGAATGATCATTACACGAGCAGACCTGCGAGAATGGCGTATCGGAGCGGTGATGTATCGCTGGTTCCTGCGCCATTTCCCACGCGGCGGTAGTTATGCCGATATTCGTCATGCACTGATTGAGGAAGGATATACGGACTGGGCGGAGAGTCTGGTTGAGTATGCGTGGAAAAAATGGCTGGCGGATGAAAACTTCGCGCATCAGGAAGTTTCCTCTATGCAAAAACTGGCCACAGACCCCGGAGAGATACCATTTTGCAGTCAGTTTGCCCGCAGCGACGATCATGCTCGCATCGGCTGTTGTGAGGATAACGCCCGAATCGCAACCGCTGGGTATGCCGCGCAAATTGCCAGTATGGGTTATAGCGTGCGGATTGGAAGTGTCGGCTTTAACAGTCACATTGGCAGCTCCGGTGAACGCGCACGGGTTGCTGTAACCGGTAATTCTTCGCGGATAAGCAGCGCTGGAGATAGTAGTCGGATTGCGAATACCGGAATGCGAGTACGCGTTTGTACATTGGGTGAACGGTGTCATGTCGCCAGTAATGGTGACCTGGTGCAAATCGCCAGCTTTGGCGCAAACGCCAGAATTGCCAACAGCGGCGACAATGTACACATCATTGCCAGCGGTGAAAATTCAACGGTAGTGAGCACGGGCGTGGTCGACTCAATTATTCTCGGGCTAGGGGGAAGCGCCGCACTGGCATATCATGACGGCGAAAGAGTTCGCTTCGCCGTCGCCATTGAAGGTGAAAACAATATTCGAACCGGAGTCCGCTATCGTCTTAATGAACAGCATCAGTTTGTTGAGTGCTGATAGCTTTACCTTTAATCAAACGAAAGACGCCGACGAGCACGGGATGCAGGCTTTACGACCGCCCGAGCCATCGCCTCACCAATTTCTGCACATGCCGTAAGTCCCTGAACGAAAGGCTGGTCGTGCATCAACCAGGGCAACGCGCCGAACGCTACGCGTCCACGAATATCTTCGGGTTGCTGTAACGTATAATCTTCGCCAACATCAGGGATTTCAGATCCCCGCTTCACGTAAGGCCAGTAGTCGACGAATAGACTCTGAAGGGATTGCCGCATAATTATCGATGAAAACCCTGGCAAGGCCTTTACTGAACCGTTTATGGTCGTGTTCATTCAGATGAGGAACAATTTCCTGTACGGCTTCATGCAGGCGCAGAATGACATAACGCCAGGGAACAGTATGTTTTTCTCGTTTATTGCGTTCGACTTCCTGGAGATTTTTTTCTGCCCAGTCAAATGGGTCGCGTTGTTTGCGCTCGGCAAACCAGGCTTGAGCAAAGGAATCGACATTCAGGCTCTCTAAGGCTATGCGTTGGCTCCAGTCTGGATCAGCAAACTTGATTTCCTCTACTATCAATCTAAATACCCGATCCAAAAGGCCCTCTTCACCTTTTTGAATCTCAGCATTTAATGCCTGATCGGTGACGATGTGTAAGGGCTCGTAGGGAATAGGGCAATAGAAATCGGCTTCGGGTAAAATACCCGTGCGCGACATCAACGTAATATTTAGCTTTTCACTTGCGTTATCGCGGTGAAAAACGACGTGTTGTTTATCATCTTCAATGAACGAACCATGCTGAATAGCCACTGCCATTGCCGCATCCAGTCCGCTCAAGGATGTTCCCATAATACCCACGTTACACGCATCGACCTTTGCTTCCATCAGGCCTGACCACGGGCTGGGAAAATACGTTCTGGTTGCTTCTTCTTCATCAGGCCAGACGTGACCCGTGGCAATCACCGCTAAATCAAACGTCTCGCTGGGTAAATCCTGATTTGTAGCGAGCATGACGCCAGCATTTGTAATTTGCAGATCGGTAACCTGGCATGATTCATAAACAGCCACTGCAAATTTTTGCTGTCGTGCCTGGTCTACTAATCGTAAAAATTGATCGCGGAAATATTCGCCCAGCAGAATTCGCGGTAAAAACTGACGATCGTGCAAGGTTTCTTTTTTAACGCCATAACGCTGGAGATGGCTGGCTTCTTGCTTTTGTAGCCATTCGAGATACGTACAATTAATCGGCGGTATTTCAATACTGGCAATATTTGCCAGCATCATTTTTGAGTTTTCCTCATCACTGTATGGCATCCCGACACCGGCCTCGTCAGCCTGCTCGAAGATAGAAATAGAAAGTGGAGTTTGTTGCTGTAGAAGCGAGAATAAGGTGTAGATCCCCGTAGGCCCGGCACCCACAATAGCAATTTTTTTCATTGTTACTTACCTGTACGCATTCTTTCGAATTTAGTGTTATCAGATAAGTTTGGTTGAGATTTTTAGAATTTGAGAAATTTCAGACAGGGATGAAAAGGGCGCTAACCGCCCTTGATTAAATTCTGTCAGGCGAGTTTTGCCTGATTGATTTGACTAAGTGGCTCATTGACATCGAAAACTTTGGCGACAACTTCCTCAACGCCGAGATTTTTCAGTCGGGCAGTATGTTTTTCCAGATAGGCAAGGGCGCTTTTTTCATCAGTGAAAAGGTAGATCCCACCGGCTTCGTGGTTCTTTTCACTTTCTGTCCATACCTTCCACAGAAAACCAGGTTCCTGATTAATCGACTCAGCAAGTGGTTTAAGCTGCTCAGCCATTGCGTCGCCAAATGGGCCATTAAAAGCAAAATGAAGTTGTAACAAAGTTGCCATAGCGATTCTCCTTCTGATAACGCGTACGAAGACAGTGTAAATCTTTTAACGTATTGGATACAGAGAAGAAACAGAGGGAAAAAGGAAAAGACCAGATTAAGAAAATCTGGTGCGTCCGAGTGGACTCGAACCACCGACCCCCACCATGTCAAGGTGGTGCTCTAACCAACTGAGCTATGAACGCAACGTTGTAGGTGACAACGGGGACGAATATTAGCGGCAGAGTGGAAAGGTGGCAAGAGGCAAAACGTAATTTTCTGCGCTATTTCGACCGTTTGCAGAGCTTTTAAGCAAATTGGCTATATTTTGTTGATTTGCAAGGGCGATTTTTATTCAGGATCGCATTTACATCTGATACAACCCAATAATTCGTGTATCAGAGTTTAAACAGAGTTGTTTGCCACCATCTCAAATCTGTCGTGGATAAATCCTCCGTAGCCTTTACACTTAGGTAGCAATAAAGGCACACAGATGCAGCACAGGAATAAATTATGGGATCTGATGCCAAAAACTTGATGAGCGACGGGAATGTGCAAATTGTTAAGACCGGCGAGGTCCTTGGCGCGACGCAACTTACTGAAGGCGAGTTGATTGTTGAAGCTGGCGGAAGAGCCGAAAATACCGTGGTCACGGGGGCTGGCTGGTTGAAAGTGGCAACCGGTGGGATCGCCAAATGCACACAGTACGGTAACAATGGCACGCTATCGGTCAGCGACGGTGCCATTGCCACAGATATTGTTCAGTCCGAGGGAGGCGCAATTAGTCTCTCTACGCTCGCTACGGTTAATGGCCGCCATCCCGAAGGTGAATTCAGCGTTGATCAGGGTTATGCCTGCGGTTTGTTGCTGGAAAATGGCGGTAACCTGCGTGTACTGGAAGGACATCGCGCGGAAAAAATCATTCTCGATCAAGAGGGCGGCCTGTTGGTTAATGGGACAACCTCAGCGGTCGTGGTAGATGAAGGTGGTGAATTGTTGGTGTATCCAAGTGGAGAAGCCAGCAATTGTGAGATTAATCAGGGCGGCGTTTTTATGCTGGCCGGGAAAGCCAGTGATACGTTGCTTGCTGGTGGCACCATGAATAATCTCGGTGGTGAAGACTCTGACACTATTGTTGAGAATGGATCCATTTATCGTCTGGGGACGGATGGCCTTCAGCTCTACAGTTCCGGTAAGACGCAAAACCTGTCGGTGAATGTGGGGGGGCGGGCTGAAGTGCATGCCGGTACGCTGGAAAATGCGGTAATACAAGGTGGAACAGTGATCCTGTTGTCACCCACCAGCGCGGACTTAAAATTTTTGTCGTAGAGGAGATTGCGCAACGGTTGAACTGACCGGGAGCGTTGCATTACTGGGACGGCGCTTCAATGATTATTGGTTATGGCGCAGAGCCGCACAATTCTCAACGATTACTGTACAGCAGGGCGGTGTGTCGAAGCTCAGGCAGTACGGTAAAAGGTGACAGTGTCACTTTCAGTGTTGGTAACATCAATCTGAATGGCGGAAAACTGTGGCGATTACTCGGTGCGGCAACGCATGCGCAACCTGAAAGTGAAACGCCTGCGCGGAGAGGGAGCGATTTGCCTGCAAACGAGTGCGAAAGAAATTTCACCACATCAATGTGAAAGGGGAAGTTACCGTGGATATACACGTTGAGATAACAGATGCCAGTTAACTCTGTGTAACGCTCTGAAATTACAGCCAGACGAAGACGGGATTGGCGCAACGCTCCAGCCTGCGTAAAAACACAGGCGCAACCCGTGAAGGTTGCGCCTTGTCTTTATTAGCGGGACGCTCGTTGCAGAATGATGGCTGACGGCATACGTTGCAGGAACCGCATACGCAGCATCATCATAATGGCTGCCGATGTCAGGCCGATAATAAAGCCTATCCAGAAGCCTGCTGGCCCCATAGGTTCAACGACCAGATCGGTCAGTGCCAGAATATAGCCGCTTGGCAAGCCCAGCACCCAGTAAGCTGTAAAGGTGATATAGAAAATGGAACGCGTATCTTTATAACCACGCAAAATCCCACTGCCAATCACCTGGATTGAGTCAGAAATCTGATATACCGCCGCCAGCAACATCAAATGCGCAGCCAGCGTTACAACCTCGGGATTGTCGTTGTACAACAGGGCGATTTGCTCCCGCAGTGAAACCGTGAAAATGGCCGTCAGGGTTGCCATACAGACACCCACCATAAGCCCGGTCCGCGCAGCGGTTTGCGCATCCAGCGTTGAGCCCTGACCCAGACGATAACCTACGCGGATAGTTACCGCTGCCGCCAGCGACATTGGAAGCACAAACATCAGTGAACTAAAGTTCAGGGCAATCTGGTGTCCTGCGACATCAACAATACCGAGCGGAGACACTAACAGAGCCACGACGGCAAACAGTGTCACTTCAAAGAACAGTGCCAGCGCAATCGGCAAACCGAGTTGAATCAGTCGTTTCATAACCGCAGGCTCGGGCTTAGCGCTGATGAATCCCCTAATGATTTTTATCAAAATCATTAAGTTAAGGTAGATACACATCTTGTCATATGATCAAATGGTTTCGCCAAAAATCAATAATCAGACAACAAAATGTGCGAACTCGATATTTTACACGACTCTCTTTACCAATTCTGCCCCGAATTACACTTAAAACGACTCAACAGCTTAACGTTGGCTTGCCACGCCTTACTTGACTGTAAAACTCTCACTCTTACCGAACTTGGCCGTAACCTGCCAACCAAAGCGAGAACAAAACATAACATCAAACGAATCGACCGATTGTTAGGTAATCGTCACCTCCACAAAGAGCGACTCGCTGTATACCGTTGGCATGCTAGCTTTATCTGTTCGGGCAATACGATGCCCATTGTACTTGTTGACTGGTCTGATATCCGTGAGCAAAAACGGCTTATGGTATTGCGAGCTTCAGTCGCACTACACGGTCGTTCTGTTACTCTTTATGAGAAAGCGTTCCCGCTTTCAGAGCAATTTCAAAGAAAGCTCATGACCAATTTCTAGCCGACCTTGCGAGCATTCTACCGAGTAACACCACACCGCTCATTGTCAGTGATGCTGGCTTTAAAGTGCCATGGTATAAATCCGTTGAGAAGCTGGGTTGGTACTGGTTAAGTCGAGTAAGAGGAAAAGTACAATATGCAGACCTAGGAGCGGAAAACTGGAAACCTATCAGCAACTTACATGATATGTCATCTAGTCACTCAAAGACTTTAGGCTATAAGAGGCTGACTAAAAGCAATCCAATCTCATGCCAAATTCTATTGTATAAATCTCGCTCTAAAGGCCGAAAAAATCAGCGCTCGACACGGACTCATTGTCACCACCCGTCACCTAAAATCTACTCAGCGTCGGCAAAGGAGCCATGGATTCTAGCAACTAACTTACCTGTTGAAATTCGAACACCCAAACAACTTGTTAATATCTATTCGAAGCGAATGCAGATTGAAGAAACCTTCCGAGACTTGAAAAGTCCTGCCTACGGACTAGGCCTACGCCATAGCCGAACGAGCAGCTCAGAGCGTTTTGATATCATGCTGCTAATCGCCCTGATGCTTCAACTAACATGTTGGCTTGCGGGCGTTCATGCTCAGAAACAAGGTTGGGACAAGCACTTCCAGGCTAACACAGTCAGAAATCGAAACGTACTCTCAACAGTTCGCTTAGGCATGGAAGTTTTGCGGCATTCTGGCTACACAATAACAAGGGAAGACTCACTCGTGGCTGCAACCCTGCTTACTCAAAATCTATTCACACATGGTTACGTTTTGGGGAAATTATGAGGGGATCTCTCAGGGCTTAGCGGTGCCTTTTTCGTTACGAATATCGCGCATGGAGCGGGCGCGTTTAATGTAAGAAACCATGGCAAGGAACATGACCCAATACACCGCCGCAGTAGCCACGCCACAACCAACGCCACCGAGCTCAGGCATACCGAAATGACCATAAATAAAGATATAGTTCACCGGGATGTTCACCAGCAGGCCGATAAAGCCCATTACCATACCCGGCTTGGTTTTTGCCAGACCTTCACATTGGTTACGGGCAACCTGGAAGAACAGATATCCCGGCGCGCCCCACAACAACGCACGCAGATAACCCACGGCTTTGTCCGCCAGAGCCGGATCGATGTTTTCCATGTAGCGGATAATGTAACCTGCATTCCACAGCACCAGCATAATGAGAACGGAAACAAAACCTGCCAGCCAGAAACCTTGTCGCACCTGATGCAGAATGGCTCCACGTCGAACCTGAAAAAGTTTATCAATCGCCATAACTGGTGTTAATGCCAGCAGAGTTCGTCAACCAAAGAGGATTGCCGGAAGCCAGATAAAAGTACCGATAGCGACCGCCGCCATGTCGGTGGCACTGTAGCCGCCCGCCATCACGGTATCGACAAAACCCATCGGAGTTCGGCGATCTGCGCGAGAATCACCGGGATTGCTAACGCCAGAACAGACGCGCTTCACGATATACTTCTGCACGTGAAGACCTTCTATTTGTAGTTATATGAGAGATGAAAAGCTGCCTGAATGGGAGCAAAAAGAAGAAGCAGGGGAAATTCAGTCTATTGTAGCGAGGATTTATTAATTCTCCAGTGAAAAAATAGCCACCCTTACCCCTTCACTGGTGAAGGGCGTTTTCCACCTGCTATTGTGCTTATACAAAGTCTTGTACTGATTTCAGGAGTTGTAAGTATGTTTACGGGGATTGAACAGGGCACGGCAAAACTGGTGTCGATTGACGAGAAACCAAATTTTCGTACGCATGCTGGTGGAGTTACCCGACCACATGCTGGACTGCCTGAAACCGGTGTCTTCCGTGGCGCATAACGGTTGCTGCCTGACCGTGATGGAAATGATGCAATGATGTCAGTTTGACCTGATGAAAGAAACGTTACGCATTACCAATCTTGGCGATTTAAAAGTGGGGGATCGGGTAAACGTTGAGCGTGCGGCGAAATTCAGTGATGAAATTGGCGGACACTTAATGTCAGGTCATATTATGACCACTGCTGAAGTGGCGAAAATATTAACCTCAGAAATAATCGCCATATTTGGTTCAAAGTCCAGGATAGTCAGTTGATGAAATATATTCTGTACAAAGGATTTATTGGTATTTCTATGGTATCAGCCTTACTGTCCGCTAAAGTCACGCCACGCGTTTTTCTGTGTCCATTTAATTCCGGTAGCTCTGGAACGCCAACTCTGGGAATAAGGAAATTGGCGACCAGTGAACATTGAAGTTGATCCAAGAATCAGGCAAATAGTGGTAGATGAAGAACGTGTGCTGGCGGCACGAGAAAAACGCGCATGAATTAACCAGGAACAGAAGCCGAATCTGACAATTCGCCCCGGAAGAGGGGGCGAGAGAATAGCCTTTAGCCAGCGACTGGAAGGCCGTTTCAACACCGCGTGAGGAGACGACCTGCCAGACTGAATATCACGGGCGCGGAAAGCACAGGACAGGCATTTCAGATAATAGGCAACAATTTCGTTTTAAAGCGTTCACTGGGCTTATCCGCAATTTCTGGCCATGCGGCGAGGAATCGTTCATACCACGCCATCAACGTAGTATCGTAATGATGATCTGAAGTCATTACCCTTTTTCATCACCAAGTGGCCTTTGCTGGATTGAGCAATAAGGCGTAGATAGGGCAGGGACCGTTCCAGATATTTATTAATCCAGGGATTAACATTCAGATTGGTTTTTTGAACCGATAGTATGGGAGCAGGAATATACCTTCCGGTTTCAAATTACTATTGACCACCGCAAAATAGGTATCGTAATTTTTCGGTCCGACGTGCTCGAACATCCCCACAGAAACAATACGATCAAACTGGTCGTTCAGGTCACGATAATCTTGCAGCAAAACGGTTATATCCATGCTTTCACAGTGTTCCTGAGCCATTTTTTGCTGTTCGGGCAGAGATGGTGAAGCCAGCCATTATGCTCAACCGAGTTATAGTCAGAATGCCAGATGAAGCCCGCGCCAGTCTGCCCGAGCGCAGCCAATATCCAGACGCGTATCTCCTGTTTGAACTGCACTTTTTACAAATCATTTTGGAGCTTTGCCTGCTGGCAGATTCCAGATTATCGGCATCTTTCCAGTAAGCGCAGGAATATTCGGATTAAGGGATTAAGCATGCGGCGAGGAAGTCATTACCAAATCCTAATGCTCCTTGCCGACTATCCAGGACGTTTTTTACTCTGCAGATTGAAGAGACGAGCGCTGGCAATACGCAGCGTGTCTTTGAAACGACGGGGGAGTTGGTTCTCGAGACCTGCCGTTAAGACTTTGCTAAAAAACATATCCAGTCGGTCACATTCCCACCAGCCATCCATATAACTTTCGCCTAACCCCAAAGAGCCTTCTTGCAGAACGCGTTTAAAAAAATCGGGCTTTGTACACCAATATCCGCCGGGCAGAACCGTTAATGGCGACAACCGCACGGTGAAGTAATTCGTTGGCGATACGGTACCAGTTGTCATCCGGTACACTGACTTCTTTAATACACGATGAAACTCGAGAGCTTCTCCATCACTGGTCGGTGATCAGAACCTTAAAACAGCGTAGACGCTTTTTGGGCTTCTTCGCGGTACCTCGTAGAAAAAACCGCGAGTCCATAATCTGATGTATAAGATATAAACTTAACCACAATACCCTTGCCGATTTACCATCGATAGCGAGTTGGTACGTTGGTGTCCCCGTAAAAAACATAATATTTATCGTAGCTTTAACAACTCAATTTAGTATAGGCCGCTAATTTCAATCATACAACAAAATTTTGTTAGCAGCCTAAGTATAAGTATATCGATATAGATTAGTGTGATTTCGCGACGAGCGACTTCTGGTATTGCCATGATCTGCAGGCCAGTTCTCACAACGTTGCATCATGTAACCCAGCGCGACCAGCACTACTGTTGATAACATCACGCTGGTGGTGGTGAGCAATGGCGTGCCCCAGACCCATCTCAGCCAGGCAACTACCAGACTTGCGAGGAAGCACAGACCCAGTTGTAGAGCGTTCTGCAACGCTGCGGCGCGACCAGTTGCGTGTGGAGAAGGGGACGCAGCGCTCTGGGCGACAACAATAGGTAGATCGCGCCATTGGCAATCGCCATCACACAGAATGGGATCAGGATTTCGACCAGCGACACATGGCTAATGAGCCTGGAGCCCAGGTCGGACCGACGCCTACTGCAAACAGCACCAGCAACCACGGTAATAACTGCTTGCCTTGCCATTTCTGCAGCGCGGCGCGACAGCCATAACCACCAATCAAGAACGCGTAGCTTCGTGGACATAACTTAAACCAATAACTGCCGGATGTTACCCATTTCACTTAAGGATGAACGGTGAACCGGTCAGCCATGCAAAAACCGGGCCGAAACAGGTCCGTGCAGATCAGCACGTTGCCGCGAAGGCTTGAGAACGTAGCAGGTCGGTAAGGTTGAGACCATCCGCGACCATCGTTACGGGCCTTCGTCGTGGGTTTTCGAGCCAGAAAATAGGCAGAATCAGCACCACGGTAATGGCAAACAGGGTGGCGAAAATCGCCTGCCAGGAAAAATGGACCAGCAGCCAGCTTCTGAACAGAGGAGCCAGGGCCGGAGATAGACCCACGAGCGGACTACTAGGTCTAAAATTGAACGGTTTATCTGTGAAGGATAATAATCCGTCACTAATGCTTGCCAGATAACCGCCGCGGCGCAGACCCCCACAGCCTGTACAAAACGCAATACCAGCAGCTAGTGCAGCCGGCGTCCCCAATCCACCGAATCCCCAGATCACCTGAACCCAACAATCGTCAGGCCGATTTAATAACACCGGTTCTTTACGACGATAACGGTCGGAGAGTGGCCCCCACAGAAGCTGGGCTGCGGCAAAACCGGCAAGGAACAGACTAAGGCTGGCACTGACAGACCAGGCGTTTGCAGGTCGGCCTGTATGGCGGCGAAAGCAGGCAGATACAACGACCGGGCGAGAAAACCGAATACGCTCAGACCGCCAGCCAGACTAAAAATCCTCTTCCCAGGTTAGATGGATAACCTCCAAATCTCTCAATCAAACACCGCCGCAAAGTGTAGGGAGTGAAATTATGTTGTGAAACGGTAAATATTTGATGATGAGTTTCAAAAATTTTGCAGGCAGACGATGTGGTCAGAATATTCACTCCAAGTCGTCATGCTGTAGCGCGTAAATCAAAGTTCAGCATGCGGTACAGGAAGTCGCATTGCGTTCCTTCTGTGGTCAGCTAATACCGGTGTGCTGGAGCCCCTGGAAATAGCGGCCTGCGGTGCTGCTCTTTGAAAGACGGCACCGTGAATGTGGAGTCACCGCTGCCGGAGCGCGGTTTCTCAAGAAGGGTGCTCTGTTGTCAAAAAAATGCACATCACCCGCCAGCAATGTCAGCATATAGCGAACGGCTGGCGCGGTCAGTCAGCTATCTCAGTGGACAACATTGTCAGGCGAGAAATGTACACGGCAGATGTGAATTTCGGTTGATTTTTATTGCGATTTCGATGATGTCGAAACTTCTTGCTTTTTCAGGAAGCGTCTCAACGGTGGCTCGGGATGCGCTTTCCGACTGGCGCGTGGAACTGGCGATCGGCGCAACACGCGCGATTCCGTAGGCGGTCGTTATGCCTTCCGGGATATGGCATGCTAAGCTCGGAGTTGCGTTGTTGCCAGCCATCACCCGTGGCGTCGAGGATTGCCCGTTCAGCCGTATGAGACGTTGCGTAGCTGGCCGTCGTTGGTGCGCGAAGACACCCGCGAATGCTACCTAGCGTATCACCTGGTTGCTGGATAACCAAAGATTGTCGTGCCTGAATGGGAATCAGATCCAACCTGTATCTCGGCAGGATTATGCATAGGGACGGCGCCAAACATTTCGCCAAACCGTGGCTTAATGAGGGGAAGTGGGTAGCATTAGAACTGGAAAACCCCTTTCCGGATTCGGCATGTTGTTCCTACATGGAGGCAAACCAGATGTCGCTGGCGTTAACCCTGTTGCTTGAGTATCTGGCGATACAGCGAGACGCTGAATAAGGAGTGGCTGCGGGAGCCGGAAGAGACTCCCGCAACCGGCGATGGACGACGATAGTCGCGGAACGGGCTGTTAGCCACGGAGCGGCGTTCAATCAAGCGCGGATGCACTTCAATGGACTGCGGTTCTTCACGTTTGTTGACGATAAATCAACAGGATGTCGATGCTGTTTCACCTAGTGAGTCTTTTGCTGATGGATCTCGTGGTCAGTGCCTGGGTGCAGGAGTGGCGTTGTGCATGTTATCATAACCGATTAGTGAAGATCTGGCGGGATGCGTAGGCCCATTTCATCAGCAGCACAAAGTGCGCCCATTGCCACGAGATCGCCACCACAGAAGACGGCAGGTGGCCATGCGGCTGCGACAGGATTTGCCGGACATGGCGCGATAACCGGATCAGGTTCAAAATCACCTGGACAATCCAGCTTTCCGGCACTCTGATCATCGCTCTTCCATCGCCTTCATAAAGCCGGCAAGGCGGCCTGCGCGTAGTGTTACGTTCCAGCGGGCCGGGGATAATGCTGATTTCGCGGTGACCGCGTTCAATCAGATAACGCCCGGCCATGTAGCCGCCTTCCAACGCGTTATCAATGACCGCATCGGTGAAGTCAGCTTTTGCTTCACCCCAGTCCATCACCACCATTGGCATATGGCGATACCTTCCTCAGCATCGCCAGCACTGGTTGGCAATTTATAACACATCACCAGCAGACCATCGACGCGTTTTTCTGCGCCATCATCGACAGAAGCCCGCTGTTTCTAAGATTGTTCCACGCATTACCCGAGAATCAGGGTGTAACCTTTCTGGAAGCAATTTTTTTCAACCGCTTCAATGATCTCGGCAAAATAGGCCGCTTCGCTGCTGGTCGCCAGCAAACCGATAGACTTGTGTGGTTAACCTTCAGGCTACGCGCCACCGCGCTAGGGGTAGTAGTGTAATTCTTAATCGCTGCCCACACGGCGTTGCGCGTTTCTTCAGCGACGAAACGTGTTTGTTGATCACGCGTGACACAGTCTGTAGTGGAAACGTTTGCTCGTTTCGCTACATCTTTTATCGTTGCCATTCCATTTCACTCAGACCCTAACTTCAGCTCCTGCAAAATCGTAGAAACGTTTGCCTTTACACACCTTACGCACAAACACACAAAGTGTTGCGGTACGCCGGAAAAACGACACGGAGCGTCAGGAAGGGGGCAATGGCCAGTACGCAAAATAGTGTAAGCGTGGAATTTTGGCCGATCTTGACGAAAAAGGGGAAGTGGTAAAAACACTTATCATTATAAATGACGGGAGATTTTTCATCACAGTGTGTAAAAATGCGTAATATCACTTTTTGTGTGGTAATAAAAGGAGAAAACTTAATGAGCACCGACCTTAAATTTTCACTGGTAACAACGATTATCGTCCTCGGTTTCGATCGTAGCCGTGGGTTTGACTGCCGCGCTGCACTCATTTCCTCTCGAGGAGGGCGTCTCCCTCGCATCTCCTTCCGTTTGTTAGCAAAATGGCAAAAGTGTTTTCTCTTTTTCGTTATTTTCATTTTTTTGTGTTGCTGTCATGCTTTGCCCACTTTAATGAATATCGCGTAATGACGCGAAGAGGTGGAGATAAGGCATAAAAATTAACTATCCGTTGCTGGCGCTGGCGATTGGCGCGTTTGTATCGGACAACGGAGTCTCGCCAATCGGCTTGTTGCCGGTCATCGCCGGCCGTGTGGATGTGTCGATCCCCACTGCCGAAATGTTAATCAGTGCCTGTGCAGTTGGCGTAATGGTGGGCACGCCGCTGATGACGCTTCTTCTCATCGTGCCGGCCGCAGTGCGTTGATTTTCCTGATGGCACTTTCACGCTAGGCAACGTTCTTTCCGCCATCGCGCCGAATTTACATGCCCCTATGCTTTCACGCATTTGACCAGCCTGAATCACGGAGCATTTTTTGGTTTTTTGGGTTCTGTCGTGGCCGCAAGCGTGGTGCCAAAACATAAACAGGCCAGCACAGTCGCCACGATGTTTTTGGGGTTAACCCTAAATATCGGTGGCGTGCCGGCCAGGATCTGCTGGGGTGAGCGACTCGGTGGCGGATGCCATTCGGGAACGGCGGGGCTGGGAGTGATTTCACGGTAAGTCTGTTTTTTCTCATTACCTAAAGGTGGTGCAGGGCACCACCTGGAAGTGAAAAAAGAGCTGGCCAGATCTTAATGCGTCCGCAGGTGCTGTCTGGATCGCTGATGACGGTACTGGGAGCTGGTGCAATGTTTACTCTTAGATCCTATGCCTCTCCGGTACTGCAAAGTATCACCCACGCAACACCGGTGTTCGTCACGGCAATGCTGGTGCTGATTGGTGTCGGATTCTCTATCGGTAACGATCTCGGCGGAATGGCAGATCGTTCAGTTAACGGCACGTTGAAAGGCTTTTCGTTGCTGCTGATGGTGATCATGCCGGCAATCCCGTCCTTGCCCAATGAGTTCGGCGCAGCGATCAGCATGGTGGTGTGGGCGCAGCAACCTTTGCGGTTGTACTGCCGTTACAGATGCGCGTGATGCGGTCGCCAGTGAAGTGCCGGGTCTGTCTTCATCAGTCAGTATTGGTGCCTTTAATCTTGGAAATGCGCTGGGAGCAGCTGCGGTGGCGGTATTTTCCGCTGGCCCGGGATACAGCTTTGTGGGGGCGACGGGGCGATCGTCGCGGGACCGGCATTATTGCGGTGTTTATGTCAGCCGAAAACAACCTGAGACGTTCGCGTTGCTAACAGCGACTTAACCACAAAACGCAGAAGGATAACCTTCTGCGTCAGAGTTGCTGACAACGTGCGATTATCTTGCCGAATTGCGCCGTCAACGCCTTATCCGCGTTGGCATGGTAAGCGAAGCGCATCAGGCAATGCCGGATTCGCCATCAGTTATTATGCAGCGACATTTTTCGCGACCAATTCCCAGTTCACCAGCGCCCACAAGTGCTCCAAATAACCAGGAAGTGCATTGCGATAGTCGATGTAATAAGCGTGTTCCCAGACATCAACGGTCAGCAGCGGAGTCGCATCGGTGGTCAGCGGAGTACCCGCGTTACAGGTCGAAACGATAGCCAGTTCGCCATCGCTGTTTTCACCAGCCAGGTCCAGCCAGAACGAAAGCTTTTGATCGCTGCATCAGTACCCGCGCTTCGAAATCGGCAAAGCTGCCAAAAGATGCGGCGATAGCTTCAGCGACTTTTCCAGTCGGTTTGCCACCGGCGTTCGGTGCCAGGCAGTTCCAGAGAAAGTATGGTTCCAGACCGAGCTGCGTTGTCGAATACGCCACCTTCAGAGCTGCGAATAATCCTTCCAGTGATTTACCTTCAACGCGGTAGCTTTAATCAGGTTGTTCAGGTTAGTGACATAAGTCTGATGACCGCTTGCCGTAGTGATACTCGATAGTTTCCGAGAAATGGGCGGTGCCATTGCATCTTTAGCATATGGAAGTGCAGGTAATTCGACGACATCGCTACTCTCCTTTATTATTAATTCGCATACGTACAAGAGCCTTATTGTGCGTATGGATAGGGAGCAAATCAAAAGGTAAGACAAAAGACGGACTTACCCGTCGCCGAACAACAGGAAAGGTTTAGCGAAGTGTTTTTGGGGTCATTACCCCCACGAGCGCCAACATAGTGGCGCTGCCAGTAGTCTTCACTGAGAGAAAGTGATTTGAATTTCCTAACCCGTGCGCGGTGACTGAATAAATTTGCCGTTGCCGACATACACGCCGACACGATGGGCCGTGCCGCGTCCCTGAGTACGGAAAAAGCCAGGTCGCCGTTTTCAGCTCACGACGTTCGATTGGCGCTGCATCACGCAGGTGATACATTTCATTCGCCGTACGCGGAACACCAATTTTCACCAAATCTTTATAAGCGTAATAAACGAGCCCGCCGTAATCAAAACCGTACGCGGTGGCTGCCACCCCAACGATATGGCTTACCAATTTGCTGCATCAGTTTATTCATTGCCACTTTCGTAGCTTTTTGCACCTTCGCTTTGTGCGTGTCGGCAAGAGTTCCTGATGCGGCATTTTTGACTTTCACACAATGCGAATTATAGCCCTTACGTTTGTACACTTTTCGGTAAAGCTGGCTGAGGCCGTTTTATTGACGGCGTGTTTGCTGCGAGTTTTGGCGTCTTTAGAAGCGGTAATGGAAGATTTTTTAACGGAAGAAGCGGTTTTGCTTTTGGTCGTACTTTTACTGGTGGCTTTTTTCGCTGTTTTCTGGGTCTTTTGGGCGGTTGCCGTGCTTTTCTTTTATCTGCTTTTTTCGTGATATGAGTGGTAGCAGACTCTCCCTGCTTGCTTTGAAGCATGGGCCATAGGCGTTAAAGGCAGGGTGGAAAAGCAAAACACAGAGCGTGATTGAAATACGGTTTATCTGCGCCACTGAGCGTCCCTCTGTTAAGGCAGGTCTATCATGCCTGCGTCTGATTCACAAAACTTGATGATTCTAATGCATAGAAGAAGAGAAAGTTAGTAGCTTTATTGTTAAAAAATACGTTTCGTTGGCGAGCGCAAAAAAATGCAGCAGTGAAAGCTAAAAATGCTTATAAATACGCCAGTTTGCCGGCATCAGAGAAGAAACGATATTTGAAATGCAACAAACAAAGAAAAGCAAGAAAATAGCAAAAGCGTGATGAAAATGTTATTTCCGATGTCGTACTACCCGATACAGTCAGATTACTGCCGTAAAAAAGTTCGCAGGAAGTAAGAAATAAATACCACCATCCAAAAAATCCAACGCCAGATTGCTGAAAACCCGATCCTGCTGTACATGAAGGTTCACCGAAACTGCCGAGCTGCGGTTTCTCTGCCCAGGCAGTCCAGGCGCTTGCCGCATGTGGCGAACGTTTCGCCGATGTCGAGATTCTGCAGAATCCGGACTTCGTGCGGAACTGCCGAGATGTGCAACTGGCCGACCTCCCGCAACTGTGGGTCGACGGCGAGCGGTCGGCGGTTGTGATATCGTGATCGAAGTATCAGCGTGGCGAACTGTAGAGCTGATCAAAGAAACTGCCGCGAAATACAAGTCGGAAGAGCCGGACGCGGAATAATCCGTCCTGCAACACTAACGGATGCGAACGGGCATCGTCAGTCCTTTCTCTAGCCAGCCGGGGCGCAATGTACAGGGCAGAAATTCGGTTTAAACCGTTCGATCTGGATTAGGGCTGGTATGGAATGCACCGCCAGCTTGAGTACAAGCAGCTCTGGCGTGGCGGTCAGGTGCTTGCTGTTCCGCCAGCGTATCAAGCCAGCGTTGCGCGTACTGTGGTCATACAGCGAAAGAGAACCGCCTGTCACAAAGTTAAACCCGATGCCGGGTCTGTGGATATCCGGCGAACACCGATGCAGAATGGCGCTCGTAACATTTTGCGGCGGGGCACGCCGTTCTTGCCTGTGGAGAGATGGTGCAGTCAGGCCGCCCGTTGAAGCAGGAACCTACCGAAATGATTCAGGCGACAGCCTGAACGTAGCGGGATCCACGTCCTTCAGGGCGTGGAGGATGTCAATATCCCCAATCCAGCCCTCGTGGTGAAGTCTCCAAATCCCGCCTCACGCAGCAGCGTAAACATCGGCGTTTGCGGACCGGTACTCATTCACTTCTGTTAGCGTAAAGCGCAGCCGTGGTCGCGACGCAGTGCGGTAGTCAGCGCGTGGAAAGCCTCTGGGGCCAGTACTCCTCCTTTTCCTGCCAGACCAGCATTTTTTGCCACCTTGCGCCAGATAGAGTAACAATTTGCCGCCAGAAACGACCACCAGCGCACCCGCCCGACGCGTCGGACCAGCGTCGCCGAATGTGCAGGCGAGGGCAGAAGATCTCCCGACACTTAGCCGGATCGTCGGCAGAGAGCGCCACTGGCGTACAGTGGCGCGTTTGCGTGGCTTGTGTCGCCAGATCGCGCAATGGTCAATAGTCAGACGTTCAGCGAATTGCGCGCCACCCAGACCTTCTACAAAACGACCTCGCACAACTCGCCCGGAGTCTTCGACACTCCTACAAGCGCTTGCACCGATGGAACCCGCCACGAATTTTCGGCTATCACCGCCTGACGACCGACGATGCCGTAGCGGTCGAGCAGACTTCCGCCAGCGCCAGCATCCTTTCGGTATCGTTGAGTGGCTCCACCTGCAATAACGACCAGCGTCCAGCCAGATTTGGTGTGTCCAAGATACCCGCGGCGAGACGGGTTGCGCATGACAGGACGTCCACGACGAGCCCGGTGACCGCGGTGAGTTGAGGCGGGGCGGTGGAACTGCTGCGGGTGAGGCGCAAACGGTGCCGAAAGTCGCTGGTGACCATGCCTTGCCAGACCAGCGCCCATAACGCCTCTTGCAGGGCAGAAAAATCTACCCATTCGCCCATTTTGTCGCGTATCCGTTGGCCGATTTGTTGTGCAAACGAGGCTCTCCGTCAGCCAGAACAGCGACAATCGCTGTTGCAGCGCCGAACGATTCGCCTGATTCCGCTCCGGTGGGATGAACGATTCTGCAGCATATTCCTGTAGATGCAGTGCTACGCGGCCGTCATCTTCACCCAGTTTTTTTCCGCCCCGACCACATAACCGCACCGGTCGCCAGAAATTCATCGAGCATTTGTGCCAATAGTCGCGTACGCGGGCAGGCAGGATTTTGGCTTTCCCAGAGTGAGGCGGGTAACTCGACTCCGGCAAGCCGTTCCATTACCCGCATCACGCCATCTACGCCCTCATAAACGCCTGGCGATGTTGAGGCAAATAGTGCCGGGAGGACCATCGGTGGCGTGTACGCCCTGACGTTCCAGCAGCAATCGCGCATAGGTCGTGGCTGCAACGGGACGCGTCGCTTCTCTGGCGGCTTGCAGCGAGCGCAAACGCAGACGACGAAATACTTCATCGCTCACCCAGATGTCTTGTCAGATTCATCACCAGACCCTGTTCACGCAAGTCGCTGAAGCTGCTCTTCGAGATGGCAATACCGAGACTAAACTCATGAGCCAGTCGTTCAGCCGTGACCAGAGCATGAGCCCGGAGATAGCGCAGAAAGAGGTCGCGAAGCGGGTAACTGACTCTATGTAAATAAATCTCTGGCAATGACTCTGGTAGCCGTACGCCGAGGGCATCACGCAGCCTGGCGGCATCATCCATACAGGCAAGACGCTCCTGTCCGCTAATCATCGCTGGGAAGATTCGTTTTACTGCAAGAAGATTTTCCAGATACGACGCAACCTCTTCACTGCTGCCTGTATGCCGTTGCGCCAGGTCTTCAACGGTCATTGGCCCCAGTTCGCGCAGCAGGTCGAACAATCCTTCTTCACCTTTCGCTCTTCTACCAGGAGCCAGTCGTTGCAACTCTTCTTCCACCTGGCGAATGACCTGCGGGTCGAGTAATTCCCCCGGATCGACCTGTCCGAGTAGATTGCGCAGTAACTCGCTGTCCAGCGACAGTACGGATGCCCGGCGCTCTGCCAGCGGGGCGTCGCTCTGGTACATAAATTCCGCGACATAGCCGAACAATAAACTTGTGGCGAAAGGCGAGGGCGTAGTGGTCGTTACATCGGATATTTGAATTTCGCCACCGTTCAGGCGACGCATCAAACGTTCCAGTGCGGGAAGATCATAAACATCTTGCAGACATTCGCGTAGGGTTTCGAGAATGACCGGAAAATCCGGATATCCCTGAGCGATTTCCAGCAACTGACTGGCGCGCAGCCGTTGTTGCCAAAGCGGGGTGCGATGGCCCGGCGTGCGGCCCGGCATTAATAATGCCCGCGCGGCGCATTCGCGAAAACGGGCGGCGAAAAGTGCCGAGCTGCCTACCGCCTCGCGGACAATTTGCAGCAACTTTTCTGGTTAAAACAAAAAAATCGCGGCGTCGGGCAATTTACCATCAGTGTCAGGAATGCGCGCAACAATGCTGTCATCACTGGCGACCACAGACGCGTCAGCGCCCCATAGGGCATGTATTCGCCCGGCAATCGCCAGCGCCCAGGGTTCATGCACCCGTCTTCCATAGGGAGAGTGCAAAATAATACGCCAGTCGCCAATTTCATCACGGCACCGTTCGAGGACCAGATGGCGACTCCCCGGAACGATGCCCGTCGCGTTGCGTTGCTCGTCAATCAACCCCTGAATATTGGCGTTCGTATTTTCTTCTGCCAGCCACGGGGGAATAGTCCCGGAAAAGAACGCGCCATCCGCCAGTAAATGAAGAAAATCGCCGATCATCTCGCCTAATTCAGCCGGACGTCCGTTACCTTCACCACGCCAGAAGGGGAGCTGGGCAGAACGACCCGGAGCAGGAGTCACAATCACCTGATCGCGGGTGATTTGCTGGATCCGCCATGAGGTAGCGCCGAGAGTGATAATGTCGTTCACCCGCGACTCATATACCATCTCCTCATCCAGTTCACCCACCCGCCGCGAACCGGCCTTTTCTTCACCTTCGGGTAATAACACGCTATACATGCCACGATCCGGAATGGTGCCGCCGCTGGTAACCGCCAACAATTGAGCGCCAGGTCGGGCGGTCAATATCCCGGTCTCCCTGTTCCAGACCAGTTTGGGGCGAAAAGCAGAAAAATCGCCAGAGGGATAGCGCCCGGAAAGCATATCCAGCGTGGCGTCAAAAACACGTCTTGGCAGATCTTTCCACGGTGCGGTACGGCGTACGCGGGAGTACCATTCGTCTACCTGTAATGCATCCATCGCCGCGGCGGCAACGGTTTGCTGCGCAAGGACGTCGAGAGGATTATGCGGTGGTGTCAGGTTTTCCAGCCTGCCTGCGAACATACACTCTACAATGACTGCGGAATCGACTAAATCACGCCGGGTACGGGGGAAAAACAGCCCTTTAGATACACCGCCAACCTGATGTCCGGCGCGACCAATGCGTTGTAACCCACTGGCAACAGAAAGCGGCGTTGCCACCTGAATCACCAGATCCACCGCGCCCATATCAATCCCCAGTTCAAGACTGGAGGTTGCGACCACGCAGCGTAATTCACCCGATTTCAGCGCCTGTTCGGTGATTGCTCGTTGTTCTTTAGAGACGGAGCCGTGGTGTGAGCGGGCAATAAAAACGTCGCTACTTTGTACACGGTTAGAGGTTGCGCCGGAGGTCGACTCGAAATGGGCCGCATCAACGGCGATAGACGGGGAACGCTGTAAGCGTGCGGCGTAAAGCTCATTTAATCGTGCCGTCAGTTTTTCCGCCAGCCCGCGTGAATTAGTAAAGACAATGGTCGAGCGATGGCGCAACACTTCATCAAGGATACCCGTTTCAATATATGGCCAGATGGAGCCTTCCCGGCCGGCATGGCTGTCTTCGCCGGTGCCGCTGGCGACCGATGAGACATCATCCATATTGGCGACCGGTACGACAATTCGTATCTGCGGATGGCGCATTGCGGGCGGGTTGACTACCGTAACCGGGCGATCGCCACCAAGAAATGCTGCCACATCGCTGGCTGAGCGCACAGTGGCAGAAAGGCCAATTCGCTGTGCTGAGGTGTGGAGCAGCGCATCGAGCCGCTCCAGACTTAACGCCAGATGCGCACCACGTTTACTGCCCGCTACCGCGTGGACTTCATCAATAATTACCGTTTCGCCGCGCCGCCGCCGTTCATCGGCAATACCCTTCAACGGGATCTGCAAGTTGCGCTGAACGTCGGTGCCCAGGGCTTTTATCGGTGAAATATAGAGGATGCGTGAGGTTTTACGCTTATGCGCCTCGCGGGTATCTTCGCCGCCTTCGCGGAAGAGCCGATCGAGGGCGTAGAGAAATGCTGCCAGCGTTTTCCCGGAGCCAGTCGGTGCAATCACCAGCGCATGTTCGCCTCGCGCCGCCACATGCCAGGTTTGCGACTGGACAGCGGTCGGCTGTTTAAAGGCGCGAAGAAACCAGTCGCGGGTCGCCGGTGAAAACACGTCCGGCAGGAGCGATGAAGGGTCTGGATTATCTGCCATTAACGCTATTCCCTGTGAATATCATGCTTGATGCGTGGAATAGCCTCACTATAGATGCCTGAATCATTGCATGTCATCAGGCATCGACTCGATTACACCTCTTCGGCGGCAGGTAGCGGCCAGCCTCCCAGACGTTTCCAGCGGTTGACGATTTCACAAAACAGCACAGCAGTGCGTTCGGTGTCGTACAGCGCGGAGTGCGCCTGGGTGCTGTCGAAGTCCATGCCAGCGGTCTGGCAAGCCTTTGACAATACGGTTTGTCCGAGTGCCAGCCCGGCCAGTGCAGCAGTGTCAAAAGTGGCGAAAGGGTGGAACGGGTTACGTTTCAGCGAGGCGCGTTCTGCGGCGGCCATCATAAAGCTGTGATCAAAATTGGCGTTGTGCGCCACCATAATGGCGCGGTTACAGCCGCTCGCTTTAATACCTTTACGTACAACTTTAAAAATTTCGTGCAGCGCCTCGTATTCGCTGACCGCGCCGCGATCGGGATCGTTCGGGTCAATGCCGTTGAAGGCGAGGGCTTCTGGTTGCAAATTTGCGCCGACAAATGGTTCGACGTGGAAATGTAATGTGGTGTCCGGCATCAGCCAGCCTTGTTCATCCATTTTCAGGGTGATGGCGGCAATCTCAAGCAGCGCATCGGTTTTGGCGTTAAATCCGGCTGTTTCAACATCGATCACAACAGGATAAAAACCACGAAAACGGTCGCACAGACCGGTAAGTTGAGCGTTATCGGACATCTGATTCTCTTAATACGGATAAATTGCAGCGCGCATTATGACAAATATTACTTGTCGATGCAGTAAAGATGCGGGCGCGATGAGTTCACGCCCGGCAGGAGATTAGTTGCCTAGACCGCGACCGGCGTCTTTCTCTTCGATTAACTCAATTTTGTAACCGTCCGGATCTTCCACAAACGCGATAACCGTAGTACCGCCTTTTACCGGACCCGCTTCACGGGTCACGTTACCCCCGTTTTGACGGATTTTTTCGCACGCTTCAGCGGCGTTATCTACGCTAAGCGCGATGTGACCATAAGCAGTGCCGAGTTCGTATTTATCCACGCCCCAGTTGTAGGTCAGTTCAATCACCGCTTCTTCGGTTTCCGGGCCGTAGCCAACAAACGCCAGTGAGTATTTGTATTCCGGGTTTTCGCTGGTACGCAGCAGTTTCATGCCCAGCACTTTGGTATAAAAATCGATGGAGCGTTGCAAATCGCCAACGCGCAGCATGGTATGAAGAAGACGCATCTTTTTATCCTCAAAATGGCTAACAGATTCAAAATGTTGTTTTAGTATAGCGGCGGCTTTACGCCGCTCGCAATGTTGGATTACAACGTCGGGTAATCGGTATAGCCTTCCGCGCCGCCACCGTAGAAACTTTCGGCACGCTGTGGGTTAAGCTCAGCTTTGAGCTGCAAGCGGGCGACCAGATCCGGGTTCGCAATCCAGTCACGACCAAATGCCACCGCATCAATTAACCCTTTGCCGATCAGCGTTTCAGCTTTTTCTACTGTGTATGCACCTGCGCCGATAATCGGACCGTGGAAACGGGCGCGTACTTTTTCGCGGAACGCATCAGTATACGGTTCACCCCCCGCCCAATCTGGTTCTGACATATGCAGATAAGCAATGCCGCGTTTACCCAGTTGTTCAATCAGATACAGTGCATCGGCTTCTTCATTCGGGCCGTTATCTGTGTTCTGGAAAGTACCGATTGGCGAAACGCGAATGCCAATGCGATCGGCACCCCATTCTTCAATCCCGGCATCGACCACTTCCAGTACCAAACGTGCGCGATTTTCCACGCTGCCGCCGTACTGATCGGTACGATGGTTTGAAGAAGGGGAAAGGAACTGATGCAGCAAATAACCGTGAGCAGAGTGGAGCTCTACCAGATCAAAAGCGGCTTCACGCGCGTTAGCAATGGCCTGACGGAAATCATTGACGATACCCGGAATCTCTTCCAGTTCAAGCGCACGGGGCATGGATGTTTCAACGCGGATCGCCTGACCATTTTCATCGCGCAGAGAAGTACGTGTTCCCGCGCTAAGTGCTGAAGGCGCTACCGGTGCCTGACCGCCAGGTTGCAGGCTGGCGTGAGAAATGCGTCCGGTGTGCCACAGCTGCAAGGCCATATGACCATTTTCAGCATGAACGCCAGCGGTGATTTTTTTCCATGCGGCAATTTGCTCCGGACTATGGATGCCAGGCGCACCTGCATATCCTTTTGCCTGGGCAGAAATTTGCGTGGCTTCACTAATAATCAAACCGGCACTGGCACGTTGGCGATAGTATTCCGCCATCAACGGGGTAGGAATGTCACCCGGTTCAATACTGCGCAGACGCGTCAGCGGTGCCATAAAAATACGGTTTGCCGCCGTGATCGCGCCCACTTTCAGTGGGGAATACAGTTTTTCAGATGACATAAAGGCTCCCGGTCGTCTGGTGATAAAAAATGCCTGCTAAACGGCAGGCGTCGCAATAATGTTTTTTACATGGGCCAGCGCGTTTTCCAGTGGCTCGAAACTGCGCGAAATTTTGGCCTGCAGATTCGCGCCAAGCCATAGTGCGTAAAGCACTTGTGCCTGTTGTAGCGGTTCGCCACAAAAGGTTAAACAATGGTTCTCACGGCCATTTTCCAGAGCCTGCGAGAGCAGGGCGATCACGCCGCGAGCACCTTTATCCATCGCGCTGCGCATATCTTCTGACAGATCGCACACTTCGGCAGAGAGTTTTACTGTCAGGCAACCACTGATGGTTCCATGTTGGCAAAACTGGTTCAGTGTTTGCTGGTAATAAGCCAGTATGCGGTCGCGGTAGTTACCTTCGCCGGATTGCAGCAACTCAGCCAGTCGCTGGTGATATGCGGCGTAATGACGCTCAAGCATGGCAACGCCAAACGCTTCTTTAGAGCGAAAGTAGTGATAGAAGGACCCTTTCGGCACTTCAGCGGTTTTTAGTAATTCGCTTAGCCCCATCCCGGTGAATCCACGTTGCAGGCAAAGTTGCTCGCCCGTCGCCAAGAGATGTTCGCGAGTATCATGTTCGTGTGTTGTTTTTATGTGTTGGAGTGTAGTAGACCAGTCGGGCTCAGTGCAAGCAAGTTGCTACTTTGGACATTAACAGCTTCAATAATGGTAGAATCTTATCTGAGGAGGCGCAGTGGCGGTAGCAATTACAGTTTTTTCCCGTCCAGAGCCCGTGCCGGGGAGTTTCCGCCAGTTGTCGAACGCGGGTTTGTTGCGGCCGTTTTCGTAGTTGTGATGCAGCGTTCAACTGGAAATAAAATGAGCGATGGCGAAAAACAAGA
This sequence comes from Shigella flexneri, assembly GCA_048288465.1. Lineage (GTDB taxonomy): Bacteria > Pseudomonadota > Gammaproteobacteria > Enterobacterales > Enterobacteriaceae > Enterobacter > Enterobacter flexneri_B. The sequence goes on along the minus strand of CP182556.1, from coordinate 1,646,326 downwards.
AGGTGCTGTGCCTTTGCTGCAGTGATTAATGCGCAAATTACGTGCAATAAGCCAGCGTCATCAGACGAACCGGAGCAACCATCACTCTTTTGAACCTAATCTTACCCAGACTCCTCTCATATCTGATAAGAGGAAACGATATGGCTGAGCGTACACTATTGCGCCGCAAGGCCCGGAGTTTTCCCGTTTTGTGATGGGCTACTGGCGATTGATGGACTGGACCCTGTCCGCCCGCCAGCTGGTCAGTTTTATTCGAAGAACATCTGGATCGTGGCGTGACCACCGTGGACCATGCTGATTTATGGTGGCTATAAGGTGCGAAGCAGCATTTGGCGAGGCACTGAACTGGCACCTCACCTGCGTGAACGGATGGAAATCATCAGTAAATGCGGTATCGCGACGACCGCGCGTGAAGAGGAACGACCATTGGTAATTACATCACTGACCGCGATCACATCATTAAGAGCGCCGAACAGTCGCTAATTAATTTCGCGACCAAGAATCATCTCGACGATCTGCTGTTAATCCACCGACCAGGACCCGTTAATGGAGGACTGCCGATGAAGTGGCGGACGCGTTGCGAACATGCTCATCAAGCGGCGAAGTGCGTCATTTTGGCGTATAGAACTTTACGCCTGCGCAATTTGCCCTGTTGCAATCACGTCTGCCGTTTACCCTTGCCACTAATCAGGTGAAATGTCCCCGGTGCATCAGCCGTTACTGCTGGATGGCACGCTCGACCAACTGCAACAACTGCATGTTCGTCCAGATGGCGTGGTCCTGCCTTGGTGGTGGTCGTCTGTTTTAATGATGTTGATTATTTCCAGCTGGCGTGATGAACTGGCTGTGGTGGCAGAGGAGTTAAACGCGGGCTCGATTGAACAGGTCGTTTAGCGGTATTACATTTACCATCGCAGCCGCTGCCGTATAGGTTCCGGTAAAATTGAGCACGTACGGGCAGCTGTCGGAGCAGAAACACTGAAAATGACCCGTCGACGATCAGCTGAGTATCCGTAAAGCGAGGTGACACATTGGGCAGCTTTTGGGATCGCCGCCGTTCGAAAAATGTGTCACTGGTTTACACTTATTCAGGAATGCACAATGAACGGAGGTCCTATGAAACGTTTTAGTCTGGCTATTATGGCGCTGGTTGTTGCAACCGGCGCACAGAGCTGCCATGAAAAGTAGAGATGACCTCGTCACGTCGCAAGGGGTAGGGCAGTCAATTGGTAACGTCACCATTACTGAAACCGATAAAGGTCTAAAGTCAGGCCAATCTGAAAGCATTACCCCCCGGTGAACATGGCTTCCATATTCATGCCAAAGGAAGCTGCCGGCCGGCCACCAAAGATGGCAAAGCCAGCGCCGCGGAATCCGCAGGCGGGCGTCTAATCCACAAAAATACCGGTAAACATGAAGGGCCAGAAGGTGCCGGGCATCAGGCGATCTGCCTGCACTGGTCGTCAATAATGACGGCAAAGCTACCGATGCCGTCATCGCGCCTCGTCTGAAATCACTGGATGAATCAAAGACAAAGCGCTGATGGTCCACGTTGGCGGCGATGATATCTCCGAATAGACCTAAACCGCTGGGCGGTGGCGGTGAACGCTTATGCCTGTGGTGTAATTAAGTAATTAAGAGGCCAGCGTACCTGCGGTGGTGCTTCTTCAAGTTGGAAAGCAAGCAGTACAGCCGCCAGACGATTGCCGCCAGCTCACGGGCGGCAGGTAGTGATGACGGGCAAGGCTGTCGCAAAATCCGCTGTAATTCTTCAAGTGTGGCCGCCAGTGATTTTTGCTGAACGCCACGCTCACTCGTCACTCCCGCGACGGTGAAATACAGTTATCCGTACTCGCGATAACGGATGGAACGCGATTCCCAGTCGCGCAATTGCCAGACAACGTGAGAACAGTTCAGCAGCACTACACCCCAGCGTAATAACCGACGGCGAGCCAGCACCGTCGCGCTGTCTCAACTGACTGACGTGATGATAGTGAGCCTGCGAATTCGCTTTCACTCAGTGTTGGATGGCGGCTCACCTGATCGACGGAATTTCCGGCGCAGCGCGCGGAATATGGCGGCGGCTTGCAGCATCCGATCCTGGACGCGGAATGGCGAACGCTAACCACGCCAACGCGACGCCAACGATTTTTTCCGGGTCTGCGTCGAATCAGCAAAATCATACGCCGGGGGGTTGGTGGCGGCGATAAAAGAACCCATAAAAACAATGAGTTGCCCCCACAATGCGGCAAATTTTTGGCATATCCGATCCGAGAGCTGCATTGTCGCCAGCAGTGGAAAGAGAAACAGTAAAAATTGCCGCGGAATGGCTAATCTGGACCATCAGACCAAATTTGACCACAAAGCTGAATAGCGAAAGTAACGCCAGCGTGCACATCAGAAGTGACAACGACTTAAACGGTGCTGCGACGGCGAGGTAGAGAGTACGCGGCTAATTGCTGCAGCGTTAATGCATTGGCACCGGCATCCCATTGCAATGCGATGCTCCATCGCCGATACGTCATAAACGTACAAAATGTACGCAGCCCACTCCGCATAGCTTCAGGCGTTGTCGGTTGTGACGAGCCAGAGCGAGATGTCCGTGCGAGTCTGGCATGATCATCTACACCGCTTTGCAACGATGTGATTCCTGACTACTTTGCAGATAAAGGCAGCGAATAACGTCATCGCTGCCAGAAGGCGACGTGCCGGTAGTCGGCGACGTCGTCGGGCGTAGCAGGGCGATAATACGTGCACGGTGTAAGCATCTGTTAGCGAACTGGCGAGCGCCGTCAGCAATTGTTCGAGAATTTCTCGCGTGGCACGGGCGGTGAGGGCCAGTTCAGCAACATACGTCGCAGGCTGGAGATGACACTGGTCATACGTAAATTGCTGGTGAAGTAGCGCGTTGAGGCGCGCGTTTGTTGGCGAAAACGATAGTGGCTCCAGAAAGCCTGGATACGCGGCAACCAGTGGTCAGTATCTGCCCAATCACCCCTCATGTGCTGCACGAATGGCATCGTTTGTTTCAGGCTGCCAAGTAAACTGGCATGTTCCAGTAATCGGGCGTGCATGTTTTCAATGCGGTTAAAGGCCTCATCGGAACTGCTGAGGCAGGATCATCATCGTCGTGCCGCCGCACAAAATACCGACTATCACCTCGCAAACGCGCGCCTGAGCGATATCCCACAGCTGGCTGGCCTCAGTAATATTAACCATCGGAAAGGCGATGATGGCAGCCGTGTAGCCCGCCAGTTGAAATGCATACGCGACGTTATTCGTGAAGTGCGCACAGGCCTAGGTACAAAAGCCAAGCCACGCCGACATGCTCAATAGAAAAAACCACGGCTCATTGAGCGTATGTCCGGCAAGAAGCAGTGCCGCAATGGCTCCCAGTAAACTGCCAGCCATGCGTCCGAGGCTTTTGCTGATGACACCGCCAACGGTGGGAAAGCTAACCACTGCAGCCGAGGTCATCGCCCAATAGGGTTCATCCAGATTCAAATAATAGGCAACCGTCAGCGCCAGACACATGGCAATGGTATTGCGTAACGCATAACGCCATTGCGCCAGCGTGGCCCTGAACCAGGGCAAATTGCGCAAGGACCATGACGATGCGTTCATTATTGACCTACGGCAATGCTACAGGTGGTGCCCGACACCAGCGTGACATCGCCTGGAACTTTATCCAGCGCAAAGCGGACGGGAACGAGTTGGGCGAGACGAACCCAGGGGACGTTAGGTTTCACATCCGGAATAAGGCTTGAGTCACTTTCAACGCTCTGATCATAAATCGCCCGACCGATACTGGAAACGTGACCCTGTAACGTTTTGTTATCACTATAGAGGGTAATTTGTGCTGGTGCACCTTCGCGGATATGGCGCAACTTGGTTTCTTCAAAATAACCAATGACGTAAAACGAGTGGCTGTCGACAAGGGCAAACAGCGGTTTCCCGGTGTCAGCGTAATCGCCGATGCGGGTAGTGAGGTTAGTCACCCATCCACTCACCGGGGCGCGAATTTCCGTTTGCGCCAGTTGCCATTGTGTCTGTTTCAGCGTCGCCTGTGCGGCATTAACACTGGCCTGCATCGCTTTAACATTGAGGTTAGCGGTATCGAGTTCTTCGGCAAAAATAAAATTTTGTGAGAGATGACGACGACGATTCGCTTCGTTATTGGCTTTTGCGAGGTCAGATTGCGCTTTCGCCAGCTGAGCCTGTGCGTTCAGCTCGGCGATCTGAAAGGGCGTTTTATCGATCGTGAGCAGAAGTTCCCCCGCGTTAACCAGTTGGTTGTCTTTTATATTCAGCTCAACAATACGTCCCGACACCTGTGGGGTGATAGAAACCTGTTCTGCGCGTATTTTCCCGTCGCGTGTCCACGGAGATTGCATGTAATAATTCCACAGCCACCATCCGGCAAGAACCGCAACTATCGCTACAATGATTGTTGAGAAATACTTAATTGTTTTAATTGACATAGTTACCACGCAATCAGTATTGCCAGAGCAAGGCAAACGCAAATCGCAAACAGCGATAAATCCATTAACAAGGGATGCCAGATATCGCCGGCGTAGATCCAGCCACGAAGCAGTCGGTGTACGACAAGCCAGATGACGAATCCAAACGCGAATGCTTTGAAAAACGGAGGAAAATAGACGGACGCACCGAACACCAGATCTTGTAAGGGCAATCCTGTTGCATTGAGCATAAACTTCACAAAGTAGATTCCTTTACGACCGAATATATTGCGTTAGATTAATAAATATTCTTTAAGTGCGAAAAATTTACGCGCAATTTCTGAAAAATATGTCTGACGGTAACCAAATGCAGCAATACATTTGTTTTAGCAATACAATTGCTGCACACTATTATAAAAGCCGCATAATATCTTAGCAAGCTAATTATAAGGAGATGAAATTGGAATCGCCACTAGGTTCTGATCTGGCACGGTTGGTGCGCATATGGCGTGCTCTGATAGACCATCGCCTGAAACCGCTGGAGTTAACACAAACCCATTGGGTTACGTTACACAATATCCATCAGTTACCTCCAGACCAGTCGCAAATTCAACTGGCAAAAGCGATTGGCATCGAGCAGCCATCACTGGTCCGTACTCTGGACCAACTGGAAGAAAAAGGGTTAATTTCCACCATAAACTCTGCCCGCGATCGTCGGGCTCATATAAACTGACAGAAAAGGCCCAGCCACTGATCAGCGAAATGAAGCTGTTATTAACAAAACCCACACGAGAAATATTACATGGCATCTCCGCAGAGGAACTGGAACAACTGATTACGCTCATCGCAAAACTTGAGCATAATATCATTGAGTTACAGGCCAAAGGGTGAAATGAAGGGAGCGTGTGGTCAGTAACCTGACCAGCACGCAAACTTATTTAGCGCGGAGAAACGGTCACCTGACTGCCCATTGCTGGCCAGTACGACACGTTGGCCCGGAGAGAGACGAGTGTTGCCTTGTTTCTGTACCGCCATGATCGTGTTCCATCGTCTTACGAATTTCCAGCTCGACACCCTGCGTTTTTCATCACTCTGTACGCCCTGACCAGCTACGCCACCTGCAACAGCGCCTGTACAGTAGCCAAGCGCCCGGTTGCACCACCAACAGTATTCCCAAAACCGCCGAGAACAGCACCGCCAATTGCACCGATAACGTTGGAATCGTCACCGCCCTGAATATAATCCGGACGTACGTAACGATGGTGCCATAGCTTAAGCATACTGTACTTGTTTCGCTTCAGAAGCGGTATAAACGTCCCCTGACAGGTGTGGTTATTACAGCACCAACCGACAGACAGACCTACCATTGAAACAACCAATACGCGTTTAATCATTGAAAAATTTCCTGTTCACCATGAAACGCCACGCAAGCATCCCTCATGGTCAAAGTATATGGCATATGTAAAATCATGGTTACATGTTCTACCAAATATGAGCAAATCATAATGAAAGTCAGATCAACCAATTATGAACAAAACGTCGTCGTGATCGGTTTTGAAAGAAGATAATCTTTCTACAGTTGGTAAAAATAGGTCATTCCGCATGGTATTCACGAAAAGTTTATGTTTGAGTGAGTCGCAAACGTCAGATTGAAAAAGGATGAAGCTATGAAATCAGAGAACTTTCTGGCGTTATGTCGCACAGGCCTTGATGGTGTTGATGTGTGTTGGCGACAATAGATGAACACCGGGTCGCACAGCTGGCAAGTTTGAGTTGGCCGATCCAGGTATCTCTGAAACAGGCTGTACTGGATATTCCCAAGGGCCAGCAGCTTACACTTTCGCAGTTTGGACAGCTTGATACTCAACTGGGCGACTTTTTGCTGATGCGGTCAATGCCTTGCTTAAGGAACAAAATCTGCAGGCAAGAGATATAGTTGCAATCGGTTGTCACAGGTTGAGAAACCGTCTGGCATGAACCGACGGGCGTGGCACCACTTACAGATTGGCGATAACAATCAAATTGTGGCGCGCACGGAATACAGGTTGTCGGTCGTTTCGCCGTCGCGATCTGCCTTGGGAGGCAAGGCACGCGCTGCGTACTGCGTTCCATCATGCGCTGCTGGCTCACCCAACCGAGCGACGAATGGTGCTCAATATTGGCGGCATCGCCAATCTGTCACTGCTCATTCCTGGGCAGCCGGTTGGGGGCTACGATACGGTCCTGGTAACATGCTGATCGATGCCTGGATCTGGCGTCAGGCCGGTAAACCTGGATCAAGATGCCGAGTGGGCACGGGCGGGTCAAGTTTCTTCTCCCACTGCTGAAAATATGCTCAGCGACCCCGTATTTCTCGCAACCTGCACCGAAAAGCACCGGACGCGAATACTTTCCAGCTCTGGTTGGCTGGAGCGCCATTTGCGCCATTTTCCGGGTGTTGATCCCCGAGATGTGCAGGCGACACTGGCAGAACTCACCGCCGTGACCATTTCTGAACAAGTTTTCTGAGCGGTGGCTGCGAAGAACGATTGATGGTATGTGGTGGAGGTCGTCGTAATCCGCTACTTCATGGCGCGTCTGGCGGCGTTACTACAAGGCACGGAGTCACCGCCACCAATGTCGTTGGCATTAGTGGCGATGACATGGAAGCATTGGCTTTCGCCTGCACCTAACGGACGACTGTGGCGGGATTACCAGGAAAATCTGCCTCCCGTCACTGGCGAGCGGCGGCCTGTGGAGCTATTTTCCCGCTAACCCGTGATATCAGAGTTAACTGAATTTTTCTTACCGCGTCTGCCGTTACGCTTGAACGTTCCGGAGGGCATATTGCCCTGTCCAGACCAGGAAAGTCTTCGGGATATGACTATGAAAAAACTGTTAATTATCATTTTGCCGGTCCTTCTCTCCGGCTGTAGCGCCTTTAATCAGCTGGTTAAGCACATGCAAACCGATACGCTGGAATACCCAGTGTGATGAAAAACCGTTGACGGTCAAACTGAATAATCCGCGCCAGGAGGTGGTTTTCTTGGATAATCAACTACTGCATCTGAACAGGGCCATTCAGCCTCTGGCGCGCGTTACACTGACGGAATCTATGTTTTCTGGTGGAAAGGCGATGAAGCGACTGTCTATAAACAGTACGCATCGTCTTGAATAACTGTCAGTTACAAAATCCACAGCGTTGAGATTTTTCCAGGGGCGGCACACAATAGCGTCACCCACTGGACAATCCGTAAAGAAAAACCATCTGCTCGATAACGACGAATTGCAGCAAATCGCGCATCTGCGCAGTGAATACACCAAAGGCGGGTTACGCCGCCGCGATCCCCCTCCCGCGATCCCATTAACCCTTTTCGAACGTTGGCTCTCTCAGGCTTGTGAAGCCAAACTGGCGGACCTTACCGCGATGGTGGTCGCTACCGTGGATGAACATGGTCAGCCTTATCAGCGCATCGTTTTACTGAAACATCACGACGAAAAAGGCATGGTGTTTTCACCACCCTGGAGCCGTAAAGCACATCAAATCGAAATAATCCGCGCGTTAGCCTGCTGTTCCGTGGCATACCCTTGAGCGCCAGGTGACGGTGATCGGTAAAGCAGAACGACTTTCGACTCTCGAAGTGATGAAATATTTTCATAGCCGCCCGCGTGATAGCCAGATTGGTGCATGGGTTTCGAAGCAGTCCAGTCGCATTTCTGCCCGCGGTATCCTTGAAAGTAAATTCCTGGAGCTGAAGCGGAACTTTTCAAGAACGGGCGAAGTGCCATTGCCGAGCTTTTGGGGCGGTTTTCGCGTCAGCCTTGAACAGATTGAGTTCTGGCAGGGTGGTGAGCATCGCCTGCATGACCGCTTTTGTACCAGCGTGAAAATGATGCGTGGAAGATTGATCATCTGCACCCTGAAAAGATGCAAAAATCTTGCTTTAATCGCTGGTACTCCTGATTATTGGCACTTTATTCTATGTCTCTTTCGCATCTGGCGAGAAGGCGTGTACAGGCAAAGGTGCAGTCGTTATATACATGGAGATTTTGATGGCAAGCAGTAACTTGATTAAACAATTGCAAGAGCGGGGGCTGGTAGCCCAGGTGACGGACGAGGAAGCGTTAGCAGAGCGACTGGCGCAAGGCCCGATCGCGCTCTATTGCGGCTTCGATCCTACCGCTGACAGCTTGCATTTGGGGCATCTTGTTCCATTGTTATGCCTGAAACGCTTCCAGCAGGCGGGCCACAAGCCGGTTGCGCTGGTAGGCGGCGCGACGGGTCTGATTGGCGACCCGAGCTTCAAAGCTGCCGAGCGTAAGCTGAACACCGAAGAAACTGTTCAGGAGTGGGTGGACAAAATCCGTAAGCAGGTTGCCCCGTTCCTCGATTTCGACTGTGGAGAAAACTCTGCTATCGCGGCGAACAACTATGACTGGTTCGGCAATATGAATGTGCTGACCTTCCTGCGCGATATTGGCAAACACTTCTCCGTTAACCAGATGATCAACAAAGAAGCGGTTAAGCAGCGTCTCAACCGTGAAGATGAAGGGATGTCGATAACTGAGTTTTCCTACAACCTGCAGCAGGGATATGACTGGACCTGTCTGAACACACACTACTATGTGGAGTTGCAAATAGGTGGTTCTGACCAGAGGTGGAACATCACTTCTGAGATCGACCTGACCCGCCGTCTGCATCAGAATCATGTGCTTGGTCTGCCCGATCCGCTGATCACCAACGGAGACGGCACCAAATTTGGTAAAACTGAAGGCGGCGCAGTCTGGTTGGATCCGAAGAAAACCAGCCCGTACAAATTCTACCAGTTCTGGATCAACACTGCGGATGCCGACGTTTACCGCTTCCTGAAGTTCTTCACCTTTATGAGCATTGAAGAGATCAACGCCCTAGAAGAAGAAGATAAAAACAGCGGTAAAGCACCGCGCGCCCAGTATGTACTGGCGGAGCAGGTGACTCGTCTGGTTCACGGTGAAGAAGGTTTACAGGCGGCAAAACGTATTACCGAATGCCTGTTCAGCGGTTCTTTGAGTGCGCTGAGTGAAGCGGACTTCGAACAGCTGGCGCAGGACGGCGTACCGATGGTTGAGATGGAAAAGGGCGCAGACCTGATGCAGGCGCTGGTCGATTCTGAACTGCAACCTTCCCGTGGTCAGGCGCGTAAAACTATCGCCTCCAATGCCATCACCATTAACGGTGAAAAACAGTCCGATCCTGAATACTTCTTTAAAGAAGAAGATCGTCTGTTTGGTCGTTTTACCTTACTGCGTCGCGGCAAAAAGAATTACTGTCTGATTTGCTGGAAATAATGCATTAAGTGGAAAGGGGGGAGTGAGACATCACTCCCCCTGGGAAATATGCATCAGTGGAAGGGGGGAGTGAGAAATCACTCCCCCTGGTTTTTATACAGGGAACATGATGAAAAATATTCTCGCTATCCAGTCTCACGTTGTTTATGGTCATGCGGGTAACAGTGCGGCAGAGTTTCCGATGCGCCGCCTGGGCGCGAACGTCTGGCCGCTGAACACCGTTCAATTTTCTAATCACACCCAATACGGCAAATGGACTGGCTGCGTGATGCCGCCCAGCCATTTAACCGAAATTGTGCAAGGCATTGCCGCCATTGATAAATTACACACCTGTGATGCCGTGTACGTGGCTATCTGGGATCAGGCGGGGCCAGGTGAACATCTGCTGGGTCTGGTCCGTCAGGTGAACCAGCGAATCCGCAGGCGGAAATATTTTGCGATCCGGTAATGGGTCATGCGGAAAAGGCTGTATCGTTGCACCGGGTGTCGGCGAGACCATGTGCGGCACGGTTTACCTGCCAGCGATATCGTTGCGCCGATCTGGTAGGCTGGAAATACTCTGTGAGCATGCGGTAAATAACGTGGGAGAAACGGTCTGGCAGCGCGCGGACTTGATTGCGCAAGGGCCACAAATTGTGTTGGTTGCAACACCTGGCGCGAGCTGGCTGCTCAGCCGTAACCGTTTGAAATGCTGCTGGTCACCGCCGATGAAGCCTGGCATATCAGCCGTCCGCTGGTGGCGATTTGGTATGCGCCAGCCGGTAGTGTTGTGGTGATGTGACAGGCGGTTTACTTGCTGGTGAAACTGCTTCAGGGGCAACGCTGCAGGAGGCGCTGGAACGTGTGACCGCTGCGGTCTACGAGATCGGTGGGTGACCCTTGAGAGCAATGTCAGGAATATGAGCTGCAGGTGTGGCATTCTCGGATCGTCTTGCCAAACCGGAAGCATCCTTCAGCGCAACAAAGCTTCTGAGAATCTAACTGGGCAAGAACGACCTCTGGGCCGATGGGGTATTTTGTAAGCCTTGGCTGACAGCGCGTCTTGTACTTCCGGACGTTCGGCCATTAGTTGCATAAATGCTCAATGTGCTCTAACCCTTCAGATTCAGTTTCACCGCGTATGCCCAGCACAGAACCGTAAACAATAGGCATCAGCAATTGTAAATCTTGCTCCACAATCCAGTGCTCATCCTTTCGTGCCTCGTTCACGTCCCCAGCTTCTTCTCAGCTGCGCGAACTGTAGGTTTGTACTCTTCCGGTGTATAGGGGCGAAACTGGAGGTTAAAACCTTATGCAGCTCGGTGGCGATGTAATTGGGCGATTGAATGGTTTGTCGCGGGAAATACTGGATACCGGTACCAGCAACTGGCAGTCAGGGACCCTTCGGCAGAATTGCTGCATAATCGCTTTGCCTTCCGTCAGCAAAGTACGGTCATCCAGCAGCGAGATGCAGGCACCTGCCTAGGGTTAACGGCAAGTAATCGTCACCGTTTTCGAGACATTCATAAAATCCACACTGACGAGGGTAAAATCCTTGGCTCTACACGCAGGGTGATATGGGAGACGAGAGAGCAGGCACGCATTGTTCAAACAATTTCATCGGTAACTGCTTTTGTCTGTGGTTTAAAAGTATGGTCATGTGACTGCTGAACAAAAAAAAGCCGCTAACGAAAAGTTAGCGGCTTGTAAAGAGTTCCCTGATTTTTACGCTACAGCAGCTTCACTTTGTCTCCCAGCGTCATCCTGCGTAGTACGGTAAAGGTTAGGCGCGGTCAGCAGCATGGTTGCTGCAATAATGGCAGTAGCGACACCGATCTCCAAGTACGCGACCATAAACTTCCAGTGACATCAGCAGCGTAACGTTTATCCGGCACAGCCATCAACCCGCAACATAACAGCATCAGTTTTGCACCGGCAGTCGTCGAACCAGCTACCCGTAATATGAACCCATCAGACACTTAGGAACGAGTTGTGCAACCATTGCCAGACCCGAACCAGGAATCATCGAGCCCCGAATGCTAGCAGGCCATAGCTTTGCGACCGGCCGGCTTAGGACACGATACCAGCATCAGCGTAAAATTGGCGCCCAGCGGCAGAATCGCGAACGCACAGAAACACATTCACCATCCGATCCCGAAGCATTGGCATCGGCAGGGTATGGCCCATCTTGTTATAGATAGCGGCCAGAATCGGACTACGAATGATGACGCGGAAGCGGGTTAAATACTTCTGATACTGCTAGGGTTCTACAGCCAGACCCGAGAATGGAGTGTAGAACGTTACGAATCGCAAAGAAGTTGAGTGAGACGTGGCATCTGGCTGTACAGCACGAAGAAGATAATGGCTTCAGCATCAGGGATGAAGGCAACAATCATCCCAACGCGGCAAGCTTCATCGCGAAGGCTTACTTACCGAAGATCACCCGCGATACCGAAGGCAACGACACCGCCAGCGCCATACGCGCAACTACCTGATTGTGCAGCGGCCGGGTGGCGATAGCAATGGTCACAACACCAATAATGGTCAGCGAGCAGGTTACGGTAGTTGATAGGCTCGAAGTCTTGGTTTTGAACCGGTACTGTTTAACCCAGCGTTGGCAGAAGGCGAAGTTTGACGATACGTGATCGGCAGGCTTACAACGCTCAACACAAACACAACACTCAGCCGTTGTTCAGGCCAGCCACGGCGTAGCAATCATCGGGGAGAAAAAGCCGATGTTGACGGACATGTCGTACATGGTGAATGCGCCGTCCAGACGCCGGGTCATTTTTCTCATAGCATGTAGAAAGCGGAGAAGCGGGTTAGCTTTGAACAGGGCGGTTACCGACCACAATGGCCCCGCCATACCGTTGTGAACAACGATTTCGGCGTGGTGACAGGACCAAGCCGTAGGAGAACATGACCAATCACCAGCACAATAGCGCCGAGCATAAATTTAGGCGTTTAGTACCCAGTACCTTGTCACCTAACCAGCCGCCGATAGCGACCAGACCATAAACCAGGGCACTAAAGGAAGAGAAAAGGGTGATTGAATCCGCTTCAGACATACCCAGTTGTTTAACCAGGTAAACAGCCATAATTCCTTGTAGGCCGTAATAACCAAAACGTTCCCATAACTCAATCGAGAAGATGAGATAGAACGCCTTCGGTTGTTTGAAAGCGTTCAAACTGACGCTTTCAGTTGGTTTTTGGTTTGCAGTGGACACTTTTACCTCTTTTTTTACATCCCATATTAACGGGGGTGCTTTCTCGCGTTATGTCTAAAAAACATACGCGCAATTGTTATAGTGGGAGGGGAAACGGCAGGTAATGTTCACTATCTTGCACTTTCAGACAAGTCCTTTGTAATAATCTGTTACATATAACTGAGGCGGGGAATTCAACCATTCCGGGAAATGTTATCCAGCGTTAAATTTTTCAAAAAACGTAACGGCAGATTTTTTCACTGCATTGAGAGGGGGATGATGGCTTGGCGGCGATATGTTCTGCTATTTAGCGTTTTTCCTAGTGAGATAGTCCAGTTTCTGAAAAATAGCCAGTGTAATGTTTTGCAGGTCAATATTTGTTGCGTGTGTAAATTTAAATCATTTTAACCTGATTCTTGCAATGTTTTTACATTGCCACAGCATCGTGATCTTGATCACGAATGAATAGAAAATTTCGCTATTAAAAAAACAATTAACCTGCATTTTTGGTTATCCGCAAACGGATTACCTGATGATAACGCTAAGCAATGGCATCATTGACGTTAAAAAGATGTTTTAAAAGAGGATAAAGAAAGGTTATCAATGGGGTAATCGGTGTTACCCCTTTTCTTCAGATGTCAACTTTCTCTTTGTATTCACAAAGATCTTCAATAATACAAGAGCCACAGCGGGGCTTGCGGGCAATGCAGGTATAACGCCCGTGCAGGATCAACCAATGGTGGCAGTCGACTTTAAACTCTGCCGGAACCACTTTCAGTAGCTTTTCTTCTACCTGTTCGACGTTTTTCCCCGGCGCAAATTGAGTACGATTACAAACGCGGAAAATGTGCGTGTCGACAGCAATAGTCGGCCAGCCGAATGCAGTGTTTAATACGACGTTGGCTGTTTTACGACCTACGCCGGGCAGGGCTTCAAGCGCAGCACGATCTTCCGGAACCTCGCCATTATGTTGTTCCAGTAATATACGGCAGGTTTTGATGATATTTTCTGCTTTGCTGTTATAAAGGCCAATCGTTTTGATATAGGTTTTCACCCCTTCAACGCCTAGTTCAAGCATCGCTGCAGGCGTATTCGCCACCGGGTAGAGTTTCGCCGTCGCCTTATTAACACTGATATCGGTCGCCTGAGCGGAAAGCAGTACGGCAATCAGCAATTCAAAAGGCGAACTGAAATTAAGCTCGGTGGTGGGATGAGGATTGTTCTCACGCAGGCGAGTGAGGATCTCCAGACGTTTTGCTTTGTTCATCAGACATCCCTGTTTCACCGTTTGGCAATGCACGTTCTGCAGCTGCTTCAGCACGGCGCTTTTCATTCTTTCATCAATCCAGGACCTTCCTGCCAGCGTCGGTTCCAGGCCATCAATCCGCCTGGTGGCGGCATCGCCAGGCGGAAAGGGGAGGTCGGGTGTGGAAATTGTAGGCGCGTAATACTTTGCCCAGCTACCTAACCACGCATCTGCACCGTCAAACAGACGTGCCATTGCCGATAATTTCGCGTAGTGAACCCAGCACGAACATGGCGCAGGTTGCACCATACCAATTGAAAAGCCGTCCCAGTGCAAAGCGCCGGACCTTTTTTGGCGGCGAAGGCTTCAGCGCGGCCCACCACAATCAGCGTGACAATCAGCGGAATAAAAATTGCTAATCATTGATACAGGCCAAAGGCGTAGGCGTTGATCAGCATCTGTACAGCGCTGACCACCGAGGCGATGATCATCACGTAAATGGGAATGCGGAATCTCGGCTGGCGTCCAGTGACGCAGCGTCGGAAATGGTCAGGTTACGGTCAGCGTCAGTACCAGCGTAGTCGCAAGTCCTAAACCCAGAGCGTTAGTGGCAGTGGACGTGACCGCCAATAGCGACGAGGCCGAGCAGCTGGACCGGCGCAGAGTCCTTTTCCACAACCCCTGAACAATAACGTCTTTAATTTCGCTCACGCTTTATTCTCCACAGGCAGGAAGTTGAGAAAGTTGTGACGGTAACGTCTGAGCATAATGCGGCGCGTTTTACCGCATTAACCACCGCGCGGGAGTAATAGTTTGGCCGGTGAACTGGTCAAATCACCACCATCTTTCTTCCGCCAATGTGCATCATCCGCGCCACTGATACCCGCAGAAATGGGACCGGGTATGGATCAGAAAGGCGCAGTTCGATTTTCTGGCCAACCCTGGCGTTCGTGGTGCTCTGTCACGCGCGTGCCAAGTACCGTGCCGTTAAAATCGGCTCCCACCAGCAGCTGAATCGCACCGGAATAGCCATCTGGCGCGGTTGTCCAGAACGGCGGCTACCGGTTTGTCATTCTGTTGGCGATGTAAACGCGATGCTCACCTTACCTAACTCTGGCGCGGTTGCCCAGATAGCAACTCTGTGCCAGCGCATTGTTATAGCATCGGCTGGCAGCACCTGATCAAATAACGCCTTTGTTGCAGACTGGCCTGTTCAGCAATCGTGACGTTTTGGTCATCTGGTTGATGGCCGCAGTTAACCTGTTGAACCCGCTTGCAAATAGCGCCAACGTAATGCCGTGTTTTCGGATAGTTTTCAGCATGGTTTACCCTTTGCGATGGCCGTAGACGCGCGGACGCGTGTAGTAATGAATCCAAGACCGGTGGTGTTCACCAGCCAGGACGGCAAAAGCCACGCCGTCAGGATAGCCGCCGAAACTGCGATCAGACCGGACTGATGACCGCCAGCGCGCCAAAATAAGACGACCACGATTGGTCGTAGAAGCGGTCATCGGGTAGATCACAAATGAAGAATGCGCCGAGCATGGTCGCACCAGACAGCAGATGAATTGCGGTGCTGCCAGTGTTTCTGGTGAGAACAACCAGCCCAACGTTCGCATAACGCAGCATCCTAGAAGCTGAGAGGGAATATGCCAGCGAATCGCTTTCTGCCATAGCGACCACAGGCCGCCAGCCAGCAGGGCGAGGTCACCCATTGCCAACCAGCGCCCGCCAGAATACCGCTGTCAATCGGATATTGCATAATCTGTTCGAGACCGAATGACCGGCACGGACAGAGGTTTTAAATGTATCCAGCGGTGTCGCCTTGACTAATGCCATCAATACCTAAGCGTCATGTGTTCATATCACCACCACTGGCGGTATGTCCGCTGAAAATAACCTGTATGGCGTCGGATCGAACAGGGATGTTGACCGCAATTTCATGTGGCGGTAACCAGCTGGTCATCTGCACCAGGAAAGGGAATCAGACAAGACATAACCAATCATTACCGGATTAAACGGGTTTTGCCCCAGACCGCCATACAACTGTAGCGATGATCACCGCAAACACCGTACCCGGCACGACCATCACCATGGCGCGAGGGGGGAATGCTTACCGCCAGCGATGAGCCTGTCAGCAATGCTGACCTGTCAACGTCGGCTTGCGCTTGCTTGCGTAGTTTGAGTAGAACTAGGCTAACAGAGCACTAACCAATACCAGACAGGATCTGAACGAGGGTGCCCCCAACCAAAGAAAGAACCGCCGCTGCGCTGCGATTCCTGGCACGGCTGCGAGCAACACCAACGGCATAATGCAATGTCTGGCGCTGGTTATGGGTATGAGGGGAGCTAGCTGTTCTGAATACCATTTAGTCCTCGTTTACAACCTTCTGCTGGGCAGCTTGGCCTGAGCGCGGGCGATCGCCGCGGCAACTGCCGGCTTGCGCAGATCAACCTGTTCTTCTGGTACCGCATTAGCCTGTTGCTGTTCCAGCTTGCGTGCTTTGGCGCGTGCAATAGCCGGCTTCGACGGCGGCCTTTTGCGCCGATCGACCTGTTCTCTGGCTCGCATTAGCCGGTTGCTGTTCCCGTTTGCGCGCTTTGGCTCGGGCAGTGGGCTTCGACGGCGGCTTTGCGCAGATGAGCCTGTTTGTTCTGGCTCGGCGTCGCCTGTTGCTGTTCCCAGCTTGCGTGCTTTGGCACGGGCGATGACGGGCTTCGACGGCGGCTTTGCGCGGATCGACCTGTTGTTCTGGCTCGGCATTCACGCCTGTTGCTGTTCCAGCTTGCGTGCTTTGGCACGGGCAGTGGCGAGCTGACGGCGGCTTTCACGATCGACCTGTTCTTCTGGTTGCGCATTAGCCTGTTGCTGTTCCAACTTGCGCGCTTTGGCGCCGGCGATCCTGCTTCAACGGCAGTTCACGTCGATCAGGCCAGGAACGGTTGCTGGTCGTTAGTTTGCTGCAGTTCTGCCTGTTTCGCTCTGGCTGCGCTTTACGGGCTTCCCGTGCTGCAATAATTGCACTGTTATCCGGGCGTTCGCCGCTTTAATAGCAATAGGCTGTGTCACGCTGGGCCTGTATCTCTCACCCGCACCAGCAGCGATGAGCCATTCTTCTGCTGCCGTCGGGTAATGAAGCCGCTCTTTATGCGTTAAGGCAAGCCGCTTTTTTCGCGCTCCAGGAACAGCCTGGCGCGCTTCGAAACGCGCTTGGCTTCTGGGCGCGCTTTCTTTCCTGACGAATAGCCGCAATTTCAGCTTTTTCCTGACGGAAATACCGCCAGGGGAATGTTGCTGGGCAAACCCACGCGCAAGCCCCACGTCAATGCAATCAGCAATGTTATCGTGGTCCTTTTTATCGTGTGCTTGACCTTTCTGAACCAGTACAACTGTTCAGCAAAGAATCCGCAGGGCAGGCGTCGCGCCAGGCGCTACACCGGATGCGGCTTTGTCCTGCGTTCGCCAAGTTCATTGGCAGAGGAGGCCAACAGACAGTTGGTAATCTTACGACCGGGACATCCAGCCATGGCGAGTAAAGCCCATCACGGGCCACCCATAATCACCATTTGATCGGCAGAGGGCAGAATCCGGCATCATTCAATAAAATGACGCACTGGCGTCCCAGGCCGTGCCCAGACGTTGCCCGGGCGAGCGATTGCTTCGCCAGTCAGGGTTACGACACCGCTCGGTAATCAGCCACCATCAATAACGGCACATTTAGCTGCATAAGCAGTGCCGACGTTTTCATTAATACGCCGATATGGATGAAAACGCCGCCATGTGGAACCTGCTTCCCGGTAGGAATGTAGGTTAATCTTAGCACCGCCAGAAGGATCTCGTCGAATCACCCGCAGAGAAATAAGTTAGAGTCCGCCAGCACCACGCGCAGCATGGAAATCACCTGCATTTTGTTGTCTTTGATGCCGATAAGAATTTCGCGTGGCTGCAGAATATGCGCAAGAATGCGAATACCCTCTACGACCTGAGCCGCGCAATCCTGCATCGAACGGTCATCGGCGGTAATGTACAGGCTCACACTCAGCCGCGTTGATCATCGACGTTTAGATCTTATCTCCGCCAGCCCTGCAATTTAACGCCTGTCGGGAATCCGGCACCGCCCAGCCCGGCAACACCAAACTGATGTATGCGCTCGATTAACTCTTCGCGACTGCGAGAGCGATAATCGACCCAGCCGTCGCGCGGGATCCAGCAGTCTTCACCATCGGCATCAATAATCACGCTTAATTCAGCTAAAGCTGAAGGATGAGCCGTAGAGTGGGGCGCAATAGCCGTAACGGTACCCGAGGTGGGCGCGTGAACAGGCAGCATTTTGCCGCGACCACGGGTAAGCGGCTGGCCGCGCAATACTTTATCGCCGACGCTAACGCACAACTCACCTTCAGCGCCAATATGCTGTTTCAGTGGAATAACAAAATGCTGCGCCAGTAGTACCTGGCGCAGGGGGGTACCGTTGGTCTGGGTTTTCATTCTCCGAGTGATGAGATTAGCCATTAAAATGCCAAGTTTATTTTTTCTGAATGCAGAGAATAACTTAAGCATCGTGTTGCAGGAAATAATACGCACGGAAATGGTGTTCGAATCCCATTTCCAGGAGTCAGGTGTTTCTGCGACCGGTTGCAACGAGATGTCATGCATCGGGCACCGGATCAACACATAAATTGCAGCCCGTTTGAGATCACTCATTACCGTATGCATGGCACGGGTAGCGCCAACGATCGCGTCTACCGGACGCGCCTGAATACATTTAGTGCAGCCAATACAGTTATTTTCATCAATAACCGCCACCATCCGCGCAGGCGTTAGCTCTGCACTTCGCCATCCAGCGGCTGCGGCTCGACATTAGCAACTCGGCAATTTTTAGCATCACAGCTTCGCCACCTGGGGCGCAACCGGTCGATTTTTTCACCGTTACAGCTGATGGCTTCCGCGTAGGGCGACAGCCGGGATAACCGCACTGACCACACTGGCTCTGCGGTAAGATTTCGTCAATTTTCTCAACGACCGGATCGTCTTCCACCGCAAAACGGCGGGAGGCATAACCCAGAATGGCGCCAATCGCGAGGCCCAGCAGGCTGACGGCGGCAACGGCAATCCAGATAGCATCGATTACACCTTCACCAAACCACTAAAGCCCATAAAGGCCAGAGACATAAGACCTGCGGTAATTAACGCAATGGCATTACCGAGAAAGGTGTCGGGACATCAGCCACAGCAAGGCGTTCGCGGACGGCTGCGAAGAGAACCAGTACCAGCAAAAACCGACAGCGGCGGAAAAACCGTACAGCGCGACTGCAAGAAATTGTGCCGAGATTGATATCGCCGCCACGCCAGCACGGCGCAGTTGGTGGTGATAAGCGGCAAAAAAATCCCCAGCAAACGGTAAAGCACCGGGCTGGTTTTGCGCACCACCATCTGGTGAACTGCACGACCACAGCAATCACCAGAATAAATGCCAGAGTGCCCCGGTAAATCAGATTAAGTGGGATCAAAATCCACTATCGATAAGCCAAGCGCCAATAGACGCCAGCGTCATCACAAACGTTGTTGCGCCCCATGCCCATTGCGATTTCCAGTTTTTTGGAAACCCCATAAACAACAAGACCGAGAAACTTGACCAGTACAAAGTTATTGACCAGTACAGTTCCGACAAACAGTAACAGGTAGTCAGTGATTTTCGGCCTGAAATAAAAAGCCGCCTATTATCCGTTAATCCAGAGCAGGCGACAACAGGTTAACTGTAAAAGGTTATTACGGATTCACAAACGTCGCTTTTACCGTGACGAGCGTTTGAAATAGGGGACGATCAATGCGGTTGCCAACAAAGAAACAGCAACTGGCGAATGGTGGACACCATCTTCCACGGTGAAAAAAGCGAATGTCTTTACTGCCAGCAATAGGCAAATAAGCAGCCAGTAGAACACAGTGTTTAGGAACACAATGCCTATGTTTAAAGAAAGCGATGGCTCAACCACAGTGTGTAATACCACACTGCGATAGTGGTACAAGAAACGCCCTGATAAGATTTGTGTCGTCAGTGCTCGTCCGCCAGCGTTTGAAATGTTCGCGGAGAGATAACGCAGCGGTATACAGCAACAACGCCAGCGTCGTACGAACAGAGCGACGAAAAGCCAGGCCAACGGCCAACCCAGCCTCCAAGACGTCGTGGCGTTGTGGTGGTCATAGGTTCTCCACAATAGCGACGCAAACAGGCAAATCTAATTTTAGGGGCGTTATTATAAGGCTTTTATAACCGATTGCTACTTTCTTTATTGGACATAGTGCCAGACGGACTTCGGTACCTGGGCGAGGTCAACAAACGCCCGCCAGAAACCAGCTCTGCGCGACGGTGATTGGCAGCACGATACATATCGATCAGTTCCTGATCGTCCGTCAGGTGTAATTAAGATGGTCGTACAGCTTTCCAGACTTTCGAGTGAACTGATTTGCGAAATTTTAATAAGTAGTCCTGGAACAGTCATAAAAGGTCGATAAAAGATTATACCAAAGGGGTAGGTATTATTAGTGATGATAAAATTTCACCAAAAGTGAACGCTTGTGTTATTACAATAATAGAATGCGCTGACGGCAAATATTCAGGGATGAAAAACTGCTCTGAAAAGAGTAAGCGCCTCACTATCCCTGACAATCACCAACAACATCGAACAAGATAATAAATTCCTGTTCAATATCCGACAAGTGAAAACATGCACCCGGGACTCGGTAGCATGCCGCTTCTACAAGTGCAGAGCTTACTTGCGTTGTACCGAGTACTTTGTTCAGGTGGCCGATAGTTGTCAATGTGACTCGCCCACGCCAAGAAGAATGACTCAAACGACAAGAACGATCAACCTGTTAATTCAATAAGACCATTCATTACAGCCCACATTCCTCCTTATCGATCCATTAACTTCAGGGGTAAATGTTAACTAGCAAGCAATAGCTCCAGCAAGATTTTTACTGAGGTTTTTGCGTATTTAGCTTTTTGTCGTTGGAAATTTGGCTATTTTTTTGACTTAAGTTAAACAACATCCCTTATTGCTGCAGGTTATTAAACTGTTGAGCGTGGGTAAAGGATAGTGTCAAATAGCCATCATACTTCAATGAGAGGCAATGACATGAGCGACAATATCTCGTGTTGGGTTGATTGGGGTAATGGTCATGCGAGAAAAACCTTCCATGCGCCCCGATTGCGGGCACGCCCGGGCTGGGAACTGGCGGGGCACTCCAGCAGTGATGAAACAAAAGTAAAAGCCGACTGGCCAACGTTACGGTTGTTGTGAGCTGAAGCATTCGTTGCAACGATCCCAACATAGACCTGATTGTCATTCCTACACCCAACGATACCCATTTCCCGTTAGCCAAAGCGGCGCTTGAGGCGGGTAAACATGTGGTCGTTGATAAACCCTTTACCGTGACACTGTCACAAGCGCGAGGCTGGTATGCGCTGGCAAAAAGCCTGGGGCGTGTGGTTTGTATTCCATAACCGTCGCTGCATAGTGATTTCTTACGCCTAAAAGGTTTACTCGCGGAAGGCGTGCTGGTGAAGTTGCTTACTTTGAGTCGCACTTGATCGTCTCTCCGTCGCAGGTGCGCGATTGTTGGCGTGACAGGGCGGCCCAGGCAGTGGTATCTGGTACCATTTAGCACCACAATTCCCGATCAGGCCATTACGCTTTTTGGTTTACCGGTCAGCATGACGGTAGATTCGGGACAGTCACGGCCGAAGCGCAGTCGACCGATTATTTCCACGCCATCTTGTCCTATCCACAGCGGCGAGTCATTTTACACGTACCATGCTGGCAGCCGCTGAGTCAGCACGGTATATCGTGCATGGATCCCTGAGGCAGTTATGTGACATGGCCTCGATCCACAGGAAGAACGTCTGAAAAATGGCGAGCGTCTACCGCAGGAAGACTGGGGCTACGATATGCGTGATGGCGTACTTACCCGCGTGGAAGGTGGGGGTGTCGAAGAAACGCTGTTGACGGTGCCTGGGAATTATCCGGCTTACTATGCGGCTATTCGTGATCGGTTAAATGGCGATGGTGAAAATCCGGTTCCGGCAAGCAGGCAATCGGGATAATGGAGTCGATTGAGCTGGGCATCGAATCCGCCAAACATCGCGCGACTTTGTGCCTTACATTAAAAGGATGGTGCGTTGCACCATCCATTTTGTTCCTTCGCGGCAACTTTCTCGCAGTGCGCGTTTTTCCTCAGCGCTGAGGAAAGCCATTTCCAGACCATTAATCTGTGCCTGGCGCATTTGCTCGGGGATAACCCAGCAGCTGGCGCGGCAACGGTATATTCGTGAATGATATCCACTCCCTGGTACGCCGGGATCGTCAGTGTTAATGCTGGGACCAATGCCATGCTCAAGGAACGTTTTCAGCGGATGTGCAGCCAGCTCTTGCTACGGCGCTGGTCTGAGATTGGAGGTCAGAGAGGATTCAATACCAATTCGTTGCTCGGCGAGAAAATCGATCAGCGCCCGATTTTCAATGGCTTTTACGCCATGTCCAGTAGCGCTCGTACCGAGTTCACGAATTCGCCTGCCAGATGCTTTCCGGCCGGGGAGCTTCGCCTGCATGGACGGACAGACGCCAGCCTGCATCACGCGCGCGGTTGAAGTGAGAAAGGAACAGACTTCCCGGGAACGCAAGTTCATCACCGGCTAAATCAAGTGCGGTAATCTGGTCACGGTGGGCTAAAAAGGCCTCCAGTCTTCTCGCTGACAGGTGAAGTTGCTGGAAGGTCCGGCTCATAATGCCGATAAGCTTCGCCTGCACACCAAAGGTGCGGCAACCTTCACGTACGCCATCCATTACCGCTTCCACAACACCCGCTACAGGCAGCTGATGTGCCATTGCCATGTAGCCTGGTGAAAAAACGCAGCTCGACATAGCGCAGGCCGTGAACGGGCTGCATCTTCACTGTTTTCAAATGCCACGCGGCGACAGGCATCAAGAGAGGCGAGAACTTGAACGCCCCAGTCAAGTTTGGTCAGAAAGCTCACCAGATTGGCATCGTTGCAATGACCTGAAACGTGGGGAATCAGTGTTTCCAGGATCGTGCAGGAAGCGAGATATTATACTGGCGGCCAAGTTCAAGAATGGTCTGGGGACCAATGTTGCCATCAAGGTGGCGATGGATATCAGTTAATGGCAGGGTGGTATCAATCATGGTCACTTTTTCCGGATATAAAAGTGTGCACCATTAAAAAAACAAAGCAGGGTAAAAATTCACGATTGCGCAACGATTTTTTACGTTGCGCAATTGGGGTTAACGCAACAGCGCGGATGGCGTTAATTAATCCAGCCACACCTTTTTCCAGTTTCGAACGTGGGCAGCCGGTATTTGAGACGGACAAAACCACGACCTTCTTCACCGTAGGTATACCCCGTACGTCGCGGTTTCTTGTTCGATAAGTGCTTTTTGCAACGCGTTGTCGTCAATATTCAACGGACGTAAGATCAAGCCATGCCAGATAAAGTGGATTGTGGGATTTGCCAGTTGAGTTCAGGAAACGCAGCGTTCATTTTATTCTGCGATATACGTCAGGTTATCTTTCAGATAGATGCGTAAGGCATCCAGCCACGGCGCGCCTTGCTGATAGGCGGCGATATGGGCAGTTAACGCCAGTACCGAAGGGGCAAGCAAGCCCCATCACGGCCTTCAGTGCGCATAATAGGCATCGCGGCTACTGCTATTTTCTATAATCCCGTAAGCACCGGTCAGGCGGCAGATTGAAACTTTTCGAGCCCGACGTTAGCAACGCCCAGTCTCCGCGAGCCACATTACTCCAGGGAATATGCGGCTGCTCGCCCAAACCATATCCATATGGATTTCATCGAAATAAACCCGCACACCATGACGCTGGCACAGGTCAGCCATGATCTCCAGCTCATCGCACGTCCACACTTTCCCGTAAGGAGGCTGGGGCTACACAGGAACAGGTTTCACATTCTGGTTTTGCCAACACGGCTTCCAACTTGCCCATATCCGCAAACCAACTATTAGCCTGCTTCTTACAAAAGCAACGGGCATTACTGCGCCGGTTACCTTCAATGGCCTTGTACGGAGTGTCATAGGCGGGGATGTGGATCACCATGCCTTCACCTGTTTCAGACCACTGACCAATCAGTTCTGAAACGATATAGATGACAGAAGGCCTATACACCACCGGTCTGAGAATCGATGGCCGGTGAAACGCCGGTGGAAAACCAGTGGGCAATAGCCGCGAGAAACTCATCGCTTTCCAGCTGTGTAGCGAACTATGCGGCGCATCAGGCGCTGATTCAGCGCCTCGATAATGCAGGCAGTGGAAAATCCATGTCGAAAATCGTGAACGGTAACAGGTCAGCAGTGCCGAAACGGTCAGCGACATAATCGACTGTGTACACCATGTGCCATGACGATCCACGACCTTTGAAAAATCGAACAGTATCTTATCCTTATGCCTGGACAGTATGCATCAGACCGGCCATTTCACTCTTTCACGTGTCGGTACTTGTGGCCCATAACAACCTGCAGGTTATGTTGATTAAGTTGTACTACGCCAATTGCCCGATTGTCCTTCAGCGCCTGCACATTAAACAAGCGACATACTCTTCACAGACAAACGCAGACGGGTAATGCAGTTATTGAGGCTGACAATATTGTCGGCACCGCCGCTATGCTTTGAGGATTGCAGGCAACGTCTAACCTGATCTACCCGTGCACCGGCAACCTCTTCCCATTGCAGCTACGCCATCGCGCCCCGGGGGTTTTAGATTGAAGCGGGGTGACAGCGAAACTCAACAATGACGTAGAAACGACAAACCAGATTGCCGCCACCACTGGCACCATGTACCACTTGGTTGACAGAGACCATGGAACAAACCGAACACCACCAAAGTCGATGATATTGCTGTTGGTATTACCTATGGTGACGCCGAGCACAGACATGACGGTGAAGCCGAGGCCGGTTAACAGCGCGTGGATGACATACAGAACTGGCGCTACGAGCAGGAACAGGAATTCCAGCGGTTCGGCAGCGCCGCGATGATGGAGGGATCAGGCCAGAAATTCAGCAGACCTTTAATTTATGGCGATTTTCCGGGCGCGCGCAGTGAGACACAGCCAGCCGACCTGCACCTGGGACACCGCCCAGAACGGAGGCATTTTGCCTTGCGAAGGAAGCGCCGCCCTCCAAGAAAAACCGTGAGTGGTCGGGGCAACTCATTGCGCCTGGAAGATGGTCAGTGCGCCGCTGACGGTTTGACCGCAGACTTCCTGCGTGCCGCCTGCGTCGGTAAAGCGAATTAATGCCACCAGAATGTGATGCAGACCAAACGGCAACAGCAGACGTTCAATGTACGAAAACAGCATCGGTCCGAAATCACCCGCGCTGTTTATCATATGGCCCAAGCCGCTAATACCCATGGCGAAAATCGGCCAGACTAATAGAATCACCAGGCCGACAAGGCCCATCACCAGCGAGGAGATAATTGGTACGAAGCGCGTACCGCCGAAGAATGCCAGCGCATCCGGCAGGCGGATATTATGGAAACGCTCATGCAGCATCCAGACGATAATACCGGCGATCACCGCACCGAGGATCCCGGTATCGATCGACTGGATCCCAAGAATGCTCTGGATGTTATTGGCTTTCAGAACGGCGGCATCTGTGGTTGGCAGAATGCCTTTATTGGTCAACCAGAAGTTTACCGCGAGGTTCATTACCGCATAACCGACGAAGCCAGCGAATGCCGCTACGCCTTTATTTTCGCGTGCCAGGCCCAGCGGGATGGCGATACAGAACATGACAGGCAGGAAACTAAAAGCAAACGAGCCAATCTTACTCATCCAGGTAAAGATAGCCTGCAACACGGGGTTGCCCAGGACCGGGATCAGGGTTATGACATCATGGCTGCTAAGAGAACTACCAATGCCGAGCATAATGCCGCAGAACGACAATAATGCCACGGGTAACATGAAGGTTTTGCCTAACTGCTGGAAGAACTCCCACAGCGTGACTTTCGGTGCTGTTTTCGCCGTCATAAAACGACTCCTCGTAGAGAACAATCTGGATTCAGTAAATTGCGCGAGAAGATAAAACGTTTTATCAAATTTTAGTGAGTCATAAATCACATTACGCAACGATAATAGCGGGTATAAGATAAATAAAAGGTAAAACGTTTTATCTGTCACATAATCAGGGAGTAGGTCATCTGCATGGCTACCGCCAAAAAAATAACCATTCATGATGTTGCGCTGGCTGCGGGCGTGTCGGTAAGTACCGTTTCGCTGGTGCTTAATGGCAAAGGGCGAATCTCTACCGCCACAGGAGAACGCGTTAACGCCGCCATTGAAGAGCTGGGATTTGTGCGCAATCGCCAGGCGTCGGCGCTGCGCGGCGGGCAAAGCGGCGTCATT
The DNA here is from genome assembly GCA_048288465.1 of Shigella flexneri. Lineage (GTDB taxonomy): Bacteria > Pseudomonadota > Gammaproteobacteria > Enterobacterales > Enterobacteriaceae > Enterobacter > Enterobacter flexneri_B. Next base: position 1,619,692 of record CP182556.1, on the reverse strand, counting down.
GGTTTGATCGTCCGTGATTTATCTGCGCCGTTTTACGCCGAATTGACGGCCGGATTGACGGAAGCTCTGGAAGCACAGGGACGGATGGTTTTTTTGCTTCACGGCGGTAAAGACGGCGAGCAGCTGGCACAGCGGTTTTCACTGTTACTGAATCAGGGTGTCGATGGTGTGGTAATTGCCGGGGCTGCAGGAAGCAGCGATGACCTGCGGCGGATGGCAGAAGAAAAAGCTATCCCGGTGATTTTCGCTTCCCGTGCCAGTTATCTTGATGATGTTGATACGGTTCGCCCGGACAACATGCAGGCTGCACAGTTGTTGACGGAGCATCTCATTCGCAATGGGCATCAGCGGATCGCCTGGCTGGGAGGGCAAAGTTCCTCATTAACCCGTGCAGAACGGGTGGGGGGCTATTGTGCAACTCTACTAAAATTTGGCCTGCCGTTTCACAGCGATTGGGTGTTGGAGTGCACTTCCAGCCAGAAGCAAGCCGCGGAAGCTATCACGGCGCTTTTACGTCATAACCCGACCATCAGTGCCGTGGTTTGCTATAACGAAACTATTGCGATGGGGGCATGGTTTGGTTTGCTGAAAGCAGGGCGGCAAAGCGGGGAAAGCGGAGTCGATCGTTACTTTGAGCAACAGGTTTCGCTGGCGGCATTTACCGATGCGACACCAACCACACTTGATGATATACCTGTTACCTGGGCCAGCACGCCAGCGCGGGAACTTGGTATCACACTTGCGGATCGCATGATGCAAAAAATCACCCATGAAGAGACGCATTCACGCAATCTTATTATTCCCGCCCGGCTCATTGCGGCGAAATAATCCTCTCTTTATCTGCTATACTTGGTAGTGTCCTTTCCTCAAGGTTAATGATAAAAAATGTGGCACACAGGCGGTGCCTTTTATTTTTACTGAAGTTCACAGGAGGTTTATGTGTTTAATTCTGACAACCTGAGACTCGACGGAAAATGCGCCATCATCACAGGTGCGGGTGCAGGTATTGGTAAAGAAATCGCCATTACATTCGCGACAGCTGGCGCATCTGTGGTGGTCAGTGATATTAACGCCGACGCAGCTAACCATGTTGTAGACGAAATTCAACAACTGGATGGTCAGGCATTTGCCTGGCGTTGTGATATTACTTCCGAACAGGAACTCTCTGCACTGGCAGACTTTGCCGTCAGTAATCTGGGTAAAGTTGATATCCTGGTTAACAACGCCGGTGGCGGTGGTCCTAAACCGTTTGATATGCCAATGGCAGATTTTCGCCGTGCTTATGAACTGAATGTGTTTTCTTTTTTCCATCTGTCACAACTTGTTGCGCCAGAAATGGAAAAAAATGGAGGTGGCGTTATTCTGACCATCACTTCTATGGCGGCAGAAAATAAAAATATAAACATGACTTCCTATGCATCATCTAAAGCTGCGGCCAGTCATCTGGTCAGAAATATGGCATTTGACCTGGGTGAAAAAAATATTCGGGTGAATAGCATTGCGCCGGGGGCAATATTAACCGATGCCCTGAAATCCGTTATTACACCAGAAATTGGGTAATGCTGCCAACTTACTGATTTAGTGTATGATGGTGATTTTAAGGTGCTTGCGTGGCTTCCATTTCCATCAGATGTCCTTCCTGCTCCGCTACTGAAGGCGTGGTGCGTAACGGCAAAAGCACTGCCGGACATCAGCGCTATCTCTGCTCTCATTGCCGTAAAACATGGCAACTACAGTTCACTTACACCGCCTCTCAGCCCGGTACGCACCAGAAAATCATTGATATGGCCATGAATGGCGTCGGATGTCGCGCCAGTGCACGCATTATGGGCGTTGGCCTCAACACGGTTTTACGTCACTTAAAAAACTCAGGCCGCAGTCGGTAACCTCGCGCATACAACCGGGCAGTGATGTGATTGTCTGCGCTGAAATGGACGAACATTGGGGCTACGTCGGTGCTAAATCACGTCAGCGCTGGCTGTTTTACGCGTATGACAGGATACGGAGGACGGTTGTGGCGCACGTCTTCGGTGAACGCACTCTGGCCACACTGGAGCGTCTTCTGAGCCTGCTGTCGGCCTTTGAGGTCGTGGTATGGATGACGGATGGCTGTCCGCTGTATGAATCACGCCTGAAGGGAAAGCTGCACGTTATCAGCAAGCGTTACACTCAGCGCATTGAGCGACATAATCTGAATCTGAGACAACATCTGGCAAGGCTGGTACGGAAGTCACTGTCGTTCTCAAAATCGGTGGAGCTGCATGACAAGGTCATCGGGCATTATCTGAACATAAAACACTATCAGTAAGTTGGAGTCATTACCCAGAAATTGAACAAAAAATGTTACAGCACACGCCGATCAGACGTCTGGGCCAACCGCAAGATATTGCTAACGCGGCGCTGTTCCTTTGCTCGCCTGCAGCCAGCTGGGTAAGCGGACAAATTCTCACCGTCTCCGGTGGTGGGGTACAGGAGCTCAATTAATACACTAACGAACCGGTAAACGGTCGTATGTGTTGTTTACCGGGATAGCGTGTGCAATTCATCAACGTCTCTGCTAAACAACTGGCAGCCAAATCACGGCTATTGGTTAACCAATTGCTGGGTGAAAAGTATACGAATAGAGTGTACCTTCGCACTATTCAACAGCAATGATAGGCGCTCACCTGACAACGCGGTAAACTAGTTATTCACGCTAACTATAATGGTTTAATGATGGATAACATGCAGACTGAAGCACAACCGACACGGACCCGGATCCTCAATGCTGCCAGAGAGATTTTTTCAGAAAATGGATTTCACAGTGCCTCGATGAAAGCCATCTGTAAATCTTGCGCCATTAGTCCTGGGACGCTCTATCACCATTTCATCTCCAAAGAAGCCTTGATTCAGGCGATTATCTTACAGGACCAGGAGAGGGCGCTGGCTCGTTTCCGGGAACCGATTGAAGGGATTCATTTTGTTGACTATATGGTCGAGTCTATTGTCTCTCTCACCCATGAAGCCTTTGGGCAACGGGCGCTGGTGGTCGAAATTATGGCGGAAGGGATGCGTAACCCACAGGTCGCCGCCATGCTTAAAAATAAGCATATGACGATCACTGAATTTGTTGCCCAGCGGATGCGTGATGCCCAGCAAAAAGGCGAGATAAGCCCAGACATCAACACGGCAATGACTTCACGTTTACTGCTGGATCTGACCTACGGTGTACTGGCCGATATCGAAGCGGAAGACCTGGCGCGTGAAGCGTCGTTTGCTCAGGGATTACGCGCGATGATTGGCGGTATATTAACCGCATCCTGATCCTCTCATTTCGCGGGCTGGTGATAACTGTGCCCGCGTTTCATATCGTAATTTCTCTGTGCAAAAATTATCCTCCCCGTGTTCGGAGAATTCCCCCCCAAAATATTCACCGTAGCCATATGTCATGAGAGTTTATCGTTCCCAATACTCTCGAACGAACGTTCGATTGCTTATTTTATGGCTTCTGTCAACGCTGTTTTAAAGATTAATGCGATCCATATCACGCTGTGGGTATTGCAGTTTTTGGTTTTTTGATCGCAGTGTCAGTTCTTTTTATTTCCATTTCTCTTCCATGGGTTTCTCACAGATAACTGTGTGCAACACAGAATTGGTTAACTAATCAGATTAAAGGTTGACCAGTATTTTTATCTTAATGAGGAGTCCCTTATGTTACGTCCTGTAGAAACCCCAACCCGTGAAATCAAAAAACTCGACGGCCTGTGGGCATTCAGTCTGGATCGCGAAAACTGTGGAATTGATCAGCGTTGGTGCGAAAGCGCGTTACAAGAAAGCCGGGCAATTGCAGTGCCAGGCAGTTTTAACGATCAGTTCGCCGATGCAGATATTCGTAATTATGTGGGCAACGTCTGGTATCAGCGCGAAGTCTTTATACCGAAAGGTTGGGCAGGCCAGCGTATCGTGCTGCGTTTCGATGCGGTCACTCATTACGGCAAAGTGTGGGTCAATAATCAGGAAGTGATGGAGCATCAGGGCGGCTATACGCCATTTGAAGCCGATGTCACGCCGTATGTTATTGCCGGGAAAAGTGTACGTATCACCGTTTGTGTGAACAACGAACTGAACTGGCAGACTATCCCGCCGGGAATGGTGATTACCGACGAAAACGGCAAGAAAAAGCAGTCTTACTTCCATGATTTCTTTAACTATGCCGGGATCCATCGCAGCGTAATGCTCTACACCACGCCGAACACCTGGGTGGACGATATCACCGTGGTGACGCATGTCGCGCAAGACTGTAACCACGCGTCTGTTGACTGGCAGGTGGTGGCCAATGGTGATATCAGCGTTGAACTGCGTGATGCGGATCAACAGGTGGTTGCAACTGGACAAGGCACCAGCGGGACTTTGCAAGTGGTGAATCCGCACCTCTGGCAACCGGGTGAAGGTTATCTCTATGAACTGTGCGTCACAGCCAAAAGCCAGACAGAGTGTGATATCTACCCGCTGCGCGTCGGCATCCGGTCAGTGGCAGTGAAGGGCGAACAGTTCCTGATTAACCACAAACCGTTCTACTTTACTGGCTTTGGTCGTCATGAAGATGCGGATTTGCGAGGCAAAGGATTCGATAACGTGCTGATGGTGCACGATCACGCATTAATGGACTGGATTGGGGCCAACTCCTACCGTACCTCGCATTACCCTTACGCTGAAGAGATGCTCGACTGGGCAGATGAACATGGCATCGTGGTGATTGATGAAACTGCAGCTGTCGGCTTTAACCTCTCTTTAGGCATTGGTTTCGAAGCGGGCAACAAGCCGAAAGAACTGTACAGCGAAGAGGCTGGCAACGGGGAAACTCAGCAGGCGCACTTACAGGCGATTAAAGAGCTGATAGCGCGTGACAAAAACCACCCAAGCGTGGTGATGTGGAGTATTGCCAACGAACCGGATACCCGTCCGCAAGGTGCACGGGAATATTTCGCGCCACTGGCGGAAGCAACGCGTAAACTCGACCCGACGCGTCCGATCACCTGCGTCAATGTAATGTTCTGCGACGCTCACACCGATACCATCAGCGATCTCTTTGATGTGCTGTGCCTGAACCGTTATTACGGTTGGTATGTCCAAAGCGGCGATTTGGAAACGGCAGAGAAGGTACTGGAAAAAGAACTGCTGGCCTGGCAGGAGAAACTGCATCAGCCGATTATCATCACCGAATACGGCGTGGATACGTTAGCCGGCCTGCACTCAATGTACACCGACATGTGGAGTGAAGAGTATCAGTGTGCATGGCTGGATATGTATCACCGCGTCTTTGATCGCGTCAGCGCCGTCGTCGGTGAACAGGTATGGAATTTCGCCGATTTTGCGACCTCGCAAGGCATATTGCGCGTTGGCGGTAACAATTGACCTACATGGGCCTTCGTGCTTTGCTACAGCCTTGTGAATATTCCTTATGGTTCACTCGCTACTGCGATGACCCAACAACCACAATCCGCGCCCGTCTGGGCGCGGCTCGTGGGATTGCCGCTTCATCGACCTTTGCTTGCCTTGGCATTTCTGATAGGACCTAGCATCAAAAACCCAGCCCGGCAAGAGATGGTGTCGGTATACCATTTCTGCACAATCGTGCTGGTGATTGCCGGAATGGTGCTTTACTTCATCTGCTTCAAATCGACGCGTGAGAATGTGGTACGGATCGTCGCCAGCCGTCATTGAAGATCAGTTTGCAAACCCTGAAACGGAATCGCCCGCTGTTTATGTTGTGCATCGGTGCGCTGTGTGTGCTGATTTCGACCTTCGCGGTCAGCGCCTCGTCGTTGTTCTACGTGCGCTATGTGTTAAATGATACCGGGCTGTTCACTGTGCTGGTACTGGTGCAAAACCTGGTTGGTACTGTGGCATCGGCACCGCTTGTGCCGGGGATGGTCGCGAGGATCGGTAAAAAGAATACCTTCCTGATTGGCGCTTTGCTGGGAACCTGCGGTTATCTGCTATTCTTCTGGGTTTCCGTCTGGTCACTGCCGGTGGCGTTGGTTGCGTTGGCCATCGCTTCAATTGGTCAGGGCGTTACTATGACTGTGATGTGGGCACTGGAAGCTGATACCGTAGAATACGGTGAATACCTGACCGGCGTGCGAATTGAAGGGCTCACCTATTCACTATTCTCATTTACCCGTAAATGCGGTCAGGCAATCGGAGGTTCAATTCCTGCCTTTATTTTGGGATTAAGCGGATATATCGCCAATCAGGTGTAAACGCCGGAAGTTATTATGGGCATCCGCACATCAATTGCCTTAGTACCTTGCGGATTTATGCTACTGGCATTCGTTATTATCTGGTTTTATCCGCTCACGGATAAAAAATTCAAAGAAATCGTGGTTGAAATTGATAATCGTAAAAAAGTGCAGCAGCAATTAATCAGCGATATCACTAATTAATATTCAATAAAAATAATCAGAACATCAAAGGTGCAACTATGAGAAAAATAGTGGCCATGGCCGTTATTTGCCTGACGGCTGCCTCTGGCCTTACCTCTGCTTACGCGGCGCAACTGGCTGACGATGAAGCGGGACTACGCATCAGACTGAAAAACGAATTGCGCAGGGCTGATAAGCCCAGTGCTGGCGCGGGAAGAGATATTTACGCATGGGTACAGGGAGGATTGCTCGATTTCAATAGTGGTTATTATTCCAATATTGTTGGCGTTGAAGGCGGAGCGTATTATGTTTATAAATTAGGTGCTCGTGCTGATATGAGTACCCGGTGGTATCTTGATGGTGATAAAAGTTTTGGCTTTGCCCTGGGGGCAGTAAAAATAAAACCCAGTGAAAATAGCCTGCTTAAATTAGGTCGCTTCGGGACGGATTATAGTTATGGTAGCTTACCTTATCGTATTCCGTTAATGGTTGGCAGTTCGCAACGTACATTACCGACAGTTTCTGAAGGAGCATTAGGTTATTGGGCTTTAACGCCAAATATTGATCTGTGGGGAATGTGGCGTTCACGAGTATTTTTATGGACTGATTCAACAACCGGTATTCGTGATGAAGGGGTGTATAACAGCCAGACGGGAAAATACGATAAACATCGCGCACGTTCTTTTTTAGCCGCCAGTTGGTATGATGATACCAGTCGCTATTCTCTGGGGGCATCGGTACAGAAAGATGTTTCCAATCAGATACAAAGTATTCTCGAGAAAAGCATACCGCTCGACCCGAATTATACGTTGAAAGGGGAGTTGCTCGGCTTTTACGCGCAGCTCGAAGGTTTAAGTCGTAATACCAGCCAGCCCAATGAAACGGCGTTGGTTAGTGGACAATTGACCTGGAATGCGCCGTGGGGAAGCGTATTTGGCAGTGGTGGTTATTTGCGCCATGCAATGAATGGTGCCGTGGTGGATACCGACATTGGCTATCCCTTTTCATTAAGTCTTGATCGTAACCGTGAAGGAATGCAGTCCTGGCAATTAGGTGCCAACTACCGTGTAACTCCGCAATTTACGCTGACATTTGCACCGATTGTGACTCGCGGCTATGAATCCAGTAAACGAGATGTGCGGATTGAAGGCGCGGGTATCTTAGGTGGTATGAACCTATCGGGTCAGCGAAGGGCCGTTACAAGGGATGAATTTCTTTCTTGCTGCCGATAAAGGGCGGGAAAAGCGCGATGGCAGTACGCTGGGCGATCGCCTGAATTACTGGGATGTGAAAATGAGTATTCAGTATGACTTTATGCTGAAGTAAGAAATAACGCCGGAGAGAAAAACCTCCGGCGTTTCAGATTGTTGACAAAGTGCGCGTTTTTTATGCCGGATGCGGCGTAAACGCCTTATCCAGCCTACAAAAACTCATAAATTCAAAGTGTTGCAGGAAAAGGTAGGCCTGATAAGCGTAGCGCATCAGGCAATCTCTGGTTTGTTTTCAGATGAAAACGCCGGAGTGAAAATTCTCCGGCGTTTTGGCCGTGAATTACTGCTGCGGAATTGCCGGTACAGCCGGAACGTTAAGAGCTGGCATCGCAAACATGCCAACAAAATCTTCTAACGACATTTTCTGCCCATTTAACGTTATCTGACCGTTAGCATATTGCAGGCTGGTGGTGATGGTATTGTCCTGCAAGGTGGTCAGACGGAACATCTGCCCCATTGCTGATGCACCTTCAACTTGCTGTTTCGCCAGTTTTTTCGCTTGATCTTCCTGATAACCTTCCAGCTTCGCTACCTGAGTCATCAACTCAGTTGCCATATCCACCGGAATGGTCAGTTTCGCATCCAGAGATTTAACCGAACGATCTACTTCCTGCGCCAGCGTTTGCGGCGCTTCTTTAGTCGTTGCCGGATCTTTCAGGAACAGCGACAGATTCAGCGCACTTTCACCCTGACTGTTTTTCCAGCTTAGCGGCGCGATAGTAATCACCGGATCGCCTTTCAACATCAGCGGCAGGGCGCTAAAGAAGGCTTCCGTCACTTTCTCCTGATAAAGTTCGGGATTGTTGGCAATTTCTGGCTGTGCCAGCAGCGCCTGAGTTTGCGCGTTATATTGCTGGCTAAACTGATGCCAGGCTTCACCATCAATCTGGCCGACTTTTAAAGTCAGCTTGCCGCTGCCCAGATCCTGATTCTGTACCTTCAGGCTGTTTAGCGAGTAATCCAGTTGGCTATTGATCGTTTTACCGTCATTGACCAGATCCGATTTACCGCTGATCTCCATGCCTTCCAGCAGTGCCAGTTCTTTGCCTTCCACTGAAATGGTCATTTTTTCCAGTGACAGTTTTTGGTTTCCTACGCGCTCACCAAAACTTCCCAGCGTGCTGGAACCGTCGGTTTTCAGATTATTAAAGGTCAACTGCACTTTCTGGTTGTATTCGTTAACTGCGTCTATCCGACCACTTTGCGCCTCTCCGGAAAGGGAGATGGCTTTGCCGTCTCTGTCAGCATTTAACTGGAACTCGCCGCCGCTAAAGGCGACTTTTTCATCCTTTTGCTCGTAATTCAGTGGATTGAGCGAAATATCGGAACTGGAATCACCGCTGTAACCAATGCGCGAGTTAATCTCAAAAGGCGTTTCACCTTTTGCCATATCAAACAGTGGTTTGCTTACTTCGTTATTAACCAGCGTGGTTTGAATTGATGCCATCGACGGGATCAGGTTCAGTTTTTTAAGCTGGGCAAGCGGGAAGGGACCATGATCAACCGATTCGTTGAAGATGACGCTCTGACCGCTTTTAATCCACGGATTTTCTTTCCCGGCAATGGGTTTCACCAACAGTTGCAACTGGCTGCTGAATACGCCGCGATGATAGTTTTGATAACTCACTTCCAGGTTGGATTCAGGAGCTGTCAGTTTGAGTTGCGCGTTCGCCTGCGCGACCATGTCTTCGAGATGGGTTTCAATCTTCTTGCCTGTATACCATGCGCCGCCTGTCCAGACTACGCCTAGCGCAACAATGACGCCTACCGCTACCAGCGATTTATTCATAATGATTATCCATAAAATGAAATCAGGCGGACTGGCCGCCTGAAGGTGTTATAAGCCTTTAATAAGCTTAGCAAGAGATGTTAATTTTTTCAGTAAGCTCTTACAGCTTGTTGTAAACACGCGCTAAACGGCCGTGGCCTTTGACAGTCACCGGTGATTCGTTGGCGGCAATAAACGCTGATTCACCCGGTTTAAGCTGTAACTGCTGAGAACCTTTCCACAACGTTGCATCGCCTTCGACGCAGAACAAAATGGCGGCACTCTGCTGGCTGATGGTGGTTTCTTTATCACTAAGGTCATGCAGCGAGAAGGCAAAATCATCCACAGGAATCGGGAAGTCCAGTTCTGCACCTTGTTTCACCGGCTGGGTCAACAACTGGTTAGCCGGTTTGGCTTCGAATTTCACATTGGCAACCAGTTCCGGAATATCAATGTATTTAGGCGTCAGACCTGCACGCAGCACGTTATCGGAGTTCGCCATCACTTCCAGCGCCACGCCTTGCAGGTAAGCGTGCGGTGTTTCAGCGAACAGGAACATCGCTTCGCCAGGATTCAATTTCACCACATTCAGTAACAGCGGGGAGAACAGGCCGCTGTCTTCCGGGTAAAATTCAGAAATTAAACGAATCGTTTGCCACGGTTCACCCTGCTGACTGTCGAGCGCCGATTTTAAAATCGCCAGCGCGCGGGATTTTTCTTCACCCTGCATATTCAACAGGTTGGCGAACAGTTCGCTTAAACGTTCGGCATGTGGCTGTTGTAAAAAGTGAGCAATCGCCGGATGTGCACCGGCGACCGGCTGGAGTAGGGAGACAATCTCGGAAAATTCACGAAACGCGTTCATCGCAAGGAAAGGCGTCAGCGCAAAAACCAGCTCCGGCTTGTGGTTAGGATCTTTATAGTTACGCTCGGCGGCATCCATCGGGATACCTGCGGCATTTTCTTTGGCAAAACCGATTTCAGAATTGTGTTTGTTTGGATGAACCTGAATGGAGAGTGGCTGTGCTGCGCATAATACTTTGAACAGGAAAGGCAGTTCGCCAAAGCGTTTGGCAACGGCCTCTCCGAGCAGAGTCGATTTATCACTCTCAATCACATCACGCAGTGAAACGATATCTCCGGCGGCATTCTGCACTCGTGAACTGCTTTTCGGATGTGCGCCCATCCACAGCTCGGCCATCGGCTGGCTGGACGGATTTTCCATACCATAAAGTTCAGTCAACGCCGTTTTGCTACCCCAGGCATAGTTTTGCACTGAGTTAATGAGTTTTTGCATGATCAATCCCTGTTTTAATGTGGAAATTAATCCCGCTATTAAAGCAAGAATCCTACGGGAAGTAACCTGGAGCCGCAAAAAGTCGTACTAGTCTCAGTTTTTGTTAAAAAACTGTGTAGGATATTGTTACTCGCTTTTAACAGGGCAACGGAACACCCGCCCAGAGCATAACCAAACCAGGCAGTAAGTGAGAGAACAATGTCAAACAAACCCTTTCATTATCAGTCTCCTTTTCCACTCAAAAAAAATGATACTGAGTATTACCTGCTAACCAGTGAACACGTTAGCGTATCTGAATTTGAAGGGCAGGAGATTTTGAAAGTCGCACCCGAAGCGTTAACTCTGTTGGCGCGTCAGGCGTTTCATGATGCGTCGTTTATGCTGCGTCCGGCTCACCAACAACAGGTGGCCGACATTCTGCGTGACCCGGAGGCCAGCGAAAATGATAAATATGTGGCGCTGCAATTCCTGCGTAACTCCGACATCGCGGCGAAAGGCGTTCTGCCAACCTGTCAGGATACCGGCACCGCGATTATTGTTGGTAAAAAAGGGCAGCGTGTATGGACCGGTGGTGGTGATGAAGCGGCGCTGGCGCGCGGTGTCTATAACACTTATATCGAAGATAATCTGCGCTACTCGCAAAACGCGCCGCTGGATATGTATAAAGAAGTGAATACCGGCACCAATCTGCCAGCGCAGATCGATCTTTATGCCGTTGATGGCGACGAATACAAATTCCTCTGTATCGCAAAAGGTGGTGGTTCGGCAAACAAGACGTATCTCTATCAGGAAACCAAAGCGTTACTGACGCCGGGGAAACTGAAAAATTACCTGGTTGAGAAGATGCGCACGCTGGGTACCGCGGCCTGTCCTCCGTATCATATTGCGTTCGTTATTGGTGGAACTTCTGCAGAAACGAACCTTAAAACGGTGAAACTGGCTTCCGCGAAATACTATGATGAACTGCCAACGGAAGGGAATGAGCACGGTCAGGCGTTCCGCGATGTGGAACTGGAAAAAGAATTACTGATCGAAGCGCAAAATCTCGGTCTGGGTGCGCAGTTTGGTGGTAAATACTTCGCTCACGACATCCGCGTGATTCGCCTGCCACGTCACGGCGCATCCTGTCCGGTTGGTATGGGTGTTTCCTGCTCTGCTGACCGTAATATCAAAGCGAAGATCAACCGTCAGGGGATCTGGATCGAAAAACTGGAACATAATCCAGGTAAATATATCCCTGAAGAGCTGCGTAAAGCGGGAGAAGGCGAAGCGGTGCGCGTTGACCTTAACCGTCCGATGAAAGAGATCCTCGCACAGTTGTCGCAGTATCCCGTTTCTACACGCTTATCGCTTAACGGCACGATTATCGTTGGTCGTGATATTGCTCACGCCAAACTGAAAGAGCGGATGGATAACGGTGAAGGGCTGCCGCAATACATTAAAGATCATCCGATTTACTACGCGGGTCCGGCCAAAACGCCGGAAGGTTATGCCTCCGGTTCTCTTGGCCCAACGACCGCCGGACGGATGGATTCTTATGTCGATCAACTGCAAGCGCAGGGCGGAAGTATGATCATGCTGGCGAAAGGCAACCGCAGCCAGCAGGTGACGGATGCCTGTAAAAAACACGGCGGCTTCTACCTTGGCAGTATCGGTGGTCCGGCCGCTGTATTGGCGCAGGGAAGTATTAAGAGCCTGGAATGTGTTGAATATCCGGAACTGGGAATGGAAGCCATCTGGAAAATTGAAGTGGAAGATTTCCCGGCGTTTATCCTTGTGGATGATAAAGGAAATGACTTCTTCCAGCAGATACAACTCACACAGTGCACTCGCTGTGTGAAATAAACAGAGCCGCCCTTCGGGGCGGTTTTTTTACATGGCACGAAAGACCAAACATTTGTTATCAAATAGTAAATAATGAGTGAGCTAAAAGTTGCTTAACGAAAGCAAAACAGAAAGAAAAAATTAATCAGGTGAGGAGCAGGCCATGAATACAGTACGCAGCGAAAAAGATTCGATGGGGGCGATTGATGTCCCGGCAGATAAGCTGTGGGGCGCACAAACTCAACGCTCGCTGGAGCATTTCCGCATTTCGACGGAGAAAATGCCCACCTCACTGATTCATGCGCTGGCGCTAACCAAGCGCGCAGCGGCAAAAGTTAATGAAGATTTAGACTTGTTGTCTGAAGAGAAAGCGAGCGCCATTCGGCAGGCGGCGGATGAAGTACTGGCAGGACAGCATGACGACGAATTCCCGCTGGCTATCTGGCAGACCGGCTCCGGCACGCAAAGTAACATGAACATGAACGAAGTGCTGGCTAACCGGGCCAGTGAATTACTCGGCGGTGTGCGCGGGATGGAACGTAAAGTTCACCCTAACGACGACGTGAACAAAAGCCAAAGTTCCAACGATGTCTTTCCGACGGCGATGCACGTTGCGGCGCTGCTGGCACTGCGCAAGCAACTCATTCCGCAGCTTAAAACCCTGACACAGACGCTGAGTGAAAAATCGCGTGCATTTGCCGATATCGTCAAAATCGGTCGAACCCACTTGCAGGACGCCACGCCGCTAACACTAGGGCAGGAGATTTCCGGCTGGGTAGCGATGCTCGAGCATAATCTCAAACATATCGAATACAGCCTGCCTCACGTAGCGGAACTGGCTCTTGGCGGTACAGCGGTGGGTACTGGACTAAATACCCATCCGGAGTATGCGCGTCGCGTAGCAGATGAACTGGCAGTCATTACCTGTGCACCGTTTGTTACCGCGCCGAACAAATTTGAAGCGCTTGCGACCTGTGATGCCCTGGTTCAGGCGCACGGCGCGTTGAAAGGGTTGGCTGCGTCACTGATGAAAATCGCCAATGATGTCCGCTGGCTGGCCTCTGGCCCGCGCTGCGGAATTGGTGAAATCTCAATCCCGGAAAATGAGCCGGGCAGCTCAATCATGCCGGGGAAAGTGAACCCAACCCAGTGTGAAGCATTAACCATGCTCTGCTGTCAGGTAATGGGGAACGACGTGGCGATCAACATGGGTGGCGCTTCCGGTAACTTTGAACTGAACGTCTTCCGTCCGATGGTGATCCATAATTTCCTGCAATCGGTGCGCTTGCTGGCAGATGGCATGGAAAGTTTTAACAAACACTGCGCAGTGGGTATTGAACCGAATCGTGAGCGAATCAATCAATTACTCAATGAATCGCTGATGCTGGTGACTGCGCTTAACACCCACATTGGTTATGACAAAGCCGCGGAGATCGCCAAAAAAGCGCATAAAGAAGGGCTGACCTTAAAAGCTGCGGCCCTTGCGCTGGGGTATCTTAGCGAAGCCGAGTTTGACAGCTGGGTACGGCCAGAACAGATGGTCGGCAGTATGAAAGCCGGGCGTTAATCTGCAACATACAGGTGCAGCCGTGGAATGATCAAACGAAGCGGCTGCGCCTGAGGTTTATAACGGTGCTGCACATTGTCGGCATCGTAATTTAACAACTCACCAACGTCCGGCACGCCCGCGCCATTATCCCGATTAATCAGTGCAATCAGTGGTGTAGGGCAGGCGTGTTGGACTTGTTTTTGATCTCCTTTGTACCAGACGCGGGCAATCGGCTGCACCTTCACTGGACGTTTGATTTTTAACTTCGCGTTCTGTGGCAGGGCAGCGATATCCTGATACTCTCGCTCCAGTTTTCTTTGCCACTCCTCGCGCGTCCACGGTGCGACACTGCGTGGTGATTTCAGGCTTTTTTCCAGCTGTGCCAGGACTTCATCACGATGCAAATTCTTAATGATATGTTTATTAGCCCAACCAAAGCGTAAAGTGGCGGGGTCGTGCAGAACGGTGAGCGTGCGGTAAGCATTAAGGGTGATCAGCCCCGGCAAATGACGATGCACCCATTCAAAACGTGCCGCGGTGGGGAGTTCTGATTCAACCGTGACGATATGCTCGAACGTGGTCTTGAGTTTATTGATGTGCTGAATATGACTGACCAACGCTGCTTGCGAAAGGTTATCGACCTGGTAACACAACACGCCAGGCAGACGGACAGCGGCCTTGCTGCTGCGATTTTCGGACTGTTGTTGAATAAATAAATGGCGGAAATGACGCAACGCCAGCGACTGCGCGTCGTTGCCGAGATGTTGTTTTACCTCAATACGATTAAGCGGATTATGCTCATCCTCTTTTTTTACCTCCGGCAAAGAGAACACGCGGGCAACCAATAGCTTGTGTTGCTCAAGATGAGCGGCAAATGTAGCCAGCTCTTGTTCCATCTGGCGAAAGGTAGTGTTGAGTCGGTCTACGAGATCGTAACGCGCCATAATATTAACCACTTTAGTTACAACATACTTATTTTATAGCACAGTCGTGGTGACTTGACCATCGTGCGCGTAGTGTCAGGCAGAGGTAAATTGCGGGATGTTATGCCATAACGGCCAGCTAAACGAGAAGCGAGCACCACCCAGTTCGCTGATGTCACAATTAACCGTACCGCCCATTGTCAGTGCTATTGAGTGGACAATTGCCAGCCCCAGCCCGCAGCCGCCGGTTGAGCGATCCCGGCTGGGATCGAGGCGAACAAAAGGTTCAAAGATATGTTCGCGGTTTTCTGGGGCAATCCCTGGGCCATCATCCTCAACAATTAATGTCGCTCTATTCCCCGACAGTAGCAGGCTGGTTTCAACCGTTGAATGGCAGTAGCGCAGGGCGTTATTGAGCAAATTATCCAGCACGCGCTCCATTAAGCGCATATCCAACGCCGCATAATGGCCTTGCATGAGCGTTTTTATCCGTACCGTTTTATCGGGCGTTACTGCCTGAATATCTGCCAGATGCGTTGACAGCCACAACGGCAGGTCTGGTTCGCTAAGATGAAGCTCGTTTTGTGGGCGATCGAGTCGGGCATAAGTCAGCAGCTCTTCAATTAAAGCTTCAAGTTGACTGATATCACGATTCAACGCCTGGGATTCGGCGGCGCTCAGGTTATCGCTCATCTCCAGTCGATAACGCAGGCGCACTAACGGTGTTCGCAGTTCGTGAGCGATACCGTCAATAAGCTGTTTTTTGCTGGCAATTAAGGCGTTGATATTGTCCGCCATCTGGTTAAATGCGATACCAAGTCGTTCAAAGCTCGAACCCTCATCAAAGTGGATACGTTCATTGAGATGCCCATCGCCAAATCGTTGCGCCGCTGCTTCCAGTTTTAACATATCCTGCCAGTGCGGACGCATCCAGATAAACACCGGAAAGGCGAGGGAAATAGCAATAAAAGCGATCAGGGCGATATCCAGCAATCGCATTTGATGGAGGTAATAAAGATAAGGAACAGGACCAACTGCCAGCACGTAGTGGCTGCGCGGGATACGCTGCAAAAACGTGTACTGATCGTCCAGGGCGACAATTTCGCCGCCACGCAGTCGGTGCATGGAAATATCATCAAGATGGTATTTACTCAGTGGCTCGACACGCAGATCGAAAGAGAGATTTAAATCCATCTCTTTCAGCGTCTTACCCCAGTCGTGTGGGGGGATCTCTCGCAATTCGCTGCGCATCAGATACAGCGAACTGTTCATCAAATCATCCAGCGACTGTTTGCCCGCGCGTTCGGCGGTAAATTTGTACACCAGCCCAACCAGCAGAGACATCACAAGGAAGCAGACAAACAATAACAGGTAAAACTGGATAAACAATTTTTTCATTGGCATCGCCCGCAACAGAATACTATTCGTATTAATTCACGACTGTGGAGCAATGTAAACCGCCAACTGGATAAGACCTTGTTTGGAAGATAATGTCCGGAACAGACGGATGTATCCCCGGTGTATTCATATTCAGTAAATTCAATTTTCCACCGGGGCTTGTTTATTATGCTAAGGTTTAATTTAACGTGACGCTTTGTTGTTCTTTAGTCTCTCTATCCTTAAGAAGACGGGCTGATATTACACCGGACATTATTGAACCATTCACATTAAGCGCTGTTCTTGCCATATCAACGATCGGCTCTATGGCAATAAAAATAACTACTAATGCGACAGGGAAATTAAGTGTTGAAAGGACAATCAGCGCCGCGAATGTCCCACCACTACCTACGCCTGCTACCCCTATTGAGCCAAGCGCGATGGCAGGTAAAAGAGTTGCGAGGAATTGCAATGAGAAGGGATCGATACCCATTGTTGGAGCAATCATCGCCACCATCACGGCAGGATAAATCCCAGCGCAGCCATTTTGTCCCATGCTGGAACCAAAAGACGCTGCAATATTAGCAATCGTATTTGGAACCCCCAATTTTTCCAATGCAGAAATAGCCAGAGGAATTGAAGCCGCACTACTGCGAGAAACAAACGCAAAGGTAAGTACTTGCCAGACGGTCTTGTAATAGTTAACGGGGTTTTTACCTATTAACAGCAAAATGCCCGAGTGAACAATAAACATCACAAAAACGGCCAGATAACAGGCGACGATGAACCCGAGCAAATTGGTAAACTGTGAAAGCTGATACGTTGAGAAGACTTTCGCCATTAGTGCCATTACCCCATAAGGCGTCAGCGCAATGACAATACGGACCATTTTCATTACCCATATTTGAATCGCGTTGATCCCCGCGCTCAATTTTTCGCCCTCTGCTGGTGCATCTTTCTTTACTTTTAACAGCGCAATACCAGCAAGAATTGTAAAGATGACGATGCCAATAACCGAAACACTTCTTGCCCCGGTCAGATCAAGGAAGAGGTTGGTTGGGATCAATGACGTAATGAGTCGCGGTAAAGATACCGCAGCTGTTTTCGAGACGTCATCGCTGGTTAAAGAGGATTGCATATGACCAAAGGCGCTGGCATCAAGGCCAATTGCACTGGCAATAGCCAGGCCAACTAAACCTGCAATCATGACTAAACACAACATACAGGCAACAATAGTTAAAGACATCTTGCCAATACCAGCGCTATTTTCGAGCTTATTAATCGCTGAAAGAATCGAAATGAATATGAGTGGAACGGCAACAAGTTTTAATAAATTAACATAACCGTTACCAGCAATATTATACCATTCGATAACGGTTTCACTGCTTGTCTCAGGAATGAAATGCAGGGAGATACCAATGATAGCCCCCAGGAAAATCGCGATAAAAACACTTTTGGAAAGGGATTCGCTCTTTTGATCCGTTTTGAAAATCCCCCATGAGCAGATCAAAAAAAGCACAATATATGTGAAAGTTGTAACCGTTTTTTAAGCCTCTTGCCTCATTCAGCACCTGAAATGCCGGAAAGAGTTTGTTGTAAAAAATCTGCGCCATAAGACGCAGGGACGAGGCGATTATAGAGAAATTTTTTCTCATTTTCATATCAAATGTAGGGGGTTTGGAATTTGAATAAGCTCTTATTAATTGAATTCGTTAATTGTTCTCTTTTTCAGATGAACAAATATTAGTCATCTGATTGTTTATTGTCACTATCCCATGCATGAGGCGCAAAAAGATAGCCTTTGTTACGCACAGTTTTAATGCGATAAGGTTCTGCGGCGTTATCGAGCAGTTTTTTTCTTAACCGCGAAATAGCCACGTCCACGCTACGATCCAGTCCGTCATAACTGACGCCGCGTAAATTTTTCAGCAATGCATCGCGGTCCATGATTTGCCCGGCATGCGTAGCTAGTTCCCACAATAATTCGAAATCAGCTGTCGAGAGCGAGATTTCAGTGTTAGCCAGGGTGACTACGCGGTTGATGGGGTCGATAGTTAACGTGCCGAAATGCAGGGCTTTGTAGGGAGTAAGAGACGTTTCCTGAAGACCTTTGGTCAGTGTGGCTTGCTCATTCTGACGCAAATGCAAACGTAAACGCGCTAGCAAAACAGCAGGGGGCGTCGTTTTGAGAATATAGTCGCAGGCACCCATTTCCAGTGCCAGGATGTGGTTCATATCGCTATCGAGAGAGGTTAGAAGAACAATCGGTCCAGACCACTTTGCGCGTAAATCACGACAAATGGTCATGCCGTCCTTGCCTGGTAGCATGATGTCGAGTAACACCAAATCCGGATTTTCTCGCAAAATGGTTTCTTCGGCCTGGTCGCCGCGCGGTTCTACGGTAACCTGCATATCATGTTTTGCCAGGTACGCGGCAATCAGTGAACCGACTTCCGCATCATCTTCCACAAATACGATAGTGTTCATAACATTCACGGTAGATATAAAAACGTCACAATACACCGCGCTGTTTTTACTTACTATCAATCGTTTCTAAACAAGTTTTCATCAGGTATTCTACTGATGACTTGTTATGGAAGTGTTAAGGTAAAAAGATGGGGCTGGTAATCAAAGCCGCGCTCGGTGCGCTGGTAGTGCTGTTGATTGGTGTTTTAGCAAAAACGAAAAATTATTATATCGCCGGGCTGATTCCACTTTTCCCGACCTTTGCGCTTATCGCGCATTATATTGTTGCCAGCGAACGCGGCATGGACTACGCGCAACCATCATTTTTGGTGTGTTGGTCGAATTATTGCCTATTTTGTTTTCCTGGTGTTGGCTGTGGTATTTCACCGGAATGATGCGCTTGCCCGCCGCTTGTTTGGTTCTGTTGCGTGTTGGGGAGTAAGCAATGGGTGCTGAGTGCTGTACCTTTGGAGTAAAGACTGCATTAACGCGGATGACAACCACCATCAAGGGGGAACTGCGTCCAGGTGACAAGCAACTGGTAAGTAAGTAATAAAGCAGGGGAGAAATTGGAATCACTTCTTTCTCGCCAGGCGCGGTTTTCATCAGTGAATTATTCGGCGCCTGTTGTCGATCTGGCATCATCATGCTCATTAAACAGGATCAGCGATGGCGCAATGGAGTTTCACTTTCACTTCCGAGCGTGCCAGCTTCTGGGCGAACAGACGAGTCATCTGTAGGGCGTGCCGCTTTGCTTGAGCATCAGCAATATGTTTTGTCGCTACCGCGCTCCACCACATAATGGTAGAGTGAATAATATCGCTGGCGTGTCCGTGCCCACGCAGTAATCTCCCAGCGCATGGTCCAGCAGGTATGGGTATAAACGTGATCTGCCGTTAAGTCCAAGCCATACGTCGGCCAGTGGCGCACCCGGTTTTTTGCAGTCCACGCTGGCGGCTATGCAAAATAGCACGCAGACCAGTGGGTGCTTTTTCATACCATCGGCAAACGCCATCACCGTGAGTTGGTCGAAAAATAGGCCTGAATACACTGCGCACCTGCCTTTAATCAGTCCAAGTGGATGGCTGGATAGTGCGTCCGATCACTGACAATCACCAGTTACTTTTGATTAATGAAAATGCAGAGCAAGGGCGAGGCCAATCTGGACAACTCCACCAGTAATTAATATTGGCAAGGGCTAGGGTTTTACCCATACGTTATCTCCTTTGCTATCCAACGATGGGATAAAACATTATGCACAGCATACAGGTCGCCGGAGGCTGGAGCAATCCGCACATGCCGATCAGCACCATTCCTGACGGTTGAGTCATTGTAGTGTGTATGCGTTTGCGCGCATACAGGAAAACCAGCAGCCGGCGCATACAGAACAACGGATAACAGCAAGTCGCATTCGACCAAGGCGTCAATAACCATAAGCCATGAAGTGCAGGCACCAACCTACCGCTTTATGCAGTGGACGGGTCGATTTTCAGCAAGAAGCGCGCCACCAGGAGGGATCGGGCGCCGGAGTCATTTCTGAGGCGATGGTCAGCAACGTGTTGTGATCGGAACCGGTCAGCCAGATGGATTACCAAGCAAATTTGCACGCAGATGTTGGTCAACCACAGTGAGGCGGATGGCGCAGCTTGTGGTTGTTGGTGCGCGAAAAATAAGTGGGAATGCTTATGAGTGGCGGGCGCAGAACGGAACTTCTCCGCCATGATGGTCCAGCTTAAGATCGCGCAAACGGAACAATCAAACCGGCAGCGATGATGATTTCGCCCCATGGTCCCATCATTTCCACCATCAGACCGGCCATTGACGGGTTACGAATTACGACCAGTTCAGGACATTGCCACCACACCAGCAAAGCAGCGTGACCAGCAAGTAAACGCCCACGCGGAGGAGAACCGGCAGCCGTGTCGCTTTGCCAACATCACGATTCCACGCGCACGCGCCGAACAACCACCGGCACCTTCCACACCAATGAAAACCCACAGGGTAATCGGCGGGTCCTTTTTCACCTGTTCCCGAACGGGTACGCCAAGTGCAAGTCCGGTGAAGTAGAGCTTGAAGGTATCCAGTTTGAACATCATCATCGCCAGCACGACAAACAGACCCCAGCGGCAACGATTTGCCAGTGTCGCCACCAGGTTAATGCTGGCAGCGGTTTGCACCCCGCGCAGGATCAAAAAGTGAACAATCCACAATAAAGCCGATGCACCGACTATCGATTGCAGGTATTACCATCGCCGAACAGGCGCAATTCCGGCGTGTCCATAAAAAGCTTAACGCGGAAAAAACGATCACCAGATAGGAGACGTTGGCGATGACTGCGCACAGCCAGTATCCCCATGCGGAACAAAAGCCGATTAGCTCGCCAAACCCTTCGCGGGCATAGGTAAAGATACCGCCGTGAAGTTCGGGACGATCACGTGAGGATCAGCATGGCAAAGGCCAGCAATGAAATGCCAGCGCCAGTAATCCCCAGCCGATGAGCAGTGCTGCCGGGCTGGCAACTGCCGCCATATTTTGCGGCAGACTGAAAACACCCGCGCCCAGCATTGAGCTTAATACCAGGCGCGGTGAGTGCGCTCAGTCCCAGTTTCTTTTCCATGGATATCCAGTGATTAAAACGTGATAAGAAAGAATAAATATTAGGGCAAAACGCATAAAAATAGAGTTGCCACTGAAGCGGAATTACGAAGAGATGTGTCTGCATGCAATGGTCGCGGGGAAATTTGTGACTAAAAATGCGAAAGGCGGCATCAAGCCGCCTTATAGGAGTAACTGAATAGTTATTTATACAAATCTGCGCTGACGGTCAGGTTTTTACCACGTTCCTGCCACTGGCGGGTGATGTGGTAATGCTTAGCACCTTTCTTCGCGGCACGTTTCGCAACCTGATAGGAACTCGGTCATGTTGCCGTAGTTGCCAAGAATTTGATGCTGTCGAACGGGATCATCATCGCTGCTGTCGCTTTGTTCAGTTCTTCGACTTCAGTGCCATCCGGGAGCGTGACGGTGTAACGCCCGCCTTTTGATGACTGGGTTTCAAAGAAGCGACCGACTTCAGAACTTGGTGATGCGGTAGTCGCAACGCCCGGGATCTCAACTTTCTTCGCGGCTTCGCCACCGGCAGCCAGAGCTGCACGTCCTACTTCGGAATCTGCCGGGATCACATCCGGGCTCTGGACGATACGTTACTTAGCATCTTTTTTATAGATGAATGCAGTAATACGCTGGTTGCCGCCCTGGTTGGCATCATTTGACGAACAATGTAGAAAGAGGGCGCCTGCGCTTTGCCGCTTTGGTGATGGCATCATTGACTTCTGGCTGCCACGATAGAAGCCCTGGACAGTGACCATGTCAAACGGTTCAATCAGAACAGCCTGATCCGGCAGTTGGACAACGCCGTTAATTACGCGATTACTTGTTTCTTCTGCTTTTCAGCATCGGCTTTATTGAGGTCAGCGACCACACGCCAGTTGCCACTATTACCAAATCAGAAGTGTCGACAACATAAAAAGAGGCGGCACCTCTTATCTGCCGACGAGAAACGGCTTTCACCGCTTCGCCAATAGCATTAAAACAACCGGTAACCACTACGCGGTCAAAAGGTTTAACCGCTGCCGCTTGCTACGGTGTCAGTTCTGTTGCTGCGTTAACGGAGAATGCCGTAGCAGAAAGCAGTGCCAACGCCAGGAGGTGTCTAAGCTTCATAAAAATAATCCTTCGCCTTGCGCAAACCAGGTACTGGTATTGTTATTAACGAGAAACATGGCTGATTATGCATTAAACGGTGTAACTGTCTGCGTCATTTTTCATATCGCATTCCTTAAGCCAATTTTAATCCTGCTCAAATGACCGTCTATGCTTAAAAACAGGCCGTATCAGCATCATTACTACTGAAGCAACTGAATTGTATAAGTTAATTTAATGTTAAGTAGTGATTCGTGCCGGGCGATGTCCGTTTTGCCCGACCGTCGAAGACAATTATCAGTCTTTATCCGGCGTTCTAAGGTGTTTATCCCACTATCACGGCTGAATCGTTAATATTTTGCGAGTTCACGCCGAAATACTGATTTTGGCGCTAGATCACAGGCATAATTTTCAGTACGTTATAGGGCGTTTGTTACTAATTTATTTTAACGGAGTAACGTTAGCTCGTACATGAGCAGCTTGTGTGGCTCCTGACACAGGCAAACCATCATCAATAAAACCATGGAAGGGAATATCGTGCGAATTGGCATACCAAGAGAACGGTTAACCAATGAAACCCGTGTTGCAGCAACGCCAAAAACAGTGGAACAGCTGCTGAAACTGGGTTTGCGTCGCGGTAGCGAGCGGCGCGGGTCAACTGGCAAGTTTTGACGATAAAGCGTTTGTGCAAGCGGGCGCTGAAATGTAGAAGGGAATAGCATCTGGCAGTCAGAAATAGTCTGAAGGTCAATGCACCGTTAGATGATGAAATTGCGTTACTGAATCCTGGGACAACGCCTGGTGAGTTTTATCTGGCCTGCGCAGAATCCGGAATTAATGCAAAAACTTACGGAACGTAACGTGACCGTGATGGCGATCGACTATGTGCCGCGTCTCTCACGCGCACAATCGTGACGCACTAGCTCAATGGCGAATATCGCCAGTTATCGCGCCATTGTTGAAGCGGCACGTGAATTTGGGCGCTTATTTACCGGGCGAATCACTGCGGCCGGGAAAGTGCCACCCGGCGAAAGTGATGGTGATTGGTGCGGGTGTTGCAGGTCTGGCCGCCGTTCGCGCAGCAAACAGTCTCGGCGCGATTTGCGTGCACTGAACACCCGGCCGGAAGTGAAAAAACAAGTTCAAAGTATGGGCGCGGAATTCCTCGGCTCGATTTAAAGAGGAAGCCGGCAGCGGCGATGGCTATGCCAAAGTGATGTCGGACGCGTTCATCAAAGCGGAAATCGAACTCTTTGCCGCCCAGGCAAAAAAGATCGATATCATTGTCACTACCGCGCTTCTTCCAGGCAAAACCAGCGCGAAGCTCATTACCCGTGAAATGGTTGACTCCATGAAGGCGGGCGGTGTGATTGTGACCTGGCAGCCGAAACGATGGCGACTGTGAATACACCGGTGCCGGGTGAAATATCACTACGGAAAATGGTGTCAAAGTTGATTGGTTATACCAATCTTCCGGGCCGTCTGCCGACGCAATCCTCAGCAGCTTACGGTACTAACCTCGTTGATCTGCTGAAAACTGTTGTGCAAAGAGAAAGACGGCAATGTCACTGTTGATTTTGATGATGTGGTGATTCGCGGCGTGACCGTGATCCGTGCGGGCGAAATTGCCTGGCCGGCGCCGCCAGTTCAGGTATCAGCTCAGCCGCAGGCGGCACGAAAAGCGGCACCGGAAGTGAAAACCGAGAAAAAGGTGCCTGCTCACCGTGGCGTAATACGCGTTGATGGCGCTGGCAATCATCCTTTTGGTTGGCTGGCAAGCGTTCGCGAAAGAGTTTCTTGGGCACTTCACCGTTTTCGCGCTGGCCTCGGTTTGTGGGTTATTACGTGGTGTGGAATGTGTGCGCACGCTGCGTTCCGTTGATGTCGGTCACCGACGCGATTTCAGGGATTATTGTTGTCGGAGCACTGTTGCAGTTGGCAAGGGCGGCTGGGTAAGCTTCCTTAGTTTTTATCGCGGTGCTTATAGCCGGCATTTCCATGTTTGGTGGCTTCACCGTGACTTTCAGCGCATGCTGAAATGTTCCGCAAAAATTAAGGGGTGACGTATCTCTGGAGGGTTGAGGGACCGTTGCGTACATTCTGCGCAATCCTGTTTATCTTCAGGTCTCGCATCTTCGAAACATGAAACGTCTCGGCCAGGGTAACAACTTGGGTATCGCCGGGATGGCAGATGCGTAATCGCAACCATTTTGGACCGGATACGGGTAATGTTGGCTGGATCTTGCTGGCGATGGTCATTGGTGGGGCAATTGGTATCCGTCTGGCGAAGAAAGTTGAAATGACCGAAATGCCAGAACTGGTGGCAATCCTGCACGGCTTCGTCGCGGGTCTGGCGGCAGTGCTGGTTGGCTTTGACCGCTATCTGCATCATGACGCGGGAGATGGCACCGATTCTCGTGGATGCCGCCTGACGGAAGTGTTCCTCGGTATCTTCATGGGGCGGTAACGTTCACGGGTTGGTGGTGGCGTTCGGCAAACTGTGTGGCGAGGTACCGTCGAAACCGTTGATGCTGCCGAACCGTTCACGAGAATGAACCTGGCGGCTCTGGTCGTTTCCTTCCTGCTGCTGATTGTATTGTTCGCACGGACGGCGTCGGCCTGCAAGTGCTGGCATTGCTAATAATGACCGCCATTGCGCTGGTATTCGGCTGGCACCTGATCGCCTCCATCGGTGGTGCGGACATGCCGGTGGTGGTGTCGATGCTGAACTCCTACTCCGGTTGGGCGGCGCGGCTGTGGGCTTGATGCTCCGCAACCACCTGCGATTGTGACCCGTGCGCTGGGGGGTCTCCGGGGGCTAAGCCTACATTATGTGTAAGGCGATGACCGCCTTGTCGCCGTGTTTGCAGTGCTCTCGGCTCCGACGGCTCTTCTACTCGCTGATCAGGAGCTGGGCGAGAACCGCGAAATCACTGCAGACGTGGCAGCGGAACTGCTAAAAACTCCAATTCCGTCATCATTACTCCGGGGTACGGCATGGCGGTGGCGCAGGCCCCATACCCTGTGGCTGAGATGACCCTGAAATTGCGCGATCGTGGTGTTAATGTGCGTTCCCGGGTGTCCACCCGTCGCGGGGCCTTTCCTGGACATATGAACGTGTTGCTGGCTGAAGCGAAGTCCCCTACCACATCGTGCTGGAAATGGACGAGATCAATCATGACTTCGCTGACACCGACGCCGTGTGGTGATCGGTGCTAACGACACCGTTAACCCGGCCGCCAGGAAGATCCGAAGAGTCCCATTGCTGGTTGCCTGTGCTGGAAGTGTGGAAAGCGCAGAACGTCATTGGCTTTAAACGTTCGATGAACACTGGCTATGCTGGTGTGCAGAACCCGCTGTCTTCAAGGGGGGCACCCACATGCTGTTCCGGCGACGCCAAAGCCAGCGTGGATGCAATCCTGAAAGCTCTGTAACCCTGACGGCCTCTGCTGAGGCCATCACTCTTGTCAATCACTAAACAGAACGGCGATGCTTTGACCTCCCGCTGTTTGTTCAAGCGCAATTCCGACAATAATTGTCAACGGCACGGAAAGCAGCATTCCACGGGTCCTAACAACCATCCCCAAAAATCAACGACAAAAATACCACCAATGTCGAAAGCCCCAGCCCACGTCCCATGATGCGCGGCTCCAGAATATTGCCGAAGACCAGATTAATCAGCAGATATCCCGCCAGCACCAGCAACGCTTCGTAGAAGCCATTAAACACCAGTACCTGAGCGATAGGGGGGATTGCCGCGAGAACTGAACCAATATTAGGGATGTAATTAAGCGCAAAGGCCAGCAATCCCCAGACAAAAGCGAAGCGAACATCGAGTGCGGCGAGCATCGCCCAGGCGACCAGGCCGGTGATGATGCTGATGGCTGTTTTCAGCACCAGATAATGAGAAACACTGTCAATCGCACGTTGAATCGCCGCCATCCCTTCAACCGGACGCGCCATCATTTGCTGAAATTTTCCGGGCAATTGTGGCACTTCGAGCAGCATAAACAGCACCGTCAGCAGCAATAAAAATATTGATGACATGGCATTAGATAACTGCGTCAATAAGTTGGTGAGCAACGTCATCGCCGCGTTCGGATCAATGTAATGCGCCAGTTGGTCAACTGAGACGTCAATCCCTACGCGTTGCAACAACGGCTCAAGAGCTTGCAGCGGCGTCATAATAGAGTTGCGATATTGCGGTAACGTCCGCGTCAACTCGTTGAGCGCGGAACCCAGATAAGCTAATAGCAACACCATCGCCATCACGATGATTGTCATCAAAATCGACACTGCCAGTACACGCGGTACACGCCAGCGGACCATATGTTGCACCAGCGGGTTAAGAATAACAGCAATAAATAATGCGAGAATAAAACGGCACTTATGATCTCGGTGCAAAACGGATACCGCAGAGAATAAATACCAGCATTCCCAACATAATGACGATTTTTAGGCCATTGAGCGTGATGATTCGGCTTTGCCAGGCCGTCCCCGTTTTTTTTCCTTTTCGTGAATAATAATGTCTTTTTCGCTCCGTCATCATAACGAAAATCAAACCGCTCAAGTAAAGAAGTGAAAATATTTTGAGTTAATTCTTAAGCTATGATACAAATCAGGCGTAGTTCAATCACCGAGGACACTTATGATCCGCGACGACGAGAAGCAACACTGCGGATAATCGTAAATTATGGACAATTTGTTCAGGACGTTATTTTCCAACATTTACCCATCTTCGTACCTCATCCACGATCTTGCTCGTAGGTGAGCAGCCTGGCGCAACGCGCTTTAGTCCTTTCTTCTGCCAAAGCTTGCGCTATGCGCGGGGCTTGACCACTTTACTTTGGTTTCGCTGAATTAAGCGAAAATTAAAATAATTCTCTTGCAGGAGAAGGACAATGTATATTTATTGGATTTTATTAGGTCTGGCTATTGCTACAGAAATTACCGGTACGCTGTCAATGAAATGGGCGAGCGTCAGTGAGGGAAATGGCGGCTTTATTTTATGCTGGTGATGATTTCTCTGTCGTATACATTCTCTCTTTCGCCGTTAAAAAAATCGCCTTAGGCGTAGCTTATGCGCTGTGGGAAGGTATCGGTATTTTATTTATTACCTTGTTTAGCGTTTTGTTATTCGACGAAAGTTTATCGCTGATGGCATTGGTCGGGCAACCACCCCGTCGCCGGGATTGTGTTGATTAAAATCAGGTACCCGTAAAGCGCGTAAACCTGAACTGGAGGTGAACCATGGCGCAGTTCGAATGGGTTCACGCCGCCTGGCTGGCATTGGCAATCGTGCTGAAAATCGTTGCTAACGTCCTTTTGAAAATTTTCTTACGGCTTTCGTCGCAAAATATTTGGCTTGCTCTCCCTGCGGCGTGCTGGCCGCCTTTAGCGCCTTCTTGGGCCGTTAAGGGATTGACTCGTCTGTCGCTATGGATCGCGGGGCGGGTTTGGTATCGCCGCCACGTTAGCCGGAGGTTGGATCCCGTTTGGTCAACGGTTAAATCGTAAGGGCTGGATTGGCCTGTCTTGCCCCCGTCGGCCGGAATGATCATGGTGAAACTTGCCTGATGAAGACGCTGCCCGCGCTGTCGGGCAGCGTTTGAACATTATTTTTGCGAGAGCTTGATCGAGCTTGTCGCGCGAAAACCAGTAACAGAAATGGCCCGGTTATCGGCGCGCGAGCGATCTTTCGCGGCAGGAGCCACTTCCCACCCCAATGAATCGCCAGCCGTCATTGGTATGCAACATCAGAGGCGAACCGTTGTCACCCGGCAAGGCATCGCACCGACGTGACATCACCGACGTTTGGGCTCAGCCAGTCACTTCACAAGTTCGATGACCGTATAACGTATCGAGATGATCTTCAGGCATCCCGCCCGAGTCACTTTACGACCAGCCGATTTTAATGCGGCAGTAAGTGCGGCTTGATCTCCCTCCCAATAATGGCAACGCCGTAATGCCAGAGGGGGATTACGTAGCACAATCAATCCGAGTCCCACGGTGAGCTGCGGGAGGACAATCGAACCATCCCCACCGCTTTTAACCGCTTTCCCAGTGTCGGATTAACGCGGCCTTGATGTTGTGGATTCCATAGCGCCAAAGACCTTTATTGACACAAAACGCAGTGCTACCGCCTTATCCGCTTTACCCTTAGGCGGCGTCAATAAACAGCGTCCTGCCGAACGCCAGATCGGGTGCAATCAGCGTCGCCGTAGATAAATCGCCGCTGGCCGTTCCCAGTTGCCCACCGCATCCCACGGTGATCGGGTCGTGTCATTCACGGACACGATCATCATGACCAAAAACCAGGGTGCTCGACCTCATCGTTCGCCGATTCGGCAACGTCTCGTTCATCTGCAAACACAAAAGCAGACGTCAAACTAATTGCACCCAACACTACAGCAATGGTTGTACGCATATCACACTCTGGTGGGTAATTACGATGATCAAAACCAAACCCTCATAATACTATAGACGGGACGGGACGAAAGTGGGAGTAAAATCAGATGACTACAGTCAGGAAAGATAAAAACGGGCGGCAATCAGTGCGCATAAAATAATAATGATAAGAATGAACTCAAAGCGATAACGGCCGACCATACTACCCTCCCCTGAAGGCGGTGCTAAACGTTGCCCCTCAGCACCGGATCTTCAGGCGCGAGGGGGCGCGCCAGCATGACTGTCGAAAACTCACGCTGCGGGTTGTGCAGCAGGTTTCGCCGGTTGCCGATGGCTGTGTTTTCTGGCGTGTTTCTTCGCCGCCTGCGCTCTGTGTTAGGGGCCTTCTGTTCAGCTTTGTATTTTTATGACGCTCTTTAGCCGCCCGCGCTTTCCGGCAGGTGCTGCTTCACGCTGTTTTTACTGACGTGGGCCTTCGCCGCGCTGCTTTGGTGGTCGTCGCAGTCGGAGCAGGTGTGGTCGCAGCTCTGCAGCAAAGGCGGCAGAAGACAGACCCATAGCAGCGGCAACAACCAGAGCTAATACTCTTCATCGTCATACCCTCAATTTGTTTTTTCATTTAACCCCACTGCGGGGCCGTTGAAATAACTATATCCCTGGGAATGGCAGACTTCCGTGAGTGGTTGGTTTCAGCGTGTAACGAGATGTACAACGCTGAACAAATTACAGCGTTGATAATAACGTATTGTGACTTAAGGAAAATTTAGCTACCAATAATAGTAGTCTTGAGCGGGTTAACCAATCCACTACTTACAAAGCGGTAAATAACTGCGCATCAGTAATAAATGACACACAGCAAAATGAATCCGTTTATTCGGGTACTTATAATCCTTATGACGCTAGACGCGCTGCGGGAACCGGCCGGCCTCGTCCACTCCAGGATGGCTATTAGCGTCGGTTTGAGCAGGCAATAAGTCCGGATGGGTATTTACCGTAGTCCGGACTATTTTTCAGGCGTGCAGACGACGATGCAAACGGTCCCGACCAGCAAAGCAATGACCAGCATCAGAGCAAGAAATGCGCCGACGCCGCTCCAGCCATAGTTATGCCAAAACACCACCCAGCGTCCCGGCAAAACTCACCCCGACAGAGCAACTGAACAGATACAGCGAGGAGGCCTCCCCTTTAGCGCGTTTTGCGCGGGGGCCGATCGAGCTGCTGGCTACTGAGTGGGCTGCGAAGAATCCTGCTGAGAAGAGTAACATTCCGGTAACATCAGCCACAGCGAGCGGAATAAGGTCATCAGTAAACCAACAGCATAACCCCCGTCGAAAACAACATCACCCGACCGTGCCCGTAGCGGGTGGTCATGGTTCGGCCTTCGGGTGAGCTCCATGTACCGTCAAATAAGCCAGCGAGAAAGCCAACCACGGCCTGACTGACATGCCAGGGGAAAGCATCAACCGATAGCCGATGTAATTAAACAGCGTGACGAATGACCCCATCAGCAAAAAGCCTTCTGCGAAGATAACGGTAATCCCCGGTCACGCCAGTGCAGACGAAGTTGATAAACAACGACTTAGGTCGCAGCGAAGTCGGGCGAAATGGCGCGATTGAGGGAGGATTTTCCAGAACATCAACGCCGAGGCTAGCGCGAAACAACCGATAGCCGCCAGAACAATTCGCCAGTTGAAAGCGTCTGTGAAACACCACGAATCAAGCGTCCGCCACGCCGCCAATTGAGTTGCCGCTGAAATACAACCCCATCCAAAAGGCCACGAAACCGGGGTGGATTCCCGCTAAGATAAGTCATGCCAACGAGCTGCCACGCCACTTAACGAAAGCCCAATCAAGGCGCGCATAATCAAAATGCCGTGCCAGCTGGTCATCATTGTCGAAAGTAACGTACAAATGGAGGCCAACAGTAGCGCCGTGACCATCACTGGTTTGCGACCAATGGCATCGGATAGGGGGCCAGTAAACAGCAAACCAATAGCCAACATCGCCGTGGAAATGGACAGTGAAATACTACTGTTCGCGGGCGTTAAGCCAAACTCCTGCGAAAGCACCGGAAGGATAGGCTGCACACAATAGAGAAGTGCAAACGTTGCCAGTCCGGCAGAGAACAGCGCCAGGGTGACGCGCATAAATTGCGGCGTACCGCGTTTAATAAATTGATTTGGCTGAGAAATGCTTTGCTTGTCAGTGTCGCTTGCCGGAGCGCCATCAACAGTTGTAGTACGGCTCACTTGAAATCCTTGCGGAGTATGCCTGTGGATTAGGCTTATGAATAGATTAGGAAAATGGAATTGTTCTGTCTAATATATTAATAATCTCAAATAAGATGTTTTAAATATGAATATTGAACTTCGTCATCTGCGTTACTTTGTTGCTGTTGCGGAAGAGCTGCATTTCGGGCGCGCCGCTGCCCGCCTGAATATTTCGCAACCGCCGCTAGTCAGCAGATTCAGGCGCTGGAGCAACAAATTGGTGCCCGACTGCTGGCACGAACGATCGCAGTGTATTGCTGACGGCAGCAGGAAAACAGTTTCTTGCAGATAGTCGGCAAATCCTGTCGATGGTAGATGACGCTGCCGCTCGCGCTGAAAGACTGCATCAGGCGAAGCGGGGGAGTTGCGCATTGGTTTTACCTCGTCCGCTCCTTTTATTCGGGCGGTGTCCGATACGTTATCGCTGTTTCGCCGAGATTATCCCGATGTCCATTTACAAACCCGCGAAATGAACACATCGTGAGGAATCGCTCCGCCATTGAAGGAACGCTGGATATGGGATTGCTGCGTAACACAGCGATACCGGAGACGCTCGAACACGCAGTCATCGTCCATGACCGCTTATGGCGATGATCCCGGACGATCATCCCCTGGCAAATAACCCGAATGTAACGCTGCTGCTGGCTGAACTGGCGAAAGAACCCTTCGTCTTTTTTGATCCGCACGTCGGGACAGGGCTGTATGACGATATTCTCGGACTGATGCGACGTTACCATTGACGCCCGTCATCACTCAGGAGGTGGGCGAGGCAATGACCATCATCGGTCTGGTTTCCGCCGGTCTGGGCGCTTCAATTTTGCCCGCTTCATTTAAACGTGTTCAGCTCAACCAAATGCGCTGGGTGCCGATTGCTGAAGAGGATGCGGTTTCTGAAATGTGGTTGGTCTGGCCAAACATCATGAACAAAGTCCAGCTTCGCGTAAACTTTCGATTCATCTGCTGAATGCTCTCAGGTGAGGGAAATTTCAGCGAAAAAGCCCGAAAAATGTGCTGTTAATCACATGCCTAAGTAAAAATTTGACGACACGTATTGAGTGCTTCACCATAGCCTACAGATTATTTCGGAGCGCGAAATATAGGGAGTATGCGGTGGTTGCTGAAAACCAGCCTGGCAGATCGATCAAATAAAACAGACCAACGCGCGCGGTTTATCGCCTGATTGATCAGCTTGGTCCAGTCTCGCGTATCGATCTTTCCCGTCTGGCGCAGCGGCTCCTGCCAGTATCACTAAAATTGTCCGTGAGATGCTCGAAGCACACCTGGTGCAAGAGCTGGAAATCAAAGAAGCGGGAACCGCGGCCGTCCGGCGGCGGGGCTGGTGGTTGAAACTGAAGCCTGGCACCATCTTTCTCTGCGCATTAGTCGCGGGGAGATTTTCCTTGCTCTGCGCGATCTAGCATAAACTGGTGGTGGAAGAGTCGCAGGAACTGGCGTTAAAAGATGACTCGCCATTGCTGGATCGTATCATTTCCCATATCGATTAGTTTTTTCATTCGCCACCAGAAAAAACTTGAGCGTCTAACTTCGATTGCCATAACCTTGCCGGGAATTATTGATACGGAAAATGGTATTGTACATCGCATGCCGTTCTACGAGGACGTAAAAGAGATGCCGCTCGGCGAGGCGCTGGAGCAGCATACCGGCGTACCGGTTTATATTCAGCATGATATCAGCGCATGGACGATGGCAGAGGCCTTGTTCGGTGCCTCACGCGGGCGCGCGATGTGATTCAGGTGGTTATCGATTACAACGTGGGGGCGGGCGTCATTACCGATGGTCATCTGCTACACGCAGGCAGCAGTAGTCTCGTGGAAATAGGCTACAAGGTTGACCTGTATGGAAACGCTGTTATTGCGGGAATCACGGCTGCCTCGAAACCATCGCCAGCGTGGACAGTATTCTCGAGCTGGCACAGCTGCGTCTTAATCAATCCATGAGCTCGATGTTACATGGACAACCGTTAACCGTGGACTCATTGTGTCAGGTGGCATCGCGCGGCGATTTGCTGGCAAAGACATCATTACCGGGGTGGGCGCGCATGTAGGGCGCATTCTTGCCATCATGGTGAATTGATTTAACCCACAAAAAATACTGATTGGCTCACCGTTAAGTAAAGCGGCACATATCCTCTTCCCGGTCATCTCAGACAGCATCCGTCAGCAGGCCCTTCCTGCGTATAGTCAGCACATCAGCGTTGAGAGTACTCAGTTTCCTAACCAGGGCACGATGGCAGGCGCTGCACTGGTAAAGACGCGATGTATAACGGTTCTTTGTCGATTCGTCGTTGCAGGGTTAACATTTTTTAACTGTTCTACCAAAATTTGCGCTATCTCAATTTGGGCCAGGAAAGCATAACTTAGACTTTCAAGGTTAATTATTTTCCTGTTTATATTTGTGAAGCATAACGGTGGAGTTAGTGATGCTGAAGCGTTTCTTTATTACCGGTACAGACACTTCTGTAGGGAAAACGGTGGTTTCCCGCGCATTGCTACAAGCGTTAGCCTCCCAGGGAAAAACGGTTGCGGATATAAACCCGTAGCGAAGGGGAGCAAAGAGACACCCAAGGGCTGCGTAATAAAGATGCCCTGTGTTGCACAGTGTTTTACCATCGAACTGCCTTATGAAGCAGTTAATCCTATCGCGTTAAGCGAAGAAGAAAGTAGCGTGGCGCACAGTTGCCCAATCAATTACACCCTCATTTCAAACGGCCTGGAAACCTGACCCAAAAGTCGATCACGTCGTGGTAGAAGGGACTGGCGGCTGGCGCAGTCTGATGAATGATTTGCGTCCACTCTCTGAATGGGTAGTGCAGGAACAACTGCCGGTGTTTGATGGTTGTCGGTATTCAGGAAGGTTGCATTACCATGCACTGCTAACAGCTCAGGCGATCGCCAACGACGGGCTGCCGCTCATTGGCTGGGTGGCTAACCCAATCAACCCAGGACTGGCGCATTATGCGGAAATCATTGATGTGCTGGGTAAAAAACTTCCGGCACCGCTCATTGGTGAACTGCCTTATCTGCCGCGCGCCGAACAGCGTGAACTGGGGCAATACATCCGCTTAGCTACGCTGCGCAGTGTGCTGGCGGTAGAAGAGTCACGGCGTAACGTCCGCGAAATTACCGACGCAATTACGCAGGCAATCAATAAACCGGGAGTAGCTGATACTCCCCGGTCATTTCACATATCATCAACGTCGACATAATCGGCGCGTGCGTGGTCGCCGCCAACAGTGTCGCCATCCCGGTCAATCCGAGTAAAAGTGTAATTTCTTCGCCATCAGGGAACCATAATCCCAGGCTACGACCATACAACATGCCAATGGCAAGACCGATAAATAGCGTCGGTGTAAAGACCCCACCCGGGTGCGCCGGAACCGCTACTCGCCAGCACGGCACACAGTTTACAAAGGAAGATCCCGGCAATGATCATTAACAGTGGTGGGGCGGTTAAAAAGGATTGTACGGTGCTATAGCCGTTGCCCCACACTGCAGGTGTGAACAGGGAAAGCAGACCCACGATCAACCCGCCTAGTGCCAGTTGCCAGGGCGGCGCAAGTTTGAGACTCACAAATCCACGATGACAGGCGTTCATTAACGTTAACAACAGTGGTCCGCACAGACCTGCCAGCACACCTGTACTGATAATCAGCGCATAGTCACGAGCCTGAACCGTCACTGAGAGTTGTACGTTGTAGAGTAACGCGTCGCTATGATTAATCAGATTGCTAACCAGCAATGCCACGACGGCGGAAATAATCACCTGGGCCGAGAGAGGCCAACATCATAGTGCCAAACAGCACTTTGGCTCTAAATAAACTGCCAGCAAGCGGGGCACCATTGGCCGCAGCCATTCCCGCCGCGGCCCACAGGCGATCCATCATTTCCACCCTGGCGTGGCGTAAAACGTTGGGCAAAACAGGAGGCGGCAAGGCAGCTAGAATCATCGCACCTTCGCGACCAATTGCACTGCCGCTGGTTACTACCAGCAGAGAGGCAAGCGATTTAACCAGGCTCGCCGCGTAATCAAACTGACCCTCGGTTTGCAACGCTTCCATATAATCGGTCGGCGCATGAGGGCGACTGCCGGGTAAATTTCTGCCAGCCCATCAGCAACAAACCCGCCGCCAGTCCGCCGAGCGCCGGAGTTAGCAGCCGTCGCCAGGGGGAAAGGTTTGTCGCTGCATTACCAGACTGCCGAGTTATTATAGGAACAACCACTCCAGTAGCAGCATCGCATGACGAAACCCGGCAACGGCAAAGCCGCGAATACCGACGACTGTTGCGATAAGCAGACGGCGGAACATAACACAGATGTGGATAGACGTGTAGATGATGCATGAGCAGAAATGGGCAATGAAACACGGCGACTATTTTGCGGCAAAAGAGGTGAGCCGCAAAAGCAGTGCGTGTTTTAAGAGATAAAAAACGTGACACTGTAACGTAATATTGCCGAATTGCGCGTAATCGTCACCATCCGGCAATATTACGGTGAATCCTATTGAAAGAGTGGTTTAACCGCGACAGGAATCAACAGTTGTGATCCCATTGCGCCAGCGTTAGCGAGCCAGTTCACCCGTGCACGGTAGAAGGGTGTTCTGCTTTTTCAATAAACATCAAGAAAACGTGTTGACCACGGAAAAAGGTGCCATGCCAGCAATTCTTCGCATTCTGCCTGGCAACCATTTTCCGCCAACCACGCAGCCATCAACAGCAGTGAACCAAAGTGATCTTCCGGTTCGTTTCGCTTCATTTCAAACTGAATGCCTTTCTCGCGCATCCACTGACGAAGTGCCGATGTTGAATCGCCAAACAGCACAGATTCGCGATCCAGCCAGACCGACCCCCACCGCGGAGACGGCAGTGCCCACGGCCGACAAACAAACGTTGCCAGGCCTGGGCGTCAGTCTCTTCACACTGTGTCTGAAAAGCCGTCACCAGCGGCGCTAATGACGCTTCTGGTAGAGGCCACTGAGTTTCCCAGCCGTCACTGGTGAGTACCGCAACCAGAGGTGCGGCTTCAGCACTCTCTGGAGCGTAAATAAAACAGCGCGCCCAACACGCGCGCCGCGACGAGAAAAATTATCTTGCTGTGAAAAATGGGTCATTCCTAACATCCTGAAATGTGCGGGTTGCCCGCACCAATTTGCTAACCTGCAATAGCCATTCCTACCGTCATGTCAGGCCATAAAAGAGCACACGCCCGATCATCTCACCGCCAAGTATGAGGATTTACCCGAGAATAAGGTCCCGCAACGTGAGGTTCATGGCGACGTATGAGCGGACAAAGCCAGCATCCTAGACCTGCGCATAACAATACCACACGCCAGACCTGTAAGGAGGCGTAATCTGGTACCAGTGCGCTGGCTCGTTGTACGGATGAGTGAATAGCCGACAGAGACAAACCTTGCAGCACAATCACACCGGCACAAGCCATGAGCGCCAGAACGCTAATGATGGCAAATGGTGTGGTATTAAATGTAACGCGGGCTGCCCGCAGAATTGTGGCAGCAAGTATTGGACCGCTACAATACTGTCAGGAAGAAAGCCAGCGTAGTGTAACCGTTATGCCAGTTTGGCGCTGTGTCGATTTGATACACGCAGGTCATCATCCAGACGAAAATGACGCCGAGCGCCATGCTGAAAAGTAACCAGAGTTTCCCCAACGCTTGCGGCATTTTACCGATGACACCACCAGCCACCATAACTCGCCAACGGCAAAAAATATGGAACCGGCAGCAATCTCGTTACTCAGACCAGAAGTTCCGATTCGATTCAGCGAGTTAAACGCCCGCAGTGGCGATCCCAGGTGCATGACAGAGGCAATAAACCCGACGCCGATCAACAGCGAAAGGAAAAACATGCCACGGACAATACGCTGACGGTCTGCGTCATTTTTGGCGGCGAACCAGCCAATTCCGCTAACAATCAGCGCGCCTACTACGCATTGACCCAATACGGTAAAGATAACCAGTGGCCACTCATGCCATCCATTTCCCATTTTACACTTCCTCCGGATTAGCCAGATAACCAGTGGATTTGGCCGGTCGGGCGCTGTCGGCGTTAGGTTTGATAACGATATTGGGTTTTGTGAAATGCGCGAGCGGCAGTGACGCGACGGCAGCCCTGTGTGTCGCTCTGGCGCAGGTCTTCAATCCCACCGAACTCAATTGCACGCAGCGGCAGGATTCGACGGATATGGTTTGTTCCCCTCGGCGACGCGCGAATAACAACCCATCGCACTTCGTCATGTGCCCTTTTTAGCATTGTACTGTGGCGCGCCGTACGGACAAGCCATGTGGCAGTAGCGGTAACCGATACAAACATCTTCATCAACCACCACAAAGCCATCTTCACGCTTATGCATTGCGCCGCTGGGCAGACTTTTGTACATGCGGGGGTCATCGCAATGGTTACAGGAGATGGAGAGATAAAAGCGAACACGCTTCTGGTGCCAGACGCCATTATCTTCCTGCCAATCGCCGCCAGCGTATTCATAAATACGGCGGAAACTGACTTCCGGGCCAGATCCTTAAAATCTTTGCACGCCAGTTCGCAGGTTTTACAGCCATTACAGCGGCTGGAATCGATAAAAATCGATATTGTGTGGTCATGGGCTACTCCTTAAACCTTTTTCGAATCTCGACAAGATTGCTGTGCCACGGGTTTCCCTTTGCCAGCGGTGAAGGGCGGTGAGAGGTCAGAATATTGATACTGCCGCCGTGATGCACCCGATCACCAAACATATCCGCTTTAAGCCACGCACCTTGCCCGATGGCGGTAACGCAGGCAGAATACGCGGAGTCACTTTCTGCGGCAATCAGCATTTCTCCATTATTGTTAATACCCCCGGTATCGCCATGACGAATACCGCGTGCCTGAGCATCAATCGGGTTGATCGACACCTCTTGTGGGCAGGCCTGCTGTAACACATCAATATTGCCGTAGCTGGAGTGGGGTACGCGCTTTGCCCGGGAACCCCGGATACTGCATTGTAGGCGGGGACCCTCCCCATCGTCCCAGCCCTCAAATCCTGGCGGGAACGGGGTGAGTGGTTGAATCTATTTCAACTTCCCACGTTTCGGCAATCTCCACCCGTCGTCCGTCGGACTGAATATCATTCTACCGACCCTGTTTGGAGCTGGTTTCGGGTCTCCCTGGTGGCGGACACCGCAGGCGCCGACATCGTCGTATCGGGCCTCCGGTACTTGACGAACCAGACCCCTGTCGTTTTCCCCCCCTCTGGGCCTCGCACGCTTACGTTCACGCGTCTTCGCATCCGGGGGGGGATAATCCATTTATCCACCCCGCCGCGGCCCTCCGTAAAGGTTTGATAAACGTCTGGTCCTAAGCGTTTCGCGACTTCACTCAGCAGTCCAGTAGATGGGTTTGCGTTCAAATTTTGCTGAGGTTGCGGGTTGGGCGAGGATCACATAGCCCATATTCCCTGCAGAGTCGATTAGAGATAAGGTCTTCTCGCTCTGTTGGCGTCAGGTCGGGCAACAGGATATCGCAATACTTAGCCGAGGCCGTCGTGAAGTGGGGACTCCAACAATCATCTCGCACTTGCTGTCATCCTGAAGCACCTCATGGGTGTGATCGATGTCGCCATGCTCATTGATCAATGTGTTACTGGCATAGCACCATAAAAACTTGATGGGGACATCCAATTTTTCTTTTCCACGAAGACCATCACGGGTCGCGGTGATTTCCGTACCATGGTCGATGGCATCTGTCCATGTAAGAACGGAAATCTGCGTTTTAACAGGATTCTCGAGCATCGGACCCATCTACCCCCAGATCCCAGCTACCTTCGCGTACGCCTGAGTCGCCGCCGTTTATGCCGACGTTACCGGTGGACGGAAAGCATGGCAATAGCGCGGGATGTTTGTTCGCCGTTAGTGTCGTTGTGGCCCCCAACCCTGACGAATATAGGCAGGTTTTTGCTGAACCCATCTCTCGTGCCAACTGGATAATTGTGCCGGGATGCTGGTGATTTTGCTGCCCATTCCGGCGTTTTAGCTATGCCATCAGCCCCTTCGCCCAGAATATAGGCTTTATAATGCGCGTTACGTGGTGCGTTGGCGGGCAGCGTTTTTTCATCGTAACCAACACAATATTTGTCGAGAAATGGCTAATCCACCATGTTTTCAGTAATCAGTACCCGCGGCACCGCACAGGCCAGTGCGCCATCGGTGCCAGGGCGAATGGGCAGCCATTCATCTTCACGCCCGCAGCTGTGTCGTTATAACGTGGAATCATGACGATCATGCGTGCGTTTGAACGTCTCGGGCTTGCTCGACGTAGTAAGTGACACCACCACCGCTCATCCGTGTTTCTGCCGGGTTATTTCCGAACATAACGACCAGTCTCGTATCGGCGATATCATCCGGACTGTCGCCATCATTGGCACCGACATATAACTCATTGCGGCACTGAATCTGTGCGGTACTGTAGCTGCCATAGCGACTGAGAAAACCACCACATGAGTTCATCAGACGTTACGGGACGTTTGAGTTGGTGATGTTTCCGCCATCTACGCCTGTTCCGTACAGGACGTGTACAGCCTCATTGCCGTAATCTTTCAGGATCCGCCGAAGATTATCACTGATGGTATCCAGGGCTTCGTCCCAACTTATCCGTTCAAATTTACCTTCACCGCGCTTGCCGACGCGCTTCATGGGATATTTCAACCTATCAGGATGATTCATCCGTCGGCGGATAGAGCGCCCGCGTAAACACGCTCGAACCTGATGATTACCGTAGACGTCGTCACCTGTCGTATCAGACTCCACCCAGTACACGGTGTCATCTTTCACATGCAAACGTAACAGACAGCGGCTCCCGCAGTTAACGGTGCAGGAACTCCAGACCGCTTTCTCTTCTACCGGTGTCTCTGCCGCTCGGACCATTGGGGAAATGGCAGAGTGAAAGCACTGGTTGCCAGCGCAAGACTGCCAAGTGCGGAGGTTTTCATCAGATTTCTACGGCTGATTCAGCCTTCATGGCGCCCCTCTGTGGTATGGATTTTCATCATTACTCACTTATTGCTTTTCAAACAAAATGTCATGCCGGAATTTATGGTTGTAGTGGGTTATATTTTTTCGATCTCGACCAGATTCGTGTGCTGCGGGTTTCCCTTCGCCAGTGGTGAAGGGCGCAGAGTGGTACGCGTCTTCACACATCCGCCATGGTCGATTTTATCGCCAGACATATTGGCCTCGTGCCAGTGCTCCCTGGCCATAGCGCTAACCCCAGGGAGAATGCGTGGTGTCACTTTGGCTGGTAGCCGAACTTCGCCACGATGGTTATACACCCGCACCATATCGCCGTTGGCATCCGACGTTTCTGTGCGTCTATAGGGTTGATCCACACCTCCTGACGGCAGGCAGCCTTCAGGAGATCAATATTGCCGTAGGTCGAGTGAGTACGGGATTTGTAATGGAAACCAAACAGTTGCAGTGGAAGGTACTACGTTCAAGGGAGTCCCAGCCTTCAAAGGTTGAGGCATAAACTGGCAGTGGGCTTATCACTTCATCTTTTTCCAGTTCCCAGGTACCGGCAATTTCCGCCAGCTTGCCTGGAATAAATTTCAATCTTACCGGAAGGTGTTTTAAGTGGATT
Source organism: Shigella flexneri (assembly GCA_048288465.1). GTDB lineage: Bacteria > Pseudomonadota > Gammaproteobacteria > Enterobacterales > Enterobacteriaceae > Enterobacter > Enterobacter flexneri_B. Next base: position 1,578,789 of record CP182556.1, on the reverse strand, counting down.
TGCCTCGGGTCGTCACGAAAATGCTTTGAGGCGACAAAATGACCATTGGGATCTTTACGCCATACATACCCATTTTTTCAGCTTCGTCGTAAGACGGTAACGCCGAATTCTTCGGCAAGCATTTTGGCGTACAGATGTTGTAACCATTGTTCCTGCGTGCGACCTTCAGTGAACTTTTGATAGACGTCAGGTCCAAGACGTTTTGCGACTTCACTCAGGATCCAGTAAATCGGTTCGCATTCGAATTTTTGCTGGTGACAGGCTGGGAGGAAACTAGATATCCCATGTTACCGGCGTAGTCGTTAGGAGTAATATCTTCCTGCTCAACGGGCATCGGTCTGGCAGCAGAATGTCGGCATATTTTGCCGATGAGGTCATAAAGTTTTCGATGACCACAATCATTTCGCATTTCGATTCGTCCTGCCAGATTTATGCGTTTTGTTGATGTCAGAATGCTGATTAACCGGGGCATTTCCCGCGTAGTTCCAGATGGACTCCATTGCCAGACGGATGGATGGACTTGAAGTAGTTGACTCAATGCTACTTAAGGTCCTGATATGACTGACATTAATCATGATAACACTGTATATCCATCCAGTTCTTTCTCTGGGTCTCCCTATCGGTATCAGCAAGTCTACACCTCAAGCCCTGACACAAGGCTGACACAAATCAATCTACTCAGCGTAGCTAAGCCTCAGTTAGTCCGCAGAGCCAATGGTCGATATACTATCCGCTTCAGACTCAAGGGACAGACCACACCGTTTCTTTCAGTATCGACCCGCAGCACAGACAGGAGAGTAGCCACAATGCGTCAGAGAGAGCTTGCAGCCACCGCTAAGGCCTTCATGTTGGATAGGCCTGAAGTCTCACTACAGGAGCTTACAGAGCATCTCCGGTCTATGGCTGAGCAGTTCCTGACAGACGCTAGTGACGATTACTGGAATGGACTTGAGGTCGCTACTCTGGTCGACGAGAAGTCCAACCTGAAGGAGCTAGCCGCTACGCAAGCCTTGAGTCTGGACCAGCAGAAGGGCATAAGGTTAGCGCTGGAAGTCCTGACCGCAGCACAGCAGAGAGTCGACACTGGTGATACCTCTGGTCTGATTAAGCTGATTGATGATAATAACCTTACTGATGACTCAACTATAGGCGACTCTACGTCAATTCTGAATAATGAGCAGGGGGATAGACCGGCAGTTTTCACACAGGAGCGCCAGTCATCTGTAGTTTTTTCAAGCCTAGTGTCCTCGCTGCTGGCTGAGAAGGTCCAGACCCTGAAGACATCCAGCTACAAGGACCTCTCGTCCTCACTCAATACTGTCTCCCGGTTCCTGCCTGAAGACATGGACCTGATGTCCCGCTCTGGGTGGCTGGCTGTCAGGGACTCTATGCTGGCTTCTGAGGTGAGACCATCGACAATCAACAAGCTGCTGACCAAAGCGAAGATGTGTCTCGATTATGGCCTGATGAATGGGCAACTTGAGGGCCGCAACCCTATTGAACGGATGAAGCTGACCAAGGATATCGACTCCAAGCGCAGAGCGTTCACAGACGAGGAGCTGGAGAGACTTCTGGTCCGTGTTGAGTCTGAGTGAAGTGGCACACTGAATTTGGCCACCTGAACAGAGGTGATATGCTCACCTCAGAACAACACAGGTGCTCCAATGAAAAAAAGAAATTTTAGCGCAGAGTTTAAACGCGAATCCGCTCAACTGGTTGTTGACCAGAAATACACGGTGGCAGATGCCGCCAAAGCTATGGATGTTGGCCTTTCCACAATGACAAGATGGGTCAAACAACTGCGTGATGAGCGTCAGGGCAAAACACCAAAAGCCTCCCCCATTACCCCGGAACAAATTGAAATCCGTGAGCTCAGGAAAAAGCTACAACGCATTGAAATGGAGAATGAAATATTAAAAAAGGCTACCGCGCTCTTGATGTCAGACTCCCTGAACAGTTCTCGATAATCGGGAAACTCAGAGCGCATTATCCTGTGGTCACACTCTGCCATGTGTTCGGGGTTCATCGCAGCAGCTACAGATACTGGAAAAACCGTCCTGAAAAACCAGACGGCAGACGGGCTGTATTACGCAGTCAGGTACTTGAGCTACATGGCATCAGCCACGGTTCGGCCGGAGCAAGAAGCATCGCCACAATGGCAACCCGGAGAGGCTACCAGATGGGACGCTGGCTTGCTGGCAGGCTCATGAAAGAGCTGGGGCTGGTCAGCTGTCAGCAGCCGACTCACCGGTATAAACGTGGTGGTCATGAACATGTTGCTATCCCTAACTACCTTGAAAGGCAGTTCGCCGTGACCGAGCCAAATCAGGTGTGGTGCGGTGATGTGACCTATATCTGGACGGGTAAGCGCTGGGCGTACCTCGCCGTTGTTCTCGACCTGTTCGCAAGAAAACCAGTGGGCTGGGCCATGTCGTTCTCGCCGGACAGCAGGCTCACCATGAAAGCGCTGGAAATGGCATGGGAAACCCGTGGTAAGCCCGGCGGGGTGATGTTCCACAGCGATCAGGGCAGTCATTATACGAGCAGGCAGTTCCGGCAGTTATTGTGGCGATACCAGATCAGACAGAGTATGAGCCGGCGCGGAAACTGCTGGGATAACAGCCCAATGGAACGCTTCTTCAGGAGTCTGAAGAACGAATGGATGCCGGTGGTGGGTTACGTAAGCTTCAGCGAGGCAGCTCACGCCATAACGGACTATATCGTTGGATATTACAGTGCACTAAGACCGCACGAATATAACGGTGGGTTACCCCCAAACGAATCGGAAAATCGATACTGGAAAAACTCTAACTCGGTGGCCAGTTTTTGTTGACCACTTCAGAGTATCAGTTCACACGACACACGGCTCACACGACCTCTGAGGCCCGTAGATGGGCGTCTCTGGTGTCTGTGGTCACTGGCGCTCGGTCTGCTGAGGTCTGCCACCTGACTAAACGTGACATTGTAACCTTGGACAATGGACTGGTCTGTATCGACATCAATGAAGATGGGGACGGGAAGTCTGTGAAGAACAAACATTCAGTCCGACTTGTGCCGTTAACCGATGGCGCTTATGGGTTTGACCTGACGTCCTTCCTGTCGTGGGTAGACATGCAGCCTGATGAGGGTCCTCTCTTCGGGATGACTCCGAGCGCCTACTCTAGCTGGTTTAACTCAAGGGTCCTGACTGAGGCCCTAGGAGACTCTCAGGATGTCTCTCTCCACAGTCTGAGACATTGGCTGGCGACCCGAATGAAAGAGCGTGGAGTCAATCTGGTGGACGCTCAAGGCATCTTAGGTCACAGCAGTCAGTCAATTACGTATGACCTGTACGGGAAAGGACACGCTGTGGGTAGGCTGGCTGATGTGCTTAAGACAGCTTTACTTTAAGTAGGGAGACCCAAGGTGGAGACCATATACGGCTTGATGGTTGAGACCTTGGGTCACTGAAGTCTGACTGAAGTTAGGGAGGGTGATAATAATCATAATCCCTCCTGACTATAGGCCCACTGGTCCGCCTTCGGCTGTCCGACTCTAAGTCTGTCTGTGGTCTTATTTAAACTGCGTCCTAAACTCCAGTCCCTCCAAATCCCTATGGTCTCCTCTTGACATTCCTGTTTAACTGTGAGTCGCCTCTGGTCTCTCTTTATATATACTTCCTTAATTCCTGAGGCGTCTTTAGTCCTTGACATTCGGTTCAACCTGTGAGTCACATCCTGTCGCGCTACTGTATGCATCACCAGTGATGGACTTGATTATCACTATAGGGGAACCAACTAATTCAACTACAGGAGATACTCTATGGCACGACCAATCGCAACTCACGACAACACGTTCACCAAAGCCTACTTGCAGCAGCACTGCGGGGACCTGCTGTCATTCGATGGTCAGGGCGACCTGAGTGGTTGGCTGGATGATGTCCTTACTGGTGCTGGTCGCCTGAACGAATCAATGGCAAGCAATACCAAGCCTGTCAGCCCATACTTGATTCTGACCCAACTACTAACGCACGACACATTAACTGTAAGCGCTGTGCAGGAGTCCCTGAGCCGTAAGCGTGTTGCCTTGGGTGAACCTATGGTTTCAACTCGCTACGCTCGCTACGTCTATGCTACCGTCGTCAGCGCCAGTAAATCCGTCCAGTACCACGCCAGTAAAGCTGGTTCATGATTACGGACCCTAAACTATCACTATAGGGAGACCAGCCTCCGCCTCTGAGTCTGATGCGTCAGAACATGCGAGCATCTGGTCAACCGACATTAAGTATCTCTCCTAAGTAATCAAGGCCCGTGACCGCCTCTGACAGACCTCCTGTATCGACCTCCAGCTCGTTAGCGTTCTTTAGTCGTCTCGGTTAGTAGCTCGTCTACTCACTACATTGGCTTAAGTCTATCACCGCTCACCATCTGGAGTCCTTACAGCTCGTCCTGACATGCGGTCGCACCTTTATACGTACATGGAGAACATGGTCACTCCAGACCGTCAACATTTAACCATTCACTTTCGTTAAGCACTTTCTGATGGGTCCGTTTAGGATGCGTCTGAATGGTGCGGACTCCATGTGGAGACAGAAAGTGCTTTACCAAAGGAGCATCTTTGTATGAATACCGAATTACCAGTAACTAACCGCCAGTTCTTAATCATCCTGCTGACCAATGCAGAGTCCAGTGTCGATTGCTGTCGCTATAACTTAGACCTGCTGAAGTTATCCCGATGGTATGCCCAGGCGGAAGACTGGGACTATGAGAAAATCCGGGAGATGTACGCGGAGCCTATCCAGTCATACCTCCAGACACACACCGAGGAAGAGCTGAAGCGTGGCCTGCAGGACATCTTCTATTTCAACAATCCTTACACCTGTGAGGGTGACTCAGAAGAGATGGATTGGATAGCGTCACGCTCTGATGCCGACTTGAAGCACATCTCTAACGCGATGATGCAGGTGGAGAGCAAATGGTCCCGCCGCCTTCAGGTCCTAACTGAAGATTACGAAAACGGCACCTTTGATAAGCTGGTCCCACCTGATGCCGAACGCCTTCAGGCGAAAGCTGACCAAGAACAGCGCTTCAAGTCCTTTGCCGAAGCTCTGGCGGGAGGTGCCTCTTATGACTTCTGACAATAAGCAGGAATACACCATTCATATCTTCGGTCAGGACATCACCAGTCAGGACGGATTGTTTCGACTGGATGAGATACGCCGGGTAGGCATTCAGATTGGTAAGGTAGAAGATAACCGTAGTACCGAGGTTGCTCGCTTCATGAGGACCAAGGCTGGTAGAAGTCTAACCAACCCAGAAAACGGGTTTGTTAAAAAGATTAACATGGGTCACTTAGGGACCTCGTGGCTGGCTGACCCAGTAGCCGCTATAGAGTTCGGTCGGTGGTTGGACCTTGGGTACGGACTGGCAGTAACCCGAGCCTTCGTGTCTATGACCTCCAGCGCCACCGTGCAGTCTGCTGTAGCGTCTGCTGAGGACATCAAGCCGGAGACCAAGGAATTCATCCAGCGTCATGGCACAGGCCTCTACATCGCCGGACGTGAAGTCTCACAGGCTGAGTATTCAGACTATCAAGCTGTGACCGCTGGTCGCTGTGAGTGGAGGTAAGTAATCATGGCTATGATTGACCCTCGTACACCTATCGGCAAAGCGACCCTTCGTTACCGTGGCCTGCCCACACGTCATCTGCTGTCTCTGCTGAGACTTGGAGTCGAAGACCCTGAGCGCCCTTACTACAGTCGAGACGAGCTGATAGCTATGCTGGTGGACCGTGATTTAGACAATCAGTTACGCCGAGCCTTTGCTAAGCAGTCCTGACCATACCAAACCTAATTTTAAACCTTTTGAGATGACCGATGCGGGGAGACCCGTAGGCGCTACTGCGTCTGCGATACCGATAGTCTCAACTCTCAAGAGGAGAATTACCTATGATGTTCAACAACAACAACTGGAAGCTGTCAGTCACCGACATCAACCTTTATGAAAACACTGTGAGTCTGGACGGTCAGCCCTATCCGCTGTCGCTCGCTATCAAGACCCTCATTCCGGGCTACCTGTCAGGCCTGCCGTCTACCAGCCGCGAGGCAATGGAGTTACTGGAAGCTCTGGCTGAAGCTGGCGTGACCATTGGCAACTTCTTCAGTAATGACTTGATGACCGCCTATGGTCGCCGCCAGATGAACAAACGAGCTGAAGCTGAGCGTATCGCTAAAGAGCAACGACTTCAGGCTGAGCGTATGCGTGAAGAGAACATGACCGATGCAGAGTGGCAGAAAGAGCTACAGCGCCGCGAACAGGTCAAAGCTGAACGCCGGACCTATGGTGAGAGCCTCCGCAGTGCTACCCATTCCGCTGGTCGCTCCCGTGCCGCTATTGTCGCTGACCTTGAGTCAGGCGGTAACTGGATGGACAGCTTGTAAAACACACAGTCCCTGACCCGATGTTAGGGACTCCTCAGTTTTGAGGACTCACAGTATTTAAACTAATTTAGGAGATTGATTATTATGACTACGATTAAAGACGCTTTCCAGTTTGGCATTGAGCCAGTACGCATCACCGATACCGACAACATTCAGGTCAATGAAGGTCTGCCGACTAACGCTGACCCGCAGGTCTATGCCCTCCAGTTAGCTAAGACGGTTAAGGCTATGCTGAACGGTGTACTTAAAGACGCTCAAGAGAACATCCCGTTCCCTGTAGAAGTCCTGCCGACCCGTAACAGCTTACCGACCCCAATCATTGCTCACACTCTGGCTGACCGCTCTGTGGTCGTTCCTGTCCGTGGTGGCAAGCGACCTGAAGTCGTGACCGTTCCGTCTGGACAAGAAATCGTGGTCGAACCAATCGAGCAGGCTATTCTCATCTCTGAGCAGACCAAGCTCTGGGACGCCAAGTCATCCACCGGATTCACTCAGGGCACACTTCAGCAGGACGCTATGAACATCTGTGAGAATGTGGTCCGTACCATCAACGCTCGCATGGTCGACGTTCTGGAATCCTCTAAGCTGCTGAAGACCGTAGAGCTTCCTGTCCTGACTGGTAGCCTGACCGCTAAGGCAGACGCTATCATGGACGCTCTGTATGAGAACACAGAGTCTTCTTTCGGTTCTGAGGTGTCTGACTACGGTATTATCGCTCATGAGAGCCAACTGAAAGCACTGTCCCGTCTGGCTGCTAAGCAAGGCTTCTCCGGTGAAGACGCTATCGTCGATATGCTGGGGACAGACATCGCCTATTACAACGGTGAAGACAAGGGTGTATTCATGCTGGCTAAACGCTTCACGGCCCTGAGCTTCGGCTGCTTCCGTCACGACGGTGAGAATATTACGGTCGTCCTTTCACGTGATGGCGACTCTCAGTCCCACGACTTGGAAATCCTCGGTAAAGTGTTCGTTGTCGCTGAAGCTGCTACGACCATCAAGATGGGCACTGGCTCAGCTACTGCCGTCCTGCCTGTAGTCAAACGCCTGAAGTTCACCAAGACCGAAGCGTAAGACCAATGGGTAAGAGCATTAGTAAAGGCTTCAGGTCCATCGCCAAGGGCCTGACAGGTGGTGGTGGGACTCAAGGTGGGGCTTCGGTCCCGCCTCCTGTAGCTCCTCCTGTAGCTCCTCCAGATGACGCTCAGCAAGCTGTAGTCGATACCCAAGGTCAGGAGACCGAGGGAGGTAAGACCATGAGCAGAGGTAAGTCTGGACTGAATATCAGCAGGACTTCAGGTGGTGGCTTGTCACTGTGATTAACTAACTACGGTCTGGACCAATGGTCTGGGCCTTTGTTTTGTACTAGTTGTCTAGTGCGGTAGTGCAATAGAAGATAGGGGGGGGCTTTATGTCCATGACTTCCGAAGACATAAGGTCCCTCCTGACTCTGGTCTATAAACTCGTGTTCCTCTCTGTGGGCCTCTATATGGTCCTCTCCGGTCGACTCGGTGTGAATGTATTCGACACTCTGTCTAAGGCTGTGGGTGGGCTTCTGGGGGCTTAGGTTTGTACTCACAGTGGGACCGATGGTTTCTGACAGAAAAATGTGAATGACCATCTAATACATTAAGCCAGCAGACTTCCCCCATAGCCCGCCTCAAGTCCAGACCGAGGCCACCGGAGGGTCCTGACCAGCCGTCTAGACATCCCGTCTAATGACACAAGTCTGGCACAAAGAATGACACAAGGTCTTGACTCAATGCAGGACCTCAGGCCTACTAAGGGTCCGCTTCAAGTCCTTGTAGTTCCAGATGAACTTAATGGGCACATCCAGTTTGATCCTTGCCCGGATGCTGTCGCGGATTGCCGTCATTTGCGGGCCATGATTGATAGCATCTGTCCAGCTGAAGCAGGAGATTGACGCTTTGACCGGATTATCCAGCACCGGCAGGCGTTCTATGAACTGGTATAGGTCGATTCACGCGCGGCCACTATTTCCGCCGCTGATGCCGACATTGCCCGTCAGAATAGGCAACATAGCAATAGCGCGTGCGGTCAGCTCGCCGTTTGCCTTGGTCGCGGCCCCAGCCCTGGCAGATATAAGCGGGTTTTGCTGTGCCAATTTCACGCGCCAGTTCGATGATATGCGGTCCACCGGGATAGCGGGAATTCGCGAAGCCCACTGCGGCGTTTTCCGCTGTTTATCGTCTCCTTCACCAAGAATATAGGCTTATAGTGACCATTTTTGGGTGCACCTGCGGTAAGGTTTTTTCGTCATAGCCGACGCAGTATTTATCGAGAAAAGGTTGATCAACGAGATTTTCGTTAATCAATACCCAGGCAATACCCGCAACCAGCGCGGCATCGGTGCCCGGGCGAATAGGGAGCCATTCCTCTTCACGACCGGCAGCCGTATCGGTATATCGCGGATCGATAACAATCATTTTGGCGTTCGATTTCTCGCGCGCTTTTTCAAGAAGATAAGTGATGCCACCACCGCTCATGCGGGTTTCTGCCGGGTTGTTACCAAACATCACGACCAGCTTGCTGTTTTCAATATCCGTGGTGCTGTTGCCATCATTACTGCCGTAGGTGTAGGGCATGGCACAGGAAATTTGCGCGGTGCTGTAGGAGCCATACTGATTGAGTGAACCGCCGTAGCAGTTCATCAGGCGTTTGACCGCCGAGGCTGATGGCGAAGAGCGGGTCATATTGCCGCCAACAATCCCCGAAGAGTACTGAATATATACAGCTTCATTGCCATATTGTTCGACGGTTTTTTTCAGGCTACTGGCGATAGTATCCAGGGCTTCATCCCAGCTAATCCGTTCGAATTTGCCTTCACCGCGTTTACCCACGCGTTTCATTGGGTCATTCAAGCGATCGGGATGATTAATACGCCGGCGGATGGAGCGACCGCGCAAACAGGCGCGTACCCTGATGGTTGCCGTACTCATCGCTGCCGGTATTGTCAGTTTCCACCCAGGTCACTTCATTATCTTTAACATGTAGACGAAGTGCACAGCGGCTACCACAGTTGACGGAACAGGAACCCCAGATCACTTTTTCGCTGGCCTGTTGTACCGCTGCCGCTGCACTGCGCAGGGTGAACGGTAAAGAAAAACCGCCTGCAGCCAGCGCCAGAGAACCTGTCGCGGTTGATTTAACGAGTGTTCTGCGGCTGATGCCCACCATTCGGTCATTTTTGGACATAACTCACTCCCTGTTCTTTATTGTTATATAAATGTTTATACATTGAATATTTAGCGCGCTAACAATAGAGGGAGTCTACCCATTTTGGGTTAAGAATTATTAATCCACATCAATAGAAGGGTATGAGTAATAAGGTGAGATTATGTTGTATGTTCAAATCGCCGGATGTGTCATATCCGGCGTTCAGTCGATAATGTGTTACTGCGGTTCGGCAGGCGCGCCATCCTGGGTAGACTGCGCGGGAGCAGAGACGTTACCGCTGGTGGTGCGGTTGTAGAGAATTTTATGCGTATCATTAGCGCAATGCCCGACGACCTGGGAATCAGGCTGATCAACCTGGTCATTGGGTACAATACTTAACGTGAAGCTGCTTTCGGGTACGCCATTATTGATAATGCGCTGTGATATATCGCTCTGTATGCGCTCACAAGATCCCGGCGCGGCGAGTACCGCGGGTGAGGCGAGGGCGAGCAGAAGCGCGGCACAGCAGGTTGAGAGTTTCATCATAAGCTCCTTACGCGAAGATAACTTCTTTAAGCATAGCATTTAACGTGTAAAGTACTGTATTTGCTACTATGATTGAGAATCATCTCTACTCTCTGGTGACTGTTGTGAAATACAAATTACTACCATGCTTACTCGCGATATTCCTCACAGGATGTGACCGCACAGAGGTAACACTTTCATTTACCCCTGAGATGGCCAGTTTCTCTAATGAATTCGATTTTGATCCGCTGCGTGGTCCGGTAAAAGATTTCACTCAGACATTAATGGATGAGCAAGGTGAAGTGACGAAACGTGTTTCTGGGACTTTGTCGGAAGAAGGCTGTTTTGATTCACTCGAATTACTGGATCTGGAAAATAATACCGTGGTCGCTCTGGTACTGGACGCCAATTATTACCGTGATGCCGAGACGCTGGAGAAGAGAGTACGTTTACAGGGAAAATGCCAGCTAGCAGAATTACCTTCTGCCGGGGTGAGTTGGGAAACCGATGATAATGGCTTCGTGATTAAAGCCAGCAGCAAACAAATGCAGATGGAATATCGCTATGATGATCAGGGGTATCCGCTGGGTAAAACCACGAAAAGTAACGACAAAACATTATCTGTCAGCGCCACGCCATCAACGGATCCGATCAAAAAATTAGATTACACAGCGGTTACTTTACTAAATAATCAACGAGTTGGTAATGTAAAACAGAGCTGTGAATATGACAGTCACGCCAATCCAGTGGACTGTCAGCTGATCATTGTTGATGAAGGAGTAAAACCCGCCGTCGAACGGGTTTACACCATCAAAAATACGATCGATTATTATTAATGCTATTGTGCGGTCGGCTTCAGGAGAGTCTGACCCGGTGTTTTGTGCTCTGCCAGATACTGATGCTGGAATATACACATGCGAATGGCATTACGATATTGACCATTAATAAAAAACTCATGCATCAATTCACCTTCAACCGTAAAGCCAAGCTTGCGGTAAATGTGAATCGCTTTTTCATTCTCTTTATCGACGATCAGATACAGCTTATAGAGATTGAGAACGGTGAAGCCATAGTCCATTGCTAATTTGGCGGCACGGGTTGCCAGACCTTTCCCCTGATACTCCGGGGAGATAATTATCTGAAATTCTGCCCGGCGATGAACATGGTTAATTTCCACCAGCTCCACCAGACCGGCTTTTTCGCCGTCACATTCCACCACAAAGCGCCGTTCGCTCTGATCGTGAATATGCGCTTATCATACAGATCAGAGAGTTCAACAAAGGCTTCGTAGGGTTCCTCAAACCAGTAACGCATCACACTGGCGTTATTGTCGAGTTGATGTACATAGCGTAAATCTTCACGCTCCAGCGGGCGTAGCTTAACTGTGGGCGCTTGGCATAACGTGTCCTTACATTCCTTAAATCAATAACAGGTTAGGGGGTAATAACGCGGCCAGTTCGACGGTCCAGGCAGCGCAAAGTATTGGGCTCCCAGTAGGCATTGATGTTGGCGCTTTGCTCACATTTATCGCGGTTATCAAAAGCGGCGTCGGCTTTATCCCACTCTTTTTCAGTGCGTTTATTCACTTTCTGGCGCAGATTGCGCGTGTCATTCCATTGCTCTTTTTCCATAGCGGCGTGCTGGCGGCTTTGTGCACTGTCGCCAGACTCAATCACCAGTTTGTTAGTTTCGGCATGAACAGTTGTGCTCAATGCCAGTGCGCAAGGCAGCAGAAAAGCGAGCAGGCCGATTCGTTTGCTGAGAGTGATTTTCATAATTCATTCCCTGTATGAATGATTAAAGGTGATTCTACACCATCCACTGCGAACGCAAAACGTACCAGGAGGATGTTTATATTGATGATATTATGTCGCCCTATAACTATACATGATGTCAATAAGTGACAAAGATGATTAAAACAACGTTACTATTTTTTGCTACTGCGCTGTGTGAAATTATTGGATGCTTTCTGCCCTGGTTGTGGTTAAAACGAAACGCCAGTATCTGGCTGTTGCTTCCGGCGGGGATTTCACTGGCGCTGTTTGTCTGGTTGTTAACGTTGCATCCTGCGGCGAGTGGGCGTGTTTACGCGGCTTATGGTGGCGTTTATGTCTGCACGGCATTGATGTGGCTGCGCGTTGTGGATGGCGTGAAACTAAGTCTTTATGACTGGACGGGTGCGTTGATTGCGCTTTGCGGAATGTTGATCATTGTTGCGGGCTGGGGGCGCACGTAGGAACATAAATCCATTTTATCAATAAGATACGAGGAAGTGTCAGCTGACAAAAGGTATTCTATTTCATCTTTTGTCAACCATTCACAGCGCAAATATACGCCTTTTTTTGTGATCACTCCGGCTTTTTTCGATCTTCATACTTGTATGGCAGTAGCTCAGTTGCGTAGATTTCATGCATCACGACAAGCGATGCAAGGAATCGAACATGAAGATCGTAAAGGCTGAAGTTTTTGTTACCTGTCCGGGGCGTAATTTCGTCACATTAAAAATCACCACTGAGGACGGTATTACGGGCCTTGGGGATGCCACCCTCAATGGACGTGAGCTTTCCGTGGCCTCTTATTTGCAGGATCATCTTTGTCCGCGGCTTATTGGTCGCGATGCGCACCGTATCGAAGATATCTGGCAGTTTTTCTATAAAGGTGCTTACTGGCGTCGCGGTCCGGTTACGATGTCGGCCATTTCAGCGGTTGATATGGCGCTGTGGGATATTAAAGCCAAAGCTGCCAACATGCCGCTTTACCAGTTACTCGGCGGCGCGTCTCGTGAAGGGGTGATGGTTTATTGCCATACCACCGGTCACAGTATTGATGAAGCTCTGGATGATTATGCCCGTCATCAGGAGCTGGGATTCAAAGCCATCCGCGTGCAGTGCGGAATCCCTGGTATGAAAACCACCTACGGCATGTCGAAAGGTAAAGGTCTGGCTTATGAACCCGCAACCAAAGGACAGTGGCCGGAAGAGCAGCTGTGGTCGACGGAGAAATACCTCGATTTCATGCCGAAATTGTTTGACGCGGTACGTAACAAGTTTGGTTTTAATGAACATTTGCTGCATGACATGCACCATCGCTTAACGCCTATTGAAGCGGCGCGCTTTGGTAAAAGCATTGAAGATTATCGCATGTTCTGGATGGAAGACCCGACGCCAGCGGAAAACCAAGAATGCTTCCGTCTCATTCGCCAACATACCGTCACACCCATCGCAGTGGGTGAAGTCTTCAACAGCATCTGGGACTGCAAACAACTGATTGAAGAGCAACTCATCGATTATATCCGCACCACGCTGACCCATGCAGGCGGAATTACCGGTATGCGCCGGATTGCCGATTTTGCTTCGCTGTATCAGGTACGTACTGGCTCACACGGTCCTTCCGATTTGTCACCAGTCTGCATGGCTGCGGCGCTGCACTTTGATCTGTGGGTCCCCAATTTCGGTGTCCAGGAATACATGGGTTATTCCGAACAAATGCTCGAAGTCTTCCCGCACAACTGGACTTTCGATAACGGCTATATGCATCCGGGAGACAAACCGGGTCTTGGTATCGAATTCGATGAAAAGCTGGCGGCGAAATATCCCTATGAACCTGCTTATCTACCAGTCGCACGTCTGGAAGATGGCACGCTGTGGAACAGGTAAGGAGTAAGATAATTGAATCGCCACGGGTTTAACAGACACCTCAGAGTCATTTAAGATGGCTTAAAGAGAGGTGCCCATGAGCGGTAAGCGTTATCCCGAAGAGTTTAAAACTGAAGCAGTCAAACAGGTTGTTGATCGCGGTTATTCTGTTGCCAGCGTTGCAACACGTCTCGATATCACCACCCACAGCCTTTATGCCTGGATAAAGAAGTACGGTCCGGATTCTTCCACTAATAAAGAACAGTCAGATGCTCAGGCCGAGATCCGCCGTCTCCAGAAAGAGCTGAAACGGGTTACCGACGAACGGGACATATTAAAAAAAGCCGCGGCGTACTTCGCAAAGCTGTCCGACTGAGGTACGCCTTTATCCGTGACAACTCCTGTTGCTGGCCTGTTCGCCTGCTCTGTCGGGTGCTGGATGTTCATCCCAGTGGTTTTTACGCCTGGCTTCAGCAGCCGCATTCACAACGCCATCAGGCAGACCTGAGACTGACAGGACAGATTAAACAGTTCTGGCTGGAATCGGGATGCGTCTATGGTTATCGCAAAATCCATCTGGATCTGCGTGACAGCGGGCAACAGTGCGGAGTAAACAGAGTCTGGAGACTGATGAAACGTGTCGGAATAAAGGCTCAGGTCGGATACCGAAGCCCGCGGGCACGTAAAGGCGAGGCCAGTATCGTGTCACCCAACAGGCTCCAGCGACAGTTCAATCCGGATGCTCCTGATGAGCGTTGGGTAACGGACATAACCTACATCAGGACCCACGAAGGCTGGCTGTATCTTGCCGTTGTTGTTGATCTGTTCTCACGCAAAATTATCGGCTGGTCCATGCAATCCCGGATGACAAAGGACATTGTCCTGAACGCACTGCTGATGGCTGTATGGTGGCGTAATCCCGAAAAACAGGTGCTGGTTCATTCGGATCAGGGCAGTCAGTACACAAGCCATGAGTGGCAGTCGTTCCTGAAATCACACGGCCTGGAGGGTAGCATGAGCCGTCGCGGTAACTGCCATGATAATGCGGTTGCAGAAAGTTTTTTCCAGTTGTTGAAACGTGAACGGATAAAGAAAAAGATCTACGGAACGCGGGAAGAAGCCCGCAGTGATATTTTTGATTACATCGAAATGTTTTATAACAGTAAGCGTCGGCATGGTTCTAGCGAACAGATGTCACCGACAGAATATGAAAACCAGTATTATCAACGGCTCGGAAGTGTCTAGATTATCCGTGGCGATTCACATCTTTAAATCACAAGGACTGGATTTGCCCCTATATTTCCAGACATCTGTTATCACTTAACCCATTACAAGCCCGCTGCCGCAGATATTCCCGTGGCGAGCGATAACCCAGCGCACTATGCGGATGCCATTCGTTATAATGCTCGAACGCCTCTGCAAGGTTCTTTGCTGCCGTTAACCCGTCTGGTTTGGGCATGATACTGATGTAGTCACGCTTTATCGTTTTCACGAAGCTCTCTGCTATTCCGTTACTCTCCGGACTCCGCACCGCCGTGTTCTTCGGTTCAAGTCCCAACATCCGGGCGAACTGGCGTGTTTCATTAGCCCGGTAGCATGAACCATTATCCGTCAGCCACTCCACTGGAGACGACGGAAGATCGTTGCCGAAGCGGCGTTCCACCGCTCCCAGCATGACGTCCTGTACTGTTTCACTGTTGAAGCCGCCCGTAGTGACCGCCCAGTGCAGTGCCTTACGGTCACAGCAGTCCAGCGCGAACGTGACTCGCAGTTTTTCTCCGTTATCACAGCGGAACTCGAACCCGTCAGAGCACCATCGCTGATTACTTTCTTTCACAGCCACTCTGCCGGTATGTGCCCGTTTCGATGGCGGTACAGCGAGTTTTCGCTCAAGCAACAGCGCATTCTGGCGCATGAGCCGGTAAATACGTTTGGCATTGATCGCAGGCATACCATCAAGTTCGGCCTGTCTGCGAAGCAGCGCCCATACCCGACGATAACCATATGTGGGCAGCTCTCCGATAACATGGTGTATACGGAGAAGCACATCCGTATCATCTGAGTGACGGCTGCGGCGACCATCTTTCCAGTCATCGGTTCGTCTGAGAATGACGTGCAACTGCGCACGCGACACCCGGAGACAACGGCTGACTAAGCTTGACTAAGCTTACTCCCCATCCCCGGGCAATAAGGGCGCGTGCGCTATCCACTTTTTTGCCCGTCCATATTCAACGGCTTCTTTGAGGAGTTCATTTTCCATCGTTTTCTTGCCGAGCAGGCGCTGGAGTTCTTTAATCTGCTTCATGGCGGCAGCAAGTTCAGAGGCAGGAACAACCTGTTCTCCGGCGGCCACAGCAGTAAGACTTCCTTCCTGGTATTGCTTACGCCAGAGAAATAACTGGCTGGCTGCTACACCATGTTGCCGGGCAACGAGGGAGACCGTCATCCCCGGTTCAAAGCTCTGCTGAACAATTGCGATCTTTTCCTGTGTGGTACGCCGTCTGCGTTTCTCCGGCCCTAAGACATCAATCATCTGTTCTCCAATGACTAGTCTAAAAACTAGTATTAAGACTATCACTTAAATAAGTGATACTGGTTGTCTGGAGATTCAGGGGGCCAGTCTACCAGCGCACCGCAACCTTCAGGTAAAAGGGATATTTTGTTGCGCTGATTGTACGAAAATCTTTACCATCTTTAATATCGTCTAAATCTGCCATAACTTACTCCGGTTAAGTAATGCACATTAATAATCGTATTCGCCGAATACTCCTCTTTGTCGAATATCACGCGCTCCGGTAACAAGCAACGATGCCATTACCATCCGCTTCGTAGTCATAGCCCTGAACGCTATTTGGCGAAGACTTCAACCTGACCTACGCCCTGATATCCAGCTGTCGCCCGTTTTCATTGATCCTTTTTTCAATAATGCATCCGCGACATACACTAAATTTTGCCTTGCTGAACCACATCCCACAGGCCAATTCTTTCACCGTGCCGCGTTCCACATATGGACGCATCACGTTTGGCGTACTGAATCCGACAATCGCTACTTTGTCATTTTTCAAGTTTTCTGCTGGCTTGCGGCAGCGGCAGGGCGTTGGCATCGGACGACAACGGCGTCGAGATCGCTAATACGCTTTTAATATTCCTCTGCGGTTCGTAATGATTTAGTGGCATCGTTATAGCCAAACTGCGTAGTGAACAATTTCCCAGCCAGGATGCTCTTTCGCGATTTTCGTCTTCGTTTTTCACCCACTGGTTTTTGGTCCGTAACGGTGGGGCTTGAAGCAGAAAATGCGACTTTGGCTTTGTCTTTATTTACCTGACGCGCCGCCATATCCACCAACATACCTCCCAACTCTGGCGGGCCGTCCCCTATTAATGTAGTAAGAGCGCACTCCGGTTCAGCATCAGAGTCCCAGGCCAGCACTCTCACACCACGTTGCATGGCGCGTTTCAGTGCCGGACACAAGCCATCAGGCGAAACCGCAGAAACTGATACGGAGTTATAACCCTGATTGACGAAGTTATTAATCAACTGTACCTGACCAGAAACACTGGGTTCTGTCGGCCCGTCGTAGGTCACATCAACGCCCAGCTCTTTACCCGCTTGTCGGTGCCGATCGCCACCGCTGGTAAAAAATCCCACGCCAACCAGTTCCTGGGAATAAATGCAATACGCTCTGCGGCCTGCACATTCATAGAGATTGCGGCAATGCCAAGCGCTAAGTAAGGCGATTTTTCTAAAGCGATGAAGTGTCATGAAGATATCCTTTATGGCAAACGGGTTATTGGCCGGATGCGCCAGCCACTGTTCGTCGCCTGGCGATGCAGCGTCACGGAACGACCTACGACAACGACTATAAGTAGCGCACCGGAAAAGGCGCTGGACACCTGATTTGGCACTCCTGCCATTTGCAAACCTTGTTGCAATATCCCACTAATAAACCCGCATGCGGTGCCGATGGAGGAACCGGAACCACCAGCA
Source organism: Shigella flexneri (assembly GCA_048288465.1). Classification (GTDB taxonomy): domain Bacteria; phylum Pseudomonadota; class Gammaproteobacteria; order Enterobacterales; family Enterobacteriaceae; genus Enterobacter; species Enterobacter flexneri_B. The sequence goes on along the minus strand of CP182556.1, from coordinate 1,561,046 downwards.
GCATCGGCCCTGCCAAGCACCACGGCGGTGATGGCGGGCATCAGAAACGACGCACCGAGATTCGGAACGTGCTGAACCAAAATACGATACCAGCAGCATAGCGGCGACCGCAGACGCCAGCCCCGTCATGGCATAGAGCGCACATAAGGTGCGGTTAACTGGAATCGCGCTATAAAGTGCTCACGCGCGGGCTTCGCCCAATCAAAAACACATTACGTCCGGTATGGTGTTCATGCAGCCAGAGCCAGAAAACGAGGAGACATATCAGGAAGATAATCAGCGGTCGGCCAGCCCCAGCACATCCAGGTTAGCGAAATCTGTAAACGCCATCGGGAATCCACCAAATACCTTCGTACCCCGTCGCTCCGGCCATACCGGAAAGCAGCAGAGCGCTTCCGGCAAACAGATACAGCGTGCCAAGCGTAATCACCAGCGGGTTAACTTTGGTATAGATAATTAATCCGGCGTTGATCAGCCCGCACAATGCGCCGAGCAGTAAGGTCAGGAGTATCGCCAGCGGCATCGGCACACCACTTTGAAACAGTACGCCCAATGCAATGGCGCAGAGGCCGATGGTCGAACCAAACGAAATATCGATCCCGCCACTGACAATCACCATCGTCAGCGGTAGAGCGACAATGCCAATGCAGATAAAGTCACTGGTGCTGAACAGCAACATATTGAGATCTAACATTCGCGGGTTAATTGCACCAAATGCGACAATCTCAATAACGAGCAGTGCGGCAAGAGCCAGTTCCCAACCGTAGCGAATACGCATTATGCGGCCTCCCGTTTTTTACCTGACGAAGCGGGTTTAACGGATGGCGGTGGCGTCATAAAGCGGGCATATTTTTGCCGCCGTAGATTACGTTCCAGCGCACAACGCAGGCGTCCATCAAACACCAGCACCGCCAGCAGAACCAGACCCGCGATAAAATCATTCCACCATGCCGGAATGCGCAACAGCACCAGTACGCTATCGATCTGCGTCAGGAACCATGCGCCGAGTACCGCACCGATGATCGCACCGGAACCACCGAGCAAACTAATGCCGCCCAGCACGCAGGCTGCAATTGCTTTCATCTCCAGCCCGGTACCGGTCTGGTTGAGGATAAAACCAATCTGCGAAGCAAACACAATTCCCGCCAGTGCCGCCATGCAGCCGTTCAACGAAAATGCCACAATGCGAATGGCTTCCGTACGAACGCCCAGTTGACGAGCGCCCTGTAAATTATCGCCCGTGGCATAAAAACTGCGTCCAAACGCCGTCTTCGCCAGCAGCCAGGCCATAAATGCCACCAGAATTATCGTCAACCAACCAATTGCTGAAATGCCAAGCAGCAGCGGGGCGGAGAGCTGTTTCAGTTCGGCGGGTAACCCTTCAATCCATTTACCGCCAGTCCACAGCAACATGATGCCTCTGTACAACCCTAACGTGCCAAGGGTGGCAACAATGGCAGGGATCTTTAGCCACGCGACCAGGGCACCGTTGAAAAATCCCGCGAGCAAACCAAGCAGTAAAGTCGCGACACAGGCAACAGGTAGTGAATATCCTGCGTTCAGTAACATCCCCAACAGCACCGCGCACATTCCGGTAATCGAACCCACTGAAACATCAATATTGCGCGTAAGCATTACCAGCGTCGCGCCCATTGCCAGCAGGATCAGGATTTGCGCGCTGCTATAAACCATGGTCAGCGTTTGCACACTTAAATACTGGCGGTCGAGAAAACCGGGTAATACAAACAGCAGCACCACCGCCAGCAATGCCGTGATTTCACGGTTGTTCTGAATAAACTTCAGCATGATGCCTCCTGACGCTGACTATCGCCGAAGGCAACGCGCATAATAGTCTCGACATTAATATCGCGCCCGGTCAGTGCAGAGTGGGTAATTTCGCCCTGATGCATCACATACACACGATCTGCCATCAGTTCGATCTCTTCCATATCAGAGGAGATAAACAGCACAGCCACATTCTGTGCGGCGATGCTGCGCAACAGCTGGTAGATATCATTACGGGCCGAGACATCCACGCCGCGCGTCGGCTCATCGACAATCAATGCTTGCGGCGAAGCTTCCAGGCATTTGGCAATGAGGATTTTTTGCTGGTTGCTACCGGATAATGTCCGTGCAGCTTGTTCCGGTTGGTTAAATTTAATATTCAGCGCCCGACGATAACGTTCCAGGGTGGCATTATCTTTCGCGGTTTTCGCCCAGAATCCACGAAGGTTATGAGTAAGGGCGCAGACGTTCCAGGCCAGCGAAGCATCGAGATTCAGTCCGGATGACTGGCGATCTTCCGGCAGATAAACCAGACCGCGCAGTAAACGTTCTCCAGTGGATAATTTATTGATCTCTTTACCATTCAGCATAATGCGTCCGCCACGCAAAGTACGCAAGCCGTCGAGCGTCTCGGCCGGTCTGTGCGTCCGGCCCCCGCCAGCCGGCCAGGCCCAGAATTTCTCCGGCATTGAGCGTCAGGCTGACGTTGTTGAAACCTTCGCCGGTCAGATTTTCCGTGTCAGCACCGGCGTTCCGGCGGCATGTTGTGGGCGGTTACCAGGAAAATGAAGCTGATAATTTTTGGCTGGCAGAGAGGACTTTTGCCCAACGCCGGGTGATGGCTGAGGGATGCTTGCTGGTAACAGTTTGCTTGGTCTTGCCGGTGAAGGCGATGGTTCCGCTGCCCATCACGCCAATCGATTGGCAATCGCGCCAATTTCCGGCAGCTTATGCGAGATAAAAACAATACCCACGCCAGTAGCAAGGCAGCTCTTGCAAGCGACTAACAAGTGTTGAGTTTCCGCAGGGGTAAGCGAGGCGGGAGGTTCATCGAGGATTAGAATCCGCGAGTCGCGCATCAGCCCGCGGAGGATTTCCACCATTTCGGCGATTCGGCGATATCCAGCGATCCTGCCAGACGATGGATCAACCTGGCAGCCCAGCGCCGCCAGCAAGTTCTTCATTTTCTGCATGGGAAGAGCCGTTTTTTGCGAGCCCAAAACAGGACGTTTTCTTTTATCGACAGGCTCTGGGAAGCAGCGGTTCCTGGGGAACCAGATAAATACCCAGCTGATGAGCATGAACTGCGTTAATCCGACCTAGTCGTTGCCCTCAATCTCCAGCGTACCGCTATCAGCAGGGGTATACAACTGCAATAATCTTCATTAATGTTCATTTACCGGCACCATTGCCGCCGAGCAGGGCGTGGACCTCCCCCGACGGAACGAAATCGATGCCTTTCAGGACATCGACCCTGAATACTGTTTTATAAACCCAGCGGGCGCAAGTAGCGGTAACGCGCGGTATTACTTGTTCCGGTATTTCCCCGTTTAGTTTTGCAGGTGACTTTTGAAGAAATGAATTTCCGCTTTTAATTTGTTCATAACCTTAGGTGGACATTGCACATATTTCCGACGTATACATTACAATTTATGCTATTCTGATTTTACGGTACTGTTTCTGTTCATGCTCGTAGAGTCAAACTGTGGTTGCTATTACAGATATAAAATGAGCAAGAACTCAACAATTGCATTAAAGATTTAAATATGTTCAAAGTGAGTAATGAATTATGAACAATCAACGATCTGGCAATTTCAGAACAGGGAATGTGTGAAGAAGAACAGGTTGCGTGCATTGTGCGGTTTTCACCATCACTATGGGCTGACCAATAGTGAGATCAGGATTGTCCGGCCAGATGCGTTCCAGCTTATCCGATTGTGGAGAAAGGGCATCAGTCCGGATAATTATTCGCGTACAGATTAATTCTCGCTTTGAAGGCTGTCTGGAGGATGAACCCAATTACGTCGTCAGTTTTCGCTGCAACATGTCCGGGCTATTCCTGGGGTTGCAGATGCTGATGTCGGTGGGCGAGCGCTAGCAGAGGCGCGGCGCATATGTTGATGAGTTCACTCTCCAACCACAACAGATGCTGGCGATTGGTTTTGCGAGGCAACCACTAAGACGCTGCAAGACTTGAAGTGGTTTTATTTTTACAGCAAATTCGCCTGGTCAACGCTCTCCGGTGGCGTCGGTTGGATATGACGGGAATCGGGCAGCTCTACGCGGCGTGCAGTGTGAATATTATTCCGGTTTGTTGCGGCATCTTCCGCTGACATTGCCCGTACGCTAAAAAATGAAAATTGCGTCAAAGATGTTCTTGTTAGCCGCGCAAGCAGCGGATGTGGCGATTGTCGCATCGGGGCTCGTGAGTCAACAAGACGACGCGACGATCATTCGCTCCGGTTATATCAGCCAGGGCGAACAGTTAATGATCGGCCGAAAAGGGGCGGTTGGCGCATTCAGGCTACTTTTTTGATGCAAAAGGTGACGTTGTCACGGATATCAAAATACATAACGGACTGATTGGCTTACCTTTAAGCGCGCTGAAGACCATACCCGTCCGGGTTGGCGTGGCAGGGGAACAAATAAAGCCCGAAGCAATTGCCGCTGCAATGAAAGGCGGTTATATCAACGCACCGGTCACCCGATCAGGATACAGCAGCGGCGATTTTACGTAGTTAAATTTGCATGACCTTATTACCGGGAATGATGGAGAACTTATACAGGAATAAACAGAACGCATAAGCCAGGATAATCTGAGAATGGCTCTACTCTTTACCCCTTCACAATCAAAGTACTACCTGATGGTGCTGGACGAGGCACCGGAAAGGTTCGGGCTGCGAGATTCCGCTCGACCTAAGGCAATCAAATAGCAGTGGGACAGGTGAAGTGGCGGCATCTGGCAGTACTGGATGTTCCTGTTCCATGGATTTGATTCCAACAAAAACTGGCAACTGGCGTGTGAGTGCATGCGCGCGGCGTTGCACAACGCCGGCATAGCCCCGGAGCAGATCGCTGCCGTTTCGCATGTTCGATGCGTGAAGGCATTGTTTTATAAAACAACTAAAGGAATACCTATCTTGGGCAGCGCGAATGCGGATGGCGCAGAGCGGCGCGGCGAAGCTCAGCGAACTCAGAGAACTGCACAACAAGACCCTTCGAAAACGAAGTTCATTGCGCGACCGGAGAAACGCTGGCTTCAAGTGCCATCCCCAGATTACTTTGGCTGGCGCACCATCGTTCCGATATTTACCGTCAGGCATCAACTATCACCATGATCAGCCAACTGGCTGGCCTATATGCTCAGCGGTGACCGGCGGGCGGATTCCCTTAACGCTGGAACCACGGTACTTCTGATCCATCCACCCGTACCGGAAACCAGCATTGCTGGATACGGCCGGCCTGCGTGCCGAGATCCTTCTCCTGTCAAAGAAACCCGCACATTGCTGGGCGTGGTAAATTCGACAAGCGGCGGAACTCTCGTCCGAAGGCGGGCACCCTGGTCGTGGAGGAGGCGACGTGCAGCTTGGTTGCCTGGGTTAGGCGTTGTGCGTCCGGCACAAACCGCGGTTCTTGGCGGCACGTTCACGGATAATAAGCAGTGCACGCTCAGCGAGGCCCGGCATCAGTTGCCGATTACTCCGTTCCGTATGCCGTCATGAGTCCCATCCTTTGAAAGCAGTGATCGCTGTGGTGAGACTGTAGCGCGGACATGTCTATTTAGTCAGAGACGGACATCTCAATTTAGCTACTACAATATTACTACGCATAATGTATATTATGTTAAATTATGTCTGAGTGATGCGAAGTGCTTTTCTGGTAGTCGTTATTCGTTCAGGGTTCAAGAACTTAAGCCTCTCCTCTTTCATAATTGGCCTGTGCATGGAGAAATAGCCTGGTTATTCCCTGCCCCATGCTAAGAGCGCAGTGTCTGTCGCATAGACACTGCATACGAAAACCGGCAACACGGTGTGGCAGCCAGCCAGCTATTTCTCTGGCGTAAGCAATACCAGGAAGGAAGTCTTACTGCTGTGGCCGCCGGAGAACAGGTTGTTCCTGCCTCTGAACTTGCTGCCGCCATGAAGCAGATTAAAGAACTCCAGCGCCTGCTCGGCAAGAAAACGATGGAAAATGAACTCCTCAAAGAAGCCGTTGAATATGGACGGGCAAAAAAGTGGATAGCGCACGCGCCCTTATTGCCCGGGGATGGGGAGTAAGCTTAGTCAGCCGTTGTCTCCGGGTGTCGCGTGCGCAGTTGCACGTCATTCTCAGACGAACCGATGACTGGATGGATGGCCGCCGCAGTCGTCACACTGATGATACGGATGTGCTTCTCCGTATACACCATGTTATCGGAGAGCTGCCCACGTATGGTTATCGTCGGGTATGGGCGCTGCTTCGCAGACAGGCAGAACTTGATGGTATGCCTGCGATCAATGCCAAACGTGTTTACCGGCTCATGCGCCAGAATGCGCTGTTGCTTGAGCGAAAACCTGCTGTACCGCCATCGAAACGGGCACATACAGGCAGAGTGGCCGTGAAAGAAAGCAATCAGCGATGGTGCTCTGACGGGTTCGAGTTCTGCTGTGATAACGGAGAGAGACTGCGTGTCACGTTCGCGCTGGACTGCTGTGATCGTGAGGTACTGCACTGGGCGGTGACTACCGGCGGCTTCAACAGTGAAACAGTACAGGACGTCATGCTGGGAGCGGTGGAACGCCGCTTCGGCAACGATCTTCCGTCGTCTCCAGTGGAGTGGCTGACGGATAATGGTTCATGCTACCGGGCTAATGAAACACGCCAGTTCGCCCGGATGTTGGGACTTGAACCGAAGAACACGGCGGTGCGGAGTCCGGAGAGTAACGGAATAGCAGAGAGCTTCGTGAAAACGATAAAGCGTGACTACATCAGTATCATGCCCAAACCAGACGGGTTAACGGCAGCAAAGAACCTTGCAGAGGCGTTCGAGCATTATAACGAATGGCATCCGCATAGTGCGCTGGGTTATCGCTCGCCACGGGAATATCTGCGGCAGCGGGCTTGTAATGGGTTAAGTGATAACAGATGTCTGGAAATATAGGGGCAAATCCAGCTGGATTGGGGAATGCAGTCACGCTTATCGTGGATATTTAATCCGAAAACGGGTAAAACTGTGATGCTGGCCTTTGACCATGGTTATTTTCAGGGGCCGACTATCGGACTTGAACGCATTGATATAAATATCGCCCCGCTGTTTGAACATGCCGATGTATTAATGTGTACGCGCGGCATTTTGCGCAGCGTAGTTCCCCCGGCGACCAATAAGCCGGTGGTACTGCGGGCGTCAGGTGCGAACTCTATTCTGGCGGAATTAAGTAATGAAGCCGTGGCGTTATCGATGGATGATGCCGTGCGCCTGAACAGTTGCGCGGTGGCGGCGCAGGTTTATATCGGCAGCGAATATGAACATCAGTCGATCAAAAATATTATTCAGCTGGTCGATGCCGGAATGAAAGTGGGAATGCCGACCATGGCCGTGACTGGCGTGGGCAAAGATATGGTGCGCGATCAGCGTTATTTCTCGCTCGCGACTCGAATCGCCGCTGAAATGGGGGCGCAAATTATCAAAACCTATTATGTCGAAAAAGGTTTTGAACGGATTGTTGCCGGATGTCCGGTACCCATTGTTATTGCTGGCGGTAAAAAATTACCGGAGCGCGAGACGCTGGAAATGTGCTGGCAGGCTATCGATCAGGGCGCTTCTGGTGTGGATATGGGGCGTAATATTTTCCAGTCTGACCATCCGGTGGCGATGATGAAAGCCGTACAGGCGGTGGTTCACCATAACGAAACGGCTGATCGGGCATATGAACTCTATCTGAGTGAAAAACAGTAACTGCGGATTTAAGGAGAAGAATTATGCACGTCACACTGGTTGAAATTAACGTTCATGAAGACAAGGTTGACGAGTTTATCGAAGTTTTTCGCCAGAACCACCTGGGCTCTGTACAGGAAGAAGGTAATTTGCGCTTCGATGTCTTACAGGACCCGGAAGTGAATTCGCGCTTTTATATTTACGAAGCCTATAAAGATGAAGACACAGTGGCATTCCATAAAACCACGCCTCACTACAAAACCTGTGTCGCGAAACTGGAATCTTTAATGACCGGGCCGCGTAAAAAACGTCTGTTCAATGGGTTGATGCCGTGAGGCTACAATTGGGGTAACGCGCTGACGGGAGTAAAAAAAATGTCTGACTGGAACCCCTCTTTATATCTGCACTTTTCCGCTGAACGATCGCGTCCGGCGGTGGAGCTGCTTGCCAGAGTGCCGCTGGAGAATGTCGAATATGTTGCCGATCTTGGCTGTGGCCCAGGTAACAGCACCGCCCTGCTGCATCAACGTTGGCCTGCGGCCAGGATAACAGGCATCGACTCGTCTCCGGCGATGATTGCTGAAGCGCGCAGTGCTTTGCCAGACTGCCAGTTCGTGGAAGCAGACATCCGCAACTGGCAACCGGAACAGGCACTCGATCTGATTTTTGCTAATGCCTCACTGCAATGGCTGCCCGACCACTACGAATTGTTTCCTCACTTGGTTTCTTTACTTAATCCGCAGGGCGTGCTGGCAGTACAGATGCCAGATAACTGGCTGGAGCCGACCCATGTGCTCATGCGCGAAGTTGCTTGGGAACAAAACTACCCGGATCGCGGGCGTGAGCCGTTGGCTGGCGTTCATGCTTACTACGATATTTTGAGCGAAGCCGGATGTGAGGTCGATATCTGGCGAACCACTTACTATCACCAGATGCCGTCGCACCAGGCGATTATCGATTGGGTGACCGCCACTGGATTACGTCCGTGGTTACAGGATCTGACCGAGAGCGAACAGCAGCTTTTTCTTACGCGCTACCATCAGATGCTGGAAGAGCAGTATCCACTGCAAGAGAACGGACAGATACTGCTGGCATTTCCGCGTCTGTTTATTGTTGCCCGCCGTACGGAGTAATTATCACGTCAGCTGGTAATGACGATCGGGAAGAATTTTTGCTGGAATTTCTGCTTCATCGTTCATCTGTAACAGGTCAATTTCAATAGCGTTGCAGATGGCATCCAGCGGTAAATCATTGTTTTCAGTACCGAACGGATCTTCCAGTTCTTCCGCCAGACAATCCAGCGAAATAAAAGTGTAGGAAATCAGCACAGAGATAAAAGGCGTCACTAACCCAGGTCCACGACCAGCGCGAACGGCAGCATGATACAAAACAGATAAACGGTACGATGCAAAATCAGGGTGTAGGCAAAGGGAATTGGCGTGTAGGCAATGCGCTCACAGCCTGCCAGAACCGATGAAATATTATTAAGCCTATTGTTGAGGCTAATAAACAGGATATCTGAAAGCTGCCCATTGCGGCGCTGAACCGCCATGGATTCCCCCATTATTAACAACAGAACGGTGAAGCTGGAGAGTTCGAAGCCAGTACAGGCTAAGATCTTCAAGCTTGAGATAATGAGCCAGCACTTCCGCCTGTGGCTGTTTGCGTAATGTCATGCGTAAACAGTGGGCGAAGGCGATTTGCAGCCTGGCAAACTCCCTTACACTTGCCGAATCCGGCAATGTCGTTTTTACCTCTCGCAGTAACGACCGTGAGGCAATCATCAACTGCCCCCAAAGTTTTCGCGCTTCAACGTAACGGGCGTACCCGGCATTATTACGAAAACCAAGAAAAATGGCGATGGCGACACCGAGAATGCTGAACGGTGCGAGGGTGAATTTGATGCCCAGATGCGTGTACCAGGGCAGCATGAATATAACAGCAATAGAAAAGAGAAAATTGAGTAGTAAGCGCGAGGATATCTTGGATAATACTGAGCCGTGCCAGACAAAAATACGGCGCAGCCAGTGTTGTTGTGGACGAACAATCATGGTTATCTTCAGGCGTGGAAAAGTCGCCCTATTAAACGTGATTACGATCACATTCTCAAGACGCTACTTACAAATTACCTAGAACCACGGCAGCCTGACGGCTGCAAATTGAAAACTGCCCCTGTTCGTCCTGGTGTTGCCGCACGCTCCGCAGAATATGTATGCTCTGAGGACCTGTTTTATTAAGGACTCATCCTCTTATGTTGACCCGCAAAAGTATAGATACCGTTCTGCTCTCTGTTGGTGCTGAGAAGCTCTCACAACGTGAATGGGACTGGATGAAGATGCTCAAACCCATGGACCCACCACCTGCGATGGTCGCGGCCTCCATCCTGGAGCGCCGTGGCGACACAGCAGCCCTTACCCGGCTACAGCATACCGGGGGTTAATCCGTCCTCATGTTGTCCGCTTTTACTCCCCGACCGCTGAAACGCCTGTTCACAACCAACCAGTGCTGGACATCCTTCCTGGATGCGGGCGGTCTGCGCGATATCGAGGTTGAGGCTGTCACAAAAATGCTGGCCTGCGGCACGCGGATACTGGGCGTGAAGGAATACATCTGCGATAAACCTGAGTGCCCCCACGTCAGATACGTCACTAACTCATGCGGCAGCCGTGCCTGCCCGTCCTGCGGAAAAAAGGCCACAGACCTGTGGATAGCGACACAGCTGAATCGTCTTCCTGACTGCGACTGGGTACACCTGGTCTTCACCCTGCCGGACACGCAGTGGCCGGTGTTCGAAAGCAACCGGTGGCTGCTGAATGACGTGTGCCGTCTGGCGGTGGAGAATCTGCTGTATGCCGCCCGGAAACGGGGGCAGGAACCCGGTATCTTCTGCGCCATCCACACGTATGGCCGTCGTCTCAACTGGCATCCGCATGTACATGTGTCTGTAACCTGTGGAGGTCTGAATAAGCATGGTCAGTGGAAAAAGCTGAGCTTCCTGAAAGACGCGATGCGTTCGCGGTGGATGTGGAATATGCGGCAACGGCTTCTGAAAGCGTGGTCAGAGGGGCTGGCGATGCCGGAGTCGTTGTCACATATCACGACGGAATCACAGAGGAGAAGCCTGGTGCTGAAAGCCGGAGGAAAATACTGGCATGTGTACATGTCGAAAAAAACGGCCGGCGGGAGGAATACGGCGCGCTACCTGGGTCGTTATCTGAAGAAGCCGCCGATAGCGGCCTCCCGGCTGGCACATTACAACGGAGGGGCGAGCCTGAGCTTCCGTTACCTGGACCACAAAACGGGAGAAACGGCGACGGAAACGCTGACACAGCGTGAGCTGGTCGCGAGGCTGAAACAGCACATGCCGTAGAAGTTTTTTAAGATGGTGAGGTACTTCGGGTTCCTTGCCAACCGGGTGTGTGAAGAGAAGCTGCGGCAGGTGTACCGTGCTCTGGGGATGGATAAACCGGAACCAGTGGCGAAAGTGTGCTATGCACAAATGGTCAACAGTTCTTGAGTCGTGACCCGTTCGAATGCGTGCTGTGTGGCGGCCGGATGGTATACCGCCGGGCCATCGCGGGACTGAATGTGGAGGGGCTGAAGAAAAACGCGCGGGATATCAGTCTGCTGAGGTATATGCCGGCCTGACACAGGCTAAGTGTGCCCGGGAATCGGTGCAAGTATAAAAAACAGCCTGTTGCGGTATAAGAATCGACCATGCAGAGAGAGAAAACACCGGAGTGGAGGGAAAAGCAGAAAAGCTCACGTGGCATAAGGCGTGGACAGCGGTATCGTCTGGTTTTTCAATTTCCTATATGTCAAGCTTACAACATTAACAGGCGCTGCATGTGACACCTGTTAATGATAAAGGAATATAGGATGTTGTAACTAACATAGTGAAATAAGAAACCCGGTCGAAACCGGGTTCAGAAGTAACGGTGTTATTAGCACAACGGACGTACAGCTTCGCGCATCCCTTTTTCAAGAATCGCATCCAGGTCATTAGCAACCTGCTCGACCAGACCAGGCACTTGCGTCAGGTCCTGCTCCCAGTGGTCTTTTTCTGCCAACACAATCGCTACCAGTTCCTGGGTACCGATAACACGGTCACGATGCTGGCTCCAGAGTTGCTGATAACGTTCCAGCCAGTGTGCATCGTCCTGTACCGGATATGTTTCTCCGTTACGCTCACCACGATAGAACGCAATCAATGCCGCTAATGCGAAAGTAAGGCGCGCCGGAAGTGTGCCATTTGCCTTCTGCCCTGCCAGCAGCTGCGGCAGGATGCGGGTGCGGAACTTGGTCATACCGTTGAGCGCGATAGACAGCAGCTGATGCTTAATGTACGGGTTACGGAAACGCCCGGTGACTGCACTGGCGAAAGATTCCAGTTCATCACGAGGCAAATCCAGTACCGGAATAATTTCTTCGTAGATGGCTTTTTCAACGAATGCGCAAATTTCAGCATCGTTCATCGCTTCACCTACGGTATCCAGCCCTGCCTGGAACGCCACCGGCACCAGCGCGGTGTGCGCACCGTTGAGGATTGCCACTTTGCGTTCTTTATACGGTTTAATATCGTCAACAATCAGCACGTTGAGCGGATATTTGTCCAGGCGCAGCTCAGTCGCTAAGGATTTCGGCCCCTGAATCACAAACAGGTAAAAGTGTTCAGCGGTGTCGAGGAAATCATCGTGATAACCCAGTTCTTCTTCCAGTTTAGCCACTTCATCACGCGGATAACCGGTAACGATGGGTATAGCCAGCATACACAGAAGCTGTTAGCCTAATCCAGCCATTGAATAAATGCTTCTGGCAGTGCCCACTCTTGCGCATAGCGCAGCGCAGCCCGCGCAACACATCACCGTGTCGTCAATCAACTCACACGGAATGATAATCCAACCTTTATCCAGCGCACCATTTGTGAAATGGCTAAAGCGTTCGAACAGCAGACGGGTACAGTTTTGCCGGATAGCTTACCGCTGGCGCGTCATAGAATTATGGCCGGCATGGTAGCTGATACCCGCTTCGGTGGTGTAGAGAAAACAAAGCGCATTTCCGGGTTGTGCGCCCGTTTCAGGAATTCATCGTATTCACTGTAGACGCTGGTTACACGATTAACCGAGCGAATCAGACGCAGCTCGCTGACCGCTTCCCCCTTCTCATTCAGGCCACGGATAATGGTGGTGTCCCGACCATCCTGCGTGGGTCTGGTGGCGATCGGTTCAATCGGACGAACAACGACCACGCGGTTGGAATGGGTGTGCTCGGTAGGGAATGGATTTGCCAGTCAAGCGGAGGCAGGCGGAAGTTCCCTTCACCAAACTGGAATGATAGACTGATATGTGCCCGCCAAAATGGCGACGATCTAGTGTTTTAGCAATGGGTTCCCTTCTGATTAGTCATACGACCTGTCTTTAACTGGTACGACAGGTTAGCAAACTTAATACGCCGACCCCTCTTTTGATCAACTCCTAATAATGCTAATGAGCAGTTTTATGAGAAAAGTGTCAGCACAGATCATGGTTTAATAAAGAAAGCAGGCTTTAGCGATCATAAAGTGGTCCAACACATTGCATTAAATCACGCGTAATGAATAAAGATCTGCAGACAACTTCCTTCACCGTAACGCATAGTGCTGGTACAGTTTGGCCCATCTTTTGAGCAATACCGACACGTATCGCACTCGACCATGATTTATTAAAGTCATGGGTGAGCGTTCGGTACAATGCGCGACCACTACCAAGCACCAAATATTACCGTGAGATAAAGCGTTTTTTGTCCCAGGTGAATGGTTGAGATTTCAACGCCTTTACAGATTTTTCCGCCATTAGCAAGAACCATCGACGGATTTTAGCCGACGGCACTCCAACAGCAAATTCTTCGCCGCCCATTCGCGCCACCGGCCTTCACCGACAATCTTCTGAATATACCGGGCAACAGTAACGCTTGTAGGGCGGGATTAGTGTCCATAGTCAGCAAGTGCCTTTGAAATAGTGGTATCAAGCAGCATGACGGTGTGATGTTGTGTCTGCTTGGCGATGACGTTGAGCGCCTCATAAAGACCAGACCGTGAGTAAACCTGAGTCAGAACATCAAAGTCGGCTCGCAGCACAACTTGCTTCATTAGCGAATTAATAGCTGCCACGCTAAAGAAACCATAATTGGGCATATCACCATCGTCGCAATGCGACGTGCGAGACGTTAAGGAATGGAGAACGGCGAACCGACCGAATATCGATCACCGAATTTGCCACCAGTTACGATTTCCACCGCACCGGTCGACGAAGGTCAACGACATGTTCCTGCAGGCGCTGTGGCGCCAGGTGACGCCGGATGATCGCGGCAGCCGGAGACGCCACCAAGTCCCCGCCTGCCGCCAGATGACCGAGGCAATAACCGACACGATGGAAGCGATGGCGGGCATCATCTGTTCTGCTTTAAAGCGCGGCGGCGCTCCAGGAATAGCCAACATCAAGCATACGAAGACAATGAACACGCCCGTTGAGAATTGCTCACTGAACCAAGTCCGCAAGCAAAGGCCGGAATCCGGACTATTGAATCTGACCAAACCAAGTAGCATGTTCGCTGACAGCAGCGGGCAAATGGAGGGACCCTCGGAGATGCTATTTGTGGTTTTCCGCAATTCTCATGGCGTTGGTCTGTACGACCGGCCGGTGATAGAGTACCGCCACGATATAACGTTGTTGTTCTTCGCTTAACAGAACGCCCTGCGGAATCTGTATGCCCACTTTCACAACAACCGCGACCAGCAGGTCGCGGTGGTGTGGTCAGCGATAAACGCCAACTGCACCGCGGTGGGATTTACTAACCGTCATTAACCGGTAATGCCGCAGCAAGACGTTGCCCGACAAAATCCACAAATCTTGTTCAATGACTGGCGCGCCTTTCTCCAGACAATACTGACACTCTTTCATTGCCCAAACGAAAGCGAGAGCAAAATCTAGAACGGGATAAACACGCGAAGAGTGGATCAAGAGACTGCATTAATAAACCGAACGCCCTAACTGTTTCGTTAATTGTTCAAGAACAGGGCGATGCCAAGCGAGTTACCTGCATCATCCAGTTTGGACTCCAACTGCGATGGCCATTTTAAGATGGAACAATCGCCAGCAATACCACCCAACGCCAGATTTAGCAGGTCGTCCCACCCACAAGGCAAACTCCCCGCGTTCTGGTACATTCCGCTCCGTTGGCGGTGACGAGCGCGTTAATTGCCGCGCCTGCGTTGGCGTCGCCAGGTTCATCAATATGAATAGCTTGTCCCTGATCACGAGAAAGACAAACGTCCGGGCCAGCTCTACACAGCTCATTTTCAGACTGCCATAATGAAAGTCATTTTGCAGAACAGTTGTCACGTCATAATGGAGGAATACGCCAAACGACTTCATAAGCAAGGCGATAGCCGCATTTCACGCAGAAATATTCACAAATTCGGAACGGACCATGCCGTATGGTCTGAATATCAGACGCACCGCTTAACCGCGCGACTTCCAGCATACGTTGCCGTGGTGGGCTGATGGCCCCCCTGCCGACATCTCGCAGAACCACCGCACACAGCATTAATAAACGGATTCTAAGAAAACCCTGCTCCATTTCCAGTTGCACTAAAAATTGAACGGTGATCCAGACGGATCTTTGCCGACGCGTTGCCAGATTTCCTCTTCGGAGTAATGACGCATGGCGACAACGAGACTCAGCACTTTGGAAATAGACTGAATGGAAAAACGTTCTTGCGCGTCTCCGGCCTGAAAAAGCTGTCCGTCAACGGTACAGATAGCAATCCCCAATCGGGAACCGTCTACTGTAGCCAGCGCCGGAATATAATCCGCGACTTTACCCTGACCAATGAGCGGCCGCACTTGCCGCAAGATGTTTTCTAAAATTGCATTATCCATGGCGACTGCCACTTTCTACTCCTGGACCGCAGGTCTGAAAAGACCTGCGAGTATATCAGAGCTGAATATGTCGCGTCAGATCCGGTCTTTCCACACTGTCTGGATATTACAGAATTCGTGTAAGCCGAAATGGGAAAGCTCACGACCAAAGCCACTCTTTTTCACGCCACCAAAGGCCACTCGCGCGTCGCTGGCACAATAACCATTGATAAACACCCCACCGCATTCCAGACGTGCCGCCATCTGTCTGGCCTGTGTTTCGTCGGTGGTAAAAATGGTCGCTGAAAGGCCGAACTCACTATCATTAGCCAGTTCCAGCGCATGTTCTGCATCTTTCGCAATGGTGATTGCAGCAACGGGGCCAAACATTTCTTCCCGAAACGCGGTCATTTCTGGGGTAACATTCGCCAGAACCGTTGGCGGATAGTAGTTACCTGCTCCAGCCATCTTTTCCCCGCCCAGTAACAAACGCGCACCCTGCGCCAGGGTTTTCTCCACCTGATGATGCAGCTCATCACGTAAATCAAAACGAGCCATTGGTCCGAGAGCGTTCTCTTCATCACGGGGATCGCCCATTTTCAAGGCTGCCGCAGCTGACACAAAACGTTCGGTAAATGCCGAAGCAATTCCCTCTTCGATAATAAAGCGTTTTGCCGCTGCACAAACCTGTCCGGTATTCTGATAACGTCCGGCTACCGCCGCTTTAACCGCCAGTTCCAGATCGGCATCGTTAAGCACAATAAATGGATCCGAACCGCCCAGTTCCAGTACGCATTTTTTCAGTGCCGCTCCAGCACGAACACTTCCGGTCACCGTGACAGCAGCAATGCGCGAGTCTTTAATCATCTGACTGACACCGTCGTTGTCGGCATTCAGCCAGCCATATACGCCTTGCGGGATTCCCGCATCTTTAAACACTTGGGCAATGAGCTGAGCACAGCCCATCACATTCGGCGCATGTTTAAGTAAGTAGCCGTTACCTGCAAGAATGATGGGAACAGCGCCACGCATCACCTGCCTTTGATAGTTCTTGCAGCTCAAATGCCCTATATAGTGATGTTCCGATGACTTATGACTATATGGGGCAAATATGGTTACGCCAGTAAGCATCTGCAATTACATATCTCTTCCTGATGATTTTCCCGCTCGTAATATTGCACCTCAAGTAAAAGAAGTTTTAAAGGATTTTATTGATGCACTCAGTACCATAATATGTGATGAAGAGTGGCGCACGTCTTTAAACACCAACTCAGCCACAAAAAAGATATTTAACAACCTTGATAACTTATCATATATTCAGAGGACTTCTTTTCGGGGTAACGACACACTATACAATGAAAAGGTTCAGTTTAAACTCACTTATCCTGTCAAGAATGGAAGACACAAAGAAAATATTGAATTTCAGGTAGTAATAAATTTAAGCCCTATTTATTTAGATAATTTTCGCCATGATGGAGAAATTAATATTTTTTGCGCTCCCAACCCAAAGCCTGTCACTATGGGGCGCGTATTTCAGACCGGCGTCGAGCGTGTGCTCTTTCTGTTTATGAATGATTTTATTGAACAATTTCCAATGATCAACCTTGGCGCCCCCATCAAAAGAGCGCATACACCACATATTGAACCCCTGCCTCCGGATCACCATACCGCTGCAGATTACTTACGCCAGTTTGATTTGCTTGTCCTGAATTTTATCTCTCGCGGTAATTTTGTCATACTCCCCCGATTATGGAATAACTCTGAGGTTCACAGATGGTTCGTCAATAAAGATCCTAACTTGATCACCGCCATTCTCGACATAACGGACAGCGAATTAAAAGAGGATTTATTGCAAAGCCTGATGGATTCATTAGGTTCTAACAAACATGTACAACCCGAAGTCTGCATCTGCTTCTTATCCCTTTTAGCAGAACAAGAATCTCCTCATTTTCAGGACTTGTTTTTATTTTTCGCCAATATGTTATTGCACTATCACCAATTTATGAATCCCAATGAAAGTGATCTGAATGACGTGTTGATGCCAGCATCATTAAGTGATGATAAAATTATCAAACATATGGCGCGCAGGACCCTCAAACTGTTTGTAAAAAATGAAACGCCGCCAAAAGTTACTCACGAAGACCTGGTGAAAAACAGGCCTCGCTCCCCTGTCAGACCACCTATACCCGCAACCGCCAAAACGCCAGACCTCCCTGAACGTCATTAAACCGTGATGTTACCGACTCTCTGACTCGGAACAGAATCAGCGTCAGAGAAACGGAAAACGCGATCCAGATCACAAATGCATTGTATTCACATCATTAACCGTTTTAAGATCATTTCATCACTTTTTCGCAACTCACCCGATAATCTGTTATGACAACAAACACTGTTTCCCGCAAAGTGGCGTGGCTACGGGTCGTTACGCTGGCAGTCGCCGCCTTCATCTTCAACACCACCGAATTTGTCCCTGTTGGCCTGCTCTCTGACATTGCGCAAAGTTTTCACATGCAAACCGCTCAGGTCGGCATCATGTTGACCATTTACGCATGGGTAGTAGCGCTAATGTCATTGCCTTTTATGTTAATGACCAGTCAGGTTGAACGGCGCAAATTACTGATCTGCCTGTTTGTGGTGTTTATTGCCAGCCACGTACTGTCGTTTTTGTCGTGGAGCTTTACCGTTCTGGTGATCAAGTCGCATTGTGTGGCTTTTGCACATGCGATTTTCTGGTCGATTACGGCGTCTCTGGTGATCCGTATGGCTCTGGCTGGGAAGCGAGCACAGGCATTGAGTTCAATCGCCACCGGTACAGCACTGGCGATGGTCTTAGGTTTACCTCTCTCGGCGCATCGTGGGCCAGTATTTCGGTCTGGCGAATCGACCTTCTTCGCGATTGGTATTGGCGCCATCCCACCCTTTTTGTGCCTGATTAAGTCACTTCCCTGGCCGCCCAGTGAGCATTCCGGTTCACTGAAAAGCCTCCCGCTATTGTTCCGCCGCCCGGCATTGATGAGATTTTATTTGTTAACTGTGGTGGTTGTCACCGCCCATTACACGGCATACAGCTATATCGAGCCTTTTTGTACAAAACATTGCGGGATTCAGCGCCAGCTTTGCCACGGCATTACTGTTATTACTCGGTGGTGCGGCATTATTGGCAGCGTGATTTTCGGTAAACTGGGGAATCAGTATGCGTCTGCGTTGGCGAGATGGCGATTGCGCTGTTGCTGGTGTGCCTGGCATTGCTGTTACCTGCGGCGAACAGTGAAATACACCTCGGGTGCTGAGTATTTTCTGGGGATCGCGATGATGATGATCGGGTTGGTATGGAGGCTTAAGCGCTGGCGCTGGCACCAGATGCTACCGACGTCGCGATGGCGCTATTCTCCGGCACATTTAATATTGGAATCGGGGCGGTGTGTCGGTAGGAGAATCAGTGAGTTTGCACGGCGACGTCGATGATTCGGTTATGTGGGCGCGGTGCCTGCTTTTGCCGCGTTAATTTGGTCAATCATTATATTTCGCCGCTGGCCAGTGACACTGAAGAACATACGCAACAAATCAAAGGCCCATCGGGCCTTTTTTAACGGTACGTTTTAATCATTTCCAGGATGCCGTTGTACAATAAACTGCACACCCATACATACCAGCAGGAATCCCATCAGACGGGATAGCGGCTCGAACGTCACCCTTGCCCACCAGCCGCATAATTGCGCCGGAGCCGCGTAGGCTTCCCCACAAAATAACCGCCACCAGGAAAAACAATCAGCGGCGCAACCATCAGTACCCAATCAGCGAAGGTTGAACTCTGTACGCACTCGTGGACGCCTGAGCTAATAATCATCGCGACGGTTCCCGGACCGGCAGGACTTGCATTGCCAGCGGCACAAAGGCAATATTGGCACCTGGTTCATCTTCCAGCTCTTCCCACTTGCTTTTGCCTCCGGTGAATCAATTGCTTTCCGTTCGGAATAAGTATCTGAAAACCGATAACCGTGACGATTAAGCCGCCTGCAATTCGCAGACCGGGAATTGAACTCGCCAACGATTCATCACCCGTTGCCCGGTGTATACGCCACCATATCATCATGGCAATATGTATACTGAGGTGATCAACGACTGACGATTACGTTCAGCACTGTTCATGTTGCCTGCCAGACCAGAAATAGCGCGACAGTTGTTAATGGAGTTAGGAACGGCAGCAACACCACCAGCCCCAGGCCAATTTGCTTTAAACAAATCTAACATTGGTGGTTGTTATCCTGTGTATCTGGGTTATCAGCGAAAAGTATAAGGGGTAAACAAGGATAAAGTGTCACTCTTTAGCTAACCTTGCATCGCATTGACCAAAACTTGAACCGATTTAGCAAAACGTGGCATCGGTCAATTCATTCATTTGACTTATACTTGCCTGGGCAATATTACCCCCTACAACTAATTACTTGCCAAGGCAACTAATGTGAAAAGTACCAGCGATCTGTTCAATGAAATTATTCCATTGGGTCGCTTAATCCATATGGTTAATCAGAAGAAAGATCGTCTGCTTAACGAGTATCTGTCTCCGATGGATATTACCGCGGCACAGTTTAAGGTGCTCTGCTCTATCCGCTGCGCGGCGTGTATTACTCCGGTTGAACTGAAAAAAGTGTTGTCGGTCGACCTGGGAGCACTGACCCGTATGCTGGATCGCCTGGTCTGTAAAGGCTGGGTTGAAAGGTTGCCGAACCCGAATGATAAGCGCGGCGTACTGGTAAAACTTACCACCAGCGGCGCGGCAATATGCGAACAATGCCATCAATTAGTTGGCCAGGACCTGCATCAAGAATTAACAAAAAACCTGACGGCGGACGAAGTTGCAACACTTGAGCATTTGCTTAAGAAAGTCCTGCCGTAAACAAAAAAGAGGTATGACGATGTCCAGACGCAATACTGACGCTATTACCATTCATAGCATTTTGGACTGGATCGAGGACAACCTGGAATCGCCACTGTCACTGGAGAAAGTGTCAGAGCGTTCGGGTTACTCCAAATGGCACCTGCAACGGATGTTTAAAAAAGAAACCGGTCATTCATTAGGCCAATACATCCGCAGCCGTAAGATGACGGAAATCGCGCAAAAGCTGAAGGAAAGTAACGAGCCGATACTCTATCTGGCAGAACGATATGGCTTCGAGTCGCAACAAACTCTGACCCGAACCTTCAAAAATTACTTTGATGTTCCGCCGCATAAATACCGGATGACCAATATGCAGGGCGAATCGCGCTTTTTACATCCATTAAATCATTACAACAGCTAGTTGATAACGTGACAACGTCACTGAGGCAATCATGAAACCACTTTCATCCGCAATAGCAGCTGCGCTTATTCTCTTTTCCGCGCAGAGCGTTGCGGAACAAACCACGCAGCCAGTTGTTACTTCTTGTGCCAATGTCGTGGTTGTTCCCCCATCGCAGGAACAACCACCGTTTGATTTAAATCACATGGGTACTGGCAGTGATAAGTCGGATGCGCTCGGCGTGCCCTATTATAATCAACACGCTATGTAGTTTGTTCTGGCCCCGACATCTCGGGGCTTATTAACTTCCCACCTTTACCGCTTTACGCCACCGCAAGCCAAATACATTGATATACAGCCCGGTCATAATGAGCACCGCACCTAAAAATTGTAGACCCGTTAAGCGTTCATCAACAAGAGCGCCGCACTTGCCAGTCCACTACGGGCACCAGTAACGATAACGGTGCAACCCGCCAGGTTTCATAGCGTCCAGCAGTGTTCCCCAGATCCCATAGCCAGATTGTTGCCGACAAACGCCAGATACATCAGAGAACAAAACGGCGGTCATATCGATAGTAACCAGACTGTGAATCATGGTTGCGGAACCATCGAGAATCAGCGAGGCAACAAAGAAGGGAATGATTGGGATTAATGCGCCTCCAGATTACCAGCGTACTGCCGGACGCGTTGAGTGCGACATGATTCTTTATTGAAGATGTTGCCACACGCCCAAACGGTAAATGCTGCCGCCAGGTCAACATAAAGCCGAGCATCGCCAAATGCTGACCGTTCAGACTATCTTCGATTAACACCAGTACGCCAAAAATCGCTAAGGCGATCCCCGCCAATCGTTCGCCATGCAGGCGCTCCCCCAAGAAACGCGCCAAGCACGATAGAAAAAACGCCTGTGCCAAAACACCAGCGAAGCCAGTCCAGCAGGCATACCAAAATTAATGGCGCAGAACAGAAAGGCAAAACTGCGCAAAACGATGGTTAATCCATACCCCAGCAGCAAATTCAGTGGTACTTTCGGTCGTGCGACAAAAAAGATAGCCGGAAAAGCGACCAGCATAAAGCGAAAGCGGCCAGCATCAGCGTGGGATGTTATGAAGCCCCACTTTGATGACCAGAAAATTTAGCCCCCATACGACCACTACCAGTAGCGCCAACACCCCATCTTTTCGCGACATTGGACCGCCTCTGAATTTCATCTTTCGCAAGCAATCAACTTAGCTGAATTCGGTTTCCTTTAACAGGTTGATTCGTCAGTCGCCGGTTACGACGGCATTAATGCGCAAAATAAAACGCGATACTTCGCATTTTTGCCATGCTATTTCTTTACCATCCCCAAAAACAAAACCATCCAACGAACAACGCCACCGCCGGACAGACAAATGAACTTATCCCTACGACGCTCTACCAGCGCCCTTCTTGCCTCGTCCGTTGTTATTCGAACCATCGCCAAGACGCGGCGCTACGCTGCCATTTATGACCATTTACTTGAGTCGCCAGTACAGCCTGAGTGTCGATTCTCAATCGGTTATGCGATCTACAATTGCGCTCACGATTGGCGTCGTTTTTTAGCCTCGGTTTTGGTACCCCTGCGGATAAGTTCGACAAGAAACGCTATATGTTACCTGCAATTACCGCCTTCGCCAGCGGTTTTATTGCCATTCCTTTAGTGAATAACGTGACGCTGGTGGTGCTCTTTTTTGCCCTTATTAACTGCGCCTATTCCGTTTTGCTACCGTGTCGAAAGCCGGTTTGCCGAGAAGTCTTCGTTCTCACCAGCAAAACGAAAAACTTCTCAATCAACTACACCATGCTAAACATTGGCTGGACCATCGGTCTCGCTGCTCGGCACGCTGTTGGTGATGCAGAGCATCACCTGCCCTTCGGCTGGCAGCTTATCCGTTCCGCGTTTCCCATGCTTTTCAATTCAAATTTGGGTAAAGCGCAGCGAGAAAATCATCGCCACGGAAACAGGCAGCGTCCGGTCGCCGAAAGTTTTATTACAAGATAAGGCACTGTTGTGGTTTACCTGCTCTGGTTTTTCTGGCTTCCTTTGTTAGCGGTGCATTTGCTTCATGCATTTCACAATATGTGATGGCGATTGCTGATGGGGATTTTGCCGAAAAGGTGGTCGCGGTTGTTCTTCCGGTGAATGCTGCCATGGTGGTTACGTTGCAATATTCCGTGGGCCGCCGACTTAACCCAGCTAACATCCGCGCGCTGATGACAGCAGGCACCCTCTGTTTCGTCATCGGACTGGTCGGTTTTATTTTTTCCGGCAACAACCTGCTATTGTGGGGTATGTCAGCTGCGGTATTTACTGTCGGTGAAATCATTTATGCGCCGGGCGAGTATATGTTGATTGACCATATTGCGCCGCCAGGAATGAAAGCCAGCTATTTTTCCGCCCAGTCTTTAGGCTGGCTTGGTGCCGCGATTAACCCATTAGTGAGTGGCGTAGTGCTAACCAGCCTGCCGCCTTCCTCGCTGTTTGTCATCTTAGCGTTGGTGATCATTGCTGCGTGGGTGCTGATGTTAAAAGGGATTCGTGCAAGACCGTGGGGGCAGCCCGCGCTTTGTTGATTTAAGTCGAACACAATAAAAATTTAATTCAGCCTTCGTTTAGGTTATCTCTGCTAATATCTTTCTCATTGAGATGAAAATTAAGGTAAGCGAGGAAACACACCACACCATAAACGGAGGCAAATAATGCTGGGTAATATGAATGTTTTTATGGCCGTACTGGGAATAATTTTATTTTCTGGTTTTCTGGCCGCGTATTTCAGCCACAAATGGGATGACTAATGAACGGAGATAATCCCTCACCTAACCGGCCCCTTGTTACAGTTGTGTACAAGGGGCCTGATTTTTATGACGGCGAAAAAAACCGCCAGTAAACCGGCGGTGAATGCTTGCATGGATAGATTTGTGTTTTGCTTTTACGCTAACAGGCATTTTCCTGCACTGATAACGGATCGTTGACACAGTAGCATCAGTTTTCTCAATGAAAGGTGTACTGGCAATAGCGGACACTACCATTTGTTCTTTTTTTAAGCAGCCATCTGATGATATTTTTCCCTGAAGGCTGCCGGGGAGATATTCCCCAGACGAGAGTGACGACGCTGACGATTGTAGAAAATCTCAATGTATTCCCGTATTACTGAGATGGCTTCATCCCGGTTATTAAAACGATAGTGGCTCAGGCTCTCATTTTTCAGCGTTCCCCAGAAGCTTTCCATCGGAGCGTTGTCGTAACAGTTACCTTTACGCGACATTGATGTTTTCAGACCAGACTGCTCCTGTATGACCCGGTAATCGTATGCGCAGTACTGTGAACCTCGATCAGAGTGGTGGATTAGCCCGGCAGGTGGGCGCTGGCTCCTGAGCGCCATAAACAGGGCTTTACCTGTCAGCTCTTTTGTCATGCGCTCTCCCATGGCGTAGCCGACAATTTCGCACGTATAAACATCTTTGATGCCAGCGAGGTACAACCATCCCTCCTGTGTGGCAACATACGTCAGGTCCGCCACCCAGACCTGATTTGGTGCTGTAGGAGCGAACGTCTGGTTCAGCAGATTTGGCGCAACTGGCAGATTGTGGTTCGGGTTCGTAGTTGCTCTGAACTTGCGTTTCTGCTTACAGCGTAGCCTCAGCTCCTTACGAAGACGTGCCAGTCGGTCACGACCAACGATGATGCCATTCTCTGCCAGCTCCGTCTGGAGCCGCCGGGTTCCATATGTTTCGCGAGTGCGGATATGTGCCACCTTAATCTCCAGTTTTAGCCGCTCATCACTTTGTTTTCTGTCTGAGGGTTCATGCTGTACCCAGTTGTAATAACCGCTCCTGGATACACCAAATACCTGACACATCGCTTCAATGGGAAATTGTTGTCGCCATTGTTCGATTAACGCGTATTTTTCAGCGACTCCTGTGCAAAATACGCTGTTGTTTTTTTTAATATATCTCGCTCAAGGCGAGCTTCATTTAACGCCTTACGCAGTTGCAGAATTTCAGATTCCAGTTCAGCCACCGTGCGGGAACCAGGAGTACCGAGCCCTTTTCTGGCGGCGGTAACCCATTGTCCTAAAGTGCCTTCAGGAAGAGATAATCGGGAAGCGCCTTCACTGATCGAAAGTTGATTTTCAAGAACCGTTCTGACAGCTTCGGCTTTGAACTATTTAGAGTAACGTTGGGTTTTTCTGCTCATTATTAGCTCCTTCTGATGCCATTCTATTTCAGGAAGGAGTGTCCGTTAAACTCAGGCTACCTCACTCCTTTGTGAGAAATCAAATTACCGCGTAGTGAAACCGAAGCGCAGTCGTCCATGGTCTTTGCCAAATCAACGGTCATTTTTTTTTCATCATCGGTTCCGCGATAGCCGTCTGCTATTGCATAGAGGCGGCGGTGGCGCTGCATCCTGTTTTAAACCGCCTGGTCATCTGCCAACGCATAAGGCATGACAAGAAACTTGCTAATACAATGGCCTGAAATTTCATACTGACTCCTTAATTGCATTTGGTTTAACTTATTAGTCTGGTTGCTATTTTTATAATTGCCAAATAAGAATACTGCCAATTGCTATAAGGCATTTAAAATCAGGCAACTAGCTGTCAAATATTCAGAGAATTTAACTAGCTAAAGTTAAGAAATAAAATAGTCTTAAATATATTTTCAGAATAATCGGATTTATATGTTTGAAAATTATTATATTGGACGACGTACAGAAAAAGCAAATCACCTACATATAAAAGCGTGGACAAAAACAGTGAACATTAATAGCGATAAAATTGTACAACTTGCAGATACCGACACTATTGAAAACCTACGACATCCGCGTTGAGTCAAAGACTTATCGCAATCAATCCTGGCTTAACTACCGCCGAATCATGCACCGGCGGTAGCTGGCTGACAGCGCCCTGTGTGCAGCTGAAGATAGCCGGTGCAGGCTTTGTTACTTCACCAAATCAGCAAAGATGAAAATCCTCAGCGTAAGCCAGCAATATCTTCTGAACGATATTTGTGGTGAGTGAGAAAGTGGCAGCGAAATGGCAACCGGTGCCATGAAGCATACGGATGATGTGGTCATTTGCCATTACCGGCTACGGCGACCGGAGGGCGGTGGAAGATGGTACGCCAGCGGGTTCATCTCGTTCACGTGGCGTGTAAAGGCCAAGCCTGCTGCTCCGGTATGCATTTCCTCGCGACTGCGAAACGGTATTAGCTTTAGCGGTGAGTTTTTCCTCGCCCAGCTGCTGCAATTACTGCTATAACGAGGGCTAACAGCGATGTGTCCAGGACAGCCATTGGTGGTGTTTATATGTTCAAGCCACGATGTTGCAGCATCGGCATAATCTGACGAGCCTTACCGCGCCATTGTCGATACAGGCGTCCCAGAATCTTCGCTGTTACCTCTGGAAAGGATCGCCTGGCGAAAACGCCAGCCCATTTTCACGCGTTAATCCGCCTGCTCAACAAACCACTGATAACCATCATCGGCCAACATTTGTGTCCACAGATAAGCGTAATAACCTGCCGGCATATCCGCCACCAAAGATCTGGGCGAAATGACTCCTGAGATGGCGTGGCGGTATAGCAGGAAAATCCATATTTTCCGCCACCAGCGCCCGCAATTCGAAAATCATCGACATCCTGCATTGCTCGTTTTTCTTCCAAGAGCAATGCCAGGCGCATATCGAGAAGTGCAGCACTGGGCGCTCACTCATCTAGTAGCTGTTGAAGACGGCTGGCATTACGCATTTTCTGTTGCAGTTCGTCAGGCATTGCTGCCCCTCTGATAACCCAGGGCGTAGCGAGCGAATACCTGCGGATGCGTTGCCCAGTGTTCGTTGATTTGCGACGGAAATTCAACAATCACAGGCGGCGTGTTGGTGCCGGAAAGCGTGGCATAACGCTGGCGGGCAAAAGGCCGTGCAGCGTATGACCAATTAGTGAATAAGGTTATGACATCATCCCAGAGTAACAACGCAGGCTCACCGGCAGCAACTGATAATTGCAAACGTTATAATTTACGGATGCATTTCATAAGCGTCAATTGCTCAACAAAATTGCCGTCCGTGCACCGCCGCTCCGAAGATCACGGCAGAGAAAATAGCCGTAAAATAACGCCAGTCCCACGCCATTATGATCAAAAATTTCCCACACCACGAACGTCAGGATGGTAAGCAGGAATGTCAAACGTTCGACAAACTTAATCCCGAAGAGCTCATTCGCGGTCCAGAATACACCTTCATTCAACACCGTGTTTAATTCAAAATATGGCTTGAGCTGCGCCTCATCAATCAAATTTCTTCCGCCGTACCTGTTCGGCATAAAATGCCCAGTCCCACGGCTGCGCGCTAAACCCGCCCTGCTGCTTATCAATAACCGCCTGTATGGAGGTTAATTCATCGCTCGCACGTTGACGCGCCGCTCGAGGAACAATTTCCCGCATAAAGTTGAGCGCTGCTTCAGGGGTGTTGCCATCTGATCGGCGATTTTCCATCCAGCATAATGAGGGAAAACCAAGTAATGTCGCCTGTTGTGCACGGATCTCCACCAGACGTTGAATGATAGCGCGGGTATCATTGCCATCATTTTTTTCCGTCGCGCCCAGCCCACAATAAACAGTTTTTCACGCATCGCACAATCGCGCATTTCGGCAAGCGCCAGTTGTAGGGTGGTATTCAGCAGCGGAATCAGCCATTTGTTATCCAAGCCTTCTCGCGAGCCGCCTCTGCCGCCAGCGCGATCTTTTGCTCACTCATTCCTGCCAGCTGCGCGATATCGTTCACAACCAGACCGCCGGATTTATTTGCTGCCAGTAACCGCTGGTTAAACCAGACTGGTTGGTGTCACCAGCTTCTGTATTGCATACTTTTCAATTTTGCTTTATCAGCTTGCGCAAGTTTGGCTCCGGCAAGGACAAAACGTTGATGAATCACCTCCACCAGGCGGATGGATCACTATCAAGCCCCAGGGATTGGCGGCGCTGCCAGACAGCATCTACCCGCGCGAATAATTCACCGTTCAGATGGATCTGGTCCGGCCAGCTCCGCCGGTTTGGCGGAACTTGTCGTCAAGACGCTGTAATTCGTCGATTGGTATGCGCCGCAGTCATCGCAAAAAAGACGCTGGTAACGCGGGTAAGTAATTCTCACTTGTTCCAGTGCCAGAATAGTATTGTTGAAATCAGGCGTTTGCGGGTTAACCTGCGATGGCAGCAATTTCTGCCCGCTTTTGCTGCATTCCCTAATGAAATGCCGGGCAATAGATGATGATTGGCAATTTAATCAAATGAGGACCAGATACGGCAGTGTGCTTTGCACAAGGAAAGGATCATTGTTGTCATTTTCTTCTCCTGAACGCGAGGTGTTCCATAGCGTAGGCTCTTGATAACGGAGTGCAATCTTGCAATCCAGTATACCCGCTCTTAAGCATCCCGTGCTATGTTATTGACACACAAAAGCGTTGAGGGACGGTAGATAATCGTTTAGTAACTGGAGCAACGGCAGGTTTTGGTGAATGCATTACTTCGTCGTTTTATTCAACAAGGGCGTAAAGTTATCGCCACTCGCCGTCGTCAGGAACAGTTGCGGGTTAAAAGACGAACTGGGAGATAATCTGTATATCGCCCGACTGGACGTTCGCAACCGCGCCGGCTATTGAAGAGATGCTGGCATCGCTCCCTGCCAGTGGAGCAATGTTGAAGGTATAAGCTGGTAAACTGATCCGGCCTGGCGTTGGGCATGGAGCCTGCGCATAAAGCCAGCGTTGAAGACTGGGAAACGATGATTGATACCAACAATAAAGGCCTGGTATATATGACGCGCCGTCTTACCGGGTATCGTTGAACGTAATCATGGTCATATTATTAACATTGGCTCAACAGGCAGGTCGCTGGCCGTATGCCGGTGGTAACGTTTACGGTGCGACGAAAGCGTTTGCCGTCAATTTAGCCTGAATCGCGTACGCATTTGCATGGTACGGCGGTGCGCGTCACCGACATCGAGCCGGGTCTGGTGGTGGCACCGAGTTTCCACTGTCGCTTTAAAGGCGATGACGGTAAAGTGGAAAAAACCTATCAAAATACCGTTGCATTGACGCCAGAAGATGTGACGAAGCCGTTGGTGGGTGTCAACGCTGCCTGCTCACGTCAATATCAATAGCCTGGAAATGATGCATGTTACCCAAAGCTATGCCGGACTGAATGTCCACCGTCAGAAATTTTTATACCCGGCGTAACTGCCGGGTTATTGCTTGTCACAAAAAAGCGGTAGACTCATGCAGTTAACTCACTCACAAGCAAGAACGAATGACCGTCGAAACGCAACTTAATCCCACACAGCCTGTCAATCAGCAGATTTATCGTATTCTTCGTCGCGACATTGTCCATTGCCTGATCGCACCAGGCACACCGTTGTCGGAAAAAGAAGTTTCTGTTCGTTTCAATGTGTCACGCCAGCCGGTTCGTGAAGCCTTTATTAAACTGGCGGAAAACGGCCTGATTCAATTCGTCCGCAGCGTGGCAGCTACGTCAACAAAATTTCCATGGCCCAGGTGCGCAACGGCAGTTTATCCGTCAGGCCATTGAGTGCGCGGTGGCGCGTCGGGCGGCGAGCATGATTACCGAAAGCCAGTGCTACCAACTGGAACAAAATCTTCACCAGCAACGCATTGCCATTGAGCGCAAGCAACTGGATGATTTTTTTGAACTTGATGACAACTTCCATCAACTCCTGACGCAGATTGCCGACTGTCAACTGGCGTGGGATACCATTGAGAACCTGAAAGCGACCGTTGATCGCGTGCGCTATATGAGTTTCGACCACGTCTCTCCACCAGAAATGCTATTACGCCAGCATCTTGAGATTTTCTCTGCCCTGCAAAAACGTGATGGCGATGCGTAGAACGTGCAATGACGCAACATTTGCAGGAAATCAGCGAATCTGTGCGCCAGATCCGCCAGGAAAAAGCGACTGGTTTAGCGAAGAGTAATTCATTTCCTCTCATCCCATTCGGGGTGAGAGTCTTTTCCCCCGCCTTATGGCTCATGCATGCATCAAAAAGATGTGAGCTTGATCAAAAATAAAAAATATTTCACTCGACAGGAGTATTTATATTGCGCCCGTTACGTGGGCTTCGACTGTAAATCAGAAAGGAGAAAACACCTATGACGACCTACGATTGTAACCGTAACGCAATCACCACTGGCAGCCGTGTTATGGTTAGCGGCACCGGTCACACTGGCAAGATCCTGTCGATTGATACTGAAGGTCTGACCGCTGAGCAAATCCGCCGCGGAAAAACCGTAGTTGTTGAAGGTTGTGAAGAGAAACTGGCACCACTGGACCTGATTCGTCTCGGCATGAACTAAGCGTGTGAATGCCGCCGATGGCGGCATTGCTTTTTTTACTTCACGGAATATTTTGCCACGGTCGCTTTCGCGCCATGCGCTAATAAAGACAAGTACGCTTCCGTCACTTTTGCAGTAAACAAGCTATTGTCTGGCAAATCATCACCAAAGATTGCCTTAATCGCCAGCAATGACTGGACGCGCGCTTTCCCTTCGGCACTACTTTGTACAGCCTTCTGAATAACAGGCCAGTGGGTCACTCATTTCTATCGGATTTTCCTGTTCATCAACACCACCGACATAACGCATCCAACCCGCGACGCCCAGCGCCAGCAGATCCAACTTGCTGTCATGCGCCAGATGCCAGCGAACAGAATCCGACATCCGCTGTGGCAATTTTGGCTGCCATCCATCGCAATCTGCCAGGTTCGATGACGTAGCGCCGGGTTGCTATAGCGTGCACCCATCGGTTAGCGTAATCTTGCAAATCAACGCCCTGCACTTTCAGCGTCGGCGCTTGTTCCTGCAACATCAAGCCATCGCCGCATGACGATAATGTTCATCTTCCATACAGTCATTAATGTGCTGATATCCGGCAAGATAACCCAGATATGCGAGGGATGAATGACTGCCGTTGAGCATGCGCAACTTCATCTCTTCATAAGGCAGTACATCGCTAACCAGTCTGCTCCCGCTTTTTCCCATTCCGGACGTCCGGCAACAAAATTATCTTCTATTACCCACTGGCGGAAAGGTCACAGGCAACGCCAGCAGGATCGCGCACACCGGTAAGTTGTTCGATTTTCGCAAGAGTACCCTCTGTCACTGCGGGCACAATACGGTCCACCATTGTTGATGGGAAAGTCACGTTATCTTCGATCCATTGTGCCAGTTTTACATCAACGGCTTGCGCGTAGGAAGTGACAACGTCACGCATAACATGACCGTTTTCTGGCATGTTGTCACATGACATAACGGTAAATGCGGGAAGTCCTGCCGCTTTACGGCGAGCCAGCGCCTCAACAATCACCCCTGTTGCTGTTTTCGGCTGGTGGGGATTTTGCACGTCGGCAGCGACCATCGGGTGATCGAGCATTAACTGTCCGGTCGCCGGAGAGTGGAAATACCCTTTTTCGGTGATTGTCAGAGAGACAATCGCGATTTGCGGTTCACACATCGCAGCCAGCACGGTTTCTAAGCCATCTATTTGTACGTGCAAGGCTTTTTTAACGACGCCAACGACGCGAGCCGTCCACGCGTCGGCCGACATTTCCGCAACGGTATAAAGATTATCTTGCTGTTGTAAATCGGCAATTTGCTGTCCGCCGCCGATTAAGTTGACCTCATAATATCCCCAGTCACTGAAATGTTCCGTAGCAAGAATATCGGCATACACGCCCTGATGCGCACGGTGAAATGCACCAAAGCCTAAATGAACAATTCTTGGGGCCAGGTTATTACAATCATAAACAGGGAGTGTCGCTTTTGCTGATAACAAATTATTTCCCATAACAATTCCTTAAATATAAATATGGCAAGCTATATGTTTTGTTATATGAATAAAAATCCCCTCTCCGGTAAGAGAAGGGATTAAGGGTTTACAGACTTCTGGAAGGTTGCGCAGCTCTTACAACACGCGGTTGATCTTCCGCAGCGTCTTCCAGCGCACTTAAATCACGGTCTTTCACCTCTGGCATTTTCAGCGCAGAGATTAAACCAATCACTGAATATGCCATGATCATAATGGCGATTGGATACCAGGATCGTCATGGTGCAGAAATACCCGCCAGGATAGGACCAAAACCGGAAGCGATAAGACCACCAATTTCTTTAGAAATAGCCATCCGGGTAAAGTGGTTTTTACAGCCGAACATTTCTGCCATGGTAATGTTTTCCAGAGCAAATAATCCCAGCACCGCACAGTTATGAATCACAATCAGTGCAACCATAATGGTGCTCGGGGCATAGCTTTTATCTACAATGATAGAAAGCATTGGCCATGCCAGCACAATCGCGGAGGTATTCGTAATAATATACGGGATCCGGCGACCAATTTTATCGGATAACCAACCAAGGAACGGAATGGTCACAAGCCGAGAATCGAACTGATCATCAATGCATCTGTTGGAATTGCTTTGTTAAACAATAACGTCTGCACTAAATAGCCTGCAAGGAAAGTCTGATTTAACCGAGAGTACCCGCCTGACCAAAACGCAGCCCTGTTGCCAGCCAGAAGGATTTGCTCTGGAACATGCTACCAGCAGGTGCAGGTTTTGCTGTCGAGTTGGTTCTGTCGTTAACCTTCTAGAAGACCAGGCATGCTTGTAGATTCATCGCAACCAGATAGCAAAGCCATCACGACAACGCTTCACCGCCAGAACAGTATTCGCCATCCCCACGCCAGCAGTCCTCTTTTACTGAGGAATGAAGAGCATAAAGGCCCAGATTGCCGTTGCGCTCAAGGTTCGCAGATTAGTCCATAGCCACAAATGAGGAGATAATTCCGCGCTTACCTTTTCTGGCGCATATTCCGCCAGCATCGTACCGGCACCGGAAATGTCCGCACCTGCACCCAACCCCTGAATAATACGCAACGTCACCAGCAAGATGGGTTTTGTTGAATAAATCAGATTTCGGAGGTAAGAAACTTCCCGTAGCGGGTATGTTTTCGCCCAGGCAGAAAAAAAAAAAAAAAAAAAAAAAAAAAAAAAAAAAAAAAAAAAAAAAAAAAAAAAAAAAAAAAAAAAAAAAAAAAAAAAAAAAAAAAAAAAAAAAAAAAAAAAAAAAAAAAAAAAAAAAAAAAAAAAAAAAAAAAAAAAAAAAAAAAAAAAAAAAAAAAAAAAAAAAAAAAAAAAAAAAAAAAAAAAAAAAAAAAAAAAAAAAAAAAAAAAAAAAAAAAAAAAAAAAAAAAAAAAAAAAAAAAAAAAAAAAAAAAAAAAAAAAAAAAAAAAAAAAAAAAAAAAAAAAAAAAAAAAAAAAAAAAAAAAAAAAAAAAAAAAAAAAAAAAAAAAAAAAAAAAAAAAAAAAAAAAAAAAAAAAAAAAAAAAAAAAAAAAAAAAAAAAAAAAAAAAAAAAAAAAAAAAAAAAAAAAAAAAAAAAAAAAAAAAAAAAAAAAAAAAAAAAAAAAAAAAAAAAAAAAAAAAAAAAAAAAAAAAAAAAAAAAAAAAAAAAAAAAAAAAAAAAAAAAAAAAAAAAAAAAAAAAAAAAAAAAAAAAAAAAAAAAAAAAAAAAAAAAAAAAAAAAAAAAAAAAAAAAAAAAAAAAAAAAAAAAAAAAAAAAAAAAAAAAAAAAAAAAAAAAAAAAAAAAAAAAAAAAAAAAAAAAAAAAAAAAAAAAAAAAAAAAAAAAAAAAAAAAAAAAAAAAAAAAAAAAAAAAAAAAAAAAAAAAAAAAAAAAAAAAAAAAAAAAAAAAAAAAAAAAAAAAAAAAAAAAAAAAAAAAAAAAAAAAAAAAAAAAAAAAAAAAAAAAAAAAAAAAAAAAAAAAAAAAAAAAAAAAAAAAAAAAAAAAAAAAAAAAAAAAAAAAAAAAAAAAAAAAAAAAAAAAAAAAAAAAAAAAAAAAAAAAAAAAAAAAAAATACGCACGCTTTCAGGCAAATTACCTGCTTTCGTCATTTATTTGTTCAGCGCTGGTACCAGGGGACGCCATAGCCTCCGCAACCCTGACCATCGTAGTCACGCAGCGTCAGGATCAAACCCCGAACAGCTGTTTTTACCCGGTACATCACCATTTTCCGCTATCGAGCAACGGGTTGTAATCTGTTGTTCCATTTCCACCACATACTTCCGGTCATTCGCTCATTAGCCACTGCCCACCAGTTGCGTGACATATCACCGGGCGAGTAACCGCAGCTTGGGGAGGGATTGGCGCTGATTTTCTTCACCAGCAGGGAATTTTCAAGTCGTCAACAAGGCCGGGTTTGTCGTAACGCCATAATAGCTGCCGATGCCTGCCCCCTGATTTTTTCTTGTGAGTCTGCCGGATAATAGACCCGGGGAAAGGATCTCTGAGTCCGTCACATCTTAGCGACAGGTCTGCCACAGATGATTTCATGGTGTGTTGGTTTTGTCAACTGCAGTGCAACCTTTCGCCATATACGACAGACATTCTTGCCATGTTTTGACTGTCTTTCCATTCGCCTTCACCAAAGAAACCCTTCAGCCCCGGTGGAAATCAATCACCAGAATGCGCGATTTCACCCCCGGTAAACGTTTTGAAACTGACATTAACCGACTATTGCGCGCCATTTGCCTGACACTGGTGGGTAATTCGGGCAGCGCAACGGAACATTCATCAGTGTAAAAATGGAAGATTCAATAAAAACCCTGTGCAGCCCGCCAGGGTCAACCTGCAACACGCGTTTAATGACCAGAACGGTGGGGGTGATGGCGAAATCAAGAATAGCGCTGCAGGTCCTTCCCGTGATGCAAAGGCGTTGTCGACTTCATCCCCAGGCCTGATGGCTTCATCATCCAGCCAGAAAGTTATGGCGGAGTCCCAGATGAGGGCTTTAATTGTAGGTGCCGGCCAGTTGGTGATTTTGAACTTTTGCTTTCCCCCCACGGAACGGTCTGCGTCTTGTGGGAAATGCGTGATCAATCCTTCAACTCAGCAAAAGTTCGATTTATTCAACAAAGCCATTATTATCTTAGGGCCGCACTTCCAATGAAGCTGCCTTTCTTTATCAGCTTTTTGCCCGTGAATACGGGAGCAATAACTTGCCGACTGCTCCAACATGTGCCATGAACCGACCAGTGTGGGTTTGGCAGCGGTATCGGCGTGGGTAAAGGGGGCTGTGTTTCTGCGAAGCTGAGAAGTGCGATTTAGTCATTTGCATGGGCATGACCGCGTACAAACCACCGGCAGTTCTGACTTCGTTGCGCGCTTTAGTGAAACAGGGGAGGCGAATGATCGCCATGAATCTCTACAGGAACATCACCTGGAGCGAGATCTACCGCACCGCAAAACCCGTTTGAAATGCTGACGAACTCTGAGACTCAGTTGGCCAGTGCCTACTACAACGTGCGCATTGGTGGCGATATGGCGTTGCTCAAGGGGATGATGCGCCTGTTAATTAAGCGCGATGATGCTGCAGATCCCGCAGGTAAGGCCCCTGAGTTGCTTGATGACGAATTTATTCAAACGCATACCGTCGGCTTTGACGAGCTACGCCGTGACGTTCTCAATTCCGAGTGGAAGGATCTCGAACGTCTTTCTGGTTTAGAGTCAGACACAAATCGCCGAACTGGCTCACATCCGCAGAACGCACCATTATCTGTTAGGAATGGGGGATCACTAGGCGCCGAACATGGTACCCAGAACGGTTGAGCAACTGATCATTCCTGTTGATGAAAGGTAACATTGGCAAGCCTGGTGCATATAGCCCACTACGTGGTCACTCTAATGTCCGGGCGACCGAACCGTGGGTCTGGCCGAGAAACCGTGCTGAGTTTTGGCTCGCCTGGGTCGCGCTATGGCTTCACCCCACCTCATCACCTGGACATGCTGCAATTGCCAGCATGCAAGCAATATGTACGGGCAGGCTCGAGCATTGATCTAAGTGGGGGCAACTTTTCACTGGCAATGCCAGATCGGGAAGCGAGCGCTGTACCGTTAACGCAATTAGATTTGGCGGTGCGCAGCCGCTAAGCTTAACCACTCTCATCTGCTGACCGCACGGCATAGCTATATTCTGCCGGTTCTGGGGCGTAGCGAGATTGATATGCAAAAAGAGCAAGTGCGCAGGCGGTAACCGTTGAGGATTCGATGTCGATGATTCATGCCTCACGTGGCGTGTTAAAACCCACCGTGTGTAATGCTGAAATCAGAGTGTGCAGTGGTGGCGGGGGTCGGCAGGCAGCACTGCCCCAGAGCGTGGTAGCGCGGGAGTATCTGGTGGAAGTTCTGATCGCATTCGCAATGACATTGAAGCTGTGCTGCCAGAGTCGCCGACTATAACCAGCGCATCGTCATCCCGGTGGTTTTCACCTGATAAATGCAGCTGCTGAAAGGCGCTGGATGACGCCGTCAGGTAAGGCTAAGTTCATTACCAGCAAAGGGCTGTTCAGGAATTCCTCTTGAGCGTTTAACATAAGCTGGTCATGGCGACAGTACACAGCCACAATCAGTACAACACGACGATTTATGGTATGGATAATCGCTATAGAGGGGTATTCGGTGAACGAGATGTCGTCTTTATGAGTGCTAAACGAGCTAAAATTTGCCGTGTAAAAAACGGCCGAGGGTTAATCTATTGCACTTACGCCAGACGGTAAGCGCAGCTCACGCGCATGGATAAGATTAAAAGTCATGATCCCTATGGCTGACCGCTCACTGGTGACCTCTTTCCAAGATCGAATCACATGCTAACACTTGATAAGCGCAACCATTAAGTGGCATTCCTGGCTATAAAAGTATTCCGGTAAAATTAGACCATCAATTAATGCCTCTTCTCATTCTTCTGCTGTCATCCGCACAGCAGAGACCCTCATTGACTATTATTTCGCAATTTGCTCACATGGATTAAATTCAACCACACACTATAGATATAAACTTATACCCTACGGCTCTAAAACTAGCTCAGTACTGAAGCACCAGTCCTATTTCCTCTTTTCTCCAGCCTGTTATCTAAGCATACTGATTAACGATTTTAACGTTATCCGCTAATAAACATATTTGAAATGCATGCGACCACAGTGAAAAACAAAATCGCGCAAAAGAACATTTATAAAGAGATCATGTCTGCAATTGTTGAGTATTATTACTGACGCTTACGTTGATAGCCATTTTTTGGCAATTGATCAGCTGAGTATTTCAGAAATCGGTCGCATTGCAAAAGATCTTACACATTTCATTATCAATAGTTGCAAGACTTGAAAATAAACAGCAAATTATAAATGTGAAATGTTTAAAAGGTATCGATAAAACTTTATTGTTTAAGGGAGTGAATCTCACTCAGTTTGTTCTGTTATATTTCTCATAGTGCTTTCAGACGCTAACATTTTAGATAAAGATTACGCCTTCTCTGACGGCGACAATCCTGATGGTAGATAACACTCTGGTACACATTTTGAACCTTTATCAGCAGCATTTTAAAGAAATAGGATTTAATGAAAACACCATTAAAAATATCTACAATGCACTAACATCCAGACATCACGGTACCTGTTCCTCGAGAAGTTTTACGTGCTTCAAATTACCCACTGGATTGCTAATGAAATGATTGCTTATCTCACTCGAACCACTTAATCATCATAATTTTTAAGAACTTTTGCTTTTTTCTTGCCTGTCTATTTTTGCCGCATGCAAAGGTTTCATTACACTATTAACTAACGGTGTGCTATCCGTTTCCGGAAAAGTGAGAGAATATTGTCAACATGAAGCTGGCGCACCCATGGAAGCTGAAAGATATTTGTGACTGCCTGTGCATCAGTGAAGACCTGTTCAAGAAAAAACTAAAGCAAGAGCAAACGACATCCTCACAGATTCTATGAGATGCCAGATGCAGACGCAAAAAATTTGATACGCGTAGAAGGTTCAGTCAATAAAATTGCCGAACAATGTGGTTATGCCATACATCTTATTTTACTTATGCGTTCCGCAAACATATCGACAACAGTCCGAAGAGAGTTTCCAGGAGTACCGTTGTCAAAGTCACACGGGTATGAATACGGGCAACACGATGAGTGCTTTAGCTATTCGAATTACTTCGTAACGAATAGTCAACCACACGCTACGTAAGATTATATGGGCAGCCTTCCTCACCCGCGTTGTTTTTAGGCGATATATTTATGAAATAAATAAGTGACATCCATCACATATTCATGGACTTCCATAACCTCTTGCATGATTATTTATGATCTCAATTGGCATTTTGTCGAGTAAAATGCAATAATTTATTAAATATCAATAAACAAGTTGTTTATGGGCGAGAAATTACTTATAGAACAGAAAGAAATGTCAACGCTTTATCGACTGTTATTTCCCTTTTTTTAGCTAAATCTGCTATCTCTTTATGTGACTAACTTCACTTACATCCACTTATTTCTCTTCCTAAAATTACTTCGCAATCAGTACAATAAGAAGAGGAACATTTTATGAAGTCTGCATTAAGAAAAGTGTCGTGACTACCTCGATATCTTTGATACTGGCATCTGGTATGGCTGCATTTGCTGCTCATGCGGCAGATGATGAGGAAGCTGAAGCAACCAAAACAAACGTTGCTTTCTCAGACTTTACGCCGGTAATGACTCCAACTTACTGATAGTGTTTTATGTTCAGATAATGCCCGATGACCTTGTCATGCAGCTCCACCGATTTTGAGAACGACAGTGACTTCCGTACCAGCCTTGCCAGATGTTGTCTCAGATTCAGATTATGTCGCTCAATGCGCTGAGTGTAACGCTTGCTGATAACGTGCAGCTTTCCCTTCAGGCGTGATTCATACAGCGGACAGCCATCCGTCATCCATACCACGACCTCAAAGGCCGACAGCAGGCTCAGAAGACGCTCCAGTGTGGCCAGAGTGCGTTCACCGAAGACGTGCGCCACAACCGTCCTCCGTATCCTGTCATACGCGTAAAACAGCCAGCGCTGACGTGATTTAGCACCGACGTAGCCCCAATGTTCGTCCATTTCAGCGCAGACAATCACATCACTGCCCGGTTGTATGCGCGAGGTTACCGACTGCGGCCTGAGTTTTTTAAGTGACGTAAAACCGTGTTGAGGCCAACGCCCATAATGCGTGCACTGGCGCGACATCCGACGCCATTCATGGCCATATCAATGATTTTCTGGTGCTTACCGGGCTGAGAGGCGGTGTAAGTGAACTGTAGTTGCCATGTTTTACGGCAATGAGAGCAGAGATAGCGCTGATGTCCGGCAGTGCTTTTGCCGTTACGCACCACGCCTTCAGTAGCGGAGCAGGAAGGACATCTGATGGAAATGGAAGCCACGCAAGCACCTTAAAATCACCATCATACACTAAATCAGTAAGTTGGCAGCATTACCAGAATTGCTAATGTATAGGCTAATGCATCCCATAACGAAGATGTTTGGCTATTTTTACTTTGCGGCAAAATCACACTTAGCTCATTAAATAAGGTTTTTATGACTTCTTTTCCCTGCCCCGCGGCAATTACCGGACAAGAATGCGGTTGCAGTAACTGATTTTCCTCAGCCCCCTGAAACTGAAAGCCGTACAGCGCACAGGTACACGTCGTTGCCGGATCGTTAACGTCAGAGGCCACCGCATGCAGCCTGCCGCGTTCTATCACCACAATGTCATCCGCATGTGCGACATATAACGAAGAATCGATGGTAAACCTTGCAACCCCTTTCTTGACGTAAATCAGCTCGGTTTCATTGTCATGAACGTGATGTCCAGACTCCCATTTTGGATCATCGCTAAATGCAAAACGTGAAAGCCGTGGCGTTTTACCGGCGACAAACAGCGTTTCACTGGCATTATCAAAACAGCGTTGATACATGACAACCTCCCTATTCCATGAGCAAGCAAAAACAATATATGCCGGATAAAATACGGCGTGTATTGCGGTTATACAACCGCGTTTAGCGAGAGCTAAACAAGATTATTTACACTGAATGCAAGATTGTACGGTCATGGAATAACTATATTGCCGCAAATTGCACTTTTGTTTTAGCAATCGCATTTTTTTTGCAAGATTGTTGGCAAGGAAAACAGCTTGCTCCGTCGCCCCCCCCCCCCCCGCACCGCTATCGCACACTATTTTCAGGCCATTTTTACCTTCCATCGGAGATGGTTCCGTATGCGACTCACAGGAGAAATCATGAAAATAATAACCTGCTTTAAGCTGGTGCCTGAAGAACAGGACATTGTTGTCACTCCAGAATACACCCTGAATTTCGACAATGCCGACGCCAAAATCAGCCAGTTCGATCTCAATGCCATTGAAGCTGCAAGCCAGCTCGCAACAGATGACGATGAGATAGCCGCGCTGACCGTTGCCGGCTCATTGTTGCAGAACTCGAAAGTGCGCAAAGACGTGCTATCCCGCGGGCCGCACAGCCTGTATTTGGTGCAGGATGCGCAACTTGAACATGCACTGCCTCTCGATACCGCAAAAGCGCTGGCGGCAGCAATTGAAAAGATCGGCTTCGATTTACTGATCTTTGGTGAAGGTTCCGGCGACCTTTATGCCCAGCAGGTTGGCTTGCTGGTCGGAGAAATTCTGCAACTTCCGGTGATTAATGCAGTGAGTGCTATTCAGCGTCAGGGCAATACACTGGTGATTGAACGCACGCTTGAAGATGATGTTGAAGTTATTGAACTCTCTGTTCCAGCCGTGCTCTGCGTCACCTCCGATATTAACGTGCCACGCATTCCTTCGATGAAAGCCATTCTCGGCGCGGGTAAAAAACCGGTAAATCAGTGGCAGGCAAGTGATATTGACTGGAGCCAGAGCGCGCCACTTGCTGAACTGGTCGGCATTCGCGTACCGCCGCAAACAGAACGTAAGCACATCATTCTCGATAACGATTCGCCGGAGGCCATTGCCGAGCTGGCGGAACATCTGAAGAAAGCCCTGAACTGAAGCCTACGGAGAAGAAACGATGAGTCAATTAAACAGCGTCTGGGTCTTTAGCGATAATCCTGAACGTTATGCTGAACTGTTTGGCGGCGCTCAGCAATGGGGCCAACAGGTGTATGCCATTGTACAAAATACCGACCAGGCGCAGGCAGTTATGCCTTATGGTCCAAAATGTATTTATGTTCTTGAGCAAAACGACGCGCTGCAACGCACTGAAAATTACGCCGAAAGCATTGCTGCCCTGCTGAAAGATAAACACCCCGCTATGTTGCTGTTGGCCGCGACGAAACGTGGTAAAGCTCTGGCAGCACGGTTAAGTGTGCAACTGAATGCGGCGCTGGTGAACGATGCCACGGCGGTGGATATTGTCGATGGTCACATTTGCGCCGAACACCGGATGTATGGCGGGTTAGCGTTCGCTCAGGAAAAGATCAACAGCCCGCTGGCGATCATTACCCTTGCACCCGGTGTTCAGGAACCGTGCACCAGTGATACCTCTCATCAGTGCCCGACAGAAACGGTACCTTATGTTGCTCCGCGTCATGAAATTCTCTGTCGCGAACGCCGTGCGAAAGCCGCAAGCAGCGTGGACCTGAGCAAAGCAAAACGTGTGGTTGGCGTCGGTCGTGGTCTGGCGGCGCAGGATGACCTGAAAATGGTCCACGAACTGGCGGCGGTGCTGAATGCTGAAGTCGGCTGTTCACGTCCAATTGCCGAAGGCGAGAACTGGATGGAGCGTGAACGTTATATCGGTGTCTCCGGCGTGTTGCTGAAATCCGATCTCTACCTGACGCTGGGGATCTCCGGGCAGATCCAACATATGGTTGGCGGCAACGGCGTAAAAGTGATTGTCGCCATCAATAAAGATAAAAATGCGCCAATCTTCAACTATGCCGACTACGGTCTGGTGGGCGATATCTACAAAGTCGTCCCTGCCCTGATTAGCCAGTTGAGCCGCTAATTCCCCTTTCAACCACATCTCCCGCTGTAAACGCAGCAGGAAGGGAGCATAACGCATGTCGGATGACAAATTTGATGCCATTGTGGTCGGTGCGGGCGTTGCTGGTAGCGTTGCCGCACTGGTCATGGCACGAGCCGGGCTGGATGTCCTGGTGATAGAACGCGGCGACAGTGCCGGATGTAAAAACATGACCGGCGGGCGTCTTTATGCCCACACACTTGAAGCAATCATTCCAGGCTTTGCAGTATCAGCGCCGGTAGAACGCAAGGTCACACGCGAGAAAATCTCCTTCTTAACCGAAGAAAGCGCCGTTACCCTCGATTTTCACCGCGAGCAACCAGATGTTCCTCAACACGCATCTTATACCGTATTGCGTAATCGTCTGGACCCGTGGTTGATGGAACAAGCCGAGCAGGCGGGCGCGCAGTTTATCCCAGGCGTTCGCGTCGACGCGCTGGTTCGTGAAGGAAACAAGGTCACTGGCGTGCAGGCTGGGGATGATATTCTCGAAGCGAATGTGGTGATTCTGGCTGATGGCGTTAACTCGATGCTTGGCCGCTCGCTGGGAATGGTTCCCGCTTCCGATCCGCATCATTACGCTGTTGGTGTTAAAGAGGTTATTGGCCTCACACCAGAACAGATCAACGATCGCTTTAATATTACGGGCGAGGAAGGTGCCGCCTGGCTGTTTGCCGGTTCCCCTTCTGACGGCCTGATGGGCGGGGGATTTCTCTATACCAACAAGGATTCCATATCCTTGGGGCTGGTTTGTGGATTGGGTGATATCGCCCATGCGCAAAAAAGCGTGCCGCAAATGCTGGAAGATTTTAAACAACACCCCGCCATTCGCCCGCTGATTAGCGGCGGCAAACTGCTTGAATATTCCGCGCATATGGTGCCGGAAGGCGGTCTGGCAA
This sequence comes from Shigella flexneri, assembly GCA_048288465.1. Taxonomy (GTDB): domain Bacteria; phylum Pseudomonadota; class Gammaproteobacteria; order Enterobacterales; family Enterobacteriaceae; genus Enterobacter; species Enterobacter flexneri_B. The sequence continues at coordinate 1,518,360 of CP182556.1, read as the reverse complement.
TGGTGCCGCAACTGGTTAACGAGGGCGTGATGATCGTTGGTGACGCCGCAGGCTTCTGCCTGAATTTGGGTTTTACGGTCCGCGGCATGGATTTAGCCATTGCATCGGCTCAGGCTGCCGCCACAACGGTGATCGCCGCCAAAGAACGCGCGGATTTCTCCGCCAACAGTCTGGCGCAATACAAACGTGAGCTGGAACAAAGCTGCGTCATGCGTGATATGCAGCATTTTCGCAAGATCCCGGCGCTGATGGAAAACCCGCGCCTGTTTAGCCAATACCCACGAATGGTAGCCGACATCATGAACGAGATGTTCACCATTGACGGCAAACCAAACCAGCCGGTACGCAAAATGATCATGGGACACGCGAAGAAAATTGGGCTGATCAACTTGCTGAAAGATGGCATTAAGGGAGCAACCGCGCTATGAGCCAGAACGCTACGGTTAACGTCGACATCAAATTAGGCGTCAATAAATTCCATGTTGATGAGGGCCACCCGCATATCATTCTGACGGAAAATCCCGATATCAATGAATTCCGTAAATTAATGAAAGCCTGCCCTGCCGGACTTTATAAGCAGGATGACGTAGGAAACATTCATTTTGATCCCGCCGGTTGTCTGGAGTGCGGCACCTGTCGGGTGCTGTGCGGTAACACTATTCTCGAACAGTGGCAATATCCCGCAGGCACCTTCGGTATTGATTTTCGCTACGGCTAATCATGCATCCCACAGGCCCGCAACTCGGGCCTGATGTTCTGTTTCGAGAGTCCAAAATGAAAGTGACATTAACGTTTAACGAACAACGTCGTGCGGCGTATCGTCAGCAAGGGCTATGGGGCGATGCTTCACTGGCCGATTACTGGCAGCAGACCGCTCGTGCGATGCCAGACAAAATTGCCGTGGTCGATAATCATGGTGCATCGTACACCTATAGCGCGCTCGATCACGCCGCGAGCTGTCTGGCAAACTGGATGTTAGCGAAGGGTATTGAATCAGGCGATCGCATCGCATTTCAACTGCCTGGCTGGTGTGAATTTACCGTTATCTATCTTGCCTGCCTGAAAATCGGTGCGGTTTCCGTGCCGCTGTTGCCTTCCTGGCGGGAAGCAGAACTGGTGTGGGTGCTCAATAAGTGTCAGGCAAAAATGTTCTTTGCACCGACGTTGTTTAAACAAACGCGTCCGGTAGATTTAATCCTGCCGCTGCAAAATCAGCTTCCACAACTACAACAAATTGTCGGCGTGGACAAACTGGCTCCCGCCACCTCTTCCCTCTCATTAAGTCAGATTATCGCCGACAATATCCCACTGACCACGGCGATAACGACCCACGGCGATGAATTAGCTGCGGTGCTGTTTACCTCCGGAACCGAGGGTCTGCCAAAGGGCGTGATGCTAACGCATAACAATATTCTCGCCAGTGAGCGGGCTTATTGCGCGCGGCTGAATCTGACCTGGCTGGATGTCTTTATGATGCCTGCGCCACTTGGTCACGCAACGGGCTTTCTGCATGGCGTAACGGCACCATTCTTAATTGGCGCTCGCAGCGTGTTGTTAGATATTTTCACTCCTGATGCGTGTCTCGCGCTGCTTGAGCAGCAGCGTTGCACCTGTATGCTAGGCGCAACGCCGTTTGTCTATGATCTTTTGAATTTACTAGAGAAACAACCCGCAGACCTTTCAGCGCTGCGCTTCTTTCTTTGCGGCGGTACCACAATCCCCAAAAAAGTGGCGCGCGAATGCCAGCAGCGCAGCATTAAATTATTAAGTGTTTATGGTTCCACAGAAAGTTCGCCGCATGCGGTGGTGAATCTCGATAATTCTTTGTCGCGCTTTATGCATACCGATGGTTACGCTGCCGCAGGTGTAGAGATTAAAGTGGTCGATGACGCACGCAAGACCTTACCGCCAGGTTGCGAAGGTGAAGAAGCATCGCGTGGCCCCAATGTGTTTATGGGGTATTTTGATGAACCTGAATTAACCGCCCGTGCGCTGGATGAAGAAGGCTGGTATTACAGCGGCGATCTCTGCCGTATGGATGAGGCTGGCTATATAAAAATTACCGGACGCAAAAAAGATATTATTGTCCGCGGCGGCGAAAATATTAGCAGCCGTGAAGTGGAAGATATTTTATTGCAGCATCCTAAAATTCACGATGCCTGTGTGGTTGCAATGCCCGATGAACGTTTAGGTGAACGATCATGCGCTTATGTCGTGCTGAAAGCGCCGCATCATTCATTATCGCTGGAAGAGATGGCGGCTTTTTTTAGCCGTAAACGGGTCGCAAAATATAAATATCCTGAACATATCGTGGTAATCGAAAAACTACCGCGCACTGCCTCAGATAAAATACAAAAGTTTTTGTTAAGAAAAGATATTATACGGCGATTAACGCAGGATGTCTGTGAAGAGATTGAATAAGTTTCATCTTCGGGGATCACATAACCCCGGCGACTGAACGCCGCCGGGGATTTATTTTATTTCTTCAGTTCAGCCAGGCTTAACCAGGTTTGCACCACGGTGTCCGGGTTCAGAGACAGGCTATCGATCCCCTCTTCCATCAACCATGCGGCAAAGTCTTCGTGGTCGGACGGACCCTGACCGCAAATCCCGACATATTTGCCCTGTTTCTTCGCGGCACGGATAGCCATCGACAGCAGTGCTTTCACCGCATCGTTGCGCTCATCGAACAATTCAGACACCACGCCGGAGTCACGGTCCAGACCGAGCGCCAGCTGCGTCATATCGTTTGAGCCAATTGAGAAGCCGTCGAAATATTCGAGGAACTGCTCGGCCAGCAAGGCGTTGGACGGGATTTCACACATCATGATGATTTTCAGCCCGTTCTCGCCACGTTTCAGCCCCTGACGCGCCAGTTCTTCAACCACCGCTTTCGCCTGATCTACGGTACGCACGAACGGGATCATGATCTCAACGTTGGTCAGCCCCATGTCGTTGCGCACACGTTTCACTGCTTCACACTCCAGTGCGAAGCAGTCGCGGAAGCTGTCGGAAACATAGCGGCCCGCACCACGGAAGCCGAGCATCGGGTTCTCTTCATCTGGCTCGTAACGCTCACCACCGACCAGGTTGGCATATTCGTTCGATTTAAAATCAGAGAGACGGACAATGACGCGCTTCGGATAAAACGCGGCACCCAGCGTCGCGATCCCTTCAGTCAGACGACCAACGTAAAATTCACGCGGAGAATCAAAACCTTTCATCATCTCGCGGATTTCGTTTTGCAACTGCGGTTCCTGATCGTCAAACTCAAGCAGTGCGCGTGGGTGGACGCCAATCATACGGTTGATGATAAATTCCAGACGCGCAAGGCCCACGCCTTCGCTCGGCAGGCAGGCGAAGTCGAAAGCACGGTCCGGGTTACCGACGTTCATCATCACTTTCAACGGCAGATCCGGCATCGTTTCTACGCTGGAGCTTTTCACGCTAAATTCCAGCAACTCCGCATAGACGTAACCGGTATCACCTTCGGCACAAGAAACAGTGACGTTCTCACCGTCTTTCATCCGTTCTGTTGCATCTCCACAGCCCACTACCGCCGGAATGCCCAGTTCACGAGCGATGATCGCCGCGTGACAGGTACGACCGCCACGGTTGGTGACGATGGCAGATGCTTTCTTCATGATCGGTTCCCAGTCCGGGTCGGTCATGTCAGTAACCAGCACGTCGCCAGGTTCGATGCGGTTCATTTCGCTGATGTCATGGATGACTTTCACCGGACCCGCGCCGATGCGATGACCGATAGCACGGCCTTCGGCGATAATCTTACCCTGTGAATGCAGCGTATAACGCTCCATGACCTGACCGCGTGAGCGCACGGTTTCCGGACGCGCCTGCACAATGAACAGTTTGCCGGTGTGGCCATCTTTCGCCCACTCAATATCCATTGGGCGACCGTAGTGTTTCTCAATTTGTACGGCCTGTTTTGCCAGTTCCTGCACTTCTTCGTTGGTCAGCGAGAAGATGTCACGCTGTTCCTGCGGTACGTCTTCGATTTTAACCTGCTTGCCGTGCTCCTGGGTCGGCGCGTAAACCATGCGGATTTTTTTCGACCCCATGGTGCGGCGCACGATAGCCGGGCGATTCGCCGCCAGTGTCGGTTTATGCACGTAAAACTCATCCGGGTTAACCGCACCCTGCACGACCATTTCCCCAAGGCCCCATGCGGAAGTGATAAACACCACCTGGTCAAAGCCGGATTCGGTATCAATGGAGAACATCACGCCAGAAGATGCGAGGTCGGAGCGCACCATCCGCTGAACACCGGCGGAGAGCGCCACGCCACGGTGATCGTAACCCTGGTGCACACGATAAGAGATGGCGCGATCGTTAAACAGAGAAGCAAATACATGTTTCACTGCCACGAGAACGGCGTCAAAACCCTGAACGTTGAGGAAGGTTTCCTGCTGACCGGCAAAGGAAGCGTCCGGCATGTCTTCTGCGGTGGCGGAGGAGCGTACCGCAAAAGAGGCGTTTTCGTCATCGGCGGAAAGCTGTGCATAGGCTTCGCGTATGGCGTTTTCCAGCTCAGGCTGGAAGGGAGTGTCGATAATCCACTGGCGGATTTGCGCGCCCGCTTTCGCAAGCTGAGTAACATCGTCAATATCCGTTTTATCCAGCAGTTCATAAATGCGCTGGTTTACGCCGCTTTGGTCCAGAAACTGGTTAAACGCGTCGGCGGTTGTGGCGAAACCATTCGGAACGGAAACACCCATTCCGGAAAGATTAGTAATCATTTCACCCAGGGAGGCATTTTTGCCCCCAACCCTGTCTACATCATTCATGCCGAGTTGGTTATACCAAAGCACCAGCGGTGACGAGCCATTGTTGGACATCGAACAATCCTTTTGTGATAAATGAACGGTTTGAGAAACACATTTCTGCGCATTTATCTTTGCATATTTAACCGGATGAAAAAAACGGTGAATCGTTCAAGCAAATATATTTTTTTACTTTTTAAGACTGATCCCAGCGTTGCGCAAACCTGCTCTATTCGACAATTTCCACATAAACCATCGGTATAAACGAAACCATAAAAATGAAATGCTGTTTTTATAAAAAATAAAATGAAGGTTCATTTTATAAACCAGACATTACGTCCTACGCTTCTGTGCGCTTTTAATTTATGCTTTCATAGAATTATGTCTGCTTCACGGGAAGAACAAAATGGATAATGCTGTTGATCGCCACGTTTTTTATATTTCTGATGGTACGGCAATAACTGCGGAGGTATTAGGACACGCAGTAATGTCACAATTTCCCGTCACTATCAGCAGCATCACGCTGCCGTTTGTCGAAAATGAGAGCCGTGCACGGGCAGTGAAGGATCAGATTGACGCAATTTATCACCAGACAGGCGTGCGCCCGCTGGTCTTCTACTCCATCGTGTTGCCGGAGATTCGCGCCATCATCTTGCAAAGTGAAGGCTTTTGCCAGGATATCGTTCAGGCGCTGGTTGCCCCGCTACAACAAGAGATGAAACTGGATCCAACGCCGATTGCTCATCGTACCCATGGCCTTAACCCTAATAATCTCAATAAATATGATGCGCGCATTGCGGCGATTGATTACACCCTCGCCCACGATGACGGCATTTCGTTGCGCAATCTGGATCAGGCTCAGGTGATCCTGCTCGGTGTTTCTCGCTGTGGTAAAACCCCCACCAGTCTGTATCTGGCAATGCAATTTGGTATCCGCGCGGCAAACTACCCCTTTATTGCCGACGATATGGATAATCTGGTGCTACCCGCGTCGCTCAAACCGCTTCAGCATAAATTGTTCGGCCTGACTATCGACCCGGAACGTCTGGCGGCGATTCGCGAGGAACGTCGGGAGAACAGTCGCTATGCCTCGCTTCGTCAGTGCAGGATGGAAGTCGCGGAAGTGGAAGCCTTGTACCGTAAAAATCAGATCCCGTGGATTAACAGTACCAATTATTCGGTAGAAGAGATTGCCACCAAGATCCTCGATATCATGGGCCTTAGTCGCCGAATGTACTAGAGAACTAGTGCATTGGTTTGTTTTTTTGTTATCATGCTAACCACCCGGCGAGGTGTGACACACCTCGCACTTGAAATCAGCTGCGATTGGTTTATCGTGATGCGCATCACTTTCCGGTAGTCCTGCCGTAGAAGCAACAAATTTCTGAGACTTGTAATGAACAGAACTGACGAACTCCGTACTGCGCGTATTGAGAGCCTGGTAACGCCCGCCGAACTCGCGCTACGGTATCCCGTAACGCCTGGCGTCGCCACCCATGTCACCGACTCCCGCCGCAGAATTGAAAAAATACTGAATGGTGAAGATAAGCGACTGTTGGTCATTATTGGCCCCTGCTCGATCCACGATCTCACCGCTGCAATGGAGTACGCCACCCGTCTGCAGTCGCTGCGCAACCAGTACCAGTCACGGCTGGAAATCGTAATGCGCACCTATTTTGAAAAACCACGAACTGTTGTCGGCTGGAAAGGGCTAATCTCCGATCCGGATTTAAACGGCAGCTATCGGGTAAATCACGGTCTGGAGCTGGCGCGCAAATTACTTTTACAGGTAAATGAGCTGGGTGTCCCTACCGCGACTGAGTTCCTCGATATGGTAACCGGTCAGTTTATTGCTGATTTAATCAGTTGGGGCGCGATTGGCGCTCGTACTACCGAAAGTCAGATCCACCGCGAAATGGCTTCAGCACTCTCCTGTCCGGTAGGTTTTAAAAATGGTACCGATGGCAACACGCGGATTGCCGTGGATGCTATCCGCGCAGCCCGCGCCAGCCATATGTTCCTCTCGCCAGACAAAAATGGTCAGATGACCATCTATCAGACCAGCGGCAACCCGTATGGCCACATTATTATGCGTGGCGGCAAAAAACCGAATTATCATGCCGATGATATCGCCGCAGCCTGCGATACGCTGCACGAGTTTGATTTACCTGAACATCTGGTGGTGGATTTCAGCCACGGTAACTGCCAGAAGCAGCACCGTCGCCAGTTAGAAGTTTGTGAGGATATTTGTCAGCAAATCCGCAATGGCTCTACGGAGATTGCTGGAATTATGGCGGAAAGTTTCCTGCGCGAAGGAACGCAAAAAATCGTCGGCGGTCAGCCGCTCACTTACGGTCAATCCATTACCGACCCGTGTCTGGGCTGGGAAGATACCGAACGCCTGGTCGAAAAACTCGCCTTTGCGGTAGATACCCGCTTCTGAATGCGTGCCCATTCCTGATGGGATGGGCATTTCTGCGCAACTTGTTGTCTTCTCAACACATTACTGCTTGCTCTGGTCTGCCATAATATTGATAATAGGAATCATTGTTATATCAATTATTATTAATTTTTATGCGTTATACGGATAGCAGAAAACTCACGCCTGAAACGGATGCCAATCACAAGACCGCTTCCCCGCAGCCCATCCGGCGAATTACCAGCCAGACACTGTTAGGTCCGGATGGCAAACTGATTATCGATCATGACGGGCAAGAATATCTGCTCCGTAAAACTCAGGCTGGCAAGCTGCTGTTAACTAAGTAGCCTTTAACTCGAGCAGCTGACTTCCAGCCGTTTACCCCAGTCAGGTGGACGACTGACATAGTCATCATCTCTGTCGCTGAAAGGATTTCGCAACGCCTCATGCAGGCGGTGCAATTCCATCATATCACCCTTTTCTGCCGCTTCAATCGCCCGTTGCGCCAACCAGTTGCGCAATACCAGAGCTGGGTTAACGCTTTGCATCAGTTGCTGACGCTCACTATCGCTAACCTCGTCTTGTTGCAAACGCCCCCGATAACGGGCAAACCAGTCATCAAATGCCGCACGATCAATAAACTCCTCACGTAGCGGTGACGCCGCGCTGTGCTGCTCGGTCAGACTCAGCATGCGGAATGTGCGGGTATAATCGCTGCGCTCTCGCGCCATCAGACTGAATAATTCATTCAGTAGCGCGTTATCCTCTTTTTGCTCCGTCATGAAGCCCAGTTTCTGCCGCATCCGTTGTCCATAATGCGTCAACAAAACCTGCTGATAGCTGTCCAGGGCCTCATTCAGGGCATCTACGGCAACAAATGGTGACAATGTCTGCGCCAGACGCTGTAAATTCCACAACGCGACAGCAGGTTGATTATCAAAGCTATAACGCCCTTGATGATCCGAGTGATTACAAATAAAACCGGGTTCGTAATCATCAAGAAAACCAAACGGCCCGTAATCAAGCGTCAGTCCCAGCAGCGACATGTTGTCGGTATTCATCACCCCATGTGCAAAGCCGACCGTCTGCCATTGGGCAATTAACGACGCGGTACGTGCGACAACATCGTTAAACCAGAGACGGTATTTGTCCTCATCGTCTTCAAGATGTGACCAGTAATGACGAATGGCAAAGTCAGCCAACTGACGAACCTTTTCCGGCTCGCGGCGATAGTAAAAATGTTCGAAATGACCAAAGCGCAGATGACTTGGTGCCACACGCATCAGCATCGCGCCTGGCTCCACCGTTTCCCGATACACTGGCGAATCGCTGGTGACGATACTTAACGCGCGGGTCGTCGGAATGCCCAGATAATGCATCGCCTCACTGGCGAGACTTTCTCGTATCGTCGAACGTAAAACCGCCCGTCCATCACCCATTCGCGAATAAGGCGTCAGGCCAGCACCTTTCAGATGCCAGTCCATTGTAGTGCCATCAGCAAGCAGTTGTTCGCCAAGTAAAATGCCGCGCCCATCACCCAGTTGGCCCGCCCAGACGACGAACTGATGACCACTGTAAACCTGTGCCAGTGGTGACATACCAGGCAGTAGGGTTTCGCCGCCCCAGACACCTGCGGCATTTTTAAACAGCGACGATGGAATACTCAGCGTGTTAGCGAGTTCGGTATTATGCCAAATCAGCCGGGCATTATTTAAAGGCGTAGGGGAAAGTGCTGTATAGGTTTCTGGCAATTCATCGCGCCAGCGGGTAATAAAAGACAGGGTCATAGATCCTATCTGTTTGATAGTGTAGACGGTTACTCTCGTCTTAAACACCAGCAAACAGGAGGGTTATCGCTGAACCAACGTCGTTATCTGATTTATAGGAACGGCAGGCCACAGGCATCCCTGGAGAGCATGGAAATCGAAGGGGGTAATCTGTGCCAATATTTCTGGCGTATCAATGCCCCCCGCGATGATGCAATTGCAACAAGGGGAAATTTGCGCCTGGATCGCACGAATAAACGGTTCGAAGGAGCGATGCGTGATTTGTTGCTGAATAAAACCTTTCTCCAGCATTACGCGGGTGAAAAGACCATCAAAAACCGCTTTCATTGTGCTATTACCTGCTCCCAAATTGCCTAACACAAGGGGATACATTTGCGATAAGGACAAAAGATCGCGATTATCTTTTCCTTCATTGAGATGCGGGTAATTCTCATTAATCAACAGCTCAATAAACGGATATTTTAATAGTTCGCCTGCGTAATTATCCCTGTCTAATAATAATGTAGCCACTTGTGGCGTTAAATTAAGCCAGGCAAAGAGTTTATGTTGAATAAAAAAGTGTTGGCATGATTTTAGTAATTCCAACTGCTCTGAAAATAATTGCCAATGTTGCTCCTCGGTAAGTTGCGCTATAACCCGACTCGTCGGGATACGAACCGTGCCATCTTCACTGGAGAAATGGGTAATTAACTCAACGCCGACAAGGAGTTGCTGGTTATCTCTTATCGGCAGGAAATAGCAATCAGAATGATAAAGATTCTCCAAAAAAATCTTCATGGTAACCGTCCCTCTCGAAGGATGTTTTTCAGTATCCGGCTAAAAGGGATGAGGCCATAAGACATAACAATTACAGAAGGAGTAACTTTCATTTGTTCCATGTTAACCACTTTTTCAGGGGGCCTTTTTTTAGATTATCCTGATTATAAACGAATAATCCATTTACGGAATTTTTGTCTGCAAAATACTACTGTATTCAGGAGTAAATTGACGGCGATGTATCATCGCCGTCAATTTTTCGACATACTAGATTCGTCTCGCCTGCCAGAAATTTTTCTGCCAATAGACATTATCAAGTGAGGAACGCATCACTCCCTTGCTGGTAGAGGCGTGGATAAATTGGTTGTTGGTATCGTAAATACCTACATGCAAACCATTTTGTCCGGAACCCGTTTTGAAAAAGACCAGGTCACCAGGCAGCAACTCGTCTTTATCAATTTGCGTGCCAATAGAGGCTTGTTGTTTGGTTTCACGGGGCAGATGCAAATCGAAACGATCGCGCATCGTCACAACCACAAATCCCGAACAGTCCACACCGCGCCGCGTCATGCCACCATAACGATACGGCGTGCCATGCCAGCTTTGTAGCTGGTCGTTCAAACCGGCAATAACGGTAATCGAATCAGAAAGTCTGGCATTTGGCGGCGGTGCTTTATGGTGGCTACACCCGGCCAGAAACAGTGCTGTGATCAAAATAAGGCAGAAACGCATTCCGTACGGTTCCTCTGTTTTTTATTCTTGCATTAATTTAGCGTCGTAATTACCCGATTTTCGGGATACTAATGAAATCAGATGGTCGAAATCAGCATTCTGTGACCTTCGATATCCAGACGGCGAAAATTCATCCCATAGGCCTGCGCCAGATTTGGCGGCGTGAGCACCTCTTCTCTGCGTCCACTGGCCAGCATTTTTCCACCTTTTAGCAACCACGCCCGATGCGCATGACGCAACGTGTGGTTGAGATCGTGACTGCTCATCACAATCGCCAGTCCTTGCTGACACAGCGCGCTCAGAATTTTGTCTAACGCACTTTGTTGCGCAACATCAAGACTGTTCATCGGCTCATCAAGAAGCAGCAATTGGCCTGCGGGATTGGCTTGTGGTGTGATTTGCAACACCACCGCAGCAAGACGTACGCGTTGCCATTCACCGCCGGAAAGTTGATTGGTGCTACGACCGAGTTTGTCATCAAGAGCCAGCGCCCCTGCGACATCATTCAGTAGTTCGGTACGCGTTTTATCGTGCTGATGCAGTGTCAGGTAGTGCCAGACCGGCATTGCAAACGGCGGCGTCTGCTGTTGTGAAAGATAGGCGCGATGCAGCGCGAGTTTTGTTGCGGACCATGCTTCCAGTGGTTGCCCCGCGAACTGAATGCTTCCCTTACCGCTGGTCATTCCGGCCATTCGCGCCAGTAAGGTACTCTTACCCGCGCCATTCGGCCCCACCAGGTGCAGGATTTCCCCAGCCCGAACCTCGCCTGAAAGCGGCCCCAGGCGGGTAGATTCCGCAACATCCTGTAACTGCATCACAATAGACATTATTTTGCCAACGCCAGTTTAATGCTTTCCATCACAATGGGATCTTCCGGCGTCATATCCGGGGAAAAACGCTGGATGACTTTTCCGTCCCTGCCAACCAGGAATTTTTCAAAATTCCATAAAATATCATCCGGGTACAGCGGTGCACGGCCTTTGCTGACCATACGGGCATAGAATCCGCTCTCTTCCGGCGCGACTGTGGTCGGCGCTGCGGCAATCAATTTTTGATACAGCGGATGGCGTCCTTCGCCATTAACTTCAATCTTACTGAACATCGGGAACGTCACCCCCCATGTGGTGGTACAGTAAGTTTTAATCTCTTCATCGCTGCCCGGTTCTTGTTCCAGAAACTGGTTGCACGGGAATCCCAGCACCACAAAACCTCGATCGGCCCAGGCTTTTTGAATATTCTCCAACTGCTCATATTGCGGCGTTAAGCCACACTTTGAGGCGACATTGACAATTAACAGCACATTACCGGCGTACTTCTCCAGCGTGGTCACTTCACCGTCGATATCTTTCACTACGGTCGTCAGAATGGAATCTTGCATCGTTTCTCCTAGGTGTGGTCAGTAAAAATCTTAGCTTTTAATCATAGACCGTCTTTTTGCGGCTAACGTCCTGCTTTTAACAATAACCAGATAAACACCGGCGCACCCAACGTTGCGGTGACCACGCCAATAGGCAGCTCTGCGGCAGCTAATGCCAGGCGCGCTACAATATCGGCCAGCAGCAATGCGCTCGCCCCTGCCAGCGCGCAGCCGGGAAGTAATACGCGATGATCGGTTAAACCACACAACCGAAGAATATGTGGGATCACCAGACCAATAAAGCCGATAGCACCCGCCAGCGCCACACTGACGCCAACCATCCAGCCGGTCGCTGCCACCAGCACATTGCGCCAGAACCACATGGGTAAACCCAGTTGCCGCGCCGAGATCTCGCCAAGCGCTAACATATTCATCGGCCTGGACTGACAACAGATCCACAACAACACGGGGATCAATGCCAGCATCAGCCAGCTTTGCCGCCAGTCTACGCCGCCAAAACCGCCCATCATCCAGTACATCAGCTGACGTAAATCAACAGAGGTGGAAAAGTAGATAGCCCACGTCATTAGTGCGCTGCAGATAATCCCTAATGCAACGCCAGCCAGCAATAACCGACTGGTCGAAAGATGACGACGGGCGAAACGTAAGAGTATTAAAGTGATGATAAGCGCGCCAGCAATCGCACACAGCCCTAGCGCCCAGTTGGGGAGTTGCCCTTGCCCAAGCAATACCGCGGCGATAAGCCCCACGCCTGCGCCGTTAGAGACGCCAAGTAGTCCAGGTTCTGCCAGAGGATTTTCAAACAACGCCTGCATTACAGCGCCGGATATAGCCAGCGCCGCACCAACCAGCAATACAGCCAGCGTACGTGGCAGGCGAATTTGCCAGACGAACAGTTCGCCACGAGGAGTAAACCAGTCACCTGGCGAAATCCATTGTTCACCGGCGCAAAGGCTTAAGAGAAGCGCCAGCAGCATCAAAACTGACAGGCATAATAACCAGCGAATATTTTGTCGCTGTTGTTGGCGGGCAAGTGTCAGCATGGTATCCGTTCTGCTGAAGTGTCATGGCGTTGATTTTACGGTGACTCTTCGACAGTGAAAAGAAAAAAGGCCGCATAGCGGCCTTTTTAGTTAGATCAGATTACTCGTCTTTGGGCGAAGCGTTTTCGACCCGGCTTTTTAACTTCTGCCCGGGTCTGAAGGTCACCACGCGCCGTGCTGTAATGGGAATATCCTCGCCCGTTTTCGGGTTACGTCCCGGGCGTTGATTCTTATCACGCAGATCGAAGTTACCAAAACCAGAGAGTTTCACCTGTTCGCCGTTTCCAGAGCGCGACGAATCTCTCGAAAAACAGTTCAACCAGTTCTTTGGCATCCCACTTGCTAAGCCCAAGCTTATCAAACGGATCTTCTGAATTTCAGCTTTTTAAGCGCAGTAGGTTCAATCCCTCAATAATACCTAGAATGGCTCTTTAATGCCTCTTACACATTCACAACGTAACGTGGCAGTCTCTGAGTGTACGGCTCAGTATCTAGCAGGATCAGGCTTATGGCGAGCTCTATACCCCTCCGCAACACCCTTACCGCGGTACACGTAAATAAGTTTACGCCAACTGCCTGATTACGCCATTTCTTACATTCGGATAAAATATCCGCTGCGGGGAACGTTTTCTGCGACCACCACCGCGATGTCACGACGGTTCGCCGGGAAGCGAGAATGCGCACACCTGCTGAGGCACACGCGGTCTGCGAGCTTGTTGCCGCTCCAGTTCGAACACCGAGAGTGCAACCGTAAGATCCAGTTTACGTTCCAGTTAGGATGAACAACCCAGACAAAACCAATACGTTCACCTTTCAGATAAATCGCTGCGGATTGCCCGGATGCAGTGCAGAAATGACTCTGCACGGAACTCAACCTCATTGAGTTTACCGGTCAGGTCGAGAACGGATTAGGAGGAATCACCTTCAATCATAGAAATCAACAGTCTCTTTGCCAAGGTTGCAGAATACTACGTAACGGTTTCACAAAATCACACCGGCTAACATCGAATCCTGACGAATGCCCAACGGTGCGTGAATCTGGTACGAAACGCGGACCGCTTTCGAAAATGCGCACACGGTTCTGCTGACGGTTCTGGTTGTACACCACCAGTTACCGCAGGCCGGTCCACAAAAACGTAACCGTAAGGAATGGGGCTTGGCAGCAGTAAGGCTTGCCGAACGCCTGGATGATCATCTGCTGCACTTTCGGATCAACGAAGCTGTAGGTAATCACTACCCTGATAGCCTTTGTCGTGGCGGCGTTTCACGCGCTTGAGCGACAGGTGAGCTCACGGTGAGTACCCATAATCAGGCTTGCCTGCCGGCTGATCCCGGGATGTTGTGTAATCCTGGTAAACGCGACTTCTTCGACCGAATCTTCTTAAATCTCCATATCGAAACGCCGGCTCGGGCGCAACTGCCTACCATCATTCTTCTTTGCCTTGGGTCACTTCACCCTGAGACGACGCAGATGCTGGTTACCTGCTCATCCGCCATATGATGGCCGATCAGGCGATCCAGTTTGCTCGACGTAGAGTGATGGTTGCACGCTTCGGCAGCGTTGCTTGGTTGGTGATATCAATTACCGGCAGCCTCACCACCGCAGATGTCAATCAGCAGACAGGTAGCACGTTCCATCGCTTTGTGCTGCAGTGCCGGATCAACGCCACGCTCATAACGGTGAGACGCATGGGTGTGCAGGCCATGACGACGAGCACGACCGGTGATAAACGGCGGGCTTGACCGCGCATTCCAGCAGGACCCGTTGTGTTTCGTCATTCACGCCGTGTTCGCCACCAAGATGCCGCCCATCGCCAGCGCCTTGTTGTGGTCGGCGATGACCAAGTGTCGGCGTTTCAGCTTCGCTTCAGTACCGTCAGCAGCACAGCATCGCCCTCTTTCGCCATCCGCACCACAATGCCGCCTTCAATGCGGATCTTTATCGAAAGCGTGCATCGGCTGGCCCAGTTGAGCAGCGCATCCTGGTGACGTCAACAACTGCATCGATCAACGGATCCGCCAACGACGCAGTTTTTCTTTCATCCACAGCGGAGTTGGCGCTTTAACGTGGTGCCTTACCACACGGCCAAGATAACGCGGGCAGGCTTCCGGCGCTTCGACTGTAATCGGCAGCATGTAGTAGATGGTCGCGCCAACCGGAACGATCCAGGTTGAACCAGCGGCGGCTGAGCAGCACGGCAACGTCACGCGCAACACCAATGATGCCTAAGCAGTCGGCACGGTTTGGCGTCACGCTGATTTCGATGGTGTTGTCATCAAGTTCAGGTATTCACGGATATCAGGTGCCGATCGGCGCATCCGCAGGCAGTTCGATGATCCCGCTGTGATCGTCAGAAATGCCCAGTTAAGGAGAGGAGCACAGCATCCCTTCAGACGGTTCGCCACGCAGTTTCGCCGGCTTTAATTTTGAAATCACCGGCAGAACAGCACGATGGTCGCTACCGCCACACGCAGGCCCTGACGGCAGTTTGGCGCACCGCAGACGATGTCCAGCAGGCGATCGCCGCCGACATTCACTTTTGTCACACGCAGTTTGTTCCTGGTTGCGATGCTCGCACGCTCAACCACTTCACCAACGACCACGCCGTGGAAGCTGCCGGCAACCGGTTCTACGCCGTCTGACTTCAGGCCCGCCATCATGATTTGATTTGCCAGCATGGCTCTGGATCACCAGGTTCACCAGTTGGCGTAACCACAGTTCACTAAATTCATAATCTATTCCTGCCTTATTTAAACTGTTTAAGAGAAAATGCAAATCGTTTTCAAAGATGAAGCGCCAGTCGGTGACGCCGTAGCGCAAACATCGTCAGACGCTCCATCCCCATCCCGAAGGCGAAACCAGAGTAAACTTCCGGGTCGATGCCAACGTTTACGCAACACGTTCGGATGCACCATCCGCAGCCCAGCACTTCCAGCCATTTACCGTTTTTCCATGACGTCCACTTCTGCAGAAGGTTCGGTAAACGGGAAGTGGGAGGAGACGGAAGCGAATCTGCAAATCTTCCTCAAAGAAGTTACGCAGGAAGTCGTGCAGCGTGCCTTTCAGGTTGGTAAAGCTGATGTTGGTATCAACAATCAGACCTTCCATCTGATGGAACATCGGCGTGTGAGTCTGGTCATAGTCGTTACGATAAACGCCGGCAGAGGCGCGATGATAGAATCGGTGGCTGCTGGGCTTTCATGGTCCGGAATCTGTACGCCAGAGGTCTGGGTACGCAGCAGGCGGGTAGTGTAGAAACCAGAAAGTGTCGTGGTCAGCGCGCGCCGGGTGGTGACAGGGAATGTTCAGAG
The DNA here is from genome assembly GCA_048288465.1 of Shigella flexneri. GTDB lineage: Bacteria > Pseudomonadota > Gammaproteobacteria > Enterobacterales > Enterobacteriaceae > Enterobacter > Enterobacter flexneri_B. Next base: position 1,502,152 of record CP182556.1, on the reverse strand, counting down.
CATCGAAGTTATGATAATCGTCTTCGATTTCCGGCCCCAGTTGCCACGGTAAAGCGCAAGCTCACAAAACTTCGATACGGTCGATGGTACAGGGTAACCGGATGCAGACCGCCGTTTTCAATGCGACGACCTGGCAGAGAGACGTGGATACGTCCGCCAGCCAGACGCGCATTCGGTGCAGCGCTTTCCAGTTCCGCTTTACGCGCATTCAGCGCCTGCTGAACCTGCTCTTTCGCTTCGTTGATAACCGCGCCAGCTGCCGGACGCTCTTCTCGGCGGCGACTAGCGCAGGGTCGTCATCTGAAGGGTTAAGTGCCCTTTTTTACCCAAATATTCGACGCGCACGTTCTCAACACGGCAACATCTGACGCCTGGCTAATGGCCGCCTTCGCACTGGCAACCAGTTCTGCGAGATGTGACATGGTTTTCCTCATTGTGTCAGTGGTGACGCTGGACCGTCGACTTCAAGCCTATCCCATCAGGCTATTTTTCTTGCAGTTTTAGTACAGGGCTGTGCTCGAAATTCTCACGTACTTAAATACGCTCCGGTTTCTCCGCGCTGGCCGTGTCCAGTCTCGCTGACAAGTACACCTGATGAGACAGGCTTTTTATACCGAAAACGCGCCATACAAAAAAGCCTCCACTGGGAAGCTTCCAGGCGCTGTTTTCCGTTTCTCTTCTCACGCGCTAGCCTCCTGGATTCAGGTGCTAAAGTAAAGAAGCGGAAAATAGCGGCATTCGTCTTGCGTTACCTTTTGGTACTCTTCAAAAGACCTTCTGGAAAAGGCTACGGCGATAAAAGTCAATGTTTTGATGGCGTTGAAACGAAGGAGACCTTCCCTCTTTCAACTGGATTATCCAGAGCTGCTTTCGCTTTTTCAACCAGAGCGGTGAAAGCCACCTGTCGAATACTGCGATATCGGCCAGATACTTAAAATCATCCGAACGGAGGCTTTTCAGACCGTCGATCAATCGGCTGTAAGACATACCGTTCTGACGGGCTGCTGCGTTGATACGCGCAATCCACAGTTGACGGAACTGACGCTTACGTTGACGACGGTCACGACGCATACTGACCAGCTTTGATGACCGCCTGTACCGCAACGCGGTAGACACGAGAACGGGCGCCGTAGTAACCCTGGCGGGTTCAAATTACTTCTTGTGACGTGCACGTGCAATAACACCACGTTTTACGCGTGCCATATGTGCCTCCCCTGTCTGTATCTCTAATTAAAAAGTTAAAAACGTTAACGGCTTATGCGTACGGCAGACACGCGACTACCCGGCTTATCGGCTGTGGAAACAATGACTTTCGGTCGCAGGTGACGTTTACGTTTGGTCAGCTCGTCTTGGTCAGAATGTACGCAGGTGATTGTGCTTGCACTTAAAACGACCTGACCAGTCTTGCTGAAGCGCTTTGCAGCACCGCGTAGGTTCTTCATCTTCGGCATTTTAATAATTCCACTCCGCATTGTTAATAAACGAAACAAAGGCGAACACTGCCTGGGACGCCCGTCGTCCACCGATAGTGCTCCTTGAAGGCCTTAAGATTTCTTCTTAGGAGCGAGCACCATCACATCTGACGGCCTTCGACTTCGTTGGGAACGACTCGACTACGGCCAGTTCTTCCAAATCGTCCTGACGCGATCAAGAACCTCCATACGATTTGCTGGTCCGCCATTTAACGACCACGGAAACGCAGCGTGACTTTGGCTTTATCCCCGTCTTCCAGAAGCAAACAAGGTCTCGGAGTTTTACCTGATAGTCGCCTTCGTCTGTGCAGGACGAAATTGAATTTCCTTTACCGGGACGCCTTCTGCTTCTTCTTCTGTTCCTTGATGGTCTTGCTCTTTTCATGAGGAATTGCCGTAATCCTTGATACGACGAACCGGCGGCTCGGCGTTCGAGCTGATCTCGACCAAGTCCACTCCGGCTTCTTCTGCTTCTCCAGAGCTCATCTCAGACCCACAATACAAGCTGCTCGCCTTCCAGACCTGTAGACAAACTTCCTGGGCGAGAATCTCACCTTTGATACGGTGAGCGCGCGTCATTTGAACTGGTTTTCCGCCTTTAATACCTTATTCCTCCACTTGTTTTTGACCGCGGCTCTGAACTCTGGGTGCAGAGTCTGAATCACTTCATCAGACCATGCTGCCCAGGTCTTTACACGGCGGGTACGAACTGCAACTTTGCCGGATTCCACTTCTTTATCGCCACAGACCAGCATAAATGGGACTCGATGCAAAGTGTGCTCGCGGAGTTAAAGCCAAACTTCTCATTTCTCAGTCCGCTGGAGCACGAAGGCCAGCATCTTCATTGCCTTGCAGCAACTTCATAACATAATCGACTGGTAAATCCGTAATATTCATGATAACAACCTAAACCGGCGCCAGCAGGACGGGAAGAACCAGCAAACTCTCCGGTCAGATCCCGATGAAACGTACATGACCCCAGAATGGCGCGGTAAATCATGGCCGATGCTTGCGCTCGTTGTCTTCGCCCACATAAGTGCGCCAAGACGAGCCGGCAGAGAAAAGTCCAGCTCCACTGTACCACACTGCCATGCACAATCAAGGCAGTCGTACAGGGTAAACTCAATTTTAGGACCGTAAGAAAGCCCCTTCACCCAGGTGATATCCAAACGGGCCGTTCGGTTTTCTTCCAACGCCTCGCCAGCTCCGCCTCGGCACGATCCACTTTCGTCACTGCCGATACGTTGCTCCGGACGAGTCGAAGCTGACCACGATCTTTTCGAAACCAAAAGTGCCGTAGACGTCATAGACCATACGGATACACCCGACACCTTCATCGCGAATCTGCTCTTGGACTGACGATATGCGCGTCATCCTGGGTAAAACCACGTACGCGCGTCGGCCGTGCAGCGAACCTGACGGCTGGTTACGGTGGAGCACCATACTCGGCCATACGCACCGGCGAATCGCGTGAGACTTCAACCCCGGTTGAAAATTTTAGTGACCCGGGCAGTGCATCGGCTTAATGGAGTATTCGCGGTTTTGAAGACCGGTGGTGAACATGGCCTCTTCGTATTTCTCCCAGTGACCGCATCGCTCCACAGGACACGGTCCATCATGAAGGGACCTTTAACTTCCTGATACTCGTACTCTTGAGTTTGCCGCGACAAACACTTCCAGCTCACGGAAGATGGTCCAGCCGTCGTTGTGCCAGAATACCATACCCGGCGCTTCTTCCTGCATATGGTTCAGGTCAGCTGCTTACCAATCTTACGGTGGTCACGCTGCGCGGCCTCTTCCAGACGCTGCAAATACGCGTTAAGTGCTTTTTTGTCGGCCCACGCCGTACCGTAAATACGTTGCAACATTTTGTTGTTGCTGTCGCCACGCCAGCAGCCCCGAACGTCTTCATTACTTTGAAATGGTGGCAGAAGCCATGTTCGGCACGTGCGGACCGCGACACATATCGACGTACTCTTCGTGAAGTAAAAGCGGGCTTGTCATCATGGGCGATGTCTTCGTCAAGAATCGCGACTTGTAGCTCTCCCCACGGTTGCAACAGTTCACGCGCTTCCTGCCAGCTGACCTCTTCTTAATGACGTCGTAATCCTTCGGGCGAGCGGAGGCATCCGCTCTAAAGGGCTCCACATCTCCTGGGTCAACGTGCGGTCAGAATCAATGTCGTAATAAAAACCATTGTCATAACCGGGCCACTGCCATTTTGTCTGCGGCCAAAGTTGCTTAATCGCGTGACCCAGCAGGTGAACACGCGAGTGACGAAAATCCCAAGACCTCCTTCGTCTCTGGCGGTAATGATGGCCAGGGAGGCATCGGTTTCAATCACTCGCAAGCGTCGACCAGTTCGCCATTTACCGACCTGCGATACACGCCTGGGCGAGACCAGGACCGATGTCCGCGCGACGTCCATGACGGTAACAGCGTGAGCATAATAGCGTTGGCTGCCATCAGGAAGAGTAATAACAGGCATTATATTTCCTTATTTGCAGTGGTGACCCATACCAAAGATCACCTAAAAGAAAAATTTGTTTATTAACAGTTCATTGCGAAACCATCTAGCCAACAAATGCTAAATTCGTTGGGATTAGGGATGGCCTCAAATAGAAGACATTAACCTCTCACCTTCCCACCCGGTTGAGCGATGTTAACACTAAAAAAGGGAGATCCTACCTTTCCGTTTCACATTGATTCGATTCGCAATTCGTTTGTAGTGAGTACACCAGCAAAACGCTTAAAGAACAACTGATAACATCACGGTGCGTCTGAAAGGTTTCTGCGAGCGGATTTACAGCAGCATAAACTGAATCCGGCAAAGTAGTTGCGTGATTTGGCGGTAGTATTTTAAACGCTCATGAGATTAATGACCGAAGTGGTCATATCACAATGATAAAAGTGACGCAATCCTTATAACAATTTTTCGTGCACATTTCGTTCTGGCGATAATAATTAATCATCATCCTCAAAACCTCCAGATGCTGAGGCAAACAATTGTGAGTCAAAACGATATCATTATAGAACTCATTATAAGTCTCCTCATAGATTGCACATCAATCCTGACATACCAACACCTTCATCAGAGCCTATTAATCAATTTGCACGCCAGCTCATCACCCTATTGATACCTCTGACTTAAGTTCGATGCTGTCGTACTGTGTTACTCAGGAATTTTTGCAAACTGTCAAAAATATCACAAAATTGTTATTCCACTGCCCTTTTTACCATTAACTTGCCACTTCACCCATCCATGCAGAAAATATACTCATTACATTACACTATAAAAAAGAAATCATTTCCTTATTACTGGAAACCACGCCTATTAAAGCTAACCATTTGCGAAGCATGCTGGATTATATTAAAAACAGGAACAGGGTAATACTGCCAACTTACTGATTTAGTGTATGATGGTGATTTTAAGGTGCTTGCGTGGCTTCCATTTCCATCAGATGTCCTTCCTGCTCCGCTACTGAAGGCGTGGTGCGTAACGGCAAAAGCACTGCCGGACATCAGCGCTATCTCTGCTCTCATTGCCGTAAAACATGGCAACTACAGTTCACTTACACCGCCTCTCAGCCCGGTACGCACCAGAAAATCATTGATATGGCCATGAATGGCGTCGGATGTCGCGCCAGTGCACGCATTATGGGCGTTGGCCTCAACACGGTTTTACGTCACTTAAAAAACTCAGGCCGCAGTCGGTAACCTCGCGCATACAACCGGGCAGTGATGTGATTGTCTGCGCTGAAATGGACGAACATTGGGGCTACGTCGGTGCCAAATCACGTCAGCGCTGGCTGTTTTACGCGTATGACAGGATACGGAGGACGGTTGTGGCGCACGTCTTCGGTGAACGCACTCTGGCCACACTGGAGCGTCTTCTGAGCCTGCTGTCGGCCTTTGAGGTCGTGGTATGGATGACGGATGGCTGGCCGCTGTATGAATCACGCCTGAAGGGAAAGCTGCACGTTATCAGCAAGCGTTACACTCAGCGCATTGAGCGACATAATCTGAATCTGAGACAACATCTGGCAAGGCTGGGACGGAAGTCACTGTCGTTCTCAAAATCGGTGGAGCTGCATGACAAGGTCATCGGGCATTATCTGAACATAAAACACTATCAGTAAGTTGGAGTCATTACCCCGATGCTCAGACCTGGGCTAATAAGGATATATTCACAACTGTGCAATTGCTATTCTGCCCTATTACCTGTGGGAGTTCCAAGGGGCTATTTTCGCCGGTATGCATCACCGGAATGCCATTTGCCCCTATACATCCATCGGCAATGTTATTAATTGGCTACAGGCCAAGTTCAACAGCTTATTACATTATTCGAACAGTTGCCCATACTCCCTGAAAAGAAATCATTGAAATAATAACTGCACAGATCACGTTGGTACACCTGCTTTATTTTTGGCTATGATGAACGGACATACTGACAACGTGAAAATATTATACAAGATGATCACTGGTAGATAATACACATCATTCATGAAGATAATCATTAAATACCTGCAAACTAAAAGTGCTAACGAAAACACCTGAACTTATATCCCCATGTTGTATGGATTCGATGGAATAATCGATATCTTCTGAATGCATTAACCACTCCAATAGCACAAGAGCTTTTAAACAAAAAACTGGTGATGGTACTTCACCATGAAAATACATGATGGTGAGCCAGAATTATACGCCGCAATGGAAAATAATCACGCTTTGTGTGTACACACGGTTCCTCTTTAAAATTAATGGCATCGCCTTTTAAATACAAGTTGAGCAAAGCTAACATCATGGATTTATTAAAAGGAGCTACAGCACAGGGAACCCCTGCATTATACATCGCCATGGCAGGGTAATGAAGAACGTCGTGTTATCTTATATATAAAGACACTGCGGTACTTTAAAAAAACATTCTTTTAGTCAACATCAGTTATTTACACTATTGGCCGCTGAAAAATCATGACAACATGTGGCTGCTGATATAGCCATTCATCATAAGCATTATGAACTATAAAACATCTTATGCTGCTATTAATGCAATCAGCCAAAGCCTGAGTTTTAGTGCTGATGAAATAAAAGCATATTTATAACCAGCTATTTTACGATATATATAGATACATAATTTATTTTTTTCATAAAACGCAGAACAGTGACCATGTCACAACGCCACCCGACGGCTGTAATAACAAAAATCCCTTGATGCCTGTCCCTTTGTTACACTCCGTTATCACGCACAAGAGATATGCAGGACACTGGTATGCCGACTAAACGCTTTGATAAAAACAGCTGGAAGATGGTGGTGGTGCTACTGGCAATCTGTGGCGCTATGTTGTTGCTACGTTGGGCAGCAATAAGTTGGGGCTGAGCAGTGACAACGGAAGACAGCCAGACCGCATAACACGGTCGGCAGATAATTTTACATGCTGTAGCCCAGCGATCAGATTATCCGACGGTCGGTCTGTTCCGGTGCAAGCTCTGGAGGTTCAGAGTTCCATGTGACGTTGTAAGCCACCTACAGTCCAAAATGTTCCATTAATAGCAACATTTAATGCGCTTTCGGAGTTCAGCGTTGTGTCTTCCGCGCCAAAGACCGAAACACCCTGCATAATTTAGCGTTGTCGAGTCAACTGCCATGCATCAGCCCCGAGGCGTCGCCCAGCGGCTGGGTTTCCACTGGCATTGTCGGTATATTTGCGTAACGCACACCTGGACCGAATTCAAAGCGGAAACTGTCACCGGGCCATTCAAAAACTGACGACCATAACCGCGGTCAACACATCGCGCTCTCGATAGCCGTTATAACGGTCTGTCAGCCAGCTTGCCTGACCAAATAAATAGTCATAATGAGTTAAATTAAAACGGCTACGCCCACCGCCGCATATTTTTCTGAAGAACGCTCATCATTCGAGAAGTATTACTGGCGTTCCCGCCGCGGCCAGGCAGTGGTGTGTCCATACCAGGTCATGGTGGTGTCAGCCGTAAGTGAGAGCTAAACGTATTGCCTGATTGTGCAAGATATCCTGCATTTCAGATTACCTTAGAAAGGTTTTCACGCTGGCAGGAATCATCCATGACAGTAAAAACGAGATCATCGGCAGCTGCATCAGTGACGCAAACATGCCCCGCCAACATAACGATGGCAGGAACTGTCTTCAAAAGCTCATTTATAGAGAGTATTCCGTACAACAAAGAAGCCATCGCGGTCCCGGAAAACTTATTTAAGGAATCAAAGATTAGCGTCCCTGGAAAGGTAACGAATTATAAAAGGCACCAATAACTTAGCAATGTATTCTTATTTCATTTTTTGAATAAGCATGTGGCGAAAACAGATTTTTATTTAATATATCTATCTGCAAAATTTTAATAAAGCTCCCAATAAATCATATTGTTAATTTCTTCACTTTCCGCTGATTCGGTGCCCAGACTGAAATCAGCCTCTAGGAGGAAACGATGGTACGTATCTATACGTTGACGCTTGCGCCCTCTCTCGATAGCGCGACAAATACCGCAAATTTATCCCGAAGGAAAACTGCGCTGTACCGCACCGGTGTTCGAAGCCGGGGGCGGCGGCATCAACGTCGCCCGCGCCATATCCATCTTGGAGGCAGTGCCGCAGGCGATCTCCCGGCGGGTGGCGCGACCGGCAAACACCTGGTTTCACTGTTGGCGGATGAAAATGCCCCCGTCGCTACTGTAGAAGCCAAAGACTGGACCCGGCAGAAATTTACACGTACATGTGGGAAGCAAGCGGTGAGCAGTATCGTTTTGTTATGCCAGGCGCGGCATTAAATGAAGATGAGTTTCGCCAGCTTGAAGAGCAAGTTCTGGAAATTGAATGCGGGCCATCCTGGTCATAAGCGGAAGCCTGCGCCAGGTGTGAAGCTGGAAAAATTAACCCAACTGATTTCCGCTGCGCAAAAACAAGGGATCCGCTAGTCGTCGACAGTTCTGGCGAAGCGTTAAGTGCAGCACTGACAATTGGTAACATCGAGTTGGTTAAGCCTTAACCAAAAAGAACTCAGTGCGCTGGTGAATCGCGAACTCACCAGCCGGACGATGTCCGCAAAGCCGCGCAGGAAATCGTTAATAGCGGCAAGGCCAAACGGGTTGTGTTGGTTTAGCGATCCACAAGGAGCGCTGGTATGATAGTGAAAACTGTATTCAGGTGGTGCCACCACCGGTGGAAAAGCCGAGACCGTTGGCGCTGGTGACAGCATGGTCGGCGCGATGACACTGAAACTGGCAGAAAATGCCTCTACTGAAGAGATGGTTTCGTTTGGCGTAGCTGCGGGGGAGTGCAGCCACACTCAATCAGGAACACGTCTGTGCTTCCCGTGACAATCGCAAAAAATTTACGCTTACCTTTCCCGCTAACAAAAACATTCCCCCAGCATTGGGGGAATCACCACCAACCTGTCGGCAACGCGTTTCTCCGACTATGCTCAAAAGTCATGTGATAACAAAGGGGTGAACTATGGCCAGTGGCGATCTTGTCCATTATGTCATAACCGTCATGTTGCATGAGGATACATTGACTGAAATTAACGAGTTGAATAATTACCTGACTCGCGACGGTTTTTTGCTCACCATGACGGATGATGAGGGAAATATCCATGAGCTGGGGACTAACACTTTTGGACTTATCAGTACCCAAAGTGAAGAAGAAATTAGAGAACTGGTTTCGGGGCTTACCCAAAGTGCAACCGGCAAAGATCCTGAAATCACCATCACGACCTGGGAGGAATGGAATAGCAACAGAAAATAAATGGTTTTTGGGCAATAATCAGTCTGTGGTGTGCGTTAGCTCGTGTTTTTACACCGCATTCTTGCGCTAACCTTATGATCTGGCAGACAACATGGGAGAGACATCATGTGGCAGGCAATCAGTCGTCTTTTGAGCGAGCAGTTAGGTGAAGGCGAAATCGAACTGCGTAATGAACTGCCTGGCGGAGAAGTCCATGCCGCATGGCATTTGCGCTATGCAGGACATGACTTTTTCGTCAAATGTGATGAAAGGGAACTGCTTCCCGGTTTTACCGCCGAAGCCGACCAACTGGAGTTACTGTCGCGTAGTAAAACCGTCACCGTGCCTAAGGTTTGGGCAGTAGGCGCTGACCGTGACTACAGTTTTCTGGTGATGGATTATCTCCCACCTCGTCCGCTGGATGCGCATAGCGCATTTATTCTTGGTCAGCAAATTGCGCGTTTACATCAATGGAGTGACCAACCACAATTTGGCCTCGATTTTGATAACTCGCTCTCCACAACTCCACAGCCCAACACCTGGCAACGTCGCTGGTCAACGTTTTTTGCTGAACAACGGATTGGCTGGCAGTTGGAACTGGCAGCAGAGAAAGGGATCGCTTTCGGCAATATCGACGCCATCGTCGAGCATATTCAGCAGCGTCTGGCCTCGCATCAACCGCAGCCTTCTCTGTTGCACGGCGATTTATGGTCCGGCAACTGTGCGCTGGGTCCGGATGGCCCGTACATTTTCGACCCTGCCTGCGACTGGGGTGACCGAGAGTGCGACCTAGCGATGTTACCGCTGCATACTGAACAGCCGCCACAAATCTATGACGGCTATCAGTCAGTATCCCCGCTACCTGCCGATTTCCTTGAACGTCAACCGGTTTACCAACTCTACACGCTGTTAAATCGTGCAAGATTATTTGGCGGTCAGCATTTGGTTATTGCTCAGCAGTCATTGGATAGATTATTAGCAGCATGATATGGGTTGAGGATAATGGCCGCTCCGTGCGGCCTTTTGATTAAATAAACCCAAGCAGAGAAAAGAACACATAACCTGCAGCAATACAAATAACCGGCAGGATATATAGTGAGAAAAACTGCAGGAAAATAGTATGGTGCGGAACAACAATACGGGACTCAATTTGTTCACGCGTTAGCCCCTCTTCCCCTTTGGCTTTTTCCAGAATGAGTTGATCTTCAACACCTTCCCGCAAGAAGCGCGCCTGGCGACTCATCCGGGCACCGGAATCCTGCAACGCCAGTCCGACAAAAATCAGGATGAAAATCACCCAGAACATAACGTTCACACCACCATTAAAATTAGGGGTCGGGGAGTTATACCAGAACAGATTCAAAAAAGGCGTATTCGCCTGCATCATATCGATCATGACATGAGCAAAGTCGAGCATGACCGCATTAATGCCTTCCTGGTTTTCCTGCCGGGTATTCATAAATTTCAGCAAAGAAATCAATGTAGAGATCAATGCAGGTATAAAAATCACCCAACCCAAAATCCTTTTCAAAACAGCAATGCGTCCAGCTTGTTGATACGTCATGAGTTCTCCTTGATTAAGACGCGTCGTTTCACTTAGTTTACCTGTAGATATCTGTTTTCGCCCATTCTTTAAAGGCGATATGATAGGCGCTTAATCATAAGCACGGCTTAATACCTTACACATAATGCTCTAAAGGAGAGGTTGTAATGTCAACCCCGCGTCAGATTCTTGCTGCAATTTTTGATATGGATGGATTACTTATCGACTCAGAACCTTTATGGGATCGAGCCGAACTGGATGTGATGGCAAGCCTGGGGGTAGATATCTCCCGTCGTAACGAGCTGCCGGACACCTTAGGTTTACGCATCGATATGGTGGTCGATCTTTGGTACGCCCGGCAACCGTGGAATGGGCCAAGCCGTCAGGAAGTAGTAGAACGGGTTATTGCCCGTGCCATTTCACTGGTTGAAGAGACACGTCCATTATTACCAGGCGTGCGCGAAGCTGTTGCGTTATGCAAAGAACAAGGTTTATTGGTGGGACTGGCCTCCGCGTCACCACTACATATGCTGGAAAAAGTGTTGACCATGTTTGACTTACGCGACAGTTTCGATGCCCTCGCCTCGGCTGAAAAACTGCCTTACAGCAAGCCGCATCCGCAAGTATATCTCGACTGCGCAGCAAAACTGGGCGTTGACCCACTGACCTGCGTGGCGCTGGAAGACTCGGTAAATGGCATGATCGCTTCTAAAGCAGCCCGCATGCGTTCCATCGTCGTTCCTGCGCCAGAAGCGCAAAATGATCCACGTTTTGTATTAGCAAACGTCAAACTCTCATCGCTGACAGAACTCACCGCAAAAGACCTTCTCGGTTAATGACCAGGGGCAGTGATCACGCTGCCCCTGGTTCTTTATCTGAATTTGCATTCAACTGACGGATTAATCGTCAATTTAAGAGAAAGAGTTACACCGTCACCACTTCCGTGCACTGTATAAAAATCCTATACTGTACGTATCGACAGTTTAGTGAGTTTTATCATGACGGCGGAAGGTCACCTTCTCTTTTCTATTGCTTGTGCGGTATTTGCCAAAAATGCCGAGCTGACGCCCGTGCTGGCACAGGGTGACTGGTGGCATATTGTCCCTTCCGCAATCCTGACGTGTTTGTTACCGGACATCGATCACCCAAAGTCGTTTCTTGGGCAGCGATTAAAATGGATATCAAAACCGATCGCCCGCGCTTTTGGGCATCGTGGTTTTACCCACAGTCTGCTGGCGGTATTTGCGCTGCTGGCAACCTTTTACCTTAAGGTTCCGGAAGGCTGGTTCATTCCGGCTGATGCGCTACAAGGAATGGTGCTGGGTTATTTGAGCCACATACTTGCCGATATGCTGACACCCGCCGGTGTTCCCCTGCTCTGGCCATGCCGCTGGCGTTTCCGCTTGCCTATCCTGGTTCCCCAAAAGGGCAACCAACTGGAACGTTTTATCTGCATGGCATTATTTGTCTGGTCGGTATGGATGCCCCATTCATTACCCGAGAACAGCGCTGTTCGTTGGTCATCGCAAATGATCAATACCTTGCAGATCCAGTTTCATCGGCTTATTAAGCATCAGGTTGAATACTAAAAAGGCAAAAATCACCTTTCTGGAATAAGCAATTCCATTTGAATATAAGAGCCAGCTCACAGTTCTGTTAATCTTGCGCCAACACTATGACTGCTACGCAGTGATAGAAATAATAAGATCAGGAGAACGGGGATGAACTTTCCATTAATTGCGAACATCGTGGTGTTCGTTGTACTGCTGTTTGCGCTGGCTCAGACCCGCCATAAACAGTGGAGTCTGGCGAAAAAAGTGCTGGTGGGTCTGGTGATGGGTGTGGTTTTTGGCCTTGCCCTGCATACCATTTATGGTTCTGACAGCCAGGTACTTAAAGATTCTGTACAGTGGTTTAACATCGTTGGTAACGGCTATGTTCAACTGCTGCAAATGATCGTTATGCCGTTAGTCTTCGCCTCTATTCTGAGCGCGGTTGCCCGTCTGCATAACGCATCTCAGTTAGGCAAAATCAGTTTTCTGACCATCGGTACGCTTTTGTTTACCACGCTGATTGCGGCGCTGGTCGGTGTGCTGGTCACCAACCTGTTTGGTTTGACGGCTGAAGGTCTGGTTCAGGGTGGTGCAGAAACTGCACGTCTGAACGCCATTGAAAGTAACTATGTTGGTAAAGTCTCTGATCAGAGCGTTCCGCAGCTGGTCTTGTCCTTTATCCCGAAAAACCCGTTTGCCGATCTTACCGGAGCCAATCCGACGTCAATTATCAGCGTGGTAATTTTTGCCGCATTCCTCGGCGTAGCTGCATTGAAACTGCTGAAGGATGATGCGCCGAAAGGGGAACGCGTCTTAACCGCTATCGATACCCTACAAAGCTGGGTGATGAAACTGGTTCGCCTTGTCATGCAGTTGACCCCTTACGGCGTTCTGGCTCTAATGACCAAAGTGGTTGCAGGTTCTAACTTGCAAGACATCATCAAACTGGGAAGTTTCGTTGTCGCGTCCTACCTCGGTCTGCTGATTATGTTTGCTGTGCATGGCATTCTGCTGGGCATTAATGGCGTGAGTCCGCTGAAGTACTTCCGTAAGGTATGGCCTGTGCTGACGTTTGCCTTTACCAGCCGTTCCAGTGCTGCGTCTATCCCACTGAATGTGGAAGCACAAACGCGTCGTCTGGGCGTTCCTGAATCCATCGCCAGTTTCGCCGCCTCTTTCGGTGCAACCATTGGTCAGAACGGCTGCGCCGGTTTGTATCCGGCAATGCTGCGGTGATGGTTGCGCCTACGGTTGGCATTAACCCGCTGGACCCGATGTGGATTGCGACGCTGGTCGGTATTGTTACCGTTAGTTCCGCAGGCGTTGCCGGTGTCGGTGGTGGTGCAACTTTCGCCGCACTGATTGTGCTGCCTGCGATGGGCCTGCCAGTAACCCTGGTGGCGCTGTTAATCTCCGTTGAACCGCTTATCGACATGGGCCGTACGGCGCTAAACGTTAGTGGCTCGATGACAGCTGGCACGCTGACCAGCCAGTGGCTGAAGCAAACCGATAAAGCCATTCTGGATAGCGAAGACGACGCCGAACTGGCACACCGTTAATTCTTATGCTGGCAACGGTCCGTTTTGTATAGGGGCCGTTGCTTTACTTTTTAAATGTTCCATCGCGGCGATGCATACTGACTCATATTTAGGTAATGCTGCCAACTTACTGATTTAGTGTATGATGGTGATTTTAAGGTGCTTGCGTGGCTTCCATTTCCATCAGATGTCCTTCCTGCTCCGCTACTGAAGGCGTGGTGCGTAACGGCAAAAGCACTGCCGGACATCAGCGCTATCTCTGCTCTCATTGCCGTAAAACATGGCAACTACAGTTCACTTACACCGCCTCTCAGCCCGGTACGCACCAGAAAATCATTGATATGGCCATGAATGGCGTCGGATGTCGCGCCAGTGCACGCATTATGGGCGTTGGCCTCAACACGGTTTTACGTCACTTAAAAAACTCAGGCCGCAGTCGGTAACCTCGCGCATACAACCGGGCAGTGATGTGATTGTCTGCGCTGAAATGGACGAACATTGGGGCTACGTCGGTGCTAAATCACGTCAGCGCTGGCTGTTTTACGCGTATGACAGGATACGGAGGACGGTTGTGGCGCACGTCTTCGGTGAACGCACTCTGGCCACACTGGAGCGTCTTCTGAGCCTGCTGTCGGCCTTTGAGGTCGTGGTATGGATGCCGGATGGCTGGCCGCTGTATGAATCACGCCTGAAGGGAAAGCTGCACGTTATCAGCAAGCGTTACACTCAGCGCATTGAGCGACATAATCTGAATCTGAGACAACATCTGGCAAGGCTGGGACGGAAGTCACTGTCGTTCTCAAAATCGGTGGAGCTGCATGACAAGGTCATCGGGCATTATCTGAACATAAAACACTATCAGTAAGTTGGAGTCATTACCCATATTTAAACAGATCGTCAGCGAAAAAAATGTCCAACTTATCAATACATTCCTGGCTCAATGAATGTGCCTGTAGTGAGAAGCTTAAAACCTCATACCCGAGACGTTTTCTAAGTGAACTATCTGGAATACTCATAATATCTTCAAGCACACCACTTCCCATTCCCGGAAGATTTAGTGGATTAAAAAGAAGATTGATATTAAGCATTGATATTATCGAAGGAAACTTTAGGAGACTCTCATTTTTTTGAATCGCAGCAAAAATGCTCCCGGCAGGATGTATATAATTTTTTTCATAGTATATAGTCCTTAAATAATGAATAACCAACCTATTTTTTATATTGATCAAATTCGTCATTTTTTCGGGTCGGAATTCACAGGTAAAATCCATCCCAACAAAATTCTCATTAATATCTCTTATCCGAAACTCACTGCCATAAAGATTATTAATTATCACTCTATATTTAACATTGTCCTGCAGATACGTATCAAAACTAAGTGCTGGCGCTCCTAGCTTTGAGGCATCATAGTTAATGTTAGACATATAGGCAATCATACGATTGAAGTTCGACTCTGCTATTTCATCGCAGTCACATTGACCCGTTGATATAAAGAAAGTGAGTGCCGCCATGGTAGACTCAAGCCTTTCTTTAAAAGAGTCGAAAGCCAGGCTTTTAATATTTAAATCACCATAATTACTCTGTATTAAGTTTGTAGAAAACATCTCCCGCCTCATATTGTTAACAAAATTATTATCTTATTTAAATCTAAGTCATTTACAATATAAGTTTAAGAGCGACGCCACAGGATGAACTATCAAAAATAACTCATCATGATTAGCAAAACTTAACCATTTTAAAATAAATAAATAATTAAAGAAAAAAGATCTCTTATTTATAGCAATAGCTCGTCAAAGGCAGCTTTTTGTTACAGGTGGTTTGAATGAATGTAGCAACGAAATGCAGAATTTCAGGTCCTGTAACTCCCGGCAAAACCGGGAGGTATGTAATCCTTACTCAGTCACTTCCCCTTCCTGGCGGATCTGATTTGCCCAACGTTGGGCAGATTCAGGCACAGTAAACGCCGGTGAGCGCAGAAATGACTCTCCCATCAGTACAAACGCAACATATTTGCCACGCAGCATCCAGACATCACGAAACGAATCCATCTTTATCGCATGTTCTGGCGGCGCGGGTTCCGTGCGTGGGACATAGCTAATAATCTGGCGGTTTTGCTGGCGGAGCGGTTTCTTCATTACTGGCTTCACTAAACGCATATTAAAAATTAGAAAAACTGTAGTTTAGCCGATTTAGCCCCTGTACGTCCCGCTTTGCGTGTATTTCATAACACCGTTTCCAGAATAGTCTCCGAAGCGGGATCTGGCTGGTGGTCTATAGTTAGAGAGTTTTTTGACCAAAACAGCGGCCCTTTCAGTAATAAATTAAGGAGACGAGTTCAATGTCGCAACATAACGAAAAGAACCCACATCAGCACCAGTCACCACTACACGATTCCAGCGAAGCGAAACCGGGGATGGACTCACTGGCACCTGAGGACGGATCTCATCGTCCAGCGGCTGAACCAACACCGCCAGGTGCACAACCTACCGCCCCTGGGAGCCTGAAAGCCCCTGATACACGTAACGAAAAACTTAATTCTCTGGAAGACGTACGCAAAGGCAGTGAAAATTATGCGCTGACCACTAATCAGGGCGTGCGCATCGCCGATGATCAAAACTCACTGCGTGCCGGTAACCGTGGTCCAACGCTGCTGGAAGATTTTATTCTGCGCGAGAAAATCACCCACTTTGACCATGAGCGCATCCCGGAACGTATTGTTCATGCACGCGGCTCAGCAGCTCACGGTTATTTCCAGCCATATAAAAGCTTAAGCGATATCACCAAAGCGGATTTCCTCTCAGATCCGAACAAAATCACCCCAGTATTTGTTAGGTTCTCTACCGTTCAGGGTGGCGCTGGCTCTGCCGATACCGTGCGTGATATCCGTGGTTTTGCCACCAAGTTCTATACTGAAGAGGGTATTTTTGACCTCGTTGGCAATAACACGCCAATCTTCTTTATCCAGGATGCGCATAAATTCCCCGATTTTGTTCATGCGGTAAAACCAGAACCGCACTGGGCAATTCCACAAGGGCAAAGTGCCCACGATACTTTCTGGGATTATGTTTCTCTGCAACCTGAAACTCTGCACAACGTGATGTGGGCGATGTCGGATCGCGGCATCCCCCGCAGTTACCGCACCATGGAAGGCTTCGGTATTCACACCTTCCGCCTGATTAATGCCGAAGGGAAGGCAACGTTTGTACGTTTCCACTGGAAACCACTGGCAGGTAAAGCCTCACTCGTTTGGGATGAAGCACAAAAACTCACCGGACGTGACCCGGACTTCCACCGCCGCGAGTTGTGGGAAGCCAT
Organism: Shigella flexneri; assembly: GCA_048288465.1. GTDB lineage: Bacteria > Pseudomonadota > Gammaproteobacteria > Enterobacterales > Enterobacteriaceae > Enterobacter > Enterobacter flexneri_B. The sequence goes on along the minus strand of CP182556.1, from coordinate 1,484,975 downwards.
TGAAGCAGGCGATTTTCCGGAATACGAACTGGGCTTCCAGTTGATTCCTGAAGAAGATGAATTCAAGTTCGACTTCGATCTTCTCGATCCAACCAAACTGATCCCGGAAGAACTGGTGCCCGTTCAGCGTGTCGGCAAAATGGTGCTCAATCGCAATCCGGATAACTTCTTTGCCGAAAACGAACAAGCAGCATTCCATCCAGGTCATATTGTTCCTGGTCTGGACTTCACCAACGATCCCCTGTTGCAGGGACGTTTGTTCTCCTATACCGATACACAAATCAGTCGTCTTGGTGGGCCGAATTTCCATGAGATTCCGATTAACCGCCCGACCTGCCCTTACCATAATTTCCAGCGTGACGGCATGCATCGTATGGGGATCGACACTAACCCGGCGAATTATGAACCGAACTCGATCAACGATAACTGGCCGCGCGAAACACCACCGGGGCCGAAACGCGGCGGTTTTGAATCATACCAAGAGCGCGTGGAAGGCAATAAAGTTCGCGAGCGCAGCCCATCGTTTGGCGAATATTATTCCCATCCGCGTCTGTTCTGGCTAAGTCAGACGCCATTCGAGCAGCGCCATATTGTCGATGGTTTCAGTTTTGAGTTAAGCAAAGTCGTTCGTCCGTATATTCGTGAGCGCGTTGTTGACCAGCTGGCGCATATTGATCTCACTCTGGCCCAGGCGGTGGCGAAAAATCTCGGTATCGAACTGACTGACGACCAGCTGAATATCACCCCACCTCCGGACGTCAACGGTCTGAAAAAGGATCCATCCTTAAGTTTGTACGCCATTCCTGACGGTGATGTGAAAGGTCGCGTGGTAGCGATTTTACTTAATGATGAAGTGAGATCGGCAGACCTTCTGGCCATTCTCAAGGCCATGAAGGCCAAAGGCGTTCATGCCAAACTGCTCTACTCCCGAATGGGTGAAGTGACTGCGGATGACGGTACGGTGTTGCCTATAGCCGCTACCTTTGCCGGTGCACCTTCGCTGACGGTCGATGCGGTCATTGTCCCTTGCGGCAATATCGCGGATATCGCTGACAACGGCGATGCCAACTACTATCTGATGGAAGCCTACAAACACCTTAAACCGATTGCGCTGGCGGGAGACGCGCGCAAGTTTAAAGCAACAATCAAGGTAGCTGACCAGGGTGAAGAAGGGATTGTGGAAGCTGACAGCACCGACGGTAGTTTTATGGATGAACTGTTAACGCTGATGGCAGAACACCGCGTGTGGTCACGCATTCCTAAGATTGACAAAATTCCGGCGTAAATATGGATAAGGTCACGTCCCCTGGGGAGTGACCTTACCACCTTACTTACACATCAAGATAACTACCCAACCGATAACCACGCTCAGCAATTGCATATTTCAACGACGCTGATGTCAGCACTTCCAGCTCCGTTAACCGTGGGAAACAGTAAGCACTCTGACGGATAGTATTATCGATAAACGCCGGATGACACATCACCTCCAGCGAAGGATCACCCCGATGGCTTGCGTCATCCAGCACTTGCAGGAACAGTGCCTCGCTAATCTCTTCACCATAAAACGCGCTACTGAATCCCTGCGAACTGCGCAGATTAGCCGGTAAATCACCAGCGTTAGATAGCGGCTGACGGTCGATGCGCAACGCAATCCCCTCTTCAGCCGCAAACCTGGCAACAATCGGGAAAATCTGCGGGAACATATGCACATGATGATGGCTATCAAGATGCGTAGGTTTGCGTCCAAATAGCTCAATGAAACGCAAATACTGACTGGCAAGCTCCTGAGTAATTTCTTCCAGCGGTAAAGCATCTTCTTCTGCCAACTGCCAGATCCATTTTCCCAGCACACCATCGCGGGTTAACCCCGGCATAGCTGTCAGTGGCTTGCCCATAGTAAGGACAAAGTGCATCCCTATGGCCAGACTCGGTTCATCACGACTCAACTGCACCGCATGGTCAATAGCCTGCCCATTCACCAGCGCCGTCGTCGATGTGACAATCCCATTGCGACAGGCCTCGATAATGCCGTAGTTCTGACCTTTGCTTAAGCCAAAATCATCGGCATTAACAATCAGTAAGCGTTCCATAATCAGCCTCGGTTAATGTGCTTTTTTAAGCTCTGCGATGCAGTCGGCAAAATTTGGCAGCCATTTCTCGTGCGCCAGAATCATCTCGCGTGCCAGCAGCTCAGCATCGCGATCGGAATGCACCAACGGACTAAGGTTTAGCGCCAGTAACACATCGTTAAATTCTCCGCTAAGTGCGGCGTTGCTGGCAGCAATCTCGAAGCCTTTAATGGTGTGAATCAGCCCCATCACTTTATCATCGAAATGCGTAATGCGCGGATGTGGCGTCGCGCCATCGCGCCCCAGCTTACAGGTCATTTCTACCGCCCAGTCTGCCGGAATATTATCAATATGCCCATGATGCGGGATATTAACGTAATGTTCAGCTTGCTTGTCGTTGTAGATAGCGTTGATCACTTCGCACGCTGCATCAGAGTAATAAGCCCCACCGCGCTGTTCCAGTTCTTTCGGCTTAACTTTCAACTCCGGGTTTTTATACAGCTCAAAAAGTTGTTTCTCGACTTTCTGTACTACCTGCGCTCGTGCGCCGCCTTTGTAGTATTCGCCCATTTCAATAGCCAGCATCTCTTTTTGCTTGAAGTAATAAAGCAAATAAGAACACGGCAACAGATTCAGAGAACGAATTAAGCCTTCGCTAAATGGCAGATCGAAAATATTTTTAACGCCAGATACTTTTAACTGCCCGGATGCCACACCATCAAGCAATTCGGCAAAGCGCGACTTGCCATTTACCAGCACATCCTTAATGAACACCATATGGTTGAGGCCAAACAAATCGATAGATAAATCATCGCTGTCTTTCAGCATCAGAACATCGTGAATAAACATCTTCATGCCGATCGGAATATTACACACGCCGATAAAGCGTTTAAATCCGGTATGACGATAAACGGCTTCAGTAACCATTCCCGCCGGGTTAGTGAAGTTAATCACCCATGCATTCGGACAAAGTTCTTCGACATCTTTTACGATGTCAAAAATCACCGGAATGGTACGCAGACCTTTAAACAAACCGCCCGCGCCGTTGGTTTCCTGACCAAGATAACCATGACTTAATGGAATACGTTCATCCAGTTCACGCGCCGGTAATTGGCCAACGCGCAGTTGGGTAGTAACGAAATCAGCATCTTTCAATGCTTCGCGGCAATCCAGCGTTTTATAAAGCTTCATCGGGACGCCAGCGTTATCAATCATCCGTTGGCAGAGATCGAAAATAATATCCAGTTTAGCTTTGCCACCCTCGACATCCACCAGCCATAATTCGCTGACCGGCAATTCGTGATAACGCTTAATAAATCCTTCCAGTAACTCCGGGGTATAGCTGCTCCCGCCACCAATAGTGACGACTTTTAATTTCTGGCTCATAATTTCTCCCTTCAGTACAGAATACTGATATCTGGCATATCTGCCCCCCCGGACATAAATAATCCAGCAACAGGACAGATATGTGAATTGTCAGGTATAACGACTTACTGATTAAATTCAGTCAATTTCTTACGATATCTCTTAGGCGTAAAGGACGTTAATTTCTTAAACGTTTTAATAAACAAACTCGGGCTACTATAACCGGCCTCAAACGCAATATCCGTCACGGAATAGTTGGTCATTTCCAGTTGTTTTTTTGCAAAATTAATACGGATCTCAGGTAATGCTGCCAACTTACTGATTTAGTGTATGATGGTGATTTTAAGGTGCTTGCGTGGCTTCCATTTCCATCAGATGTCCTTCCTGCTCCGCTACTGAAGGCGTGGTGCGTAACGGCAAAAGCACTGCCGGACATCAGCGCTATCTCTGCTCTCATTGCCGTAAAACATGGCAACTACAGTTCACTTACACCGCCTCTCAGCCCGGTACGCACCAGAAAATCATTGATATGGCCATGAATGGCGTCGGATGTCGCGCCAGTGCACGCATTATGGGCGTTGGCCTCAACACGGTTTTACGTCACTTAAAAAACTCAGGCCGCAGTCGGTAACCTCGCGCATACAACCGGGCAGTGATGTGATTGTCTGCGCTGAAATGGACGAACATTGGGGCTACGTCGGTGCTAAATCACGTCAGCGCTGGCTGTTTTACGCGTATGACAGGATACGGAGGACGGTTGTGGCGCACGTCTTCGGGGAACGCACTCTGGCCACACTGGAGCGTCTTCTGAGCCTGCTGTCGGCCTTTGAGGTCGTGGTATGGATGACGGATGGCTGGCCGCTGTATGAATCACGCCTGAAGGGAAAGCTGCACGTTATCAGCAAGCGTTACACTCAGCGCATTGAGCGACATAATCTGAATCTGAGACAACATCTGGCAAGGCTGGGACGGAAGTCACTGTCGTTCTCAAAATCGGTGGAGCTGCATGACAAGGTCATCGGGCATTATCTGAACATAAAACACTATCAGTAAGTTGGAGTCATTACCCGGATCTCATTAATAATCTGCATTGGTGTTTTGCCATAATATCGTTGAGTCGCTCGCGTCAAATATTCCTGTGATTTGGCTGACAACGTCACCATATTCTCCAGCGCCGATTCACTAAACTGCTCTTTATCATGCATCTTTTCTACCGTACTTTTCAGCCACTACGGTACATCATCAATCACCTGTTCTTCGCGGTAATGACGTAAACGGTTAATGACATAAAAAGTAACCATCTCAACAAACTCTTCCAGCCCTGTTTCGCGGAAATTTAATGAAGAAATCACTGTTTCCACATAGGTGAGAAAAGCGTTATTGGTCCGGTATACCTGCGAAGCAACAAAGCAATAAGGCAACAACGGCAGGTAATGCTGCTCAAAAAAGCGTTTACTGATCCCAACGTTCAATATGCGCGTGGCACCAAACTCATAAAAACTTTGATGGTGCGAACCTAACGGAATAAAAACAAAATCGCCCCGTTCCAGTAACACGCGCTTACCGTTAATCTCCTGGAAATAACGCCCGGTTAATACCAGAGTAAATTCATAATAGTCGTGCTGATGCAGTCCGCTGATACTCTCAGTTTTGTTATAGATAAACACATGGAAGTTTTTGCCATTAAACAACTGCTGTTCTCGGGCAGTGGCAATTTCCGGCGCGTTAATCACTGGCTGCATCATCGACTCCTTATGCCTTCAGTTTTTCATGAAGCTCAATTAATTCAGTAATCAGTTCACGCGCAAGCATGGACGTCATTAAATGATCCTGAGCGTGGACCAGCACCAGACTCACTTTCATCTTACCTTCGCCCGCATCGCCTTCAATCAGTTTCGTCTGTACCAGATGCGCTTCATTCAATGCCATCCGTGACTGATCCATCATGGCTTTCGCTGCGGCAAAATCGCCCTGCTTCGCCTGTTTCAATGCGGCATACGCCAGGCTACGCGCTTGTCCAGAGTTGATGATAAGCCCCATCACCACTTCTTCCAGCTCTTCAGCTTCTGTTTGCGTATCAGGAATATTATCGAGATCCATCATACATCGTTCCTCTCTCTTCTTACCGGCAAGATTACCCGTACCGGCATCGATTAAAATTTCAGGGGTTAGCGATATCTTCTTCGCTCTCTTCTTTATCAATCGCATTTTGTGCTTTGTTAGCCACCACAACAAAGGGCAGATAAATTAACGTTGCGATGCCAAGGTTGAAGAGTGCGACCAGCAATGCGGCGACGCTACCGTTGGTGTTAAAGAAGGCTCCCAGACCGGTTGGCATGGTCCACGGTGCAATATTGGTCACCGGAGGAATGATGCCCATGTAGTACGCTGCGAGGGTGATTGCCGCCAGAATCGGTTGTACCAGTACAAACGGGATAAACATCACCGGGTTCATGATAATTGGCAGACCAAACAGAATCGGTTCGTTAATCTGGAAGATGCCGGACGGCAGCGCCAGTTTTGCCACCTGACGATAATCAGCACGGCGAGAGGCGATAAAGATAGCCAGGATCAGGCCTAAAGTCGCACCACTGCCCCCAAGGAAAATAAAGGAGTCCAGCATCGGCTTGGCCCAGATATGGAAGGTCTTACCGGCTGCCAGCGCCGCTTCGACGGAACCATATTGCTGATAGGTCGCGATATTTTCCAGCGCCCACGGCGTCATAATGCCGTTGTCCAGTGCGGTCAGCGCCAGCGCGCCATGAATACCGAAGAACCAGAGCAGTGGAACAAAGATCACATAGGCCCAGCCCACCACGCTACCCAACGATGCCAGTGGGGTTGAGATGGTATCCATAATGATCTGATGGAAGTTGGTGCCCCAGGTATTCAACGCCCAGGCAATAATCCCCATCACGGAAAGAATAATAAAGCCGGGAATTAATGCCGAGAAAGAACGCGATACTGAAGCAGGTACGCTGTCGGGCAGTTTAATGACCCAATTGCGGCGGACAATAAAGGTAAACATTTCTGCCACCACCAGGCCAATAATAATCCCGGAGATGATATTCGCCCCACCTAACCAGTTTGCGCCAACCGCATAGGCCTCACCGACACTATATGGGGTGACGGTCATAAATGCTGCAACGGATAACAACCCAGCCGCCAGCGCATCGACTTTACGCTCTTCTGCCAGCGCCATGCCAATAAAGAACGGTGCCATTAAAGACATTATTCCTAATGTTCCGTTATATACGTTGCCGCCAATACCTTTCAGACCATTAAGTGTTTCAATGGTTGAGGCGTCGAGGCGAATACCTAAGGAATAAAAAAACGACCCCTCCCCAAAGCTTAGAAAAACGTTGTTAATTAATACAAACATGGCCCCCGCAAGGGTTAACGGCATTAAGCGAATAAAGTCATTTTTGATTGCATTAACGTGTGGCTGCTTTCCTATTTTAACTGCAAAAGGGAGGAGTACCTTTTCAAGCGATGCAATAACATTACTCATAGAAAAATACCCTTAAAAACCGCAATTTAAATATTACGGTATTGATTTATGAAATAACTCTTTGACGGGAAAATTTAAAATAAATTAATTTGCTGCGGCTTTTTTAATCGCTGCAACCGCAGCCTTAAGCACGCCTAAACCATCGACTTTGCCATAAAGCAGCGAGTCAATTACTTCAACCGGTTTGTTGGGTAACAAACGCTGGATTTCGGGCAACATATAAGCAATCTGCGGCCCTAATAACACGACATCGGCATTCTGACCTTTTTCACCAGCCAGTGTTTCCGGAAATGCTTCAATAATGACCGGAACTTCATATTTTTCTGCCTGTGCGCGCATTTTTGATACCAGTAAAGAGATAGACATGCCCGCAGAACAAAACAGATAAATGTGTTTCTTTTCCATAAAACTGCCCTCATCGACGATTATCTGTCAGCCAGACACTCCGCAAGCCTTGACCTGCTTCCATGCTCTGGGTAACTTGCGAAACCAACATGACTTTTTTTGTGGCTGAAAGGAGTATACGGTATAGACCTGAGCAATAGTATTTCTTTGACCTTATAAATTGTTTCTCCTTGACCTGTGGTTATGACCCTCTTCACATTTCGGGCAAATAATTCGCGAAGATAATTAAGAACTCAGGCCAAAAAAAACCGGCGCAATGGCCGGTTTCCGTTGTTACTCAAGCTTTCAGACGAATTGATTACTTCGCAGCCTGTGGATCAGTGTCGTATTCAGCACAGGTCTGATAACCGGAGTTGATGACATGTCCGGTATCATCAACGCGACAAGTCGGTTTCTGCTTACCATCACGTTGACCCAGGATGTAGGTCTGGCAAGTACCGCGAGCATGGATCATGCCGCTTCGAGACGAAGGTTTACCCGCAATTATTGCAACCTGCGCCCGGCTCATGCCTGACGTCTTTCACCCAGGCTGTACAAACTGGTCTTTGGTCGATCATGAGCCGTACAACCCGCCGGCATGGTAATGCCGCTGCACTCAGGAATTCCTGCCATATTCTTGTTCATATTCCGTCCTCTTGTTTATCAGCGTGTTGGGTGGCCGCGAATAAAGTTCGGGCACTTTCTCAAGCCCGTGAACGAAGAAACGGCTCCGCTTTCAGAGGATTCCTGTATGACGTTAACCACCATTGAGCCCGCTGTCGCTGTACGTTCAGTGGCAACGGGTTAGCTTTAAGAAGACTGTCTTTTCTGTCTGGAGGGGTTCAATGACATTGCAACAACAAATAATAAAGGCACTGGGCACAAAACCGCAGATTAATGCTGAAGGGAAATTAGTTGGTGGTCTCGATTTTTGTTGAAAAGCTACCTGCAAACTTATCCGTTCATTAAAATCACTGGTGCTCGGGATGAGCGGCGGTCAGACTACCACGCTTGCGGAAAGCTGTGCCGAGATGGCGATTAATGAGCTGCGCAGGAAACTGGCAACGAATCACTGCAATTTATTGCCGTACGCCTGCCCTATGGTGTTCAGGCTGACGAAAGCGGGTAAGGATGCCATTGCCTTTATTGGAATAGCGTATTAACCGTTAATATCAAGGGCGCGGTATTGGCAGCAAACAACAAGTCATTGCGGGAAGCAGGCATTGAACTGAGCGATTTGTCCGTGGCAATGAGAAAAGCACGTGAGCGGGTGGAGAAAGCACGATCTGGCGTTGCAGGTTATGACCAGCGGTGTGGTGAGTAAGCCTGAATCATGCAGCAGAAGCCATTACCGGATTCTTCACTAAATATTGGTGACGGCGGTACGACATTAATCCGCTGTATCGTCTGACAAACGTCAGGGTAAACAGTTACTGGCGGCATTAGGTTGCCGGAACACCTTTATAAGAAAATGTGGAAGATGATGGCCTCTCTCTGCCAGATGAAGTGGCACTGGGGCGGCGGCGCCTATATGACAATATGAACGACTATCTGGAAGGAAAAGCATATGAACAGGTCGCCAGAACGATCGAGAACTGGTTCTGAAAACCGAACATAAACACCATCCGCCAAATTACCGTTTTCAATAATTCTGGAAAAAGTTGATCGTTTAAGCCTATTGGATTGTGCGAAAAAGAGTAATTTGTTCACGCCGGATGCGGCGTGAACACCTTATTCAACCTACAAACTATGCAAATTCAATAGTTGCAGGAGTAGAATAGGCCTGACAGGCGTAACGCGTCAGACGGTGTAACCTTTTGATCAACCCGCCTCTTTTTTAATCGCTTCCCGCCTGTTACACTGGATAGATAACCACATTCGGAGTCAACAGTGGTACGGCGTTTAACTTCTCCGCGGCTTCATTGAAGCTGCGGCAATTTATGAATCTGCGAACATTTACGTTCTCATTGCTAATGACTTCTTCACCGACCAGGGGTGTATCTGTTCATAGGCGAAAGTGACAGCCGTTGCCGCTCTATATCGCAGAAAGCGTAGATATCCACAGTGGGTGCTTTCTGGTCCGCGCCCCCGATGAAAAGCCGCCATGCTACGGCAATCCGGCGAATTAGCTGGAATCTGCACCGCAGGCGAAATCGGCGCTCTGCTCCTTGAAGCGCGATTAATCAAAGAACGACGGCCGACTGTTAATAAACGGTTGCGCCGCGATCGCCAGCTCTGTGCCCTGCAATTAAATGAAAAGCGCCCGTCGATGTGGTGTATGCCAAAAGATGTGATTTTTCACGACCCCCAACCTGTTTGGCCTGTTTCCAAATAGGCGCGGCTTTGCAAGCATTTCATCGCTGATGAACGAAAAACTTTGTTATGGCCTGTTGGGACTGGAACTGGTTAAGTCGCGGTCGTGCATATTTTCGTTCAGCGCTAAAACGCGCTGGGGCGTGTTGCGGTGTAAGGAGCCATGAGAACATGCGCTACGCTTGCGCCAGTCTCTGGAGCGTTCCGGTGGTGTGTTGGCCTTGGCAAGGGGCGGTGGCGCTGAAGAACAGCGCACCGGAAATGACTCAATATCATATTATTCAAAACTGGCTGTGGCTAGGGGGCAGTTCATTCGCTGGAAGAAGCGGACAACGTTAATTCGGACACCGCCGGGTTTGATCGCGACGGTTATAAATTTCTTGTAAGCCGCTGCTTTCCGGTGACTTATGAAATTACTGAACTTGATCCGGCGAATGACGAGCGAGCCAGTTGATTTCACTGAACAACAGTTTACACTGCGGTTGTAAAGCCGGCAGGGTGTGTCTGCCATCGAACCAGCACGCGCGCCTGGTCGGTCATGGCAGTTTGTCAGCCAGTTGCCACGCTCCGTTAATATCACAAACACCACCCGCCGCGTGAGCCAAAGGTAGTAAACGTACGTTCGGCAATTCTGACTTTCGCCTTACAGACATCCAGGCGCGTCATAATATTGAAATCCATCGACATCTGCCCTGCCGTCAGTTTCGCTTTTACCACCTGGTCCGCCGTAAAGGCAAAAGGCTGTAACGGTTTTAAGGTATGGTTAAAGCGGTCTGCGCTTTCAAGGAGCATCTCGCCGCCTTCCAGCAACGTCACTATCCTTTCCATGCCGGGAAACAAAGAAAACTCCCCATTCGCCGCGATGGATGCAATGCTGGCACGCCAGTAAAAATCACGTTTTGCCGGTGGGAAAGTGCAAATTTCGCGCGTTTCACCGGCAGCGTTTCGCCACAGATTCACCGACATTTTACGCATATCAAAGTATTCCATACTCGCTCCCGGCCCGTTCTTTTCATTGTTATCGTTCAGGTAACCGTGGATGGTTATCGGCAACTCGGGTGATTTACGTTAGTGGTGATCAGGCTTTTTTTACAACTGTTTGAGAAGAGAAAAGAAAACCGCCGATCCTGTCCACCGCATTACTGCAAGGTAGTGGACAAGACCGGCGGTCTTAAGTTTTTTGGCTGAAAGATTATTCAGCAGTTGCAGGCATTTTACCTTTTGCCGCTGGACGTTCTGTCAGACGCTTCTCAAAATTAGCATTAAATTGCTTTTTCTGTTCCGGCGTCAGGATGTTGTAAATTTTGTTCTGGGTTTCCATGTGCGCCAGCATGTTAGCTTTGCGCTGTTCTTCCATTTTTGCGATCTGCGCTTCAGCTTTTGCTTTATCGAAGGTATCGCTGGCAATGATGTCATGCATTGCGCGGCGTTCTTCCAGCGGCGGACGTTTCATCTGGTCACGCTGGCCTTTCATGATTTCGTGGATCTGCTGTTTCTGCGCGTCGGTCAGGTTCAGGTCTTTGAACATCATGTCCTGATGCGGACCGAACTTGCCTTTGTGGTGCATCATCGGCTTCGCGTCAGCCGGTGCTGCGGTAGTGGTGTCTGCGGCATGGGCCAGGTTAGCCGCGCCAAGAGCCAGGGTAGAGGCAACAAACAGTGCAGTTAATTTACGCATATTCTATATCCTTCCTTTCAGTTATTTATTACGGCTTTCTTAAGTAGCGTGCCGTGTTGACGAGATTAACTTTACTGACTTTAGCGTCAATTAATCAGAGCAACGGTAAAACAATGAAAGTGTAAAAAACACTTTTGCGCCAATTATGGAGAAAAAAAGAAAATTTGATGGAGAGTGATGAGAGAATATTACAACACGATGATTTTGCAGAGATTATGAAGAACTATACCGGATGACTGGTGATAAATAAAGCAAATAACCAGGATTAATCTGTATTAATTTATAAGAAAGCAACTTAATACCCGCAGAATGATTTCTGCGGGTAAGTATTAGCTTATTTTTTCGAGCATTAATCCCGCGCGTAATCCCAACGCTACCAACGGATTAGGGAATAACACATACTCTACATCATGGGTTACGGTAAAACGTTCCTCTCCGTCCTGCGCCAGCAATGTTCCTTTCTCAAACGGCATAAAATTCAGCGTGTCACTTGCCATATGCATTTCGAAGGACGGCGAGTGGCGAGTAATTTGCGAAACCACCCGATAACGGAGCGGCGGTGTTCTCACGATACCGACACTCTCACCAGATAGCAGCGCAGCAATTGCGCTGGCAGTTACTGCAAACTGGCGAAGATCGTTTTGCCCAAAGGGCAACGCTTTGCCAAGTTCCAACGTACAGGCCAGCGCGCCAAAATGTCTGACGCTGAAATGGGTAAACGTACCACCAGGCTCCTGATGGAACACCAGCGCCTCCAGCCCCGCCGCACCCAGCCACGTCAGAAATTTCTCGTCCCAGGGAATGTCGCGTTGCGGTAATACACCGAACTGCGGATGCAAGGAGCCACGAATTGCGGTATGTAGATCAAGGTGCCAACGCACAGATTCTTTGCCCTGGTCATAAAAATCTTCCAGGCACTGTTCCAGTTCGCGCGCCCGACAGGTTTCTCCGCTTTCAGCAAATAGCTGCCAACGACCGCCAAACATTCGGTTCATATCGCTATGGCAATAACGTTTCCCTTGCTTCAGCGCAGGAGGATTCCCGAGGATCACCAGCAACCGCCAACGTAACGGGATCTCGCCGTGAGATATCGCGCCAAGCAACGCGTCCAGCATTTCCACAGGTGCCGTCTCATTACCGTGGATCCCCGCAGAAATCACCAGCGCGCCTTGCGGTGGCGTTAATGGCGTCAGTTCCAGCACACCATCGCCCAGCCAGCGCCAGCGAACGCCGTTGATTTCTCGCTCGGTGATAACCGGTTTTTTACCCGTTAAGGTCAGAGCAAGAAAATTATCCATTGCCCCCTCCCTCGCGCTGGAACGGATAAACCGAACCCAGATCCAGTAATTGGCTCAATACATCCAGTGCTTCCCGCCCTTCGCGCAATATTGGCTTGAGCGATATTGGCAGCAGTAAGACGATCGCGGAAGCACGATTGACCCAGTCATTGAGCGCATTAAACAAGGTATCGTTCATCATCACTGCTGGATTCACCGCCCGGCGTCTTCTTGTGTCGACACCACCCGCAACCGCAGGCACGCCGGGCCGCCGCCATTCGCCATGCTTTCACGTAAATCAAAGACTTTTAGTTCGCTGATCGGGTTGTCAGCGGCAAGGAGTTCATTGAGATAACACCATACTCCGGCGTGTTCCCTACCCTCCTGTGGCAGCACCAACACCACGGAGACCATCATCGCCAGCTTCAGCAGTTGGCTGTTGAACAGATATGTAGACACCGCATCCGACACGGAAACCTGAGTTGCCGGAACTCGATCGCCATAAAACCATTCAACCGGCGCACGCAGGTTTGCCAGTAACTGTGACTGGTGAGCGAACGCCTGTTGGTGGCAAAACAGCACCTGGCGGTTACTCACGGCAATCACGTCATTATGAAAAATGCCCTGGTCGATAATGTCCGGGTTTTGCTGGGCCAAATCAACCTGTCGGGGATTCACCTGATCTCAGCCTTGCCACCGCCTCGCGGCTTCGCGAGTCTGTCGCGCCGGATAACGGAAGGCCGGGTATCATTGCCTTCTTGCCTGTAGACAAAAAGTTGCATACCCGGCTCACCGTAATGACCGCCGAGACGATTGTGGTTTGCCGCCCCCTCATCACCGAGCAACGCTACCTGCGGCAACGCCGAATGGACGCTAAATCTCTCTTCGTCGTTACAAATAGCTTTTAACAGCGATTCAGTGACCGGCGCTTCCAGCGAACGGTGGAAATTTATTGTTCAAGTCGGCAACGGTGAGATGCATTTGCCATCCAGCGTATCGGCAGATGGCGCGATCGTCGCCGCATTGGCTACCCACATTGGCGAAGCGGAGCTGACGCTGGAAAGCCAGTGCGGTGCCTGGCGTGCAACGTTTGCCAGTACCTGCTGATCGCTACCGCTGAATCCCAACTCACCCAGCACCGGAATAAACGGACGCTCGTGCGGCGGATCACGGGCTGGGGGAATCCCGCATCGCAAGGTGCTTTCATTCCAGTAAGCCCTGCCTCGCCGCCAGTCGCGGGTTAGACACTGAAAACGGTGACGGGTAGAGGGCTTCATTACCAAACCAGCGGCCCGCGTAATGATGCGTCAGCCCTACCAGCCCGTCGAAATGAGCTTCGCGGCGTCATCGCACCACCTCATCAGAAAAATCAAGCCCGGGGGTAAGCGTGGCGGGTAACGTTAACCAGTCCGACTCAGGCTCGCCATCGGCAGGCACAATAATCTGCCGGCATACCAGGCGCTGGGGCGATGGTTGCCGGAGGAGCCATGCCGCCGATGGCGCGGTACTTGGCAGCACCAGTAAGCGGTTTGTTCCAGTTAACAATCCCCGCCCGCGCCTCCAGCAACAGTTGATAGAATTTTTCCCGCTCGGGGGAAACCAGACCGCAAGAGAGTCCGAAGCGAGTGTTATTCGCCATTCGAATCGCTTCATCGAAAGTATCATAACGCCAGACGCGCAATAACGGTCCGAACACCTCTTCATCTGGTCGCCAGCAACGCCTGTCATTTCATCATCCCCGGCGACAGCAACGATGTCCCTGCTTGTAATAAGCGCGGCGCAAGCAGGGTTGTCTGCCGATCGCTACCAGTTGCTGCCAGGCAGTAACCACCTGCCGTGCGGCCTGTTCAGAAATCAGCCCGCCAATAAACGGCTGCGGTTCGTCATCCCAGTTGCCCGGCGTTAATGCTGGCTGACGGCAACCAGACGAGCAAGAAACGATTGCCCTGCGCCCCGCTTTTCAGCAATAAACGGCGGCGCAGGTGCAGCGTTGACCGGCTGTGACATGCTGACTGAATGGTCAGATGGACAGCGGCATCGATATCCGCCACCACATCCATACTTAGCGGATGATCACTGCTCATCTCAAGGGTGAGCCATTTCTCCGGCTGATCCCAGTAGCTCGGCGATGCAGCCGGCAGCCGGTATCGGCGCTACCGGTAAACAGCAAACCGTCGAGATCCTCCAGCGCACTCAGCGCCTGACCCGTTTCACGCCCGCCTGTACCACGTTCATACACCTGGCGGTAAGCCAGCCTGCTGCCATAAACGCATTACCACTTCGCCACTCCACGGTGTCAGTTCGCTGGGTTTAAAGATAATGGTGTTACCTGCCAGCAATGCCGGAACGATATGTCCATTCGGCAAATGACCAGGGAAATTATACGGCCCAAACACCGCCAGCACGCCGTGCGGGTGATGTCGTACAAGGCTCGCCGCACGCCGTCCGGCATTTCACTACGCTGCTCGCCGGTACGAATGTGATACGCCTTAATTGATACGCGATTTTATTGATCATCGCCGTCACTTCGGTTGCCGCTTCCCAGCGCGGCTTACCCGTTTCTCTGGCAATAATCGCGGTTAATTCGGCTTTATTGCTTTCCAGCAATCCGGCAAAGCGTTCGACAACGACCTGACGTTCAGCCAATGAGAGCCGCGCCCAGCGCGGAAACGCCGCACGGGCTGCCCGACAAGCCTGTTCGACCTGAGCGGCATCGGCATCATTGCCTTGCCATAACACCTCGCCCGATACCGGATTACGCTTCACACGCGATGCGCCCTGGCCCGTTATCCAGTCACCGTTAATCCATAAAGTCATGCTGTTTTCTCCTCTGCGCACAGGCGCACCAGACGAACGCGATCCCCTGCGTGGCATTTGAGGGCATCCAGTTGTGCGGCGGTTAAAATCAAACGCTCGGTTGCCGGATCGGTACGCGCCAGCACCACGCGGAAATGGTGATAATTTTCATTGGCGACCAGGCAGGCCGGAAAATCGCCCTGCGCAGGCTGCCCTTCTGCCACTTCCACCAGCCGACTTTTACGGATGGCGCGCACGCGGTCGATGTCACACTCAAGCGTTGGCCCGCCGTCGAAGATGTCGATATAGTTGCGGTAACGAAAACCTTCTTTCTCCAGCACCGCGCGGGCAGGCGCGGTTTGCGGATGTACCTGACCGATGACGTCCTGGGCTTCCTGGGATAAAAAGTGGGTATAGATCGGATGTTTCGGCATCAGTTCTGCAATAAATGCCTTTTGCCCGGTGCCGCAGAGAAAATCGGCGCGGCTAAAATCCATCGAAAAGAAGCGTTTACCGAGGCTTTGCCAGAACGGTGAATAGCCGTGTTCGTCAATCACCCCGCGCATTTCAGCAACCACTTTGTCATTAAACTTGTCGCGAAAAGCCGCCATAAACATAAAGCGCGATTTCGACAGCAAATAGCCGTTGCCCTCTTTGCGCCAGTCCGGGTCGAGAAACAGCGTGCACAGCTCGCTGCTGCCGGTGTGATCGTTACTAAGAAACAGCGTCGGCAATGCGTTATAGACATTCAGCTCTTTTGAGGCGTGAACCAACGTGCCGACGCGATAGTTGTACCAGGGATCGTTCAGCCCAACCGCCACCTCAATAGCGCAAATCCCCGCCACGGTGCCTGTCTCGCTATCTTCCAGCACGAACACATAGCCCTGCTCGCTTTTGGGCAGTTCACCTTGCCAGGTTTTGATTGCCCTTTCGATACGCGCCGAAAGCGTGGCTTCATTGGCGGGAAGCGACGTCAGGCCGCCGCCCGTTTTGCTGGCAAGCTGCATCAGCGCCGGGACATCTGATACGTACGAACGGGACAGATAGCCCATCATGATGAACCTCGGCTAACAAAGTGTTCGCAAGCAGCTGCAAAGCAATCCAGTCCCGGTCGTCACCTCTTCTTCGCTGACATTAAGCGCAGGCGCAAAACGCACCACGTTGCCACCCGCAATAAATTTGCGTCGCGCCTGCTTCGCCGCTTCCTCCGAGATAAGTATCGCTTGCCCGGCGTAATCGGCATTGAGTACACAGCCAATCAGCAAACCTGAGACCAGCGAACTTCACTGAACAACCATAGCGGTGATTAAGTCGTCTAAGACGCTCAACGAACCAGTCGTGACGCTGTTAACGCCATTAAGCATCTCTGGTGTGTTGATGAGCTCCAGCACTTTGCCTGCCGCCGCCAAGGCCAGCGGATTACCGCCATAGGTGGTGCAGTCGTGCCAACGGTCATCGCGCGGGCGCACTCTTCGGTTGCCAACAACGCGCCGAGCCGGAAACCACCGCCCCAGCGCTTTGGCGGTCGTTGACGAATCAGGCGTCACGCCATCATGCATATAGGCATACAGTTACCATGCGCCCGACGCCGTTTGTACTCCGTCGAAGAATCAACAGCGCATTGTGGCGGTACACAATTCACGCCAACCTTCTAAAAACGCGTTGCTGGCTGGCGCCACACCGCCTTCCCCTGGATGGGTTCGACAATCACCGCGCAGGTAGAGTCGTCAATAAGCGCGCTGGCAGAGTTAATATCGTTATATGCAGCGTCGAATATCCGCCGGCAGTGACCAAAATCCTGTGAATAGGCTGGCTGCCCACCCGCACTGACAGTAAACAGCGTGCGACCATGAAACGCATTTTTGAACGCCACGATGCCGCTCTTATGCGCTCCGTAGCGGTCGTGAGCGAATTTACGCGCCAGTTTTAGCGCCGCTTCGTTCGCTTCCGCACCGGAGTTACGAAAGAAGACGCGATCGGCAAACGTGGCGTCAATCGATTTTTTCGCCAGTCGCAGTACCGGCTCGTTGGTGTAACCATTACCGTATGCCAGAAGCTTACTCGCCTGTTCGTTCAGCGCTTCACGCAGTTGCCGTCGCATGGCCCAGCGCGTTCACCGCAATGCCACCCGCAAAGTCGATATACTCTTTCCCTGCTGATCCACAAGCGCGAACCTTCGCCACGTACCGGTATCAAGGGTACGAGAGCGTAAACAGGTATCATCCATTCATCAAAGTTTTCACGCGTAATTGGCTGAGACATAGCGACCTCTACATAAAGTAACCGTTATTTATATGTTAACAATAGTAATGTTGCGCTGTAAATGTAGATTGCAGGGTTCGTGCCAGCCAGTGATGAGAGTTGCAGTGACGGCGGAGGCTAACTGGAAATCAAGGAGTTATAACCAAACCATATGCATTTAAAGTGCATATAAAGTGAATACGTTTGCGATGTGGGTGAATAAAAAGAATAGAAAAAACACAATGTTATGCAGAAGTAAAATATAATTCTGGAATTGTGATCATTGACGAAATTTCTGGAAATTACTGCGCGATTACGACGCAGCACGCACCAAAAGCGGGCATTTTTTGCGCCATCGTTGACATCATCAACAACCATCAATCGAATTCGCTTAACAACAGGCGGTAAGCAACGCGAAATTCTGCTACCATCCACGCACTCTTTATCTGAATAAATGGCAGCGACTATGAAATTATCTCTCATATGAACGGCCTGCGCGCCGAGCCTAACCAGCTTGAAGCCATCATCAGAAGAGCACCAACCGGATGTGATTGGCCTGCCAAGACGAAAAAATTTCATTGACGATATGTTTCCGCTCGAAGAGGTGGCGAAGTTCGGCTACAACGTGTTTTACGCGGGCAGAAAGGCCATTATGGCGTGGCGCTGCTGACCAAAGAGACGCCGATTGCCGTACGTCGCGGCTTTCCGGTGACGACGAAGAGGCGCAGCGGCGGATTATATGGCGGAAATCCCCTCACTGCTGGGTAATGTCACCGTGATCAACAGTTTTTCCCGCAGGTTGAAGAGCCGCGACCATCCGATAAAATTTCCGGCAAAAGCGCGGTGCTTTCAGAATCTGCAAAAATTCCTGGAAACCGAACTGAAACGTGATAATCCGGTACTGATTATGGGCGATATGAATATCAGCCCTACAGATCTGGATATCGGCATTGGCGAAGAAAACCGTAAGCGCTGGCTGCGTACCGGTAAATGCTCTTTCCTGCCGGAAGAGCGCGAATGGATGGACAGGCTGATGAGCTGGGGGTCGTCGATACCTTCCGCCATGCTAATGCA
This sequence comes from Shigella flexneri, assembly GCA_048288465.1. Classification (GTDB taxonomy): domain Bacteria; phylum Pseudomonadota; class Gammaproteobacteria; order Enterobacterales; family Enterobacteriaceae; genus Enterobacter; species Enterobacter flexneri_B. Next base: position 1,466,267 of record CP182556.1, on the reverse strand, counting down.
AACAGCAAATCATAACTCATCGTTTGATTACCGCTCAAAAGGTTTTGACGATAACCATTGGTGTGCGCATACGACCTGCTGCTCGCCGGCGCCAACCGCTGGCGGAATGTACGTCAAACCGGCATCGACTATGAAATTGTGAGGCGTGGAAAAACCGTCCAATCGCGCCGTCTGGGCAACCTCCGCCGCTAATTTAGCAGCTCTCCTGGCTCAAACTGGGTCAAGTAACCTTGAGAAAAATCAACAAACTGTCAGTAATCATTTGTTTCCTGCCGTCCTTTGTTATACCGTCACTGCGTTTTAGTTGTATGACCACTTCTCTATTATCAAGTTTGATATAGGAAACTCCACGATGAACGCTGAGCGTAACTTTCTGTTTGCCTGTCTTATTTTTGCGCTGGTCATTTACGCTATCCACGCTTTCGGTTTATTCGATCTGCTCACCGATTTACCCCACTTACAGACACTCATTCGCCAGAGCGGATTGTTCGGTTATAGCCTCTATATTCTGTTATTCATCAATGCCCCCCTCTTTCTGTTACCAGGAAGCATACTGGTGATCGCTGGAGGAATAGTTTTTGGCCCGCTCTTAGGGACACAACTCTCATTAATTGCCGCAACGCTGGCCTCCTCGTGCTCATTCCTGCTGGCGCGCTGGCTGGGACGTGATTTACTGCTGAAATACGTGGGCCATAGCCATACCTTCCAGGCCATTGAAAAAGGCATTGCGCGTAACGGTATTGATTTTCTTATTCTGACCCGCTTAATCCCGTTGTTTCCTTACAATATTCAAAATTACGCTTACGGATTCACCACCATCGCCTTCTGGCCTTATACCCTTATTTCGGCACTCACGACCCTGCCCGGTATTGTTATTTATACCGTGATGGCAAGCGATCTCGCCAATGAAGGCATTACGCTGCGCTTTATTTTACAACTCTGTCTGGCGGGCCTGGCGCTGTTTATTCTCATCCAGCTCGCAAAACTCTACGCCCGACACAAACATGTGGATCTGTCTGCTTCGCGCCGCAGCCCACTTACTCACCCAAAAAATGAAGGATAGAACGATGTCGCAACATTATTCAGTGTCACGGAAAAAAGGACTGGCTGCACCCTGCTCACCGGCTCGTCGCCGGGCTTAGCCGGCCGCCATTAAAAAGAGAATGCGGCGGGAAAAGTGGAATACGACGGAATTTTCCACAGCTAACCGCTGCGCGTCGATGCCAATAACCATACTAAGAACGATGCCGGCGGAAATTAATGGTCGTTTCCTCACCGACGACACTCGTCACGGTATCGGGCTTCAAAGATGGCTCCAACGGGACAGAAATCGCAATCATGGGTCATGCGACCCCAACATTTGACGAAGCCCTGAAAGAGGCAGGCGGTACGCCGGGCGAAAAGATCACCATGGATAAAAAAGAAACGCACTCATGTCACAGGCAGCAAACTGGATATTTCGGTCAACTGGCAAGGGGCGGCAAAAGCGGTATTTCTTTTTGATGAAGCGATTGTTGACAGACGGGAACAAACCTCCACATGGCGCTTTGGCGGGAATTCAACGGCAGCAGAAGAGAGAAAACGGGTTGCCCTGTGTGTTGGATAGTGCCCGGTTGGCATCGTCAGCAATGCAACATACACTTATGGGCGGTGGAAAAACGCGGCGAAGCCAAATTCAAAGGCAATGCCGACTTCTCCCGGCGGATAACACGCTGGAACGGTTACCTTAAAATCACCGAATAAAGCCAGATAAAGGATGATGAGATACAATCGCGTAAAAATCTGGCACCACCGTATAACCCTCATCATCCTGTTGTTCGCTATGTGCCGCATGGTCGCTGCTTCCCGGTGTCCATGAGTTTATCAATCGCAGCGTTGCGGTGTTTGCCGCCGTGGACCAACAGGGTATAGAACGCTTTATTCAGTCTACGGCGACTGGCGGGAGTCGTCTCGTTCTCGTCGATGACTCCAGGCGATTGCTGCACCGCTACCTGCGTTTTGATTACCTTTGCCAATGCGTCGCCGTTCGGCGCGTTCTGGGGCGGCTCGCTGTCGTGGACCAGTTCGATGGCCGGCGCGGCGCTGTGCTTTTTATCGCCAGAGTGATGGCCGCGAAGTGGTGGAAAAATTAACCGGCAAAACCGTGCTTGACAGTATGGACGGCTTTTTCACTGGCTACGGCAAACACACTATCCTGCTCTGTCGGTTATTGCCTTTTGTCCCTTTCTATTCAATCAGCTATGCTGCCGGTTTGACTTCAATCCGTTTTCGCTCGTTTTTTATCGCCACCGGGCTTGGTCAGTTACCGGCGACTATTGTTTATTCCTGGGCGGCAGCATGTTAACAGGCGGTACTTTCTGGTTTGTCACCGGACTGTTTATTCTGTTTGCCGTGACCGTGGTGATTTTTATGGCGAAGAAAATATGGCTTGAGCGCCAGAGAGGAATGCCTGATGGGTTTACCGCCGCTTAGCAAAATTCCTTCATTTTACGTCCACAGGCGTGGCTGCATCGTCGCCATTACGGCGAGGTGCTAAGCCCCATTCGCTGGCGGGGGCGGATCCCGTTTATCTTTTATCTGGTGTCGATGTTTGTCGGTGGCTGGAGCGCAACGCTCACCGCTCATCCGGTAGTACGATTGCTTGTCAGCGCGCGCATTGCGCAAATGTGCCCGTGTGAGTTTTGTGTGGATTCACCAGCATGAAAGTCGCCGAGCGCACCGGCAGCAGCGATAAACTGCTGGCAGTGGCTGACTGGCGGCAAAGCCCGCTCTTTAGCGATGAAGAACGGCTGGCGCTGGAGTACGCCGAAGCCGCAAGCGAACGCCGCCAACGGTCGATGATGCCCTGCGTACCCGACTGGCTGCGCATTTGACGCTCAGGCGCTCACCGAACTGACGGCATTGATCGGCCTGCAAACTGTCAGCCCATTTTAATTCTGCCATGGACATTCCCGCTAGGGGCTGTGCCGTATTTGGAAAAACGTTCTTAAGGAGGATGATTCGCCATTGTGGGTGGTGCTGGGATTGTTATCACTGTTTTCTCTGGCAACACATGCCAGTGACTGGCAAGAAATGAAAATGAGGCCAAGGAAACTGTCTGGTTTAACGCCTGGGGCGGCGATACCGCAATTAACCGCTATCTCGACTGGGTTAGGCAGATGAAAACCCATTACGCTATAAACCTGAAGATTGTTCGTCTCGGCGGATGCCGCAGACGCGGTGAAAGCGCATTCAGACCGAAGCTGCTGCCGGACGTAAACCGGCGGGCTCAGGTGATCTGCTCTGGTGAACGGCGAAAAACTTCCACACCTTAAAAGAGGCCAAGTTATTACAAACGGGCTGGGCGGAGACTCTGCCCAACTGGCGTATGTCGACACACAGCTGCCCGTGCGGGAAACTTTCAGTGCCTACAGAGGGGCGGAATCGCCCGGGGGGGGCGCACCAACTGGCATTTACTCCCGCCGCGATGTTACGCCACAGCCACCACAAACGCCGCAAGCCTGACTGGAATTTGCTAAAGCCAATCCCGGCACGGTTACCTATTCCGCCGACCCCGGACCTTCACCCGCACGGCGTTTCTTGAACAGTCGCTGATTATGCTTACGCCCGATCCCCGCCGCATTAAAGAAGCGCCGGACGACGACTTTCGCCCGTGTCACTGTGCCCGTGTGGCAATATCGATGTGCTGCATCCGTCATTTGTGGCGCGAAGGAAACGAACTCCGCCTTCGCCCGCGCGGATGGATGCTCTGCTCAAAGCCGGCACATTGCGCCTGTCGCTAACCTTTAACCCCGCGCATGCGCAGCAAAAAATCGCCAGCGGCGATTTGCCTGCAAGCAGTTACAGGTTTGGCTTTCGCGAGGGATGATTGGCAACGTGCATTTCGTCACCATTCCTGCGAACGCGAATGCAGGTGCTGGCGAAGGTCATTTGCCAATTTCCTGCTCACCCGATGCGCACCTGCGTGGCAGATCCCGCCCGTCTGGGGGGCGATCCTTCTGTGTTCGATCCGCAAAAACTGCCTGACGGGCAGCGCGAATCATTGCAATCAAGAATGCCGCAGGATCCGCCGCCGGTACTTGGCTGAACCGCACGCAGGTTGGGTAAATGCGCTGGAACAAGAATGGCTACCCGTTACGGTACGCATTAATCTTTTTGCTGTGGCGATGGTGGCGGTGATGTATGCACCGCTGATCCCGGCAGCTCTCACGCTGATATCGCCTGCTTTGTCGTCTGACGCACTGGCAGGCTCATTTGCCGATCCAGAGTTACCGCGGGCACTACTGGCAATGCTGGTGTCGACAACCATCGCGGTGGTCGGGGCATCCTTGATCGCCCGGCTGGTGATTGTGGCGCTGTGGCCTGGGTCGATGGTAGCGCATGTGTGCCCGTCTGCCGTGGCTGCTCGCCATCCCCATGTGGCTTTACGTCACCGCGCCCTCTGCTCTTTCCCGACGGAGGGCTGCTTTATCACTATTTCCCGTATTTCACTCCGCCATGGACCCATTTGGCATCGGTCTGGGCCTCACCTTGCAGTGAAAGAAGCGCATTTCTGCTGTCGATCTGCGCAGCAGTATTGAGCGAAAAATGGCTGTTGCAGCAGGTCATTGTGCTGGATTCGCTGGGCTACAGCCGCTGGCAATGCCACCCGCGGCTGCTCGCCGCCCCCCGCCGCTCCGCCGCTGGCAATGGCGATGCTGGCCATCGTTGCCTGGTGCTGTCGGTCGTGGATGTGGCAATTATCTCGGGCCAGGTAATCCCCGACGCTGGCGGTAATTAGCTGGCAGTGGTTAACCCAGGGTGACATCGACCAACAAACGAAAGTGCGCCTGCCAGCCTGCTGTTGATGCTGTTACTCGCCGGCCTACGTTTTGCTGAGCTATCTGCTATGGCGCAGCTGGCGGCGCACTCATCTCCCCGCGTAGATGGCGTTCGCAAGCCTGCCACGCCTTTATCGCCGGGCGCTACGCTGGCGATTTTTTTACCCTTAACCGGTGTGCTGTGTGTGGTTCTTGCTGGCGATCCTCGCGGATCAGTCGACGATCCATAGTGAAGCGCTCATCAACAGCCTGACAATGGGGCTGGTGGCGACATTCATCGCTTTGCTCCTGTCACTGCTGTGGCTGGAATGGGGGCCACAGCGTCGCCAGTTGTGGCGATGGTTGCCCATTTTATTACCCTGCTCTGCCACTGGTGGCGGGCCAGTACACGCTGGCGCTATGGCTGAACCTGGATGGAAGCCTGGACGGCGGTGGTCTGGGGGCATCTGCTGTGGGTAATGCCATGGATGCTGTTTATCCTGCAACCCGCCTGGCAGCGCATTGATTCACGGTTAATTTTGATTGCGCAAACACTGGGCTGGTCGCGGGCCAAAATCTTCTTTACGTGAAATGTCCGCTTATGCTACGCCCTACGCTGATTGCCTTCGCGCTGGGATTTGCAGTCGGTATCGCGCAGTATATGCGAACGCTGTGGCTGGGCGCGGCGTTTTCCGACGCTCACCACTGAGGCGGTGGCATTAAGCAGCGGCGGCAGCAACGGTATCCCGCCGCCCGGCTTTATGGCAACTGCTATTACCGCTTATTATTTTTGCCCTGACCGCGTTAGTCGCAAAATGGGTAGGTTATGTCAGACAAGGACTCCGCTAATGCTCTGCGTGGAAAATGTTTCGCTACGTTTACCAGAAAGCCGCTTGCTGACAAACGTTAACTTTACGGTGGATAAAGGTGACATTGTCACGTTAATGGGGCCGTCTGGCTGTGGAAATCCACTCTGTTTTCATGATGATTGGTGCACTGGCCGAACAGTTTTCTTGTACAGGTGAGCTATGGCTCAATGAGCAACGGATTGACATCCTACCCACCGCACAGCGTCAGATTGGCATTCTTTTTCAGGATGCACTGTTATTGACCAGTTCAGTGTCGGGCAAAAGTGCCTGCTGGCGCTACCGGCGGCACTCAAAGGGAATGCCCGACGTAATGCCGTGAATGATGCACTTGAGCGTTCAGGCCTTGAGGGAGCTTTCCATCAGGATCCTGCCACTTTGTCTGGCGGTCAGCGAGCGCGCGTTGCTCTACTACGCGCCCTTCTCGCCCAACCAAAAGCGTTACTCCTGGATGAGCCATTCAGCCGTCTTGATGTGGCTCTGCGCGATAATTTTCGCCAGTGGGTGTTCAGCGAAGTTCGCGCCCTGGCGATTCCCGTCGTTCAGGTAACGCACGATCTCCACGATGTTCCTGCCGATAGTTCTGTTCTGGATATGGCGCAGTGGTCAGAAAATTACAACAAACTGCGATAACGCAAAGTTTTTCTCGAATGCGTCAGTTCAGAATGGCGCACTCAAGCCACACTGTCGGGATTTTCGATGAAACGTGTTTTCTCAAATACCGCGCTGGCAATGGCTGTAGGGCTGGCTTGCGCTTCTTCGTGGGCCGCTGGATGGCCAAGCCTCTTACACTTGACGACTTCAGCAACAAAATGGCAAAGCGATAGATACTCGCCCACGCGCGTTTTATAACGGCTGGCCACAAACCTTAAATGGCCCTTCTGGTCATGAACCTGCCGCCTTAAACCTCTCTGCTAGCTGGCTCGACAAATGAGCACCCAACAGCTCAACGCGTGGATCAAGCAACATAACCTGAAAGCCGACTGCCCCGGTGGCGCTGTACGGTAATGACAAAGATGTCGACGCCGTCAAAACGCAACTGCAAAAAGCAGGTTTTACGCACATCTCCATTCTGAGTGACGGGGTGGCAAACCTTCCCGTCTACAAAAACTGCCCCACTTTGAGCAGCTGTTTTATCCGCAATGGCTGCACGACCTGCAACAAGGTAAAGAGGTTACGGCGAAACCTGCCGGTGACTGGAAAGTCATTGAAGCGGCCTGGGCGCTCCTAAGCTTTACCTTATCAGCCATATTCCCGGTGCTGACTACATCGATACCAACGAAGTGGAAAGCGAACCGCTGTGGAACAAAGTTTCTGATCAACAACTAAAAGCGATGCTGGCAAAACACGGCATTCGCCATGACACCACGGTCATACTGTACGGGCGTGACGTATACGCTGGAGGCGCGGTGTGGCGCAAATTATGGTCTCACGCAGGCGCGAAGATGTGCGTCTGCTGGATGGCGGCTGGCAAACCACGTCCGACGCGGGACTGCCTGTTGAACGAGGAACGCCACCGAAAGTGAAAGCGGAACCGGATTGCGGCGTGAAGATCCCGGCACAACCGCAGATTGATGCTCGATACTGGAACAGGCCCGTCGACCGCTGCATCGCCAGGATGCATCGCTGGTGAGCATTGTTCGTCGCCAGAATTATCGGTATGACCAGCGGTTACAGCTATATTAAACCAAAAGGTGAAATAGCCGGAGCACGTTGGGGACACGCTGGTAGCGACTCGACGCATATGGAAGATTTTCCATAACCCGGGATGGCACCATGCGCAGCGCGGATGATATTACCGCTATGTGGAAAGCGTGGAATATCAAACCAGAGCAGCAAGTTTCAGTCTACTCCGGCACCGGCTGGCGCGCGTCCCGAGCCCTTTATGCACGCATGCGCCATGGGTCTGCAGAATGTTTCCCGTGTATGACGGCGGCTGGTACGAATGGAGCAGCGATCCAAAAAATCCGTAAGGCAACCGGTGAACGCGGCCCGGACAGTAGCAAATAACATTGCAATTACTGACGCTGGAGCGACTTCAGCGTCAGATACCCACTCCACACCCGCGTAAAGGTCGTCATCCAGCACAACGCACCGAGATCCACGCAAACCACGCAAACCATGCAGGAATAAACATCCCAGCACAAACAGTAAGATCGTTCTGTGCCTTCGGTAAATCCCCCACAGAGTAAAACGACTTACGTGCATAACCGGGGTTATCAATCTGATGTTTTGCTGCCAGTGCAGCAAAGGCGAGAAGTTCCTGCCGTGCCGATAAACGCAAACAACAACCAGCCGCCTGCCAGCCGGATTCTGCTCCGGTGCAGCGGATAAAGCCAAACGGCACCAGCGCCGTAGAAGAGAAAATCAAGAGAAATATCGAAGCCGCCCGCGTCGGTAAGCTCTGCGCCGCGCCAGCGCACCGTCCAAGACCATCAAGCAGCCTGTTCAACAAAATAACGACTAGCGCCGCCAGATACCAGCCCAGCGCCAAACGGACAGAGCCAGCACGCGGATGGCAAATCCCACTTAATGTTAAACCATCTGGCGTAATGCCCGGTTTATCAAGAACCCGCACGCATTGATGCAACAACGGTTTAATCCGGGATGAAGATGGCGGTCTAGCACAGGCACTCCCTAAATATAAAGCCTTTCTGATTGAGCAACAGTGCGGATATTATGGCATTTTTTCGTTGATCTGCCCGTGTGTAATTTATGAAAATGATTGAAGTTGTTGCCACCATCATTGAACGTGATGGCAAAATTTAACTCGCGCAACGCCCCGCCCAAGCGAGCAGGCGGATAATGGGAGTTTGCCGGTGGTAAAGTCGAGCCGGATGAAAGTCAGCGGCAGGCGCTGGTGCGGTGAGTTACGCGAAGAACTGGGCATCGAAGCAACTGTGGGTGAAGATCTTGCCAGCCATCAGCGAGAAGTTTCGGGCCGGATTATCCATCTTCATGCCTTGGCACGTACCCGACTTCCACGGGACGTTACCGGCACATGAACATCGGCGTGGTCTGGTGCTCACCCTGAAGAGGCGCTGCAATATCCGCTGGCCCCTGCTGACATTCCATTATTAGAGGCGTTTATGGCTTTACGCGCCGCCAGACCAGCGGATTAGTGCTAAGGGTTTTGTCATCACGCTGGCATTGCGGGCGGTATTCCTTCGGCTTTAATTACCGCCCCTTCAGAATAAATTTGATCCTGATAAACGCAGCACTGAGTACAGGGCTGCGCTGATGCCCGCCTGAACTGAACACTTCTGGCGGTACGTTTACCTCCACGTCCGGACGATAATGCGGGTTAGCCATGCAATTAATGGAAATGCTAATACTACCGCGAACAATGCTCGACTCACAGGGAACTCCTTAACGTTATTGTCTCTGCTACTGATAACGGTGCCGGTGGCAAAAACTTAGCGTCTGAGTTATCGCATTTGGTTATGAGATTACTCTCGTTATTAATTTGCTTTCCTGGGTCATTTATTTCTGCTTACCGTCACATTCTTGATGGTATAGTCGAAAACTGCAAAAGCACATGACATAAACAACATAAGCACAATCGTATTAATATATAAGGGTTTGATATCTATGGATCAGACATATTCTCTGGAGTCGTTCCGCGACCATTGTCCAAAAGCGCTGACCCGAATCAAACCGAGTTCGCGCAAGCCGTTCGTGAAGTAATGACCACACTCTGGCCTTTTCTTGAACAAAATCCAAAATATCGCCAGATGTCATCTATGAACATATTGGTTGAACCGGAGCACCGTGATGCAGGTTCACCGTGGTCATGGGTTGATGATCGCAACAGGTACAGGTGGACCGTGCATGGCGTGTGCAGTTGGGCTCTGCCATCGGCGACCTGTGAGAAAGGCGGTATGCGCTTCCATCCGTCAGTTAACCTCTCCATTCTCGAATTTGCCTCGGCTTCGGACAAAAAACCTCAGAAAATTGCCCTGACTACCCTGCCGATGGGCGGTGGTAAAGGCGGTAGCGATTTGACCCGGAAGGGCAGGTTAAAGCGAAGGCGAAGTGGAGTGGTTTCTGCCAGCGCGCTGATGACCGACTTTATCGTCATCTGTCGGACGGGATACCGACGTTCCGGCAGGTTGATCGGCGTTGGTGGTCGTGAAGTCGGCTTTATGGCGGGGATGATGGAAGCCTCCAACAATACCGCCTGCGTCTTCACCGGTAAGGGCCTTTCATTTGGCGGTAGTCTTATTCGCCGGAAGCTACCGGCTACGGTCTGGTTTATTTCACAGAAGCAATGTTAAAACGCCACGGTCTGTATGGGTTTTGAAGGGATGCGCGTTTCCGTTTCTGGCTAGGGCAACGTCCTGACAGTACGCTATCGAAAAAGCGAAATCGTGCTGGTGTGATCACTGCGTCAGACTCCAGCGGCGCTGTAGTAGTTGATGAAGCGGATTCACGGAAGAGGAAAACTGGCACGTCTTATCGAAATCAAAGCCAGAGCGATGGTCGAGTGGCGAGTTACGCCAAAGAATTTCGTCTGTCGCATCTGGGAGGCAGACGGCCGCCATCGCGTGTGTACCGGTTGGGGATATCGCCCTGCCTTGCGCTACCCAGAACGAACTGGATGTTGACGCCGCGCATCAGCTTCTCGCCGATGGCGTTAAAGCCGTCACCAAAGGGCGAGTGTCCGACCACCATCGAAGCGACTGAACTGTTCCAGCAGGCAGGCGTACTGTTTGCACCCGGTAAAGCGGGCTAATGCTGGCGGTGTAGCAACGTCAGGCCTTGAAATGGCGCAAAACGCTGCGCGCCTGGGCTGGAAAGCCGAGAAAGTCGACGCACGTTTCGCATGAGATCATGCTGGATATCCACCATGCCTGTGTGAGCATGGTGGTGAAGGTGCAGCAAACGAACTACGTGCAGGCCGCGAACATTGCCGGTTTGTGAAGGTTGCCGATGCGATGCTGGCGCAGGGTGTGATTTAAAGTCGTAAATGCCTGATGGCGCTACGCTTATCAGGCCTACAAATGGGCACAATTCATTGCAGTTACGCTTATGTAGGCGGGGCAGCGAGCGCCCCCGCAAAATTTCGGCGTTTATGAGTATTAACGAATGATGTCCCCAGGGAACATGTCATATGGGCCAACGGCATTTCTTACTGTAGTGCTCCGGAACTGCTTGTCGTAACGATAACACGCTTCAAGTTCAGCATCCGACAGCTTTCTGCGATAGCAGCAGATATGCCAGTAAAGAAATCCCATTAGACTATTTTTTTGATAATCTTCTTCGCTTTCGAACAAACTTGTGTGCCTTTCGAGAAGCAAGCATTATATAATGCAGGCCAGTTCTTCTTCAATTGTCCCGTTTTGAAAAGCTGTGCTTGATATCGAGATCATCCATGATGATTCCACAGCCCATATTAGCTTCGCCGAGGATTTACCGGAACAATATTAGCGCAATCAGAGATATAGTCTGAGGGAAAAACAGCAAATTTATTCAACAAGGCGATAACCTGCTCTGGGGCTTCCTCCATGTTTGCTTTAAAGATCTGGCTGCATGGTCACCAGAAAGAAAGAAAATGCTCCATTAAGGCACAATAACTTTCGCTATCTCGAATACCCCATTGATCCTGTAAAGACTCGCGTCTTTTACTATGATATAGAATGAGTCAAAAGAAACAGATATTGGAAGGTATCTCCACAGGTTCAGGCTTTCCACAGCCAGAACTCCAGCATTTTCAGACCATTGCTTATGATAGAATGGATAAGGTGCAATGGATTTGTAGCGCCTGTTAGATCTGATACTGAGCAGCTCAATACCTTTAGCCTGATAATAATGCAGTTGTTCTTTTTTTGCTTTGAAACCAAGCCGAACGATAGAGCCCCATCATAATTAATAGATATAAAAGAAAAAGACGCATCCCGCGGTAATCAGGCCCCTCTCACATTGAACGAACGTTCGATGTTATCGCTGCGAACACAAACATTCACAGCGTAACACATGTAAATGAACCTACAAAGCAGCATGGCCTTATTTTCTTTTTTTAATCATCCGTTCAAAATTACTATTAAATATTTACAGCCGCAGTTAAAAGAATACTTCTCGCTACCAAGGATGGTTTTGTAATGAAACATTTTCATCACATTCCCCTGTACTCACATCCTTAGAGGCGATAATTTATCCATGCAAAAAAAATATCCAAGAACGAATTTCTTGATCCGCTGGATATTTGGGATGCTGACTCGAATTCACGAAGATTTCACTCGCTTACGCTATCGCCCCCGCTTCCGACTTCATCTGCTGGCGGACTTTTTTTCGCACTCGTTTACGCGGTGCAGCCTTTTTCTTGTGGCACGTCCCACCGCTGCCAGAGAGCCGCGATGCCGGCGGAACTCCGCACCGGCGTACGTTTGGCTGATCGATCAGCTGATGTGGCGCGCCCACCAGCGGCTGCGAGTAGAAACGTGATGGCGGCACTGCTTTTCGCTGATTTGCATCAGCACCGATTCCCAGTGCGCGGTAGTGTCCGGTAGCATCACCATCTATCCGGCAGCGAATGGAATAGCACTTGCAGGCGTCGGTGGAGTGGATATAGCGCCCCTTTTGGTCAGGAAACCACGCTTGAACAACAGTTCGCAATAATACCGGCACGCGTCCTCTGTCCCCAGACCATCGGTCACACCAAGGAGATCTTTTCGATCTGTTATCCTGCACAAAGCGCGCGATCCCGGGTCATCACGCGCAGAAAGCGGTGTGTTGCATCAGTAAATGGCGAGGCGGCGGCTGGGTTTGCCGCTCTACCACTTCACCCTCTTCCCACAGCAACTAGTCGCCTCTTCGCCACCACAGCCGATGGCGTGCCGTCGTTTTCTTGATCGCGGTCTTTGCTGCCTAACAGCGTGCGCCAGCCTGCTTCAGCAAGAAAACGCGCTTAGCAACAAATTTGCCCTTGGCAATGTCCAGTTCGATAACACACTTGCAAACACGCATCCGGGCGAATTAGTGGCTGCTGACGGGCAATCAGGTTATAGACCTTCGCTTCGTTCTCCGTCAGGTTGATCGCGAGACTCCGTGCGGTCGGAATGATGGCGTGGTGCGCCATCGACCTTTTTGTCATCCCAACCGCGCGCGGTTGCGTATATCTGGATCTACCACTGGCTGGGGCAACGATCCGGTCATGAACGCTCGATGGCATTCATCACCGCGTGGCGTGACGAGGTGCTTCTGGCAAATGGCACGATCGAAACGCGGATAAGTGATTAGCTTGTGCATTTCGTACAGTTGCTGGGCGGATGTCCAAGCGCGTTTCTGCGCGCTCGACCAAAGCGTTTTGCCGCTTCGATCTGCAACGCCGGAAAGCGGAAAACGGCAGCAGCACGGGTTCTGATACCCGTTTATCGTTCTGGCCAGCGTTGTTGACCGCTGATGCGGTTAACCACCATACTGGCCAGTGGACAATGTGACGAGCACCCTCTCATAGCTGGTAGGTTCCGCGCACACGCTGGCTGGGTTGCCGATCGCGGTAAACCGCCGTCGGCAGGTGTAGCAATGCGCTTTGACTTTCAAAGAAGTCTTGCGCGCCGAAGTTTTCGATCTCTCGCGGCGCGCACGCAGGCCCGAGCGCCGGGGTCTGTGCCTGCCGCGCCCCCACGGAAAGCCGCCCTGATGACCGGCGCATGCGACCCGAGAATGGTGTAAGCACGGGTCATCTGATGCCGTCCGCGGGTCGGGCACGCCTCGCGCCAGCGCGCAGAAACGCACAGCAAGGATACAACTCACCTGGAACGAGACGGTGGATCGCCCACTCGACCGCCTGCGGGTTCAGGTCGTTTATCAAGCAACGCTGCACCTGCTGGCGCTTTTCCGGTGCCAGTTGCAGATAGTCCAGCACTTCATCCACCAGCAATTGCCCTTCACGATCCGGGTCCCCGGCGTGAACGATTTCGCTGGCTTCATGCAGGAAGCGTTTGATGACGTTAAGTTGTTTGGTCACGGAGGGTCGTGGCTGTAATTGCCACTTTTCCGGGACAATCGGCAAATCCGCAAGATTCCAGCGCGCATAGCGGCTGTCGTAGGCGTCTGGCTGCGCCTGCTCAAGCAGGTGACCGATACACCAAGTCACCACCTGACCATTACCGCACTCGATAAAGCCATCGCCTTTCCGGTGCGGTTTGGGCAGGACATCAGCAATGGCGCGCGCCAGACTCGGTTTTTCGGCAATAAACAACCGCATTAAATTAACGGATCTCAACCATGGCACGACCGCCGCGCGCTGGCACCAGTTCGCCAATCGCCGTCAGTTCAATGCCAAACTCGGCGGCTGTAGTTTTAACCTCATTTTCTGCTTCCGGCATGACCGCCAGCAGCAAACCGCCAGAAGTTTGCGGATCGCACAGCAGATCGCGCACTTCACGCGGCATTTCACCCATCAGATGACCGTAGCTGGCAAAGTTACGTTCAGTGCCGCCAGGTACTGCGCCCAACTTAATGTACTCTTCAACACCGGGGAGTTTCGGGATCGCTTCATAGTCGACGCGTGCCTGCACACCAGCCCCCTGACACATTTCGCTCAAGTGGCCCAGCAGACCAAAGCCCGTAACGTCGGTCATCGCTTTTACGCCTTCGATGTTGGCAAAGGACGCGCCTGCGATGTTCATCCGGCACATCACTTCCGTCGCCAGTCCCTGATGTTCTGGTTTCAACAGTGATTTTTTCTCAGCCGTGGTAAGAACGCCGATCCCCAGCGGTTTCGTCAGGAACAGTTTGCATCCGGCTTGTGCGGTACTGTTTTTCTTCACCCGCTCGGTCGGTACGATCCCCGTTACCGCCAGACCAAAAATCGGCTCCGGCGCATCGATGGAGTGACCGCCAGCCAGCGCAATACCCGCCTGACGGCATGCATAGCGTCCACCTTCGGTTACTTCGCGGGCAATTTCCGGGGAAAGTTTGTTAATCGGCCAGCCGAGGATCGCAATCGCCATAATCGGTTTGCCCCCCATCGCGAAGATATCGCTGATGGCGTTAGTCGCCGCAATGCGGCCAAAATCGAAAGGATTATCAACGATCGGCATAAAGAAGTCGGTGGTACTGATAACGCTGGTGCCATTGCCCAGATCGTACACCGCCGCATCGTCGCGGGTTTCATTACCCACAAGCAAATTCGGATCAACAAACTTCGCCTGCTCACTGTGCAGGATGGTTTCCAACACTTTTGGGGAAATTTTACAGCCGCAACCAGCTCCGTGGCTGTATTGGGTCAAACGAATCGAGTTCTCGCTCATGGACATCTCCTGTCAATGCAATCCGGGTATGGTAACCCTCATTCCGTGAAGTGATAAGTGAGAGTGTCTGAATTCCTGCGCCTTTGCTCACAATCCAGACAGTTTCGCGACAATTATCAGAAATAAGTTACAAACGGCGTCGGGTCCGGGACGTTAATCGACGTAGATGCTTTCAACTGCGGCGTGCCGAGGTAGAGAAAACCGACAATTTTATCCTGCTCACGGCAACCGAATGCTTCACGCACTACCGGACTTTCAGTTAATGCGCCACTGCGCCAGATGCCGCCAAATCCCTGGGCAACGGCTGCCATTTGCATCGCCATGACCGCGCATCCGGCAGACATTTCCTGTTCCCATCGCGGGACTTTATGATTTTCTTTGCATTTCGCCACCACCGTGATGATGAGCGGTGCGCGGAACGGCGCATTACGGGCTTTGTCGATAGCTTTATCATCACTACCGGCAGCAATCGCCCCCTGTTCCAGTACGGCGCTGAAACGCTCGCACCCTTCCCCTTCAATCACAAAAAAATGCCACGGTTGCATGGACTTATGGTCCGGCGCACGCATACCCGCACGCAGGATGTTTTGCAGTTGTTCACCCGTTGGCGCGGGTTCAGCCAGGCGGGAGGCGCTACGGCGATTGATCAATAGTTAGAGTGCATCCATTTGATTAACTCCTGTCGTGATATTTATTCACAAAATTAACACGAGAGTGGATTTTGTTACAGCACAGTCCGCAATTCCTGCTGACAAGTGCCGGTTGGGTCATTACGATAACCACATCTATTGCGCCTGTGACAGGTGTGACCTTAAGTTGGGAGAATACATGCGAACCCTTTGGCGATTTATTGCCGGATTTTTTAAATGGACGTGGCGTCTGCTGAATTTCGTCCGTGAAATGGTACTTAACCTGTTCTTTATTTTCCTCGTACTGGTTGGTGTGGGGATCTGGATGCAGGTCAGTGGTGGTGATTCGAAAGAAACGGCCAGTCGTGGCGCACTGCTGCTGGACATTTCTGGTGTGATCGTCGATAAACCAGACAGTTCTCAGCGGTTTAGTAAATTAAGCCGCCAGCTGCTTGGTGCCAGTTCCGATCGTCTGCAGGAAAACTCACTGTTTGATATCGTCAACACCATTCGCCAGGCGAAGGACGACCGCAATATCACCGGTATCGTGATGGATCTGAAAAACTTCGCAGGCGGCGACCAGCCGTCTATGCAGTACATCGGCAAAGCCCTGAAAGAGTTTCGTGACAGCGGGAAACCGGTTTATGCCGTTGGCGAGAACTACAGCCAGGGGCAATATTATCTCGCCAGTTTCGCCAATAAAATTTGGCTGTCACCGCAAGGCGTGGTTGATCTGCACGGTTTTGCTACCAACGGTCTGTACTACAAATCGTTGCTGGATAAGCTGAAAGTTTCCACCCATGTGTTCCGCGTGGGTACGTATAAATCTGCCGTTGAACCGTTTATTCGTGATGATATGTCACCGGCAGCCCGCGAAGCTGACAGCCGCTGGATTGGTGAGCTGTGGCAAAACTATCTGAATACTGTTGCCGCTAACCGGCAGATCCCTGCTCAGCAGGTATTCCCTGGCGCGCAAGGGTTGCTTGAGGGTTTAACCAAAACCGGTGGCGATACCGCGAAATATGCACTGGAAAACAAGCTGGTCGATGCACTGGCATCGAGTGCCGAAATCGAAAAAGCTCTGACCAAAGAGTTCGGCTGGAGTAAGACTGATAAAAATTATCGCGCCATCAGTTATTACGATTACGCATTGAAAACGCCGGCAGATACCGGTGACAGCATCGGTGTCGTCTTCGCTAATGGCGCAATTATGGATGGCGAGGAAACTCAGGGGAATGTTGGCGGTGATACCACTGCGGCACAAATCCGCGACGCTCGCCTTGACCCGAAAGTGAAAGCGATTGTCCTGCGTGTTAATAGCCCAGGCGGCAGCGTTACCGCGTCTGAAGTGATTCGCGCTGAACTGGCAGCAGCCCGGGCAGCGGGTAAGTCTGTGGTTGTATCGATGGGCGGCATGGCGGCATCTGGTGGTTACTGGATTTCCACGCCAGCTAATTACATTGTGGCTAACCCCAGCACCCTGACCGGTTCTATCGGTATCTTCGGCGTGATCACCACCGTAGAAAATAGTCTGGATTCGATTGGTGTTCATACTGATGGTGTCTCAACTTCACCGCTGGCGGATGTTTCTATCACCAGGGCACTGCCGCCGGAAGCGCAGCAGATGATGCAATTAAGCATTGAGAATGGCTATAAACGCTTTATCACGCTGGTTGCTGATGCGCGTCATTCGACGCCGGAGCAAATTGATAAAATCGCCCAGGGCCACGTCTGGACCGGTCAGGATGCAAAAGCTAACGGGCTGGTCGATAGTCTCGGGGATTTCGATGATGCGGTTGCCAAAGCAGCAGAGCTCGCAAAAGTGAAACAGTGGCATCTGGAATACTACGTTGATGAACCGACCTTCTTCGACAAAGTGATGGACAACATGTCTGGTTCTGTCCGGGCAATGTTGCCAGATGCGTTCCAGGCCATGTTACCTGCACCGCTTGCCTCGGTAGCCTCTACCGTTAAAAGTGAAAGCGACAAGCTGGCCGCGTTTAACGACCCACAAAACCGTTATGCGTTTTGCCTGACCTGCGCCAACGTGCGTTAAGTCTTGTACTGAGTGGCCGACAGATCGTCGGCCACATTATTTTTTACCTCGACGAATCCTCTTCCCGCTGTCTCGCCCCATATTTCCTTATCCGCATAGTATCAGGTGCGCTCCTCCTGCCTCACGTATATACTTTTGCTCTTTCGATATCATTCATATCAATATCATGCAAAAGAAATCAATTTACGTCGCCTACACGGGCGGGACCATCGGGATGCAGCGTTCCGAGCAGGGTTATATTCCGGTGTCAGGTCATCTACAACGCCAACTGGCGCTGATGCCGGAATTCCATCGCCCGGAGATGCCAGATTTCACCATTCATGAATATACGCCGTTGATGGATTCTTCTGATATGACGCCGGAAGACTGGCAGCATATTGCTGAAGATATTAAAGCGCACTATGACGACTATGATGGTTTTGTCATTCTACACGGTACCGACACGATGGCGTATACCGCCTCTGCGCTGTCGTTCATGCTCGAGAATCTCGGTAAACCGGTCATTGTGACAGGGTCACAAATCCCGCTGGCTGAGTTACGCTCTGACGGACAAATTAATCTGCTGAATGCGTTGTACGTTGCGCCGAATTATCCGATCAACGAAGTAACGCTCTTTTTCAATAACCGATTGTATCGCGGCAACCGCACTACCAAAGCCCATGCCGATGGTTTTGATGCGTTTGCCTCTCCAAACCTTCCTCCGTTACTGGAAGCTGGTATCCATATTCGTCGTTTGAATACGCCACCCGCCCCGCACGGTGAAGGGGAATTAATCGTTCATCCAATCACGCCACAACCAATTGGCGTGGTGACGATTTATCCAGGGATTTCTGCTGACGTCGTGCGCAATTTTCTGCGCCAACCGGTGAAAGCATTGATTCTGCGCTCCTATGGCGTGGGTAATGCGCCACAAAACAAAGCCTTCCTGCAGGAATTACAAGAAGCCAGCGATCGCGGTATTGTGGTGGTCAACCTGACACAATGTATGTCCGGTAAAGTGAATATGAGTGGTTATGCCACCGGTAACGCCCTCGCCCATGCCGGCGTTATTGACGGTGCAGATATGACTGTAGAAGCCACGCTAACCAAACTGCATTACCTGCTGAGCCAGGAACTGGATACTGAAACCATTCGCAAGGCCATGAGCCAAAACCTGCGCGGCGAACTGACGCCGGATGATTAAGGAGACTGCAATGCCCCATCGCGCCCTGTTACTGGTCGATTTACAAAATGATTTCTGTGCTGGTGGCGCGCTCGCCGTACCGGAAGGTGACAGTACGGTGGAGGTTGCTAACCGCCTTATTGACTGGTGCCAGTCGCGCGGAGAAGCGGTTATCGCCAGCCAGGACTGGCATCCGGCGAATCACGGCAGCTTTGCCAGCCAGCACGGCGTAGAGCCTTATACGCCAGGCCAACTCGGCGGCCTGCGGCAAACTTTCTGGCCTGAACACTGTGTGCAGAACAGTGAAGGCGCACAATTACATCCGTTACTGAATCAAAAAGAGATCGCAGCGGTGTTCCATAAAGGCGAAAATCCTTTAGTTGACAGTTACAGTGCCTTTTTTGATAACGGACGTCGGCAGAAAACCGCGCTTGATGACTGGTTGCGCGATCATGAAATCGATGAATTGATCGTTATGGGCCTGGCTACTGACTATTGCGTGAAGTTTACCGTGCTGGACGCGTTACAGTTAGGTTATAAGGTAAACGTGATTACCGATGGCTGTCGTGGCGTGAATATCCAGCCCCAGGACAGTGCACACGCGTTTATGGAGATGTCAGCAGCTGGGGCAACGCTATATACGCTGGCAGACTGGGAAGAGACGCAGGGGTAATTTTACGCTGGCCTACAATTCTGTACTGGCATTGTAGGCCAAATAAAACACGTCAGTGGTACATCTGGCAATTGATGCCATCAACGAAAGATTTAATTCACCTCAGAAATCTCTTCCAGCGACACCTTCCGCGTTTCGATGCCAAAAATGGAGAGAACCAGCGCACAGAGCACTAACATGACACCAAGCACCATAAACACCGTGATCGACCCATAATGTGTTAATAATGCCGCAACGCCATAGGGCGTGAAAACTGCGACGATCCGTCCGACGGCATTAACGAAACCCGAACCGCGCAGGCGTAAATGCGTTGGCCAAAGCTCCGGGATATAAACCGCCGACGCGAAGCAAACATACATGTATAAAAAGAAGATCATCACCAGACCATAGATTAAAATCGCCCACTCTGTAGTCTGACTTGAATAGATATAGCCTAACACGGCAATAATAATAAGTAAGGCGGAGCCAAATAATCGACGAGGAAAATGATCAATAATTAATGCCGCAATAAATATTCCTACCGGAGCACCAATCATAATAACAGCGGTCATTAATATTGATTTATCGACATCAATGCCGGAGTTAACAAATATGGTCGGTATCCATACGGTAATGGTATAAAGCGAAATGTTCATTGCAATTAAAACAGTTATCGCAACTAATGTACGTCGTAACATTTCCCCTTTAAACAGGAGCCTGAAGGTACCCTTGATTACCTTAACCTTGCTGTTGCTCTGGTTCAAAGTAAGCTGGGGTAAACGAATACTCTTCTCCCTTTCAATTTGCTGCTCTACTTCACGAAGTTGGCTTTCTGCACCGGCGATTTGCCCTTTCCCTTCCAGCCATCGTGGCGACTCGATAAAGTATTTACCTGAGAGAAACCAGGCTAACAGTATGCCAATACCACCCAGAAGAAACATTATTCGCCAACTAAAAAAAGCGATAACCACCACGCCTATCGCCGCAGACAGCATGGGCGACCAGTTACCAACAAATGAGAGCCGCGCGGACCATTTTCCACGCACCGTCGCGGGGATAAACTCCGTAAATGAGGCATAGCCAACCATAATCAGCGCCCCCATTCCTGTTCCCATCAGGAAGCGAAAGAAAATGAGCCAGTACATATCAGGGACAAAAGCGGCACCTGTGCAGCGATTCCAACGATGAGAAGGATTATGAAAACGCCCTGCGCCGCCAAAGTCGTCACCGATGAACCCACCAGTAAGTGAGCCGATGAAATAACCAAAACATCTAATGCCGAGGTAAAGGCGGCATTGAGGAAATTCTTTGACCATCCATTGCTTACCAGCTTTGCTAACAACATCCCCTGAGTAACTCAAAAACCCCGTTAATAACAGACTAAAGCTTATTATACCAAATATACGATAATGAAACCGGGCCAAAGGCAAGCGGTCCAGTCTTGCGCCAATTTGATCGTATTTGTTCCATTGGGTCCCTCAATTTGCTAAAAAAGGTAGCAATTGTGGCAAATCCGCCTGCCGCATCTTTATCATCATTTATTCCAGGCGCAGGAACAAATAATATTGACAACGTGTGCTTAAACTACCACACCAGCTGGATATTATTGTCTTTGCAAAATGCTATCCACTCTGCGCCCGGTGGTTGTCGGTTATTATGTAATTAATATGACTAAAGTCAGCTAACTGGACAAAAGCTTGCGATCAAACTTAAGAGTGATCAACCAATAACGCAACTTCTGGCCCCTAACGATCATTGTCTATGATTTCAGCTTCCGCTTAGTTCAAGTACAGAGCGCCACTGTTGATATCAAGACCTTTACAACTCATTACCATGATATCGACATGGTAGCGGCTGATGATCTCTTTAGTAATTCTTCCTTGCAGGGAAAGTGTATTTTTGTTTAGTTCCCCACCCGTTGAAACGACTTTAATTTCTGACTGAGCCAGAACATGAATCGCTTCCGCCGAGTTGGTTAGCAACGTCAGGTCACTACGGTCCTGTAACAATTTGAGCAATTCCATTACGGTACTACTGGAATCGGCTGCCATGGTGGTTTTATTGTCGATAAAGGGTAGTGCCTTGCGTGCAATAAGCAGCTTCTCTTCATAAAACGATGAAGCGCGCTTATAAAAATGGATATTCTCCGTCAACACCGCTGTATTTAAAACAGCACCACCATAGGTTCTGGTCAAAAAGCCTTCATCTTCCAGCTTCTCAAGATCGCGGCGAATGGTTTCTTCGGTTACCTGAAAAATCCCACTCAAATTTGAGACTGTCACCTTTTTATCGTTGGCAACCATTTGCTTAATTGCCTGAATCCTGTCTTTTGCCGCCACGATTACACCCCTGTATCTTTTTACATCACATTAGCGCGATTATCGCATAACCGATGTTTACTTTCAAAATAACCTATTTGAATCACAGATTTTCATCACAGTTTTCACAGAAACAGAGGTGAATCGTGTTGAGTATTTAACGCTCCAGGGCCTCTGCCATTTCCCTCATCAATGTTGCGTCTGCATCCGATAAGTTGATATTCAGTGCCGCGACATTTTCGCGTACCTGTTCCGGTGCAGTAGCCCCACTAAGAATGGAGATTAAATCACTCTGTTTTAATATCCACGCCAGTGCCAGAGTGGGAATTGTGCACTGATAACGAGCACAAAGTGGCTGCCACTGTTCAAGCATATCAATCACTTTCAGCATGTTTTCACGCTGGAACCAGACTTTATTTGCCCGAGCGCCGCCCGGAACGTAATCACGAGTGATAGTGCCGGTCAACAATCCCTGCTCTAGCGGGGAATAAACCTGAACCACAATGCCATTATCACGACATAGCGGCAGCAGTTCGTTTTCCATTGCCCGGTCGAGAATACTGTATTTCGCCTGAATAATATCCAGTTCACCATATTGCAGATACTCGCGGATATGGTCAGCATCGACGTTAGCAGCGCCTATAGCGCGAATTTTCCCTTCAGCCTTTAACTCATTAAGCACTGCGACAGTTTCAGCTATCGGCGTAAAAAATGGCGGCACCGACTGCCAGTGCGTCATATAGATATCGATGTAATCAATACCCAGACGTTGCAAGCTGGCTTCTACCTCTTCGCGGATAGATTCCGGGGAAAGGTTTTTATACAACTGCCGATCGCCAACTTTGTTGAATAAACTTCCTTTTCGTTCCCAGACAATGCCGCATTTGGTTTCTACTACAACCTGTTCACGGGGCAGTTTTTTTAACGCCTGACCGACGATAACTTCACTATTGCCAAAGTTATATCCTAGCGCAGTATCAATCAGATTATGCCACAACGATGGGCTTCAGGAATCGTATCAATACAGATTCGCCTATTCAGATCGCCATTCCATGAGGACCGCTGCCAATGGCCATGTCCCCAACCCCATTCGCGAAAGCGTACAATCTGTTGCGCCTAAAGGTATCTTTTTCATTTGCCTTGATTATCCTTCGTATTCTTCCAGTAATTGTTCGACCAGCTTTCTGTTTTTACGCCGGTGGTGGCACCGACGCTTAGACCGAGATAGCCGCCGTTGCATTGGCAAAGCGTGCGCATTCACGAGATTTTTGCCTTCTAACAGTGCCGGAAGAAACCCTGAAGCAAAGTCATCGCCCGCGCCAATGGTGTCGATGGCGGTTATTCCGCCACTGCCGGCACCTTCATCGTCATGTCACGACGCTTGATAAAGCAGCCGTCTTTACCCGTTTAATACCACCGTTTTTACGCCGCACGCAAGAAAGCAGTCAGCAATTTTCATCGAGTGTCCCTTCCCGGTGAGGTAATTTGCGTCGGCATAATTAGGAAACAGATAATCGACATAACCGAATGCTTCGCAAATATCATCCAGCGTTCCATCTACCGCGGTTCGATTCATATCGGCACAGAACCATCTGCCGGGCTTCAGCTTGCGTAAAATTTGGCTTACGCTTTACCATCCAATAGAGGACTGTTGAAAATACTGGCCAGACATAAAAATTTCGCCTAGAAACCGCGAAAAATCACATCGTCAATATTCAATTTCCAGTTACTGCCGTTACGGTTCGTGACAAACGTCGCTCGCCATCCTCCGTCACCAGTCCAACGTTAATAGAGGTATCTATGCCGACGTCCTGCTTTAGACTTTGAATATGAGGCTCCCCTTTGTGACAATGGTCGAGAAGAAACTGTCCTGTGACATATTTACCAATACGGCTCATTAATGCGGTACGATGGCCGAGACGACAAGTATCGTTGCTTCATTTATTGCATCACCCCCGGTGGTCATTGCGATTCTTTCAAGAGGATAGAATCCACATCAAACTTTTTACTTACCGGTTGCAATGGAATATGAACAAAGCGACCTATAATAAATAACGTCGAGATTATCCATATCATTATTCCGCTTTGCCATCAGAACCGAACAGTTTAATTCTTTCGATGCCCGTTCTTTTACAGCTTTACGTACTTCACGTTCTAAATGCAGGAAAGGCGACTCCTGTTTTCTTTCACTGCGACCATCGCCGGCTACAGAGCTCCGTATTAATGTCCAATTTCGCGATACCCAATGAAATTGCAGTTTTAATGTCGGCATCACGCCATCCCCATGCACCGTGCAAAACCAGCGGAACAGAAACGGCATCGCGTACGCGTTCTACGACCTCAAAGTTCAATTGTGGCTCTGACGTATAAACCCGCCATGCTGGTTGCCGATGGCGACAGCCAATGAGTCACAGCCCGTACGTTCAACAAATTCAGCCGCCTGGTCAAGGATCGGGCAGAGCGATAGCCCGCCAGCGCTTCCTCATAAACGGTTTCATTACCGACATGCCCTAATTCCGCCTCTACCGGAATACCGCCAGCGGATGGAAGAAATCGACAGCCTCTTTGGTTAAACCAATATTTTCTTCGAAATCAAATGCAGAAGCATCACGCATTAATGAATTCATACCATGAGTCCAGGCGTTACGGATAATCTCCATACTCCACCATGATCCCAATGAAGTTATTACCGGCACAGTCGCTTTTGCGCCATTGATACCATCATGTGAGAAAATCTTCAAATGAGGTGTTGCCGACAAAACCTGTACCAAAAAAATAATAACCGGTGATTTCGCTTCTTCGGCTGCGTCGATAACGCCCATCAACATATCTCCTGTATTTCAGACGTCAAAATGGGCAATTGCATAATGTTTATTTGTGAAATTGTCTTCCCAAGATCCCATATCTGCGAGCATATTCTGTTCTCCCGAATTAATTAATCGCTAATTTTAATAACGCCTTTAATAATGTCGCGTTTGTTGTTAACTGACTCTTCAAATGCCTGTCTACATCCCGATAATCGTAAATATGCGTCACCATCGATTTCACATCGAATCGCCCTGAAGAAATAGCTTCAATCGTGACCGGATAACGATTGGCATAGCGGAATACCGTCTGATAGTGACTTCGCGATTGATTTGAGGAGATTGATCGCCGAATTGCCCGGTACAGTACGAACAATCATTTTACCGCCGCGCATTACCAGATAAGGTGCCTGTTTACGGTGACCGCAGTACCCGCTGTTCGCAATCCGCGCCCATGTCTCGGCAAATTGCTGACAGCGTGCAATAGTGTTTTCTTGCGCGTCAATAACCACTGTCGCACCAGGTGTTCCGCCATTATCAGACGTTTTCAGCACATCAACGACGGCAATTTCCGTCGCGCCCGCGCACTCGGACGCTGCAACGTCATCAAACCAATACAACCTGCTCCCAGAAGATTATCTTATGCCCGGTTTACATCTGCCAGCATCGCGGTACGATCCCGACTGCGGCAGGCTCACCAGCGCCCCTTCCATCGTGTCCATATTGTCTGGCAGTTTGTATGAAAGCTCTCCGAGATGACACAGATAGTGCGTTAATGCGCCGGTAGTTGGGTTGTGTCGCCAGAAAATCAATGTCCGGTAGACGCTTATTTGCCTTCCAGACAGTAACGACAGTGACCGCAAGCAAAGCCAGGTCTGAAATTACCCGATCCCCCGGTTTAAATTTGCGCACGCGGCTTCCCACAGCCACTCCGTCCCGGCGTATTCATGACCCAGCCAATTTCCTGATTCGGTCTTTAGCGAAATAAACTGGACTGATTCAAAACCATGTACATCTGAACCACAAATACCGACATATTCTACTTTAATCAAAACTTCATCTTCTTTAGGCACTGGCATTTCTGCTGAAGAGTATTTTCATTGTGCCCGGCACCTACATTGCTTTTCATTTTTCCATTTGAATCGACCCCTATTATTTATTGGCTATTAATCACTACTTAAACTTTCAACTGCAGACACCTCCGGTTTTATTTCCATGGGTGGCGATAGCAATTGCGACAATAATTGAAACCGCCCCCAGAAGAATAAAGACTCCCGCAACGCCATAACTACTGAGCAGCACTGCAACGGCATAAGGTGCGGCAATACCACTGATTCGCCCTACCGCATTCGCCAGACCGAGCCACGGAGTTTGGCCTCTGCTCGCCACATTCTAGGGACATACACTGCCCAGCATAGCAAAATGTACATATAGACAAAAGTAATCAGGAAGAAACCAATTAACGTTATGAAGCAACAGCTTGGTTTCTAGTGAATAGATATATCCGAGCACCGTATTTATGTTACCAGCCCCACACCCATTGTTTTACCGCGTGGACTTATTGATCACCAGCATGGCAATAAAAATGCCAAATGGCGCGCCAACAGACCACATGGTATTTAAAACAATCGAGTCTTTTAAATTAATCCCTGGCTCATGAGATCGTTGGAACGAGTTAATTAGCGTGTATCTGCATATGTTCATGGCAATCAGCACACAAGAGCCTAATATCACGCGTTTCAGTAATACTCCTGTCAGTAAGGCTCGAATACGGCACCGCTTGTGGCGTTTTACCGTCATCAGCAATAACCACGGGCGGCGGAAAGGTTTACCCGTCTGGCGTATGACGCCTTCTTCTTATACTCGCATGACTCTCTGGCTTCCTGATACACCGTCCGCGCGATTCAGCCAGCGCGGGCATTTTTAGGAAAGTAGTGCCATGCCAGCGCCGTAGCGATTCAGCGACAGATTGCAGGGATAAGCAGTCGTACCCGCCAGTTCCACTCTGCACTAATCAGCGGCGTGAGTCCCATCGCTATCAATGAACAGAGCGGATATGACCAGTTGCCAATAAAGGAAACCCGACTCTACCACGTCTCCACGATTCTACCTGGCATATATTGGTTAAACCAGCAAACAGCGTAACCAGTAAAGCTCCCAGCCTGATCCTCCTCATCACAAAACGGCAGGCAATAAGGCAAATCCAGCATCGGTGAGAAAGCACCGACAACCATCGAGGCAGATGAATGGCCCCCCACAGGATGAACGCATTTCTGCGACCGGTTTTGTCGCCAACTAGGATGCCACAGCGCACCGAGCAAACATTCCGGCGGTCGTGATTGCTGAGAATGTGGCTGTGGTGGAAGTTCGACATCTGTTCCAGCCCAACGCTTCAGCTGTGCAAGGATCCACCAACGGCATTAACCCAGCAGAAGAGAAGCCAAAAACGCGACGATAGAATTTACGAATGCCAGCGGCAATCAGGTAAGGATTGACCTGTGCACCACAATGCGGTTTTGTTATCTGTTCGATGCGATAACGTTCCTTCAGGAGAGTGGTTATTTATCAAAGTCGTAAGTCATGATCACTTCTATTGCGGTTTTATCTACCATCGCATCAAACCCTCTTGCGCCATTGCGACAGGCCGATACGACGCGTGATGATCGGTTCTACTTTCTTATAGCGCTGCTGGCTAATAGCCGGATAGCGTTACGCCATGAGGCGGAGTTATAGGCCATATGCCCAATGAATGCTTTATTCCAGGCGGTAAATGCTCATTAATCGAGAAATCAAGAGGTTTGAAGCCCATTCCAACGCGTACCACTTCCCCATTCGGCCGGAGCATTTCGATGGCTTGTTCAACTGCCAGATCGGCACCGGAGCATTCAATCACCAGCTCCCAGATGATCCTTCGCCACAAATTTGCTGGCAGCGTGCCACCCACACTCTCGGTAGAACCATTTACTATCTCGTCGTCGCCCCCAGTTCTTTTGCAACCGGGAAGCGGACCGCCACATCTTCTTGCAGACGAATGATGACGTACTTCACCGCCCCCATAATTCGCGCGCTATTGTACGGAGAACAGCCCAGGGGGCGAGTGCCGATGATGACCACATCCTGACCAGGAAGGGTTTCCATCGCTGCGTGATGGATTTGTAGGCATTACAGATAGGGTCAAGTACGGCTGCCGTCCCTGATAATCAACACCATCAGGGATTTCCCACAACGCATGACGATGAATTTTGAAATTTCACCCAGGAACCATAAAATATTTGGAAAAACCACCGCCCCAGGCAATCATTATCCAGACCGAAGGTTTACTTTTTCTGTACAACACAGAAAATCACCTTGTTCACAGGCCGGACAAACGCCGCAAACGTGACCGCTGTTATCCGACACGACGCGTTGCCCCACTTTCCAGTCTTTGCTTTTTCACCAACCTGCGCAATACAACCTGCGAGCTCATGGCCGCGGATAGAGTTAAACTCATCAGAACCGCTATCCACATTGTAGTGCTTCATGTCTGCGCCTACATTGCCTGGTTTTAATTTCAATCACTACTGTTTTCCGGGCCACAAATGGGTTGTGGGACATCAATCATCTTGTAGTCCTGCCAAAGGCCTTGCCAAACCCAGCCAGTGCTTTCATTGCGTCATCTTGTGTTTTGTTTTGGTCAGATGGCCATCATACTTACCCACATGATTTTTGAGGTTACATATTTCTACCTGCAAGACACAGAATGATCTGTGTTTTACAACTTAATATTACAATTATGGAGAAAATGGCTGCTTGTTACAGGTTGGTGGAAGGTGGGAAAAAACCAAAGAATAAATTCGAGAGGGATTACCTGCCAAATAGGTCTGAGACTTAAGTTCAGGAGAAGTCATTCAGGCGTGAACGTGATGGCAAGAGATTGGACTGGAACTTAGCCAGGTCATGGCGAGAGAATCGAGACGAAGTCGTGGGGTCATTGTTGGCTATTCCCTTCATAGCCGCGGAAAAGGGGATAAACCACTTACTTAAACATAGCAATAGGCTTTTGCCGGAGATACCAAAATCTTCTTTTAACCTGCCGTTTTGCTCTTCATGACCATTTCTTGACCATTTGTGTCAATTGTCATATGCTGTGCTTCGGTATTATGGCGGGCTTGCCACAGCATCACCAGTTGCAGGCAGTTCTTCTGTTTCTTCTTCGGTCAACTCAACGCCATCCGTCATTTCCCCTAGTTCAACGGCGGTCAGAATGCTGGTATACCTCAGGCGTCATGCTGTCGATACAACCATCATCAAGATTCATAATTTTTCCGCTCCTGTGGAAGAAGTTGCTGATCGTTTTTCAACCGTTGATTCCTTCGCCGTTTTCACCATCAGTGAAGCGTAAAGAAGCAGAGTTAACACAATAACGTTCGCCCGTTGGCTCGCGGCCCGTCAGGGGTAGACATGTCCCAGATGGACATCAAAGCCACCGCAACTAATTTCTATGTGCTGCATTCCATGTGACAAGTCTTTGATATAACGAATGGATTCTTCAATCTACCGGTTCGTAGAAAACTGGGCCAGCCACAGCCGCAATTATATCTGTTGGGAACGAAACAGCGGGGCATCGCAGATCAAACAGCCAGATACGCCGTCACGCTTGTTATGCAGGTAGACTACCTGCAATTGGCCGGCTCGTCCCAGTCACTTGTGTCACGCACAACCGGATCCAACAATTTTTTTTCAGTTCTTCTGCCGAAGGTTTATTAGCCATTCATATCTCACTTTAATCGTGCTCACATTACGTGACCTATTCTAACAAAACATTAACACCAACTGGCAAAAATTTGTCCTAAATCTGATTCCTCTACGTAATGGCTGCACCTAAATTGTGACGAAAATCACATTTTTATTGTAATTGCCCTTTAAAATTCGGGGCGCTGATCCCACGTGGTCTGAAGCCCAAAGGTAGAGTGAGGCGAGTCAGTCGCGTAATGCTTAGGCACAGGATTGATTTGTCGCAATGATCTACATGATCGCTTGTACACGTCTGCGTAAGCGTTTTGTAATTTTAGATAAACCTTTTATTTCATGAACAAATAGCTGGTGGAAGATAGACTATCAAAGTAGGAGTTAACGGTTTTGGCCGTATCGGTCGTATCGTTTTCCGTGCCGCTCAGAAACGTGCTGACATCGAAATGGTTGGTATCAACGACCTGATAGACGTTGACTACATGGCATACATGCTGAAATACCACTCCACTCACGGTCGTTTGGACGGCACCGTCCGAAGTGAAAGACGGCCACCTGATCGTAACGCAAAACCTCCTGTTACCGCTGAACGTGATCCGGCCAACCTGAAATGGGACGAAATCGGTGTTGACGTTGTTGCGAAGCAACGGGTCTGTTCCTGACGACGAAACCGCTCGCAAGCACATCACTGCCGGTGCGAAGAAAGTGGTAATGGCTGATCCGTCCAAAGACACTACCCCGATGTTCGTCAAAGGCGACTTCGACAAATACGCTGGCCAGGACATCGTTTCCAACGCTTCCTGCACCCCCCACCAACTGCCTGGCCCCGCTGGCCAAGCTATCAACGATAACTTCGGTATCATCGAGGCCTGATGACCACCGTTCACGCTACCACTGCTACTCAGAAAACCGTTGATGGCCCGTCTCCAAAGACTGGCGCGGTGGCCGCGGTGCTTCCCAGACATCATCCCGTCCTCGACCGGTGCTGCCAAGGCTGCAGGCAAAGTACTGCCAGAACTGAATGGCAAGCTGACTGGCATGGCGTTCCGCGTTCCGACCCGAACGTATCCGTAGTTGACCTGACCGTTCGTCTGGAAAAAGCTGCATCTTACGAGCAGATCCAAGCTGCCGTTAAAGCTGCTGCTGAAGGCGAAATGAAGGCGTTCTGGGCTACACCGAAGATGACGTAGTATCTACCGATTTCAACGGTGAAGTTTGCACTTCCGTGTTGATGCTAAGGCTGGTATCGCTCTGAACGACAACTTCGTGAAACTCGTATCCTGGTACGACAACGAAACCGGTTACTCCAACAAGGTCCTGGACCTGATCGCTCACATCTCCAAGTAAGTTGAGATGACACTGTGATTTAAAAGGAGCGACTTCGGTCGCTCTTTTTTTACCTGATAAAATGAAGCTCAAAGGACTGCGTCATGATTAAGAAAATTTTTGCCTTTCCGGTCATCGACAAATCTCCCCGTCCTCTCCCGTCGAAGCCGGATGAACTGGACCTCATCGTGGTCGATCATCCCCAGGTAAAAGCCTCTTTTGCATTACAGGGCGCACACCTCTCTCCTGGAGACCTGCGGGTGAAGAAGAGTTCTGTGGTTGAGCAACAACACACCGTTCAAAAGGCGTCGCTATTCGCGGTGGCGTACCGGTTTGCTGGCCGTGGTTTGGTCCGGCGGCACAACAAGGTCTGCCTGCGCACGGTTTTGCCCGTACCTGCCGTGGACGCTGAAATCACATCATGAAGATGCTGATGGCGTAGCGCTGACTTTCGAATTGACGCAAAGCGAAGAGACGAAAAAATTCTGGCCGCACGACTTTACGCTGTTAGCGCATTTCCGCGTGGGTAAAACTTGTGAAATCGATCTCGAATCACATGGCGAATTTGAAACCACCTCTGCCCTGCATACCTACTTTAACGTGGGTGATATCGCTAAGGTAAGAGTCAGTGGGCTGGGCGATCGCTTCATTGATAAAGTGAATGACGCGAAAGAAAATGTACTGACCGATGGTATTCAGACCTTCCCTGACCGTACCGATTGCGTGTATCTGAATCAACAAGATTGCAGCGTGATTAATGATGAAGCGCTAAATTCGTATTATTGCCTAGGCCACCACATCATCTAACGTTGTCGGCTGGAACCGGGGACCCGCGCTTTCAATTAGCATGGGCGATATGCCGGATGATGGCTGCAAGACCGTTTGTGTAGAAACGGCTTACGCTTCAGAAACTAAAAAGTGACCAAAGAGAAACCTGCACATCCTGGCCCAATCCATTTGCGTTGCGAAACGTTAATACGTTACTATTGTGTGCCGGGTGCGATGCATCCGGCACACAACATCACACCATATCCAGCGCCTTTTTTCCTTTGGTGCCGGATACGCCGTATCCAGCATAGCTGATTCCGCTGAAGAAGACTCGACCTCAAGCACAGCCGCATTTTTGTTGGACATGGGCAATTTCGTGGACTACCGGTTTTTTAACAGTCCATTGCGCAACCGCCCGGCCTTGGGCTAACCGGACTGTCAAGCCATCACCGGCAGCTGCTGTTGCTGGCACCAGGGGATAAATCGTACCTAAACCCTCGTGAACCGAGATGGTAAAGCACCTGATTAGTGGCACACTGATTTCCCCCCGGCAGCTGCCAGAGTTCCTGCATATCCGCATAATCAAGGTTAGAAACGCCCGAGCGGCGGGTTTTTCCTGGGCAATCAATTTTTCCATCGCTGCGACAGTCTCTTCAAAAGCGAAAACTGCCAGACCAGTGTAATAAGTAAAGATCGAGATAATCAGTATTGAGACGGCGTAACTGGCTTTCGCATGCATTTATCGCTTTTTCGCCCGCCGCATTCCACGGATAGACTTTAGAGACGAGAAAGACCTTCTCTCGCAGACCGGTTAATGCTTCCCCAACCACCTTTGCACCGCCATCGGCATACACTTCGGCGGTATCAATGAGGGTTAACCGAGTTCAATGCCCGCGCGTAGTGCAGCAACTTCTGTTTTGCGCTACTTACATCTTTGCCCATATACCATGTTCCCTGCCCTACGGCCTGCAGTGAGACATCGCCACTAAATTGAATCATTTTTTGTTGCATTGTTCTCCTCCTGCTTATCGCATGACCAAATGCAAAACAGGGCGTGACGCCCTCGTTTATGCACAAAATGCCCCTGAAAGATGCATTATCAGAATTTGTAGGTGATCCCGGTAGAAATTAGGTGAGTTCGGCCATGATCCACCATCGGGCTGTCAGTAACTTCATCAGACAGACGGGTGTAGTGCGGCGTACCGTAACACTCCAGTCGCCGAGGCAAGTCGTAGCTGGCGCTCAGCTCCAGGGAAGGGCTCCAGCTGTCGTTCGGGTCATAGCCACGCAGACCGCTGCGCGAGCGGGGTCTTTGCGATACGCCATAGAGTATTCGTTCTGGTTTTCGCTGTTCCACTGCACACCAATACCCGGAGTCGTCAGGCCACCGTTGGTGTAACCATACAACCAAGCCATATCCCAGACTATGCCGTTGCTGTTATCCAGGGTATCGCCAGCCAGGCTGTACGCAGGTAACCGTATGGTAAAGTGAGCATAAGACAGACCAGCCATCATGGTGCTCTTACGGTCATCCAGGTGACGCATTTGGTGATCGCCACTGTCTTTCGCTCTTCGAAGTAAAGCGGCTACGCAGTAAGCGGTAAATCGAAGTTTATCCGTTGCGTCATTGGACAGGCAGATTCACCACCTAAGCCACGGAACCAGAAGTTATCGCCTTCATAGTTGATTACCGGTACTGGGTAAACATCGGTATCGTAATCTTTATATGGGTGTTCAACGACACCTAACCTGTGCCCAGGGAAAGTCTACCTTCAGCGTGCGCTACGCCTGCAGACGTTGCGATAAGCACTCCAAGTGCCAGAAGTTTGAGTTGGTCACAATTAATCATTCCTTAAACAAATGTTTAGCGGGCGACAAAGTTACCCGTCAATACATCGAAACCCAACCTTTTTACGTTTTCATTTTTTAAAGTAACTTGTTTAATTTTCCTGACGCGGATGACACCGCGCTTACTGCCAAATGAATTTAGCGTTACTGGTGAGCCTGGTCTTTACATTAATTATGCAAAATTTACGGACGAGTTGTTGATATGCCATTGAAATTAAGAAGCCGTGCAGGCAAGTTTTCCATTTGCCATCTACGCTTAATTTTGAAGGTGTATCACCGGGCACGTCGTCTCTCATCGTCGATAAAATGGCATGAGAGTTGCTGTGTTTTAGCAAGAGACGTCGTTCAGTTTACTGAGGTGTACTGGCAATAGCGGACACTACCATTTGTTCTTTTTTTAAGCAGCCATCTGATGATATTTTTCCCTGAAGGCTGCCGGGGAGATATTCCCCAGACGAGAGTGACGACGCTGACGATTGTAGAAAATCTCAATGTATTCCCGTATTACTGAGATGGCTTCATCCCGGTTATTAAAACGATAGTGGCTCAGGCTCTCATTTTTCAGCGTTCCCCAGAAGCTTTCCATCGGAGCGTTGTCGTAACAGTTACCTTTACGCGACATTGATGTTTTCAGACCAGACTGCTCCTGTATGACCCGGTAATCGTATGCGCAGTACTGTGAACCTCGATCAGAGTAGTGGATTAGCCCGGCAGGTGGGCGCTGGCTCCTGAGCGCCATAAACAGGGCTTTACCTGTCAGCTCTTTTGTCATGCGCTCTCCCATGGCGTAGCCGACAATTTCGCACGTATAAACATCTTTGATGCCAGCGAGGTACAACCATCCCTCCTGTGTGGCAACATACGTCAGGTCCGCCACCCAGACCTGATTTGGTGCTGTAGGAGCGAACGTCTGGTTCAGCAGATTTGGCGCAACTGGCAGATTGTGGTTCGGGTTCGTAGTCGCTCTGAACTTGCGTTTCTGCTTACAGCGTAGCCTCAGCTCCTTACGAAGACGTGCCAGTCGGTCACGACCAACGATGATGCCATTCTCTGCCAGCTCCGTCTGGAGCCGCCGGGTTCCATATGTTTCGCGAGTGCGGATATGTGCCACCTTAATCTCCAGTTTTAGCCGCTCATCACTTTGTTTTCTGTCTGAGGGTTCATGCTGTACCCAGTTGTAATAACCGCTCCTGGATACACCAAATACCTGACACATCGCTTCAATGGGAAATTGTTGTCGCCATTGTTCGATTAACGCGTATTTTTCAGCGACTCCTGTGCAAAATACACTGTTGCTTTTTTTAATATATCTCGCTCAAGGCGAGCTTCATTTAACGCCTTACGCAGTTGCAGAATTTCAGATTCCAGTTCAGCCACCGTGCGGGAACCAGGAGTACCGAGCCCTTTTCTGGCGGCGGTAACCCATTGTCCTAAAGTGCCTTCAGGAAGAGATAATCGGGAAGCGCCTTCACTGATCGAAAGTTGATTTTCAAGAACCGTTCTGACAGCTTCGGCTTTGAACTCTTTAGAGTAACGTTGGGTTTTTCTGCTCATTATTAGCTCCTTCTGATGCCATTCTATTTCAGGAAGGAGTGTCCGTTAAACTCAGGCTACCTCTCGCTGCTGAGCAGATCGGAAGTGTCGCCAGAACAGCGGCGCGCCATCTGCGAGGCTTTCGTCTGCCAATAATACCCATGGCTTAAACCTGACTGTCCATAAAATACCCGGGCTACGCGGCACACTACAAACCGCATCCACTGATGCGACACAATTGTGGAAGCTGCAGCACTATACCCGCTTCCGAACAGGCAGTGGAAGGCAACCACCACCAGGATGATGACGGTCAGGTCTTGGGATGGCCGAAGAGAAATTTCACCATCATCTCGATCTCAATGACCGCTATGTCTATTTTTTATGAGCCGGTTAATGTTGAATACTTTGCGATGAATAACTGGTCCTTCCTGCAGTCAGGAAGATATTGGCATCAATCGCAAAGATATTGAAAAGGTATTTACCGGGCGTACCGTATTGTCGAGCATTTACCAGAATAGCGTACTAAACAGAACGTGATGAGTTTGCTGACGCCGGTATATGTCGCAGGGCAGCTAAAAGGGATTGTGCTGCTGGATATTAACAAAAACATTTCCGGAATATCTTTTACACTCATGACCGCCCTCTCCTCTGGCGTTTTCTCAATGTCACGCTAACCGATACCGATTCGGGGCGCGACATTATCATCAACCAGAGCGAAGATAATCTGTTCCAGTATGTCAGTTACGTCCATGACTACCGGGCGGCATTCGTCTCTCGTTATCCATTGATATTCTTTACTTTATCACGTCTTCGTGGAAAAGCGTTCTGTTCTGGATTTTGACGGCGTTAATTTTGCTGAATATGGTGCGGATGCACTTCCACTTATACCAAAATGTATCGCGAGAAATATTAGTGATGCGATGACTGGACTGTATAATCGCAAAATTTTAACCCCTGAACTGGAGCAGCGGTTGCAGAAACTGGTGCAATCCGGTTCTTCGGTGATGTTTATTGCAATTGACATGGACAAGTTAAAACTTAATAAATGACACCCTCGGTCATCAGGAAGGGGATTTAGCGATTACGTTACATGATGCGTATAAAGCTTCCGATGAGCGTTTATATGTCAATAAGCAGAACGAAACCAGCCGTTCATGATAACCTTCTGTGGTTGTTTGCTTGTAATCTCAGGAGCGTGAAATGACTGAAATGGCTAAAGGAAGCGTGACGCATCGCGTTAATCGCTTTCTTATCACAAGAAGGTGCTAACTTCCGCGTCGTTACCCATGAAGCGGTAGGTAAATGTGAAGCGGTGTCAGAAATTCGTGGCACCGCTTTAGGCCAGGGGCTAAGGCACTGGTATGTAAAGTCAAGGCAATGGCGTAAATCAACATGTTCTGGCGATCCTCGCTGCAATCAACAGGCCAATCTGAGCCAACTTGCCAGCCATAGGCGGATTACGCGCTTCGTTCGCCAGCCCTGCTGAAGTCGATGAACTCACAGGCTGTGTCTTCGGCGCATCCCCCTTTCAGCTTCCATCCAAAACTCAAACTGGTTGCCGACCCTCTACTCTTCGAACGATTTGATGAAATCGCCTTCAATGCAGGGATGCTGGATAAATCCGTTATTTTGAAAACCACGGATTATTTGCGCATTGCGCAACCAGAACTGCTCAATTTCCGCCGCACTGCGTAACTAGCCTGTCCGTTCAATAAGCAGAACGAACAAGACCAGCACA
Organism: Shigella flexneri; assembly: GCA_048288465.1. Classification (GTDB taxonomy): domain Bacteria; phylum Pseudomonadota; class Gammaproteobacteria; order Enterobacterales; family Enterobacteriaceae; genus Enterobacter; species Enterobacter flexneri_B. Next base: position 1,429,783 of record CP182556.1, on the reverse strand, counting down.
ACAGCAATGGCAAAAAACGATGACGTGATAATCAGTGTCTCGACAAACATTTGATCGTTCATAGCATGCCCCCGGGAGATAGCTGTTTTCACGTTATTGTTAGCGTGCACAAATGGCAGTTTGATGACAGTTCGCCTGATTTTTTATGCAAAAAACGTAAAGATTTTCTACTTCCTTCCTGCAGCAAGCGTAAAGTAAGCAGGCTTATTATTTTTTGGCAAGGAAACCACGATGTTTGATGTCACTTTGCTGATCCTGCTGGGTTAGCTGCGCTGGGCTTTATCAGTCATAACAACACTGTCGCCGTTTCAATTCTGGTGTTGATCATTGTCCGCGTCACACCTGTAGCACCTTTTCCCGTGGATTGAAAAACAGGGCCTAAGTATTGCATAATCATTCTGACGATTGGCGTTATGGCCCCCATCGCCAGCGGGAGGATCGCCCTCAACCCTTATTCACTCGTTTCTGAACTGGAAATCGCTGGTGGCAATTGCAGTAGGCGTTATTGTCTCCTGGGTGGGTGGGCGAGCGTGACGTTATGGGCAGCCAGCCCAACCGGTCGCCTGGGCTGCTGGTAGGCACTTGTTCAGGCGTGGCGCCGTTCGCGGCGTACCGGTCGGCCCGCTCATCGCCGGCGGTTGGTTTCGCCTGATCGTGGAAAGCAGTAGTCAATCCCGCAATATATCGGCCTGGCGTTTGCCCGGCGGCCCTCTCCTTAAACATAGTAATAAAGGCCGTCGTTGAATCATACCCAGCGTATGAGCAACTTTCTGTACAGTATCGCCTTTCACTAATCCCTGAAGCGCCATAATCAGCTGTAACTGCTGACGCCACTGGCGAAAACTCAACCCCGTCTCTTTCACTATCAGGCGGGCAAGATTGCGTTCACTCATCGCAAAAAAGCCAGCCCATTGCCCCAATGCCCCCCACTCGACGGGCCCTTTCGCCATCATCTCCACCATCGTGCGGATTTTAGGATGAGAAGAAACGGGCAGGTGCAGCTGTTGTTGTGGCTGCTGAGGGAGTTCATCAAACAGGACCTGAATTAATCTGCGGGTCATCGGCTCAGCACGCTGAGTCGTCGTCCTGTTTGCCAGGGTTAAAATCAATTCCCGGCATAAGGGCGATATTTTCAATGTGCAACATGGTCGGCATTGTCACTGCGCTGGGTTCGATAAACAGAAAACAGAGTTCAGCGTTAGCTGTCACTTGATTGCTATGCTTCACCCCGCCCGGTATCCAAACCGCATATTGTGGCGGCACCATCCACAAAGCATTTTCCACCGTACAGGTAATTGCACCATGTAATGCCAGTATCAGCTGTCCTTTGCGGTGCTGATGTACAGGACTGGTTAACTCATCCGTTCCGGCGTGAATACAAAATGCGACCGCGGCTTCATGGTGTCGGTGGGTTCATAGCCATTGAGATTCAACCTGTGCATCATTTTGTCCGAACTTAGCGATAATTTGTCATTTTAGCTTGATTCAACATAACAATAAAAACGGTAAGGTACAGCCTCGTTTGTAACAATGAGAAGCATATGACCTGTTCAACTTCATTAAGCGGCAAAAACAGGATTGTCCTTATCGCTGGCATTCTGATGATTGCCACAACATTACGCGTCACCTTTACCGGCGCAGCGCCGTTACTGGATACGATTCGTTCCGCTTACTCGCTGACGACAGCGCAAACCGGCTTATTAACCACCCTGCCATTATTGGCCTTTGCGCTAATCTCACCTCTGGCTGCCCCGGTGGCGCGACGTTTTGGTATGGAACGTAGCCTGTTTGCCGCGTTACTTTTGATCTGTGCAGGTATCGCAATTCGTTCTCTCCCTTCGCCTTACTTATTATTTGGCGGTACAGCGGTCATTGGCGGTGGGATTGCATTAGGCAATGTCTTACTGCCAGGATTAATTAAACGCGATTTCCCTCATTCCGTCGCCAGACTTACCGGCGCATATTCCCTGACAATGGGAGCTGCAGCGGCACTGGGATCGGCTATGGTCGTGCCGCTGGCTTTGAACGGTTTTGGCTGGCAAGGCGCGTTGTTCATGCTGATGTGTTTTCCTCTGCTGGCTCTTTTTTTATGGCTGCCACAGTGGCGAAGTCAGCAACATGCAAATTTGAGTACCTCACGCGCCTTACATACTCGGGGTATCTGGCGTTCGCCACTTGCCTGGCAGGTAACATTGTTTCTTGGGATCAACTCACTGGTCTATTACGTGATTATTGGCTGGCTTCCGGCGATCCTCATCAGTCACGGCTATAGCGAAGCACAGGCGGGTTCACTGCATGGTTTGCTGCAACTAGCCACAGCAGCTCCCGGTTTGCTGATCGCACTTTTCTTACATCATGTGAAAGACCAGCGTGGTATTGCAGCGTTCGTTGCCTTGATGTGCGCAGTGGGCGCGGTTGGGCTCTGCTTTATGCCAGCGCACGCGATCACCTGGACTCTGCTTTTCGGTTTTGGTTCCGGCGCAACAATGATACTGGGGTTGACGTTCATTGGTCTTCGGCAAGTTCTGCGCATCAGGCGGCGGCACTCTCGGGGATGGCACAATCCGTCGGGTATTTGCTGGCAGCCTGTGGGCCGCCGCTAATGGGTAAAATACACGATGCTAACGGTAACTTGTCCTGACCACTGATGGGTGTTAAATACTTTCACTCACCCATGGCGATTTTCGGAACTTTGCGCCGGGAGAGACAAAGAAATTCGCCAATATCCGGTGCTATAGTGACGTGACAAATTATGCGTGAAAGGGAGAACAAACACGATGAATATTCAGTGCAAACGCGTTTATGATCCGGCTGAACAGAGCGATGGTTATCGCGTATGGGTCGACCGCCTTGGCCGCGCGGTATCAAAAATCATTTAGCCCTTGATGAGTGGGATAAAGAAATTATGCTGCTCAACGGAACCGCGCAATAGCCTTTCACGGCGAAAGTCGTCGATTTTGCAACCTTTCGCGAGCAATATCTTGCAGAACTGGCGCAACACGAGCAAGAAGGAAAGCCGTGGCAAATATCGCCAAAAAACAGCCGCTGACCCTGCTCTACGCAGCAAAAAACACCACGCAGAACCATGCGCTGGTGCTGGCCGACTGGCTACGTAGCTTGTGATTTTAGTACGGCATCCGGCGGTTATTTTTCACCAGCCGGATGGTCCCGTCGCCACAATGCCCATTCATCAATCGTTTCACCGCCCGGTAATTTGCAATTGTTGCTGACCCCTTGCGCTGTCTGCACTGGAATGAGCGTCCCGCCCTTCTGCTGGCAATAGACCGACGCCGGATTTGCCATACCAATCTGCGGCGGTTTAGGTGCTTCTGGCTGAGAAGGGGTTGAACAACCAGCCAGGACCAGCAAGCAAGGCAGAACAAAACTGATAATTTTCATTTATTGATCTCACATATTTATCCAAGCTTAGAGTATCGCGGTATCGTTTTGTTTTGCAGCACTATTTTTATTACATTCACTCAAAACATATTACGTCTTGTTTCATCTTTGTTGATGATGTTTTATCATGCCTGCAAAGATTAAATAATCAGCACTTACCCGCCGTATCCTGGAGTTGTTCCGTGTCAGATCAGATTATCGCCCGCGTCTCGCAATCCCTTGCCAAAGAACAGTCACTGGAAAGTCTGGTCCGACAGCTTCTGGAGATGCTGGAAATGGTCACTGATATGGAATCAACCTACCTGACCAAAGTGGATGTCGAAGCGCGCCTGCAGCATATTATGTTTGCCCGTAACAGCCAGAAAATGCACATCCCGGAGAATTTTACCGTCTTGTGGGATTACTCGTTATGCAAACGCGCCATTGATGAAAACTGCTTTTTCAGCGATGAAGTCCCTGACCGTTGGGGCGACTGTATTGCGGCACGCAATCTTGGCATCACCACATTTCTGAGCACGCCAATTCACTTACCGGATGGATCATTCTATGGCACGCTTTGCGCCGCCAGCAGTGAGAAGCGCCAGTGGAGTGAACGCGCGGAACAGGTTTTACAGTTATTCGCCGGACTGATTGCACAATATATTCAAAAAGAGGCACTGGTTGAACAGCTGCACGAAGCCAATGCTGCGCTGATTGCGCAATCGTATACCGACTCGTTAACCGGGCTACCGAATCGGCGGGCGATTTTTGAAAATCTGACGACGCTGTTTTCCCTCGCCCGGCATCTTAACCATAAGATAATGATCGCGTTTATCGATCTGGATAACTTCAAATTAATCAATGATCGTTTTGGTCATAATAGTGGCGATCTGTTTCTCATTCAGGTTGGCGAGCGCCTTAATACGCTCCAGCAAAATGGCGAAGTTATTGGTCGTCTCGGTGGTGATGAGTTTTTGGTTGTTTCACTAAACAACGAGAATGCGGATATTTCGTCGCTGCGAGAACGTATTCAACAGCAAATACGTGGAGAATATCACTTAGGTGATGTTGATTTGTATTATCCCGGTGCCAGTCTTGGCATAGTAGAAGTCGATCCTGAAACAACCGATGCAGACAGTGCCCTGCATGCTGCCGATATTGCGATGTATCAGGAGAAAAAACACAAACAGAAAACACCTTTTGTCGCGCATCCAGCGCTACATTCCTGAGGCGTATTCACATCCTTTTGATTGGTGATAACATGCGAATCGGTATTATTTTTCCGGTTGTAATCTTCATTACAGCGGTCGTATTTTTAGCATGGTTTTTTATTGGCTGCTATGCTGCCCCGGGAGCATAAAGATGAAAAAAACAACGATTATTATGATGGGTGTGGCGATTATTGTCGTACTCGGCACTGAGCTGGGATGGTGGTAACGTCACCTCTAAAAAATAGCAAAGGCTGCCTGTGTGCAGCCTTTGTGCAATTTAAGCGTTAACTTTTAATCTTCCTGTAGATAAATAGCACGACAATCGCACCAATAACGGCTGAAGCTG